>NZ_JACIEQ010000002.1 GCF_014196965.1 Actibacterium naphthalenivorans | reverse complement strand
TAGATGTCGCCGCGCGAGCCGTATCGCCCGCCAGACGCTTCTTGCCGGCCTCGAGGAATTCCTTGGACCAGCTGTAATACAGGCTCTGGGCAATACCCTCGCGGCGACACAGATCGGCAATGCTGTCCTCGCCCTTCAGGCCGTCCAGCACGATCCTGATCTTCTCTTCGGCCGTATACTGTTTGCGGGTCGCTCGACGGATGTCCTTGACGACCTTCTCGCCGTGGCTCTGCTTGGTTCCGGGATTCTGTCTCATCTCCACTCCTTGGTGGTTACGATGTGCCAGAAACCCTCTCTTATCAAATCACCCTAAACTGGCCCATTGGCGCTGACGTCAGACACCGGGAGAATCCGGCACAAGAAACAGGTCTATGAGGGACAGCATCCAGCCATCATTGATCCGGCGGTTTGGGACAAAATTCAGGACATGATGCAGAATGGGGCAGCGGTTGCTCGCGGCTCCAGACAAAAGGCAACCAGATCACTACTTGCGGGTAAGCTCTTTGATGAAACCGGCAATCGTCTGACATCCAGCCACAGGCGCAAGAATGGCAAACGACTTCGTTACTACATCTCCCGCAGACTGGTCAAAGATCGCAGCCGGGCGCATCCGGATGCCTGGCGGCTGCCCGCAGCACAGGTTGAGGGCTTGCTGGCTGAACTGATGGGGCAGCATCTGACCAGACCCGGTGCCGCGATCGCAATGACCGAAGACCTGACGGCAGCCGAACTGACAGACGTATCGAAAAGGCTTCAGGAACAAGGCAAAGTGACGGAACGACTGGCTTTGATAGAACGAACCGATCTGCAACCGGGCTCCCTGACGGTGATGCTGGACAAGACAATGCTTGCTGATCGTCTCGGCTACCTGCCGGAACAAATCAATCTGGCTGAAATGACAATCGAATCTCCATTCCAGACGCGCCGGTGTGGCGTTGAGCTGAAACTGTATCTGGGTGAGGCACCGGCAGAGATCGACAGAACGCTGGGGCAGAACATCATGAAGGGGCGCAGCTGGCTGGCAATGGTCATCACGGGTAAAACCTTCTCCGAAATCGCTGACGCCGAAGGAGTGTCGAAACGCCGTGTTCAGGACGTGACCAACCTTGCATTGCTCGCGCCCGATGTTCTTGACGGCATCGCCACGGGTGAACAGCCCGATGGCCTCACCACGGGCTACCTGATCAAGACCCGCTTCTCTACGGTCTGGTCCGAGCAGCACGCGCAGTTCGCCGCGCTCTGACCCCCGCGCCATTCCCGAATGCGTACCGCCGAAATCGCAAACAGAGGCTGCGGCCCGAAGTGGCCCCGTTTGGCGCCCCGGTTCGCGTCTCACCTGAAATTCGCACACGCCAAGGGCAGGGAAACACGCGATAAACGTGCGCTGAAGTCTCAGTATATCAAATCAAGGAAGTGACTGGCTGGGGTGGTAGGATTCGAACCTACGATACACAGTACCAAAAACTGCTGCCTTACCACTTGGCTACACCCCAACGGTGGGCGGTTAATTACGCCGGACCGCACCGGTCTTCAAGCCCAATTTCACGAAAATTTCCAACTTGTTCGCAGGGCGCGATTTCGGGATCAGCCCAGGCGGATCGGGTGGGCCTTGGCGAGACGGTCAAATGCCATCAGCGTTTCGATGAGCGCGCCCATCTGATCCAGCGGGATCATGTTGGGCCCGTCGGAGGGCGCCGTATCCGGGGTCTCGTGGGTTTCGATGAACACCGCCGCAATGCCCAGCGAAACGGCGGCGCGCGCCATTACCGGGGCAAATTCGCGCTGGCCGCCGGTGGCGCCGCCCAGGCCGCCGGGCTGTTGCACCGAATGGGTCGCGTCCATCACCACCGGATAGCCGGTCTGCATCATCCGGGGCAGGCTGCGCATGTCGGTCACCAGGGTGTTATAGCCGAAGGACGTGCCACGCTCTGTCAGCATGATGCGCTCGTTTCCGGTGGTTTCGACCTTGGCCACGACATTGTCCATGTCCCAAGGGGCAAGGAACTGGCCCTTCTTGATGTTGATCACCGCCCCGGTCTCGCCCGCCGCCAGCAGCAGATCGGTCTGCCGGCACAGGAAGGCGGGGATCTGCAGGATGTCCACCGCCCGCGCCGCTGGGGCGCATTGTTCGGCCGTGTGAACATCCGTCAGCACCGGAATGCCGAGCGCCTGTTTCACCTCGGCCAGAATACGCAGCCCGGCCTCGAGCCCGACGCCGCGCTTGCCGCTGGCCGACGTGCGGTTGGCCTTGTCGAAGCTTCCCTTGAACACATAGCCCGCGCCCGCGGCCTCGCAGGCCGCCTTCATGGTTCGGGCGATCATCAGCGCGTGTTCGGCGCTTTCCAGCTGACAGGGGCCGGCGATCACGGTGAGCGGCTGATCGTTCCCGATGGTCAGCGCGCCGGTCTGGATATTCTTCATCTAGCTTGAAACCTGTTCCCTGAGAATTGAGGCGGTCATGGATATCATCAGATATATCCCACCAAAGATCAGGAAAGCCAGAATGGTGTTCTCGAATGCGCGGGGATAGGTCGGCTCGTCAGGCGCGACGGGGCTGACGCCGAGCGAAAGATAGCGCACCTGCCGGTTCGCCTCGATCCGGGCGGTTTCAAGCTGTTGCAGCGCCTGCTGCAGCAAGAGCTGCCGGTTGGCGAGATCGGCTTCGGCGATCCGCAATTCGGCAGAGACACGGGCCAGGGAATCGGTGCCGGTGGTGCTTTCGGTCATCGACGCGCGCAGCTCCGCCACCAGGTTTTCGAGCCGGCGGATATCGCCGCGCACGCCGTCCACCCGGGCCTGGTTGGGGCGGGCGTTGTCCATCAACTGGTCAAGCTGCAACCGCTTTTCGCGCAGCTGGATTTCGAAGCTCGAGATCTGGCTCATCAGCGCGGTCGTTTCCGTCACCGGGTCCAGCACGCCCAGACGTTCCTGCAGCTCCAGCACCCGGTTCTGTGCTTCCTCGACGCGGGTCTCGGCCTCGCGGAAACTGGCGCGGGCGCCTGACATCTGATCCTCGCGCAGGCGCTGGGTCAGGCCATCGACGCGTTGTTCGGCATAGGAAATCAGCGCTTCGGAAAAGGCGGCGGAGGTTTCGGGATCGGCTGCGATGACCTCCATCTTCAGGATGCCTTCGGTCGGGTCATAGCCGATTTTCACGGTGCGCTCGAAGACGCGATAGGCGGCCTCGCTGGTGGCGTCTGGGTCCAGCCGCTGAACCGGGTCGATCTGGGGCTGGCTGAAATGGGCCATGAAGCCCAGATCGGCGTCGAGCCGGCGCATCGCGTCGCGCGATTTGAGATAGCTTTGCACCGCGATGGAATCCTGCTGCACCGCAAGGCCGGTGCCCGCGAACATGCTGCCCAGCCCGCCGCTCATCTGGCTTTCGGCCTGCTGGATCACGAATTCCGATTTCGTGGCATACATCGGCGTGGCGATGCGGAAATAGTAGATCCCGGCCACCAGTGTCGGCAGCAGCACGAAGGCCGCCAGCCGCGACAGCATCGTGACCATGCGGCGGCGGCGGCGGCGGGCGATATCCTGCTGGATATGCATCACCTGCTCGGCCGGCGAGATGCTGGCGGGGATCGGCGTCGCGGGCAGGCCGGCGCCGCCCTGGCGCACAGTCTGGGGAAGCTGGGGCGGGGCTTCCTGCGGCTGGCCGGGGCTGTCCGACACAACCAGTTCCAGCATGTTGCTGCGCTGGAACGGGTCAATCCCCTGTTTGCGCAGCAGGCGGACGGCATCGAAATCGGAGGTGGGCGCCAGGCCGTGTTTCTGTGCCACGCGGCGCGCCATGCGCAGCTGGCGGCCGGTCAGGCCCTCGCGGCGGATCTCGGTGATATCCTGGTCGACGGGGCGCTCGGTGCGCGGCGTCGGGGCAGGCTCCGGCGCGGCGGCGGGCGCTGCCTGCGCAACGGCGGTGGCCGCGGCGGCGGGGGAAGGGGCAGGGGAGGCCATCGCCCCGACGGTTTCGGGCATCGGGCTGGCGGCGGCACCCGCCACGGCGCCCGCCATGCCATCCGCGGCGGCGCGCGGGCGTCCGTTGCCAAGCGGCCCGTTGCGCCGGATGCGGTATTTCTTAGCTCTGGGTTTGGTAGTCATAGAGCTTTTTCGCCTCTTCCAGCGTGTCAAACATATGCAGCTTGCCGTTCAGCAGAACCGCGGCAGAGCGGCAGAATTTCTCGAGCGTCTCGGCCTGATGCGACACCATTACAACCGTTGTCTTTTCAAGCCGTTCACGCAGGATGCTGCCGGCCTTGCGGTTGAACTCCACATCCGTGGTCGAGGGCATGCCCTCGTCGATCAGGTAGATGTCGAAATCCAGCGCCAGCATCAGCGAAAAGCTGAACCGCGCCCGCATGCCCTGGCTGTAAGTGCCGAGCGGCATGTCGAAATACTCTTCGATCCCGCACATCCAGCGCGAGAACGCCTCTACATAGTCGGGGTCCAGCCCGTAGAGCCGGGCGATGTAGCGCGCGTTCTCGGTGCCGGTATGGCGGTTGACGACACCGCCCATGAAGCCCAGCGGAAAAGAGATGCGGCTGGTTCGGATCACCTTCCCCTCATCGGGCTTTTCCAGCCCGGCCATCATGTTGATCAGGGTGGTCTTGCCGGTGCCGTTCGGGGCGAGGATGCCCATGGATCTGCCCAGATCCACCCGGAACGACACACGGTCAAGGATCACCTTGCGCTGTCTGCCGGTCCAGAAGGACTTGCTCACATTCTCGAACTCAATCATGCACCCGATCCGGTACTGCCCCACCCTGCGCCGTCATCCAGCGTCTGACGGTTTCTGTTCCGAAGACAATACCCAGCTATTGAGGCGGCATTATGTCGGAAACTCCCGTTAATTTTCAACGGAAATCACCGAATTCTGGCCGCAATCGGGCAAGCCGGCCGCGCCGGGCGGCATTGCTGTGCAATGCCGCGTCAGAAGGTCTGTTTCTCGACCCGCAGAAGCTTGCCCGCAGCAAACGACAGCACGGCGCCGAAGAAGCTGAACAGCGCCCCCATCTTGGCCGCATCCTGCACCCGAACCTCGCCCAGCATCACGCTGCCGTCAAACGCCACCGCCGCGATGAACAGCGACACGGTGAAGCCGATGGAGGCGATGCAACCGATGACGAACAGGTCGGTCGTGCGCATGCCCGCCGGCAGGCCCAGGCGCAGCGGATGCGCGGCCAGCCAGCCGAAGAGGGTCACGCCCAGCGGCTTGCCGATCAGCAGCCCCGCAAGAACCAGCCAGGTCGGCGAACCGATCGACGAAAACTCGACACCCGCGTTCAGCAGGCCGAAGAAGAACAGGATAACCTCGACCGGGTGCTTCAGGATATGTTCGATATGGTTCAGCAGGTCGGTCAGATACTGCTCGGCCTCCGAGAAGATGCCGAAGGCACGGTCGGCATGCGGGATGGCCGGAACGATGGGCAAAAGGCCCAGGGCAGGGTGCAGGCCGGCCTCCTGGAATCCGTACCAGCTCAGCGCGCCGGCGATCAGATAGGGCCAGAACGAAAGATACTTGCGTACCTGCGTCGATCGCGTGCGAAGCTGGTCGCCCCGGTCCAGCATCCGCGGCAGCCAGTTGAACAGAACGAACACCACCACCGCCGCGCCAAGCGACAGCAAGAGCCATTCGGGGGCCAGTTCGCCCGAGGGATAGAAGATCGCCAGAATGATCAGGCCCGCCGCGTCATCGGCGATTGCCAGCAACAGCAGGAACCGCACCGCCGGGTGCCCGGCGCCGAAGACCACGCGCCCGACGAGATAGGAAAAGGCGATGTCGGTGGCGGTGGGAATGGCCCAGCCGCGGTGCACCGCGCTGAACGTCTCCGAGCCGAGCACGGCGGCCAGCCCCAGATAGACGGTGATCGGGCCCAGCATCCCGCCCAGCGTGGCAACCAGCGGCGTCGCCGCCTTTTTGCCGCGCAGCGAGCCGTTCTTGAGGATGACCGCTTCCCACACCTCCTTTGCCGCGATGGCGAAGAAGAAGGCCATCAGCCCGTCGTTCACGAGATAGTGAAGGGTCAGCGTGCGCTCGATATGCCCGTCGACCTCATGCGCATGGCCGATGATGAAATCGTCGATCAGGACGAAATCAACGAAGGCGTGATAGGAATGCGGGTCGATATTGGCCCAGAACAAAGCAATCACCGCGCCTGCAATCAGCAGCAGCGAATAGTTGGTGACGAAGTTCCAGACCTTGTACATGCGCGTAATCCCCCGTTTCTATCGGGATGGAATAGAACATGTGAAAAGCGGGGGCAACCGCTCCCGGAACGATCAGGCGATCACGTTCCAGATCAGGCCCGCGGCAATCGATCCCGCCATGGCCAGCCCCAGATAGGCGGCGAAGACCCGCGGCTTGACCAGCGCCCAGACGGCGATGGCCGCCGGTATGCAGCTGATCCCCCCCGCGAGCATGAACGACAGCGCCGCGCCGTTGCTCATGCCCTGTTGCAGCAGACTGTCGACCAGCGGCACGGCGGCATATCCGTTCAGATAGGCCGGTGCCCCCACCAGCGCCGCCAGCAGGATCGGCCGCAGCCCGTCGCCGCCCAGCACCGTGGCGATCATCTCTGCCGGCACGTAATGCAGCATCAGCGCCTCGGCCATGTAGGCCAGCAACAGCCATTTGCCCAGGAACAGCGCGTTCTCCAGCACCGTGGTGCGAAAGGTCCGGCGGCGGTTGTCTTCTTTCCAGAAGGCCCAGACCGGCTTGCCGGTGAAGGACGAGGTGCCGCAGCCGCAGCTGTTGCAGGAGGCTTTCGTCGGTTTGAGCGGGTCGGCGAACAGGGCCGACCGGGCCAGCATGCTGGTGGTCAGGCCGCCGAACAGGCCGATGCCGACGGCAGACACCGTTTTTGCCACCGCAAAGCCCATGCCCAGCGTGCCCGAGGTGATCAGGAACATCGCCGGGTCCATGATCGGAGATGACAGCCAGAATGCCATGACCGCCGAAAGCGGCGCGCCCACGGCCAGCATCGCGGCGATGAACGGAATCACCTCGCACGAACAGAAAGGCGACAGCCCGCCGGCGAGCGAGGCGAGCACGATCATCCGAACCTCGCGCCCCTCGAAGGCCTTGGCCAGCAGCGTCTCTGCGCCGGTGGCCTTGAGGTAGCCGACGGCCAGCACCGCAAAGACGATGAAAATGCCGGTGTGGGCCAGCGCCCGCGCCGCGAAATCCAGCGTCGGCCAGACCCGCCCGGGATCAAGCAGCGCCAGAACCAGCGGAATCAGCAGGATCGCAAGCCAGGCTTTGTCCAACCGTTTCCAAAGCGCGGGCAGGCGGGCGGGGGGCAGGGTGGTGTCAGTCATGGCGGTGGCCTTCTGGCGGGGTTTCGATGTCGGCGCAGCATTCGGAGAGCAGGAAGCGCGACAGCGCCTCCATCTCGTCATAGGCGGCCGCGATGCAGATGATGGAGCGCCCCTGGCGGGCCTGCGTGACCAGGCCGGCCTGGGTCAGAATCTTCATATGATGGGTCAGGGTCGATCCGGTTATGCCGCTGCGCGCGCCCAGCTCGCCGATCGACAGGCCATCGGGCCCGGCGCGCACCAGGCAGCGCAGCACCGAAAGCCGTTGTTCCGAGCCGAGCGCGGCAAAGGTCGAGGCGGCGCGGGCAAGAGAGAGGTCATCTGACAGGTGGTGTTTCATATTTTTATAATTCTAGAAATATAGAAATGAGTCAAGTCCCCGTTTGGCATCGGTCCGCATCGCCCCTAAATCTACCCCATGTCCGATGCCCTGACCGCCCTTGCCGCAGAGCTTGCCGCCTGCACGCTCTGCGCCCCGCGCTTCGCTGCCACCGCCACGGGGCACAGCCCCCGGCCGGTGCCGTGGTTCCGCTCGGGCGCGCGCATCGTGGTGGCGGGGCAGGCGCCGGGGATGCGGGTGCACAAGGCGGGCAGGCCGTTCTTCGATCCCTCGGGTGACCGGCTGCGCGACTGGATGGGCATCACGGCGGAACAGTTCTATGACCGCGACCGCCTGTCGGTGCTGCCCATGGCCTTTTGCTTTCCCGGCTATGACGCCAAGGGCGCCGACCTGCCGCCGCCGCCCGTCTGCGCCGCCACCTGGCATGACCGGATCACGGCCGGGCTGGGCGATGTGGCGCTGACCCTGCTGGTGGGCGGCTATGCGCAAAAATATTTCCTCGGGGCGGATGCGAAGGGCGGTGTCACCCGCACCGTGCAGGGCTGGCGCGCCCATGCGCCGCGCGTCTTTCCCTTGCCGCACCCGTCCTGGCGGAATACGGGGTGGCTGAAGAAAAACCCGTGGTTCGCGGCAGAGGTGCTGCCGGCCCTGCGGACCCGCGTGAAAGAGGTGATGGATGGCTGACGAAACCCCGCTCGACCGGGCGCATGCAACGATGGAGGCCGCGCCGGGCGACGACGCCCTGCGGCTGCGGTTTTTCGAGCGTCTGGCGGACAGCGAGCTGTTCCTGCTGCTGGCGGCAGAGCCCGATGGTGACAACATCACCCCGCAAGTGTTTGAACTCGAAGGTGGTTCCTTTGTTCTGGTCTTTGACCGGGAAGAGCGGCTGGCCGATTTCGTGGGCAGCATGGCCCCCTTCGCGGCCCTGTCCGGGCGGCTGATCGCCACGATGCTCGAGGATCAGGGGATCGGGCTGGGGGTGAACCTTGGCGTCGCGCCCTCGTCGATCCTGATCCCGGCAGAGGCGGTGGGCTGGCTGGCCGTCACGCTGGCGCAGCGCCCGACCGAGGTCGAGGCGCTGCCGGTGGAGATCACCGCGCCCGGTGGCCTGCCCGATGTTCTGCTCGGCGCGCTGGACGCAAAGCTGGCCAGCGCGGCCGGGCTCGCGCCACTGGCCTATCTGGCCGGCGTGACCTACGAGGGCGGGCAGCGGGGGCACATGCTTGCCTTCGTCGATGCCGCGCCGGGGGCCGAGGGCGCGCTGGCCCAGGCCGTGGGCGAGGCGCTGACCTTTTCCGGCATCGAGGCGGGCGCGCTCGACGTGGCGTTTTTTGATGCCTCCGATCCCGTGGCCCCGAGGCTGGCGCGCGTCGGCCTGCGCTTCGATCTGCCCGCGCTGGCCCGGCCGCAGCGCGCCGAACCATCGGCGCCGGGCATGGACCCGGACAAACCGCCGAAACTGCGGTAGGGCGGAAGTTCGCGCACCCGCGCGGAGGCGGGGGCAGGCAGCGACGAAGGCCGCAAGGCCTGACGAGCGCCCGCTCAGTAGCCCTTGGCGCGATCGACGAGAAACAGGAACGGCTCTCCGGCCTCGCCGCGCCGGATGTTCTCGGCAATCACGCGCGAGGCGCTGTCGGGGCGGGTTTCCGAGGCGATATGCGGCGTGACGGTCACCTTGGGATGGGCCCAGAACGGATGCGCGGGCGGCAGGGGCTCTACCCGGAACACATCCAGCGTGGCATGGCCGATATGGCCCGCATCCAGCGCCGCCAGCAACGCGTCATCGTCGATCAGCGGCCCGCGGCCGGGGTTGATGATGACGGCCCCCTCGGGCAGCCGGGCCAGCCGCGCCGCATTCAGCAGGTTTTCGGTTTCGGGCGTCTGTGGCAACAGCAGAACGACGATCTCGGCCAGGCTCAGGGCCTTGTCCAGCCCGTCTTCGCCGCTCAGGCAGGTAACGCCGGGCACATCCTTGGGGCTGCGGCTCCAGCCCAGCACGTTGAAGCGCAGCGCGGCCAGCGCCTGGGCGCAGGCACGTCCCAGCTCGCCCAGGCCCAGTATCGCCACGGTGCGGTCCCGCGCCAGCGGCGGCGCCACCGGTTCCCACACCCCGTTCTGATGCAGGATATGGGCGTCCATGCCCAGATGGTGGCGCAGCACATGGCCGGTCACCCATTCGACCATGCCTTCCTCCAGCCCGGAGTCGACCATGCGGCACAGCGGCTGGGTCAGGGTGGTGTTGCCCACGATCTTTTCGACCCCGGCCCAAAGCCCCAGCACGGCCTTGCAGCCGGTAAAGGGCGTAAAATCGCTGACCGCGCCGTTGGGGGCGTAGATGATGTAATCGACTGTTTCCGGCGCATCGGTTTCGGTGAACAGGGTCACCTTCAGCCCGGCCGCATCGAAGGCGCGCCGCAGCGGCACCTGGTACTGCGACCAGCGCGACGCGTTGGCCGCAAACAGAATGTTCAGCATTATCTTCCCCTTGGCCTGTGAATATGCGCGCTTTGCACCAGCCCGAAAGCCACCATCAGCACCAGCATCGCCGACCCGCCGTAAGACACCAGCGGCAAGGGCACGCCCACGACCGGCGCCAGCCCCATCACCATCGACATGTTCAGCGCGAAGAACAGAAAGAAGGTGGCCGAAATGCCCAGGGTCAGCAGCGATGAAAACCGGTCCTTGTTCTTGAGCGCCGAGGCGATGCAGAACACGATGATCAGCCCGTAAAGCACCAGCAGCGAAAAGGCGCCGACAAAGCCGAATTCTTCGGCCAGGGTGGTGAAGATGAAATCGGTGTGCTTTTCGGGCAGGAAATTCAGCCGGCTCTGCGTGCCTTGCATGAACCCGCGCCCCGACCAGCCACCAGAGCCGAGCGCGATTTTCGACTGGGTGATGTGATAGCCCGCGCCCAGCGGATCTGACGCCGGGTCGAGAAACGTGTCGATGCGCCGGTACTGGTAATCCTCGAGCAACTGCCAGGGTGTGCCACGGGTCATGAACACGCCGGTCACCAGCACGCCGCCAAGCGCGAGAACGGCGGCGAAGTAGAGCCAGTGCACCCCGGCCACGAACATCACCGCCGCGCCGCCGATGACAAGCAGCAGCGCGGTGCCGAGGTCGGGCTGGCGCAGCACCAGATAGGTGGGCAGCAGGATCAGGAAAAGCGGCATGGCTACGAAAACCGGGCGCGATACCTTGTGGATATCCAGCCAGTCGTAATAGGCCGCGAGGATCATCACCAGCGTGATCTTGGTCAGCTCCGACGGCTGCAGCCGCATGAAGCCCAGATCGATCCAGCGTTGCGCACCCATCCCGACCGTTCCGAAGAACTCGACGAACAGCAACAGCATGATCGACAGCGAAAACGCCAGCGCCGCCATGTTGCGCCAGAACCAGATCGGCACGAACGCCACCAGGAACATCGCTGCCAGCCCCATGGCAAAGCGTTTGATCTGCGGCTCGGCCCACGGCGACATCGAGCCGCCGGCGACGGAATAAAGCATCATGAAGCCGGCCCCGGCCACCGCCGTCAGAAGCAGCACCAGCGCCCAGTTCAGATACAGAACCTTGCGCAGCCCGCTGGGAACGGTCTTCAGATTATACTCAAGATAGCTCATACGCGGGTCCGTACCGTCTGGGGCGCCGCGGGATCGCGCAGTGGCAGTTTGTCGAACAGCTCTCCCACCGCCTGGCGCTGGTTCTGCGGATAGGCGGTCAGCGGCGGCACCGTGCCGTAAAGCGCGCGCAGGGCGATATCGCGGGCGACGGGGGCCGCGGCTGTCGATCCGCCGCCGCCATGCTCCACCACCACCGACACGGCGACCCTGGGGTTGTCATAGGGCGCGAAACAGACGAACAGCGCGTGATCGC
Source organism: Actibacterium naphthalenivorans (assembly GCF_014196965.1). Classification (GTDB taxonomy): domain Bacteria; phylum Pseudomonadota; class Alphaproteobacteria; order Rhodobacterales; family Rhodobacteraceae; genus Actibacterium_A; species Actibacterium_A naphthalenivorans. Next base: position 587,988 of record NZ_JACIEQ010000002.1, on the reverse strand, counting down.
GCCGGTTCCAGGGCAGGTCTTCGTTGCGGAACACGCCGCGCGCCCGTTCGGCCGCCGTGATGTTGCGCACCTGGCTGGTGCCGGTCTTGCCGGCAAGCTGCATCGCCTCGTCCACCACGCGGGTGCGATAGCCGGTGCCCCGGCGGCTGTTGGAAACGGCGTACATGCCCTTGCGCACATGCGTCAGCAGCATCGGGTTGACCTCCAGCGCCTCGCCGCGCCCCGAGGCCTGCTCGACCCCGTCGATCGACTTCAGCAGTCGTGGCGTCACCGCGCGCCCGGTGGCGATCCGTCCGGTCATCACCGCCAGTTGCAGGGGCGAGGCCAGCACGAAGCCCTGGCCGATCGCCGCGTTCAGCGTGTCGCCGACCACCCAGTCGCCGCCGCGATAGATGCTTTTCCAGTCCTTGGTGGGGGTCAGCCCTTCGGCCACGGCCGACATCGGCAGATCGTGGCGGATGCCCAGGCCCAGCGTGTTGGCCATCGCCGTGATCTTCTCGATCCCGACGCGGCGGGCGATATCGTAGAAGAACACGTCGCAGGATTGCTCCAGGCTCTTGTTCAGATCCACATGCCCGTGGCCGCCGCGTTTCCAGCAGTGGAACCGCCGGCCGCCGCTTTCCAGATAGCCCGGGCACCAGACGGTTTCGCCCGGTGTGATCACCCCGTCTTGCAGCGCCGCCAGCGCGGTGACCATCTTGAAGGTCGATCCGGGCGGATAGGTGCCCTGCACCGTCTTGTTGGCCAGCGGGCGATAGGGGTTTTCCGTCAGTTCCCGGTAGTCGCCGACAGAGATGCCGCGCACGAACTTGTTGGGGTCGAAGGTCGGCGAAGAGGCGATGCCCAGCAGATCGCCCTCGTTGAGGTCGAGCACCACGGCGGCGGCGCTTTCAGCAGACAGTCGCGCCTGCATGAAGTTCTGCAGGCCATGATCGATCGTCAGTTGCAGGTCGGCGCCGGCCTGGCCCTCGGTCCTGTCCAGTTCGCGGATGACCCGGCCGACGGCGTTGACCTCGATCCGCTTGTTGCCCGCCTTGCCGCGCAGCAGGTCTTCGGTCTTGGCCTCGACCCCGGATTTGCCGATCTGAAATCGCGGGATCTGCAGCACCGGCTCGGGGTTTTCCAGCTTGCTCAGGTCGTAATCGCTGACCGGGCCGACATAGCCGATCACATGCGCGAAGTCGCTGCCCATGGGATAGCTGCGCGACAGGCCGACCTCCGGCGTGATGCCGGGCAGGGCGGGGGCGTTGACGGCCACCTCGGCCACTTCCTCCCAGCTCAGCCGGTCGGCGATGGTGACGGGTACAAAGGCGCTGCGGCGCATGATCTCCTTGCGGGCGCGGGCGAGATCCTCTTCCGACAGCGGAACCAGCCGGGCGACGCGGGCCAGCGCCTCTTCGACATCGCCGGCATCCTCTCGCACGATGACGATGCGGTAATTCTGTTCGTTCTGCGCCAGCGGCGTGCCGTTGCGATCGAAGATCAGGCCACGGGTCGGCGGGATCAGGCGGATGTTGATCCTGTTTTCCTCGGCCAGCAGGCGGAACTGATCGGCCTGTTCGACCTGCATGTAGCGCATGCGCAGGCCAAGCACGGCCATGAAGGTGACCTGCGCCCCGCCCAGAATCAGCCCGCGCCGGGTGATCCTGCGGGCGCTTTCCTCGGTGTCCTTTTGCGAATGTTTCATCGCGGCACCCCGTGCGGATCGACATCGCCGGGGCTGAGCCGGCGCAGCGTCAGCCCATGATGGCAGAACAACACCACCAGGGGATAAAACGCGATGGTCAGGGCCGCGCGCATCAGCGCCATGACGGGCTGCCCGTGATCGACCGCGAACAGGCTCAGCACCAGCATATAGACCAGCGAGATCGCCGCGATCACCATCGCGGTAAAGGCCCATTCGGCGGGAAAGGGCAGCTCTCCGGTGCCGCCGTGGCGGCTGCGCAGAAACTCCGCCCCAAGCAGAACCAGCGCGGTCCACAGCCCCGGCGGGCGCATCAACAGCATATCGGCCATCAGGAAGACCCCGACCAGAAGAAAGGGCGGCAGGAAATCCGGGCGGCGCTGCACCCAGGCAAAGGCCAGGCACAACAGCAGGTCAGGCCCCGGAAACCGGCCCGGCGTGGTATCGAGCGGCAGAAGATAAAGAAAGATCAGCACCGCGCCCAAAAGCCCGAAAACCACACGATAGACCAGACGTTGCGATGCGACAGAGGCAACCATCATCCGCCCTCCGCCGTGGGGCCGATGGCCGCTGGCGGATCACCCGCGCGGCCATCCGTCACCAGCCCGCCCGGTTCGCCGATGACCTCCTTGCCGCGGTTGCGCAGCACCCGCAGAAATTCCAGCCGCTCATAATCGGCCGCCAGCCGGACCCGCAGCCGCCTGTCGGCCCCCTGGGCGACCTGCCCGACCAGAAGCCCGGCGGGAAACACCCCGCCATCGCCCGATGACACGACCCTGTCGCCGGGGCGCACGGCATCGGGATTTTCGAGAAACTCGATCGCGGGCGCGTTGGTGTTGTCGCCGGCCAGAATGGCGCGCTGGCCCGAGGGCTGGATCGTCACCGGAATGCGGCTGTTGGAATCGGTCAGCAGAATCACGCGCGCGCTGTTCTGGCCCACGCCGGAAATCCGCCCGACGATGCCCAGCCCGTCGGTCGCGGCCCAGCCGTCGATGATGCCGTCGCGCGCGCCCACGTTCAGCAGCACCGACTGCCGGAAGGGCGAGCCGCTGTCGGCCAGAACCACCCCGGTGATATAGGTCAGCTTCGGGTCCAGCCGCACCTTGTTGAGATCCAGCAGCTTGGCGTTTTCCTGCTCCAGCTGCAGGGCGGCTTCCTTCCACGCCCGCATCTGCCGCAGCTCGCGCCGCAGCTCCTGGTTCTGTTCGTAGATCTTGGTGTAGGACTGGAAATTATCGGCCATGCCCGCGATCTTGGTCACCGGCACGAAAGCCCAATCGAACGAGGGCACGACCCTGTCCACCAGCGCGGCGCGGAACCGTTCCACGCGCGGGCTGTCGATCCGCCAGATCAGGAACAGGCCGGTGAGGCAAAACAGCAGTACGCCGATCACGATACGCCGGATCGGGCGGACATAGTCGGCCTGTGAGTTTCGGTCCTTTGCCACGGCGGCCTTTCTTCGGGCGCGGGGCGCGTGCGGTTTCGCTTAGCTGTCGTAATCTATGACATGCCGGAGTTGTTTTTCAAACTCCAGCGCCTTGCCCGTGCCCAGTGCCACACAATTGAGTGATTCATCGGCGACGGAAACGGCAAGCCCCGTCTGCTCGCGCAGGGCCAGATCCAGCTCGCCCAGAAGCGCGCCGCCGCCGGTCAGCATCACGCCCCGGTCCACGATATCGGCGGCCAGATCGGGCGGCGTCGCCTCCAGCGCGGTCATCACCGCCTCGCAGATCTGCTGCACCGGTTCGGCCAGCGCCTCGGCCACCTGGGCCTGGTTGATCTCGATCTCCTTGGGTACGCCGTTCAGCAGGTCGCGCCCGCGGATCTGCATCGACGCGCCGCGCCCGTCGTCGGGCATGCGCGCGGTGCCGATCGAGGTTTTGATGCGTTCGGCCGTTGCCTCGCCGATCAGAAGGTTCTGCTGGCGCCGCAGATAGGAAATCACCGCGTCATCCATCCGGTCGCCGCCCACGCGCACCGAACGCGCATAGACGATATCGCCCAGCGAAAGCACGGCCACCTCGGTGGTGCCGCCGCCGATATCCACGACCATGTTGCCGGTGGGATCGGTGATCGGCATGCCGGCTCCGATGGCCGCCGCGATCGGTTCGGCGATCAGCCCGGCGCGGCGGGCGCCAGCCGAAAGAACAGACTGGCGGATGGCGCGCTTTTCAACCGGCGTGGCGCCATGCGGCACGCAGACGATGATCTTGGGTTTGGTGAAGGTGGTGCGCTTGTGGACCTTGCGGATGAAATACTTGATCATCTCTTCGGCCACGTCGAAATCGGCGATGACGCCTTCGCGCATCGGGCGGATCGCCTCGATGCTGCCGGGGGTGCGGCCCAGCATCAGCTTGGCGTCTTCCCCCACGGCCAGAACCTGTTTGCGCCCATCCTTGACGTGGAAGGCCACCACCGATGGTTCGTTCAGGATAATGCCCTTGCCCTTGACATAGACAAGTGTGTTCGCCGTCCCCAGGTCGATTGCCATGTCCGACGAAAACAAACCACCAAAAGCTGCCATATGCGGCGTTCCCGTTTCCCAAAATCCCCATCCGCGACTCTCTCGTGCGCGGGCCGAAATGCCTTATAGGCGGCGGGCGGGTGCAGGGTAAAGGGGCGGGCCGGGCAAATCAGCGCAATTATGCCTTCGCGGGTTCCGCGCCCGACCGGCGGGCGCGGAAAAAGGCGGGTTTCCCCGCGCGTGTCAGGAGGCCATCGGCGCCGGCCTCGTCTTTTCGCGCCGCACCAGCAGCCGGTTCAGCGCGTTGACATAGGCCTTGGCCGAGGCGACCACGGTATCGGTATCCGATGACTGGCCGGTGACGATCTTGCCGTTTTCCTCCATCCGCACGCTGACCGTGGCCTGGGCATCGGTGCCTTCGGTCACCGCATGCACCTGATAGAGCTGCAGGCGCGCGGTATGCGGGAACAGCGCCTTGACCGCGTTGAACGCCGCATCCACAGGGCCGTCGCCAATGGCGGAAACCTGATGGTCGGCCCCGTCGATCGTCAGTGTCAGATCGGCCGTCTGCGGCGCTTCGGTGCCGCAGACCACGCGCAGGAACTTGACCTGGATGCGGCCATGCGCCTCGTCGGAGGAACTGTCATGCATCAGCGCGATCAGGTCGTCGTCGTAGACCTCTTTCTTGCGGTCGGCCAAAGCCTTGAACCGCACGAACACGTCCTTGAGCTGATTGTCGCCCAGATCATAGCCCAGATCGTTCAGCTTGGCGCGCAGCGCGGCGCGGCCCGAGTGCTTGCCCATCACCAGATTGGTTTCGCTCAGCCCGATATCCTCGGGGCGCATGATCTCGAACGTCTCGGCGTTCTTGAGCATGCCGTCCTGGTGGATGCCGCTTTCATGGGCAAAGGCGTTCTTGCCGACGATGGCCTTGTTATATTGCACCGGAAAGCCCGAAACGGTCGCGACGCGGCGGCTGACGTTCATGATCCGCGTGGTATCCACGCCGGTGCGGAACGGCATGATATCGTTGCGCACCTTCAGCGCCATCACCACCTCTTCCAGCGCGGTGTTGCCGGCACGCTCGCCCAGGCCGTTGATCGTGCATTCGATCTGCCGCGCGCCGGCCTCGACCGCGGCCAGGCTGTTGGCGGTGGCCATGCCCAGATCGTTGTGGCAATGGGTGGAAAACACCACATCCCCGGCGCCGGGCACCTTTTCGATCAGCATCCGGATCAGATCGGCGCTTTCACGCGGCGCGGTGTAGCCCACCGTGTCGGGGATGTTGATCGTGGTGGCGCCGGCCCGGATCGCGATCTCGACCACGCGGCACAGATAGTCATGTTCCGTGCGCGTCGCATCCATGGGCGACCATTGCACGTTGTCGCACAGGTTGCGCGCGTGGCTGACCGTTTCATGGATCAGATCGGCCATCGCATCCTTGCTGAGCTTGGGGATGTCGCGGTGCAGGGGCGAGGTGCCGATGAACGTGTGGATGCGCGGGCGGGCGGCGTGTTTCACCGCTTCCCAGCAGCGGTCGATATCCTTGAAATTGGCGCGGGACAGGCCGCAGATCACGGCATTCTGAGATTGTTTCGCAATGTCGCGCACCGCTTCGAAATCGCCTTCGGATGCGATGGGGAACCCGGCCTCGATGATATCCACGCCCATCTCGTCGAGCATGGAGGCGATCTCCAGCTTTTCGTCATGGGTCATGGTGGCGCCGGGGCTTTGCTCGCCGTCGCGCAGGGTTGTGTCGAATATCAGGACGCGGTCCTGTTTGGAAATATCGGTCATGGTGGTGTCTCTCTTTCAGTCCTCAGCTAAGCAATCCGGCGCTGGTCACCCCTGAGCGGTCGCGCCGAAGGCACGCTCAGAGGCGGCTAAGGAGCAGAAGGGCACGGGACAGCAGGGCGCGCGAAGCGGCCCCGGTGCGGATGGTGATATGAAGATCCCGTGTCATTGGCGCGAAATATACGCGCTGAGGCCGGAAAGGAAAGCTGAAATATTGGGCAAACGCGCCCGCGCGCCTACTCCGCGGCGGGGGCTTCGGGATCGGGCGCGGGGGCGGCCTCGCCCGAGGTCAGCACCCCGTTCTTCCAGTTGCCGGTTTCCTCTTCGCCGCTGGCATAGCGCATGGTGCCTTCGCCCTGCCGCTTGCCCTCGGCGAACATGCCTTCATAGACATCGCCGTTGGCATAGGTGGCGATCCCGTTGCCGTGGATCTCGCCGGCCTTCCATTCGCCCTCATAGGTGAACCCGTCGGGCATCACGATCTTGCCGGTACCTTCGCGCTGGCCGGCGACGAACCCGCCCTCATAGACCGTGCCGTCGGAATAGGTCGCCTTGCCCTGACCGTCGCGCAGCCCGTCTTTCCAGCTGCCGGTATAGGAATAGCCGTCGGTGAAGGTCATGGTGCCTTGCCCGTGGTTCTTGGCATTGCGGAACTCGCCCTCATAGACCAGCCCGTTGGCATAGGTGGCGATGCCCTTGCCGTCGATCACCCCGGCAGACCATTCGCCGTCATAGGTGGAGCCGTCGGGATAGGTGATCTTGCCGGTGCCGTCGGCAAGATCGTCGCGGAACTGGCCGACATAGACCGACCCGTCAGGATAGGTCACCGTGCCTTGTCCCTCGATCCGGCCCTCGACCCATTCGCCCTCGTAGACATAGCCGTCGGTGCCGCGGAACGTGCCCTGGCCCTGGCGCTTGTCATTCTGGAAGGCGCCTTCATAGACGTCGCCGTTGGCATAGGTCACCTTGCCCGCGCCGTGGCGTTCACCGTTGACCAGAAGCCCCTCGTAGACATCGCCGTTGGGCTGGGTCAGCGTGCCGAAGCCGTTGATCTGCCCGTCTTTCCAAGATCCGGTATAGGTCAGCCCGTCGGGCATGGTCAGCGTGCCCTGACCCGCGCGCTGGCCGTTCTTCATCTCGCCCTCATAGATCGCGCCGTCGGGATAGGTGATCTTGCCCGCGCCCTCCTTCACGCCTTCGATCCAGGCCCCTTCATAGATATAGCCATTGGGGCTGGTCATCGTGCCGGTGCCATGGTGCAGCGCGTTCAGGAAATCGCCCTCATAGCGCACGCCGTTGGCATAGACGGCCACGCCCTTGCCCGAGATCTTGCCATCGGTCCAGTCGCCCTCATAGGTGCCGCCATCGGCGAAGGTGATCTTGCCGAAGCCCTCGGGCTTGCCCCTGGCAAAGCTGCCCTCGTAGACCGAGCCGTTGGGAAAGCGTGCGATGCCGGTGCCGCGGATCTCTCCGGCGACCCACTCGCCGGAATACTCATAGCCGTTGGGCAGCCGGTAGGTGCCGCGCCCGTCCTGCTTGCCATCCTTGAAAGTGCCTTCGTAGATGCCGCCGTCATCATATTGCTTGGTGATGACCTGACCGGCCTCCTGCGCCACGGCCAAACCGGCCATGGTGATGAAAATGCCCGTCAGAACTGCGCCTGCCTTATGCACGACTGCCCCCTTAGCCCCTGCTGTGTCCACCCCAGCGAATGCGGCCCGAGCCTAGTGGAGGTGCCCGGGGCTGACAACGGTTTTCGCCATCAATCGGCTTTCCCTCGCGCAGAACTCTGCTAAGACAAATTTCGACACGGAGGTGCCGATGGCCGACAGATTTCGCCTGACACTTGCACAGCTTAACCCGACCGTCGGCGCGCTGGACGCGAATGCCGACATGGTGCGCGCGGCATGGGCCACCGCCAAGGCGGCCGGCGCCGACATGCTGGCGCTGCCCGAGATGTTCATCACCGGCTATCAGACGCAGGATCTGGTGATGAAGCCCGGCTTCACCCTTCACGCGATGCGCCTGGTGGATACGCTTGCGAAGGAATGCGCCGATGGCCCGGCGATCGGTATCGGCGGGCCCTATGCCTTTGCCGAGAAGCTCTACAACGCGTATTTCATCCTGTCGGGTGGCAAGGTGCAGGCCACGATCCTGAAGCATCACCTGCCCAACGAAACCGTGTTCGACGAACAGCGCCTGTTTTCCTCGGGTCCGGTCAACGGCCCTTACCGCATCGGACCGCTGTGTATCGGCACGCCGATCTGCGAGGATGCCTGGCACCCGGATGTCTGTGAAACCCTGGCCGAAACCGGGGCGAGCTTCTTTCTGGTGCCCAACGGATCGCCCTACTACCGCCACAAGCTCGACCGGCGGCTGACCCATATGGTGGCGCGCGTGGTCGAGACGGGGCTGCCGCTGATCTATCTCAACATGGTGGGCGGGCAGGACGATCAGGTGTTCGACGGCGGCAGTTTCGTGCTGAACCCAAGCGGCGAACTGGCGGCGCTGCTGCCGGTGTTCGACGAGACGGTGGTGCATGTGGATTTCACCGAGACGCCCGAAGGCTGGCGCGCGGTGGAGGGCGAAAAGAGCCGCCACCCCGACGTCTGGGAGCAGGATTACCGCGTGATGGTCGAGGCGCTGCGCGATTATTGCGACAAGTCGGGCTTCGGCAAGGTGCTGCTGGGCCTGTCGGGCGGTATCGACAGCGCCATCGTGGCGACCATCGCCGCCGACGCGCTTGGCCCCGAGAATGTGCGCTGCGTGATGCTGCCCTCCGAATACACCTCTCGCGCGTCGCTGGACGATGCCGAGGCCGTGGCAAAGGTGCTGGGCTGCCGCTACGACTATGTTCCGATCGGCCCGGCGCGGCAGGTGGTGACCGAAACGCTGGCGCCGCTGTTCGAGGGGCTGGCCCCCGACACGACAGAGGAAAACATCCAGTCGCGCCTGCGCGGGCTGCTGCTGATGGCGATGTCGAACAAGTTCGGCGAGATGCTGCTGACCACCGGCAACAAGTCCGAGGTGGCGGTGGGCTATGCCACGATCTATGGCGACATGGCCGGCGGCTACAACCCGATCAAGGATCTCTACAAGACGCGGGTTTTCGAAACCTGCCGCTGGCGCAACGCCAATCACCGGCCCTGGATGAAGGGTCCGGCGGGCGAGGTGATCCCGCCCCGCATCATCGACAAGCCGCCCTCGGCCGAGCTGCGCGCCGATCAGAAGGACGAAGACAGCCTGCCGCCCTATCCGGTGCTCGACGCGATCCTGACCATGCTGATCGACGAGGAGAAATCAGTGGCCGAGGCGGTGGCGGCCGGGTTCGACCGAGATGTGGTGAAGAAGGTCGAGCATCTGATCTATCTCTCGGAATACAAGCGCTATCAGTCCGCCCCCGGCGCGCGGCTGACGTTCCGCGCTTTCTGGCTGGACCGGCGCTATCCCATCGTCAACCGCTGGCGCGACCCGACCTGACCGGGGCGGGGGCGTTCACGCGCAAGTGATGCGCCCGGCGGCCAATTCGCGGCGCGTGATGCAACCACAGCGCGGCAGAACAGTTGAGTCTTCCAATAACAAAGGAGGCTCGCATGACCACCGTGAAACTCGCCGTCGTGTTCTACACGACCTATGGCACCAATCACCAGATCGCCACGATCGCCGCCCAGGCGGCCAAAGATGCGGGCGCGGAGGTGCGCCTGCTGCGCGTCGCCGAAACCGCGCCGCAAGAGGTGGTGAACGGGCAGGAGGCCTGGAAGGCCCAGTTGGACAAGATGTCCGACATCCCCGTCGTCACCCCGGATGATATGGACTGGGCCAACGCCTACTTCTTCTCCGCGCCCACGCGCTACGGCGTAGTGGCCAGCCAGATGCGGGGCTTCATCGACACGCTCGGCCCGCTCTGGCAGGAAGGCAAGCTGGCGAACAAACCCGTGACCGCGACCACCAGCGCTCAGAATGCCCATGGCGGGCAGGAGGCGACGCTGCTGTCGCTTTACACCACGTTCATGCACTGGGGCGCGGTTCTGGTGCCGCCGGGTTATACCGACAGCGTGATCTTCGAGGCCGGCGGCAACCCTTACGGCTATTCCCATACGCAGGGTGATCTGTTCGACAAGGCCGAACCGGCGATCGCGCATCAGGCCCGTCGCCTTGTGGAATTCGCAGGCAAGATCGCTGCCTGAGGTGGCGCTAGAGTTCGGTCAGCGGGCATTCGGCGATCAGCCGTTCTGCATCGGCGCGGGTGCACAGCCGGGTGGCATCGGTCATCACCGCGGCGCTGGCCGCCGCCGCACCGCGCTGCAGCGCCGCGCCCAGATCCTGCCCCCGGGCCAGTGACAGGGTGAAGCCTGCCACGAAACTGTCGCCCGCCCCGACCTTGCTTTTGACAGGCACCGGTGCGGCGGCGGCGTGCAGGCGCAGCCCGTCGGCCGCCAGCACCGATCCGTCGGCGCCGCGCGCCACCACCACCGCCCGCGCCGCGCCCCTTGCCACCAGCGACGCTGCGAAAGCAGCGCTGTCGGCGCGGGTGGGCAGCGGCTGGCCCGCCAGCCCCTCGGCCTCTTCCCCGTCCATGCGCAGGATATAGGGCACATGCGGATGCGCCTTCGCCAGATCCTGCAGGGCCGCGCCGGAAGTGTCGACCACCACTTTCGCGCCGGTATCCTTCAGGCAATCGCAGACCAATGTGGCGAAATGGGGCGGGATGCCGGGGGGCAGGCTGCCGCTCAGCACGACAAAGCCGCTGTCGGGCACCGCGTCGCGGATGCTGCCCAGAACGGCGGCCAAGCGTTCGTCATCCCAGGTCGGGCCGGGAAAGACAAAGCGGTATTGCCGCCCGTCGCGCCTGTCCGTCACGGCCAGGCTCTGCCGGGTTTCGCCGGGCGCGCGGAAGGGCAGGATGGCGATGCCTTCCTCGACCAGCAACTGTCGCAGCTTCTTGCCCATCGGTCCGCCGATCGCCACCAGTGCCCGGGTCTGGCCGCCCAGAATGCGCACCGCCCGCGACACGTTGATGCCGCCGCCGCCGGGATCGGTCACCGGCGGGTCGCAGCGCAGTTTCAGCTCCGGTTCCACCTGATCGACAGCGCTGGACAGGTCCACCGCCGGGTTCAGTGTGATCGTCAGAATGTCCTGCATGCCATGTGCCCTTCGACGCTTTCGGCGGCCAGACTGCCAGCCCGCCGCGCCGCCGCCAAGGCCCGACAAAAGAAAAACGGGGCGCTGTTGCGCCCCGCCGGATGTTTCGGGCCGTGGCCGTTTCAGACGCGCGGCAGCTTCATCTGATAGCTTGCCGGGACATAGCGAAACCCGTCGCCGCGCGCCTCTGCATAGCCCATCGCGGGGAAGGGCATGTGATAGCCGATGAAGGGCGTCTTGTCGGCGGCCAGCATGTTCAGCATCCGCCTGCGCGTGGCGGCGGCGGTGGATTTGTCCATGTCGAAGCTCACCTCCCAGTCGGGGTGGCCCAGCGACCAGACATAGTGATTGGCGAAATCGGCCCCCAGCAACAGGCTCTTGCCGCCGCTTTCCAGCATATAGGCCATGTGGCCCGGCGTGTGCCCGAAGGCCGCCATCGCCGTGATGCCGGAGGTGACGCTGCCGCCATCGTCAAGAAAGCTCATTTTGTCGGCCAGCGGTTTGACCTTGGTGTCGAAGCCTTCGTTGCCCATCTTGGCCCAGGCATCGAATTCCACCGCCCCCGTGACATAGCCTGCATTGGCAAAGGTTTCGCCCGCGGCGCCTGACAGCCCGCCGATATGATCGCCGTGCATATGGGTCAGCACCACGGTATCCACCTGATCGGCGGCATGGCCGGCGGCCGCCAGCGCGGCGGTGATGCCCTCGGGGGCAAGCCCGGTGTCGAACAGGATCAGCTCCGATCCGGTATTGACCAATGTCGGGGTGAAGAAGAACTGTGCGGCCTGCGTGGGGATGTAATTGGCGGCCGAGACTTCGGCGAATTCCTCTTCCGATGCGTTCAGGCCGAATATCTTGTGCGGGTCGGGTACGGTGCGGGTGCCGGCCAGAAGTGCGGTCACCTCGAACTCTCCCAGCATGAAGCGGTTGAACGGTGTCCGGGCGGGGCCCTGCATCGGCGCGGCGGCGTGGGCGGCAGTGCCCATGGCGCCGGCCAGCGGCAGCGCCGCCCCTGCAAGCAGCGCCTGCCGGCGGTTCAGTGAAATCTCGGATGCCATGGTCTTCTCCCTGTTAACGTCCGTTTCGCAGACAAGGGTAGCCGCAAGTGGCCCAATCTCCATGTCACGAGACCGCGAGGATGGCTTTTGCGCGCTGCCGGGCCCCGGTGCCGGGTGCTGTCATATGGACAATGCCGCGCGTCTGTGAAACAGCAGCGGCCAACAGGAGACTGCCATGACCGTTACCCGTTTCGCCCCGTCGCCCACCGGCTATCTGCATGTGGGCAACCTGCGCACCGCGCTGTTCAACTTCCTGATCACCCGCAAGGCGGGCGGCAGTTTCATCCTGCGGCTCGACGATACCGACCCGGAGCGCTCGAAGCAGGAATATGTGGACGCGATCCAGGAAGATCTCGAATGGCTGGGCATCACGTGGGACCGGATCGAGCGTCAGTCTCTGCGGCTCGACCGTTACGCCGAGGCCGCCGACAGGCTGCGCGCGGCGGGCCGGTTCTACGAGTGTTTCGAGACGCCGACCGAGCTGGATCTGAAGCGCAAGAAGCAGCTGAACATGGGCCGGCCGCCGGTGTATGACCGGGCCGGGCTGGCGCTGTCGGACGCTGAGAAAGACAAGCTGCGCGCCGAACGGTCGGGCCACTGGCGCTTTCTGCTGGATCACGAACGGATCGAATGGGCCGACGGGATTCTGGGCGATATCTCGATTGATGCGGCGTCGGTCTCCGACCCGGTGCTGATCCGCGGCGACGGGCAGGTGCTCTATACGCTGGCCTCGGTGGTGGACGACACGGAAATGGGGGTGACCCATGTGGTGCGCGGATCCGATCATGTGACCAACACCGCCACCCAGATTCAGATCATCCGGGCGTTGGGCGGCGCGGTGCCGGAATTTGCGCACCACTCGCTGCTGACCGGCCCGCAGGGCGAGGCGCTGTCCAAGCGGCTGGGCGTGCTCAGCCTGCGCGATCTGCGCGCGCAGGGGGTGGAACCGATGGCGCTGTTGTCGCTCATGGCGCGGCTGGGATCGTCGCAGCCGGTGGAGCTTTGCGCCTCGATCGACGAACTGGTGGCGGGATTCGACATCAGCCATTTCGGCGCGGCGCCGACCAAATTCGACGCCGATGACCTGTTCCCGCTGACCGCGCGGCATCTGCATGGCCTGCCCTTGGCGGCGGTGGCGGATGACGTTGCCGCGCTCGGGGTGCCCGGCGATATCGCCCCGCAGTTCTGGGAGGTGGTGAAGGACAATATCACGGTGAAGGCCGATATGGCCGCATGGTGGGATCTGTTCCGTAATGGCGCCGCGCCCGTGGTCGAGGAGGAGGACAAGGCGTTCGTCGCAGAGGCGCTCTCGCTGCTGCCCGAACCGCCTTATACGCCCGAAACCTGGGGCAGTTGGACGGCGGCGGTGAAGGAAAAGACCGGCCGCAAGGGCAGGGGGCTGTTCATGCCGCTGCGCAAGGCCGTGACAGGCCGGGCGAAGGGGCCCGAGATGGCCGATGTAATGCCGCTGTTGCAGAAGAAGCCGGGCTGACCGCTCAGCAGGCCCTGCGGCCCTTTTCGCCGGCGTGAGCGAGTAGGCCCGCGGCGGCTGACGAGCGCCCGGTCAGATCAGATTGGCCGACAGGCGCGAAAGCTGCCTGTCCACGAAGCGGCGCTCGTCATCATCAAGGCGCTGGTGCCGGGTATAGACCGGCGCGGCGCGGTCATCCCTGATCGGCGCGTCCCAGCCATCTGTGGTGTCGAAGAACCGCCGCGCGCCTTCCACGCCATATTCCCGCAGATAGCCCTGCACGACCACGTCGATATAGCTCAGCAGGATCGGGTGGCGCGTGTCGGGGTGATCGGAATGGCGGGGATGCACGGCATAGATTTGCACCGCCACCGGATGCGGCGCGTGATGCGCAAGCGGCCCCGATACCGGGTGCCGGTCATAGGCGCCCTCGCGCGTGTCGAGCGCGGCCCAGTCATGGCCCGGCACGGCGGCGATCAGCCCGTCGATCTCTTCCCCCGGCGCCTCATAGGCGGTCAGGAAGGCAAGCGGGCGCAGCACCGTGTGCCGCCAGGCCCGGCGCCAGCCGCTGACCCGCGCGGGAAAGGCGCGGGCATAGCCGTGGGTGGCCCGGTTCACGAGCGAGCCGTAGCCGAAGAAGAACGGATCCTGCATGGCGCATAATCTGGCGGCTGCCTCGGTGAATGCAAGGACTTGCCGCGTTGTGGCGCTTGATTTAGTGTTCACGCCATCTGCATCGGGAGAATCTGGGGAAACCCAGTGCCGAAGGAGCAACCGCCCCGGTAAACTCTCAGGCCAACGGACCGATGCAGAGAACAGAGCTCTGGAGAGTGGCGCTTGCGCCCGCCGAAGGGATAACGATCTCAGGCGACAGGACAGAGGGGGCATCGGTTTGGCGGTCTTTCGGGCCGCCGGTACGGTGCCGGCGCTGACCGGCGATGAAGGGGATGGCCGAATGTCGGAGCTGAAACGCACGGGGCTCTACGATCTGCATGTGGAACTTGGGGCCAGGATGGTGCCCTTCGCGGGCTATGAGATGCCCGTTCAATATCCACTGGGCGTGATGAAAGAGCATCTGCACTGCCGCGCGGCGGCGGGGCTGTTCGATGTCAGCCATATGGGGCAGGTGATCCTGCGGGCCCGTTCGGGCGTTCCGGCGGATGCGGCCACGGCACTGGAAACGCTGGTGCCGGTGGATGTGCTGGGCCTGAAGGAAGGGCGGCAGCGATACGGGCTGTTCACCAATGACGCGGGCGGCATCGAGGACGATCTGATGATCGCCGACCGGGGCGATCATCTGTTCCTCGTGGTCAACGCGGCCTGCAAGGAGGCCGATATCGCCCATCTGCGGGCGCATCTGTCCGACATCTGCGAGATCGAGGAAATCACCGACCGTGCGCTGCTGGCACTGCAGGGCCCGGCGGCCGAGGCGGTGCTGGACGGGCTGGTGCCCGGCGCGGCGGCGATGCGGTTCATGGATGTGGCGGTCATGCCGTCCGATTTCGGCACGCTGTGGATTTCCCGCTCGGGCTATACCGGCGAAGACGGCTATGAGATTTCGGTGGAAAACGCGCGGGCCGTCGCGTTCGCGCGGGCGCTGCTGGCGCATGAGGTGGTTCAGCCGATCGGCCTTGGCGCGCGCGATTCGCTGCGGCTGGAGGCAGGGCTTTGCCTTTATGGCAACGATATCGACACGACCACCTCTCCGGTCGAGGCCGCGCTGACCTGGGCCATTCAGAAGGTCCGCCGGCCCGGCGGCGCGCGCGAGGGCGGGTTCCCCGGCGCCGACCGTATCCTGCCCGAGCTTTCGCAGGGCACGACCCGCCTGCGCGTCGGCCTGCGCCCCGAGGGCCGGGCGCCGATGCGCGCGGGCACCGTGCTTTACGCCCTGCACGAGGGCGGCGCGCCGATCGGCGAGGTCACGTCGGGCGCGTTCGGCCCGTCGATCGGAGGGCCGATGTCGATGGGCTATGTCGCGTCCGGACATGCAGAGCCGGGCACCACGATCTATGGCGAGGTCAGGGGCAAGCGCCTGCCCGCCACCGTGACGGCGATGCCGTTCAGACCAAGCACCTACAAGCGTTGAGGGATCAGAGAGATGAAATTCACCGAAGAACATGAATGGCTGCGCGTCGAGGATGATGTTGTTGTCGTGGGCATCACCGAACATGCCGCCGAACAACTGGGCGATGTGGTGTTCGTGGACCTGCCCGAGGAAGGCACGACCGTCTCGAAGGACGACGAGATCGTGGTGATCGAAAGCGTCAAGGCGGCGTCCGACATTCTGGCGCCCGTCGATGGCGAGATCGTCGAGGTGAACGAGGCGCTGACCGACAACCCGGCGCTGGTCAACGAAGACGCGCAGGGCGAGGCATGGTTCTTCAAGATGAAGGTCGACGATCTGTCGGCGCTGGACGATCTGATGGACGAAGCCGCCTATAAAGACTTCATCGCGTGACGGTCCTTCGGACCGTTCCCAACCTCGCCACGCCCGATCCGGCCGGGCTGGCGGCGGTCTACCGCGATCTGTTGGGGCTGGAGCCGCTCATGGAAATGGCCTTCATTTCCACGCTGGGTGCCCCGGACGAGGCCCCGGTGCAACTGAGCCTGGCTGCCGAGGGCGGGTCCGGCACGGCGCTGCCCGCCATATCGGTCGAGATGGACGATCTGAACGACACGCTGGCCCGCGCCCGGGATCTTGGTGCCGCCATCGAGCCCGGCCCCGTGGACGAACCCCGGGGCGTGCGGCGCTTCTTTTTGCGTGATCCGGCGGGAACGCTGGTGAACATTCTGACTCATAGCTGAACCGGACGGACACATGCCCTTCAACCCCATCGACTACGACCCCTATGATTTCGCCAACCGCCGCCACATCGGCCCCTCGCCCGAGGAAATGGCCGAGATGTTCGGCGTCTTGGGGGTGGAAAGCCTGGATGCGCTGATCGACCAGACCGTTCCGAAAGCCATCCGCCAGGCGGCACCGCTGGACTTCGGCGCGCCGCTGTCCGAACGCGAGCTGCTGTGGCATCTGCGGCAGGTGGCCAGGAAGAACAAGGTTTTCACCACGATGATCGGACAGGGGTTTCACGGCACCGTCATGCCCCCGGCGATCCAGCGCAACATTCTGGAAAACCCGGCCTGGTACACCGCCTATACCCCCTATCAGCCCGAGATCAGCCAGGGCCGGCTCGAGGCGCTGCTGAACTATCAGACCATGGTCAGCGACCTGACCGGGCTGGAGATCGCCAATGCCTCGCTGCTGGACGAGGCGACGGCCTGCGCCGAAGCGATGACCATGGCACAGCGGGTGGCCCGCTCCAAGGCGACGGCCTTCTTCGTGGATGAAAACTGCCACCCGCAGAATATCGCCGTGATCTGCACCCGGGCCGAACCGCTGGGCATCGAGGTGATCGTGGGCGACCCGGCCACCGATCTGGATCCCGCAACAGTCTTTGCGGCGATCTTTCAGTACCCCGGCACCCATGGCCATCTGACCGATTTCACCGATGCCATCGCTGCCCTGCACGCGGCAAAGGCGCTTGGCATCGTCGCGGCCGACCCGATGGCGCTGTTGCTGCTGAAAGAGCCGGGGGCGATGGGGGCGGATATCGCGGTGGGCTCGACCCAGCGGTTCGGAGTTCCGCTGGGCTATGGCGGGCCGCACGCGGCCTATATGGCCTGCAAGGATGCCTATAAGCGTGCGATGCCGGGGCGGATCGTCGGCGTCTCCGTCGACGCGCGCGGCAACAAGGCCTACCGGCTGGCGCTGCAGACCCGCGAACAGCATATCCGCCGCGAAAAGGCCACGTCGAACGTCTGCACCGCGCAGGCGCTTCTGGCGGTGATGGCCGGGTTCTATGCGGTGTTCCACGGGCCGAAGGGGCTGAAGGCCATCGCCCAACGCATCCACACCACCACGGTGCGGATGGTGGAAGGGCTGGAGGCCGCCGGCTTCGCGGTGACGCCGAAAGCGTTCTTCGATACGGTGACGGTTGATGTCGGCCCGATGCAGGGCGTCATCTACGCGGCGGCGCAGGCCCGGCAGATCAACCTGCGCCGGGTCGGCACGACGAAGCTGGGCATCACGCTGGATGAAACCACCCGCTCGGCCACGATCAAGGATCTGTGGGCGGCCTTCGGCATCGCGCGCCGGGATGACCCCGCGACCGTCGAATTCCGCGTTCCCGAAGCGCTGCACCGGCAAAGCGATTACCTGACCCACCCGGTGTTCCACATGAACCGTGCCGAAACCGAGATGATGCGCTACATGCGCCGTCTGGCCGACCGCGACCTGGCGCTTGACAGGGCGATGATCCCGCTGGGCTCCTGCACCATGAAGCTGAACGCGGCGGTCGAGATGATGGCGATCTCCTGGCCGGAGTTTTCCAACATCCACCCCTTCGCCCCGGCCGATCAGGCACAGGGCTACGCTGAAATGCTGGAAAGCCTGAGCGCGATCCTGTGCCAGGCCACCGGCTATGACGCGATGTCGATGCAACCGAACTCGGGCGCGCAGGGGGAATATGCGGGGCTGCTGACCATCGCCGCCTGGCACCGGGCACAGGGGCAGGGGAATCGCGACATCTGCCTGATCCCGGTCTCCGCGCATGGCACCAACCCGGCGTCGGCCCATATGTGCGGCATGAAGGTGGTCGTGGTGAAATCATCCGCCAACGGCGATATCGACCTGGAAGATTTCCGCGCCAAGGCCGAGGCGGCGGGCGACAGGCTGGCCGCCTGCATGATCACCTATCCCTCCACCCACGGCGTGTTCGAGGAGACGGTGCGCGAGGTCTGCGAGATCACCCACAGATACGGCGGGCAGGTCTATCTGGATGGTGCCAACCTGAACGCGCTGGTCGGGCTGGCCAAACCGGGGGAAATCGGGGCGGACGTGTCGCACCTGAACCTGCACAAGACCTTCGCCATCCCGCATGGCGGCGGCGGCCCCGGCATGGGGCCGATCGGGGTCAAGGCGCATCTGGCGCCGTTCCTGCCCGGCCATCCCGATACGGGCGGGGCCGAAGGGCCTGTGTCGGCGGCGCCATACGGTTCGGCGTCGATCCTGCTGATTTCCTGGGCGTACTGCCTGGCGATGGGCGGCGCCGGACTGACGCAGGCCACCAAGGTCGCGATCCTGAACGCCAACTACATCGCCATACGACTGGAAGGCGCCTATGATGTGCTGTTCAAGGGCCGCGCGGGCCGGGTCGCGCATGAATGCATCCTCGACACGCGCCCCTTCGCCGACAGCGCCGATATCACGGTCGACGACATCGCAAAGCGCCTGATCGACAACGGCTTCCACGCGCCGACCATGAGCTGGCCGGTGGCCGGCACGCTGATGGTCGAACCCACCGAATCGGAAACCAAGGCCGAACTGGACCGGTTCTGCGACGCGATGCTGGCGATCCGCGAAGAGATACGCGCGGTGGAATCGGGCGAGATGGATGCCGAGAACAACCCGCTCAAGAACGCGCCGCACACGGTGGGGGATCTGGTCGCCGACTGGGCCCGCCCCTACAGCCGCGAACAAGGCTGCTTTCCGCCCGGCGCGTTCCGGGTGGACAAATACTGGCCGCCCGTGGGCCGTGTCGACAATGTTTTCGGCGACCGCCACTTGGTCTGCACCTGCCCGCCGCTGGAAGACTATGCAGAGGCGGCGGAATAGCGGTGCGCCTTCGGCGCAGGATATTCAACTATTGGGGCTCTGCCCCAAACCCCGGGATATTTTGACCAAAGCAACTGAGATAAATGACCCGGCCGGTCTTGCTTTGGGCGAAATATCCCCGCCGGAGGCACCTGAACCTCTTTCCAAAGGAAAGAGGTGAGGAAAAAGGCATGCGCCGCAGGCGCTCGTCAGGGTCAAACCGATCAAGCCTTGCGGCGTGGATGCAGGTCGCGTTCGCTGAAGCTTATGCCTCGTGCCGCCAG
Source organism: Actibacterium naphthalenivorans (assembly GCF_014196965.1). Taxonomy (GTDB): domain Bacteria; phylum Pseudomonadota; class Alphaproteobacteria; order Rhodobacterales; family Rhodobacteraceae; genus Actibacterium_A; species Actibacterium_A naphthalenivorans. Next base: position 568,441 of record NZ_JACIEQ010000002.1, on the reverse strand, counting down.
CCATTCGGTGAAATGCGCGGTCTTGGCCTCCAGCGAGCAGGTGCCGGTAAGGCAGTCGGGACCGCGGTTATAGTCTTCGCGCAGTCGAAGTTGCTGGTCCGAGTCAAGGTCATGCCAGGGGGTCATGGGGCGCCTCCGGTTGTGGCGGGGAGAGTTTGCCCTTGTGAAGGGGGTCGTGCAATACAATATATTCCTAATATTGAATTCAACGGAGAGACAAGATGGCCGACAGCCTGAAACTCGTTTGTCTTGAATGCGGCAGCACCAATCGGGTGCCGGAGGCCAGGCTGGGGGCCGGGCCGAAATGCGGGACTTGTGGTGCGAAACTGAATGATGGCAAGGTGCGCCCGCTTGATCTGAAGACCCTGCAAAAAAGCGCGCAGGCCGATGATCTGCCGTTGCTGGTGGATTTCTGGGCGCCCTGGTGTGGCCCGTGCCGGATGATGGCGCCGCAGTTTGCGCAGGCGGCTCAGGCATTGGCCCCGGGGGCGCGTTTGGCCAAGATCGATACGCAGGACCACCCCGACGCCTCGGCCAGGTTCAACATTCGCGGCATCCCGGCGTTGATCCTGTTTCAGAACGGTCGCGAGGTGGCGCGTCTGGCGGGGGCGCGGCCGGCGGCGGATATCGAGGCTTTCGTGCGCTCAAAGGCCAAGCTGCCCGCTTGACACCGGCGCGGCCATGCGCGAAATGGATTCTCGATGGGGCCGTAGCTCAGTTGGGAGAGCGCGTCGTTCGCAATGACGAGGTCGTCGGTTCGATCCCGATCGGCTCCACCATGAAAACACCCGCCTGGTTGTGAGAGCGTCGCTGGCCTGCGCGGCGCAGCGGCCCCTGTTTCACCGGGTCCAGCAACACCGGCTTTGGATGGCTGATCCTGTCTTGACGGATTGCCGCTGATCGACCGGGCCCGCGTCAGCGTGCTGCGGGGCCCGGTCGATCCGGTGGTTTGCGATCAATAAGGGCTCAGCGCGCAAACTTCTTATACTTCACCCGCTTCGGCTCGATGCTGTCCGGCCCCAGTCGCCGCACCTTGTCTTCCTCATAAGCCTCGAAGTTGCCTTCGAACCATTCCACATGGGCGTTGCCTTCGAAGGCGAGCATATGAGTACACAGGCGGTCGAGGAAGAACCGGTCGTGCGAGATGATGACGGCACAGCCGGCGAAATCTTCCAGCGCCGCTTCCAGCGCCTGCAACGTTTCCACATCCAGATCGTTGGTCGGTTCGTCAAGCAGCAGCACGTTGCCGCCTGCCTTAAGCAGCTTGGCCATATGAACCCTGTTGCGTTCGCCGCCCGACAGAAGGCCCACTTTCTTCTGCTGGTCGCCGCCCTTGAAGTTGAACGACGAACAATAGGCGCGGCTGTTGACCTGCGCATCGCCCAGTTCGATGATCTCGGCGCCGCCGGAGATTTCTTCCCATACCGTTTTATCGGGGTCGAGCGCGTCGCGCGACTGATCCACATAAGAAAGCTGTACCGTATCACCGTAGCTGACGGTGCCACTGTCGGGCTGTTCCTGCCCGGTCAGCATGCGGAACAGCGTGGATTTGCCGGCGCCGTTGGGGCCGATCACGCCGACGATGCCGCCGGGGGGCAGGGCGAAGGACAGATCCTCGACCAGCAGCTTGTCGCCATAGGCTTTCTTCAGGTTCTCGACCTCGATCACCTTGCCGCCAAGGCGTGGGCCGTTGGGGATGATGATCTGGGCGCGCGACAGTTTCTCGCGCTCGGACTGGCCGGCGAGTTCTTCATAGGCGTTGATCCGGGCCTTCTGCTTGGCCTGACGGGCCTTGGCGCCGGCGCGGATCCATTCCAGTTCGCGCTCCAGCGTCTTTTGCTTGGATTTGTCTTCGCGGGCCTCCTGGGCCAGGCGCTTGGCCTTTTGCTCCAGCCACGCCGAATAGTTTCCTTCGTAGGGCATGCCGCGGCCACGATCGAGCTCGAGGATCCAGCTGGTGATGTCATCCAGGAAATAGCGGTCATGGGTGACGCAAAGGATCGTGCCCTTGTATTCGATCAGGTGCTTTTGCAGCCAGGCGATGGTTTCGGCATCCAGATGGTTGGTCGGTTCGTCGAGCAGCAGCATGTCGGGCGCTTCGAGCAGCAGCTTGCACAGCGCCACGCGGCGCTTTTCGCCGCCCGACAGGTTGGCGGTGCCGGCATCGTCGGGCGGGCAGCCCAGGGCCTCCATCGCCACGTCGATCTGGCTGTCGAGATCCCACAGGTTCTCGGAATCGATCTGATCCTGCAGCTCCGCCATCTCGTCGGCGGTTTCGTCGGAATAGTTCATCGCCAGTTCGTTGAACCGGTCGAGCTTGGCCTTCTTCTCGGCCACGCCCAGCATGACGTTTTCGCGGACGTTCAGCGCTTCGTCGAGCTGGGGCTCCTGCGGGAGATAGCCGACCTTGGCGCCCTTGGCGGCCCATGCCTCGCCCGAGAAATCCTTGTCGATCCCCGCCATGATGCGCAGCAGGGTGGATTTACCGGCGCCGTTGACACCGACCACGCCGATCTTGACGCCGGGCAGGAAGGAAAGCCGGATATTCTCGAAGCATTTCTTGCCGCCCGGATAGGTCTTGGAGACCCCGTCCATGTGGTAGACATATTGGTAAGATGCCATGGGTGCCGCTCCTCGGATTCCGGTTTGTCGTGATGTAGCGGCTCTGCGGTGCCGCTGCAATCCCGGGGGCGGAAATGCAGAACGGCGGCCGCCGGGGCCGCCGCCGTTTTTCTTGGGCCGGATCGGCCGTCTTCAGCTGGCCTTGCGCCGGCGGCGTCCGACCAGCGGCAGGGCGCCAAGCCCGGTGACCAGGATCAGCGCCGAGGCGGGCAGGGGCACAGCCGCCACGGAAAGGGCGGTGACAGAGGCGGCCGTCGTGACCGGGCCGAGGAAGAACCGGCTGGCGCCGCCTTCGAAGTTGACGGCGATTTCACTGCCATCGGCCAGGCTCAGGCTGGTGGGCATGTCATCCCAGGTCAGCCAGCCCGCCCCGGCGCCAAACGCGATCTTGCCGGCCAGGAACCAGGCGCCGCCGCTTCCTTCGCTGGTGACCGAGAACGTCGGGTCGGTGAAGGCCAGCGTCGCGGTAATGTCGAACTGCCGGGCAGGCGCGCCGGTGGCGCCGTCAACGTCGAAATCGATGAAATCGAACGCGTAGGTTTCGCCTTCGGTCAGGCTGAAGCTGGCCGGCGTGCCGAAGCCGCTGGCCAGGCTTGCCGATACGCCGCAACTCGTCAGCGTACACAATCCTCCGCCGCCCGACTGATCCGTGATCTGTACGGAGGAGTTCGATACGTCGAAAGTCAGGTCAACGGTGGCGGCATCTGCGGCACCGGCAATGCTGAATGCCATGGTGCCGGCCGCGATGATCGCGAGAGCTTTGTGTTCCATTTTCAGTCCCAAAATTTGTTTACCAGAATTTCGCCCGAGCGGCGTGTGGGCCGACGGGCGACGCGAAATGGCTATTGCTTTAGGGCTAAAATGTTTGCCTGAAGCTTGGCTGGCCCCTTCAGGGTAGTGCTGCGTGGGCTGCGCGACAAGTGTTTTTGAAGTGTTTTTGCGATGCCGGTTCAGGGCTTGTGTTTTCGTCAACAATGGCATCAGGCGCGGTCCATTGTTGCGGTTTTGGGGGCAAGCGTTCCGCGTGACAGCAGGCACTCCGATCAGGGCTCTGGCTTGCGGATTCGTGGATGCGCGGGCGTTGGCACAAAGTGAAACGGCGGCCGTGTGGCCGCCGTCAAAACCGAAATGTCAGAGCAGAGATCAGGCTGCTTTGCGGCGGCGGCGGCCAACCAGCGGAAGCAGGCCAAGCCCGCTGCCCAGAAGCAGCGCCGCGCCCGGAAGCGGAACGATGCTGAGCAGGGTCACGGTCGCGGTGGTGACGCCCTTGGAGCCGATCACGGTGAAGCCGTTTTCGAAATCAACCGACACCTGGCTGCCGTCGGCAAGGGTGACGGTGGCCGGGACGCTGGACCAGGCGAGCGAACCGCCGGTGACGGCGCCGATGTTGAGCGTCGAGATCGTGGCAACGCCGGTATCGCTGACGCTGCCCAGGCCGGCCGGCGCCGAGAAGGCGAGGGTAGCCGAAACATCGTAGTCGCCCGTGCCGGTATCGTCGATCGTGTAGAACTCGGCGAAATCGAAGGTGTAGGATTCACCCGGTGCAAGACTGAACGATCCGCCGAACCCGCTGGCCAGGCTGGCCTGCGTGCTGCAGTAGCCGACGGTGCAGGACGAGAGCGTGGCGGACACGCTGGAGGCGGCGGTGTCGATGGTGAAATCAATTGTCGAGGCTTCGGCGGCACCAAGTGCCATTGTGCCGGCAGCCACAAGCGCGAGAGTAAATTTTTTCATGACGTGTTACCCGTTTCAGTTTGTGCCACACCAAAACCCCGGTACGGCAAATCATATTCCAATGTACAAATCGCAAGGTTCGATACCTGCCATTGCGATCACTGTACCAGCAGATTGATCATAATTCAAAATCTATGAGCGCTAGTCTCTGATATTGCAGCCAAAAATGCCGCAATAACCGTTGCAATTTGCGAATTTCCACATTGAAACCACATCTCTGACAAAGAAATGCGGAATTGCGCAAAAACTGGGCGGTCTGAGAGAATCACCTGCGCCGCAATTCCGCGCTTTCTGTCCAGCGGTAATTGACAGCAGGCCGCGCAATGGCCGAAGTAGCGCCGGGGAGCCGGAAAAGGGAGGGTTTTCGTGCGATATCGCCTGCCTTTTGCGGCAAGGGGCCAGATCATCGGATTGCTGGGCGGCTCGTTCGACCCGGCCCATGAAGGGCACGCCCATATCACCCGCGAGGCGCTGAAGCGCTTTGGCCTCGACAAGGTGTGGTGGCTGGTCTCGCCGGGAAACCCGCTGAAGACGGAAGGGCCGGCGCCTCTGGAAAAACGGCTTTCCGCCGCGCGGGCGGTGATGGAGCACCCGCGGGTGAGTGTCACCGATTTCGAGGCGCAGATCGGCACGCGCTATACCGCCGAGACGCTCGAGGCGCTGCTGACGCTCTATCCGGGTGTGCGCTTCGTCTGGCTGATGGGGGCCGACAACCTGGCGACGTTTCATCACTGGGACCGGTGGGACTGGATCATGGAGAACGTCCCGATCGGGGTGATCGCGCGGCCGGGGCAGCGGCTGACGGCGCGGATGTCAAAGGCGGCCGACCGCTATGCAAAATACCGCGTGCCGGCGCGGGCCTCCACGCTGCTGGGGCGTTGCCCGCCGCCGGCGTGGTGCTTTGTGAACATTCCGATGGTGAACATTTCATCCACCGAAATCCGGGCCCGTGGCGGATGGCGCCGGTAGCGTCGGAAACAGGGCCCCGCACGGGCGGTTCTGCTTGCCCGCGCCGGGGGGATTTGCTTCACTTCGCGCCATGACAAACGGGCACATTCGGGTTTCGCGGCGATGGGTTGTGGCATGCCTTCTGGCAGGTGCCGCCGATCGGGCCTTTGGCCTGCCGCTGAGCCATTCTCCGCGCCCGGAATTGCGGCCCGCGGGCCCGGTTGCCTCCGGCGCCGACGCGCTGATCGAAGCGGCGCGGCTGGGCGGTAAGATCGGCTTCGTGGTGGCCGACGCCCGCACCGGCGCGGTGCTGGAGGCGCGAAACCCCATTCTGCGGCTGCCGCCCGCCAGCACCGCAAAGGCGGTGACCACGCTTTACGCATTGGCAAAGCTGCCCCCCGACTATCGGTTCCAGACCCGGGTTCTGGCCACCGGCCCGGTTCGGGGCGGGCGAGTCGAGGGCGATCTGGTTCTGGCGGGAACCGGCGATCCGGTGCTGGACACCGACACGCTGGCCGGGCTGGCGGCGGGGCTGAAGGCGGCGGGCGTGCGCGAGGTGGCCGGAAAGTTCCGCTATTTCGCCGGGGCGTTGCCGCATCTGAAGGTGATCGACCCCGAACAGCCCGACCACGTGAGCTATAATCCGGCGGTGTCGGGGCTGAACCTGAATTTCAACCGGGTTCTGTTCGAATGGCACCGTGCATCGGCGGGGTGGGACGTGACGATGGACGCCCGCAGCAACAGCTACCGGCCTCGGGTCGGCATGTCGCGGATGCGGGTGGTGAACCGGCAGAGCCCGATCTACACCTATGACGACCGGGCCGGCACCGATGACTGGACCGTCGCCAGCGCGGTGCTTGGCAATGGCGGCAGCCGCTGGCTTCCGGTGCGCAAGCCGGCGCTTTATGCGGCCGAGGTGTTTCAGACGCTGGCCCGGTCGCACGGGATCGTCCTGCCGGCGCCGGTGGCGGCCCCGGCGCTGCCGCAAGGCGCGGTGATCGTGGCGCATGACAGCCCCGTGCTGCGCGAGCTGCTGACCGATATGCTGAAGTATTCCACGAACATGACCGCCGAAGTCATCGGCATGACGGCGACATATGCCGGGGGCGGTCACCCGGTTTCGCTGTCGGGCTCGGCGGCGGCGATGAATGATTGGCTGGGCGAGACGCTGGGCATCCGGCGCGCGCGGTTCGTGGATCATTCCGGGCTGGGGTCGGGATCGCGGATCGCGGCGGCGGATATGGTCAAGCTGCTGGTGGCGGCGGGGGCGGACGGGCCGCTGCGGCCCCTGATGAAACCCGTGTGGTTGCGCGATGCGAAGGGGCGGCCGGTGAAGGATCACCCGGTGCGGATCCGGGCCAAGACCGGCACCCTGAACTTCGCCAGCGCGCTGACCGGCTATGTCACCACGGCTGATGGGCGCGAGCTGGCCTTTGCCACCTTCATGGCCGATGAGGAACGGCGGGCAAAACTGGACCGCGCCAGCCGCGAGCGCCCCAAGGGCGGGCGAAGCTGGGCCACGCGGGCCCGGACGCTGCAATTGAAGCTGATCGAACGGTGGGCGACGCTTTACGGCGCGTGAGCCGGGCGGCTCACAGGGTCATGTGCCGGGCCCGCGCGCCGCGTTCGATGGCGGCGCCGTGCAGGCGGTCGATGTTCAGCTCGTAGCGGATCTCTTCGAGCAGGCGCAGCTCGCTTTCCTTCAGCTTGCCGTCGGCGGCGGCCACGTCGCAGGCCATCGCATAGGCGGTTTCCGCCAGTTTTTCCGGCAGCGCATCGCGCACCAGGCCGAACAGCGCGTCCAGCCCGTCGACCTCTTCGAGCAGGTCAAAGACGGTCTGCGCGACAACGGCGATGCGATCGTCATCATAGCCGGCGAAGACGGGCAGGTGATTCACGATGCGCTGAATCGTCATCAATTCTGACGTTCGGATCGTTTCATCCGAGGCGGAAACCGCGATCATGATGGCGACAAGGCTGTCCTGTGCGGTCAGCGGCAGGGCGTTTAGTGTCATTCGGGCGTCCTTTGGGGTATGTGTTGCGGCGCAGAATATTGACGCGCGCCCGGCGGCACAATAGGTAGCGGGGCCGGTCGGGCACGGGGCCCGTCCGTGAGGAAAGTATAGCACCATGTCCGATCTGCGCGCCGCCGCGATGTCTTGCAAAGCCTGGCCCTTTGAAGAAGCGCGCCGTCTGCTCAAACGGTACGAAAAGGCGCCGCCCGAAAAGGGTTATGTGCTGTTCGAAACCGGCTATGGCCCCAGCGGCCTGCCGCATATCGGCACGTTCGGCGAAGTGGCGCGCACCACGATGATCCGCCGCGCATTCGAGGTGATTTCCGACATTCCCACCCGGCTGATCTGTTTTTCCGACGATCTGGACGGAATGCGCAAGATCCCCGACAATGTGCCGCAGCAGGAGATGCTGAAAGAGCACGTGCAAAAGCCGCTGACCAGCGTGCCCGATCCGTTCGGCGAATACGAAAGCTTCGGCCATCACAACAACGCCATGCTGCGCCGGTTCCTGGACACGTTCGGGTTTGAATACGAGTTCTACTCGGCCACCGATTTCTACAAGTCCGGCCAGTTCGACAAGGTGCTGCTGCGCGCCGCCGAACTCTATGACGACGTAATGGCCGTGATGCTGAAATCCCTGCGCGAAGAGCGGCAGCAGACCTATTCGATCTTCCTGCCGATCAGCCCCAAGTCTGGCCGGGTTCTGTATGTTCCGGTGAAGCAGGTGGACGCCGCCGCCGGCACCATCACCTTTGACGACGAGGACGGCGAAGAGATGACCCTGCCTGTCACCGGCGGCAATGTGAAGCTGCAGTGGAAGCCCGATTTCGGCGCCCGCTGGGCCGCGCTGGATGTGGATTTCGAGATGTATGGCAAGGATCATTCCACCAACACCCCGATCTACGACCGGATCTGCGAGATCCTCGGCGGGCGCAAGCCCGAGCATTTCACCTATGAGCTGTTCCTCGACGAGAATGGCGAGAAGATCTCGAAATCCAAGGGAAACGGGCTGTCGATCGACGAATGGCTGACCTATGCCTCGTCGGAAAGCCTGAGCTATTTCATGTATCAAAAGCCGAAGACGGCCAAGCGCATGTATTTCGACGTGATCCCCAAGGCGATGGACGAATATCATCAGCAGCTGCGCGCCTATGCCGATCAGGATATGGCGGCGCGGGTGAACAACCCGGTGTTCCATATCCATGGCCGCAACGTGCCGGTATCGAACATGGTGGTCCCGTTTTCGATGCTGCTGAACCTGGCGTCGGTGTCGTCGGCGGAAGACAAGGAAACCCTGTGGGGCTTCATCCGCCGCTATGCGCCCGACGCGCGTGCCGAGACGCATGCCGATCTGGATGCGGCGGCGGGCTATGCGGTGCGCTACTTCAACGACTTCGTGAAGCCCGGCAAGGTCTATCGCGCACCGGACGCCAAAGAGCGCGCGGCGCTGGAGGATCTGTTGGCCCGGTTGAAGGGCTGGGACGGCGGGCCGGATGCCGAAGCCTTGCAGAGCCTTGTGTTCGCTGTCGGCAAGGACCACGGGTTCGAGCCGCTGCGCGACTGGTTCAAGGCGCTTTACGAGGTGCTTCTGGGCGCGTCGCAGGGGCCGCGGTTCGGCGGGTTCATCGCGCTTTACGGCGTGGCGGAAAGCATCGCGCTGATCGAAAAGGGGCTGTCGGGCGAGTTGCTGGCCTGAAGATCAGCCGGACGTGCCCCGCCAGAGCTTCCACCAGGCACGCCATCTGCTGACCATCGCCTCGGCCGGTTCCGCATAGAGCCGGCCGCCGAGCGCCAGGGCCTGGGCCTGAAGCTCATCGCGCCGGGCCTCGATCATCCGGTCGAACGCATCCCACATTTCCGGCGTGTCGGGCAGGGAGGGTGCCTGCCGGATATGGGTTTGCAGCACGGTCAGGTCATGGTGATCGCCCAGCATCTCGCTCAGTTCCTTGGCGGCCTCTGTCTGTACGTCCATCGGGGCCGGCCAGATCGGGCTGAGCGCGCGGGCGTGGTACCAGTGGTATTTCACGCGCTTGCGCCATTCATGAACCCGCGCGTCTGACGGCGCCTCTGCGAAGGCCTTCATCGCGGCGCGGCCGCGCGTCCATGTCTGGGAGAGGCCGTCGGCGAGGGCGCCGAAACCCTTCTGTTCGATCTTCCAGCCCGTGGCGCGGTTTCGGATCGTCACCAGCGTGGCGCGGAACCCGGCAAGGTCGCGCAGGGTTTCCGGCGCGGCGGTGGCGTTTTCGCGGCCGCCTTCCAGAAAGGCCAGCACGGGCGCGAAACGGGTTTCGGTGCCCGGATCGGGGGAATGGGCCATCAGCTTGTGAAAGGTCTCGATCATGCCTTCGCGGTCGCGCAGCCCCGACAGGAGCCGGGCGGCATCGCGGATGGCGGCGTTTTCGCGGGCATAGCCGGGGAAGGCCGGGCGTACCAGCCGGATCAGGCCGCGCAGCTTTTTCGCGTGTTTGCGCACCTCGTGCACTTTTGTGTGCAGGTCCATCTGCGGATCGTCGATCTCTGCCAGTGCGGCGTCAATCTCTTCCAGCGCGATCCGGCGCACCGCCTTTTCCACGGATTTGTCCTTGAGGCGGAACATATAAGCCATTTTCTTTCCTTCCCGACCAACGGGTTGGGCGACCCGCGCGTTCCCTATTCATATAAGCGATCCGCAGCCGGTTTGCAGGCATGAACGGCCGCAATCCGCGTTTTTCCGATCCGGGCTTAAGCGCGCGTTAAGCCTTTTGTGTTAGCCCTTTGATCCGGCCCGGACCTGTGTCTCCGGGTGATCTCCTCACAGAGTGGCTGAAAATTGAGCGGCGCTTCGGCCCCCGGCGTTTCGGGCTGTCCGATGGGCCGGGTGCGCGCATGCGCGATTGGAAAGGGGTTTCGATGAACAAGGCAATTACCGACGGGCTTCTGCTGATGCCACCGGAATTCGCGAACGGGCTGGACGTCTGGTCGAGCGAGGATGGCGTGCCGGGGTCGGCGATCTATGAGGGGGCTGCGAATGCGGCGCTTGTCTCGGCGGATCAGGATTTCGGCGGGTGTCTGGAACTGTCGAAAACCGCCGTGACCCAGAAACTGCGCTATATGGGGCAGACACCGATCCTGCCCGGCTGTTACCTGCGGGTCACCGCGCGGGTGAAGGCGATCAGTGGCAACCTGCCGGATGTGCGCATCGCGGCCTGGGCGGGGGATGGCGGCGGCGGCCATGTGAGCGGGCTGACCGAGACAGGCGCCGCCACCACGCTGACCGCCTATGGCCAGGTGGAAACCGTGAGCGCGATCATCGGCACCGGCGCGCGCAGCGGGGTCGATATGGCCTGGGGCACCACGCCCATCTACGCCCATATCGGCCTTGATCTGACCGGCCCGACCGGCGGGGTGGTGCGGATCGACGATCTGGTGGTCGAGGATATCACCAGCGCCTTTCTGCGCACCATGATGGACTGGGTCGACGTGACCGATTTCGGCGCCGCCGGCGATGGCGTCACCGACGACCGCGCCGCGTTCGAGGCGGCGGATGCCGCGGCGGCGGGCCGGTCGGTTCTGGTGCCGGCCGGAACCTATTATCTTGGCGATCACGTCACCTTTGAAAACAAGGTGCGGTTCGAAGGCACGGTGGCGATGCCGCTGGACGCGCGGCTGACGCTGACCCGGAACTTCGATCTGCCAAGCTATATCGACGCCTTTGGCGACGAGCTGGAGGGGTTCAAACGCGCACTGGCGGTGCTGTTCAACTATTCCGACCATGACAGCCTCGACATGAAGGGGCGGCGGCTGGACATTGATCAGCCGGTGGATGTGCAGGCGGCGGTGGCGAACAAGAATACCTATGCGATCCGGCGGGTGCTGCGGAACGGGCAGATCAACGCCGTTGCCTCGGGCAACTGGAACACGGATGTCCATACCTCGCAGGCGAGCTATTCGACGTCGAACCCGCTGCAGCTGACCGGGGTGGCGAATGTGGCCAACATCCCTGTCGGCTCGCTGGTCGAAGGGCTGGGCGTGGGGCGCGAGATCTATGTGCTGAGCAAGAACGCCGGCGCGGGCACTCTGACCCTGAGCAAGCCGCTGTTCGATGCGGCGGGCACCCAGACCTATACGTTCAGGCGGTTCAAGTATCTGCTGGATTTCAGCGGCTTCGCCAGCCTCGACCGGTTCGTGCTGTCCGACATGGAATTGCAGTGCAACGGCGAGGCCAGCGGCGTGATGCTGGCCCCGGCCGGGCTGATCTTTCACATGCGCGACTGTTTCGTCACCAAGCCCAAGGATCGCGGCATCACCTCGATCGGCACGGGGTGCCAGGGGATGCTGATCGACCGGTGCCAGTTCCTGTCGAACGAGCAGACGCTGCGCGCGCAGGACCGGACCAGCATCGCGCTGAACGTGAATGCCAATGACAGCAAGATCCGTGACAACCGGGTGGTGCGCTTTGCCCATTTCGGGGTCTGGTCGGGCAGCGGACATGTCATCACCGCCAACCACTGGTTTCAGGGCGATAACGAAACGGCGGGCATTCGTCAGGCGGGGATCGTGCTGACCTCGACCAATGTGAAAACGACGATCACGGCGAATTACATCGACAACAGTTCGATCGAATGGACGAACGAGCATGACGAGGCGCCCGACCATTCCAATGAATACTCCTTTGGCGGGCTGACCGTGACCGGCAATATCTTCACGGTCAACGACGTGGCGCCGTGGTTCCGCTGGATGGTGGTCAAGCCGGTGGGGCCGGGGCATTACATCCACGGGTTCAACATGTCGGGCAACGCGTTCAAGGCGGTCAACGGCGATGTGGACAGGGTGGATATGGTCGATACCACCTATGCCGATCTGGACCGGGGCAGGATGCGCAACGTGACGGTGGGCGGAAATGCCTTTACCGGGGTGACGCAGGTGATCGCCAACCCGGTGATGCTGCAGTTCGACGTGAACACCGACGTCGCCACCTGGAACTGCGATTTCGCGGGCTTCCTGCCGTTTGACGGCCGGGCCCGCAATGCGGTTTCGGTGGTGGCCGAGGGGGCCATTCAGGATGGCGGCGGCGCGGTGGTCGCGGCCATGCCCTATGCCAAGGTCGAGAAGGGGGCCAACAAGTCTGAAATTCAGCTTGTCTGGCCGTCGCCCTGCCACGGGCGGGTCAATGTCACGGCGCGGATGGACAACGCCACCTGACCTGCGCGTTCTGACGTGTCTTGTATGCCCCGCGGTCTCTGGCCGCGGGGTTTTCACATGCCCGGCAGGTCGGACGGCTGCAGTTGATAGGCCTTGCCGAAACCGACGTTGAGATGCGCGCCCTGAATGTCGAACCGGACGAAGTGGAAATCGGCGAACCCGATATAGAGCCGCGCCTTGGGATGGGTGGCCAGGTAGTGCGCCGCCAGGGCGGCGTGTTCGGGCGCGTCGCGCGGCACGAAGCGGGCCGTGGCCATCAGGCTCAGGCGCGGGTGGGTCAGCGGATCGCCCGTCGGACCGGGTTCGCCCAGCAACAGCGCGCAGGACGGATCGGCGCGCAGCGCCCTGGTGTGATGCGCAAGCTCTGACACGAAGCTGAGCGGCGCACCCTGCGGCGTCTGCCCGATGGCGATGCGCGAGACATAGGGGTGGCCGGTTTCGGGATCGCGCACCGCCAGGGCGCCAAAGCGGGCCTCGCGGATCAGCGCCCGGGCCAGCGCGCGCGCGTCTTCATCTGTCGGGCGTATCGGGTTTTCTTTTGGCATGTGTTTGCTCGGCTGAATTTCCGCTATCCTGCCCCCTGCGCCGCGGCCTGCACAGAGTCGGGCGCCGAATTGAGGAGGATGTCATGCGAATTTTGGCAGCATGTGCGGCATTTCTGCTTCTGGCCCTGCCGGGGCAGGCGGAGGAGCTGAAGGTGATGATCGGCAGGGATCTGCCGCAGGTGGTGGTGCAAACGCCCGACGGGCCGGTCACGATCATGCGCGAACAGGACAGCGCGAACGAGGTGACGGGAGAGTGGGCGCGCACTTCGCGCGACTGTCCGCCGTTCTGCATCCAGCCGATGACGCCCGCCGAAGGGGTCACGACGATCGGCGAGCTGGAGCTGCTGGAGATGCTGCAGGACCCCGAGGCGCTGGTGATCGACAGCCGCACCCGTGATTGGTATCTGCGCGGCACAATCCCCGGCGGGCGGCCCATCCCCTATACCGAGATACTGGACCGGCTGGGTGATCTGGGCTGCGAGGCCGATTTCGATGGCTGGGATTGCAGCGCGGCCAAACGCGTGGCGCTGTTCTGCAACGGGCTGTGGTGCGGGCAATCGCCGACCGCGATCCGCAGCATGGTGGGCGCGGGCTATCCGCCGGAGCGGATCTTTTACTACCGTGGCGGGATGCAAAGCTGGCGGATGCTGGGGCTGACGGTGATGACGCCCGGCGGCTGACCGGCTAGAACGCCAGCCAGGTGCCCAGTTTGATGGCCAGCGGATCGTGCCCCACGGCGCCGGCGCTGAGCCCGAGTTCCACGAACGCCCGGCTGTTCATCCGGTGAACGTAAGACGGCACCACCCGCAGATAGGGCGTGGCATCGGGGTAATCGCCGGCCTGCAGTTGCACGATCAGCAGCGCATCCCGGGCGGTGCGCAGCCCGAACGTCGTATCGGCTTTCAGAACCGGGGTCGTGCTGCTTTCGCGCAGTTCCGCCAGCGTATCGACCGAGACCCAGCCCTGGCCCCAGCGCGTTGCCACGCCGCGCCCCCAGGACAGGCCGGGGCGAAAGGTGAGCGCGCCCTCCGACGTGCCAAGCCCCAGTTCGGCCGCCAGACGGTTCGGCCCCTCGGCCCGGTCGAGCCGGTGGCGCAGGAACAGCACGCCCTGCCGGTCCGCCTCTTCGTTCTGGCCGGCGTCGAGGCCGAGGGTCAGCGCCGGCCGCAGCCCGTATTCCAGCAGGACCGAGGCATAATCGCCATCCCCGTCAATCGCGGCGGTCTGCGAGAAAGACAGGAACACCTCCCCCTCGTCGCGCAGCCATGCCCCGGCGGGGATGTCCGTTGCCCACATGAGCAGGGCCAGAAGGGGCAGTATTGCGCGCATGACGATCTCCCGCGTACCAGTCTGGGGCGCGGTTGGTTAACGTAGGGTTAATCCGCCTTTCCGGGCGCTAACCGGGCATGCTGCGTCATTAAGGGGTGCGAATCTGGCCGGACCCTGACATTCTGCGCTGCAGCATCGAAGGACATGCCATGACAGGCCGGATTATCACGATCGCGCAACAAAAGGGCGGAAGCGGAAAAACCACGCTGGCGGCCAATCTGGCCGTGGCCTTCACCCGCCAGGGTCTGCGCGTCGCGCTTCTGGACACCGATCCGCAGGGCAGCCTCGGCCGCTGGTTCATGGCCCGCGCCGAACGGCTGGGTGATCCCGGCATGGCGCTGTCCACCGCCTCGGCCTGGGGGGTGGGGTATGAGACCGGCAAGCTGGCGGGAGACCACGACATCGTGCTGGTGGACACGCCGCCCAAGGCCGACAGTGATCTGCGCCCGGCGCTGCGCGGCGCGCAACTGGTGCTGGTGCCGGTGGCCATGTCGCAGGTCGATCTGTGGGCGACCGAAGGGGTGCTGGATCTGGCCCGCCGGGAAGGGCGCCCGACGATGCTGATCCTCAACCGCACCCGCGCCGGCACCAAGCTGAACGCCGAAGTCGCGGGCAAGGCCGCCGAGCTGGACGCGGGCCTGGCCGAGGCGGTTCTGGGCAACCGCGTGACCTTCGCCGAAACCCTGGGCCTTGGCCTGGGCGTGCTGGAGGCCGGGCGCAAAAGCAGCGCCGCGGCCGAGGTCGAAGCGCTGGCGCAAGAGGTGCTCGCCGCGGTCTGAGCCGGTTTCGGCAACCTGACCTGCGTCAAGGTGGCGCGCCCGTTGTCGTGCCAGTCTGGCCGGAGCACAACAGGAGGCTGCACCCGATGTACCACCATATTATCGTTCCCATCGCGCTGGATCACGGCCCGAACACCGCAACCGCACTACAGATCGCCCGCGCGCTGTTGGCCGATGACGGGAAAATCACCGCGCTTCACGTGATCGAAGCGGTTCCGTCCTACGTGGCGCAATACCTGCCCGAGGGACAGGAAGAGAAAACGCGCGACGCGGTTCAGACCGCTCTGGTCGCCGAACTGGGGGGTGTGATCGATGTGAAGCCCGCCGTCGTGACCGGCCATGCGGGCCGGACCATCGTGGAATATGCGCAGGAACATGGCGTCGACTGCATCGTCATCGCCTCTCACCGGCCGGGGCTTCAGGACTATTTCCTCGGCTCCACCGCTGCCCGCGTGGTGCGCCATGCGACCTGCGCGGTACATGTGGTACGCTAGCCCATCGCGGGTTCAAGGGAGGATCGGATGCCGACGATTTCAAAAGGCGCGGCGCTGCAGACGGTGATCACCACCTTCGAGGTGACGCCCGGCACATGCCAGGACATTCTCGACGAGCTGGTGGACGCCTATGAGGCGGTCATCTCGAAACAGCCGGGGTTCATCGGCGCGGGCCTGCATGTGAACGACGCGCAGACGCGCATCGCCAATTATTCGCAATGGGAAAAGCGCGAGGATTTTCAGGCCATGCTGCGCACCGAGGAGATGCGGGTGCGCAACCGGCGGATCAACGCGCTGTGCAAGGGGTTCGAGCCGGTGATGTATGACGTGGCCGGGGTGTTCGGCTAGGGGCGCCGTCAGCGGGTGCTGTAGAACTTTCGCCGCGCCTCTTCCTGAATGGCGCGCTTTTGTTGCAGATCGGCAAAGGCCGCCATTGCACGTTTGCGTTCGGCGGGGTCGGTTGTGGCGGCCAGCTTTTGTGCCTGGGCCTTCAGGGCCTTGCGCAGTTCCACCTCCTGCGGCAGGGCGCCGGCCTCTGCCATGATGCGAAACCCGGCCGCTTCGGCGAAATCGCCATGGCCGGGCGGGGGCAGGGGTTTGCCCGCGCCCTCGAGGTTGTCGAACTGGCCTTCGGCCTGGGCCTTGCGAATCTGGTGTTCAGAGAGCTTTGACCATTTCATGGCAAAAACCATAGCACGGCGCGCGCGGCGGCGGAATTGGCGCGATGGTGCTCACGCCCGCGTTTCGGTTTCCCCGAAACGACCTACCGCCCCCGCCGCTTGACGCCGCCTCTCTGCCCGGGCCTTCCCGCCGTTGACCGCCCGCGCGCATTTACGGCGGCGTCGCTGGCCGCCTCCACCGCCGATTGCCGCGCCAGCGGGTCGTCGGAGATCGCGAGATCCACCGCCTCCAGCCGTTTGACCTCGTCGCGGAGCCTTGCGGCCTCTTCGAATTCCAGGTTCTCGGCGGCCTTGCGCATCGCCGCCCGAAGCCCGTCCAGATGCGCCTCGAGGTTGGCGCCGTGCAGGGGCTTGTCGACCGTGGCGGTGACGCGGTTCATATCCACATCGCCCTTGTAGAGGCCGGCCAGAATATCCTCGACGTTCTTCTTGACGGTCGCGGGGGTGATGCCATGCTCCAGGTTATAGGCCATCTGCTTTTCGCGGCGCCGGTCGGTTTCGCTGATGGCGCGCTCCATCGAGCCGGTGATGCGGTCGGCATAGAGGATGACCCGCCCCTCGGCGTTACGCGCCGCGCGCCCTATGGTCTGGATCAGCGAGGTTTCCGAGCGCAGGAAGCCCTCCTTGTCGGCGTCCAGAATGGCGACGAGGCCGCATTCGGGGATATCCAGCCCCTCGCGCAGCAGGTTGATGCCGATCAGCACGTCGAAGGCGCCCAGCCGCAGGTCGCGCAGGATCTCGATCCGTTCGATCGTGTCGATGTCGGAATGCATGTAGCGGACCTTGATGCCCTGTTCGTGCAGGTATTCGGTCAGGTCTTCGGCCATGCGTTTGGTCAGCGTGGTGACCAGCGTGCGGAAGCCATCGGCGGTGACCTTGCGGATCTCGTCCAGCAGGTCGTCCACCTGCATCTCGACGGGGCGGATCTCGACCTGCGGATCCAGCAGCCCGGTGGGGCGGATCACCTGTTCGGTGAAGACGCCGCCGGTCTGCTCGATTTCCCACTTGGCGGGGGTCGCCGATACGAACACCGATTGCGGGCGCATCGCGTCCCATTCCTCGAACTTCAGGGGGCGGTTATCCATGCAGCTGGGCAGCCGGAAGCCGTGTTCGGCCAGCGTCATCTTGCGGCGGAAGTCGCCCTTGTACATGCCGCCGATCTGCGGCACCGAGACGTGGGATTCATCGGCGAAGACAATGGCATGATCGGGGATGAATTCGAAAAGGGTAGGGGGCGGCTCGCCCGGGGCGCGGCCGGTCAGATAGCGCGAATAGTTCTCGATCCCGTTGCACACGCCGGTCGCCTCGAGCATCTCCAGATCGAAATTGGTGCGCTGTTCCAGCCGCTGCGCCTCCAGCAGCTTGCCCTCGTTCACGAGCTGGTCAAGCCGGGTGCGCAGTTCTTTCCGGATGCCGATGATCGCCTGTTTCATCGTCGGTTTCGGGGTCACGTAATGCGAGTTCGCATAGATGCGGATGCGGTCGAATGTATCCGTTTTCGAACCTGTCAGCGGGTCAAACTCCGTTATCGCCTCCAGTTCCTCGCCAAAAAACGACAATTTCCAGGCGCGGTCTTCAAGGTGGGCGGGCCAGATTTCAAGGCTGTCGCCGCGCACGCGGAAACTGCCGCGCTGAAAGGCTGCGTCGTTGCGGCGATAGGCCTGGGCGATGAGATCGGCCATCACCTTGCGCTGGTCATATTCCTGCCCCACGATCAGATCCTGCGTCATCGCGCCGTAGGTCTCGACCGACCCGATGCCGTAGATACACGAGACAGACGCCACGATGATCACGTCATCACGCTCCAGCAGGGCGCGGGTGGCCGAATGGCGCATCCGGTCGATCTGCTCGTTGATCTGGGATTCTTTCTCGATATAGGTGTCAGACCGCGCGACATAGGCCTCGGGCTGGTAATAATCATAGTAGCTGACGAAATATTCCACGGCATTGTCGGGGAAAAAGCCCTTGAACTCGCCGTAGAGCTGGGCCGCCAGCGTCTTGTTCGGGGCCAGGATGATGGCGGGGCGCTGGGTTTCCTCGATCACCTTGGCCATGGTGAAGGTCTTGCCGGTGCCGGTGGCGCCCAGCAGCACCTGATCCCGCTCGCCATTGTTCACGCCGGCCGAAAGCTCGGCGATCGCCGTGGGCTGATCACCGGCGGCGGTGAAATCGGTCTTCATCACAAAGCGCTTGCCGCCTTCCAGCTTGGGGCGGGACTTCACATCCGGCGCGGGCGCGTGCAGCACCGGGGCGGATTTGTCGGAATGGGCATAGGGCATGGGCGAATCCTCTGGCGGCTCTTCACATTTGATCCGTTTTTGTTCCGGTTCAAGGGCGCGTGCGGTGGTTTCGCCTCTTGCGCGGGCTTCCGGGATTTCCGATAAAAGCACCACAGCATGAGGGAGAGCGCCATGCAGGCCCGTATCTATCAGCCCGCGAGAACCGCGATGCAGTCCGGCACTGCCAGGACCCGCCACTGGGTGCTGGAGTTCGCCCCGGCCAGCCCGCGTTCGGTGGACCCGCTGATGGGCTGGACCAGCTCGTCCGACACGCAGGCGCAGGTGCGGCTGCGGTTCGACAGCAAGGAGGCCGCGCTGGACTATGCGCAGGAGCATGGCATCGACGCGATCGTGCTGGAGCCGAAAAAGCGCAAGCCCAACATCCGCCCCCGCGGCTATGGCGAGAATTTCGCGACCGAGCGGCGCACGGTCTGGACGCACTGAAGACTTGCCTTTACCGGGGCTCTCGCGCAAAACGCGTGGCATGCGGTCCCGTAGCTCAACTGGATAGAGCACCTGACTTCTAATCAGGATGTTGAGGGTTCGAGTCCTTCCGGGATCGCCAGCACCTGAACGACCTTGGGGTCCACAGAGCTTGGCAATCAGCTTTGCCGTGCCATGGCCGTCGCGCGGCTATATCGCAGGTGACGGGCGCGGCCGGGCTTGACCTGTGCGCAAGAAGATGGGATTTTTTGCCAAAGGGGCGGCGTTGCGTTCCTTGAATTATATCATAGCCAGCATTTTGCCAGCCAAACAGCTTTTGAACCGCTTCAGATAAGCCTCTGGGCTTGTCGCTATTTGTCAGATCACAGGGCGGAACCCTGTATATTGCGGCCACAGCCCCTTTCGGGCCGGTGCTGGGCCGACGGGACGGTGACGGAATGTATGCGTTTCGGGCAGAGCCAGCCATGCGGTTTCGGAATGAAACAGCCCTGTCGGCGACTCGAGTCCTCCCGCCACCGTGCCAGCGATCTGATCGGAACCAGACACACGCTCCCATCATAGCTCCGGCGCCCGGCCGGTATTCCCGCGCGCGGGGCGAGGCCCTCCTGATTGCAATCCGGCCGCGTTTCCGGCCCTCGGATGAACAAAGAGTTTGACGTGAAAACCATTTCGGTCATTTCCCCCTGCTTCAACGAAGAAGACAACGTCGCGGCCTGTCATGCCGCGGTGAGAGAGATTTTCGAACGCGAGCTTCCGGGCTACCATCGGCAGCACATCTTTGTGGACAATGCGTCTTCGGACAGAACCGTAGAGATATTGCGCGAGATCGCCGCCAGCGATCCCGATGTCAGCGTTATCGTGAATTCGCGGAACTACGGCGTCTTTCGCTCCACTTTCAACGGGCTGCGCCATGCCACGGGCGATGCGATCCTAGTGATGCTGCCGGTCGATCTGCAGGACCCGCCGGAGCTTTTGCCGGAATTCGTCCAGCTTTGGGAAAGCGGGTATGATATCGTGGCCGGCGCGCGCTCCGACCGCGAGGAATCGCTTGTTCTGCGGGGGTGTCGCTGGGCGTTCTACCGCATCGTCAACAGCCTGTCCGATTTCGAGATTTCACCGGATGTCGGAGAGTTTCAGCTGATCGACCGCAAGGTGCTGGAGGCGGTGCTGAAGCATGAGGATCATTACCCCTATATCCGCGGCATCATCGCGTCGGTCGGGTTCAAGAAAATCATCCGCCCTTATACCTGGAAGGCCCGCAAGCGGGGCATTTCCAAGCATAATGTGTTCATGCTGGTCGATCAGGCGCTGAACGGCATCTTCGCCTTCACCCGCGCGCCGCTGCGGATGTGCACCTTCGCCGGCATCGCGATTTCGATCTTGTGCGTGCTGTTCGCGCTGTTTTCCGTGATCGCCTATTTCCTGTCCGATACCGCCGCACCACGCGGGACGACGACCATCATCGTGGCGCTGTTCTTTCTGTCGGGCATTCAGCTTTTCTTCATCGGGATGCTGGGGGAATACGTGACCTCGATCCACAGCCAGGTCCGCCGCGGGCCTTTGGTGATCGAGAAAGAGACGATCAACGTCGCGGGCGCCGAGGCGGGGCGCGCGCCTCGCTCCGTCGGGGCAAAGGCATGAACGCCGGGCGCGAGCAGGCCGGGGTCGCCGACCGCCGGCTTCTGCCTACAGCCCTGTTCGGAGTTGCCGCGCTTGCTGCCTTTGGCGCCGCCGTCGCCGGCGGCGGCACGCCGGACAAGGGCACCTGGTTCGCGCTGTGCGTCTTGCTGGGCTGCACGCTGGGTTTCGCGTTTGCACGGCTTGATGCGCCGCGGGCAGGGGCCCTTACGGCGCTGCTGTTCGCGGGCGGCGCGGCGCAGCTTCTGGTGACCGATCCGGGGTGGTATCAGTTCATTCACCTTTCCCCCGACGGTATCGCCGAGGCATGCCTGTTCGCGCTGATCGCCGCGCAGGGTGTGCTGTCGCTGCTGGCGGTGGTGATGGTGGCCGGACGCGATCGGCTGCAAAAGGTGATAGGCGCATTCGGCCTGTTCAGACTCGTGTCACTGTTCGTGCTCAGCGGGCTCTTTACCGTATCCATCATGGGGTTCATGTGGCGCGGCGATTATCTGGGCTATCTGCTTCATCTCGTTGCGGGTGGTATTTTCGCGGGGATCGGCCTGCTGAACGTGTTGGCGATCGTCACGTCCCCCGATCTGCCGCAGCTCGCCCCCGGCCCGCGCATGGCGGAGCGTCTTTCACACGCCGTTCCGGTGGTGGCACCCCTCGTGCTGTTCATGGCGGCGGTGGCGCTGTCCTGGCTGGCTTTCGAAGGCATCCCGATCGTCGAGGATGAAACCGCCTATCTGTTTCAGGCGCACACCTTCGCGGGCGGGGCGGTGATGGCGCCGCCACTGCCCGCAGGCACCGCGCCCGCCTTCGAATACTACCTTTTGCAGCCGGACGGCCGCGGCTGGTACGCGGTGACGGCGCCGGGCTGGCCGGCCGTGCTTGCGATCGGGGTGCTGCTTGGCGCCCCGACGTTGATCAACCCGTTGCTTGGCGGGCTGTCGGTCTGGCTTGGCCACGGGTTCTGGAAACGTGTCGGCGGGCGCGGGCAGGCCGATCTTGCCGCGCTGCTGATGGCCGCGTCGCCCTGGCTGCTCGGGATGTCGGCGTCTCTCATGACCCATCCGCTGTGCCTGGCGCTGACGCTCGGCGCCTGGCTGCTGCTCGCCATCGCGCGCGACCGGGCCGATAGCGGGGCAACGGGCGTGACGGCCCTGGCCTTTGCGGCGGGGCTTTTCATGGGATGGCTGTTTCTGACGCGTGCCCTTGAAGGCGTGCTGCTGGGGGGGCTGAGCGGGATCTGGCTGTTGTGGCGCTTCGGGCAGCGGCGGCGCTACGGGCCGGTTTTCGGCTATGCCCTGGGCTGTATCGCGACCGGGGCGCTGTTGTTCCCCTATAACATGGTTTTCACCGGGCACCCGCTCGCGACGCCGCAAACCGTTTATCTGGCCGCGCTCTGGGGCGCGGGGGCGAATGCGTTCGGTTTTGGCAAGGATATCGGGCCGCCGGGCGGCTGGGGCACGCTGGACCTGTGGCATGGCCATTCCTTTGCCGAGGGTCTGATCAACCTGACCAACGGCCTCGGCTCTCTGAATTTCGAGCTGTTCGGCTGGACCTGCGGATCGCTGATTCTGATCTGGTGCTATCTGCTCTGGGCGCGGCCGCAGCGGCCCGACCGTCTTATGCTGATTGTCGCGGCCAGCGTTGTCGGCCTGCATTTTTTCTACTGGTTCACGGCGACCTTCTATATCGGCCCGCGCTATTGGTTCGGTGCGTTTTTCGCCTTCGTCATCCTGTCGGTGGCGGGCGCCTCGGGGGTCATCGACCGGCTGCAGGGCGCGGGCTTCGCCGTCGCGCGGCACCGGATCGTGACGGCGATCGTGATTTGTTGCCTGTTCGGCGGCATCGTCACCACCAGCTGGCGCGGGGGAGAGCGTTACAGCACCCGGGCGGGGCTCGGGCGGCTTATCGCGGCCTATCAGATGCCCGAGGCGCCGGAGATCGGGCCGGAGGGGGCCATCGTCTTCCTGCCCTGCCAAGAGCTTGCGGAAGCGGCCATGTACCGGAATGACCCCTATCTGCGGCCGGGGCGCACGATCTATGCGCTCGACCGTGGCGCCGCCGGGAACGAGGCGTTGCTGGGCGCGTTTCCCGATCGCACGCCGGTGGTCGCCACGACCCTGCGCCGGGAATGCAGCGAATAGCGGCGGCGTCAGGCGGGACGCGGGCGCATGACGAAAGAGACCAGAACGAATGTCAGAACCGCCGCCAGCGGTGTCAGCAGCGCCTGTGCCGTCAGCGGTGAAAGGCCGGCGCGGATCACGCCATGCAGGACATAGGCGTTCAACAGGTAAACGGCGATGTAACATGCGGCATAGGCCGGAAGCCGGGAAAACCCGCCGACGCGAAAGACAAACCGCGCGGTGGTGAAGTAATTCCACAAAACCCCCACGAAGAAGGAAAGGAACAGCGCCGGTTGCGGCGGCGTTCCGATCAGGATCAGCGCGGCGTAAAGCCCGTAGCCGAACAGCGTGTTGATCAGCCCCACCAGCACGAAGCGGGCGAAACGCCGGATCGTCTGATGGCGCGCGGCGCTGGCGATCCGTTTCATGGCGTATCCTGCCGCCACCGGGCGATCGTATCGGCGATGCCGGTTTCAAGGTCGAAGGCGGGCTTGAACCCCAGCGCGCCCAGCCGCGCGACATCGCCGACCAGAACCGCCGGATCATCCGCCGCGCGGGGCAACGCCCCCAAAACGGGCAGATCGGGGCGGCCCATCTGCCGGGCCGCTGTCCGCACGAGGTCGCGCACGGCGATGGCTTTGCCGCTGGCGATGTTCACTGCGCCCTCGATGCCCGCGCCCGCGACCAGCGTCAGGGCGCGGGCCACATCGGCGGCATGCAGATAGTCGCGTTGCTGCAGGCCATCGGTGCAGCGCACGGGCACCCCCTGTGCCAGCCCCTCCAGCAGATCGCTGATCAGCCGCCCCTTCGGTTCGCCCGGACCATAGCAAAAGAAAATCCGCGCCTCGGCCACCGAAATCCCCAGCGCCGCCTGCGCAGCCCGGAGCAGCCCGCCGGTCGCGGCCTTCGCCGCGCCGTACAGGCTGGCCGGGTTCAGCGGGGTCGTCGCCTCGGACAGGACCGGCGCGCGCCAGTCATATTCGGCGCAGCTTCCGGCGAAGATCAGCCGCTCTCCGCCGCCCGCCGCGAAGGCGCGCGTCAGCGAAAGGGTGGCTGTCGCCCAATCCAGATTGGATAGTGATGTCCAGCGATCGCGCGGCCCGTCATGCCACGCCAGATGCAGCATATGGCTGGCCGCCGCACCCCGCACCGCCGCCCCGGCCGCCGTGATATCCAGCAGGTCGCATTGCAGGCTGCGCGTGATATGGGGCTGCGGCCGGGCCTGCCGCCCGATGGCCACCACCTCCCACCCGGCATCGGCGAGGGCACGGGTGCAATGCCGGCCGATAAAACCGTTCGCGCCGGTCACGAGGATGCGTTGCGCCATACCGGGCCGCCCTTCAGCCGATTACGGTGATCTTGGGAACCGCGGTGACGAACCGCACACCCTTCTGCCGCAGATCATCCAGCTGCGCGACGATCTCCTCCCGGATGTTCCACGGCAATATCAGGATATCATCCGGCGGGGTCCGGGACAGCGCCTCGACCGGGCGCACCGGGATACGGCTGCCGGGCAGAAGCGTGTTCTGCTTGGCCGGATTCCGGTCCACCACATAGTCGATCAACTCGGGGCCGACCCCGCAATAGTTCAGCAGCGTGTTGCCCTTGGCCGCCGCGCCATAGGCCGCCACGCGCCGGCCTTCGGTCTTTGCCGCCCTCAGATAGGCCAGCAGCCCGTCGCGCACCGCCTGAACACGTGCCTCGAACCCTTCATAGCCTTCGGGCCGGTCCAGCCGCGCCGCGTGTTCCGCCTGACGCACCGCCGCGACGGCCGGCTGTTCCGCCCGGCCCGAAGCCGCGCGGCAGGCATAAACCCGAAGCGAGCCGCCATGGGTCGGCAGGGCTTCCACATCGAACACCCGCAGGCCCGCATCGGCGAAAATGCCTTCGACCGCGACGAGGGAAAGATAGGAATAATGTTCGTGATAGATCGTGTCGAACTGCACATCCCGGATCAGATTGGCCAGATGCGGGAATTCGACCGTGTAAACCGCATCCTCCGACAAAAGCGTGGCCACGCCGGCGACGAAATCGTTGATGTCGGGCACATGCGCCAGCACATTGGCCGAACAGATCAGATCGGGCCGGATGCCCTCGGCGACCAGCGCATCCGCCAGCGCCTTGCCGAAGAAATCGACACGGGTGGGGATGCCCCTGGCCTCGGCCACGGCGGCCACGTTCGCCGCCGGTTCGACGCCAAGCACGGGGATTCCCTGCGCCGCGAAATATTGCAGCAGATAACCGTCATTCGACGCGATCTCGAGCACCAGAGAGGAAGGCCCGAGACCGAACCGCCCGGTGGCGGCTTCGGCGTAATCGCGACAATGCGCCAGCCAGCTATCCGAAAAGGACGAGAAATAGGCATAGTCCTGATTGAAGATCTCCGCCGCCGGAACGACGTCATCGACCTGCACCAGAAGGCATTCATCGCAGACCCGCGCATGCAGCGGGTACATCGGGTCGGGCACGCCCGCCCGTTCCGGCGGGACGTAGGAATTGGCCAGCGGCGACAGGCCGAGGTCGACAAGGCTGCGCGTCAGCGGGGCGCCGCAATGCCGGCATTTCGGGGGCGGGAGTGCCGTCATGTCATATACCTTTTTGCGTGAAGGCCCGAATCTGCTGGCGTGTCACGTCGGCGGCCTGCGCGCCCGCGGCCCAACGGGCGTACCAATCCGCCGTCATGGAAAGCGTTTGCGAAAAGTCGAGAGTGGGCGTCCAGCCCAGTTGCCGCTGTGCCTTGCTGGCGTCCAGGCGAAGAATTCTGGCCTCATGCGGGGCGTTGGGGTTTTCGACAACCTCCAGCCGGCCCCGCCCCAGCGTTTCGACCAGGCCCCGGGCAAGCGCGATCACGGGCCGTTCGTTTTCCGCGCCGGGGCCGAAATTCCAGCCGCTGTCAAAGCCTTCCTCGCCGGAGTGCAGCTTTTCGGCCAGTGCCATATACCCGGCCAGCGGTTCCAGAACATGCTGCCACGGGCGGATCGAGCGGGGCGCGCGGATGACGGCGCGCTGTTCAGGCCCCAGACAGCCGCGGATGATGTCGGGCACCAGCCGGTCTTCGGACCAGTCGCCGCCGCCGATCACGTTTCCGGCCCGCACCGTGGCGATCCGGGCAGGGTGGCCTTCGGGCGCATGGGGTTGGAAAAAGCTCTGACGCATCGCGGCGGCGGCTATTTCCGCGCACCCCTTGGAGGCGGAATAGGGGTCGCGCCCGCCGAACCTGTCCGCTTCGGTGTAGGGCTCGGCGCGCTCGAGGTTTTCATAGCATTTGTCGGAGGTGGCGATAACGACCGCCCGCACCGACGGCGCCCGGGCGACGGCCTGCAGCAAGGACACCACGCCCAGTACATTGGCGGCAAAGGTTTCGACCGGAAGGTGATAGGACCGGCGCACAAGCGATTGCGCCGCGAAGTGAAACACGATTTCCGGCCTGTCACGGGCCAGTGCCGCGTCCAGCGCGGCCTCGTCGTTGATGTCGGCGATGGTCTGGGCGATGCGGTCGTCCAGCGCCAGCAAGGACCACAGATTGGGCAGGCCTTCGGGGGCAAGGGCAAAGCCGCTGATGTGCGCCTTCAGCATGTCGAGCCAGGCCGCAAGCCAAGCCCCCTTGAACCCGGTATGTCCGGTGATCAAAACGCGGCGATCCTGCCAGAAGTCAGGTGTCATTGCCAAAGCTTCCAGGGGGCCTGGCCGCTGTCCCACAGCTCGTTCAGGTAATTCGCGTCGCGCAGCGTGTCCATCGGCTGCCAGAACCCGGAATGGCGGTGGGCCTGCAACTGATCCGTCTCGGCAAGGGTGCGCAGCGGCTCATGCTCCCACACGGTCTGATCCGAGGGCAGAAGCTCGGCCACCGTGGGCGACAGAACAAAGAAGCCGCCGTTGATCAGCCCGCCTTCGCCCACGGGTTTTTCCGAAAAGGTCGTGACCGTCTCGCCGGCAAGTTCAAGCTGGCCGAACCGGCGCGGCGGCGGCACGGCGGTCACGGTGGCGGCTTTGCCATGGGCGCGGTGAAAGGCGACAAGTTCGGTGATGTTCACATCGGCGACACCGTCGCCATAGGTCAGGCAGAAGGCGTCTTCGCCCTGCAGCAGATGCATCACCCGCCGCAGACGGCCGCCGGTCATGCTGTCCTCGCCGGTGTCGACCAGCGTCACCCGCCAGGGTTCCGCGTGGTTCTGAATGATCTCGGTGCGGCCATTGGCCAGGTCGAAGACGGCATCGCTGACGTGAAGATGATAGTTCGCGAAATATTCCTTGATCACATATCCCTTGTAGCCAAGGCATATGATGAAATCGGTGACGCCCCAATGGCCGTAGATCTTCATGATATGCCAAAGGATCGGTCGGCCTCCGATCTGAACCATCGGCTTGGGAATGCGCGTGGTTTCTTCGCTCAGGCGGGTTCCGTAGCCGCCTGCCAGAATTACACATTTCACGATTTCACCCTCAAAAACAGTCGTGGGAAAAGCAGTGGTCCTATGTCTGAAAACTTAACGCCATTCCTTGTTGAAAAAAAGACAATTGGGGGGCGAAACAGGTGAAACCGGTGCGATCAATCCGCAATGACCGCAAGATCGGCGGGGGCCGTGGTGTCAGGATGCGTCTTCGCCGGTTCCACCGGCGCCGAAACCCCGCACCATCGCGCAGGCGGCATCGAAGGCATGGCCGAAGCCGGGCGGCTGGGCGCGCGGGGTGATCCTGCGGCCCGTGGCATTTGCCGCGACCGGCTGGCCGGCGGCTTCGGCCGCCAGGGTGGCCGCGCCGACGGCGGTCAGCTCGGGGGCGTCCGAAACGATCAGCTCCCGCCCCAGCGTGTCGGCCAGAAACTGGCAGAAATAGCGATTGGCGGTCATCCCGCCGTCGATCGGGATCGGGGCGCCGACCGGCTGATGGCGCGCGATCGCCGCGACGACCTGAGCGGTGCGAAAGGCCACGCCCTCCAGCACGGCCTGCATCATGTCGCGCGGTCCGGTGTCCAGCGACAGCCCCATCCAGGCGCCCCGCGCGCGGCGATCCCAGTGCGGGCAGGCCAGACCGGCCAGCGCCGGCACAAACACAAGGCCGCGGCCGATGGCGGGCGGGGTGGTGAAATCGTCGATCTCGGCGAAATCGGCGAACAGCCCGAGGCCGCGCGCCCAGTTCACCGCCGCAGACGCGGCATAGACGCCGCCATCCAGCGCATAGACAGGCGCCGCCCCGGCCTTTTGCCAGGCGACGGTGGGCAACGGCCCGTCCTCTGGCCGGTGCAGGGCAGGGCCGGACACGCTGAGGGCGAAGGCGCCCGTGCCGAAGGTGATCTTGGTATCCCCGGCGTCGCGGCAGCCGTGACCATGAAGCGACGCCTGTTGATCCACGATGCTGGCGGTCAGCGGCACCGCGCGCGCGCCGCAGGCGAGCGCCCCCAGCGCGCCGGTTGTCGGGCCGATCGCGGGCAGCGCCTCGGGCGGCACGCCGAACAGCGCGCAAAGCTCGGTGTCCCAGGTGCAGGTGGCCAGATTCATCAGCGCCGTGCGCGAGGCGGTGGCGACGTCGGTTTCGAACCGGCCTGTCAGGCGGTCGCGAAAGAAGGCATCGGTGGTGCCCAGCCGCAGCCGGCCCTGCGCGGCCAGCGTTGCGGCCTGGGGGATCTCGCGCATGATCCAGCCCAGTTTCGAGGCCGAGAAATAGGCGTCGAGCGGCAGGCCCGCACGGTCGCGCACAAGCGGTTCGGCTCCGGCGCGGCGCAGATCTTCGATGTGATCCCTTGTCCGGTCGTCCTGCCAGACGATCACCGGCCCCAGGGCCCGGCCGGTGTGACTGTCCCAGGCCAGGCAGCTTTCGCCCTGATTGGCCAGGCCGACGGCGGCCAGATCGGCGATCCCGTCGGCGGCGTCCAGACAGGCGCGCAGGTTGGCGATCAACTCTTCGGGGTCATGCTCAACCCATCCGGGGCGCGGATAGGATTGCCGGTGCGGCAGGCCTAGCAGCGGGGTGATCCGGCCCGCCGCATCAACCAGCAACGCGCGCGTGCTCGTGGTGCCCTGATCAATGGCCAGTGCCTTCATGCCGGGCCGTCCTCGAATGAGAGTTCCGCCACCCCCTCGGCCCCCGCCGGAAGTGCGTTGAGGGGCAGGGTGATGCGTCGTTCCGGCAGGGCCGACAGCGCCCGCGACAGAACCACCTCGCCGTTCACCCGAAGGATCAGCCGTCCGCGCGCCGGGCGGGTGACACGAAGCTGGAAGTGCCGCAGCGCGGCAGGGGCCGGACAGGCAGAAAGGGTTTGCGGCAAGATGTATTTCAGAACATCACCTTGTAATTCAATCTTCATGTTCTGAGCGAAGTCTGGAACTTCGTCGCCAAGGCTTTCCGCAATCGCCCGCCCGATGATCCGGCCTTCATTCCAGCTCCAGCCGGCCGTCTCCACGGGGCGCAGCAGGTTGCCGGCCGCGAAATAGGCCGGGTCGGAGCAGCGGCCGAACTGATCCACCACGGGCCCGCCGGTGGCCGGGTCCATCGTCAGGTGGCTGTCGCGCACAAGCGCCGCCTCCGGCCGGAAGCCGCCGGTCACGATCACACCGTCACAGGCGAGGCGTCGCCGCGCGCCATCCGCCGTCTGCAGGCTGACGCCGGTCACCCGGTCGCGGCCTTCGATGGCGGTGATTGATGTGTTGCGCAGCAGCGGCACGCCCTGCAGGCGCGGCAGAAGGCCGGCGGGCCTGCGTGCCGTCACGCGCGGCCCGGGCTCGATCATCGCGGCGGGGCGGATGCCCAGATGGCGGCAAGTCAGCAGCGCCGAGAAGGAAACAAGCTCCGTTCCCAGAACCACCGGATTGCGGAACGGGCGCAGCGCCTGCAGATGCACCATCCCCTGAAGCGCCCCGGTAGAGAGCACGCCGCCCGGCTTGGTGCCGCCGATCAGACGCGCGGCGCGCGTGCTTTCGCGCACCCCGGTGCACAGCAGCACCCGGCGGGCGGTGATCTGCCGCAGCCCGCCCGCGCTTGCCACGCTCAGCCCTGACCCCGGATGCAGGGCAGTGACGGTCACGCCGGTTTTGACGAGGGCCCCCGCCGCCTGCGCCCGCGCCAGCAGCCGTGCGGCATAGGCCGGGCCGCGCAGCAGCCGGTGAAATTCGCGCATCCCGAACGGGGAATGCCCGCAGTGGCGCGGGATGCCTCCGGCCTGCGCCTCGCGCTCCAGCACCAGAACCGAGCCGACGCCGCGCGCCTTCAACTCGGCTGCGGCGGCAAGGCCCGCCGGGCCGGCGCCAACGATCACCACATCGGCGAAACCCGGAAGATCACCGGTCATCTTCTGCCTCCGCCATCGGCTGGGTCAGCCGCCCTTTGGTCAGGGCGGCCAGCGCGGCAGAGCAATAAAACCCCTGGCACCGCCCCATCGTGACCCGCGTGCGGCGTTTCAACCCGGCAAGGCTTTGCGCCGCCAGCGGGCCGGACAGGGCCGCCTCGATCTCGCGCCGGGTGACCCGCTCGCAATGGCAGACGATGCCGCCGTTTCCCGGGCATTGCCAGTCGCGCCGGGCATATTCGCTGATGCCCGTCACCTGTGGCCAGACCGGGGCCCCCAGCGGCGTGCGCTGGTGCCCGAACTCGGCACAGAGCCGGTGAACATGCCGCGCCGTGCCGAGGGCGGAGCTGAGCCCGGTCGACCGGATCGCGCCGACGGTGACATAGTTCAGCCCGGCATGGGCGCGGATCTGATAGTCCTTGAATTCCGACGCCGGGCGCAATCCGGCATAGATCGCCGTCACATCCTGCCCGGCCAGCGCCGGCAGTATCTCTTCGCCGCGCGCGCGCAGGGCGGCGAGCGTTTCGGGCACCAGCGCGGCGGTTTCCCGGTCGTCCTGATCCTCGGCCGTGGGGCCGACGATCAGGTTGCCGAACGCGGTGCGGCAGACAACGATCCCCTTGGTGATCTTGCTGGGCACCGGCAGCAGGATATGCGTGGCCAGCGCGGCCGCCGGTTTGTCATAGACGATGAACTGCCCCTTGCGCGGGCGGATGGTGAAATCGCTGTGGCCGATCAGCCGCGCGTCGATCCGGTCACCATAAAGCCCGGCGGCATTGATCACGATCCCGGCGGAAAGCGGGCCGCGGGTGGTTTCAAGCCGCCACATCGCCCCGTCGAAACCGCCCCCCGTCACCTCGCACCCGCGTAGCAGCGTGGCGCCGTTGGCAAGCGCCTGCAGCAGATAGGCATGGGGGGCGGACCACGGGTCGATCAGATATTCCCGGGGCACGCGGAAACCGGCCCGCACACCGGCCCCCAGCCCGGGTTCGAGAGCGCGGGTTTCGGCAGCACTCAGCGGGGCGATATCGGCCACGCCATTGTCCCGCGCCTGTTGGATCAGGGCCGGCAGCAGGGCTTCCTCCTCTTCGGTCCAGGCGACGACGAGTGCGCCGGCGCGGATCAGGGGCAGGCCGAGTTTGTCATGGATTTCAAGGTATTCGGCGTAGCCCTCGGCAATACAGGCGGTCTCGAGCGCGCCGGGCGGCGCGTCGAACCCGGTGTGCAGGATCGCGCTGTTGCCCTTGGATGCCCCATCCAGAATGTCGGGCGCCTTTTCGATCACGGCCACCCGCGCGCCCTCGAGGGTGAAACGCCGCGCGATGGCGCAGCCGATCACACCCGCGCCGATGACCGCGACGTCGAATGATCCTTGCAAGGCGGAAGGGGCGGCTGGCATCGCGCGACGGATCCTGTTGTGGTCGGGCATGGCGTACGCAAACTGCTGTTTTTCTGACAGCACGTGACCGTTCAGTCAATAAATTCAGTGTTGTTGCACAAAATCCGGGCATCTTGCGGCGAAAGATGTTGACACGGTCACGGCGACCAACTTGCCTTCGGGTGCATCGGGGGCCTTGCGTGAAACCAAAACAGCGTCAGAAGCGGATCGTGGAATTTGTCGGCCAGCACGGCCAGACCAGCGTGGAGGCGCTGGCCCGGCAGTTCGATGTGTCGGCCGAGACGATACGGCGCGATCTTGCCCATCTGGCCGAAACCGGCGCCCTGCAAAAGATACATGGCGGCGCCAAGCGCCTGCGGCTGCACACCGAGGGCAGCTTTCAGGAAAGGATGGCCGAGCATTTCGAGGCCAAGCAGGTGATCGCCGGCAAACTGGCTGTGCTCGTCGAACCGGGCGACACGCTTTTCATCGACACCGGCACCACCACGCAGATCTGTGCCGAGGCGCTGGCCGGGGTCGGGGGGCTGACCGTGATCACCAATTCGCTGGGTATCGCGACAACGCTGGGGCGCGCGGGCAATGGCACACGGGTGTTTCTGCTGGGTGGATCGTTCAGCGGCGACAATTCCGAAACCGTGGGCCCGATCGCGCTGGACCAGATCGGGCAGTTCCAGGCCGATCACGCGGTGCTGACGGTGGCGGCGCTCGATCCCGTGGTCGGCGCGATGGATTCGAATTTCGACGAGGCACAGGTTGCCCGAAAGATGATCAACCACGCGCGCAATACGGTGGTTGTTGCGCATCGCGCGAAGTTCGGGCGCAAGGCGGCGTTCCGCGTCTGTCGTCTGGACGAGATCAATGTTCTTGTCTGCGACGAAGCGCCGGACGAGGCCTTCGCCGCCGCGCTCGGCGCGGCGCGATGTGACGTAAGATAGGCCCGGTAAACGGGCGTGGATGCAGGGAAAATGGCGCATGCCGAATGTGATAAGAACCTATGTCCGGCTGATTGACCGCATGTCGGATTATGTCGGCTATGTCGCGATGTATCTGATCTTTCTGATGGTCGCGATCCTGTTGCTGGACGCGGTCATGCGCAACGTGATCCAGATACCGCTGCACTGGGCGATCGAGGCCGCGCAGTTCACGCTGGCCGCCTATTATTTCATGGGCGGCGCGATGACGCTGAAGAACAACGACCATGTGCGGATGGATCTTTTCTACGAACACCTGTCCGAACGCGGCAAGGCGTGGATGGATCTGGCGACGATCGGCTGCCTGCTGTTCTATCTCGTGGTGATGCTCATCGGCTCGATTTCCAGCCTTGAATACGCCATCCAGACGGGCGAGCGCCGGTTCTCGATGTGGAACCCTTCGATGATCCCGATAAAGGTGCTTATCGTGGCCTGTATCGTGCTGATGGTGCTGCAGACGGTCTCGCTCATCTTCAAGCATGTCGCCACCCTGCGGGGGGCGGACCTGTCATGAGCTATGAACTGATCGCGATTCTGATGTTCGCATCGATGATGGTGCTGCTGATGACCGGGCAGCGCGTGTTTGCCGCCATCGGTTTCGTGGCCGCGGGGGCGGCGCTGTTGCTTTACGGCCAGGGCGCGGTCGAGATGCCGTTCAACGCCACGTTCAAGCTGTTCAACTGGTTCCCGATGCTGACGCTGCCCCTGTTCATCTACATGGGCTACATCCTTTCAGAGGCGGGGATCGCCGAAGATCTGTACCGGATGCTGCATGTCTGGTTCGGGCGGGTGCGCGGCGGGCTGGCCATCGGCACGATCTTCCTGATGGTCATCATTTCGGCCATGAACGGGCTTTCGGTGGCGGGCATGGCCATCGGCGCGACCATCGCCCTGCCGGAGATGCTGCGGCGCGGCTATGACAAGGTGCTGATCACCGGCGTGGTGCAGGGGGGATCGTCGCTCGGCATTCTGGTGCCGCCCAGCGTGGTCATGGTGCTTTACGGGATGATCGCGCGGCAACCGGTCAGCCAGCTCTGGCTGGCGGGTGTCATGCCGGGGCTGCTGATGGCGGCGATGTTCGTGATTTATGTGGTGATCCGCTGCCGCATCAACCCCGAGCTTGCGCCGACTGTCTCCGACGAGGATCTGAACATGCCGTTGAGCGACAAGCTGCGGCTGTTGCGGGCGGGGATCATCCCGTTCCTGATCTTCTTCGCCATGACGGGCCTGTTCATCATGGGCATCACCAGCCTTGTCGAAAGTTCGGCCGTGGGGGCGAGCGCGGCGACGCTGGCGGCGGCCATCAAGGGGCGGCTGACCTGGCGGATGATCCACGAAACCGCGCGCAAGACGCTGTCGATCTCGTGCATGTTCCTGTTCCTGATCCTCGCGGCGCTGGCCTTCGGCGCGGTGTTCGACGGTATCGGCGCGGTGCGCGCGATCGAGTCGCTCTTCATCACCCGCTGGGATCTGTCGCCCTGGCAGATCATCATCATGATGCAGATCAGCTTTATCGTGATGGGCATGTTCCTGGATGACACGGCCATGCTGGTGATCGTGGCGCCGCTTTACGTGCCGCTGGTCAAGACGCTTGAATTCGATCTGATCTGGTTCGGCGTTCTCTACACGATGACCTGCCAGATCGCCTATATCACGCCGCCCTTCGGCTATAACCTGTTCCTGATGCGCGCGATGGCCCCCGAAGAGATCGGGCTGCGCGACATCTACCGTTCCATCTGGCCTTTCGTGGCGATGATGGCCCTGACAATCGCCCTTGTGATGATCTTTCCGCAGCTTGCACTTTGGCTGCCCCAAACCGTCCGCGGAGGCTGAGCGGCATAACACCCGGCCCAGGCGGGCCGTATCCCGACCCAACAAAGGAGTAGACAGAAAATGACCAAAGACACCAAGAACCAGTCACCGTCGGAAAAGATCCTGCAAAGCCGCCGCCAGTTCATGCGGCGCGCGGGGCTGGGCGGCGCCGCCGCCGCCGGGGCGACGCTGTCGGCGCCCTTCGTGAATGCCCAGAGCGCGCCGATCAAGTGGCGGTTGCAGACCTATTCTGGGGCGCCGCTGGGCGCGCATGTGATCAAGCCGCAGATCGAGGCGTTCAACGCCGCCGCCAATGGCGAGATGGAGATCGAGCTTTACTACGCCGATCAGCTTGTGCCCACGTCGGAGCTGTTCCGCGCGCTGCAGAACGGCACCATCGACGCGGTGCAATCGGATGATGCCACCATGGCCTCGCCGGTCGATATCTCCGTCTTTGGCGGCTATTTCCCGTTCAACACCCGCTTCAGCCTCGATCTGCCGGCGCTGTTTGCCTATTACGGCCTGAACGAGATCTGGGAAGAGGCCTACGGCGAGGTCGACAACGTCAAATGGCTGTCCGCCGGGGCGTGGGATCCGCTGCACATCTTCACCAAGGACCCGATCCGCAGCCTCGCCGACATGAAGGGCAAGCGCGTGTTCGGCGTGCCGACGGCGGGCAAGTTCCTGTCGCGCTACGGGCTTATCCCGGTGACCGTGCCGTGGGACGATGTCGAGGTCGCGCTGCAGACGGGCGAGCTGGACGGCGTGGCCTGGTGCGGCTTCACCGAAGCCTACGAGGTCGGCTGGGCCGATGTGTGCAACTACGCCCTGACCAACAGCGTGACCGGCGCCTGGTGCGGCTCGTATTTCGCGAACCAGAAAAGCTGGGATGCGGTGCCGGCGCATCTGCAGCAGTTGTTCATGTCGACCATCGACCAGTCGCATTACTACCGGAACGTCTGGTATTGGGGCGGCGAGGCCAAGCTGCGGGTCGAGGGCGAGAAGATGGAGCTGACCTCGATCCCGTCCGAGGAATGGGCGCAGGTCGTGGCCGACTCCAGCGAATTCTGGGATGACATCGCATCGTCCAGCCCGCGTTCGGCCCAGGTTGTGCAGGCGTTCAAGGATTACGCCGCCGTGATGGAAAAAGCGGGCTATCCTTACCGCTGAGCGATCTGGCATCCCCCGGCGCCGCGCAGGCGCCGGGGGATGCCAGTGTCTTCGTTTGCGGGCAACGCCGTTGCCCTGAAGCGGCATCAAGCCAGACGCGTCTGGCTTGCCTCCTTGTCGTTGCCTTCACCGCACCGCGATATCAGCCCGTCATTTTCATGGATGCGGGGGGCTGATAGATTTCGATCCGCGTCCCGTCAGGATCGGTGCAAAAGACCAGCTCCGTCGATTCGCCGTTGGGGAGCGGAATTGTCGTGCGGGTTTCGTGCAGGATATGGGCGCCGCACGCCTCCAGATGCACGGCTGCGGCGTCGACGTCCTCGACCGTGAAAGACAGATGGGTCAGCCCCGTCCGGGTCATCGGGTTCAGCCCGCCGGCAGGCACGGGGCTGGGCGTTTCGAATTTGATCAGCTCGACGACGAAATGGTCAAGCACCATCATTTGCGTGAGCATATCGATATCGCTGTCCAGGCCCAGCAGCTGCTGGCATTCGTTACCCACGTTGAACGCGGCGGCCTCCTTGAAGCCAAGCCCGTTCATATAGAACGCCTTGGCGCGATCCATATCGGCGACGCAGACGCCAGAATGGGAATAATTGAGATTAAAGGGTCGGTTAGACATGGTTCTCTCCCTGCCCGATTGTATTTCGTTTCCTCATGATGTGGGCCGCATCACAGGCTCAGAGCGATGTTGAAACCGTCATGGATGGCGGCATGAAGATAGCGGGGGCTTGCGCAATCCCCGAGCAGCTCGACACGGCCGCCAAAGCCGGCGGCCGTCAGCTCGTCATAGATATCGTCATTCGGGATGTTGTAGCCGATACAGGCGATGTGATCGGCGGTCAGCTCGATCGGCTGCTTCTCGACGAAAGAGCCGATGACAACGTCGCCGCGCTGATTGACATCGGCGAGATAGCTGTGGGTGTGCAGAGCAAACCGGCCCGTGGCGTTAAGCCGGCGCAGCGCCGGACGTGCCCGCCAGGCTGTGGCCATTTGCGGCGCGAGATCGCCAAATCGCGTGACGAAGGTCACATGCGCGCCCTTGTCCAGCAGGAATTCGGCGACCCCGACCGCCTCGAAATGGCCGGTGTCATCCTCGACGATCACCATCTGCCCCGGTTCGACCGTGACATTGCCCGAGAGCAGTTCGGCAG
This sequence comes from Actibacterium naphthalenivorans, assembly GCF_014196965.1. Lineage (GTDB taxonomy): Bacteria > Pseudomonadota > Alphaproteobacteria > Rhodobacterales > Rhodobacteraceae > Actibacterium_A > Actibacterium_A naphthalenivorans. The sequence continues at coordinate 531,851 of NZ_JACIEQ010000002.1, read as the reverse complement.
TGTCCAGAAGCCGCGCCCCGAGGTTGGGCTGCTTTACGGCCGGCGCGCCCAGTTGCCAGCCATCGTCGCGCGGGGTCGCGCCCGTCGCCAGCAACACGACATCGGGCCCGGAGGCGAGGATGTCGTCGGTTTCGACATAGCTCGAGGTGCGCACATCCACGCCAAGCGCATAGACCTGTGCTTCCAGCCAGTGGATGATGTCGGCCAGCCCTGCGAGATAGGGCACCGGCCGCACGAGTTTGAGCGTGCCGCCCAACGCGGGCATCGCTTCGTGCAGTTCAACCTTGTGGCCTGCCAGCGCGGCAACCCGCGCGGCCTCCATGCCGGCCGGGCCACCGCCGATCACCAGCACCTTCCTGGGTGCGCCGGTTTTCGGCACGCCGCCCATGAACGCCCCTTCGCGCCCGACCTGCACGTTCACGGTGCATTGCAGCGGCATGCCCATGAAGATGTTCGAAATGCAAAGCTGGTTGCAGCCGATACAGGGCCGCACGGCATCGGGCCCTTCCTCCATCGTTTTCTTCACGAGGTGGGGATCGGCGATCGTGGCGCGGGTCATGCCCACCATATCGGCCTCTCCCTCGGCGATCACCTGCTCGGCCTCATCGAGCGAGCGGAAGCGGCCCGACATGAAGGTGATAAGCCCCGTGGCCTCGCGCACGCCCCGGTTCAGTTCCAGCTCGACACCCGCGGGGTTGTTGAGCGCCGGCACGATGCTTTCAGGGCTGTGATATCCGCCAACCGACATGTTGAGGAAATCCAGAAGCCCGTCGGCTTTCAGCATGTTCATGGCTTCGATGATTTCGGGCGTGGTCAGCCCGCCGTCCAGAACTTCCGGCCCGACCCGCATGCCCATGACGAAATCGTCCGACACCGCCTTGCGGCATTCTTCCAATACCTCACGGGCAAAGCGCACGCGGTTTTCCAGGCTGCCGCCATATTCATCGGTGCGCTGGTTGCTCCAGGGCGACAGGAACTGCATCGCCAGATATCCGTGCGAACCGGCAAGCTCGGCACCATGCAGCCCGCCTTCGTCGCAGCGCCGCGCACCTTCGGCAAAGGCATTGACGATGAAACGGATGTCCTCGCGGGTGAAGGCGCGGGTGGGCACGCCGGTGAACATGCCGGGCAGGGCCGAGGGCCCCTTTTGCACGACCTGCCAGCCCGAATAGATGCCGCCCCCATGCCAGAGCTGCTGAAACACCCGCATGCCCGTGGGCTCGATGGCCTCCATCAGCTTCCGGTAGCCGGGGATCACATCATCAGTCCAGCTGTGGATGTTGCGCGCATAGTTGCGAGACGCTTCATCGACCCAGGAGCCTTCGAGAATGGTCAGCCCCACACCGCCCTCGGCGCGTGCGAGATGATAGTTGATCAGCTCGTCCGAGATCGTCCCGTCGGCAAAGGCCGTGGCGTGGGCGGTGCGCACCACGCGATTCTTGATCGTGAGGTTTCGGATGGTCAGTGGTGACATCACCCGTTTGAAGGATGTTGCAATGTTCATTCTTTTGTCTCCGATGGTTTTGAGGCGCGCTGCTGGTCGGTGATCATGGCGAGCGCCAGCCTGGCCGTGCGGTCGCCGAAGGCGTTTACCGGCTTGACGGAAAGCAAAAGAGAGCTTGCGGGCCATCCATGCGCCCACTTTGCGTTCTTTGACATCGCATCATTCCTCCCGGTCGTTCTGTCGTCTTGTGTGGCGTATTAATACGCTCGTATTAAAGGTGTGCCGGGAGTGGGCTGAATTTGTCAAGAAGAAGTTGGCCGGTCCGCGCGAACGGGCATTTCGCCGGCGCCCGCAAGGTTCGGCTGTCCGGCGCGGCCCTGGTGACTGCCGTCACCGGCGCGCCGGGCAGGTCCGGCGCCGGGGCGTGTCCGAACGGCGTTGCGCCCTGAAGACCGAATACACACAGGGCGGGGCTGTTTTTCTTCCATAAGCGGCAATGTCTTGACTGTGTTTTTTGATCTTGCGCATAAACGTGATGCCGCGCGGCCCGTCTCATGATGTGAGCGTGCCAACACCCATTTGACGGAGACCATTGGCATCCGCACCGACGAGAGGCTTTCAGGTATGGCCCCCAAGAACCAATCGCGAAAATCCCCCTCCGACGGAGCGATGAAGCTGATTCTCGCTGCCGAGAAGCTGTTCGGGGAACACGGGATCGAGGGGGTCTCGCTTCGTCAGATCATCAACGCGGCCGGCCTGGTGAACAGCTATTCGATCCACCATCACTTCGGTTCGAAAGAAGGGCTGGTCCAGGCGGTTTTCGACAACCGTGTGCCGGCTTTCGAAGAGGCTTGCCGCGCCCGGCTCGACGCCGAAAAGGCGGGGCAGGGGGAGCTGACGCTTCGGGGCCTGCTGGCCGCGCGTTTCATGCCGCTGGTCGAATGCTTCGACGAACAGACACGTCAATCCTATTCGCGGTTTCTGCTGCGGCTGCTCTACCGAAGCGAGGCGGTGCATCCCTATCTGCGGTCCGAAGTTCCGCAACCGGCGATCAACGAGGTCTACAACCGTCTGCGCAATCATTTCGCGGATTTGCCGAACGCAGTCTTTATCAGCCGGTTCCGCTTCGCCTCCGACATGTTCTTCGGAGCGATCGTGGAACAGCGCCGGCTGAAGCGGCAGGCTCCGGAGCTCTATCAAAGCGACGCGGCTTATTGGAACGAGATCCTGGAGATCATCGAACACGTCTTTCACGTGCCTTACCGGGGCCGCCCCGCCGCGCCGTTGACCGGTGCTGATAGAGGCACCGATCCTTTGGGGTGAAGCCCAGGCAAGGCAGAGATGGGCATCGCCTGGGCGCCGCGTCAGCCGCCGCCGGCCCTGATCCCGCCGCCGTCATCGTGATGCCCAAGCGAATCCGCGGGCGCTTCGGCGCGGTCGTTCATGCCGTAATCGCGGATCACATGCGCCACCCGGAGGCGATAGTCGGCAAACACGCCACCGCGCCCATCCGCCTGGGCGGCCCTGTGCTTGATCGTGTTGCGCCACCGCGAAACCGCATCCTCATCGGCGAAGAACGACAGCGAAAGAAGTTTGCGCGGGTCGGACAGGCTCTGGAACCGCTCGACCGAAATGAACCCCTCGATCTGTTCCAGCACCGGGCGCAGCCCCGCCGCGAGGTCGAGGTAGCGGTCGCCCTGGCCATCCTGCGGTTCGACTTCGAATATGACGGCGATCATTCCCGGCCTCCATGCGGCGCCGAGGCCAGTTTCAGAAAGGTGCGGTCTTCGCGCAGCAGGAATTTTTCGGCCTGCGCGAATTCATAATTCTCGCGCCCCAGCGGATCGGCCGCCAGCCGGGCGCGATAGGCTTCGTATTCGGCAAGGCTTTGGACATTGTAAATGCCGTAGGCGAGCGTGCTGGAGCCTTCGTGGGGCGCGAAGTAGCCCACAAGATCGGCGCCGCAACGCGGGATCGCCTGGCCCCAGTTGCGTGCGTATTGAACGAACTGGTCTTTTTTCGTCGGGTCGATTTCATAGCGGATCACGCAGGTCAGCATGGCAGGTCCTTTCTGTTGATGCGAATGTTCTAGCCGATTGCGCGGGGGTAATGCTTCGGTTAGCGTCGAACCATGAGAGAAGGCCCCGATATCTCCCGTATCTCCAGCCTGATCGGTGATCCGGCCCGCGCGAGCATGCTGACCGCCCTGATGGCGGGCAAGGCGCTGACGGCGAGCGAGCTTGCCCGTGAGGCGGGGGTGACGGTGCAGACCGCCAGCTCGCATCTGGGCAAGCTGGAACGCGGCGGGCTGTTGCGCCTTCGCAAGCAGGGGCGGCACAAGTATTTTTCACTGGCGGGCGACGACGTCGCGCATGTGCTCGAGGCGCTGATGGGGCTGGCGGCGGATGCGGGGCATCTTCGCACGCGCCCGGGGCCGAAGAATGCGGCCTTGCGCGAGGCACGGGTCTGTTACAACCATCTCGCCGGAGACATGGGCACGCGCCTGTTCGACAGCATGATGGCGCGGCAATTCCTGTCGCAGCCAGGGGATGACCTGACGCTGAGCCCGGGCGGCGTACGCTTTGTGCGGGAGTTCGGGATTGATCTGGACGCTCTGGCGGCAAACCGGGCGCCGCTGTGCCGCGAGTGCCTTGACTGGAGCGAGCGACGTTCGCACCTTGCCGGAAGCCTCGGGCGGGCGTTGTTGCATCGGATCGAAGAACTGGGCTGGGCCCGGCGCGATCGCGAAACCCGCGCCGTGCTTTTCACCCCCCGTGGCAGGAACGGCTTTGAAGAGTTGATTGCCGCACCCTGAGGCGCGCGGCGCCGGGGCTATCGCAGGAAACGCCGGAACCGCGCCAGAGACAGAAAGAACAGCACCGCCCCGATGGCGGCAAGCGCCAGCAACTGCGGCCAGACGACCGACAGCCCGGCGCCGCGGAGCAGGATCGCCTGCGACAGGATCACGAAATGCGTGTTGGGCGCGAGGAGCATGAGGTTCTGGATGACGTCCGGCATGCTCTCGCGCGGGGTCAGCCCGCCGGAAAGCACCTGCAGCGGCAGCAGCACCAGCATCAGCAAAAGCCCGAACTGCGGCATCGTCCCCCCCAGCGTGGCAAGAAAGATCCCCAGGGAGTTGGTGGCGATAAGCATCAGCACGGTGCCCAGCAGGAACAGCAGCACCGAGCCCTGGATGGGCACGTCCAGCACGCCCTGCACCACCACAACGATTGCGAACACAGAGGCCACCAGCACCACCAGCCCCATGGCCCAGATCTTGGACACCATGATCTCGATCGTGGTGACCGGCATGACCAGCAGATGTTCGACCGTTCCGTGTTCCTTCTCGCGGATCAGCGCGGCACCCGTCAGAATGATCGACAGCATGGTGATCGAGGTGATCACATTATCGATCGCGCCGAACCAGCCCCCGTCCATTTCCGGATTGTAGCGCGCGCGCAGGGTCAGATCGACGGGCAGGTCCGGAGCGGCCCGGTAGCTGTTGGCGAATTCCGACACCTCGCTGGTCACGATCTGCTGGATATAGCCGTTGCCGGTGAAGGCCTGGCTCATCCGGGTCGCGTCGATGTTGAGCTGGATCGCCGGTACCTCGCCCGCCAGCAGGTCGCGCTGGAAATTCGGCGGGATATCGAGCGCGAATGTATTCTGCCCCTCGTCCATCAGTATATCCATCTGGGTGGTGTTGATCATGTCGGGCGGCATGAAATACGGGGGTGTGAACGCCGAAACGATCCGTGACGACAGCGGCGAGCGGTCTTCGTCCACGATCGCGATGGTGGCCTTGCTGAGCGTTTCGGGCATTGCGCTGGACGCGGTGTAGATCGACAGCGAGAAGGCATAGACGATCAGCGCGACCATGACCGGATCGCGCAGCAGGCTCCGCAATTCCTTGATGCCCAGTTGCAGGATGTTTTGCAGATTCATCGCCCCCGCCTCACTTCGCCTGTTTCTTCAGAAGAGCCGTGCCCAGGCCCAGGATGACGGGAACCGCGATCAGAAGGGGCACGAACTGCCCCGAGAGGTTCTGGAAGTCGAGCGCCTTGGAGAAGGTTCCGCGCGATATCAGAATGAAGTAGGTCGTCGGGTAGATCTCGCCGATCAGGCGCCCGATGCCCTGAAGCGAGGATACCGGGTCGATCAGCCCGGAATATTGCGCCCCCGGGATGAGCGTGATCAGGGCGGTGGCGAGGATCGCCGCGATCTGGCTGGAGATCATGGTCGAGATCAGCAGGCCCATGGCCGTCGTCGCCATCACGTAGATCAGCGCCGCCAGGCTGAGGGTGAGCAGGCTGCCGGTAACCGGTACCTGAAAGATGAACACCGCAAACGCGACCAGGGTGACGAAATTGAGCATCGCCAGCACCACATAGGGAAGTTGTTTGCCGAGCAGGAACTCTAGCCGGGTGACGGGCGTCACATAGAGATTGACGATCGAGCCCAGTTCTTTTTCCCGCACGACGCTGAGCGCCGTCAGCATCGCCGGGATGATCAGCAGCAGCAGCGGCACCACCGCGGGAACGATGGCCATGATGCTTTTGACATCGGGATTGTAGCGATACCGGGTCATCAGTTCGAAATCGCCGGTCGTGGCGGCATCGCCATAGATCTCGCGCGCCTTGGCGGTGAGCCAGGCCGCGTGCATCCCCTGCACATAGCCGCGCACCGTCTCGGCCCGGTTGGGGTTCGCGCCGTCGATCCAGGCGCCAACCTCGACCGGACGCCCCCGCGCCACCGAACGCGCGAAGCCGGGCGGAATTTCCAGGGCAAGGCTCAGGTTGCCCGCGCGCATCCGTTCGTCGAGGTTTTCATAGCTGGTCAGGGGCTCCTGCTCGGTGAAATACCGCGAGCCGGAGATATCGAGTATGTAATCGCGGCTGGTCGTGGTCTGGTCGCGATCGAGTACGGCAAAGGACAGATCCTCGACATCCATGCTGATGCCATAGCCGATCACGAACATCAGGATCACGCTGCCCAAAAGCGCCAGCGTGGCGCGGATCGGGTCGCGACGAAGCTGTAGCGCCTCGAGTCGCGTGTAGCTCATCATCCGGCCCAGCCCGAAAAAGCGGTTCTGCCGCGCCGGCTTGTGCGGCGTCGCGTCGGGCGCCGTCATCTCGGGCGCATCCTGCGCGGCGGCGCCATTTTCCTCGATCGCGTCGGCGAGATAGGCAATGAAGGCTTCTTCGAGGTTGGCGGCCCCCTTGCTTTCGGTGATTGCCTGGGCGGTGTCCGAAACCATCACCTTGCCGGCATGCATCAGCGATATCCGGTCACAAAGCTCGGCCTCGTTCATGAAATGGGTGGAGACGAAGATCGTCACCCCGTCATTGCGCGACAGGTCCGACAGGATCTGCCAGAAACCGTCGCGCGCCACCGGATCGACGCCCGAGGTCGGTTCGTCGAGGATCAGGATTTCCGGCGAATGGATCATCGCCACCGCCAGCGACAGCCGCTGCCGCATGCCCAGCGGCAGGGCATCGGGCAATATGTCCATCACCTCGTCGAGGTGGAAATAATCCTCCATTTCCTGAATCCGCGTCGGGATCTTTTCCGCCTCCATCCCGAACAACCGCGCGTGCAGATCGAGGTTTTGCCGCACCGTCAGCTGGGTATAGAGCGAAAAGCCCTGGCTCATGAAACCGACGCGGCGGCGCACATCCAGATTTCTCGGATCGACCTCGTGACCGAACAGGTTGGCCACGCCTTCGCTGGGTTCCAGCAGGCCGGTCAGCATTTTCATGGTCGTGGTCTTGCCGCAGCCGTTGGAACCGAGAAAGCCGAAGATTTCGCCCTTGGGGATACGGAAGCTGACATCGTCGACGGCGGTGAAATCGCCAAAGCGCATGGTCAGGTGTTCGGCCTCGATCGCGCTTTCCTCGTTCGCGCCGGCCTCGCGCGGCGGTATGACCACGCGCCTGTGGCCGGCGCGGTCTTCCTCCGGCAGCAATGCGATGAACGCGTCATCCAGCGTTTGGGTCCCGGTTTTCTCCAGAAGCCTGGCAGGGGTGCCGGTGGCCAGAACCTCGCCCGCGTTCATCGCCACCAGCCAGTCGAACCGCGCCGCCTCTTCCATATAGGCGGTGGCGACGATCACGCTCATTTGCGGGCGGCCCTTGCGGATATCGTCGATCAGATCCCAGAACTGGCGGCGGGACAGGGGATCGACGCCCGTCGTCGGTTCGTCGAGGATCAGGAAGTCGGGGTCGTGGATCAGCGCGCAGCACAGGCCCAGCTTCTGCTTCATCCCGCCCGAGAGCTTGCCCGCAGGGCGATCCGCGAACGGGCCCATCCCGGTGCTTTCCAGCAATTCGGTGATCCTGCGTTCCCGCTCGGCCTTGCCGTGGCCGAAGAGCCGCCCGAAGAAATCGACATTCTCGAACACCGAGAGCGTGGGATAGAGGTTCTTGCCCAGCCCCTGCGGCATATACGCGATCCGGGGGCAGATCGTGGTGCGATGGCGGCGGCTGCGCATGTCGCCGCCCAGCACCATCACCTCGCCGTTCTGAATGATCCGCGCCCCCGCGAGAATCGCCAGCAGGCTGGATTTGCCGACGCCGTCCGGCCCGATCAGCCCCACCATGCGCCCGGCCGGGATATCCAGCGTGACGTTGTTCAGGGCCTCGGTCGTGCCGTAGCGCAGACCGAGCGCGGATACATGGGCGACGGGGCCCGGCTCAACCGTATCCGCCATCTCAACAGCTTCGGTCATTCAGCGACGCTTCCAAGGAATTCCGGCCAGGGGGCATCCGGGTCGAGGCGCAGATAGGCCACGCCGGGCAGGCCGGTTTTGACATAGCGGATATACTTTTTCAGAAGGTCCGGATCGATCCGGGCGCGGATGCGGAACATCAGTTTCTCACGCTCTTCCGCCGTTTCCACCGTCTTGGGGGTGAACTGCGCCACGTCGGCGACATAGCTGACCGTGGCCGGGATTACCGAGGCCGCGGCGGCATCCAGCACCAGCCGCACCTCGGTGCCGATCTGCACCCGCCCCGCCTGCGAGGTCGGCAGGAAGAACGTCATGTAGACATCGCTGAGATCGACGAGGTTCAGGATCCGGCCGCCGGCGGACACGATCTCGCCTTCCTGCGCCACGCGATACTGTACCCGGCCCGAACGCGGCGAGGTCAGAGTGCTGTCATTGATCGAGGCGGTGATGGCGTCGATAGAGGCTTGGGCGGCCTCGATCGCGGCTCGCGCGTCCACCACCTGCGCCTTGGCGGCGCCAATTCCGGCATCGGCCGCGGCAAGCGATGCCTCCGAGGCCGCCAGCCCCGCTTCGGCCTGGCGCGCGGCGGCGCGGTCGTCATCCAGGGTCTGCTGCGATATGGCGTTGGTCTTGACCAGTTGTTCGGATCGGGCCAGCCGCGACGCGGCGGCATCATATTGCGCCTGATGCTGCGCCACCACCGCCTTGGCCGCCTTGCGCTCCGCCGTCGCCTGAACCACGAGGCTGTTGGCCGTTTCCACGCCGATCTGCGCCCGGCGCAGCTGGGCTTCGGCCTGGCGCTTCTGGGCGTTGAGCTGCACGACATCCATCTGGACCAGCACGTCACCGGCCTCGACGAAATCGCCTTCCTTGACCATGATCTCGCTGATCCGCCCCGCGGCCAGCGCGGAGATGTCGATTTCCGTCGCCTCGATTCGGCCGTTGCCAGCCGCGATGCCGGCGGGCAGAGCGCTCTGTCCCAGCTTAGACCAGGCGAAATAGCCGCCGATCACAAGCACAGCCGCCGCGGCCAGCCACCACAGCTGCTGTCTCTTTATATCTGTCATCTGGCACTCCTGTGACGTTCCGATGCGTGGACGATACCCGAGCGCCCCAACAGGCGCCACCATGCATCATGTGATCTCTCTTCGTTTTGATTTGTATCAACAATATTCGATCTTGAGCGGGTCGGAGCGATCGGCAGAAGACTACGTGGCGATCCTATGGGACAACCGGCGGAAAATACAGCCCCCATCGGTGCGCGGGCGGGTTCACGATGCCGCGATCCGGGCAGAATGGCCCGGCCCGGGGATACGCGAAACCGTGTGGCCGCCCGGCGGGGCGCGAATATTTGCCGCAGGCGGCGTCTTGCGGTTAGCATTCATTCACGGGCCGGATATCTGCCCGGATTTTACGCTGATCAGCCATTCATTTCCGACGATGACCCGCATAGCCCGGCCAGACCGCCCCCGCGCTTCCTCGCACCCCGCCCGTTGCGGGCGGATGTGCCTTGGGCCTGACGGGAACCGGCGCGGTGTTTTCAGGCCCGCGCGGCGGGCTGCCCTGTTCTTTCACATCATGAGGTCTCAATGTTTCGGTTCGCAGGTTTCGCGGGCGCGCTCGCCCTGATCTTCACGCTGGTCGCACCCGGGCCCGCGCCGGCCCAGACCACCCGCTATGACATCATGGACAATCAGGGCTTCGCGGCGCCGATGGTGGCCTATACGGTCGAGGTGCCGCAGGGCTGGGCGACAAGCGGGCAGGTGCTCTGGGCCAAGCCCTGCAGCGGCAATGACAATTTCGAGCTGGTGTTTCAGGCGATCGCGCCCGACGGGCGAACCGGGTTCCGGATCATGCCGGGGCATCAGGTGATCTGGCTCGACATGCAGGTGGCCGGGCTCGCGCCCGACATGGCGCAGATGATGCGCGCGCAGATGGCGGCGGAGCGCAACAAGATGCAGACCCGGTTCCGCGGCTCGAACTGCCATGTGGCGCAGGTGACCGGCACCCGGCAACTGTTCGACGAGCTGATCCTGGCGCACCGGCCCGCCGACGCGCGAATTCTGCAAAGCGCGCGCAATCAGCCGATGCTGCAATCCTATGCCAGCGTGTTTCAGGCCGATCAGCCGGGGATGAAAACCTTTTACGACGCGGCGACCGTCCGGCTCGGCTACGGGCTGAACGGGCAGCCGGTCGAAGAGGTGGTGCTGTTTTCGTGGTACATGTTTCAGCTTGAACCGCCGGAGCCGGGGTTCGGCACGTTTTCGCAGCAGACGGTTGTCGATAGCATCCGCACGGCCTGGGTGGCGCCCGAACGCCGCGCGGCCGATGATGCCATGCTCGAGGCGATCATCGGCTCGATGAAGGTGAACCCCGACTGGAACGCGAAGGTGAACGCCTTTGTGCAAAAGCAATCGTCAGAACGTCAGGCCGCCAATGCCCAAACCGCCGCCGAACGCGAACGCCAGCGCCAGATGGACGAGGCCCGCCGCGACGCGCAGCATCAGCAGTTCATTGATATGATCCGGCAATAGCCTGAGGCGCCATCAGCTTTTCCAGAAACGGCTCCAGCTCGTGGCGCAGCGCGATGTCGTCGGTCGTGCGCGCCAGCACGGCGCGGGCATCCTCGTACGTGGCGACGCGGGCCTGACGCATATGGCCGATGACGTCGATCAGGCTTTGCGTCGCGCAGCGCCCGCGCTGATAGCGCCAGATCGGCGGGGCGTCGGCGCCGGGCGATTGTCGCACCAGCCCGCAGCGGCGATCGGGCGGGGCGTTCTGCCAGAACAGCGCCACCATATCGGCCAGCGCCGAACTGTCGTCGGCGAAATAGGTATGGGCCAGCATGTCGTCGCCCAGTTCGGACATGTCGATACTGTCGATATTGTCATCGGCCAGCGTGTCGGCGCCGCCCTGGCCGGCGCGCGGCGCCCCGGCATGCAGCTTGCGCGACGACACCAGCGCCCAGTCGTTTTCCGAGGCGTAGAGCGTCAGGCGGCGGGCGATGGGGCGGAAGGTCCGGACCATGCGGGCGAAGAGGCCGGCATCCACATCCGGGGCCGCGAACAGCACCTGGCCGAACAGGGGCGGGTCGTCGCGGGTCATGCCCCGCTGCAGCGCCATGATCTCCAGCGCGTCGGTCAGCGCCCGGTTGCCCATCGAATGGGCCACGATATTGATCGTCGTCGCGCCCGAGCGTGTCCGCAGATCCTCCAGAAATCCGGCCAGGCGCCGCCCGCTCAGCCGCACCACGGCGGTATCGGCGACATAGCCGATGGTCGATCCGCGCGACGGCCAGGAATAGAGGATCGGCACCCCGGCATAGTTCATGTCAAAGGCAAGCTGCGCGGCCCGTTTGGCGGCCTGATGGAACTCGGTGTTATAGCCGTGAATAAACACGAAGGCCTCGGATTTGGCGCCATCGGCGAATTCGCCCTGCATGCGGGCATAGAAATCATCGGCGGGCACCGGGGTCACGCTGCGCAGGACGACATGCTTGCTGGGCGAGGCCGCGAATTCCAGACGCCAGATCGACGGCGATTCCATCGCCCCCGCCACATGGGTGTTCGGGATCGTCACCGTGGCGACGCCAAGCTCCAGCTCGCCGCGGCCGGCGCCGTAATATCCCACGGGGTCGGGGTCGCCGGTGCGAGCACGGTCGGTCGCATAGTAAAGCTCCACCTCGACAAACCCTTCCCGCGCCCCTCGGGTGGCGCCGGGCGCGCCCGCGTCGGGGGCGGCAAGCGCTTGCCGGCGGAACCGTCCGGCGCTGTCCGCGTCTCCCAGCGCGTCCGACAGCCGGGCAAGCTCGGCATAGCTTCGGGCCAGGGCTTCGGGCGGCTCGTTGCGATCGGCCTGTTCGCCCGCGCGCCGCTGCAACTGCGCCCTGGCCGCACGCAGGTTGCCGGCCTCTTCGAACAGGGCGGCGGCGCGGGCCAGAAGCTGCACCGGATCTTCGCCCAGCCCCGGGCTGCGGTTCGCGAAATCGGCCAGTTCCGCATAGAGCCCGGCCGCCGGTCCGGCCCGGCCGAGCCCGGCCAGAAGGCTGGCCTTCAGGTGCACGAGATCGAACAGCGTCTGCGGATCGGGGGCGGGCTGCGCCCGAAGCTGTGCCAGCGCCGCGTCGATGGCGGGCAGGGCGGCCTCGGGATCTTCTTCGGCCAGAAAGGCGATCTCTGTCAGGGCGGGGGCGTCTTGTGCCGCCAGCGTGCGCCACACCCCCGGGCCGGCGGCGAAGAAAATGAAAATAGCAAAGCCAGATAGAAATTTCATGGGTGTAACCGGATTAAAAAATACTGTCCGGATCAGCCTAGCCCGCAAATGAAACAACGCAAGTCCGCAAAAATAGATTGTCTTGCGCGGGGTATTCTTTCTACTGTCGAAGGCACCTGAAGGCGTGATTATTTGAACGTCGCGGAGGGTTTTGATGTGCTGCGGGGCTTTTTTGCCGTTATATTGTTTTGCACTTTTGCCGGGGCCGCCCCCCTTCGGGCCGATATAAAAGCGGTTCTGGTGGGTGTCTCCGACTATGACGAAACCATCGGGCTGGCCGATCTGCGCGGGCCGGCCAATGACATCCGGCTGCTGCAGGCGGTCCTGCGCGACCGGGGCGTCACCGATATTGTTGTCTTGGCCGATGGTGTCGCGGGGGGCGTACGCCCAACGCGCGCGGCGATCCTGGCGGCGCTGCGGGACGCGGCGCAAACCGCGCGCGCGGATGATTTCGTCTATGTGCATCTCAGCGGCCATGGCACCCAGCAGGCCGACCCCCAGGGCGATGAGAGCGACGGGCTCGACGAGGTGTTTCTGCCCGCCGATACCGCCCGTGCCGACCCCGGCGCCGGGGTGATCCCCAACGCGATCGTCGATGACGAGATCGGCGCCGCCGTCGATGCGATCCGCGCCACCGGGGCCGATGTCTGGCTGGTGCTGGACAGTTGCCATTCAGGCTCTGGCCTGCGCGCCGCCTCGCCGCGCGCGGCCGCGCGGTTCGTCGATCCGCAAACGCTCGGGATCACCGCCACCCGCAGCGCGGTTGCCGAGGCCGGGGCGGTGGACCATGCCGCGCCGGATCTGCCCGGCCGCTATCTGGCCTTCTACGCCGCGCGCTCGAACGAGCTTGCGCGCGAGGTCGATCTCGCGCCCGAGGGCGCGACCGAGCCGCAATGGTACGGGCTGTTCACCGCCAAGCTGGCCGCCCGGCTGCAGCAAGAGGCCGCGCCCAGTTTCCGGCAGCTGTTTCAGGCGGTGCTGCGCGACATGAACGATGCCAGTGTTCCCGGCGGTGCCCGGCTGCAGACCCCCTCGTGGGAGGGGGATCTGATCGACGCCGCCCTGTTCAGCGGCGAGAGGGCAGAGGGGCGGCGGCGGTTTTCGGTGCGCGGCGATCAGCTTTCGGCGGGGCTGCTGCACGGGTTGGGCAATGGCAGTCTGGTGGCGCTCTATGCCAATCCCGCGGACCCCGAGGAGGCCCGGCTAGGCTTTGCCCAGGTCGAGGATGCCGAGGCCACGCTGGCCTTTCTGCGGCCGGTCGCGGCCGATTGCCAGCCCGCCGCCGGTGCCTTTTGTGCGCGGGCGGGGGCGCTGCCGCCGCAGGCCCGCTTTGCCCAGCTTGCGGCCCGGCCCGTGGATCTGCGCATCGCGATCGCGCCGCCGGTGGATCTGCTCACCGGCGAAAGGCTGGGGTCCGCCCATCCGGCGGCTGCGGGCCTTGCCGCGGGCATCGCGCAAGGCGGCTCGGCGGTTGCGGGGTTCGAACTGGCGCTCGATCCCGACAGCTACGAGATCGAGACGGTGTGGGACGGCCACGCGCTGTGGTTCGGGTATCGCGCCAGCCTGGGGGCCCAGCCGATGGGCCTGTCCTGGGTGCCGGAGGCCGAGCCGCTCGCGCCGCTGCTGGAACGGATCGGCCGGGCCGAAACGCTGGCGCGGATGCTGGGCGCGCTGGTCGGGGGCGGCTCGATCCTGAACCCCAACCCGGTGGCGCTGACGGCGGATTACCGGCCCACCCGGATCGACGATCTGGCGCCGGTCGGCGCCGGGGTTTCGCCGGTACGCGAATGCCGCGCGGCACTGGCCAACGTCATGGGCAAGCCGGCCGAAAGGCTGGAGCAACGGGCCAGCCTGAAACAATGCGATCAGGTGTATTTCGGGGCGCAGGGCACCACCGCCGGCGCGCGTGACGTGAACCGCATCCATATCGACGCGCAATTCTGCATCCACGCCGAATACGCGCGGATCGAGGGCAGCACCGCGCCGCACCCGCTGGGCCCCGAGATGACGATCTGTTCCGATTGCCCCGGCGGCTATTCGGCCGGGGAGGAACGCGTGTTTCTGGTGGTCACGGAGAATGCGGAAAATGCCGAGGCGCTGAACCTTGAAGGGTTGGTTGAAAACTGCGGTGCCGCCGCCGGGGGCACCCGTGGCACGGCGCAGCGGCAGACGATGTCTTTTCTGGGCCGGATCGCGCGGCGCCCCGACACGCGCGGCAGTTTCGGCGCGGTCGGAATATCCGATATCTGGGTCGAGGAAACGGGCTGGACGGTGCTGCCGCGCGAACAGGCTTTCGCGCGGGCCGGTCACTAGGGAACGAACATTTTTGGTGGGAGCGATTTTCATGAACAGACATTCAGGTGTGATATTGGCGGCGGCGCTGGCGGCGGCCCTGGCGCCCGCCGCGCGGGCGCAGGAAAGCGGCGGGCTGAGCCATATTGCCGTTCCCGCCGGGTCGGGGCAGGTTGCGGTGCGGGCTCATGTCCTGGCCGCCAAGCAACGCGTGACACCGATCGACGGCGCCGCGGCCTCGCGGATCTTCGGCGGGCGCCCGGCGCAGGAGGGGGCCTGGCCCGCGCAGGTTTCGCTGCATTCGGCCAACATGCCCGATCAGAGCGCGGAAAGCCTGTTCCAATCGCAATTCTGTGGCGGCACGCTGATCGCCCGTCAATGGGTGCTGACCGCTGCCCATTGCGTCGTCGGCGAAGACGGGCGCGTGTCAGAGCCGGGGTCCATTCTGGTGCGCACCAGTTCCGTCGCGCTGGATCGCGGCGATCTGCGCCCGCTGGCGCAGGTCATCGTGCACGAGCGCTACAACCCGACGCTGATCGACAATGACATCGCGTTGCTGCAACTGGC
Organism: Actibacterium naphthalenivorans; assembly: GCF_014196965.1. Classification (GTDB taxonomy): domain Bacteria; phylum Pseudomonadota; class Alphaproteobacteria; order Rhodobacterales; family Rhodobacteraceae; genus Actibacterium_A; species Actibacterium_A naphthalenivorans. The sequence goes on along the minus strand of NZ_JACIEQ010000002.1, from coordinate 516,549 downwards.
CGCGCCGATTCAGGACGCCTCGGGGCCGGTCGGCGCGATCCCGGTGTTGCCGCAGGGCGCGGCCGTGCCGCAGGGGGCGGCGGTGGTGGTCGGCTGGGGCATGATGGAGGAAGAGAAATTCCCCGCCACATTGATGGAAACCGATATCGACATCGTCCCGAACACGACCTGCAACAAGGGGATGGCCGAACAGACCAAGCGCGATTTCGGCAGCTTCCTGCTCGGCATGGGGGCCACCAACCGGATCCCGCAGGAAAACCTGGAACAGGCGTTTCAGATCCTGACCTCGAACATGGGCGACGCGCTGACCGACAACATGATCTGCGCCGGGGTCGCCTCCGGCTCCAAGACCTCCTGCAGCGGCGACAGCGGCGGGCCGCTGATGGTGCGCCAGGGCGATGGCAGCTGGGTGCAGGTCGGGATCGTCAGCTGGGGGCGTGAGCCCTTGGGCGCCACCCAGCGCTGCGGCCACAAAGACCTCTATTCGGTCTATACCCGCGTTTCGAACTATTTCGACTGGATCGCGGCGCATCTGCGCGGCTGAGGGGAGGGCATCAGCATGTTCAGCATATCAAAGGCCGGCCTTCTGGCCGTAGCGGTCGCGGCAATGGCGATGCCCGCCGCGGCGCAATCGGGGTTCGGTGCCGGCTCGTTCGGCGATGGCTCTTTCGGGGCGGGAGGCACGCCGGCCCCGGTGCCGCAGCCTCCGGCGCCGGGGGGCGGCGATTTCGGTGGCAGTTTCGGGGGCAGCTTCGACGGCGGCGCCGCGCCCGCGCCGCAGCCGCAACCCGCGGCGCCGCCCGTCGGCGGATCGGATTTCGGCGGCAGCAGTTTCACCCCCGGCGCAGCGCCGCCCGGCCCTACGCCGCCGGTGGCCGGGGGCACGCAGCCGCCGCCGCAACCCCAGCCCCCGGTCCAGCAACAGCAACCGCCGGCGCAGCAGGAACAGCCCGGGCTTCAGGTTGATCCGCAGATCCTTGCCTTCGAAAGCCGCGATTTCGGGGTGCCGCCACAACAGCAGCTGCGGCAGGGGCAGTTCCACGCCCCGACGCCCACCAGCCTGCCGGGCGCCAATGTCGTGTCGACCGCAGGGCTGGCCACGGCCTTGAACAACGGCATGCAGATGGTGCTGATCGATGTGCTGGGCGGCGACTACAGCCTGCCGAACGCCTTTGTCGCGCCGGCGATGGCGACACCGGGCAGCCTGAACGACCGCATGCAGCAGCAGACATGGCAATGGCTGGGGCAGATCACCGACGGGCAGACGGACACGCCGATCGTGATCTATTGCAGCGATCCGATGTGCTGGCTGAGCTATAACGGGGCGCTGCGCGCCGTCGCGGCGGGCTATTCCAACGTCTATTGGTATCGCGGCGGGATTCAGGCCTGGCAGATGGCCGGTCTGCCGCTGATGCCGGCCGGCTATTGATGCGGGCGCGCGCGGCTGTTCTGGCCGCCGCGCTTTGGTGCTTTGCCCTGCCGCTTCGGTGCGGGGCGGAGCCGCTGGCCGCGCTGCAGGGCGGGCTGGATGCCACGGTCGCCGCCCTGTCCGAGGGGCGCACGGAAGACGCCATCGCCCTGGCGCGCGAGACGCTGGAGCTTGCCCGCCGCCATCCCGCGCCCGACCCGCAGCTTTTCGCCTATGCGCTGAACAATCTGGCCTATGGCCTGCAGCTTTCCGGTCAGGCCGGGCAGGGATCGGGCGTGCTCTACCAAGAGGCGCTGGAGCATCTGGCCGCGCGGGGGCAGGATGTTTCGCCGGCGGCGCTGACGGTCACCGCCAATCTGGCGGGGCTGGAGGCGGCGGCGGGCAGCCCCGAGGCCGGCGGGCAGCGGCTGCTCCGGTTTCTGACCGCCGCCCAGGGCGGTCCGCTGGAGGGTGCGGCGCTTGGCGCGCTGTCCAGCTTTCACTTCACCGAAGGGGGCTATGACGATGCGGCGCGCTATCTGGAACAGATGCTGGCGGTCGAACCCGCGTTGCTGAGCGGTATGTTCGGGGCAGTGTTTCAGGCCTATTCCGCCGCTCAGGACGCCGCCGAGGCCGAAGAGCGCCATCTGGATGCGGTTGCCCTGATCCGGGGAAAGATCAGCATCCTGCGGGCCTTTCTGCCCGATGAGACAGAGGCGATCCGCAGCTATCTGCAAAGCATCTATTTCCACTATCACCAGGCTGGCGAATATGGCCGCGCCGCGCAGGCCATTCGCGACTGGGCCGCCGAGGCGCCGCTGAGCGACGAGGATCGCGCCTATGTCGATGAAACCGCCTCGCTGTTTTTGCAGGCGGCGCAGCTTTCGGGCTATACCGAGCGGCGCGATGTCCAGCTCGACTACACCGAACTGGCGGTGGCCTTCGCCGAACTGCTGGATGGCGGCGCCGACCCCCGGCTGGGCCACGCCCTGCGCGAACGGGCCGCCGCGCGCGAGAACCTGGGACTGACGGAGGAGGCGACTGCCGATCTGCAAAAGGCGCTGGCGGTGTTGGCGCAAAGCGACGCGGGGCGCCAGAGCCTGTTTCTGGTGCTGTCCGATCTGGCCTCGCTGTCCTGGCTTGCCGGCGATTATGGGCGCGCCGAAGATCTCTATGCCCAGGCCGATGCGGCCTATGCGCGGGCGCTTGCGCTCGGGGCCGCGCCGCTGACGCCGGTCGACCTTGTGATCGAAGGCACCAACCGCGCCGGCCTGGCGATATCGCTGGGCCGCCCGGAACAGGCGCTGGCCATGGCCGCCGAGGCGCGCGCGCTGTTCCGCCGTGATGCCGAAACCCAGGAGCAGAAGTGGAACACCCGCTATCTGGCGGCGCGCATCGACGGTGTCGAGGCGCTGGCCTATTCCGAACTGGGGCGGAACGCGGCGGCCGAGGCGGCCGCGCTGTCGGCGCTGGAGATCGCGCGCGCCGCGCTGCCGGCGGGCCATCCCGATCTGGCCCTCACCCTGACCAACACCGCGGATCTGCTGTTCGTGCTGGGCCGGCGCGAAATGGCGGTCCGGCTGGTCCAGGAGGCGGTGGAGATCAACCGCGAGGCCCTGCCCGAGACGATGCCGAACGCGATCGAGACCGAACTGAAACTGGTGCTGTTTCATCTGACCGCCGGCAATCGCGCGCAGGCGATCGAGGGGCTGCGCCGGATCACCGAACGGCGTAAATCGCCCGCCTATCGCGCCGCGCTGCCCGAGGCGTCGGGTGATTTCGAGATGCTCGCCTGGGCGCTGCTGGCAGAGGGCGACGACGATCCGGCCATTCTGGACGAGGCGTTCACGGCGCTGCAATGGACCCAGATCACCCGTTCGGCGGATGCGCTGGCGATGATGGAGGCGCGGCTGAAACTCGGCGATCCGGAACAGGCGGCGCTGCTGCGGCAGCGTCAGGACCTGCTCGAGGATCACAAGAGCAACAGGTCGCGCCTGCTGGCGGGCTATGCCGCGGGCGAAGGCCAGCAGGCCATCGCGGCGCTGACACGCCGGAACGATGAGCTGGAGGCCGGGTTGCAGCGGGTCGATGCCGCGCTTGCGGCGCTGGGGCTGGAGGGCACCGGATTTGGCGGCGTCACCCCGGTTTCCATCGCCGAGGTTCAGCGGCTGCTGGGCCCGCGCGAGGCGCTTGTCACCTTCCTGCTGCCGGGGCTGCGCGCCGATCAGGTGGTCGGGCTCGAGGCGTCTTCGAACATGGTTGTGGCGATCACCGCCGATGGCGTCTCGATCGCGCCGGTGCGCGAAACCAGCCGGCGGGTGCTGCGCGCGCGAATAGGCGATTTCCGCTGTCAGGTGGCGGTCGGCGAGCCGGGCTGCGCGGGTGGCCGGGCGGCCGGCACGCGCGGGGCGATGGTCGGGCTGTCATCGGATGACAGCGAGGGCGGCGCGGAGGGGTTCGATCTGGCCGGGGCGCATGCGCTTTACCTCGATCTGTTCGGCGGGGTCGAGGCGGCGCTGGACGGGCGCGATCACCTGATCCTTGTGCCGCCGCCCGACCTGCTGCGCCTGCCGTTCGAGGCGCTTGTCACCACCGCCCGAACACCCGGCACGCTGGCCGATGCCGATTGGATGGTGCGGCGCCACGCGATTTCGGTGCTGCCTTCGGTGCCCAGTTTCCGGGTGCTGCGTCAGGCAGTGCGGCCCGCAGGTGCAGCGGCGGGCCATCTTCTGGCGGTGGGCGATCCGGCGATCGGCAGCGCGGCCGATGCGGATTGCGGCGCGATGGAACTGGCGATGCTGCGCGCGGCCCCGCCGACGGGCAGCGTGATGTCGGGCAAGGCGGGGCGCGACGGGCTGCTGCTGGCCGATACCGCCGCCCTGCGCGCATTGCCGCGCCTGCCCGATGCAACCTGCGAGCTGCTGGCGATCCGGCGCAACTTCGGCGCCGCTCCGGCGACGGTCCTGCTGGGCGCGGCGGCCACCGAAAGCGCGATCAAGGATATGGACGCAGCGGGCGGGCTGGCGGCCTATGACGTGATCGTGTTCGCGACCCACGGGCTGACGGCGGGCGAAAGCGGGGCGCGCGCGCCGGGGCTGGTGCTGACCCCGCCCGACGCGGCAAGCGCCCGGGACGACGGTTTGCTGAGCGCGGCGGAAATCGCCGTGCTGCGGCTGAACTCGGATCTGGTGGTCCTGTCGGCCTGCAACACCGCCGCCGGCGAGGCGGGCGACGAAGACGGCCTGTCGGGTCTGGCGCGGGCGTTCTTTCACGCCGGGGCGCGGTCGCTGCTTGTCACCCACTGGCCGGTTTATTCGCAGGCGGCGGTGGAGATCTCGACCGGGCTGTTCGAAGAGCGGAGCCGGCAGCCGGGCATCAACACGGCCGAGGCGCTGCGCGGGGCGGTGCTGCGGCTGCTGGCGCGCGCGCGGGGCGACGGGATCCGGGCGCACCCGTCCTATTGGGCGGCGTTCGCGGTGGTCGGCGCGGGATAGGCGGGCCGCAACCCCATGGCGGGGTGGCGCGCGGCTATGTGCGGCCGCGAAGGGCACGGTCGCAAGCCGCGTCGATCGCGGCATGCAGCAGCAGCGTGAGCACCGCCAGCACCAGAAGGGCCGCGAACATCAGATCGGCCTTGGCCCGGCCGTTGGCCAGCAACATCAGATAACCCAGCCCTTTGGACGCCCCGACCCATTCGCCGATGATCGCGCCGATCGGGGCATAGACCGCCGCCAGCCGCAGGCCCGAGGCAAAGCCCGGCAGCGCCGCGGGCACGCGGATCTGCCACATCACGCGCCAGAAACCGCCCCCCATGACACGGGCCATGCCCAGCCAGGCCGGGGGCGTGCGCATCAGCGCGTCGAAAAAGGCCGAATTCACCGGAAAGAAGATGATCAGCAGCGCCATCGCCACCTTTGACCACAGCCCGTAGCCCAGCCACAGCGTCAGGATCGGCGCCAGCGCGAAGACCGGGATCGCCTGGCTGAAGACAAGCATCGGCCGCAGGATGCCGCGCGCAAAGGGCGAGGCGGCCAGAAGGATCGCCGCCCACCAGCCCAGAAACGCGCCAAGGCCCAGCCCGATCAGCACCTCGGCGGCGGTGATGGCCGCATGTTCGGCCAAAAGCGCGCGGCTGGTCCACAGGGTTTCGGCGACGCGCGCGGGGGCGGGCAGCAGAAAACCGGGAATGCCGGTCAGGCTGACCACCCCCTGCCAGAGCAGCGCGAACAGCGCCACGAGGCCGAGCGGGCGCAGGGCGCGGCTCATGCCGCCGCCATCAGCCGGCGGTGCAGCGCCGCCTGCAATTCCAGCGTGGCCGGGGCGTCGAACGGGCGCGGCGTGGGCGTTGCAGGGGCGGGCAGGGGCTCTGTGCCGCCGCTGTGCATGTGCAGGATGTGGTGGCCCAGCCGCGCGGCCTCGGCCGGATCATGGGTGACATGCAGAACGGTGCGGCCCTGAAGCAGCGTGGCCGAAAGCTCTTGCACCTGCGCCCGGGTGCGCGCGTCGAGCGCCGAGAAAGGCTCGTCCAGCAGCACCACCGGGCGATCTTCCAGCAGGGTGCGTGCCAGCGCCGCGCGCTGCCGCTGACCGCCGGACAGGGCGTTCGGTTTCTTCTGCGCGTGATCGGCCAGGCCCACGCGGGCCAGGATGTGCCGGGCGGCGGCCATGTCGGGCGCCGCGCCCCGCAGGTGCGCGCCCAGCGTGACATTGCCCAGCACGTCGCGCCAGGGCAGCAGCAGATCCTCCTGCGCCATCAGCGCGACCCGCCCGTGCAGCGGCGCGTGATCCGAGGCGCCGAAGCTGCCGCCAAAGGTGATGCCGTCGTCCAGCCCCGCGAACAGGCGCAGCACGGTGCTTTTTCCCACGCCCGAGGCGCCCAACAGGCAGGTCCATTGCCCCGGCGGCACCTCGAACCGGACCGGCCCGAAGACCGGGCTGCCGCCGATCGCGGCCGTGCCGTCAAGGAACAGGCCGGGCGGGGGGGTCATGGCGCCAGGCCCATGTCCCAGAACCCGGCCTCGAGCCGCGTGGCCAGGGTGAACCGGTGGCACAGCGTGGCCCAGCGGGCGCTTGCCTGCGGCGCATCACCGATCCGCCGCGCCACGGCGCCGTCGATCAGCGCGCCGACGCCGTGGCAGACCTGCTGATACTCCGCGCCGCCATAGGTGGCGATCCAGTCCGCATAGGGTGTTTCGCCCGCCGCGCGCATCAGCCGCGCGCCGATCTCGCCATAGCCCAGAACACAGGGCGCGAGCGCGGCCAGCAGATCCAGAAAATCGCCCGAATGGCCGGCGTCCAGCACGTAGCGGGTATAGGCCAGGTTCTCGACCCGTTCCTCGGCCGCCTGCAGCGCGGCCTCGGAAATCCCGGCCTCGGCGCAGGTTTTCACGTGCAGGCGCATCTCCTCGTCGATCAGCGCATGGACGGTGGCGGCGCAGATGCGCATTTCGTCCGGCGTTTCGGCCTTTGTCACGGCCAGCGCCCAGGCGCGCGAGAAATGGATCAGGAACAGGTAGTCCTGCGTCAGGTAATGCAGGAAGGCAGCGCGTGGCAGCGAGCCGTCGCACAGCCCCGCGACAAAGGCATGGCCGGTATAGCGCTGCCACGCCCCGCCCGCCGCCGCGCGCCAGAGCGGGAAGATGTGCCCGTAATCGCTCATGGCGCGCCCAGATCGACGGCCAGCCCCGAGACCGGCCGCGCGGCCGCGATCAGCCCGGCCTGATGCAGGAAGACCTCGAACCGCGCATAGCGGCCCGCGTCCAGCGCGGCGGGGCGCAAGGCAAAGCGCGGCAGCGTATCGGCCCAGGCCTTTTCGTTCAGCGCGTCCTGCAGCTCGGGCGAGGTGCCGGCGAAGATCTCCCAGCTTTCCCGGGGATGGTTCACGATATACTGCGTGGCCTTTTCGGTCGCCGCCAGAAAGCGCCCGATCATGTCGGCATCCATGGTTTCGGGGTTGGCGACATAGATCAGCTCGTCATAGGCGGGCAGGCCCTCTTCCTCGGGATAGAAGCAACGGCCCGGAACGCCCTCGATTTCCATCTGGTTCAGCTCGAAATTGCGGAAGGCGCCAATCACCGCGTCGACCTGGCCCGACATCAGCGCGGGCGAGAGCGACCAGTTGACGTTCACCAGCGTGATTTCGTTCATCGACAGCCCGTTGCGGGCCAGCATCGCCGACAGCAGCGCCTCTTCGACACCGGCGACCGAAAAGCCCACCCTGGCGCCTTTCAGGTCGGCGATCGCTTTCACCGGGCCATCCTCCAGCACCAGCAGGCAGTTCAGAGGCGTTGCCACCAGCGTGCCCACACGGATCAGCGGCAGGCCCTCGGCCACCTGCAGGTGCAGCTGCGGCTGATAGGAAATCGCCAGATCGGCGCGGCCGGCGGCGACCATCTTGGGCGGGTCGGCGGGATCGGCGGGGGCGATCACCTCGACCTGCAGACCCGCATCGGCGAAATAGCCGTTCTCCTGCGCCACGATGATCGGCCCGTGGTCGGGGTTCACGAACCAGTCCAGCACAAGCGTCATCTGATCCTGCGCGGCGGCGGGGCTGGCCGCGAGCAGGGCGGCGAAAAGGAGGTGTTTCATGGTCTCTCTTCGGTTGGGTCGCCAAGGGCGACGAGGATGATCTCTCCGTCCCAGCAGCGTGCCAGGCGGTCTGCCGCCTGCCAGGCGCGCAGCCCGGAGCGGCAGCAGAAGGCGGCGCGCTGGCCGGGGGCGGGGCGGGGGCCGTCGGGGCCGATGTCGGCCACGCTCAGGCGGCGGGCGGCGGGATGGGGCGGGGGGCCTTCGCCGGGGCCGCGCAGATCGACGATGAAATCGCCCGCGTGCAGCGCGTCCGGGGCGGCGAAGCGCCGGGCGCGGGCCGGTTCGGGCGCGCCATCAAAGCGGAACCCGCCAAAGCGCGGGCCGTGCGCGTCGAAGGTGACAAGCTGGCCCAGCGGGCCGGGCGGCAGCTCGGTCAGCAGAGCGATGGCCATCTGCGCCTGAAGCGCGCCGATGGTGCCCACGACCGGGCCCAACACGCCGGTTTCGGCGCAGCTTGCCATGCGCTCGGGCAGATCGGGGAACACCGCCCGCAGGCTGGGCGCGCCGCCGCAAAACCCGCCCACATAGCCCTCCAGCCCGATGACCGAGGCGCTGATCAGGGGGGTGGCCCGCGCGTGGCAGATATCCGACAGGATATAGCTGGCCGCGAAGCTGTCGGCGCAATCGAGCACGATTTCCGCCCCGGCACAAAGATCGGCGGCATTGGCGGGGTTCAGCGCCGTGACGCGGGCGTCAACCACAGTGTCGGGGTTGAGCGCGGCAAGGTGGCGGGCGGCGCAGCGCGCCTTGGGGTGGCCCAGATCCTCCGCGCGAAACAGCGTCTGGCGGTGGAGGTTCGAGACATCGACGATATCGGGATCGACCAGCCGGATATGCCCGATGCCCGCCCCGACCAGATATTGCAGCACCGGCGCCGCCAGCCCGCCGGCGCCGACCACCAGAACACGGGCCCGGCGCAGCGCCTCCTGCCCGGCGGGGCCGAACTCCGGCACGGCGATCTGGCGGGCATAGCGGGTCATCGCGTGGCCTCCAGCCATTCGCGCACCCGCGCCTCCGGGTCGGGGTTCAGCGTGATGTCCGTGACCGCCGACACGATATCGGCCCCGGCGGCAAAGGCACCCGGTGCGCGCGCCACGCTCATGCCGCCGATGGCGACAAGGGGAATGTCGCCGATCCGCGCTTTCCATTCGGTCACACGGGCCAGGCCCTGCTGGTGCCATTTCATCTTTTTCAGGATGGTCGGATAGACCGGCCCCAGCGCCACGTAATCGGGCGCCAGCGCCAGCGCGCGCTCCAGCTCGGCATGATCATGGGTACTGACGCCCAGGTTCAGCCCGGCCCGCCGGATCGCGGCGATGTCGGCGGTCGCCAGATCCTCCTGGCCCAGATGCACCCAGTCGCAGCCCGCATCGATGGCAAGGCGCCAGTGGTCGTTGACCACGAGTACCGCACCGTGGCGGTGGCACAGCGCCTGCGATGCGGTGATCGCCGTGCGCAGCGCCTGCTCGGGCTGGTCCTTGATCCGAAGCTGCACGAGCTTCACGCCCAGCGGCAGGGCGCGTTCGAGCCAGCCGGGGCTGTCGAAGATCGGATAGAAACGGCTCGGCATCACAGGAACGCCCTGCCGATCACCGGGGTCGAGGGGGCGGCCATGTCGCGCGGCTCCATCGGGTCGGCCTCATGGGCCAGCCGCCCGGCGGCGACGGCCTTGGCGAAACCTTCGGCCATCGCCGCCGGATCGCCCGCCCGCGCGACGGCGGTGTTCAGCAGCACCGCGTCAAACCCCATCTCCATCGCCATCGCCGCCTGGCTGGGCAGGCCCAGCCCCGCATCCACCACCATCGGCACGTCGGGGAACTGCGCGCGCAGGGTCCGCAGCCCGTAGATGTTGGTCAGCCCCAGCCCGGTGCCGATCGGCGCGCCCCAGGGCATCAGCACCTCGCAGCCCGCCGCCAGCAGACGGTCGGCCAGAACGACATCCTCGGTCGTGTAGGGAAAGACCTGGAAACCGTCATCTGTCAGGATCCGCGCGGCCTCGACCAGCGCGAAGGGATCGGGCTGGAGCGTGTCGGCATGGCCGATCACCTCGAGCTTGATCCAGGGCGTGCCGAACAGTTCGCGCGCCATCTGCGCCGTCGTCACCGCCTCGCGGGCCGAGTGGCAGCCGGCCGTGTTGGGCAGCACCCTGACACCCAGATCCCGCACCAGCGCCCAGAAATCCGCGCCGGCCTGGTCGCCGCCCGCCTCGCGGCGCAGCGACAGGGTGGCGATACCCGCGCCGGATCGCCGGAACGCTTCGGCCAGCACCGCCGGCGAGGGGTATTGCGCCGTGCCCAGCATCAGACGCGAAGACAGCTCTGTGCCATAGAAGGCCACCATGTCAGCCCCCCTGCCGCGGCGCGACGATTTCAAGCCGGTCGCCGCTGGCCAGCGTCACGCCCGCGCGCGCGGCGGCGGGCACGAAGCTTTCGTTGACGGCGGTCGCGACTTTCGCGTCGCCATAGCCCAGTTCGCGCAGAACCTCGGGCAGGGTGGCCGCCTGTATGTCGGCCGGATTACCGTTCACCGTGATCTTCATCCATCACCTCCGGGTTCTTGTTGTCGCAGATCAGATCGGCGGTCATGCGCGCGAGCGCCGGGGCCAGCAGGAACCCGTGCCGGAACAGACCGTTAACATGGATGGTCGCGCCGCGCCGCCGGATGCGCGGCAGATTGTCGGGAAAGGCGGGGCGGGCGTCGGTGCCGATCTCCAGCACGGCGGCCTCGGCAAAGGCCGGGTGCAGGGCATAGGCCGCCGTCAGCAGCTCCAGCACCGAGCGCACGGTCGGCCGCCCGCGTTCGCCGCTTTCGATCTGCGTCGCGCCCAGCATGAAGACACCATCGCCGCGCGGCACGATATAAAGCGGAAAGCGCGGGTGCAGCAGGCGCACGGGGCGGTGCAGCGTCACCTCGGGCGTGTGCAGCACGATCATCTCGCCCTTGACCCCGCGCAGGTCGGGCAGGGTGTCGCGGGCCTCAAGCCCCCGGCAATCCACGGTGATGCCGGACGGGGCGGCCGGGCTGGCATCGAGGGTCGCGCCCTGGTCCACCAGCCTGTCATGCAGGGTCGCAAGGGCCGCGCGGGGGGTGATATGCGCCTCGTCGGGAAAATGCAGGGCCCCGTCGAAACGGCCCGCCAGATCGGGTTCGAGCCGGGCGAGCGCGTCGCGATCCAGCGCCCGGTGCCCGGTCGTGCGGCGGGCGAAGCGCGTGATCTCGTGCCGGTCCCGTCCCAGCGCCAGCACGAGGGTTCCGTTGCGGATGACGGGAACGCCCTGCCGCGCCCACCAACCGGCCGCCTCCCGACCCAGCCGGACGACCGGCTCCTCGGCGGTTTCGCCCTCGCAGAAGGGGGCCAGCATGCCGCCGGCCCACCACGAACAGCCATGCGGGCCGGGGCGGGCGGCGCGGTCGCGCAGCGTCACGCTCACCCCGCGGGCGGCCAGTTCCGTCGCCACGCACAGCCCCGCGACCCCGGCGCCGGTCACTGTGACGGGGCCGGTCATGCCCAGACCTCGTGAAAATGATGCACCGGGCCATGCCCGTGGCCGATCTCCAGCCCGTCGGCGGCGGCGATGGCCGCGTGCAGCCAGCCATGCGCCCGTTTCACCGCCTGTTGCGGCGCGGCCCCCCTGGCCAGTTCGGCCGCGATCGCCGCCGACAGGGTGCAGCCGGTTCCATGGGTGTTGCGCGTCGCAAGACGCGGCGCCTCGAACAGCGTGATGCCGCTGGTGGTGATCATCCGGTCGGTGCAGACCGGGCCCTCGGCATGGCCCCCCTTCATCACCACGGCGCCGGCGCCAAGCTGGAGCAGCGCCTTGCCCTGCGCCTCGATCTCTTCATCGGTGCGGGCCTCGGCCGTGCCGAGCAGCCTTGCCGCCTCGGGCAGGTTGGGCGTGAGGAGATCGGCCCGGGGGAGCAGGTGGCGGATCAGGCTGGCGACTGCATCCGCCGCCAGCAGGGGCGCGCCCGACTTGGCCACCATGACCGGATCCAGCACCACCGGCCCGTCGAACGGGCGCAGCGCACCGGCGACTTCCGCGATGATTTCCGCGTTGGCCAGCATGCCGATCTTGATCGCCGCAATGCCGATGTCCGACAGAACAGCGTCGATCTGGGCGGCGGCCATGCCGGGCCAAACCGGCTCTGCCCGGGTCACGCCGCGGGTGTTCTGGGCGGTGATCGCGGTGATCGCGCTGCAGCCGTAGACGCCGAGCGCCGAGAACGTCTTCAGATCGGCCTGGATCCCGGCGCCGCCGCCGCTGTCGGAGCCCGCGATCGTCAGTGCTGCCGGGATGGCCATCGTTTCTTTCTCCCAAGGCGGCGCGGAACGCGGAAGAAAGAAGGGCCGGGGTGCGGCCTCTGCTCTGGCTCCGTTCCCTACGCCGGTATTGACCGGATCAGGTTCGATGGGTTGGCGATGTGCCTCTCAGCCCCTCTCGGGGCACCCCAACGGATTCGCGGTAACGGTAATCCTCCTGGCGCGGGCGGGCAAGACGCATGTTGCCGGCCGGGGCGGCGCCGTTTTGGTTTTCTACCCGCCTGATGGGGAGGCACTTGATAGCAATAAGGATCATATGTGATCCGTTATTGCCATATTATCAATTTAAAAGATCGTATTTGATCCTGATAATTGTCATCGCGTACATGTTCCGATAGGATGAATTTGTCATCCCGACAATGGAGGGGCAGCTTTATGCGGGTCATACCCGGTCTCGACACACCCGAGGATATTCGCGAACAGGTGCGCCAGGCGGCGCAGGCCCGTCGTATCGCACTGCGCATGACCCAGGACGAGCTCGCCCAACGGTCAGGCGTGGCCATCGCGACCCTGAAACGGTTCGAGCAGAAAGGCGAGGGCTCTTTCGCCACGGTGTTGGCAATCGCCGCGGCGCTGGATGCCCTGGATGAATTCCGCCTTCTCTTTCCGCAGGTCGAGGCCGAAACGCTCGACGATCTTGAGCGCCGCATGAAACAGCGCGGACCGGTCCGGGTGCGGCGCAAGGCTGACGGGACGTGACCGGCCGGCTGAACATCGCGCTCGATTTCGGCGCCGGAACCGGGCCCGTGGCTGTCGGGCAGATGGGGTGGGACAATATGCGGCGCGAGGCCGCTGCCGAATGGGATCCGGCGTTCGCGGCGCGCCCGCTGCCGATCTCGCCCTTGCTGGTCAAGACCCATGCGGGGCTGCTGCGCCCCCGCGGGCGGGCGTTCGACGGGCTGCCCGGGGTCTTCGGTGACAGCCTGCCGGATGGCTGGGGGCGGCTGCTCATCGACCGGGAGCTTCAGTCCCGCGGGCGTTCGCTGGCTGACATCACGCCGCTGGACCGTCTGGCCATGGTTGGCCTGGACGGGATGGGCGCGCTGACCTACCGGCCCGAAGAGGTTCCGGAGCCGGTGGTGGAGATCGATCTCGACTGGTTCGCCCGGCTCGTGCCCCAGGTGGAAGAGGGGGCGAGCACCTCGGAGCTGGAGCGTTTGCGCGCGGTCGCGGGCGGCTCGCAAGGGGCGCGGCCGAAATTCGTGGCGCAGCTTTCGCCCGATGGGGATCGGTTGCGGAGTCACCGGCTGCCGCTGGCGCCGGGATGGCGTCATGTGATGATCAAACGCCGGGCCGTGCGTGACCCGGCCGGCGCCGTCGAGGCCGAGGCCGCCTATGCGCGCATGGCCAAGGATGCCGGGATCGAGATGGCATGGACCGGGGTGCTGCGTTCTGACCGGGGCGAGCCTTTCTTCGTGACGGATCGTTTCGACCGGGAGGGGGCGGGGCGGTTGCATATGCAAACCGTCGCGGCCCTGCTCGAGGTCGATTTCCGCGAGGCCACGCTGGATTATTCCGAACTGCTTCGGGTGGTGCATGGCGTGACCCGAGACATCCGCGCCACCGAAGAGATGTATCGGCGCATGATCTTCAACGCGCGCGCGCTGAACCGGGACGACCATCTCAAGAACCATGCTTTCCTTATGCACGGCTCGGGGGCGTGGCGGCTGGCCCCGGCCTATGATCTGAGCTTCAGCCAGGGCCCGGGCGGAGAGCACACGCTGACCATTGGCGACGAAGGGCGGCGACCGGGGACATCCGCCTTTGCGGAAGTTGCGAAGCGCGCCGGGATCAAGCCGCGCCGCGCCACGGAGATCATCGCGCAGGTCGATGGTGCGATCGCCAGATGGCATGACCATGCACAGGCCGAGCAGGTGCCGCCCGCATTGCGCGCGACGATCTCGGATGCCATGGCCGAGGCGAAGCGCTGGCCCTGAGGCGGCGGGCGCCATGGATTTCGGCTTGTTGGATGGCCCGGTGCGCCATATCCTTGTCCCGTCTCGGAATTTTCACCAGTTCCGGCCTTTTTCTGCCGCCTGCGCGCCAGACGAAAACACGCCGGATCGCCCCTTTCACAAAGCGGTACGCCTGACCGGTATGGCTTTCATCCTCGACAATATCGGCCTTCCGAACGGGCAGAGCGGCCTGTCGCTTCATGTTGCGCGGGGTGTGATCGCCGCGATCGGTGCGCGCGGCGACATGCCTGCCGATCTGCCCCGCCATGACGCGCGGGGCGCGCTGTTGTGCCCGGGCTTCACCGACGCCCATGTTCATCTCGACAAGGCGATGATCCTGGGCCGATGCCCGATCTGCGAGGGCACGCTGCCAGAGGCCGTGCGCCTGACCGCCGATGCCAAGCGCGGCTTTACCGAAGAGGATGTCTATGCGCGCGGCGCGCAGGTGCTTGAGATGGCGGTGCGGGCGGGCACGCAGCGGATGCGCAGTTTCGTCGAGGTGGACCCGCGCGCCGGGCTGCGCAGCTTTCGTGCGCTCAAACGGCTGCGGGCGGATTGGTCCGATCTGATCGACCTGCAGCTTTGCGTCTTCGCCCAGGAAGGGCTGACGCAAGAGATGGCGACCTGCGGGTTGATGGAGCAGGCGCTGGCGCAGGGCGGTGATCTGGTTGGCGGCTGCCCCTATACCGACCGGGATCCGGTGGCCCATGTCGGGTTGATCTTCGATCTGGCCGAGCGTTTCGACGTGGACGCGGATTTTCACGCCGATTTCGATCTCGATCCGGATGGTTCGATCCTGCCGGAAATCATCGCCCAGACCATCAGGCGCGGCTGGCAAGGCCGGGTGGCCGTGGGCCATGCGACGAAGTTCGCCGCCTTCGCGCCGGAGCGGCGCGCCGATCTGGCGCGGCAGATGGCAGAGGCGGGGATCGGGCTTGTGGTGCTTCCGGCGACCGACAGTTTCCTGAACGGTGACCGGGCCGATCCGCTGCGCCCGCGCGGGGTTGCGCCGGCCCATCGGATCGCGGCGCATGGCGCGGCGGTGGCGCTGGCCACCAACAACGTGCAAAACCCGTTCACACCTTTCGGCGATGCGTCGTTGCTGCGAATGGCGAATTACTACGCCAATATCGACCAGCTTGCCACCGATGCCCAGATGCGCGGCGTGTTTGACATGATCACCGATGCCCCGGCCCGGATCCTGCGCCGGCCCGCGCCCGAACCGCAGGCCGGGGCCGCGGCGGATTTCATCCTGCTCGCGGCGCCCGACGTGGCGGCGGCGGTGCGCGCCAATGCGCCTGTGACGGCGGTGGTGCGGGGCGGAAAGCTGCGGCTTTGGGCCCCGCGCGCGCCGCTGATGCGCGATCCGGCGTGATCGCCGGGGGCGCGCGGTTTTTCGGCCGGGCCGGTGATCTGCCCTTGCAATAGTATTGCTGGCAAATACACAGCTAGCCACATGCGTTCGTGAAAGGACAATCATCGTGAGCCCCCTTTATTCCACCACGGTCAGGGCCACCGGCGGCCGAAATGGAGCCAGCGAAAGCACGGACGGCCTTCTGGCGGTCGGGCTGGCGATGCCGAAGGCGCTTGGCGGCAAGGGCGGCGCCACCAACCCCGAGCAGCTTTTCGCGGCCGGTTACGCCGCATGCTTCGGCAACGCGGTGATTCACACCACGCGCAAGAGCGAACAGAAGATCGGCGACGATGATGTCGAGGTCGAGGCGACGGTCGGCATGGAGCCGGACGGCGCAGGGTTTCGCCTGACGGTCGCGCTTGATGTCATACTCAAAGGCGTCGATCAGGCGACGGCAGAGGCGGCGGTTGCCGACGCGCACAAGGTCTGCCCCTACTCGAACGCTGTGCGCGGCAACATCGATGTGGCCATCTCCGTTTCGACAAAATGACCGACCGGCCCGATGACACCCCCGCGGCGGACGACCTGCTGCGCCTCGACCGGCAGGTCTGCTTTCCGCTCTACGCGGCGACGAACCTTCTGCAGCGGCTCTACAGGCCGCTGCTCGCGCCCCTCGGCCTGACCTATTCGCAATATCTTGTGATGCTTGTGCTGTGGGGGCGCGACCCCGTTTCCGTCGGCGATCTTTGCGCCTGCCTTCATCTCGACAACGGCACCATGAGCCCGCTGCTCAAGCGCATGGAGCAGGCGGGGTTCGTCGCGCGTCAGCGTGACCCGGATGACGAGCGGCGCGTGCTGATCACCCTGACGCCCCACGGGCGTGCCTTGCGGGAGCAGGCAGAGGAGGTGCCGAAAGAGCTCGCCCGGCGGATCGAGGCCGCGCCGGACGAGATCGCGCATGTGCGCAGCGTCGTCCAGTCGCTGGTCGGAAAGCTTGACGAGGCGGTGTAGCCGGTTCGAACGGTCAGGCCCGGGGCCTGCACGGCCCTGAGCGCGCGGGTGTCAGGACAGCGCGGCCGGCGCGGGGCCTGGCGTCTTCGACTCTGCAAGCAGGTGCCGCAGCGTGTCTTCGACGAGGGTGGAGCGCAGGATGTGCAGAAAGTGGCCCGCGCGTTCGACGAGGACGACACGCCGGCGGGCGACGCCCACAAGACGTTCGGCGAGATAGGCGGCGTTTTCGGCGGGCACGAGCGTGTCGTGCAGCCCCTGCAGGATAGTGACCGGCGCGCGGATGCGCCCGATGCGCTGGCCGAGCGCCTCCAGCTCGCGCCGCAGCACCAGCAGTTCGGCGTTGGAATGGACAAGCGGCCGGGGCAGCAGGCTGCTCACCGCGCGCAGCGCGGCAAGGCGCTGAGCGGGATGTGTCCGCTCGCGCACGGGGTCCGCGGCGGCGCCCACCAGCAGCACGCCCGACACCAGATCGGGGTGGTTTGCAGCGAGCTGCAGCGCCACCGGCCCGCCATAGGAAGAGCCGACGACGACGGCAGGCCCGGGGCCCGCCTCCAGCAGCGCGGCGATCGCGCGGGCCTGTTCGGGCAGGGCGACGACGGGCGCGCCGGGGCCACTGCGGCCAAAGCCGGGACGGTCGATCGCCAGCCGGTGCTGGCCGGCGGGCGCGCGCCGCAGGAACGGCGCCCAATCCGACGCCTCGCCGGGCGTGCCATGGATGAACACCACCGGACGGCCAGCGGAATCGCCCGCCGCGAGGTAGCTGAGCGCCGGCAAGCCGTTGCGCCCCGGCAGGTCATGGCGGGCGAGCGCGGCCTGGCCTGAGGCGGGATGGGTCAGCCCGACGTTGGTGATGGCCTGAAACCGCTCGCGCATCGAGCGGCGGAACTGGGCGAAGGGGCCGTCGGGGCGCCGCTCGGCTGCGGCGATCACCACCACGTCCTGCGCGGGCATGCCGCCCGACATCAGGCGGGCCGCAAGCGAGCGGTCTGCGGGCGCCGCGCCGGGGTGCGTGAGAACATCTGTCATGGATCTGCCTGCGCCTTCTGCCGATAGGGTTGCTGGCGAAACCGTACCCGTGATCCGGCGAAGCACCCGGAGCCTCGGCACGGGGCATCCGCCCGGTTGCCTTGCAGATGGGCAGGCCCGGGCAGGGATGCAAGTAGGCCGTCCGGTTTACGATGAAGGCGGATAGCGCCCGATCAGGCCGGTCTGTCGCCGGGCGGCGCGCAGGATCGCAAGCGGCCCCGGTGTCTTCCAGCCGCGCTGCCGGTTCATCGCGCCGATCTCGAAAAGCATGCGCTGATGCGCGAGCAGCCGGCGGTAAACCTCAAGCAGCGGCGTCTTGGGATCCCACGCGCTGATCGATTCGCTGCCCGCGCCGTTGATCTCTATGATGAGGAAATCCTCGCCCTCCTGCAGCCGCTCCATCGAGGCGAAGCGGATGTCGTAGCGGCCATAGTGGAACTCCGGCATCGACCGCGAGATCGCATCGAAACGTTCCGAAAGCGCCGGCGTGATCTGCGCGCCCGCGTCGCGGTAAAGGCCGCCGACCCGGATCGAGCCGATGAAGGAAAGCCGCACGATCTCTCCCGCGCCGGGAATCCGGTTCAGCATCTGTTGCGTCAGGCCTCCGTGCCTGTTCTGCAGGCCGAAGTGCAGCCCCGCCTTCCACGATGCGCGCTGATCGGCGAGGATCAGGTCACGGACCGTCTGCACCCCGTCACCGATCACATGGGGGAAGTAGCGCAGGGTAAGCGCCACGACCTCGCCCCGTTCCTGATCCGGCCGGCGCACGTAGAAAACGCCTGCCTCGCCCTCCCACGGGGCCAGCTGCTGCAGCATCAGCGTGGCACCCGCGGGGAAGGCCGCCACATAGGCCAGCAACTCGGCCTCGGTGGCGAGGGAGCGCACGCCGTAGCCCTGCCAGCCGATGTCGGGCTTGGCGACAAGCGGGAAGGTCAGGCCGTTTTCCCGGGCGAGGGCGGCGGCCCGGCGCCCGTCTGCGGTGCCGTCCGCCGATCCGCGCGCCATCATCACATAGGGCGCGATCCATTGCCGGGCCTCGCCTGACACCATGTCGAGATACACCTGTTTCGACTCGCCCCAGAGCCCGCCAACCTCGATCAGCGGGTTGACCAGCGTCGGAAGCGACAGGCTGCGATACCTGGCCGAGAGCCAGAGCCACTGAAACGCCATCGGAACGTAGAAGAGTTTCGGCGGGATCCTCTCCGCCAGCCCGATGCGCGAGGAGAGGGCGCCGAGAGACGGCATCCCGGCATGGCTTTTGCCGACCCCTTTGATGGCTTTTCCGGCCTGCCGGAACACCCCCGCAAACCCGAAGCGGCCGACACGCAGCATCAGGCCCCACGGCGGGTTCCGCGCCCGGTTGGTGATCAGGATCACCAGAATGGTGAGGGTCAGAACCCACGCCCAATAGCCGGCCCCCGAGAGCACGTCATCGCCGAAGCGGACCACGAGCCAGAGCAGCGCGGGCAAATAGACCGCGGCCGTCGCCATCGTGATCAGCGCGAACACGGCGGTCCGCACCCCCAGAAGGCCGCAGCCCACATAGACCGGGAAGATGACACCGGGGACGATCCGCGCGACGATCATCGCCGCCGGCACATGGCCCAGCAGCCACGCGTTGGCCCGCTCGACCCTCGGGTGCAGCAGGAGCCGCCGAAGCCGGTTGTTCCGCCGGGCGAGCCTGCCAAGGCCGAACAGCAGGAAATCACTGGCCACGATCCCGGCGTAGAGGCTTGCCAGGGCCAGCCCGAACGGCAGCCGCTGCTCGACGATGAGAAGGCCGCCGACGACGATGGCGACATCCTCACGTGCGAAGGGCGCCAGAAAGAGGATGAGCGCCTCGATCGGCCGCGAGCTTGCCATGTCGAGCAGGGTCTGAAGGATGTCGAGCATTGTCAGCGGTGCCTGTAGGACGCTCGGTCAGCCATCATCTTGCGCATAGGCCTCTTTCTAGGCCGATCACGGGGGAACGGCAGCCTTTGAAAACAGCGGGTTGCCGGATGGAGCGCACCTGCTTCGGGCACGCTACCCGAACCTGGAAAATTAGTCGAGGCGGCAAGATGCCAGAAAGCCGGGCGCCGCCTTGCCCGCCGGCACGGGGGCGAGGGCCTGGGCCAACGGGCACGGGCGTCCGGCGCCACTCCCCGTGAAACACGTCGCTTGATTCCGGACAGACCTTTCCGCGCCTCCGCCAGATCCGGCCGCCGCCTGGCGCTCTTTCAAGATCCCGATGATCCGTTCTTCGCTGAAACAGCTTATTTCCTGCTATTCTTCGCAACAACAGCAGCGGTTTGGCGGCGGAGCCGCTCTTGCCGGCAGGTCGGCGACCTGCGAAAAACCGCCAGTTCTCAACCGGTTCAACAGATTCATGTGGCGGTGCGGCGAAACTGGTCATAATTGGTCAGGGTCACGGAACTGTCATGTGAGTGAGTCGCATGCGCAGGATGACGTGTGTACGAAAGCAAGTTCGGTTCAATGTGTGTGCAATGTCTGTAAAGTCGCAGTCTTCTGAAGCGGGCCTGTCCCGCCTCACTCGTCGTACAGTTCTTTCCACTCTTTCGGGATCTGTGGCCGCTGTCGCCTTCGCGCGCCCGGCTCTGACGCAGGAGGCCGCCGCGCCAGAGCCGGGGGCGCCCGAAGCCGTGGCCCAGCCCGCCCCCGCGCCGGCCGAGCCGCAGCCGTTTTCCTTCGACTGGCTGGATGCGCGCATGGCAGAGGCGGCCCGATCCGATTACCGGGCGCCCGCCGATGCGGCAGAGGTGATCGCGGATCTCGACTACGACGATTATCGCAAGATCCAGTTCAATCCGGACCGCGCGCGCTGGCGCGACGACGGCGCGCTGTTCCGCGTGCATGCCTTCCATCCCGGCTGGCTGTACAAGCAGACCGTGGCAATCCACGAAGTGATCGACGGCACCCAGACGCCGATGAGCTTTTCCACCGAGGATTTCCTCTACTACGATGATCTCGCCGACCGTGTGCCCAAAGGTCAGGATTTACCGGGCGTGGCGGGCTTTCGTCTGAACACGCCGCTCAACCGCGCCGACAAGTTCGACGAACTGGTCGCTTTCGTGGGGGCGTCTTATTTCCGCGCTCTGGCCCGAGGCAGCAGCTACGGGCTGTCCGCGCGCGGGCTCGCGATCAACACCGGGCTCGGCGGCGAGGAGGAGTTCCCGCGCTTTTCCGAATTCTGGCTGGAGCGTCCCGCCGACGGGCAGGAAACCGCCGTGCTCTACGCCGCGCTCGACAGCCCGTCGTGCACAGGCGCCTACCGTTTCGTGATCCGTCCGGGCGCGGAAACCGTGATTGATGTGACCGCCAGGCTGCATTTCCGCCGCGATGTGGAACAGCTGGGCGTGGCGGCGCTGACCTCGATGTTCCTGTTCGACGAAAAGAATGGCGATGCCTTCGATGACTACCGCCCCCAGGTTCATGACAGCAACGCGCTGATGGTGGTGCGTCAGGACGGCGATGTGCTCTGGCGCCCGCTCAACAACCCGCCGCGGCTGGCCAGCTCCTACCTCACCGAGCCGAACCTCAAATCCTTCGGCCTGATCCAGCGCGACCGTTCGTTCGACGATTATCAGGACGCGGGCGCCCATTATCAGGATCGCCCGTCGGTGCTGATCGAACCGCGAGGCGATTGGGGGCCGGGCGCGATCCGTCTGGTCGAGATCCCCTCCGACCTGGAGGGCAATGACAATATCGTCAGCTTCTGGGTGCCGTCCGACAAACCGAAGGCGGGCGAGACGCGCGAATACGCCTACCGCCTGCGCTGGGGCGTGCTCGGCACCGACCGCGAGGGAGACCGCGCGTGGATCGTCAACACGCTGGTGGGGCGGGGCGGGACCTCGGGCGTGTCCGACACCAAGGCATCGGTGCGCAAGTTCGTGATCGATTTCGCGGGCGGGCTGATGGCGGGGCTGCCGGAAGATGCGGTGTTGGAACCGGTGGTGACCATTGCACGCGGGAAAATTCAACATATCGCTCTTTCAAAGATCGAAGACACCAACAAGTGGCGGCTTGTCATCGATGTAAATGGTGGAAATGAGCGACTGGTGGAACTTGTTGCCCATGTCGCGGGTTTTGGGAGAAAGCTCACCGAGACATGGATTTACCAATGGGTACGCGAATGACGACGCAGATCAGTTCTTCCGTTTCCGATGGAAACACCTTCGCCTTTGCCACGCGCAAGGCGGCTATCCTGCGCGAAGCCGCGCTTCCCCACGCGCCCCTGGTGATGCCGAGGCAGGTGATCGAGGCGCCCTTTGCCGGTGGCAGGACCCTGCATCGCCTGCTTATGGCGTGCGCCGCCGGGTTCGGTCGAACGGCGCGCGGCCGATAACGGATGATCCGGACAACGTCCTCCGGCGGTGCGCTGTCGGCGCGTGCGTTTGCGTTGCTCGTGAGTGTCGGCCTCGGGGCCGGCGCTGCGGCGCTGTTTTTGCAATTCGGCGCCGCCGACGGTTATCAGGTGGTCGACGGGGTGCGCGCGGCGCTGGTGTTCATCACGACCTTCTGGCTGGCCTGGGGGGCGATGCAATCGGTCGAGGGGCTGATTTCCGCGCGCAGGGCGCCCCCGCCGCTGGTCACGCCCATCACCACCCGCACCGCCATCCTGATGCCTGTCTACAACGAAGATCCGGCGGTGGTTTTCGCCCGTGTGGCGGCGATGGATGATGCGCTAACCCGATTGGGGCTGGCGGCGCATTTCGACTTCGCGATCCTGTCGGATACGCAGGACGAACGTGTGGGCGCCGAGGAAGAGCGCTGGTTCGTGCATCTGTGGGACGACCGCGCACAGGATGCGCGGCTGAAGGCGGGCAAGAAAGCCCGGTTCTTCTATCGCAGGCGGCCCCGCAACACGGGCCGCAAGGCGGGCAATATTCAGGATTTCTTTGAAACCTCGGGGGCGCATTACGATTTTGCCCTGATCCTCGATGCCGACAGCCTGATGGAGGGCGAAACCATCGCGGAGATGGTGCGACGGATGCAGGCGGCGCCACGACTTGGCCTGCTGCAGACGCTGCCGCGCATCACCGGCGCGCGCTCGCGCTTTGGGCGGGCGATGCAGTTCGCCGCCGGGTTCTATTCGCCGGTGTTCGCGCAGGGGCAGGCCGCCATGCAGGGCGTCACGGGGCCGTTCTGGGGGCACAATGCGCTGGTGCGCGTGCGCGCATTTGCCGAAAGCTGTGCCCTGCCCGAACTCAGCGGCCCGCCGCCCTTCGGGGGGCACATCCTCAGCCACGATTATGTAGAGGCGGCGCTGCTGGCGCGTGCGGGATGGTCGGTGCGCCTGGACCCCGACCTGACAGGCTCGTTCGAAGAGGGGCCGCAGAACATGATCGATTTCGCCAAGCGCGACAGGCGGTGGTGTCAGGGGAACCTGCAGCATGTGCGTCTTCTGTCGGCCCCCGGCCTCAGGGCGTGGTCGCGGTTTGTGTTTTTCCAGGGCATCCTGAGCTATATCGCGCCGCTGTTCTGGGTGATGTTCCTGGCCTCGAACCTCTACGCGACGGCGACCGCGCCCGAGCCGGATTTCTTTCCCGAACCGTTCCAGCTCTTTCCCGTCTTTCCCTCGGACCAGACGTCGAAAGCGGTCGGTGTCGCGGTGGGTGTGTTCGGTTTGCTGGTGCTGCCCAAGGTGCTGATCCTGCTGGACGCGATCATTCGCGGGCGGGTGGAGGGATTCGGCGGGCGGTTCATGGCCCTGCGCGGCATGTTGAGCGAATTGCTGATGTCTTCGATCAACGCGCCGATCATGCTGATGTGGCAAACGCGGGCGGTGCTTCAGGTGCTGATGGGGCGCGACGGAGGCTGGCCGGCGCAGACCCGCGGCGACGGGCAGCTGACGCTGCCCGATGCCTTTGCCGCGGGCTGGTGGATCCAGCTCTGGGGCGGCGCCGTCATTTTCCTCACGCGGAGCCTCGCCCCCGATCTCATGCTCTGGGTGCTGCCGATCGGGGTGCCGCTGGTGCTGGCACCGCTGGTCATCTGGGCCAGCTCGCAGCCGTCCGCGCCGCCGCTGTTCCTTACGCCCGAAGAAACCTGCATCCCGCAGGTGATCGCCGACCATCGCCGGATCGTGACCCTGTGGACCGGCTCCGCGCCTGCCGCGCCCGCTTCTGCCGCCGATGCCGTTGAAGTAACTGCCTGAGATGCCCCCGACCAAAGCTCCGCTGGGCGCGCCCGCGTCGACACGTGACCCCCGGCTCGACTTCTTCCGTGGTCTCGCGCTGGTGATGATTTTTATCAACCACGTGCCGGGCAACCCGCTGGAAACCCTGACCAGCCGAAATTTCGGCTTTTCGGATGCGGCCGAGGGCTTTGTGTTCATGTCGGGGATGGCGGCGGGGCTGGCCTATCCCGCGGCCTTTGTCTGCCTGCCGCTGTGGCGCGCCGTCGCGAAATGCTGGGGCCGGGCATGGACGCTTTATTCCGTGCATCTGGTGATCTCGGTGATCTCGCTGGCGATCATGCTGGGCGCGGCCTACTGGTTCGGCGCGGATCAGATGCGGACGCTCAACAACGTCGCCCCGTGGATCAGGGCGCCGGAGAAAGCGACCATCGGCATCGCGACGTTGGGGCATCAGTTCGGCTATATCAACATCCTGCCGATGTACGCGGCGCTGCTGGTGATGACGCCCGTGATGATCCTGATCGGCCAGCGCAATATCTGGGTGATGCTCGGGGGATCGTTCCTGCTGTGGGTCATCACCGGCGAGGCGCGGCTGAACATGCCGGCCTTCCCCAATGAGGGAGGATGGTTTTTCAACCCGTTCGCCTGGCAGTTTCTGTTTGTCATCGGCCTTGCCACGGGGATGCGGCTGAAAACGGGCGAGCGGCTGTGCCCGAATGTAACGTGGGCACGCTGGCTGTCGCTGGCGGTGCTGGTGTTCGTTCTGGCGTGGGTGAAGATCGGCGTGATCCGTGACCCATGCAATGCCGCCCTCGGTTTCTTGCAGGACCACGGCTGGCCCTTCTATATCGTCAGCTTCGACAAGACCTTCCTTGCCGCTCCGCGCCTGCTGCATCTGCTGGCGCTGGTCTATTTCCTTTCGACCCAGAGGTGGGTGATGCACCTCTCCGCCAGCCGCTGGGTCTGGCCGGTACTGTTGATGGGGCGGTTCGGCCTGGCCTGTTTCGCGCTCGGCACGGTGCTGTCGATCCTTGGCCAGTCGATCCAGGCGGCGTTGATTGACGGTACCTGGGTGTTCGACATGGGCTATGTTTTCCTGGGGCTGGCGGTGCAGATGGCTTTCGCGCGGGTAAAGTGGCAACTGGCGAAGCCACCGGCCGAACGATAGCCGCGTGGCGCGGCTGCCGGGGCGGCGGGTCCCGGGCATGCACGCCCACCGGCTGGGAGCGGAAAGGCACCTGAACCCGCGCGGAACCGTGTCAGGGCCGATTGTGGCATCGATAACGTCTCGGCCTATGCCGCGCTCGCGGTTGTCGTGCCGATCACGGCCAGACAGTCGCCGGTCTGGATCAGCCCCGGAAAGTGGCGCGCCGCAAGAATGCCGGCCCGCTGGGCAAAATATTCCAAAGGCACGACGCCGGTTCTGTCAACGGGCCAGATCTTGGCGATCGGCTGCCCCTGCGAAACCTGATCGCCCAGATCCACAAGGGGTTCGACAAGCCCCTCGGAGGTTGCGAAATGGTAGCAATCATTCCCCGGCATATCGAGCATCAGGGACGGCTCGCGCTCGATCTCGCCGCGCAGGATGCCCGCGTGGATCAGCACGTTGCGCGCGCCCTTGCGGGCAATGCGCGCGGACCGCGCCGTCGCGGTGCCGCCGCCGCCAAGCTCGGTGGTGACGAAGACCTTGCCCTGCATCTCGACGGCGGTGTCATACATGCCGACATTGTCGATCTCGCGCAGCATCAGCGTATAGGGGGCGTTGAAGGCCTCGACCGCCGCGATGCAGGCTTCCTGCTGGGTTTGCGTGTCCAGATAATGCGCGCAGGCAAAGGGCAGGAAATCCAGCGTCTTGCCGCCGGAATGATAGTCGAGAACGATGTCGGCCATGGGTACGAGAATATTGTGAAAGTAATCCGCGATCTTTTCTGTCGCGCTCCCGTCCGCACGTCCGGGGAAGATCCGGTTCAGGTTCATTCCGTCGATGGGAGATACCCGTGTGGCGGCCCGGAAGGCCGGAAAGTTCATGTAGGGCACAATGATCACCCGGCCGGTGATTTCTTCGGGCTGCAGCTCATGCGCCAGCCGTTGCAGTGCGATCGGCCCCTCGTATTCGTCGCCGTGATTGGCGCCGGTCAGCAGGGCGGTGGGCCCGTCGCCGTTGCGCACCACCGTCACCGGGATCATCACCGCGCCCCAGGCGCTGTCGTTGCGCGAATGCGGCAGGCGCAGAAAACCGTGATGTTTGCCGTCCTTCTCAAGGGGAACGGTCGGGGTAATGGGGTTCGCGTTCATCCGTCTTTCACCATCAGCTTGCGGGGCACATCGGCAAGGCATTCGGGCGCGCCGTCGCCGATCACGATGCTTTCCGTGATTTCAAGGCCCCAGTCGTCCATCCACAGGCCGGTCATGAAATGAAAGCACATGCCGGGCTGCAATTCCGTCGTGTCGCCCGCACGCAAGGACATCGTCCGTTCGCCCCAGTCGGGCGGATAGGACATGCCGATGGGATAGCCGGTGCGATTGGTTTTCTCGATCCCGTAGCGGGCCAGAACCCCGAAGAACGCATTGGCGATATCCTCGCAGCGGTTGCCGGCGCGGGCCAGTTCAAGCCCCGCTTCCATACCCTCGAGCGTGGCCTTTTCGGCCTCGACGAAGGTGGGCGTCGGCTTGCCCAGAAACAGCGTGCGCGACAGCGGGCAGTGATAGCGATGCACCACGCCCGCGATTTCAAAGAATGTGGCTTCTCCGGCCTTGAGAGGGCGATCGTCCCACGTCAGATGCGGCGCCGAGGCATCGGCCCCCGAGGCCAGAAGCGGCACGAGGGCAGGATAATCTCCGCCAAACCCCAGCTTCGGGTCATAGCGCAGCCCGGCGTCATAGATTTCCGCGACCAGATCGCATTTGCGCATTCCCACTTCGGCCAGATCGAAGATGCGCGCATGCATCCGTTCGACGATCCGCGCGGCAGAGCGCATATAGCCAAGTTCGGCCTTGGATTTCACCGCGCGCTGCCAGTTGACCAGGGCGGTGGCATCTACCAGAACGCCCCGTGTCTGCCGGTCCAGCGCGGCATGGGCGGCGGCGCTGTACCAGTAGTTGTCCATCTCGACCCCGATGCGCCCGGCGTCCCAGCCCCGTTCGGTCAGCTTGGCGGCCAGGTAATCCATCGGGTGGCGCTCGGTCGATTGCACGTAGTGGTCGGGATAGCCGATGATATCGCCGTCGGCCATATAGCAGGTCCGCACCGCGCCGTTCGCATCCTGCCCGCGTCCGAACCAGACGGGTGCGCCGGTGGGTCCGATGATGACGCATTGATGCACGTAAAAGGACCAGCCGTCATAGCCGGTCAGCCAGGCCATGTTGGACGGGTCCGACACGATCAGGGCGTCAAGCCCGCGCGCCTCCATCGCCCTGCGCGTGGCCGCCAGGCGGGCCGCGTATTCGTCCGGTGTGAACAGAGGAGAAAGGTTGGGCATGACGGCCTCCGGTCAGGTGTTGAAAAGGGTACCAAGCCCCTGCGCGCGGGCACGGCGCAGGGCATGGATGGCGATCACGGTATCCTGCACGCCCGTCCCGGTCAGATCGGCGATGGTGATCTGTTCGGGGGTGGCGCGTCCCGGCGCGGTGCCTGCGACGATATCGCCCAGTTCGGGGAAACGGGCGTCTGCGGGCAGGGCGCCGCTTTGCACGGCGCTGCGCAATTCGCCCAGGGCCCGCGTCTGCGACAGGCGGTCGGGCACATAAAGATCGGCGCGGGCAAGGCTGGCCGGGTCGAGTTCGTTCTTGCCGTGCTGGTCTGACCCCATGGCGGTGACGTGCTGGCCCGGGCGCAGCCAGTCGGCCAAAAGGATGGGTCGCGTGGCCGGGGTGGTCGTCACGATCACATCCGCCTGTGCAACGCAGGTGGCGGGATCGGCGCAGGCGGTCGCCTTGATCCCCAGTTCTGCACCCATTTCGCGGGCGGCGGCATCGGCCCTGGCCGGATCGCGTGCCCAGAAGGTGGCACGGCGGATCGGACGCACGAGGCTCAGCGCGCGAAGCTGCATCCGGGCCTGCATGCCCGCCCCAAGGATACAGGCATGGGACGCATCCGCGCGCGCAAGGTGGCGCGCGGCCACGGCCCCGGCGGCGGCGGTGCGGATATCGGTCAGATAGCCATTGTCCAGCAACAGCGCCTGCACCTGTCCGGTGCGGGCGCAAAACAGCATCATAAGCCCCGAAGTGGACGCAAGGCCAAGCGCGGGATTGTCGAAGAACCCCGGCGACACCTTGATGGCAAAGCTGGGCAGCCCCGGCACATAGGCGGTCTTGACGTCGACCTCGCCATTGGCCTCGCGGATCGCCATCGACAGGATCGGCGGCATCACCACCGTTCCGGTGCCGAGCGCGCGAAACCCGTCCTCGACACACTCGACGGCCTGATCGTCCAGCGCGACGCAGCGGCGCAGATCGGCCTCGGACAGCAGGGTGATCTCGACCATCAGGCGCGCTGCTCCTGCATCAGATCCACGTCTTCGCCCGAGATCAGCCGATGGTGAAGCGCCATGTCGATGTTCCCACCGCTCAGCAGCACACCGACCGGTCCTTGCGCCGTGATCCGTCCGGACAACAGCGCCGCGACCCCGACGGCGCCCGCGCCCTCGACGATCTGGCGTTCCGCAAAGTAGCAGTGGCGTATGCCGGCGGCGATTTCAGGCTCGCTCAGCGTGACGACATCGTCCACAAGATCGCGCGCCATGGCAAAGCTGTACTGGTTCGCCAGGCCGATCCCGCCGCCCAGAGAATCCGCAAGCGTCGGCAGTTCATCCACCTGAACCGGACGGCCCGCGGCAAGGCTGGCCTGCATCGCGGCGCCGCGCTTCATCGAGATGCCGATGACCCGGATATCGGGGCGCTGCGCCTTGAGCGCCAGCGCCACGCCCGCGATCAGCCCGCCGCCCGAAAGCTGCACCAGCATCGTCGCCAGATCCGGCACGGCCTCAAGGACCTCAAGACCCAGCGTACCTTGCCCGGCGATGACGCGCGGGTCATCGAACGGGGGGATCATCACCATGCCGTCTTCCTGGATCATACGGTCCACCTCGGCCTGAGCCTCGTCTTGCGAGCGGCCGATGATGCGCGTCTCGGCACCCTCGGCGCGAATCGCCTGCAGCTTGTTGTCGGGCACCAGCGCAGACATGCAGATCACGCAGCGCACCCCGGATTTGCGCGCCGCATAGGCCAGCGCGCGACCGTGGTTGCCGGTAGACACGGCCACGACACCGCGCGCGCGTTCCGCAGGCGTCAGTTGCGCCACTGCGTTCGCCGCGCCGCGCAGCTTGAAGCTGCCGGTATGCTGGTGGTGTTCCTGCTTGAGCCAGACCGGCTGGCCCATATGGGTGCTGAGCGATGGAGAAGGGTCGCATGGGGTGGCCCGGACAATGCCCGCAACGCGCTGGTGTGCGCTTAGGATATCGGCAAGGACCGGTGCGTTCATGCGTGGCGCACCTTTTCCCCGAAGGCGTGGATCCGTCCGAAACCCGCCGGGATGGGCAATCCCGCAAGGCACAGCATGGCCCAGAAGCTGGCTTGGTTCGAGGTAATGACCGGCTTGCCCAGCTCTGCCTCGAGCGCGGCGATCAGCGGCACGGCGGGAAGGGCCGTGCAGGACAGAAACAGCGCCTCGGCCTCGGGGGTGTCGGCGTCGCGGGCCGCGGCCAGAATGGTCCGGGCGGACAGGCGCGCCATGTCACGGTCATCGGGCAGGCCAAGACAGGTGCAGCGCGCGACAGCGATCCCGGCCGCATCGAAATAGTCCAGCATCGGCGCGGTCGTTTCCGGCAGGTATGGCGTGAGAACCGAGATACGAGAGGCGCCAAGCGCCCGAAACGCCTGTGCGGCGGCAAGGATCGGCGTGACCACCGGAACGCCGGGCCGGGCCTGCCCGATATGTCGCGCGACCTCGGCGTCTCCGATCGCCACCGAGGCCGAGGTGCAGCCGTAACAGATCGCCGCAAGCGGTATGTCAGGCAACAAAAGCGCGGCGGCATCCGCAAGCTTGGGCGCCATCGCGCGCAGGTTCTCGGGCGTCGTGGGGTTGGCGAAGGGCACGCGCGTGACGTGCAGGGCCACGTCGTCTTGGGGCAACAGCCTGCGCGCGTCCCGCTCGATCGTCAGATCCGTCGCCAGCGCGATCAGACCCAGCCGCACGGGCCGACCGGGGGCGTCGAACTCCAGATCGCCGGCGAACTCCGAAACGATCCGGGGCGCTTGCGGGGCGGGGCGCGTCATACGACCAGAACCGGGCAATCCGAAAGCCCGGTCACCTTGTGCGAAACGCTGCCCAGCAGATACCCCTCGACCGACCCAAGCCCGCGCCGGCCAAGAACGATGAGGTCAACCTGATGGTCTTTCGCGAAGGCGACGAGCGAACGTGACGGATGCCCCGGTTTGACGAAGGCGCGGATATTGCTCAGCCCGGCGTTCTGCGCGACCGATTTTGCATGTTCCGCCACGCTTGTCGCATGTGCGCGCATCACGTCATCCATGTTCTCGGGCTCGGTGGGGCGGACCATGGAGAACGACGCTTCAAGAAGGCTGTGATGGCGGAAGACTGTCATGAGGTTCAATTCCGCGCCCCAGATCTTGGCAAGCTCGATCGCTTTCATCAGCGCCGCCTCCGCCCCTTTGGATCCGTCGAAACCGACAAGTATGCGTTTGAACACCGTGCGGCCCTCCGGTCAGTCGGCAAAGGCGAGATCGCGCAGGAACAGGGCGATCTGCGGAAAGAAAATCAACATCATGGATACGCCGAGCAGGATCACGATGAAGGGCGGCGTGCCCTTGATGACCTCGGCATAGGGGCGTTTGAAGACCGCGATGGCGGTAAAGATATCGCAGCCGAAGGGTGGCGTGGCCGACCCGATGGCGACCTGCAGCGTGATGATCGTGCCGACCAGCACCGGGTCCAGCCCGACGCTGTCGACCACCGGTGTGAAGATCGGCACGAGGATCAGGATGACGACGATCGGGTCGACGAACATGCAGCCCACGAAGAAGGCGATCGAGATGACGAACAGCACACCGATCGGCCCTATGTCAGAGATGCCGACGGCCGTCAGCATCTGCTGCGGGATCTGGGCGAAAGAGATGACCCAGGAAAACGCCGCCCCCGCCGCGACAAGAATGAACACGACGGCGGTGATCAGCCCGGTGGATTTGGCCGTATCATAGACGCCTTTCAGATCAAGCGAGCGGAAGATCGCGAATTCGAGGATCAGCGCGTAAAGCACGCAGACCGCCGCCGCCTCGGTCGGGCTGAAGATGCCGCCATAGATCCCGCCCACGATGATCGCCGGAAAGCCCAGCGGCCACAGCGCGCGCTGCACCGCGCGCAGCCGCTCGCCCCATGTGGCCTTGGGCTCGGTCGGCACGTTGTTTCGGATCGCATAGATCACGCTGTAGATCGAGAACAGCAGCAGGATCAGCAGGCCGGGCCCGACACCGGCGATGAACAGCTCGGCGATCGAGGTGTTCGAGACCACGCCATAGATGATCATCCCGATCGAGGGCGGGATCAGAAAGGCGATGTCCGAGGCGTTGATGATCAGCGCCAGCACGAAACTGTCCTTGTATCCGGCCTGAAGCATACGCGGACGCAGAGGCGACCCGATCGCGACGACCGTCGCCTGGGTCGAGCCCGAGACCGCGCCGAACATCGTGCAGGCCGCCGCCGTGGAAACGGCAAGCCCGCCTTTCACGTGGCCGACGAATTTCATCACCATGTCGATCAGCCGGTCAGCGGATTGGCCGCGCGTCATGATATCGGCGGCAAAGATGAACATCGGCACCGCGATCAGCGACGCGGGCCGGATCCCGGCCATCATCTGCTGCACCATGGTTTCCATCTGGCCAAAGCCGCCGAACACCATGAAAAAGCCGACGAAGGCGCCCATGATCAGCGGGATCATGATCGGAAACCCTAGCAACAGCAGGATGATCATGATCGCGAATATTGTGATGGCCATGCGCTAACCCTCAGATTTCGGTTTCGGTGTCGTCATAACCTTCGAGCACGCTGGTCGAGAGATAGATATCCTTGTCCAGCAGGTTCTTCACAGCCGTCAGCGCATATTGCGCCCCGGTCATGAAAAACCCCACAGGCACCCAAAGGTAGATGACCCAAACCGGGATCTGCAGCGATGGCAGCACGCGCCCCCGCGAGGCCAGCGTCACGATGTAGCTGACCGAGTAATAGCAAAGCGCGAACATGAGGATCGCGGTGATGATCGAGATCGCCACCATCAGGATCTTGCGCGCAGGCGCGGGCAGCGCGTCGTAGATCGCCGACATGCGGATGTGGCGCCCGTGCCGCGCGGCATAGCTGATGCCGGCAAAGGTGATCAGGACAATCAGGATGCGGTTCAGTTCTTCCGAGAAAAAGAGGCTCGACTGAAACACGAACCGCCCGATGACGTTCGAGATCGTGTTGAGCGCCATCAGCAACACGCCAGCGGCAAGCATCACCGCCTCGGTCCGGGCAATGGCAATGTCGATCATACCCAGAACACCGGGCAGCGCAGAGCCTTCGCCGCCCGTCACATCAGGATCCGTGGCGGCGGGCCGGGGCTGGTCTTCGGGATCTGCCGGGCTCATCAAAGCTTCTCCGTCATTCCTTGGGGGCATGCCCGCAGGGGCGGGGCGGCCGGTTGGCCGCCCCGGTCGGGCGGTTATTCGGCTGCCGCCGCGAGATCGGCTTTCATCTGCTCGAGGATCTTCTTGCCGCTGTCCCCGGTCATTTCGATGAAGGTCTCCTCGACGGTTCCGGCAGCGGCCTTGAAGGGCGCGCGTTCCTCTTCCGTCAGCACGATGACCTCCATTTCGGGCTTGGCCTTCTTGATCGCCTCAAGCGCCACCGACTCGAGATCCTTCTGATAGGCCAGGATGTATTCGAAGGCCGCGTCCGTGGCATTTTCGATCACCTGCTGGTCCGCTTCGGGCAGGGCGTCGTAGAAGTCCTTGTTGGCCATCAGGGCGGTGGTGAAGTTGTTGTGCCCGGCATAGATGATCACATCCGTCACTTCGTAAAGCTTGGTGGATTCGATGAACGAGGTGGGGTTTTCCTGACCCTGGATGATGTTGGTCTGCAGCGCGCCATACACCTCGCC
This sequence comes from Actibacterium naphthalenivorans, assembly GCF_014196965.1. Lineage (GTDB taxonomy): Bacteria > Pseudomonadota > Alphaproteobacteria > Rhodobacterales > Rhodobacteraceae > Actibacterium_A > Actibacterium_A naphthalenivorans. The sequence continues at coordinate 483,598 of NZ_JACIEQ010000002.1, read as the reverse complement.
CCACGGCAGCGGCGTGGGGGTCGCGCCGAACGCCTTGTAGCTTTCCACCAGCAGCGGGTTGGTCATGACGCGGAACTTCACCTCGTCAAGATCCTCGGGGCTGTGCACGGGCTTTTTCGTGGTCATCGCCACTTCACCCTCGGGGAACATCGTCAGAAGCTCCAGGCCCTGCGCGGCATAGAGTTCGGGGAACATCTCGTTCAGCGCGACGGAGTTGCGGAAAAAGCTGTTCAGCTGCTCGGTGTCGCCGGGCAGCAGATAGGGCACGAAAAAGACCTGCGCCTCGGGGATCAGCGATCCGGTGAAGCCCGGAGACTGATCGACGAATTGCAGGATGCCGGCCTGGGCCTGCTCCATGATATCAGCGGATTCGCCCAATGTGCCATAGGGGAAAAGCTGGATCGTGTGATCGGAATTGGCTTCGACCTCGGCCTTGAACTTCTGGGCGAATTTCCCCTGAACCTCTTCCAGCGCCTCTTCAAACGCATAGCGCCAGGTGTCGGCATGTGCAGCGGACAGGCCAAGGGTCATGGTTGCGACGGTTCCGGCGACAATCGCCGTGCGAATGGTCATTTCTATTCTCCTTTACGGCGTCGGGATCTGGCCGATCTCGATCACGCTGCAGTGTGGGAAACGGTGCTGAAAGCGCGCCTCTCAGGCCTGTTGCCTTGCAAGCTTGGGTGAGGCTGGCCATTGAAGAATGGTTTGTAAGCTGCGGCAATCAAATCAATCGATATATTAAATCATGACAATTTGACCGGGTTTCATAATCGACATTTCCGGGCGTTCGTTCTCTCGGAGCCCGGTTGGGTGGCGGTTTGCTTAAAAATTAATCCGTTTCATAAATTCGATCCGGGGCTTTCCCTTGTTCCGCCGGGCCGCTCAGCAATGTGGCAACGATGTCTATGCCGGTTTCAAAGGCTTTTTCGGAACGGTTCCCGACACAAAACCGGATGCCGGGATGATAGCTGGCGTCGTCGAGTGCGAACGGATTGCCGGGCGCAACGGCCAGCCCGCGTTCGCGCAGGCGGGCAACGACGGCAGCTTCATGCCCCGGCTCGGACAGCGGGATCCAGATGTGAAGGCCGCGCGGTGCGGCGCGGTGCCTTATCGGGCCCAGCCGATCCGCCGCGAACTGGTTGCGCCGCGCCAGCGCGCGACGCTGCCAGTGCAAAAGCTCTTCGGCTGTGCCCTCGGCGATCCAGCGCGCGCCGATTTCGCCCATCAGGGCCGTCGCCATCCAGCTCGTCGCGAGATGGCGATTGTTCGCGGCCTCTGCCAACCGCGGGGGAACGACAAGATATCCCACGCGCAGGCCGGGCAGCAGGCATTTGCTCAGCCCGGTGAAGTAAAGCGTCCTTTCCGGTGCGCGCATCGCCAGCGGGGCAGGGCGGTGCGGTTCAAGCGGGCCCCAGGCGTCATTCTCGACGATCATCAACCCGTGATGTCTGGCGACGGCACAGATCGCGTCGCGACGCTCGTTTCCCATGGTGCACGCCAGCGCATTCAGACCGGCCGGCATGGTATAGAGCGCCTTGACCTGCGTCGCGCTGCACAGGTTGTCGAGCGCTTCGGGCAGGATGCCCTCGTGATCCATTGGCAGTGCGGCAAGCCGGAGCCCGAGCGTGCGCGCCAGCGTCGGCAGCGTATGATGCCCCATCGCTTCGGTTGCCACCAGATCCCCTGCGGTCGTCACGCTTGTCAGGGCAACCGTCATGGCCGAGGTGCTGCCGTTGGTCATGATGACGCAGTCCGATGCGGTGCGAACGCCGCAACGTTGCAGCCAGGTCAACGCGGTCTGCACATGCGAACTATGCGCCGGCTGCGGGCGAAAGGACTGCAGCACGGCATCGGGCAGCGCGCTGGCCATGCCACCAAGCGTTTCGCTCATTTTCCGGGTGTGAAGCTCGGTCACGATCGGCGTCAACATGGAACAGTCGATGACTTTCTGCTCCGGGGTGACACGCTGATAAGGCGGCGCCGCCTCGCGCGCCGCAGTGGACACGAAGGTTCCGCGCCCGACCTCGCCGACAATCATCTGGATGCGGATCAGTTCCTCATAGGCGCGGCTGACCGTCTGAACCGACAGGCCCAGCTGATAGGCCAGTTCGCGGTGGGTCGGAAGCCTGTCGCCCGGGCGCAGGGCGCCGGTTTCAATGGCTGAAACGATCGCCTGGGCAAGGTACCGGTAGGCGGGTCGTTTCAGAGTGCCAGGGCGGGGAGGCCAGATTGTCATGCAACAATAGTTGGCGGGCACAGAAGAAATTGACAAGCCGGATCATAATTCGCAAGGGTGCGCGAATGTCAGAACATGCGCTCGATGATCGTGATATCGCGATCCTTTCGATCCTCGCGCGCGAGGGTCGCATCTCGAAGACCGAATTGTCGCGGCGGGTGAACCTGTCTGCAACGCCCTGCTGGCAGCGGCTCAAAAAGCTGGAAGCCGCCGGATTGATCACCGGCTATCACGCGGATATCGCGCTGACAAAGCTCGGTCCTCATGTGGTTGTCTTCGTGACGATCGAGCTGGAAAACCACCGCGCCGAGAATTTCCAGACCTTCGAGCGCACTATCCTGCGCTATGAAGAGGTGACCGCCTGTTGGGCGATCGGCGGGGGGTTTGACTATCTGCTGCAGGTCACCACGCGCGACATCGGGCGCTATCAGGATCTGATCGACGCGATGCTGGACGCCCGGATCGGGTTGAAGCGGTATTTTTCATATATCGTGACAAAGGCGGTGAAATCGGGCGGTGCGCCACCGTTTGACCTGCTCGTGAACGGCGCGCCCAGCAAGGGTTGACTGTCGGCGGGCGCCGAAATGGTGAAATCCTCTTTTTCCGGGCCAAGAAAAACGGAATCCTCCTCCCGTGTCAGAGGATGATGGTGCGTAGTCAAAACCCTGGAGCACCCGCGCGTGAACAGCCTGTCATCCATGCTGACCGATCCGGGCCTGTTGCATGAGGCCTCTTATATCAACGGGGACTGGGCCGATGCCTCCGACCGGATCGCGGTGCATGATCCGGCAACGGGCGGCGCGGTGGCCTGCATCGCGCGGATGGGGGCCGCGCAGGCGGCGTGCGCCGTGGATGCGGCTCAGGCCGCGTTTGGCCCATGGGCGCGGGCTTTGCCGCAGGAACGCGCGCGCCTGCTGCGCAACTGGTTCGATCTGATGATCGCGCATCGCGAGGATCTTGCGATCCTCATGACGATGGAGCAGGGCAAGCCCCTGTCCGAAGCGCGGGGCGAGATCGACTATGCCGCCGCGTTCCTTGAATATTACGCCGAAGAGACCCGCCGTCCCAATATCGAAAGCGTCACCTCGCATCTGCCCGATGCCGAGATGGAGCTGTGGCGCGAACCCGTTGGCGTGGCCGCGCTGATCACGCCCTGGAATTTTCCGTCCGCGATGATCACCCGCAAGGCCGCCGCCGCGCTGGCCGCCGGGTGCACGGTCGTCATCCACCCTTCGGCGCAGACGCCGCTTTCGGCGCTGGCGCTGGCGGACCTCGCGGCGCGGGCCGGGATACCCTCGGGCGTGCTGAATGTTGTCGCGGGCGATGCGGCCGAGATTGTGGGCACCTGGACCGCCGATCCGCGCGTGCGGGCGCTGTCCTTCACCGGCTCGACCGAGGTGGGCAAGCTGCTGTATCGCCAGTCCGCCGAGACGGTGAAACGTCTGGTGCTTGAGCTTGGCGGGCACGCACCGTTTCTGGTTTTCGCCGATGCGGATATGGATCTGGCGCTGGACGAGGCAATCAAGGCCAAATTCGCCACCTCCGGGCAGGATTGTCTGGGCGCCAACAGGTTTCTTGTCGAACGTCCGGCCTACGCGCGGTTCTGCGAAGGCTTTGCCACACGGGCCGCTGCGCTGACGCTGGGGCCGGGGATGACGGACCGCGATCTTGGCCCGCTGATGAACGAAGCCGCCGTGGCGAAACAACAGGCCCATGTGGCCGACGCGCTTGCCCGCGGCGCGCGGCTGCTGACCGGCGGTGCGCGTGATCCGCAGGGGCCGCTGTTCTTTCAGCCCACGGTGCTGGCCGACGTGCCCGCCGATGCACGCATCATGCACGAGGAAACCTTTGGCCCCGTCGCCGCCATCGCGCCCTTTGATACCGAGGAAGAGGCGATCACCCGCGCCAATGACACCGAATACGGGCTGGTCTCCTATGTCCACAGCACCGACCCCGCGCGGATCTACCGCGCCTCGCGCGCGCTGCAGTTCGGGATGGTGGCGGTGAACCGCACCAAGGTCACCGGCGCGCCCATTCCCTTTGGGGGCATGAAACAATCCGGCCTCGCCCGCGAGGGCGCCCGTCATGGGCTCGAGGCCTTTACCGATATCAAATATGTCTGCCGCAACTGGGCGTGACACGAAAGGAACGACAATGCTGACGAACGATCAACTGGCCGCCTGGGACCGCGACAATTTCTGCCACCCCTCGACCCATCTGGGGCAATTCGCGCGCGGAGAGGCCCCGCAGCGGATCATCACCGGCGGCAAGGGGGTTTTTATAGAGGATCGCGACGGCAACCGGTTTCTGGATGCCTTCGCCGGGCTTTACTGCGTGAACGTGGGCTATGGCCGCACCGAGATCAGCGACGCGATTGCCGAGCAGGCCCGCGAACTGGCCTATTACCACGCCTATGCCGGGCATGGCTCCGAGGCGTCGATCACGCTGGCCAAGATGGTGCTGGACCGCGCGCCAGATCACATGTCCAAGGTCTATTTCGGCCTGTCGGGGTCGGATGCGAACGAGACCAACATCAAGCTGATCTGGTATTACAACAACATCCTGGGGCGGCCCGCGAAGAAAAAGATCATCTCGCGCTGGCGCGGCTATCACGGGTCGGGGCTGATGACCGGGTCGCTGACAGGGCTTGAGCTGTTTCACAAGAAGTTCGACCTGCCGCTGTCACAGGTGATCCACACCGAGGCGCCGTATTATTTCCGCCGCCCCGACCCGGCCATGTCCGAGGCCGCCTTTACCGCCCATTGCGTCGCCGAGCTTGAGGCGCTGATCGCCCGCGAAGGCGCCGACACGATTGCCGCCTTCATCGGTGAGCCCGTTCTGGGCACCGGCGGTCTGGTCCCGCCGCCCGAAGGCTATTGGCCCGCGATTCAGGCCGTGCTGAAACAGCATGACATCCTGCTGATCGCCGATGAGGTCGTGACCGGCTTTGGCCGGCTTGGCACGATGTTCGGCAGCGACCACTATGGCATGACCCCGGATTTCATCACCATCGCCAAAGGGCTGACCTCGGCTTATGCGCCGCTGTCGGGATCGATCATTTCGGACCGCGTGTGGCAGGTGCTGGAACAGGGCACCGACGAAAACGGCGTGATGGGCCATGGGTGGACCTATTCCGCGCATCCCATTGGCGCGGCGGCGGGCGTGGCGAACCTGCGCCTGATCGACACGCTCGGCCTTGTAGACAACGCGGGCCACGTGGGCGCTTTGCTGACAGAGCGGATGCGCGCGGCAATCGGCGACCATCCCAATGTGGGCGAGGTGCGCGGCGAAGGCATGCTGTGCGCGGTGGAGCTTGTGGAAGACCGCGCCGCGCGGCGCTTCCTTGATCCGGTGGGGCAGATGTCGGGCAAGGTGGTCGCCGCGATGCACAGGAACGGCGTGATCGCGCGGGCGATGCCTCAGGGCGACATCATCGGCTTTGCGCCTCCGCTCTGCCTTGATGCGGACGAAGCGGATCAGATCGTGGCGGTGACGGCCCGGGCCATCACGGAAACATTTGGCTGACGGGGGGCGCAAGGCTCTGAAGTGGCCTTGCGGCTCGCTCTGAGCGCCCTGAACCGCGTGGTTTGGAGTCGGAGTTTTCCGATAAGCTTCGCTGGCCGGGAGAGGAGCGGAATCGCATGAAAACGCCAAGTTCCCGGAGGCGCACAGGGCGTTCAACTTGACGCGGGGTGAAGAAGGTACTCCGGTGGCCGAGATCTCCCGGCAGGCAAGGATCAGACAGGCAAGCTATTCAATTTGAATAAGAAGTCTCGCGGCCCTGTGCCCGATGTGACCCGCCGAACGCTCTGAGCGTCTGCCCGCAAGCTGAAGCTTGTCGACGAGATTCTGGTTGACTGGGGTGCGCAGGTCCGCCGGGCCCGCCGGGCGCCGCGGTTCGACATTTCGTGCCACCACGACACGTCCCGCCGCACGGGTCAGGCCGGCCTCTCAGGAGGGATCAACGAGATATGCGAGACCCCGGTTGTGCCTCGGAGTCTGCTTCAGACTGAAGACCGACAAGCCGGTGGAAGAGCGACGCAGCGACAAGCGGATTGAACTCTCCCCAGTGATGTCGCAGTCGCAGCAATGCGCGAAGCGCCCGATATTCGGGCAAACTGGTCAAGTTTCGGTTGCCATACGGGTCTCGATGAAAAAACTTAGCTTTCGAGTTCTCAAAACACATTGTTTTTCGGGCTCTGAAATTTCCTTTCATGTTGGGGTGGCGCGTCACCGGGCGGAACAATGATCACAACAGAAATACCTATCGTCTTTGACGGGCATAACGACGTTTTGCTCAAACTCTATCAAGCCGGTGGCGTTAGCGCCGCGGAGAGTTTCCTGAGCGGTCGCGATGGCGCGATCGACTGTCTCTCGGCCAAGGCTGGTGGGTTTGGTGGCGGTTTCTTCGCCGTCTATGTGCCGTCGCCTCAGGACCTCGAGTTCAAATTCGATCAGATGACGCAGGCGGCCTATGACCTGCCTTTGCCCGATCCGATCGATTGGCAGGACGCCTTTCCAGTTGTCATGGCGCAGGCGGCAATTCTGTTCGATCTCGAAAAGCGCGGCGCCTTGACCATCTGCCGGAGCGTCGCAGACATCCGCGCGGCCCTTGCGCAGGGGAGAATGGCGGCGATTTTTCATATCGAAGGGGCAGAGGGTATTGATGCCGATCTCAATGCACTCGAACTGCTCTATCGGGCCGGATTGCGTTCGCTTGGGCCCGTCTGGAGCCGTCCTACGATTTTTGGCCATGGCGTTCCCTTTCGGTTCCCGAGCACAGCGGACACCGGGCCCGGCCTGACGGAGCACGGGATCAATCTGGTCAAGCGCTGCAATGAGCTGGGGATCATGATCGATCTCTCCCATCTCAATGAGGCCGGATTTTGGGACGTGGCGCGCCTTTCCTCCGCGCCGCTTGTCGCCACGCATTCCAATGCTCATGCGATTTGCCCGCACAGCCGGAACCTGACCGACAAACAATTGGCCGCCATTCGCGAAAGCGATGGTATGGTGGGGCTGAATTTCGCGGTGGCATTCCTGCGCGACGACGGGCGCATGATATCCGATGTGCCGCTGACGCAGCTGTTGCGGCATCTCGACCATTTGATCGATCATCTGGGCGAGGATCGGGTGGGGTTGGGATCGGACTATGATGGCGCTGTGGTGCCTTCCGATCTGACGACCTGCGGCGGCCTGCCCAAACTGAGACAGGCAATGGCAGGGCATGGATATGGCGAGGCGTTGATCACCAAGCTGTGCCACGAAAACTGGCTGCGCGTGCTGGAAAAAACATGGGGGGGCTAACCCCCGAAAATTGCGCAGAGCTTACTACAACCGACCAACCGGAGAGGGTTAAAACATGAATGCTTTGAACAGACTACTCAGCGGCGCCGCAATTGGGCTTGCCGTAACCGTGACGTCCCTGGGTGCCTGGGCGGAAACGCCCGCCAATATGCTGGTCATCGCACACAGGATCGACGACGTGACCACGCTCGACCCGGCGGAGAGCTTTGAGTTCGCGGGCGGCGATATCAGCCGCAACGTCTATGGCCGCCTGGTCACTCTTGATCCGATGGATCTGGCGGCGGGCTATAAACCTGATCTGGCGACCGGCTGGGAGGTTTCCGAGGATGGCAAAACCATCACCTTCACCATGCGCGAAGGCGTGACCTTCCATTCGGGCAATCCGGTACGTGCAGAAGACGCGGCGTTTTCGCTGCAACGTGCGGTGATCTTGAACAAAACCCCGGCGTTCATTCTGACGCAATTCGGCTTTACCCCCGAAAACGTCACCGAGATGATCACGGCCGACGGCAATACGCTGACCCTCACCACGGACAAGAAATACGCCACCTCCTTTGTGCTGAACTGTCTGACGGCGACCATTGGCGGGATCGTCGACAAAGAGACGGTCATGGCGAATGAGGTTGACGGCGATATGGGCAACACCTGGCTGAAAACCAATTCGGCCGGCTCTGGCCCCTACAAGCTTGACGGCTGGAAGCCCAACGAGAGCGTTTCGCTGTCGTCATATCCCGACTACTACGGCCGTGAGCCAAGCATGAAGCGGGTGATTGTGCGCCACGTGATCGAAAGCGCCTCTCAGCGGTTGCTTTTGGAACGCGGCGACATCGATATCGCGCGTAACCTGAACCCCGAGGATATCGCGGGCGCCTCGGCTGAAGAAGGCATCAAGATCGAGGACGAGCTGAAGGGCCGTCTGATGTATCTTGCGCTGAACCAGAACCACCCGGTGTTGTCCAAGCCGGAAGTGCGGCAGGCATTCAAATATCTGGTCGATTACGAGGGCATGAAAGACAGCTTTCTGAAGGGCCAGTACACCATTCATCAAAACTTCCTGCCGGCGACCTATCTTGGCGCATCTGACGAGAACCCGTTCTCCTTGAACATTGAAAAGGCCAAGGAGCTTCTGGCCGAGGCCGGTGTCGAAGGGCTCGAGATCGAAGCGGGCGTGCGTGAAGCGCAGGAGCGGATCGAGATCGCGCAATCCGTGCAAAATACGTTGGCGCAGGTCGGGATCAAACTGAACATCACCGTTGGTACCGCCAAACAGATCCTTGCGCGCTATCGCGCCCGCGATCTGGATGTCTATCTTGGTGCCTGGGGGCCGGACTACCCCGATCCCCAGACCAACGCGGGCACGTTCGCCTACAATCCCGACAACAGCGTCGAGGCCAATGCCACCGGCCTGCTGGCGTGGCGGACGGCGTGGAATCCGGGTGACTTGACCGAAAAGGTCGACGCGGCGGTGACTGAAACGGATCGCGATACGCGGATCAAGATGTATCAGGACATGCAGGCCGAATTCCGCGAGGTTTCGCCCTTCGTCATCATGTTCCAGCAGATTGAGCAATCCGCCCTGCGTGAAAACGTGATGAACTTTTCGACGGGGCAGGCCGTGACCTCTGCCGCGTATTGGCAGGTTACCAAGTAAATGGCCCTTGCCGACAATGCAGATACGAGGCGCCCGAACCGGGCGCCTCTTTCCAGAGCTTCGTGGTCGGTGATCAAGACCGTCCTGAGCACCATAGGCTCCGTCGCGGTGACGCTTTTGGGGCTCTTGCTTGTCACCTTTGTCATTGGCCGCGTCATGCCGATTGATCCGGTTTTGTCCATCGTTGGCGAACGGGCGTCGCAATCAACCTATGACGCCGTATTTTACGAGTTGGGCCTCGACAAACCGCTGCTGGTTCAGTTTCTGTACTACCTCTGGGATGTGCTGCATCTGGATTTCGGCATTTCGCTTTTGAATGCGCGCCCCGTGTCCGAGGACATCGTTCGCGTTTTTCCGGCCACGCTCGAACTGGCCACGGTCGGCATACTGCTGGGCGTCGTCATCGGGGTGCCTCTGGGCGTTCTGGCGGCCGTGCGCAAAGATTCGTGGATCGACCAGATCGCGCGTGTCGTCGCCCTGGTTGGCTACTCCATGCCGATTTTCTGGCTGGGGCTGATGGGGCTTTTGATCTTTTACGGCATTCTGGGATGGGTCGGAGGGCCCGGACGCGTCGGCATCTTCTACGTTGATGTGGTTCCGACCGTCACCGGCTTGATCCTCGTGGACAGTCTGCTCGACGGAAACATCGAGATATTCAAGGATGCTTTCAGCCATATCATCCTGCCTGCGTCCCTGCTCGGGTATTACTCGCTTGCCTATATCAGCCGGATGACACGCTCCTTCATGCTGGAACAGATGAATGCCGAGTATATCACGACGGCGCGGGTAAAGGGCCTGTCGGAATGGGATGTGGTTTGGAAACACGCCTTCCGGAACATCCGCGTGCAGCTGATCACCGTGATCGCGCTGAGTTACGCGGGGCTTCTGGAGGGATCGGTGCTGACCGAAATCATCTTTAGCTGGCCCGGCATCGGCAGCTATATCACCACCGCGCTTCTGAGTGCGGATATGAACGCCGTACTCGGCGGCACGGTCGTGGTCGGGTTGATCTTCATCCTGCTCAACATCTTCTCTGACCTGCTCTACAAAATATTCGATCCGAGAGCGAAATAGTGTCTGACAGGCAAACCCTCAGAGATTGGCTTCTGACAGAGACGCCTACGTCGCGCCGGCATGCAAAACTTTCGGCGCTCTATCATGGCTGGCTGACGTTTCGGTCGAACTCGATGGCGATGCTCGGGCTGGCCATTCTTGTGGCTCTGGTGCTGACTGCGCTGTTCGCTCCGCTGCTCGCGCCACTCGATCCGTTCGAGCAAAACCTCAGCCAGCGGCTTTTGCCGCTCGGGGCCGAAAATCATCTGTTCGGCACGGACAGTCTTGGCCGGGACATTCTGTCCCGGCTGATCTATGGCGCACGCATCACCCTGTACATCGTGGCGCTCGTCGCCCTGATCGCCCCGATCGTCGGGCTTCTGGTCGGAACGGTCTCGGGCTATGTCGGCGGATGGATCGACACGGTCCTGATGCGCGTCACCGACATCTTCCTTGCCTTCCCGAGACTGGTTCTGGCTCTGGCCTTCGTCGCGGCGCTTGGCGCGGGGATCGAAAACGCGGTGATCGCCATCTCTCTCACCGCATGGCCGCCCTATGCCCGCATCGCGCGGGCCGAAACGCTTACCATCCGTTCCTCGGATTACATCAGCGCGATCAAGCTTCAGGGCGCAGGGCCGCTCAGGATCATCACCAAACATATCTGGCCGCTGTGCATCTCCTCGCTCATCGTGCGCGTCACGCTCGACATGGCGGGGATCATTCTGGCGGCGGCGGGGCTTGGTTTTCTTGGCCTCGGGGCACAGCCCCCCAGCCCGGAGTGGGGGGCGATGATTTCCGAAGGTCGGCGCTTCATTCTCGACCACTGGTGGGTCGCCACCATGCCCGGTCTTGCGATTTTCACCGTGTCTCTGGCCTTCAACCTTTTGGGCGACGGGCTGCGGGATGTGCTTGATCCAAAGGCAGGTGACTGATGTCCACCCTTCTTGATGTCGAAAACCTGTGGGTGAAATTCCCCAGCCGGCAGGGCGTCTTCGATGCCGTGCGCGGCGTGTCCTTCACGCTGGGCCGGGAACGGCTTGGTATCGTGGGCGAAAGCGGATCCGGCAAATCCATGACCGGGCGCGCCATCTTGCGCCTGATCCGCGCGCCCGGAATTGTCGAGGCAGATCACATCTCTCTCGAGGGCGTCGATCTGCTCAAGATGTCTGAGAAAGAGATGCGGGCCGTGCGCGGGCAACGCATCAGCATGGTGATGCAGGATCCGAAATTCTCGCTCAACCCGGTGATGACGATCGGTGATCAGATCATGGAGGCGTATCGGCTGCATAGCAGAGCCTCGAAAAGGGAAGCTTTCGCGAAATCCATCGAGATGTTGGAGGCGGTGTCGATCCGCGATCCATTCCGTGTGATGCGGGCCTATCCGCATGAAATGTCGGGCGGTATGGGGCAGCGGATCATGATCGCGATGATGCTGATCCCCAATCCCGAAATTCTCATCGCCGATGAGCCGACATCGGCCCTGGATGTGTCTGTCCAGAGGCAAGTTCTTGATATCATGGACAAGCTCGTCAAAGAGCGGGGCATGGGGCTGATTTTCATCAGCCATGATCTGAATCTTGTCGCCGACTTCTGTGACCGGGTTCTGATCATGTATGCCGGGCGTATCGTCGAAGTTTGCGAGGCGGACAGGTTGCACGAGGCAAAGCACCCCTACACTCGCGGCCTGCTGAACTCCTTGCCACGTCTGGACGCGCCGCGCGACCGACTCGAGGTGCTTGAACGTGATCCGGCATGGGCCGAGGCCCCAAGTGTGAGCGGACGGATATGAAGATGCTGGAAGTCAAGGCGCTCAACGTGTGGTTCGGAGCGGGCCGGGATCGGGTGGATGCCGTGAAGGGCGCGAATTTTACGGTTGAAGAGGGCGAGAGCTTTGGTCTCGTGGGCGAAAGCGGGTCCGGAAAATCGACCATTCTGCGCGCGATCAGCGGGCTTGCGCCACAGTGGTCCGGCGGGATCAACGTCAACGGTATGAGCCTTGGAAGAAGACGCCCGAACGCGTTCTACAAAACCGTGCAAATGGTCTTCCAGGATCCCTATGCATCACTTCACCCCCGTCATTCCGTTGATCAGGTTTTGGGGGAAACCCTGTATTTGCATGGCTTTCGCGACATCGACGCGCGGGTTGTTCGGCTGTTGGATGACGTGGGGTTGGGACAAAAGTTCCGCTTCCGTTACCCGCATCAGCTGTCAGGGGGGCAACGGCAACGCGTGGCCATCGCCCGCGCACTGGCGCCTGAGCCAAAACTGTTGCTGCTCGATGAACCGACCTCGGCCCTGGATGTGTCTGTTCAGGCCGAAGTCCTCAACCTGTTGGCGGATTTGCGGGCGGATCATGGATTGACCTATCTCATGGTCTCGCATGACCTGTCGGTGGTGAGCCATGTGTGCGACCGCCTGGCAGTGATGAAAGACGGAGAAATCGTCGAGGTCATGGATGTCGCAGCGCTGCGCCAAATGCGGGCGACCCACCCCTATTCGCAACAGCTTTTGCAGGCGTCGATATGATAGCTCAGGGGCCTGTGCCAGAATTGGGCACTCCAAGAGCCAGGTCCCTCGCTCCCCGCGATGCGGCTTGGCTTTGAAACATGCGGCTGCGGTATTCCCAAATTGACAGGTGGTGGAGAGACAGCTGAACTGATGCGGCGGATGCCCCCAGACGGCATCGGATGTGCCATAACAGTTTCGTAGGAACCGACGCCCGTATCCGAAAGGCTGACCATGGGCTGGTCGATGGGAATTCCAAATTGAACCTGTTTCCGATGCTGTCTCTTAACTTCGTCAGCGAAGGCGGATGTGCGAATGGGGCGGAAGCCTTTACGTTTGTTCCGAGGTTTCGACGCTGGCCCGGGTGGTGACATCTGACAGTTCTTGACGTTTGCGCCGCAACAGGGCGCCGAGCTTGCTGAAGAGCTCTGACCGCGCGGACCCAGGGCGCCAGGCAAGAACCACATGACGGGGGCAGGCGTCGGGGAGGGGCGTCAGCTGCACCTGTTCGGTTCCGACCACGCCAGCCTCCACCGCGAGGTTTGGCAAGAGGGTGATCCCCAAGCCTTCGGAAACCATGGCGATCAAGGTGGTCAGGCTGGTCGCGGCAAAGCTGTCTTCAGCGGCAGATATGCGCCCCGGATAGGCTTCCAGCGCATGACGCTGGAGGCAATGACCCTTCTCGAGGAGCATCAGCTGCCCGCTTTGCGTCAGTGCTTCGGCACCTTGCGGCGTGGGCCAGCCGGACGGAGAGGCCAGTTGATAGCCGTCTTCGAACAGCGGCAGGATATCCAGTGCGCCGGTCTCGAAAGGCAGGGCGATCAACACCAGGTCGAGACGCCCCGCGGCGAGACCCTCGATCAGACTCTCGGTCATCTCTTCCCGCAGGTAAACGCGCAGCTTCGGAAAGGCGCTCCGGATCGCGGGCAGGGCACGGGGCAGCAGGTAGGGCCCGATCGTCGGGATCGAGCCGAGCTTGAGATCGCCTTCGAACGGGTTTTGATGGGCCTGGGCGAGGGTCTCGATCTCGGCGGCGTCCAGCAACAGACGCCGGGCACGGGCGGCGATCTCTTCGCCCAAGGGGGTCAGCATGACGCTGCGCCGGGTCCTTTCGATCAACTGCACGCCCAAACGCTCTTCCAGCTCCTTGATCCCGGCACTGAGAGTTGGTTGGGTGACAAAGCAGATTTCAGCCGCGCGCGAGAAATTCAACGTCTCGGCGACGGCGGTCAGAAAACGCAATTGGCGAAGGGTCAGCATTGATAGATCTAACCTATAACTCCTAGAGTTATATTCAATTTCATCTATAAGTGTCCAGCGGCTATCTTTGTTTCATCGAGACGCTGATAAGAAGGACAGCAAAAAATGACCGATCAAACCCAACACACCGGCGCGCGTCTGAATGAAGCCGCCCCCGCCTTTGATGCCCCCACAACCCATGGCCGTAAAACGCTTGAGGATTATCGCGGCAAGTGGCTTGTCCTGTTCTCGCACCCTGCCGATTTCACGCCCGTTTGCACCACGGAATTCATCGCTTTCGCCAGAAAACATGATGATTTCGCCGCGCGCAGCACAGAGCTTTTGGGCCTGTCCATCGACAGCCACTACAGCCACATCGCCTGGGTGCTGAACATCAAGGAGAAGTTCGGCGTGGATGTGCGCTTTCCGATCATCGCAGACCTGAACATGGCGGTGGCCCAGGCGTATGGCATGATCCAGCCGGGGGCCTCTGATACAGCGGCGGTGCGCGCGACCTTCCTGATCGACCCCGAGGGGGTGCTGCGCGCCATGGTCTACTATCCGATGAATGCGGGCCGCTCTGTCGACGAGATCTACCGCCTGCTGGTCGCGATGCAGACCGCTGACGAGCACAAATGTGCGATGCCCGAGAACTGGAAACCCGGCGAGCCTGTCATCGTGCCGACACCCGCGACACCCGAAGCCGCAGTGGCGCGTGCAGGCGAAGGCTTTGATACCGTCGACTGGTATTTCTCGACGCGGACGCTGTGACGCTGTCGGGCGGGCCCGCTGGGGCCCGCCCCCCTTTCAATTCATTTCAGGAGGCAGACCCATGACCACCGCGACCCAAGCGAACATCGACGCCCTCAACGCCGTACTCAGCCAGACCTTCCGCCTCTATGTGCAAACCCACGGCTATCACTGGAATGTCGAAGGCCCGGATTTTCGCCAATTGCACGCCGTGTTCGAAGCGCAGTACCAGAACCTCTGGGGCGCGCTGGATGACATCGCCGAGCGTATCCGCATTCAGGGTGCCTACGCCCCCGGCACCGTAGCGGATCTCATGACCAATGCGGGCGCCGAAGACGCGCCCGCGCAATCCGCAGAGGAGATGGTCGAGAAACTCATCGCTGGACACGAAGCGCTCGCCGCCACCCTGCGCGACGCCATCGGCACCGCCGGTGACGCAGGCGACGAGGTGTCCGCCGGGCTCCTGACCGATCGGCTGGAGTGGCACGAAAAGGAACTCTGGATGATGAAGGCCAGCGCCCGCTAGGCCATGCTGGCCGGGAGCACAGGCCTGGCCAGCGCACGAAAGAACGACAAGGAGCAGAGACATGACCAATCCCATCGTCAAAGCGTTCTGGGACAAACCGACCGGAAGCTGGCAATACGTCTTTCATGATCCCGACACGATGAAAGGCGCCATTGTCGACCCGGTCCTCGATTTCGATCCGCTGGCCGGCGCGACCTCTACCGCGAATGCCGAGCGTCTTCTGGAATACGTGCGCGAAACGGGGATCGAGCTTGACTGGATCCTCGATACCCATCCGCACGCCGATCACTTTTCGGCGGCGCAGTGGCTCAAGTCGCAGACGGGCGCGCCCACCGCCATCGGGGAAAAGGTGATCGAGGTTCAAAAGCTGTGGCAAGGCATCTACAACCTGCCCGAGGATTTCCCGACCGACGGCCGCCAATGGGACCATCTGTTCGCGGATGGCGACAGCTTCATGGTGGGCAACGTGCCGGTGACGGTGATGTTTTCGCCGGGGCATACGCTGGCATCCATCACCTATGTCGCGGGCGATGCGGCCTTCGTGCATGACACGCTGATGATGCCGGACAGTGGCAGCTCGCGCGCCGATTTCCCGGGCGGCAGTTCCAGCGCGCTTTATGACAGCATCTGTGCCATCCTCGCCCTGCCAGAAGAGACGCGGATCTTCGTGGGCCACGACTACGCCCCGAACCGTGAGGCGCAATGCGAGGCCACGGTGGCCGAACACCGCGCGGAGAACATCCACTGGAAGGGCGCTCCGTCCGAGGCCGAGTACCGCGCCGTGCGCGATGCCCGCGATGCGACCCTGCCGCTGCCCAAGCTGATGCTGGCCGCCTTGCAGGTAAATATCCGCGGCGGCCGCCTTCCCGAACCCGAGGACAACGGCCGATCCTACCTGAAGCTGCCCCTCAACGCATTCCAAAGCCGCTGATCCGCAGCCGCCACAGCCTTCAGCCGCGCCGAGGGGAGTGGCGGCCTTTTACGCAGCGCAACATGAATCTCAGCCCCGCCCGAAACGGCGGGGCTGTGCCGTTTTCGCGCGGGCGTGCCCTGCGGTGCGCGGGGGAACCTTCCCAGAAAACGATTGTTCCTGCGGGCGGAGCGAGCTTGCCCCTGGTGAGGCTCTTCCTGATTTGCAGGGTTTTGGTGCGTCTGTATTCTTGGCGACTTACGCGAGCGATCAGCAATTGCCGGGCTATGATGAGTTCGGAGTGATGTGTGTGACGAGCAACACGCCGTTTGATGAGGTTACAAAAGCGGCAGTTTTGATCAGCGATACCAATGCTTCTCATGTAACGCGCACCGTCGACGATGCTCACGATCCATCAGATGACCATGATCCGGGTCCTACCGATTACATCCCGTTCTAAGCTGAATTGTGGGCGCATATCCCTTGTGCGCCCACATGCGGAAATCCGCATCCATGTATGCGCCATTGTTGCGAGATCTCGTAACGCATTGAATGGAAAAGTAACATGGCGGGCCGAAGCCGACGAAACCGAGAACTACGTCTACGCTATAGCCCTCCAAAATGACTGATTTTGTTCCATGCGCGGAGTTAGCGCCTCTCCTCAGTAAGATTTTTCGCGCAGCGATGTCACATCTGGAGAGCCTGCCTTGTCATCCTTTTAGTAGCCACATTTCAAAGGAGACAAAGATGGCCAACGAAAATACCACAATAATCGATCCAAAGGCGAAGTGCCTGACCCTGATTAATGTCTATGAGGTCGATCCCGAGAAGCAGGCCGAATTGGCTGAAGCCCTCGCGGCCTCGACGGAAAGCACCATCCGACATCAGCCTGGCTTCATCTCGGTCTGCATTCACAACAGCCTGGATGGCATGAAGGTTGTGAACTATGCGCAATGGGCGACCAAGGAAGATTTCGAGGGCTTCATGAAAAAGCCAGAGACGCAGGCGCAGCTCAAGCAATTCGCAGGCCTCGCAAAATCGGTCGCACCAAGTCTCTACAAGGTCGATACTGTACACGCAGCATAGGAAACCCCGACAGGGTATTGGCACGATGAATGATATTCAGTCCGATCCAACATTTTCCGAAATCCGGCCTCGGCTTGTTCGTTTGGCTTACCGGATGCTTGGCTCGGTGGCGGATGCGGAAGATATCGTCCAGGATGCCTACCTGCGTTGGCTGGCCACTGACCAAAATGTCGTGCGCCAGCCAGTGGCGTTCCTGCACACCATTGTCACCCGGCTTTGCCTGAACGAGCTGAAATCCGCGCGCCGGAGACGTGAGACTTATGTCGGCCCATCGCTGCCCGAACCCATCATCAATACCGAGGAACCGGATTCCATTGATGATATCACGCTCCCGCTGATGATCGCCTTGGAGCGCCTTTCTCCGTTGGAACGCGCGGCATTCCTGCTTCACGATGTCTTTGGCATGGGGTTCGACGACATTGCAAACGTCATAGACCGCGAAACGGCTGCCTGCCGCAAGCTGGCAAGCCGGGCTCGCAACCATATCGAGGCCGCGCGCCCCCGCTTCCCCGTGACGAAAGAGCATGGGCTGGAAATCGCGACCGCCTTCTACACCGCATCACGCAGTGGGGATATGAAAACACTGCACTCACTTCTCGCGCAGGATGTAATCGCCAGCACCGATGGCGGAGGCAAAGTGCCCGCTTCGTCACGCCCGTTGATCGGCATAGACGAGGTGATGGCACGTCACGAACAGCTCGCACAGGAGTTCGGCGCAGCGCCATCGCTACTGGTCCGTTTTGCCTTGATCGACGGGCTTCCCGGTTTCATCACGGTCGAGAAAGACGGGATTGTTCAGACTACAGCCTTGCAGATCGACCAAGAAAAGGTGGTCGCCATCTATATCACCCGAAACCCGGACAAGTTGCAGCACTTGGACGGCGTTTCGCTGCAATAGGCAGAAAGAGCAGTGCGGCGGCGCTCAACACCGGTGCCTGCCCGCGACATGGCGGGGTCTCTCAAGAAGAACTGATTCATCAAATTCACCTCGGAAATCCAAGATAAACTCAAACTCTTGGGCGGGCGGTGATCGACGGCACATAGGCTATTGGATGCGGCAAGCGCAGCTCAAAATGGCGGAGAGACAGGGATTCGAACCCTGGGTGGGCTTGCACCCACAACGGTTTTCGAGACCGCCCCGTTCGACCACTCCGGCACCTCTCCGCAGGCCAGTGGCTTGTGAGGGGGGGATTTAGTGCCAAGCGCGGGGCGGTGCAAGCCGTTATTTTCGGGTCCGTGTTCGGGTCCGTGATTGCGCCTTGGAAAACCCCGCCCAGACCCTTACCTTTGTGCAAACCGACGCAAAGGCCCGGGTGCCCCATGTTCCAGCGTATTCTGCCGTTCATCGCCTTCGTAACTCTTGCCCTGCCGCTGCGGGCCGATCCCGCCGCGCGGGTGGATGATCTGCTGGCCGCGCTGCGGCTGCCAGAGACGCTCGAGATCATGGCCCAGGAGGGCATAGAATATGGTGGCGAGCTGGAGGCCGAGATGTTTGCCGGCCATGGCGGCGCGCGCTGGCAGGCGATGGTGGCGCGCATCTATGACGTATCGCGCATGGAAGAGATCATGCGCGAGGCGCTGGAACAGGAACTGGCCGGGCAGGACGTCGCCGCGCTGACCACCTTCTTCGCGTCGGAACTCGGCGCGCGCATCGTCGATCTGGAGATCGCGGCCCGGCGCGCCCTGCTGGACGATGACGTCGATGCCGAGACCCGGCTGAAGGTGGAAGAGATGCGCGCCGATGACGACCCGCGCCTGGAGCTGCTCGAACAATTCGTGACGGCCAATGAACTGATCGAGTTCAATGTGGTCGGCGGGCTGAATGCCAATTACGCCTTCTACAGGGGGCTGAGCGATGGCGGCGCGTTTCCGTTCGAGCTGAGCGAAGAAGAGATGCTGGCCGATGTCTGGTCGCAGGAAGACGACGTGCGCCAGGAGACGGAGGAATGGATGTATTCCTATCTGTCGCTGGCCTATGAACCGCTGGAGGATGCCGATCTGTCCGCCTATATCACCCTGTCGGAAACCCCGGCGGGGCAGGCGCTGAACCGGGCGCTCTTTGCGGGCTATGACGTGGTGTTCCGGGCGATTTCGCGCGAATTGGGGCTGGGCGCGGCCCAGTTCATGGCCGGGCAGGATATCTGAGCCGGCCTGGCACCCCCGAAAACCGGCATTCCGGCTTGACTTGTGGCGGCTCTTCCCCGATAAGCCGCATCTCTGCAAGGGGTTGGCTCTTGCGGATTCGTGAAATATCGCCCGAACAGGGCGCGCTGTCCGAAGGCGCATGCGCGTGAACGCCGCGAAAGCGGGGCCAAAGGACGCGGTAGAAAAAGGAAGAGCACATGTTTGCGGTCCTCAAGACCGGCGGCAAGCAGTACAAGGTTCAGTCTGGCGACGTTCTGCGCGTCGAGAAACTGGCCGCTGATGCTGGCGAAAAGATTCAGTTCAACGAAATTCTGATGGTCGGCGCCCAGGTTGGCACGCCCACCGTCGATGGTGCCGCCGTGCAGGCCGAGGTGATCGAACAGATCAAGGGCCCCAAGACGATCAACTTCGTCAAGCGCCGCCGCAAGCACAGCTCGCAGCGCACCAAGGGCCACCGCCAGCAGCTGACGCTGCTGCGCGTGACCGACATCCTGGAAACCGGCGCCGATGCGTCGGGCGTCAAGGCAGCCGTCGGGGCAGGGTCCGTCGCGGCCGCGGCACCGGCGCCGGCCAAGACGGCTGCGCCGAAAGCCGCCGCGCCGAAGACCGCCGCCGCGACCGGTGCGGATGATCTGAAAAAGCTCTCGGGCGTTGGCCCGGCGCTTGAAAAGAAACTGCACGAGGCCGGCGTGACCACGTTTGCCCAGATCGCAGCCTGGAGCGACGAAGATGTTGCCGCGATGGACGAGAAACTGTCGTTCAAAGGCCGTATCGAGCGTGAAGGCTGGATCGCCCAGGCCAAAGAACTGGCCAACGGCTAAGGTATAGGAGAACAGCGATATGGCACATAAAAAAGCAGGCGGTTCATCCCGTAACGGGCGCGACTCCGCCGGACGCCGTCTGGGCGTCAAGAAATATGGTGGCGAAGCCGTGATCCCGGGCAACATCATCGTGCGTCAGCGCGGCACCAAGTGGTGGCCGGGCGATAACGTCGGCATGGGCAAGGATCACACGATCTTCGCCACGACCGAAGGCGCCGTGACCTTCCGCAAGGGGCTCAAGGGTCGCACCTTTATTTCGGTTCTCCCGGTGGCGGAGGCCGCAGAGTAAGCCGAAACCTCAGGCACTGACAATTTCGTGGGGGATCGGCAGGGCGCCGGTCCCCCATTTTATTTCATTTTCCGAAAGGCGGCCGGAATGGGCGCGACGGCAGAACAGAACCGTATTCCGATCCTGCCCTTGGGGCCGGCGGCGTTCACCTTCGCCGTGATCGCCTTGTCGGGGCTGGCGGCGATCGCCATTTATTCATCGTCGGGCCGGGCCGCATCGCGACCGGGCCGACGTACGGGAGAGAGGGTCCTTGTTCGCGCGGCGTTGTGGCGTGGCGGGCGGGGAGTATTGAAACGGCCGCTGGCGGGGCTGCCTGCCGCCGGGGGCCGGAATGTGCTTTTCGGAGGAGCGAAGGCATGAAAATGGATTCCATCGTGTCCCAACCTGTGATCGAAACCGAACGCTTCCAGCTGCGGCCGGTGCGCAAATCCGACGCGGGCCTGTTGCAGATGTACGCGGGTGACCTGCGCGTGGCGCGGTTCACCCGTTCGATTCCGCACCCGCTGCCGCCCGGCGCGATCGAGGCCTATATCGCCCGCGCGCAATCTGAAACCCGCACCGAAGATGTCTGGGTGATGGACGGGTCGGACCAGAGCCTGTCCGAAGTGCTCGGCGTGGTGTCGCTGGAACGGATGGAGCGTGCGCAATCGCAGATCGGCTACTGGGTGGCGCCGGCGTTCTGGAACACCGGCATCGCCTCGGAAGCGGTCAATGCGCTTCTGGCGGCCGATCCGCAGAAAAGCCAGACGGTTTTCGCCGAGGTGTTTCAGGACAACCCCGGCTCTGCCCGTGTGCTGACCAACGCCGGCTTCAACTATATCGGCGACGCCGAGGCCTATTCGGTGGCGCGCGGCGGCAAGGTTGCGACCTGGACCTATCTGAAGAAACTCAACTGACCGGCGGCGGGGCTTGAGAGCCCGCCGCTTTCCCGCTATCGCCTGCCGGGAAGCTACAAGGGCCTGTGACCGATGAAATTTCTCGACC
The DNA here is from genome assembly GCF_014196965.1 of Actibacterium naphthalenivorans. Classification (GTDB taxonomy): domain Bacteria; phylum Pseudomonadota; class Alphaproteobacteria; order Rhodobacterales; family Rhodobacteraceae; genus Actibacterium_A; species Actibacterium_A naphthalenivorans. The sequence continues at coordinate 462,096 of NZ_JACIEQ010000002.1, read as the reverse complement.
TCGCGAAAGTCTATATCCGCTCGGGTGGCGGCGGGGCCGGTTGCGTCAGCTTCCGGCGCGAGAAATATATCGAATACGGCGGTCCCGACGGCGGCGACGGCGGTGATGGCGGCAATGTCTGGGCCGAGGCGGTGGACGGGCTGAATACGCTGATCGATTTCCGCTATCAGCAGCATTTCTTCGCCAAATCGGGCCAGCCCGGCATGGGCAAGCAGCGCACCGGCAAGGATGGCGACGACATCGTGCTGCGTGTGCCGGTGGGCACCGAAATTCTCGACGAGGATGAAGAAACCGTTCTGGCCGACATGACGGAGATCGGCCAGCGGGTTCTGCTGGCCCGTGGCGGCAACGGCGGTTTCGGCAACCTGCATTTCAAGACCGCCACCAATCAGGCGCCGCGCCGGGCCAATCCGGGGCAGGAGGGCGTCGAGCGCACCATCTGGCTGCGGCTGAAGCTGATTGCCGACGCCGGGCTTCTGGGGATGCCCAATGCGGGAAAATCCACCTTCCTGGCCGCCACCTCGAACGCGCGGCCCAAGATCGCCGACTACCCGTTCACCACGCTGCACCCCAATCTGGGCGTCGTCGGGGTGGACAATGCCGAATTCGTGATCGCCGATATTCCGGGGCTGATCGAGGGCGCGCACGAAGGGCGCGGGCTGGGCGACCAGTTTCTCGGCCATGTCGAGCGGTGTTCCGTCCTGCTGCATCTGGTCGACGGCACGTCCGAGGATGTGGTGGGCGATTACCGCACCATCATTCATGAGCTGGAGGCCTATGGCGGCCATCTGGCCGACAAGCCGCGCGTGACCGCGCTGAACAAGATCGACGCGCTGGACGAGGCGCAGCGGGCCGAGCGGAAGGCCGAGCTGGAGGCTGCCGTGGGCGGGCCGGTGCTGATGATGTCGGGCGTGTCGGGCGAGGGGCTGACAGAGGTGCTGCGCGCGGTGCGCGCCGAGATCCGGGAGGACAAGCTGCGCCTGAAATCCGCAAGCGAGGAGCCGGACGCGTGGCAACCCTGAACGACGCCCGGCGGCTGGTCGTCAAGATCGGCTCGGCGCTGCTGGTGGATCGCGCCAGCGGCCGGTTGCGCGCCGAATGGCTGCAGGCGCTGGCCGAGGATGTGGCCGAGATCAAGAGCCGGGGGGTGGACGTGATCCTGGTTTCCTCCGGCTCGATCGCGCTGGGGCGCGGTGCGCTTGGCCTGCCGGCCGGCCCGCTGGCGCTGGAACAATCGCAGGCCGCCGCCGCCGTCGGGCAGATCCGGCTGGCCCGCGCCTATGAAGAGGCGCTGGCGCCCCATGGCATCATCACGGCGCAGGTGCTGGTGACGCTGGAAGACAGCGCCAACCGCCGCCGCTATCTGAACTCGCGCAATACGCTGGAACAGCTTGTCGGCCTCGGTGTGGTGCCGATCGTCAATGAAAACGACACGATTGCCACGGATGAAATCCGGTTCGGCGACAATGACAGGCTTGCCGCGCAGGTGGCGGTGACGGTGGGCGCCGATCAACTGGTGCTGCTCTCGGATGTCGACGGGTTCTATACCGCCAGCCCCGCGACCGATCCGGGCGCCAGGCGGTTCGACGTGATCGAAGAGATCACCCCGGAGATCGAGGCGATGGCGGGCGATGCGGCCTCGGGCCTGTCGAAGGGCGGGATGAAGACCAAGCTTCTGGCGGCCAAGACGGCCACCGGCGCGGGCTGTGCGATGGCGATCACCGAAGGGTCGGTGATGCGGCCGCTGCGGGCGCTGGCGGCGGGGGCGAATGCCACGTGGTTCCTGCCCAAGGAAGATCCGCAGACCGCGCGCAAACGCTGGATCGCGGCGATGAAGCCCAAGGGCGAGATCCACGTGGATGCCGGGGCGGCGCGGGCGCTGGCGCAGGGAAACTCGCTGTTGCCGGCCGGGGTTGTCCGGGTATCGGGCGCGTTCGGCCGCGGCGATCCGGTGGCGATCGTGGCGCCCTCGGGGGCGACGCTGGGCAAGGGGCTGACCCGCTATACCGCGCTAGAGGCGCAGGCGATCAGGGGCTGTCAGTCGCGTGACATTGCGGCCATTCTGGGCTATCCGGGGCGGGCCGCGCTGATCCACAGGGACGATATGGTGCTATGAAGGATATGGAAAACATCCCCGCGATGATGGCCGAGATCGGCGCGCGCGCACGCGCCGCCGCGACGGAGCTTGCCTTTGCCCCGTCGGATGCCAAGACCCGCGCGCTGAATGCCGCCGCCGATGCGGTCTGGGCCCGGCGGGAAGAGATCATCGCGGCGAATGCCCGCGACATGGCGTTCGGCCGTGACAAGGGTCTGTCGCCCGCCATGCTCGACCGGCTGATGCTCGACGAAACCCGCATTCAGGGCATCGTCGCCGGCCTGCGCGCCGTGGCCGCCCAGAACGATCCCGTGGGCGAGGTGATCACCGAATGGGACATGGACAGCGGGTTACACATCAAGCGCGTGCGCACACCGCTGGGCGTGATCGGCGTAATCTATGAAAGCCGCCCGAACGTGACGGCGGATGCGGGCGCGCTGTGCCTGAAGGCCGGCAATGCGGTGATCCTGCGCGGCGGGTCGGAAAGTTTTCATTCCTCGGGCCTGATCCATGAATGCCTGCAGGCGGGGTTGCGCGCCGCCGGCCTGCCCGAAGACGCGATCCAGCGGGTGCCCACGCGTGACCGCGAGGCCGTGGCCGAGATGCTGCGCATGACCGATTTCATCGACGTGATCGTGCCGCGCGGCGGCAAGGGCCTGGTGGGCCTTGTGCAGCGAGAGGCACGGGTGCCGGTGTTCGCCCATCTGGAAGGCATCGTGCATATCTATGTCGACAAGGCCGCCGACCCTGAAAAGGCGATGAAGGTGGTACTGAATGCCAAGACCCGACGCACCGGCATCTGCGGCGCCGCCGAATGCCTGCTGATCCATCGCGATCTGGCCGCGGGGCTGGGCGCCGATCTGATCGCCGCGCTGGTCGCGGCGGGTGTGACCGTGCACGCGGATGCGGCGCTGGCCCGGCTTCCCGGAACAGTGCCGGCCACGGATGACGACTGGGGGCGCGAATATCTGGACATGGATATCGCCGCGAAGCTGGTCGATGACGTGGATGGCGCGATTGCGCATATCCGCCGCTACGGCTCGAATCACACCGACGCGATCCTCACCGAGGATGACGCGGCCGCCGAGCGATTCTTTACCCGGCTCGACAGCGCGATCCTGATGCGCAACGCCTCGACCCAGTTCGCCGATGGCGGCGAGTTCGGCATGGGCGCCGAGATCGGTATTGCCACTGGCAAGATGCACGCGCGCGGGCCTGTCGGGGCCGAGCAGCTGACCAGCTTCAAGTACATCGTGCTGGGGGACGGGGCCGTGCGCGGCTGATCAGAACCGGACGGTGATCGCGTCGGGCCCGAGATCCATGTTCAGCGGCTTGCCGTCGCGGGCGCAGGCGTCGCGCAGCAGCGCGAACTGAACCTCAGCCGCGGTGAAGCTGCCGGGGGCGTGCGGATCCGCCATCGCCTTCCACAGCCTGTCATCGAGCGAAAGCCGGGGCCCTGCCGCCGACAGGTGCCAGGCGCCGGCGTCGGCGCGCACCGCGATGTCTCCACCCGTGGGCAGCGCGGTTTCGAGGCACAGGATCAGCAGCAGCGCGAGCCGGGCATCGGCGCGGGCCATGTCAGCCGGCAGATCATGGGCCAGCGCGATGCGCCCCTGCCCATAGGTATCATCCAGCACCGAGGCCATTTCCCCACGCCCGATCGTCTGATCCGGCGGCGCGGTGCCAAAGGCGATGCGGAAAAACCGGATGCGGGCGTTGGCACTGCGGGCGGCGGCGGAGACCAGAGACAGTTCCGGCCCCTCGGCGACGCCGGCCATCTGCAACAGCTCCAGCCCATTGCCGATCGCGCCCAGAGGGCTGATAAGGTCATGGCAGATGCGCGAACCCAGCAGCGCGGTCAGATCGGGCGGCAGGCTGTCTGTCACGGCCGCGCCCGCCGCGAGGAAGGATCACCGATGGGCGACATGAACGCATTGCTGGAACCCGGCCAGCTTGTCCGCCACCCGTTGCGGCCCGATTGGGGGCTGGGGCAGGTCCAGTCCAACATCGGGGGAAAGATCACGGTGAATTTCGAGCACGAGGGAAAGGTCGTGATCGACGGGTCGCGGGTCGAGCTCATGCCGGTCTATGACTCCTGACGGAAACGGGGGCCTTGCCCGAGCTTGTGCATGCGAATCTTAACGGAAAGTTAACGCCCGGCTTTCCGCGGCGGTGTTGCAAATCGCGGCGGCGCTGACTAGAACCGGCCCAGCCGCTGGCCCGAATGGAATTCTTCAGCCTCACATGCGCTCTATCGACGACCATTTCGAGCTGAAGCTCGCCAAGGACCCCGCCGATCTGAAGGCTGCGCAACGGCTGCGCTACGAGGTGTTCGTGGCCGAGCTTGGCGGCGACGGCCCGCTGGTCGATCACGACGCGCGGCTGGAGCGGGATGCGTTCGATCCCTATTACGACCACCTGCTGCTGATCGACAAGCGGCGCGACGCGGCGGCGCTGGAGCATGTGGTGGGCGTTTACCGGCTGTTGCGCGATGATCAGGCCGGGCGGATCGGCCGCTACTATACCGAGTCCGAATATGATCTGACGGTGCTCAAGCAAAGCGGCCGCAAGTTGCTGGAGCTTGGGCGATCCTGTGTTCACCGCGATTATCGCGGCGGCATGGCGCTCTATCATCTGTGGAACGGTCTGGCCGCCTATGTGTTCGAACATCGGATCGAGGTGCTGTTCGGCGTGGCCAGCTTTCACGGCACCGATATCGAGGCGCTGAAACTGCCGCTTGCCTATCTGCACCATTTCCACCTGGCGCCCGAGGCGCTGCGGGTGCGCGCCCAGCCCGAGCATTTTCAGCGGATGGACCTGATGGAGGCCGCCCGGATCGACCGCAAGCAGGCGATGCTGCTGACGCCGGCACTGATCAAGGCCTATCTGCGGCTTGGCGGCTTCGTGGGCGAGGGCGCCTATGTGGATCATGAGTTCAACACGACCGATGTCTGTCTGATCATGGATACGGCGCGGATGACAGACAAGCGCCGGGCCAAGTTCGAAAAGGACATCCGGGCGTGAACGCGAGCTGGACGGGGGGCGCACCGCCCGAAGACCCGCCCTTCGGCCCCTTGGGTTGGCTGCGCGTGCTCTGGCGCGGCGCGGCGCTGGCAGGCGTCACATTCGCCGGGCTTGCGGTGTTGCTGTTGCTGCGCCTGATCGAGCGGCCGTTGTTCGGGCTGCACCGCCCGGTGACCCCCTTCATCACCCAGTTCGTCTGCCGCACCGCCTTTGTCATTCTGGGGATGCGCTATCAGGTGCGCGGCACGCCGATGGCCGAGCGCGGCGCGGTGGTCGCCAACCATTCGTCATGGCTGGATATTTTCACGCTGAACGCCCGCAAGCGCATCTATTTCGTGTCGAAATCCGAAGTGGCGGGCTGGCCCGTGATCGGCTGGCTGGCACGGGCGACCGGCACGGTTTTCATCAACCGCGACACCCGAGAGGCGCGGCATCAGAAAGAGGTTTTCGAGGCGCGGCTGAAGGCGGGGCACAAGCTGCTGTTCTTCCCCGAGGGCACATCGACCGACGGGATGCAGGTGCTGCCGTTCAAATCGACTCTGTTCGCGGCGTTTTTCAGCGATGCGCTGCGGGGATTTCTGCATGTTCAGCCTGTCACCGTGATCTACCGCGCCCCCGCGGGGCAGGATCCGCGGTTTTACGGATGGTGGGGCGATATGGAGTTCGGGCCGCATCTGCTGAAGGTGCTGGCGGCCCGCCGGCAGGGCAGCGCGGAGGTGGTGTATCATCCGCCGCTGCGCGTTGCGGATTTCGAGAGCCGCAAGGCGCTCGCGCGCGGCTGCGAGGAGGCGGTGCGCGGCGGCTTGCCGATGAGGTAAGTGGCGGCTCTTGCTGCGCGCCCTCACGGGCGCGGATTGCCTCCGGCGGGGATATTTCTGGAAAGATGAAGGGGGCCGTCAGCCCATTGCGGCGATCAGGGCCGCCAGGGCAGCGGCGGGATCATCGCTGCGCCAGATCTCTTCGCCGATGCCGAAGAAATCGGTGACGGGGGCGAGCCGGGCCATTGTCTCGGCGGTGATCGCGCCTTCGGCGACGACCGGCACTTCGATCATTTCCGACCACCAGGTGAACAGCTCGGTTTCGGCGCGGGTGCCGTCGCCGAGCGCGCTGTCGCCGACCGGACCGAAGCTGATGTAATCGGCCCCGGCTTCGCCCGCGGTCATGCCGTCGTGGCGGGAGGTGCCGCAGAAGGCGCCGACGATGGCGTCGGCGCCGAGTTCCTTGCGGGTTTTGCGCACCGAGCGTGCGCCATCGGTGAGATGCACCCCGTCGAGGCCGAGCCGTTCGACGAGCTGGACATGCGTCTCGATCGTCAGGGCGATGTCGCGGGCGTGGGTGATCTCGCGCAGCGCATCGGCGGCGCGGGCGACGCGGTCTTCGTCCTTGCTGGCAAGGGCGAGGCGGACGCAGGCCACGGGATGGGCATCGAGCACCCGGGCCAGTCGGTCGGGGAAGCCCGACAGTTCGAAATCAGGCGGGGTGATGAGATAGATCTGCGGGCGCTCGACGTCGGCCATTGGCGGGCTCCTTGGCTTGGTTGCGCCCCTATAGCCGGGATTTGCGGGCTTGGCCATCTTCCGTTCGTGGCGGCGGCTTGCCTTGGGCGGGTGGGCGGCGTATCACCCGCGCGACCTGACCGCGAAGAGAGTTCATGACCAGCCCGACCCCGCAGCCCGCCTTTATCCTTGTCCGCCCGCAGATGGGGGAAAACATCGGCGGCGCGGCGCGGGCGATGTGGAATTTCGGGCTGGACCGGATGCGCATCGTGGCGCCGCGCGATGGCTGGCCGAACCCCAGGGCGGTGGCGATGGCAAGCGGCGCCGGGCGATTGCTGGACGAGGCGGGGCTGTTTGACGGAACCGGCGCGGCGGTGGCGGATTGCGATTTCGTGTTTGCCACCACGGCGCGGGGCCGGGGCCTGACCAAGCCGGTGATGACGCCGGAACGCGCGATGGAACATGCGCGCGCGCTGATCGCCGGGGGGCGGAAGGTGGGCGTTTTGTTCGGGCCGGAGCGGGCCGGGCTGGAGAATGACGATGTGGCGCGGGCCAATGCGATCATCTCGGTGCCGGTGAACCCGGCGTTTGCCTCGCTCAACCTTGCGCAATGCGTGTTGCTGGTCGGCTATGAGTGGCAGCGGCAGAGTGTGGACGTGCCACCGGAAGTGATGGAGATGGCGAAGACCGAGTTCGCCTCGCATATCGAGATCGAAAAGCTGGGCGATCATTATGAGGAACGGCTGGAGGAGGCCGGGTTCTTTTTCCCCGCGCAGAAGGCCGAGGGGATGAAGCAGAACCTGCGCAACCTGTGGTCGCGGATGCCGCTGACCCGGGCGGATGTGCAGATCTTTCACGGGGCGCTGCGGCAAATGGTGCGCTGGAAAGAGCATGGTGAATGACTTGAAGGGCAGGGGGCGCGGGCCTACTGTCCGGTCGTGAAACGACGGGGGGCGGCATGAGCGGCAAGCGCAGCATTTTCGAAGAGGTCGGCGGTGACAAGGCCCCGGCCCGGCCGGTGCCGCAGCCGGGCCTGATCGACAAGGCCCGCCGGGGCGCGCGCGGCGCGGTTCGGATCTGGCTGATCGTGCTGTTCGTGATGGTGGCGGCGATGATCCTGGTGGGCGGGCTGACCCGGCTGACCGACAGCGGTTTGTCGATCACCGAGTGGAAGCCGGTGACCGGGGCGCTGCCGCCGATGAATGCGGCGGACTGGGCCGATGCCTTTGAGAAATACCAGGCGATTCCCGAATATCAGATGCAGAATCGGGGCATGTCCCTGTCGGAGTTCCAGTTCATCTACTGGTGGGAATGGGGCCACCGGCAGCTTGGCCGGGCGATCGGGCTTGTCTGGGCGATCGGGTTTTTCTTCTTTCTGCTGAGCAAACGCATCCCCACCGGCTGGACCGGGCGGTTGCTGGGCATCGGTGTGCTTGGCGGGCTGCAGGGCGCGATCGGCTGGTGGATGGTGTCGTCGGGGCTGACGGGCGGGCGGCTGGATGTGGCCTCCTACCGGCTGGCGACGCATCTGGGGCTGGCCTTCGTGATCCTGGGCTTCATCACCTGGTATGTGCTGACGCTGGGCCGGGCCGAGAAAGACCTGATGCAGGCGCGGCGCGGGCGCGAGGGCAAGCTGTTTTCCATGTCGACCGGGGTGATGCATTTCGCCTTTCTGCAGATCCTGCTGGGCGCTCTGGTCGCCGGCATCGACGCAGGGCGCAACTTTACCGACTGGCCGTTGATGGCCGGCGGGTTTCTGCCGCCCGATCTGTTTTCGTTGAGCCCGTGGTGGCGGAATTTCTTTGAGGATGCGGGGCTGGTGCAGTTCATGCACCGGATGGCGGGCTATCTGCTGTTCATCTTCGGGCTGGTGGTGTGGAACCGCGCCCGCAAGAGCGGCAATATCAAGACCCGCCGTGCCTTTGACGCGATGGCGCTGATGCTGCTGGGGCAGGTCGCGCTGGGGATCGTGACGGTGATGAATTCCTCGCCGCTGCAGATCGCCATATTCCATCAGCTTGGCGCGATCGTCCTGTGGGTGCTGATCCTGCGTGCGCGCTTTCTTTCGCAATATCCCATTGCCCAATCCATCCGGGGGACCGCATGACCGCTTTTGACAGCCTGATGGCTTTTCAGCATGAGACAGAGGCGCTGGCGCAGGTCGCCGGCCGCCTTGGCTGGGATCAGGAAACGGTGATGCCGCGCGGCGCCGCCGCCCAGCGGGCCGAGGAGATCGGCGCGCTGGAAGCGGTGCTTCACGCCCGCCGCACCGATCCGCGTGTGGGCGACTGGCTGTCGGCGATCGACGACGCCGCGCTTGATCCGGTCGGGGCGGCCAAGATGCGCCATATCCGCAGGTCCTATGCGCGGGCGGTGAAGCTGCCCGAAACGCTGTCGGCGGCGCTGGCCCGCGTGACCAGCCGCGCGCAGGGCATCTGGGCCGAGGCGCGCGCCGCCGATGATGTCGGGCATTTCCTGCCGGTGCTGGAAGAGGTGCTGCGCCTGAAGCGCGAAGAGGCTGCGGCGCTGGCCGATGGCGGCGATCTTTACGACGCGCTGCTGGATGATTACGAGCCCGGCGCCACGGCGGCCGAGATCGGCGCGATGTTCGACCGGATGCGCACGCGGCTGGTGATGCTGCGCGAAAGGATCATGGGCGCGGGGCGCGATCCGGCGCGGCTGAGCGGCCAGTTCCCCGAAGAGGGGCAGCTGCGCCTCGCGCATGAGGCCGCGACCCGTTTCGGCTATGACTGGCGGCACGGGCGGCTCGACAAGGCGGTGCATCCGTTCAGCTCGGGCTCGGGCACCGATGTGCGCATCACCACGCGGGTGGATGAGCGCGACCCGTTCAACTGCCTGTATTCCACGATCCACGAGGTCGGCCACGGCTGCTACGAACAGGGGATCGACCCGGCCTATCTGCTGACCCCGCTGGGGGCGGGCGTGTCGATGGGCGTGCATGAAAGCCAGAGCCGGATCTACGAGAATCAGCTCGGCCGCAGCCGCCCCTTCACCGGCTGGCTGTTCGGGCGGATGCAGTCGATTTTCGGCGATGCCGGGGCCGCCGATGCCGAGGCCTTCTACGCCGCCGTCAACCGCGTGCATTCGGGCTACATCCGCACCGAGGCGGACGAGGTGCATTACAACCTGCATATCATGATGCGCTTCGATCTGGAGCGGCAGTTGATCGCCGGCACGCTTGGCGCCGCCGATCTGGAAGAGGCCTGGAACACGCGTTTCGAGCATGACTTCGGTGTCGCGGTCGACAGGCCCTCGAACGGGGTGCTGCAGGATGTGCACTGGTCGGTGGGGCTGTTCGGTTATTTCCCGACCTACACGCTGGGCAATGTCTATGCGGGTTGCCTGAACCTGGCGCTGCACAGCGCGCTGCCCGATCTGGACGCGGCACTCGCCAAAGGCGATACCGGGGCCGCCACCGGTTGGCTTCGCGAACACGTGCAGCGGCATGGCGGGTTCCATGAGCCGAAGGCGGTGATCGAACAGGCCTGCGGCTTTGAGCCCAACGAGGTGCCCCTTCTGGATTACCTCGACGCGAAATTCAACGCGCTCTATCACCTGTGACCCGGTGCGCATGAAACAGGAACAGGGGCCAGCCATGGTACCGGATTGCCGTGTCTTCGTCTTTTCGTTCAACCGCGGCCCCTATCTGAAGAACTGTATCGACTCGATCCTGCGCCACGCGCCGGGCCTGACGGTCACCGTGGTGGACGACGGCAGCACAGATCCCGAAACGGTGCAGGTGCTTGCCGCGCTTCCGGTAACGGTCGTCACCCCCCGGGCCGAACGGGTCGGCCGGCACGGCGGGCTCTACGCGAATATGCAATGGGCGCTGGAAACCTGCGACAGCACCCTGGCGCTGTTCATGCAGGACGACGTGCAGATGGTGCGCGACCTGGCGGCGGACGACTGGCAGGCGCTGCAGGCGTTTTTCGACGCCGACCCCGGGCATGCCTTCGTCCATCCCTGTTTCCCCATGGGGCCGCGCAAGCCGCGCAGCCGCCATGAATACAAGCCCTGGCCGCCGTTCCGGGGCTATTGCAATGACAATGGCGCGGCGGATCAAAGCGAAAGATCGCGCCGCTGGGTCTATGACGTGACGCTGTGCCACGCGCCGCGCCTGCGCGCCGCGGGCTGGGCCTTCGGCCCGACCGAGCGTGAGAACTCGAAACGTGCCGCCGGGTTGTTCGCGCCGATGCTGCATTTCGCGGACCCGTTCATCTGTCAGTTGCCCGAGGTTGCCACCCTGCGCTTCGGCCGCCGGACCCTGGGCGCGCGGCTGGCGGAATACCTGTCGGGCGAGGACGTCAAATCCTTCGCCCCGATGACAGGCGCCGAGATCGCGGCGCTGAAGACCCGCCCGCTCAACACGATCACCCTGGCCGAGGACGTGCTGCGCCCGGTCAATCCCGGCGTGCGCCGGCCCTTCGTGCACAAGGGCGTGAACCGCCGCTGGTACACCCGCGCGCTGAACAAGCTCGAACTGGCGTTTCGCCGGAGGGCCTGAGCCGGGGCTAATGCGGCCAGTCCGGCGGGCGCTTTTCCAGAAAGGCGGCAATGCCTTCCTCGGTGTCACGGAACAGCATGTTCTGCACCATCACGTCCCCGGCATAGGCATATGCCTGATCAACGGGCATCTGCATCTGTTCGTAAAAGGCCGCCTTGCCGATCTTCACCGCAGCGCTCAGCTTTTGCGCCACCATCCCGGCCAGCGCCCGCGTCGCCTCGGCAAGCTCGCTCGGTGGCACGGCGCGGTTGATCAATCCCAGCGCCTCGGCCCGTTCGGTGCCGATGAACTGGCCCGTCGTCAGCATTTCGAAGGCCTGTTTGCGCGGAATATTCCGAGAAAGCGCCACCATCGGGGTGGAACAGAACAGCCCGATGTTCACCCCGTTCACCCCGAACCGCGTGCCCTCGGCCGCGATCGCCATGTCGCAGGAGGCGACAAGCTGGCAGCCCGCGGCGGTGGCAATTCCGTGCACCTCTGCGACGACCGGCTGGGGCAGGCGTTGCAGCCCGATCATGACGCGTGCGCAGCGGGCGAACAGATCGGCGAAATAGGCCTTGCCGCCATCCTCGGCCTGCCGCCCGGCTGTCATCTCCTTCAGATCATGGCCAGCGCAAAACATCTTGCCCGCCCCGCGCAGAATCACAGCCCGCGTGGCGCTGTCATCCGACAGGGCGTCGATCTGCGCCTGCAAAGCTGCCAGCATGGCGTCGGACAGCGCGTTCAGCCGGTCCGGCAGGTTCAGCGTCAACTCGGCCACGCCATCCCGGTCCGCGCGCAAAAGGATTTCTTCGCCCATCTTGTCATTCCCTCCCTTTTGGAAAAGTCTATGCGCCAAAGCGAACGGGGGGAAGCGCGTGCAGCCGGTTATGGGGATCACGGAACTCGAAGGGTTCCTCGCAATGACTTTTCCGCAAGTCAGCGACGACTTCACGATCGAGGACATCGGCCCGATGACTGCGCGCCTGCGCCTGAATGTGGGCGAACAGCACCTGCGCCCGGGCGGTACCGTTTCGGGTCCTTCGATCTTCGCGCTGGCGGATGTGTCGGTCTACCTGGCGATTCTGGCAATGATCGGGCCACAGGCGCTGGCTGTGACCACCAATTGCGCGATTGATTTCATGCGCAAGCCAGAAGCGGGCAAAGACCTGATCTGCGAGGCCAAGCTTCTGAAACTCGGCCGCGTGCTCGCCGTCGGTGACGCGCTGGTTTTCTCACAAGGACTGGCGGCGCCGGTGGCCCGGGGCGGGCTGACCTATTCTATCCCGCCGAAACGCTAGCCTTTTCATCTTTCCCGAAATATCCCCGCCGGAGGCAAGAAAGTTGATGTCGCGCCGGTAGAGTTCGATGCCTCCGGCGGGGATATTTCTTGGAAAGATGAAGGCCCTTTCAGGGAAGCAGACGCTTGATGTAGCCGGGCAGGGCAAAGGCGGCCTTGTGGACCTCGGGGGTATAGTAACCCGTCTCTATCTTCGCCGTGTCGAACCGGCTCTGCAGCACGTCCAGCGGCACCCTGCCGGCGGGGCCGTCGGTGCCCCAGCCAAAGGCCATCGGCCCGCCGGCATAGGTGGGGATCGTGGCGGTGTAGCAGCCCCAATCGGCGAACAGCGCCTTGAAGGCGCGCATGGAGTTGGACAGCTCTGCGCCCTGAAGGAAGGGCACGCCGTTCTGGGTGACAAGAATGCCGTCCGCGGTCAGGGCGCGCCTGGCGTGGCCGTAGAAGGTATCGGTGAACAGCACCTCGCCCGGGCCGATCGGATCGGTGGAATCGACGATGATCACGTCGAATTTTTCCGTTGTTTCGCGCATGAAAGCGGCGCCGTCGTCGATGACGAGGGTCAGGCGCGGGTCTTCGAACGCGCCCGCCGAAAGCATCGGCAGGTACTCTTTCGAAAATTCCACCACGCCCGCGTCGATCTCGACCATGGTGACATGGTCGAGTGATGTGTGGCGCAGCACCTCGCGTGCCATGCCGCCGTCGCCGCCGCCGATGATCAGCACGCGCCTGGCGGCGCCATGGGCGAGGATCGGCACATGGGTCAGCATTTCATGGTAGATGAAATTGTCGCCCTCGGTGGTCTGCACCACGTCGTCGAGTGTCAGGACACGGCCGAAGGTGCCGTTCTGAAACACCTTGAGCCGCTGATGCTCTGTCTTGCTGTCGTAGAGCATTTCGTCCACGCGCAGCGCCTGGGCGTAGTCGGGATGCAGGGTTTCGCGCAGCCAGTCGCTCATGCCGCTGCGGCCCCGGTCACCAGCCCGTCGCCGCGCAGCAGTTCCTTGACGCGCACGTCATCGGTTGCGAAGGCGCGTTTCAGCACGTCGACCGCCTTCCAGGGGTCAGCGTCGCCGCACATGAACACATCGAACGCGCCATAGCCGATTTCGGGCCAGGTGTGGACGGAGATATGGCTTTCGGCCAGCACCGCCACGCCGGAGACGCCCTGGGGGCTGAACTTGTGCGTATGGATGTGCAGCAGCGTTGCGCCACAGGCCGTCACGCAATCGCGGAAGGCCTTTTGAATGCCGGCTTCCTCATCCAGACCGTGGCCGTTCACCACCTCGATGATCAGGTGCGTTCCGGCAAAGACCCGGCCATCGCGGCGGATGAAGTGATCATCGCGCGTTTCGTCGAAAATGTCAGGTGTGTCGTTTGCAGCCGAAAGGCCGCAGGTGTCTTCCGCGTGGGCGCCTGTCTCCAGACCGATCCCCAGTTGGAAGAGGTTGGCGCGTTCCATGGCGCATCCCCTTCTTACCAGCAGATTGAATCCAGAGGTTCCTTAGCGCCCCCCCGCAGCGCGGGGTTGGGATCGGTCCCTCATATGGAGAGCGGATGTAGGGGGATGCGGCGGCGCGCGCAAGTGAAACTTTTTGGACAATACCGGGGGTTCGGTCGTATTGTTTCGGAGTGTCACCCGAGCGACCTGTCCTTTTGGGCAATAAACCTTTTCAAAAGATAGGGTTACGTAGCGGCATGGCTTCATCCCCCGGACCAGTCCCGGCTATATCGGCCTTCGCAAATACGCGCACCGTCCGAAGCGGTCGGTGGGCCGATACTCCTGCCTTGAAGGAACCGATATGAAGATTGCCATGCTTGGTGCCGCCCTTGGCGCCGTGGTGCTTGCCGCGCCGTCCCATGCCACCACGCTCTCGGCGGCGGAATTGCTGAACCAGTTCAACCTGATCACCCGCGGCGATGTCGCCTCTACCTCGCATGTCGAGGGGCGCGCGCTGATCGGCGGTGATCTGTCGGGTACGTTCGAGACCGGGCTGAACACGCGGGCGGCGGATCTGCCGGTCTCGGAGTTCGACGCGCTTGTTGTGGTCGGCGAGCAGACCGGGATCGCCAAGGGGCTGAACGGCGGCGATGTGAGCATTGGCACCCTGTCGGGCATTGTCGATGTCAGCAGTGGCGGCACCCTGACCACCGGCGCGATCAACGTGCCGGAACGGTTTGCCGAGACGCTGGATGCGTTTTCGATCTCGCTGGCCGATCTGGAGGGCGGCAGCCCCGCGCTCTACGGGCAGACCCTGACGTTTCAGGCCGACCCGCTGAGCGATTTCACGGTGTTCGACATGCCCTTCAGCGCGCTGACGGCCGGGGTGAGCAGCATCGACTATGATCTCGCTGCGTCGGACACGATCGTGATCAACGTGTCGGGCACGACGGGCGCCTTTCCGAACAACAATGAAACCAAATCGCTGGGGCGTCAGGTGATCTGGAACTTCTTCGAGGCGACCTCGATCACGCTGGACCGCACCGTTGTCGGCTCGATCCTGGCGCCGTTCGCGGCGGTCACCGTCGGGACGCCTTATGAGGGCAGCCTTTACGCCGATCGCGTGCTCATGAACAGTGAAGGGCATTTGCAGCCCTTCAGCGGCGTGGTTCCGGTCGCGGCGGTTCCGCTGCCGGCGAGCCTGCCGATGATCAGCGGCGCGCTGGTGCTTCTGGGGCTGGCGCGGCGGCGCAAGGCCGCCTGATCTGACATGAAAAGACACGGATAGCGGCCTTCGGGCCGCTATTTTCGTTTGGGCGGATCAAAAAAGGCCGGAGACGAGGCTCCGGCCAGGAAGAGGTTACGTGACGGGGATCACGGCCTCCAGAACGGTTTTTCCGCTTCGCGCGAGACCTGATCGCGTGTCAGGCCGATGTCGCGCAGAATGGCATCGGGGATATGACCCAGGCGCTTGCGCGCGCGGCTGCGCTCATCCCACTGCATAAAGAGATAGGCCACGCGCACCGCCGCTTTCGAGGTTACCGGAAGAGTGGTGCGGGCCGCGAGCCGCTCCAGCAGGATCCAGGTCGAAGCGAGATAGTGTGACATTGGCGTATCTCCTTTATTGTATTGATACAAAACCTTTACTGTGCAAGTATCGCGTATCAAATTGTACTGAATGACGCTAGGAAAACATTGTAATGGATACAAACTGGCCGCCCGATCTGTCTTCGGCCTCCGGTTCGAAATACATTGTGTTGTTACAATCCCTGCGCGCGGCGATCCGGTCTGGCACCTTGCCGGCGCAGCACCGCCTGCCGCCGGTGCGGGAACTGGCCTGGCAACTCGGGATAACGCCCGGCACCGTTGCGCGGGCGTACAAGCTGGCCAATGACGAAGGCTTGCTGGATACGGCCGTGGGGCGTGGCACCTTTGTGGCGGGCGATGCCGACCGGGCGCCGGTCGTGGACGAGCCGTTGATCAACACAATTCAGGCCGATACGCTTGATTTCCGCGCCTGCCGGGTGGCCGATCTGGGGCAGGGGCGGGTGATCCGCGATATCCTGATGCGGATGGCGCAGGGCACCGGCAGCCGCTATACCGATTATCCGACGAGCGATACCGATCTGGCCGCGCGCAAGGCGGTGGTGGACTGGATCGGGCAGGACCGCGCCGGGCGGCTGGCGGCAGACGATATCGTGCTGGGATTTGGTGCGCAGAACGCGGTGATGATGGTGCTGCAGGCCTGCCTGAGCGGCCCGACGCCGGTGATCCTGACCGAAGAGCTGGCCTATCCGGGGGTACGCCACGCGGCGCGGCTGTTGCGGGCAAAGCTCGTCGGGGTGGCGATGGACCAGGAGGGTATCCGGCCCGACCGATTGGCCGAGGCCTATCGCACCCATGGCGGCCAGGTGCTTCTGACTGCGGCCGAGGTGCACAGCCCGACCACGACACGCACCAGCCACGCGCGGCGCCAGGAAATCGCTGATCTGGCGCGCAAATTCCAGCTTCAGATCATCGAGGACGATTGCCACCGCGTGGCCAACAGCGACATTCCGGGCTATCGCGCCCTGTGCCCGGAGCGCGGATGGTATGTGTCGTCGCTGACCAAATCGGTGTCGGCGACGTTGCGCTTTGGCTTTGCGGCCTGTCCTTCGGCCATGGCGCGGGCGGCGCGGCAGGTGGCGCAATCGTCCTTCTATGGCATGCCGCAGCCGATTCTGGACCTGTGTGCCGAGTTGCTGCGCTCTGGCGAGGCGGAGCGGATCCGGCAGGGGGTGGAAAAGATCAACCTGCAGCGGGTGCATCAGGCGGTGAACATTCTGGGGCAATGGGATATACGCTGGCGTTCCGATGTGCCGTTCATCTGGCTGCGCCTGCCGCAGGGCTGGCGCGGCTCCACCTTCGCCACCGCCTGCGAGGCGCGCGGCATCCGCATCAAGCCGGCCGATGAATTCGCGCTGCCCGACGGCGCCGCGCCCCATGCGGTGCGGCTGGCGCTGAACGCGATCGTGCCCCAGCCGCAGTTCGAGGCGGGGCTGAAGGAGATCGCCGCGATGCTGGCCAACCCGCCGCCCAACGTCGATCTCTAGGGCGCGGGGGTGCAAAAGCGGCGAATCCTCACCAATTTCATGGGGTAAAATAATACCGTAATTGCAAGCATCTGTTTTTCAATGATTAATCCGGCGCAAAGGCGCTTGACTGCGCGCGCGAAATCCTTAGAACACGTCCATCCTTGATACCGGGGGCCGTTTCGGCGCCTTCAGACCTTAGCCAATAGGGCACGACACATGAAAACCTTCTCTGCAACACCGGCAGACATCGACAAGAAGTGGATCCTGATCGACGCGGAAGGCGTCGTTCTGGGCCGTCTTGCGTCGATCGTCGCCATGCGCCTGCGCGGCAAGCACAAGCCGTCGTTCACGCCCAACATGGACATGGGCGACAATGTCATCGTCATCAACGCCGACAAGGTACAGATGACCGGCAAGAAGCGCGAAGACAAGAAATACTACTGGCACACCGGGCATCCGGGCGGCATCAAGCACCGCACCGCCGGCCAGATCCTGGAAGGCGCGCACCCCGAGCGTGTCGTGACCAAGGCTGTTCAGCGCATGCTGCCGGGCAATCGCCTGTCGCGCCAGCAGATGACCAACCTGCGTGTCTATGCGGGCGCCGAGCATCCGCATGAGGCGCAAGCCCCCGAAGTGCTGGACGTGAAGTCCATGAACCCGAAGAACACCCGGAGCGCATGATGGCCGACGAAATCAAATCCCTCGACGACCTGAACGAGGTTGTCTCTGGCACCAACGCCGCTGTCCTGATGGACATCGAGGCGCCGCGCGAACCCGTGCGTGACGAACTGGGCCGCTCCTATGCCACCGGCAAGCGGAAGGACGCGGTTGCCCGTGTCTGGATCAAGCCGGGTTCCGGCAAGGTCATCGTCAACGGCAAGGCGATCAACGCCTATTTCGCGCGTCCGGTGCTGCAGATGATCCTGCGCCAGCCGTTCACCGTTTCGGGCACCGAAGATCAGTTCGACGTGACCGCCACGGTCAAGGGCGGCGGTCTTTCGGGCCAGGCAGGTGCGGTCAAGCACGGCATCTCGAAAGCGCTTCAGCTTTACGATCCTGCGCTGCGCGCCTCGCTGAAGGCCGCAGGCTTCCTGACCCGCGACAGCCGCGTGGTGGAACGCAAGAAATTCGGCCGCCGCAAGGCCCGCCGGAGCTTCCAGTTCTCCAAGCGCTGATCGCCTCCGTACGGAGTGCACATTTACAAAGGGCCCGCATCATGCGGGCCCTTTTGCGTTTGGTCAGGCCTGAAATGCGCCCGTGCCGTGACAAGCCACAATATAGTCACAATTTTTCCAAAAATTTTCGACGGCTATCGCGCAGGGTGTGTCATAATACCGAACGGACAACTAGAGGAAGCCGGATGCGAATACTTGCAGTTGATGATGATGTTTTCATACTCGAACTGCTGCCGGTGGTTTTGTCGGATTTCGGATATGACGATGTCGCCGTAACGACCTCGGCCCAGCAAGCGCTTTCCATGATCGAGAGCGACGATCGCGGTTTCGATTGCCTGTTCCTGGACATCCACATGTCGGGCATGGACGGGATAGAGCTGTGCCGAAGGGTGCGGGCCATGCCGGGATACAAGACCACCCCCATCGTCATGCTGACGTCGATGACCGACAAGGCACATATCGACTGGGCCTTCGCGGCCGGGGCAACCGACTATGTGACCAAGCCGTTTGATGTCACCGAGTTGGGCGCGAGGGTGCGCGTCGCCGAAAAGCTGCATGCGGCCCATACCGCGGCGCTCGAGACCCCGGCGGAAGAGCCGGCCGAACCGGTGGAAGCCGGCATGGGGGGCAAGCCCGGCTTCGATGCGGCGCAGCGCCTGGAAGAGGTTGAGGGCACCGTCGAATCCGAGGCGCTGGCGAACTATCTGGGCCAGCTTTCAAAGGCGCGGCTCTATAATTCCAACATCTTCGCCATCAAGATCGACCAGGCAGAGGTCATTCACGCCCAGACAGGGCATTCCGAATATTACGAGGTGCTGAAAGCCGTTGGCGGCGCGATCGGCGATGCGCTCGGGCGCAGGGGGTTTTTCCTGATGTCCTACACCGGCAGCGGTGTTTTCGTGTGTATTTTTCAAAGCGAGCAGACCGAATCGCGCGATGCGCTCGAGCGTGATGTGCAGGACGCCATCGAACAGCGCGCCCCCGATCTGCACGGGGCCGTGGCGGCGCCGATCACCGTCTCGGCCGGCGAACCGCTGAAGCCGCATATCAGCTCGGCCAAACGGTCCGCACGCATCTTCCGGGTGGCGATCGCACGGGCCGAGGGTAAGCACGAAGAAAAAGCCGCGCTGCTTCAGGATCAGGCGTTCCGGCGCGTGATCTAGGCAGGCACGGGCCAAGCGCGCTATTGCGTGGCCAGCACGGTCGGCCCGTGGCCCAGGGCGGCGCCAAGGGCGGGGACAAGCCGATCGCCGAGATGCCGCGCCCCGACCGGGGAAAGGTGGCCATAATCGACAAGAAGCGTGGCCCCGTTCTGGATCGGGTCGCAGCCAACCCGGCCTGCGCAAAACAGCTGGCGCGTGTTCAGTACCGTCAGGTTTTCAGGCAGCGTGATCCCGGCGAGGGCGGAAAAGAACGCCGCGTCGGCGGTGTTGTCGCTTGATACGTGCGCTCCGGTATCCGCGCCGTGCCGGGCATAGGCCGTTTCGAATTTGGGAAATTCGGGCATGGGCGAAAACAGGATGACCTGATCGTAGCGTTCGGCCCAATAGCTGAACACGGCCTGAAGGTATGGGCCCTCAAGCTCATGCGGGTCCAGCCGGTTGGCCAGAAAGACCGTCCGGATGCCTCTCTCGCGCATGGCCGCGTGAAATTGTCGGAGCATCGGGGCGCAATAGGCAAAGGCGACCTTTTCGGGGATGAGCGGGCAGCCATTGGCGCTCATCTGCGCGACGCGGGCCCCGGCGGCGCGCAGCGCGTTGGCCTTGTCGGCCGCGTGGCTGTCGCCATAGACGGCGATGCGCGGCGTGCCCCCGTCCGGCGCGGGGCTGGTGCCGCAATCCCAGTTCTCCAGGAACCCGTCGATGCGGCTGTATTGCCCGCGCCCGCCGAAATGGCAGGTGCCGACGCGGATCTCGATATCGCGCTCGATATGCAGCGTCTCGATCTCTGTCAGGCGGGTGGCCATGTCTCCGGGCAGGCGAAAGCTCAGCCCGTGCCCCAGATGGCCGGCGGCGCCAAAGGCGATGAAGGCCGCGCCGATCACGCCTGACGCGGTGAACACGGCCCGGCGCGTCACCAGCGGCGCGGCGGATTTGTTGCGAAACGGCCGTTCGACAAAGCGCCAGCTGAGATAGCCGAGCCCGAGCGAGAGCGCCGCGAGCGCCGTCATCAGCGCCTGTTCCGGGGGCTGCAGGCTGCGGATGCGGGCAAAGGCGAAGAGCGGCTGGTGCCACAGATAGGCGCTGTAGCTGATCAGCCCGACACCGGCGAAAGGCGCCCAGGAGAGCAGCCGCGCGGCCCAGGTGCCGGGGGCGGCGAACAGGATGATCAACGCCGCGCCCAGAACCGGCACCAGCGCGTAGAAGGAGGGAAAGCGCGTGTGTTCGTCGAAGGCGAAAATGGCGAAGAGGATCATCGCCAGCCCGGCGAGCGAGAGCGTGCCGCTGCGCCTTTGCCCGGCGCCCAGTTGCACGAAGGCGCATATCGACCCGGCCAGAATCTCCCACGCGCGGGTCGGGGCCAGAAAGAAGGTGGCCACCGATTTCCCGCGCGAACCCCATTCGCTTAGCAGCAGGCTGACAAGGGCCATGGCGAGGATCGCGTAAAAGGCCGGCCTGCGGCCGAACCGCCAAAGCAGGAACAGCGCGGGCGGGAACAGCAGGTAATATTGCTCCTCCACCGCCAGGCTCCAGGTGTGCAACAGCGGCTTTTCCTCGGCCTCGGCCTGAAAATACCCGGTTTGCGACCAGAACAGCACGTTGGACACAAACAGCGTGACCGCGACCAGGCTTTGCGCGAATTCGTCGAACTGCCAGGGCAGCATCCAGGCCCAGGCAAAAGGGACGCAGGCCAGCATGACCACGAACAACGCCGGCAGGATGCGCCGGGCGCGGCGTTCGTAGAATCGCAGAATCGAAAACTCGCCTTCCGCCAGCTCTTTCAACAGGATCGTGGTGATCAGATAGCCCGAGATCACGAAGAACACGTCGACCCCGACGAAACCGCCGCTGAAGATGCTGAAGCCCGCATGAAACAGAATGACAGGAAGGACCGCGACAGCGCGCAGGCCGTCGATTTCGGGTCTGTAGTGCATTGAACCAAACCACCGGGCACAGAAAATTCTGTGCGAAGCTGCCGTGCCGAGGCGCAATGAGCAAGTCGCATGGCCGGTTGTATGGGGAACGGGCCGAGCCGGGGCGGGGATTGTTGAAAGATCAGACTCGAAGCGCCGGATTGTCGCAGATTGTTGCTGCCGCTGGTGGGCTCAATTGTCGGGCGGAATCAGCCCCAGTCCACGCAGATAGATGCCGATGCCGCTTTCCAGAAGCTCTTCGGGCGGGAAGGGCGCGCGCGCGCCGGGGGCGCCGCGGGCGTAAAGCTCGACCACACCGTGGCTCAGCGCCCAGATATGGGCCGAGAACATCGCGGCGGGCGGGCGCTTTTCCGGCGGGATGCGTTCCGACAGGTCGCTGGCGGCCTTCTCGAGGATGCCGTTGGCCCGGGCGGCGGCGCGCGCCAGTTCGGCATTGGCGTTGACCGAAACGCCGCTTTCGAACATCGCCATGTAATGGCCGGGGTATTTGCGGGCGAAGGCCAGGTAGGCGCGGCCCGTCGCCTCGAACGAGGCCAGCGCCGAGGGCTGGCCCTTGTCATAGGCAAATTGCATCAGATCGGCGAAAATCTCGTAGCCTTGTCGCGCGGCTTCGGCGATCAGATCCTCGCGGCCGTGGAAATGGCGATAGACGGCGGCCGGGGTGACGCCGGCGGCCTTTGCCGCCTCGGACAGGGTGAAACCCTGCGGACCCTTTTGCTCGATCAGCTCCAGTGCCGCCGCGACCAGCGCCTGTTTCAGGTTGCCGTGATGATAGCCGCGCTTCTTAGGCATCCCAGATCTCGGGCCCGCCACAGATTTTCGGATCGGGCGCGCCCACCACGGCGGCGTCCTTTCCGGCATAGTCGACGCAGGTCAGAACCTTGCGGATCGCGGCCAGCCGCGCCCGGCGCTTGTCATCCGAGCGGATGACGGTCCAGGGGGCGACGGGGCTGTGCGAAAATGCGAGCGTTTCCTGAATGGCGCTGGTGTAGGCATCCCATTTTTTCAGCCCTTCAACGTCGATCATGCTGAGTTTCCATTGCTTTAGCGGGTCTTTCTCACGCGAAAGGAACCGCCGCATCTGCTCGGCCCGCCCGACGTTCAGCCACAGCTTGACCAGATGGATACCCTCTTCGACAAGCATCGCCTCGAACTCGGGGAGCTGGGCAAAGAAATGGGCGCGCTGCTGCGGGGTGCAAAAGCCGAACACATGTTCGACGACGCCGCGATTGTACCAAGACCGGTCGAACAGCGCGATTTCGCCGCCGGCCGGCAGATGCTGGATATAGCGCTGGAAATACCATTGCGTCGCCTCTCGGTCAGACGGTTTGGGAAGCGCCACCACCCGCGCGACACGTGGATTAAGATTTTCGCGGAACCGCTTGATCGTGCCGCCTTTTCCGGATGCGTCGCGACCTTCGAACACAACCGCCACCCGCGCCCCGCTTTGCTTGACATGGGATTGCAGCTTTACCAGTTCGATCTGCAGCGCCTTCAGCGCATCGCCATAGGCGTCGCCGTCCATGCGTTCGTCATAGGGGTAGGTGTCGGACAGGATGTCTTTCTTGCCGCCGTCCAGCACGGCGCGGCGCAGGCTTTTGGGGGCCTCGTCATTGAAATATCTGCTGATGGCCCCGTCGAATGGCAGCGTCATTGTCTTCTCCTTGCCGTCATCGGGCCAGTATGGCGATTGGCGCGCGGGGCGCAATCGCCACGGCCGATGCGTCAGGCCGCGATCCGGCGGATATCGAACGGCGTGGTCTGGTAGATCTCGTTGATCCAGTTGCCGTACAGAAGATGCGCGTGGCTGCGCCACCGGTTCTGCGGCGGGCGCGCGGGATCGTCATCCGGGTAATAATTGTTGGGCACGTTGATCGCGGTCCCGGCGGCGACGTCGCGGTCATATTCCTGCTTCAGCGTGTCGCTGTCATATTCCAGATGGTTGAAGATATAAAGCGCCCGGTGCGCCGGATCCTCGACCAGGCAGGGCCCCACCTCATCGCTGCCGAGCAGGGTGGTCAGGCCGGGCGTGGCGTCGATCTCCGCCTGTCGGATTTCGGTCCAGCGGCTGACCGGGATCACGCAATCATCGGAAAACCCGCGCAGATAAGGCGAGGTGGGCGCGAGGTTGCGATGCCGGAAACAGCCGAAGGCCTTGTGGTCCAGCATGTGTTTCCGCACGCCGTGGAAATGGTTGATCATCGCCATGCCACCCCAGCACACGCCGAAGGTGGAATGCACATGGCCTTGGGTCCAATCGAAGACCTGGGTCAGCTCGTCCCAGTAAGTCACCTCTGTGAAAGGCAAATGTTCGATCGGGGCGCCGGTGATGATCAGCCCGTCGAACTTCTCGCCGCTGGCGCGCACCTCGGCGAAGGGGCGATAGAACGCCTCCATGTGTTCGGCGGCGGTGTTGCGGGTTTCGTGATCGCTCATCCTGATCAGGCTGAGTTCGATCTGCAGCGGGGTTGCCCCGATCAGCCGCGCGAACTGGGTTTCGGTCTGGATTTTCTTGGGCATCAGGTTCAGCAGCCCGATGCGCAGCGGCCGGATGTCCTGCAGCGCGGCGCGGCCCTCTTCCATCACCATCACCCCTTCGCGCGTCAGCACGTCGAAGGCGGGCAGGTCAGAGGGCAGCTTGATGGGCATGGAACCGGTTCCTGTTGCGGGGACATCGTCAGATAGGCCGAATCTCAGCGCGCCTCAAGGGCGCGGGCGATCATCGCCTCGAAATCCGCGGGCGAGCGGACATTGGCCACATCATGCGCGCAGACCTTCACGCCCCAGTGTTCGGCCATCGCCGCATAGCGCGGCTGGCGGTGGGCCAACGCGCGCGCATAGGTCCAGCGGACAAAGGCGTCCGGGTCAACGTCACCTTCCGAGATATTGTTTTCACTCAGGTATTCCTGCCAGGCGGCGTGGAGGAAATCGGGCTGGTAATACATCGGCTTTGGCGCCCTGTCGAACCGGCGGATCAGTTCTTCGGTATGGGCGGGGCTGCCTTCGATCCAGACCATCAGCAGGGTGTCGGACAGTGTTTTCAGCACCGCGTCGCCCGGATCTTCGGGGTTTGCGATCTCGCAGATCGAGCCGCCGGAATCGCAGACGAAATTGTCATAGCCATAGAGATCCCTGGCCCTCTCGATGAAATGGGGCGTGTCCAGCAGGGCTGCGATCTCGGCCGCGCGGTGCTGTTCCTGGCGTTTCATGTATTCGGCAAAGGGCAGGCCGCCCAGGTCCGGGTTGCCGGGCTTGCCCAGATAGGTGGAGAGCGGCGCCAGATTTTCGAAGGTGATGTTGGACTGGATGTAGACGCTGTCTGTCATCAGCAATTCGCGCAGCAGCGGCACGCGCATCGCCTCACGCTTGAAATTGTCGGCGATATGCTCGCCCATGTAGCGGGTGCCGATACGGTAATCGACCGAATAGTGAAACCAGCCGCCGGCCTCGCGCAGCATGTTCGACAGATGGGTCTTGCCCAGCCCCGACATGCCGAACAAAAGCACGCGCTTCTTTTCCGCCGCCAGCCAGTCTTTCGCCGTTTGATACACCATCACGCGCCCCCGTTTCCGTCCGGGTGTGGTAGCCAGCGGGGCGGGGGCGGTCAAATGATATCGCCCCCCCGCGCCCCGAGCGGCCCGAAGGCGGCTCAGAAGTTATAGGCGATCTTCATCCCCACCGCGACGGCGCTGTTGCCGCTGAATTCGCCAAGCGGCGCGCCGCTGACGACGGGGCTTTCCGTCGTCGCCTCGCCGATCCAGATGTAACGCGCGCCGCCGGTGATCTTCACGCTGCCGGTGCTGTAAGTGGCCGCGACCCCGAGGCTGGTGAACCCGTCGGTGGGGCCGAGGTTGCCGGCAAAGCCGCCCTGGGTTTCCTCGTATCCCAGCGTGACGGCGCCGGACCATGTGTCGTTGAACCGGCGGCCGAGGCCGACGTTGTAGGTGACCGTGTCATTGTCATAGGCAACCAGCGCCTCGCCGTAGTTGGCGGCATACACGTTGGGGGTGATGTCGAATGCGGTCCAGTCCACCCAGCGGATCTGCCCGAACAGCAGTGTGTCTTTGGCGATCCCGGTCTGGACGTCCAGATTGACCGATTGCGGAACCGTGGTGTCGAAAGAGGTATCGGCGGTGGCCACCCCCATCGCGGGATCGGTTTCCCGCGTGTTCAGCCCGTGGGTGATCTCGGAATTGTACGTCAGGGCGATGCGCATGGCGATCTCTGGCTTTTCCCAGGCCGCCCCGAGAACATATCCGAAATCAAAGGCGCGGTCGGTGTCGGTGGTATAGCCGTTGAACAGCGACACCTTGCCTGACACTTCCTGGCCCCGGATGCCGCCGATCAGGCTGACGTTCGACGGCAGGACATAGCGTATCAGCCCGGTGAGAGCGGCGGATTCGATTTCGGCATGGGAGCCGCTGCCGGAGCCGTAGATATAGGCAGGCGCCTCATAGGCGATATTCGCGCCGATCGGCCGATCAAGGATAAGCGCGACCGAGATGTTGGGCGACAGGTCGGACTTGAATCCCACTGCGCCGGTGTCATAGCCGCGGGCCACATCCCCGGTCGAGGCGCCGGCGGGAAAGGGCCCGATCGCGCTGGCCTGCGTGCCGCTGACATCGGGCGAGACATGGCCAATCGAAACCTCGGCATAGGTTCCCGGTTCGAACAGAATGGCGGTGGATTGCACCGATCTTTCCACGCCGCCCGCCCATGCGCTTCCACTGCCCAGAAACGCGGACAGCACACCTCCCATCGTTTTGTTCATTCAGTTCTCTCTCCCTGTTCGCAGAAGGACTTGTTCGTTGTCTGAGATTCGATTTGTCAATCAGTAACGCAGCGTCACCCCGCTGTCATGACGCTACGAACAGGCCGAAGAGTACAAAAATCAGGATTTTGAGCGGATGGGTCCATGCCCGGCGGCAAGAAGGGCCGCCACGGGGCGCGCGACGACTCGCGCTATCGCAGTGATGCGGAGACGACGATCAAAGCGCCAAGCAGAAAGGAGCCATACAGGACGGGGCGCTGGTGCAGCAGTTTTTTCGCGTAGCACTTTCCGCAATGGGCGCTCAACAGCCGCATTTTATGGCCGCAATACCGGCATCGGAAAACACGCGTGGTCAAGGCACACTCCCGCAGGCACGTTCTGTCACTCATCAAGTTTACCCGAAAGCCGGACCCGCATGCAAAGACCATGCACCGGCGCGGCGGGTGAATCAGCTCCTCTGCCCAAACAGGCTGCGCCGGGGCGTGAATTGTCGCATTAAGTTGCGGAGGCCCTTAGCCTCATTCCCATTCGATCGTGCCGGGCGGCTTGGAGGTGACATCATAGGTGACGCGGTTGATTCCCTTGACCTCGTTGATGATGCGCGTGGCGGTTTCGCCCAGAAACGCATGGCTGAAGGGGTAGTAATCCGCCGTCATCCCGTCGACAGACGTCACCGCGCGCAGGGCGCAGGCGAAATCATAGGTGCGCCCGTCGCCCATCACGCCCACGGTGCGCACCGGCAGAATGGCCACGAACGCCTGCCAGATCTCGTCATAAAGCCCGTGCTTGCGGATCTGGTCGATGTAGACCGCATCGGCCTGGCGAAGGATATCCAGCTTTTCGCGCGTGATCTCTCCGGGGCAGCGGATCGCGAGGCCGGGGCCGGGGAAGGGGTGGCGGCCGATGAAGCTGGCCGGCAGGCCAAGCTCATGGCCCAGGCCGCGCACCTCGTCCTTGAACAGCTCGCGCAGCGGCTCGACCAGCTTCAGCCCCATCTTCTCGGGCAGGCCGCCCACGTTGTGATGGCTCTTGATCGTCACCGAGGGGCCGCCGGAAAAGCTCACCGATTCAATCACATCGGGATAGAGCGTGCCCTGGGCCAGAAACTTCGCACCGCCCACCTCGCCGGCGTGTTTCTGGAACACGTCGATGAACAGCTTGCCGATCGTCTTGCGCTTGACCTCGGGGTCGGACACGCCATCCAGAGCGCCGAGAAACAGTTCCTGCTCGTCGGCATGGATCAGCGGCATGTTGTAATGGTCGCGGAACATGGTCACGACCTCTTGCGCCTCGTTCTGACGCAGCAGCCCGTGATCGACAAAAACGCAGGTGAGCTGATCGCCGATCGCTTCGTGGATCAGCACCGCGGCGACAGAGGAATCGACGCCGCCCGACAGCCCGCAGATCACCTTGGCATCGCCCACCTGTTCGCGGATCTGGCGGATCGCCTCGTCCTTGTAGGCGCCCATCGTCCAGTCGCCGGTGAAGCCGGCCAGCCGCACGAAATTCTCATACAGGGTCTTGCCGTTGGGGGTGTGATGCACCTCGGGGTGAAACTGCACGGCAAAGAAATTGCGGCTCAGATCGGCGGTGATCGCAAAGGGCGCGTTGGGCGATGTTCCGTAAACCTCGAATCCCGGCGCGATTTCCGAAACATGATCGCCATGGCTCATCCAGACCTGTTCCTTTTCCTCCAGGAACCAGCCGGTCAGCAGATCGATCCGCGCGGCCATAGGCGTGACATAGGCGCGGCCGAATTCGGCGGTGCCATGGCCGCGCTCCACCTTGCCGCCCAGCATCTGCATCATCACCTGCTGACCGTAGCAGATGCCAAGGATCGGCACGCCCAGATCAAACACGCTTTGCGGCGGGCGCGGCGAATTTTCGTCGATCACGCTGGCCGGGCCGCCGGAAAAGATCACGGCCTTGGGCGCGAAGTCCGCCAGAAAGGCGTCTGTCACCTTCTGAAACGGGTGGATTTCGCAATAGACATTCAGCTCTCGCAGGCGGCGCGCGATGAGCTGCGTAACCTGGCTGCCGAAGTCGATGATGAGAAGGCGGTCATGTGATGGGCTTGTCATGCTCCGGCTGATACGTCCGGGGCCGGATTCGCGCAAGGGGCACCGCGCCGCCGAAAAGGGGGCGCGGCACGCAAAACGCCTACCAGCGGTAGGTTACGCCAAGCGCGACCTCGTCTTGCGCCATATGCAGATCCACCGGCTGGCCCGGCGAAAGCACCGGGTTGGCGCCCGACACCGTGTTATCGAACGCATGGGTGTACGAGCCGGTGATGCCCCAATGCGCGTCCACCCTGTAGCTTGCCCCGACAGAGGCGTGCCATTGCGGCGTTGCCGGCGCCAGCACGTTCAAAAGCGCCTCTTCGCCATCAATGAATTGCGAGGCATAGCTGACACCGCCGCGCAAGGTCCATTTGTCGCTCGGGCGATAGACGCCGCCGATCCTGAACACATCCATGTCTTTCCAGCCGAAGCCCATGCCATCATCGCTGCCCAGCAGCGCGCCCAGCGCGGCGGCGGTTGCGTTGGTGTTGGAAATGGCGGCGACGTCGCCATAGAAGATCCGCTGATATTCGGCCGTCAGGGTCAGCTTGTCATTGCGCGCCGGTGTATAGGCCACCCCCAGTGTCGCCACGGCGGGAATGTCGAAATCGCCCTGTTCGGCGAACAGGCCGGAGTATTTCTCGAACGGTTCCATATACATGCGCGACCGATAGCCCAGCCCGATATCCCATTCCGGCGCCGGCTCCCACAGCAGGCCAAGGTTCAGGCCGCCGCCGGTGGACCAGTCATCGCCGTTATTGGTCACGCTGCCCGGATCGGATGAGAAACCGGCATTGTCGAACCCCTCCAGCCCGGTGGCGCTGAAGCGTTGCAGGGCGAAAACCGGCGCGATGCCAAGGGTCAGGGTTTCGTCCACCCGGTAGCTGTAGTTCATCGAAATAAAAAGCTGCTCGAGGCTCACCCCCAGCGGGGAGGTGCCGCCGAGGGCCGAAAAGACATTGCTTTCATATTCCGAATTCATGCCGCCGTTGCCGAACACGAAAAAGCCCAGCGAGCCGCGGTCGTTCAGTTAGAAATTCGCTCCGCCGCAGGGGATCACGAACACCGAGTTCCGGCTGTCATAGCTGCCATTGGCCAGCGGGCCGGTCCCCGAAGTCTCGAACCCGCGGTCGGGGGCGAACGTGGTCAGGCAGAAGCCCGCCTGATTTCCCACCTTCAGGCCCATCGCCGGGTTCCGGGCCAGGCCAAGCACCCCGGTCGGCACCGCGACGCCGGCCCCGGCCATGCCCTTGGAGCCGCCGCCATAGCCGTTGGCAATATAGCCGTTGGTGGCGCTGGCCGGGCCGGCCAGTATCCCGAGGGTGCAGCAAAGCCCTGCGGCGCGCGCAATATCTGCGCGCCGCGTATTGCGGATTGTCATCGTGGTCTCCTCCCTGAGTGCGGGCCTGTTTTTTGTGCCCGCTTCTTTTGGTCTTTCTAACGCAACTGCCGGTTTCGCCGGGGCCGCGATCTTCTCCCTGCCTTCAAAGATACACATTCGAATGTGTTATGTCATTCGTCTTGGCCGATGTCGCAGTTGGCCGGTATTGCGGCGCAAAATTTCCTTTGCCTGTCGGGAAATCCAAATAGACACTGTGCAGGCTGGGCGGCACGGGGATTGCGCAGCCGGATCTGCGGGAGCTGAAAAAGAGATGGCTGAGACCGAGGTGGCACGGACGGGCAGGCGCGGCCGGGGTGGCGGCGGGGCGGCACGGCGGGCCGAGCGCACCGCCGTGACAACCGATACCGCCCGGTTCATCGAGCGCAATATCCCGAATTTCGAGATCCTCAATGCCGAGGCGCTCGAGATCATCGAGGCCAATGCCGAAACCGTACTGGAAGAGATCGGCGTGAGCTTCTCGGAAAACCCCGGCGCGCTGAAGCTGTGGCGCGCGGCGGGGGCCGATGTGCGGGGCGAGCGCGTGCATATCCCGCGCGGGCTGGCGCGGCGGCTGTGCGCCACGGCGCCTGCGCGCTTTACCCAACATGCCCGCAACCCGGCGCGCAATGTCGAGATCGGTGGCAATTCGCTGGTGCTGGCCCCGGTCTACGGCCCGCCTTTCGTGCGCGACATGTCCGGCGGGCGGCGCTACGCGACGATCGAGGATTTCCGCACCTTCGTGAAGCTGGGCTATATGTCGAAATGGCTGCACCATTCCGGCGGTACCCTATGCGAACCCACGGATGTGCCGGTGAACAAGCGCCATCTGGATATGCTGCACGCCCATATGACGCTGTCGGACAAGCCGTTCATGGGCTCGGTCACCGAACCGTCGCGCGCGCAGGATTCCGTCGCGATGTGCGAAGTGCTGTTCGGCCGCGATTTCGTGGCAAGGAACACGGTGATGACATCGCTGATCAACATCAACTCTCCGCTCAGTTTCGACGCCACCATGATGGGCGCGCTGGAGGTATATGCACGGGCCAATCAGGCCTGCATCGTGTCGCCCTTCATCGTCGGCGGGGCAATGGCGCCGGTTTCGGTGGCCGGCACGCTGACACAGGTGCTGGCAGAGGTTCTGGCCGGGGTCGCCTATTCCCAGCTCGTGCGCCCCGGCGCGCCGGTGATCTTCGGCGCCTTCGTCGCCTCGATCGACATGAACTCCGGCGCGCCCACCTTCGGCACGCCCGAGGCCAGCCAGATCCTCTACGGCGCGGGGCAGCTGGCGCGGCGGCTGGGGCTTCCGTTCCGGTCGGGCGGGGGGCTGTGCGGTTCCAAGCTGCCGGACGCGCAGGCGGCCTATGAAACGGCGAACACGCTGAACGCGGCGCTTCTGGGCGGGGTGAATTTCATGCTCCACGCCTGCGGCTGGCTGGAAGGCGGGCTGGTGGCCAGTTTCGAGAAATTCGTGATGGATGCCGACCAGCTCGGCGTGCTGCACAAGCTGGCGGCCGGTGTGCCGGTGGATGTGCAGGCCCAGGCGATGGATGCGATCCGCGAGGTCGGGCCGGGCGGGCATTTCCTGGGCTGCGCCCATACCCAGGCGCATTTCAAGGATGCGTTCTGGCGCACCGATCTGCTGGATTACAAACCGTTCGAAACCTGGGACGAAGACGGCGCGCGCGATACCCAGGTGCTGGCCGCCGCGCGGGTGACGAAGCTGCTGGCGGATTACCGGCAACCTTCGCTGGACCCGGCCGTGGCCGAGGCGCTGGACGGGTTCGTCGCACAGCGCAAGGCCGCCCAGCCCGACGCCTTCGCCTAGGGGCGCGCGTCGGGGCGCGGCAACAGCCGGGCCTCTGCCATCAACGCGATCAGCACTTCGATATGGCGCGCGACCGAATAGGTCGCGTCGCCCGATTTGCGTGTCGCCTCCATCTGCTCTTCCTGCTCCAGCAGCGCGCCCAGCGATTGAAGCGGCGAGGGCAGGCGGACGCATTTCATCAGGCGCGAAAGATCCCGCTCGCGGCGATAGTCGGTCAGCCCGAACCGGGCGGCGCGGATCAGAAGGCGGGGGCGGCGGAGCGTCTTGAGAATGCTGAGCGGGTCGGACATGCGATACCTCTTTGAGTTCTGACCGCTGCAGAATGATACAACCTGGGCGCGTGTTGCATTTTGCGCCGTTTCACCGTTCGGAGGTTTCAGAGCCCTTTATCAATTAAATACAATCATAGGGATCGGCCGATTTGTTAAGGTTCTGGTAAGAAAGACAACCTTAGCGTGTATTTGGCTGATCTGAAGCCGGGCGTTGCCGCCAATCACAACCGGGGGAAATCTGTGATAGGGGACATCACGCATGACAGACCGCAGGCAATGCCCGGCCCGACCTGGGTGCCGGTTTCCGCCCAGTGGTACCTGGCGCATACCGTCGATCAGCGCCCGATCCGTGCCCTTGCGCGCGACAGCGGGCGCCACCCGTCGACGATCTTGCGGCACGTGCGTCGTATCGAGCAGCGCCGCGACGACCCTTTGATCGATTCCGCGCTGCTCCGGCTCGGCCGATCCCTTCTTTCCGTGGACAAATGTGAGGATGTCTCTGCCATGACAGCACCGATGCGACCTTCCAAAAGCCCTTCCGATGAAGCAACCGTGACCCGAGAGGCCAAGCGGATCCTGCGCCGCCTGTGCGAGACGGGCGCGTTTCTTGCGATCGCGCCGGATCTGGAAAAGGCGGTGGTGCTGAAGGAGGGTGCGAAGGGAGAGACGACGCGCATCGCCGTGGTGTCACGCGGGGTGGCCGAGGCGTTCGCGCTGAAAGACTGGATTTCGTGCCATACCCGCGGCCGGGTGACGACCTATCAGATCACCGGCGCCGGCCGGGCGGCGCTGAAGCGCATCCTGGCCGAAGAGCCGCGCGCGGTGGCAGGTTTTGCCGAGGCGCAGACCCCCTTCGGCGCACAGCACCGCGAATGGGCCGAGCGTCCGGTGATGGGCGCGGGCGATGAGGAGCCGCGCCAGCTGCGCTACAATCTGGCGGAATCGCCGCTCGCGCTGCTGGCGCGGCGCAAGGACAAGGGCGGCAATCCGTTCCTTACCTCGGATCTGGTCAGCGCCGGCGAACGGCTGCGTGAGGATTTCGAACTGGCCCAGATGGGGCCGCGCGTCACCCAGAACTGGGACAGGTTCCTGAGCGGCGGTGATCGCGGCGGTTTCGGCGGCGCGGGCGGCCCGGCGGACGGGCCGCGCGCCGCGCGCGACAGGGTGGCCGCGGCGCTGCGCGATCTGGGGCCGGGCCTGGGCGATGTGGTGCTGCGCTGCTGCTGTTTCCTGGAGGGGATGGAGGCCGCGGAAAAGCGCATGGGCTGGTCGGCGCGGTCGGGCAAGATCGTGCTGCGTATCGCGCTGCAACGTCTGCGCCGCCATTATGACGAGCAGAGCGGCGGGCGGGCGAACATGATCGGATAGGCTCAGCCCCCCACGATCATCCCGACCAGATAGGCGACAAGGGCGCAGACGCTGCCCACGGTCACGGTTTCGCCGATCGAGCGCAGCCGTGGCTCGCCCGTCGCGTTGCCGCGCAGCGCGCCCAGGGCGGCCAGCGCGGTCAGCGTCGCCAGCAGCGACAGGCGAAAGGTGTGATCCGTGGCCTCCATCAGGAAATAGGGCACGATCGGGATGACGCCGAAGGCGACGAAGGCCAGAAAGGTGACCAGCCCGTTCAGGGCCGGGGTCTCTCCGTCGGGATCGTTCAGGCCGGAGTCGTATTTCATGATCAGCTCGGCCATAAGCGTGGGCTGGCGCGCAATCAGCGCGCTGGCGGCATCGGCATCGCTCTGGCTCATGCCGCGCGCGTGTAGCAGCCGGCCGAGATGGGCGCGCTCGGCCGCCGGGTGGTCGGACATGCGGTGCAGCAGATCCGCCCTCTGGCCACGGTAGAGCTCACGCTGGGAGCGTGCGGACAGGAATTCGCCCAGCCCCATCGACACCGCATCGGCAAAGAGATTGGCCAGGCCGAAGATCAGCACCGCCAGCCCGCCGATCTGCGCCACGCCCTCGGCGCTGGCCCCGGCGAAACCGGCGACGATGGCAAAGGTGGTGACGATCCCGTCATTGCCGCCATAGACGATCTGTTTGAGGTATTCCTGAACCCGGCGCAGCGGCACGGCATCGGTCTGGCTTGGCATGGCTGTCTTCCACCGTTGGGCGCGCTCAGGATAGCCGATGGCGGGGGCGCGGCAAGATGGCTTCGTCACGCACGCGAAGGGCGCCCCGCGACGGGGCGCCCTTGCCGGCCTTCCGTACGCGCCTATTCGGCGGCGGCCCTTGCGCCGGCCAGTTCCCTCAGCGCCGCGCGGATGCCATCGCCGTAGGCGGGGCTGACCTTGTCATAATTCGCCAGCGCCCTGTCGATGATGTGCTGCGGCACGCCCTGCATCGATTCCGCGGTGTTCATGTAAAGCCGCGCGCGCTGATCGTCGGTCATCAGATCGTGCAGCGCCCGGGGCTGGCTGTAGTCATCGTTGCCGTCGCGGTGGTTATAGCGCGCCGCATCCCCCGAGATCTTCAGCGGCGGCTCCATGACCGACGGATCCTCTGTCGCGCCGCCCATCGAGTTGGGTTCGTAATAGGCATCCACCGCCCCGGTCTTCTGCCCGAAAAAGTTCATGCTGCCGTCCTTGTGATAGTGATGCACCGGGCATTTCGGCTGGTTGACCGGGAGCGCCTCGTAATGGGTGCCCAGCCGATAGCGATGGGCGTCGGCATAGGAAAACACCCGCGCCTGCAGCATCTTGTCGGGGCTGTGGCCGATGCCGGGCACAATGTTCGACGGGCTGAAGGCGGCCTGCTCGATCTCGGCGAAGTAATTGTCGGGGTTGCGGTTCAGCTCCATCACCCCGATCTCGATCGGCGGGTAATCGGCATGGGGCCAGACCTTGGTCAGATCGAACGGGTTATAGGGGGTTTTTTCGGCATCTGCCTCGGGCATGATCTGAACCTGCAGCGTCCAGCGCGGGAACTCGCCCGCCTCGATCATGCCGAACAGCGCCTCCTGATAGCCTTCGCGGGTTTTCCCGACGATCTCCTCTCCCTCGCGGTTGGTGTAGTGGCTGTGGCCCTGCTGGGTCTTGAAGTGGAACTTCACCCAGAACCGTTCGCCCGCGTCGTTCCAAAGCGAATAGGTGTGGCTGCCGTAGCCGTTCATGTTCACCGGGGTCCGGGGCAGGCCGCGGTCGGACATCAGGATGCTCACCTGATGCAGCGATTCGGGGCTGAGCGACCAGAAATCCCACATCGCCGTGGGCGAGCGCAGGTTGCTGCGCGGATGGCGTTTCTGGGTGTGGATGAAATCGGGGAACTTATAGGGGTCGCGGATGAAGAACACGGGCGTGTTGTTGCCCACCAGATCCCAGTTGCCTTCCTCGGTGTAGAACTTCAGGGCAAAGCCGCGCACGTCACGCTCGTGATCCGCGGCGCCCATTTCACCGGCCACGGTGGAAAACCGTGCCAGCATGGGGGTTTCCGTGCCGGGCTGCAGCGCCTTGGCGCGGGTATATGCCGAAATGTCCCCGGTGATGCGCAGCGTGCCGAAGGCGCCCCAGCCCTTGGCGTGAACGACCCGCTCGGGGATGCGCTCTCGGTTCTGGTGGGCCAGTTTTTCGAGCAGCTGGTAATCCTGCATCAGCAGCGGGCCATGGGCGCCCGCGGTCAGGGAATTCTGGTTGTCGGCGATCGGTGCGCCGGCTGTGGTCGTCAAGCGTTTGGTGTCGGACATGGGTGCCTCCCGGAACAAATTCGATGCCAGACTTGTGCCAGAGTTTAGCTATAATTAGAAATTGCATTTAATTACCGTTTTGATAACATATCATTATGAATATCACCTTCCGGCAGCTCAGCTATTTCATCGCCCTGGCCGAGGCGCGCAACTTCGGCCGCGCGGCGGCGCAGATGCATGTGTCGCAGCCGGCACTCTCGGTTCAGATCAAGGAGCTCGAGGCGCAGCTTGGCGCGCAACTGGTCGAACGGCAGCCGCGCAAGATCGTGCTGACCCCGGCCGGGCACGAGTTGTTGCGCCATGCCCGCAGGATCATGGAGGAGATGCGCGCGTTGCAACTTTCGGCGCGCTGGCAAAAGGGGCTGGCGGGCAAGCTGACGCTGGGCGTGATCCCGACGGTGGCGCCCTATCTCATCCCGGTGGCGCTGCCGCTGCTGCGCACGCGCGACACGTCGCTGGAACTGGGCGTGCGCGAGGCACGCACCGAACGGTTGCTGAATGATCTGGGCGAGGGGCTGCTGGACGCGGCGGTCATCGCCATTCCCAGCCATATGGATCATCTGGTCGAGGAGGCGCTGTTCGAAGACCGGTTCCTGCTGGCCGGATCAGAGGCGCAGCTTTCGGCGCTGGACGGGCAGACCGAGGGGCTGAAACCCACCGAGCTGAACCCGGACCGGCTGCTGTTGCTGGAAGAGGGGCATTGCCTGGCCGATCAGGCGCTGGAGGTGTGCGCGCTCAAACGGTCGCAGACGCGGGTCGATCTGGGGGCGTCGTCGCTGGCCACGCTGTGCGGGCTGGTGGCAGAGGGGTTCGGGCTGACCTTCCTGCCCGAGATCGGGCTGAAAAGCGAAACCGCCTCGACAGGGCACCTGGCGATCCGCCGGTTCGAAGAGCCGCAGCCGCGCCGCACCATCGGTCTTGTCCGACGGCGTTTGTCGCGTGATGACGGATGGTTCCGGGATCTGGCAGAGATTCTGCGCGAAGCGGGCGAGAGCCTGCTGGATCAGGCGCGCCGGGCCTCTCCGCCCGGCGCGTGATGGCGAAGGCTCAGGCGGCCTTTTCGCTGGCGTCGGATTTCAGCCAGTTCAGAACGGTCTCGGGCGAGGACACGCCATAGGGGTCTTCGCCGTGGTTGTCGCACAGGCCGGGCTCTTCGAACCATGCCTCGACCACGCCGTCATTGATGACGGCGGCATAGCGCCACGAGCGCATGCCGAAGCCCAGGTTGTCCTTGTTGACCAGCATGCCGACACGGCGGGTGAACTCGCCCGAGCCGTCGGGGATGACCTTGACGTTGTTGATACCCTGGGCCTCGGCCCATTTGTTCATGACGAAGCTGTCGTTGACCGACATGCAGTAGATCGCATCGATGCCCTGCTCGGCGAAATCAGCAAAGCCGTTCTCGTAGCCGGGAAGCTGATAGGTGGAGCAGGTGGGCGTGAACGCACCGGGGAGCGAGAACAGAACAACCCGCTTGCCCGCGAAATAGTCGGAAGTGGTCTTGTCTTCCCACTTGAACGGGTTGGGTCCGCCGATGCTGTCGTCGCGGACGCGGGTGTGGAAGGTCACTTCGGGCAGTTTGTAGCCGGGGTTCATGGCGGATCCTCTCTCAGTTGTTCCCTGCCGCGCGACTCGGTTCTGCGGGTGCAACGCGGCGCTGCGGCATTGATTAGAACGATTCCAACTAAGTCTCAATCTCTGTTCCCCGGTTTTCGCGGTTCAACCCGGCTATGCGAAATCGGGCGTTACATTTTGTGCAGGGACGGTTAAGTAAAGAGCAGCAAAGAGGTGTTTCATGCGCGATCTGAAAATCCCGGGGCAGCGTCATCCCGAAAAGGCGCACCGGCCCGATACCCAGCAGCCGCGAAAGCCTGATTGGATCAGGGTCAAGGCCCCCACCTCTCAGGGCTATCGCGAGACCCACAAGATCATGCGCGAGCACAAGCTCGTCACTGTCTGCGAAGAGGCCGGCTGCCCCAATGTCGGTGAATGCTGGTCGCAGGGCCATGCCACCATGATGATCATGGGCGAGATCTGCACCCGCGGCTGCACCTTCTGCAACGTCGCCACCGGGCGGCCCGACACGCTGGATGTGTTCGAGCCGGGCCGGGTGGCCGATGCGGTGAAAAAGCTTGGGCTGAATCATGTGGTGATCACCTCGGTGGATCGCGACGACGTGGATGATGGCGGGGCCGAGCATTTCGCCCAGACCATTCGCGCCGTACGCCGCCAGGCGCCGGACACCACGATCGAAATCCTGACCCCCGATTTCCTGAAATGCGACGCGCAAGCGCTGGAAGTGGTGGTCGCGGCCAGGCCGGACGTCTTCAACCACAATCTTGAAACCGTGCCGGGGCTCTATCCGCAGGTGCGCCCCGGCGCGCGCTATTTCCACTCGCTCCGGCTGTTGCAGCGGGTCAAGGAGATCGACCCGGCGATGTTCACCAAATCCGGCATCATGGTCGGCCTCGGGGAGGATCGCCAGTCGGTGCTTCAGGTGATGGATGACATGCGCGCGGCGGATGTGGATTTCCTGACCATCGGCCAGTATCTGCAGCCCACGCCCAAGCATCACGTGGTAGACCGTTTCGTAACGCCCGATGAATTCAAGGCCTATGAAAAGGCCGCCTATGGCAAGGGCTTCCTGATGGTTTCGGCCACGCCGCTGACGCGGTCGTCCTATCACGCGGGGGATGATTTCGCGCAGCTTCGCGCGGCACGGCTGAAAAAGCTGGGTCGCGTCTAGCCCGCGTCACTCGACCGGCGGAACCGCTTTCAGATAGGCCGCGATCGCCGCCCGGTCTTCGGCCGGAAGTTTGGCCAAATTCTCAATGACCGGGGCCATGTGCCCGCCGGCGGTATCGAATTCCGGGGTGAAGCCGGTTTCAAGGTAATAGGCGATATCCTGCGCCGACCAGGTCAGCCGCGCCGGGGTGATGTTGGGAATGGTGCCTTGCCCGCCGGGGTTCGGCGCGCCGCCCAGCCAGGCATCGCGCCTTGCCCCGCCCAGCGCGTTGCGCGGGGTGTGGCATTCGCCGCAATGGCCCAGCGCCTCGACCAGATAGCGGCCGCGCATCAGTTCAGGTGTCAGGTCACCTTCCATCACCCAGCCCTTGTTCGCGAACAGGAATTTCCACCCGCCCAGCAACCGGCGGATGGTGAAGGGGAAAGACAGCTCATGCGCCTCGCTCGGGGTGGCGACGGGCGGCAGCGTGTCGAGAAACGTCTTCAGATCGACCACATCCTGCGGCGCGGCATTGGCGTAAGACGTATAGGGGAAGGCGGGGTAGTAATGCGCGCCCTCGGGCGAGACGCCGCGCATCATCGCATTGGCAAGCTCGATCACGCTCCACCCGCCGATGCCGACCCGAGGGTCGGGCGAGATGTTGGGCGCGCGGAAGGTTCCGAAATCGCTTGGAAAGCGCTGGCCGCCGCCAAGTTTAAGCTTGTCGTCGCCACTGGCGTTTTCCGCCGCATGGCAAGAGGCGCATCCGGCGGCCCAGAACACCTGTTCGCCGCGCGTGCGATCGCCTGTCAGCCCCGCGAACTTGTCCGGGGGTACGGTGCCGGGCGCGGTGATCCACCAGAACAGGGCCAGACCGGCGGCAAACACAATGACAAGAGCGGGAAGGGCGCGGCGCATCGGGGCCTCGTTTCAGGGCAGTGTCGGGGCGCGCGGTGGCCGCGCCGCCCCGGGGCGTTTTATTCCGGCGCGCGGTAAACCTTGTGGCAAGCGCCGCAGGCGCCGCCCAGCGGGCCGATCGCCGCGCGCAGCCCGTCGATACCGGTGCCGGCGGCAGCTTCCATCGCGACGGCAGCCTCGACCAGCGCCTGGCTCTTGGCCATCACGTCGGGAAAGTTGTCCCAGATCGCGGGCAGGGCACGGGTTTCCGCCGCCATGCTGTCAGACCCTTCGGGCCAGAGGGTCGACTGATCCAGAGAGGTCAGGGTGACGATATTCGATGCGGCCCCGCCGGCAATATCGGCGTTATATTCCACATCGCCCTTCGCCATGGCGCCGAGAATGCCAAGGTTATATGCGTAAAGGTCCATGTGCGCCTGGCGGGCCTTGATCGCCGCCTGCACCGCCATGTCTTCATCGCTGGCGCCGAGGGCGGCACCTGCCAACAGCGAAAGGCCAAGCGCGACGCCGAAAATCTTTGTTGAAGTACCCATCTGGATCTCCTTGAAAAAATTCCTGTGGGGAACAGTTTAGCTGTGAGAATATTTAACACCATTCGTCAAAAACGCAGCGGGCCGGTTAATAAATGCACAAGGAAAACTGGGACGACCTGCGATATGTGCTGGCGGTGGCGGAAGCCGGAACGGTCAGCGCCGCCGCGCGGCAGCTGGGAGTGAACCACGCCACCGTCCTGCGCCGCATCGCCGCGTTCGAGGAGCGGCACGGCGCGCCGGTGTTTCAGCGCAGCGGGCAGGGCTATACGCTGCGGGCGGATCGTCTGCGCATGCTCGATGCCGCGCGTGAGGTGGAAAACGCGGTTCTGGCGGTCGGGCGGCTGATCCGCGGGGCCGAGGCGCCGCTGCGCGGCGATGTGCGCATCACCTCGACCGATACCTTCTGTCACGCCATCCTGCCGTCGATCATGGCAGAGATTCAGGCCGGCGCGCCCGAGCTGCGGCTGACGCTTCTGTGTTCGAACGATCATCTGGATCTGTCGCGGCTTCATGCCGACATTGCCGTGCGCCCGTCGCCGGAGCTGCGCGACGGGCTGGTGGGGCAGGTGGCCGCCCATCTCGGCGTTGCCGTCTACGCTGCCCCGGGCGCGCCGGACAGGTGGCTTGGCGTCGCCGGCGCGCTGACGCGTTCGCGCGCGGGGGAATGGGTGAAGCAGAAGATGCACGCGGGCGATGTTGCGGGGGCCGCCGACAGTTTCATCGTGCTGCGAGAGATGGCGGCGCAGGGCCTCGGGCGGTCGGTGCTGCCCTGTTGCCTGGGCGACCCCGATCCGCGCCTCGTGCGTCTGGGCGATATCGTGCCGGAGCCGAGCGTGGAGATCTGGGTGGCCAGCCATGAGGATCTGGCCGAT
Organism: Actibacterium naphthalenivorans; assembly: GCF_014196965.1. GTDB lineage: Bacteria > Pseudomonadota > Alphaproteobacteria > Rhodobacterales > Rhodobacteraceae > Actibacterium_A > Actibacterium_A naphthalenivorans. Next base: position 421,863 of record NZ_JACIEQ010000002.1, on the reverse strand, counting down.
GTGCCGCGCATCGCCGCGGTGCGCAGGATGCTGGTGGACGGGCTCGCGAAGCGGGCCCGGGTGCTGTCGGGCGCGCCCGGCGCCGGTGGGGCAGGAAGCGGCTAGGCTTCTTTCGCTTCCGTCAGCACCGCCATCCGCCGCAGGGCAAGCGCATAGCCCTGAAGGCCGCACCCCGCGATCACCCCGTCGGCGCGCAGGCTGACATAGGAGTGCTGGCGAAAGCTTTCACGCTTGTGCACGTTGGAGATATGAACCTCCAGCACCGGCCCGTCGAAGGTGTTGAGCGCGTCCAGAAGCGCGACGGACGTATGGGTGAACGCGGCGGGGTTGATGATGATCCCGGCGGCGGCGTCGCGGGCCTCGTGGATCCAGTCGACGATCTGCCCTTCATGGTTTGACTGAAGCAGGCGGATCTCCAGCCCCAGGTCCTTGCCCAGGGTAGTGCAATCGGTTTCGACATCGGCCAAGGTGCCCCGCCCGTAGATCTCGGGCTGGCGCTGGCCCAGCAGGTTCAGATTCGGGCCGTTCAGAATATAGATCAGCTTGCTCACGTGACTTTTCCCTCTTCGCCGCCCGGTATGCTCCCTGTCCTGCACAGAAACCGGTTTCCATGCAAGATCAACCCGCTGAAACCCGCGCGCGGCGGATAATCCGGCCACAGGCCCCGCTCTGCGACCATGAAGCACGTCGAAAACCGGGGCCGCGACAGGCAGTGTGGCCCCGAGGCCCTGACACGTGAGGACACCCGATGTTCAAACTGCCGCAGAAGGCGCGCTTCGGCGAGCAGACGCCGCCGGCGATCTTTCCGCCGATCTTCGGCCTGCTGGGAATTGGCCTGGCCTGGCGGCGGGCCGAGCCGGTGTTTCAGGCCCCACCCGCGGTATCGCAACTGATTCTCGGGGCCGTGTCGCTGCTGTTCCTGTTCGCGCTTGGCGCCTATGGGCTGAAGGTGATCCGCCGCCCGGCCGTGGTGGCCGAGGATCTGCGGGTGCTGCCCGGCCGCGCCGGTCTGGCGGCGATGGTGCTGAGCGTCTATCTGATGGCGGCTGTGCTCTTGCCGATGAGTCCGCGCGCGGCGGGGGCGGTGCTGCTGGCCGGTCTGGCGGGGCACGCTGCGCTGGTCTGGCTGGTGATCGCCGCGCTTTTGCGCGGCCCGGAAGAGCAGCGCCAGGTCACGCCGGTGTGGCATCTGCAATTCGTCGGCGTGATCTTCGTGCCGCTGGTGGCGATCCCGCTTGGCTATACCGGCCTGTCGCGGTTCATTTTCTATGGGGCGGGCGCCTTCGCGCTGGCGATTCTGGCAATCAGCGTGGCGCAGATCATCCGCCGCGACCCGCCGCCGCCCCTGCGCCCGCTGATGGCGATCCACGTGGCGCCCTTCAGCCTGCTGGGCGCGGTCGCCCTGATGCTGAACGAGCGTCTGCCGGCCCTGATCTTCGCGGCGCTGGCCACGGCGATCCTTGCGGCGCTGCTGATCCGCGCGCGCTACATCGCGGCGGCGGGGTTCAGCCCGCTGTGGGGCGCCTTCACCTTTCCGCTGGCGGCCTATGCCTCGTTGATGCTGGCGCTGGCCGGGGCGGGTGAGGGCGAGCCGTTCCGGTTCGCGGGCGGCGTGACGCTTGTGGCCGGCACGCTGATGATCCCGGCGATCGCGGTCAAGGTGATGCAGGCCTGGGCCAAGGGCGGGCTGGCGGTGAAAACCAACGCGGCGCGGGCCTGAGGGCGCATTGGGGCTTTTCTTTCCGGGCGGGCCGTGAAATAGGGAAGCGCCAAACGAAAACTCCCAAGGAGTACCCCATGGAGATTCGCGAGGCGCTCACCTTCGACGATGTTTTGCTCGTGCCTGCGGCCAGTTCGGTTCTGCCGTCAACGGCCGATACGTCTACCTTCGTGACCAAATCGATCCGGCTGAACATCCCTCTGCTCAGCTCGGCCATGGACACGGTCACCGAGGGCCGGATGGCGATTGCCATGGCCCAGGCCGGCGGCATGGGGGTGATCCACCGCAATCTGACGGTGGACGAGCAGCAAAAAGAGGTGCGCCGGGTCAAGCGGTTCGAAAGCGGGGTGGTCTACAACCCCATCACGCTGCGCGCCGACCAGACGCTGGCGGATGCCAAGGCACTGATCGAACGATATAATTTCACCGGCTTTCCGGTGGTGGACGCGGCCGGCCATGTGGTGGGCATCGTCACCAACCGCGATATGCGCTTTGCCTCGGACGACAGCACGCCTGTCAGCGTGATGATGACGTCGCAGAACCTCGCGATGCTGCGCGAACCCGCCGACCGGGCCGAGGCGCTGAGCCTGATGCGCGCCCGCCGGATCGAGAAGCTTCTGATCACCAATGACAAGGGCAAGCTGACCGGGCTGCTGACGCTGAAGGACACCGAACAGGCCGTGCTGAACCCGCAGGCCTGCAAGGACGAGCTTGGCCGGTTGCGCGTGGCTGCCGCGACCACCGTGGGCGATGCGGGCTTCGAACGCTCCGAGGCGCTGATCGACGCGGGCTGCGACCTGATCGTGATCGACACAGCGCATGGCCATTCCGAAGGCGTGGCCAAGGCGGTGGAGCGGGTCAAGAAACTGTCGAACGCGGTTCAGGTGGTGGCCGGCAACGTCGCCACGGGCGAGGCCACCCGCGCGCTGATCGGGGCGGGCGCGGATGCGGTGAAGGTCGGCATCGGGCCGGGCTCGATCTGCACCACGCGGATGGTCGCCGGCGTGGGCGTGCCGCAGCTGACGGCGATCATGGATTGCGCCGCCGCCGCGCGCAAAGAGGGCGTGCCGGTGATTGCCGATGGCGGTATCAAGTTTTCCGGCGATTTCGCCAAGGCGATCGCGGCGGGTGCGTCCTGCGCCATGGTCGGCAGCATGATCGCCGGCACCGATGAAAGCCCCGGCGAGGTCATTCTCTATCAGGGCCGCAGCTATAAATCCTATCGGGGCATGGGCAGCCTGGGCGCGATGGCGCGCGGGTCGGCCGACCGGTATTTCCAGAAGGATGCCGCGTCGGACAAGCTGGTGCCCGAAGGGATCGAAGGGCAGGTGGCCTACAAGGGCTCGGCCGGCGCGGTCATTCATCAGCTGGTCGGCGGTTTGCGGGCGGCCATGGGCTATACCGGCAACGGCACGGTCGCCGAGATGCGCACCCAGAGCCGGTTCGTGCGGATCACCGGCGCCGGGCTGAAGGAAAGCCATGTGCATGACGTGCAGATCACGCGGGAAAGCCCGAACTACCGGATCATGTAGGCATTCAAATGGGTTATGCCTGCAAGATAACGTATAACGCAAGGTTCGGGCGGCTGTGAAACCCGCCGCCCGCATTGCCGCCGCCATCGACATTCTCGACGGGGTTCTGGCCGGCGCCCCGGCCGAAAAGCTGCTGACAACCTGGGGCCGGCAGAATCGTTTCGCCGGGTCGAAAGACCGCGCCGCGATCCGCGATCATGTATTCGACGCGCTGCGCTGCCGCCGCTCTTTCGCGGCGCTCGGCGGGCGAGAGACCGGGCGCGGGCTGATGCTGGGCGCCCTGCGCGCCGCCGGGGTTGATCCGGCAGAGGTGTTCTCGGGCGAGGCCTATGCGCCCCCGCCGCTGAGCGACGCCGAGCAGGCGCTGACCGTCACGCCCGCCGATCTGCCCGAAAACGTGGCGCTGGATTGCCCCGACTGGCTTGCGCCGCTGCTGCGCGGCAGTCTGGGGCCGGATTTCGCGCCGGTCATGCAGGCGTTGCGCCAGCGGGCACCGGTGTTCCTGCGCGTCAACCTGAGGCGCGGCACTCGCGACGAGGCAATGCAGACCCTCGCGCAAGAGGGCATCACCACCACGCCGCACCCGCTGTCGCCCACGGCGCTGGAGGTGCGGACAAACCCGCGCCGGGTTCAGACCAGCGCAGCCTATGCCTCGGGGCTGGTGGAGCTTCAGGATGCAGCGTCGCAGGCGGTGGTCGACATGCTGCCGGTGGCGGCTGTCCAGCGCGTTCTGGATTACTGCGCCGGGGGCGGGGGCAAGACCCTGGCCATGGCCGCGCGCGCCGACGCCCGGTTCTTCGCCCATGATGCCCAGCCCCGGCGTATGCGTGACCTGCCCGCGCGGGCGGCGCGGGCCGGGGTGTCTGTGACGATGCTGGCGCCGGATGAGCCCGAGGCCGCCGCGCCATTCGACCTTGTGCTGTGCGATGTGCCCTGTTCGGGCAGCGGCGCCTGGCGGCGCAGCCCGGAAGGCAAGTGGATGCTTCAGGAGAGCGACATGGCGCAACTGCTTGCCGTGCAATCGGAAATTCTCGACCGCGCCGCGCCGCTGGTCGGGCCGGACGGGCATCTGGCCTATGCGACCTGCTCGATACTCGATGCGGAAAACGGCGATCAGATCAGCGCCTTTCTGGCGCGGACACCGGGCTGGAAACAGATCGCGTCACGCCGTCTGACCCCGCTGGATGGCGGCGACGGTTTCTTTGTGGCGGTGCTGCGGCGGGGATGATGCCCGCCCCGGCACAGCCTTGAATCACCTGCGTTAAGAGCCGCTTAACCTTATCACGCCGAAATGGACCGGACCCGAATCGCAACGGAGGCAGATGGTGTCCATCCCGGCGCACAGTCCCGGCCCAATGCTGCGCATCGCGGCCGCCCTTTCGGCGCGGCGCGTGCGGATGATGCTGGCCGCGCTGGCTTGTCTGGCCGGTGCCTTCGTGTCGCGCGACAGCGCGCCGGGCGGAGTGCTGGCCGCGGCGGGCCTGTCGCTCGCGACGCTGGTGGCGCTGGCGTGGATCCTGCCGCGGTTCGGCCCGCGCCCGCCCGACCTGCGCGCACTGGCTGCGTTTTCCGAAAACGATCCGGTTCCGGCCTTTGCCACAGATGGGGATGGCGCCGTTATCTATCGCAACCCGGCGGCGGGCACGCGATTCGGTGCCGGGCGGCACGAAACGCTCGTGCGCGCGATGGGCGAGCTTTTCGCCAATACCGCCTCGGTGATCCATCGCCTGCAGTCCCGTGCCGACGCGCAGGGCGCCGCGCGCGAAGACGTGGTGACGCGGCGCGGGCATGTCCGGGTCTCGGTTCATTCCGCGCAATCCGGCACCTTCTTCTGGCGCTTCGACGAGATGCAGGAGCGTGGCACCACACGCGCAGCAGAGGGGTTGAGCCTGCCGCTGATGACGGTCGGCCGGAACGGTACGGTTCTGTTCATGAACGAGGCGCTGCGGCGGGTTCTGGGCACCCGCGCCCGTTCGGTGGACGAGGTTTTCGCCACGCCGCCGGCACATCCCGGCGATCTGGCCCGGCTTCGCGGCGCCGATGGCCCGGTAGACGCAAGATGCGTCGAGATCGAAGGGCAGAACGGCCGCAAAGAGGTCTATCTTCTGCCCTCGGGCACGGTCGCGCCGGCGGCCGAGTTCGACGGCGAAGCGTTCGATGCGCTTCCGGTGGCGCTGTTGCGGCTTTCGCGCGATGGCACGGTGAGAATGGCGAACCGTCTGGCGCGTGATCTGCTTGGCCAGCCCGGCGGTCCGATCAACCTTTCCGATCTGGTCGAAGGTCTGGGCCGCTCGGTGCTGGATTGGCTGGCGTCGGTGCCCGAAGGCCCGGCCGCCCACCGCTCCGAGGTGTTGCGGGTGCGGCGCAGCGCCGAAGACGTGTTCCTGCAGATCACGCTGGCGCCCGCCGAACCCGGCCAGGACGGCCTTGTCGCCGTGCTTCACGACGCGACCGAGCTGAAAACGCTGGAGGCACAGTTCGTTCAGAGCCAGAAGATGCAGGCCATCGGGCAGCTGGCGGGCGGTGTGGCGCATGATTTCAACAACCTGCTGACCGCGATCACCGGCCATTGCGATCTGTTGTTGTTGCGGCATGATCAGGGCGATCCGGATTACAACGATCTGATGCAGATCAACCAGAATGCCAACCGCGCCGGCAGCCTTGTCGGGCAGTTGCTGGCCTTCTCGCGCAAGCAGACCCTGCGGCCCGAGGTGCTGGATCTGAGCGATACGCTGACCGACCTGAGCCATCTGTTGAATCGCCTCGTGGGAGAGCGGGTTTCGCTGACGGTGTCGCATGACCCGGCGCTGGCACCGATCCGGGCCGACAAGCGCCAGCTGGAGCAGGTGATCATGAACCTTGTGGTCAACGCGCGGGACGCGATGCCCACCGGCGGCGAGATCAGGATCGAGACCGCGCTGCACCACATGAAGCAGGAGCTGCGCCGCGATCGCGCCGTGGTGCCGCCCGGCGACTATGTGCTGATCCGGGTGGTGGACGAGGGGCAGGGTATCCCGGCGGACAAGCTGTCGAAGATCTTCGAGCCGTTCTTCACCACCAAGCGTGTCGGCGAAGGGACGGGGCTTGGCCTGTCGACGGCCTATGGCATCGTCAAGCAGTCAGGCGGGTTCATCTTCGTCGACAGCGTGCCGGGCTCGGGCAGTTGTTTCACGATCTACCTGCCGGTTCTGGGCCCGGTCCTGCCGGACGCGCGGGCCGGCGACCGCGCGGATCTTCTGCCCGCCCTGCCAAAGGTTGCGGCCGCCGAGCCGTGCCCCGATGACAAGGGGCCGCGCGCGGCCGGTGACGGGCTGGCGGATCTCGTATCAGGCGCCGCGCGGAACGGCGCGGCCCCGAAAACGGCCGCAGAAGCGGCGCCCAGGCCGGGAGAGGGCGTTGTTCTTCTGGTCGAGGACGAGGCGCCGGTTCGGGCCTTCGCCTCGCGCGCATTGCGGATGCGGGGCTATACGGTGCTAGAGGCCGCAAGCGCCGAGGAGGCCCTGCAAACCCTGAGCGATGACGCCATCCGGGTCGACGTGTTTGTCACCGACGTGGTGATGCCCGGAATGGACGGGCCAAGCTGGGTGCGGCGGGCATTGGAGGATCGCCCGGACACGCGGGTTGTCTTTGTGTCTGGCTATGCCGAGGATGCGTTTTCCGACACGCAGCCACGGATTCCGAACTCGGTGTTTTTGCCCAAACCCTTCTCTCTGGCCGAACTCACGATGACGGTGCGCGACCAGTTGCATTGAGCCGTCCGTCTCATGCCCCGTGGGCGCCGTTCCGGACAGCCGCATGAAGCGCGAAATCCGCCTCCAATTGTGTCCGGAGCCGGGCCTCTGTTTCTGTGGAAAGCGCAAGGGGGCGTTCGGGCGAGACATTGCGCTGGGGCGGCGGTGATACCGGAAACCCCAGGCGTGCCGACAGGAAGGCCAGCAAGGCCTCCGGCGCCTCATAGGGCAGCAGCGTATCAACGATGACCTTGCCATTGCCGTTGGTCACGAAGCGAAACTGAGAGCCGACGGCCGCATGGGCCGGCGGGGCGTCGGACAGATAATCCAGAACGAACCGGTCAAAACTGATGCGGGCGGTGGAATTGGGCCGGCCGCTCAGCCCCGGCCGCCCGCGATACCGGTACCAGCTGCCCAGCCAGTCGAGCGGGTCGCGCAGAACCGCGACGGTGGTCAGCTTTTTCGCGCTGTTCTGTTCCAGCACCGGCCGCAGCCGCCGCCGGAACCGGTCGGCCGTCATATGTTTGAGCGCGGGCGGGTTGCGGATCACCAGATCGGCCCGTTCCCCGAGCGCCGCCGCAAGGGCCTGTGTCCCCGTCTTTGGCACCGCCAGCAAGGCCAGCCCCGCCTCCCAGAAAACCATCATCGCCCGATTGCCCCGCTTTTTCTTAAATTTCGGCATTTTGCGTAAACTACTCTTTAACCAACGATGGCTGAACATAGTTTTAAGAGAAACTTCTTGAAATGTTCTCTTTTTGATCTCATAAGGGTGAGAACAAGAGGCGAACAAGAGCAACGATTGCCGCCCCCGCGCGGCTGTGGAATAAGGATGCAGGACAATGGCCACGGCGGACCTTCTTACCATGAGTGACAAGCGCAATTCCGACAAGCAAAAGGCGCTGGACAGCGCGCTGGCGCAGATCGAGCGGCAGTTCGGCAAGGGGTCGATCATGAAGCTGGGCGGCGACAACCCGGTGACGGAGATCGAGGCGACCTCGACCGGATCGCTGGGTCTTGATATCGCGCTTGGCATCGGCGGGCTGCCGAAGGGCCGGGTGATCGAGATCTATGGCCCTGAAAGTTCCGGCAAAACCACGCTGACGCTGCATTGCGTGGCCGAAGAGCAGAAAAAGGGCGGGGTCTGCGCCTTTGTCGATGCCGAGCACGCGCTGGACCCGCAATATGCGAAAAAGCTGGGCGTCAACCTGGATGAGCTTCTGATTTCCCAGCCCGACACGGGTGAGCAGGCGCTGGAGATCGTCGATACGCTGGTCCGCTCCGGCGCGGTCAGCATGGTGGTGGTCGATTCGGTTGCCGCGCTGACCCCGAAATCGGAGCTTGAAGGCGATATGGGCGACAGCAGCGTCGGCGTCCATGCGCGCCTGATGAGCCAGGCAATGCGCAAGCTGACGGGCTCGATCTCACGTTCCAACTGTATGGTGGTCTTCATCAACCAGATCCGCATGAAGATCGGCGTGATGTTCGGCTCGCCCGAAACCACGACCGGTGGCAATGCGCTGAAATTCTATTCCTCCGTCCGGCTGGACATCCGCCGCATCGGCTCGATCAAGGACCGGGACGCGGTCGTGGGCAACCAGACCCGCGTGAAAGTGGTCAAGAACAAGGTGGCGCCGCCGTTCAAGCAGGTGGAATTCGATATCATGTATGGCGAAGGCATTTCCAAGACCGGGGAACTGCTTGACCTTGGGGTCAAGGCCGGCGTGGTGGAGAAATCCGGCGCCTGGTATTCCTATGGTGACGAGCGCATCGGCCAGGGCCGCGAGAATGCCAAGACCTTCCTGCGCGAGAACGGCGAGATGGCGATGGAGATCGAAGACAAGATCCGCGCGGCGCATGGTCTGGAATTCAACGGATCCGACGACGATATTCTGGAAGCCTGACCCCTGGCAGCATGATCACGCGAGAGGCCGGGGCCGCGCCCCCGGCCTTTTTCTTGCTGTGGACAGGCCCCGCATGCGGCGATAAACGGGGCTGATCCGCCAAGTTACGCCGCGAAAGGCCAGAAGAGCATGCCGAGCCTGAACGAAATCCGTTCGACCTTTTTGAACTACTTCGCCAAGAACGGCCATGAGGTTGTGGAAAGCTCCCCCCTCGTGCCGCGCAACGACCCGACGCTGATGTTCACGAACTCGGGCATGGTGCAGTTCAAGAATCTGTTCACCGGGGTGGAGCATCGCGACTACACCCGCGCGACCAGTGCGCAGAAATGTGTGCGCGCGGGCGGCAAGCATAACGATCTGGATAATGTGGGCTATACGGCGCGCCACCATACCTTCTTTGAAATGCTCGGCAATTTCTCGTTCGGGGATTATTTCAAGGAAGAGGCGATTCCCTATGCGTGGGAATTGTTGACCAAGGAATTCGGGATCGACAGGAACAAGCTTCTGGTCACGGTCTACCACACCGATGACGAGGCCGCCACGATCTGGAAAAAGACCGCAGGGCTGTCGGATGACAGGATCATCCGCATCCCGACCAATGACAATTTCTGGATGATGGGTCCGACCGGCCCCTGCGGCCCCTGCACCGAGATCTTCTATGATCACGGCGATCAGATCTGGGGCGGCCCGCCGGGCAGCGCCGAAGAGGATGGCGACCGCTTCATCGAGATCTGGAACCTGGTCTTCATGCAGAACGAGCAGTTCGCCGACGGCTCGATGAAGGCGCTGGAGATGCAGTCGATCGACACCGGCATGGGGCTGGAGCGGATCGGCGCGCTGCTGCAGGGCAAGCATGACAACTATGATACCGACCTGATGCGCAGCCTGATCGAGGCGTCGGCCAATGCCACCTCGACCGAGCCGGACGGGCCGGGCAATGTGCATCACCGGGTGATCGCCGACCATCTGCGCTCCACCTCTTTCCTGATCGCCGACGGGGTGATGCCCTCGAACGAGGGGCGCGGCTATGTGCTGCGCCGGATCATGCGCCGGGCGATGCGGCACGCGCATCTTCTGGGCGCGCAGGATCCGCTGATGTACCGGCTGGTGCCGGCGCTGGTCACGCAGATGGGCGCGGCCTATCCCGAGCTGGGCCGGGCGAAGGCGCTGATCGAAGAGACGCTGAAGCAGGAGGAAGGGCGGTTCATCCAGACGCTCGAGCGCGGCCTGCGGCTGCTGGATGACGAGCTGGAGAAGCTGCCCGAAGGGTCTGACCTGCCGGGCGAGGCGGCGTTCAAGCTGTATGATACCTACGGGTTCCCGCTGGATCTGACGCAGGACGCGCTGCGCGAAAAGGGCCGGGCGGTGGATACCGCCGGGTTCGATGCGGCCATGGCCGGGCAGAAGGCCAAGGCGCGCGCAAGCTGGGCGGGGTCGGGCGAAACAAGTGATGCGGCGATCTGGCTTGATCTGGCCGAAGAGCACGGCCCGACCGAGTTTCTGGGCTATGACACCGAGCGGGCCGAGGGCCAGGTGATAGCCGTGGTCCGCGATGGCGCGGCGCTGACGGCGGCGGAACAGGGCGACAAGGTGCAGATCGTCGTCAACCAGACCCCGTTCTATGCGGAATCGGGCGGCCAGGTCGGCGACAGCGGCACGCTGAAGACCGAGAGCGGCGCGGCGCGCATCACCGACACGCGCAAGACCGCCGGGGTGTTCATCCATTTTGCCGAGGTGACGAAGGGGCGCATCCTGCCCGGCGAGGGCGCCGAGCTGGAGGTTGATCACGCGCGGCGCGCGGCGATCCGCGCCAACCATTCGGCCACCCACCTGCTGCACGAGGCCCTGCGCGAGGCGCTTGGCCCGCATGTGGCGCAGCGCGGGTCGCTGAACGCGGAGGATCGGCTGCGGTTCGACTTTTCGCACGCCAAGGCGCTGAGCCCCGAGGAGATCGAGAAGGTCGAGGCCGAGGTGAACGCCTTCATCCGCCAGAACACCCCGGTCGAGACCCGGATCATGACACCGGACGATGCCCGCGCCATCGGCGCGCAGGCGCTGTTCGGCGAGAAATACGGCGACGAGGTGCGCGTGGTGTCGATGGGCCGCGCGCCCACCGGCAAGGGCGCCGATGGCAAGACCTGGTCGATCGAACTGTGCGGCGGCACCCATGTGAAACAGACCGGCGATATCGGCCTGTGCGTGGTGCTGGGCGACAGTGCCTCCAGCGCCGGTGTGCGGCGGATCGAGGCGCTGACCGGGCAGGCGGCGCTGGATTACCTCTCGGCCCAGGACGAACGGCTGAGCGAGGTCGCCTCTGTGCTGAAGGCGCAGCCGGCCGAGGTTGTCGAACGGGTAAAGGCGCTGATGGACGAACGCAAGGCGCTGACCAACGAAGTGGCGCAGCTGCGCCGTGACCTGGCCATGTCGGGCGGCGCGGCCGAAGCGCCGGAATCGCATGATATCAATGGCATACCGTTCGTTGCTCAGGTTCTTTCGGGCGTGTCGGGCAAGGATCTTCCGGCGCTGATCGATGCGCATAAGGCGCGGATCGGGTCGGGCGCGGTGCTGCTGATCGCCGATGCCGGCGGCAAGGCGGCGGTGGCCGCGGGCGTGACGGAGGATCTGACAGGCCGGGTCTCGGCCGTCGATCTGGTGAGGGCCGCAGTGGCGGAACTGGGCGGCAAGGGCGGCGGCGGCCGGCCTGACATGGCGCAGGGCGGCGGCAAGGATGCCGCGAACGCAGAGGCCGCGATCAGCGCCGCCGAAGCGGTGATCGGGGGATAGGATGGGCGCGCTCTGGATTGCACATGTGACCGTGACCGACGAAGAGGCCTATGGCCGCTATGCGGCGCTGGCGGGCCCCGCGATCACAAAGCACGGCGGCAGCTTCATCGCCCGTGGCGGGCGCTATGTTCAGCTTGAGGGCACCGACCGGCCCCGCAACGTGGTGGCGCGGTTCGCCTCGGTCGAGGCGGCCGAGGCCTGTTACCACAGCCCCGAATATCAGGAGGCCCTGAACCACGCGCGCGGCGCGTCCGAGCGCGAACTGGTGATCGTCGAAGTCAGCTGATCGCGGGCCGCGTCCGGGCCTTGGCCCGCGCTTGCCGCCGCTTGCGCCAGATCAAGGGCGGCATCCGGCCCGGCGTTATACTCCCCCTTGCTACCAGCGCCCTCGTGGCCCGCGGTTGTGCGGGTCGCGATGCGGCCGACAAGTGGGGAGTAGTCTCATGCGCAACAAGCTGCGAGAGCCCGTCGCGATCAGCGGTGTGGGCTGTTCACGTTTTGGCGATCTTCTGGAAACCCCCGAATTGAAGGGAAAAACCATTCAGGAACTCACCGCCGACGCGGTGAAAGAGGCGCTCGACGATGCCGGACTGACGGGGCAGGATGTCGATGCGGTGTTTGCCGGTAACGCGATGACCCACAGCTCTCAGCTGCCGGGAACTTATTCGCAACTGTCGAAATGGACCGGCACCCAGTTCAAGAGCGGTGTGCACTTCGAGGCCCAATGCTCGACAACCAATGTCGGGGCGGCGATGGCTGCGATGGCGATTGCCGCAGGGGTCTACGATACGGTTCTGGTCTACGGGCTGGAAACGACCCGGACCAAGGTGAAAGGCTACAGCCCCTACGAGCGCGAGCCGATTTCGCATCAGAAAACCTGGCTCTGGACGGACATGGCCGTGAACCAGGCCTATGGTGTACCGCAGGGATACGATATCTTTTCCGCCTATAACGGTCTGGTGGGTTTGGGCTATTGCCGCAAATACGGCATTTCGATCGAGGACTTCGATCGCGGCATGTTCGAGATCTGCCGCACACGGCGCCAGCACGGGGCGATGAACCCGAAGGCGAATATCCAGGAAACGCTGGAGGATGCGGCCAAACGCAAGGGGTTCGATGATGTCTACGCCTATTGGCAGTCGCCCGAAAGCAACCCTTTCGTGGCGTGGCCGTCGCGCCTGCTGAGCCTTGTGACGACCGCCGACGGGGCCTCGGCCATGGTGCTGACACGGGCCGATCTGGCGAAAAGCGGCAAGTCGCAGCCTGTCGAGCTGAAGGGGTTCGGCATCAGCTACAGCGATCTGCCATGGTACGGCGAGGATCCCACCTATTGGGAGTTCGACAAACGCGCGGTGGATGCGGCGATGGGAATGGCCGAGATCAGCGCCAAGGACATCGACTATCTGCACACCCATGACTGTTCGCATATCTCGGGCGTCTGCACCGCCGAAATGATCGGCTATCTGGAGCCTGGCACGATGCTGACCGCCGCGCGCGACGGGCGGTTGCGGTATGACGGCGACCGGCCGATGTCGACCCATGGCGGCCGCCATGCGTTCGGCCACGCCTGGGGCGCCAGCGCCGGCAGCGATACCTATGAGGCCGTGCTTCAGATGCGCGGCGCGGCCGGGGCGCGGCAGATTGCCAAGCCGCCCGAGATCTCCGTCATTCACACCCACGGCTACGCCATGATCGGCACCGTGATCGTTCTGGGAGGGATGTAAGATGCAAGCCACTGCTGAACAGCCGAGCATGATCCGCTGGTACTACGAGGGTCTTTCGGCCGGCGTCTACCGCGCCATAAAATGCGCCGATTGCGGCAAACTCACCTTCCCGCCGACGGGGTGCTGTGAGCATTGCGGAAGCTGGAATGTCGAGGGGGTGGAGCTGAGCGGCGAGGCCACGCTGCTGTTCGCCAGCCACAACATCACGCCCGCCTGCCACCCGCGGTTCGAAAAGATCGCCCCCTATGTCTATGGCCATATCCAGCTCAAGGAGGGGCCGATCGCGCAGGCGATCGTTCGGGGTGTCGATCCGACACCCGAGGATCTGCAGGCTCTGTTCGAGAAAGGCCCGGTGCCGGTTCAGGCCGCGACGCTTCAGATGGATGACCTGCCGGTCATCGTCTTCGACATCAAGGCCTGAGAACGCGCCGCGCGGCGGGGGTTACCCCGCCGCCCGTGCATGGCGCTTGCGCTCGTGCGGATCGAGATAGCGCTTGCGCAGCCGGATCGCGTTCGGCGTGACCTCGACCAGTTCGTCATCGTCGATATAGGCGATAGCCGCCTCCAGCGACATCTTGACCGGCGGCGTCAGGCGCACCGCTTCGTCGGTACCGCTGGCGCGGACGTTGGTCAGCTGCTTGCCCTTCAGCGGGTTCACCTCGAGATCGTTCTCGCGGCTGTGCTCGCCGATGATCATGCCCTGATAGACCGGTTCCTGCACGCCGATGAAGAACTTGCCACGGTCTTCGAGCTTCCAGATCGCATAGCCCACCGAAATGCCCGATTCCATCGAGATCAGAACCCCGGCGCGACGGCCCGGAATCGGGCCCTTGTGCGGCGCCCAGTCGTGGAACACGCGGTTCAGAACCCCGGTGCCGCGGGTATCGGTCAGAAACTCGCCGTGATAGCCGATCAGCCCGCGCGACGGCACATGGGCGATGATCCGGGTCTTGCCGGCACCGGCGGCTTTCATTTCCACCAGCTCGCCCTTGCGCACGCCGGTCAGCTTTTCGATCACGACGCCGGAATATTCGTCATCCACGTCGATGGTGACTTCCTCGACCGGCTCCAGCTTGACGCCGTTCTCTTCGCGGAACAGCACCTGCGGACGCGAGATCGACAGCTCGAACCCTTCGCGGCGCATGTTCTCGATCAGAACGCCCATCTGCAATTCGCCGCGCCCGGCCACTTCGAAGGCTTCGCCGCCGGGGGTGTCGGTCACCTTGATGGCGACGTTCGATTCCGCCTCCTTCATCAGCCGGTCACGGATGACGCGGCTCTGCACCTTCTTGCCGTCCTTGCCGGCCAGCGGGCTGTCGTTGATGCCGAAGGTCACGGTGATGGTGGGCGGGTCGATCGGCTGGGCCGGGATCGCCTCGGTCACCGAGGGGGCGCAGATCGTGTCGGCCACGGTGGCCTTGGTCATCCCGGCCAGGCTGACGATATCGCCGGCCTCGGCCACGTCGATCGGCTGTTGGCCCAGGCCCCGGAAGGCCAGAATCTTGGTGACGCGGAAGTTTTCGACAAGGCTGCCGTCGCGGGCCAGCGCCTTGACGCTCTCGCCCGGCTTCAGGGTGCCGCTTTCGACGCGGCCGGTCAGGATGCGGCCGATGAACGGGTCCGAGCCCAGCGTGGTGGCCAGCATGCGGAAGGGTTCGTCGCGATGCTGCTGCTGCGCCGGGGCGGGCACGTGTTTCAGGATCAGGTCGAACAGCGCGTGCAGATCCTTGCGCGGACCGTCCAGTTCCATGTCGGCCCAGCCGTTACGGCCCGAGGCATACATATGCGGAAAGTCGAGCTGTTCATCGGTGGCGCCGAGGTTGGCGAAGAGGTCGAACACCTCGTCCAGCGCGCGCTCGGGCTCGGCGTCGGGCTTGTCGACCTTGTTGAGCACCACGATCGGGCGCAGCCCGAGGGCCAGCGCCTTGGAGGTCACGAATTTGGTTTGCGGCATCGGGCCTTCGGCGGCATCGACCAGCAAGACGACGCCATCGACCATCGACAGGATGCGCTCGACCTCTCCGCCGAAATCGGCGTGGCCGGGCGTGTCGACGATATTGACGCGGTGGCCATTCCATTCGACGCTGGTGGCCTTGGCCAGGATGGTGATCCCGCGCTCACGCTCCAGATCGTTGCTGTCCATCGCCCGTTCGGTCGTGGCCTGGTTTTCCCGGTAGGTGCCGGATTGTTTCAGAAGTTCGTCGACAAGTGTGGTCTTGCCGTGGTCAACGTGCGCGATGATCGCGATATTGCGAAGGTCCATGGGGGCCTGCCTGCATAAAGAAAGAAGAGATTGGCGCCGCGATACATGCTGCGCCGGCAAAAGGCCAGAGGCGAAACGCCGCTTAGTGCGGTGTGGCCTTCGAGAAGAGGTGGATGATGACGATCCCGGCGATGATCAACCCCATGCCGAGCGCGGCGGGAAGGTCGATGCGCTGCCCGAACAGCAGCCAGCCCATGCCGCCGATCAGCACGATGCCCAGACCCGACCAGATGGCGTAGACCACGCCCAGCGGCATCACCTTCAGCGCCAGCGACATGAAGTAGAACGACAGCGTGTAGCCGGTCAGCATGATGGCGGTGGGCACCGGCCTGGTCAGTTGGTGGCTGGCCTGAAGGGCGGTGGTGCCAATGGTTTCGGTCACGACGGCGATCATCAGAAAGATGTAATGTACGGGCATGGGCGGGGCCTTAGCGGGCGATATAGCGGTCGCGGCGATGATTGGTGGCGATGATGATGTTCAGCACCACCGCGCCCAGAAGCGAATAGAGCACCGTCGCGATCGGGAGCAGGAACAGCGCGAGGATGAACACGCAGGCGTCGAAGATCAGTTGGGTCCAGCCCGCCTTGAACCCGGTCTTGTCCTGCAGGTACAGCCCCACGATGCCGACCCCGCCCAGGCTGGCACCGTGGCGGAACAGCGCCAGCAGCCCGGCGCCCGCCGTGACCCCGGCCAGCACGGCGGCGGCGGCGGGATCGAGCCGCTCGAAGGTGATCAGATGGGGCAGCAGTTCGGTGAACAGCGACATCAGCCCCACCGCGCAGAAGGTCTTGAGCGTGAATGCCCCGCCCAAACGGCGCAGCGCCAGCCAGTAGAACGGCAGGTTGAGCGCAAAGAAGAAGGCGCCGAAGCTCCAGCCGCTGACATAGGAGAGCAGCAGCGACAGCCCGGCGATCTGGCCGGTGATCAGCGATGCGCCATGCAGCAGATGCACCGAGAGCGCCACAAGGGCGGTGCCCACCAGCAGGCCTTGGGCGTCTTCCAGCGGGGTGTGGATCTTGGCGTCGGACATGATGCTGCAGGTCACCCCGAATCTGCTCGATTGTCCAGAGGGCGCGCGCCGCTCTCAGTCGGCGATATAGCGGTCGCGCCGGTGGTTGAAGGCGATGACGCCGTTCAGCACCGCCGCCCCGGCCAGCGAATAAAGCACGACGCGCGTGTCGAACAGGAACAGCGCGCAGAAAAAGATCAGCGCATCGACGATCAACTGGACATATCCGGCCCGAAACCCCGTGCTGTCCTGGATCATCAGCGCGATAACGCCCAGCCCGCCCAGGCTGCCCTTGTGGCGAAAGACGGCCAGCAGGCCCAGCCCGGTCAGCACCCCGAACATCACCACGCCTAGGGCGGGGTTGAGATGGGCGACGGTGAACCCCAGCGGCAGCTTTTCGGTCAGCACCGAAAGAGCGGTGACGCAGCCGATGGATTTGAGGGTGAATTCCAGCCCGAGCCGTTTGTAGGCGAACCAGTAGAAGGGCAGGTTGATCGCGAAGAACACCAGCCCGAACGACAGGCCGCTGAGATAAGAGACGATCAGCGCGATGCCCGCGGTCTGCCCGGTCAGAAACCCCATGTAGGTCAGCAGGTTGATGCCGATGGCGCAGATCAGAATGCCGATCGACAGGCCCTGCGCATCCTCCAGCGGCGTATGCCGGGCGGAATCGGATGTCGGAATCGGAACAGGGGCGGGGCACATGGCGATATTAGGGCAGAACTGCTGCCATTTTTCAAGCGCCGGAAAAGCAAAGGGCCGGGAAAAACCCGGCCCTTTCCGTTCGGTCAGGTGGCCGTGATCAGCCGGCCAGCGCCTTGTTCAGGTTTTCGTCGACCTTTTCCAGGAAGCCCATCGTGGTCAGCCATTTCTGATCGGGGCCGACCAGCAGCGCCAGATCCTTGGTCATGAAGCCGCTTTCGACCGTGTCCACCACGACCTTTTCCAGCGTCTCGGCAAAGTTCATCAGCGCGTCGTTGCCATCCAGCTTGGCGCGGTGCTTCAGGCCGCCGGTCCAGGCGTAGATCGATGCGATCGAGTTGGTCGAGGTTTCCTCGCCCTTCTGGTGCTGGCGATAGTGGCGGGTGACGGTGCCGTGGGCGGCCTCTGCCTCGACCGTTTTGCCATCGGGCGTCATCAGCACCGAGGTCATCAGGCCGAGAGAGCCGAAGCCCTGCGCCACGGTATCCGACTGCACGTCGCCATCGTAGTTCTTGCAGGCCCAGACATAGCCGCCGTTCCACTTCATGGCGCAGGCGACCATGTCGTCGATCAGGCGGTGTTCATAGGTGATGCCGGCGGCCTTGAACTTCTCTTCGAACTCTTCCTCGTAGACCTTCTGGAACAGATCCTTGAACCGGCCGTCATAGGCCTTGAGGATGGTGTTCTTGGTCGACAGGTACACCGGCCAGCCGAGGCTGAGACCATAGTTCATCGAGGCGCGGGCGAAGTCGATGATCGAGCTGTCGAGGTTGTACATCGCCATGGTGACACCGGAAGAGGGCGCGTCGAACACCTCTTTCTCGATCTCGGTGCCGTCTTCGCCGACGAATTTGATCGTCAGCTTGCCCGCGCCGGGGAACAGGAAGTCGGTGGCGCGGTACTGATCGCCGAAGGCATGGCGGCCCACGACGATCGGCTTGGTCCAGCCCGGCACAAGGCGCGGCACGTTGTTGCAGATGATCGGCTGGCGGAAGATGACGCCGCCCAGGATGTTGCGGATCGTGCCGTTGGGCGAGCGGTACATGCGCTTGAGCCCGAATTCCTCCACCCGCGCCTCATCGGGGGTGATGGTCGCGCATTTCACGCCGACGCCGATTTCCTTGATCTTCTCGGCCGCGTCCACGGTGATCTGGTCGTCGGTGCGGTCACGCTCCTCGATGCCCAGATCGTAATAGAGCAGATCAATGTCGAGATAGGGCAGGATCAGTTTCTTCTTGATGAAGTCCCAGATGATCCGGGTCATCTCGTCGCCGTCGAGTTCGACAACGGGGTTTTCGACTTTGATCTTCGTCATGGGCTGGCCCTCTTGTTTCTGGGTGAATCGCTTGCACGCGTCATAGCGCAAAGAGGGGCGTTGGGAAAGGTGGTATGCAAAGGTATACAGAGGTGGCGCGCCGTTTTGGAAAACCAGCCCGCAACTGTGGCGGTTGCGCGGTTTGTTGCCCATCAGGCGGAGCGTCTGCCGTTTGAAGCATGAACGACATGAACCGCGTCTAGAGGTCTGGCGCAGACATATTCGTCTTTATTAGTGATTGTATGAATGGGGAACAGTATGGCCCAAAAGACATTTACCGTCGAAAGCAGCATCGCGGAATCGCCGATTCAGCCCGAAATTGTCCGGGGGGCGGTGTTGGTGCCGGGCCTTCCCGCGCTTGGCCGGATCGAACAGGTCGTGCTGAATTTCACCACCGAAATGCTGGGGCAGGCGCTGGTCGTGAATTATGGCTCTGGCTATGGATACGGGGGGCTGTCCAGCACCCTTGCGGTCGAGTTCAGCCCCGGCAGCCAGGCGCCCGAATTCGACGATTTCGTGGTTTCATCCAGCAATATCGGACCCGAAGCCTTCATGGCCCCTTATGGCTATGGGCTGCCTTATACCTATGCGTTGCAAACCACCGGGCCGCTGTTGCTGGAGGCCGGGCTGGCGCAGCCCAAGGCGGGGTTCGAGGTGAACGTGGCCGTCAGCGGCCTGCATTCCCCTACCTTCAACGGTGCGCCGACCTTTGCCTCGATGTCGGTGGATTCGGCGCGGGCGTTCGTGGCCGCCAGCTACAGCTATGGCGCCAGGACCTATTCGAATGATGACAACAAGATCGCCGGCACCAAGTTCGACGACTTTGTGGATCTCGGCGGCGGAGACGACGACTTCACCGGCAAGCAGGGCAACGACGCCGCCCTTGGCGGCAAGGGAAACGATCGTCTGGAGGGCGGCAAGGGGGCGGATGTCCTGCGCGGCGGCGGCTCCGGGGATGTGTTGCTGGGCGGCGGCGGCAAGGACAAGCTTGATGGCGGCAAGGGGAGCGACATGCTGACCGGCGGCAAGGGCAATGACAGGATGTCAGGCGGGGCCGGGGCCGACAGCTTCGTTCTGCGCAAGGACAACGGCCAGGACGTGATTCAGGATTTCGACCCCGCCGAGGATACGCTGCTGCTGGAAAGCGGTCTGCGCAAGGCGTTCAAATCGGCCACGGTGACCGCGGGCGATCTGCATGTCGACCTGCCGGGCGCGTCCGATCTGATCCTGCGTGATGTCACCAACGTGGCGCAGGTTCTGGAGACGATCGAAATCCTGTAAGCCGCGCCCGTCCGGGCGCCGCGCCGCGTGTTGTGTTTCCGGTTGTGTTTCCGGGCGGGCGTCTGTCGGATCCTCGACAACGCCCGCCGCGGGCTCGTCAGCGCGTGTTTTCCGTCAGCCGCCGCCGCACGTAGCTGTCCACGTTGTCGATCAGCGTGTCCATATGCGGGTCTTCGAAGAAATGCCCGGCGCCTTCCACCTCCTGATGGGTGATGGTGATGCCCTTTTGCTCGTGCAGCTTGTCGACCAGCGCATGGGTATCGGCCGGGGGCGCCACGCGGTCGGCGCCGCCGTTGATGATCAGGCCGGAACTGGGGCAGGGCGCCAGGAACGAAAAGTCATACATGTTGGCGGGCGGCGAGACCGAGATGAAGCCGGTGATCTCGGGCCGGCGCATCAGCAGCTGCATGCCGATCCACGCGCCGAAGCTGAACCCGGCGACCCAGCAATGCTTGGCGTTCTGGTTCATCGACTGCAGATAGTCGAGCGCCGAGGCGGCATCGGACAATTCGCCGATTCCCTGATCGTATTCGCCCTGACTGCGGCCCACGCCACGGAAATTGAACCGCAGAACGGTGAAGCCCATGTTGTAGAACGCGTAGTGCAGATTATAGACGACCTTGTTGTTCATCGTGCCCCCGAATTGCGGGTGCGGGTGCAGGATGATCGCGATCGGGGCGTCTTTTTCCTTTTGCGGGTGATAGCGGCCTTCGAGCCGTCCTTCGGGGCCGGGAAAGATGACCTCGGGCATATATGTCTCTTTAACTGCGGGGCCTGATCGGAATTCTTGACGAATTCCCTCAGACAACCTAGAACAATTCTAAATCCGGACTGTGCTCCGGTTTCGGGTGGATAGGGAGGTAATAACCCTGACCCCCGCCGTCAACCATTTGCGAGGGGTCATCCCATGAAACTCAGCACCAAAGGGCGTTATGCCATGGTTGCACTGGCCGATCTGGCCCTGCAGCCCGACGGCGCGCTGACCTCTCTGGCCGAGATTTCGCGCCGCCAGAACGTTTCGCTGCCCTATCTGGAGCAGCTGTTCGTCAAGCTGCGCCGCGCGGGATTGGTGGAATCGGCGCGGGGGCCGGGCGGCGGATACCGGCTGGCCAAGGCCCCGGCGGAGATTCGGGTGGCCGATATCCTGTGCGCGGTGGACGAGACCGTGAGCGCGATGCACACCGGCGCGGGCGCGTCGGGCGGGCTGTCGGGCACCAAGGCGCAATCGCTGACCAACCGGTTGTGGGAGGGGCTGTCGGCCCATGTCTATGTGTTTTTGCACCAGACCCGCCTTTCCGATGTCATCACCAATGAGCTGACCCCCTGCCCGGCGGTGCCGACGCTGTTCACCGTGGTGGACGAGGTATGAACCGGACCGCCCGCCAAGGGCCGCGTGCCGCGGCAGGTTTTCGGGGGCGCGCGCCTGGCGGCGCGCGGTGCCTCCGGCGGGAGTATTTGCGCCGAGAAGAAGCCAGGGGGCGGGGATGAGCGGCCGGGCCTATCTGGATCACAACGCCACGACGCCGCTGCGGCCCGAGGCGCGCGCGGCGATGATCGGTGCGATGGATGTGCTGGGCAACCCGTCTTCGGTTCATGCCGAGGGGCGGGCGGCCAAGGCGCTGGTGGAGCGCGCGCGCGCGCAGGTGACCGCCGCCTTTGGCGCGGACGGGGCGGATGTGATTTTCACCTCTTCGGCCACCGAGGCGGCCGCGCTGGCGCTGGCGGGGCGCGGGCTGAGCGCGGGCGGGATCGAGCATGACGCGGTGGCGGCCTGGACCGGGCCTGTGCTGCCGGTCGACAGCATGGGGCAAGTGCGTGTGGAGGATCCCGCGCAGAGCTGCGTTCAGCTTGCAAATTCGGAAACCGGTATCTTGCAGGAACTGCCCGAGGGGCTGGCGGTTTCGGACATGACACAGGGGTTTGGCAAGCTGCCGGTGGCCTTCAACTGGTCCGGCGTCGGCATGGCGCTGATTTCGGCGCATAAGCTTGGCGGCCCGAAGGGTGTCGGGGCGCTGGTCGTGCGGCGCGGGACCGAGGTTTCGGCGCGGATTCGCGGCGGCGGGCAGGAGATGGGGCGCCGTTCGGGCACCGAGAACGTGACCGGCATCGCGGGCTTTGGGGCCGCGGCCGAGGCGGCGGCGCGCGATCTGGCCGCCGGCGTCTGGGACAGGGTGGCGGAGTTGCGCGACAAACTGGAAGCCGCCATTGCGGATGGCTCAAAAGAGACTATTTTTGTCGGGAAAGACGCGAGACGGCTGCCCAACACATCCTGCTTCATCACGCCCGGCTGGAAGGGCGAAACGCAGGTGATGCAGATGGATCTGGCCGGTTTCGCGATCTCGGCCGGTTCGGCCTGTTCCAGCGGCAAGGTGAAGGCCAGCCGGGTGCTGGCGGCGATGGGGTTTGACGAGGCGATGGCCGGATCGGCGATTCGCGTCTCGCTTGGCCCCGATACGACCGAAGACGAGATTCAGAGATTCGCACGCGCCTGGCTGGCGCGGCATGAGAAATTTCGCGCCCGCGCGGCGTGACAGGGAACACAGGATCAGCGCCCCCGTGGCGCGGAGAGGGAATGCGATCATGGCAACCGTGAAAGACACCGAGGTTCGGGAAGGCGTGGACCGTGAAACGGTCGAGACCGTGCAATCCATGGCCGGAAAGTACAAATACGGCTGGGAAACCGAGATCGAGATGGAATATGCTCCCAAGGGGCTGAACGAGGATATCGTTCGCCTGATCTCGGAAAAGAACGAAGAGCCCGAATGGATGACCGACTGGCGGCTTCAGGCCTATCGCCGCTGGGAAAACATGGAAGAGCCGACCTGGGCGATGGTCGACTATCCTGAAATCGACTTTCAGGATCAGTTCTATTACGCCCGCCCCAAGAGCATGGATGTGAAACCGAAGTCTCTGGACGAGGTCGATCCGAAGCTGCTGGCGACCTATGAAAAGCTGGGCATCCCGCTGAAGGAGCAGATGTTGCTTGCCGGCGTCGAGGGCGCTGAAGACATGCCTGCCGAGGGGCGCAAGGTTGCCGTTGACGCGGTGTTCGATTCCGTTTCCGTCGGCACCACCTTTCAGGCGGAGCTGAAGAAGGCCGGGGTGATTTTCTGCTCGATCTCAGAGGCGATCAAGAACCATCCCGAACTGGTCAAGAAATACCTTGGGTCGGTCGTGCCGCAATCGGACAATTTCTATGCCACGCTCAACAGCGCGGTGTTTTCCGATGGCTCTTTCGTCTATGTGCCGCCGGGCGTGAAATGCCCGATGGAGCTGAGCACCTATTTCCGCATCAACGCCGAAAACACCGGCCAGTTCGAGCGCACGCTGATCATCGCCGACAAGGGCAGCTATGTGTCCTACCTGGAAGGCTGCACCGCGCCCCAGCGCGATGTGGCGCAGCTTCATGCCGCGGTGGTGGAGATCGTGATCGAGGAAGACGCCGAGGTGAAATATTCCACCGTCCAGAACTGGTTCCCCGGTGACGAGGAGGGCAAGGGCGGTATCTATAACTTCGTGACCAAGCGCGCCGATTGTCGCGGGGATCGCGCCAAGGTGATGTGGACGCAGGTTGAAACCGGCTCTGCCGTGACGTGGAAATACCCGTCGTGCATTCTGCGCGGCGATGACAGCCAGGGCGAGTTCTACTCCATCGCCATCACCAACAACATGCAGCAGGCCGATACCGGCACCAAGATGGTGCATCTGGGCAAGAACACCAAGTCGCGCATCGTGTCGAAGGGGATTTCGGCGGGCAGGGCCCAGAACACCTATCGCGGCCTGGTGTCGATGCACCCGAAGGCCACGAACAGCCGCAACTATACCCAATGCGACAGCCTGCTGATCGGCGACAAATGCGGGGCCCATACGGTGCCCTATATCGAGGTTCGAAACAGCTCTTCGCGGGTCGAGCATGAGGCGACGACCTCGAAGGTGGATGACGACCAGCTGTTCTATTGCCGCTCGCGCGGGATGGACGAGGAAGAGGCCGTGGCGCTGGTGGTGAACGGGTTCTGCCGCGACGTGCTGCAGGCGCTGCCGATGGAGTTCGCCATGGAGGCGCAGCAGCTTGTGGCGATCTCGCTGGAAGGGTCGGTGGGGTGATGCCACGCGTGGCGATGAGGCCGGAGAGGGATATCAGGACATGATCGTAACCACCACGCCCTCTGTCGAGGGCCGCAAGATCACCGCCTATCACGGCGTCGTCGTGGGCGAGGCCATTCTGGGCGCCAACGTGTTCCGCGATCTGTTCGCGGGCATCACCGATATCATCGGCGGCCGGTCCGGTGCCTATGAGCAGAGCCTGGCCGAGGCGCGCGGCACCGCGCTGCGCGAGCTGGAAGAGCGCGCCGCGGCCGTGAGCGGCAATGCGGTGGTCGGCGTCGATCTGGATTACGAGGTGATCAACAACATGCTGATGGTTTCGGCCAGCGGCACGGCTGTCACACTGGGATAAGGCGAAAAATGACGCGTTTTCTATCGAAAACCTGCCACATTTCGGCGCCAGTTTCACCGCAACACGCGGTCGGAGGCAGGGATGACCATGAATGTGAACAAGGCGGGGTTCGAACAGCGGCTGGCCCGGATCAGCTCGGGCCGTCAGTTCGTGCCGGACGGCGTGGTCGTCGCGCGGCCCCGGGCGGTGCCGGCGAAAAAGGCGCCGCGTCTTGGCAACGCGCTCTACCCGCTGTCGATCGTCATGGCGTTTTTCCTGGGGCTGTTCACCCTGTTCGCCTCGCGCTACGTGCGGTTTCATCTGCTGGGCGGCGCGGGCGCCGGGGCGGATGTGCTGGCGGATTATCTGGCGATGGATATGGCGATGTCGATGGTCGTGTCTTTCGTGATCCGCATGGCCACCAACATGAAATCGCCCGAGCATCTGGCGGCAAAGGGGTTCGGCATCGGGCTTGCGGCGCTGTGCATGCATATGGCCGTGCATCGCGCGCCCGGCCTGTTCGCGCTGATCTTCAGCGATGCCTGGGTGCGCGGCGTGATCGCCAGTACGCAGCCCAATTCTATCCTGTTCCTGACCATCGGCGGCTGAGCCGCGCCTTCGCGCCGCCGCACAAATCTGGTGCCGTGCCGCAAGCATGGCGCCCTTGCGCACAGCTGACACCTTCTGGCGCCATCGCCTCATCGGCATGGCGCGCCGCCGGCCTGCTGCCGGCCCAAAGATATTCCGGAGAGAAAAATGCTTGAGATCAAAAACCTGCAGGTCAAACTTGAAGAAGAGGACAAGCAAATCCTCAAGGGCGTCGATCTGACGGTCGAGCCGGGTTCGGTTCATGCCATCATGGGGCCGAACGGCTCTGGCAAATCGACGCTGAGCTATGTGCTGTCGGGCCGCGGCGGCTATGAGGTGACGGGCGGCTCGGCAATGCTAGACGGGGAGGACCTGCTGGAGATGGAGCCTGAAGAGCGCGCCGCGGCGGGGCTGTTCCTGGCGTTCCAGTACCCGGTCGAGATCCCCGGCGTGGGCAACATGACCTTCCTGCGCACCGCCGTGAACGCGCAGCGCAAGGCCCGTGGCGAAGAGGAGATCAGCGCCGCCGATTTCCTGAAACTGGTCCGCGCCAAGGCCAAGACGCTGAAGATTGATGCCGATATGCTGAAACGCCCGGTCAACACCGGCTTTTCGGGCGGCGAGAAGAAGCGCAACGAGATCCTGCAGATGGCGATGCTGGAACCCAAGATGTGCATCCTCGACGAGACCGATTCAGGGCTGGACGTGGATGCGATGAAGCTGGTCTCCGAAGGCGTGAACGCGCTGCGCGACGGCAAGCGGGGCTTCGTGGTTATCACGCATTATCAACGGCTTCTGGACCATATCAAACCTGACGTGGTGCATATCATGGCCGCTGGCCGCATCGTCAAGACGGGCGGGCCCGAGCTGGCGCTGGAGGTCGAGCAAAACGGCTATGCCGATATTCTGGCGGAGTTTGCGTGATGGGCCTGCCACAAGCAAAACTGGATAGCACCGAGGCGCGGATCGCCGCCCTTTCGCCGCTGACGGGCGCGGCCTGGATCGAGACGGCACAGGCCGGGGCGCTGGCCCGGCTGCGGGCGATGGGCTTGCCGGGGCGGCGGGATGAATATTGGAGATACACGAACCCGACCGGTCTGAACGCCCCGCAGGCGGCCGCCGCTGCGGTGTTTTCTGTTTCGGATGAAAGCCCGATTTACGGCAATCTGGATACGCTCGATATCGTCTTTCGGGATGGTGTCTTCGATGCGGGTGCGTCGGACGAGCTGTCGCTCGAAGGGGTCGTGATCGAGCGGCTTGGAGAGGCCGCGCTTGCCGATATCCATTGGGCGAAAGACGTTTACGGCGTGTTGGAAGAGCGCGGGCAGGCGCCGGTTCAGCGCCCCTTGGCCGCGCTCAACACCGCCTTCGCGCATGACGGGATCCTGCTCCGCGCCACCGGCGTGGTGAAAAAGCCGATCCGGTTTGTTTATCTCCATGAATCAGAGACATCCGATGCGATGCTGCACCATGTGATCAAGGTGGAGGAGGGGGCGGAACTGACCGTTCTGGAAAACGGACCGGCGGCAGCACGGTTCAACAAGGTGATGGAGGTGGAGGTCGCCGACAAGGCCGCCTTCCACCATATCCGCGCCCAGGGCCGTGATCACGAGCGGCAGGCGGTCACCCATATCTTTGCCCGGCTCGGGGCCGAGAGCCTGTTCAAATCCTTCACCATGACAGCCAATGGCGTGATGACCCGCAACGAGGCGGTGATCGAGCTGACCGGGAATGACGCCTCGGCGCATATCGCGGGCGTGGCGTTGGGCGACGGCGATTTTCACCATGACGACACGGTGTTCGTTACCCACGACGCAGTGAATTGCGAAAGCCGTCAGGTGTTCAAGAAGGTGCTGCGTAACGGTGCCACCGGCGTGTTTCAGGGCAAGATCCTGGTCAAGGCGGGGGCGCAGAAGACCGACGGCTACCAGATCAGCCAGGCGCTGCTGCTGGATGACAACGCGCAGTTCCTGGCCAAGCCGGAACTGGAGATCTATGCCGACGACGTGGCCTGTTCGCATGGCTCCACCTCGGGTGCGCTCGACGAGGATGCGCTGTTCTATCTGCGCGCCCGCGGGGTGCCCCGGAGCGAGGCGACCGACATGCTGACGCTGGCGTTTCTGGCCGAGGCGATCGACGAGATCGCCGCTGCCGAAATCGCCGCCGAAATTCTGGACCGGCTCGAAGGCTGGCTTGCACGGCGCCGGGGATAGGCCGGGGATAGATGGCGATCACAACCGAGATCCTGAAAACCTATCGTGCGCCGCGCGCGGCGCTGCGCCGGCAGCTTGACGGCGGCCCGCGCGAGGATCGCGCGCTGGTCTATGTCTTCACGGCCTGTCTGCTGGTGTTTCTGTCCACCCTGCCGCGCCTTGCGCGCGAGACGCATCTGAACCCCGAGATCCCGCTGGACGCGCGCATCGGCGGCGCGCTTCTGGGCTGGGTCTTCATCGTTCCGCTGGCGCTTTACGGAATTGCGGCGGGCAGTCATCTGATTGCCCGGCTGCTGGGCGGGCGGGGCAGCTGGTTCGGCGCGCGTCTGGCGCTGTTCTGGGCGTTTCTGGCGATCTCGCCGCTGTGGCTGTTGCACGGGCTGGTGGCAGGGTTCATCGGGTCGGGCGCCACGCTGACGGCGGTTTCAAGCCTCGTGACCTTCGGCTTCCTTTACATCTGGGGCGCAGGCCTTATGGAAGCCGAAGGACATGGCCATGCGGAGAGGCAGGTATGAGCGAGACGCTGATTTCCCTGATCGGGCTGGCGCGCGACACGGTGCTGCGCCCGCAGGATGGCGCGCGGCGGGTGCTGGCGCTGCCGTATCCGCGCGCGCTGTGGTGGCAGGCGCTGGCGCTGGTGGTGATCCTGGGTCTGATGATGACCTATCTCAGCAACGCGCTGATCCCGGCCCCGGCCGATCCGATGATGGCGTTTTTCAACGACGCGCCATTGGTGACCGCACTGATCGCCTTTGGCGCCACGTTGGCGATGGTGATCTGCATTCACCGCGTCGGGCGGGCGCTGGGGGGGCATGGCAGCTTTGAAGGCGCGCTGCGGCTGACGGTCTGGCTTCAGGCGGTGATGCTGCTGTTCAACGCGGTACAGATCTTCTTTCTGATCGCCCTGCCGCCCTTCGCGGTGCTGATGGGCTTTGTGAACATCGGCCTGACCCTGTGGCTGCTGACCAATTTCGTCGCGGTGCTGCACGGGTTCAAATCGCTGTTCCCGGTGTTTCTGATGATCCTGCTGACGGGGTTCGCCCTTGGCCTGACCTTCTTCATGCTGCTCTCGATGACCGGGGCGCTCATGGTACCGGAGCTTTATGATGTATGATGTCAACGCCATCCGCCGTGATTTTCCGATCCTCGCGCGCGAGGTGAACGGCAAGCCGCTGGTCTATCTCGATAACGGCGCCTCGGCGCAAAAGCCGCAGGTGGTGATCGACGCGATAACGCAGGCCTATTCGATGGAATACGCCAACGTGCATCGCGGGCTGCATTACCTGAGCAATCTGGCGACCGAGAAATACGAGGCCGTGCGCGGCAAGGTGGCGGCGTTTCTCGGCGCGAAGGACGAGAACGAGATCGTCTTTACCTCGGGCACGACCGAGGGCATCAATCTTGTCGCCCATGGCTGGGCGATGCCGCGGCTGCAGGCGGGCGACGAGATCGTGCTGAGCGTGATGGAGCATCACGCCAATATCGTGCCCTGGCATTTCCTGCGCGAGCGGCAGGGCGTGGTGCTGAAATGGGTGGATGTGGACGCCAATGGCGATCTCGATCCCGAAGCGGTGATCGCCGCGATCGGCCCGAAGACCAGGCTGATCGCGCTGACCCACATGTCGAATGTTCTTGGCACGGTGGTCGATGTGAAACCGATCGTGGACGCCGCGCATGACAGGGGTGTCGCGGTACTGCTCGATGGCTCGCAGGCGGCGGTGCACCGGCCGGTGGATGTGGATGCGATCGGGGCCGATTTCTATGCCATCACCGGGCACAAGCTGTACGGCCCTTCCGGGTCGGGCGCGATTCATATCCGCAAGGAGCGCATGGCCGAGATGCGCCCATTCATGGGTGGCGGTGACATGATCCGAGAGGTGCACAAGGACAGCGTGACCTATGCCGAGCCGCCGATGAAGTTCGAGGCCGGAACCCCCGGAATCGTTCAGCAAATCGGGATGGGCGTGGCGCTGGACTACATGATGGGGCTGGGCATGGAGAATGTCGCCGCGCATGAGGCCGCGCTGACCGCCTATGCGCGCGACCGGCTGGCCGGGCTGAACTGGCTGAACGTGCAGGGCAATTCGGCGGGCAAGGGCGCGATATTTTCCTTCACGCTCGATGGTCCGGCCCATGCCCATGACATTTCCACCGTGCTCGACAAGAAGGGCGTCGCGGTGCGGGCGGGGCATCACTGCGCCGGCCCGCTGATGGACCATCTGGGGGTGACGGCCACCTGCCGCGCCTCTTTCGGGCTCTACAACACCACGCAGGAGGTCGACCGGCTGATCGAGGCGCTGGAGCTGTGTCACGAGCTGTTCGCCTGAGCCCGCAGCAGGGCAGGCGGACGCCGGGCGGAAGGGGGCCGGGAAAGGGTTTGCAGCCCCGCACGCTTTCCCCTATATGACGGCACGAGAGCTGCCCCGTGGCGCCGCAAGGGGTGTTTCCCTGCGACAGGCGGATACGGGGGGGCGGGAGTAGAAGGTAAAAAGTAGCGCGAAAGCAATCTCTTGCGGATACGGACAAGTTTCCGGTTGCAAGGTCTGGCCCTTCGCGTAAGCAGTATGCAGGCATTCCGGGATTTTCGAATCTCACTGCGCACCCATAGCTCAGCTGGATAGAGCGTCGCCCTCCGAAGGCGAAGGCCTCAGGTTCGAATCCTGATGGGTGCGCCATTTCACTTCTCTCGGCTGAAATCTCCCCCGCCCCCTTGAAGGGTCAGGAACTATTCGGGATTCGAGCCCCCTGTTTCCGACAGTGGCGATCAGGCGCGGCAAAACGGATTTGCCTGCGCGCAAGGGCCGTGGCACCAGCTGCTGGGCGTTCGTGAACCTGTTGGAACGTGGCGATATCGGCCAGGCCGTCTTGCTGACTTTACAGATGGTTCCGAAGGCACCCGCTGTTTCAAACGCTGCGGGATCGCCTCTGTCCGGCGGGCTGGTTTCTGAAAATGACGCGCTACATTGCCCCGGGGAAACAGAGCTGTCGGACAATGAAGGAGATATCCCGGCCAAGCCCGCCGGGGCTTTGTCTGCACATGGATCGATCGCTTTTTCACCCGGGCCGCGCGCACAGGCACCGCATGCAGGCACCGCGTACCGAAGCCCGGACCGATTGGTAACGAGCGCAACGCTTTCAAAAGCGAAAGACGGGAGAAACGAACACATGACCAAATATGACGTCGCGGTGATCGGCGCCGGGCACAACGCCCTGACCAGCGCCTGCTATCTGGCGAAGGCCGGCAAGAAAGTGGTTGTCCTTGAGCGCCGGCCGGTGATCGGCGGGGCCGCCTGCACAGAGGAGATGTTCGGCGGCTACAAGGTTGATATCGGCTCATCCATCCATGTGCTTTTCCCGACCACCGGAATCGCCAGGGATCTGGAACTCGAGAAGCACGGTCTCGAATATATCGAACTGGACCCTTGGGGTTTCTATCCGGTCAAGGGCACCGACAAGGCGATCACCTTTTACCGCAGCCTCGACAAGACCTGCGAGAGCATTGCCGCGATCAGCCCGCGCGATGCGGAAACCTATCGGGATTTCATGACGACATGGGGCGACGTGCAGCGTCTGATCTGGCCGGCGATGTCGGAACCGCCCTCCATGGGACAGACGATCGCCTCGGTGCTGAAAACAGCGTTCACCAGGCCCGGCGCCGTGCGTACCGCGCTCAAATCCGATGATCTGGTCCGCCAGGTGCTCATCGATTCCCGTCGCCTGCTCGAGGAGCTTTTCGAGAGTGAGGAGTTGAAGGCGGCGTTGATCTGGCTCGGCGCCCAGAACGGCCCGCATCCCGATACGGCGTCAAGCGCGACCATCCTTGGCCATTACGGCATGATCCATGACGATGGCGCGTTCCGCGCGATCGGCGGCTCTGGAATGGTGTCGGTGGCGCTCGGCCGTGCGCTGGAAGGGTTCGGCGGCACGATCCTGACCGATGCCGAGGTGGAGCGGGTGGTTAAAACCGGCGATGGTTTCGAGGTGCGCGCCGGCGACATGGCGGTGACCGCCGAAAACGTTCTGTTCGGCTGCCACGTCCAGACCGCGCTGCTCAAGCTGCTCGACCCGGATCTGGTCGACCCTGGCATGGCGCGCCGGTTGAAGGCGCTCAAGGTGATGAACGGCTCCGGTTTCATGATCCGTCAGGCCGTCTCGGAGCTGCCGGCCTATGCGGGGCAGGCGCTGAACGAGCACGGGGTCGGCGAATGCCATCACGGCATGCAACTGCTTTGCCCCAGCGTCCAGACGCTCACGCGCTCCACGAATCTCGGGCGCGCAGGGCGCCCGCCCGAGGTGCCACCGGTGATGCAGATGAGCTTCACAGCGGTAGACCCGTCGCTTGCGCCCGAAGGCAAGCATCTGCTCTACAGCTGGTCATCCTATCATCCCTATCACCTGGAGGGCGAGAACTGGGACGATATCGCCGAGCGCGAAGCCGACAAGATCTGGGATGTGGTCTGCGACTATACGCCGAACATGAAGGGCAAGCTGATTGATCGCTACATCCAGACACCGCTGGACATCGAGCGCGTGATCGGGATGGTCCAGGGCGATGTCACCCATCTGGAAATGAGCATGGACCAAATGCTTTCGTTCCGGCCGCTGCCGGATCTGTCCGGTTACAAGACGCCGATCGAGGGCGTCTATCTAACCGGCGCCAGCACGCATCCCGGCGGCGGCGTCTGGGGCGCGAGCGGCCGAAGCGCCGCCAAGGTGATGCTGAAGAACATAACGTGACGAACGGCCGGCGCGCGGATCCTTTTGCTCTCGCGCCGGTCTCACCTTGCGCGAGGGCGGTTGCAGGCGGCGCGGAAGGGCGAGTTGGGGGCAGGGCGGGACAACCGTGAAGCGCCTGTCAGTCGTCGCCGTCTGCGGTGTCGGGCAGCCCCTTGCGCGGTGTCGATGCCAGTTCCTCGAGCTCCTTCTGCGTCATCGAGTCATACATGTCCTTCGACGCGCCCTTCAACGAAGAGACGGACGTTTCACCGCGTTTGGCGGAAAGGGCCGCCCCGGCGGCCTTTTGCTGTGCTTTCGATCTTGCGGGCATGGTGACCTCCTTTGCATGTCCAAAGACGCAACCTTTCGGCGCTCCGATCGTTCCGCTCGGGAAGGCCGCCGCGTTTGGGGCACCGATCGCCAAGCGGCCCCCGGCATTCGGACATCAGGCTCGGGCGCGTCCCGCCCCAGCACGGGCGAAACTCTCGCGCCGCTTTGCCGGCGGGTGCGCCTTTCCCTGATCGGGGCCATACCGGCAGGACCCTGCCGACCGCCGGACCGTTTTCACGGCGGCAGGGAACCCGCGCGCGCCATCCCCCGTTGCCCCTGTGACCCTGAGCGCCATTTCGCCGCTCGTTCACAACCAGGAGGACGCCATGTCGCCGAAAAAGACCAGCCCCGAAATCACCATGACCCAAGGCGCCGGAGGAGAGCCGCAGCAACGCGGCGGCGAGACGCTGACCACCAATCACGGCATGCCGATCCCCGACAACCAGAACAGCCTGAAATCCGGCAAGCGCGGCCCGACGCTGCTTGAGGATTTCGTGCTGCGCGAAAAGATTTTCCACTTCGACCATGAACGCATCCCCGAGCGCATCGTTCATGCCCGCGGCACAGGCGTGCACGGGTATTTCGAATGCACTGATCCGATTCCCGAACTGACCATGGCCCAGCCGTTCCGGGAAAAGGGCACCAAGGTGCCGGTCTTTGCCCGGTTCTCGACCGTGGCCGGCTCGAAAGGGTCAAAGGATACGCCGCGCGACGTGCGCGGGTTCGCGGTGAAATTCTACACCGAAGAGGGCAATTGGGACCTCGTCGGCAACAACATCCCGGTGTTCTTCATCCAGGACGCGATGAAATTCCCCGACCTGATCCATTCGGTGAAACCCGAGGCCGACCGTGGCTTTCCGCAGGCCGCGTCCGCCCATGACACGTTCTGGGATTTCATCTCGCTGACACCTGAATCGATGAACATGGTGATGTGGGTCATGTCCGACCGGGCGATCCCGCGTTCCTTCCGGATGATGGACGGGTTCGGTGTTCATACCTTCCGCTTCATCAATGCCGATGGCGCGGCGAAATTCGTCAAGTTCCACTGGCGCAGCACCCTGCGCGCGCAATCGACGACATGGGACGAGGCGGTCAAGATTTCCGGCGCCGATCCCGATTATCAGCGCCGCGACATGTTCGAGGCGATCCAGTCGGGCGACTTCCCCGAATGGGAGCTGGGCGTTCAGGTCTTTGACGAAGACTGGGCGGCGCAACAGCCCTATGACGTGCTCGACGCGACCAAGCTGATCCCAGAGGAAGACATCCCGCTGCGCATCGTCGGGCGCATGGTGCTCGACCGTTACCCGGACAATTTCTTTGCCGAGACCGAGCAGGTCGCGTTCCTGCCGACGAACGTCATTCCGGGGATCGATTTTTCCGAAGATCCGCTGCTGCAGGGGCGGCTGTTCTCTTATCTCGACACTCAGAAATCGCGGCTGGGGACGACGAATTTCCACCAGATCCCGGTCAACGCGCCGAAATGCCCGATGCATAATTTCCAGCGCGACGGGATGATGCAGACGCATGTTCACAAGGGGCGCGCGAATTACGAGCCGAACAGCCTTTACAAGGCGGAAGAGGAAACCGGCCCCCGCCCGGCGGAGCACACGTTCACCACCCATCCGGAGGCCGAGGCCGGGCCGAAGCTGCGGGTGCGCTCTGAAAGCTTTGCCGACCATTACAGCCAGGCGCGCCAGTTCTACCTGAGCCAGACCAAACCGGAGCAGGATCACATCGTCGCGGCCATCACCTTCGAGCTGTCGAAGGTCGATCTGGAGCATGTGCGCGAACAGGTGCTGGCGCAGCTGCGCAACATCGACGAAGACATGGCCGCGCGCATCGCCAAGGGGCTGAACATCGACCTGCCGGAAGCCGCCGAACCCGCCAGGGAGCCGGTGGACATGCCGGTTTCGGACGCGCTCTCGATCCACAAGACCGCGACGACGGCGCCCAAGGGCCGCATGATCGGTGTGCTGGTCACCGATGGCACGGAGGACGCGCAGGTGGACGAGATCATGGCGGCGGCCGAGAAGGCGGGCGTGACGGTCAAGATCATCGCCGAAGCGCGCGGCGGCGTGACGCTCCGATCGGGCGAAAAGCTTGCGGCGGACGGGCAACTGGCCGGCTCACCTTCGGTGCTGTTCGATGCGGTGGCCGTGCTGGCCGCACCCGACGCCGCCGATCACCTTGCGACCCTCGCGCCCGCGAAAGATTTCGTGGCCGATGCCTTCGCGCATCTCAAGGCGATGGTGGTGACCGAGGCCGCGACCAAGCTGCTCGAGGCCGTCGACATCAAGCCGGACGAGTTCGTCTTTGATGCCGGCACCGCGCTCACGGCCGTGGTCGAGCACGCCCATGAACGGCTCTGGGCGCGCGAGGCCATGGTGAACCCCGCGCCGTAAAAAGCCGCCGAGAAACACAAAGGGCGCGCCCGCGAGGACGCGCCCTTTTCATGTCAAATGGTTCGTTCTCATGGGGCTTTCTGGCCGCCTTCAATGATCAGCCTGCGGACCGTCTCCATCTTCTCGATGATCGCGGGGGACAGGACAAAGGGGTAGAACGTGTCATGCCCCATCGCCTGATTGACCGCGTTCAGAGCGATCGACAGATCGATCCAGGCGCGGGCGAGCTGTTCCATCGGCACCGCTGCCATGGCGCGCAACCCGCCCTCCGGCAACCCGGAGCCGGCGATCAGGCCAAACGCCTGTGCGGTTTCCAGCCCCTCGAGAACATGCAGCACATGCGCCCAGGTTTCAGCGAAATCCTCCCACGGATGCGAACTGGCATAGGCGGAGATATAGCGCTCGGCCCAGTCGGCGGGGGGGCCTTCGGCGTAATGGGCGGCGAGGGAGGCGCCGTAATCCTGACGGTCATCGCCGAACACCGCCCGAAGCGTGTCGAGCAGGCGCGGATCGGCGCCGGTGAGCACATCCCAGTAGTGATGCGCGACCTCGTGGCGGAAATGACCGGGCAGCGTGCGATAGGGTTCGTGCATCTCTTCGCGGATGCGCGCGCGTTCGGCATCGTCGGCCTCGGCGATGTTCAGCGTGATGGTGCCGTTTTCATGGCCGGTCAGAACCCGTGGCGCGTTGGGGCCGGGCGGGTCTGCCTTGAACTCGAACACCGGGGCAGGGGCGCCGGCCGCATCGACAAGCGGCAGGCCAAGCCTGTCGAGCATCAGGATCACGGCGCGTTTGGCCTGCTCCAGCCGCGCCCATTTTTCGGCGTTGCCACCGACCGACAGGTTCGGCAGGATCGCGGTATGCGCGCAGGACAGGCAGCGCCCGTCCGGGCCCGCCGCCACCCAGTTGCATCCGATGATGGCGCGGTTGGCACAAGCGCGCGCGGTGTCGTCGTCGAGCAGGAGGAAGCCCGCAGCGGGATCAAACCCCAGCTCGGCACCGCAGGACAGGCAGGCGGTGTTGTCGAAATAGAGTCCCTGCTGGCAGGACGGGCAGTGATAGCGGCGCATGATGGCCCCTTGTAAATGGAGCAGGGAACGGAATGCCCCCCGCTGATCGAGAAAACCGGCCCCGCGGAACAGGGCCGGTCTAGCACAGGTCGGGCGCGCGGGCCCTCAGAACGTCAGGATCATGTGGGTCCCGATGTCGGGCAGCTCGTCTTCCTTCATATTCGCCTTCGCGATCTCGAAGCCGAATTTCAGCGTGCTGTCGCTGCTGCCCCAGATCGCGGCGTCGGTGAGTTCAAGACGCAGCATGGTGAGGTTCGGATCCTCCTTGCCGCCATGGAACCACGCGGCGGCCACCGGCGACCAGATCTCGTCCAGCTTGGCCTTGTCACAGGTTTCCGTCAACGTTCCGCGCAGGCAGGCCTGAAAGTCCTGGCCAGTGCTCATCACGCAAAAATGCGCGTGGCTGTCGGGCGCGAGGCTGCGCACCAGATCGGTATCCTTCGAGGTGATGAACCAGATCCGGTTGCGGTCCCAATCGGGAAAATGGGTCATCGGCTGCATATGCTGTGCCGACCCTTCTACGCCCAGCATCCCGGCGCGCAGGTTCTTCATTTCCTTGATCAGGGCGGCGCGGGGGTCTTTCTCAACGGCTTTATAGGCGTTCATGGCCAAATCCTTTCTGCAAGCAGGTGATCTTGCAGGCTCAACGATCCCGCCCCCGCAGGCGTTCCACGAACAGGTCGATACGGCGGGATACCGCCCGCGCCGCAATGGCGGGCGGATCGTGACCGAACGGGCGTAGCGTGCGATTTACATCTTCCGTGGGCTGTCTGGATGCCGTGGACGAAAATACGGCGTTCTGCACTTGCATCCAGCGCAACGACATCCATATACCATCCATACAGATGGAGATAAGACCATGAGCAACGTAAGGCAGATCCGCGACAAGACGCCGGACAGTGAAAAAATCACGATCAACCTCGGCTACGTCGATCTGGGACGGATCGATCTTCTGGTGCAGGAGGGGTTTTACTCCAACCGCAGCGATTTCATCCGGACGGCGATCCGCAATCAGCTCGACACCCACGGCGAAGCCGTCACCAGGTCGATCGAGCGGCACACCCTGGAACTGGGCCTGCGTGACTATGGCAGGGCCGATCTTGAGGCCGTGCGCGACGCGGGCGAGATTTTGCACATCAAGGTCGTCGGGCTTGCCCGCATCGGTGCCGATGTCACGCCCGACCTGGCCCTTCGTACCATTGGCTCGATCACCGTTCTGGGGGCCCTGCAGGCCAGCCCGGACATCAAAAAGGCGCTTGCCGATCGCATTCGGTAAGACGCGCAACACACGATAAGGACGAACAAAATGATCAACTTCAAAGCCGGCGCCCCGCGCCCGGCGACGGATGGCGCGCGCGCTGCGCGCATCGCGGCCGCCAAAGACCTTGTGCAACGCACACTCGCCCGGCACGGGTTGATGCCCGGCCCGGACGGCGGGCAGGCAAGGGGCCTGCAACAGGTCATGCCCTCGATGGAAAACCTGTTGGGCGGTTTGAAATCGCCGTTCGGCACTCCCCCCGCGCAAGACGTTCCGATCCCTGACGGGGCAGAGTTCCGGCATGCGCAGTTTTCCTGTGCCGCCGGCAGCCGCGCCTACCGCACCTACATCCCCTCCACCGCAGGTGACGGCGTCACGGGCATTGTCGTCATGCTGCACGGATGCACGCAGAACCCCGAGGATTTCGCCACCGGAACCGGCATGAACACCCTGGCGGAAGAGCATCGTTTCGTCGTGATCTACCCGCATCAATCGCGCGGTGACAACGCGCAATCATGCTGGAACTGGTTCAGCCGCGGTGATCAACGCCGCGACAGGGGCGAGCCTGCGATATTGGCCGGCATGGCGCGCGAGGCAATGGCCGAACATGGCGTGTCGAAGGAGCAGACCTTCGTCGCCGGCCTGTCTGCCGGGGCCGCGATGGCGGTGATACTTGGCGAAACCTACCCTGATGTCTTTTCGGCCGTGGGCGCCCATTCGGGGCTGCCGTTTGGCGCGGCACGGGATGTGCCATCCGCCTTTGCCGCCATGGCGGGCAATGCGGAGCAATCCACCGGCGCCGCGTCCAACACGCCGGCCGTCCGCACCATCGTGTTTCACGGCACGGGCGATGCCACGGTGCATCCCTCGAACGGCGAACGCATCGCACGCGACGCGATGGATCGCGGGGCGCGGCAATCCGTCGAGATCGAAGAGCAGGGCCACATATCGGGCCGCCGCTTTCGCTGCAAAGTCAGCGCGCCGGCTGGCGGGGCGGCAGAGCTGGAGCATTGGGTGGTGGAAGGATTGGGGCATGCGTGGTCGGGCGGGCGGCCGGGTGGCTCCTACACCGATGAAAAAGGCCCCGATGCCAGCGCCGAGATGATCCGCTTCTTCTTTGAGCCCTCCGGCAGGCGGGGCTGAGGCGGCAAACCGGGGCTCGGGATCAACTGCCACGAAGCGACAGGCGCGCTTCGTGGCCGCGCACCCCGGCGCCAGGCTACATACCCAGGCCGAACAGGATGACGCTGAACATCAGGAACGGGATCGCATAGACGGTATAGCGGTTTTTCTGGCGGATCAGCCCCGCGATCTGCTGTTGCCCGGCCATCATCTCCCGCATGAACACCCGGTCCGACCGGCCGACCCGGGCCAGGATTTCGGCGGGTTTTTCGGTGCTCAGGAAGATCTGCGAAATCCAGTCGTCCGACACCATCTTGCGCGGCCAGACGGTGCGGAAGGCCATGATCGCCGAAACCGTCGCCGACAGGATCGATGGTTTCTGCACCAGCCACTGGAACCGCTCCAGCACCGTAGCGGTGCCGTTCATCGTGAAAAGATCGGCGGCGATGATGCCCAGCACGGCCGCGGCCCCGCCGATCACCAGACTGGCCCTGCGGTCGGCGGCATCCAGACGGCCCGACAGATAGATCGTGAAAGACGACAGGCCGTGCATCTGCAGATAGAGATCACCGCGCCCGTTTTCCTCGGCATCATTGAGAACGGATTTATTCAAATGCGGGGCCTTTCAAATGTCTTCTCGCTGCAAATGCTACCAGCATGAATTACCGTCTGATCCGCTTTGCGTAAAGAGAGGCCGACGGGCGAATTGGATGCCGGGCCTGCACGACCGGGCGAAGGATTGTTATCAGTTTGCCCGTTTGCCGTGCACCAACATGCGAACGGGGAGGCGTGGGCGGGAATAAACTTGCGTCGCGCAGAAGGCTTGTAGCACATTCCCCGAAATTTTCGACATGTGTGGCGCCTTCGGGCGCTTGTTTCAGGAAAGGCAGAATTACATGCCCCGTTCGCCCGCGGTTGCCCCGGCGCCGGATGTGCCGCCGCGCTCGCCGCATGTGGCAACACCGATCGAGACCTATCTGAAGTCGCTTCACATGTCGCTGAGCGATGTCATGGCGGGCGAGGTTGCGAGCTATATCCCAGAGCTGGGGCTGGCGGACCCGAAAAAATTCGGGATCTGCATCGCAACCGTCGATGGCCAGCTTTATTCGGTCGGCGATGCCGGGTGCCCGTTTACCATACAGTCGATGTCCAAGCCCTTCATGCACGGCTATGCGCTGCGCGAGCACGGGCAGGAGCGTGTCGCCCGGCAGGTCGGCGTGGAACCGACGGGCGATCCGTTCAATTCCATCACTCTGGATGATGTGAACAACCGGCCCTTCAATCCGATGGTCAATGCCGGTGCCATCGCCGTGGCCGAGCTGATGAAAGGCGACAACACCAGCGAACGCACGGAAAACATGCTGGACTTCTTCGGCCAGTTCGCCGGGCGCCCGCTGGAGATCGATGAACAGGTCTACCGCTCGGAACATGCGACGGGGCACCGCAACCGGGCAATCGCCTATATGATGCTGAACACCGGCATGCTGAGCCTGCCGCCCGAAGAGGTGCTGGAGACCTATTTCCGGCAATGCTCGATCCGGGTGACGTGCCGGGACATGGCGGTGATGGCGGCGACGCTGGCCGCGCACGGGGTGAACCCGCTTTCGGGGCAGCGCGTGCTTTCGCCCGATCATGTGCGCGATGTGCTGTCGGTCATGAGCACCTGCGGCATGTATGACTATGCCGGGCAGTGGGCGTTCGACGTGGGCCTTCCGGCCAAGAGCGGGGTCGCGGGCGGTGTGATCGCCGTGATCCCCGGCCAGCTTGGCATCGCCGTCTATTCGCCGCCGCTGGATTCTGTCGGCAACAGTATCCGGGGGGTCGCGGTCTGTCAGAAGTTCGCGCAGGATTTCAGCCTTCACGCCTATCACGACCGCACCGATATCCGCTCGGTCATCCGGCGCGAATATACCGCCGGCAATGTTCACTCCAAGCGTATCCGCCCGGCAAGGGAGAGCGCGGTTCTGCGCGCGCAGGGGCACCGGTTGGTGGTGTTCGAGGTACAGGGCGCGCTGTTTTTCGGGTCGACCGAAAAGCTGATCCGGCGGATGGCGGAACGCTCGAAAGAGGCCGATGTCATCGTCGTGGATTTCAAGCGTGCCGGTTTCGTCGACAAGGCCGCCATTCAGCTGATCTGTCAGATGGCGCGCACGCTGGAGCCCACCAGATGCCGGCTGGTCTTTACCGAGCTGGGGTCCTTCGACGCGCTGTCCGATCTTCACGCCGCCGTCGACCGAGAGCGCGCCGAGACCGGGGTCGAGATCGTGCCTGATACCGACCGGGCGCTGGAGGCATACGAGGAAGCGCTGCTGGCCGAGGCCGGGGTTTCGCGCGAAGAGGAAAAGCTCTCGCTGGGCTCGCTCGATCTGTTCGAGGGGCTGGGCACGCAGGAGCTGAAGCTGCTGGAAAGCGCGGTCGGCACCTTTCGGTTCGACGCGGGCGAGCGGATCATCAACGAAGGCGACGACGCGCATCTGTTCTTCATCGTCGCGCGCGGGTCTGTCAGCATTTCGGTGACGGTCGAGGATGGGCGGTCGAAGCGCATCGGCTCTGTCGGGCCGGGCTATTCCTTTGGCGAGATGGCGCTGCTGGACGGCGAGAAACGGTCGGCCGACGTGACGGCGGATGTGCCGGTGCTGTGCTACGGGTTCTCGGTCGCGCGGGTGCGGGAGATCTCGGCGGGCTATCCGAACGTGATGACGGTGATCCTGGGCAATATCGTGCGCAGCATTTCCGACAGGCTGCGCTCTGCCAACGATGAAATCCGCACCCTCGAATGAGGCGCGCCGCGCGATCGGCATGAGTGCGGTTTTACCTTTACCCAACGTCGGCTTCTTGCCATGCTGTGGCGCGACATAATGTATCGGCGGCGACGGCCCCGCCGACCCAAGACCGATTCAAATTATCGTTTCCGATGGCTTCTTTTGCCAGACACCAGAGATTGACATGCGACACAGATTACCTTTCGCGGCATTGCTCGTTTCCCTGTTTTGCGCGGCGCCGCTGGCGGCCGGCACCTCGGATCAGGCCGGGGCGGAGCTTGCCAATGGCAACCGGCTTGCAGCCGTCCTGCGGACGGGGCGCAACGTACTGTCGAGCAATCAGGATCTGATCAACGATCCCGCCATCGGCGACAAGGGTCTGACAGGCAGCGTGTTCGTGGCACAGGTGATCGCGGCCTATACCGCGCAAAACGGTGCGCCGCCCGTCACCGACGATCTGTCCGAGGTTCAGCGCCGGCTGACGGAGGCGCAGCTTTCGTCGATGGCCGAGGTGATCGACGAAAGCCAGACCATTTTCAACGCCGAGGGCGTGGGGTTCAAAGGCTTTATCCCGGCGATTTTCGCGCGTCTGGTCAACGAGCGTTTCGCCGAGAAGATGCAGGCGCAGGCCCGGGTGAAGGTAACCGCGCCCGGCAACCTGGTGCGCAACCGCAAGGCCCGCCCCGACGCATGGGAAGACGGCGTGATCGAGGGCAGGTTCCGCAGCGCCGGCTGGGAA
The DNA here is from genome assembly GCF_014196965.1 of Actibacterium naphthalenivorans. Taxonomy (GTDB): domain Bacteria; phylum Pseudomonadota; class Alphaproteobacteria; order Rhodobacterales; family Rhodobacteraceae; genus Actibacterium_A; species Actibacterium_A naphthalenivorans. Next base: position 380,265 of record NZ_JACIEQ010000002.1, on the reverse strand, counting down.
AAGGGCGCGCCATTCTATGAAGAGGTGCAGCTTGACGGCCAAAGCGCGTTCCGGATGCTGATTCCCGAATATTACTCCACCTCCTGCCTGAGCTGCCACGGCACCCCCGCCGGGGAAATGGATGTCACCGGATTTCCGAAAGAGGGCGGCGCCGAAGGCGATCTCGCAGGGGCGATCAGCATAACCTTCTTCAGATGAGCACGCCCGGCCCGGCCCCCTCGCGCCTGCGCTGGCTGGCGGAAAACAAGATACCGCTGCGCATCGGCTCGCTTTCGGCTGTGCTTCTGGGGGCGCTGGTGATCAGCACGGTGTTCATGGCCTTTGACCTGATGAACAACCTGCGCCGCATTCAGGATGCCAACACCCGGTTTCACCGCCTGCAGATCGCCGCCAGCGCCGACCGGCATTTCGGCGAGATGCGCTATTGGATGACGGATCTGTCCGTCAGCCTGCTGACGCTGTCAGAGCGGCGCGCGAATGCCGCCCGTACCGAGCTTGAGGCCGATCTGACCCGGCTGGAGGAGTTCGCCCCCGATGCCGCCGGGAAAATCCGGGCCGGCACCGCCGCCTATTACGCGCGGGCGCTGGATGCGGCGGATGCCTATACCGATGGCAACAGGATCATCGGCAACACGCTGCTGGCCGAGGCGCGGCTTGGCAGCGACGCGGTGGATCAGACGCTGGGCCAGCTCGTGGCCCAACTGGCCGACGAGGCCGATCAGGCCAACAGATCGGCGACGCTGGCTTCGCAGCGTTCGGTGATGCGCGCGCTGATCGCCTGTGTCGTGATCCTGATCGCGGGCGCGGCGCTGACCTGGCTGGTGCTGCGTTCGATCCTGACCCCGCTCGACAAGGTGAACCGGGCCATTGCGGCGCTGAACGAGGGCGAAACCGATGTGGCTTTGCCGCCCGAGGGCAAGGATGAGTTCGGCCGCATCTCGCAAACGCTGCGCACCCTGCGCGACAGTCAGGAAATGCGCCGCAGGCTGGAGGAAGCCGCCGAGGCGCAGCGCAACACGATCATGACGGCGATCGAAACCATCCCCGACGGGTTCGCCCTGTTCGACGCCGAGGACCGGGTGCTGTTGATGAACGCCCGGTTCCGCAAGATTTTCACCGGCGTCGACGACATTCTCGAGCCCGGCACGGCGTTCGAACAGATCCTGCGCGCCCAGGTCGAACGGGGCACGGTCGATACCGGCGGGCTGCCGGGTGAAGACTGGGTGGCCGCGCGGCTGCGGTTTCACCGCCACCCCGACGAGCTGCGCCAGGTGCTGCGGATCGGGGGCGCCTGGGTGCAGGTGACCAAACGCAAGACCCCGGATGGCGGTACGGTGGCGGTTTACAGCGACATCACCGATCTGAAGGACAAGCAGGAAGAGCTGGAAGAGGCGCGCGCCGGCGCCGAGGCCGCGAATGAGGCGAAAAGCCGGTTCCTTGCGTCGATGAGCCACGAGCTGCGCACGCCGCTGAACGCCATCATCGGCTACAGCGAAATGCTGATCGAGGATGCCAGGGACATCGGGCAGGAAGAGCCGGTGGACGATCTGGAAAAGATCATGGCTTCGGGGCGGCATCTTCTTTCGCTGATCAACGACGTGCTGGACCTGTCGAAGATCGAAGCCGGCAAGATGGAGCTTTACGTCGAAACCTTCGCGCTGCGCCCGTTGCTGGCCGAAGTCGAGGCCACCGTCGCGCCGCTGATCGCCAAGAACGGCAACCGGCTGATCGTGGACGCCCAGATCGACCCCGACGAGATCGCGACCGACAAGACAAAGCTGCGCCAGAACCTGTTCAACCTTCTGTCCAACGCCGCGAAATTCACCAGCGGCGGCACCATCACGCTTTCGGTGAAACGGGTGCGCCGGGGCGGGCAGGAGATGTTCGAGTTCATCGTCGCCGATGACGGGATCGGGATGAATGACGTGCAGAAATCCAAGCTCTTTCAGGCCTTTGTGCAGGCCGATTCCTCTACCACGCGCAACTATGGCGGCACCGGCCTGGGCCTGGCCATCGCGCAGCAGTTCACCCGTATGATGGGCGGGCATATCACCGTCGAAAGCCAGGAGGGCGCGGGCTCTGCCTTTTCCTTCGCGATTCCGGTGTCGTTTTCAGCGCAGCCCCAGGCCGGGGCGGGGGCGCAGGAGGCCGCGCATGCCGGGCGCGTTCTGGTGATCGACGACGAGGCCAGCGCCCGTTCCGCCGTTGCGCGGCTGGTGCGCGACGAAGGCTATGACGTGTTCACCGCCAGCAATGCCGAGGATGGATTGTCACTGGCGCGCAGGCACCGCCCGGATGCCATCATCCTCGACGTGATCATGCCCGAACGCGATGGCTGGTCGGTACTCAAAGAGCTGAAATCCGACCCCGACCTGTGCGAGACGCCCGTGATCCTGTCCACCGTCGTGACCGACCGCGAGATGGGGCTGGCCTTCGGTGCGGTCGATCACCTGACCAAGCCGGTCGATCCCAAGCGCCTGATCAGCACGCTGAACGCCGTCGCGGGCGACCGTGACCGCGAGGTTCTGATCGTGGACGACGATGCCGCGACCCGGACCCTCTTTCGCCGCATTCTGGTGCGCGAAGGCTGGCAGGTGCGCGAAGCCTCGGACGGGCAGCGCGCGCTGTCGCAGCTTGAAACGCGGCGCCCGACGCTGATCGTTCTGGATCTGCTGATGCCCAACCTCGACGGGTTCGAGGTGTTGCGCGCGCTGAAGGCGAATGCCGCGCTCCGCGATCTGCCGGTGATCGTGGTGACGTCCAAGGATCTTTCGGGAGAGGAGCTTGCATGGCTTAAATCCCATGCGGGCGATGTGATAAAGAAGGGCCAGAACGGCCGGTCCGAACTGGTGGCAGCCCTGAAAAGGCATATGGCCGCATAGAGACGGGCCTGGGAGGACACGAGACCATGACGACAATCCTGATCGTTGAAGACAACGACATGAACCTGGACATGCTGTCGCGCCGGCTCAAGCGCAAGGGCTTTGACATCGAAGCGGCACGGGACGGGCAGGCGGGTGTCGAGGCTGCGGCCAGTATCCTGCCCGATCTCATCCTGATGGACATGAGCCTGCCCGTCATCGACGGGTGGGAGGCGACGCGCCGGCTCAAGTCCAACGCCGCCACGGCGCGGATTCCGGTGATCGCTCTGACGGCCCATGCCATGGCCAGCGACCGGGAAAAGGCGCTTCAGGCCGGGTGTGACGATTATTACACCAAGCCGATCGAGCTGCCGGGGTTGCTGGAAAAGATCAGCATCCTTCTGAAACGGTAGGGCAGGTGATGAGCACCGGGCGGATCGGCACACTGGCGCTGGCGACACGGGTCGCGCAGAAGATCGCCGGCCCGGCCGAGGCGATCCTGGGGTATCAGACGCTGATCCTAGAAGAGCTGCGCCAGAGCGGCCCGGCAGAGGCGCGGGAGGATCTGGAAAAGGTTCTGGGCGCGGCCCGCGCGCTTCAGCAGCTTGTGCACGCCATCCTGCGCGGCGAGGTCGATCTGGGCGGCGGCGAAGAGACGGAGGCCCGCCTGCGCCACGATCTGCGCACCCCGATCAACGCGATCCTCGGTTATTCCGAGATGGTGCTGGAAGATTTCGCCGTCGATCTGGGCGATACCGCCTGCGCCGACATCAACACCGTTTTGTCCGAGGCGCGCCGCCTGCTGGCGCAGATCGAAACGCTGGTCGATATGTCCCGCGCCGATCCGGGGGCGGAGATCGGCGAAGACAGCGACACGCGGCTGGCCGAGGATCTGGAACGCACCCTGCGCAAGTCGGCATCCTCGGAGGCACGGGAAACCGGCCGCATCCTGATCGTCGATGATGAACCGGCGAACAGAGAGATTCTGGCCCGTCAGCTTCGGCGCAAGGGCCATGTGGTGCGCACCGCCGGTTCGGCACGCGATGCGTTCGAAACCCTGGCCGAGGAACGTTTCGATCTGGCGCTCGTGGATATTCTGATGCCCGACATGAACGGGATCGAGCTGCTCGGGCTGCTCAAGGGCGACGCGACCTGGCGCGATATGCCCGTGGTGATGATTTCAGGCCTGAACGAAACAGCCGCGATCGTGAAATGTATCGCGGCGGGGGCCGAGGATTATCTGCCGAAACCGGTCGACCCGGTGCTGTTGCATGCCCGGGTGGAGGCCTGCCTCGAACGGTTCCGCCTGCGCGAGCGGGAAAAGGAATTCACCGCCCGGATCCAGCATGAAAAGGATCGCGCGGATGCGCTGCTTCACGCGGTGCTGCCGGCGCCGGTGATCCGGCGGCTGAACGACGGCGAGGCCCAGATCGCCGACCGGTTCGACGATGTCAGCATCATCTTTGCCGATATCGTCGATTTCACCCCGCTGGTGGCGCGGACCGATCCCTCGATGCTGTTGCAGCAGCTCGCGGTGCTGTTCTCGGAATTCGACGATCTGGCCGAAAAGCACGGAATCGACAAGATCAAGACGATCGGCGATGCCTATATGGCCGCCGCCGGCGTGCCCGATCCGCGCCCCGATCACGCCCGCGCCGCCATCGCCTTTTCGCGTGATCTGATCCGGTCCATGGCCAGAGGGCTGGGGCTGGACCCCGACCTGAAGGTGCGCGTGGGCGTGCATTCGGGGCCCGTGGTGGCCGGGCTGATTGGCCGCAAGCGCTTTGTCTACGATGTCTGGGGCGAAACCGTTAACCTGGCCAGCCGGCTGGAAACCACGGGCATGGCCGGGCGGATACAGATTTCGGGCCAGACGCTTCGGGCGCTGGGAGAGGACGCCGGCCCCGCGCATGCGCGCGATCACGAAGTCAAGGGCATCGGCCTGATCACCACCTACCTGATCGACTGAGCCGGGCCGGGTGCCGTAACGGCAGGGCCGGCAGGGCCGGCGCGCTTATCCGGACGCCCGGATGTGCATTCGACTGGAATAAACCGTTGAAGATGTATAGATAACGCCGGAACAAGCTTCGTAGGGGGGAACTTCCGTTGCTCGATCTTTCAAATATGCGATCCGCCCTGGCGGAGCATTACGATCTGGAACCGTCGGTCGAAAAGGCCGAGGCCACGTATGACATCTATGACCGGATGGACCGAGTGGTCACGCCCGCCGATTGGGCGATATTCGCGCCATATGTAATTGAAATCAACAAGTTGAAGAAAGAACGCGACGCGGTGATCCTGGCGCATAACTACATGACGCCCGAGATTTATCACGGCATCGCGGATTTCGTCGGCGACAGCTTGCAGCTTGCCATCAAGGCGACCGAGGTCGAGGAAGAGGTGATCGTGCAATGCGGCGTGCATTTCATGGCCGAAACCTCGAAAATCCTGAACCCGGCCAAGACGGTTCTCATCCCCGACAGCGCCGCCGGCTGCTCGCTGGCAGAATCCATCACCGCCGAGGGCGTGGCCCAGATGCGCGCCAAATATCCCGGCGCGCCGGTGGTTTCCTATGTCAACACCACCGCCGAGGTGAAGGCGGCATCGGATATCTGCTGTACCTCGGCCAATGCGGTGCAGATCGTCGATGCGATGGAAAGCGACACGGTAATCATGACGCCCGATCAGTATCTGGCGCAGAACGTGGCCAACCAGTCGAAAAAGAAGATCGTCTTCTGGGAAGGCTCGTGCATCGTGCATGAGCTTTACACGGCCGAGGATCTGCGCGCCTACCGCGAGCATGACCCCGACATCAAGATCATCGCCCATCCCGAATGCACCCCCGATGTGGTGGCCGAGGCCGATTTCACCGGCTCGACCAGCGGCATGATCCAGTGGGTGCGCGATCACAAGCCGGCCAAGGCGATGCTGGTCACCGAATGTTCGATGGCCTCGAACATCGCCGACAGCCTGCCCGAGGTGGAATTCGCCAAACCCTGCAACATCTGCCCCTACATGAAGAAGATCACGCTGGAAAAGGTGCTCTACGCGCTGCACACGATGACCGAAGAGGTGGTCGTTGCGCCGGAGGTGGCCGATAAGGCCCGGCTCGCGGTCGAGCGGATGATCGATCTCAGCCGTTCGCTGGCCCGGTAACGGGCACGGCCATGGCACAGCCCGTCACGACGGATCGCATCGTTATTGTCGGCGCGGGCATGGGGGCGCTTTACGCCGCGCTGAAACTGGCGCCGCGCCCGGTGCTGGTCATCTCTCCGGAAACGCTGGGCGAGGGGGCAAGCTCCGCCTGGGCGCAGGGCGGGGTGGCGGCGGCGATGGATACCGCCGACAGCCCGCTGAAACATGCCGAAGACACGGTGCGGGCCGGGGCCGGCACGGTTGACGCGAAGGTGGCCGAACATGTCACCCATGACGCGCGCGACTATATCCTTGACCTGACCGATCTTGGCACGCCCTTCGACCGCGATGCCGAAGGCCATTACATGCTCAGCCGCGAGGCCGCCCACAGCATGGCGCGCGTGGTGCGTGTGCAGGGCGATCAGGCCGGGCGCCAGATCATGGAAACCCTGATCGCACAGGTGCGCCGCGCCCCTTCGGTGCAGGTGATGGAAGGGGTGATGGCCTCGGGGCTGGAGACCGACGGCGGCGTGGTGACCGGGATCTGGGTTCAAACCGCGTCCGAGGCCCGCTCTTTGCCGGTGCTGATCCGGGGCGCGGCCTATCTGCTCGCCGGGGGAGGCTCGGGCGGGCTCTATGCGCTGACGACCAATCCGCCGCGCATCCGCGGTCAGGTGATCGGCATGGCGGCGCGGGCAGGGGCGGTGATCGCGGATGCCGAATTCGTGCAGTTCCACCCCACGGCAATGGACATCGGCGAAGATCCGGCCCCCCTTGCGACAGAGGCATTGCGCGGCGAGGGCGCGACCCTGATCAACAAGCAGGGAGAGCGGTTCATGCGCGGCCTGCACCCCGACATGGAACTGGCGCCCCGCGATATCGTGGCGCGCGCCATCTTTGCCCAGACCCGGGCCGGCAACCGCCCGATGCTGGATACGCGCGGCGCGCTTGGCACCGAGGTTCTGACCCGGTTCCCGGCTGTGGCCCAAGCCTGCGCCCGCGCCGGGATCGACCCGGTGAAAGAGCCGATCCCGGTGGCTGCGGCGGCGCATTACCATATGGGCGGCATCGACACGGCGATCGACGGGCGCGCCAGCCTCGGCAACCTGTGGGTTTGCGGCGAGGCAAGCTCCACCGGGCTGCACGGCGCCAACCGCCTTGCTTCCAACGGGCTGCTCGAGGCGCTGGTGTTCGCGCGGAGCTGCGCCAACGGCATTGCCGAAACGTTGGGTGATGTGGTGCCCAGAGCTTGCCCCGAAGTCTCGATCGCGTTTCAGCCGGGCGGCGTTGCCCCCGATCCCGCCGCCGTGGCCAGGCTGCGCCGGGAGATGACAGATCACGTCGGCGTGGTGCGCAACGCGGCGGGGCTGAAAGCCGCGCTGCGGGTGATTGCCGGGCTCGAGGCGGAACAGGCGAATTGCCCCGGCTTTCTGAACATGACGGCCACCGCGACCCTGATCGCCGCCGGCGCCCTGATGCGCGAGGAATCGCGCGGCGGCCATTTCCGGGATGATTTCCCCGAGGCCCGCCCCGACATGGCCCATCGCAGCCGGCTGACGCTGAAACAGGCGCTGGCGCTGCGCGACAAGGTAATGAAGGAAACCGTATGACCCCTGCCCATATGACCGTGCCCGACCTGATCCTGGAGCCGCTGGTGCGCGGCGCACTGCTGGAGGATCTGGGACAATATGGCGATATCACCACCCGCGCCGTGATCCCGGCCGGAACCACCTATGACGCGCGGATCAACGCGCGCGAGCCGGGGGTGGTGTCGGGCATGCGGATCGCCGCGCTGGCGTTCCGTCTGGTCGATCCGGCGCTGAAGGTCACCACGCGCCTGCCCGATGGCGCGGCCTGCAACCCCGGCGATACGCTGATGGAGATCTCAGGCCCGGCCGCATCCATCCTGTCGGCCGAGCGGGTGGCACTGAACTTTGCCGGCCGGCTGAGCGGCATCGCCACGCTGACCGCGGGTTTTGTGGCCGAAACCAGCGGCACGCACACCCGCATCACCTGCACCCGCAAGACCACCCCGGGGCTGCGAGTGGCCGAAAAGCTGGCGGTGCTGCATGGCGGCGGCTTCAACCACCGGTTCGGCCTGTCGGATGCGATCCTGATCAAGGACAACCACATCGCCGCCGCCGGCGGTGTGCGCGAAGTGCTCGAGGCGGCCAAGGCGGTCGCGTCGCACATGGTGCGGGTCGAGATCGAGGTGGACCGGCTCGATCAGCTTGAAACCGTGCTGGCCACGGGCGGGGCCGATGTGGTGCTGCTGGACAATATGGATACGCCGACCCTGCGCGCGGCGGTGGCGCTGGTGGCCGGGCGGCTGGTGACAGAGGCATCGGGCAACATGCAACTGCCGCGCATCGCCGAGGTCGCCGCGACCGGGGTGGATTACATTTCCTCGGGCGCGCTGACCCATTCGGCGCGAACCCTTGATCTGGGTCTGGATTTCTAGCCCAGAGCCCGACTCTACAACCGCCCGATTGTGCCCGCGAAGGCGGCGGAAATCCAAGCTTTGCCCTGGATTCAGCCGCCATTTGCATCGCGCCGCGGGGTGAGTTGTTATTTGTATTCACCTATTCAGTATTGGCATTGGTATCTTCAAAACCCGGTGTCTATCGTTCCCGAAATCAACAAGCAGGGAGCTTATCATGAAGCTATTTGGAACGATTGCATCGGCATGCGCGCTGTCTGTCGCGCTGGCGATGGGGGCGGGTGCCGCCTCGATCAAGGTCGCCTATGACGCGGATCCGGTTTCGCTGGACCCGCATGAACAGCTTTCGGGCGGCACGCTGCAACTTTCGCATATGGTCTTCGATCCGCTGGTGCGCTGGACCCAGGATCTGCAGTTCGAAGGGCGCCTGGCCACGAGCTGGGAGCAGATCGACCCCACCACAACGCGGTTTTCGCTGCGCGAGGGCGTGAAGTTCCACTCGGGCAATGAAATGACCGCGAAAGACGTGAAGTGGACCTTTGATCGCCTCAAGGAAAGCCCTGATTTCAAAGGTATTTTCAATCTCTTCACCGGCATCGAGATTGTCGACGATTACACCGTCGACCTGAAAACGAGCGAGCCCTATCCGCTGGTCCTGCACACCGCGACCTATATCTTCCCGATGGATTCGGCCTTTTACTCGGGCGCCGATGACGGCGGGAACGACAAGGCTGCCATCGTCAAGCACGGCGATTCCTTTGCCTCGCGCAATGTTTCGGGCACCGGCCCCTATGTGATCACCGAGCGCGAGCAGGGCGTGAAGGTGGAGTTCGAGCGCTTTCCCGGCTATTGGGACAGTGAAAGCAAGGGCAATGTCGATCACATCACCCTGACCCCGATCAAGGAAGATCCCACCCGCGTCGCGGCGCTGCTGTCGGGCGATGTCGATTTCATCGCGCCGGTGCCGCCGACCGACCTGGCCCGGATCGACGCCGACGACAGCACCAATCTGATCACCATGTCCGGCACCCGGATCATCACCTTCCAGATGAACCAGGAGCGGGTCGAGGCGTTCAAGGATCCCAAGGTGCGTCTGGCGATCGACTACGCCGTCAACAACGCCGGGATCGTCGACCGCATCATGAAGGGCTTTGGCACCGTGGCCGCCCAGGCCAGCCCCGAGGGCTATCTGGGCTATGACGCCAGCCTTACCCCCCGTTTCGACGAGGCAAAGGCCATGGCCCTGATGGAAGAGGCCGGATATGGCGATGGTTTCGAGATCACCATGATGGCGCCGAACAACCGCTATGTGAACGACGACAAGATCGCGCAGGCGGTGGCCACGATGCTGGCGAAGATCAAGATCAAGGTCGATCTGAAAACCGTGCCCAAGGCGCAGTACTGGCCCGAGTTCGATGCGCGTGCCGCCGACATGATGATGATCGGCTGGCATTCGGACACCGAGGATTCGGCGAACTTCCATCAGTTCCTGACCCATTGCTTCAACGCCGAGACCGGCGACGGGCAGTATAACTCGGGCAACTACTGCAACCCCGAGGCCGACGCGCTGATGACCAAGGCAAATGCCGAAACCGATGTGGCCAAGCGCACCGCGCTGCTGCAGGAGCTGGAAGGCATCCTTTACGAAGAGGCCGCGTTCATTCCCCTGCACTGGCAAGACCTCGCCTGGGGCGCGCGCAAGGGCGTTCACGCCGAAAGCATCGTGAATGCGCTGGACTTCCCTTATTTCGGCGATCTCGTGGTCGACGAATAAGAACAGGACGTGGCGGGCTTCGGCCCGCCACACCTCCTGCCACACTGCTTTCACGGATCACCGCCCGCACCGCCGCGCCGTGATCCGCGCCCAACAAGGTAAGATCGAATGTTCGCCTATCTCGTCAAACGGGTCTTTCAGGCCGCGGTGGTGATGTTTGTCATCTCGCTGATAAGCTTTTCCATACAGGACAATCTGGGAGATCCGCTGCGCGAACTCGTCGGTCAGTCCGTGTCCGAAGAGGTGCGCGAGCAGTTGCGCGACGAGCTGGGGCTGAACGACAGTTTCCTGGTGCAATACGGCCGGTTCGCCAAAAAGGCGATGCGCGGCGATCTGGGCACCTCGTATTTCTTCAAGGAACCCGCACTTGAGGTGATCCTGAAAAAGCTGCCGGCGACGCTGGAACTGGTGCTGGGCGCCACGTTCATCATCATCGGCCTGTCGGTGCCGCTTGGCGTCTTTACCGCGATCCGGCCGCACTCCATTTTCAGCCGCGTCATCATGGGGTTCAGCATCATCGGCATTTCGGTGCCCGTGTTCCTGACCGCGATCCTGATGATCTTTGTTTTCTCGGTCGAGATGCGCATCCTGCCGTCCTACGGGCGTGGCGACGTGGTGCATGTGTTCGGCTACTGGTCGACCAATTTCCTGACATGGGACGGCTGGAAGCATATCCTGCTGCCCTCGGCCGCGCTGGCCTCGATCATGCTGCCGCTGTTCATCCGGCTGATCCGGTCAGAGATGATGGAGACGCTGCAAAGCGAATACGTGCGCTTTGCCTGGGCCAAGGGCCTGCGCCCGCGCCGCATCTGGTTCGTCCATGCGCTGAAGAACACGCTGTTGCCGGTGATCACGGTCGGCGGGGTGCAGATCGGCACCATGGTCGCCTATACGATCCTGACCGAAACCGTGTTTCAGTGGCCCGGCATGGGGTTCATGTTCCTTGAAGCGGTCAACCGCGTCGATACTCCGCTGATCGTGGCCTATCTGATCGTGGTCGGCTTCATCTTCGTGGTCACCAACACGATCGTCGATCTGATCTACGGGCTGGTCAACCCGACCGTGAAACTGGCGAGGATGGGCGCATGAGCAACCTGAGCACCAATCCCGAAAAGACCCGCATGCAAAAGATGTGGCACTCGAACATCGCCTACAGCTTCCGGCGCAACCCGGTGGCGATCGTCAGCCTGGCGGTGTTTCTGCTGATCGCGCTGTCGACGCTGTTCGCGCCGCTGCTGGCCCCGTTCGATCCCTATGACATGACCCAGTTCAACATTCTGGATTCCGAACTGCCCCCCGCGTGGGAGCAGGGCGGCGAGGCGCGGTTCGTGTTCGGCACCGATGCCCAGGGCCGCGATCTGTGGAGCGCGATCCTCTACGGCACGCGGGTGTCGCTGATCATCGGCATCTGCGCGGTGGCGGTGCAGGCGCTGCTCGGCATCACCATCGGGCTGGTCGCGGGCTATGTCGGGGGCAGGGTGGACAGCCTGCTGATGCGGCTGGCCGATGTGCAGCTTTCTTTCTCGACGCTGATGGTGGCGATCATCTTTCTGGCCATCAGCCAGGCGCTGTTCGGGTCGGAAACCTTCAACGAATACGCGCTGTTCATTCTTGTCATCGTGATCGGCGTGGCCGAGTGGCCGCAATACGCCCGGACCGTCCGTGCCACGGTGCTGGCCGAGAAGCGCAAGGAATATGTCGATGCGGCGCGGGTGCTGGCCTTCGGGCCGTTGCGCATCATGATCAAGCATATCCTGCCCAACTCGATCTCGCCGATCTTCGTGATCTCGACGGTGCAGGTCGCCAACGCGATCATATCAGAGGCGTCGCTGTCGTTTCTCGGGCTGGGGATGCCGGTGTCGCAGCCCTCGCTGGGCTCGCTGATTTCCAGCGGGTTCGATTATATCTTCTCGGGCAGCTGGTGGATCACCACCATTCCCGGCATCGTTCTGGTGGTTCTGGTCCTTGTGATCAACCTGCTGGGCGACTGGCTGCGCGATGTGCTGAACCCCAAGCTTTACAAGGGATAAGCTGATGTCCTTGCTTTCCGTGCGCGACCTTGTCGTCAAATTCGCCATGCGGGATCAGACCGTGACCGCGCTCAACGGCATTTCCTTCGATCTCAACCGGGGCGAACGGATGGGCATCGTCGGCGAATCCGGCGCCGGCAAGTCGATCACCGGCTTTGCCATCCTCAACCTGATCAGCCGCCCCGGCTTCATCGATTCCGGCCATGTTATGTTCGACGGGATGGATCTGGCCCATACGAGCGACAAGGCGCTGCGCACGATCCGCGGCAACCGCATCGCCATGATCTTCCAGGATCCGATGGTCACGCTGAACCCGGTTCTGACCATCGGCCAGCAGATGGTCGAGACGTTGCAGGCGCACCGTTCCCTGACCCGCAGGGATGCCGAGAAGATCGCGGTGGCGAAGCTGCGCGAGGTCTATATCCCGGCGCCCGAAGAACGGCTGCAGCAATACCCGCACGAGCTTTCGGGCGGCATGCGCCAGCGCATCATCATCGCCATCGCGCTGCTGCTCGACCCGCAGCTCATCATCGCCGACGAGCCGACCACCGCGCTCGACGTGACCATCCAGGCCGATATCATGGAGCTGCTGCTGGAGCTGTGCCAGAGCAACAACGTCAGCCTGATCCTGATCACCCATGACCTTGGCGTGGTGTCGCAGATGACCGAGCGCACCCTGGTGATGTATGCCGGGCGGATCATCGAAAGCGGCCGCACCCGCGCCATCATCAACGATCCGCAGCACCCCTATACCCAGGGCCTGATCAAGGCGCTGCCGCAACAGACGCTGCCGGGCGAGCGGCTGAAACAGATCCCCGGCAACATGCCGGCGCTGTCGGCCATCCCGCCGGGTTGCCCGTTCAACCCGCGCTGCGAATATACCGTCGACCGCTGCCGCACCACGATCCCCGAGCTGGTCAGGGTGGGGCCGGTCGAAGTGGCCTGCCATGAGGTGCAGCGCATGAACCGCGATACCGAGACCGAGGAACAAACCGCATGAGAGGCGATGACATCGGCCAGCCGCTGCTGGAGATCAGGCATCTGGAAAAACGCTTCGCGCTGGATCAGGGGTTTCTCGAAACGCTTCGGTTCCGCAAGGGCCACATCACCCGCGAGCGGCGCGAGGTACATGCCGTCAACGACGTCTCGCTTGGCATCGCGCGGGGCGAGGCGCTGTGCGTGGTCGGGGAGTCAGGCTGCGGCAAATCCACCGTGGCTCGGCTTATCGCCGGCCTGCTGACGCCCAGCTCCGGCTCGGTGCATTACGACGGCACCCGGATCGACACGCTTTCGGGCCGGGCACTGCGGCCGTTCCGCCGCAAGATGCAGATGATCTTTCAAAACCCCTATGCGTCGCTGAACCCGCGGATGACGATCCAGCAGACGCTCGAGGAACCGGTGCGCAACCATTTCCACGGCCTGCCGCGCGCGCAGGTCGAAGACAAGGTGGCCGAGGTGATGCGCGCGGTCGGCGTCGACCCGAACTGGGCCAAACGCTATCCGCACGAGTTTTCCGGCGGTCAGCGCCAGCGCATCGCCATCGCCCGCGCCCTGACCGTCGATCCTGACTTCGTGGTCGCCGATGAACCGATCTCGGCGCTTGACGTGTCGATCCAGGCGCAGGTGCTGAACCTGATGCTGGAGGCCAAGGACGAACGCGGCCTGACCTATCTGTTCATCACCCACGATCTGTCGGTGGTGCAGCATTTCGGCACGCGGGTCGCCGTGCTCTATCTCGGAACGCTGTGTGAACTGGCCGATACCGCCACGCTCTTCGCGAACCCCCGCCATCCCTATACCAAGGCCCTGCTCAGCGCCGTGCCGCAGCTGAAGGACGATCACCCCAACCACATCCGCCTGCGCGGAGAAATCCCGACCCCGATCAACATGCCGACAGGCTGTCCCTTCAAATCGCGCTGCAGCTATGCCAATGATCGGTGTGGCGCCGAACAACCGCGCCCGCTGCGGCAGCCTGACGGCGCCCTCGTGGCCTGTCATGCGGTCGAGGAAGACAGGTTAGGGTGACAGGCGCGCCCCTGCGGTAGGACAGTCGATTGGATATTCTCTGGTTAAAGGACTTCGAGTCTTTGGCCGCGCTGAAGAATTTCTCGCGCGCGGCGGAAGACCGCCACGTCAGCCAACCCGCCTTCAGCCGCCGCATCCGCATTCTGGAGGCCGAGGTGGGGGTCAGCCTGATCAACCGCGAAACCCTGCCGCTGTCGCTGACGCCGGCGGGCGAGCTTTTCCTGGTTCAGGCCCAACGCATCCTCAAAACCTATGCCGAAACCATCGAGCGCTGCCAGATCATCGACGCCGCCGACAGCGACGTGATCCGCTTCGCCACCACCCAGTCGCTCTACCTGACCCATTACAAGTCGCGCATCGCGCCGCTGGTAAAGGCGGGCGGCATCGACATAGATCTCAACTCCACCGCCTGGGCCGCGGATCAGTTCGTGACGGCGCTGCAACAGCATTATTGTGACGTGATCCTGACCTACTGGCACCCGGCCATGGATTTCCTGTCGCCGCTCGAAGTGTCAAAATGCGATTACCTGACCCTGTCGAACGACCGGTTCCTGCCCGTGTCACGCCCCGAGCCCGACGGAAGCCCGCGCTATCGCCTGCCGGCGCGCGGCGGCACATCGGTACCGCTTCTGGGCTACGGCTCGGCGTCGGTGCTCAGCTCGGTCGTCGAACATGTGCTGCGCCAACAGCTGACACGGCCCAATGTGCTGGTGGTCAACCACAACGGCCTCGCGGTGGGCATCAAGGCGATGATCCAGGAGGATTTCGGCATGGGCTGGCTGCCCGAAGAACTGTGCAAATCCGAAATCCAGAACGGCACGCTCTGCCTTGCCGCAGATCCCTCCTATGCCACATCACTGGAAATCCGGCTCTACCGCGACAGCGAAAACCGGAAACCCTCGCTGGTCAGGCTCTGGCGTCAGCTCGAAGACACGCTCTAGCTATGTCACCAGCGGCCACCCCGCGTGCCGTCAACGGTCAGCCAGTCCGGCCAGCCGACAAACCGCTCGACCGCCAGCAGCGCCAGGCACAGGGCGATGACCCCCAGCACCAGCTTTACCCGTTTTTCACCGGGCGGGTTCCGGGCCCAGCGGGCCATGCGCAAAAACCAGCGCGGATTCATTCGATGAACCTCACCTTGCCGATATAGGGCAGGTTGCGGTTGCGTTGGGCAAAGTCGATGCCATAGCCGACGACGAATTCATCCGGAATCTCGAACCCCGTCCAACTCGCCCTCACCGGCACCTCCCGGCGCGACGGCTTGTCCAGCAGGGCGATCGTCTCCAGCCGCCGCGGCTGACGGCCTTCCAGGAGATGCACCACATGCGACAGGGTAAATCCGGTATCGACGATATCTTCCACCACCAGAACATCGCGCCCCGAAATCTCGCCGCGCAGATCCTTCAGGATACGCACCTCGCGCGCGCTTTGCATGGCGTCCCCGTAGGAAGAGGCCTCGAGGAAATCCACCTCCACCGGCAGGTCCAGCTCGCGCACCAGATCGGCGATAAACACGAACGAGCCGCGCAACAGCCCCACCAGGATCAGCTTGTCAGTACCCGCGAAAGAGAGCCGTATCTCCTGCGCCAGCGCCTCGATCCGCGCGGCGATCGTCTTGGCCGAGATCATTTCATCTATGACATAAGGTCTTTCAGGCATGGCAATCTCTTGATTTCTCCGGCTCGGTGGTCGAAATGACGCCTCACTGTTATCAGCAAAGATTGCCCATGCCGACCCATTCCGAGACTCGCAAACTGCCGTATTCCGCCGCACAGATGTATGATCTGGTCGCCGATGTCGCCGCCTATCCGGATTTCCTGCCCTGGACAGCCGCGGCGCGCATCCGCTCGCGCAGCCCGATCCCGGGGGGCGAGGTGATGGAGGCCGATCTGGTCATCTCCTTCAAGGTCTTCCGCGAAAAATTCGGCAGCCGCGTCACGCTCTGGCCCGAAGCACAACGGATCGACACCGAATACCTGGATGGTCCTTTCCGCCACATGAAATCGACCTGGGCGTTCCGCGATCTCGACGAGGGCGGCTGCGAGGTGGATTTCTTCGTCGATTTCGAATTCCGCAACCGGATCCTGCAAGGCGTCATCGGCGTCGTGTTCCACGAAGCGATGCTGCGCGTCGTCAAGGCATTCGAATCCCGCGCCGCGCAGCTCTACGGCCAGCCGAATGGCTGATCAGCCCCTTCATCTTTCCGAAAATATCCCCGCCGGAGGCAAAAATCTCTTCGCGGCGCCCGCTCAGCCCATGTCGCGCAGCGCCGCCACCAACAGGCCAAGCGCATGTTCCACCGTGGCGCGGCGCACATTGCCCCGGCCAATCGCGCCGAAATCGACCGTTTCGCTGCGCGTGGGCGCGCCGTCCCGCGCCAGCCCGAAACAGACCCGCCCCTCGGGCTTGTGCTCCGATCCGCCGGGCCCGGCTATCCCGGTGACCGAAACGGCCAGCGCCGCATCCGAACGCGCCAGCGCCCCTTCCGCCATCTCGGCCGCGACCTGCTCCGACACCGCGCCATGGGTGGCCAGCGTCGCCGCGCGCACGTTCAGCATCTGGGTCTTGGCCGCGTTGGAATAGGTCACGAACCCCCGGTCGAACACATCCGACGATCCCGCCACATCGGTGATCGCCCCGGCGATCAGCCCGCCGGTACAGGATTCCGCCGTGGCGATCATCACGCCGCGCGCGCGGGCAAGCTCCAGCAGCGTGGTGGCGGGGCCCAGCGTCATCGCATCAGCACCCCGTGATAAAGCCCTGCCGCCAGAATCACCCCGAGCCCGGCAAGGGCACCGGCGATCAGATCATCCAGCATAACCCCCGCGGTGCCGCTGCGCCGGTCGGCCCAGCCCACCGGCCCCGGTTTCCAGATGTCGAACAGCCGGAACAGCACGAAGGCCCCGACCCAGCCCGGCCAAGGGAAATTCCAGCCGTCCAGCCCGGCCATCCAGAACCCGAGCGACGGGGCCAGCATCGCCAGCCACTGGCCCGCGACCTCGTCAATCACGATCTCCGACGGGTCCTTGTCGACGCGCCCGGCAATGTCACGGGCCACCGCCCAGAAGGCCAGAACGGTGACGGCGAGCGTGGCGAGGGCCAGCAGCGGAAAGCCCCCCAGCCCATGCAGCAGCAGCGCCAGCGCCACCGCCACGGCCGAGCCCCAGGTGCCGGGCGCCGGGCGCAGCCGACCGACATAGCAGAATGTGGTCACGAAACGGATCATGGTTTCACCAATGTTGCGGTTGCCAGGGCGGCGATGCCTTCCTCGCGGCCGGTGAACCCCAGCCGCTCCGACGTGGTCGCCTTTACGCTGACCCGGTCCGGCTCCAGCCCCATGATGCGGGCCATTTCCGCTTTCATCGCAGGCGCATGCGGGCCGATCTTCGGGTGTTCGCAAATCAGGGTGACGTCGGCATGGGTCAGGGCAAAGCCCCGCGCGCGGGCCAGCGCGACGGCGTGATCCAGAAAGATATGGCTGGCCGCGCCCTTCCATTGCGGATCGGAGGGCGGGAAATGCTGGCCGATATCGCCCATCCCGAGCGCGCCATAGATCGCATCGGTAACCGCATGCATGCCCACATCGGCATCCGAATGCCCCTGCAGGCCGCGCCCGTGCGGAATGCTGACGCCGCACAGCGTGACCGCATCGCCGGGGCCGAAACGGTGCACGTCGAACCCGTTGCCGGCGCGAATATCCATGGCATCCTCCTGCAACAGCCGTTCGGCGCGGGCGAAATCGGCGGGATGGGTGATCTTGAGGTTGTTTTCATCCCCCTCGACGATCGCCACGTCAAGCCCGGCAGCCAGCGCCACCTCTACATCATCGGCGGCCCCGCCGGGGTGGGCGGCATGGGCGGCGCGGATCGCCGCCAGCCGGAATCCCTGCGGCGTCTGGGCCCGGTAGAGCCCGTCGCGCGGTTCCGGGGCACGTACGCGCCCCTGCGCGCCGCGCCACAGCGCATCGGTGACGGGCAGGGCGGGGGCGGCACCCGGGCCGTGCTCCAGCGCCGCCAGCACGCGCCCGATCACCTCGGCGCTGACCAGCGGCCGCGCGCCGTCATGGATCAGAACCGCATCGATTCCCGGCGTGACCGCCTCCAGCCCGGCCCGGACAGACTGGCCGCGACTTGCGCCGCCATGAACAAGCGTGACGTTACGTGATCCTTCCCCGAGCGTTTCGCTGAAAAGCGCGTCATCCTGGGAATTCACCACCACGATGATCTGCGAGACACCCGGATGCGCCGCGAAGGCAGCAACCGAGCGCGCAAGCACAGGCACCCCCCGAAGCATCTGGTATTGCTTGGGAATATCCCCGCCTGCGCGGGTGCCGCGCCCGGCGGCCACGATGATGGCGGCGGTCTTCATCACGTCTCCCGTTTTGCTCTTTCCCGTGTACGTGCTGCCGCCGGGGGGGGCAATGCCGCAAAATGGTCATTCATAATGAGTAAAAAACAGGCACAGTATGATTCCGCGCCCGTTCTTTGGCCAGTGCAATTGCATTTACCGGGAATGAGAACTACCTCGAACGTTAATTGCACAAGGATTAAGCAGTTGGCCATTCGATTGGCGAATATCACCCTCGACCCGCCCGTTCTCCTCGCGCCGCTCGCGGGGATCACGGATCTGCCGTTTCGCGATCTGGTCTCGTCTTTCGGGGCCGGGCTGGTCGTGAGCGAGATGGTGGCGAGCCAGGAAATGGTGCAGGCCAAGCCCGGCGTGCGCGAACGGGCGGAGCTCGGTTTCGGCTCGGCCAACACCGCCGTGCAGCTTGCCGGGCGCGAGGCACATTGGATGGCCGAGGCCGCGCGCAAGGTCCAGGCCAACGGCGCCCGGATCATCGACATCAACATGGGCTGCCCGGCCAAGAAGGTGGTGAACGGCTACTCCGGCTCGGCGCTGATGCGCGACCCCGATCACGCGTTGCGCCTGATCGAGGCGGTTGTGGGCGCCGTGTCGATTCCCGTGACGCTGAAAACCCGGCTGGGCTGGGATGACGCCTGCCTGAACGCGCCCGATCTGGCGCGGCGGGCAGAGGCGGCCGGGGTGCGGATGATCACCATCCACGGGCGCACACGCTGCCAGTTCTACAAGGGCCGGGCCGACTGGGCCGCGATCCGCGCGGTGCGCGATGCGGTCGGCGTGCCGGTGGTGGCCAATGGCGATATCGTCGATGCCGAGACCGCGCGACAGGCGCTGGCGCTGTCGGGCGCCGATGGCGTGATGGTCGGGCGGGGGGCGCAGGGGCGGCCCTGGCAACTGGCGCAGATCGCTGCGGCACTGTCCGGCGTGCAGGGGCCGCAGCCACTGCGGGGGCACGCGTTTTACAGCATGGTCTCGGGCCATTACGAGGCGATGCTCGCCTTTTACGGCAACGCCCTGGGCACCCGCGTCGCCCGCAAGCACCTGGGCTGGTACATGGACGAAGCAGGCACGCCCGCCGGGCTGCGCCGCGCGGTGCTGACCGAACCCTCGCCCCGGCGCGTTCTGACGCTGCTGAAGGACGCGCTTGCCGGCGGCGTGCGTCAGGCCGCATGACCACCGAGCGTGACATCATATGGTCGGCCCTGCCGCTGCCCGCGTTCATCCTGGATCGCGACAACCGGATACGCGAGATCAACCCGGCGGCCGAGCAGTTCGTCAACAAATCCATCCGCTCGCTGCGCGGCGCGAAAGTGTGGGAACGGGTCACGGTCGACACCCTGCTCGACGAAGCCTTTGACCGGGTGCGCAACAACCATTCCGAGCTGGTGATCAACGATGTCGAGGTTTCGGCCCCGCGCCGCCCGCCGGTTCAGTGCAACATCCAGATCGCGCCGCTGCGCGAGGATGAGGGCACCATCCTGATGCTGATCTCGCCGCGCGAGATCGCAGAGCGGCTGGGCCGCGCGCAATCGTCGAAATCGGCCGCAAAGTCGGCGATCGGCATGGCCGAGATGCTGGCCCATGAAATCAAGAACCCGCTGGCCGGTATCACCGGCGCGGCGCAGCTTTTGTCGATGAACCTGAGCGACGGGGATCTGGAGCTGACCGATCTGATCGTGGCCGAAAGCCGCCGCATCGTGAAGCTGCTGGAACAGGTGGAGCAGTTCGGCAACCTGCGCCCGCCGCAATGCAAGCCGGTGAACCTGCATGATATCCTGGACCGCGTGCGCAAATCGGCAACGGTCGGCTTTGCGTCCCGGCTGAAGATCGTGGAGGCTTATGACCCGTCGCTGCCGCCGACCTGGGCCGATGGCGATCAGCTTTTGCAGGTGTTCCTGAACCTCCTGAAAAACGCCGCCGAGGCCATCGGCCGCAGCGGCGAGGGCGGAACGATCACGATGCGCACCTTCTATGACCAGTCGCTGCGCCGTCGCCGCGATGACGGGTCCGGCCTGCCGGTACCGCTTCAGGTCGAGATCATTGACGATGGTCCGGGCCTGCCCAAGGAGATCGCCGGCGACATTTTCGACCCGTTCGTTTCAGGGCGCGAGAACGGCACCGGGCTGGGCCTGGCGCTGGTGTCGAAGATCATATCGGACCACGACGGGCTGGTCGCGGTCGAGTCCGCGCCGGGGCGCACTGTGTTCCGCATCTCGCTGCCCATTGCCCCGAAGAAAAACGCCAAGACCAAGGTCGAGGAGCCCAAGACATGACAACGACACACCGGTCGGAGGATTACTGATGGATGGCACTGTTCTGGTCGCGGATGACGATCGCACGATCCGCACGGTTCTGACCCAGGCGCTGACCCGCGCCGGGTGCAAGGTGCATGCGACATCATCGCTGATGACGCTGATGCGCTGGGTCGAGGAGGGCAAGGGCGATCTGGTGATCTCGGACGTGGTCATGCCCGATGGCAACGGGCTCGACGCCCTGCCGCGCATCTCGCAAGAGCGGCCGGGCCTGCCGGTGATCGTGATTTCCGCGCAAAACACGATCATGACCGCGATTCAGGCGGCCGAGGCCGAGGCCTATGATTACCTGCCCAAACCGTTCGATCTGCCCGATCTGATGAAACGGGCGGCCCGCGCGCTGGAGGCCAAGCGCCGCGCGCCCAGCCCGCGCCACGAGGTGGCCGCCGAACCGTCGGACGACCTGCCGCTGGTGGGCCGCACGCCGCAGATGCAGGCGCTCTACCGGCTGGTGGCGCGGGTGATGAACACCGATCTGGCGGTTCTGATCACCGGCGAAAGCGGTACCGGAAAATCCCTGATCGCCCGTGCGATCCACGATTTTTCCGACCGGCGCACGCTGCCCTTCGTCACTGCCTCGGCGGCGGATCTGACGGGCATCGACGGCCCGTCGGAATTGCTGGCGCGGGCGCGCGGCGGCTCCATCCTGTTCGATGAAGTGTCGGATCTGGATGCCGACACCCAGGCGCGGATCGTGCGGATGCTCGACGGGTTCGGCGACAACGCCCCGCGCATCATGGCCACATCGCAGACCGATCTGATGGGCCGGATGGAAGAGGGGCAGTTCCGGCAGGATCTGTTCTACCGGCTGGGCGGGGTCACGGTGAACGTGCCCTCGCTGCGCGAACGGGTCGATGACATCCCGCTGCTGGCCGAGCATTTCCTGGCCCGCGCCGAACGCGACGGGCTGTCGCCGCGCCGATTCGCCGATGACGCGATGGATCTGATCCGCGCCTACAGCTGGCCGGGCAATGTGCGACAGCTGGAAAACACGATCCGCCATCTGCTGGTCACAAGCTCCGAAGACGTGATTTCACGCCACGAGGTCGAGGCGGTGCTGGGCTCGCAACCCGAGATCGAGCCGCTGGTCGGCGGCGGCGAGGGCGAAAAGCTTTCTTCCTCGGTCGCCAAACACTTGCGGCGCTACTTTGATCTGCATGGCGGGGTGTTGCCGCCGCCGGGCCTTTACGCCCGGATTCTGCGCGAGGTGGAGCTTCCGCTGATCGAGATCGCGCTGGACGCGACCGGCGGCAATCAGGCCAAATGCGCCGACCTGCTCGGCATCAACCGCAATACTTTGCGCAAGAAGATCACCGATCTGGATATTCGCGTGACACGCCGTCGAAAGTTGATGTAAAATCGCAACACGGGCGTGGCCCATCGGCGTCATGCCGATAAGGGCACGCGAGATATGGCGGTCAGCCGCGAAAAGCGGCGCAATATAAAGAGGCTGGTGGTGCGAAGCCCTGCGCGGAGCGCAACCTGGGAGCGGCTGCAGGCTTTGCGGCGTCAAAGACGCGTGCAGAACTTTGCGACTCTGGGTCTTGTGATCCTGGGACCGCTTCTGGCGATCGTGACATTCCTGATGCTCGGGCCGCTTGATCAGGGCGCCTCGGCTGCCGGCCTGCGGGGTATCCTGCTGGCCGACATGGTGTATATTCTGGTCGTGGCGGCGCTGGTGATGCAGCGTGTCGCGCAGATGATCGCGGCGCGGCGCCGGCGCTCGGCCGGGTCACGGCTGCACCTGAGGCTGACCGGCGTCTTCGCCCTGATCGCGCTGATTCCCACGGTGCTGGTGGCGGTTTTCGCGGTGCTGACGGTGAACACCGGGCTGGAGGGCTGGTTTTCGGTGCGGGTGCGGCAGGTGGTCGGCAGTTCGCTCGCCGCCGCGCAGGCCTATGAACAGGCGCAGCGCCACGACCTGGTCGAGGATGTCGAGGCGGTGGCCCATTTCCTGAACCAGTCGCGGCGCTCCACGTTTTTCCTGACGGATGGCGACATCCGGCAATTGCTGACCTCGGCGCAGGGTCAGGTGCAGCGCGGGGTGAAAGAGGCCTATGTGATCGACGCCAATGGCGAGATCCGCGCCCGCGGCGAGCGATCGTACCTTTTCGACTATGAACAACCCACCCCGTTGCAGATCACCCGCGCCGAAGCGGGCGAAACGGTGTTGGTGCAGGATTGGGACAACGACGAATTCCGCGTTCTGATCAAGCTGGCGGCCTATATCGACCGCTACCTCTACATCTCGCGGCAGGTGGACGGCAACATCCTCAACCTGCTCGACAATGCGCAGGAAACCGCGCTTTTCTATCAACAGCTCGAAAGCGAACGGGGCAAGGTTCTGTTCGAATTCGGCCTGGTTTACATGGGCTTCGCGCTGATCCTGATCCTTGCCGCGGTCTGGCTGGGCCTGTGGTTCGCCGAAAGGCTCTCGCGCCCGGTGGGGCGGCTTGCCGGGGCGGCGCAGCGGGTGGGCGCGGGCGATTTCGATGTGCGCGTGATCGAGGAAAAGGGCGACGATGAAATCGCCATGCTGGGCCGGGTGTTCAACCAGATGACCCGCCAGCTCAAGCTGCAGCACGACGCGCTTCTGGAAAACAACCGGCAGATCGAAAGCCGGCGGCGGCTGTTCGATTCGGTTCTGTCGTCGGTCACGGCGGGGGTGATCGGCCTTGATGCCGACGGGCGGCTGGAATTCATGAACCGCTCGGCGCTGCGCCTGCTGGGGCTGGAAGAGGCGCAGGATCACGACCTGCCGCTGGCGGCGGTGGTGCCCGAGTTCGGGCCGCTGTTTGCCCGGCTGCGCGAAAAATCGGACGAGGCCGCGCAGGACGAGCTGAAGGTCACGCGCCGGGGCAAATCGGGCAACCTGCTGGTGCGCATGGCCACCCGGCGCAACAGCGCCGGAACGCTGGAAGGTTATGTGGTGACCTTCGACGACGTGACCGATCTGGTGACCGCCCAGCGCATGGCCGCATGGGGCGATGTGGCACGGCGTATCGCGCATGAGATCAAGAACCCGCTGACCCCGATCCAGCTTTCGGCGGAACGGCTGAAGCGCAGGTTCCGCAAGGCGGCGGGCGAAGACGCCGAGTTTCTGGATCAGTACACCGACGTGATCATCCGCCAGACCAATGACTTGCGGCGCATTGTCGATGAGTTCTCCAAATTCGCGCGGATGCCCGAACCCGACCGGCGGCTGGGCGATCTGGTCAAGATCACGCGCGATGCGGTGCTGCTGCAGGAAAGCGGCCAGCCCGGCGTGCGCTTTGTGACCGATCTTCCGGCCGGGCCGGTATTGGCAGAGCTGGATGAGACCATGATTTCACAGGCGCTGACCAACCTGATCAAGAATGCGGGCGAGGCCACGGAAACCCTGCGCGAACGGGGAAAACACGAGGGTTTTATCCCTGAAATCAGGATCGCCCTTGTGCTGGATGGCGATCAGGCGGTACTGCGCATTTCCGACAACGGCATCGGCCTTCCGGAAGACCGCGCGCGCCTGTTCGAACCCTACGTGACCACCCGGGACAAGGGCACCGGCCTTGGCCTGCCCATCGTGAAGAAAATCGTTGAAGAGCATGGCGGAGCACTGGCCCTGCGCGACGCGCCGGTGTTCGAGGGCTGCGGCCATCACGGCGCCGAGGCAGAGATTCGCCTGCCGCTGGCGCCGGCGATGCTGCTGGCCCCCGTCGCGGAATAGAATAAGAGAAGAGGATAGAGCAACATGGGCGACATTCTTATTGTTGATGACGAAAGAGATATTCGAGAACTGATTTCCGACATCCTGCGCGATGAGGGCTACACCACCCGGCTTGCCGGCAACTCGGACAGCTGCATGTCCGAGATCAATTCCGAACCGCCGGCGCTGCTGGTTCTGGATATCTGGCTGAAGGACAGCCGGATGGACGGGATCGACATCCTGACCACGGTCAAGCGCGACAACCCCGATATTCCGATCGTCATCATTTCCGGCCATGGCAATATCGAGATCGCCGTGGCGGCGATCAAGCAGGGCGCCTATGACTTCATCGAGAAGCCGTTCAACATCGACCAGCTTCTGGTGGTCGTGCGCCGCGCGATGGAGGCGTCGCGGCTGCGGCGCGAAAACCTGGATCTGAAGCGGCGCGATGTCGCCTCGTCGCACATGGTCGGGTCCAGCTCGGCCTTCAAGGCGCTGAAATCGAGCCTCGACAAGGTGAACAAATCAAACGGGCGGGTGATGCTGACCGGCCCCGCGGGCAGCGGCAAGGAGGTCGCCGCACGCTATATCCACGCCAATTCGAACCGGGCCTCCGGGCCCTTCGTCAGCGTCAACTCCGCCTCGATCGAACCGGAGCGGATGGAAGAGGTGCTGTTCGGCCGCGAAAGCCCCGACCGCGGCGTGGAGCCGGGGCTTCTGGAACAGGCGCATGGCGGCGTGCTGTTCTTCGACGAGATCGCCGACATGCCGCTTGGCACCCAGTCCAAGATCCTGCGCGTGCTGGTCGATCAGCAATTCACCCGTGTCGGCGGCACCGGCAAGGTGCGGGTGGATATGCGCGTGATCTCCAGCACCACCCGCGATCTGAAGGCCGCGATCGACAAGGGCGCGTTCCGGCAGGAGCTTTACCACCGGCTGAACGTGGTGCCCATTCCGGTGCCCTCGCTGGACGAGCGGCGCGAGGATATACCCGAACTGTCGGCGCATTTCATCGAAGAGTTCAATCGGACCCAGGGCCTGCCGCTGCGGATGATGAGCGAAGAGGCCGAGGCACTGTTGCAGACGATGATGTGGCCGGGCAACGTGCGCCAGCTGAAGAACGTGATCGAACGGGTGCTGATCCTGGGCGACGGCGCCGGGCCGATCGAAACCAGCGAATTGCCGATGCCGGCGGATGAACCCATGGGCGAGGGGCGGCTGGTGATGGCCGGCGCACTGGCCACGCTGCCCCTGCGCGAGGCGCGCGAGCTGTTCGAGCGCGAATACCTGCTGACCCAGATCAACCGTTTCGGCGGCAATATCAGCCGCACCGCCAGTTTCGTGGGGATGGAGCGCTCGGCGCTGCACCGCAAGCTCAAATCGCTGGGCGTTGTCACCACCAACAAGGCGGGCGGGCGCGTGGCCCATGTGGAAAACGAAAGCGAGCTGTGATTGACCGTCTCACCCGGTTCTGCAATGGATGAGGCCAACGTCGCAGCCGGGATGCGGGAATGAAGGTCATCATCTGTGGCGCGGGCCAGGTCGGCTGGCAGATCGCGCGGCATCTAGCCAATGAAAAGAACGACGTCACCGTTGTCGACAGCAACGCCGATCTGGTGCGGCGGGCGACCGACTCGCTGGATGTTCAGGGGGTGGCGGGGTTTGCCTCTTACCCCGATGTGCTGGAAAGGGCCGGGGCCCGCGACGCCGACATGATCATCGCCGCCACCTATTCGGACGAGGTGAACATGGTCACCTGCCAGGTGGCGCATTCGGTGTTCGCGGTGCCGCGCAAGATCGCGCGCCTGCGGGCGCAAAGCTATCTGACGGCGATCTATTCCGATCTTTACCGGCGCGACCACATGCCGATCGACGTGGTGATCAGCCCCGAGCGCGAGGTTTCGGTGGCGGCACTGCAGCGGCTCGCGGCGCCCGCGGCCTTTGACACCGAAAGCTTTCTGGAGGGCAAGGCCCAGCTTCTGGGCATTCTGCTGGATGACGATTGCCCGGTGGTCAACACGCCGTTGCGCCAGCTGACCGATCTGTTTTCCACCCTGCGCGCGCTGGTCGTGGGGGTTCGCCGCGCCGGCACGCTGTTTTCGCCGGAACCGGGTGATCAGCTTTTCCCGGGCGATCAGATCTATGTGTTCTCCCATACCGAAGACGTGAACCGCACGCTGGAAATCTTTGGGAAATCAACGAAAAAGCAGGAACGCGTGGTCATCATCGGCGGCGGCAACGTTGGCCTGAGCGTGGCGCGCGAACTCGAAAGCCGCACCGACCGGGTGCGCGCCAAGGTGATCGAGAAGAACCGGCATCGGGCCGAGATCGCCGCCGACGCGCTGGAACGCACCATCGTGCTGCATGGCGACGGCATGGATATGGCGCTGCTGACCGAGGCCAATATCGACCGCGCCGATGCGGTTCTGGCGGTCACCGACGATGACAAGACCAACCTGCTGGTTGCGGTGCGGGCCAAGGCGGCGGGCTGCCCGATGGCGATCTGCCTGGTCAACGACCCCTCGCTGGTGCCGCTGATGGGCCCGCTCGACATCGACGCCTATATCAACCCGCGCGCCACCACCGTCAGCTCCATCCTGCGCCACATCCGGCACGGGCGGGTGCGCGGCGTCTATTCCATCGGCGATGCCGAGGCCGAGGTGATCGAGGCGCAGGTCCTGTCCACCTCGCCGATCGCGGGCCGCATGATCCGTGAGATCGACTTTCCCGAGGGCGTTCTGGTCGGCGCCATCATGAAGGGCGGCAAGGTGGTGCGGCCCAACGGCGGCACCCGCGTCGACGAGGGCGATGTGATCGCCATCTTCTCGCTCACCTCCGACGTGCCCGAAGTGGAGCGCCTGCTGCAGGTCTCCATCGATTTCTTCTGACGCCGATGCAACGCGTTCTGAACATTCCGCTTCTTGTCATCCTGATGGGGATCGGCGCGCTGGCAATGTTCGTGCCGTTTCTGCACGCGATGGCCCTGCGCGACTGGATGAGCGCGCGCAGCTTCTTCTATTCGGGGCTTGTGTTCTTTTTTCTGGCCACGCTGATCGGCATCGCCACCTATAACGGCCGGGCCCGCAACCTCGCCCGCAGCCACCTGATGGCGCTGCCCATCTGCTTTTTGTGCCTGCCCTTGATGCTGGCCGTGCCGTTTGACGAGGCGGTGCGCGACACCAGCTATCTGAATTCTTATTTCGAAATGGTCTCGAGCCTGACCACCACCGGGGCGACGCTGTTCGACGATCCCGCGCGGCTGGCGCCTTCGGTGCATCTGTGGCGCGCACTTGTGGGCTGGCTGGGCGGGCTTTTCGTCTGGATCACGGCGATCGCCATTCTGGCGCCGATGAACCTCGGCGGGTTCGAGGTGCTGGCCACCGACGGGCTGGGCGGCGGCACCCGGTTCGGGCAGGACAGCGTGCGCCGGACCGATCCGCGCGAACGGCTGATGCGCTATAGCCTGCAACTGCTCCCGATCTATACGGCGCTGACCGGCGTGCTTCTTCTGCTTTTGCTCATTGCCGGCGAGGATCCGTTCGTGGCGCTCTGCCACGCGATGTCGACCCTGGCCACCAGCGGCATTTCCCCCGTCGGCGGGCTGTCGGGGGCGCAGGCCGGGGTGCCGGGCGAGATGTTCATCTTCGCCTTCTTTATCTTCGCCATCTCGCGCCAGAGCTTCGCCCCCGATCAGCGCGGCGAGGGCTGGCGCCGGCTGGCCCGCGATTCCGAATTCCTGATGGCGCTGCTCTGCGTCGCGCTGCTGCCGGCCTTCCTGTTCCTGCGCCACTGGATCGGGGCCTATGACGTGGACGACCAGCAGAATGTCGCCGCCGCGCTCAACGCGCTGTGGGGCAGCATCTTTTCGGTGCTGTCCTTCCTGACAACCACCGGCTTCGTGTCGGCCGACTGGGCCGAGGCGCGCGATTGGTCGGGGTTGCAGACGCCGGGCCTGATCCTGCTGGGGCTGGCGCTGACCGGGGGCGGGGTGGCCACCACCGCCGGAGGGGTAAAGCTTTTGCGGGTCTATGCGCTGTACAAGCACGGGGTGCGCGAGATGGAAAAGCTGATCCACCCGCATTCTGTCGGCGGCGCGGGCGCGCGGGCGCGGCGCATCCGGCGGCAGGGGGCCTATGTGGCCTGGGTATTCTTCATGCTGTTCGCGCTCAGCATCGCGCTGGTCATGACCGCGCTGTCGCTGACGGGTCTGCCGTTCGAGGACGTCACCATCCTGTCGGTGGCCGCGCTGGCAACCACCGGGCCGCTGGCCGAGGTGGCCGGCGAACAGGTCATCCGCTTTGCCGAGCTTGGCACCGCCGGCAAGCTGATCATTTCCGCCGCGATGGTGCTGGGGCGGCTGGAGGCGCTGGCCATCATCGCGCTGCTGAACCCGGAGTTCTGGCGGCAGTAATGCCGCAGCCGCAAAATGTTTGGGCAGACAGGAAGTTTTGGGCTGGAATCTCCTGATTGTGCACTTCATACTTGGCCGCGTATGCGCGGAAGGTCACCCCGAGCCGGGTGTCAATTAAGAAAAAGGCAAGAAAAACAATGGCTGCCGATAAACAGAACCTGCAGGACGCATTTCTGAACCACGTCCGAAAAACAAAGGTTCCGGTGACGATTTTCCTTATCAATGGTGTAAAGCTTCAGGGTGTGATCACCTGGTTTGACAATTTCTGTGTGCTGTTGCGTCGCGACGGCCAGTCGCAGCTTGTTTACAAACATGCGATTTCCACCATCATGCCGGCCCAGCCGATCAACCTGTATGACGGTGAGGAATAATTACGGGCTTCGAAGACCACAGCCCCACGCCCACGCGGGCCTGGGTTCTGCACCCCGAAATCACCTCTGACCGCGCGCGCAGGGCCTCCGGGCCCGCGCTGGAAGAGGCCGTGGCGCTGGCCGCGGCGCTTCCCGGGCTGGAGGTCGTCGGGGCGGAGGTCGTGCGCCTGCCGAAGGCCCGGCCCGGTCTGCTTTTCGGTACTGGCAAGGTCGAGGAGATCGGCGCCAAACTGGCCGCGCAAGAGGTCGGGCTTGTACTCGTCGACGGCCATGTGACCCCGGTACAGCAGCGCAACCTGGAACGGGAATGGAAGGTCAAGCTTCTGGACCGTACCGGGCTGATCCTCGAGATTTTCGCCGATCGCGCCCGCACCCGCGAAGGTGTGCTGCAGGTCGAGCTTGCGGCGCTCTCCTATCAACGAACCCGGCTGGTGCGCGCCTGGACCCATCTGGAACGCCAGCGTGGCGGGCTCGGCTTTGTCGGCGGCCCCGGCGAAACCCAGATCGAGGCAGACAGGCGCGCCATCGACGAGGCGATCACCCGGATCAAGCGTCAGCTCTCCAAGGTTGCCAAAACGCGCGAGTTGCACCGGGCGGCGCGCAAGAAGGTGCCGTTTCCCGTGGTCGCGCTGGTGGGCTATACAAACGCCGGGAAATCCACGCTTTTCAACCGGTTGACCGGGGCGGAGGTGATGGCGAAAGACATGCTTTTCGCCACGCTCGACCCCACGATGCGCGGTGTGGTTCTGCCTTCCGGGCGCAAGATCATCCTGTCCGATACGGTGGGCTTCATCTCCGAGCTGCCGACACAGCTCGTGGCCGCCTTTCGCGCCACGCTGGAAGAGGTGCTCGAGGCTGATCTGATCGTGCATGTGCGCGACATCTCGCATGCCGACAGTGATGAACAGGCCCGCGATGTGGCGTCCATTCTGGGCGAACTGGGCGTCTCGGAAACCACGCCGCTGTTCGAGGTCTGGAACAAGATCGACCGGCTGGACGAAGCCCGCCGCGCGGCCCTGGCCGTGAAGGCGGAGCGTGAGCCCGATATCTTCAGCCTGTCGGCCCTGACAGGCGAGGGGGTCGATACCTTGCTGGCCGCGGTCTCGGCGGCGCTGGATGAAGAAAGGTTCGAACTGGACCTGCATCTGGGCTTCGACGAAGGCAAGCGCAGGGCCTGGCTGTTTCAGCAGGGTGTGGTGGAGAGCGAGGAACAGGTCGAAGACGGCTATCGCCTGCATGTGCGCTGGACCGCGCGGCAGGAAAGCCGGTTCCGCGAGATCTAGGGCCGTGCGACACCGCGCAGGGTGGTTTCCAGATCGCCATAGCCTGTGAACCGGCGCTCATAGCTCAGGCCCAGGCGGGCGGCGCAGTCCCGCGCCCTGGCATCCAGCGCCGGGTCATCAGTCTGCGCCTGATAGACCAGGGTTTCATAATTGCCGAAATACATATCGCGCAGGTCGGGGTGCCGGTCGAGGCCCAGCGGTTTCCAGACGAAGGCGTCAAACTGCCGGACAAGGAAATCGGTCAGGTAAAAGGCCGTCACCTCCGCCCGCTCGGCGAAGGCGGCGTTGCCCTCGAAAAAGGAATAGCAATGCGGCCCTTCGACCATGCCGACGCCCAGCCTGTCACACAGCGCCTTGAGCTGCCCGCCGGTGCCGCAATCGGCATAGACCACGAAGATCTCGTCATATTCGGGGCGGTGGCGGGCGATGGCGGTCTCGACCGCGGGCGTGATCCGCTCTGGGTGGTTGTGCAGGATCGCGGGCAGGCAGATCAGGCTGAGGTGATCCCAGCCATTGGTGCGGATCAGCGCCAGGATCTCATGCGCCAGCGCGCCGCAGGCCAGCAGCAGGATACGCGCCGTCGGGGCCGGAAACGCCGCCCCGTCGGTGGTAAGCTGCTGATCATCTGGCGTCATCCGGCCCCCGGCGCGACCTAGCCGGCCGCCATCTGGTTGTGCTTGCGCGCGATGAAATCCTTGGCGGTTTCCACCGCCACGGCCGCGTCGCGGCAATAGGCATCGGCACCGATCGCCTTGCCGAACTCTTCGTTCAGCGGCGCGCCGCCCACCAGAACGATATAGTCCTGACGCTTGCCCTGTTCCTTCAGCGTGTCGATCACCACCTTCATATAGGGCATGGTGGTCGTCAGCAGGGCCGACATGCCCAGAATATCCGCCTCTTCCCGCTCAAGCGCGGCGATGTAATCCTCGGCCGGGTTGTTGATGCCCAGATCGATGATCTCGAACCCCGCGCCCTCCATCATCATGCCGACAAGGTTCTTGCCGATGTCGTGGATATCGCCCTTCACGGTGCCGATCACCATCTTGCCCATGCGCGGCGCGCCGGTTTCGGCCAGCAGCGGCTTCAGGATCGCCATGCCGCCCTTCATCGCATTGGCCGCCAGCAGCACCTCGGGCACGAACAGGATCCCGTCGCGGAAATCGTTGCCGACAACGGTCATGCCCGCCACCAGCGCCTCTGTCAGCACCTTGTAGGGGGTCCAGCCACGGGCCAGCAGAATGCCCACGCCTTCTTCGATTTCTTCCTTCAGACCGTCATACAGATCGTCATGCATCTGCAGCACCAGTTCCTCATCCGGCAGTTCGGAGAGGATGATTTCGTCTTCTTCTTCAGCCATCTTTGCGTTTCCTCAGATGGGGCGCTGGGGCGCGCCGATTTCCGTCAGGTATTTGATCAAGTTTGAAGCTTTGCCGCGCCGGGGGTTGGCATATTGCGACATGGGCGCCCACGCAACCGACGCGGGCGGCACCGAATGTCCGCCCCGGCACCGGTTTCACCAGGGCAGGGGCGGCGCGGGGCTGGCGGTGCGCCTTCGGATGTTCTATATTCGTTCCATGTCGCCCCATGAATACCAAGACATCCCCGCAGAGCGCCGCAAGGCGCGCGCCGCCGCCACCAACCGGACCGGGCGGTTCGAGCCCTATGCCCGCATCGCGGTCGATGACGGCTGGCCGCGCGACGAGGCGTTGCCGCCGCTGCGCACCGAGCTGAGCCTGGAGCGTCCGCGCAGCGTGATTTCCCGCAACAGCTCGCCCGACCTTCCGTTTGACAGGTCGATCAACCCCTACCGGGGCTGCGAACATGGCTGCATCTATTGCTTCGCGCGGCCCACCCACGCCTGGCTCGGCCTGTCGCCGGGGCTGGATTTCGAAACGCGGCTGGTGGCCCGGCCCACGGCGCCCGAGGTTCTGGCGCGTGAGCTGTCGGCGAAACGCTATCGTCCGCGCACCATCGCCATCGGCACCAATACCGATCCCTATCAGCCGATCGAGAAGGAGCAGCGCATCATGCGGCGCATCCTCGAGGTGCTGCTGGAGTTCCGGCACCCGGTCGGCATTGTCACCAAGGGCGCGCTGATCGAACGGGACATTGACATCCTGCAGGAGATGGCCGCGCTGGGGCTGGTGCGGGTCGGCATTTCCGTCACCTCGCTCGACCGCAAGCTGTCGCGCGCGATGGAGCCGCGCGCGCCCACGCCCGAACGGCGCCTCGCCGTGATCGGCAAGCTGGCCGGCGCGGGGATCGAGGTGCGGGCGATGGTTTCGCCCATCGTGCCCGCCCTGACCGACCATGAGCTGGAGGCGATCCTGGCCCGCGCCGCCGAGGCCGGGGCGCGTGCCGCAAGCTGGATCATGCTGCGCCTGCCGCTGGAGGTGTCGCCGCTGTTTCAGGAGTGGCTGGCCGAGCATTTCCCCGACCGCGCCGCCCGCGTGATGGCGCGGCTGCGCGAGATGCACGGCGGACGCGATTATTCGCCCGAGTGGGGCAAGCGGATGCGGGGCGAGGGGCATTACGCCAAGCTCATCGGCGCGCGCTTTGCCCATGCGGCGAAACGGCTGGGGCTGGATGCGCCCCTGCCGCCGCTCCGCTGCGACCGCTTTCGCGTGCCGCCCCGCGCCGGCGATCAGCTTTCCCTGTTCTGACATGGCTGCGCCGTTTCAGCCCCGCCGGCGGCGGCGGGTGCGCGCGGGGACTTCATCGTCGCCGGTGCCGTCGGAGGCCGAGGAAAAACCGCCGAGCTTTTCGGTGATCTCTTCCAGCGAAGGGCGCGGGCCGCGCGGGCGGGTTTCCAGCGCCTCGCGCATCGCCCTGAGATGCTCGGGCGTGGTGCCGCAGCAGCCGCCGATGATCGTGGCGCCGCAATCGCGGGCCAGAACCGCATAATCGGCCATCAGGGCCGGGGTGCCATCGTAATGAATATGCCCGTCGTGGTATTTCGGGATGCCGGCGTTGCCCTTGGCGATCAGCGGGCGTTCGGTGCCCGAGGCGGCAAAGCCCAGCACCGTGCGCAGCAGGTCGGACGCGCCGACGCCGCAATTGGCGCCGAAGGCCAGCGGCGGGTAGGGCAGCTTTTCCACCATCTCGGCCATCCCGGCCGAGGTGACGCCCATCATCGTGCGGCCTGCGGTGTCAAAGCTCATGGTGCCGCACCAGGGCATTCCCGCCAGCTTGGCGGCCTCTCCGGCGGCCTTGTATTCCTCGGGCGCAGAGATGGTTTCCACCCACAGCACATCGGCGCCGCCCTCTTTCAGCCCCTCGGCCTGTTCGTGAAACATCTCGACCGCCACCGCATAGGTCAGCGCGCCCATCGGCACCATGATCTCGCCGGTCGGCCCGACGGAGCCCGCCACCACGACCGGACGACCGGCGGCATCGGCCACCTCACGGCCCAGTTCGGCGGCGGCGCGATTCAACTCGCGCACCCGGTGCTCGGCGCTGTGCAGTTTCAGGCGCGACGCATTGCCGCCGAACGTATTGGTCAGAAACAGGTCCGATCCGGCATTGACCGCGCCGCGATACAGGGTGCGGATCTTCTCGGGCTCGTCCACGTTCCACAGCTCCGGCGCGTCGCCCGAGCTGAGGCCCATGTTGAACAGGTTGGTGCCGGTGGCGCCATCAGCCAGAAGCCAGTCGCGGGTTTCAAGCAGGCGGGAGAGCGCATCGGGCATTTGTCACGTCCTTTCGGAAACACACAAAGGGCGGTTCAGGCCGCCCATTCGCGCGACAGGTGCCATGATCGCGGCGGTTTCGCAAACTCTTAATGGTCATAATCATCTTGAAGCAGGCGCATATTGGCCCGGCTCGGCGGGCGGGCGCAGGATCTCGCGCGCGATCTCCGCCCCGGCCACGGCCAGCGCCAGACGAGAGGGCGCGGCGATATAAAGCGTTTCCCACTCCGGCGCGAAGGCGGATTTGAACTGGCGCAGGCCGGCGGGCGCCAGCCGGTGCCGCAAACGGGCCAGCACCGCGCTGGCCAGCGGCCCGTCGTAGGGGACGGCCGCCAGAGACAGGCGCGGGCAGCCCTCGGCCGCCGCCCGCGCGATGGCGGCCGCGATCAGCGCGTGCATCGTGCCGTCTGGCGCATCGCCGCGCTGGCGCATCAGATCCAGCGTCTGTTCGCGCGCGCCGACGTGAAAGCTGGCAAAGCCGATCAGATCATCGCCGATCCAGGCCAGAAAGACCCGCTGCCGGGCAAGGTGACGGGGGCAGAACATACCCATCGAAAAGCCGCGCGCGCCGCCGTTTTCCGCGCACCACGCGGCGTTGACCGCCCGCATCCGTGCGATCGGCAGGTGGCGCGGCGCCTCGATCCGCAGCCCGGCCTGCTCGGCCTTGCGCAGCTTGCGCCGCAACTGCCGGCAACCCGGCGCCTGCACCGCGAAGGACGCGGGCACAAGACGGGCCTCGCGCGCGATCGGCAGGGCGGCGAAGCCGCGCCGGCGCGCCACCGCAGCCATCCTCGCGCTGCATTTGTAGAGGCAGGGCGCGCGATAGGCGGCGCGGGCATGGGTGATCAGCCTGTCCAGCGCCGGGCCATGATCGCCCAAGAGCGGCTCGCCCAGCGCGACCAGGGTTTGCCCGGTCCGGGCGATCACCCATTCGGGTCGGTCGCGCCCGTCGGCCAGAAGCCGCTTGTCGCCCTGATAGGCAAGCTGCGCCTCGGCCCGCGGCGCGTTGAACAGGGTGCCGCGCTGGCCCTGCGTCAGGCTCTGGGGCGTCAGGGGCCGGCCGGGCTTGTCGCGCTCGCCCTCCGCCACCCGGCCGCGCGCGCAGGCGGCGGCGCCAAGGCAGGAGGGCAGGGCGTAATAGACCGCGCGCCAGACCAGAACCCCGCCCAGCAGCGCGGCATTGTCCGCCTGCGGCAGCAGCGCCAGCAGCGTCACCTCGAACGGGCCGACGCCGCCGGGGGTGCCCGACAACAGCCCGGCGCCGAGCGCAATCAGAAAGGCGGGCAGAAACAGAGCGAAACCGGGGGCGGTGCCCGGCGGCAGCACGGCATAAAGCGCGGCGCCGGCGGCCAGGCAATCAAGCGCCGTCAGCGCCAGCAGCGTGCCCATCGCCCGCAGGCTGGGAAGCCGAAGCGCCCGCCCGAACAGCACCAGCCGCGGCGCGCAGAGCGAGAGCATGACCGCGCCGGCCGCAGCGGCCAGCACGCCCCATTGGAACGGCCCCAGCCAGGCCACCGGCGCGGGCCGAACCACCAGAACCAGCGCCGTGAACACCGCCCAGCCAGCCAGGAAAGAGGCGGCCACCAACGCCGAAAGCCGCGCCGCGCCCGCCGATCCCAATCCGGGCAGCATCCGCCAGCGCACCAGCGTGCCGCTGACGATGCCAAAGCCCAGCGTCTGGCTGACCGCGATCGCCGATGCCCCGCTCAGCCGGGCCGCGCGGGCGGGCACGCCAGTGCCCAGAAGCCCGTGCAACAGCCCGTCATATCGGGCCACCGCCCAGAAGCTGAGCGCGGTGGCCAGCATCGCCTGCGCCCACTGGCCGGCCGAAATGGCGCGCAGGCCCTGCATCACCTCGGCCCGGTCGATCCCGCTCAGCCGGTCCTGCATCACCAGAACGAAAAGCCCGGCAATGATCAGCGGCGCCGCCCGCCGCAGCAGGGTTTTGCCGCCGCGCAGCGGCCCGTTCGCAGTGATTTGCATGCCCGAGGCATCTGTCGGCATGGTCCCTCCACCCGTCTGTGATCGCGCAGGGGTAGCGCGGCAGATCCGCAGATCGGCTTAACAGTTCGAATTTTGCGCAAAAATAAACGCGCCCGGAGCGGCCGGGCGCGTTACAACTGCGATCCGCCGTGGCGGATCAGAGTTCGGTCATGAGCTGCGCCTTGGCTTCGGCCAGAACCTCGACCATCCGGGTGCGGATGGTGCGCTCATCGGCCTTGTCGCCCAGATCGCCGGCCACCTTGCGGAACACGTCTTCATGGCCGGCTTCTTCGAAATCGGCCTTGACCACGGATTTGGCATATTCCGCGGCCTCTTCGCCGGACAAGCCCATCAGTTCGGCGGCCCACAGGCCCAGCAGCTTGTTTGCGCGCGCCTGCGCCTTGAACTTCATTTCTTCGTCATGGGCGAACTTGTTCTCAAACGCGTTTTCGCGATCGTCGAAGGTGGTCATCGGCCTTGGTCCTCCAGAATCCTGTCGCGCCGGTTTTAAGGTATCGCGGCGGCGCTGCCTAGGGGCCGTGGGCGCTACCATCGGACCAAAACCCCGCTGAATCGTCGCAATTCCGGGCCGCCTTGCCCTGAGGGCGGCCTTGGCATAAGAGAAATGAAAATGCGGGCGGGGCATTGCGGCCCATCGCGCCCGAAGATCGGAGTTTCCATGGCACGGCGCAAAAAAATCTACGAAGGCAAGGCGAAGATCCTTTACGAAGGCCCAGAGCCCGGCACCCTCGTGCAGTATTTCAAGGATGATGCCACCGCGTTCAACGCCGAGAAGAAGGCGACGATCGAAGGCAAGGGCGTGCTGAACAACCGGCTGAGCGAATATTTCATGACCGGGCTCAACGCGATCGGCGTGCCGACCCATTTCATCAAGCGGATCAACATGCGCGAACAGCTGATCCGCGCGGTCGAGATCATTCCGCTGGAAATCATCGTGCGCAATTTCGCCGCCGGCTCCATGGCCAAGCGGCTGGGGCTGGAGGAGGGGGCGGCGCTGCCGCGGCCGATCGTCGAGTTTTCCTACAAGGACGACAAGCTGGGCGACCCGCTGGTGCCCGAGGAATACATCATTGCCTTCGGCTGGGCCTCGCAGCAGGACATGGACGATATCGTCGCGCTGGCGCTGCGGGTGAACGACTTCCTGTCGGGGGTCATGTATGGCGTCGGCATCAAGCTGGTGGATTTCAAGATCGAGATCGGGCGCGTCTATGACGGCGATTACATGCGCCTCGTGGTGGCCGACGAGATCAGCCCCGACAGCTGCCGGCTGTGGGACATCAAGACCGGCCAGAAACTCGACAAGGACGTGTTCCGCCGCGATCTGGGCAATCTGACCGACGCCTATACCGAAGTGGCCCGGCGCCTGGGCGTGTTGCCGTCGAACGTCACCCACGCGACGAAACCGACACTGATCAACTAAAACACGAAACTTTCTGTTTCCCTCGCGGCAACAGTGGTTTCTATTAACATGTATTAACTTTGTGCCAGGAAGACGGCATGATGTTGCGATTGGCATATCGCAATTGGCGTTTTGTTTCAGGCGCGCATGAAGAGTATGAGGAGGTAATTCAATGACACTGCTAAAGACACTTGCTGCCTCGGCGGCATTCTCCCTCTGTGCGGCCGCGGCTTCGGCCACGGTCGTGGATATGATCGGTGATCAGGATTTCGCCGATGGCACGGCACCGCTTTGGGTCACGGATTTCGAAGCCGCGTCTGCCGGCGATCCGGCACCGTTCAACATCTTCGTGGGCTCCGATCCGTTCCGCACCTTCGGTTCGGTCGAATACAGCCACGCGTTTTCGCTGAATAGCGCGGCGCCGGTGTCCGCTTCGATCGAGATCGGTATTTTCGATCACGATTCGCCCGCGTTCAACCCGGTCGATACGCTCGACATCTATTTTGACGGCATCCTGCAGGATGATACGGTGTGGCGGGGCGCCTCGGGCGCGCTGCCCAGCGCGGTGACGGTGCGCAGCATGTTCGTCGATCCCGCATTGCTGAGCGACGGGCTGCTCGAGGTCGGTATCTTCGCAGTGGCAACCGGCGACCGCCGGTTCCGGGGCAACGGCATCGGCGTCGATTTCTCGAAGCTGACGATCAACACCGCCGCGGTTCCGCTGCCGGCCGGCGCGCCGCTTCTGATCGGGGCGCTGGGGCTGCTGGGCTTCGTGCGCAAGCGCCGGCGCGGCTGATTGCGGCCCGAAGACGAGGTTGCCCGC
This sequence comes from Actibacterium naphthalenivorans, assembly GCF_014196965.1. Classification (GTDB taxonomy): domain Bacteria; phylum Pseudomonadota; class Alphaproteobacteria; order Rhodobacterales; family Rhodobacteraceae; genus Actibacterium_A; species Actibacterium_A naphthalenivorans. The sequence goes on along the minus strand of NZ_JACIEQ010000002.1, from coordinate 341,658 downwards.
GCCCCACAAGGCGCGGGTTTCTTTTTGCGTGGCTCTTGCCGGAGGGCGGGCAGACAAGTATTCAGCCGGTGAACAGAGTCACCAAGGGGGCAGGCCGATGAAGGCGCGCGTACAAGTCATGCTGAAACAGGGCGTTCTGGATCCGCAGGGCGAGGCAGTGCGCCACGCGCTGGAGACCCTCGGCTTCGACGGGGTGGAAAGCGTGCGCCAGGGCAAGGTGATCGAGCTGGAACTGGCCGAGACCGACGCGGGCAAGGCCGAGGCCACCGTCACCGATATGTGCGAAAAGCTGCTGGCGAACACGGTGATCGAAAGCTACGCGGTGGAGATCGCCTGATGCGCGCCGCGGTCATTCAGTTCCCCGGCTCCAACTGCGACCGCGACATGGCCGTTGCCTTGGATCAGGTCGCGGGCAATGCCCAGACGCGGATCGTCTGGCACAAGGAAACCAGCCTGCCCGAAGGGCTGGATCTGGTGGCCATCCCCGGCGGGTTCTCCTTTGGCGATTACCTGCGCTGCGGCGCGATCGCCGCGCGCTCTCCGATTGCCCGCGCGATCGTCGATTTCGCCAATCGGGGCGGCTATGTGCTGGGGGTCTGCAACGGCTTTCAGGTGCTGACCGAAACCGGCCTGCTGCCCGGCGCGCTGCTGCGCAACGCGGGGCTGAAATACATCTGCAAGACCGTGCCGCTGCAGGTGGAAACCACCGACAGCGCCTTTTCCGCAGGCTATGAGGCGAAACAGCGGATCAACATTCCGATCGCCCATCATGACGGCAACTACACCGCCGATGCGCAAACGGTCGCGAGATTGCAGGCCGAAGACCGGGTGGCCCTCACCTATCTCGACAATCCCAACGGCTCTGTCGCAGATATCGCCGGTGTGCTGAGCGAAAACCGGCGGGTGCTGGGGATGATGCCCCACCCCGAGCGGATCGCCGATCCGGCGCTCGGCGGCACTGACGGTGCGGCGCTTTTTCGCGCACTTGCCAACAGGATGGCGCCGGCCTGAGCCGCGGGCGCTTGTTCGCGCCTGCCGCGATGCATAAACTCTGTGCATGTCAGAGACCGGCAAACCGACAGAACAAAAGATGCTGAAAAGCGGAAAAGGTTGGCGCGTGCGCGCCATTCTGATCGGGTTTTTCCTGTTTGCCGTCGCGCTCGTCTGGATCACCAACACCTGGCTGACCGAACGGTTCACCGCCGCGACCCGCAACCGGGCCGAGGTACGGCTGGCGCTTTATTCCGGCAACGTGCTGTCAGAGCTGCAGCGCGCCTCTGTCGTGCCGCTGCTCCTGTCGCGTGACCCGACGCTGATCGGGGCGCTGAACTCCAACGATTTTTCGCAAAGTTCGCAGCGCCTGATTTCCTATCTGGAGGAGATCGGCGCCGCCTCGATGATGCTGCTGGATGCCTCGGGGCGGGTGGTATCGGCCACGGATCGTTCACTTCTGGGCGCCAATCTGCGCGGCGCACATTTCTTTGTTGAGGCGTTGCGCGCCAATGACACGGTTTTCACCGCCGAGCAGAATGAAACCGGGGTGATGGATTTCACCTATTCGCGCCGCGTGATCAGCGAGCGCGAGAATGTGGGCGTCATCGCCGTGGCCGTCGATCTGGCCAAGTTCGAACAAAGCTGGGCCGGCATTTCCGACGCGGTGATGATCACCGACAGCGAAGGCCGGATCATTCTTGCGACCGAACCGCGCTGGCGCGGCCGCACCGTCGAAGAGGCGCTGGCCGCGCAATCGGCCAATTCCGCCATCCGCCGCGCGATCCAGGCCACCGCCGACTGGGCCGCGCTGCCGGCCGATGCCTATATCCTCGGCGAGGCGGTGATGCGCAACGAGGCCCGCATCCCGTTTCAGGGCTGGCGGCTGGTCAGTTTCACCACCTATTCGTCGATCCGCGAACGGGTGAACGGCGTTCTGTCGCTGGAGATCATGGGATTCGCCCTGTTGCTGGCGGTCGGTTTCTACCTGATCTCGCGGCGGGCCCAGTCTCGCTCGGCGTTCTTTCAGATGGAATCGGCGGAGTTGCGCGCATTGAACATGCGGCTGCAGCGGGAAATCGCCGAACGTGAAAAGGCCGAAAAGAACCTCGAAGTGGCCGAACAGACGCTGGCCCAAAGCTCCAAGCTGGCGGCGCTGGGAGAGATGTCGGCCGCCGTCAGCCATGAACTGAACCAGCCGCTGGCGGCGATGAAAACCTATCTGGCCGGCGCGCGCCTGTTGCTGCAGCGCAAGCGCAACGAAGAGGCGCTGGCCTCGTTCCTGCGGATCGACGATCTGATCGAGCGGATGGGCTCGATCACCCGCCAGCTCAAGAGCTACGCGCGCAAGGGCGGCGACCGGGTGGAAGCGATTGATTTCAAGATATGTATCGGATCGGCCCTGGCGATGATGGAGCCGCAGCTCAAGCGCCGCAAGGTGACCATCACCCGCACATTGCCGCCGCAGCCGGTGATGGTGATGGTCGATCGGGTGCGGCTGGAACAGGTGATCATCAACCTGCTGCGCAACGCGCTCGACGCCACCAAGATGGCCGACGATCCGCAGATCGACCTGATCCTGTCGTCGGGCGAAACCGCCACGCTGACGGTGCGCGACAACGGCCACGGGATCGACGATCTGGAATCGCTGTTCGAGCCGTTTTACACCACCAAGCAGCCGGGCGACGGTGTCGGCCTGGGGCTTGCAATTTCATCGGGCATAATAAACGACCTTGGCGGTCGTCTGACCGCGCTGAACGCGCCGTCGGGCGGCGCGGTATTCGAGGTACAACTGCCCATCCTGAGTGACGAGGTCGAGGCAGCGGAATGAACAGAAGAAACGAAGGAAGTGCGATGAGCCGCGGAATCAGGATCGCCATCGTGGACGATGAGCAGGACATGCGCCAATCGATCAGCCAGTGGCTGGCGCTGTCGGGGTTCGATACCGAAACCTACCCTTCGGCCGAAGAGGCGCTGAAGGTGATCGGAACCGATTTTCCGGGGATCGTGGTATCGGACATCCGCATGCCGGGAATGGATGGCATGGCCTTTCTCAAGCGGCTGATGAGCCTCGACAGCAACCTGCCGGTGATCATGATCACCGGCCATGGTGACGTGCCGATGGCGGTCGAGGCGATGCGCGTGGGCGCCTATGACTTTCTGGAAAAGCCGTTCAACCCCGACCGCATGACCGAACTGGCCAAGCGTGCCGCCCATAACCGGCGGATGACGCTCGACAACCGCGCCCTGCGGCGCGAGCTGTCGGATGGCAAGGTGCTGATGAAGAAACTCATCGGCTCGTCGCCGCTGATGGAGCGGCTGCGCGAGGATATCCTGGATCTGGGCCAGGCCGACGGTCATGTGCTGATCGACGGCGAGACAGGCACCGGCAAGACGCTGGTGTCGCACGCGCTGCACGCGGTCGGCCCGCGCGCCGGGCGGAAGTTCGTGCAGGTTTCCTGCGCGGCGTTGTCAGAGCGTGACCTGGCCACCCGGATGTTCGGCCCGATGGAAGAGGGCGGCGAGCTGCCGCTGGTCGAAGAGGCGCGCGGCGGCACATTGTGTCTGGAGGATATCGAGGCGCTGCCGCACACGCTGCAGGCGCGTCTGGTGACCTTTCTGAACGATCAGGGATCGCCGCCCGAAACCCGTATCATCGCCGTGTCGAACCTGCAGGAGCAGGGCAAGACCTGCGAGGACGTGCTGCGCCCCGATCTGTTCTTCCGGCTGGCGGCGATGCGGATCACCCTGCCGCCGCTGCGCGCGCGCGGCGAGGACATCCTGACGCTGTTCACCCGGCTGAGCGAACAGTTCGCCGAGGAATACGGCTGCGCCGCCCCCGAGGTCAGCGCGCAGGAGGCCGCGCAGCTTTTGCAGGCGCCCTGGCCGGGCAACGTGCGCCAGCTGATCAACGTGGCCGAGCGCGCCGTGCTGCAAAGCCGCCGCGGCTCGGGCACCATCGCCTCGCTTCTGATGAGCAACGATGAGGATGACGCGCAGCCGGTGATGACCACCGAAGGCAAGCCGCTGAAGGAATACGTGGAAGCCTTCGAACGGATGCTGATCGACAACACCATGCGGCGGCACCGGGGCTCTATCGTCAACGTGATGGAAGAGCTTTGCCTGCCGCGCCGCACCCTGAACGAGAAGATGGCGAAATACGGGCTGAGCCGGTCTGATTACCTTTGATTGGCCGTGTCGGGAAAAAGACCATTGTCTTTGCATGTATTCCGCCGCTAAGGTCGTAAAACGTCAGGTTGTTCCTATATTACAGCCTGACGATGTTCAGTTTCGCTGTTTTCGCGCGGCCCCGGCAGAAAGTCCGGCACCGGAGCGAGGCCAGACCGATCGGTCCCACGGACCACAAGATTGCCCCCCGATGCGGGCGGGTATTAACCAACGGATGCCAATACAGGCATCGGAGACAAACCGCGATGGAACGCGTGAGCACGGACAGGCATACAGCAGGCAGGCACGTCGCCGCCCGTAAAACCGCCGTCGCACACCCCCACGCCCAAACAAGACACCACCCGCAACGTCCGGCCCCTTCGGGGCAGGGGCGTTTGCCGCGGTGCAAAGAGACACAATGGCTAAGAAAATGCTTATCGACGCCACCCACGCGGAAGAATGCCGCGTTGTGGTGGTTGACGGAACCAGGGTTGACGAATTCGATTTCGAAAGCGTCAACAAGCGCCAGCTTGCTGGCAACATCTATCTGGCAAAGGTAACACGGGTCGAACCCTCGCTTCAGGCGGCCTTTGTCGATTACGGCGGAAACCGGCATGGTTTCCTTGCCTTTTCCGAGGTTCACCCGGATTACTATCAGATCCCGGTCGCCGACCGCGAGGCGCTGCTCGCCGAGGAACGCGCCTATGCCGCGTCGCTCGAAGAGGAAGACGAAAAACCGGCCAAGGCGAAATCCTCCAGCCGCTCGCGTTCGCGTTCGCGGTCACGCTCCAAGCCCAAGGCGGCAGAGGCGAAAAACGGGGATGCGGTGGAAACCCGCGAGGTTTCCGAGGCGATCCCCGGAATGGATGTGGTCGATCTTGGCGATGACAGCGACGAGGCGCTGCCGCTGACCGGTGACGCCGCGATGGCAGATGCCCCCGAAGCCGAACAGGCTTCGCCGCCGCAGCCGTCGGCCGGACAGGCCGCGGAGGACCCTTCCGATGCGACGGCCAAGGGCGATGACAGCGACGCCGGCGATGATGAAGACAACGGCGATGACAGCGAAGATGATCGCTCCGACGCGTCGGAGCGCGATTCCGACATCGAGTCGGTCGCCGATGAGGATGTCAGCGAAGAGATCCGCCAGCCGCGCAAGCCGCGCCCCAAACGCTACAAGATCCAGGAAGTCATCAAGGTCCGCCAGATTCTTCTGGTGCAGGTCGTCAAGGAGGAGCGCGGCAACAAGGGCGCGGCCCTGACCACCTATCTGAGCCTCGCCGGGCGCTATTGCGTGCTGATGCCCAACACCGCGCGTGGCGGCGGCATCAGCCGCAAGATCACCAACGCGGCCGACCGCAAGAAGCTCAAGGAAATCGCGGGCGAGATCGAGGTGCCGGAAGGCGCCGGCCTGATCATCCGCACCGCGGGCGCCAACCGCACCAAATCGGAAATCAAGCGCGATTACGAATATCTGCAGCGCCTGTGGGAGCAGATCCGCGAGCTGACGCTGAAATCCGTCGCGCCCGCGCCGATCTATGAAGAAGGCAACCTGATCAAGCGCACGATCCGCGATCTCTACAGCCGCGAGATCGACGAGGTTCTGGTGGAGGGCGAGGCCGGCTATCGCGTCGCCAAGGACTTCATGAAGATGATCATGCCGTCCCACGCCAAGAACGTGAAGCACTACACCGACCCGATGCCGCTGTTCGCGCGGTATCAGGTGGAAAGCTATCTGTCGTCGATGTTCAACCCGACGGTGCAGCTCAGGTCCGGCGGTTATATCGTGATCGGCATCACCGAGGCGCTGGTGGCGGTGGATGTGAACTCGGGCCGCGCCACCAAGGAAGGCTCGATCGAGGAAACCGCGCTGAAGACCAACCTGGAGGCCGCCGAAGAGGTGGCGCGCCAGATGCGTCTGCGCGACCTTGCCGGGCTGATCGTGATCGATTTCATCGACATGGAAGAGCGCAAGAACAACGCCGCCGTCGAGAAGAAGCTGAAAGACAAGCTCAAGACCGATCGCGCCCGCATTCAGGTGGGCCGCATTTCGGGCTTCGGCCTTCTGGAAATGTCGCGCCAGCGTCTGCGCCCCGGCATGCTCGAGGCGACGACACAGCCATGCCCGGCCTGCCACGGCACCGGCCTGATCCGCTCGGATGACAATCTGGCGCTGTCGATCCTGCGCCAGCTGGAAGAAGAGGGCGTGCGCGGCCGCTCCAAAGAGGTGTTGCTGAAGGCGCCTGTGGGCATCGTCAACTATCTGATGAACCAGAAGCGCGAGCATATCGCACAGATCGAGGCGCGCTATGGCATCGCCGTGCGGGTCGAGGCCGACCCGTTCCTGATTTCGCCCGATTTCTCGATCGAGCGGTTCAAGACCGCCACGCGCCATGTGGCCGAGGTGGCGACGCAGGCGATTTCGATCGACATGTCGGATATGCCCGAGGCTGAAGAGCCCGAGCAGGAACCCGAAGTCGAAAGCGTGGCAGAAGAGGCGGCGCCCGAAGAGGCCACCACCGAAGAGACGCAGGCGCCCAAGAAACGCCGCCGCCGCCGCCGGCGCAAGAAAAGCGGATCGTCGAATGGCGATCAGCAGAACGGTGATCAGCAGAATGGTGATCAGAACGGTGATCAGGCGGTGACGGGCGAAGCGCAGGCCGAAACGCCGGTTGCGGCGCCGGAAGCGCCCGCGCAGATCGAAGAGATGACCCCGGCCGCGCCGGAGGCTATCACCGAAGAAACCCCGACCGAGGCAGAGATTGCCGCCCCGGTTCAGGCCGAGGCGGAAGAAGCGCAGCCGGTGCCGGTGGCCGAAGAGCCGCAACCGCAGGCTATGCCGGAACCCGAGCCCGAGGTTGAACCAGCGCCGCAGGCCGAGGCTGAGCCAGAGCCGGTCGCAACCGCGCCGGAACCCGAGCCCGAGCCCGAACTGACGGCGGATGCGCCCGAAGAGGATGACAAGCCCAAGAAGCGCGGCTGGTGGTCGCTTCGCAGCTGACGTGATGAAACGCCGGGCCCTGTGCCCGGCGTTTTCATTTTCCCCGGCGGATCAGGTGAACCTGCGCCCCGGCATCTTCCCGAACCCCCAGATGCTCATGCCCTGCCTCGGCGCAGAAATGGGGCATGTCGATCAGCGCCATTGGATCATCCGCGCAGATCCGCAGCACCTCGCCCGGCGCCATCGCCACCAGCCGCTTTCGCGCCTTCAGCACGGGCAGGGGGCATTTCAGCCCCAGCGCGTCGATTTCCGCATCCCAGTTCATGGCCATCGCATCTAGGCGCGATGTGACAGCATGTCCACGCTATTGTGAGTGCGCACGGCGTGACCTTGCCCGCGCCTTTCGATATGTCGGGGACGAAGGGGACGGGAATGTTCGGAATAGAGATTATCGACGCGGGGTTGATCCCCGCCATGATCGTGGCGCTGATGGCCGGGCTGCTGAGCTTTCTCAGCCCCTGCGTGCTGCCGATCGTACCGCCCTATCTGGCCTATATGAGCGGGATCACCATGGGCGAGCTGAGCGAGGTTGCCAGCGCCCGCCGCCGCGCGCTGTTGTCGGCCGTGTTTTTCGTTCTGGGCCTGTCCACGGTGTTCCTGTTCCTGGGCTTCACGGCTTCGGCCTTCGGCGCGTTCTTTCTGCAGAACCAGAATTACTTCAACATCTTCGCCGGCATCGTTGTGATGATTTTCGGCGCGCATTTCGTTGGCGCGATCCGCATTCCGTTTCTGGAACGCGAGGCGCGGATGGATGCGGGCGACACCGGCGGATCGGCCTTCGGCGCCTATCTGCTGGGTCTCGCCTTCGCCTTCGGCTGGACCCCCTGCATCGGCCCGCAGCTTGGCGCGATCCTGTCGATGGCGGCGAGCGAGGCCAACGTGGCGCGTGGCACGCTGCTGCTGGCGGTCTATGCGGCGGGGCTGGGCATTCCATTCCTGCTGGTCGCGGCCTTCTTCCCGCGGCTGACCGGGGTCATGGGCTGGATGAAACGGCATATGGAACAGATCGAGCGGATCATGGGCCTGCTGCTGTGGACGATCGGTCTGCTGATGCTCACGGGCGGTTTCTCGTCCTTCTCCTATTGGCTGCTGGAAACCTTCCCGGCGTTGGCCACGATCGGCTAGCCGGCTTACTTTCGCCGGCTTCGGGCGCTATGCTGGCGCGAAACGGGCACGAGCGGGGAAGATGACGGAAACTGTGCAGCAGCGGGTGCGGCGCCGCCGGGTGTTCTATATCCCCGGCTACGATCCGATTCATCCCCGCCGCTACCGCGAGCTCTACCGCAAGGAAGGCCGGGCACAGGCGAAGATCTCCGGCTACGACCTTGCACTGACACCGAAAACCGGCGGCGGCGCCTATGGCTGGCACGCGGTGGGGCGAATCGAGGGCGCGCAGGTCGAAAGCGATATCGACGTGCTGGTCTGGTCCGATATCGTGCGCGGCTCGATGGCGCAGGGCATCTGGGCCACCTACGGCCAGCTTTTGCGCACCGTGTGGGTCTATGTGGCATCCGGCGCGCTGTTCGGGCTGATGCGGCTGCGCAAGGGGCCTGTCATAGCCGCGCTCTACCCGATCCTGATGCTGCTTGGCCAACTGGCGCTGGCGCTGCTGGCCGCGCGTCTTCTGGGGGCGTTTCTGGCGCTCAGCGGCTTGCCCCTGATCGGCTGGCTGGGGCTGGGCATCATTTGGCCGGTGCTGGATCGGTTCCGCCGCGCCGACAACCGGCTGTTCGCCTATTACCTGATGCATGACTATGCCTATTCGGCCCGCTGGAACGGCGCCAACCCGCCCGAGCTCGAGACGCGGATGGCCGCGTTCCGCAAGACCATCGCCGCCGCGCTGAACGATGACGTGGACGAGGTGCTGGTGGTCGGGCATTCCTCGGGCGCGCATCTGGCGGTGTCGATTCTGGCCGATCTGATCCGGGGCGGGCCGCTGCCCGACGAAGGCCCGGCGCTGTCATTCCTGTCGCTGGGGCAGGTGGTGCCGATGGTGTCTTTCCTGCCGGGGGCCGGCCGGTTACGCGCCGATCTGCATTTCCTGTCGGCACGGAAAGAACTGACCTGGGTCGATGTCACGGCCCCCGGCGATGGCTGCTCTTTCGCCCTGTGCGATCCGGTGGCGGTGACGGGCGTCGCCCCCGACAATCAGCGCTGGCCGCTGGTAATCTCGGCCGCCTTCACCCAGACGCTCAGCCCCGCGCGGTGGAAGGCGCTGCGCTGGCGGTTCTTCCGGCTGCATTTTCAGTATCTGTGCGCCTTCGACCGGCCCGGAGATTACGATTACTTCCGCATCACCGCCGGGTCGCTGACACTGGGTACGCGCTATGCGGGCCGCGCCCCGTCAAAAAGCATGATCGCGCGGCCGGCTTCGCGCTATCGGTCGATGGCGGCATGACGACCCCGCCCAAACCCGCCAGCCGGCCGGAGCGGGTCGGGCTGCTGCGTTACCTGCGCCTCTTTCGGCGCGATATCCTGTCGGCTCAGCCCGCCAGGCTCTACCGCGCAAAGATGGCCGAATTCCGCACGCCGTTCTTCAGGTCTTATCTCATCAACCAGCCCGATCTTGTTGATCTTGTTCTGAAAGAACGCCCCATGGATTTCCCGAAATCCGGGCGGGTCGGCGAGGGGTTGCGGCCCTTGCTGGGCGATTCCGTGTTTCTGACCAACGGGGCCGACTGGCAGCGCCAGCGCCGCATCATTGATCCCGCGTTCGAGGGCGGGCGCCTGCGCGACACATTCCCCGCGATGGTCGCGGCGGGCAAGGCGGCCTCGGCCCGGTTGTCCGAAGGGGTGACGGAGATCGAGGCGCAGACCAGCCACGCGGCGGCGGATGTGATCTTTCGCACGCTGTTCTCGATCCCGATCGAGCATGAGGTCGCGGCGCAGGTCTTCACCCGGTTTCGTGATTATCAGCGCAGCCAGCCGGTGCTGAACCTCGCCGCCTTTGTGCCGCTGCCCGGCTGGATGCCCCGGTTTCACCGTTCCCGCACCAAGGCCAGCGCCCGGGCTATCCGCGCCCTGATCACGCGCCTGACGGCGGACCGCGCCGCCGCGATCGCCGCCGGAACCGCGCCCGACGATCTGGCCACCAAGATCATGACGACCGCCGACCCCGAAACCGGGCGGCGCTTCGGCACCGGGGAAATGGTCGATCAGGTGGCGATCTTCTTTCTGGCCGGGCATGAAACATCGGCCTCGGCCCTGGCCTGGGCGCTGTATCTTCTGGCGCTCTACCCCGACGCGCAGGAGCGGGTGGCGGCAGAGGCCACCGCCCTTGGCGAGAACCCGGCGTTTTCAGATATCTCCAAGCTGACGTTCACCCGGGATGTGTTCCGCGAGGCGCTGCGCCTTTACCCACCGGTGCCGATGATGGTGCGGCAGGCCACGCGCGGCGAACGGTTTCGCAACCGTGATGTCGCGCCCGGCAGCCAGATCGTGATTTCGCCCTGGCACCTGCACCGGCATGCGCTGTTGTGGGACCGGCCCGATGCGTTCGACCCCGGCCGCTATGGCACCGAGGCGGGCCGGGCCTGCCTCCGGGCGGCCTATATTCCGTTCTCGACCGGGCCGCGCGTCTGCCCCGGCGCGGGGTTCGCGATGCTGGAAGGGCCGCTGTTGCTGGCGCTGCTGCTGAAGGACTGGCGCCTCGAACCGGTGCAGGGCCGCGCCCCGGTGCCGGTCGCGCATCTGACGGTACGCGCGAAGGATGGCATCTGGCTGCGCCTTCACCGGCGGTAGGCCGCGCGCCTTTCGGTGTCAGGTACTCAAGAACGCCGCCTCAACCGCCCCGGGCCGGGATCAGCCGGGTGATGCCCACGGCGCCGGCGCGGGCCAGATCGGGATCCAGCGACATGGGAACATATTCGCCGCGCCGCCACAGATCACCCAGATCGTCATAGTGGCGTGACAGCGGATGGCCGGACTGGCCGGTCGAGATGATGAAGACCGAACTGTCGGGATCGGCGAAGTCATAGACCCCGCGATAGCCTGCGCCATGCAGATTGGCGAAGGGCGCGGGGCCGGTGCCGCCGGTCAGGCCGCGCTGCAGCGTGTTGTCGCCGCCCGATGTCGACTGGCGGATGTTGACCACCCATTTCAGCAACGGCGTTTCGCCCAGCACCGGATGATCCTGCCGCGCCTGATGGGCATCGCCCCAGCGCAGGCTGTCGAGGTTGGCGCCGTGATGCTCGGCGATCCAGATCAGAGCTTCGTCGAGCGATTGGCGGGCGATGTCGGCGCAGGTTTCGGGCACGGTGGATTGCACCACGTCGCACCACGCCGAGGCGCCATCCACATCGCGGAACACCCGTTCGATGAACAGCGGGTCCAGATGGGTGAAGGCATCGGCCAGCGGCCCCAGATCATCGCGGATCAGCCGCTGCTGCAGATGGCGCATCCAGGCGGCATAGATCAGCGGTTCGGGCATATGCTCGTTCATCTCGCCGTTCCAGTTGGCCAGCAGTTCCAGCGCGTGCTGGCGCCGGCGTTCGGGCGTGCCGTCGGGGGCGGCGTCGCCAGTGAACCACAGATCGCGCGCCACCAGCGGCAGCAGCGCGCGGGCGGTGAAGCTGACCGTGTCGAGCTGCGCCTCGATGAAGCTTTCGCGGGTGTGCACCTCGCGCCGTTCCATCAGCTGCCGCCAGCGCTGAATGCGCTGGGTATCGCCCCAGGCGAAGCTGAGGTGCAGCGGGAAGGGGCGATCGGCGATCTTGTTGTTGGTATTGCCCAGGATGCCGCCCTCGGGGTTCACGAAACGCGGGTTGGCCGCATAGGCATAGCTGCCCGACCAGCGGTTTTCCGGGCGCCAGCCGGGGCTGGGCAGGCGGCCCATCGTCTGGTGCCGCGCGGCCCGGCGCGGCATCGCGCCGACGACCTGCAGCGCGATATTCTCCTTGTCGATCAGCGCCAGGTTCTGCGCCGGCGCCTGCCAGAGCGCACCCGCCTCGAGCGCCTCGTCGACCGACCCGGCCATCATCAGCCGCAGCGCCGCCGTGGGCGATGTATCCTGGCCGCCGAGCGCGGTCCAGGCGATGGAGATGACATGGCCCCTGGGCGTGATCGAACGCAGGTCGTAATGGCCGCCGGGCAGGACGGGGCCGTTCTGGGTCCAGCGCAGGGTGATGGTGACCGGATCGTGATCCTTGACCCTGATGATGGAGCGGCGGGTCTCGAACCGCTTGTAGCCATCGGGGGTCAGGTATTCCTCGGGATGGTCGGGGTTCAGCTTTTCGACATAGACGTCCAGATCATCCAGATAGGTGGTGGTCAGCCCCCAGGCCAGCTTGTCGGACCGGCCAAGCAGCACGGCGGGCGCGCCGGGAATGGTGCCGCCGATCACCCCGCCGCTGGAAAGCTGAAGCCGCGCCAGATACCACAGCGCCGGGGCCGAGAAGCCCAGATGCGGGTCATTGGCCAGCAGCGTGCCGCCGGCGGCCGAGCGCGAGGGCGCGGCGGCCCAGATATTCGACGCGCCGGCCAGATTGCGGGGGCTGACCGGCGACAGCGGGTCGGTGGCAGTGTCCAGCGCGGCAAAGCTGCGCGGCGCATCGGGAAAGAGCGCGGCATAATCGGGCAGGGCAGCCACGCCCGGCCCCGGCACGTCTGGCAGAATGTCGCGCACCCGCTCTTCGGGCAGGGCCAGAGACACGCGGGCACGCAAAACCTCTTGCGCGATAGTATCGGAAACCTCCATCGCCATCAGCTTGCCGATGGCGATGGAATCGGCCGGTTGCCAAAAGGCGATCTCATTGGAAAAAATGAAGAATTCCGGTGCGCCGCGGCCGCGGGCGCCGCGGTTGACCTCGGCGATCCAGGCATTCACGCCGCGCGCGTAGGCCTGCAGCGCCGCTGTGGTGGCGGCATCTTGTACCGCGACCGAGGAGATGGCCGCGCCGTAGAGATCATAGCGGCGCATCAACTCGTCTATCTTGACGGTACGCTCGCCGAAAACCTCGCTCAACCGGCCCTGCGCGGTGCGGCGCAGCATGGTCATCTGCCACAGTCTGTCCTGCGCATGGGCGAAGCCGAGGCCGAAGAACACATCTTCGTCGGTGCTGCCCATGATATGCGGGATGCTGGCGTTGTCGCGCACGATCTCGACCGGGCCGGACAGGCCCGCGATGGCATAGCTGGCGTCGTAGTCAGGCAGCGACCGGGTGGCCAGGTAGTAGACACCCAGCAGCGTCAGGCCGATCAGAACAAGCAGCGAAGCGAAGAGACGCAGAAGCCAGCGAAAGACGGTCGGCATGAGGTTCCCGTTTGTGACGGCCCGAAGGGAGCCTTCAGTTAAACGGCCGGATACGAAGATGCAATGACGGCGCAGCTCCCTCGGGGCCGCCCCGTGCCGTTACGGAATGATGCGCGTGTATTTCGTGCCTTCCAGCGTGGCGCCGACGATCAGGCCGGACTGGCCGAAGACGATGGCGATCACGGGATCGAGCGCCGTCAGCGTTTCGGCGCTGAGGTTGCCGCCCTTGTCGTTCAGCGCATATTCCATGTCCGCGCCCGCCGACCAGCCGGCAGAGCGGCGGAAGGTCGAAAGCGCGTCTTCTGTCATGAAGAACAGCGCATGGGCATATTGCTGGGCGCCGATCTGCAGGCCGACATTGGCCTGGGTGGCCGAATAGTAATCGACGGTGATATTGTCGATCCGCAGCGCGCCCTTGCCGTAGGCGCCGCCAAGAAAGAACCCTGCCTTGGTGATCAGGGGCATCCACAGCACGCCCTGGGCCTTGGCCTCCAGATCGGCGGTGCCGGGATATCTGTTGAACAGATAGTCGCGGGTGCTGTCGACCCGCGCGTCGATGGTCGATGCGCCGGTGGATCCGACGCCATTGCCGCAGGCCGCCGTCAGCGCGGTCGAGGCGCCTGCGGCCATCAGAAAAGATCGGCGGGAAAACATGCTCATGCCTCTGCCCTTTTATATGTTTTGCACTGTCGGCCTTATACGACCATTGACGCAAGTAATAGTGGTTTTTGCCCTGAATGTCATCAGGTCTTGTGGTCAGCGGCGATTTCCCGCACGCCGCCTAGCCCTTGGCGAGCATCCGGGCCGCCGCCGGGGCGAAATAGGTCAGGATGCCGTCGCATCCGGCGCGTTTGAAGGCCAGCAGGCTTTCCATCATCACCTTTTCGCCATCGAGCCAGCCATTCTGCGCCGCCGCCTGCAGCATCGCGTATTCGCCCGACACCTGATAGGCATAGGTGGGCACGCCGAATTCGTCTTTCACCCGGCGGCAGATATCCAGATAGGGCATGCCGGGCTTGACCATCACCATATCGGCCCCCTCCGCCAGATCCCGCTCGATCAGGCGCAGCGCCTCGTTGGAATTGGCAGGGTCCATCTGATAGGTGTTCTTGTCGCCCTTCAGCGCGCCGCTGGCGCCCACCGCATCGCGGAACGGGCCGTAGAAGGCAGAGGCGTATTTCGCCGAATAGCTCAGGATCGCCACATCGGTGTGGCCCGCCGCCTCCAGCGCGCGGCGCATCGCGCCGATGCGCCCGTCCATCATGTCGGAAGGGCCCAGAATGTCCGCCCCCGCATCGGCCTGCGCCAGCGCCATCTTCACCAGCGCCGCGACGGTTTCGTCATTCACGATGATGCCATCGCGCACGATCCCGTCATGGCCGTTGGCGTTATAGGGGTCGAGCGCGATGTCAGTCATCACCGCGATCTGCGGCACCGCCTGCTTGATGGCGCGGATCGCGCGGTTGGAGATGTTTTCGGGATTCCATGCCTCTTCGCACAGCTCTGTCTTCAGCGCGGGGTCTGTATAGGGAAAAATGCAGATCGCCGGGATGCCCAGCCCGGCGGCTTCCTGCGCCGCCGCCACGGCCCTGTCGATGCTCAGCCGGTTGACGCCGGGCATGGAGGCGATGGGCTCCGCCACGCCCTGACCTTCGCGCACGAAGATCGGCCAGATCAGGTCATTCACGCTCAGCGTGTTTTCCCGCACCAGGCCGCGCAGGGCGGCGGATTTGCGGGTTCGCCGCAGGCGTGTGGCGGGAAAGGGGGCAACGGAGGGGCGCATCTTTTCATTCCAAGGCTTGTTTTCCTCTGGGTGACATGCTTTTGCACCCATCTCAAGGGTAGGATTTACCCACGCCCGGGGCTAATCTCCGGCAACAGGCATAGACCGGGGGCAGGCAGTTGGACTGGTATCAGACCGTCTTTGAAGTGATCGACATGCGATCCTTCTCCAACCTGTGGTACTGGATCGCGCTTGCCGTAAGCTGGTCGACCGCATCGCACTGGGTGATCGGGGTGCCCTTTGATCTGGTGCAGCGCGCCGCGCGCAAGGGCGGGCAGGTGGAGACCGATGTGCATGATCTGGTGCGCATCAACGTCAACCGCATTCTCTATATCTCCGGCGTGTCGGGCACATGGCTTCTGGCGATCGTGTCGTTTCTTCTGACGATCCTGGCGGTGCTGGGTTTCTACTACGCGGTCGAATTCTGTCAGGCGGTGTTCCTGCTGGCCTTCCCGATGAGCGTGGTCGGGCTGCTGTCGATCCATACCGCCCGCGCCATCGCCCGCCACGGGCTGGAAGGGCCGCCGCTGTTCGCCCGGCTGCGGCGGCACCGCTTCTATACCCAGGCGATCGGCATGCTCGCGATCCTCGTCACAGCCTTCTGGGGGATGTGGCAGAACCTTTCCATCGGCGCGCTGGGAAATTGACCCGGCGCCCGCGCATGGCTATCTGACGCGCATGTCTCAAAACACCCACATCACCGTCGGCGGCGCGCCGGAAGGCTTCGACGCGAAGCTTCTCGTGCGCGAACTGGAAAGCGCGGGCCGGCCTGTCATCCATGTCGCGCGCGACGACAAGCGGCTTGCGGCGATGCGCGCCGCGCTGGCCTTTTTCGCGCCCGATGCCGTTGTCCTGACCCTGCCGGGGTGGGATTGCCTGCCCTTCGACCGGATGTCGCCCAATGCCGAGGTTTCGGCGGCGCGCATGGCCACGCTGGCGGCGCTGGCGCACGGGGTGCCGGGGCCGTTCATCCTGCTGACCACCCTGTCGGCGGCAACCCAGCGGATGCCGGCGCGGGCGGTGCTGAAAGAGGCGTCGTTCACCGCGCGGGTCGGTCAGCGCGTTGACGAAGCGTCGCTGCGCAACTTCCTGACACGCATGGGGTTTTCACAATCCCCCACGGTGATGGAGCCCGGCGATTTCGCCATTCGCGGCGGCATCATCGACGTGTTTTCGCCGGGCCAGAGCGGGCCGGTGCGGCTGGATCTGTTCGGCGATGTTCTGGACGGCGCGCGGCGGTTCGATCCGGCCACCCAGCGCACCACCGAAAAGCTCTCGGTGGTAGAGCTTGCGCCTGTGTCCGAGGTCATTCTGGACGAGGCCGCGATCACCCGCTTTCGCCAGAATTACCGGATCGAATTCGGCACCGCCGGCAGCGATGATCCGCTCTACGAGGCGATCAGCGCCGGGCGCAAGCATCAGGGGGCCGAACACTGGCTGCCCTTCTTCCATGAAAAGCTGGAAACGCTGTTCGACTATCTGCCCGATGCGCCGGTCTTTCTTGACGATCAGGTCACGCCGTCGCGCCTGAGCCGGTGGGACAGTATCGCCGATCAGTATGATACCCGGCGCGAGGCGATGGGCCAGAAGAACCGGCTTGGCACGGTTTACAAACCCTGCCCGCCGGGGCTGCTCTATCTGGATGACGCCGCATGGGAGGCCGCCGTGGCGGGCCACCGTGTGCTGCGGCTGAACCCGCTGCCACAGGGCACCGGCCCCGGGGTGATCGACGCGGGCGGGCGGATCGGGCGCAATTTCTCACCCGAGAGACAGCTCGAACATGTCAGCCTTTTCAACGCCCTGGCCGATCACATCAAGGCAAAGCGCGAAGATGGCCCTGTTGTCATCGCGTCCTACTCCGAAGGCGCGCGCGAGCGGCTGAACGGGTTGATGGAGGATGAGGGCGTGAAAGACGCCCGGCCGATCACCGACATGCGCGAGGTAACGCCGGGCCGGGGGCTTTATCTGGTGGTCTGGGCCCTGGAACACGGGTTCGAGGCGCCGCAGCTTACCGTGATTTCCGAACAGGACGTGCTGGGCGACCGACTGATCCGCGCCCCGAAGAAACGCAAGCGGGCCGAGAATTTTCTGACAGAGGCGCAATCGCTGTCGCCCGGCGATCTGGTGGTGCATGTCGAACATGGCGTGGGCCGCTACAACGGGCTGGAAACCATCACCGCCATGGGCGCGCCGCATGAATGTATCGCGCTGGAATATGCCGGTGGCGACAGGTTGTTCCTGCCGGTCGAGAATATCGAGCTGCTCAGCCGTTACGGCCACGACGAGGGCTTGCTCGACAAGCTGGGCGGCGGCGCGTGGCAGGCCAAGAAGGCCAAGCTGAAGGAACGCATCCGCCAGATCGCCGACAAGCTGATCCGGGTGGCGGCCGAACGCGCCCTGCGCAAGGCGCCGGTGATGGAGCCGAACCATCACATGTGGGAAGAATTCGCCGCCCGTTTCCCCTATGAGGAGACCGAGGATCAGCTGCGCGCGATCGAGGATGTGCTGACCGATCTCGCCTCGGGCCGCCCGATGGACAGGCTGATCTGCGGCGATGTCGGCTTCGGCAAAACCGAGGTCGCCATGCGCGCGGCCTTTGTCGCGGCGATGTCGGGGGTGCAGGTGGCGGTGATCGCGCCGACCACCCTGCTGGCCCGGCAGCACGCCAAGAGCTTTCGCGAAAGGTTCCGCGGCTTCCCGCTTCAGGTGCGCCAGCTTTCGCGTTTCGTCGGCGCGAAAGAGGCCGCCGCCACCCGCGCCGGGCTGGCTGATGGCACGGTCGATATCTGCATCGGCACCCACGCGCTGCTGGCCAAGAACATCCGGTTCCAGAACCTGGGCCTGCTGATCATCGACGAGGAACAGCATTTCGGCGTCAGCCACAAGGAGCGGCTGAAGCAGATGCGCAGCGATATCCATGTGCTGACCCTGACCGCCACGCCGATTCCGCGCACGCTTCAGATGTCGCTGACCGGGGTGCGCGATCTGTCGATCATCGGCACCCCGCCGGTGGACCGGCTGTCGATCCGCACCTATGTGTCGGAATTCGATGCCGTGACGGTGCGCGAGGCGCTGCTGCGCGAGCATTACCGGGGCGGGCAGAGCTTTTACGTGGTGCCGCGCATTTCCGACCTGCCCGAGATCGAGGAGTTCCTGCGCGAACAGGTGCCCGAAATCACCTTCGTCACCGCCCATGGCCAGATGGCGGCGGGCGAGCTGGATGACCGGATGAATGCGTTTTACGACGGCAAGTATGACGTGCTGCTGGCCACCACGATCGTCGAAAGCGGGCTCGACATTCCCACCGCCAACACGATGGTGGTGCACCGGGCCGACATGTTCGGGCTGGCGCAGCTCTACCAGATCCGAGGCCGGGTGGGGCGCAGCAAAACCCGCGCCTATGCCTATCTGACGACCAAGCCGCGCGCACCGCTGACGCCGAATGCGGAAAAGCGCCTGCGGGTTCTGGGCAGCCTCGATACGCTGGGCGCCGGGTTCACGCTGGCCAGCCAGGATCTGGACATTCGCGGCGCCGGCAATCTGGTGGGCGAAGAGCAATCGGGCCATGTGCGCGAAGTGGGGTTCGAGCTTTATCAATCGATGCTGGAAGAGGCGATTTCCAAGATCCGCTCGGGCGAGCTGGAGGGGTTGAGCGAGGGCGACGATCAATGGTCGCCGCAGATCAACCTCGGGGTGCCGGTGCTGATCCCCGAGGATTACGTGCCCGATCTGGACGTGCGCCTGGGGCTCTACCGGCGGCTGTCCGGCCTGTCGACCAAGGTCGAGCTGGAGGGCTTCGCCGCCGAACTGATCGACCGGTTCGGGCCGCTGCCGAAAGAGGTGAACACGCTGCTGCTGATCGTGCGGATCAAGGCGATGTGCAAACGCGCAGGCATCACCAAGCTCGACGGCGGGCCCAAGGGCGCCACGATCCAGTTCCACAATGACAAATTCGCCTCGCCCGAGGGTCTCGTTGATTTCATTCAGGCGCAGAAGGGGGCGGCCAAGGTGAAGGACAACAAGATCATCCTGTTGCGCGACTGGCAGAAGGAAAGCGACAAGATCAAGGGCGCCTATGGCATTGCCCGCGATCTGGCCGAAAAGGTGATCGAGAAAAAGAAGAAGGCGAAGGCCGGGGCGGGCTGAGCGCCCGCCCGCGCCGCCTAGTCGTTGGGCAGCCAGAGCATCGCCAGCCGCGCGATCGCGAACGCCAGGAAGATACCGGTGGCCAGAGGCACCGGCGTGCCGTCGAAGGCCAGCCCGACAGGCGCCGCAATCACCACCGACAGCACGGTTGCCACCGCCCCGATGACCGAGGCCGCCATGCCCGCGATATGGCCCAGCGGCTCCATCGCCAGTGCGTTGAGGTTGCCGATGGTCAGGCCCATCGTGCCGAAAACCGCGATCGAAAAGACCACATAGGCCGGAAACTCCGCCCAGTCGGGCCACAGGCCGAACACCAGAAAGATCAGCATGATCGCCGAGCCCGCGGCCACCATATTCAGCGTGTTCCGGATCAGAAAGCGCATGCCGAGGCGGCCCACGAGCTGTGCGTTGGCGACGCTGGCGGTACCGGCGACGATGGCGATGAACCCGAACCAGAGCGGGAAGGTGGCGCTTTTACCAAAGTAAAGATCGAAAATCTGCTGCGTCGAGGAGATCATCATGAACAGCGTTGCGAAGATCAGGGTCTGAACAATGATCGCGATGGTGACAAGACGGCGTGAAAACACCTCTTTCGCCGCTGCGATCAACAGCGCGGCCTGCAGCGGCCGCCGCCGCGCGGGCAGCAGGGTTTCGGGCTGGCGCAGGGAGAACCACCCGACGGACACCACCGAGAACAGCACGAACACCGCGAAGATGCCGCGCCAGCCGGTGAAAAGGATGACGCCCGCGCCCACCGTCGGCGCCAGAGCCGGCAACAGGGTGAAGATCATCATCACGAACGAGGTGATCCGCGCCATATCGCGCCCTGAATAAAGGTCGCGCACCACCGCCAGCGAAACCACACGCGGGCCCGCCGCGCCAAGCCCCTGCAGCACGCGCGCGGCCAGCACCATTTCCAGCGATCCGGCGGCCCAGGCCAGGCACGCCCCGACAATGTAAAGCCCCGCCCCGGCGATGATCACCGGCCGCCGCCCGAAGGCATCGGACAAGGGCCCCGACATCAGCGTACCGATCCCCATGCCGAACACGAAGCTGGTGATGATAAGCTGGGCGCGGTTCAGGTTGCCGGGCGAAAGCTCTTGCCCGATCACGGGCAGGGCGGGCAGCATCGCATCGATGGAAAAGGCGATTGTGGCGAACATCATCGCGATCATGGCGATGAATTCGGTCTGGCCAAGCCGCTGGGTGGGTGCATTCATTGCTGTTTTCTCCGCTTCCGATCTACCGTCGCGCGCCTTATTGTATCGGCGTCCCTTCGGGAGGTATTTCATTGATTTCGTTGATCATCTGCTCCCACAGCGCGCTCGGCTGGGCGCCCACGAGAACATGTTGGTTGGCCAGTATGAAGGTCGGCACGCCATCGACCCCACGCGCGCGCGCATGCGCGTCGCGGGCGGCGATGAGATCGGCATCGGCATCGCCCGCCAGCAGCCGGCGCGCCACGGCACCATCCATTTCCGCCCGCTCGGCGATCTGCGCCAGCACCTCGGTATCGCCGATATCCAGCCCCTTTTCGAAATAGGCTTCGAACAGCAAGGACACGACGGCGGTCTGCCGCCCCTCGATCCCCGCCCAGTGGATCAGCCGGTGCGCGTTCAGGGTGCTGGGCGTTCGTTCGATGGCGGCAAAGTTGATCATCAGCCCGGCCTCTTCGGCGGCTTCGGCGATGCGGGCATAGGTTTTCACGGCGTTCTCCTTGCCGCCGAACTTGGCCTCCAGATAGGTCCGCCTGTCCATGCCTTCGGGCGGCATGCCGGGGTTGAGCTGGAACGGGTGCCATTCGATGATGAAGGGGTGATCGGGATGCGCGGCCAGCGCGCGATCAAGGTTGGCCTTGCCGATATAGCACCAGGGGCAGATCGGATCGGACAGGATGTCAAGCTTCGGCATGCGCGGCCTCCCAGGTTTCGCGCAGCGCGCGGCGGTTGAGTTTGCCGTTCCCGCCCTTTGGCAGAACGTCCATATGCACGTAGAGACGCGGCTGCTTGTACCGCGCCAGCCGGGTTTCGGCATAGGCCTTCAGGGCCGCGTCATCGGTTCTGGTGCCGCTGTAGAAGGCCGCGATCACGGTGGTGTCGGCCTTCACCCTGACCTCCGCCACGGCGACCTCCTGCAGGTTCGGGTGCTGGCAGAGCGCGGCCTCCACCTCCATCGGGGAGACGCGAAAGCCGCCAGCGTTCATCATGTCGTCGGTCCGGCCCAGATAGGTGATCGCGCCATCCTCGGCCATCTCGACCATGTCGCCGGTCAGGAACCATTCGCCGCTGAAACGGGCCTTTGTTTCCTCTTCCGCCTTCCAATAACCCAGCATCAGACCGGGGTCGCGGTTGGAGATGGCCAGTTGCCCGGCCACGCCCCGTTCGACCGGCGTGAAATCGGGGCCAAGCACGGCAATCCGGCGGCCCGGCTGCGGATAGCCCGAGGCCGGAACGGGCGCGGGCCGGGCGGGCGCACCGGAGATGAAGGTGGAACATTCCGACATTCCCAGCGCCTCGTAGATATGGGTGCCGGTGGCCGCGTTCCATGCGCGGCGCGTGGCTTCGGGCAGCTTTTCGCCCGCCGACAACCCGTGGCGCAGCTTCGGCATTTCCGCGTTGATGCCATGTTTGAGCATTTGCCGGTAAACACCCGGCGCGGCGGCGAAAATCGTTGCATCATAGTCGTGCAGAAGCGCCGGCAGCATGGCCGCGTCCACGCCTTCGCCGGGGATCAGCGCGGTGGCGCCCGCCGCCCATGGATCGAGCAGGCCGGTGCCGAGCGTATAGGTCCAGTTGAACGCGCCGGCGTGCAGCAGGCGGTCTTCGGAGGTCAGCCCGTACCAGCCATCCCACATCATGCGCCGGGCCCAGACGGCGCGATGGGCATGTATGACCCCGCGGGGTGATCCGCCGGTGCCGGAGGTGTATATCATATAGGCCGGGCGCGCCGGATCGCCCGGCACATAGCCGCCGGGGGCGGCGGTGAACATCGCCTCCAGCCCGGTCGTGTCGAGCACCGGGGCATCCCCCTCGGGCAGGGCGACGCCGGGACCGGCGATCACCAGCGCCGGTTCGATTTCGCGGGCCAGCCTGGTGATCTCGGGCGTGGTCAGCTGGGCCGAGGTGGGCACCGGCAACAGGCCGGCGGCGATGGCGCCCAGAAAGGCGATGGGAAAGTCCACGGTGTTGCCAAGCCGCAGCAGGATCGGCGCGCCGGGCGCCAGCCCCAGGGCGGTCAGCCCGCCGGCCACGCCGCGCACCGCGGCCTCCAGCCGGGCATAGCTCCATTCCCGGGCGCCGGCAGGGGTGATCACGGCCAGCGCGATCTTGTCGGGCGTCGCCGCCGCCTGCGCAAGCACATAGGCCGCCAGGTTGAACGGTGCGGGGCAGGGCTGCGGAGGGAAAGCGTCATAAAGGGCTTGCATGCGCCCGTGCTATCGCCGCGTCAGGGCAGTTGCAAGCGCGGGGGCTTGAAGCTACATGCACAGGCTATGAGCGATCAGGAACAACCCAGCCTTATCCGTCTGGCCCGCGCCTCTGGCGAGCAGGTGCAGGTGGAACCGTTGAACCTTGGCGCCCGCGTGCGCGAGCTGCGCAACGCCCGCGGCTGGACGCTGGAACAGGCCGCCAATCAGGCCGGGCTGGCGCGATCGACCCTGTCGAAAATCGAGAACGGGCAGATGTCGCCCACCTATGAGGCGCTGAAAAAGCTGGCCGAGGGGCTGGCGATTTCGGTGCCGCAGCTCTTTACCCCGCCGAAAAAGGGCCAGGTGAACGGGCGCATGACCGTGACCAGATCGGGCGAGGGCGCGGCCCATGCCACGACCACCTATGAACATGAGCTGCTGGCCGGGGCGCTGACCAAAAAACAGATGCTGCCCTATCGCGCGCGGATCCGGGCCCGATCGTTCGACGAGTTCGACGGCTGGGTGCGCCATGACGGCGAGGAATTCCTGTATGTGTTGACCGGGGTGATCCGGCTTTACACCGAATTCTACGAGCCGGTGGAGATGCGCCGGGGTGACAGCGCCTATTATGATGCCGCGATGGGGCATAACGTGGTGTCTGTCAGCCAGGAGGATGCGACGATCCTGTGGGTGACATCGCTGAGTTGAGCGGCTGTCGTGCGGGTGATGGGGCCGTGCCGGGGGCTGTCTGCCCCCGGACCCCCGAGGATACTTTCCGAAAGATGAGGGATCAGGCCGGTGCTTCGAAAAGGCGTGGCAGGAGCAGCGCGGCGAGGCCCGTGGCCAGGATCTGGGCCAGGATGAACATCGGTGCATGGGCGGGGGCGATGCCGGCGAATGTGTCTGACAGGCTGCGCGCGAGTGTTACCGCCGGGTTGGCGAAGCTGGTGGAGGCGGTGAACCAGTAGGCGCCGGCGATATAGAGCGCGACGAGGCCGGGTATGGATCGTGGCGCCCTGGCGCGGCCGCCGAAGATCACGAAGAGCAGGCCGAAGGTTGCGACGACCTCTGAGAACCATTGCGCCGGGCCGCCGCGCGCGGTTGTGGAGAGCTGCAGCATGGGCAGTTCGAACATCAGATGCGCGGCCCAGACGCCGAGGATGGCACCGAGGATCTGCGCCAGCACGTAGCGGGCCGCGAGGCCGGAGGCGATGTCGCCGCGCAGGGTGAAGGCCAGCGTCACGGCGGGGTTGAAATGCGCGCCGGAGACCGGGCCGAGCGTGGTGATGATGGCATAGAGCATCGCGCCCGTTGCGATGGCATTGGCCAGAAGCGCGATGGCGGTGTTTCCGTCCGCCAGCGTCTCGCCCATGATGCCCGATCCGACGACCGAGATCAGCAGGAAGGCGGTGCCGAGCCCTTCGGCGAAGAGTTCGCGCCTCATTCCAGTGCCCCTATGCGGGCCAGTTCGGAGGCGGTGATCGCGCCCGGCGAAAGCGCCAGCAGCGCCTCGGCCCGGCGTCGCAGGAGCGTGTAGGCGGCGTTGAAGCCAGCCTCCTGCGCCTCGGGTGGCAGGGCGGCGGGATCGGGCACGCCCCAATGGCAGCGCAGCGGCGCGCCGGGCCAGAACGGACAGGTTTCGGCGGCGGCGGCATCACAGACGGTGATCACCAGATCCATCTGCGGCGCGCCGGGTTCGGCGAAGATATCCCAGCTCTTGGACCGGGCGCGGGCCGTGTCATGGCCGTGTTCCGTCAGCAGGCGCAGCGCCTGCGGGTGGACCGTGCCGCCCGGATGGGAACCGGCCGAAAACGCGGTGACGCCGCCCTGACCGAGGCTGTTGAGGATGCCTTCAAGCAGGATGGAGCGGGCGGAATTCGAAGTGCAGAGCGCCAGGATGTTCATGCCCGTCACGGCTAGGGAATTGCCGTGACGGTTTCATGAAGGCGCGGGTCAGAGCGCGTTCTGAACCGCGCGCGAGCCCGACGAGATGTCTTCGCCGATGCCTTCGATCGTGGCGCAGCCCGCCAGCGCCATCAGAGCGGCCAAAACGATGATCCGTGACATTCAATCCTCCGCATACCACCATATTTCGGGCTGAAACCCGATCCAGTCCCCATACATGGGGATCGTTTCGGGATAATGCAGGTTCTTGCTATGGGCAATATGCGCCGTCGGCGAAAACCAGATCGGGATGACGTAGCGCCCCGTGGTCAGCACCCGGTCGAGCGCACGGGTGGCGGCTTCGAAATCCGTGCCGCTTTGCGCGGTGAGGATCGCCCGGATCATCGCCTCGGCCGCGGGCACCTGCATGCCCATCCAGTTGAGCGTGCCGGGCGTGCTGACACCTTCCGCCCCCCAATAGAGCATCTGTTCGTTGCCGGGGCTGAGCGACTGGCCGCGGATGTAATAGGCCATGTCGAAATCATAGGCCGTGGTGCGCTCTTTGTATTGGGCGCTGTCGACGGCGGTGATTTTGGGAAAGATGCCCAGCCGTTTCAGCGCTTCGGCATAGATGTCGACGATCTGCCGGGTTTCGGTGGCGCCCTGATTCAGCACGATCTCGAAGGTGAAGGGCGTGCCGCCGGCGTTTCTCAGGATCCCGTCATCGGCGACGGACCAGCCGGCCTGTTCCAGAAGCGCCACCGCCTTGCGCAGGTTGCGGCGGTTGGACTGGCTGCCATCGGAGACAGGCAGGCTGTACCCTTCGAGCGCGCCGGGCGGCAAGTCATCGGCGAACGGGGCCAGCAGCGCCTTGACCGGCCCTTCGGCCGGGCCATGCGACATCGCCAGAACCGAGTTCGAGAAATAGGAGGTGATGCGGGGCAGGGCGCCGCCGTTCAGCGTCTGGTTGATGAACTCGAAATTGAACGCGTGGATCAGCGCATCGCGCACGCGCCAGTCGGCGAAGATCGGGTTGCGGGTGTTGAACACAAGCCCGGAGATGCCCGAAGGCCGTTTGTGCGGGATGTCGGATTTGACCACCTCGCCGCTGCGCACGGCGGGGAAATCATAGTTTCCGGCCCATTTGGCGGCGCTGGTTTCGCGGTTGCTGGTGATGACGCCGGCCTTGAACGCCTCGAACATCGCGTTGGCATCGGCGAAGAATTCCAGCCGGATCTCATCGAAGTTGTTGGTGCCGCGGCGCAACGGCAGGTCGTTGCCCCAGTAATCGGGGTTGCGCCGAAGCAGCACGAACCGGCCCGGATCGAAATCGGCCACCACATAGGGCGCGGTGGTGATCGGCACCTCCGTCAGGCCGCTTTGGGCGAAATCCTTGCCCGCCCATTGCGCCTTTTTCAGGATCGGCCGCATGCCGAGGATCAGCGGCAGTTCGCGGTCTTCGGTGTTGAAGGTGAAGCGCAGGGTGCGTTCGCCGACGGCCTCGGCGCGGGCGACCTTTTGCCAGCTGCCGTGATAGCGCGGATGCCCGACGGTGCCGAGCGTTTCGTAGGACCACAGCACATCCTCGACCGTCACCGGCGTGCCGTCGGAGAACCGCGCCTCGGGGCGCAGGGTGAATTCCACCCAATCCCGATTCGGCCCGGTCTCTATCGATTCGGCAAGCAGGCCATAGAGCGTGAAGGGTTCATCCCAGCTTCGGCCCATCAGGCTTTCATAGGCCAGGAACTGCAACTGCCAGGGCACGCGGCCCTTCAGGATGTGCGGATTGAGCGAGTCGAAACGACCCACTTCGCCGGTCACGATGCGCCCGCCTTTGGGCGCGTCAGGGTTCACATAGGGTAGAGACACAAAATCAGGTGGAAGGGCCGGTTCGCCATACATAGCTATGCCATGCCGTGGTTCCGGCCAGGCGGAACCGGTGCATAGAATCAGGACGGA
This sequence comes from Actibacterium naphthalenivorans, assembly GCF_014196965.1. Classification (GTDB taxonomy): domain Bacteria; phylum Pseudomonadota; class Alphaproteobacteria; order Rhodobacterales; family Rhodobacteraceae; genus Actibacterium_A; species Actibacterium_A naphthalenivorans. The sequence continues at coordinate 315,074 of NZ_JACIEQ010000002.1, read as the reverse complement.
CGCAGCCGCGATCAGCCCACGCCATGCGAAAAACATTGATCTCATTTCTGCCACAATCCTCAGGACGCCTGTTTTCGTTGGCCACAAGCCTAGGACCGGTTTCCAAGCTTTTCAAACTTTTAGCTTGGACGACGGCGATTGATTGCGTATAAAGAAGTCACTGCTCGATAGGTTTCTTGCCTGTATGAAACCTGCCTCAATAACTTAACGCCCGCTTCGTGCGGGCGTTTTTTTTTGCTCTTCCGAAATCCGCGCCGCTGAGTCTGAAACGCATCGCCGGCGTTCTGTGCGATGGCGCGGGGATTGGCCCTCGCCAAATTTCCGGGCGTGCTACATATTTCGCCACGGCGGCATTGTTGCCGTCACGGGATCAATACAGGAGGGCGCGATATGTCGCTCAAGGGCAAGACCGCAATCATCACGGGATCGAATTCGGGCATCGGGCTGGGCGTGGCGCAGGAGCTGGCGAAGGCCGGGGCGGATGTGGTGCTGAATTCCTTTACCGACCGGGACGAAGACCATGCGCTGGCGGCGGAACTGGCGCGCGATTACGGCGTGACCGCGCGCTATATCGCGGCCGACATGTCGAAGCCCGAGGAGTGCCGCGCGCTGATCGAAAAGGCGGGGGCCTGCGACATTCTGGTGAACAACGCGGGCATTCAGTTCGTCGCGCCGATCGAGGAATTCCCCGTCGACAAATGGAATGCGATCATCGCGATCAACCTGAGTTCGGCCTTTCACACCACCGCCGCTGCGCTGCCGATGATGCGCGAGGCGGGCTGGGGCCGGGTGGTCAACGTGGCCTCTGCGCACGGGCTGACCGCATCGCCGTTCAAATCGGCCTATGTGGCGGCCAAGCACGGGGTCGTCGGCATGACCAAGACCGTCGCGCTGGAAACCGCGGAAGAGCCGATCACCTGCAACGCCATCTGCCCCGGTTATGTGCTGACGCCGCTGGTCGAGGCGCAGATCCCCGAAACGATGAAGGAATATGGCATGGACCGGGACACCGTGATCCGCGAGGTGATGCTGGCGCGCCAGCCCTCCAGAACCTTCGCCACGACCGAGCAGATCGGCGGCACCGCCGTTTTCCTGTGCTCGGATGCGGCGGCACAGATCACCGGCACCACGATCAGCGTCGATGGTGGCTGGACGGCGCTATAGCGCTTTGCGGGCCGCGCCACTCATTTCGGGAAACAGAACGGGGGCCGGATCTTGGCCGTGAAACGCATCAACCTGGCGCTCCAGGGAGGCGGTGCCCATGGCGCCTTCACCTGGGGGGTGCTGGACCGCATCCTTGACGAGGAAGATATCGAGATTGCCGGCATCACCGGCACCTCCGCCGGCGCCCTGAACGGCGCGGCGCTGAAATCCGGGCTCCTGGCGGGCGGGCGCGCCGGGGCCAAGGAAAACCTGGCCTGGCTTTGGCAGCAGGTCGGCGCGGTGGGTGACATGCGCATGGCGCACTGGATCTACGGGCTTGCCGGACCGGGAACAGAGATCTTCTCGCGCGTGATGGCGAACCCGCTGTCCTATTCGATGATGGATACCGCATCGCGCCTTGTCAGCCCCTATTACTACGGGCCGTTCTACCGGCATCCGCTGGCGCGCGTCGTGGATCAGTTCGATTTCGGGCGGGTGTGCGACCAGCAGGGCCCGCGCCTTTTCGTCTGCGCCACCAATGTGCGCACCGGCAAGCCGCGCATCTTCACCCGTGACGAGATCACCACCGACGCCATCCTGGCCTCGGCCTGCCTGCCGACGGTGTTTCAGGCGGTCGAGATCGAGGATCCGAAAACCGGGCGCAACGAGGTGTACTGGGACGGCGGATATACCGGCAACCCCTCGCTGTTTCCGCTGTTCGACCCCGAGCTTCCCGATGACATCGTGATCGTCAACATCAACCCGATGGAGCGCGACAGCGTGCCGGTCACGCCGCAGGACATTCACAACCGGATCAACGAGGTAAGCTTCAACTCGCCGCTTCTGCGCGACCTGCGTGCGATCGCCTTCGTCAAGCGGCTGCTGGCCGATGGCCGGATCGAACGCGGAACCATGAAGGACACCCTGATTCACATGATCGCCGATGACGATCTCATGCAAAAACTGGATGCCTCGTCAAAACTGATGCCGAACCCCGTTCTTCTGCGCAGCATGCGAGATGCGGGTCACGCCGCGGCCGACCGGTTTCTGACGGAACACAAGGGCGCGCTGAACCACAGCTCGTCGGTGGACATCGTTCAGATGTTTTCCTGAAGCGCCCCGGAAAGAAGCGAGGCCGCGATGGCCCACATCACCGCGCCGACGATCACATCGAAAATCTGCCACGCGCGCGGGCTGCGCATGACCGGGGCCAGCACCCGCGCGCCATAGCCCAGCCCGAAGAAAAATGTGAACGAAGACGCCATCGCCGCGCCGGCAAAGGCGAGTTTCTGCGCGACGGGCTGATACTGGGTCGAGATCGCGCCGATCAGGCCCAGCGTATCGAGATAGACATGCGGGTTCAGCCAGGTGAAGGCCGCGCCCGCCGCCAGCGTCGGCCACAGTCCCGCGGACTGGCCCGAAAGTACCATCGCGTAATCGCCGCGCCAGGCCGCACGGAACCGCAGCGCGCCATAGGCCGCCAGGAACGCCGCGCCGCCAAGCGCCATCAGCCGTGGCAGGCCCGGATAAAGCCCCACGACAGCGCCGAACCCGGCCACGCCCGCCGCGATCAACAGCGCATCTGACAGCGCGCAGAGCAGCGCCAGCCAGAACACATGCGCGCGCAACAGCCCCTGGCGCAGCACGAATGCGTTCTGCGCGCCGATCGCCAGGATCAATGAAAAAGCCGTGAAAAAGCCGGTGGCGGCCGCGCTGATCATGAACCGGACTTCAGCTCTTGACCAGTTCCGGGCGCTGCGCCGTCTTGGCGGCGGCCGCAGGGGTTTTTTCGGTCGGATAGACAAGCCCGGCGGAAATCACCAGCTTGGCGGCGTCCTCGACGCTCATGTCCAGCATGATGACGTTCTTGCTGGGCACGAACAGCAAAAAACCCGAGGTCGGGTTGGGCGTGGTCGGAACGAAGACGCTGATCAGCGCCTCGTCACGCGGGATGCGCCTGTCCACCTCGCCCTTGGTCGTGGTCGAAACGAAGGCGACCGCCCACATCCCTTCGCGCGGGTATTCCACCAGGCAAGCCCGTTCGAACGAGGAATCCGATTGCGCCAGCACGGTTTCGGCAAGCTGTTTCAGCCCGTTGTAGACGGAGCGGACGACCGGCATCCGGTCGACCAGCCCTTCGGCCCAGGCCAGCAACGACCGGCCGATCAGCCCCTTCGCGATCCACCCTACGATCAGGGTGAACAGGAAGAAGAAGATGACGCCGACACCCTGAATGTCGATCCCGATGAAATTTTGCGGATGATATTGCGACGGGACGAAGGGCAGAACGAACCCGTCGACCCAGCCGATCACCGTCCAGACAAGCCAGACGGTGAGGCCGATCGGGGCGATCACCACGAGGCCGGTCAGGAACGAGGCGCGCAGCCCGCCAAGGATGCGCGTATGGCGCCGGCGGATGGGGCCCTCGGCGCGGTCGCGGTCGTCGTCTTTGTCGGACATTTCAGGTGTTTCTTCCATGCTGCATTGCAATCTAGGCACTCGCCCACGGCACTACAACAATGCGCGATCGCGCGCGCGTGTTTTCGTCTAGGCGCCGGTTATTTCCCGGGCAACGGCAGCCGAAAGCCGCGCATTGTTAAGCACCAGCGCGATGTTGGCGGTCAGCGATCGGCCCCCGGTCAGCTCGAATATCCGGTTCAGCAGAAAGGGCGTGACCTCTTTGGCGGCGATACCCTGCGAGTCGCGCAGCGCGGCCTCGATGATCGGCCCGATCTCGGGCGCGGGAATCTCGGCCTCGGGCGGGATCGGGTTGGCCACGAGCTGCCCGCCAGCCAACCCCAGCCGCGCGCGCATCACGTGGGCGGCTGCAATCTCGGCTGGGCTGTCGATCCGCAGCGGCACCGGCAGGCCGGCGCTGCGCGACCAGAAGGCCGGCAGATCGTCGGTGCGGTAGCCGATCACCGGCACGCCCAGCGTTTCCAGCACCTCGAGCGTTTTGGGCAGATCGAGAATCGCCTTGGCCCCTGCGGCCACCACCGTTACCGGGGTCTGCGCCAGTTCCTGCAGATCGGCGGAGATGTCGAAACTGTGCTCGGCGCAGCGGTGCACGCCGCCGATCCCGCCGGTGGCAAAGACGGCGATGCCGGCCAGGCGGGCGCAGATCATGGTGGCGGCGACGGTGGTGGCGCCTGTCCAGCCCTGGGCCAGGCAGGCGGCGATGTCGGCACGGCTGATCTTTTTGGCATCCGTCGTCCGGGCGAGCGCCGACAGCTCGTCGGGCGCCAGCCCGATATGGATGCGCCCGCCCATCAGCGCGATCGTGGCCGGCACCGCGCCCGCGTCGCGCACCGCCGCCTCGACCTGCTGCGCGGTTTCGAGGTTCTGGGGAAAAGGCATGCCATGGGTGATGATCGTGCTTTCCAGCGCAACGACGGCGCGGTTTTCGGCACGGGCGGCGGCCACCTCGGCGGAAAAGGTCAGGGGGGCGGTCATTCAGGGATCCTTTCGGAAATGTGATGTGCGGCGGCGGCGAGCGCGGCGGTTACGGCCTCTTCGGGCCCGGCCCCGCGCAGCTCCGCCGCGATATGGGCCGCGACGAACGTGTCGCCCGCGCCGGTGACGCGCGCCACGCGCACGGGCGGCGGTGTGAAACAGGCCAAACCGGCGGCGGTGCCCAGGGTGACATCGCCGCCGCCATCGGTGACCAGCACCCGGTGCGCCCCGCGTGCCAGAAGGGCCGCCGCAGCCGCGCGCGCGGTGTCGAAGCTGGCGGCGCAGATGCGGGCAGCCTCTTGCCGGTTCAGATAGAGCGTGGCGGCGGGATGCCCGAGCATGGGCGCGATCCGCTCTGCCTTGGCGCCCGAGGCGGCGGCGACGCGCAGCTCGGCGCAGGCAAACAGCGGGCTTTGCGCGATTTCACGGATGACGGACGCGCCAAGGTTGCCATCCAGCACGATCACGCCGGGGTAGGGGGCGGAGACCTGGCCCAGCCGCCCGTCGGCGAGCGGCGCCAGGATGTCCCGCCCGGCGGCGTCGAGCGCACGGGCATCGGCGATGGCCGCGATCAGCCCGTTGGCGCCTTCGACCGCCATGTAGCGGCCGGTGGGCAGATCGGCCGCGCGGCGCAGGAAGCCGGTTTCGATCCCGAACGCGGCGCAGGCGGCGCACAGCGCGCGGCCTTCCGCATCGTCGCCGATGGCGGAGAGAAGGGCGGGGGCGAGCCCGTGGGTGCACAGGGCCCGCGCGATGTTCAACGCCACGCCGCCGGGGCGCCGGGTGATGCGGCCCGGCAGATCGTCGCCCGGATGCACCGGCCCGTCGGCATGGCCGATCAGATCCCAAAGGACGGCTCCGATACACAGGATTGCGGGCTGGGTGGTCATGCCGGGGTTTTGACCGGGCGGCGCGCCGCTGGCAAGCGCGGGATGAAGATTCATGCCTCCGGCGGGGATATTTGCGGAAAGATGAAGGGGCAGGGGTTGCAACAGGCGGGGAGGAGGGGTAAACGCGCGCTACTTCACAGGCGGGGTTGGGCCCTGCGGGGAGACATCCCGCAAAGGTCCGCCGGTTGGGCATATGCCCTTAGAACCCCGCTCAGGCGCAAACCGGAAAAGGAAAATGGACATGGCGCTTCCCGATTTCACCATGCGTCAGCTGCTTGAAGCTGGCGTACACTACGGCCACCAGACGCAACGCTGGAACCCCCGCATGGGCGAGTTCATCTATGGCGAGCGCAACGGCATTCACATCATCGACCTGACGCAGACGGTTCCGATGCTGGACGCCGCGCTGAACGTGGTGCGCGAGACCGTGGCCAAGAATGGCCGCATCCTGTTTGTCGGCACCAAGCGGCAGGCGCAGAAACCGGTGGCCGAAGCCGCCGAGAAATGCGCGCAATATTACATGAACCACCGCTGGCTGGGCGGCACGCTGACCAACTGGAAAACCGTTTCCCAGTCGATCCAGCGTCTGAAGGCGATCGACGAGCAGATGGAAATCGGCTTCGAGGGCCTGACCAAGAAAGAACGTCTTGGCATGGAGCGCGAGCAGGCCAAGCTGCAGGCCAGCCTGGGCGGGATCCGCGAAATGGGCGGTGTGCCCGATCTTCTGTTCGTCATCGACGTCAAGAAAGAGGATCTGGCGATCGCCGAAGCCAAGAAGCTGGGTATTCCGGTTGTGGCCGTGGTCGATACCAACTGTTCGCCCGATGGCGTGGATTACATCATTCCGGGCAATGACGACGCGGCCCGCGCCATCTCGCTTTACTGCGATCTGGTGTCGCGCGCGGCGCTGGACGGCATGACCGCCCAGATGGATGCCGCCGGCGTCGACCTCGGCGCGCTGGAAGAAGCGCCTGTCGAGGAGCTTCTGGCCGAAGAAGCCACCGAAGAACAGGCCCCGGCCGAAGCGTAAGCCGCTTCTGTCACGGAACTGATACCGGGCGCGGGTATGGCCGCGTCCGGGAACCCGAAGACTTCTATCGAGGAGAGCCGACATGGCAATCACCGCTGCACTGGTGAAAGAGCTGCGCGACACGACCGGCGCGGGCATGATGGACGCGAAAAAAGCGCTGACCGAAACCGATGGCGACATGGAAGCCGCCATCGACTGGCTGCGCACCAAGGGCCTGGCGAAAGCCGCCAAGAAATCCGGCCGCACCGCCGCCGAGGGCCTGGTGGCCGTCAAGGTCGAGGGTGGCAAGGGCATCGCCGTCGAGGTGAATTCCGAGACCGATTTCGTCGGCAAGAATGCCGAGTTCCAGGAGATGGTCGGCAAGATCGCCGGCGCGGCTGTGGCCGTGGATGATCTGGACGCGCTGAAAGCGGCCGATCTGGGCGGCAAGACCGTTGAAGAGGTCATCACCGCCAAGATCGCCACCATCGGTGAAAACATGTCGCTGCGCCGCATGGCCGTGCTGGAAGGCGAGACCGTAGTGTCTTATGTGCACAATGCCGCGACCGAGGGCATGGGCAAGATCGGCGTGCTGGTCGCGCTGAAGGGCGACAACGAGGCCTTCGGCCGCCAGGTTGCCATGCATGTGGCCGCAGTGAACCCGGCCTCGCTGGGCGAGGCGGATCTGGACCCCGAGCTGGTGGCGCGAGAAAAGGCCATCCTGACCGAGCAGGCCCGCGAAAGCGGCAAGCCCGAGCAGGTGATCGAGAAGATGATCGAAGGCCGGATGAAGAAGTTCCTGTCCGAGGTCACGCTTCTGGGCCAGTCCTTCGTGATCAACCCCGATCTGACCGTGGCCCAGGCCGCGGCGGAAGCCGGCGTTGAAGTTACCGGTTTCGTGCGCCTGGAAGTGGGCGAGGGGATCGAGAAGGAAACCGAAGATTTCGCTGCGGAAGTGGCGAAGGCCGCTCAGGGCTGACATTCGGCAAGAAATGAAACGGTGCAGCCGGGCGGGGCTGCACCGTCCATGAAATCGCGCCTCGTCGTTTGGGGAAGCGGACAAGGCACGATCTGAGTGTCGGCCCCACCGGCGGACTATACACCGGCGGACCGACGATCCGGTTACCCGGACAGAGAAGATGACCAGCGAAATTACGCGTCACCCCACCCCGTAGTTCCCAGGCCAAAGCCACCACTCACGGAACATTCGCAAACTGACCGTTTACGTACCGTAAGCATAGTAGGGGATTCCCTACCTGCGGCCTTTCTGCCTCAGCCATCGACAGCAAAAATCTGGTTCTGAAACGACGCTTTGAGCACCGCTTGCGCCGTTGTTTCGACATTGAGCGCCTCGCGCGCAAGGCGCAGGTGCTTTTCCACCGTTGCCGGCGTCAGGCCCATGATTTGCGCGATGTCCTGGGTCGTCTTGCCATCGCCGACCCATTCCAGCGCCTCTTTCTGGCGCCGCGTCAGGCTGCGCCGCGCGCCGGAATAGGGCAGGCAGGTGAGCCTCATGTGGGCGACGTTGCAGATCACCATGAACTTGCGGCCGTGCTCTTCCCAGATCGCATCGACATCATCCTGCGTCAGGCCAGCGCGGGCGATCAGCCCGAGCGCGCCCTTGGAGCGGATGGAGGAATCCTTGAAACTTATGGAATATCCGGAGGTTACAGCATGGGCCTCATTGAAATCCAGAACCTTGCGCTCGGCCTCGGTTATGCCGTCGCGCAATGCCATCTCGGAAATCCAGCGCCACGAACAGGCCCCGACGTTCTCGGCCGCCCAACGCACCATCGGCGCATGGAAATAGAGCCCCTGATTGATGAAGCCGTTGACATAAACCTCATCGGCATTGGACAGGATCAACAGATCCTGAGGGTCACCGAATGAATTCGCGGTGCGGAACCGGGTGTAGCCGTAGAGCAGCCTGTCGAAGCCGTAGCCATCCATGAAGGCGGTCAGATGCGCCCAGACCTGTTCAACGGTGTCCGCGTCGAGCAGCGCTTCGAGATCATCCAGCTTCATGGTGGCACCATGTTGAGCCTTCAGGTCGGCGAATCAACAGTGCATGCAAAGAGAATCGCTCCTGCGTGAGGACGACTCGCGGCCATGCCCGATGGGTAAAGTTCACGTCAGAACTCATTGTTTTTCCCCGTCTTTAATCGTTAACAACAATATAATCTGCGATGTCCAGTAGGGTTCCGGCGCCGTATGGGGGAAATTCGGCGCCATTTTCCCCGTAGTTATCCGGCCAAAACTGAAGGTGAATTAGGGCCAAGATGTGTTTTCTGGCGCAAAATGAACCGAAGCGCCAGAAAAAGGTTAACAAAACCCGCCGGCCACCGCGCATCCGGGGCCAGGCAAGCGTGGATGTTCAACACAGGATACGCGCCGGGCGTTCCGCCAGAACACCGGAGCATGCTGATGTATCGCCGGGGTCGAAATGACGTCCGCATTGGTAGAATATTTACATAATACTGATTATCGGAGCTATCCCAATGCGTATCCGGCGCCCCGCACCGTTCTGACCGGATCCGGCCCGCCATACTGGCACAGCGCCTTGCGCAGGCGTCCGATGTGAACATCCACCGTGCGCGTGTCGACATAGATGTCGCGCCCCCAGACCCGGTCGAGCAGTTGCTCGCGGCTCCAGACCCGGCCGGGCTTTTCCATGAAGGTCGACAGCAGACGAAACTCTGTCGGGCCAAGCTTCAGCAGCTTTTCGTTGCGGAACACCTTGTGGGTCTCGGCATCGAGCATGATGTCCTCGAACTCCAGCTGTTCGCCAACGGACGCGGGCCGCGTGCGGCGCAGTTGCGCCCGCACGCGCGCCATCAGTTCGACCACCGAATAAGGTTTGACCACATAGTCGTCCGCGCCGGTTTCCAGCCCCCGCACCCGGTCCACCTCTTCCGACCGGGCCGACAGCATGATGATCGGCACGCCGCGCGTGTCGGCGCGCGATTTCAGGCGCCGACACACTTCGATGCCCGAAACATTGGGCAGCATCCAATCCAGAACGATGATGTCCGGCGCGTCTTCATCCACCAGCAACAGCGCTTCTTCGCCATTCTCGGCCTTGGATACCGAAAACCCCTCGGCCTCCAGGTTATAGGCCAGAACCTCCCGCTGCGCCGGTTCGTCCTCGACCACCAGAACCGTGGGCTGCTCGGCGCTTGTCATCCCTCGACCTCTGTCGTCTCAAAGGATGTCAGATCGCTCTTGGGCCGGGTGTCTTCGGGCATTTCACCCGTCGCCAGATAGATCACCTGTTCCGCAATCGAGGTAACGTGGTCGCCCATCCGCTCGATGTTCTTGGCGATGAAATGCAGATGCATGCAGGCGGTGATGTTGCGCGGATCCTCCATCATGAAGGTCAGGAACTGGCGGAACAGCGCATTGTACATCTGGTCCACCTCATGGTCGCGCATCCGCACATCCTGGGCCAGTTCGACGTCGCGCTGGATGTAGGAATCAAGTGCATCCTTCATCATGCCCTCAACGGCCTTCGCCATGCGCCGGATCGCGCCGGACGCGCCGTCGATGGGCTGCATCTGAACCAGCACCGAGGTGCGCTTGGCCATGTTCTTGGCATAGTCGCCGACCCGTTCCAGATTGGCCGAGATCTTCATCACGGTCAGCACCGTGCGCAGATCCGTCGCCGCCGGCTGCCGCAGCGCCAGAAGCCGGGCGCATTCCTCGTTCACGCGTTCTTCAAGCTCGTCGATGGCCTTGTCACCGGCGCGCACCTGCTCGGCCAGTTCCTCGTCCCGGCGCTCCAGCGATTTGGCGGCGTCCAGCACCGCGGCCTCGACCAGCCCACCCATCTTCATGATCTGCGCCTGGATCGCCTCCAGATCGCGGTCATAAGATGCCACAATATGCTTACTGTCCTGATTTGGCATGATATTTTTCCAATTAGCCGATACGGCCGGTAATATAGCTCTCGGTCCGCGGGTCCTGCGGATTGGTGAAAATCTGCCCGGTCTCGCCGAACTCCACGAGGTTGCCCAGATGGAAGAAGGCGGTCTTCTGGCTGACCCGCGCGGCCTGCTGCATCGAGTGGGTCACGATAACCACCGAATATTGCTCGCGCAACTCGTCGATCAGCTCTTCAACCTGGGCGGTCGCGATCGGGTCGAGCGCCGAACAGGGTTCGTCCATCAGCAGAACCTCGGGTTCGGTCGCCACCGCGCGCGCGATGCACAGGCGCTGCTGCTGGCCGCCGGAAAGGCCGGTGCCCGGCGCATCCAGCCGGTCTTTCACCTCGTCCCAGATCGCGCCACGACGGAGCGATTTTTCCACGATCACATCCAGATCGGCCTTGTTGCCCGCCAGCCCGTGGATGCGCGGGCCATAGGCGACGTTGTCGTAGATCGTTTTGGGGAACGGGTTGGGCTTCTGGAACACCATGCCCACCTTGGCGCGCAGCTGCACCGGGTCGACCTTGGGGTCGTAGATATCCTCGCCGTCCAGCAGGATCTCACCCTCGACGCGTGCCACATCGATCGTGTCGTTCATCCGGTTCAGACAGCGCAGAAAGGTGGACTTGCCGCAGCCCGAGGGGCCGATGAAGGCAGTCACGGTCTTGTCTTCGATGTCGATATTCACATCCTTGATGGCGTGGGTTTCGCCATAATAGACCTGACAATTTCGTGCGGAAATCTTCACTGCCTTGGTTTCCACTTCTCTCTCCACAATTCGCATGTCGTTCATTTCAGCTATTCCCTTACCAGCGACGTTCGAACCGGCGGCGCAGCATGATGGCGACGGCGTTCATGAACAGAAGGAAGATCAGCAGGACGATGATAGCGCCGGATGCGCGTTCCACAAAGGCCGGGTCGGCCCGCTGGGTCCAGTTGTATACCTGCACCGGCAGCGCCGATGCGGGGTCGAAAAAGCCCTCGGGCGGCGCGCCGGGGTATTCGCGCACGAAGGCCACCATCCCGATCAGCAGCAGCGGCGCGGTTTCGCCAAGCGCCTGGGCCAGGCCGATGATGGTGCCCGTCAGAATGCCTGGTGCGGCCAGCGGCAGCACGTGGTGGAACACCGATTGCATCTTCGAGGCCCCTACCCCCAGCGCCGCGTCCCGGATCGACGGCGGCACCGATTTCAGCGATGCGCGGGTCGAGATGATGATGGTCGGCAGCGTCATCAGCGTCAGCACCAGCCCGCCGACGATCGGCGCGGATTGCGGAAGCCCGGCGAAGTTGATGAAGATCGCCAGGCCAAGAATACCGAACACGATCGAAGGCACCGCGGCCAGGTTCGAGATATTCACCTCGATCAGGTCGGTCCAGCGGTTCTTCGGCGCGAACTCCTCCAGATAGATGGAAGCGGCCACCCCGATCGGCAAGGCCAGGATCAGAACCACAAGCATCATGTAAAGCGAGCCCAGGATCGCCACGCCCAGGCCGGAGGCCTCGGGCCGGTTTTCCGATGCGTCGGGATTGGTGATGAAGCCCCAGTTGAAGCCCTTGATCAGCACGCCGTCCTCTTTCAGCGCATCCGCCAGCATCAGCTGCTGCGGCGTTACGTTGCTGTCCAGCTCGGCCGAGGCCATGGTGACGCGGTCCTTGAAATAGCCGTCGATCCGGCCATTGGCGAGCACCTTGAAATTGACCGTGGTGCCGATCTTTTCGGGATTCGCCAGAACATAGTCGCGCAGCTGCGCCGGCGCGTCCTTGGAGATGATGTTGCCCGCGTCCTTGGCCGACAGACCTTCGATCTGAATCCCGGTCTCGGCGATCTTCGCCGCCATCGCGGCGGTGATCAGCGGCGCATAGCCGAAGGTCGAGACCTTTTTCAGATCCTCGATATTGCGGTTGCCGGCCTTGTCGAGCCTGTCTTCCTGAAGCTCGACATCCAGCGAGATGAAGGTTTGCTGGAACGAGCCGAGCCCGTTGTTCAGGATCGAGGCCAGCAACAGGATCAGCGCCAGAATGCCCACGCTGACCGCAGCCAGACCGTAGAGGCGAAAGCGCGTCTCGGCGGCGTTGCGTTTCTTGGTCAGCGCATCCTGGGACAGAAGCGATCCATGACGCGGAGAGCCGGCGGCGGCGGCCGGATTTGCCGTTGCGTCGGTCATTCATACTGCTCCCGGTATTTGCGCACGATATAAAGCGCGAGGACATTCAGCCCGAGGGTGATGACAAACAGCGTCAGGCCCAGGGCAAAGGCGACGAGGGTTTCCGGCGAGGCGAAATCGGTGTCACCCGTCAGCTGGCTGACGATCTTCACGGTAACGGTCGTCATCGCCTCGAACGGGTTCAGGCTGATCCGGGCCGCGGCCCCTGCCCCCAGCACCACGATCATGGTTTCGCCGATGGCGCGCGATGCAGCCAGCAGGATGGCGCCGACGACACCGGGCAGCGCCGCGGGGATCACCACCTGGCGGATGGTCTCGGATTTGGTGGCCCCCAGGCCGAGCGAGCCGTCGCGCATCGATTGCGGCACCGCGTTGATGATGTCATCCGACAGCGACGAGACAAAGGGGATCAGCATGATGCCCATCACCACGCCCGCGGTCATCACCGAGGCGGAGCTTTCGCCCAGCCCCAGCGGCTGCGCGAAATAGTCGCGCAGCATCGGGCCCACGGTGATCAGCGCGAACAGGCCGTAGACGATGGTGGGGATGCCGGCCAGGATCTCGATCAGCGGCTTGGCGATGGCACGCATTTTCGGCCCGGCATATTCAGACATGTAGATCGCGGCGAAAAGCCCGATCGGAACCGCCACCAGCAAGGCCACGACAGAGATATAGAGTGTGCCCCAGAGCAGCGGCAGGATCCCCAGCTGCGAGGCCCCGCCCCGACCGCTGAAGCTCGGGCTCCAGGTGGTGCCGAAGAAGAAGTTCGTCCAGGAATATTGCGAGAAGAAGTTGCGCGTTTCGAACAGCATCGACAGGATGATGCCCACCGTCGTCAGGATCGCGATGGTCGAGGCGAGGATCAGCAGGGATTTGATGCCGGTCTCGACCACGTTGCGTGCGCGGAAATCCTTGGTCGTCTGCAGATAGGAATAGCCGAACCCCACCACCGCGACCGCAAGCACCAGCACCGTCATGATGGCGGAATAGCGCGCCTGAAGCCCGCGATAGTGTTGCGCAGCGCGCAGAACCTCGGGGCGGACGTTGGAGCCGAGCGCCACACCGACCCGGCCCAGCCGCTCGCGCACATCGGTGAATTCGGTGCGGATGCTGTCGGCCTGATCGGGGGTCATCGCGCCCTGGGCCACGGCCGTGTCGAGCCCTTCGGCCACGCGGCGCACGTCGCTCATCACCAGGCTGCGCGAGGATCCTTCGGCAATGGCGCTCTCGGGGATCAGCCCGATGATCTGGCGCTCGATCAGGATCGGCTGCATCAGCAGCCACAGCCCCATGAACAAAAGCGCCGGCGCGATCGTCAGCAGCGCGACATTGGAACCGTAATAGGTGGGAAGCGAGTGCAGATGGCGCACATCGCCATCCGCCGACGCCATCGCGCGCCGCCGTCCGAGCATATAGCCCACCCCGCCAAGCGCGAGCACGATCAAGACAATCCAGAGGACAGGCATCAGCCCCTCATTCGTTTGGGTAAAGGTCTTAAAAAGGGAAGTCCGAGCGGCGCGGGATACGCGCCGCCCGTCAGGCGAGGATACGCCTTAGTTCATGGTCGTTTCGGCAGCCACGGCCGCCTGGATGGCGGAAAGCTCGGGGTCCGAAACCAGACCATAGGCAGCCAGCGGGCCGTCGGGGCCGGCGATCTCGTCAGAGACGAAGAACTCGGCATATTCCTTGACGCCGGGGATCACGCCGATGTGGGCCTTCTTGATGTAGAAGTACAGCGGGCGCGACACCGGGTATTCGCCGGTCGAGATGCTCTCGGTCGAGGGAACGACGCCGGACATGGTTGCGACCTGCAGCTTGTCGGTGTTGTTCTCGTAGAAGGCCAGACCGAACACGCCGATGCCGTCCTTGTTGGCGTCGATGCGGGCCAGGGTCTCGGTGTAGTCGCCGTCGATGTCGACCGAGCGGCCATCGGTGCGAACGCTCATGCAGGCTTCTTCAGCCGCATCTTCGTCGCCGCCGTTGATCTTCAGGATGGCTTCCATCGCGCCGCTGTCTTCACAGCCCTGCAGCAGAACCTTTTCCTCGAACACTTCACGGGTACCGTGCTTGGTGCCGGGGATGAAGGCCATGATGTCCTGCTTGGGGAACTCGGCGTTCACGGTCGACCAGGACACGTTCTGGTTCGGCACCATGGCGCCATCAACCGGGATCTCGGCGGCCAGCGCCAGGTACCAGTCGGAGGGGGTGAACTCGAACGAGTTGCCATTGATGTCGGAGGCGAAGACGATGCCGTCATAGCCGATGCGCACTTCGATGATATCGGTCACGCCGGCTTCGGCACAGGCCGTGATCTCTTTGTCGCGGATTTTGCGCGATGCGTTGGCGATGTCGATGGTGTTCTCGCCGACGCCTTCGCAGAAGCGCTTCAGGCCAGCCGAGGAACCGCCCGATTCCACGACCGGGGTCGGGAAGTCGAAGTTCTCGCCGAAGGCTTCGGCAACGATGGAGGCGTAAGGCAGAACCGTCGAGGAACCGGCGATCTGCACGTTGTCACGTGCAGCGGCGGCGGTTGCGGAAACGGCAGCGATCGCCAGCGTGGAGGCGGTCAGTTTCACAAAGGACATGTAGAGCTCCTGATGTCTTGGTGTCGGTCGCAGTCAGCAGCGACCTCAGAGCGCGTGGTATTGCCCCGTGGCTATGGTTTTGTGACAGTTTGGTAACGATTTTATGACAAGGCGCGGTATCGGGAAAATCTAGACAAATCGCCTCAGTTGTCGAGGGTTTTTGGGCGCCGTTAAGCAACTGGCAACATGACCGAAAAGCGGCTGCCCTCGCCCGGGGTGCTGTCGATGCGGAACCGGCCGCGATGACGCGTGACGATATGCTTGACGATGGCCAGCCCAAGCCCGGTTCCGCCCATTTCGCGCGACCGGTGGTCATCGACACGGTAGAACCGTTCGGTGAGTCGCGGAATATGAACCGGATCAAAGCCCTCGCCGCGGTCTATGACGTCGATCCGCACACCGGGGCCGCGGAACGCAAGCTCCCGTTCGGAATAGGTGATCTTGACCGTGACGCGGCCATCGGCGCCGCGGTATTTGATGCCGTTCTCGATCAGGTTGGTGAAGACCTGCACAAGCTGATCGGCATCGCCGAGCACGAAGACCGGCGCGTTATGGCCGGTGACGTCCAGCGCCACATTCGCTTCTGCCGCCATCGCGCGCAGCGTCATCACCGAGGAATTGACCAGCGCCACCACATCGACCCGCTCCGACGGGCGCATCCGCTCTTCGCTTTCCACCCGGCTGAGCGACAGCAGATCGCGCACCAGCCGGTTCATCCGCTCCGCCTCGCGCCCCATGATGTTGAGAAAGCGCTCCCGCGCCTTCGCATCATCGCGGGCCGGGCCCTTCAGCGTTTCGATAAAGCCCAGCAGCGCGGTCAGCGGGGTCTTCAGCTCGTGGCTGACATTCGCCACGAAATCGCGGCGGATCTGTTCGGCCTGCTCGCGCGCGGTGACATCCTCGAAACAGACCAGCACGCCATGCCAGCCATCCAGTTCCACCGGGCTGGTGGTGACGTCATAGCTGGCCTCGCGCGACATGTCGGTGGTCAGAAAGCGGCTGCGGCGCTGCTGCCGCAGCCGCAGCGTTTCCTCGACGCAATCCAGGAGCGCGGGATGGCGCAGCACGGTGATATACTGCCGCCCGATGCCGCTGTTGCCGAACATCTCCTCGGCGCGGGCGTTCATCATTTCGACCCGCTCGCTCTGGGAAATCAGGACAAGGGGCAAGGGGACCGCCGCAAGGACGTTCTGAAGCGTATCGGGGGACATGTGGTGTTTTCCGGGCCTGCTGCGTTTGGCGCAACACTTGTCCAGCGGTCCGGTTTTGTAAATGCGGATCGGCAAGCAGCGGGCGCGGCAGAGATGCGCCGGATTTGAATTTACAACCTAAACCTGCAGAGATGTTTTGGATTTCCGAAAAAATCTGTCTAACATTTCCGTCGACGCCCCGCCTTCGCCCATCTGATTGCCCTGCCAAGTGATTCGAGCCTGAGTTTTGAAGCAACATCCTCAAATCCACATCCAGCCCCGCGAGGCTCCGGCCGGCGCGACGCTGGCGCTGGTCATCGGCATGCCCACCAGCGATGTGCCGCGCTGGCCCCTGCCGGACGCGACAGCGCGGCTAGAGCCCCTGCCCTATACGCTGTTGCACGCCGGGCTGGCCTGCGCGCCCGGCACGTCATGTATCGTCTCGCCGCTGGTGGCAGAACATTTCGATGCGATGGACCTGGCGCTGCAACTGCACCTGGCGGACTATCGCGGCACTTATCTGGTGGTGGCGCCGCGCGTGCCGCGCCCCGAGATCATCCGCCGCGAACTGCGCCAGATCTGCCCCGGCCTCGATGTCGAGGTGATCACCTGCGCCGGGCACTGAGCGGGCGCTCTAGCGGACGGGCTGAAGCCCCTGATGAAACCGGCGCATGTTCGCCTGATAGCCCTGGGCCGATTTGCGCAGCTTTTCGATCGCGGCCTCGTCGAGCTGCCGGACCACCTTGCCCGGCGCGCCCATCACCAGCGATCCGTCGGGAATCTCCTTGCCCTCGGTGATCAGCGCCCCCGCCCCGATCAGGCAGTTCTTGCCGATCTTCGCGCCGTTGAGGATGGTCGCCCCCATGCCGATCAGCGTCTCGTCGCCGATGATGCAGCCGTGCAGCATCGCCCGGTGCCCGATCGTGCAGTCGCGCCCGATGGTCAGCGGATAGCCGATATCGGTGTGGCAGACGGTGCTTTCCTGAACGTTGCTGCCATCGCCCACCGTGATCGTCTCGTTGTCGCCGCGCAACGTGCAGCCGAACCACACAGAGGCGCCGTTGCCGATAACGACCTTGCCGATCAGATTGGCATCGGGCGCGATCCAGCAATCGCCATCGGGGGGAAGCTCCGGGGTGAATCCGTCGAGTGAGTAAAGCGTCATTGGTTCTCTTCGAACTCCATTTGAAGCCGGCGCACGTGATCCAGCAGATCGGGCTGCTGGCTGCGGCGCAGGCGTGTCGCCGTCACTATGGTTTTCAGACGTTCCTCGGTTTCGTCAAGGTCGTCGTTGACCAGCACGAAGTCATACCCGTCCCAATGGCTGATTTCATCCCAGCTGCGCTGCATCCGCTTGGCGATCGTTTCCGCGGTATCCTGGCCGCGGCTTTCCAGGCGCCGGCGCAGCTCGGTGATCGAGGGCGGCAGCAGGAAGATCGACAGCGTGTGCCGCCCCAGCGCCGAGTTGCGGATCTGCTGCGCGCCCTGCCAGTCGATGTCGAACAGCACATCCTGCCCGGCGTCTATCGCGTCCTGCACCGCGGCGCGGGGCGAGCCGTAGAAGTTGCCGAACACATGGGCATGTTCCAGCATCTCGCCCTCCGCCACCGCGCGCTTGAACTCGGGCTCGCTGATGAAATGATAATCCCTGCCCTCCACCTCGCCCGGCCGGGGCGGCCGCGTGGTGGCCGAGACCGAAAAGCGGATCGCCGGATCCCAGACGCGCAGCCGCTTTGCCAGCGTGGATTTGCCCGCGCCGGAGGGCGAGGACAGGATGATTAGAAGCCCGCGCCGGTCGGCCATGTTCTACTCCACGTTCTGAACTTGCTCGCGCATCTGATCTATGGTGGCCTTGAGGTCAAGGCCGATCCGGGTCAGCGCGGTGGACTGCGACTTGGAACACAGGGTGTTGGCCTCGCGGTTGAATTCCTGCATCAGGAAGTCGAGCTTGCGGCCGATCGGCCCCTCGGCCCGCAACAGATCGCGCGCCGCCAGCACATGCGCTTCCAGCCGGTCCAGCTCTTCGCGGATGTCTGCCTTGACCGCGATCAGCGCCAGTTCCTGGGCCACGCGGGCCTCGTCGGCCCCCTCGCTGTGATCCATCACGCGCGCCAGGTTGCTGCGCAGGGAAACAGCCATCTGGCCCTGGCGTGCATCCGCCTCGCGCATCGCGTCGGCGATCAGCGCCTCGATGGCACCAAGCTGATCATGCAGCACCGCGGCCAGCGACGCGCCCTCGCCCGCGCGCATCTCGTCGAAAGCCTCGATCAGCGCCGGCAGCTCGCCCAGCAGCGCCTTCAGAAGCGGCCCGGTATCTTCGTCGGCGGGCCCGGTCTGCAGCACGCCGCGCATCCCCATCACCTCGGCCACCGAGGCCGGGCGCAGCGGCAGGTTCTGCTCTTTCGCCGCCCGTTCCACCTGCTTCAGCGCCGCCAGCATGGCGTGCAGCATGTCGGAATCCACCTGAAAAGGCATATCGCCCGCCTCGCGCGTCAGGCGCAGGTTCAGGCTGATGTTGCCCCGCTTGATCCGCCGGGCCAGTTCGGCGCGCGCGCCCTGTTCCAGCCCGCCGATCCAGTCGGGCACCCGCAGCCGCAGGTCCAGCCCCTTGGCGTTGACACTGCGCAATTCCCACGCCCAGCGATACGGGCCCTGCCCCCCGGTCGCCGCAGCGAACCCGGTCATAGAGTTAACCATCTGTTTTCTTTTGTCCCTCGGTATCCGGCATTTCATGCCATGTTAAGACTTGGGTAACCGTGTCGTCCTAGCGTTAACACATCGGCCGACGCAGCGACAACGGCGCCCGCATTCGGGATGTCTGGCAAGAGGTGCGCGGTGAGACGGCTGTTTGGCAAAGGGGCAAAGGTGATTGCCCTGTCGGAGTATCGGGGGACCATGCGCTTTCCGCTTGTCAATGAGGTCGAGGCCTATTGGGAAGGTCTGCGTGCCGGGCGCGTGCTGCCCGACCGGGCCGAGGTGGATCCGCGCGGCCTGGAACGCGCGCTGGATCATGTGTTCATCCTGGAACGGGTGGCGCCGGGCATCGTCCGGTTCCGCGTCGCCGGATCGCATCTGGCCGGCCTGATGGGGATGGAGGTCAGCGGCATGCCGCTTTCGGCGCTTTTCACCGCTGCGGCCCGGCCCGCGCTGGCCGCCCATGTGCAGGGGCTGTTCGACGGGCCGCAGACCCTGCGCCTGACCCTGTCGGGCGAAGGCGCGCACGGGCTTTACGGCACCATGCTGCTGTTGCCGCTGCGCAGTGAAACCGGCGCCATAGGCCGGGCGCTGGGCTGTCTGGTAACGGAGGGCGGCGCCGGCCGCGCGCCCTGCCGGCTGCGCATCGACGCGGCCCGCGTGAAGCCGTTGCCACCCCTGCCCGGCTTCGTCGCCCCCGCGCCCGCGCCCGCCACGGGGTTTTCCGAATGGCCCGCAAGCTTTGCGCCGCAACCGCCCGCCACCAAAGACAAAGGGCCGCGCGACAGTCGCCCGGCCCTTCGGCTTGTCAGATCCGGCGACTGACGGTCAGAGCACCGCGCGCCGCGTCTCCTGGCGGCGGTCGCCAAGCTCTTCGGCCACCAGAAACGCCAATTCCAGCGCCTGGGTGGCATTGAGGCGCGGGTCGCAGGCGGTGTGATACCGATCCGACAGGTCCTCTTCGGTCACGGCGCGCACGCCGCCGGTGCATTCGGTCACGTCCTTGCCCGTCATCTCGAAATGCACGCCACCGGGGATGGTGCCCTCGGCCTTGTGCACGGCGAAGAACTCCTGCACCTCGCGCAACACGTTGTCGAACGGCCGGGTCTTGTAGCCGGTCGCCGACTTGATCGTGTTGCCATGCATCGGATCGCAGGTCCAAAGCACGTTGGCGCCGGTCTCGCGCACCGCGCGGATCAGCCGCGGCAGATGCTCGCCCACCTTGCCGGCGCCGAACCGCGCGATCAGGGTCAGACGGCCCGGCTCGTTCTCGGGGTTCAGCTTGTCGGTCAGCAGCTTCAGGTCATCGGCCGTCATCGACGGGCCGCATTTCAGGCCGATCGGGTTCTGCACACCACGGGCGAACTCCACATGCGCGCCGTCGGGCTGGCGCGTGCGGTCGCCGATCCAAATCATGTGGCCGGAGCCCGCGATCATGGTGCCGGTGGTGCTGTCCACGCGGGCCAGCGCCTCTTCATATTCCAGCAGCAGCGCCTCGTGCGAGGTGAAGAAATCCACCGTCGCCATGGTGCTCGCGGTTTCGGAGTTGATCCCGGCGGCAGACATGAAATCCAGCGTGTCCGATATGCGGCTGGCCATTTCGCGGTATTTCTCGGCTTCTTCACGATCGGTGAAGCCCAGAGTCCAGCTGTGCACCCGATGGATATCGGCATAGCCACCCTTGGAAAACGCGCGCAGCAGGTTCAGCGACGCCGCCGCCTGGGTATAGGCCTCCAGCATCCGGTTGGGATCGGGCGTGCGGGCGGCTTCGGTGAACTCGAAGCCGTTGATGATGTCGCCGCGGTAGGACGGCAGCTCGACGCCGTTCACGATCTCGGTCGGGGCCGACCTCGGCTTGGCGAACTGCCCGGCCATCCGGCCCACCTTGACCACCGGCACCTTGGCGCCATAGGTCAGCACGATGGCCATCTGCAGCAGCACCTTGAACGTGTCGCGGATGGTCACGGCCGAAAACTCGGCAAAGCTTTCGGCGCAATCCCCGCCCTGCAGCAGAAACGCCTCGCCCTTCGACGCCGCGGCCAGCTTTTCCTTCAGCTTGCGGGCCTCGCCGGCAAAGACCAGCGGCGGATACTGGGCGAGCCGGGCCTCCACGGCCTCCAGCGCTGCCTTGTCCGTATACTCGGGCATCTGAACCCGGGGCTTGTTGCGCCAGTCAGATTTTTGCCACTTGGTCATCGTCATTGCTCCAAAAACTGCGGTTTCGCGCGCGTTCTTATAGGCATTCGGGCCCGCGCGCGCCACCGCAAATTCCGCGCGGCCAAACCCGCCGATCGGCGGGTTTTTCCCGCGATGGCTTGATTGCCGGGGCCAAACCTGCTTTCGCTGGTGTGTTGCACCGCAGGGAGTGTCTGGTGGCAGATCGGTTGAGCGAGGAGTTCCTGATTGACGTGGAAGGCGAAATCGCCCGCCCGCGCACCTTTGTTTTCGTTCTGCTGGACCAGTTCACCATGCTCAGTTTCGCCTGCGCGATCGAACCGCTGAGAATAGCCAACCGCATGTCGGGCAAAGAGCTTTACCGCTGGGTGCTGGCGGGCGAAGGCGGCGATTTCGCCACCTGCTCCAACGGCGCGTCCTTCAAGCTCGACATGGATCTGGACGAGCTGAACCGCGAGGACGTCATCCTGCTCTGTGGTGGCACAGACGTGCAGGCGGCGACCACCAAGCGCCTGCTGAACTGGCTGCGGCGCGAGGCCCGGCGGGGCCTGACCATCGGCGGGCTGTGCACTGCCTCTTACACGATGGCGAAGGCGGGGCTGCTGGATGGAAAGCGCGCCACGATCCATTGGGAGAATCAGGACAGTTTCACCGAGGCGTTCGAGGATGTCAGCCTGACCAAATCGGTCTTCGTGATCGACGGCAACCGGATGTCGACGGCCGGCGGCACCTCTTCGATCGACCTGGTTCTGAAAATGGTGGCCGATGACCATGGCGAGGAACTGGCCAATGCGGTGGCCGATCAGCTTATCTATTCGTCGATCCGCACCGACCAGGACACCCAGCGCCTGTCGATCCCGACGCGCATCGGCGTGCGCCATCCCAAGCTCAGCCAGGTGATCCAGATCATGGAGCAGAACCTCGAAGAGCCGATTTCGCCCGCGATCCTGGCCCATGACGTGGGCCTGAGCACCCGGCAGCTCGAACGGCTGTTCCGCCGCTATCTCAACCGCTCGCCCAAGCGCTATTACATGGAACTGCGGCTGCAAAAGGCGCGCAACCTGCTGATGCAGACGGATATGAGCGTGATCAACGTGGCGCTGGCCTGCGGCTTCGCCTCGCCCTCGCATTTCTCCAAATGCTACCGGGCCCATTACAACACGACCCCCTATCGCGAACGTGGCAGCCAGGCCACGCGGCTCTCGATTTAGGCACCCGTGGCCGCTGTGTGGAAAATACCGCCCTTCCCCGACGTCCTGCCGCATGGGCGCGCTTTTCTTTTTCAGATACGCCCTTTACGATTTTTCACCGGAGACGGTTCCAATACGGGAGTGAAGACACATGAAGAAACTGCTTTTGGGCACGGCCCTTTCGGCGGTCACGGCGACTGCCGCGCTGGCGGCATCCCATTCCAACGAGGTCAAGCTGGGGATCATTCTGGGCTTCACCGGCCCCATCGAATCGCTGACGCCGCTGATGGCGGCAAGCGCCGAGCTGGCGATGAAGGAAGTGTCTGACTCCGGCGCGCTGCTGGGCGGGGCCACGGTAACGCCGGTGCGCGCCGACAGCACCTGTGTCGACGCCGCCGCCGCGACCGCAGGCGCCGAACGGCTGATCACCTCGGACGGGGTGAAGGGCATCATGGGCGCGGATTGTTCCGGCGTCACCGGCGCGGTGCTGGCCAATGTGGCGGTGCCCAACGGCATCGTGATGATCTCTCCCTCGGCAACCTCGCCCGCGCTCAGCGCCGCCGAAGACAACGGCCTGTTCTTCCGCACCTCGCCCTCAGACGCGCGCCAGGGCCAGGTTCTGGCCGATGTGCTGGTCGAACGCGGCATCACCACGGTCGCGCTCAGCTATACCAACAACGACTATGGCAAGGGCCTGGCCGACAGTTTCGAGGCGGCGTTCAAGGCGGCCGGCGGCAGCGTCACGCTGAGCACCGCGCATGAAGACGGCAAGGCCGATTACTCTGCCGAAGTGGGCGCGCTGGCCTCGGCCGGGGGTGATGCGCTTGTGGTCGCCGGCTACGTCGATCAGGGCGGCCCGGGCATCATTCGCGCCGCGCTGGATACCGGTGCGTTCGAGACGTTCGTGCTGCCCGACGGGATGATCGGCGCCGCCCTGGAAACCACCTTCGGCGACGAGATCGACGGGTCCTTCGGCACCCTGCCCGGCACCGACAGCGAAGGCGCCGGCATGATGCTGGAAATGGCCGAGGCCGCCGGCTTTACCGGCAACTCGCCCTATGTCGGCGAAAGCTATGACGCCGCCGCGCTGATCATGCTGGCGATGCAGGCGGCCGGATCGGCCGAGCCCGCCGATTACAAGGGCAAGGTGTTCGACGTGGCCAACGCCCCCGGCGAGCCGATCTATCCCGGCGAGCTGGCCAAGGCGCTGAAGATCCTCGCCGAGGGGGGCGAGATCGACTATGTGGGCGCCACCGCCGTCGAGCTGATCGGGCCCGGCGAATCCGCCGGCAGCTATAAAGAGATCGAAATCAAGGGCGGCAAGATCGAAACCGTGGCTTACCGGTAAGCGCGCATTCTGAAACCCGAAACAGCCTGGGGCCCGGCCCCGGGCTGTTTCCATAAACAAGAAGGGCCAAAAGGCCCGAGGGGGCTGGGGATGATCATCGCCCGGGACATACACAAGCACTTCGGCGGGTTTCGCGCCGTTGACGGCGCTTCGATCGAGATCGAAGAAGGCTCGATCACCGGGCTGATCGGCCCGAACGGTGCCGGAAAATCGACCCTGTTCAATGTGATCGCCGGCGTTCTTCCACCAACGTCAGGCAGCGTGACGATGGCGGGCGAGGATATCACCGGCCTGCCGCCGCACGCGCTGTTTCACAAGGGGCTGCTGCGCACCTTCCAGATCGCGCACGAGTTTTCATCGATGACGGTACGCGAAAACCTGATGATGGTGCCCGGCGGCCAATCCGGCGAAGGCCTGTGGAACGCCTGGTTCCGGCGCGGCGCGGTGGCCGCGCAAGAGCGCGCGCTGGCGCAAAAGGCGGATGAGGTGCTGGCCTTTCTGACCATCGACCATCTGGCCGAGGAAAAGGCGGGCAACCTGTCTGGCGGCCAGAAGAAGCTGCTGGAGCTGGGCCGTACGATGATGGTGGACGCGCGGGTCGTGTTTCTGGATGAGGTTGGCGCGGGCGTGAACCGCACCCTTCTGAACACGATCGGCGATGCCATCCTGCGGCTGAACAAGGAGCGCGGCTATACCTTCTGCCTGATCGAGCATGACATGGATTTCATCGCCCGGCTCTGCGACCCGGTGATCGTGATGGCCGAGGGCAAGGTTCTGGCACAGGGTTCGGCCACGGAGATCATGCAGAACGAGGCGGTGATCGAGGCCTATCTGGGCACCGGGCTGAAGAACAAGATGAAAGCGGCGGCGCAATGACCGGGCGGATGTGCCGGATGGCGCGGCCGGATGCCTCCGGCGGGGATATTTGGGGAAAGATGAAGAGCAATGCTGCGCGGAGGGCCCATGGCTGAGCCCTTTCTGATTGGCGAGAACATGACCGGCGGCTATGGCGGCGCGGATATTCTGCACGGCTGCACCCTTTCGGTGGAAAAGGGGCAGATCGCGGTGATCGTCGGGCCGAATGGCGCCGGCAAGTCCACCGCGATGAAGGCGGTGTTCGGGATGCTGTCGATCCATACCGGATCGGTGCGGCTGGATGGCGAGGATATCACCGCGCTGTCGCCGCAGGCCCGTGTGGCCAAGGGGATGGGGTTCGTGCCGCAGACCAACAACATCTTCACCTCGATGACGGTCGAGGAGAATCTGGAGATGGGCGGCTTTCTGCGACGCGATGATATTTCGGGGACGATCGAGCAGGTCTATGATCTGTTTCCCATCCTGCGTGACAAGCGGCGGCAGCCGGCGGGCGAACTGTCGGGGGGGCAGCGCCAGCAGGTGGCGGTGGGCCGGGCGCTGATGACCGGGCCCAGGCTGCTGATGCTGGACGAGCCGACCGCGGGGGTTTCACCCATCGTGATGGATGAGCTGTTCGACCGGATCATCGAGGTGGCCCGGACCGGAATTTCCATCCTGATGGTCGAACAGAACGCCCGGCAGGCGCTGGAGATCGCCGACCGGGGCTATGTTCTGGTGCAGGGCGCGAATGCGTTCACGGATACCGGAAAGGCGCTGCTGGCCGATCCCGAGGTCCGGCGCACGTTTCTGGGAGGATAGGCGATGGATTTTCTCAACGCCCTGGTGGCGCTTGCCAATTTCGTTCTGATCCCCGCCACCGCCTATGGCGCGCAGCTGGCGCTAGGAGCGCTCGGGGTTACGCTGATCTATGCGGTTCTGCGGTTTTCCAATTTCGCCCATGGCGACACGATGGCCTTTGGCACCATGGTCACCATTCTGGTGACCTGGGCGCTGCAGGGGGCGGGTGTGTCGCTGGGGCCGCTGCCGACCGCGCTTCTGGCGCTGCCGGCGGGGATCGCGGTGACCGCGCTGCTGCTGCTGGGGACGGACCGGATGATCTATCGTTTCTACCGGCGCCAGAAGGCGGCGCCGGTGATCTTTCTGATCGTGTCGATCGGGATCATGTTCATCATGAACGGGCTGACCCGGATCATCATCGGCCCGGACGATCAGCGCTTTGCCGACGGGGCGCGGTTCATCATCAGCGCGCGTGATTTCAAGCAGATGACCGGGCTGGCAGAGGGGCTGGCCATCCGCACCACGCAGGGCATCACGGTGATCACGGCGGTGATCGTGGTGGCGCTGCTGTTCTGGTTTCTCAACAGGACGCGCACCGGCAAATCGATGCGCGCGTTTTCCGACAATGAGGATCTGGCGCTGTTGTCGGGCATCAACCCCGAGCGGGTCGTGACCATCACCTGGGTCATCGTCGCCGCGCTGGCGACCATTGCCGGGGTGCTGTACGGGCTGGACAAGAGCTTCAAGCCCTTTACCTATTTCCAGCTTCTGCTGCCGATTTTCGCCTCGGCCATCGTCGGCGGGCTGGGCAGCCCGGTCGGCGCCATCGCGGGCGGGTTCGTGATCGCCTATTCGGAGGTGACGGTGACCTATGCGTTCAAGAAGGTGCTGACCTATCTGCTGCCTGAAAGCATGGCGCCCGACGGGTTGGTGCAGCTTCTGTCCACCGATTACAAATTCGCGGTGTCCTTTGCCATTCTGGTCATCGTGCTTCTGTTCCGGCCGACGGGGCTTTTCCGGGGGAAATCGGTATGACGAAACGGGATGCATTTCTGTTCGCCGTCGTGGCGGCGCTGATCATCGGCACCGGCTTCGTGCAAAGCTGGAACGCGGCGCTGACCATTCTGAACATGGGCCTGATTTCAGCCGTGATGGCCCTGGGCGTGAACATGCAATGGGGCTATGCGGGCCTGTTCAACGTGGGCATCATGGGCTTTGTCGCGCTGGGCGGGCTCGGGGTCGTGCTGACGTCGGCCGCGCCGGTGGGGGCCGCATGGGCCGCCGGCGGCGCGCGGGTGGTGCTGGCGCTGGCGGTGGGTGCGGCGGTGATCATCGGCGCGGTGGCGATCTGGAAGCGGCTGGCGAAAGGCCGGGTGCGCAGCCTGGCGCTGGTGTGCTGGCTGGTCGCCGGCTTCTTCGTCTACCGCTGGCTGCTGGATCCCGGCGTTGCCGCGATCGAGGCGGTGAACCCTGCCAGCACCGGCTATCTTGGCGGGCTGGGCCTGCCGGTGTTGCTGAGCTGGCCGGTGGGCGGGCTGCTGGCCGCCGGCGCGGCGTGGATCATCGGCAAGACGGCGCTTGGCCTGCGGTCGGATTATCTGGCCATCGCCACGCTGGGGATATCCGAGATCGTGATCGCCGTGCTGAAGAACGAGGATTGGCTGGCGCGCGGGGTGAAGAACGTGATCGGCCTGCCCCGCCCCGTGCCCTATGAGATCGACCTGCAAGGCAGCGCCGCGTTTCTGCAGACCGCGGCGCGGTTCGGCGCCGATCCGGTTACCGCGTCGTCGGTGGTGGTCAAGCTGTGCTATGCGCTGCTGTTCACCGCCGTTCTGCTGGCGCTGATCTGGCTGAGCGAGAAGGCGCTGAATTCGCCATGGGGCCGGATGATGCGCGCCATCCGCGACAATGAGGTCGCCGCCGAGGCGATGGGCAAGGACGTCAAGGCGCGGCATCTGCAGATCTTCATCCTGGGCTCGGCCATCTGCGGGATTGCCGGGGCGATGATGACCACGCTCGACGGGCAGCTGACACCCGGCACCTATCAGCCGCTGCGCTTTACCTTCCTGATCTGGGTGATGGTGATCGTCGGCGGATCGGGCAACAACTGGGGCGCGGTGCTGGGCGGGTTCCTGATCTGGTTCCTGTGGGTGCAGGTGGAACCGCTGGGCCAGTGGCTGATGGCGCTGATCACCTCTCCCATGGCCGACGGTTCGGCGCTGAAGGCGCATCTGATGGACAGCGTGGCGCATATGCGGCTGCTGACCATGGGGGTGGTGCTGCTTGTGGTGCTGCGGTTCAGCCCGCGCGGGCTGATCCCTGAACGCTAACCGTTACAGGCGCAGCCCGGCCCGACACGACAGGCCTTGTCGCGGCTGATGCAGCTGTTACCACAGGCCTTGCCCTTGCTGCAGACCTTGCAGCATGCGGCGTTGAAAAGCGTATCGGGCCGCAAATCCTGTATTCTGTCCAGAAGGGATGGGGCGGATGAAACCGGCGTGGTTTGCATGCCTCCTGCCGATATCGACAGTCCCGAAGCCAAGGCGATGACAATCGCCAGAATATGTATTTTCACCTAGTCCTCATCAATGCACAATGAGCGCCTGAGATTGCGCCGTTAATATTTCATTAACTAAGATTAACAGAATATCGTCCAATCCGCGATAGAGACCGAGAAAACTCCCCCCTGCCCGGATGCGACATATCATGTCGCCTTTGGCCTTGCCGCCCCGGCCCCTCGCCGCCACGCTGGCCCCATGTTGCAAGCCATGAGGGCCCCATGAAAACCCATACCCAGGTCTGCGTCATCGGCGGCGGCGTTGTCGGCTGTTCGGTGCTTTACCATCTGACCAAGCTCGGCTGGTCCGACGTCATGCTGATCGAGCGGTCGGAACTGACGAGCGGTTCCACCTGGCACGCGGCGGGCGGGTTTCACACGCTGAACGGCGATACCAACATGGCCGCGCTGCAGGGCTATACGATCGGGCTCTACAAGGAGCTGGAGCAGATCACCGGCATGAATTGCGGCCTGCATCATGTGGGCGGCATCACCCTGGCCGACACGCCCGAACGGTTCGACATGCTCAAGGCCGAGCGCGCCAAGCATCGCTACATGGGGCTGGACACCGAAATCCTTGGCCCCGACGAGATCAAGGAAAGGGCCGAGCTGGTCAATATCGACGGTATTCTGGGCGGGCTTTACGACCCGCTCGACGGGCATCTGGACCCGTCCGGCACCACCCACGCCTATGCCCGCGCCGCAAGAATGGGCGGGGCCGAGATCGTGCTGCACAACCGGGTGCTCGAAACCAACCAACGGACCGATGGCACCTGGGAAGTCGTCACCGAAAAGGGCACCGTGATCGCCGAGCATCTGGTCAACGCCGCCGGCCTGTGGGCGCGCGAGGTTGGCGCGATGGCGGGCATCTATTTCCCGCTGCACCCGATGGAGCATCAGTATCTGGTGACAGACGAGATCCCCGAGATCTATGAGCGCGGCACCGAGTTTCCGCATGTGATCGACCCGGGCGGCGAAAGCTATCTGCGCCAGGAAGGCCGTGGCCTGTGCATCGGCTTTTACGAAAAACCCTGCGAGCCATGGGCAGTGGACGGCACCCCCTGGGAGTTCGGGCATGAGCTGTTGCCAGACAAGCTCGACAAGGTCGAGGCAAGCATCGAATTCGCCTATCGCCGTTTTCCGGTGCTGGAACGCGCGGGCGTGAAAACCGTGATCAACGGCCCCTTCACCTTTGCCCCCGATGGCAACCCGTTGGTCGGGCCGGTGCCGGGGGTGCGCAACTATTGGTCGGCCTGCGCGGTGATGGCGGGGTTCAGCCAGGGCGGCGGCGTCGGCCTGACGCTGGCGCAATGGATGATCGAGGGCGAACCGGCGCAGAACAGCTTCGCGCTCGATTGTGCGCGGTTCGGAAACTGGATCACGCCGGGCTATACCCGCCCCAAGGTGATCGAGAATTACCAGAACCGGTTTTCCGTGACCTATCCCAATCAGGAACTGCCCGCCGCGCGCCCGTTCAAGACCACGCCGATGTATGACATTTTCGATGGCATGGGCGCGGTCTGGGGCCAGCAATTCGGGCTGGAGGTGGTGAACTATTTCGCCGAGGGCGATGAACCGCGTTATGAAACCCCGAGTTTCCGCCGCTCCAACGCCTTCGCCGCCACCGCGCGCGAGGTGATGGCCGTGCGCAATGGCGTGGGCATCAACGAGCTGCAGAACTTCGGCAAGTTCAAGGTCACGGGCACGGACGCCCGCGCCTGGCTGAACCGGATCATGGCCGGCCGCATCCCCGCGCCGGGCCGCGTGGCGCTGACGCCGATGCTGTCGCCCAAGGGCAAGCTGATCGGCGATTTCACCGTGTCCTGCCTGCGCGAGGGCGCGTTCAACCTGACCGCCTCTTACGGGTCGCAAGCCTATCATCTGCGCTGGTTCTTGCAGAACCTACAGGGCGATGTGCAGGTTGAAAACGTCTCTGACACGCGCACCGGGTTTCAGATCGCCGGGCCGAAGGCGGCCGAGCTTCTGGCGCGCTGCACCCGCGCCGATGTGGCGGCGATGCGGTTCATGGATGTGCAGCCGATGGTCGTGGGCATGGCCGATTGCGTGGTCCAGCGGCTGAGCTATACCGGCGATCTGGGCTATGAGATCTACTGCGACCCGATCAGCCAGCGCGCGCTTTGGGCCGTGCTCTGGGCCGCCGGGCAGGATCTGGGCCTGCGCCCCTTCGGGATGCGGGCGATGATGAGCCTGCGGCTCGACAAGTTCTTCGGCGCATGGCTGCGCGAGTTCTCGCCCGACTACACCGCCGCCGAAACCGGGCTGGACCGGTTCATCGCCTTCGGCAAGCCCGACGATTTCATCGGCCGCGCCGCCGCCGAGGCCGAGCGGCAGAAGGGCCCGGCCCGCCGGCTTTGCGCCTTCGAGGTGGACGCCGAGGATGCCGATGTCATCGCCCATGAACCGATCTGGATCGATGGCGCGGTGCGCGGCTTCTGCACCTCGGGCGGCTATTCGCACTGGGCGCAAAAATCCATCGCGCAAGGGCTGATCCCCGCCGATCTGGCGCAGGACGGGCTATCGGTGGAGATCGAGATTCTGGGCCAGCGCCGCCCTGCCCGGCTGATCACCGAACAACTGTTCGACGCGGGCGACACCCGCATGCGGGGCTGAGCCCGGCTCAGCCCGCCAGCAGCCGCGCCTCGTGCTTTTTCAGCGTCTTGCGCGCGGCCGAATAATCCTGCAGCCCGGCGCGGGTTTCCAGCTCGGGAAAGAGCTGGAAAATCTCGCTGCGCTGATCTTCGCCCAGCCCCTGCATCGAGTAATCGCCGGGCTGAAAGCTTTCGGTCCAGGCGCCATTGGCCAGCACCACCTCGTGCCGGTCGAACAGGAAATGGATATAGCTTGTCGGCTGCGGCCCGACACGTTCGACCCCCGGCATGTGCAGCAGATGCTTGGCGGCCACCAGCACCTCATGCTCGTCGAAATATAGCTGCGCGTGTTTCGAGGCGAGCAGCATCCGGTGGCTCGGGCTGACCATCATGTCATGCAGCGGCGCGCCGTCGCCGAAGGCCCCGGCGCGGATCAGGATCGGGCGCAGGTCGAGGTTGTCGCGCAGCTTATCGGCGGTCAGATCCCGACGCCCGGACCAGCGGATTTCCTGCACGCCATTGTCGCGGGTGATCACCCTGTCGCCCGGCTGCAGTTCCTCGACCGGGCGCGCGCCCTTCAGCGTGGCAACCGTGGTGCCCGGCGTAAAGCAGACGATGATGTCTTCGATGTCGCAAAAGGTCATCGTGCCGGTGAAGTTGCCGGCATCGTCGATGAATTTCACGATACCGTTTTCATGATCCTTGGACGTATAGATAACGCAGAACGCGCCCGTGCCGCTCAGATCCAGCGTGTCACAGCCGCTGCCACCATCGACATGGTCGCCCGCGGTGATGTCGAAAAAGATATCATCCCCCGAACCGCCGGACATGTAGTCAGCCCCGGCGCCACCGGAAACGGCGTCATCGCCGCAGCCGCCCGAAATGAAATCATTGCCGTCTTCGCCGAACAGGTGATCGTCATCATCGCCGCCGTCGATACAATCATTTCCGGCACCGCCCAGGATGGTGTCATCGCCCGTACCGCCGAGCAGCGTGTCATTGCCGGCCAGCCCGTTGATCGTGTCGTCACCGCCCTTGCCGTCGATGCAATCGGAGGCATTCGTTCCGTTCAGAACGTTGTCGTTATTATCACCAATGATGTTCGCCATGGCAGCGGCCCTCGTTCAAATCACACTCACCAGATCCAAATGGATCACACCGTTTCGCATTATTTTTTTACTGAACGACGGATGCTGCCTGCATGTCG
This sequence comes from Actibacterium naphthalenivorans, assembly GCF_014196965.1. GTDB lineage: Bacteria > Pseudomonadota > Alphaproteobacteria > Rhodobacterales > Rhodobacteraceae > Actibacterium_A > Actibacterium_A naphthalenivorans. The sequence goes on along the minus strand of NZ_JACIEQ010000002.1, from coordinate 283,283 downwards.
TCCTGAATTTGCCCAAGTTTCGCCACATTTGAAAGCGTCTTTTTGCAGTCGCAGCATCTTTCGCCCCGTTTTATTGCCAGAAACCCGCATGTCGAAATTCCGACGAGGCGAGCTTTCCGGCCATTCCCGAACAAATGACGTTTTTTCCGCCATTTGTTTCACATTCTTCAACAACCAGCCCCGCCCCCCTTTGCCGGCACCAACCGCCCTGACGCCGGGGCCGCGCGAAAAGACGCGGCCCCGGCAGGACCGGAACGGGCAAAAGGCGCCCGGCTCCGTGCTGCATATGCCGCATCAATCCGTCAGGCGCTGGCTTTCACCCTCGCTCAATACCCGCCGCGCCGGCGGGAAAACCGTTTCCCCAGGTGCCGTCCGCAGCCTGGGAAACAGGTCGTAAATCTCGGTTCTCTGGGCGTTGCCCATCCCGTCGAGCACCGCCTCTTCGGGCTGAAAGCTCTCGGTCCAGATGCCGTTCGACAGGATCACCTCGTGCCGGTCGAACAGGAAATGGATGTAGGTCGTGCTCAGGGTATCGACCACCTGAATGCCACGGTGGTTCACCAGATGCTTGGCCGCCGCCAGCACCTCGCGCTCGCGGAAATTCACCAGCGCACGGTCGCTGGCACACAGCACCCGGTGGTTCGGACTGACCATCATGTCACGCTCGGGCAGCCCGCCGCCAAGCGCGCCCTTCCTGATCAGGACCGGTTTCAGATACTGCGCCGCGGTCAGATCGCGGCCTGTCAGCGTTTTGCTTCCAACCCAGCGGATTTCCTGAATGCCGTTGTCTCGGGTGATCACCTTGTCCCCCGCGCGCAGCGTTTCGGCGGGCTTTACGCCCCGGGGCGTCGCGATTCCGGCGCCCGGTGTGAAACAGGGACAGCCCGAGGCCCCGTCCCTGCGCCCCTCGCCTTCCGGCGTCGATGCGCCATCGGCCCGCGCATCCGGCGCCTGGTCCTTCCGGGCGCTTTCGGATGCCGCGATGGCACCGGATCCGGCGGCGGAGAAAAAGACCGCCGTTCCGCTATTGCCCCTGGTCTTCTTGTCATACGGATACTCAGACATCACTCACTCTTCACTTTTCCGCACGACAGGCAACGCGGCACGGCGGCCCGCTTTTCCTCATGTCACTCGTTACGCACACACTTGGCTCAACCACATCACTTGCTACGCATCGATACGCGCGATGCACCCGCAGGCGGCAAAGATCGAATGCCCGTGGCGGCGCACATGAATGTCTGTCCTGGTGAGGGAGAACGGGCGGATCGTCAGACCCAAACACCGGCCGCCGGCAATACAACACGCCCCGGCAACCCCGCCCGCAAATGCGCGACCGCCGCAAAGCGCGTAGGTCGGCACACATGTTCTCCCGCATCCAGCAAGACGCGTTCTCATGTGCGGCCGCCCCCGTGGCCTTATGTCTTCACCCCCCAGCAGGGTGTCCTCGGTTTACCCATCCAGACCCCTCTCGGCCAAGCCAAAAGTGGCGCTCGCATGGCAAAATCGGGGTCAGGGCGCGCGTGTTTCAACCCTCTCCGCGCGACGTGCGGCCCGCGCTCTGCGGGTGATTGTTTCCGGTTTTGCATCGAAACTGCGGGTGGGAATGCGCGTTTCCGGGGGATTCCGGCAATCCGCGCGGTGCCCCGGCCCGTTATTGTTTCCAGAAGGCGCGCGCTTAACCACGGCCTGCGCGCCACATTTCGAACAAGATCAAGGCGAAAATGTGAACCCGCCTTTGTTTCGAAAGGCGATGCAATCGGGACGTTCTAAAATGATTGGAAACGTGGGCAGAAAACTGCCGTGCGGAAACCCGCCGAATCGTGCCGGATCGGAAAATATTTGCAGAATCAGGATTTCGAAAAGCTGGTGCCCGAGGTGGGACTCGAACCCACACACTGTTTCCAGCGGGGGATTTTGAATCCCCTGCGTCTACCATTCCGCCACTCGGGCCAGCGGAGACGGTCTTTAATACGCCGCCGCCGCCGCGCCAAGCGAAAACGTCAAAGCGTATCGGCCGCGAACGTATCGCAGGCGTTCAGATCCCCGCTTTCGAACCCGGCGGCGAACCAGCGCTGGCGCTGCTCCGACGTGCCATGGGTAAAGGTATGGGGCATCGGCACCCGGCCGGCGTTGCGTTGCAACGTATCGTCGCCGATCTGCTTGGCCGCATTCATCGCCTCGGCCACATCGCCACGCTCCAGACTGCCGAAACGCTCCTGGGCATGGGCCGCCCAGATGCCGGAGAAGCAATCGGCCTGAAGCTCGATCCGAACCGAGATCGCGTTGGATTGCGCCGTGCTTGCCCGTTGCCTTACGGCATTGGCCTGGCCCAGAATGCCAAGCTCGTTCTGAACATGATGGGCGATCTCATGCGCCACCACATAGGCCGCGGCGAAATCCCCGCCCGCGCCCATGCGCCGCTCCAGCGTGGTGAAAAAGCCGGTGTCGAGGTAGACCTTGTTGTCGCCGGGGCAATAGAACGGCCCCGTCGCGCCGCTGGCCCCGCCGCAGGGCGAGCTTGTGGTGCCCTTGAACAGCACCAGCACCGCCGGATCATACGCGCGCCCGACCTGGCGGCGGAAGATATCCGCCCAGACCTCTTCGGTATCGGCCAGCGTGACCGACACAAACTCGCCCGCCCGCATATCCGCCTCGGTCAGTTCCACCTCGCCGGTCTGGCCAAGGCCGCCCTCCTGCAACAGCGGCGTTACGTCGATCCCGAGGAAATAGCCGATCGCCAGCACCGCGAGCAGCCCGACACCGCCGATCGCGCCCGCGCCGCCGCCCCGGCCGCGCCTGTCTTCGATGTTCCGGCTACCGCGCCGCCCCCGCCATTTCATCACACACCCCACAGATCTGACAATTCCGAGATTACCGCCGGTTTCCCGGGCTGGGAAGCGCCGCGACGGCTTGACCCGACGTAGCCACCATGCTGCATAGGCGAGAACGGGACCGCAGGGAATGCTCGGATGATCCGCAGATTGTATGACTGGACGATTTCACTCGCCGAGCATCGCCATGCGCTCTGGGCGCTTGCCTTCGTGGCTTTCATCGAAAGCTCGGTGTTCCCGATCCCGCCAGACGTGCTGATGATTCCGATGATCATCGCCCGCCCGTCACGCGCCTGGCTGATCGCGAGCGTCGCGCTTGTGGCGTCGGTTCTGGGCGGGTTGCTGGGCTATTATATCGGCTTCGGACTGTTCGAGAGCGTCGGCCGGCCGGTGCTGGAGTTCTACGGCAAGGATGCCTATTTCGAGGAATTCCGCGCGCGCTACAACGAATGGGGCGCCTGGGCGGTGCTGATCGCCGGCGTCACGCCCTTCCCGTTCAAGGTCATCACCATCCTGTCGGGCTCGACCGGGCTCAACTTCGGGATATTCGTCGTGGCAAGCATCGTGGCGCGCGGCTTTCGGTTTTTCATCGTGGCGGCGCTGCTGTGGAAATTCGGCCCGCCGGTGCGTGATTTCATCGAAAAGCGGCTGGGGGCGGTGTTCACCGTGCTCATGCTGCTGTTCTTCGGCGGCTTCGCGATGGTGAAATACCTGTGAGCCGCACGACGCTGATATTGCTGGCCGCCGGCGGATCGGCCGCAATGCTCGCGGGGGCGTTCGGATTTCAGTACATCGGCGGGCTGCCGCCCTGCGAGCTGTGCCTGTGGCAGCGCTGGCCCCATGCCGCCGCCATCGTGATCGGCGCGCTGGCCCTGATGGTGCGCGGCGTGGTTCTGCCGCTTCTGGGCGCGGCGGCCGCGCTGACGACCGGGGCGCTCGGCGTCTATCACACCGGGGTCGAGCGCAAATGGTGGCCTGGCCCCACCTCCTGCACCGGCAGCGGCGACGGGCTGTCTGGCCTGTCGGGCAGCGATCTGCTGAATTTCGACGCCGCCCCCAAGGTGGTCATGTGCGATCAGGTGGCATGGCAGATGCTGGGCCTGTCGATGGCAAGCTGGAACGCGCTGGCCGCCTTCGCCTTCGCGCTCCTGTGGGTGCTGGCGGCACGGGCCAGCCTGCGCCACTGACGCTGCTCAGTGCAGGGTGAATTCCCCCACCACATTGCGCCATTCGCCCGTCGCCAGCAGTTTGCGATGGGTAAAGCGCACCGAATGCAGCGGCCCTTCTATTTCGTCGTGCCAGAACTCGATGAACTTGAACAGCCGGGGATGATCGGGCGCCAGATCGTAATCCTGCCAGACGAATGTGTTCAGGACGTTTTGATAGTCGGGCATCCGGTAGAAGAATTCCGCCGTGGTCAGCCCGTAGCCTTTCAAAAGCAACTCGGTCTCATTTCTGCTCAATGCATTTCTCCTTTGTCACATTTGTGAAATAAAGCATGCCCGAACTGATTTAGTTTTCAATTAAAACAGTATGTTATCACTCCATCCCGGCGGCTGCTTGCATTCCCCCGCCGCGCCCATTGCACCCCATATACAGGTTAAGATATAGTTCGGGTAACAATATATAGAGCGCGCAAGAACGGGCGGAAATAAACGTGAACGACACGCCGGAAACCCCTGAAAACGAAGACGAAAACACGCCAGAGCCGCCCCGGTACGACGGCCCGCGCATCTCCATCGAAGAGGAGATGAAGACGTCTTTCATGGATTACGCGATGAGCGTGATCGTCTCCCGCGCGATCCCGGATCTGCGCGATGGCCTAAAACCTGTGCACCGGCGCATTCTTTATGCCATGAATGAGGTCGGAAATACATTCGACAAACCCTACCGCAAATCCTCGCGCCCGGTGGCCGATGCGATGGGCAAGTACCACCCGCATGGCGATTCGGCGATTTACGACGCGCTTGTGCGGATGGCGCAGGATTTTTCGATGTCGCTGCCACTGCTGGATGGCCAGGGCAACTTCGGCTCGATGGATGGCGACAAGGCCGCGGCCTTTCGCTACACCGAAGTGCGGCTGGCGAAATCGGCGAACGCCCTGCTGACCGATATCGACAAGGAAACCGTCGATTTCCAGGACAACTACGATGGCAAGGACCGCGAGCCGGTGGTGCTTCCGGCCCGGTTCCCCAACCTTCTGGTCAACGGCTCCGAAGGCATCGCCGTGGGCATGGCCACACGCATCCCGCCGCATAACCTGGGCGAGGTGATCGACGCCACGCTGGCGTTGATCGACAATCCCGATCTGTCGTCAGAGCAGTTGACGGAATTCATCCCGGCCCCCGATTTCCCGACCGGCGGCATCATTCTGGGCCGCTCCGGCGCCCGCAAGGCCTATCTCGAAGGGCGCGGCTCGATCATCATCCGCGCCAAGACCCGCGTCGAAGAGATCAGGAAAGACCGCTATGCCATTGTTCTGGATGAGATTCCCTATCAGGTGAACAAGGCGGCGATGATCGAGAAGATCGCCGAACTGGTGCGCGAGAAAAAGCTGGAAGGCATTTCCCACGTTCAGGACGAATCCGACCGTGTCGGCGTGCGTGTGGTGATCGAGCTCAAGCGTGATGCCACCGCCGAGGTCGTGCTCAATCAGCTGTTCCGATTCACGCCGATGCAAACCTCCTTCGCCGCCAACATGCTGGCGCTGAACGGCGGCCGCCCCGAGCAGTTGACCCTGCGCAAATTCCTGTCCGCCTTCGTAAGCTTCCGCGAGGAAGTCGTTGCCCGGCGCACTGCATTCGAGCTGCGCAAGGCGCGCGAGCGCAGCCATATCCTGTGCGGTCTGGCCGTGGCGGTTTCCAATGTGGACGAGGTCGTGGCGACGATCCGCGCCTCCGCCGACCCGGCCGAGGCGCGCGAAAAGCTGATGACGCGCCGCTGGCCCGCCCATGACATCGCCGAATACATCCAGCTGATCGACGACCCGTCGCACAAGATGAACGAGGATGGCACCTACAACCTGTCCGAAACCCAGGCCCGCGCGATCCTTGAGCTGCGCCTGCAGCGCCTGACAGCGATGGGCGTGAAAGAGGTGACCGACGAGCTGCAGGAGCTGGCCGGCAAGATCCGCGAGTATCTGGACATCCTGCGCTCGCGCGAGCGGATCATGGGAATCATCTCCGACGAACTGCGCGAGGTGCGCGAACAATTCGCCGTTCCCCGCCGCACCGAGATTGTCGACTGGTCCGGCGACATGGACGACGAAGACCTGATCGAGCGCGAAGACATGGTCGTGACCGTCACCCAGTCTGGCTATATCAAGCGCACGCCCTTGCATGAATTCCGCGCGCAGCGCCGCGGCGGCAAGGGCCTGTCGGGCATGTCGACCAAGGAAGAGGATGTGGTCACCACCCTGTTCGTGGCCAACACCCACACCCAGCTTCTGTTCTTCACCACCGAAGGCATGGTCTACAAGCTGAAGACCTGGCGCCTGCCGCAGGGGGGGCGCACCGCCAAGGGCAAGGCGATCATCAACATCCTGCCGATTCCCAAGGGGGTTTCCGTCGCCGCCATCATGCCGGTCGACCGCCCCGAAGAGGAATGGTCCGATCTGCAGATCGTCTTCGCCACCACAGCGGGCGACGTGCGGCGCAACCAGCTTTCCGATTTCACCAACGTGAAATCGAACGGCAAGATCGCGATGAAACTGCCCGACGGCGTCAGCCTGGTGAACGCGCGCATCTGCACCGAGGATGACGACGTGATGCTTGTCACCTCCGGCGGGCGCGCCATCCGCTTTCCCACCACCGATCTGCGTATCTTCAAGGGCCGCGATTCGACGGGGGTGCGCGGCATCCGTCTGGCGGCTGGCGACAAGGTGGTGTCGATGGCCGTCATCCGGCATTTCGAGGCCACGTCGGAAGAGCGCGCCGCCTATCTGAAAATGCGCCGCGCGGTCGCGGGCCTGGCCGATGACGCCGAGGTGGAAGAGGATGAGGGCGCCGCCGCCACCGATTTCAGCCAAGAGCGTTACGCCCAGATGTCGGCGGCCGAGGATCTGATCCTGACGATCACCTCCGGCGGTGCCGGCAAGCTTTCGTCCAGCCACGATTATCCCGTGCGCGGGCGCGGCGGTCAGGGTGTGCAGGCGATGGACAAGGCCATGCGCGGCGGGCGGCTCGTGGCGGCCTTCCCGGTGGAAATGGACGACCAGATCATGCTGGCCACCTCGACCGGCCAGTCGATCCGCTGCCCTGTCGACGGCATCTCGTTCCGGTCGCGCAGCGCCGGCGGGGTAAAGGTGTTCAACACCAGCAAGGGCGAAGAGGTCGTCTCTGTCGCCTGGATCGCCGACCAGGGCGAAGACGCGCTCGAGAGCGGCGAAGAATAGCCCATCAGGGCCCACGATCCCCCGCGCCGGATACCGGCTGCGGGGGATCACAGCAGTCGCTCAGGCTGATCATACATTTTTGCGCATATTCTGTGCCTTTCTAGGCGTATCTCCACAAATCCGCACATGCCACAAGCTCCCCGTGACCCGAGAGGGCAAACATAGGGAACTGGAACATGACCGAACTCAAACCTTACGCAGACCTTCTGGCACGCGCCCTTCTGGCCGTGCTTTTCATTATCGCAGGCTTTGGCAAACTGGGCGATGTCCCGGGCTTCACCGGCTACATGACCTCGGGCGGCGTGCCGGCCTTTCTGGCCTGGCCGACGATCCTGCTCGAATTTCTTGGCGGCATCGCCATCCTCGTCGGCTTTCAGACCCGTATCGTGGCCTTCGCGCTGGCCGGGTTCAGCCTTCTTTCGGCGGTTCTGTTTCATCTGGTCCCGGCCGACCAGATGCAGATGATCAGCTTTTACAAGAACCTCGGGCTTGCCGGCGGCTTTATCCTGCTGGTGATCCACGGCGCCGGGCGTTTCTCGGCCGATGCCTATCTCGCGGCGAAATCGGCCATCGCCTGATCGCACCGAAACACGGGAAAGGGGCCGCCGGCGCGCTGCCCCTTTCCCTTTGCCGGGAACTCGCCTACATCGCGGCGCATGACAGATAAACTCCATATCATCGGCGGCGGCATGGCCGGCTCCGAAGCCGCCTGGCAGGCCGCGAACGCGGGCATCCCGGTCATCCTCCACGAAATGCGCCCCGAGACCGGCACATTCGCCCATCAGACCGGCAATCTGGCTGAAATGGTCTGCTCGAACTCCTTCCGCTCCGACGATGACGAACAGAATGCGGTGGGCCTGCTGCATTGGGAAATGCGCGCGGCGGGCGGGCTGATCATGGAAATGGCCGATGCGCATGCCCTGCCCGCGGGCGGCGCGCTGGCGGTGGACCGCGAGCAATTCGCGGCAGGCGTCACCGCCCGGCTGCAGGCGCATCCCCTGATCACGGTCGCGCCCGGTGAAATCACCGCCCTGCCCGAGGATGGCCACTGGATTATCGCCACCGGCCCGCTGACCTCCGGCGCCCTGGCAGAGGCGATCCGGGCCGAAACCGGCGCCGAGGCACTGGCGTTTTTCGACGCGATCGCACCCATCGTCTATGCCGACAGCGTCGACATGTCGAAGGCCTGGTTCCAGTCCCGCTACGACAAGGGCGAGACGGAGGAAGACCGCACCGCCTATCTCAACTGCCCGATGGATCGCGACACGTATGAGGCATTCATCGACGCCCTGCTCGCCGCCGACAAGACAGAGTTCCGCGAGGGCGAAACCGCCGGCTATTTCGACGGCTGCCTGCCGATCGAGGTGATGGCCGAACGCGGTCGCGAAACCCTGCGCCATGGTCCGATGAAACCGGTGGGCCTGACCAACCCGCACCAGCCCGAGATCAAGGCCCATGCCGTGGTCCAGCTGCGCCGCGACAACGCGCTCGGCACGCTGTTCAACATCGTCGGCTTCCAGACCAAGATGAAGTACGGCGCGCAAGCCGATGTTTTCAGGATGATTCCCGGCCTTGAGGAGGCAAGATTCGCCCGCCTGGGCGGCATCCACCGCAACACGTTCCTGAATTCCCCCACGCTTCTCGACGATCAGATGCGCCTCAAGTCCCGGCCGCATATCCGTTTCGCCGGCCAGATCACCGGGGTCGAAGGCTATGTCGAAAGCGCCGCCATGGGCCTGCTGGCCGCGCGCCTGGCCGTGGCCGAAATCCGGGGCAACGCCCTGCCGCCGCCACCGCCCGAAACCGCCACCGGCGCGCTGGTCACCCACATCACGGGCGGGGCCGACGCAAAGACGTTTCAGCCGATGAATGTCAATTTCGGCCTCTTCCCCCCGGTCGAGGGGCTCAAGGCCGGGCGGCGCGGCCGCAAGGATCGCTACAAGGCCTATACCGACCGCGCCAAGGACGCATGGAAAGGCTGGATGGCACTGTCGTGACCTACCGCACCCGCTTCGCCCCCTCGCCAACCGGGCCGCTGCACCTGGGCCATGCCTATTCGGCAATCCTGGCGCACGACCGGGCAAAGGCGATGCGCGGGCAATTCCTGCTCCGCATCGAAGACACGGACATCCAGCGCTGCCGCCCGGAATGGGAGGCGCAGATCCATGACGATCTGCGCTGGCTCGGCCTGACATGGCCAGAACCCGCGCGCCGCCAATCCGAACACCTGGCCGAATATGACAGCGTGCTGAACGATCTCGCAGAGCGCGGCCTGATCTACCCCTGCAGCTGCACCCGGGGCGACATCCGCGCCGCCCTCTCGGCCCCGCAGGAAGGCGCCCCGCCGACCGGCCCCGACGGGCCGATCTATCCCGGCACCTGCCGCCACCGGGCCATGGACACGCGACAACCCGGCGACGCCCTGCGCCTCGACATGCGCCGCGCCATCGAAAGCATTGGAAACACATCACAATTCGGATTTCAGGAAAACGGCCCGCTCTCCCCGGGCCACCATCGCCTGGATGCCGACACGCTGCTGAACGGCACCGGCGACGTGGTACTGGGCCGCAAGGAGATCGGAACCGTGTCCTATCTCCTGGCCGCCACCTGGGACGATGCCATCCAGACCATCACCGAGGTTGTGCGCGGCGCCGACCTGTTCGAGACAACCTTCGCGCAGGTCCTTCTTCAGGCACTGCTCGACCTTCCAACGCCAACCTATTACCATCACGCACTTATTCGCGATGAAACCGGCAAAAGGCTGGCAAAGCGCGACGACGCGCGCGCCATCGCCCATTACCGGGCTCAGGGCGCCACACCGCAGGACGTCCGCGCCATGATCGGCCTCTGACCCTTCATCTTTCCCGAAAATATCCCCGCCGGAGGCAAGAAATCTCCTACGCCTCCGGTGCCATAAGCTCCACCTCGCCCCCGTCGCGCACCGCCGTATAAAAGCAGCTGCGCCGATTGGTATGGCAGGCCGGCCCGGCCTGTTCCACCACAAGCAGCAGGCAATCCCGGTCGCAATCCACCCGGAAATCGATCAGCCGCTGCGTATGCCCGCTGGTCTCTCCCTTCACCCAGAACGCCTGACGCGAGCGGGACCAATAGGTTACACGCCCACTCTCCAGCGTCCGGACCACCGCCGCCGCGTTCATCCAGGCCATCATCAGAACCGTGCCGTCCGTGGCCTGCGCGATCGCCGGGATCAGACCGTTGGCATCATAGTTCAGCGTTTCTGGGTCGAAGGACATCACCGCGCTCCTTTGCAAATGCCGGTCATGGGGCTATCTATGGAAAAGCAGCCGAAAGGGAAAGCCATGAGCCCCGAGACCGACATGATCAAGCTCTACTCCCAGAGGATTCTGGAGCTTGCCGCCGACATCCCCCATCTCGGCCGGCTTGATGCGCCCACAGGCTCCGCCAAGCGGCGCGCGCCGCTCTGCGGGTCCACTGTCGCCGTCGATCTGATGGTCGAGGATGGCCGGATCACCGGTTTCGCCCAGGATGTGAAGGCCTGCGCGCTTGGTCAGGCCTCCGCCTCCGTGGTCGGCGCCCATATCATCGGACGCACACGCGCCGAGGTCGAAACCGCCCGCGATCAGCTCAACGCGATGCTCAAGGGCAACGGCCCCGTGCCGGATGCGCCCTTCGACGGTCTCGAGGTTCTGCTGCCCGCGACAGAGTACAAGAACCGCCACGCGTCGATCCTGCTGGCGCTCGACGCCACGCTCGAGGCGTTCGACGCGGCCGCCAGGACCGCCTGCGCCTGAGCATCCACCAAAAAAAGCCGCCGCGCTTCGGGGACGAAGGCGGCGGCAAGTGGCGTATCTGTGTATCCGGGCGGTTGGCAGAGCAAGAGGCACGCTCCGCTTTCTGGGACAGGCAGTGTCAGAAGCGGCGCATCCGGTGTTGGGGACAGGGATGCGCGGCCCGGAACAGACCGCAGGCAGTAAAGGGGTCAGACAAGGCCCGGCAAATGCAGGCTGACAATCAACATCACCACAAGGGCGGCGGCGCCGGCGGCATCCTGCACAAGCGTGTCGGACGAGCGGGTCAAAACGGCTTTCAGTTCACTCAGCATGGCGGGCGTTCCCTGCTTGGATTTTTCTGTTGCTTCTTTGTTCTCAAATTCTCCACTCAAAGTAAAGAACTTTTTAAGAACATTTGCGAACGTTCAGGAACAAACCCGTTAACCAACTGAAATCAAACGGATCGCCTTATCCTGTTCCATCAGCCACAGCAGCACCCGCGCGGCCTGTCCGCGCGGTGTCTCCAGCGCCGGGTCGTCGGCCAGCAGCTTGCGCGCGTCGCTTTGCGCCACCGCCATCAGCGCCGCCTGCCGCTCCAGATCCGCGATGCGGAAGCGGGGCAGGCCCGATTGCGCCGTGCCGATCAGATCGCCGGCGCCGCGCATCGCCAGATCTTCCTCTGAAATGCGGAACCCGTCCTCGGTTTCGCGCAGGATCTCCAGCCGCCGCCGCCCGCCCTCTGTCAGCGGTGGCCGGTACATCAGCAAACAGGTAGAGGCCGCGGCCCCGCGCCCGACCCGCCCGCGCAGCTGATGCAGCTGCGCCAGGCCAAAGCTCTCGGCCTGTTCGATCACCATGATAGAGGCATTGGGCACGTTCACCCCCACCTCGATCACGGTGGTGGCAACCAGCACCTTGGTCTCGCCGGCAACGAACCGCGCCATCGCGGCGTCCTTCTCGGCGGGCGGCATCTGGCCGTGCACCAGCCCCACCACGCCTTCGCCCAGGGCCGCGCGCAGGCGCTTGAACCGCTCTTCGGCGGCCGTCATCTCCACGACCTCGCTTTCCTCGACAAGCGGGCACACCCAATAGGCCTGCCGCCCCTCGGCGATGGCGTGGCGCAGATGCGCCACCACCTCATCCATCCGGCCGGCCGAGACCAGCGCGGTTTTCACCGGCACCCGCCCCGGCGGCTTTTCATCCAGCACCGACACATCCATGTCGCCATATTGCGCCAGCGCCAGACTGCGCGGGATCGGCGTGGCCGTCATCACCAGAACATGCGCGCCATGGCCCTTGGCCGAAAGCTCCATCCGCTGACCGACGCCGAACCGGTGCTGTTCGTCGATAATCGCAAGACGCAGATCGTGAAACACCACATCCTTTTGAAAAACCGCATGGGTGCCGACCAGAACCTGAATATCGCCCCGCGCCAGCGCCGCGAGCTTTGCCTTGCGCTCGGCGCCCTTGTCGCGCCCGGTCAGAAGCTCCAGCACCACGCCCGCATCCTCGGCCAGCGGCCGCAAACTCTCCAGATGCTGCCGCGCCAGGATTTCGGTGGGGGCCATCATCACCCCCTGGCCGCCCGCCTCGGCCGCGATCAGCAGCGCCATGAAGGCGACAAGGGTTTTCCCGGCCCCCACGTCGCCCTGCAAAAGCCGGTTCATCCGGCGGGGCCGGGCCATGTCATCGGCGATTTCCTGCATGGCGCGTTCCTGCGCGCCGGTCGGCTTATAAGGCAGCGCGGCCAGCACCCGCGCGCGCAGCCGCCCGTTGCCCTCGGTCGCGATACCCGCCCCGCGCCGCACCGCCTGCCGCGCCAGCGCGAGGGTCAGCTGATGCGCGAACAGCTCGTCATAGGCCAGCCTCTGCCGCGCGGGGCTTGTCGCGGCCAGATCGGCTGCGCCCTGCGGCGCATGCACGGCGTTGATCGCCGCGCGCCAACCGGGCCAGCCTTCGCGCGCCCTCAGTGCCGGGTCGATCCATTCCGCCAGATCCGGCGCACGCTCCAGCGCCGCGCCAACCGCCTTTGCCACCATTTTCTGCGTGATACCCGCCGTCAACGGATAGACCGGCTCATAGGCCGGGATCGCCTCCGCCTCCTCCACCCGCAGGATGTGATCGGGATGCACCATCTGCGCGACCCCGTCGAAAAGCTCGACCTTGCCAGAAATCACCCGGCGCTGTCCGGTCGGAAGCTGATTTTGCAAGAACGGCCCATTGCCGTGGAAAAACACCAACTGAAACCCGGTGCCGGCGTCCTGCACCTGTATCCGGTAGGGGCGCCCCTTGCTGCGCGGCGGGTGGTGGGCGCCAACCTCTACTTCCACCGTCGCGGTGCTGCCTGGCGTCACCTCGGTGATAGACGCGCGGCGGCTGCGATCCACCCCCGAATGGGGCAGAGTGAAAAGCAGGTCGCGCGGTTTTTCGACACCCATCTGCGCGAAATTCTTCGCCGTCTTGGGGCCGACCCCCTCCAGCCCGTCCAGCGCGGCGAACAGCGGAAAGAGGATATCGGGCCGCCCGCTCATGCGTCTCCGATCAGCGCGAGCCAGCCATCTTCGTCGATGGTTTCCACGCCCAGCTCGGCCGCCTTCTTCGCCTTAGACCCCGCCCCCGGCCCCGCGACCAGCAGATCGGTCCTGGCCGAAACCGACCCGGCCACCCTGGCCCCCAGCGCCTCGGCGCGCGCCTTGGCCTCGGCCCGGGTCATCTTTTCCAGCGTGCCGGTAAAGACCACGGTCTTGCCCGCCACCGGGCTGTCGACCGCGCCGCGCGCTTCCATGTCCTGCACGTTCAGCTCCGCGATCAGCCGGTCGATCGAGGCCCGTTCCGCCGCCTGATGAAAGGTGGTGACAACCGCCTCGGCCATCACCGCGCCGACCCCGTCGATGCCGATCAACGCCTCCCACTCGGGCCCTTCGCCCACCTGCGCGGCGGTCATCGCGGCCTCGAACGCCGCCCAGCTGCCGTAGTTGCTGGCCAGAAGCGTTGACGCGCTTTCGCCCACATGGCGGATGCCAAGGGCGAAAATCACCCGGTTCAACGGGATTTCCCGGCGTGCCTCTATCGCCTCAAACAGGTTTTCGGCGGATTTCTGGCCCCAGCCCTCGCGATTCCTGAGCTGCTGGAGGCCCGCGCCATAGCGCGCCTTCAGCGTGAAGATATCGGCCGGCTCCCTGATCCAGCCATCCTGATAAAAGGCCTCCACCTGCTTGGCGCCCAGGCCGTCGATGTCGAACGCGCCGCGCGACACGAAGTGCTTCAGTTTTTCCACGGCCTGCGCCGGGCAGATCAGCCCGCCGGTGCAGCGGCGCACGGCGTCGCCCTCCTCCCGGATCGCTTCCGAGCCGCATTCGGGGCAGTGGGTCGGAAACACATAGGGCGCCGCGTCGTCGGGCCGTTTCGACAGATCCACATCCGCCACTTTCGGAATCACGTCACCCGCGCGATAGACCTGCACCCAGTCGCCCTCGCGGATGTCCTTGCCGCCGCGGATCTCATTGCCCTTGGCGTCGCGCCCGGCGATGTAATCCTCGTTGTGCAGCGTGGCGTTCGACACCACCACGCCCCCCACCGTCACCGGATGCAGCCGCGCCACCGGCGACAGCGCGCCGGTGCGGCCCACCTGAATCTCGATCTTCTCCAGCCGGGTCCAGGCCAGTTCGGCGGGGAACTTGTGGGCGATCGCCCATCGCGGCGTCGTCGAACGAAAGCCCAGGCGCGCCTGAAGCGACAGGTCGTCCACCTTGTAGACCACCCCGTCGATGTCATAGCCCAGCGTTGAACGCTGTTCCTCGATCGCGCGGTAGTGGCGCAGCATCGCCTCGGGGCCATCGCACAGCACGGTCAGCGGGTTGGTCTGAAACCCCAGCTCCGCCAGCCTGTCGATCGCGCCCTTTTGCGTCGGCGCCAGCGCGGCGGAGAGTTCACCCCAACCATAGGCGAAGAAACGCAATGGCCGTTGCCGCGTTACATCCGCATCAAGCTGGCGCAGCGATCCCGCCGCAGCGTTGCGCGGGTTGGCGAAGGGCTTCTCGCCCGCCTCGGCCTGCCGCACGTTCAGCGCCTCGAAATCCACGTGGCTCATGTAAACCTCGCCCCGCACCTCCAGCACCTCGGGCGCACCGGCGAGACGCGCGGGGATATCGGCGATGGTGCGGGCATTGGCGGTGACGTTCTCGCCGGTTTCGCCGTCGCCACGGGTGGCGGCCTGGGTCAGCACACCGGCCTCGTAGCGCAGAGACAGGGACAGCCCGTCGATCTTGGGCTCGGCGGTATAGATCAGCGGCGCGTCATCGCTCAGCCCCAGGTATTTGCGGATGCGCCCGTCGAATTCCGTAATATCACCGTCGTCGAACGCATTGGCGAGCGAGAGCATGCGCACGGCGTGCCGTATCTTGGAAAACCCCTCGGCCGGGGCTGCGCCGACACTTTCAGAGGGGCTGTCGGCCCGTTTCAACGCCGGGAACGCCGCCTCGATTTCGGCGTTGCGCCGCTTCAGCGCGTCATAGGCCGCATCGGAGATTTCCGGCGCGTCCTGCTGATGATACAACCTGTCAGCGCGCGCGATCTGCGCCGCAAGCTGCGCAAGTTCCGCCGCCGCCTCTGCCGCCGTCAGCTGTTCGACGGGTTTTTCGCCTGCCATCCCGGCCTCTCCCCGAATGTCCTCCGAACGTGATAGGAGCACACCCCGGAGAGGTCCAGACGTCATGGGCGGCGGCGTGAAATTCGGGCGGCCCCTCAGCCCCGCAAGGGGCCGCCCTGCTGCATGGGGGTGTCAGGCGCCAAGCGCGATGCGGTGCTCTGCCTCGACCGGCTCGGGATCGCGCAGCACATAGCCGCGGCCCCAGACTGTCTCGATATAGTTCTCGCCCCCGGTGGCCTGGCTGAGCTTCTTGCGGAGCTTGCAGATGAAGACGTCGATGATCTTCAGCTCCGGCTCGTCCATGCCGCCATACAGGTGGTTGAGGAACATCTCTTTCGTCAGCGTCGTGCCCTTGCGCAGCGAAAGCAGTTCCAGCATCTGATATTCCTTGCCGGTCAGATGCACGGTCTTGCCGTCCACATCCACCGTCTTGGCATCCAGGTTCACGGTGGCGCGGCCCGTCTTGATCGAGGATTGCGCATGCCCCTTGGACCGGCGGATGATGGCGTGAATGCGCGCCACCAGCTCATCGCGGTGAAAGGGTTTGGTCAGATAGTCATCCGCGCCGAAGCCGAACCCCTTGAGCTTGTTCTCGGTGTCATCGGCACCGGAGAGAATCAGGATCGGCGTGTCGATCCGCGCGAGGCGGATCTGGCGCAGAACCTCATGCCCGGTCATATCCGGCAGGTTCAGGTCCAGCAGGATAAGATCGTAATCATAAAGCTTTGCAAGATCGATCCCTTCCTCGCCCAGGTCCGTCGTATAGACATTGAAGTTCGCATGGGTGAGCATCAGTTCGATGCTCTTGGATGTTGTCGGATCGTCTTCCACCAAAAGAACGCGCATCGTCAAATTACTCCGTTTGCTTCCCCAGATTTCCCCACCACGTTGGCTAACAATGGTTAATTACACGTTACCACTGCACGTAGCGTAGTAATACAATTCAAGGTTGTCTATAGCGTTGGACCTTGGTGGTTCTCAGCGCCTCTGTCCCATGACGCGAAATCGCGAGCCGCCAGCCATCCAGCTCTTCCAGCGAAAGCGAATAGCGCGCCAGCGCCTCGTCCTGCGAAATCAGGCCGGCGGCGATCGCCTTGACCACGGCGGCCTTGCGCCGCGCGACCCAGCGGACCGTGTCCACCGGCGGCAGATCGGCCCGGGTCATTTTGGTGCCATCGGGCAAGGTGACGGCCCGCGGACCTTCGATGCGCTTGATATACATGGGTCTCCCCTCACTCTTTGCGGGGCCAGCGTGAAGCGGCATGTTTAACGCGCGGTGAAACGAGGGCTTGAGACTGTCTCGCATTTTCCTATATTCCGACGGACTTCCCGAAAGGTTCCCTCATGCCACTCGACAGCAAGGATCATCCGCTGAATTCGCTGGGCTTTGCCAAGCCCCCGGCCGAAACCCGCGTGGTCGTCGCCATGTCGGGCGGCGTGGACAGTTCCGTCGTGGCGGCGCAACTGGCCGAGGAAGGCTATGATGTGGTCGGCGTCACCCTGCAGCTTTACGATCACGGCGCGGCGCTGGCCAAGAAGGGCGCGTGCTGCGCCGGGCTGGATATCCACGATGCCCGCCGGGTGGCCGAGGAGATGGGGTTTCCGCATTACGTGCTGGATTACGAGAACATCTTCAAGGACGCGGTGATCGACGAATTCGCCGACAGCTATCTGGCCGGCGCCACGCCTGTGCCCTGCATCCGCTGCAACGAGCGGGTGAAGTTCAAGGACCTGCTGCAAACCGCGAAGGATCTGGAGGCCGACTGCATGGCAACCGGCCACTATATCCAGCGCAAGATGGGCGCCACCGGGCCAGAGCTGCATTGCGCGGCGGATGCGGCGCGCGATCAATCCTATTTCCTGTTCTCGACCACGCCCGAACAGCTCGATTATCTGCGCTTTCCGCTGGGCCACCTGCCCTCGAAGAACGAAACCCGCGCCCTGGCGGCAAAATACGGCCTGCCCGTGGCCGACAAGCCCGACAGCCAGGACATCTGTTTCGTACCGAATGGCAACTATGCCAGTGTCATCGAAAAGCTGCGCCCGGGGGCCGCCGAGCCCGGAGAGATCGTTCACGCCGATGGCCGGGTGCTGGGCACGCATGACGGCGTGATCCATTACACCATCGGTCAGCGGCGCGGGCTGGGCATCGGCGGGCTGGCCGATCCGCTTTACGTGGTGCGGCTGGATGTGGACGCGCGGCGGGTGATCGTGGGCCCGAAAGAGATGCTTTCGACCCGGACCATCCCCGTGCGGGAGATCAACTGGCTGGGCGACGCGCCGATGACCGCGCGCGATGAATGGCATATCTCGGTCAAGGTCCGCTCGACCCGCCCCCCGCGCGAGGCGATCCTGCGGCCACTGTCAGAGACCGAAGCGCAGGTGGAACTGCTGACCGCCGAAGAGGGGGTCAGCCCCGGGCAGGCCTGCGTGTTCTATGAAACCGGCGGCAGCCGCATCCTTGGCGGTGGCTGGATCTGGCGCGGGGCCTGAGCTTTACGCCACCTGCGGCGGCAGACCGTCCAGAACCGCATGGGCCGCGCGCAGACCCGGCGGCGCGGTCCCCCGGCCGAGCAATGCCATGGTTTCATCCTCCGCCGCCACCTGGGCCGCGCGCGCTTGCGCGTCGTCAAGCAGCGTCAGAAGCGCGGCAGAGATCGGCCCGGGCTCGCAATCCGGGCCCAGAAACTCCGGCACCACCCGCATGCCGGTGATGATGTTGATCAGCGTCACCGTGTCAATCTTGGCCATGTAGCGGATGATCCGAAAGCTGAGCCAGTTCATGTTATAGGCGATCACCATCGGCGTGCGCGCCGCCGCCAGTTCCAGCGAGACCGTGCCCGAGGCCGCCAGCGCCACATCCGCCGCCGCGAAAGCCGCGCGCTTTTCCGCCAGAACCGCCGCACCGTCGCGCCCGCGCGGATCAAGCAGGATCGGATCGCCCGGCCAGTCGGCCACCATTCCGGCCACCTGCCCCGCCACCGATGGCGCCGCCGGAAGTACCACGCGCAGCGAAGGGTGCCGCGCCAGCACCGGGCGCAGCGCCGCGCCGAAAACCGGCGCCAGCCGCCCGACCTCGCCCAGCCGCGATCCCGGCAGCGCCAGCAGCAGCGGCGTGTCGGGCCCAAGCCCGTGCGCGGCGCGGAAGGCGGCGATCGCCCCGGCATCCGCCCGCGGCTGTGTAACCACGGGATGGCCGACGAAATCGCAGCGCAGCCCTTCGTCTTCCATATAGGGCGGCTCGAACGGGAACAGCGCCAGCACCTGGTCGATCACGCCGACCATCTTGCGCGCCCGCCCCGACCGCCACGCCCAGACCGTGGGCGCGACATAGTGAACAGTGCGGATATCCGACGCCGCCTTGACCCGCCGCGCCACCCGCAGGCTGAAATCGGGGCTGTCGATGGTAATCAGCGCGTCGGGCTTTTGCGCCAGAACCGCCGCCGCGCATTCCGCGATCCGGCGTTTGAGCTGGCGATAGCGCGGCAGCACCTCGGCCAGCCCCATCACCGAAAGCTCATCCATCGCAAAGAGACTCTCGAGCCCCTGCGCCGCCATCAGCGGACCGCCGACACCGGCAAAGGCCACATCCGGGTGCAGCTCTTTCAGCCCGGCCATCAGCGCCGCCCCGAGCGCGTCGCCCGAAGGCTCTCCCGCGATCACGAAGAACCGCCTCACGGCCGCCGCGCCCAGATGAACAGGCCTTCGGCCTGCGCCGCGGCCAGTGTCGCCTCACGCTCCAGGATCATCACGCCGCCGGCCTCGATCACGATGCCGGCCAGCCCGGCCCGCGCCACCCCCGCAACCGTGCCGGGGCCGATGACGGGCAGATCCACGCGCCGGTCCTGCCCCGGCTTCGGCGCCTTGTAGAACACGCCCTTCGCGCCAGCGGCATCGGCACGGCAGCCGCCCGCCACATCGGCCAGCCAGCGCAGCATCGCGTCGGTGCCCGGCAGGGTCTCGACCGCAAGGCACAAGCCCTGCGCCACCACCGCGCCCTGCCCGACGTCGATCGCGCCAAGCGCCGTCACGATCTGCGCCGCGCGGGCGGCATCGGCCCGGTCATCCTCCGACGGCTGATCCGGGGTCAGAACCCCGTCGCCCGGCACAAGCTCGGGCGCGATCGCATCGGCGCCGACCACATCGAAGCCGGCATCCTCGAACAGCCCGATCACGGCGCGCAGCAGCGCGTCGTCCCCGGCCTGAAACGCCGGAATGAGCGCAGGCAGCAGCATCGCCGATTTCGGATCGATCCGCCCGGGGTCCAGCGCCGGGCGGCTGACCGCCCCGGCAAAGACCACCCGCGTCATGCCCAGATCCCGCAGCCGGTCGAACAGCAGTGCCAGGCGTTCCACGATGAAGCGTTCCACCGGCCAGCCGCCGGGATTTTCCACCACGAATCCTTCCATTTCGGCCAGAACGAAGGGTGCGCCCTCCGCCTCCAGCCGCCGGGCCAGAAGCCCCGGAAGCGCGCCTTGGCCGGCGATGATGGCGGTGCCTTGTGTCATTGGATCAACCCGGTGTCAGGAAGGAACGGTCGCTCTGGCCGAGAATGAAATCAGCCACTTCGCGCACATAATCGCTGCTGGTGCCCTCGGACAGGCGGCGCGCGCGGTCCTGAAACGCGCCATCGCCCGCCGCCAGTTCCTGAAACGCCGCGCGCAGGGCCGTGATATCCTCGCGCGCCACGCCGCGCCGCTTCAGGCCGACAAGGTTCAGCCCGTCAAGCACGCCGCGCGGCCCGTGCACCAACCCGTAGGGGATTACGTCATTGGGCACCATGGTGACGCCGCCGATAATCGCGCCGCGCCCGATGCGCACAAACTGATGGATGCCCGAAAGCCCGCCGATGATCACGTCATCCTCGACCACGCAATGGCCGGCCAGCGCCGCCTGATTGGCCATCACCACCCGGTTGCCCACGCGCACGTCATGGCCGACATGGGCGCCGGTCATGAACAGGCAATCGTCGCCCACAACCGTAACGCCGCCGCCGCCCTCGGTGCCGGTGTTCATCGTCACGCCTTCGCGGATGCGGTTGCGCGCGCCGACCTCCAGCCGGGTCTTCTCTCCGCGGAACTTCAGATCCTGCGGGATGTCTCCGATATTGGCGAAGGGGAAAATCATGGTTTCCGCGCCGATGCTGGTGATCCCGGTGACGATGGCGTGGCTCTTGACAACCACCCCGGGGCCAAGCGTAACCTGCGGACCGATCACCGAAAACGGGCCGATCACACAGCCCGGTCCGATCCTGGCCCCGTCCTCGACAATGGCGGAGGCATGGATATCCGCGCTGGGATCAACGGTCATCCCGCGTTACCCCTGCAGATCCATCATGGCGCCGAACTCCGCCTCGCAGGCAAGCTCGCCCTCCACCATCGCCACACCCTTCATGCGCCAGATCTTGGTCCCCTTGCGCAGCACGGTGATGTGCAGCTCCAGCACGTCGCCCGGCACCACCATGCGGCGGAATTTGCATTTGTCGATGGTCATGAAATAGACCAGCACATCGCGGTCGGCGATCTCCATCGAGATGCCGGCCATCACCGTGGCCGTCTGCGCCATCGCCTCGACGATCAGCACGCCGGGCATGATCGGGGTCGCCGGGAAATGGCCCTGGAAGTGCGGCTCGTTGAAGGTGACGTTCTTGATGCCCACCGCGCTTTCGTTGGGAACGATATCACGAACCTTGTCGATCAGCAGGAACGGATAGCGGTGCGGGATGATCCGCTTGATCAGATGGATATCCGCAACTGTCGGCAACTGCTCGCTCATGGGTCGTCCCTTCCGGTTCTGTTGGCCGTCTCTTGCGCAGGGGAGTATCAACACTGCCGCGGGGAAACAAGCGGCGGCTATTGCTGCGGCGTGGTCTCGTCGCCGTTTTCAGCCGGATCGGAGGGCGGGGCCAAACCACCCGGAAGCAAGGGCACATTGCCGCCCTCGATGGATTGTTGCACCGTCAACGTGTCGATCCTTTCGATGGCGTCGCCGGTGATGTCGATCTGTTCGGCCGACAGGATCACCGCCCGGCTTTCCAGCACCACGACCGCGCCCCGCTCGCGCACGATCTGGGTCAGGACCGGCAGGATGGTCTGATAGAAATTCGCCTGCGCGGTATCGCGCCGCCGCCCCAGCGCGCGGGCCTTTTCATCCTGCTCGGCCCGGATCGAGACCACCCTTTCGTCAAAGGCCATGGCCCGCTTGCGAAACTCCGCCGGGTCCATGCCGGCCCGCTCGCTCGTCAGAGCGCGCTCTTCGGCGACAAGCTGTTCCTCGATTTGCCGGTTTTCGGCGGCCAGGCTGGCGCCCTCCGCCTCCAGCCCGGCGAGAATCGCCTTGCCGTAGGCGGATTCGTTGAACAGACGCTCCTGATCAATGGTAACGACAGGGCTTCGCACCACGAGATTCTGCTCCTGCGCGCCAAGCGGCCCGGCCGCGAGACCGGAGAGCAGACCCAGTGCAATGACGAGCCGGCGCATCAGAACCGGGTTGAAATCGTCAGGTCGAAATTCCGGACCTCGTCATAGGATTCCTTTTGCACCGCATCCGAGAAGTTGAAGCGCAGCGGGCCGATCGGGGTGGTCCAGAAAATCGAAAAGCCGACGGCCGCGCGCAGGTTCATCCCGTCGTCGACGCTGCCGCCATTGTCATTGTCCAGATCCCAGACAGAACCGACGTCGGCGAACAGACCGCCGCGAATGCCGTATTCCTCCGGCACACCGATCGGGAAATCCGCCTCGAGCCGGACAACCGCGAACATGTTGCCGCCAAGCGCCTCGTTCGACGGCGTGTTCAGATCGCGCGGGCCGATGCCGTTGTTGTCAAAGCCCCGCATCTTGCCGTTCAGGAAATAGCGTTCGGTGACACGGCTGTTGCCATCCAGGAAGTTCAGCAAGCCACCCTCGAACTCGGCGCGCAGCGTCACATCCTCGTTCATCACCGTGGTTTCCGAAGCCACGAGCGCCGTCGTCTCCACGAATTTGGTATCGCCGCCCAGGCCGCCGAAATTCTGGTTGAAGCGCAGCAGAACCCCGGCGTTCGGGTTCAGGCCGGTGCGGCGGGTGTCGTAGCTGTAGGTATAGCCGACACTGCTGGTCAGAAGGGCCTCTTCATCCGCCTCGGCCTGAATGATCGGCGATGCGCCGGTGTAGTTATAAAGATCGGTCTCCGCGATGGTGTAGCGCAGCGCCAGGCGGGTGAATTCCCCGGTCGGGAACTCAAGGCTCGGCGAAATCGAAACCCGCCGCGTATCGTATTTGGTGCTGTCCTGGTTGGAGGATTCGCCATAGGAGGCCGAGAAGCGGAAGGTCACGTCGCGGCTCAGAAAAGCGGGTTCGGCGAAGGTGAACGAGGTTACCGAATTGTCGACGCCGCTGGTGAGCGAGAAGCTCAGATACTGGCCGCGCCCCAGAAAGTTCGATTCCGAAAAGCTGACCGCCGCCCCGGCGCCGTTCGTCACGCTGTAGTTCAGGCCGAACGACAGCGATCCGGTCGGGGCTTCCTCGACGTTCACATCCACGATCACCTGGTCCGGCGAGGTGCCTTCCCGCGCGTTCACGTCGGCCGTCGAGAAGAACCCGAGCGCGCGGATGCGTTCGGCGGTTTCGCGGATCTCGCGCGGGTTGAACGGATCACCCTCGACGGTGCGGAACTGCCGCCGGATCACCCGGTCCAGCGTCGTGGCGTTGCCCTCGATATCAATCCGTTCCACGAAAACGCGCGGCCCCTTGACGATGCGGAAATCCACATCCAGCGTCAGGTCGCGGTCGTTGCGGGTCACGCGGGGATCGACGCGGATGAAATTCAGCCCCTGCTGCAGCGCCAGCCGCTCCAGCCGCGCGATCGTGTTGTCCACCAGCGCCGGCGAATAGGTCACGCCCGGATGCACCCGGATCGCCTCTTGAAACAGATCCACGTCGACCTCGGCCAGATCGGACGAGGCCGTGACCTCGCCGAACGTGAACGATTGCCCTTCGCGCAGGTTGAAGGTGATGAGGAACGCATCGCGGTTGCGCGTCAGTTCCGATGTGACAGAGAGCACCTGAAAATCGATGAACCCGCGCGAGACATAGAAATCCTGCAGCACCTGCTTGTCGAACTCGATCCGGTCGGCGACGAATGTGTCGCTGCGGATCAGCCGGCGCAGCAGCCCGGCCTGTTTGGTGCCCAGCACCCGCCGCAGCCGCCCGTCGGAGTAGAACCGGTTGCCCACGAAGGAGATCCGCTCCACCTCCACACCCCTGCCCTCGACGATCTCGAAGGCCAGATCCACCCGGTTGTCGGACCGGCGGATGATGCGCGGCTCGACCGTCGCGGCCAGCCGGCCGGACTGTTCATAGGCGGTCACGATGGCGGCGGCGTCGGCCTCGGCCAGGCTGGGGTTGTAGACGCGGCGCGATTGCGACTGGATGATCTGTTCCAGATCCTCGTCCTTGATCATCCGGTTGCCTTCGAAATTGATGACGTTGATCGTGGGATATTCAACGACCCGGATGAACAGCGTGCCGCCGCGCGGCTCGATCTCGACCTCTTCGAACAGGCCGCTTTCAACAATGTTCTGATAGGCCTGGTTCACCTGGGCGGCGGAGACTGTCTCTCCCCTGGCGATTCCGGCATAGCTCAGGATGGTTGAGGCATCGACGCGCTGATTTCCCTCGATCTGCACATTGGTGAAACTGTAATTCTGCGCCTGCGCCGCGCCGGGCGAAAAGACGTAAGGCCCCGCAATGACGAAGAAAAGAAAAAGTGCCACATGGGAAAGGGCCTTGCTTACGCACCAGCCCCGAAAACAGCCCGCTTTATTTGTCATTCGTCCGCCCTGCTCTGACGTATTTCTTGTTCGTCAGAGTTACCGGGAAAGCGCGCTCTTGTCAAAATACGACATGGGTTTTGCCGGGACTAATCCGCAGATCCCGCCGGCAAACCCTTGCCGCCGGAATTCAAAGCACCGTGCCAAGATGCGCGCCGGCCATCAGCGCGCCGAAAATCACCGCGACGAAAAGAACGCGGTCCCAGTTCAGCCCCACCAGCAGGGAAAGACTGCGGTAGCCATTAGAGATGGTGTACATCTGATTGCCCTCCATTCAGGACGTCCGGTATCGGTTGCGTCCACAATCTAGGCGGGCAATATGGCAGCTTTGCGGCGGGTTAACGGTGGCTTACGGGCAAAACAGATCGTTCGACAGCGCGAAGGCCATCAGCGCGAACATGATGCTCAGCCCTGCCGTCATCAGGATGCGCAGCGCCCGGTCGCTGGGCGGCCGGCCCGACAACGCCTCGAACACATGAAAGACGAGATGCCCGCCATCCAGAACCGGGATCGGAAACAGGTTCAGAAGCCCCACCGCGGTGGACAGTACGCCGATGAACCAAATGAAGCTTATCCAGCCCTGGCTGGCGGCCGCGCCCGAGGTTTCGGCGATGCCCAGCGGGCCGCGCAGGTTGCACGAACTGATCGCGCCGGTCAGCATGTTGTAAAGCCCCGAGAGGCTGGAACGCACGATATAGACGGTCTGCTCGGCGCCGTAAGTCAGGGCCGATACCACGCCCGGTGTCTGCGTCGCGGGCTCGAAGAACAGGCCCCCCGTCATCCCGATCAGCCAGCGGGTTTCGAACCCGCCCTCTGGCAGCGGCAGGTCAACCCGGCGCGGGCTGAGCGTGAATTCGAGAGGCGCGCCATCGCGCCAGACCTCGACCACAAGCGCGCGCCCGTCAGAGCCGGTCACGATCTCCTGCAACTGGCTGAAGGCGGCGATCGGGGTGCCGTCGATCGAGGTCACCACATCGCCCACCTTCAGGCCGGCGTCCATCGCCGCCGAGCCCGGCTGCAACGCGTCGATCAGCGGCGGGAACGGATACGGGCCGAACACGTCGGCCTGCGCCCCGTCACGCAACACGCGATAGTCGATCGAGGGGGCCACCGGCAGAGCGGCGACGGCATCGTAAAACGCTGCGTAATCAGTTGTTTCGATCCCGTTCATGGCCAGGATCTGGTCGCCCGGCCGCAGCGCGCCGACCTCTGCCGGCAATTGCGCCAGCGTGCTGACGGTCGGCGGCTCGATCGCCTCGCCCCGGATGAACAGAACCCCGGTGAACACCGCGATCGACAGGATGAAGTTGAACACAGGCCCGGCGGCCACGGTGGCGGAGCGCGCCCAGAGCGGCGCGCCGTGCATCGTGTGGCGCAGCATCTCGGGCTCCATGTCGGCCAGGGTTTCGCTGGCCCTGTCGCTGGCGGCGTTGGCGTCGCCCAGGAATTTCACGTAGCCGCCGAAGGGCAGCGCCGCGATCTGCCATTTCGTGCCCCATTTGTCTTCGCGCGAAAACAGCACGGGCCCGAACCCGATTGAAAAAACCTCGGCATGAATGCCGGAAATGCGGCCGATGATGTAATGACCATATTCGTGGACCGCGACAATCACGCTAAGCGCAACAACAAAAGCCCCAATTGTATAAAGAATATTCCCGAAAGACGGGATCGAAGCGACAATATCCACGCGTCATCCTTTTCGCGTTAAGATCGAATTTCCGAGATGGTCTGCCCGGCCCTGCTCCGGGCGAGATGGTCCATCTGGATGATGTTATCAAGATCGAACCGGGCATTAGTGAGACCAGATTCGCCCAAAAGCCTGTCCAAAACCGTGTCGACGACCTGCGCCATCTGCATGAATCCGATCTCGCCCGCGATGAACCCGTCCAGCGCCCGTTCCTTGGCCGCGTTGAACGCCGCCCCCGCCAGACCGCCCGCCTGCATCACGTCCCGTGCGAGATCAAGCGCGGGATAGCGCACGGGATCGGGCGCGCGGAAATTCAGCTGCCCGATCCGCGCCAGATCAAGCCGCGCCACCGGCAGCTCCGCCCGCTCGGGCCAGTTCAGCGCATAGCCGATGGCATGGCGCATATCGGCCGCGCCCAGATGCGCCATCAGCGCCCCGTCGCGGAACCCCACCAGCGCATGCACCAGCGATTCAGGATGCACTAGCACCTCGATCTTGTCCGGCGCGATGCCGAAGAATTCCTTTACTTCAATCACTTCCAGCGCCTTGTTGAACATCGAGGCGCTGTCGATCGTGATCCGCTGCCCCATGTCCCAGTTCGGATGGCTCGACGCCTGCGCCAGTGTCGCGGTGGCAAGCTTTTCCAGCGGCCAGTCGCGGAACGCGCCGCCCGACGCGGTGATGATGATGCGCTCGACCGCCTCCATCTTCTCGCCCACCAGCGCCTGGAAGATGGCCGAATGTTCGCTGTCCACCGGCAGGATCCGCGCGCCATGCGCCCGCGCCGTGGCCATCAGCAGCGGCCCGGCGGTGACAAGGCTTTCCTTGTTGGCCAGCGCCAGAGTGGTGCCATGCTCCAGCGCTTTCAGCCCGGGAATCAGCCCCGCGGCCCCGACGATGGCCGACATGAACCAGTCCGCCGGCCGCTCCGCCGCCTCGGCCACGGCGTCCGCCCCCGCGGCAACCTCGATCCCCGATCCGGCCAGCGCCTCCTGCAGCGCATCGTGGCATTCGGGATAGCAGGTTACCGCCAGCCGGGCCTTCAGCGCGCGCGCCTGCTCGGCCAGAAGCGCCACGTTGCGCCCGCCGGTCAGCGCGACCACGTCAAACGCCGCCGCCCCGCCCTGCCGCGTGAGCAGGTCGATGGTGTTAACCCCGATCGAGCCGGTGGAGCCGAAGATCGTGACACGCCGCATGGTTCAGAACCTGACCTCTGGCACATAGACAAGCTGCGCCACCAAAAGCATGAACAGCGCGGCGCCCAGCAGCCCGTCGAACCTGTCGAACAGCCCGCCATGGCCGGGGATCAGCGCAGAGCTGTCCTTGACGCCCATCTTCCGCTTCAGGGCGCTTTCGGCAATATCGCCCATCTGGCTGGCCAGCGAAAGCGCCACCGAAATCCACGGCAGATCGGGTCCGGCGTTGGTGAAGCTGCGGAAGAGCAGGCCGATCAGGGCCGCCGCCACCCAGCCCGCGATTGTGCCCGACCAGGTCTTCTTGGGGCTGACGCGCGGCCAGAACTTGGGCCCGCCGAACAGGCGGCCGGCGAAATATCCGAATACATCGGTGGCGATCACCACCAGCACCAGCCAGAACAGCCAGACCACGCCATAGGCATCGCGAAACCCCGAAAGCCCGTAGCCCGCCACCAGAATGCCAAGCGCGAAGGCCATGAAGATCAGCGGCGTCCGCTGCAGCAGCGCGACGCCCAGCAAGGCCGGTACCGCCAGCACCGGCAGCGCATAAACCCCGGGCACCTCGCGCGCGGCCAGCACGGCGACCGCGCCCAGAAGGCCCAGAACGATCGCCTCGGTCTTTTTCGCGGGAACGACGATTCGCGA
This sequence comes from Actibacterium naphthalenivorans, assembly GCF_014196965.1. Taxonomy (GTDB): domain Bacteria; phylum Pseudomonadota; class Alphaproteobacteria; order Rhodobacterales; family Rhodobacteraceae; genus Actibacterium_A; species Actibacterium_A naphthalenivorans. The sequence continues at coordinate 255,322 of NZ_JACIEQ010000002.1, read as the reverse complement.
CAGTTCCCAGATCATCACGCCGCTGACCAGCGCCGCCAGCCCGGTGAACCACGGCCCGCCCAGCCAGATCAGCACAACCCCCGCCGCCGCCATCGCCGCGCCGGAAATCAGCCGGTTGCGCAGATCGCCCCATTGTCCCGGTTGGGTCATCAGACGCCGATCGCCCCATAGCGGCGTTCCCTGCCGGAAAAGCGCGCCACGATCTCTGCAAAGCAATCCCGGGTGAAATCCGGCCACAGGATCGGGGTGAATTCATATTCCGCATAGGCCGACTGCCACAGCAGAAAGTTGGAAATCCGCGCCTCGCCGCTGGTACGGATCACCAGATCGGGGTCGGGCAGCACGCAGGTATCCAGAAAGCGCGCAAGGGTGACGGCATCCACATCATCGGGGTCGAGCCGTCCGGCGGCCACTTCATGGGCCAGCCGCTTGGTGGCGCGGGCGACCTCGTCGCGGCCGCCATAGTTCAACGCGATGGTCAGGTGGACCAGATCGTTTTCCTTGGTCAGATCCTCCAGATGATCCATCAGGCGCACCAGCTTGACATCGAGCCTGTCCCGGTCACCGATGAACCGCACCCGCACCCCTTCCTGCAGAAGCGATTGCGCCTCTTTCTGGATATAGCGCCGGAACAGCGTCATCAGGCCGGTCACCTCGGCCTGGGTCCGTTGCCAGTTTTCGGTCGAGAATGCGAAAATGGTAAGATACTGAATACCCAGTTCCGGACAGGCGTTGACGATTTCGCGCACACGCTTGGCACCGGCCTGATGGCCAAACAGCCTCGGGCGACCGCGACGTTGCGCCCAACGCCCATTGCCATCCATAATTATGGCGACATGGGTCGGTCCCTGCCCTTGTGATAAATTGGCGGCCAACAAATTTCCTTTCCCGTTCATGCCCGGGTTAAACCTGCATGATCTCCTGTTGCTTCGTTTCCAATGCGGTATCCACCTTGGAAATGGCAGCGTCGGTCAGCTCCTGAACCTCGTCCGACCAGATCTTGTGCTCGTCTTCGCTCATCCCGCCGGCCTTGGCTTTCTTGAGCTGATCCATGCCGTCGCGGCGCACGTTGCGAATGGCAACGCGGGCGTGTTCGGCATATTGCGCGGCGACCTTGGTCAGCTCGCGCCGGCGCTCTTCGTTCAGCTCGGGGATCGGCAGCATGATGATGGTGCCGTTGGTCTGCGGGTTGATGCCCAGCCCCGACTCGCGGATCGCCTTCTCGACGGCGCCGACCAGCGATTTGTCCCAGACATTCACCGTGACCATGCGCGGTTCGGGAACGTTGACCGTGCCGACCTGGTTGATGGGGGTCGGAGATCCGTAGGCATTGACCATCACCGGCTCCAGCATCGACGCCGAGGCGCGGCCGGTGCGCAGCGAGGCGAATTCCTGCCTCAGTGCCGCCATCGCGCCGTCCATCCGGCGCTGCAGGTCGTCCAGATCAACTTCAATCTCTTCGTCTGCCATGCTCTTCACTCGCTTCTTGTCGTTCGGCGCCTCTTGGCGGGCTGCCCCTGCTATAGCGTCATCCGTGTACGATTGTATAGGTGCCTTCCCCGGCCAGGATCCCGACGAACCCGCCGGGTTCGTCCAGAGAGAAGACAATGATCGGAAGGTTGTTGTCGCGGGCCAGCGCGATGGCCGACGCATCCATCACCTTCAGGTTCTTCACCAGCACGTCGTCATACGTGATTTCGTCATAGCGTTTCGCATCGGCGTGTTTCACCGGGTCCTTGTCATAGACGCCGTCCACCTTGGTGCCCTTGAAGATCGCCTCGCAGGCCATTTCATTGGCGCGCAGGGTCGCGGCGGTGTCGGTGGTGAAATAGGGGTTGCCGGTGCCGGCGGCGAAGATCACCACGCGGCCCTTTTCCAGATGCCGCACGGCGCGGCGGCGGATATAGGGCTCGCACACCTGATCCATCGGAATGGCCGACACCACGCGGGTGTAGACCCCCACGCCCTCCAGCGCCGATTGCACGGCCAGCGCGTTCATCACCGTGGCCAGCATTCCCATGTAATCGGCGGTCGTCCGCTCCATGCCCTGGGCGCTGCCCTGAAGGCCGCGAAAGATGTTGCCGCCACCGATGACCATGCAGATCTCGACGCCCATGTCGTGAACGCTTTTCACCTCGCGGGCAATGCGCTCGACCGTGGGCGGGTGCAGCCCGAAACCCTGATCGCCCATCAGCGCCTCACCGGAGATTTTCAGAAGAACCCGCTTGTAGGTGCGCGTCGGTTTGTTGGTCCTGGCGTCACTCATATGATCCTGTCCCGGTGCTATACTTGGCCTCGGGCGCAAAATGTCGGAAAAGCACAAAAGGTTCAACGGATAACACGAGGCCAGCCGCGCATTGCCCCTGCCAAAGACAGATCCCGCGCGCCCGGTCCTGATCGCCGGGCCGACCGCCAGCGGCAAATCCGCCCTCGCACTGTCCCTGGCCGAGGCGGAGGGCGGCGTTATCGTCAATGCCGATGCGCTGCAGGTTTTCGAGAACTGGCGCATCCTGACGGCCCGCCCCGGCCCCGAGGAAGAGGCCCGCGCGCCGCATGCCCTGTATGGCCACGTGCCCTATGACGCCGACTATTCCGTGGGCCACTGGCTGCGCGAGGTGGCGCCGATTCTGGCCGGGGCGGCGCGGCCGATCGTCGTCGGCGGCACGGGGCTCTATTTCACCGCGCTCACCGAAGGGCTGGCCGAGATCCCCGAAACCCCGGCCGATCTGCGCGCCCTGGCCGACCGGCGCAGGCTGGCCGAAGGGCATCAGGCGCTTCTGGCCGAGCTGGACGCCGAAACCCGGGCGCGGGTCGATCCGCTGAACCCGATGCGGGTGCAGCGCGCGTGGGAGGTGCTGCAGGCCACCGGCAAGGGTCTGGCCGCCTGGCAGGCGCAAACGCCGCCGGCGCTTTTGCCGCTGGCCCGTGCCCAGGCCTTCGTGCTGCAGGCCGACCGTGACTGGCTGGCCGCGCGGATCGACCGGCGCTTCGACGCCATGCTGCGCCACGGCGTGCTCGACGAGGTGCGCGCCAACCTTGCCCGCTGGAACCCGGCGCATCTGTCGTCCAGAGCCATCGGCGCGCCCGAGCTGATCGCCCATCTTCAGGGCAAACTGTCTCTCGAAGAGGCAACCGCCCGCGCCAAGACGGCCTCGCGCCAATACGCCAAACGGCAGCGCACATGGTTTCGTGCAAGAATGCGGGAATGGCAGCAGATTTCGGCACAATAACCTGTCGCCGACGCACAACAGGCGTTCCAAACATCACTTTTCATACATTGTTCCGGCTTCCCTTTGGTCAGCGCGCCGCTAGACTCCGGCCATATTCAAGACGCACTGGGCCGGGGGGCCGCCATGATGCATGACACAGGAATTCGCCTGTCTCCGATTTCCCTGCTGACACAGGGCGGGCGCTGGCGCGCGGGCGCGATGCGCAGCTATTCGTCGGATCAACTCTTGTGGTTCACGCGCGGTCAGGGCCGGCTCACGGTCGGCGGCACCGCGCGCGGCTTCGGTGCCCATAACGCCGTCTTCATCCCCGCCGGCACCATGTACGCGTTCGAACTGGGCGCGCAGGTCTTCGGCACCGCGCTGTTTCTGGGCCGCCTTTCCGGCCCGCCCTTCCCCGAGCGGCCGGTTCACCTGCGCATCCGCGACGCCCAGACCCAGGCCGAACTGACCGGCATCCTGGATCAGCTTCAACGCGAGGCGGATGGCGACCGCCCGGGCCGCGAACGCTCGATCCAGGCCTATGCCGGCCTGCTGTCGGTCTGGCTGGAACGGGTGATGCAGCAGCAGGAAGACGATCTTGCCGCCAATTCGGCCAGCCGCAGACTGGCGCGCCGGTTCAGCGAACTGGTGGAAAAGGATTTTCACACCGGCCGCGGCGTGTCCTACTATGCCGAAAGGCTTGGCGTCACCTCCACCCACCTGACCCGCGTCTGCAAGCAGACCTGCGGCAGCACCGCCTCCGAATTCCTGGCGGAGCGCAAGTTTTCAGAGGCCCGACGCCTGCTGGCCGACACGCGCAAGCCGGTGAAACAGATCGCGGCAGAGCTCGGTTTCGCGTCTCCGGCCTATTTCACGCGGGCGTTTCAGGGCCGTTGCGGGCAATCCCCGCGCAGTTTCCGCACCGGCCACTGAGCCGGATAAAGGTTTTATTTTCGCTGCATTGGGTTGCAAAACGGGGTGATGTCGTTTTTGTTGCGCGTCAATGTCGTTTTCAGACCACAGCATGGCGAATCCGGGCGTTGACGCGTGTCGGGAACTGGTGCCGAATGGCGCCGGAAAGGCATTGGCATGCAACGCCGGCGCGCGGGGCACCCCGCCGAATGCGGCGGCCGGGAACGCTAGATCACAGAAATGCACAAACTCTCGCAGGGAGAAAAAGATGACTCATCCGACAATCAACGGCAAACCGCTGCACCCCGCAGTCGGCATGTATGCCGAGGAATTCAAAGCCGGCAAGCTTAGCCGCCGCGAGTTTCTCGCCCGCGCCTCCACCCTTGGCGCCTCGGCGGCGACGATCTACGCGCTTGGCGGCCTGACCGCCGAGGCCAACGCCGCGTCGCACGAGATGAAGCCCAAGATGGGCGGCAGCCTGCGCATTCAGATGCAGGTGCTGGCGGTGAAGGATCCGCGCAGCTATGACTTCAGCCAGATGGGCAACCTGACCCGCGGCTTCCTTGAATATCTGGTCGAGGTGCGCCGCGACGGTACGTTCAAGGGCATGCTGCTGGAAAGCTGGGAGGTCAATGACGACGCCACCGAGTACATGCTGCACCTGCGCCCCGGTGTGAAATGGAACAACGGCGACGATTTCACCGCCGAAGACGTGGCCGCCAATTTCCACGGCTGGACCGACAAGACCGTCGAGGGCAATTCCATGGCCGCCCGCATGAGCTCGCTCGTGGACGAGACCACCGGCAAGGCCATCGAAGGGTCGATCGAAATCGTCGATCCGCTGACCGTCAAGCTGACGCTGCCGACCTCGGACATCACCATCATCGCCGGTATCGCCGACTATCCCGCCGCCGTGCAGCACAAAGACCTGATCGGCACCAATCCGATGGATCACGGCGTCGGCACCGGGGCCTACAAGGTCACCGAATACGAGGTCGGCGTGAAGTCGGTTCAGGAAAAGAACACCGAGCACACCTACTGGGGCGAGGCCTATCTTGACCGGGTGGAGTTCATCGATCTGGGCACCGACCCCGCCGCCACCGTCGCCGGCGCCGAGGCCGACGAGTTCGACATGAACTATGATTCCGTTGGTGAATTCGTCGATATCTTCGACGCGATCGGCTGGGTGAAATCGGAAATCGCAACCGCCTCGACGATCACGCTGCGCCCGAACCAGCTGGCCGAGGTCGATGGCATGAAACCCTATGCCGATGTGCGCGTCCGCCGCGCGCTGGCACTGGCCGTCGACAACGCGGTGCTGCTGGAACTGGGCTACTCGGGCCGCGGCACCCCGGCCGAAAACCACCATGTCGCGCCGATCCACCCCGAATATTTCGAACTGCCGCCGATCAAGCAGGACGTCGCCGAGGCGCAGCGCCTGATGGAAGAGGCAGGCATGATGGATTTCGAGCATGAGCTGATTTCCATCGACGATGACTGGCGCCGCAACACCACCGACGCGCTGGCCGCGCAGCTTCGCGATGCCGGCTTCAAGGTCAAGCGTACGGTCATCCCGGGCACGACCTTCTGGAACGACTGGACGAAATACCCGTTCAGCTCGACCAACTGGAACGGCCGGGAACTGGGCGTGCAGGTTCTGGCGCTGGCCTACCGGTCGGGCGAGGCCTGGAACGAGTCCGGCTTTGCCAATGCCGAATTCGACGACCTGCTGAAGCAGGCGCTGGCCATCGCCGATCATGACGAGCGGCGCGTGCTGATGGAGCGGATCGAACAGATCATGCAGGAAGAGGGCGTGACCATTCAGCCCTACTGGCGCTCTGTCTACCGCCACACCAAGGAAGGCGTCGTCAACGGCGAACGCCACCAGAAGGATGAGATCAACATCCATTATCTTGGCTGGGCCTGAGCCTGACCAATCGGAGGGGGCGGCGCCGACCGCCCCCTTCTTTCTGATACGTCCGGCCTGACGGCGCCCGCTCGCGCCCCTCTGCAAAGGCCCGCCGCGTTTCACCCACAGGGGGACATATGGGACTGTTCATACTCAGACGGGTCGGGGTGATGATCCTAACCGCGATCTGCCTTACATTCTTGGTTTTCCTGCTGACCAACCTTGCACCAAACCTGGAAAAGCTGGCCAAGACGCAAGGCAACGCGCGGATGACCGAAGCCGAGGTCGAAGGCTGGCTGGAAAAGAACGGCTATGCCAACCCGATGCTCGTGCGCTACGGCGAATGGCTCGGCGTGGTGCCCGGCTGGACCCGGGTGGATGAGGACGGCAAGACCACCGGGCGCTGCATCGATTTCAACACACCGGTCGAATCCGCGCCCCGGTTCTGTGGCGTGCTTCAGGGCGATTTCGGCTATTCCACCGTGTTCCGCGCCGATGTTTCGGGCATCATCGGCACGCGGCTCCGGCTGACGGGCATCCTGATGTTCTGGGTCATGATCGTGATGGTGCCGCTGGCGCTGATCATCGGCGTGCTGGCCGGGATGCGCGAGGGCACCAAGCTCGACCGGTCGCTTTCCACCCTGTCCATCGCCTCCACCGCGACGCCGGAATATGTTTCGGGCGTCATCCTGATCGCGCTGCTGGCCTCGTCGCGGATCGGGTTGGGTCCGCTGCTGAACGGCTGGGGCTGGATCGAGGGGAAAACCCTGTTCAAGGGCTCTGCCACCAGCGCCATGGACGGCATCACATTCGAGAATTTCACCCTGCCCGTGGCCACCATGGCGCTCTACGGCATGGGCTATATCGCCAGGATGACCCGTGCCTCGATGGCCGAGGTGATGACGGCGCAGTATATCCGCACCGCCCGGCTGAAGGGGGTAAGCTTCCGCAACATCGTTCTGAAACACGCGCTGCGCAACGCGCTGATCGCGCCGTTCACGGTGATCATGCTGCAGTTTCCCTGGCTTCTCACCGGTGTGGTGATCGTCGAGACGCTGTTCAACTACAAGGGATTCGGCTGGACGCTTGTCTCGGCCGCATCGAACAATGACATCGAACTGCTGCTCAGCTGCTCGATCGTCGCGGTGCTCGTGGTTCTGGTGACACAGCTGATTTCCGATATCGGCTATGTCTTCCTGAACCCGCGCATCCGCATATCGTAAAGGAGGGCCCGGACATGGAGCCATTGACCTGGACAGGCAGCCTGAGCGCCCTCACCCCGTTTCTGGCGGGGCTGTCCCTGCTCTTCGTCATCGCCGTGGTGGCGCAAATCGCCCTGGCCATCGCCCTGCCCGCCCCCGCCCGCGCCGGGTATGGAGAGGAAACGGGCGGCCCGGCCGTGATGGCCGGACGCCTTGCGAAATACAGTTTCCTCGGCGTCGTCGCGGTGGTGCTGATCTGGATTGTCGGCGGCATCGCCCTTCAGGGGCCGGCCAAGGGTATCATCGGCCATGTCGTGACGCGGTTCCTGCCGGTCTGGATTGCGCTGCTGGTCACCTTCGCGCTGTCGATCACGTTCAAGCGCCGGCTGGGCCTCTATGGCAAGCTGTTCGACAGCCCGATCGGTATGGTCGGTTTCGCGCTGGTCATGTTCTGGGTCTTCACCGCATTGTTCGCCGACATGATCGCCACCCACGATCCCATTCAGGTGATTTCCGGGCTCAAGAACAAGAGCCCCGGCGTGACGGTGCCGGGCGACGGCGGGGGTTTCCCCTATTACCTTCTGGGCGGCGACAACCTGGCCCGTGACGTGTTCAGCCGCATGGTGATGGGCGCGCGCGCGGTACTGAAGATCGCGCCGGCGGCCACGCTCTTCGCCTTTATGGTGGGCATCACGCTGGGCCTGCCCGCGGGTTATTTCGGCGGCAAGCTCGACACGGTGCTGTCGTTCATCGCCAACCTGGTGCTGGCCTTCCCGGTGATCCTTCTGTTCTATCTGCTGGTCACGCCCGAGATCGTGGCCTCCGGCATCCCCACATATATGGCGGCGGTGCTGTTTCTGTTCCCGATCCTGTTTCTGCTGATCATGTGGAACTCGCGCTATTTCACCCGGCCGGTGACACGCAACATCCTGGTCGCGGTCACGGTGCTGTTCGGCGGCTGGCTCTATGTCGGTCTGGCCTTCGACGCGGATCCGTTCGGCCTGATCTCGATGCCCGGCAACGTGCTGATCGTGTTCGTGTCGGTGGTGTTCGTGAACGCGCCCACTGTTTTCCGCATCGTGCGCGGGCTGGTGATGGACATCCACACCCGCGATTACGTGGCCGCGGCCCAGACCCGCGGCGAAGGCGCGTGGTATATCATGCTGTGGGAGATTCTGCCCAACGCGCGCGGGCCGCTGATCGTCGATTTCTGCCTGCGCATCGGTTACACGACCATCCTGCTGGGCACGCTGGGCTTTTTCGGCCTTGGCGTGAGCCCCGAGAGCCCGGACTGGGGATCGACCATCAACGAAGGGCGGCGCTTGCTGTCGATCTATCCGCACCCGGCCCTGCCGCCGGCGCTGGCGCTGATGAGCCTGGTGCTGGGGCTGAACCTGCTTGCCGACGGTTTGCGTGAAGAAAGCCTGAAGGACTGAGCCATGAAGATTTTTCACGAAAAATCTTCTGCCGGAAAAATCTTCGTGAAGATTTTTCCCGGACCGCGCGAAAGGAAAAGACCATGACCAAATGGGATTATGACGGCCCGATCCTGGAGATCGACAATCTGTCGATCAGCTTTTTCACCCGGCTGCGGGAAATCCCGGCGGTGATGGATTTTTCCTGCACCGTACAACCCGGAGAGGCGATGGGCCTGGTCGGCGAATCCGGCTGCGGCAAATCCACTGTGGCGCTGGGGGTGATGCAGGATCTGGGCGTGAACGGCCGCATCACCGGCGGCTCGATCCGGTTCAAGGGCCGTGATCTGAACGAGATGAGCGCCGAAGAGCTGCGCCACATTCGCGGCTCTGAAATCGCGATGATCTATCAGGAGCCCATGGCCAGCCTGAATCCGGCGATGAAGATCGGCAAGCAGCTGATGGAAGTGCCGATGATCCACGAGGGCAAATCCGCGCAAGAGGCCCGCGCCTTGGCGCTGCAGGTGGTCGAGGATGTGCGCCTGCCCGATCCCCGGCGCATCCTCAACAGCTATCCGCATCAGCTTTCGGGCGGGCAGCAGCAGCGCATCGTCATTGCCATGGCGCTGATGTCCAAGCCCAGCCTGCTGATCCTTGATGAGCCCACCACCGCGCTGGATGTGACGGTCGAGGCGGGCATCGTCGATCTGGTCAAGGATCTGGGCCGCAAATACGGCACGTCGATGCTGTTCATCTCTCACAATCTGGGGCTGGTTCTGGAAACCTGCGACAGGCTGTGCGTGATGTATTCCGGCGAGGCGGTCGAGACCGGCTCGATCGAGGATGTGTTCGACGAGATGCAGCACCCCTATACCCAGGCGCTGTTCCGCTCGATCCCCTTGCCCGGGGCCGACAAGAACGCGCATCCGCTGGTCGCCATTCCGGGCAATTTCCCGTTGCCGCACGAGCGCCCGCCGGGGTGCAATTTCGGCCCCCGCTGCGATTATTTCGAGGCCGGGCGCTGCGATGCCCAGGATATTCCCATGGTCCGTGTCCGGGGCGACGACCGGCACGAAACCCGCTGCATCCGGTTCCGAGAGATCGACTGGACCGCGCCGCCGGTGGCCGCGCCGAAACAGGCCAAGGCCGAGGTGGGCGACGTGGTTCTGAAGGTCGAGGACCTGAAGAAATATTACGAGGTCGCGGCCAATGCCCTGTTCGGCGGGGGCAACACCCGGGTGGTGAAGGCGAACGAGACCCTCAGCTTCGAGGCGCGCGAGAGCGAGACGCTGGCCATCGTCGGTGAATCCGGCTGCGGAAAATCCACGCTCGCCAAGGTTTTGATGGGGCTTGAAACCGCCACCGACGGAACCATCCTGCTCGATAACCGCGAGATACAGGACATCCCGATTCAGAAGCGCGGCACCAAGACGGTGTCGGATATCCAGATGGTGTTCCAGAACCCGTTCGACACGCTGAACCCGTCGATGACCGTCGGCCGCCAGATCATGCGCGCGCTGGAGATCTTCGGCGTCGGCGACAGCGAGGATGCCCGCCGCGCGCGGATGCTGGAACTGCTCGATCTGGTCAAGCTGCCGCGCGCTTTCGCCAACCGGATGCCGAGGCAGCTTTCGGGCGGGCAGAAACAGCGCGTGGGCATCGCCCGCGCCTTTGCCGGCGGTGCCCGGATCGTGGTGGCGGACGAGCCTGTTTCGGCGCTCGACGTTTCGGTGCAGGCCGCGGTGACCGATCTTCTGATGGATATCCAGCGCGAAGAGAAGACGACCCTCCTGTTCATCTCCCACGACCTCAGCATCGTGCGCTATCTGTCCGACAGGGTCATGGTCATGTATCTGGGCCATGTGGTCGAGCTGGGAACGACCGAACAGGTCTTTACGCCGCCCTATCACCCCTATACCGAGGCGCTTTTGTCTGCCGTGCCGATCGCCGACACCAGCGTTCATAAAAAGCGCATCGTGCTGGAGGGGGATATCCCCTCGGCGATGAACCCGCCGCCCGGCTGCCCTTTCCAGACCCGCTGCGGCTGGAAGGACCGGGTGCCCGGCGATCTGTGCGACACAGTGGTGCCGCCGATGCGGGTGCTGGAGGGCGGGCATCAGATGAAATGCCACCTGCCGGACGACGAACTGGCCACGATGGAGCCGGTCATCAAGCTCGCGGCGGAATAACCGGCGCGCGCCTGCCCCAATGCGCAGGAAGCGGGTTGTGCGGCACGGCGTGATGGCCTTTTTGGGGAAGGACGCCCCATAGATACAGGCAAACCATGTCACAGCCCGCCGCCAGACCGATGTCTCCCGCCGAATGGGCGATGCTGATCGCGCTGTCGTTGCTCTGGGGCGGGTCGTTCTTCTTCAACGGACTCGCGGTGCGCGACTTGCCCACCCTCACCGTTGTGGTCTGCCGCGTCAGCCTGGCCGCGCTGGTGTTGATCGCGATCTGCAGGATCGCAGGGGTGCGCCTGCCGCGCGCGCCGCGGATCTGGGCCGCCTTTTTCGGCATGGGATTGTTGAACAACGTGATCCCGTTCAGCCTGATCGTCTGGGGCCAGTCGCATATCGCCTCGGGCGTGGCGTCTATCCTGAATGCCACCACGCCGCTGTTCACCGTGCTCGTGGCGCATGTGCTGACCCGCGATGAAAAGCTCACGCCGCCGCGCCTGGCCGGGGTCGCCCTCGGGCTGGCCGGGGTCGCGGTGATGATCGGCGGCGGAGCGATGGCGGCGCTGGGCCGGGATGTTCTGGCGCAGCTGGCCTGCCTTGCGGCGGCGCTGTCCTATGCCTTTGCGGGTATCTTCGGGCGCCGGTTTCGCGCGCTCGGGGTGGCGCCGCTGGCCACCGCCACCGGGCAGGTCACCGCCGCCAGCGTGATGCTGTGGCCGCTGATGCTGCTGATCGACCGGCCCTGGACGCTGCCTCTGCCCGGCCCTGAAACGCTGGGCGCGCTGGCGGGGCTGGCGGTGCTGTCGACCGCGCTGGCCTATGTGCTGTATTTCCGCATCCTGTCCAGCGCGGGGGCCACCAACCTTTCGCTTGTGACCTTCCTTGTGCCGGTCAGTGCGATTATTCTGGGAATCGCCGTGCTGGACGAGGTGCTGGCGCCGCGGCATCTGGCGGGCATGGCGCTGATCGCCGCTGGTCTGGCCGCGATGGATGGCCGTATCCTGCGGCTGCTCCCCGCCCGCCGCCCCGACAGGAGCCCCGAATGACCCTGCTTTGCCCCCTGACCCAACCGCCCTGCTACGCGGTGATCTTTGCCTCGCTGCAAGGCGATGACCTCGCGGGGTATGACGCCATGGCCGAACGTATGGCCACGCTGGCGGCGCAGCAGCCCGGCTATCTGGGCGTCGATTCCGCACGCACGACGGATGGCCCCGGTATTACCGTCAGCTATTGGGCGGATGAGGCCGCGCTTTTGGCGTGGAAGACCGTGGCCCAACACGCGCTGGCGCAGAAACTGGGCAAGGAGCGCTGGTACAGCCATTACACGCTGCGGGTGGCAAAGGTGGAACGGCAGTATGAGGGCCCCGAGGGGCGCTGATCAGCTGCCCCAGATGCGTTGAACGTAATTCATCGTCTCGCGATAAGGCGGCACGCCGCCGTGCTTTTCCACCGCTTTCGGCCCCGCGTTATAGGCCGCCAGCGCCAGCCGCCAGTTGCGGAACGTATCGTATTGCTGGCGCAGGTAGCGCGCGCCGCCGTCGAGGTTTTGATGCGGGTCATGCGGATCGACGCGCAGGTGGCGGGCGGTGCCGGGCATAAGCTGCGCCAGCCCGATGGCGCCCTTGTGGCTTTTGGCGCGCGGGTTCCAGCCGCTTTCCTGCTGGATCAGGCGCAGGAACAGATCCTCGGGCACCCCGTGCCGCCGCGCGGCGGCCCTTGCGACCTCCAGATACGCGCCCTTGTAGGCGCCGCTGTAAGACGGGCTGCTGCGGCCCGGCACATTCACGCGCGCGGGCTGAAGACGGTCGGAGCTGGAATATTGCGACGCGGCGCGCGAATCGAGCAGCCGGGTCTGGGACTGGAACAAAAGCGCGCGCGCCTTGGAACTGACCGTGGTATCGGCCCCGGCCTGCGTTGAAAACAGACCGATTGCCGCGATGGCAAGCACCTGTGCTGCGCGCATTACACCGTCCCCCGGGGTTTTTCTTGCGCGCCATCATAACGTGAAATCGCCACGCCGCCAGCCCCGAGAGCGGCGGGTTTATGCCGATGGCCCCGGGGCCGGCCGTCAGCGCGCGGCGGATCGGCTGCCGCGCGCCTTTGCCGTGATCAGTCGTCCGCCTTGCTGCGCAGGATGTTCAGCCCCTTGTCGAGGTAAAGCTCGAACCGCTTCCCGTTCTTCAGCGCGTGGGCTTCGAACCGGCCGTCTTCCTGCTCGAGCCTGCGCAGCTCGTAGCCATCGGCCTTAAGACGGGTGCGGACACGCTCGGTGTTTTCGTGGCGCATCTGTTCGGTATAGCCGCTGCGCGCCTGCCCGGCGGTCTCGCCGCGCGAGCGTTCGGCGCCGCTGGCCAGGGCGGCCCCGGCGACAAGGGTCGCCGCGGCGGTCAGGGTGATGGTGCGAAAGGTGGGAAAGCGCATGTTCGAGGCTCCTGTCATATGCAGCCGGGTCAGTCCGGCGCTGGGGCCAAACTGGCTGCCGCGCCGGGGTTCGGGAATAAACCGGAGGATGGAGGCCGGGCCGGACGGCGGCCGTATATCTTCGGTTTACGCGCGGTTTTCCACAAATGCGGGGCCCTGCCCGCGAAGTTTCACCTTCCATTAACCTTGCCGGGATGGTGTAACCGGAGCAGACAAACGGAACGGATTCTACGGGAGCGACGCATGGCTGGATCGGTGAACAAGGTAATTCTGGTGGGCAACCTGGGCCGAGACCCGGAGGTGCGGAGCTTTCAGAATGGCGGCAAGGTCTGCAACCTGCGGATCGCCACATCCGAAAACTGGAAAGACCGCAACACCGGCGAGCGGCGGGAAAAGACCGAATGGCACTCGGTCGCGATCTTTTCGGAACCTCTGGCGCGGATCGCCGAGCAATATCTGCGCAAAGGCTCGAAAGTGTATATCGAGGGCCAGCTCGAAACCCGCAAATGGCAGGATCAGAGCGGCGCCGACCGCTATTCGACAGAGGTTGTGCTGCGCCCCTACAAGGGCGAGCTGACGCTTCTGGATAGCCGCGGCGAAAGCAGCGGCGGTGGCGGCGGCGGTCAGGGTGGCGGCTATGGCGGCGGCTACGATTCCGGCCGGTCGGAGCGTGATTTCGGCGGCGGCCCCTCGGGCCCGGCGCCGGCAGGCGATCTGGATGACGAAATCCCGTTCTGAGTCCCTCCGTCTTCCCTGACAAAAGGCGCGGCCCATGACCTGGTCCTTTCCCATCGGCAGATTGTTCGGCACCGAGCTTCGGGTGCATGCCACCTTCTTTCTGCTGCTGCTGTGGATCGGCGCGGCGGCCTATATGGTAGGCGGCACGCCGGCAGCGGTGGAAAACATCCTGTTCGTGATCGCGCTTTTCGCCTGCGTGGTGGCGCATGAGTTCGGCCATGCGCTGACCGCGCGCCGTTACGGGATCAAGACGCCCGATGTCACGCTTTTGCCTATCGGCGGCATGGCGCGGCTGGAACGGATGCCGGAAAAGCCGCTTCAGGAAATCACGGTGGCGCTGGCCGGGCCGGCGGTGAACATCGTGATCTACCTTGTTCTGGCGCTGATCTTCGGTGTCGAAACCCGGCTGGAGGCGCTGGCGGCGATCGAAAACCCGGCACAAAGCTTTCTGGGCCGTCTGGCGGCGGTGAACCTGTTCCTGGCGCTGTTCAACCTGTTGCCCGCCTTCCCGATGGATGGCGGCCGCGTGTTCCGCGCGGTGCTGGCCCTGTTCATGGACCGGGTGCAGGCCACCCGGATCGCCGCCACGGCGGGCCAGTTCCTGGCCTTCGCCCTGGGTTTTCTGGGCCTCACCTCGGGCAACCCGGTGTTGCTGCTGATCGCGATTTTCGTGTTCATGGCGGCGGCGGCCGAAAGCTCCGATGTGGCCCTGCGCGACATGGCGAAAAACCTGCTGGCGCGCGAGGCGATGATCACCGCCTTCGAAAGCCTGCGGCCCGACGACGGGATACAGGCGGCGTCGGCCGCGCTGATCCGTACCACGCAGCACGAATTCCCGGTGCTGGACAGCGATGGCACGCTGAAAGGGTTTGTCACCCGCAACGCGATTTTCCAGGCCGCCGCGGGCGATCAGCCGCCGCGAAAAATGGCCGACATCGTGACCACGGGCATCCCCTCGGTGGCGCTGACCGCGCGGCTCGACAAGGCGCTCGACGGGCTGTCCCAGGGCAATGCCCCCGCCGTGGCGGTGACGGATCAGGCGGGCCGGATGATCGGTTATATCACCCGAGAGAATATCGGCGAGCTGATGGTGATCAGCGGCCGCAAGCGCTGAGGCGCGGCCTGAGAGTCGCCGCCCAGTCAATTGATTGCAAAAGAAAATGCCCCGGCGCATGGCGCCAGGGCATAACGGCATCGGCAACGTGGCGCGATGCTTCGAAAGATCAGGCCTCGCCCTTGGCCGCCTCGGCGTCCATCCGGGCCAGCTTTGCCTGCAGGGTCGCCATTTCGGCGGATTCCATGCTGGCCTTGGCCACTTCGGATGCGGCCTCGGCATAGCGCTCGGCCCGCTTGGCGCGCCCCTCAAGGCGCGCGACATCGCGCTCGTGCATCCACGCCTTTACCTTTTCCTCGGGATCGTCGAGCCAGTTGGCCACGTCATCCCGCGCGGTCTTGAGCGATGCCTGAGCCTTTTCCGCGTTCTTTTCCAACACCTCAAGCTGCTCTGCGGCCACATCGCGCGCATCCTCGGCGCTTTCGGCGATCCTGGCAGAGACCGATTTGAGCCGGGCCTCGCTATCTTTCAGAAGTTCGCGCAGTTTGATGCTGTATTTGGTGATGATGTCCGACATCGGATGTTCCATCTATGAAGTGACAGACGTCGTGCTGCCCCGCATGCCCAGTTATCGGGCTGTGCGCAAAGAGCTATCGGCGCCACCACGGGGCAGCCATGATCCACATCAAGATTTCTGCCAAGCAGCGTAGGCTCAGGCGGCAGAGTCCGCCAGCACCGACCGGACCGCGCCCAGATCCACGTCGGAGGTCACGAAAGCCGCGCCGATCCCGCGCGCCAGAATGAAGCGCAGCTTGCCGTCGAGCACCTTCTTGTCCTGCCCCATCAGCGCGATCAGCGCATCGGCATCGGGCAGCGCGCCGGGAATGTCGGACAGGTCTTTCTTCATGCCCATCTGCGCCAGATGGGCACGCACGCGTGACGGCTCTTCCTGGCTGCACAGCCCCATGCGCGACGACAGATCAAAGGCCAGCGCACAGCCTATGGCCACGCCTTCGCCATGCAGCAGACGATCGGAATAGCCTGTGGCGGCCTCCAGCGCGTGGCAGAAGGTGTGGCCCAGGTTCAAGAGCGCGCGGTCGCCCTGCTCCGTCTCGTCGCGCACCACGATGTCGGCCTTCATCTCGCAAGACCGGCGCACCGCACGGGCGCGCGCGGCGCGATCGCCCCGGGCCAGCGCCGGACCCTCGGCCTCGAGCCAGTCAAAGAACGCCGCATCGCCCAGCAGCCCGTATTTCACCACCTCGCCGTATCCCGCCAGAAAATCGCGCGGTGGCAGGGTTTCCAGAACGGCAATGTCGGCCAGCACCAGCGAGGGCTGGTGAAACGCGCCGATCAGGTTCTTGCCGTGGGGCGAGTTGATGCCGGTCTTGCCGCCGACCGAGCTGTCGACCTGCGCCAGAAGCGAGGTCGGGATCTGTACGAACCGCACCCCGCGGCGCAGGACGGCCGCCGCGAACCCGGCCAGATCGCCGATCACCCCGCCGCCAAGCGCCACTACCACGTCGCGGCGCTCGACCTTCTGTTCGATCAGCCATTCGACGGCGCGGGTGAACTGCGGCCAGCTTTTGGTCGCCTCGCCCGGCGGCAGGATCAGCGCGGCCATGTCGATGCCGGCAGCCGCCAGCCCGGCGCGCAGCGGCTCGAGATGCAGGGCGGCGACATTCTCGTCGGTCAGCACGGCAACGCGCGGCCGGTGCAGCAGCGGGGCGATCTCGGCCCCGGCGCGGGCGATCAGCCCGGTGTCGATGCGAATGTCATAGGCCCGGTCGCCCAGCGGCACTTGTACGGTTTCCAGCGCCATGCTCAATCCTTCCCCAACACGTCGGGCCGTTTCTTCAGCGCGTCGATCACCGCGTCGGCCATGTCATCCACGGAGTATTCGTCGCGCGCCTCCACCACCAGATCGGCCGTCGCGTAGAATGGCACCCGCGCCTCGTAGATCTCGCTCAGGGTGCGGTAGGGATCGGAGGTGCGCAGCAGCGGTCGGGTGTCCTTGTGGCGCACCCGGTTCCACAGCAGCGGCAAATCGGCCTTCAGCCAGACCGCCACCCCCTTTTCGGAAATCGCCCTGCGGTTCTGCTCCGACAGGAACGCGCCGCCGCCGGTGGACAGAATGCAGCGCTCGGTTTCCAGCAGGCGGGAAATCACCTGCGATTCCTTGCGCCGGAAGAACGCCTCGCCATCGCGTGCGAAAATCTCGGCGATCGACATGTTGGCGGCTTTCACGATCTCTTCGTCACTGTCCAGGAACGGAACCCCGAGACGCCGCGCAAGGCTGGTGCCGACCGCTGTCTTTCCGGCCCCCATCATGCCGACCATCACCACCGTTTTCTTCAACCGCCAGCCCAAGTTGGGCAACCTCTCGCCAAGTATTTCAAATTTCGTTCCTCAATGGCGTGAACTCGGCCGGAATTCCATATATAATCGGCATTAATTCATCACACCGCAGAAGCGGGGCAATAAAGGCAGGCATTATGGGGCGAATTCTGAAGGCGCTTGTTCTTCTTCTTCTGTTGGGCTTTGTCGCGCTTGTCGGCTTTGCCTATCTGGGCGATCTGCGTCCGGACAGACAGGAAGTCAGACAACCGGTGACACTGGATGCGGACTAACATCGCGGTTCTGGCGCTTGGCCTTGCCCTTGGGGGCACCGGCCTGAGGGCCGAAGAGCCGCTTTCGGCGATCGACTGGCTGTCCAACTCGGTCTCCGCGCCGCGGGCTCCGGCCCCTTTGGGCGAAGCCGATGTCGCCGACAGCGCCGCGCCCGAAACCATCACCGTCACCGCGCTCGACGCGCCCAGCCGCGATGCTGTGGGCCTGTTGCCCGCCGCGGCCACCGGCCTGCCCCGTGGCCTGTGGGGCACCACCCCCGAGGCCGAGCTTGCCCGCCTGATCGGCGCGGCACATGTAGAGGCACTGCCCTCGGTGCAGGCCCTGCTCTACACGCTGTTGCTGGCCGAGCTTGATCCGCCGGCGGATGCCGATGGCAAGGATCGCCTGCTGCTGGCCCGGCTCGACAAGTTGCTGGATCTCGGCGCGGTGGAGGCGGCGCAGGCGCTGCTGGAGCGGGCCGGCCCGACCGACCCGGCGCTGTTCCGCCGCTGGTTCGACGTGTCCCTGCTGACCGGGCACGAGGATCGCGCCTGCGCCGCCATGCGCGCCGCGCCGGGCATCGCCCCCACCTTTCCCGCCCGCATCTTCTGTCTGGCCCGCGGTGGCGACTGGAATGCCGCGATGCTGACGCTGGAGACGGGCAAGGCGCTGGGATATATCGCGCCCGAGGATGACGCGCTGCTGCTGCGCTTTCTCGATCCCGAATTCGCCGACGGGGCCGACCCGCTGCCCGCCCCGCCCCGGCCCAGCCCGCTGGTCTTTCGGATGATGGAGGCGATCGGCGAACCGCTGCCCACCGCGCCGCTTCCGCTGGCCTTCGCGCAGGCCGACCTGCGCTCCACCGCCGGGTGGAAACCGCGGGTGGAGGCCGCCGAACGCCTGGCCCGCAGCGGCGCCATCGCCCCCAACCGGCTGCTGGGCGTCTATACCGAACGTCTCCCGGCCGCCTCCGGCGGGGTCTGGGACAGGGTTGAGGCGGTTCAGCAATTCGACGTCGCCGTGCTGTCGGGCGATCCGGTCGCGGTGGCCAACGCGCTGCATCCGGCCTGGGAACAGATCACCGGGGCCGGGCTCGAGGCGCCTTTCGCGCAGCTTTACGGCGAGCGGCTGGCCCGCATCCCGCTGAGCGGCAAGGTGGCGGCGCTGGCCTTTCGCATCGGGCTGCTGTCGGACGGGTACGAAGCCATCGCCCGCGCCCACACGCCGCAGGACAGCACCGAGGCGTTTCTGAAAGCGCTGGCCATGGGCGATCTGTCGCAACAGCGCGCCGCCGGGCAAACCGCGATGGCGGTGCAGGAGGCCTTTGCCGACGCGCCGCTTGCCCCCGCCTTCGCCGCGAATCTGCGCGACGGCAATACCGGCGAGGCCATTCTCAAGGCGATCCGCCTTGTCGGCGACGGCGCGCGCGGCGACGTGACCGACGTGACCGACGGCCTGGCGCTGTTCCGCCGGGTCGGGCTGGAAGAGGTGGCGCGCCGTGCCGGGCTGGAACTGATGATTCTGGAGCGGCGCGGATGACCCCCGAAAGCGCGCGCTGGGTGCAGAGTTTTCTGGAAGCCCAGGCCGCAGAGCTGGATGCGGCCACCAATACACAGCTCGCCTATGCCCGCGATCTGAAGGATTTCGCGGGCTGGCTGGAAGGCCGGGCCAAGGCATTCGACACGGCCGGCCGTGAGGATGTCGAGGCCTATCTGATCTTCTGCGATGCCCAGGGGCTGGCCCGCGCCACCCGCGCCCGGCGCCTGTCGGCGATCCGGCAGCTTTACCGCTTTGCCTTCGACGAAGGATGGCGCACCGACAATCCGGCGCTGCAGATCAAGGGCCCCGGCAAGGAAAAGCGCCTGCCCAAGACCCTGAGCCTCGAAGAGGTGGACAGGCTGCTGGATGCCGCCGGGACCGGCCGCGACCGGCTGCGCAACACCTGTCTGATGCAGCTTCTCTACGCCACCGGCATGCGGGTCAGCGAGCTGGTCTCGCTGCCGGCGTCGGCGGCGCGGGGCGATCCGCGCATGCTGCTGATCCGCGGCAAGGGCGGCAAGGAACGGATGGTGCCCCTGTCGCCGCCGGCGCGCGCGGCGCTGGCCGCCTGGCTGGCGCATCGCGACGCGGCCGAAGAGGCCGCCAAGGCCGACGGGCGCAAGGCCAGCCGGTTCCTGTTTCCCACACGGTCGAAAGACGGCCACCTGACCCGGCACCGCTTCTATGCGCTGATCAAGGAGCTTGCCGTGGCGGGCGGGGTCGATCCCGCCAAGGTCACGCCGCACACGCTGCGCCACGCCTTCGCCACCCATCTGCTGGCTGGCGGCGCCGATCTGCGGGTGATCCAGACGCTGCTGGGCCACGCCGATATCTCCACCACCGAGATCTATACCCATGTGCTGGACGAGCGGCTCAGGCAACTGGTGCTCGAACATCACCCGCTGGCGCGCGATCCCACAGTCTCTTGATCGCGCGGCGCGGCGCGCCCATAAGTCGGATGAACAGCTTCCGGAACCCCCATGACCACCATCCCTGCCCTTGATACCGCTTTCTGGCTGACCTGCGCCGGCATCCTTGGCCTGCTGATCCTGTCTGCCTTCTTTTCCGGCTCCGAAACCGCGCTGACCGCCGCCTCGCGCGGCAAGCTGCGCGCGCAGGCCGACAGGGGGTCGAAGGGCGCCGAGGCGGCGCTGAAGATCACCGAGGATAACGAGCGGCTGATCGGCTCGGTCCTGCTGGGCAACAACCTGGTGAATATCCTGGCGGCCTCGCTGGCCACCTCGCTGTTTACCCGGATGTTCGGCGATACCGGCGTGGCGCTTTCGACGCTGGTGATGACGCTGCTGGTGCTGATCTTCGCCGAGGTGCTGCCAAAGACCTATGCCATCACCAATGCCGAAACCGCCGCCGCGCGGGTTTCGCCGGTGATCCGGCTGATCATCCTGATCTTCTCGCCCGTCGTCGGGGCCGTGCGCGCGCTGGTGCGCGGGGTGCTGTCGCTGTTCGGCGTGCGGATCGACCCCGACAGCCACATCCTGGCGGTGCGCGAGGAAATCGCCGGCGCGCTTCAGCTTGGCCATTCCGAGGGTGTGGTGGAAAAGGAAGACCGTGACCGCATCCTGGGCGCGCTGGATCTGAGCGATCGCACGGTCGAGGAGATCATGCTGCACCGCTCCAACATCGAGATGCTGGACGCCTCCGAGCCGCCCGAGGTGCTGCTTTCGAAATCGCTGGAAAGCCCGCACACCCGCCTGCCGGTGTTCCGTGACGAACCCGAGAACATCGTGGGCGTGATCCACGCCAAGGATCTGCTGCGGGCGATGAACAAGCTGATGCGCGGGCCCGATGCCTCGGCCGACGCGCTGGCGGCGTTCAAGGTGCTGGACGTGGCGATGAAGCCCTACTTCGTGCCCGAGACCACCACGCTCGACGATCAGATGCGCGAATTCCTGCGCCGCCGGACCCATTTCGCGCTGGTGGTCGATGAATATGGCGCGCTGCAGGGGCTGATCACGCTGGAGGACATTCTCGAAGAGATCGTGGGCGAAATCACCGACGAATTCGACATCGACGCCGAGCATCCGATCCGCCGCTCCGACGACGAGGGGCATTTCCTGGTGGATGGCGCCATGACGATCCGCGACCTCAACCGCGCCACCGACTGGAACCTGCCCGATGACGAGGCCAACACCGTCGCCGGGCTGGTGATCCACGAGGCGCAGATGATCCCGTCCGAAGGGCAGGTCTTCAGCTTTCACGGCTTCCGCTTCGAAGTCTGCGCGCGCAAGGACAACCGGATCACCCGGCTGAAGATCAGGCCGCTGGAGTGATCCTAGCGCCCCTTGAACAGCCCGCCCAGAATGCCGCGCACGATGCGCCGCCCGGTGGTGCCCTTCAGCTCTTTGATAACGGCCTCGCTCAGCGCCGATCCCAGGCTGTCGTCCCGGCTGGAACGTGATGATGACCGGCTGACGCGCGTGCCCGAATAGCGCCGCCCGGCCTTGTAGTCACGCTCGGCGGCGCTGGCCTCTTCTTCCGCGCGTTCGGCCTCCTGCGCTGCGCGGGCGGCGTCTTCGGCGCGTTGGGCCAGCATCTCATGGGCCGACAACCGATCGAGCGTCGCCTCGTATTTCCCCGCCACCGGCGAGGCCGCCATCACCGCCGCGCGCGCGGCCGCGTCCAGCGGGTCGAGCTGTGACGAGGGCGGGCGGATCAGGGTGCGCTCCACCACGCCCGGCACGCCCTTCTTCTCGAGCATCGAGGTCACCGCCTCGCCCACGCCGACCTCGCGGATCGCGTCTTCGGTCGAGAAGCGCGGGTTGTCGCGATAGGTCTCCGCGGCCATGCGCAGCTCCTTGCGGTCTTTCGCGGTAAAGGCGCGCAGCGCGTGCTGAAACCGGTTGCCAAGCTGGCCGAGGATATCTTCGGGGATGTCGGCCGGGTTCTGGCTGCAGAAATAGACGCCGACCCCCTTTGACCGGATCAGCCGCGCCACCTGTTCCACCTTGTCCACCAGCGCCTTGGGCGCGTCGTCGAATAACAGATGCGCCTCGTCGAAGAAGAACACCAGCTTCGGCTTGTCGGGGTCGCCCACCTCTGGCAGTTCCTCGAACAGCTCCGACAAGAGCCACAGCAGAAAAGTCGCGTAAAGCCGGGGCGAGCCCATCAGCCTGTCGGCCGCCAGCACGCTGATCCGGCCGCGCCCGTCGGCATCGCATTGCATCAGGTCCGCCAGATCCAGCGCCGGTTCGCCGAACAACAGCGCCCCGCCCTGGTTTTCCAGCACCAGCAGCCGCCGCTGGATTGCCCCGATCGAGGCGGTGGACACGTTGCCGTAGCGCAGCGACAGATCGCCCCGGTTTTCCCCGACCCAGACCAGCAGCGCCTGCAGATCCTTGAGATCCAGCAACGGCAGCCCCTGTTCGTCCGACACGCGGAAGGCGATGTTCAGCACGCCCTCCTGCGCCTCGGACAGCTCCAGCAGGCGCGAGAGCAGCAGCGGGCCCATCTCGGCGACCGTGGTGCGCACCGGGTGGCCCTGTTCGCCGAACAGATCCCAGAAGGTGACCGGAAAGCCCGCGTATTCGAGGCTCAGACCGATGGTCCTGGCCCGTTCGGTGAAGGCGCCATGCAGCTTGAAGTTTTCCGATCCGGGCGCGGCCAGCCCCGAAAGATCACCCTTGATGTCGGACAGGAACACCGGAACGCCCGCCGCCGAAAACCCTTCGGCCAGGATCTGCAGGGTCACCGTCTTGCCGGTTCCGGTGGCCCCGGCGATCAGCCCGTGGCGGTTAGCGTAGCCCAGCTTCAGGGTCTGGGGGGTGCCGTATCCCTCGCCACCGCCGCCGATGAAAATTCCGTCGCTCACCACCAAACACTCCCTCTGTCGGCATTTTTGTTGCGGTCAAAATACTTACTTAACGTTTCTGCGCCAGTGTTGATCTGTCCCCGCCGTCGCGGGGGCTGGACTTCCTCCCTGTCAGACTGGCCGCGCCCTCTTTGGCGCGGCCATTTTTCCGGCCAGTTCCCGACGCCGTGAGCGGGCGGAAATTCCTGTTGACCCATGCGACCATTCGCCGTAGCGTTTCGCCCAATGACTAAGTCGGCCAGTCCGACGGGGAGCAAAAACAAGGGAAAGGGGTCTTTCGGGGCCCTTTTTTCATGCGCGTTTTCAGCCACCCGGCCAAGCGGCGCAATTTTGCCGAAACCGCGCGGGTTTCCCCGCGCTTTCGGCCTGACACCGGCCTGGCCCCGTGTTAAATGCTCCGGCAACGACCGGAAAACCCGAAGGACCAAGATGCGAAACCTATTCAAGACCCTGGCCCTGGCAATGCCGCTGGCGATGGCGAGCCCGCTCTTTGCCCAGGATAGCGACACCCCGACGGAACAGCCCGGTGCGGCCACGCCGGCCGACCCCGGCATCTCGATGGGCGAGGAGGCCGCCGACGATAAGGTCGGCGAAACTTATATCAAGCAAAGCTTCGAAGACTGGCACATGCGCTGCGTCCATGCCCCCGAAGGGCAGGAAGATCCGTGCCAGCTCTATCAGCTTCTGAATGATGAAACCGGCAACCCCGTCGCCGAGATAAGCATCTTCACCCTGCCCGAAAGCGCCGGCGCCGCGGCCGGTGCCACCATCGTGACGCCGCTGGAAACCCTGCTGACACAGCAGGTGCGCCTGTCGGTCGACAGCAACCCCGCCAAGCGCTATCCGTTTTCCTGGTGCAGCGCCGCGGGCTGTTTCGCCCGCATCGGGTTCACCCCGGAAGAAATCAGCGGGTTCAAGCGCGGCGCGAAGGCCAAGCTGACGATCGTGCCGGTCGTCGCACCGGATCAGACCGTGGACCTGTCGCTGTCGCTCAAAGGTTTCACCGCGGGCTATGACGCGCTGGTGGCCTCGAACTGAGCCGCTCCCGCGCCGCCGGAATGCAGAACGCCGCCCCCGAGAAGGAGGGCGGCGTTTTCATTTGTCGCGGCTTGCCCGCCCGATCAGATCCGGCGCAGCGCCAGAACCGCGTTCAGCCCGCCAAAGGCAAAGGCGTTTGACAGCGCCACGTTGACCTCTGCCCGGCGCGCCTCGTTCGGCACCACGTCGAGCGTGCATTCCGGGTCCGGCTCCTCATAGCCGATCGTGGGCGCCACGATGCCGTCGCGCAGCGCCATGATGCAGGCCAGAAGCTCGACCGCGCCGGTGGCGCCGATCAGGTGGCCGTGCATCGACTTGGTCGAGGAAATCATCAGCCGGTCGGCATGGGCGCCGAACACATCAGCCACCGCCGCGCATTCGGTCTTGTCATTGGCGGCGGTGCCGGTGCCATGAGCGTTGATGTAATCCACATCCTCGGGCTTCAGCCCGGCGTCACGGATCGCCCCGGCGATGGCCCGTGCCGCGCCCTGTTTGCTGGGCATCACGATGTCGGAGGCGTCCGACGTCATCGCGAAACCGATCACCTCGGCCAGCATCGTGGCGCCGCGCGCCCTGGCATGTTCGTATTCCTCGAACACGAAAATCGCCGCGCCCTCGCCCTGAACCATGCCGTTGCGGTTGGCCGAGAACGGGCGGCAGGCATCCTTCGACATCACCCGCAGCCCTTCCCAGGCCTTGATGCCGCCGAAACACAGCATGCTTTCGGTGCCGCCCGTCACCATCACCCGGCTGGCGCCGGAACGGACAAGCTGAAACGCCTGGCCCATCGCGTGGTTGGACGAGGCACAGGCGGTGGCCACCGTGAAACTCGGCCCCTTGAGATTGTATTCCATCGACACGTGGCTGGCCGCGGCATTGTTCATCAGCTTCGGCACGACGAAGGGATGAACGCGGTTCTTGCCCTCTTCGTAGACGCTGCGGTAATTTTCATCCAGCGTGTTCATGCCGCCGCCGGACGTGCCCAGAACCACGCCCGCCTGCGCCGCAAGCTCGCCCGAAAAGGTCAGCCCCGACTGGCCGATCGCCTCTTTCGCGGACAGCAGGGCAAACTGCGTGAACCGGTCATAAAGCGCGATCTGCTGGCGGTTGAAATGCTCTTCGGGCAGGTAGTCATGCACCTGGCCACCGATGCGGATCGACAGCCGTTCGACATCGCGCATCACCAGATCGCCGATACCGCAGCGGCCCTCGGCCATGGCGGCGAAGGTGTCCGGGGCGGAATGGCCGAGCGCATTGATCGTGCCCTGACCGGTAATGACGACGCGCTTCATGCCTTCTGTTCAGCCACGAGGCCCTCGACCGCTGTCACGATGGCCGCCACCGACGAGATATCGAAATCGCTTTCGCTCGGGTCGTTGGCGTTGAACGGCACCTGAATGTCAAAGGCCTCTTCGATGGCGAAAATCGCCTCGACCAGCCCCAGACTGTCGATTCCCAACCCCTCCAGAGTGCTGTCCATCGTCACGTCGGACACCTCGAGAACGGCCTGATCGGCAATGATCCGAAGAACCTGATCCTTTACAGTATCTGACATGCGCGCTTCTCCCGCTCAGGCTTTGCCGTTGATTTAGTCTTTCTGCTCGGGCTTTGAAACCGCTTTTTGCAGCTCCGCCACCTGGGCGAACAGGCGCGGCAGGCGGCGCAGGTCCTTGTAGGCCTGTACCTGGCTTTCCATCTTCATCGCCGGATAGCCCAGCAGCGCCCGGCCGGAAGGCACGTTCGACAGGATCTTGGTCGCCCCGCCGGCCACCACATCGCTGCCGATCGTCAGATTGTCACTGACCCCGACCTGCCCGCCGAACACCACCCGGTCGCCTACCGTGGTCGAGCCCGCGATACCGACCTGCGCGGCAAAAAGGCAATCCTCGCCCACCACCACGTTATGGGCCAGATGCACCAGATTGTCGATTTTGCAGCCGTTGCCGATGCGCGTGTTACGGATGGTGCCGCGGTCGAAGGCGGCGTTGGCGCCCACCTCGACATCATCGCCGATCTGCACCGAGCCGAGCGAGTGGATGCGGGTCCAGCTTTGCCGGGCGGCCTGCGCCACCTGGCCCAGGTTTTCGCGCACGGTTTCGACGGTGGATTTTTCCGGCGTCACGAAAGACAGCCCGTCGGCGCCGATCACCGCGCCGGGCTGGGCGATGAAACGGTCACCGATCTTCACCCGCGCGCCGATGCGCACCCCCTGCATCAACAGAGCGTCGGCGCCCAGCACCGCATCCTCGGCGATGCTGACATGCGACGCGATCCGCGCCCCCGCCCCGAGTCTCGCCCGCGCGCCGATCACCACGAAGGGGCCGATGGCGGCGCCCGCGCCGATCTGTGCGGAGGGGTCGATCACCGCGCTGGGGTGAATGCCGGCGGCGATTTCGGGGCCCTTGTCGAGCATCCGGGTCAGCCCGGAAAGCGCATAGCGCGGGCGTGGCACGAAGATCGCGGCCGCCAGCCCCAGCGCGCGCCAGTCGGCGCCGTCCCACAGCACCGCCGCGCGGGCCTGACCCTTTGCCAGACCTTCGGCATATTTCGGCGCCATGGCGAGCGCCAGATCGGATGTGGCCGCCTCGGCCGGTTCGGCCACGCCGGTGACCGGCAGGGTGTCATCGCCCTCTGTCCGCGCGCCAAGCGCATCGGCGATTTCCCGGATCGTATAAGACATGAACCCCCTTTTCAGCGGCAAGCCGACAGGCCCCGGCACAAGACCGGCGCCCGAAATCCGCGCGTCTGGCCCGAGGCTTAGCCCCGAACGGCCCGAAGCGCTACCCCGGCCTGGTTGAGCGCGGCGAAAATTCTGGCGTCGCGCCCGTACACATCCCGGCGGAACTGCACCCGGCCCTTGGGCTGGGTCTGCGCCGTGCGATAGATGATGTGCACCGGCAGCGGCCGCGCCAGATTGACCTGGGTTTCACGCCGCGTTTCCAGCTTTTCGTGGAAAAACGCCTCGGGGTCGGCGACCTGTCCGTCCAGCAGCGCATAGGCGAAATCGAACGGATCGTTCAAGCGGATGCAGCCGTGCGAAAACGCCCGCGCCTCACGCGCGAACAGCGATTTCTGCGGCGTGTCGTGCAGGTAGATGTTGTAAGGGTTGGGGAACATGAATTTCACCAGCCCCAGCGCATTGCCCTGCGAGGGGGGCTCTTTCATGTTGAACGGAAAGTTGCGCTCGTTGAACTGCGAGAAATCCACCGCCGAGCGGCTGACGACCTGCCCGCTGGCATTGATCAGCCGCAGATGGTTCACCGCATGCGGGTTCTTCTTGAGCAGCGGCAGGTATTCCTTGGTGGCGATCGAGCGCGGCACGTTCCATGTCGGGTTGATGATCATGTGATCCATCACGTCGGAGAATTCCGGCGTGCGTCGATCATCGCTGTTCTGGCCGACGACCGAGCGGGTCTGGAACAGCACCTTGTCGTTTTCCATGATCCGGGCGTGGTAGTCGGTGATGTTCACCAGAACGTGCCGACCGCCACGATCGTCCCCCATCCAGCGTTCCCGTTCCATCGCGACGATGACCTGCTGCAGGCGCAGGCTTGCGGGCTGGTTGATCTCTTTCAGCGTAACCTCGCCGGCAACGCCATCGGCGAACAGGCCGTGATCAAGCTGGAATGCCTGAACCGCCTTTTGCAAGGTGGCGTCATAGGTCTGGGTCGCTGTGCGCTTGAGATAGCCCATCGCGATCAGCCGGTCGCGCAGGGCCACCACGCGCGCGCCGTTTTCGCCGGGCTTCAGCGCGCCGGTGCCCGGCACCTCCGCGCCCCAGCCGCCCTGCCCCAGCACCCGCTCCAGGCGCAGCTTTTCGGCCAGAAGCCGGTTATATTCCGGGCTTTTCGGGGTCAGGTTCCGCAGATAGCCGCGCGGCGAGCTTTTCGAAAACGCCACGAGCTGCGCCAGACGGTCGCGGCGCGGCGGGCGGCGTTTGATGTCATCATCCACGGCAGAGGGGGTCAGAACCCCGGTCTGGATGTCCTGCGCGTATTGCACGAACATCCGGCTCGCCTCGACTTCGGCGCGGCCGCGGTCCTGATCGGTTCTGGCGCTGCGGAACAGGGCGGCAAGCTGATCGCCATCATAGCGTTTGACCGGAAGCCCGTGATCGGCGGCCCCGCTCAGCGCCTTGAGGAAGGCGGTGCGGCGGGCCCGATCGGCGGAGGATGTCCAGAGCGGCTTGTAATCGCGCGCGCGATAGAATTCCGCCAGATCCTTGTCCGATGCGGCGCTTTCGGCCACGGCGATCTTGAAGCCCGCCGACTGGGCCACGGCGGATACCGCCAGCCCGCCGGACGATACCAGAACAAAGGCCAACAGGGCCAGAACACGAACGAAGACCGGCCGTGCCGCTACGATAACCATGGTTTATTCACCCTCACACACATTCCATTTCACGCCGTTTCGCGCGCAAACCACATCTACCCCGAAGCGCCGCGCGGATGTCCACTCACATCTTCGCGCGACGTAAAATGTAAATTTCAACTGTTGCATATGATCCGCGCCGGCCCGGAATCCACATAAACACGAAAATTGGGCGGGAATTTGCCGGTTCCCCTTGAAAATCGGACCGGCGAACAATTGCCAACTTGGCCCAAGATTCGAATTGTGGCATAAACTGTACACGCTTGGGGATTATTCAGCTTTCACGTCGCACATAAGTGACGGAGCAGAGACGGGGCAGACGCACAACAAATGAACTTCTCGACATCCGGCATCACGCGGCGCGGCCTTCTCGGCGCTTTCGCCGCCACCACGGTTGCAGCCGCACCCACCTATTCCAATGCGTTCGGCCTTTTGCGCGGCGCGGGCGACATTCGCTCCATCGCGATGTATTCGGGCCGGACGGGCGAACGGATCAACACGATCTACTGGATCGAAGGCAGCTACATCAAGGAAGCCGCCAAGGAAATCAATCACTTCATGCGCGACTGGCGGGTCGACAGCGCCAAGGTGATGGATCTGCGCACGATCGATATCATGGCCGCCGCGCACCGGCTGATGGACACGACAGAGCCCTATATGCTGCTGTCAGGCTATCGCAGCCCGCAGACCAACGCGATGCTGCGCTCCAAATCGCGCAACGTGGCCAAGAACTCGCTGCACATGAAGGGCCAGGCGGCGGACCTGCGGCTTGAGAACCGGTCGGTCAACCAGATCTACAATGCCGCCACCAGCTGTAACGCGGGCGGGGTGGGCAAATACTCCGGCTCGAACTTCGTGCATATGGATTGCGGCGATATCCGCACCTGGGGCCGCTGACCCCCGCTAACGGGGAACACATTCAAAAAGCGCCGCGGTTTCGCGGCGCTTTTGCTTTGCGGATCAGGGTTTGATCCGCGCCGGTTCGTCCGCCTCCAGATAGGCCACCTCTTCGGGTGTCAGTGCCACGGTATCATAGCCGGTGATCATCGGGCGCACATGTTCGCGGAACGAATGGCCCACCGTCAGCAGATAGACATGCGCCACCACGAAGGCGGCAATGGCATAGGCGGCCAGGATATGCAGATTGGCCACCACCTGCAGCCAGAACGACGCGTCGGGCGTGGTTTCCCAGAAGTTATAGGTCAGATAGATCAGCCCGCTGATCCAGATCGCCGGGAACAGGATCAGCTTCAGCGCCAGATAGGTCAGTGCCTGCAGCGGGTTGTGCTTGCGCCAGTAGGCCTTGCGGTAGGGATGATGCTCGCCCTTGAAGATCCCGTAGGTATAGAATTTGGCGACCTGCCACAGCCCGTTGGTGCTGGGCACGTAATGCACCCAGGTGCCGGTGGTGAAATGCCAGAAGATCGCGAAGACCCACAGCACGATCAGCGCCAGCGCGGCGATCGTATGCAGCATCACCGCCGGGCCGAAGGGAACAAGCCCGTGCAGCCCGTTCAGCCCCAGCCCGGTGAACAGCAGCACGAAGATCAGCGCCATCTGTGTCCAGTGCCAGAACCGTTCGAACCGCGGATAGACCTTGACCTTGCGTTCCGTCAACTCACTCATGGGTGCCTCCCTTGCGGCCGGTGAACAGGCGGATCGCGGCATGGCCCGCGACGCCCACGATGGCCAGCGCCAGAATCGCCAGCCCCAGGATGCCGCCCGGCCCCATTGGATCCCGCCCCGGCATGTAGAATCCGGCCAGATTGGCCAGCCGCCCCTCTCTGGCATGGCAGGCGTCACATTCCAGCGCATCCTCGGCCGGCGCCACCATATGGGTGATCGGCCAGTACATATGCGTGTCGACAAAGCCGAACTTGCCGGAATACTCCGCCCCCGCCGCCTTCATGCCGGCGTCGATCGCCTTGGCCCAGTCGAAATTCGTCCAGAAGGCGGTGTCGGTCGTCGGCCCCCAGACATGGCTGTAGACCAGCCTGTTCAGCTCTGAATCATAGGCCTGCCGCCCGATCATCCGCTTGAACGGCCAGATCCGGGAAACGCCATCCCCGGCCTCGCCGAAGATCTTGTTCACCTCGACCACCTGCGACGGATCTATGGTCTGATCGCCGGTGGTGTATTCCACCTGCCCGTCGAACCAGCTGTAATAGGGCACCACATTCTCGCCCCACTCGAAATCACCCTTGATGGAAAGATAGGTGTGCAGCTCCTTGCCATCGCTCTGGGTATAGCCCTCGATGCTCATGGGCTGACCGTCCGCCGTCAGCTTGCCGGCGGTGGACCAATCCCATTTGGTCTTGGTGGCCACGCCGCCGCGGGCGAATTCCGGGATGTGGCAGGTCTGGCAGGCCACCTTGTCGGTGTGGTCGTTCAGCTTCATGCCCTTGATGTTCACCGGGTGCGGTTCATTGCCATGGCAGCTTTCACAGGTGGCCACGTCGCGGCGCATGCCCGGCAGGCCGGTGCCTTCGGTATCATGGGCGGTGACGTTGTAGCGGCTTCCGGCAAAGACATGCTTGTCGCTGACATGGCAGGTGGAACACTGAAAATTCAGCCCGTCGGAGGCCATGTGCACATCCACCGACCGGTCCGGCTCATAAAGCGCGGATGACAGATCGCCGTGTTTCACATTGTCGCCGCCGCCGCCGTAGAAATGGCACTGGCCACAATTCTCGCGCCCCGGCAGGCCGACGCTTTGCGCCGATTTCGCCAGATCCACGGCCCAGGCGGGCTCTCCGGTGATGGTGGTGCCCTTCGGCTCCATCGGCGGGTGCCCTGCCCCGGTGGCCAGTTTGGTATATTGCCCGGATGTGTCATGGCACACCAGGCAATCCACCCGTGCCGGATCGGCCGGCGGCGGGCTGGACATATCGTCCCAGCCATAGCCGGTGTGGCAGCTGGTACAGCGGGCCTCGTTCGACACCACGTTGCCGCAGAAGGCGTTGATCACATTCTTCTTGCCCAGAAGCTGCCCCGTCGCCGGGTTGTCATATTCCCATTTCCAGTGGATCGAGTGCATCATCTGATCGCTCGCCTCGGTGTGGCAGGTCAGACAGGCGGCCGTCACCTCTGGGCCGGAGGTGAATTCCTTTTGCAATATCTCGAATTTGCTGTGGTCAGCGGTGCTTTGGCCGGCCGTGCTCTGGTCAGCGGCGCTCTCTGCCTCCTGCGCGGCGGCCGGACCCGCCCATGCCACAAGCGCCGTCAGCGCTAAGGCCACGAACCGGGAACAGATATGTCGCATGCTGGCACCTCCCAAACAGCAGGGGGCGCGTTTCCATCCATAAGCCTAATTGAATATGTGTGATTTCGCCAACCCCTTTTACGCAGCAAAATGCCGCGCCGCCCTCCCGCCGCCCGGCAAACCGCCGCCGAGCCCCGCCACCGCCCTTGCAATCGGGCGCCTGACACAAAACTTTCAAATGACATTTACATGCGTCATCCTTATCGGAGACGGAAAATCATGCCCGCGGGCAAGAAGAGCAGCATCCGAAAGGAGAGACCCATGAAAATTGCAGTACTCGGCGGAGACGGTTTCTGTGGCTGGCCCACATCGCTTCACCTGTCTGAACAGGGGCATGAGATCCACATCATCGACAACCTCTCGCGCCGCTGGATCGACACCGAGCTGGGGGTGCAATCGCTCACGCCTATGGATTCGATCCAGGAACGCTGCCGCATCTGGAAAACCCTGACCGGAAACGAGTTGCATTTCCACCTGCTCGATCTCGCCAAGGAGTATGAGCGTCTGCGCCAGTGGCTGGCCGAGGAAAAGCCCGACGCGATCATCCATTTCGCCGAACAGCGCGCCGCGCCCTATTCGATGAAATCCGACCGGCACAAGGTCTACACCGTCAACAACAACGTCAACGCCACGCATAACCTGCTGACGGCAATGGTGGAAACCGGCATCGACGCGCATCTGGTGCATCTGGGCACGATGGGCGTTTACGGCTATTCCAGTGTCGGGGCGGCGATCCCCGAAGGCTATCTGGATGTAGAGATCGAGAACCTCGAGGGCGAGAAGAAGGGGCTGGAGATCCTCTATCCCACCAAGCCCGGCTCGGTCTATCACATGACCAAATCGCTCGATCAGATCCTGTTTCAGTTCTACGCCCAGAACGACGGCGTGCGCATCACCGATCTGCATCAGGGCATCGTCTGGGGCACCCATACCGATCAGACGCGGCGCCACGAACAGCTGATCAACCGGTTCGATTACGATGGCGATTACGGCACGGTGCTGAACCGCTTCCTGATCCAGGCCGCCATCGACTATCCGCTGACCGTGCATGGCACCGGCGGTCAGACCCGCGCCTTCATCCACCTGCAGGATTCGGTGCGCTGCATCGAGCTGGCGCTGTCGGACGCGCCCAAAGCGGGCGACCGGGTGAAGATCTTCAATCAGATGACCGAAACCCACCGGGTGCGCGATCTGGCCGAGATGATCGCGCGCATGACCGGCGCCAAGGTCGCCTATCTGCCCAACCCGCGCAAAGAGGCCGAGGCCAACGACCTGATCGTAAGGAACGAACAGTTCCTGGCGCTGGGGCTGGATCCGACCACCCTGCAGGAAGGGCTGCTGGACGAGGTCGTCGAGGTGGCGAAGAAATACGCCCACCGGATCGACCGCAGCCGCGTGCCCGCCGTCAGCGCCTGGACGAAAGACATCGCCAAGCGCGTGGAAACCGATCCCGAAGGCAAGCGGCTGAAATCCGTTTCATGACGGGTCTCCACCCGGACGGCCCGGCGCGCGGCGATTGCGCCTATGCCACCCTTGTGACCAACGCGGATTTCGCGTTGGGGGCAAAGGCGTTGCTGCGCTCTCTGGTGCTCAGCGGCACGACGGCCGATCTGGTGGTGCTGCACACCGGCGGGGTGGCGGCCGAAGATCTCGCCCCCCTTTCGGCGCTTGGCGCGCGGCTGGTGCGCACCGATCTGCTGCCCACCTCGGATGCCTTCAACGAGGCCCACGCCAAGGCAAAGCTGCACGCCGCCGCGCCTTTCACCAAGGGCACCAAACCGGGCTTTCACACTCCGCTGGACAATTTCGCCAAGCTGCGGCTGTGGCAGCTCGATTACGCGCGGGTGGTGTTTCTGGATGCCGATACGCTGGTGCTGCGGAATGTCGACAAGCTGTTCAGCTATCCCGAATTCTGCGCCGCGCCCAATGTCTATGAAAGCCTTGCCGATTTTCACCGGATGAATTCCGGCGTCTTCACCGCGCGCCCGTCGCAGGCCACGTTCGACGCGATGCTGGCGCGGCTCGATGCGCCCGGCGCCTTCTGGCGGCGCACCGATCAGACCTTCCTTCAGGCCTATTTCCCTGATTGGCACGGGCTGCCGGTGTTCTGCAACATGCTGCAATATGTCTGGTTCGCCATGCCCGATTTATGGAGCTGGCCCGACATCCGCATCCTGCATTTCCAATATGAAAAGCCCTGGCAAGATCATGAAAAGGCGGAAAAACTGCGCCCGCTGATCGACCTGTGGCGCGCCTATGCCGGCGATGGCCCGGTGCCGGCGCTGGATGATCTGCCGGAGCCCGCGCGATGAAGCTGGCCATAACCGGCGGCGCCGGGCTCGTCGGCCGGTTCCTGATGGAAGAGGCGCTGGCGGCAGGGGACGATGTGATCCTTCTCAGCCGTCTCGCCCCTGCCCCCGGCTTTTTCCCGGCCCCGGTTACACATCGCCCCTTCGCCCTTGGCGACCGGCCCGATCTGTCGGGCGTCGATGTCGTGATCCACTGTGCCTTTTCCCATATCCCCGGCCGTTACCGAGGCGGCGAAGGCGATGATCCCGACGGGTTCACCCGCGCCAATCTGGATGGCTCGATCGCGCTGTTCGAAGCCGCCAAAGCCTCCGGCGTGCCACGGCTGCTGTTCCTGTCCACCCGTGCGGTCTATGGCTCCTACCCTGACGGCACGGTGCTGACCGAGGATATGGCGCCCAGGCCCCTGACCCTCTACGGCGAGGTGAAATGGCTGGCCGAACAGGCGCTGGCCGGGCTGGCCGGGCCGGATTTCGCGCCGACCGTGCTGCGCGCCACGGGGGTCTACGGCCCCGCAGGGCCGGGGCAGCCGCATAAATGGGCCAATCTTTTCGCCGATTTCGCCGCCGGCCGCCCGATCGCGCCCCGCGCCGGAACAGAAGTGCATGGCGAGGATCTGGCCGCCGCCGTGCGGATCCTCCTGAGCGCCGCGCCGGGCACCTACAACCTGTCGGACATCCTGCTGGACCGGCACGATCTGCTGGCGCTGGTCGCCGCCCATACCGGCATCACCACGCCCCCGCCGCCGCGCGCCGACGCGCCGGTCAGCCAGATGCAGACCGACCGCATCCGCGCCCTGGGCTGGCGCCCCGGCGGCATGGACAAGCTGCGCGCGACGCTGCCCGCGTTGCTTTAGTGCGAGATCATCCAGGGCCGTTTCTTCGGAAAGCTTTTCGACCCGTCCGGGCGATAGAGCGTGCCGGGATTGATCTTCGCCCCCGCGCCGCCGCTGCAGCATGAACACCCCGGCCCATGGGCCGATTTCTTCGGGCTGTCGGCGCTGCGCTCATTGGTTTCATGGGCCTTTCGGGTGGCACTGCTGACCGCCGAGAGCTTCGGCGCGGTCATCAGCACCCGCGGCGCCGGGGCGGCGCAGGCCGGGCAATCGCAGGGCTCGGCATAGCGCGCCAGCGGGGCCATGGCGGTGAACGGGCCGCAATCGTCGCACCAGTATTCATAGATCGGCATCGGGTTTCCTTTCGGGCAAGGGGGGCAAGCGCGGCCCCCTGCGGGGCCGCAAGCCGGATCACAGATCGGGCGCCAGCGGCACGTCGATCGACCCGTCGAGGAATTTCACCGGCCCGTCGGCGTTCGGCATCATGTCCCATTCGAAAATGTCGGTGGGCAGCCACAGCGTGGCGCAGGCATTGGGAATATCGACCACGCCCGAGATATGCCCCTGCACCGGCGCGGTGCCGAGGATGGCATAGGCCTGCGCGCCGGAATAGCCGAATTTCTTGAGATACTCGATCGCGTTCAGGCAGGCCTGGCGATAGGCGATATGTACGTCCAGATAGTGCTGGGTGCCGGCCTCATCGACGCTGATCCCCTCGAAGATCAGGAAATCATCGTATTTCGGCGTGATCGGCGAGGGTTTGAAGATCGGGTTCTTCACCCCGTATTTCGCCATGCCATCCTTGATCAGCTCGACCTTCAGATGCAGCCATCCGGCCATTTCGATCGCGCCGCAGAAGGTGATCTCGCCATCGCCCTGGCTGAAGTGCAGATCGCCCATCGACAGCCCCGCGCCCTCGACATAGACCGGGAAATAGACCTTGGACCCGCGCGACAGATCCTTGATGTCGCAGTTGCCGCCATGTTCGCGCGGCGGCACGGTGCGGGCGCCCTCGGCGGCGGCCTTGTCGCGCGCCTCGCCCTTCAGCCGGCCCATATGCGCCGTCGGGCCGCCATCGGGCAGTGTCGCCAGCGCGGGGATACGGTCCGGGTCGGTGTCGAACAGCGCCTTTTCCCGGGTGTTCCACATATCCAGCATTTTCTGGTCCGGCAGACAGCCGATCAGGCCGGGGTGGATAAGGCCCGCGTATTTCACCCCCGGCACATGGCGCGATGTGGTGAACATGCCGTGGAAATCCCAGATGGATTTCTGCGCCTGCGGGAAATGCTCGGTCAGAAAGCCGCCGCCGTTCTGCTTGGAAAAGAAACCGTTGAAGCCCCACTGGCTTTCCTCTTTCGCGCCGATGTCCAGGATCTCGACCACCAGAAGATCGCCCGGCTCGGCCCCTGTCACACCGATCGGCCCCGACAGGTAATGCACCTGCTCCAGCTCCACGTCGCGCACATCGGCCGCATCGTCATTGTCGGCGATCTGGCCGCCGGTCCAGTCATAGGTTTCGATCTTGAACTCGTCGCCGGGATCGACCCAGACGCCAATCGGGATATCGGGATGCCAGCGGTTGTGGATATTCTCGTTGGTCAGGGGGCTTTCGCTGAGGTCCACCGAGATCAGTGTATCGGCCATGGTTCTGTCCTTTCGTTGGGTATTCAGGGCGGTCAGACGGAGAGGAATTTGGAAACGCGCGCCTCGTCGATGCCGGCGCGCGGGCTGTCATGAACGAAATTGCCGTTTTCGATCACCATCACCCGGTCGGCCACGTCCAGCGCGAAGCTCAGCACCTGTTCGGAAACGACGATCGACAGGCCCCGCTCATCGCGGATGCGGCGCAGGGTGCGGGCCATGTCACGGATGATGCTGGGCTGGATGCCTTCGGTCGGTTCGTCCAGCAGCAGGATCTTGGGGTCGGAGGCCAGCGCGCGGGCGATGGCAAGCTGCTGCTGCTGGCCGCCCGAAAGGTTGCCGCCGCGCCGGCCCTTCATTTCCAGCAGCACCGGGAACAGCTCATAGATGTTTTCGGGGACTTTCTTCTTGCCGGTGACGGTCAGCCCG
Source organism: Actibacterium naphthalenivorans (assembly GCF_014196965.1). GTDB lineage: Bacteria > Pseudomonadota > Alphaproteobacteria > Rhodobacterales > Rhodobacteraceae > Actibacterium_A > Actibacterium_A naphthalenivorans. The sequence goes on along the minus strand of NZ_JACIEQ010000002.1, from coordinate 218,421 downwards.
GTCTCGACATTCTCCTGCACGGTCATGGCAGAAAAGATCATCCGCCCCTGCGGCACATAGGCCACGCCGCTGGCCACCCGCTGATGCGATTTCAGGCCGGTGATCTCCGTGCCATCCACGCTGACGACACCGGATCTGGCGGGCACGATGCCCATCAGGGTTTTCATCAGCGTCGTCTTGCCCATGCCGTTGCGGCCCATGATCGCCACGATCTCTCCGGGGGCCACGGTGAAATCCAGCCCGTGCAACACCTCGGATTCGCCGTAGGCCGCGCGGAGTTCCTGTACGTTCAGCATATTCGCCTCCTCAGTGGCCCAGATAAACTTCGATGACCTTGGGATCGTTCTGCACCCGCTCCATCGAGCCTTCGGAGAGGGTCTTGCCCTGATGCAGAACCGTGACGCGGGTGGCGATATCGGCGACAAAGCCCATGTCATGCTCGATCACGATCACCGAACGGTCGGCGATGATCCGGTTCAGCAGCGCCGCGGTCTTCTTGCGCTCGGCCACCGACATGCCGGCCACCGGCTCGTCCAGCATCAAAAGCTCGGGGTCCTGGATCAGCAGCATGCCGATCTCGAGCCATTGCTTCTGGCCATGGCTCAGATAGGCGGCCTTTTCCTCCAGCAGATCTTGCAGAAAGATCGTTTCGGCGATTTCCGCGATCCGGTCCTTCACCTGCTGGTCGCGGCGGAAGGTCAGCGCGCCGAACACGTTGTGCCCCTTGGGATAGGAAATCTCGAGGTTCTCGAAGACGCTCAGATCCTCATACACCGACGGGGTCTGGAACTTGCGGCCCACCCCGGCATGCACGATCTGGTCCTCGCGCATCTTCAAAAGCTCCTGGCCCTTGAAGTTCACCGAACCCGCCGTCGCCTTGGTGCGCCCGCAGATCAGATCGAGCACGGTGGTCTTGCCTGCCCCGTTGGGGCCGATGATCACGCGGCATTCGTTGGGCTCGACATAGAAGCTCAGGTCGTTGACCGCCTTGAACCCGTCGAAAGACACGGTCAGCCCCTCGACCATCAGCACGAAATTCGGATTGTTGATCGTCATGGCACGCTCCTACTCGGCGGGGGTTTTGTCGGGCGTGGCGGGCAGATCGACCCCGCCGCGCCTCAGCAGGCGGGCGATGCGCGGGGCGACATGCTCGGCGTAGACACCGGCCAGACCGTTGGGGAAGGCCATCACGACCGCGATGAACAGCGCGCCCAGGCCGAACAGCCACAATTCCGGAAAGCTTTCGGAAAAGGTGGTTTTCGCCCAGTTGACCAGAAGCGCGCCATAAACCGCCCCCAGGATCGACAGCCGCCCGCCCACGGCGCAATAGATCACCATCTCGATCGACGGCACGATGCCGACGAAGCTGGGCGACATGAACCCGACCTGAAGCGTGAACATCGCCCCACCGATGGCGGCGAAGGCGGCGCCGACGCAAAAGACGAAGATCTTGAAATCGGCCACGTCATAGCCCGAAAACCGCACCCTGTCCTCCTGATCGCGCATGGCGATCAGGATGCGACCAAGCTTGGATTTGCGGATGTATTGCGCCGCCAGCAGGCAGGCGAACAGCAGGATGCCGTTTACGAAATACAGGATCTCCTTGGCGCTGTCGGTGCGGATGTCCCAGCCCTTGAGCGTGCGCAGGTCGGTGATGCCGTTGACGCCGCCGGTATAGCCCTGCTGGCCGATGATCAGGATCGTCATGATCGCGGCGATGGCCTGGGTGATGATGGCGAAATACACGCCCCCCACCCGGCGCCGGAACATGGCGACCCCGATGATGAAGGCGAAGAACACCGGCACGACCACCACCGCGACGATGGAAAAGGTCAGGCTGTGGAACGGCTCCCACCACCAGGGCAGCGCCGAGAGCTGGTTCCAGTCCATGAAATCGGGGATGCCGGGGGTGGACTGGATGGCGGTGTTCTCGGGGCTCGACGCCTCCAGCTTCAGGAACATCGCCATGCAATAGCCGCCCAGGCCAAAGAACACCCCCTGCCCCAGGCTCAGAATGCCGCCCGCGCCCCAGCACAGCACCAGCCCCAGCGCCACGAACGCATAGGTCAGGTACTTGCCGAAGAGGTTCAGCCGGAACGTATCCAGTGCCAGCGGCAGCACGATGAAGATGATCGCGGCCAGAACGGCAAATCCGATCAGATCATTGCGGGAAAACAGGCGGTGCGAAGCGATGCTCATCTGCGGGGCCTCTTATTTGCGGAGTTTCAGGGCAAACAGACCCTGCGGGCGCAGCATCAGGATGCCGACGACCGTCAGAAGGGTCAGAACCTTAGCCATGGAGCCGGACAGGAAGAATTCCATGATCGACTGGGCCTGACTGATCGAGAACGCGCTGGCGATGGTGCCCAGCAGGCTGCCGGCGCCGCCGAACACCACCACCAGGAAGGTGTCGACGATGTAAAGCTGCCCCGCCGTCGGCCCGGTGGAACCGATCATCGTGAAGGCAGAGCCGGCCACGCCCGCCACGCCGCAGCCGATGCCGAAGGTCAGCCTGTCTGTCCATTCGGTGTTGATGCCCACCGCGCCCGCCATCACCCTGTTCTGGTTGATCGCGCGCACCTGCTTGCCCCAGCTCGAGCGATACATGAGGATGTAGATCGCGGCCGAAATGCCAACCGCCAGCACCATCACGAAGATGCCGTTGATCGGAACCTCGATCATGTCGGTCACCGGCAGCGATCCCATGATCCAGTCGGGAATCGTCACCCCCACCTCGCGCGCGCCGAAGACCGAGCGATAGACCTGCTGCAGGATCAGGCTCAGCCCCCATGTGGCCAGAAGCGTATCCAGCGGGCGTTTGTAGAGATGCCGGATCATCGCCCATTCCACCGCCATGCCCAGCAGGCCCGAAGCGATGAAGGCCAGCACCATCGCGACGAAGAAATAGATGCTGAACAGGGCGGGAAGGTAATCCGAGAAGACGTTGGAGGTGATATAGGTGACGTAGGCGCCCAGGATCATGAATTCGCCATGGGCCATGTTGATCACGCCCATCTGGCCGAAGATGATGGCCAGCCCCAGCGCCATCAGCACGAAGACCGAAAACAGGATCAGCCCCGCGAACCCCTGCATGGCGAAGATCGCGCCAAGCTCGCTCATCGAATAGTCGGAAAACATCGGCGGACCCCCGGGTTCATGCTGTGTGAGTGATGGAAGGGTGGCGGCCCGGGCGCTCCTGCCCGGGCCGCCGGACGCAGGGCTTACTGATAGCCCTCGGGGAACGGATCGGGCTCGACCAGATCGGCGGTCTCGTAGACCACTTCGTACTGGCCATCGACCTTGGCATGGCCGACCCGGGTCTTCGACCACAGGTGGTGGTTTTCGTGCACCTTGACATAGCCTTCCGGCGCGGTCGTCAGCTCGATACCCGGAGAGGCCTCGCGCACCTTGTCCACATCGAAGCTGCCGGCCGCCTCGACAGCGGCTTTCCACAGCCACGGGCCCAGGTAGGCGGCCTGGGTCACGTCGCCGATCACCATGTCTTCGCCCCACATCTCCTTGAACGCCTTGACGAATTCCATGTTGTTTTCGTTCGTCAGGCTCTGGAAATACTTCATGCAGGCATAGGCGCCTTCGATATTCTCGCCGCCGATGCCGCGGATCTCGTCTTCGGTGACGGAAATGGTCAGCAGCAGCGGCTTTTCCTTGGTCATGTCGATGCCCGCGGCCTTGAGCTGCTTGTAGAACGCCACGTTCGAGCCGCCGACGATGATCGCATAGATCACATCGGGCTTTTTCAGGCGGATCTTGTTGATGACCGAGTTGAACTGGGTGTGGCCCAGCGGGTAATAGTCCTCGCCCACCACCTTCAGGCCAAGCTTTTCGATATGCTTGCGGGCGATCTTGTTGGAGGTGCGCGGCCAGATGTAATCGGACCCCAGCAGATAGAAGGATTTCGCACCCTTCGTCTCGGCCACCCAGTCGATGCCGGCGATGATCTGCTGCGTGGCTTCTTGCCCGGTGTAGATCACGTTGGGCGATTGCTCGAGCCCTTCGTAGAAGGTCGGGTAATAGAGCATGCCGTTATACTGCTCGAACACCGGCAGAACCGCCTTGCGGCTGGCCGAGGTCCAGCAGCCCATCACCGATGCAACCTTGTCGCTGACCAGAAGCTTCTTGGCCTTTTCCGCGAAGGTCGGCCAATCGGATGCGCCATCTTCCTGAATGAACTCGATTTTCCGGCCCAGAATGCCGCCCATCTCGTTGATCTGCGCAATCGCGAGCTTTTCGGCCTGAACCGATCCGGTTTCGGAAATGGCCATCGTGCCGGTGATCGAATGCAGGATGCCGATGGTGACGGTATCGTCGGTCACGGCCAGGCCGGTGGTGTTGACTTCGGCGGTGGGATAATCGGCGGCGCGCAGGTGCTTGGGGGCAAACAGCGACGCGGTCAGTGCTGCCCCTCCTGCCAGTACCGCGCGGCGGCTCGGACCCGCCAGGGTTTTCGGGAATTTGGGTTCAGACATCTCGCCTCCTTGAAACCTTGTTTCATGCCGGGGGCCGGGTTGGCGCCCCCTCTCGCCAAGGTTTGCGGGAAATGCTGCGTTGCAGTATAAGTCAAATGACGTATAGGGCTGCGCATTTTTACGCTTAATAGTTTCGTTAATAAATTCGGGACGCAGTGCAATCGGGAAGGGGTCACCGGCCGGATCGTTGTTTCAGCAACGGGCGGGGTGGCGAGTGCCTGCCAGGGGAAACAGGGGCTTGCCTATGCCAATCGCATTCAGTGCGACGCTCGAGCGCCGCCGGTACAACCGGTGGGTGGCCAACGAGACGATGGAGGATTTCGCGCTGCGCTTCACCGCGCGGCGGGCACGGCGCTGGTCGGCGCTGCGGGTGGCCAACACCGCGATCGGGTCGATCTCGTTTCTGGCGCTGGAGGCGATCGGCGGCGCCATCACCCTGACCTACGGCTTTGACACCGCGATCCTGGCGATCATGCTGGTGGGGCTGCTCTTGTTCCTGACCGGCCTGCCGATCAGCTTTTACGCCGCGCGCTACGGCGTGGACATCGATCTGCTGACCCGCGGCGCCGGCTTTGGCTATATCGGTTCCACGATCACCTCGCTGATCTATGCCTCTTTCACCTTCATCTTCTTCGCGCTCGAGGCGGCGATCCTGTCGCTGGCGCTGGAGTTCTGTTTCGGCATCCCGCTGTTCATCGGCTATCTGCTCAGCGCACTGATCGTGATCCCGCTGGTGGTCAACGGTTTTTCCAAGATCTCGGCGTTCCAGGCCTGGACACAGCCGCTGTGGGTGGTGCTGCATATCCTGCCCTTCGCGATGCTGGGCATCGTCGGCTATGACTTCGACACCTGGACAGACTTCGCCGGCACCACCGGCCAGGGCAAGCAGGGCGCCACGCTCGTGATGCTGGGCGCGGCGGCGGGGGTGGTGTTTTCACTGATCGCCCAGATTGGCGAGCAGGTCGATTTCCTGCGCTTTCTTCCCGAACCCAAAACCCGCGCCGAGCGGCGCAAATGGTGGGCCGCGCTGATCGCGGCGGGGCCCGGCTGGTCGGTTCTGGGGGTGCTGAAGATGCTGGCCGGGTCGTATCTGGTAACGCTGGCCCTGCGCGAAAGCGTGCCCGCCTCCGAAGCCGGAGATCCGACGCGCATGTATTTCACCGCCTTCGATCAGGTGCTTTCCTCGCCGATGCTGGTGATGGCGCTGACCGGCACGTTCGTCATCCTGTCGCAGCTCAAGATCAACGTGACCAATGCCTATGCCGGGTCGATCGCCTGGTCGAACTTCTTTTCCCGCCTCACCCACAGCCACCCCGGCCGCGTCGTCTGGCTGGTGTTCAACGTCGCCATCGCGCTGATGCTGATGGAGCTGGGGGTGTTTCACGCCATCGAATCCACCCTGACGCTCTATTCCCATGTGGCGCTGGCCTGGATCGGCGCGCTGGTCTCCGATCTGGTGGTCAACAAGCCGCTCGGCCTCAGCCCGCGCGGCATAGAGTTTCGCCGCGCCCATCTCTACGATATCAACCCGGTCGGCATCGGCGCGATGGCCTGCGCCGGCATCCTGTCATTCCTGGCGCATTTCGGGCTGGCCGGGGAAACCGCACAATCGCTCTCGTCCTTCATCGCGCTGCTGACGGCCTTCGGTTTGGCCCCGCTGATCGCCTGGTACACCGACGGGCGCTACTACATCGCGCGCGCGCCGCAGGAACCGGCCGCCGCGTTGCAGGAATGCTGTGTCTGCGAATACCGGTTCGACCCGGAAGACATGACAAACTGCCCGTTCTACGCCGGCCCGATCTGCTCGCTGTGCTGCACGCTCGACAGTTCGTGCCGCGACGCCTGCAAGCCCAATGCGCGGATCGGCGCCATGGCCGTGGGCTTTATCCGCAACCGGTTTCCGACCCGCGTCGCCGATGTGCTGATGTCGCGGTTCTCGGTCTTCGTGATCAGCACCACGGTGATCGCGAGCGCCTTTGGCGGGCTGTTGCTGCTGATCCGCTCGCACGCGGGCAAGGCCGAGTTCGACGCGGTTCTGGCGGCCATCTTCTGCACCGTTCTGGTGGTGATCGGCGTGTCGGTCTGGATGTTCATCCTGGCCACCGAAAGCCAGCACAAGGCCCGCGACGAGACCGAGCTGCAGACCCAGCGCCTCCTGCGCGAGGTGCGCGCCCATGAACGCACCGATCAGGCGTTGCAGGAGGCCAAGGAAAAGGCCGAGGCCGCGAACCTGGCCAAGACCCGCTACATGACCGGGATCAGCCATGAGCTGCGCACGCCGCTCAACGCGATCTACGGCTTTGCGCAGATCCTCGAGAAAGACCCGGAAATCCCGCCCCATCGCCGCGAATCCGTCTCGACCATCCGGCGCAGCAGCGAACATCTGGCGGGGCTGATCGAGGGGCTGCTCGACATCTCGAAGATCGAGGCGGGACGGCTGGAACTCTACCGCGACCGTATCAATCTGCGGATGTTCCTGACCCAGGTCGCCAGCATCTTCAGCGAGGCCGCGAAGGAAAAGAACCTGGATTTCCGGATGGAAACCCGCGGCTCGCTGCCCGAATGGGTGGGGTTCGATGAAAAGCGGCTGCGCCAGATCATCATCAACCTTCTGTCCAACGCCCTGCGCTACACCGACAAGGGCGAGGTCTGCCTGAGCGTGCGCTACCGCAACGAGGTGGCGCTGATCGAAGTGTCGGACACCGGCATCGGCATCCCCCCGCACGAGCTTGACCGGATATGGAAGCCCTTCGAACGCGGCGGCCAGGTCACGGCGCAGGGCTCGGGCCTGGGCCTGACCATCACCAAGCTGCTGGTGGAAATCCTGGGCGGCGAGATCTCGGTCGAAAGCACGCCGTTCCAGGGCAGCACCTTCCGGGTGCGGCTTATGCTGCCGTCGATCCCGCACAGTTCGCGCTACCTGCGCGAGCGCGCCGATGAGCCGGCCAGCCTCAACGTGCGCGGCTATTCCGGCGCCCGCAAGACGATCATGGTGGTGGATGACGATCTGAACCACCTGAGCCTCGTCGAACACTGGCTGCAGCCGCTCGGGTTCCTGGTACTGGTCGCCTCCAACACCGAAATCGCGCTGGAGATGCTGGGCGACATCTCTCCCGACATCTTCATCCTGGATATCGACATGCCGGGGCGCGATGGCTGGGATCTGGCCACGCATCTGCGCAGCCATGACCACCGCGCGACCCCGATCATCATGATCTCGGGCCACGCGCTGGAAGGGCGCAAGCCGGGCCCGGAAACCGCGCTCTATGACGCGTTCATCGCCAAACCCTATAACCTCGACGATCTGTTCCTGCGCATCAGCACCCTGCTCAAGCTGGAGCTGATCAGCGAAGACGACGGCGACGAGCCCGCCGCCTCCCGCGCGCCGCTGCCACGCGCCGAAATCGGCAATCTGATCGAACTGTCCGAAATCGGCCACGCCAGCGCGATCCGCGTCCGGCTGGCAGAGCTCGAGGCCGCCGGCACCATCTCCGACGCGGCACTCGGGCGGCTGCGCGCCAAGCTCTCGGTCTTCGACATGGCGGGCCTGACCCAGACCCTCAGGGAGCTGCAACATGACGCGGCCTGACCCCCAAAGCCGCCACATCGCGCTGGTCGTCGATGACAATCCCGAATCGCTGGGCATGGTCGCCTCGGCGCTGGAAGAGAACGGGATGACCGTTCTGGTCGCGCGCGACGGCGCCTCGGCGATCGACCTGACCCGCCGTGTGCAGCCCGACGTGATCCTGATGGATGCGGTCATGCCGCGGATGGACGGGTTCGAAACCTGCCGCCGGCTGAAGGCCCCGCCAGACCCGACCCCGGCGCCGATCATCTTCATGACCGGCCTGACGGAGCACGAATACATCCTGCGCGGGCTCGAGTCGGGCGGCGTGGATTACATCAAGAAACCGGTGGTGGTCGAAGAACTGATCGCGCGGCTCACGATCCATGTCATGAACTCCAAGCTGATCCAGAGCGCCCGCAACGCGCTGGATACATCGGGCCGGTCGGTTCTGGCCGTCGACCGCGCGGGGCATCTGATCTGGGGCTCGCCCAACGCCATTGCGCTGGCCAGCGCCCAGGGTGACCTGATCGGCCCCGAAGGCACCGCCCATTCAACGCTGCGCGCCTGGCTGACGACCCTGCCCAACATGCCGATCTCGCAGATCACCCCGCTGCAGTTCCAGTCCCTCGTGCTGCATTTCGTCGGCGCCACGTCGTCGGGCGAGTTGCTGATCAAGCTGCAATCTGGCAGCGGCGAAAGCAACGAGGCCGCGCTGGCCCGCAGCTTCGAGCTGACGGATCGCGAGGCCGAGGTGCTGTTCTGGCTGACACGCGGCAAGACCAACCGCGACATCGGCCAGATCCTGTCGCTCAGCGCACGCACGGTGAACAAGCACCTCGAACAGGTGTTTCAGAAGATGGGTGTCGACAACCGCACCTCGGCGGCAGTGCTGGCCGACCGCGTCCTGAATTCCGAATAACCCCGACAATTTCCGCGAAACGGCGCGCCGGGCGATGGCAAATCCCGGCGCAACCCGATATGCGGGGCGCCAGCATTTCACATAAGGCCCCGAGCAGGATATGCCCCGCTACCAGACCGTCATCCTCGGCGCCGGCGCCGCCGGCCTGATGTGCGCCGCCCATGCCGCGGCCGGCGGCGGGCGCGTGCTGGTGATCGACCACGCAAGGGCGGCGGGCGAAAAGATCCGCATCTCGGGCGGCGGGCGCTGCAACTTCACCAACCTCCATACGGGGCCGGAAAACTTCCTTTCGCAAAACCCGCATTTCGCCAAATCGGCCCTGTCCCGCTATACCCAGTGGGATTTCATCGATCTTGTTGCCCGCCACGGCATCGCCTGGCACGAAAAGACGCTGGGCCAGCTGTTTTGCGACAACACGGCCAAAGATATCGTCCGGATGCTGCTGGAGGAAATGGCGAAAACCGGTGCCGAACTGCGCCTGCAAACGGCCGCCACCGAGATCGGCAAGGCCGAAACCGGCTTCGCCCTGCGCCTGTCCACCGGGCAACGGATCACCACGGACAACCTGGTGATCGCCACCGGCGGCAAGTCGATCCCCAAGATGGGCGCCACCGGCCTTGGCTATCAACTGGCCCGGCAGTTTGGTCATGCCGTCACCGAAACCCGCCCCGCCCTGGTGCCGCTGACCTTCGGCGACGACGTGATGGCCGGGTTCAAACCGCTGGCCGGGCTCGCCACCCCGGTCCGCGCCAGCTGCAACGGGGCCAGCTTCGACGAGGCGCTGCTCTTCACCCACCGCGGCCTCTCGGGCCCCGCCATCCTGCAGATCTCCAGCTACTGGCGCGAAGGCGACACCGTCACCCTTGATCTTCTGCCCGGCGTGGATGCCTTCGAAACCCTCCGCGCGCGCCGGGCCGGGGCCGGCAGGAAATCCATCGGCACCGTCCTGTCAGAGCTTCTGCCGAACCGGCTGGCAGCCGACACCGCCGCCCGGCTGGGCGTTCACGGCAACCTCGCCGACTGTTCGGACACCCGGCTGCACGAGATCGCCCGCGCCCTCTCCGCCTGGCCCCTCACCCCGGCCGGCTCCGAAGGCTACAGAACGGCCGAGGTGACGCTCGGCGGTGTCGATACCGCGGGGCTGAACTCGCGCACGATGGAAAGCACATCGGTGCCGGGCCTCTACTTCGTCGGCGAGGTGGTGGACGTGACCGGATGGCTGGGCGGCTATAATTTCCAGTGGGCCTGGTCTTCGGGCCACGCGGCCGGAACGGCGATCGCGGCGCGCTGGCCCTGATCTTCATCTTTCGGGAAATATCCCCGCCGGAGGCATTGAATCCTCTGGCGCACCATGGACTTTCTTGCCTCCGGCGGGGATATTTTCGGAAAGATGAATTGGGAGTCCCATGAAAATCGCCACCTATAACATCAACGGCATCAAGGCGCGCATAGAGGCGCTTCCCGATTGGCTGGACGAGGCGCAGCCGGACGTGGCCGTGCTGCAGGAAATCAAGTCTGTGGACGAGAATTTCCCGCGCGAGCTGTTCGAAGAGCGCGGCTATAATGTGGAGACTCACGGCCAGAAAAGCTTCAACGGCGTGGCGATCCTGTCAAAGCTGCCGCTGGAGGATGTCACCCGGGGGCTGCCGGGGGATGATGGCGACGAACAGGCGCGCTGGATCGAGGCCACGGTGGTGGGGCGGCACGCGCTGCGGATCTGCGGTCTTTATCTGCCCAACGGCAACCCGGCGCCGGGGCCGAAATTCGACTACAAGCTGGCCTGGATGGAGCGGCTGCGCGCGCGCGCCGCGGCGTTGCTGGAGGCCGAGGAGCCGGCGCTGATGGCGGGTGATTACAATGTGATTCCGCAAGATGAGGATGCCGCCCGGCCCGAGGCCTGGCGCGAGGATGCGCTGGCCCGGCCCGAGAGCCGCGCCGCCTTTCGGCGCATTGTGAACCTCGGTTTCACCGAAGCGTTCCGCGCCCGTACGCGCGGGCCCGGGCATTATTCCTTTTGGGATTATCAGGCCGGGGCCTGGAACAGGAATGACGGCATCCGCATCGATCATTTTCTCTTGACGCCGCAGGCTGCCGATCTGCTGCTTGACTGCCGGATCGACCGTGACGTGCGGGGCCGCGACAAGCCGTCGGATCACGTACCGGTCTGGGTGGAGTTGGACGCGTGAGCGAGGCGCTGATCCATGACCCCGACGGCGGCTTGCCCCGGCTGCTGGAGATCATGCGCCGGCTGCGCGATCCCGAGACCGGCTGCCCCTGGGATATCGAGCAGGATTTCCGCTCGATCGCGCCCTACACGATCGAGGAAGCCTATGAGGTGGCGGATGCGATCGAACGCGAAGCCTGGAGCGAGCTTGAGGGCGAACTGGGCGATCTGCTGTTGCAGACGGTCTACCACACCCGGATCGGCGAAGAGGCTGGGCTGTTTTCCTTCGACAGCGTGGCCAATGCGATTTCCGACAAGATGGTCGCCCGCCACCCGCATGTTTTCGGCGATGAAAACCGCGACAAGAGCGCCGCGCAGCAGACCGCCGACTGGGAGGTTCAGAAGGCCGCCGAACGGGCCAGGAAGGGCGAAGGCCGCACGCTCGACGGTGTCGCCCTCGGCCTGCCGGGGATGACGCGGGCGGTCAAGCTGCAGAAGCGGCTGGCGCGGGTCGGGTTCGACTGGGGCCGGACCGAGGATGTACTGGACAAGATCGTCGAGGAATCCCGCGAGCTGGTCGAGGCGCGCGACAGTCTTTCGGCTGATGCGATGGAGGATGAGTTCGGCGATCTGCTGTTCGTTCTGGCCAATCTGGCCCGGCATCTGGGCATCGACCCGGAGGTGGCCGTGCGCCGCACCAATGCCAAGGTGGAGCGTCGTTTCGCCGCCATCGAAGACCGGCTGGCCGCGATGGGCAAGCGCCCCGAAACCTCGGATCTGGCGGAGATGGATGCGCTTTGGGAGGCGGTGAAGGCGGCGGAAAAGGCGACTGAAGAAATCGGGTATTGACCTGAGTAAAAGAGTCAGGCTTTATGTTCCTGTTACTTCAAGCAGGAATACGTCCATGAGTCCCACCTTTCGATCCGCCCTTCTGGCCTCTGCCGCCGTTTGCGTTGCCGCCCCGGCGCTGGCCGATGTGAACATCTATTCCTACCGGCAGCCCGAGCTGATTCAGCCGCTGCTGGAGGCTTTCACCGAAGAGACCGGTATCCACACCAATGTCGTCTTCCTGAACAAGGGTCTTGTCGAGCGGCTGCAGGCCGAGGGCGACCGTTCGCCCGCCGACATCATCCTGACCACCGATATCTCGCGCCTCTCCGAAGCCGTGGCGGGCGGCGTGACCCAGCCGGTGGAAAGCGCGGTTCTGACGGGGCATATCCCGGCCGAGTTCCGCGATCCCGGCAATGAATGGTTCGGCGTCACCAGCCGCGCGCGCATCGTCTATGCCGCGAAGGACCGGGTCGATCCGTCGGAGGTGACAACCTATGAGGATCTGGCCGATCCGAAATGGAAGGGCCGCATCTGCACCCGTTCGGGTACCCATTCCTATACGCTGGCGCTTGTCGCCGCGATGATCGAGCATCATGGCGAAGAGGCCACCAAGACCTGGCTCGAAGGTGTGAAGGCCAATCTGGCGCGCAAGCCGCAGGGCAACGACCGCGCGCAGGTCAAGGCGATCTGGGCCGGCGAATGCGACATCAGCCTGGGCAACACCTATTACATGGGCGAAATGCTGTCGGATGACGAGCAGAAGGAATGGGCCAACGCGGTCAACGTTCTGTTCCCGGTGTTCGAGGGCGGCGGCACCCATGTCAACGTGTCGGGCGTGGCGATGACGAAAGCCGCCCCGAACCGGGAAGAGGCGCTGAAGCTGATGGAATTCCTCACCTCCGCCCGCGCCCAGGAAATCTATGCCGAGGTGAATTACGAATACCCGGTGGTGCCGGGCACCGAAGCCTCTGATCTGGTGCAAAGCTGGGGCAGCTTCACGCCGGACAACGTCAACCTGATGGATCTGGCCGGGCTGCGCGCCGCATCTCTGAAGCTGGTTGAAGAGGTCGATTTCGACGGCTGATTATCCCCCAATCCGGTCAAGGGCGCTGGACATATCCCGGCGCCCTTGCCAGTCTCCGCCCGAAGCAGGAGACGCCATGACCACCCCCCGCAAGATCATCATTGACACCGACCCCGGCCAGGACGACGCCGTTGCGATCCTGCTGGCGCTTGCCTCTCCGGAAGAGCTGGAGGTGCTGGGAATCACCGCCGTGGCGGGCAATGTGCCGCTGCCCCTCACCCAGAAAAACGCGCGTATTGTCTGTGAGTTGGCGGGCAAGGCTGATGTGAATGTCTATGCCGGCTGCGCCGCACCGCTGAAGCGGCGGCTGGTGACGGCCGAACATGTGCATGGCAAGACCGGGCTGGACGGGCCGGTGCTGAACGACCCCGCGATGCCCTTGCAGGACACGCATGCGGTGGAATTCCTCATCAACACGCTGCGCCGCGAACCGGCGGAGAGCGTGACGCTCTGCCCGCTCGGCCCCCTGACCAATATCGCCACCGCCCTGCAGGCCGCCCCCGACATCGCCCCGCGCATCCGCGAGATCGTGCTGATGGGGGGGGCCTATTTTCAGGTAGGCAACATCACCCCCACGGCCGAATTCAACATTTACGTCGACCCGGAAGCCGCTGATATCGTGTTTCGATCCGGCGTTCCGCTGGTGGTGATGCCGCTTGATGTGACGCATAAGGCGCTGGTGACCAAGCTGCGCAACGATGCCTTCCGCGCGCTGCCCGGCCCGGTCGGCCATGCGGTGGCCGAGATGACCGATTTCTTCGAACGGTTCGACAAGGAAAAATACGGGTCCGAAGGGGCGCCGCTGCATGATCCCTGCGTCACCGCCTATCTGATCCGGCCAGAGCTGTTCACCGGCCGCCACATCAATGTCGAGATCGAGACAAGGGGCGATTTCACCCAAGGGATGACGGTGGCCGACTGGTGGCGCGTCTCGGGCCGCGCGCCGAATGCCATGTTCATGGGGGATCTGGATGCCAACGGGTTTTTCGGCCTGCTGACCGAAAGGCTGGCCCGGCTATGAGCATCCTGTCGCTTGCCGACGCCGAGGATACCGCGCGCCTGCTGCCGCTCATCACCGCCTGTCACGCCGAGGCCGGCATCGACCGCGGCGAGGCGCAGCGGCGCGAGGCGCTGGAGCTTCTGTTCTCGGGCGAGGTGCAGGCCGCGGTCTGGCTGATCGGGCCGCGCCGGGCGCCGGTGGGCTATATCGCCATCGCCTTCGGCTTTTCCATCGCGCTGTGCGGGCGCGAGGCGTTCATCGATGAATTCTACGTCCGCCCCGCCGTGCGCGGGCGCGGCATGGGCGGGCAGGCCCTGCATCTGATCCTGCCGATGCTGCGGCAGATGGGCGTGCGCGCCGTGCACACCGGGCTGAACCGCGGCAATGCGGCGGCGGCGCGGATTTACGAACGCTCGGGCTTTCGGCTGCGCGATAAATGCCTGGTGATGACCCGCGAGATGTAGCCGGGCTGGCAATGCGCCCCCGCCGGCCCTAGATGTGCAGCAACAGGAGCCGCCGCGATGACCCTTACCCTGCCCTTCGACAATTCCTATGCCCGCCTGCCCGAGCGCATGTTCACCCCCATGGCGCCGACCCCGGTGCGCGCGCCCACGCTGATCGCGCTGAACGATGCGCTGGCCGCAGAGCTTGGGCTGGACGCTGACGCGCTGCGCGGCCCCGAGGGCGTGGCGATGCTGGCGGGCAACCGGGTGCCCGAGGGCGCGGCGCCGCTGGCGCAGGCCTATGCCGGGCATCAGTTCGGCGGCTGGTCGCCCCAGCTTGGCGACGGGCGCGCGATCCTGCTGGGCGAGATTGTCGATACGGCCGGTCACCGCCGCGACATTCAGCTCAAGGGCGCCGGGCGCACCCCCTATTCGCGCATGGGCGACGGGCGCGCCTGGCTGGGGCCCGTGCTGCGGGAATATATCGTGTCGGAGGCGATGCACGCACTTGGCATCCCCACCACCCGCGCGCTGGCCGCTGTCGCCACCGGCGAGGATGTGTTCCGCGAATCCCGCCTGCCCGGCGCGGTGCTGACCCGCGTGGCGGCCAGCCATATCCGGGTGGGCACCTTTCAATATTTCGCCGCGCGACGCGACACCGAGGCGCTGCAGGCGCTGACCGACCATGCCATCGCCCGCCATTATCCGCAGGCCGAGGGCGCCATGGGGCTGTTGCAGGCCGCCGTCGCCGCCCAGGCGCGGCTGGTGGCGCAATGGATGGGCGTCGGCTTTATCCACGGGGTGATGAACACCGACAACATGGCGATTTCCGGCGAAACCATCGATTATGGCCCCTGCGCCTTCATGGATCGCTATCACCCGCAGACCGTCTACAGTTCGATCGACCAGTACGGCCGCTATGCCTTCAACAAGCAGGCCGATATCGCGGTCTGGAATCTGGCGCAGCTCGGGTCGGCGCTGTTGCCGATGATGGGCGCGGATGAAAATGCCGCGATCGAAGAGGCCACCGCGGTGCTGCACGCCTTTCCCGACCTGTTCAAAGAGGAATGGCTGGCGGTTTTCCGGGCCAAGATCGGCCTTTCGACCGCCGAGCCCGAAGACCCCGAACTGATCCACCAGCTGCTGGACAGGATGTCGGCGACGGGGGCGGATTTCACCAACACCTTCCGCGCCTTGGCCGAAGGCACCGCGCGCGGCCAGTTTTCCGATCCGGCGGCGTTCGATGGCTGGGCCGAGGCGTGGCAGGCGCGGCTGGCCCGTGACGGGCAGGATGTGGCGGCACGCAAGGCACGGATGCGGGCGGCCAACCCGGCGATCATCCCGCGCAATCACCGCGTGGAAGAGGTGATCCAGGCCGGGGTGGCCGGGGATTTCGCACCCTTCAACAAGCTCATGAACGCGGTTCAGCAACCCTATGAGGAAAAATCTGAATTCTCGGATTACGCCGCGCCCCCGAAACCCTCCGAAGAGGTGCGCCAGACCTTCTGCGGCACCTAGCGCTGACGGGTGAAGAAGCGTTTGTTCAGGCGCACGAATTCGGCAATCACCCGCGCCAGCCCGCGCCTGTCGCGCCCCTTGAGATAGGCGGATCCCGCCAAGACCGCGATCGACGCGCCAATCATGTCGACGATCAGATCCCACATCGTATCGACCAGCCCGGATTTCTGCATGTTCAGCCCGAAGAGCTGATCCATGGCGAACTCGAACACCTCCCAGGATACGCCGATGGCCATGGCGAAGCAGAAGGTGATCAGCGCCAGCGCCCAATGCGGCGCGGCAAGCCTGTCGCCCTCGAACAGGGTCAGAACGAACAGAAAGCCGATCAGACCGAACCCCACCGCCGACCCGCCGTGGAGCGCGATATCCCACCACCAGTAACGCTCATAGAAATCAAATGCTTCGCCCAGAAAGATCGTGCCAAAGATGAACAGCACGATCCCCGCGAAGAAGCTGAGCGGCAACTGGATGCGGAACCGCGCGACCGCCAGCGCCGGCGCGATCGACAGCACGAAGGTCAGCGCCGCGACAAAGGCCAGCGACCAGCGCCCGCCGATCAACGCGGAAACGAAGGCCACGCAAAGCGTGATCCAGACCGCGTAGGTCAGATAAGCGTGGCCACGAAACGTCATTGCGCAAGGCTATCGCTACTGGCGCTGCTCTACAATCCCGGCTGTCGCCCCCCATATAAGGGCGATGAACAACGATACACTCCGCCTTGCCAGCTACAACATCCGCAAATGTGTCGGGCTTGACCTCAAGCGCGCGCCGGGGCGCGTGATGGATGTGATCAATGGCATCGGCGCCGATGTCATCGTGCTGCAGGAAGCCGACAAGCGGCTCGGCCCCCGCCCCGCCGCCCTGCCCGCGCAGATGATCGAGGCGCATAGCGATTTCACCCCTGTGGCGCTGGATGACAGCGGCGTCAGCCTTGGCTTTCACGGCAATGCGGTGCTGATGCGCGAGGGCACGCATGTCACCGCGATCGAGCGGCTCGATCTGCCGGGGCTGGAGCCGCGCGGCGCCGCGCTGGTGGATATAGCGCGGAACGGGCGGGCAATGCGCGTGGTGGCGGTGCATCTGGGGCTGCTGCGCCGGTCTCGCCAGCACCAGCTTGCGGCGATCCGCGCCGCCCTGTCGCACAAGACGCCGTTGCCGACGGTGATTCTGGGCGATTTCAACGAATGGTCGCGTGACCGGGGCATGGCCCCGCTGGCGGACGCCTTCACCGTACACGCGCCGGGATCGAGCTTTCACGCGTCGCGCCCGGTGGCGGCGCTGGACCGGATCGCGCTGAGCGACAGGCTGGCGCTGCGTGATGCGGGCGTTGCCGAAACCGCGCTGTCGCGCCGCGCGTCCGATCACCTGCCGATCTGGGCCGATCTCGAGATTTCCGGGGCACCGGCCGCAGGTTAGACCCGCGCCCTTGCCTTGCCATCTCGCGCGGGCGGACTGTCCGTGCTAGAGGGGGCGAAAGGCAACGAGGGACCGGCATATGGGTATTCTGCAGATCGCATCGCTTCTGATCGTGTTGGCGGCCGTCTTCGGCGTCATCAACTATTTCTTCCTGCGCCTGCCGCAGTCCATCGGCATCCTGATCGTCGCGCTTGCGGTGTCTTTCACCGCCATGGCGCTGGACGTGGCCTTTCCGACGCTGGAACTGGCCACGACCACGCGCGCGATGGTGCTGGAGATCGACTTTTCCGACGCTCTGCTGGAAGGCATGCTGGGGCTCTTGCTGTTCGCCGGGGCGCTGCATGTGAAAATGGAGGATCTGCGCGAACAGGCCTGGGTGGTGCTGTTGATGGCGACGATGGGGGTGGGCCTGTCCGTCGCCGTGGTCGGCGTGGGGTTCAGCTGGCTGACGGGCATGCCGATTCTGGTTGCGCTGGTATTCGGAACCATCATTTCGCCCACCGATCCGGTGGCGGTGCTGGGTGTGCTGCGCGAGGCGAATCTGCGCAAATCGCTGGAAACCAAGATCGCGGGGGAAAGCCTGTTCAACGACGGGGTGGCCTATGTGGTGTTCCTGGTGCTCGTGGGGCTGGCCTTTGGCGATGCGGGCGGGCACGGCGCCGGCGAAGCGGAGCAGAATGCGCTGGTCGGCGCGCTGTTGCTGTTCGTGCAGGAGGCGTTCGGCGGCGCGGCGCTTGGGGCCGCTCTGGGCTGGATGACCTTCCGCGTGATGCGCCGGATCGACGATTATACGCTGGAGGTGCTGATCACGCTGGCGCTGGCCTTCGGTGGCTACGAACTGGCGATCGCGCTGCATGTCTCGGCCCCGATCATGGCGGTGGTCGCGGGGCTGATGATCGGCGACGTGGGTATGAAATACGGCATGAGCGAGATCACCCGCGACTACGTGAACGCGTTCTGGAAAATGATCGACGAGATCCTGAACGCGGTTCTGTTCCTGCTGATCGGGATCGAGGTGTTTGCCGTGGCGTTTGACGCCAGCTTCCTGCGCGCCGCCGCCTTTGCCGTGGTTCTGGGGCTGGTGGCGCGGCTGGCGGCGGTGGCGATTCCGGTTCTGATGCTGCGCCCGTTCCGCGCCTTCGGCCGCGACGTGATCCCGATCATGACATGGGGCGGGCTGAAGGGCGGCATTTCCGTCGCGCTGGCGCTGTCGCTGCCGGCGGGGGAATGGAAGCCGCTGATCCTCACCTGCACCTATGTGGTCGTGGTGTTCTCGATCATCGTGCAGGGGCTGACCATCGCACCGCTGGCGCGCAGGCTGAGCCGCGAGCCGGAGCTGATGTAGGCGGCCATGGCGCACGTGCTCTCTCCCCTCGCCGCGTTCGACATCGCGGAGGATGGCCGTGCCAGCCCGGTGGCGGAGGATTGGCCGGCGGCCGCGCCGCGCGCCGGGGCCCGCTGGCGCTGGCTGCACCTGGATGTGACCAACCCCGCGATGGCCGGCTGGGCCGCCGAGCACTTGCCCGAAGTGGGCGCCGCCGCGCTTTCGCAACCCGAAACCCGGCCGCGCTGCGATGCGCTCGGGGCCGGGCTGATCCTGAACCTGCGGGGCGTCAACATGAACCCCGGCCAGGAAAGCGACGACATGGTGTCGCTGCGGATGTGGGTCGGCGAGGCGCTGATCGTCAGCGCCCGCGTGCGCAAGGTCTTTGCGGTGGATGCGCTGCGGCAGGCGGCGCTCGCCGGCCATGCCCCGCCGACGCCGGACGCCTTTCTGCTGCGGCTGACCGAAGGGCTGACCGACCGGATCGAGGCGGTCTCGCTGGCGCTGGAGGATGCGACGGACACGCTGGAAGAAGAGATTTTCGATCATGACAGGTTCGACGCCGATGCGCTCGCCCCGACGCGGCGCAAGGTGATCCGCCTGCGCCGCTATATCGGCCCGCAGCGCGAGGCGCTGAACCGGCTGGCGCAATCGCCGCTGCCGCTGATCGGCCCCGAGATGCGGCCGATGCTGGCCGAAACCGCGAACCGCGCGACCCGCGCCGTGGAAGAGCTGGACGCGGTTTCCGCCCGGCTGGCGGCGTTGCAGGAACATGTGAACGCAGAACTTTCCGCGCGCATGGGGCGCAACGGCTATGTGCTGTCGGTGGTCGCGGCGATCTTTCTGCCGCTGGGGTTTTTCACCGGCCTCTTCGGCGTTAATCTGGCCGGGATTCCCGGCACGGCCGCGCCCCATGCCTTTGCCGTCCTGACGGTGATGCTCTCGGCGCTCGGGCTGGGGCTGTTCGCGCTGTTCCGCTGGCGCAAATGGCTGTAGGCGCCGGCCTATTCTTTGGTGGAAAAGCGCCCCCGCTTGCCGTAAACCCGCGAAAAACCGAACATGAGCACCATGAAAGATACGATCATCAGCCGATGTGAGGCAAAGGGCCTGCGCATGACCGGCCAGCGCCGGGTCATCGCCCATGTCCTGCAGGAAAGCGACGACCATCCCGATGTCGAGGAGCTTTACGCCCGCGCCACGGCGGTGGACCCGAAGATTTCCATCGCCACGGTCTATCGCACCGTGAAACTGTTCGAAGAGGCGGGCATTCTGGACAAGCTGGAATTCGGCGACGGGCGCGCGCGCTATGAAGATGCCGAGCGTGAGCATCACGACCATCTGATCGACATGCAGTCCGGCGCGGTGATCGAGTTCATCGACGAAGAGATCGAGGCGCTGCAGGAAAAGATCGCCGAAAAGCTGGGGTACCGGCTGAAGGGGCACAAGCTGGAGCTTTACGGGGTTCCGCTGAAAAAGGAATAGGCCCGTTCCGGGCCGGTTTCTTGCCTCCGGCGGGGATATTTGAACGAAAAAGAAGAACGGCCGCGGGCCGCTTGCCCTTTGCGCGGCGCGGGCGTAAGGGGGCGCAAACAACTCCGACAGGCGGACCCATGGACAATTTTCGCGGCATTCTGCTGATGGTCGCCGCGATGGCGGGTTTCGCGGTCGAGGACATGTTCATCAAACGCGCCGCCGAAACCCTGCCCGTGGGACAGATCCTGCTGATTCTGGGATTTGGCGCCAGCACGATATTCTCTGTCATGGCGTTGCGCCGCGGACAGCGGCTGTTTTCACGCAGCCTGTTGTCGCGCCCGGTGATGCTGCGCAATGGCGGCGAGGTGGTGGGCACCTTCGGCCTTGTCACCGCGATCGCCCTGACGCCGATTTCCAGCGCCTCGGCCATCCTGCAGGCGACACCGCTGGTGGTGACGCTGGGGGCAGCGCTGTTTCTGGGCGAGCAGGTGGGCTGGCGGCGCTGGAGCGCGATCGCGGTCGGCCTGGCGGGCGTGCTGCTGGTGATCCGGCCGGGGCTGGAGGGGTTCCGGCCCGCGTCGCTCTTCGCCCTGTTCGGCGTGTTCGGTCTTGCCACCCGCGATCTGGCGACACGGGCGACGCCGCGCAGCGTTTCGTCGCTGCAGCTTTCGGCTTATGGGTTCGCGATGCTGGTACCTCTGGGGGCTGCGCTGCTGATCATCGCCGCGCCGCCGCAGCCGGTGAGCGCCGTCAACGGCGCCCGGCTTGCCGGGGCGATCGCCATGGGCGCGGTCTCCTATTACGCGCTGGTCGAGGCGATGCGGGTCGGCGATGTTTCGGTCATTACCCCGTTTCGCTATTCGCGCCTGCTGTTCGCGCTGATCATCGGCACGCTCGCCTTCGGCGAACGGCCCGATGCGATGACGCTGATCGGCTCTGCCGTCATCATCGGTTCGGGGCTTTATACTTTCGCGCGCGAGCGTGCTCTTTCCTCCCGGCGGAAGGGGCGCTAGAAGAACCGCAACATGCCATTTAAGCAAGACAGGACCCGTTCCATGAGCACCATCATCGACATTATCGGCCGCGAGATTCTGGACAGCCGGGGCAACCCCACTGTCGAGGTGGATGTCATCCTGGAAGACGGCACCATGGGCCGGGCCGCCGTGCCCTCCGGCGCCTCGACCGGCGCGCATGAGGCGGTGGAAAAGCGTGATGGCGACAAGGGCCGCTATCTGGGCAAGGGCGTGCTGGAGGCCGTGGCCGCCGTCAACGGCGAGATCGCCGAGGGCCTGGTGGGCATGGACGCGACCGAACAGATGGCCATTGACGCCGCGATGATCGAAATGGACGGCACCCACAACAAGGGCCGCCTCGGCGCGAATGCCATCCTGGGCGTGTCGCTGGCCGCCGCGAAGGCCGCCGCCGATTTCACCACCCAACCGCTCTACCGCTATGTCGGCGGCACCTCGGCCCGTGTACTGCCGGTGCCGATGATGAACATCATCAATGGCGGTGAACATGCCGACAATCCGATCGACATCCAGGAATTCATGATCATGCCGGTCAGCGCGGACAATATCCGCGACGCGGTGCGCATGGGCTCCGAAGTGTTCCACACGCTGAAGAAAGAGCTTTCGGCGGCCGGCCACAACACCGGCATCGGCGACGAGGGCGGCTTCGCCCCCAACCTTTCCTCCACGCGCGAGGCGCTGGATTTCATCCTGAAATCCATCGAACAGGCAGGCTACAAGCCCGGCGAAGACATCTACCTGGCGCTCGATTGCGCCTCGACCGAATATTACGAGGGCGGCAAATACGAGATGAAGGGCGAAGGCAAATCGCTTTCCGCCGCGGAAAACGTGGCCTATCTGTCGGACCTGTGCGCCGCCTACCCGATCATCTCAATCGAGGATGGCATGGCCGAGGATGACTGGGCCGGCTGGAAAGCCCTGACCGACGCGATCGGCGACAAGGTACAACTGGTCGGCGACGATCTGTTCGTGACCAACCCGGCGCGCCTGGCCGATGGCATCGCCCAGGGCGTGGCGAACTCGATGCTGGTGAAGGTCAACCAGATCGGTTCGCTCACCGAAACCCTGCAGGCGGTCGATATGGCCCACCGCGCGCGCTATACCAACGTGATGAGCCACCGTTCGGGCGAGACCGAGGATGCGACGATTGCCGATCTGGCCGTCGCCACCAACTGCGGTCAGATCAAGACCGGCTCACTGTCGCGCTCGGACCGTCTAGCGAAGTACAATCAGCTTATCCGGATCGAAGAGATGCTGGGCGAAACGGCGGAATATGCGGGCCGCTCCATCCTGAAGCTCTGACCCCGTTCATCTTTCTCGAAATATCCTCGGGAGGCCGGGGGCAGTCAGCCCCGGCCTCCCCCACCAGGCGCGCAGCAAGACGCCGGCGCCCGACAACCGTCTTGCGACCCCTCCACATCCCTCTAGACTGCGCGCATGAGCGCGCAATCCATCATCACCCATCTCGATCTTCGCCCCCACCCCGAAGGTGGCTGGTATCGCGAAACCTGGGCACAGCATTGCCCGCCCGGAACCCGGCCCGCTGGCACAGCGATCTACTATCTTCTGGAAGCGGGGCAGCACAGCCACTGGCACCGCGTCGATGCCACCGAAATCTGGCACCACTATGCCGGCGCGCCGCTGATCCTGTCGCTTTCCGAAACCGCAGCCGGACCGGCGCAGGACCGGATTCTGGGCCCTGACCTGCTGCACGGCCAACTGCCGCAGCTGATCGTTCCGCCGCAGTTCTGGCAGGCCGCCCGAACGACCGGCGAGTGGACGCTTGCAGGCTGCACCGTCAGCCCCGGGTTTCGCTTTGACGGGTTCGAAATGGCAGCACCCGAGTTCGATATTCCGCGTGCATAGCCCTTCTTTTTCGTGAAAGTATCCCCGCCGGAGGCATCGAACTCTTCCGGCGCGACATCAATTTTCTTGCCTCCGGCGGGGATATTTCCACGAAAAAGAAACGTCAGGGTTTCAGGCGGGCCGGCTGATCCGCCCGCCACCGACTGCGGCGCCCACGCCGGTGGTGCCCGGCGCGCTGGTCGGCAGGCCGCGCGCCACCCGGACGGCCAGATAGGCAAAGGCCTGCGCCTCGAGCATGTCGCCGTCGAGGCCCAGTTCTTCCACCTGCAGCGCCGGCACGCCGCAGCGTTCGATCAGCATCTCCATCATCAGCGGGTTCTTGCGCCCGCCCCCCGTGACCAGTAGCCGCTCCGGATATTCGGGGCAATGTTCCAGCCCGCGCGCGACGCAGGCCGCCGCGGCCGCCGTCAGCGTGGCTGCGGCATCGGCATCGTTCAGCCCCGCCACCATCTGCGACAGGACGGCGAAATCGTTCCGGTCCAGCGATTTTGGCGGGACGCGCAGGAAATAGGGGCGTTCCAGCAGCATTTGCAGCACGGCCTCGTCCGGCGTTCCGGATGCGGCGAGGGCCGCGTCCTGATCATAGGGCAATCCACGCCGCGCCTGCATCAGGTCATTCAGCGGCGCATTGGCCGGGCCGGTGTCGAAGGCCAGCAAGGCGCCAGGCGCCTCGGGGCGTGCTTGGGCGGGGTCTACCCATGTCAGGTTGCCAACGCCGCCCAGGTTGACGAAGGCCAGCGGCGCCGTCGCGCCGATCCATTTCGTGCAGGCGAAGTGGAAGAAGGGCGCCAGCGGCGCGCCCTCGCCCCCCAGCTCGACATCCGAGCTGCGGAAATCCCAGACCACGGGCAGGCCCAGCACCTCTGCCAGCACGCGCCCGTCGCCGGCCTGATGCGTGCCTTTCCCGTGCGGATCATGCGCCAGGGTCTGACCGTGGAAGCCCACGAGATCAACCTCGCCGAACCCCGACAGGACGGCGGCATGGGCGGTTTCGACCACCTCGGCCGCCTCTTCGACGCCTGCCTCGCCCGGCCAGCGGCCAAGCGCGGCGGCGATGGTGCCGCGTTCGGCGGCGGAATAGGCGCGATAGGCGGTTTCGCCGAAGCCGAGGATGACCTCGCCGTCGGTTTCGACAATCGCCGCATCCACACCGTCCAGCGATGTGCCAGACATCGCCCCCAGCGCCCGTACCGGCCCCGCTTTCAACATGGCCTTCCCCTTCAAACCCCACACCGATATATGAGTGGCCGAAACCAGCGGAATGGACAAGTGAGCCGATGACCTACCACCCCAAATCAGACTTCCTGCGCGTGATGATCGAACGCGGCTTTCTGGCCGATTGCACCGATTATCAGGGGCTGGACGATGCCCTGATTGCCGGTGTGGTGCCCGCCTATATCGGCTATGACGCGACGGCGAAATCGCTGCATGTGGGGCATCTGCTGAATGTGATGATGCTGCGCTGGCTGCAGAAAACCGGGCACAAGCCGATCACCCTGATGGGCGGCGGCACCACCAAGGTGGGTGACCCGAGCTTTCGCGCCGACGAGCGCCCGCTGCTGACGCCCGGCGAGATCGACGCCAATATCGCCAGCATGAAGCAGGTGTTCGCGAAATACCTGAACTATGGTGATGCGCCGACCGATGCGCTGATGCTGAACAATGCCGAATGGCTGGACGATCTGAACTACCTCGACTTCCTGCGTGACATAGGGCGGCATTTCAGCGTCAACCGGATGCTTTCGTTCGAATCCGTCAAGTCCCGGCTGGACCGCGAACAATCGCTTTCCTTCCTGGAATTCAACTACATGATCCTTCAGGCCTATGATTTCCTCGAGCTGAACCGCCGCTATGGCTGTCTTTTGCAGATGGGCGGGTCGGATCAGTGGGGCAATATCGTCAACGGCATCGACCTGACCCGCCGCGTGCTGGATCATGAGATCTACGGCCTGACATCGCCGCTGCTGACCACATCGGACGGGCGCAAGATGGGCAAGAGCCAGGGCGGCGCCGTCTGGCTGAACGAAGACATGCTCAGCTCTTATGAATTCTGGCAGTTCTGGCGCAACACCACGGATGCCGATGTCGGCCGCTTCCTGAAGCTTTACACCGAACTGCCGCTGGACGAGTGCGCGCGGCTGGGTGCGCTGGAGGGGGCCGAGATCAACGCCGCGAAGATCATCCTGGCCAATGAGGTCACGACGCTTTGCCACGGGGCCGATGCCGCGCTGGCGGCCGAGGCGACGGCCTGGGAGGTCTTTGCCAAGGGCGGCACGGGCGACGATCTGCCGACGCTGCATCTGACCGCGGCAGAGCTGGGCGACGGCATTTCCATCGTGCAGCTGATCACCCGTTCCGGGCTGGCCAAATCCGGCAAGGAGGCCAAACGGCTGATCGCCGAACATGGCGCGCGGATGAATGACGCGCCGCTGACCGACGTGGGGCTGATGATCGACGCCGCCGCGCTGGCCGAACCGATCAAGCTGAGCGCGGGAAAGAAGCGGCACGCGCTGGTGGTGCTGGAGGGATAGGAGCCCGGGCACGACCGGTGAAAAATGAAAAGGCCCCCGGTTTTCGGGGGCCTTTGCCGTTTCAGGCGATGGATCGTTCAGCGGCGGCGGCGGGCAAGGCCCAGACCGGCCAGCGCACCGCCCAGCAGCACCACGCCGGCGGGCAGCGGTACCGGCGCCGGGGCCAGCGCGGCAACAGCCGAATAGGCATAGCTGCCATCGCCGAAGATGAAGTTTTCCCAGCCGAACAGGCTCATCCGCGCCGCGCCCTTGCTGTTGCTCAGCGCAAGGTCGAGCACGCCCGCCTCGTCGAGGCCGACCGTGTCGATATCCGCGAACAGGAAATCATCGAGCGAGACCGTGTCGTTTCCCAGCCCGCCGTCCAGAACCGAACCGCCCGCGATCAGGCCGAAGGCGGTGCCGTCGAGCGCCAGCAGGTCGTCGTCGTCGCCCATGTCGATGCCGCCGATCAGCGTCGAGAGCGCGCGCAGCGCGACCACGTCATTGCCCGCGCCCAGATCGATCGCGGTGCCGGAGGTGCCTTCGATCACGCCGCCGGCGTAGTTGTCGACGGTCTGGCTCGACAGGTTGGCGGGATCGACCAGAATGCCGATCGTGCCCGAGATCCGGCCGTAGTTGTGGATGAAACCGCCGCCCAGCTCGCCGCTGTCAAAGTCGATGGCGGCGTCGAGGGTGGAGAGGATCGAGCCGGTCTTGAAGTTCCAGATCGTGCCGGAATCAATGTCGATCGAATCCTGCGGGTCGCTGAGATCCGTCCCGATGTTCTCGATCCGGCCATAGTTCTGGATCAGCGCGCCGTTGGCGATCTGGATGGCATCGTCCGCCGCCTCGATCACGCCGGTCTTGCGGTTGGTGATGGTCACGCCGTCGTCGCCGGTGACGCCCTCATCGGCGCCGGAGATGGTGCCCCGGTTGATCAGGGTCAGGTTGTCCGCGCCCTGCACGCCCTCGTCGGCGCCCTGGATGGTGCCCCGGTTGGTCACGGTGGCGTCGTCATCGGCGTTGACGCCATCCTTGGCGGTGCTGGTGATCGTGCCGCGGTTGACGAGGGTCAGGCCCTTGTCGGTCTGAACCGCATCGTCGCCGGTGCTCAGGACGGTGCCCTTGTTGACGAGCGTCAGGTTATCGTCGGTCTTGATCGCCTCGCCGCTGTTCTGAACCGTGGCGGCGGGGCGCACGGTCAGGGTGATGTCGTCCAGCGTGTCGAAATCGAACCCGTCGGCATCGATGCCGGTGCAGATGACGCTTGCGCCATCAGCAGGATTGTCAGGCGTGCAATCGGCAAAAGCCGGCGATGCCGCGAACGGCAGAACGCCGAGCGTGGAGAGAAGAAGAAGTTTTTTCATGGTTGCCCCCGCAAACAATAAGTCGCAGCCGGTTTAGCCCTGAAAATTAACAGTTTCTTGATGATGGGCGTTTCTGCGTCGCGAACAGTCCGTTTCCGGATGCCCGCATCCCCGGAAATCCGTGAAAGGCGGGCGCCGCCGGGCAGCGGCGGCCCCTGCCCCTGTTCCGAAGGGGCCGCCCGTACCGATCCCGGCGCGCGGGATCGGGCCGTGATTACTCGGTCACCCGGACGGTGGCCATCATGTCGGGCCGGCCGATGACGGCGCCATTGCCGCCGGCGCCCTTCTTGATCGCGTCCACCACATCCATGCCCGCCGTCACCTTGCCCACGACGGTATATTGCCCGTTCAGATGCGGCGCCGGGGCGAACATGATGAAGAACTGGCTGTTGGCCGAATTCGGATCGTTCGAGCGCGCCATGCCGACGACACCGCGTTCGAACGGCCTGTCGGAAAACTCCGCCGGCAGATCCGGCAGCGCCGAACCGCCCATGCCCGCCATGCGCATGTCGCCGCCCGTCCTGCCGAACTCCACATCGCCCGACTGGGCCATGAAGCCGGGGATGACCCGGTGAAAGACGACGCCGTCATAGGCGCCATCGGCGGCAAGCTGCGCGATGCGGGCGGCATGCAGGGGGGCCACATCCTCGAACAGGTCGATGGTGACGGTGCCGTTCGCCTCGCCCTCCACCTCGATCTCGATGCCGGTGGCCAGGGCGGGGCCGGCCAGAACGGCAAGCGCCAGCGCGAGCTTACGCATCCGCGGCCACCTTCACACTGATCATCCGGTCGGGGGACGCGGGCGGCTCGCCCCGGGCGATCTTGTCCACGTGTTCCATCCCCGAGATGACGCGGCCGTAAACGGTGTATTGCCCGTTCAGGAAGTTATTGTCGGAAAAGTTGATGAAAAACTGAGAATTGGCCGAATTCGGGTTCTGCGAACGTGCCGCGCCCAGCGTGCCCCGGTCATGCGGCAGTTTCGAGAACTCGGCCGGAAGATCGGGCAGGTCGGAGCCGCCGGTGCCGGCGCGGCGCAGGTTGAACTCCTTTTCCGCGTTGCCATTCGCCACGTCGCCGGTCTGGGCCATGAAGCCTTCGATCACGCGGTGGAAGACCACGTTGTCATAGGCGCCGGCGCGGGCCAGTTCTTTCATCCGCTCGGCATGTTTGGGGGCCACGTCGGGCAGCAGCTCGATGGTGACGGTGCCGTCCTTCAGCTCCATGAGAATGGTGTTTTCGGGATCCTTGATCTCGGCCATGTGCCGCTCCTCCTGTCTGGTTTGCGCGGACACTAATCCGGCGGGGCGATGAAGAAAAGCCGGAACCGCCCCAGAGTTGTTGACGCCCGGCGGCGGATCGGGGTGTATAGGCGGCATGTAGCCTTAGTGAGGGAGCCGAGCATGGCCTGGAAGACACTCGATGATCTGGATATGGCCGGGAAGGTTGTTCTCGTGCGCGTGGATATCAACGTGCCGGTCGAGGACGGCAAGGTGACCGACGCCACCCGGATCGAGCGGATCGTGCCCACGGTGAACGACATTCTGGCGAAGGGCGGCAAACCGGTGCTGATGGCGCATTTCGGCCGCCCCAAGGGCAAGGTCGTGCCGGGCATGAGCCTGAAGGTCACCCTGCCCGCGCTGGAAAAGGCGCTGGGGCGCGGGGTGATCTTCGCCGATGACTGTATCGGCCTGCCCGCCAAACAGGCGGTGGCGGCGATGAGCGCGGGCGATGTGCTGCTTCTGGAAAACACCCGCTTTCACGAGGGCGAGGAAAAGAACGACCCGATGATGGCGGCGTCACTGGCCGCGTTGGGCGACATCTATGTGAATGACGCGTTTTCGGCGGCGCACCGGGCCCATGCCTCGACCGAGGGCATCGCGCGGCTGCTGCCCTGTGCCGCCGGGCGGCTGATGGCGGCGGAGCTGAAGGCGCTGCAAGGCGCGCTTGGCAATCCGCAGCGGCCGGTGGTCGCGGTTGTCGGCGGCGCCAAGGTATCGACCAAGCTGGAACTGCTGGGCAATCTGGTGACCAAGGTCGATTACCTGGTGATCGGCGGCGGCATGGCCAACACGTTTCTGGCGGCGCAGGGCATTGATGTGGGAAAATCGCTGGCCGAACATGACATGACCGCCACCGCGACCGAAATCATGAAAAAGGCCGAAGCGGCCGGATGCTCGATCGTGCTGCCGAGCGATGTGGTGGTTGCCTGGGAATTCAAGGCCGGGGCCGAGAACCGAACCGTCGCGGCCGATGCCTGCCCCGCCGATGCGATGATCCTGGATGCCGGGCCCGAAACCGTGAAACGGATCGAAGAGGTGTTTGGCAAATGCCGCACGCTGATCTGGAACGGGCCGCTGGGGGCGTTCGAGATTCCGCCCTTCGACAGCGCGACCAACGCCGCTGCGAAGAAGGCGGCGGCGCTGACCACGGCCGGCGCGCTGGTGACGGTGGCCGGCGGCGGCGACACGGTGGCGGCGCTGAACACCTCCGGCGCGGCGGCGGCGTTCAGCTATATCTCGACCGCCGGCGGCGCCTTCCTGGAATGGATGGAGGGCAAGACCCTGCCCGGCGTTGCAGCGCTGAACGGCTAGAGGCCGCCAAACCCGCCGCTGTTAGCGCGAACCCTGTTGCCAGCCCGCCCCGGGCCTTCTAAGCCCAAGACGAATTGCCGTTTCGCAAAAGGAAAGTTGTTATGAAGGCGACGCGTACTGTCCAGAAGATCCTGTCGAATTACGAGGGCGAAACCCCCGGCGTGAAGGCCAACCTGTGCCGCATGCTGATGCAGGGCAAGCTGGGCGGCACCGGCAAGATGATCATCCTGCCGGTCGATCAGGGGTTCGAGCATGGCCCCGCGCGCAGCTTCGCGCCCAACCCCGAAGGCTATGACCCGCATTATCACTATCAGCTGGCGCTGGACGCCGGGCTGAACGCCTATGCCGCGCCGCTGGGCCCGCTGGAGGCCGGCGCCGACACGTTCGCCGGGCAGATCCCGACCATCCTCAAGGTCAACTCGGCCAATTCGCTGATGTCGGGCACCGCGGGAAAGAACCAGGCGGTGACCGCCTCTGTCGATGACGCGCTGCGCATCGGCGCCTCTGCCATCGGCTTTACCATCTACCCCGGCTCGGACATGGCCGTGGACATGATGGAAGAGATCACCGAGATGCGCAAAGAGGCGCAATCCAAGGGGATCGCCACGGTGATCTGGTCTTATCCGCGCGGCGAAGGCGTGACCAAGGACGGCGAGACCGCGATCGACGTGGCCGCCTATGCCGGCCACATGGCCGCGCTGCTGGGCGCCCATATCATCAAGATCAAGCTGTCGACCGATCATCTGATGCTGCCCGAGGCCAAGAAGGTCTATGACGAACAGGGCATCGACATCTCGACCCAGGCCGCGCGGGTGGCCCATTGCGTGCAGGCGGCCTTCAACGGCAAGCGCATCATCGTCTTCTCGGGCGGGGCCAAGAAGGGTGCCGACAGCGTATATGACGACGCGCGCGCCATCCGTGACGGCGGCGGCAACGGCTCGATCATCGGGCGCAACAGCTTTCAGCGCTCGCGCGAGGATGCGCTGGACATGCTGGGCAAGCTGGTGGACATCTACAAAGGCAAGGGCTGAGGCCCGGCCCGCAGGGAAGCGCCCGCGCCGATGCGCGGGCGCTGCCTCCGGCGGGGATATTTTTCGAAAGATGAAGGGGATGGGCGGCGCAGGCGGGACCTGCGGCGCGCGCGTTGTTTCGGGTGGTGATATTTCGGTGCATTCGGCGCCGAAAGGGATTCACAAGCGGAATCACATGTGCCATCATACCGCCATCCGCCCGCGAAGAGGCGGCCAAGAGGCAGTGTCATGAGTGGTTCCCGCAAACGTCCGGCATTGGGTGTTGTCGTCTATTTCGCGATCGCATTCTCGCTGGCGACCTATTTCACCTTTGCCGCCGTACAGGGCGACTATGGCCTGTTCCGCCGCATTCAGGTGGCCGCCGAGGCCGATGTGTTGAACCGGGAGCGCGCCGAACTGGAGCGCCAGCTTGCCGAGATGCAGAACAAGACCCGCCGTCTGTCGGATGATTATCTTGATCCCGATCTTCTGGACGAACAGGCGCGCAGCGTTCTGGGCCTGATCCGCGCCGACGAAATCGTCATTCGCTAGGCCTGCCGCAAGGGTGCGGCGCAATTGGTTCTCGAAATCCGCCCGGCAGTTTGATATAAATGGTTTAGCATTAAACTATCTTCAGATTTCGGGGGGAGCCCACCGCATGGCCACACGAAAAACCGTACGAAAACCAAACACTTCCAAGGAAGAGCTGCTTGGGTTTTACCGCGAGATGCTGCTAATCCGGCGATTCGAGGAGAAAGCCGGACAACTGTATGGCATGGGGCTGATCGGCGGGTTCTGCCATCTCTACATCGGGCAGGAAGCGGTTGTCGTCGGGCTGGAAGCCGCCGCCGAGGACGGCGACAAGCGCGTCACCTCTTATCGCGATCACGGCCATATGCTGGCCTGCGGCATGGATCCCAAGGGGGTGATGGCCGAACTGACCGGGCGCGAGGGCGGCTATTCCCGCGGCAAGGGCGGCTCGATGCACATGTTTTCCAAGGAAAAGCATTTCTATGGCGGCCACGGCATTGTCGGCGCGCAGGTGCCGATCGGCGCCGGGCTGGCCTTTGCCGACAAGTATCTGGGCAATGACCGGGTGACCTTTGCCTATTTCGGGGATGGCGCCGCGAACCAGGGACAGGTCTATGAGACCTACAACATGGCCGAGCTTTGGGATCTGCCGGTGATCTTCGTGATCGAAAACAACCAGTATGCTATGGGCACCTCGGTGCAGCGCTCGACCAAATCGCCCAGCCTGTGGGAACGTGGCGCGGCCTATGGCATCCCCGGCGAAGAGGTTGACGGGATGGATGTACAGGCGGTGAAGGCGGCCGGTGAAAAGGCCGTCGCGCATTGCCGCGCGGGCAAGGGCCCGTACATCCTGGAGGTCAAGACCTATCGCTATCGCGGCCACTCCATGTCGGATCCGGCGAAGTATCGCACGCGCGAAGAGGTGCAGAAGATGCGCGAGGAGCGTGACGCGATCGAGCATGTGCGCGAATTGCTGCTGACCGGAAAGCACGCCACCGAGGATGAGCTGAAGGCGATCGACAAGGACACCAAGGCGATCGTCAACGATGCTGCCGAGTTCGCCAAGGAAAGCCCCGAGCCGGCGCTCGATGAGCTTTACACCGACATCTACGCAGACGCCTGAGGGGGAGACCAAGAGATGGCAACCGAAATACTGATGCCCGCGCTATCCCCCACCATGGAGGAAGGCACGCTTGCGAAATGGCTGGTCAAGGAGGGCGACACCGTTGCCTCGGGCGATATCCTGGCCGAGATCGAGACCGACAAGGCGACGATGGAGTTCGAGGCTGTCGATGAAGGCATCGTCGGCAAGATCCTGATCGCCGAGGGCAGCGAGGGGGTGAAGGTGAACACCCCCATCGCCGTGCTGGTCGAGGAAGGCGAGGATGCCGGTGCCGCCGTCAGCGCCGCCCCTGCCTCCGCCGCGCCAGCCGAAGAGACGCCTGCCGCGGTTCCAGCCCAGCCGAAAGCGCCCGAAGTGGTGGCCGAACCCGACGTGCCCGAAGGCACCGAGATGCGCTCGACCACCGTGCGCGAAGCCCTGCGCGATGCGATGGCCGAAGAGATGCGCCGCGATCCCACCGTCTATCTGATGGGCGAGGAAGTGGCGGAATATCAGGGCGCCTACAAGATCAGCCAGGGCCTGCTGGATGAGTTCGGCGCCAAGCGGGTGATCGACACGCCGATCACCGAGCATGGCTTTGCCGGCATCGCCGTGGGGGCGTCCTTTGGCGGCCTGCGCCCGATCGTGGAGTTCATGACCTTCAACTTCGCCATGCAGGCGATCGACCAGATCATCAACTCGGCGGCCAAGACGCTTTACATGTCGGGCGGGCAGATGGGGGCGCCGATGGTGTTTCGCGGCCCCAACGGCGCCGCCGCCCGCGTGGGGGCCCAGCACAGCCAGGATTACGCCGCATGGTATGCGCAGATCCCGGGCCTGAAAGTGGTCATGCCCTATTCGGCCGCCGATGCCAAAGGTCTGCTGAAAAGCGCAATCCGCGACCCCAACCCGGTGATCTTCCTGGAAAACGAAATCCTCTATGGCCGCAGCTTCGACGTGCCGGTGCTAGAGGATTTCACCGTCCCCTTCGGCAAGGCGAAGATCTGGCGCGAGGGCACGGATGTGACCATCGTCAGTTTCGGCATCGGAATGACATATGCGCTGGAAGCCGCTGAAAAGCTTGCCGAAGACGGGATCAGCGCCGAGGTGATCGACCTGCGCACCCTGCGCCCGCTGGATTATGACACGGTGATCCGCTCGGTGATGAAAACCAACCGTTGCGTGACGGTCGAGGAAGGCTTCCCGGTGGGCTCGATCGGCAACCACCTGTCGGCCTATATCATGACCAACGCGTTCGACTACCTGGATGCGCCGGTCCTGAATTGCGCGGGCAAGGATGTGCCCATGCCCTATGCCGCGAACCTTGAAAAACTGGCGCTTGTGACGACGAAGGATGTCATCGACGCCGTCAAAGCCGTGACCTACCGCTAAGGAGCCGACGCGATGCCCACAGAAATCCTGATGCCCGCGCTCTCCCCCACGATGGAGGAAGGCACGCTTGCGAAATGGCTGGTCAAGGAGGGAGACGTGGTGTCTTCCGGCGATCTGCTGGCCGAGATCGAAACCGACAAGGCGACGATGGAGTTCGAGGCTGTCGATGAAGGCATCGTCGGCAAGCTGCTCATCGCCGAAGGCAGCGAGGGGGTGAAGGTGAACACCCCCATCGCCGTTTTGCTGGAGGATGGCGAAAGCGCCGATGACATCGGCAACGCCCCTGCCCCTGCACCCGCGGCCAGGAAAGAAGCGGCGGCAGCACCGGTGGCACCAGCCGCAGCGCCCGCCCCGGCAGCCCCGGTGGCAGGTGGCGGCGCACGCGTTTTCGCGTCCCCCCTTGCGCGGCGCATCGCCGCCGACAAGGGGCTGGATCTGGCCCAGCTCACCGGGTCCGGCCCGCATGGGCGGATCATCAAGGCAGATGTCGAAGGCGCGACCGCAGCCCCCGAAGCCGCCGCGCCGGCGGCAGCGGCGCCCGTTCCCGCCGCCACCACGGCGATGCCCGCAGGCCCGGCCACGGAGACCGTCCTGAAAATGTATCAGGGCCGGGAGTTCGAGGAGATCAAGCTCGACGGGATGCGCAAGACCATCGCCGCGCGCCTGACCGAGGCCAAGCAGACCATCCCGCATTTCTACCTGCGCCGCGACATCCGGCTCGACGCCCTGCTGAAATTCCGCGGCCAGTTGAACAGGCAGCTCGAAACGCGCGGCGTGAAACTTTCGGTCAACGATTTCATCATCAAGGCCTGCGCGCTGGCGTTGCAGCAGGTGCCCGACGCCAACGCCGTCTGGGCCGGCGACCGTGTGCTGAAGCTGAAACCGTCGGACGTGGCCGTCGCCGTGGCGATCGAGGGTGGGCTTTTCACACCCGTCCTGCAGGACGCCGACAAGAAATCGCTCTCGGCCCTCTCGGCCGAGATGAAAGACCTTGCCGCCCGCGCCCGCGACCGCAAGCTCGCGCCGCATGAATACCTGGGCGGCAGCTTTGCCGTCTCGAACCTGGGCATGTTCGGCATCGACAATTTCGACGCCGTCATCAACCCGCCCCATGGCGGCATCCTGGCCGTCGGCGCGGGCGTGAAAAAGCCCGTGGTCGGCGCTGATGGCGAACTGGCCGTGGCGACGGTGATGTCCGTGACCCTCTCTGTCGATCACCGGGTCATCGACGGCGCGCTCGGGGCCGAGCTTCTCAAGGCGATCGTGGAAAACCTGGAAAACCCGATCGCCATGCTGGCCTGATCAGCCCTCTTTCGCGCCCGTCGATGACCTGCCTCAAGGCAGGCGCCGGCGGGCGCGCTATTCTTGCGCCATAATCAACCCCGGAGGGACGTTATGGACTGGAAGAACGAGCTGGACGAAGCCAATACCTACATGGATGATTTCCGTGCCGTGCAACCCGACACCGCCGACGGGTTCACCAAGCTCCACGGGGCGGCCCTCGCCGCAGGCAAGCTGACGACGAAAGAAAAAGAGCTGATCGCGCTTTCCATCGGCATCGCCAAGCAATGCGTTGATTGCATCGGCTTTCACGTCAAGGCAGCCGTCGCCGCCGGCGCCACGCGCGAAGACATCGCCGAAACCGTCGGCGTCTGCGTCATGATGGGCGGCGGTCCGTCCTACATGTATGGCGTCAAGGCGCTGCAGGCTTACGATCAGCTCTGCGCCTGAACCGGCATCGGCGGGGCGCCGTCAGGCGTCCCCACCTCCCGGAAGCAGTTGATCCATCGTCACAGACGGCTGGGCGCACCCGGCCTTGCCCACGATCTTCGCCGGCACGCCGGCCACGGTCGTCGCCTCCGGCACGTCGTGCAGCACCACGGAACCGGCCGCGATGCGCGAACAGCTGCCAACCCTGATATTGCCCAGCACCTTTGCCCCGGCCCCGATCAGAACACCGTCGCCGATCTTGGGGTGGCGGTCTTCCTCTTCCTTGCCGGTCCCGCCCAGCGTTACTGAATGCAGCATCGATACGTTGTCGCCCACCACCGCTGTCTCGCCGATGACCACCGAATGGGCATGGTCGATCATGATCCCGCGCCCGATCCGCGCCGCAGGGTGAATATCCACGCCAAATGATTCAGACACGCGCATCTGGATGAAATAGGCCAGATCATGCCGGCCCTCCTTCCACAGCCAATGCCCCACGCGATAGGCCTGCACCGCCTGGAACCCCTTGAAATACAACAAGGGCTGCAAATAGCGATGGCAGGCCGCGTCACGCTCGAACACCGCCACCACATCGGCCCGCGCGGCATCCGCAAGCGACGGGTCAGAGGCATAGGCCTCATCCGCGATCTCGCGCAGCATCTGGTCCGACATCTCGCCCGACGACAGCTTCAGCGAAAGCCGGTAGGCCAGCGCCGCCTTCAGTGATTTGTGGTGCAGGATGCTGGAATGCACCAGCCCGCCCAGAAGCGGCTCATCCCTGATGGCGGCCTCCGCCTCCTGGCACAGACGGTTCCAGACCGGATCTACGGTGGTAATTCTCGCGCGCGTTTCGGCCATGGCCTTCCCTCTCGTTTCAGGCGAAGCCTACAACAGATAGGGGGGCGGGGACAATTTCAACATTCCCTTGCGCGGAATTGTGATCAGCGCCGGGCGCGGACGCGCAACGCCGCACGCCCCCGGTTCTCCGCCCGCCATGCGGCCAGCGTCTCAAACACCAGCGCCAGACAGCGGCAATACTCCGCGTCATCCAGAAACGGTTCCGCCCCCCGCACACGCGGCAGCGCCACCGCCATCAGTGAGCCATTGCCCCACGCCCGATGCGCCCGGCCGAACCGTTTGCGATAGGCATCCGCCGCGGCCGCCCTGGCCAGCATCCCGCGCAGGGCGGCGGCGCGGGCGCAATCAGGCAGCGGCAACAGCGCCCGCGCGGCCGCAACCACATCACCATGCAGCACCGGCCGCATCAGCTCGGCAGGGTCAGCTCGCAATAATGCACCGCCAGCCGCACGGTGCCCCCCGCGAAATCGCCACCCTCCGCCGTCAGTTCCAGCGGCTGCGGCGCATAGCCGGTCAGCGGCGCGCCCAGAACTCCCTGAGCGTAGGACCCCTGTCCCAACCCCAGGCCGCTGCCAAACCGGTTGTCCGCCCCGCCCGCGCCCAGCCGCCAGCTTGCGAGCGTGCCGGTGATGTCCGACACCACACGCGCCGTCACCCCGAACACCATGGCATGCGACGGGATCAGCTCCACCGTCGTATTGCTGACGCCCGCCGAAATCACGTGATCGAACTCCAGCACATGAAACCGCATCGCCGCTCCGCTGGCCGAGATCGCGGCGACGCCGCCAACCCAAGCCGCCCCGTCGAACACAAGCTCCGCACCACCGACGATGTCCCAGCCGCGCCACCCCGCCCGCGGCATCGCAAACACCCAGCCACCGCCGGCAAAAATCGCAACCTCGCCATCGTGCCCCGCCCATTCGTTCACCGCATTGGCGGCAACGGCGTGGCAATCCCCCTCGGCCGCCGTCACGGGCGGCACCGTCTGGTCAAGGCTCTGCAACCGAAGCTGCACCAGACCGTCCAGCCGCATCAGCGCCTCGTTCACCGTCACATGTTTCTGCGCCTGGGCCGCCTGAACCAGCGGCAGCTGCATCTGCGTCGTCTCATCCATTGATTATGATCCTCTTGAAAAGCCCTGCGCCGAAACGTTCGGAAACCTGCGCCACATCGATGAAATAGGGCGCGGCCACACCGTCGCCCGCCTGCTGCGCCGCGCCATAGCTCCAGTTCGGGGCGGCAACCGCCACTTCCCGCAAAACAGCCTCGCCGCTGTCGCGCACCCGGATCAGATATTGCTCCTGCGCCTCGCCCAGCGGCACATCGGGCGAAATCCAGCTGTCACCGTCGATCCTCGTGCGGCGTATCCACGACAGGTCCAGGTCTCCGGCACCGGTCCGCCTGGCCCGAAGGTGGCATGGCGCATAGGGCCGCAGCCCGACCCCGTCGAACGCCTCGACCGCGTGGCTGTAGGATGGATCGTCATGGGCCCGCCCCGCCGGCCCGATCCGGTAGTGCCGCGCCAGAGCGCGCGCGTTCTGGGCAAGGTCGATCTGCTGCGGCGCGCCGTTCAGCGCCACAAACAGGCTGCCCACGGGCCACACATCGGGCATCAGCCCGTCGCTGCCCGCCTGCCCGCGCAGCCGCATCCGCAACTCATAGGTATCGGGCCCGACAAGCAGGGCCTCGGCAAACTGGAACACCTCCCAGTTCCCCGATGATCCGTCGCCGATCGCCGCCGCATTCGCCCCGTTCAGAACCTCCGCCGGGGTCGCCGATGCCAAGCTGCCGCCATAAACCCGAACCCGAAGCGCCGGGCCTCTGTCCCATCGCGCAGGCTCGGCCGCGTAGAGCGCCGTCTCGGTCGCGCCGATCACCGACGGCTGGCTGACGCTGATATTCAGCACATAGCCGTCATCCTGCGCCGCCCCGTACACGGCCACGGAGCCCGGCCACGGCGTCGCCGTCACTGCGAGGTGCGGCGCATGCGCCACCTCGTCTCCGGTCAGCAGCGGCAGGTCCAGAAACTGCGGAAACACCGGCACCGGCGCCACGAATGGCGTCAGGCTCACCCGCTCTTCCGCCGCGTCGGATGGCGTGTACACATCCGGCTCCACCCGAACCGCCTCGATCACCCGCGCCTCTGCCATCTCCAGCCGGTCGATCCGGTACAGCGCCTCCCCGGCCCCGGTCTCGATCCCGATCACATCGCCCGCGCCCAGAGGCAACCGCGAGGGCGGCAGCGCAAACCGCGCCCTGTCGCGCGCTACGCGTGATTCCGCCAGCCACCGCTCGGTGATCACCCGCCCCTCGGCCTGGGTCAGGACCAGCGGCAAGCCCGAAACCGAAACGCCCATGCTGGCATCATCGGGGAAAATCGCCTCGGCCGAGCGGGTCTCATAGTCCGCATCCGCCTCCACGAAGGTCAGCCGCACACGCCCGGCAGTCTCGGCCTCGGGCGCGCGGATGGCCTCGAAATCGCCGCCGCGCCCATCGGACACGGCCAGCGTTTCCCGCGCGATGCCGGCCTGAACGCGCCCGGTCCGATTGCGGAAGGTCAGCGTGCCCTCGCGCTCCACCGCGTCAAAGCCATAGGCCAGCATCAGCGGCTGCAACTCCGCCCGCGCCCCGTTGATCTCGTCCAGCGAATACCCGCGCACCACGCCATAAAGCCCGGAGGTATCCACCGCCCCCACGCCCGAGCGCCCGCAAATCTCGCGCACCACCGCCGCCAGCGCCTGAGACGACGCCCGCCCGTTCAGCCAATGCCCCCGCGCATAATTCCCGCCATCGCTCCAAAGGGCTCTGTTGCCCGGAAACTGCGGAAACGGTCGCGCATCCCAGGCCCAGACATGGGCATACGACATGTCGATCATCGGCCCGCCGTAGATCTCCGAAACCGGGTTGCGCGCGGCATCGCCCCAATAGTCGCCGACCGCCCGCAGATACTGCTGCTGGATCATCTCGTCCCGAACCCCGGTGGAATAGTTCGGCAAGCCCGATTCCGAGGATTTCGGATCGACGAACCGGTTCGGCTGATTGGTACCCTTGTCGACCGCCGCGCAACCATATTCGGTGAACCACACCGGCTTGGATTGCGGCACCCAGGCCGTCGGCGTGGCCTGCCGCACCCCGCCGATCCTGTCGTGATGCGGGTTCAGCCACCAGTTGCGAATGTCCTTGAACCGGAACACCCAGTCTTCGCCATGTGCCCCGTCGGTGATCGGGCTGCGGTTCTGCACCGCCGCCGCCTGATCCGAGGCATAGTGCCAGCTATACCCCTCGCCCCCCTCGATATTCGACTGAAGATACTCCAGCGCATAGATCGAGCCCCAATGCGCATCGGCATGGTCCACGCCGTCACGCCAGTCGGAAAGCGGCATGTAATTGTCGATGCCAATGACATCGATCTCCGGCGCGGCCCAAAGCGGATCGAGGTGGAAATACACATCGCCCGATCCGTCCTGCGGATGATAACCGAAATATTCCGACCAGTCGGCGGCATAGGTGATCTTCACATTCGGCCCAAGGATCGCGCGCACATCGGCGGTCAGCGCCACAAGCGCCTCCACGGCGGGAAACGAGCCGTTCGCACCGCGGATCTGGGTCAGCCCGCGCATCTCTGAGCCGATGCAAAAGGCCGAAACACCCCCGGCCGCCGCGCAGAGATGCGCATAATGCAAAATGAATCTGCGATAAGACCATTCGGCCGGCCCGCCATAGGCCACGGTGGTGCCGGGCAGCGCCGTGAAATCGCCCGGTACCGCCGTTCCGAAAAACGCCGCGACCTCCGCTTCGGCCGCCGCGCTTTGATCGGGCGTTCCCGCCACGCCGGGCGCAAGCGATGTGGTGATCCGCCCACGCCAGGGCAGTACGGGCTGACCCTGCGCACCGGTCCAGGGGTCGGTCAGGCTGTTCCCGGTCAGCTGATCCATCAGGATGAAGGGGTAAAACACCACATCCTTGCCCGCTGCCTTCAGCGCCGCGATCGCCTCGTATACCGATTGGTCCGTCGGCGTGCCGCCGTAAACCGCGCGCCCGTCCTGTTGCGGCACCGCCTGCGCCTGTGCGCGCAGGGTCGAAGACACCTGCCACGGCATATTCGCACCCTCCGTCTGGGTCTGCTCCACCTTCGGGCGCAGAGTGCACGCACCGCAGCGCAGATCGTCGCCGAACCAGCTCACCACCAGCATCGTGGAGCCGCAGCCAGGCAGTTCTTCGGTCAACATCTCCAGCGAAGTGGAAAAATCGGCCTTGCCCGACGGGCTGTTCACATTGGCCGAACCGCCGGCCCCAAGCCCGCCGCCGTAATGCACCGGTGTGGTCGCCAGCGCATATTCGCCCGTACCGGGGATCAGCGCGACGCCGGAAACCAGCTGTGCCAGATTCTTCGCGGCCGGATCGTCACTGTCGACCGGGCGCACCACTTCGAACGAAAACTGTGGCACCCGGTTGCCATAGGGCTGCAGCGCGAGATCCTCGAACACCACATAGGCCAGCCCGCGATAGGCCGGCACCGCGCCGGCCCCCTCCACCGCTTCCATCTTCGGATCGGCAAGCTGGCTCTCGCTGCCGGTGTAAACGCGCATGTTCACATCGTCGCGGGCAATCTCCACCCCATCCGCCCAGATCCGACCCAGGCGCGAGATTTCGCCCTCACAGATCGCGATGGCCAGGCTGACCGAATAGGAAAACTCGGTCACCTCGGGCGCGCCCTTGCTGCCGCCGGACGTCGCCGTGCGCTCGCGGAACCGCGACGACCAGATCACCTGCCCCGACAGACGGTTGCGCCCGAAGCTGCGCTTGACGGGCGCGCCCTCGCTGGCGCCGGTGATGCGAAACCGGTCAACCTTGCCG
Source organism: Actibacterium naphthalenivorans (assembly GCF_014196965.1). Taxonomy (GTDB): domain Bacteria; phylum Pseudomonadota; class Alphaproteobacteria; order Rhodobacterales; family Rhodobacteraceae; genus Actibacterium_A; species Actibacterium_A naphthalenivorans. The sequence goes on along the minus strand of NZ_JACIEQ010000002.1, from coordinate 177,369 downwards.
GCCTCCACCACCGCCGAACCGCTGCCCAGAAGCTTCTGGTCGATGACATTGCCCAGCGTCGCGCCGACGGCCCGCCCGATCACGACCCCCGACAGGCCAAGGACCGAGCCACCGATTGCAGATCCGACGGCCGCACCGGCCGCCGACAGAATGATCGTCGCCATCAGGTTCTCCTGCCTGGAAATTCAAAACGCGCCACGATACGGCGGGTCCAGGGGCCCGACTGCGGGCTTTCGACAACCCCGTGCCCGCTGTATGCATGAACAAAGCTCGCATCCGCGCCAACGCCCGCCTGCAGTGCCACATGTTTGGCCACCGCACGCGCGCGCATTCGAAACAAGATCACATCACCCGGCGCCGCCTGTTCAAGCGGCTTGCCCGGCATGTGCCGCGCCAACGCACGCCACAGCCGTTCGTCGGCCCCGGCCTCGCCCCAGTCGGGCGTATAGGCGGGTATCAACTCGGGTTCGTGCCCGTACAGCGCCCGCCAGACACCGCGCAGCAGGCCCAGGCAATCCGCCCCGGCCCCGCGCACCGATGCCTGATGCCGATACGGCGTGCCGACCCAGCGCCGCGCCTCGGCGGCGGCCTCTCCACCGATCCCGCTCATCCCGACAGGCTCCCGCCATCGTTCAGCCGCCCGCGCACCGGATAACTCAGCACCCAGTCCTCTCCCGGAATATGCGGAAAGCCGCGGAAGTTTATGAAATTGCTGAATTTCACCTTGCAGGTCTCCGCCCGTCGATCGCACCCCGCCTCCAGCCGCAACGTGTCACCCGGCGCCACGGCGGCGCGCAGACCCTCCCACAGCTCGACGGTACGGGTGCCATTCTCATACCGGTCGTTCTTGATCACACCGATCAGCCCCGCCGCCGCGCCATCCAGCACCTTCAACCGTCCGGCCTCGAACCAGCGCGGCTCGAAGCCGTTGACCGCCGCGAACCGGAACACCCGCGCCTCGGCAACCTCCTCCACCGGCAGCTCAACCGAATAGCCCGGCTGGCCCAGATCGAAGCGGCACCGCGCATCGCCCAGAACGGCGGAACAGGGCCTTTGGTACATCTGCCCCTGCGGCTGGTTCAAAAGCTCGGTCAACCCGCGCAGCTCGGCCTGAAAGGCACCGCCCTTGCGGGTGATCTCTCCCAGCGCGCCGGAAAACAGCATCACGCGGTCGGCCGGCGCCGCCCAATTCACCAGCCACGCGCGGATCGACGCGCCATCAAACCGCCCGGCCAGAATATCGGCCTCGGTCACGGCGGCGGCGGTCAGCGCGCCCACCGCCTCGGAATTGTCGACCGACAGGCCCGTCGTCTGGCTCAGTGCCCGCGCGGTCATGCCGGTCTGGGCGTGGAAATCGACCCCGTCGAAACTCAGCCCGGCGTCATGATCGGTAAACCCCATCACCACCCCGTCGGCGCGCGTGATCGCCCAACAGCGGCACAGGGTCGTGGCGCCGCTGTCCAGATGCGCCTGCATGGCGTCCGACACCGGCATCAGACCCGCACCTCTACAATCGGAACGCGAGGCACATCGCCCGCGCGAAAACTGGCCACCGAAGTCTGGATGATATCGGTGTCAAACCGCACAGGCACATCGAATTCAAACCCCGCCGTGACCTCCGCCCCGATATCCGGCGCATCGGTCAGGGTCACAAGACCCGTCGCCGTGTCCACCTCGAAATGCACACTTTCCACCAGCGGGTCGCCGTCGACGCCGACGCGCACCGTGCCCCGCACCGGCTTGGTGATCGGGCGGGTATAGGTCGCCTGCCCCGAGGCATAGGTCTTGGTCAGCTGAAACACCCTGGTGGCGCCATCACCATGGGCAATCAACTGATCGTCAAACGCGGCCTCCGACAGCGGCAAGCAGGATTTGAAATCCGACCAGTCCTTCCAGCGAAAGCCGAAAAGCTGCCCCCGCCGCGCCTCGAAAAACGCGATCAACACCTCTACATCATCCAAAGAGCGCATGCCCACCCCCGCGTCATAGCGCCGGCGCGCATGCTCCCATGGTGTGTTGCGCTCTTCGAACCCGTTGGCCAGCGTCACGATTTCGGTGCGCCGCTCGGGCCCGCCGACCGAGCCGAAGCTCAGATTGGCGGGAAACCGTACCTCGTGGAAATTCATGTCCCCTCCTCAGCTGTTGCGCTGGCCGCGGCTCAGCGCGCGGCTCAACTCGGCCGCGATCTGGCTCTGGCTGCGCTGAAAGCCCTGCACATCCGGCGTGCTGATATTCATCGTGATGTTCACCGCCCGCCCGCCGCCATCGGCACGCACGCCCAGCCGGCCGTCGGCGCCGCGCGTCAGCGGCATGATCGCCTCCGGCCCCGCCTCGCCCATCAGGCCGGTGCCACCGCGCATCGGAAAGGTCGTGGGCCCCGATACCACGCCGCCATTGGCAAAGGGCATCACCCGGCCCTGCGTGAATCCCGCGCCCCTGGCAAACGGCACCGCAGCGGCCACCAGCCCCTCGATCCCGCCCGCGATCAGCCCGCCCACATGGTTCTGCACCGGGGTCACCGCCGCCGAATAGGCCGTGTTCAGGATCGACCGGCTGACCTGGTTCAACGCATCCGACAGCTTGTCCCCGTCAAACACCAGCCCGTCGAAGGCCGAGCGCAGCCCCCGCCCGATCGACCGCGAGAGCGAGCCCACCTCGCGGTTGGTCAGCGTCACGCTTTCGCGCATCCGCACCAGTTCTGCATCGAAGGCCGCCGCGACCTCTCGGGCATTGCCCAGGCTTTCGCCAAGGCCCGACACCTGATCGTCGAACCCCTCGAGCCCATCCAGTTCCGCCATCGCTCAGACCTCTCTTTCACTATCGGGAAAGGCGCGCGCCAGCTCGTCCAGCCGCGCGCGCCCCATCGGGGCGGTGCCGCTGCCATGCCCCAGCATCAGCAACAGCTCGGCAGGCGTCAGCGCCCAGAACTCCGAAGGCCGCAACCGCAGCCCCGTCAGCCCCGCGCGCATCAGCCCCGGCCAGTCAAACCGCGCCATCGCCGGCCCCCGGCACGGTAAAGGCGCGCGCCAGCAGCAGCGCCGCCACCCGCGCCGCCTCGACAGGGCCGCCACCGACCTCCGCCCCAGCCAGATCCTCCGCCGTTCCGGACCAGCCGCCGCCGCGCAACCCCGCCAGCAACAGCGCCAGCACATCGCGGGTGGCGAACCGCCCGCCCTCGAACCGCTCGATCAGTGCCACCAGCGTCTCGGCCTCCAGCGCCGCCTCCAGTTCGGCCAGGGCCCCCAGCGTCAGTTTCAGCACATGGCGGCGGCCACCCAGCACCAGCGCCACCTCGCCCGCATAAGGGTTCGCCATCAAATCGCCGTGAAGCTCAGCGCGCCGGCCGAGGCCAGCGAAAGCTCGAACGTCGCCTCGCCGTTGTGGCTGCCGGCATATTCGATCGCGGTGATCTGGAATGCCCCTTCGACAATCCCGAAATCGGGGACCACCACCTGAAAATCGGGGGTCGTGCCGTCAAAGAAAATCTGTCGCGCACGTTCATCCGTCGCATCGTCCCGGAACACGCCGGACCCCGAAATCGCCGCCGATTTCACCCCCGCGCCGCCCAGCAGCTCGCGCCAGCCGCCCTGGCTTTCCAGGCTGGTCACATCCACCTGCTCGGCGTTGAAACTGATCCGCGTGGCGCGCAGCCCCGCGATGGTAGTGAAACTGCCACCGCCGGTCAGATCGAGCTTGATCAGAAGATCCTTGCCATTTTGGGCCGTCATCATGGTCACTCCGAAAAAAGGTTATTGGTCATCCACGCGGGCGCGGAAGGTCAGGTCGATGCGGCGCATGTCGCCATCCCCGGCCCGCCGGGCCCGCGCCCGATCGAACGTCAGGCTCACCAGCACGCCGCGCGACAGCGTCAGCGGCGCGTCGATCAGCGCATCCGACAGCGCCGCGGCCACCGCCTTGGCGCCGGCGAACCCGGCGACGCTGCTCACCACGCTGATGGTGAAAATATGAAGCGCACCCTTGCCGGTCTTGTCCGACCGGTCGCGCACGTCCTCCTGGCCGAGGCTGACATAGGTCACGGGCAGCGCACCCGGCGGCACCGCGTCATAGATCGCCCCGCCCACCAGCGCGCCAAGGGCCGTGTCGGCCAATAGATGCTGATACACCGCCGCCTGCAAAGCGGCCGAAACGCCATAGCTCACGCGCCCACCTCCTCTTCGGCGAAACAGATCAGGTACTGCGCGGCGGCGTCCCGCTCGGCCACCGCAAGAATTCGAAACAGCCGTGCGCCTTCGCGAAACCGCTGCTCCGGCCGCGGGCGCGACGCTGCCCCCTCGGGCGCGCCGCGCACCGTGATGCGATACGGCACGCGCGACAGCGTGGCGAACTCTCCCGCCCGCTCGCGCCCCGACCCGGGCCGGACCTCGGCCCAGAGCGTGCCAAGCGCCACCCAGCTTTCGGCAAAGCCCCCCGAGCCGTCGCCCACGCGCTGCGGCTCTTCCAGAACCAGCCGCCGGTTCAGTTGCGGCAGCCCCTTCATGCGGCGCCCCCGCCCAGTATCCGCACCGTGCGCCAACGCTCCAGCAGGGCCAGCACGCCGAACGGCATCCCGCCCTCGCCAAACGCCGCCTCCGAGCGATGCTCGTAGTAATGCGCGGCCAACAGCATCACCGCCTGCGCCAGATCCTCGGGCACCAGATCCCATGTCGCGCCGAACCCGGCGTCGAACAGCACCTCGACGCGCCCGCCCAGCGGGATCACCGGCAGGCACGCACCATCGGCGGCGATACGCGGCCGGTGCGTGTCCTTCTCCAGCCGATAGCTCGCCGGGTCCGCCACGATCATCGCATCCTGCCGGTCGAAAATGCCGACCTGCGAAATCACCGCCACCGGCGCCACCGGCAGCGCCTGCCGGCCGGTATCGCGCCAAGCGGTCAGCGTCCAGGCAAAGGCCCGTGACAACAGCACCTTTCCGGTGCGCCCCTCCACCGCCGCCATCGCAGCCCGCAGCAACGCCTCCAGCAACACATCGGCCGACCCGTCGTCGGCAAACCCGGTGCCCAGCCGCAAATGGTCCCTGAACTGGCTCACCGGCAGTGCCGCGGCGGGCACTGTGGTCTGCTCGATCAACATCATGTGGAAACCTCCAAATCGTCCCCCGGACATCAGGAAAATGGCGCGCGCCGCCCGCATTGCTCGGACGGAGGGAGCAGCTGGACAACGCGAAAAAACCCCGGCGCGCGCCTGAACCACCCCCGCAACCGCAGGGGTGGCCCGTTCGCGGCGCCTTACGACACCGCGAATTTCAGAAGTTTGATCGCCGCAAAGTCGCTGACATCACCACCCACCCGCTTGGTGGCATAGAACAGCACATGCGGCTTGGCCGAGAACGGATCGCGCAGCACGCGCAGGTCGTTGCGCTCGGGAATGGTGTAGCCCGCCTGGAAATTGCCGAAGGCGATGGCAAAGGCGCCCGGCGCGATGTCCGGCATATCCTCGGCCACCAGCACCGGATAGCCCAGCAGTCGCGCCGGTTCCCCGGCGGCCAGACCGTCCGACCACAGGAAGCGGCCATCGGCATCCTTCATCTTGCGCACCACGCCCGTGGTCTTGGAATTCATGACAAAGCTCGCACCGGCGCGGTATTCCGCCCCCAGCGCATAGACCAGATCGAGAATCGCATCCGACGGCGAAACCGCATCGAAATCGCCATCCGTGCCGGTGGGAATGTAGCCAAGGTTGCCCCAGCTCCACAGCGTGTCATCCACGGTCGCATGGGTCAGGATGCCCTTCGGCTTGTCCACGCCGTCGCCGCTGACAAAGGCCGCCGCCTCGGCGCGGGCGAACTTGTCGGCGATGCGCCCGGCCAGCCAGACCTCGATGTCGAAGGCGCTGTCGTCCAGCAGGCGCTGGCTGACCTTGGGCATGGCCGAAAGCTCGTGCAGCGGGATCGACACACGGTCGATCTGCGGCGTGCTCGTCTCGGACTGCGTCGCGGTCTCCGTGGCCCAGCCCGACCCGATGTCGGTGTGGTCCACCAGCACGTCAAACGACGTGGCCTCCACCTGCACCACCTGCGCGATGGAGCGGATCGAGGCGGTGGAATTCAGCACGCCCTTGATCGCCGCAGCGGTCTCGGGGTCCACCAGAAAGCCGCCGTCGCCGGCAACGGCGGTGGACATCGCCTTGCCCTCCACCTCCAGCCCGCGCAGCGCGTCATCATCGCCCGACCGCAGATAGGCGGCAAAGGCCTTCTTGTGCGGCGCGCCGGTCTCGGCGCTGGTGGCAAGGGCGGGGCGCCCGGTGATAAGGGATTTCCGATCCAGCATGGTCAGTCGCTCTTCCTGTTGTTGAAGCTTGAATTTCACATCGGCCTGAAAGTCCCTGAAATCACTCAGGAAGCCGGTCAGTGCAGATTTCACCTCGGCCACGGGCGCCGCAGCCCCCCCCGACTTGGTCTCGGTCTTGGTCATGTCTCAATCCTGTCTGAGATTGGTCTCGGACCGGGCTCGATCGCCGGTCAGCACATGGCGGGCGCCGTTGAAGGCCTCCGCCATTTCGCGCAGCAGCGTCTCGGCGGGATCATCCGCCTTGGCGCCCACCCGCGCATCGGGAAGCATCGGAAAAGTCACAAGCGACACTTCCCAAAGCTCCACCTCCGCCAGCAGGCGCCGCCCGCCCGCATCCTTTTCGGCCCGCTTGGTGCGGTATCCGATCGACAACCCGTCAATCGCCCCCGCCTCGATCAGCGCCGCCGCCTCGCGGCCCTTGGCCACATCGCTCAGCAAACGCCCCCTGACATAGAGACCCTGCGCATCCTCGCGCAGCTCGTCCCAGATGCCGATCGGCTGCGCCGGGTCGTGCTGCCACAGCATCTTCACCCGCCGCCCCGCCGCCTCCAGCGCCTTGAGTGAGCGGGCATAGGCCCCGGCCTGCACCACGTCGCCGCCCTGATCAACCTTCCCGAACAGGCTGGCATAGCCCTCGATCCGCGTGCCGTCCGTTACCGTCAGCACGCTGTCCGCCCGGCAGAACTTGTGTTCCAGCCCCATCCCGTTTTCCGTCATCGGCAATTCCCCTTTCACGGCGCCACCGTCAAAAGCGATGTCACGCCCTGCGCCAAAATCACGGCGACCACGCCGTATACCGCCAGCCACAGCCGCTTCTCGACCCGCTCCTGGCTGGCCTCGATACGGCCCAGCCGGTATTCCAGCGCTGCCCAGCGTTCCTCGGCCACGCGTTCGTTCGCGTCGATCCGGGCATTGGCGACCTCGAACGGAGCGTAAAGAAACTTCGAGCCGCTCCGCTCCGCCGCCGCGCTCATTCCTCCTCCGCCAGCTTCGGCAACCCGAGCAGCGCGCGCTTTTCCGCATCGGTCAGGAACGTCGCCTCGCTGACCCGGCGCCACTGCCCGTCCCGCTCGGCGGCCAGCGCCGGCACCTGATCCAGGTCGGGCCGCAGCTCCACCGCCTCGCCGGCGAACCGCGCCAGGAAATCCGAAACCGCCGCCGCCACCCGCGTGGCCAGAGGCACCACCGTCAGCCGGTAAAATGCGCGGTTGGCCTCCTGATAATTCGCGTAGGTCGCGTCGCCCGGTATCCCCAGAAGCATCGGCGGCACCCCGAAGGCCACCGCGATCTCGCGCGCCGCGGCTTCCTTGGTTTTCTGGAACTCCATGTCCGAAGGGCTGAATCCCATGGGCTTCCAGTCCAGCCCGCCCTCCAGCAGCATCGGGCGCCCGGCATTCGCCGCGCCCTGATGATAGGAAAGCATTTCATCCTGAAGCCGCGCATATTGCTCTTCGGTCAGGCTCGCCTGCCCGTCGGCCCCGCGATAGATGATCGCGCCGGAGGGCCGCGCCGCATTGTCCAGCAGCGCCTTGGACCAGCGGCTGGCGGCGTTATGCACATCGAGCGCCGTCGCCGCCGCCTGCATCGGCGACAGGCCGTAATGATCATCCTGCGGATGGAAGCTCTTGATGTGGCACAGCGGCGGAAGCGCGCCCGTCATGTCGAACCGATGCTTGCGCCCGCCCACCGCATAGTCATAGGCGACGGGCCAGCCATCCGCGCCGGGGATCAGGCTCATCCGGTCCGAACGCAGCACATGCAGCTCCAGCGGCACGCCACTGTCGCCGCCTACCGCCTCCAGATAGCCGTTACCCGACAGCAGCAACTGCCCGAACAGCGCCTCGAACAGCTCCGCCCGGCCCTGCGCCGCATTCGGGCGCCGCACCAGATCGAGCACCGGATGCACGTCATAGCGCCGCTCGCGGTCCTGCAGCACCAGCGGCAGCGCCGCCGCCGCCTCGGCGATCAGCTTGACCGAGCGGAACCCCACCGGATTGCCCGCAAACCCCGCCTTGGTCAGCGACACCGTATCGCGCGGGCTCCACGCCACCCGGCCCGCCCCGTGCCAGGCCACCACCTTGCCGCTGGCGCTCGCCTTTTTCTCAGGCGCCGCAGGTTCTGCGCGCCGAAACATGTTGAATACCATGTGAAGCTCCTCAGTCGTCCGGTTCGCCGCCATCGGGCAGCACGAAACTCCCGCCGCTCATCGGGGCGCGCTGCGCCACGGGCGGTTCGGCAGAAAACTTTCTTGCCTCCGGCGGGGATATTTGGGGAAAGATGAAGCGGCAGGCTAAAGCCCGCGCACCCGTGGTCTGCGCCAGCGTGCCGCCGGTTCGATCATCAGCTCATGCAGCGCCCAGACAAGGGCATCCACCCGGTCCGGGCTCCCCTTGCCCTGATAGCCCTGGGCGGTCATCCGGCACATCTGATCCTCGAGCGCGCCAAGCCCGCGCAGATGCGCCACCCGTCCCTGCTCGTAAAGCGCGGCGACGGGTTCCGCCCGCGCGACCTTGCCCTTCGCGGCCCGGACCGCCCGAAACGGCACCAGCGGGTCGATCTGGCGGATCACGCTTTCGACCATATCGCCCCCCTGATTGACCTCTGCCACCAGCCGCTCCGCGCCGTGGCGCTCCATCGCGGCAATCGCCGCCTCGGCCCAGGTGGTGGGCGATGCGGCGGCGACGCTGGCATCTTCCAGGACCACCGCGCGCCAGTCCTGCGGGGTGCCCTGCACCCGCGCGCCCACCACCAGAATGCCGCATTCGTCCGAGGCGTTCGTGCCCGTCACCGGCGGATCGATCGCCACCACGATCCGGTCCAGCGGCGGCGCCTTGTCCAGCCGCGTCGCCTCCAGCCCGGCCGAGTTCCAGAGTGCGCCCTCCGCATCCTCCAGCAACACCCCGTCCAGTTCCTGCCGGCCCAGCCGCGACCCGGCATAGCGGCTGCGCACCTCATCCAGGAAAGACGCGGCCAGGTAGGCGCGGTTCGCCTCGGTCGGCGCATGGGTCCGCACTGTCGATGGGTTGGCCAGTATGGTCTTCAGCACCGGCACGTTCCTCGGCGTCGTCGTCACACATTGACGCGGCGCGGGGCCAAGCCGCAACCCGAACTGCAACATGTCCCAGGCCTCTTCGGCCCTCTTCCACTTGGCAAGCTCGTCCACCCAGGCCGCGTCGAATTGCGGGCCGCGCAGGCTTTCGGGCTCATGCGCCGAAAACACCTGCGCGACGGCACCGTTGGGCCAGACCAGCCGCTTGCGTGTGGCCTCCCATTTGGGCCGCCTGTCGGGGGGCGAACAGGCCAGGATGCCGCTCTCGCCGAACACCATCACCTCGCGCACCTGCTCGATGGTTTCGCCCACCAGCGCCACCCGCCGCGAGCGGCCGATATCCAGCGGCCGCGAGCCCTCTACCTCGGCGCGCACCCATTCGGCCCCGGCGCGGGTCTTGCCCGCGCCGCGCCCGCCCAGGATCACCCAGGTCCGCCATTCCCCTTCGGGTGGCAGCTGATGCGGCAGCGCCCAGAACTCGAACAGATAGGGCAGCGCCAGCAACGCCCCCTCACTCAGCCCGTTCAGGAACGCATCCTGTTCCGGCGGCGTCGCGCAGGCAAGCCAGTCTGCGCCCGATCTCATCTCGCGCGCTGGCGAAGTCGAGGGCATAGTCATGGGCAACGCCCGCTTCTGATCTGATGCGTTTCGCAACTCTGGACCTTTCGTCAAACGCCGTCTGGGCGGCGCGGCCAAGATCGCTCAGCGCCCCCTTCAGCTCTTTCGCACGGGCCGAACGGCCCGCGGTCACATCCTCGATGATCTCGTTGAGCGCCTGTACCGTACGCTCGTAATGCTGCTCCGCCGCCTCAAGCACCGCCTGAGCCGCGTCCACCCCGATTGGAGTAATCAAAGTCATATGATCTGCGCCTGCCTCTCATGCCGCTCCGCACGAGCGAAATGAAAAAGCGGCGCCGGGGTTGCCCCCGTGCCGCTTGCCCACTTCTTCCAGCTTGCCCAAAGGTATACTTCGGAGCGTTCGGAAAGTCAAGAAGTTTATTGTTAACAATAAGTTAACGAACGGAAACCACCAAAAGCCCGGCTCAGGCCTTCATCTTTCCAAGAAATATCCCCGCCGGAGGCAAACCCGCGCACCCGCCAGGGTGCGCGGTAAAGGCAATGGCCCGCAGGGCCGCAATCGAAAACAGCCGGCGCCGCCCTACTGCTTGGCCCGCTCCGCCTCGATCGCCCGCCAGCGCGCGACATTCTCGTTGTGCTCGGCCAGCGTTTCGGCAAAGGCATGCCCGCCGGTGCCATCCGCCACGAAATAAAGATAATCCGTCGCATCGGGGTTCAGCGCCGCCTCGATCGACGCGCGGCCCGGGTTGGCGATGGGCGTGGGCGGCAGCCCGTCGATGACATAGGTGTTATAGGGCGTCTCGCGACGCAGCTCGCTCTGCCGCAAACCGCGCCCCAGCGCGCCCTGCCCGTTCGTCACCCCATAGATCACCGTCGGATCCGTCTGCAGCCTGATCCCGCGCTCCAGGCGGTTGACGAAAACACTCGCCACCTGCCGGCGCTCCTCGGGCACGCCCGTTTCTTTCTCGACGATAGAGGCCAGAACCATCGCTTCTTCCGGCGTGTCAAACGGCAGCCCCTCGGCGCGCGCCTGCCACAGCTCGGCCAGTATCTGTGCCTGGCTCTCTTCCATGCGGCCGATCAGCACCGCACGCTCCAGCCCGCGGGCAACCTCATAGCTGTCGGGCGCCAAAGCGCCCTCGGCCGGCAGCGCGGCCACCTCTCCGCTCAGAAACTCCGCCTGTTTCAGCTCCTCGACCACCTGCCAGCTGGTCACACCCTCGGCCAGGGTCACGCGATAGCGCACATCGGGCTGGCCGGTGATCTCGGTATATTCCGCCGGAACCTCACCCTCGCCGGGGTCGAAGGCCACGATCTCGACATAGCGGTTGGTGGCCGGGTCCAGCTCGCGCACCTGCATCTCGGCGCTCAGAATGCCGATGCGGAAATTCACCTCGGTGCCGCAGGTGGAGCGGCCCCCACGGGTGATCTGATCCACGATATCGGCCATCGGCGCATACGGCTGTACCAGAAAGCTGCCGGCCTTCAGCTGATCGGCCTTGTCGGAGTAATCGGCACCCGCGCGAAAGATCGCGGCGCTGGAAATCGCGCCCTGCGCCGCCAGATCCTCGGACACGCGGCGCATGTTCGATCCGCTTTCGACGCGCAGGCAGATCGCCTCTTCCAGCGGACCGGGGCCGGTGTATTGCCCCTTGCCCCAGATCACCAGACCACCGGCGAGAAGCAGCAGCGCGATGAACAGCGTCAGCGCGTTCGAGGCCAGGTTGCGCCACATGGTTCAGACCTTGCCGAGCACGAGCGACGCGTTGGTGCCGCCGAACCCGAAGGAATTGCTGAGCGCCACACTGATCTCGCGCGGCTGCGCCTCGTGCGCGGCCAGGTTCAGCTTCGGCTCGACATCCGGATTGTCCAGGTTGATCGTCGGCGGCGCCACCTGATCGCGGATCGCCAGGATCGAGAATATCGCCTCGACCGCGCCCGCGGCCCCCAGCAGATGCCCGATCGAGGATTTGGTGGACGACATCGTGGCCTTGGCCGCGGCATTGCCCATCAACCGTTCCACCGCGCCCAGTTCGATCGTGTCGGCCATGGTCGAGGTGCCATGGGCGTTGATGTAATCCACATCCCCCGGCGCCAGCCCCGCGCGCTTCAGCGCCGCGCGCATCGACCGCTCACCGCCCTCGCCATCCTCGCTCGGGGCGGTGATGTGATAGGCATCGCCCGACAGGCCATAGCCCAGAATCTCGGCGTAGATCCGGGCGCCCCGCGCCTTGGCGTGCTCATATTCCTCGAGCACGACAACGCCGGCCCCTTCGCCCATCACAAAGCCGTCGCGATCGGCGTCATAGGGGCGGCTGGCCCGGGTCGGATCGTCCCCGCGCTTGGTCGACAGCGCCTTGCAGGCGTTGAACCCGGCGATCCCGATCTCGGAAATCGGGCTTTCCGCGCCCCCGGCCACCATCACATCGGCATCATCCCACTGGATCAGCCGTGCCGCGTCGCCGATGGCATGCGCGCCGGTCGAACAGGCCGTCACCACGGCGTGGTTTGGCCCCTTGAAACCGAAGCGGATCGAAACCTGACCGGAAATCAGATTGATCAGCGCGCCGGGAATGAAAAAGGGCGACACGCGCCGCGGGCCCCGCTCCTTGATCAGCACCGCCGTCTCGGCGATCGACGACAGCCCGCCGATGCCCGAGCCGATCATCACGCCGGTACGCTCGCGGCTTTGGGCATCCTCGGGCATCCAGCCCGCATCCCTGACCGCCTGTTCGGCGGCAGCCATGCCGTAGAGGATGAAATCATCGACCTTGCGCCGGTCTTTCGGCGCCATCCAGTCGTCGGGGTTGAAAGTGCCATTGGAGCCGTCGCCCAGCGGGATTTCGCAGGCATAGTTCGTCAGCACGTTGGAGGCATCGAAACGCGTGATCGGCCCGGCACCGGACTGCCCGGCCAGGAGCCGCTTCCAGGTTTCCTCTACCCCGCAGGCAAGCGGGGAAACCATCCCCAGCCCCGTGACCACCACTCGACGCATATCCTGCTCCTCCGACCTCGGCTTTCCGCCGCCCCTGATACCTTGGTTTCAGCAGAAGGAGCAAGTGGATGCACGGGCACCGTTCGTTTTTGCCGAAAACCGCCGGAAGCCATCTGCCGGACCGCCGTGAAGAGATTTCATGCCTCCGGCGGGGATATTTGCGGAAAGATGATGCAGGCGGGTGAAAACAAAAGCGGCGCCCCGGAAACGGGACGCCGCGATTGACTGTGTGCGAAACTGCCGCTCAGGAAGCTTCGGTGATGAACTTCACCGCATCGCCGAAGGTCTGGATGGTCTCGGCGGCGTCATCGGGGATCTCGATGCCGAACTCTTCCTCGAAGGCCATGACCAGTTCGACAGTGTCGAGGCTGTCGGCGCCCAGGTCGTCGATGAAAGACGCGTTTTCGATGACCTTGTCTTCTTCCACGCTCAGGTGTTCGACAACGATCTTTTTCACGCGATCTGCGATGTCGCTCATATCAATTCCTCATTGCTCGCGGGCCCGTTGCCCGTTTCTTGCTTTTGGTCCATCGGACCGTCCCAGTGCCAGGCGCGCCAGGCGCCGACGGCGAAATCTGCGCCGCTATAGCATATCGCACCCGTAAGGCAAACGCTTTCGGGCATTTCGCGAATGCCCCGTCAAAGCATCGCCATACCGCCGTTCACATGCAGCGTGGCGCCGGTGACATAGGCCGCCTCGGGGCTGGACAGATAGGTCACGGCCGCGCCGATCTCGGCGGGGGTTCCCATGCGGCCGGCGGGCACCTGCACCAGGATATTGCCCTTCTGTTCGTCGTTCAGCTTTTCGGTCATCGCGGTTTCGATGAAACCGGGCGCCACGCAGTTGACGGTGACGCCGCGGGTGGCGACCTCGGTGGCCAGCGATTTGGACATCCCCACCAGGCCGGCCTTGGCGGCGGCGTAGTTGCCCTGACCGGGATTGCCGGTGGATCCGACAATCGAGGTGATATTCACGATCCGCCCCCAACGGGCCTTCATCATGCCGCGCAGCACCCCCCGGCACAGCCGCATCGCGGCGGTCAGGTTGATCTCGAGCACGGTATCCCATTCCTCGTCGCTCATCCGCATGAACAGGTTGTCGCGGGTGATCCCGGCGTTGTTGACCAGAATATCTACGCTTCCCATCGCCTCCGCCGCCTGCTTCGGCAAGGCGTTCACCGCCGCGGCGTCGCTCAGATTGCAGGGCAACACATGCGCCTGCGCGCCCAGTTCCGCCGCCAGCGCGACCAGCGGCGCCTCGCGCGTGCCCGACAGGCCCACGGTTGCGCCCTGCCCGTGCAACGCCTTCGCGATCGCGCCGCCAATGCCGCCGGACGCGCCGGTGACCAGCGCGGTCTTTCCAGTCAGATCAAACATGCTTTTCCCTCAACCTATGCTTTGCGCCGCGGCCTTCACATCCTCCGGCGTGCCGATGGCGCGGGTCGTGGCCGAGCGCTCGATGCGGCGGATCATGCCCGAAAGCGCCTTGCCGGCGCCGATTTCCCAGAATTCGGTCACGCCCTGCTTCACCATCCAGCTGACCGATTCGCGCCAGCGGACAGAATCCGTCACCTGATCTACAAGAAGCGAACGGATGGTTTCGGGCTCGGTCACGTCATGGGCGAGCACATTCGCCACCAGCCGCACCTTCGGCTGCGCGATATCGACATCGTCCAGCGCCCCGGCCATCACCCTGGCCGCCGGCGCCATCAGCTTGCAGTGGAACGGGGCCGAGACCGGCAGCATCACCGCCCGTTTCGCCCCGGCCTCCTGCGCCAGTTCCACCGCGTGGCGGACCGCGGCGGCGTGGCCCGAGATCACCACCTGCGCCGGATCGTTGTCATTGGCGGCCTGGCACACCTTGCCGGTGTCATGCGCCGCTTTCCGCGCCAGCTTGCCGACCGTGGCGAAATCCAGCCCCAGCAGGGCCGCCATCGCGCCTTCGCCCACTGCCACGGCTTCTTGCATGGCCGCGCCGCGTATCCGCAGCAGGCGCGCCGTGTCGGCCACCGAAATCGCGCCCGCCGCGGCGAGAGCGGAATATTCGCCCAGCGAGTGGCCGGCGACAAAGGCTGCTGCCTCGACCGTCACGCCCTCGGCCTCGAGCGCGCGCATCGCGGCAAGCGAGGTGGCCATCAGCGCCGGCTGCGCGTTCCGGGTGAGCGTCAGGTCTTCCTGCGTGCCCTCCCAGATCAGCGCACTGAGCTTTTCGCCCAGGGCCTCGTCAACCTCGTCGAAGACCGCCTGCGCGGCCGGATAGGCCTCGGCCAGGGCCTTGCCCATGCCTATGGTCTGCGCCCCCTGGCCCGGAAATACGAATGCACGGGTCATGCTACCCTCCCCTCGGATCATTTCGCAGGGAGATACCCCGAGCCCAGCCTATGTGCAATTGACTTGTCGTAAGGGGCGTTTCGCGGCGATGGCCGATCAGGCCGCCTCAACCGCCCTTTCCGCTGGGATCCTCGCCCGCCTTGCCGACATCCTTGTCATTTCCCGGGTTGCCCAGATCAGACGTGTCATCCTTGTCCGACTTGTCCTTGTTCTTGTTGTTGTCGGATTTGCCGTTGTTGCCCTGCGACCCGTTTTCGCCGTTGTCGCCGCCACCGGAGCCGCCGTTGTCGCCGCCACCGGAGCCGCCGCTGTCGCCATCACCATCGCCCGAGCCGCCACCATCGCCATCCCCGCCGCCAGAGCCGCCACCATCGCCGCCCGCACCGCTTCCACCGCCGGTGTCACCGCCAGAGCCGCCGTCACCGCCGCCGGTATCACCGCTACTGCCGTCGTCGCCACTGTCGCCGCCGTCGTCGCCATTGTCACCGCCGCCGCTGTCGCCACCCCCACCCGAACCACCGCCGCCGCCGCTGTCACTGCTTCCATCTCCGCCAGTGGGTCCCGTTGACGTGCCATAGGCCGACACTTCGATCGAACTCAGAACATCTGAGGTGGAGCCTGAAAGATCCCCAACCCCGACCTCCACGGTACTGACCACCGCAAACCCGAGCGAAACCGCCGTTGCCGCAAGTATCGCGTACTCGGCTGTCACCGCACCGCCCTCGGCGCGCAGGAACGCCCTCAATTTCCGAAATCCAACTGTTCGTGCCGCGCGGTACATGAGGGTCCTTTCCCGCTATCCGCCAACGTTCAGAGCAACTTGAGTTGGAATTCTCAGTAAAAATTGAGGCGTTTTGATGCCGGAACAATGCCGGTAACGCGAACTATGCGGATGAAATTGCGGTGATTGGCCCCGAAACGCGAATGTTTCCGGGTGTTCCGGCCCGCGCGGCCGCGACCTGGGCCCTTGGCACGGTCAGCGATGACCGCCCGTTTCCGCCCCTGCGCGCGCCAGAAAATCAAGCGCGCAGCGGTCCTCGACCTCCTCGGCCTCGATATTTGCCACATTGCGCCGGACGCGGGCGGCATGGCGCGCGGCCTCGACGCTCTGGTTCGATCCGCGCGCGATCTTCGCCGCAAGTTCCTGTTCCGACCGGGTGTAATAGTGGTTGAGCTGGATATGGTCGGCCGAATAAAACGCGCGGCCCGCCCGGTCTTTCAGGGCAAACCGTGCCCCCCGGTCATTCCAGGTGACGGCCCGGCCATCCACCTCATAGCTGTGAACCTTTACCGCCGTTACATGCGCCGGGTCCACGATCACCTTGAAATTCGTCACCCCGCGCGCACCGCTCATCGGGTCGGCGGCGCGGCGGGTATAGTTCCGCAAAACCCCGCCGTCAGGCGGCGCGACATGGCCGTTGCGCCCGAAATTATGCCACGGCAGAGAGATCGACGCGCAGCCCTCCAGCGGGACAAGCGCGGCGGGAAGGTCTGCCGCCTGCTTTGGCACCAGAAACTCGTCGGCGTCGATACAGGCCATCCAGCGGAACCGGCCGCCGAAATTGCGGATCGCATGGGCATAGGCCAGCACCTGATTGTGCAGCTCGCGCCCCGTCACCGCATCGCGCAGCTTCTGGTTCCAGGGCATCACCGTCAGCCTGTCACCCAACACATCGCGCAGCACGCCGATGGTGCCATCGGTGCAGCCATTGTCATAGACGACAACATGCGCCACGCCGGCCTGTAGGTGAAACGCGGCCCATTCGCCGATATGCCGCGCCTCGTTGCGGACGATCAGAACAAGCGCGATCCCCGCCCGCCCCGGCTGTGGGTCGGGCGGTGTCAGGGCCAGCTTGGTGACCGGTTTTCGAGAAAGCAGCCCCCGGAACATCGCCCGCCTCCTGTTCACATGGCAGGCTCTTACCCGCACGGGACGCGATAATCCAGCGGCGGGCGCGGGTTCAGGGCATCGAAGGTTGCAGCTTGCGGCCCACGCGTTCCCAGCCCTGAAGCTGGGTCTGCACCGGACGCAGCTCGCGCGAAAGGCGTTCGTGCAGCCTGCGCAGGGTCGTCTCGCGCCCGCTGGCCACATGCACGACCTCGTTGGTATCAGCGTGGCGCACGAAAAGCTGTGACGCATCCCCCCGGTCGTTGCCGGGTTTGACATAGGCGCTGGCGATCTTGTCGAAGGGGATGATGCGATAGGCACGGCTCTTGCCGCGGCGGTTGCACAGGGTCAGTCGCAGCCTGCTCTTCACGATATCGACCTGCGCCTCCCGCGCCAGGCCGCGCTCGGACACCCATAGAAACGCAAGCGCCGGCGTGGCCAGCGCCACCGTCGAGATCAAGCGTCCCGCCGGGCCGGTATCCACCGCGGAAGGGACTTCGGGAAGGAACCAGCTGCCGCAGGCCACGGCCAGAACCGCCAGCCCGGCCATCGCCGCCACCCGCTCGATCAGGACGGCACGCCGGGCGAACTGCGTGTCCGACCGGATGATGAAACCCCATTTGGTGTCCACAATACTCAACAGGTGCTCGGCACCCGAACTCGTCACGCCGAAGGTCGTCAAACTGGTTGGCGCGTTCATGGCGCATTCTCCACAGGCATGGTTGTCTGCAAGCTGCCCGCCAATCATGGTCAGAATCGGACATGCGCGGAACCTTTTCGCGGCAAGGTTGCATGGCCCCCGCCGCCTGCCCCCCGCGGCCGGCCGCGCGGCGCTTGCATCACCCCGGCCCTTGTGTATAAGGGCGCTTCCTTCCGCAGATCATGCGAAACCGGTGCAGTCTCTCGTGGGCGGGATGCGGAAGGCTCTATACCGCCCTATGAAATGCACCCGAGAAAAGAACTGGAGCTTACATGCCGCTTTACGAGCATGTCTTTATTGCGCGTCAGGACCTGTCCAACACGCAGGCCGAAGGCCTTGTCGAACACTTCTCCTCCGTCCTTTCCGACAATGGCGGCAACGTCGTTGAAAGCGAGTACTGGGGCGTCAAGACGATGGCCTACAAGATCAACAAGAACCGCAAGGGCCACTATGCCTTCCTGAAGACCGACGCCCCGGCGACAGCGGTACAGGAAATGGAGCGCCTGATGCGCCTGCATGACGATGTGATGCGCGTGCTGACCATCAAGGTCGACGCACATCCCGAAGGCCCGTCCGTGCAGATGCAAAAGCGTGACGAGCGCAGCGAACGCCGCGAACGCCGCTGATCAGAAGCTTCAGGAAAAGGACATAACCGATGGCTAACAAACCGTTTTTCCGCCGCCGCAAGGTCTGCCCCTTCTCGGGCGACAACGCGCCGAAGATCGACTACAAAGACACCCGCCTGCTGCAGCGCTACATCTCTGAGCGCGGCAAGATCGTCCCGTCCCGCATCACCGCGGTTTCGGCCAAGAAGCAGCGTGAACTGGCCCGCGCCATCAAGCGCGCCCGCTTCCTCGCCCTGCTGCCCTACGCTGTGAAGTAAGGAGAAAGCACAATGCAAGTCATCCTTCTGGAACGTGTGGCCAAGCTTGGCCAGATGGGCGAGGTCGTCTCTGTAAAGGACGGCTACGCGCGCAACTTCCTGCTGCCGCAGGGCAAGGCCATGCGCGCCAGCGAAAGCAACATCGCCAGCTTCGAGACGCAGAAAGCCCAGCTTGAAGCGCGCAACCTTGAAACCCGTCGCGAAGCGGAATCCCTGGCCGAAAAGCTGGACGGGCAGAGCTTTATCGTGATTCGCTCCGCCTCCGATTCCGGCGCGCTTTACGGTTCGGTCACGCCGCGCGATGCGGCCGAGGCGGCCACCGCCGAAGGCTTCACGGTCGACCGCAAGCAGATCGTTCTGATCACGCCGATCAAGGATCTGGGCATCCATGACGTTTCCGTGCGCCTGCACCCCGAGGTCGAGGTGACGATTCACCTGAATGTCGCCCGTTCCCCGGAAGAAGCCGAGCTTCAGGCCTCCGGCAAGTCCATTCAGGAGCTTGCCGCCGAAGCCGAGGCCGAAGCCGATTTCGAGATCGCGGAGCTGTTTGACGATATCGGCGGCGCCGCCTCCGACGAGGAAGGCCCGACCGAAGCCGCCGCGGAAGAAGACGAAGCCTGAGCTTCGCCCTTCGGAAACAGACACAAAGCCGCGCGGGGAAACCTGCGCGGCTTTTTCGTTTTCGTCACGGCGATTGCACCGTCCCCGCCGCAGCCGGCGCGCAAAAGCAAACGGCCGCCCCAAAGGACGGCCGCCTGGCATTACGTGTCTGAAGGAAACGCTTATTCTTCGTCCAGCGCCTCGACCGCCTTCTGCAGATCGTCTTTCGACACTTCCTTTTCGGTGACTTCGGCCAGTTCGAACAGGTAATCGACAACCTTGTCTTCGAACAGCGGCGCGCGCAGTTGTTGCTGCATCTGCGGGTTCTGCTGCACGAACTCGAAGAACTGACGCTCCTGGCCCGGATATTGGCGTGCCTGGTTCATCATAGCCTGGGTCATCTCGGCATCCGACACTTCGACCTCGGCCTTGCGGCCCAGCTCGGCCAGAAGCAGGCCCAGACGCACCCGGCGCTCGGCCAGCTTGTTATGCTCGTCGGTCACCTCGATCTCGGGGTGATCATGCCCCTCGACCTCGGGGTTATCCTCGTGCCACAGCTGATGCGCGATCTGCTTGGCCTCGGCCTCCAGCAGGCTGGGCGGCAGCTCGAAGCTGACCTTTTCGTCCAGCACGTCCAGAAGCGCCCGCTTCATCACCGCGCGCGAGGCACCGGAATATTCCGCCTCCAGCCTCTCGGCGACCTGGGCTTTCAGCGCGTCCAGATCGTCGGCGCCGTATTGCTTGGCCAGCGCGTCGTCCAGCTCGGCCGCTTTCGGCGCTTTCACGGCCTTCACGGTGCATTCGAAAACTGCATCCTTGCCGGCCAGGTTCTCGGCCCCGTATTCGGCCGGGAAGCCCACCTTCACCTCGACCGCATCGCCGGCTTTCGCCCCGACAAGCTGATCCTCGAAACCGGGGATGAAGCTGTTGGAGCCCAGGATCAGCGGATAATCCTCGGCCGCGCCGCCTTCGAAGGCTTCGCCATCGACCTTGCCCAGGAAATCGATCACGACCTGATCGCCATCCTCGGCAGCGGCCCCCTCTTCGCGATCCTCGAAGGTCTGCGAGCTTTTGGCCAAGCTTTCCAGCGCTTCGGTGATGTCGGCCTCGGCGGCCTTCACGACCAGCTTTTCCAGCGTGACACCCGTCATGTCCAGATCGGGGATCTCGGGCAGCGCTTCGTAGGTCATCTCGACCACGACATCGTCGCCTTCCTTCCAGTCCTCATTCGTCATCTTGACGTCGGGCTGAAGCGCGGGGCGGTCGCCGGTCTCTTCGAAATGGGCGTTCATCGCGCCATCCACGGCTTCCTGCATGGCTTCGCCCAGCAGGCGCTGGCCGAACTGCTTTTTCAGCAGCGCCATCGGAACCTTGCCCTTGCGAAAGCCCTTCATTTCGACGTCGGGCTGCGCTTCGGTCAGCTTTTCGACCACCTTCGCGTCCAGCTCGGCCGCGCTTACGGTGATCTGATAGCCACGCTTCAGACCTTCGTTCAGGGTTTCGGTCACCTGCATATTATCGTCCTTCTCGTCCATCTCTGGTGCGGGTGGAGGGACTTGAACCCCCACGCCTTGCAGCGCCAGAACCTAAATCTGGTGCGTCTACCAATTCCGCCACACCCGCAAAACCACGAGGGCAGCCCCCACACATATCGGGGCCGCCCCTGAATTTCGCGCCCTTCTAGCAAAGGCTGGAATGGGATGCGAGCAGAAAACGCATCACAGAAATCACTCGCCGCTAACCCAATTTTGACATATTCTTGCCCAAAACAAAAACAGACGGATTGAGCAGGTATTATCATGTTTCATTCAACGGATGGCCGCGCACGGCGCGGCGGCACGGGCCGCGATCCTTTCGGATCCGTCGGCGGGCTGGCACAGGGCAGCATCGTTCTGACACTCGATGGCGCGCTGCCGGTGGAATTTCTGAACAAGGGCGATCGTATCATCACCCGCAGCGGTGCGCGTGTCTTGCGCGGGCTCGCGGCGCGCACGCTGGCCGGGGCGCCGTTCCGCATCCGCCCCGGCGCGCTGGGGCATGATCACCCGTGCGAGACGCTTCTGGTGGCCCCGGGCCAGCGCGTTCTCGTGCGCGATTGGCGCGCCCGGGCGCTCTATGACGCCGAACAGGCCCTTGTTCCGGTCGAACATCTGGCCGATGGCACGCATATCGCGACGGCGCGGGAGATGTGCGGCCTGCGCGTCTGGTCGCTGATCTTTGATGACGAACAGGTGTTCTATGCCGATGGCATAGAGGTTGGCAGCGCCGCCCGCGTGGCCGTACCGGCCTGATCCCGGCCCCGCCGGTCAGACCTCCAGCGCGCGGAAGACCTGCGGCAGCATGTCGGGCAGATCCTCGGCCACCAGCCCGGGTCCGAAGCGCAACGCGCATTCCACATGCAGCCAGGCCGCCGTTTCCGCCGCCTGCATCGGGGCAAAACCTCGCGCCAGCAGCCCGGTGATGAACCCCGCCAGCACATCGCCCGCGCCCGCTGTTGCCAGCCAGGGCGCGGACCTGTCATAAAGCGCCGAATTGACGGCGCAGCGCCCGCCCGGATCCGCGATCACGGTATGCGCGCCCTTCAGCAGCACGATGCAGCCCGCGCGCGCGGCCGCCGCGCGTGTGGCGCCCACCCTGGAAAGAGCCGGGCCTTCGGCCGGCGCCTCCGCGATATCCGGGAACAGCCGCGCGAATTCGCCCGCATGGGGGGTGAGCACGGTTTCGGGGTGCAGCATTTCGAACAGCGCCTCCGGCGCCTCGGCGAAGGAGGACAGCGCATCGGCATCCAGCACCGTCGCGCGCCCCGCCGCCAGCGCGGTTTCGACCAGCGCGCGGGTGTCCTTGCCCAGGCCCAGGGCGGGGCCGAGGCAGAGCGCGTTCAGGCGGGTATCTTCCAGAACCTCTTTCAGCGCCCGCGCGTCCTCGACCCGTTTGAGCATGATCGCCGTGAGCTGGGCCGCGTTTTCCTGCAGCGCCGCGGGCGGGCAGCCGAGTGTCACCAGCCCCGCCCCGATGCGCAGCGCGCCGCGTGCGGCCAGCCGGGCGGCGCCGCCCCGCCCTGCACCGCCCGACAGGATCAGGGCATGACCGTGATCATACTTGTGCTGCTGGGGCTTTTTGCGCAGCGCGTCGATCATCGCGGGGCCGCCGGTGATATGGCGCGGGTCTTTTGACATTCATGCCTCCGGCGGGGATATTTTCTGGAAAGATGAAAGGCCGATGTCCTTGACGACGATCCTGCCGCACAGGCGCGGCCCCTCCCCGAGCCGGTGGCCGCGCTTTTCCGAGTGGAAGGTAACGGTCAGTTCGGCCGGGAAGGCGGCGCCGAGCACGGCGCCGGTGTCGGCATTCAGCCCTGTCGGGATATCGACGGCGACAAGGTGCCAGGTGGCGGGACCCTCGGGCAGGCTCTGCGCCAGCTTTTGCAAGGCGCCCTCCAGCGGGCGGGTCAGCCCGGTGCCGAAGATCGCATCGACAACCAGATCCGGCGCGGGCGACAGCGGCTTTGCGCCGGCATCAAGCGGGTGCAGCGGCCCGAGCGCCCGCCACCGCGCGCAATTGGTTTTTGCATCCGCGGGCAGCTTTTCGGCATCACCGTAGAGGAACACCGCGATATCCCAGCCGCGTTGTTTCAGCATTCGCGCCACTACGAACCCGTCACCACCATTGTTTCCGGGACCGCATAAAATCACCGCCCTGTGCGGGGTCTGCGCCAGGCCCGGCCACTGTTGAAACACGGCCTCGACCACACCGCGCCCCGCGCGCTCCATCAGATCGAGCCCGGTAACGGCGCCGGCGCCGATTGCCGCCTGTTCGATGGCGCGCATTTGTGCAGATGTCAGCGGTTCAGCCATTCATTCCTCGGTCAACTTTCAATATTGCCTATTGTTTTTGCGTGACGCATAAATTTAGGGCTGGCGGGAGTGAATCCTTGGGGGCATCCTTCGCCGGCCAGTCTAGCCAATTGTTCCCGCCGGGCGAAAGTGTTCTCACACCTGTCAAAACGGCAATCCAAAAAGGGAGTTGAGACCTGTGAAAAAGATCGAGGCGATCATCAAGCCCTTCAAGCTCGACGAGGTCAAGGAAGCGCTCCAGGAGATCGGTGTGCAGGGCCTCAGCGTGATTGAGGTGAAAGGGTTTGGGCGCCAGAAAGGCCACACCGAACTCTATCGCGGGGCCGAATATGTGGTCGACTTTCTGCCAAAGGTAAAAATAGAGGTGGTGCTGGCTGACGATCAGGTCGAAAGCGCCGTCGAAGCGATCATCGCCGCGGCCAAGACCGACAAGATCGGCGATGGAAAGATTTTCGTCTCGCCCATAGAACAGGCCATCCGCATCCGGACCGGCGAATCCGGCGAAGACGCACTCTGAACACTGTTACACCGGCCGGGGCGCTGCGCGCGCCCGGTCACAGCGACCATCCAAAGAGGGGAAGAAGGTCATTATGAGCAAGGACGCAGTTCTGAAGACTATTGCGGACGAGGATGTCGAATATGTCGATATCCGTTTCACCGATCCGCGCGGCAAGTTGCAGCACGTGACGGTGATGGCAGACCAGGTGGATGAAGATTTTCTGGACGATGGCTTCATGTTCGACGGCTCGTCGATCGCCGGCTGGAAGTCGATCGAAGAGTCGGACATGAAGCTGATGCCCGACACCGACAGCGCCTACATGGATCCGTTCTATGCGGAGAAAACGCTGTGCATCCACTGCTCGATCGTCGAGCCTGACACCGGTGAACCCTATGCGCGCGATCCGCGCGGCACCGCCGAAAAGGCCGAGGCCTATCTGAAATCCTCTGGCATCGGCGATGTGTCCTACTGGGGCCCCGAGGCCGAATTCTTCCTGTTCGACGATGTGCGATTCTCGGTCGAGATGAACAAGGTCTCGTTCCAGGTGGATGCGCAGGACGCGGCCTGGAACTCGGACACCGAGTATGAAATGGGCAACATGGGACATCGCCCGGGCATCAAGGGCGGCTATTTCCCCGTGAACCCGACCGATGACGCACAGGATCTGCGCAGCGAAATGCTGTCGACCATGAAGCGCATGGGCATGAAGGTGGACAAGCATCACCACGAGGTCGCCTCGTGCCAGCATGAGCTGGGGCTCATCT
The DNA here is from genome assembly GCF_014196965.1 of Actibacterium naphthalenivorans. GTDB lineage: Bacteria > Pseudomonadota > Alphaproteobacteria > Rhodobacterales > Rhodobacteraceae > Actibacterium_A > Actibacterium_A naphthalenivorans. Next base: position 152,919 of record NZ_JACIEQ010000002.1, on the reverse strand, counting down.
TCGGCTCGCTGACCCATCAGGCCGACGAGCTGCAGAAGTACAAATACGTGATCCACAACGTCGCCGCCGCCTATGGCAAGACGGCGACCTTCATGCCCAAGCCGATCTCGGGCGACAACGGCACCGGCATGCATGTGAACATGTCGATCTGGAAAGACGGCAAGCCGCTGTTCGCGGGCGACAAATATGCCGATCTGTCGGACGAGGCACTGTGGTTCATCGGCGGCATCCTGAAGCACGCGAAAACGCTGAACGCCTTCACCAACCCCTCGACCAACAGCTACAAGCGTCTGATCCCGGGTTTCGAGGCCCCCGTTCTGCGCGCCTATTCCGCGCGCAACCGGTCGGGCTGTGTGCGTATCCCGTGGGCGGAATCGCCCAAGGCCAAGCGCGTCGAGGCCCGCTTCCCCGATCCGGCGGCCAACCCCTATCTGTGCTTCGCCGCGCTGCTGATGGCCGGTCTGGACGGCATCAAGAACAAGATCGATCCGGGCGAAGCCTCGGACAAGGATCTGTACGATCTGCCGCCCGAAGAGCTGGCCGGGATCCCGACCGTTTGTGCCTCGCTGCGCGAAGCGCTCGAATCACTGGCGGCTGATCACGACTTCCTTCTGGCCGGTGACGTGTTCACCAAAGACCAGATCGAAGGCTACATGGAGCTGAAGTGGGATGAGGTTTATGCCTTCGAGCACACGCCGCACCCGGTCGAGTACAAGATGTACTACAGCTGCTGATTACATCTTCAAGATGTAACCGGAAACAATGGGGGCGCCTTCGGGCGCCCCTGTACAATTGTGGCAACAATTAACCCATTGTGACCGAGATAAGGAGAATAAACTTTAAAACGGCCCTACTGTCTCCGCATTCGGGTGTCAGGTTGGTTTGCATCAGATGACTTCCGAGTGACGGAGAATGACAATGTTTGATCAAACGAGCAGCGTGGATGCAACGATCCTGTTCGACTGCCCGCTCGGCGTGGATTTTGTTAATCTGGTTAACGAGTTGGAACGCCCTTTCCGCAATATCGCGCTTGAGTTCGATGAAACCGCTGTTGCCGAAGACAGCCACGCCGTTTTCATCAATGAAAGCATCGTGCTGCGCATTGGTTACGGGCCGAACGAGAATTTCGCGCGTGATCTGAGCGGCGTCGCCCGCCCGACCCAGTCCCGCGTAAGCACCACCATGGTTGAAACCCTGCTGGAGAGCGTTCAGGCGTCGCTTGTCGTGTCGGTCGAGCGGGGCGCGGGCCGCGTGGTCCCCGACCGTATCCTGCTGGGCGCCTGTTTCCATGTGGTCCGGCATCTTCTGCGCAGCCAGAAGGCAAGCCTGGTGCACTGGAGCCATTCCAACACCCTGTTCACCGCAGAAGAGTTCGAATCGCCGACCCTGACGGGCTATGCGCCGCAACCGCGCCGACCCGAACGCAGCGCGGCGGCCGAGGCGACGCCGCGCCCGAAGATGGGCATGGCGATGGGCGCCGGCAAGTTTCAGGAAAGCCACATGCAGGTGTCGCGCAACCACGACCGGCTGGACGAAAGCTTTGCCAACGCGGTGCGCGGCGACATGCCCGGCGAGACCACGACCCGCCGCTATACCGGCGACAGCCGCGAGGAAGAGCGGCTGCGCCGCGCCCGCCGCCGCATTTTCGCAAGCGACATGATCGAGAGCGAAGATGTAAAGCGTTCGGCGCCGCCCGAAGAGATCGGCCTGCTGGAACAGCTTTCGGTCTATGTGATGACCATCACGTTGATGGTGCTGTCCTTCCCGGTGGGTTTTGCGATGCTGATCTACAACGTGCTGCGCGGTGAGAACCTGAAGATGACGGCGCGTGCCATGGCCCTGACCGGGGTCGGCGTCGGGCTGGCATCCACCCAGGCCACACAGACCCTGTTGTCGATGATGGTTTAACCCAGCCCTCTCAGGCAAAGGCGGGTTCCCGTTCGCGGGGGCCCGCCGGCTTATGCGGGCTGCGCGTAGAGCATCATGCCCCAGCCGCACAGCGCCCTGTCGATCACGCCCCAGCGCGCCGAAAAGGCGATCGGGTCCAGCCCGGCGCGCGCGCCGATGGCCGAAAGCGGGCGGCGCCCGTCGATCAGGCCGATCAGCGGCGCCGCGCTTTTCGGCACTGTCTCCACCCTTTTTTCGGCGCCGGCCGTCATCGTGATCTGCCCCTTGGCGGCCACCGCGCGGGCAAGCTGCGGGCCGGGAACGCCTTTCAGATGCGGCACCAGCGAACGGTCGCTTGCCCGTGCCTGCGCCACCGCGCCACGCCCTGCGGGCACCGCGTAGGCGATATGGGTCTTGATCGTTCCGCGCAGCTTTTCCGCCACATCCATCCGCGCGATCCGGCCCATGCTTTCGGGCGGCGCGATGCCGGGCGGCAGCAGGCGCGCCAGATCATAAAGCGCGGGCTGGTTGAAACTCACCAGATCCAGCCCGGCCCCCGACAGCGCCGCCGCAAGCTCGGCCACGGTGAACGGCCGATCCTGGCTGTGCAGCAGCAGATCATAGAACCCCGCGTCGCTTTGCTCGTGATCCACCAGGTGCGGGTTGCGGCGAAACGGGTGCCCCTCGGGCAGGCGTTCAAAGATCCGCCTGGCCCGCGCCAGCCGCTCTGCCGGCGGCAAGCCGGGCAGCACCGCGCCGAACGCCTCTTGCAACGGGTAGACCCCGCTGCGCCCGTAAGGCGCATAGACCATCAGCCCGATCCCGCCATCGGGCGCCAGCGCCGCCGCCAGCGCATCGAAACCGGCCTGCGGATCGGGCAGATGATGCAGCACGCCGCAACAGTCGATATAATCGAACGGGCCGTGATCTGCTGCGTCCAGCAGGCTGCCGGTGATGAAACGGATGCCGCTCAGTCCCCGTATCGCGGCGCGCGCCTCGGCCACCTTGCGCGCCGCGACGCTGAGATCGAGATAGGTGATCTCACACGGCCGCCCGGCCCGATCCATCAGCGCGGCAAGCTGGATCAGCCCGTCGCCCGTGCCGCCCCCCGCCACCAGCGCGCGCAACGGCTTGCGCCAGTCGCGCCGGCCGCCATAGATGAAATGATCGATCTCATGCGGATGCGAGGGCGAGCCGACGATCAGCCGCCGGCGTTCTTCCTCGGGATCACGTTCGGGATAGGGATAGGCCTCGTATTGCTCTTGAACGCCGTTCATCCCTGCGCCTCTCCGGCACCGGGCAGCGTGGCGCGCTGTTCCGGGCTCAGATCCTCGCGGCGCAGCACGTAGGTGTGGATGGAAAACACGATTGCCCCGGTTTCCGGCAGGCGCAGGATGCACTGCCGTTCCGACCGCACGAAGGGCGCGCTCCACTGCGCCCGCTGCCGCGGCGGCACCTCGGGGCGGGGCATGAACAGCGACGGGTCGTCATAGGGATGCGCATTTGCCCGCCACAGCACCCTGCCCGGCGGTACCGCGTCGAACATGCGCTGAACACGGGCGGCGATATTCGCGTCATAGGGCGCGACCGGCCGGTGGATGCGGCTGAGCGGGCGCATGAATTTCTCGGCCAGGGTCCATTCCGAGGGAAAACACAGGATCGCGCCGCTCAGGATATGTTCGCCTTCGCCGCCGGGCTGAAGGATACAGAAATCTTCCTGCACCAGCCGGCCGAGGGTCTGCATCGGCGCGGTACGGTCCAGCGGCACAAGCACGCCATCGGGCCGGGTGACGCCATCGGCCGCGATGCGGAACGCGGGCCGCGCGTCCAGATCGCCCAGCACCAGCTCCAGCAATTCCTCGCCCGCCTCCCGCGCCGATGGGTCAAGCGCGCAGACCGCCGCAGGCTGTTCCGCGATCAGCCTGTCGCGCTCGGCCATCTGGGCGGAATAGGCGTCATCCACCACCAGCCAGTCTTTGAAATCAAGCGGTTGCGTGCCCGGCAGCCGCGACAGGCGCGGGTCGGACCATGGGGTGTGCGGAAGGCTGCGCTGCAGGATCATCGGAACCGTCGTCTTTTGTGGATCGCGCCGATGCTAGGGAAGGCGGCGGCGAAGGGAAACCCCTCTCGCCCGGCGCCCCGGTCAGAGCGCGACATGCGCCACAAGGCCGCGATGATCAGACCCGAGCTTGCCGCGCAGCCGGTTCACCCCGCCGCCCGGCGCCAGCACATGGTCGATCGCGATGGGCATGAAATGAAACAGGTCATAAGAGCCGCGCACCGGCCCCGCGCGCGTGCCGTCCGTGGCCCGCGCCACCTGGCGCACCGTGTGCGACCACGGCACCATGTTGAAATCCCCCGCCACGATCACCGGCCCCTCCAGCCCGCGCAGCACCGGCAGCAGCCCGGCAAGCTGTTCGGCCTGCTCATGCGGCCAGGGCCAGTGAAGATGCATCGACACCAGCCAGACCGCTCCTTTCGGCGTGTTCAGCTGAAGGGCGGCCAGCCGCTGCGCACAGATCGCGCTGCCCGGAATCGCCGGAAAGCGCGATGCGAGCGCGACCCCGCTTTGGCCCGGTTCGGCGCAGTCAAGCTGTGTCGGCAACTGCTCCTTCAGCGAGGCCAGCACATGGCGGTTGCTGGGCACGGTTTCCTGCAGGGTCAGGAAATCCGGCGCCACGGCGGCGATATCCGCGATCTGGGCCTGACGGTCGGCGGGGCGGGCGTAAAGGTTCTTTTGATAAAGCGTGAAGTCATGGCCGGCCCCTGCGCGCAAATAGCTCTGAAGCACCGGCACCTCGGCCAGCGCCAGCAGCGCCAGCCCGGCCAGCGCCGCGCGGCGCAGGCCGCTCAGCCAGATCAGCGCGCACAGCAGCGCCGCCAGCCCGGCCAGCGGCAGCCGGAACACCGCCAGCGAATCCCCCAGCGGGTGCAGCGCCCCCGCGAAACTCAGCCCCAGCGTCACGAAAACCGCCGCCGCCAGCGCATAGATCATCACTCGCCCCATGCCGATAAGCCGCCTGTCCTGTCGCATTGCCTCACCTTGGCGTTATGGCATTGTCACAGCCCTTGCGACAGGGGGCATCGGGCCCCACTCTGCGCCGAAGCACAAACCGAAGGAGCGCCGTCATGCCGATGGAAAAGATCACGTTCGAAGGCCACAGCGGCGATGCGCTTGCGGCCCGGCTCGACCTGCCCGAGGGGCCGCACCTGGGCACCGCGCTCTTCGCCCATTGCTTCACCTGCGGCAAGGATATCCACGCCGCACGGCGAATCGCGCAGCGGCTGGCGGCGATGGGCATCGCCGTGCTGCGGTTCGATTTCACCGGGCTGGGCCACTCGGGCGGCGAGTTCGAAAATACCTCCTTCACCACCAATGTCGGCGATCTGATCGCCGCCGCCCGCTATCTGGAACGGCGCGGCATGGCGCCCGGCCTGCTGATCGGCCATTCGCTGGGCGGGGCGGCCGTGCTCCGGGCCGCCGGCAGCCTGGACAGCGTGAAAGCCGTGGCAACCCTGGGCGCCCCCTTCGATCCGGCCCATGTAACCCGCAATTTCGCCAGCGCCGACCCGCACCTGCACATCGACGGCTCGATCGAGATGCACCTGGGCGGGCGGCCGGTGCATATCGGCGCCGATTTCATCCGCGACGTGGCCGAAGCCCGGCTCGGCCCGGCCATCGCCGGGCTGAAACGGGCGCTTCTGGTGATGCACGCCCCGCGCGATCAGGTCGTGGGCATCGACAACGCCACCCAGATCTTCGCCACCGCCAAACATCCCAAAAGCTTCGTCACGCTCGACGATGCCGACCACCTGATATCGGCCCCCGACGATGCCGAATACGCGGCCGAGGTGATCGCCGCCTGGTCGCGCCGCTACCTGGCCCTGACCCCGCCGCCGCCGCCGCCCGGCGCGCCCGAAGGCATCGTGCGCGTCTCCGAATCCGATCCCGCCGGCTTCCTGCAGGATGTGCAGAACGGCCCCTTCCACCACATGCTGGCCGACGAGCCCAAGGCCTATGGCGGCACCAACAGGGGCATGTCGCCCTACGGCTTTCTGGCCGCCGGGCTGGGCGCCTGCACCTCGATGACGATCCGCATGTATGCCCGCCGCAAGGGCTGGCCGCTGACACATGTGCGCGTCGACGTGACCCACGACAAGGTCCACGCCCAGGACGCCGAGCATGGCGCCGACCACAAGATCGACCGTTTCACCCGCGAGATCGTCCTGGAAGGCACGCTGGACGACGCTCAGCGCGCACGCCTGCTGGAGATTGCCGACAAATGCCCGGTGCACCAGACGATGGAACGGCGCAGCATGGTCGAAACCCGGCTGATGGCCTGAGCGGCGGCAGGGCAAACCGGCGCCCTGTTTCTTTTCCGTCCCAATATCCCCGCCGGAGGCAAAACCGCCCGAAGGGCGCAAAAGAAACGAGGCGCAGCCATCGGCTGCGCCTCGCATTCAGATCAGATCCGGCAGTAGGATCAGCCGCGGGCCTTGCCCACCAGCTTCCACACGCCCGGCACGATCAGCGCCGCCAGAACCAGCTTCAGCCCGTCACCGATCAGGAAGGGCGTCAGACCCCACGCCAGGATCGGCTTGTCCCAGCCGTAAAGCTGGCCCAGCCACAGCAGGCCCGGCACGTAGATCAGCGCATTGCCGATCAGCAGCGCCAGCGCCATGCCCGAAACCGAACGGTCCATGCCGCGCCGCGCGGCGATGCCCAGGGCAACCGTGGCCAGCACATAGCCCAGCAGGTAGCCGCCGGTGCCGCCCATCATGTATTCCAGCCCGTTCTTCTCGGCTGTGGACGAGGCGAAAACGTCAAACCCCAGCGCGCCGATGGCCATGTAGCCCAGGATCGTCGCCAGACCCAGACGCGGGCCATAGGCCGCGCCCACGGTCAGAACCGCGAAGGTGCCCATGGTCACCGGTACCGGCCACATCGGCACCTTGATCTGGGCGCAGATCGTCAGCACCGCGATGCCCAGCACCACCAGAACCGCCTGTTTCACCCGCAGGGCCATGCCCTCGCTCGCGCCGATCGTCTCGACCAGCACCCTGTCCGTCGTTGCAGTCGTCATTTTCAAGTCGCCTCCTGTTCCCGTTTCGCGCGGTTTTGCCCCAGCGGCGGCACACGCGCAAGCCTCAATCACCAGGCCGCCGGTAGGTACTGCGCATGACATAGTCCTTGCGCGGGCCCGTCACCCGCCAGAGTGTGCGCCACCGCGGCCAGTCTGAAAAGTCATATCGCACCTGATAAAGATCGGGGCCGCAATGATGCGTCGCCTGCTCACTTCCTGTACTGCCGAAGCCGTGAAACGGGCGCCCGTCGTCGAAGAACACCGCGATCCCCGCCGCCTCGGCGCGCCACAGATAGCGCCGGGTGGCGGCCATGGGCGGCTGTCCCGGCAGATGCAGCACGCCCTCTTCGTCATAGATCAGCCCGTCGGCACCCGGCGCGAACCGGGCCCGCCCGTCGAACCGCCCCGCGGCACCGGCCAGCGCGTCGCTGATCTGCCGCTCCAGCAGCCAGTCACCTTCGAATGCCGCAAGCTCCGGCATGCCTTCCCTCCCTTGCCGCTTTGCCCGCCCGGGGTTATGACGGCCCCGATCCCGCAACACAAGCAAGGCCCGCCGATGATCCCCCGCTATTCCCGCCCCGAGATGGTCGCCATCTGGTCGCCCGAGACCAAGTTCCGCATCTGGTATGAGATCGAGGCCCATGCCTGCGACGCACTGGCCGCCCTCGGCACCATCCCCAAGGAAAACGCCGAAGCGGTGTGGAAGGCCAGGGACGTGGAATTCGACGTGGCCCGGATCGACGAGATCGAGGCCGTGACCAAGCATGACGTCATCGCCTTCCTGACCCATCTGGCCGAGATCATCGGCAATGACGAGGCCCGCTTCGTGCATCAGGGCATGACCAGCTCGGATGTGCTCGACACCTGTTTCAACGTCCAGCTCGTGCGCGCCGCCGACATCCTGATCGCCGATATGGACAAGCTGCTCGAGGCGCTGAAGCGCCGCGCCTATGAACATAAGGATACGGTGCGCATCGGCCGCAGCCACGGCATCCATGCCGAGCCCACCACCATGGGCCTGACCTTCGCCCGCTTCCATGCCGAGATGCAGCGCAACCGGAACCGGCTGGAAAAGGCGCGGTTCGAAATCGCCACCGGCGCGATCTCGGGCGCGGTCGGCACCTTCGCCAATATCGACCCTGCGGTCGAGGCGCATGTCTGCGAAAAGCTGGGCCTGGTGCCCGAACCGATCAGCACCCAGGTGATCCCGCGTGACCGCCACGCGGCCTTCTTCGCCGCCCTCGGCGTGGTCGCCAGCAGCATCGAGAATGTCGCGATCGAGATTCGCCACATGCAGCGCACCGAAGTGCTCGAGGCCGAGGAATTCTTTTCCGCCGGGCAAAAGGGCAGCTCGGCCATGCCGCACAAGCGCAACCCGGTGCTGACCGAAAACCTGACCGGCCTGGCCCGGCTGGTGCGCATGGCGGTGGTTCCGGCGATGGAGAACGTGGCGCTCTGGCACGAGCGTGACATTTCCCACAGCTCGGTCGAGCGCAACATCGGCCCCGACACCACGATCACGCTGGATTTCGCACTGGCCCGGCTGACCTCGGTGATCGACAAGCTGGTGGTCTATCCCGAGAACATGCTGGCCAACATGAACAAGTTCCGCGGGCTGGTGATGTCGCAGCGGGTGCTGCTGGCGCTGACCCAGGCCGGCGTCAGCCGCGAGGATGCCTACAAGCTGGTGCAGCGCAACGCGATGAAGGTCTGGGAGGAAGGCAAGGATTTCAAGACCGAACTGCTGGCCGACCCGGATGTCACCGCCGCCCTCAGCCCCGCCGAAATCGAGGAAAAATTCGATCTTGGCTATCATACCAAGCATGTCGACACGATCTTTGCCCGGGTTTTCGGCGAAAGCTGACCGGCGCGCGCCGGTTCTGCAATCGCCGTTTCGGGATTCGCGCGTGGCGTGATACCCTTTGGGCATTGCAGAACCGGGAGACGTGACATGACTCTCAAGACCCTTTTCGTAACCGCAATACTTGCCTTGGCGCCCGCCCTTGCTTCGGCGGAATGCCAGTGGAAACACGAAACCACCGCCAGCCAATGCGCCGAAGGCCAGGTGTTCGACGCCCAAACCGGCACCTGCGTCGCGCAGACCACAAGCTGACGTCCGGCATAATCTTCATGGGCCGCGCTGACGTATAAACCGCGCCTTAACTCCTTCGCGTCCAGTCTGCCCCGGACGTGAAGGAGAACCCGCGTGACACTCGCCCTGCCCCATGCCCCGGCACCGCCGGCGCCCCCGCCCGTGTTATTCAGCCGACGGCGCAAGGCCGCCATCATCGTGCGCCTGCTGCTCAGCGAAGGGGCGCGCCTGCCGCTCGATACGCTGCCCGACGATCTGCAAGCGGCGCTGACCGCCGAGATCGCCGCGATGCGCTATATCGACGGTGAAACCCTGCGTGCCGTCGTCGGCGAGTTCCTGACAGAGATGGAGCGGGTGGGCCTGACCTTTCCCGGCGGGGTTGACGGGGCGTTGTCGCTGCTCGACGGGCATATCAGCGAAACCGCCGCCGCTGGCCTGCGCGCGGCCAGCGGCGAACATCCCGCCGATCCGTGGAAAACCATCGCCGCGCTGGAGACCGAGACGCTGATCCCGATGGTTCAGGCCGAAAGCACCGAGGTGGCGGCGGTGCTGCTGTCGAAACTGGCGACGGTGAAGGCGGCCGAGATTCTGGGGAAACTGCCGGGCGCGCAGGCCCGGCGCATCGCCTGCGCGATTTCGCTGACCGGGCAGGTCGGGCCGGAAACGGTCGCACGCATCGGCCAGACGCTGGTGGAGCAGATCGCCAGCGCGCCGCCGCCAGCCTTCGACACGCCCGCGGCGGCGCGGATCGGGGCAATCCTCAATGTCTCGCCCGCCGCGACGCGCGATGATCTTCTGGCGGGCCTCGAGGAATCCGATGCCGCCTTCGCCGAAACCGTGCGCAAGGCGATTTTCACCTTTCAGGACATCCCCGCCCGGATCGCCCCGCGCGACATTCCGGCCGTCACGCGCAGCGTGCCGGAGGCCGCGCTTGTCACCGCACTGGCGGCGGCGCTGGCCACGGATGCGGAGGTGGCAGAGTTCATCCTCGGCAACATGTCCAAACGCCTGGCGGATCAGCTGCGCGAACGGGCCGGAGAGATCGGCCCGGTCCGCCCGAAAGAGGCCGACGCCGCGATGGGCGAGGTCGTCATGGCGATCCGCGCCCTGCAGGAGACCGGCGAGATCACGCTCATCATCCCCGATGAAGACCCGTGACAGCCCCCTGCCGCGCCCGGCTTTCGGGCCGCGCTTGCGATCGGCGCGCGTGGAATCTATGTCTGGCGCCGCAAGACCCGCGCGGCGGGGGAAACGGACAGCAAAGGGTTCCCATGGCAAAGACGCGCAAACCCGGCACCCGCTTCGGCGACTGGCTGAGCGACCGCATCCTGCGCGGGCTGATCGGCCTTGCCCTGGCCCTGCCCTATGCCACGCGGGTGCGGCTGATGGGCTGGATCACCGCGCGCATCATCGCGCCGCTGGCCGGATATGACGCGCGGGTGCGCGCCAATCTGGCCCATGTCATGCCCGACCTGCCCGAGGCCGAGGTGCGCCGCCTGGTGCGGCAGGTGCCCGACAATGTCGGGCGCACCGTCATCGAGATCTACTCGGGCCAGCAGTTCATCGACCGGATCAAGGATCTGCCGCTGAAGGGCGCGGGCGTCGCGGCGCTGGAACAGGCGCGCGCCGACAAACGGCCGGCGGTTCTGGTCAGCGGGCATTTCGGCAATTTCGACGTGCCGCGCGCCGCCCTGACCGGGCGGGGATACCCCATCGGCTCGCTCTACAACCCGATGAAGAACGTCTTTTTCAACGCCCATTACGAAAAGGCCATCGCCACCATGGGCGAGCCGCTGTTCCCGCGCGGGCGCAAGGGCTATGGCCAGATGCTGCGCTTTCTGAAGGGCGGCGGCATGATCGGCATCATGGTGGATCAGTTCATGGGCCACGGCGCACCGCTGAACTTTTTCGGCCAGCCCGCGCCCACCGCGCTTTCCGCCGCCGAGCTGGCGCTGAAATACGACGCGCTTCTGATACCGATCTACGGCGTGCGGCAGCCCGACGGGCTGAACTTCGAGATCGTGGTGGAATCCCCGATCCCGCATAGCGACGCGATGACCATGACCCAGGCGCTGAACGACAGCCTCGAGGCGCAGACGCGCAAGCATATGGAACAATGGTTCTGGGTCCACCGCCGCTGGAAACCCGCGCGCCAGGCCAGAATGGCCGAAGAGCGGAGCCGCGCGGGACGCGGCGAATAGGCCCTTAGCGCAGCCGCGCAGCCGCGATGATCGGGCCGGCGCCGGTTTCCTGCAGGATCGCCACCACCGGCGCGTCATCGGCCATTTCGAACCGCATCGCCAGCGGCGTGCGCCCGTCCCACCGGGCGACCGGCGTCAGGCTGGTGACGATATTGGAATAACGCACCGTCCGGCCCGCGTTTTCGCCGCGCGTGATCGCCACCGTCTTTTCGGGGATATAGCTGACAAGCTGCAGCACCACTTCCTTGTCCAGCGGCCGCTCGCTGGCCGCCTGGACGATCAGCCCGCCGCCGTCCCGCCGGAGCCGCAGCGTCACGGGCCGGGCCGCCGCGCGGTGGGCCTGGATCAGATCGGCCAGATCCATCGGGCGATAGCCCATCAGATGGTCTGCCCCGCCCACGATCATCTGCGGGGTATAGATGGTGCGGCTTCCCGCCGCCCGCGCATAGGCTTTCTGACGGTTGGTGAAGGCCGGAGAGGCGAACTTGTCTTTCCAGCCGATGTAATCCCAGTAATCCACATGCAGGGCCAGAGCGATGATATCTTCGCGTTTCGACAGTTCACCCAGCAGCGCATCCGCCGGCGGGCAGGACGAACAGCCCTGCGAGGTGAACAGCTCGATCACCACGGGCGCGTCTGACTCGGCCCTCAGCGGCCCGGCCAATATCAGACACAGCGCACAGGCTGCGCGAAAGATGCGGCTCATTCGCATGGTTCCCCTTGTTCCCGTCTTATTCCCGTCGTCCCGTCGCGGCCCTTCCTATGACACGGGCCGCTCGCATACCAATCAAGGTTTCGAGAGTGTCACGAAGGGCGGTTTTTACGCAACGCCGCATCTTTGTGTGCAATGGTATACAAAAAAATCGCGCAACCACTTGATTGCCGCTTCGGGATCAGGCAAGAGCAAGACAATCCAGAACCTCCGTATCACCTGAGGGAGCCAGACCATGCCCATTACCGTCGGACAAGACACATCCAAAACCCGCCGCACGCTCAGCGTCGGCGCGCAGAGCGTTGCCTATTACTCGATCCCCGCGGCCGAAGCCGCCGGGCTCGGCGATTTCTCCAAACTTCCGGCCGCGCTGAAAGTGGTGCTGGAAAACATGCTGCGCTTCGAGGATGGCGGCTTCACCGTTTCGGTGGACGACATCAAGGCGTTCTCGGACTGGGCCGCCAAGGGCGGCAAGAACCCGCGCGAGATCGCCTATCGCCCGGCCCGCGTGCTGATGCAGGATTTCACCGGCGTGCCGGCGGTGGTCGATCTGGCAGCGATGCGCGACGGGATTGTGGCGCTTGGCGGTGATGCCCAGCAGATCAACCCGCTGAACCCGGTGGATCTGGTCATCGACCACTCGGTGATGATCGACGAGTTCGGCAACCCGCGCGCCTTCCAGATGAACGTGGACCGCGAATATGAGCGCAACATGGAGCGGTACGTCTTTCTGAAATGGGGTCAGAAGGCGTTCAACAACTTCCGCGTGGTGCCGCCCGGTACCGGCATCTGCCATCAGGTGAACCTGGAATACCTGGCCCAGACCGTCTGGACCGATACCGATCAGGCCGGCGAGACCGTCGCCTATCCCGATACGCTGGTCGGCACCGACAGCCACACCACCATGGTCAACGGCCTGGCGGTTCTGGGCTGGGGTGTCGGCGGGATCGAGGCCGAGGCCGCGATGCTGGGCCAGCCGATCTCGATGCTGATCCCCGAGGTCGTCGGCTTCAAGCTCACCGGCGCGATGGTCGAGGGCACCACCGCCACCGACCTGGTGCTGAAGGTAGTCGAGATGCTGCGCGTCAAGGGCGTGGTCGGCAAGTTCGTCGAATTCTACGGCGAGGGGCTGGATCACCTGCCGCTGGCCGACCGGGCCACGATCGCCAACATGGCCCCCGAATACGGCGCCACCTGCGGCTTCTTCCCGATCGACAATGAAACCCTGCGCTATCTGCGCCAGACCGGCCGCGACGAAGACCGCATCGCGCTGGTCGAGGCCTATGCCAAGGAAAACGGGTTCTGGCGCGGCGCCGATTACGCGCCGGTCTATACCGATACGCTGGAGCTTGACATGGGCACCATCGTGCCCGCCATCTCGGGCCCGAAACGGCCGCAGGATTACACCCCGCTGGACAAGGCCGCCCAGGGCTTTTTCAAGGTCGTGTCGGAATACCGTGGCGAGGATGACAGCAACGACGCCCATGACATGCTGAACGAGGCCCCCGCCCCCGACACCATGGTGGACCCGCGCAAATCGGTAAAGGTGAAGGGCGAGGATTACGAGCTGCGCGACGGTTCCGTCGTGATCGCATCTATCACGTCGTGCACCAACACCTCTAACCCCTATGTGATGATCGGCGCCGGCCTTGTGGCACGCAAGGCGCGCGCACTTGGCCTGACGCGCAAGCCCTGGGTGAAAACCTCTCTCGCACCCGGTTCTCAGGTCGTCAGCGAATACCTGGAGGCCGCCGGCCTGCAGGAGGATCTGGACGCGCTCGGGTTCAACCTGGTGGGCTATGGCTGCACCACCTGCATCGGCAATTCCGGCCCGATCCAGAAGGAACTGTCGGAAGCGATCGCCGAGGGCGATCTGGTTGCCACCTCGGTGCTGTCGGGCAACCGCAACTTCGAAGGCCGGATCTCGCCCGACGTGCGCGCCAACTATCTGGCCTCGCCGCCGCTGGTCGTGGCCTATGCCATCGCCGGTGACATGAACATCGACCTGACCAACGACCATCTCGGCATCGACAAGGACGGCAACCCGGTGTTCCTGAAGGACATCTGGCCGACCAACGCCGAGATCGCCGAACTGGTCGAGAAGACCGTGACGCGCGAGGCGTTCATGTCGAAATATGCCGACGTGTTCAAAGGCGACGAGAAATGGCAGGCGGTGGAAACCACCGACAGCCAGACCTACGACTGGCCGCCGCAATCGACCTATGTGCAGAACCCGCCCTATTTCCGGGGCATGAGCGCCGAGGCCGGCACGATCTCCGACATCAGCGGCGCCAAGGTTCTGGCCATTCTGGGCGACATGGTCACCACCGATCACATCAGCCCGGCCGGGTCGTTCAAGGAAACCACGCCCGCCGGCAAATACCTGACCGAGCGCCAGGTCGCCCCGCGCGACTTCAACTCCTACGGCTCGCGCCGCGGCAACCACGAGGTGATGATGCGCGGCACCTTCGCCAACATCCGCATCCGGAACGAGATGCTGGACGGGGTCGAGGGCGGCTACACCAAAGGCCCCGATGGCGCCGAAACCTCTATCTTCGACGCTTCGATGGCCTATCAGGAGGCGGGCACGCCGCTGGTGATCTTCGCCGGCGAGCAATATGGCGCGGGCTCTTCGCGCGACTGGGCGGCCAAGGGCACGGCCCTGCTGGGCGTCAAGGCGGTGATCGCCGAATCGTTCGAACGTATCCACCGCTCCAACCTGGTTGGCATGGGCGTGATCCCGTTCGAGCTCACCGGCGGCGACACACGCAAATCGCTGGGCCTGAAGGGGGATGAAACCATCGCCATTTCCGGGCTGGCGGGTGATCTGAAGCCGCTGTCGGAGGTGCCCTGCACCATCACCTATGCCGACGGGACCGTGAAGGTGATCCAGCTCAAATGCCGGATCGATACCGAGGTCGAGATCGAATATGTCGAAAACGGCGGTGTGCTGCATTACGTGCTGCGCAATCTCGCCAAGGCCTCATAAGCGAAGCCGCCACCGACGCAGTGAAAAGCCCCGGCCATTGGTCCGGGGCTTTTTTGTGGCCGCAAGGGCGATGCTGCGCCTGCGAGATTCGCTGGCGCCGCCGCGTGAACAATGCGGATGCGAGCCCGCCACTGTCACGCACCGCCCCCCTCTCGGCCCCGCAATCCGGCCCAAAGGCGCGGTTTTCTTGTCGGGCAACGCGAACTATGGCCTATTCGCGGCACGAATGTGTTTACCGGCCAGGTTTCGGCCAGGGGGCTATCAGTTCATGAAGATATTTTTTCAGACGGCCGCAATTACGGCCGGCGCCACAGCTTTCATTTCCCCGAGCAGCGCGTCAGGCCGGGCCGTGAAACACGAGTAACGGGCCGTTCACCCTTGCGGTCTATACAGACACGCGGCTGTGCCCTTGGAAACCACCTGTTTCCGAAGGGCAGAGCCGAAACCGGATAGGAGCATCAGCATGCACACCACACGAATGAACAGCTTTCTGACCATGCCGATGTTCGAGTTTCTGGCCTTCACCGCCTTCATCCTGCTGCTGTCGGGCAGCTAGGGGGTTTACCCCCTGGTTTGTCACGAGGTGGCGCAAGCGGCCGACGATTGAGGATATGAAGACGGGTCCGAAGGAGCTGCGGCCACTGTACTGTAGAAAACCGAGGACGCGATTGCCCCCGCGTTCAGGCGCCATAGGCGTCTACCGCTGGACGATTGTCTCGGTGCCCTCGCACCGGCGATCCCTCAAAGGCTGACCCGCGTACGCCTCCCAGGTCCATACCAGTCTCACGGATAACGGCATCCAGTTTGTCGGGCGGCACCGGAACCGGAACACGATTTATTCTCAGCCCATGCGCTTTGATATGATCTGTGAAGCGAACGGGATCAAGCCCCGTCCAACAAAGCCCCCCTTTGATCCACGGCCAGGTCGAGCGCATGAGCCGAACGATCAAGAAGGCGGCCGTCAAGCGCTACCCCTACGACATGCATTCACAGCTTGAAATGCACCTGAGCGACTTCATCGCGGCTTACAACTACGCGCGACGTCTGAAGACGGTGCAGGGCCGCACGCCCTTCGAAGACATCCGCAAAATCCGGACAAACGAGCCAGATTGCGTCAACGTCAATCCAGCCGACCTCACATTGCGACCGAACACCTAGGCGAAGAGCTCAAACGGATCCAGCCCCAGGTATGACAGCGCGATCTGCCCGTCCGACACCCCGTCTGCGGCATCGAATTCCGCCAAAGATGCCGCCCCGCCATAGATCAGATAGCTTTCCCCTGCGGCAATCCCGCTGCTGATCGTTCCCCCATATGCACCGATGAGGATGTCACTGATGCCGTCGCCGTTCACATCGCCCGCCGAAGAAACCGAGCCGCCCGAATAGCCGACGGCGTCGCCGCCCTTGAAGATGAAACCATCTTTGCCGTCGAGATCGGCGACATCGACGACCCCGTTGAACCCGTCACCCGTTCCGAAGATCACGAAGGCCTCGCCCGCACGGGATACGCCATCGGGGCTGGCCGTGCTCGCGCTGATCAGAAGGTCGTCGATACCGTCGCCGTTCACATCCCCGGCAGACGCGACGGACTGGCCGAGGTCTGCGGTGCCCCTGTCGTTCCCGATCACGAAGCCGCTGCTTGCGTCGAGTCTGTTGAGATCGACTGTCGCGGCGAAGCCCTGCGCGCTGCCAAAGACCACATAGGCCAGGCCCCCCGGGCTCGTCCCCGACAGGCTGGTCCTGTCGTCGACGATGACGAGATCATCAATCCCGTCGCCATTCATATCCCCGGCGGAAGACACCGCGCTTCCCGATCGCGTCCAGGCGCCGGAACTGTGGGTGACGGCAAAACCATCGGTCCCGTCCAGGCTGGCGAGATCGAGGGTTGCACTGCGCGCCCCGTACGTTCCGAAAACGACATAGCTCTTTCCGACATAGCTGCGCCCATCCACATCGGTGTTGCTGGCGCCGATGATAAGATCATCGATCCCGTCGCCGTTCACATCGCCGGCGGAGGAAACGGAACCGCCCATGTTGTCTCCCGCGGCGGCGCCGGTCAGGGTAAAGCCGTCGGTGCCATCAAGCGCGCCGAGGTTGATGCCGGCCCCGAAATTCGTGTCTGATCCGAACACCACATAGGCGCCGCCGCCAGGCTGGACGCCTGGGGCACCGACAACGATATCATCTATCCCGTCGCCGTTTACATCCCCCGCCGCGGAAACGGAGATGCCCGATATGCCGCTGTAGCTGCTGCCGGTCAGGGCAACGCCGTCGGTCCCGTCAAGCGCCCCAAGGTCGATGCTGGCGCCGAAGCCTGACGTCGAGCCGAAAACAACATAGGTCTTTCCGGCATCGCTCTGGCGTCCAACATCGGCCCCCCAGGCGCCGATGAGAATATCGTTGATCCCGTCGCCGTTCACATCGCCGGCAGAGGCGACGGAATAGCCCGACCTGTCGCCGCTTTCCTCCCCCGTCAGGACAAAGCCGTTCGTCCCGTCAAGCGCGCCGAGATCGACCGACGCCCCATGGCCATCGCGTGTTCCGAAGACGACATAGCTCATCCCGGCCGTGCTTTTGCCATCGGGATCGGCGGAATAGGCGCCGATGACGATGTCGTCCATACCGTCGCCATTCACATCCCCGGCGGAAGAAACGGCGCTTCCTGTCGCGTCATCCACCCCGGCGCCTTCCAGGTTCGTACCGTAAACCGCGGGATCGACGATGTCGTTCGCGCCTTTGACGGTGAAGGTGATCGTATTCCGGGCCGCCCGGCCATGACCGTCCGTTGCATAGAGGCCGACTTGAACCTCACGGTTTTCACCATCGTGGAGATCCTGGAAGTCCAGCCCCGGGTCGAAGGTGAGCATGGTTCCATCAATCGAAATGCTGCCTTCGGACGGCCCGACCAGATTGGAATAGGTGAGCGTGCTGCCGTCATCGTCGGTGTCCACATCATCGGCCAGCGTGGCGAGGTCGAGCGTGACCGCGGCACCGTCTTCCATTGCGACAAGCGTGGCATCGGCGAAGGTCGGGGCATCGTTTGTCCCACTGATCTCGATGCTGAGCGTGGAGGTGGCCGCGCCGGTTTTGTCGGCGATGGTGTAGGGAACCGTTTGAATCACGGTTTCCCCCTCGGCCAACGCCTGCGTGGCGAGCAGCGTGTAATCCATGGTGTAGGTATAGCTGCCATCGGAGCCGACCCGGAAAACGCCGTATTGGTCGTGGATGGCGGTCCCGACCTTGCCGGATTCGCCCGCCACCGCCGTCAACGCCAGCGGATCGAGCGGATCGGCCGCGGTGTCATTGGCGAGCAGATTGCCCGAAACCGCATCACCCGCCAGCACCGAGACCCGATCGGTCGCCGCTGTCAGCCCGTCGGGTGCGACAACGAGATTGACTTCCTCCATCTCCGCAAGCGTCAGATCAAGGGTCTCGAAGGTGAAGGTCAGCGCGCCGCCATTGCGCTCCAGGTGAAATTCGTAGTTGGCATATTCCTGCTGAAAATCACTGTTCGCAGCCAGATCCGCATCGACGAAGAGGCGGACGGTATCATAGCCATCCCCGCCGCTGTAGCTGTCGCCGGACAGAAGGCTGTCGGCCGACGTCCAGATGAAGAGATCATCCCCCGCGCCGCCGTCAAGCATATCAGAGCCGCGCCCGCCGATGAGCCCGTCATTCCCGGCGCCGCCCAGAAGGATATCATCCCCCGCCCCGCCCAAAAGCCTGTCATCGCCGTCGCCGCCATCGATCGTATCGGCCCCGGCGCCGCCATCGGCCCGGTCCTTGCCGGCACCGCCAGACAAGGTATCGGTGCCTTTGCCACCCGAAAGCCTGTCGTTGCCGCCATCGCCGCTGAGCGTATCGCCGCCACCGCCGCCCTTGAGCGTATCGCCGCCCGCACCGCCCGCGAGATCGTCCTTGTTTGCGCCGCCGTCGAGCCTGTCTCTGCCGGCACCGCCGATGAGGGTATCGGCACCCGCGCCGCCAGCAAGGGTATCCGCCGACGTGCCGCCATCAAGATGATCGCCACCCGCGCCGCCGTTCAGCTTGTCGTTGCCGCCGCCGCCCAGCAGCCGATCCGCGCCGGCGCCGCCCGAAAGCGTATCGCCGCCTTTGCCGCCGTTGAGCATATCGGCGCCCCTACCGCCGTCGAGCTTGTCATTGCCGGCATCGCCAAACAACTGGTCGTCGCCGTCATTCCCGAGCAGCCGGTCGTTTCCCGACCCGCCCGAAAGCTTGTCATTGCCGCCGCCACCCTTGATCGTGTCTTTGCCGCCGTTGCCCGACACATCGTCCGCGCCGCCCTGGCCGAGCAAACTGTCCGCGCCGCCGCCCCCCGCGATCTCGTCATTGCCGCCGCGGCCCCTGACGGTGTCATCGCCCTTGCCCAGCTGCAGCAGGTCCTCTTTGGCCGAGCCTGAAATCGTCTTGTCGCGTGTGCCGTCGTAAATCCTGACCTTGCC
The DNA here is from genome assembly GCF_014196965.1 of Actibacterium naphthalenivorans. GTDB lineage: Bacteria > Pseudomonadota > Alphaproteobacteria > Rhodobacterales > Rhodobacteraceae > Actibacterium_A > Actibacterium_A naphthalenivorans. Next base: position 133,491 of record NZ_JACIEQ010000002.1, on the reverse strand, counting down.
GGAATATTGCACCAGCTCGATCTCGTAGGGCCCGTACTCGTTGCCGAAGGTCGCCTCGACCGCCACCAACATGGCTTCGGTCTGGTCGGCTTCGTAGATCAGGAAATCACGGCGGGGGGTAACGACAAGCCCGCCGGTATCGAGATACAGGCTCAGGTCGAGCGATGTGAGATCTTCTGACAGCGATTTCGACGTGATGACATAGGTATAGCCTTCGACAACCCCGCCTTCGATCGCGAACCAATCCTCTTCGCCGAATATGTTCGCCCAGGCCTCGGGGTCCGGTTCCTCGATATGTCCGCTCTGCTGACCGGGGCGCCCGATGGTGTCAGGCGTCAGCGCATTGCCGCCGTGATCATCCGCCGGCGTGACCCAGACGGTATAGGCGCCGGTATCGCGCTTGTCGGTAAGCCTGTTCACCGCCCCCTGCACGGTGATTGCCACGTCGACTTCCTCGCCCGGCGTCCAACTGTCCTGCCAGGACAGCGAAACCCCCGCCGTCGCGACACCGCCTTCGGTGGAATCGCCCAGCAATTCGTAGTGGCCGGAATTGAGCCAAAGCCCGCTGGCAAGATTTACGTCAACATCGATGAAACTGAGCGGATCGCTGATTTCGACCCCCTCGGCGGTGGCGACATGGATGTCATACACAAAGCCCGCGCGCAGGGCGATGTTGAAGACATCCTTGTCTTCGGAAGTTTCGATCACGCCCGAAAACACCTGATCGGGCGAGGTCAGCGAGGCGGTGAGTTCTTTGTCGAACTGCGCACCGGTCGCCACGTCATCGCCCCAGTCATCAACGATGAAATCCGTCCCGTCCCCTTCGACGACGGTGACCTGGTAGGTATAGGTCTTGTTCTCGTCAATCGTATGGGCCCCGTAATAGGGCTCGAACGCCCAGACGGGCGCGACATACCAGCCCGAGAGATCCGCAGGATCATACAGGAGGTTGAGCGGGCTGTCCGCATCCACGGTCTCGAGGGTGACGCGCGTGTAGTAATCCGCGTAGACCTGATCGTAAGCCGCGATCTGAACGGCCCCATCCCCGGCATGGGTATCCGCCCCCGCCGGCCAGCTGACCCCGATCGGCGCAAAGGCGGTGGACTCGACGTCCAGCGTACCCAGCGCCGTGGAAAGTGCCTCATCCGTTGTCGTCACGATGATCGTGTAGACGGAATTGTACTCCGCCCAGAAAGAGATCCAGCCGCCGAGATCCGCTCCTGTGGAGGTGACCGTGTAGGTCATGCCAACACTCAGAACGGTTGGGTTGGAATAGCTGTCCACCAAATCATACATCGCACGCGCGCCCTGTTGCATCCGTCTCGACCCGCTCAGGCACGCCGCCTCCGCCCATCAAGAAGAGTCCGGAAAACACGCACAAACGAACCTTTTCAATGCGTTATATGACAAGACACGCGTTCGTGAAACCCTCGAAATTCACAAGTCCGCGCAGCCTCGCAGCATGCCCGAACACAGCCCGACCGGCAGCCGGGCTGCGCGCGGCGAAACCAGTTCATCCCGTTGGCTTTGGCGCCGTGATGGCCGCATAATCCGAAGGCTCGCGATGCTGCGCGAAGTCAAAGACGTTGCTGCGGATTTCAGCGCAGCGGTCCAGGTCGATCTCTGCCGTGATCACCTCGTCGGCGCTGGTCGCGGCACGGGCCAGGATTTCGCCGGTCGGCGCCACGATGATGCTGCCCCCGATCAGCTCGCTCCCCTCTTCCACCCCGGCCTTCGCCACGGCCACCGCCCACAATCCGTTCTGGTAACAGCCCGCCTGGATCGACAGTTCGTTGTGGAAATACTGCAGATGATCGTGTTCCGGCGCGGGCGGGTAATGCGCCGGCGTGTTATAGCCCAGAACCACCAGTTCCGCCCCGCCCAGCCCCAGCACCCGCCATGTCTCTGGCCAGCGCCGATCGTTGCAGATGCACATGCCGAGCTTGCCGCCGAAGGCGTCAAACACAGGAAAGCCCAGGTCGCCCTTTTCGAAATACCGCTTTTCGAGATGCTGAAAAGGCCGCCAGTCTTCGTTTTCGCGGTGGCCCGGCAGGTGGATCTTGCGGTATTTCCCGACGATCTCGCCCGCGGCCGACACAATGATCGCGGTGTTGAAATGCCGCCCTTCCGGCGTCAACTCGCCGTAGCCAAGGTGGAAGCCGATCCCCAGTTCCCTGCCCAGATCGAACAGGGGCGCGACGTCGGCGTTCGGCATTTCGGTTTCGAACCACGCGTCGATCTCGGCGGGGTTTTCCATGAACCAGCGCGGGAAAAATGTCGTCAGTGCCAGTTCGGGAAAAACGACCAGCCCGGCCCCACGGGCATGGGCCGTGCGCATCAGCGCGCACATGCGCGCCACCGCAGCACTGCGCGGCTCGTCCCTGGCGATCGGCCCCATCTGCGCGCCCGCGACCACGATTTTTCTGCTCATGTCTTTGCTCCTGCCAGATCGCAAACGAGATCGAGGAGCACCTGTGCGCCCGCCACGATATCCCGCTTGTCGCTGTGTTCTTTTATGTTGTGGCTCAGCCCCTTTTCCGAGGGGATGAAGATCATCGCCGTCGGGCAATCGGGGGCGAACATCTGTGCGTCATGCCCCGCCCCGGACGGCATGCGCTTGACGCTCAACTGCCGCGCGGCGGCCGCCTGCGCGACCTTGCCCACCAGCGCTTCGTCGAAGACCACCGGCGCGAACCGGGCGAGCGCGCGGTGTTCCACCGTGCAGCCCGCCGCTTCGGCCGCGGCTCCGGCCTCGGCCAGCAGGCGCGCGGTTGCGGCGTCGAGCGCCGCGCCATCGGTGTTGCGCAGATCAACCGTCAGACGCGCCTGTTCGGGCACCACGTTGATCAGCCCCGGCGACAGTTCGAACACCCCCACAGTCGCCACCTGCGGCGGGCCAAGCTCGGCCGCGATCCGGTCGGCGGCCAGCGCGATCCGCATGGCCACCTGCCCCGCGTCGCGGCGCAGCGCCATCGGCGTCGTGCCGGCGTGGTTGCTTTGGCCATGCACCGTGAACTCGGTCCAGTGGATGCCCTGCACGCCGGTGACCGCGCCGATGCGTGTACCTTCCTGCTCCAGCACGGGCCCCTGTTCGATGTGCAGTTCGAGATAGGCCGCGGGCGTGATCGGCGCGTCCGTGCCGCGATAACCGATCCGGTCAAGCGCTTCGCCCACCACCCCGCCGCCATCGGTGGCCCGCGTGGCAAGCATGGCGTCAAGATCAAGCGCGCCCTGATAGACGCCCGAGCCCATCATGTCAGGGGCGAACCGTGCGCCTTCTTCGTTGGTGAAGGCGGCGACGGCAATCGGCATCGCGGTTTCGATCCCGGCCCCATCGAGCGCGGCCACAACCTCCAGCCCCGCCAGAACGCCCAGAGCCCCATCGTAGAGCCCGCCGGTGGCGACCGTGTCTATATGCGAGCCGATCATGACCGGCGCGCCTGCACCCCTGCCCGCGCGCAGCCCCCAGATATTACCAATCGCGTCGATGAAAACGGTCAGGCCCAGGGCCTCCATCTCGGCAACCAGCCAGTCGCGCCCGGCCTTGTCGGCATCGCTCAGCGCCAGGCGGCAGACGCCGCCGCCTTCAAGCGCGCCGATCCGGCCGAGGGCGGCAATCCGCGCCATCAGCCGCCCGGGGCTGATCTCGGCCTTCATCGCGCACCCTCGCGAACCGCATCTGCGGTCAGGCCGACAAGCTGCGTGTAAAGCGCGGGGTCTGTATCGCCTTCGGTGCCGAACAGCAGCACGCGCGAAGACGGATCAAGGCCAAGCATCGCGCGCGCCTCGGCATCGCGCAGCGCGGCGGCCAGCCCGGCCAGCCCCGCCACGGCGGATTCCCCGGCCACGATCGCCGCGTCGCCGCCGGCCGGCCGCGCCAGCCGGCGCATCGCCGCTACGGCGGCGTCATCGGTCAGCGCCAGGACCGCATCGGCGTGGTCGTGCAGGATTTCCCAGGCGAGCGCAGAGACCTCGCCGCAGGCCAGCCCGGCCATCAGCGTATCGAGATCGCCCGCGACCGCCGTGGGCCTGCCCGCGCGAAAGGAAGACAGAAAACAGGCGGAGCGGTCGGGATCGCACAGGATGATCCGTGGCCGGCGCGTGCCCCAGCGCCTTACCGCCAGGGCGGTAACCGCGGCGGCCATGCCGCCCACGCCGGTCTGCAGAAAGATGTGGGTCGGCGGTGTGTCGAGCGCGTCAAAAGCCTCCGCCGCCATGACCTCATAGCCCTGCATCACGTCTCGCGGCACGTCCATATAGCCTTCGTAGGAGGTGTCGGAGACCACGAACCATCCCTCTTTCGTGGCGGTTTCCTGCGCCACGCGCACGCTGTCGTCGTAATTCCCGTCACAGCGGCGGACCTCGGCGCCGTAAGCCTCGATCGCCGCCTTGCGCGCCTCGGAGACCGTGGCGTGGATGAAGATCACGCAGGCGCAGCCGAAGTTGCGCGCACCCCAGGCGACCGAACGCCCGTGGTTGCCATCGGTCGCGCAGCACACGGTGATCCGTGCGGCAAGATCGGGATAGGCCACGCGTGTCACCTCATCCATCGTGACTTCGCGCCCCAGCGCCTTTGACAGTTCCGCCTTGAGCAGCCGGGCCACGGCATAGGCCCCGCCAAGCGCCTTGAAACTGCCCAGGCCAAAGCGGCCGCCCTCATCCTTGTAGTGCAGCGTGGCGATGCCGAGCTCTGCCGCAAGCGCGGGCAGCGCCACCAGCGACGTGGGCGCATAGCCCGGCCAGCCGGAGATCGCATCGAAGGCCGCGTTCAGCCCCGCGTCGCTCAGAATCGCGTTCTGTGCCGCCGTCCAAGGATTGTCGCGTCTCGCCCCTTGGTTGAGACGCAGGGTAAAGCCCTCCGGCGTGCCTGGAGCGCGTGAGATTTCAGTGGTCATGGAATCCTCGGAATTATTGGCCCCGGTGGGCGGTGGCCCGGGCGGCACACCGCCGCCCGGGCCGGTCTGGGATCAGAAGCCGGCCTTTTCCTCGTCGATCGAGGTCAGCATGGCTTCGAGCATCGATGCGCCCTCGGTGCCGTATTTTTCCTCGATCAGAGTGCGCACGGCCGGCTGGGCGGCGGCGGCGAACTTGGCCTGCTCCTCGGGCGTCACGACGTTGACCTCCATTTTGGCGGCAAGTGCGGGAAGACCCTTGTCGGAGGCTTCGATCACGCGGCTCATGGCGCGGCCCGCATCGGTGGCCACATCAGAGGCCCAGTTGATCAGGTATTGATCCTCTTCGCTGAGCGAGGCCAGGAACTCGGCGTTCATCGTCCAGATATAGGGCGTGATCAGGTGGTTGGTGATCGAGAGGTATTTCTGCACCTCGTCGAACTTGGCGAAGGCGATGATCGGCACCGGGTTCATCTGGCCATCGGCGACACCCGTCTGCAGCGCGGTATAGACCTCGGCCCAGGGCAGCGCGGTCGGCTGGCCGCCCAGCGACGAGATGATCGTTTCATGCGTCGGCAAGGTCATGGTGCGGATGCGCTGGCCTTCCATGTCGGCCACCGAGGCGATCGGCGCCTTGCCCGAGGTGAAGGCGAAGAACCCGCCGGAATCCAGAAGGCCGAGCACTTCGAGGCCCGTTTTTTCCTCCAGATCGGCTACGAATTTTTCACCGAAGGAACTGTCTTCGTCAATCACCTTGGACGCGACACCGATGTTGGGAAACGCAAACGGGATGTCGAACACGCCGACCAGCGGATAGTGCTGCGCGATGCCGCCCGACGACGAGATCGTGCTTTCCACGAGGCCCGAACGCACTTGTTCGATCACCTCGTTATCCTTGCCAAGCTGGCCGTTGGGGAACAGTTGCACCTCGATACGGCCGTTCGAATTGGATTCCACCAGCGACTTGAACACCGCCGACATCGCGCCCGAATGGCTGGCGAACGGGTCTTCGGGATTGAGATGCGCCAGGCGGATGGTGATATCGGCGGCCTGCGCGCTTGCACCGAGGCAGAGCCCGACCAGCGCCAGGGAGGCGGATTTGAGGATCGACATGGATAGTTCCTTTCCTGTTGGGAATTGCACCGGGGTCAGAGCCCCAGCAGTCTTGGTATGAAAAGCGTGAGGCCGGGCCAGAAGGCGATCACCAGAAGGATACCGACCTCGGCGATGATGAAGGGCCAAAGCTCGCGCGTGATCGCCTCGACCTTCTCGCCGGTGACAGAGGCCAGCACAAAGAGGCAGGCCCCCACCGGTGGCGTCATCAGCGAGATATTGAGCGCGAGAATGATCATGATGCCCGCATGTACCGGCTCCATCCCGATCTGCACCGTCAGCGGTGCCAGCACCGGGGCAAGGATGATCAGCGTGGCGTTGATATCCATCACCAGCCCGATCAGCAGCAGCAAGATCAGCACCAGGGCGATAATGATCTGCGGGTTGTCGGACACCGCCAGCAGCCCTGTCGCGATGGCCTGCGGAATACGGTTGAACGTCATCCACCAGCCAAGGATCGAGGCGGAGGCGATGATCAGGAAGATCACCCCGGTGATGCGGGTGGTGCGCACGCCGATCTCATACAGATCGCGCCAGGAAAGCGCGCGGTAGATCACCCCGCCGACGAACAGCGCGTAGGCCACGGCGATGGCGGCCGCCTCGGTTGGCGTGGCGAACCCGCCCAGGATCGAGCCCAGGATGAAAACCGGCAGCAGCGCCGCCAGAAAGCCTTCGCGCAGGGCCTGCGCCACCGCACGGAAGCTCGGGCGCCCCGCGCCCTTGGGCAGGTTCTTGCGCCGCGCGGTCAGCGCGATGACGCCCATGCAGATCCCGCAGATCAGCAAGCCCGGCAGGATGCCCGCGGCAAACAGCCCCGCGATCGACACGCCCATGATCGAGCCATAGATGATCGCCAGCGTCGAGGGCGGGATGGTCGGCCCGATGATCGAGCCCGCGGCGGTGACCGCGGCCGCATAAGCGCGCGTGTAGCCCGCCTTCTGCATCGCCGGCACCATCGTGTTGCCAAAGGCCGCCGCATCGGCGGTGGCCGAGCCGGTGATGCCCGCGAACATCACGCTCGCCACCATGTTGGAATGCGCCATGCCCCCGCGCATCCAGCCCACCAGCGCATCGGCGAGCTTCACCAGCCCCTGCGTGATGCCCGAACGGTTCATGATCTCGCCCGCAAGGATGAAAAACGGCATGGCGAGAAAGGGAAAGAGATCCAGCCCGGCAAAGATCCGGTCGGGGGCCATCTGCATGAAGCGCGGCCCCATATCCAGAATGCCGATCATCCCCGCCACGCCGATGGAAAAGCCCACCGGCATTCCGATCGCCATCAACCCGAAGAACGCGATTGCCACCAACAAGGTACCCATCAGTTATCTCCCGTCGGAACAATGGTGGCACCGGTCGCCTCTGGCGCGCTTTCGGCGAAATAGTCGTGGATGCCGATCAGGGCCAACTGGATACAGGCAACAGCGGCCGCCAGCGGGACACCCATGAACGGATACCCCTTGGGCATGTCGTAAATCATGGTCAGGCGCGAAAACCCCTTGGCGGCGAAACCGATGCCATAGAAGAAAAGCGCGAAGAAAAAGACGAAGGCGATCACATCGAAAGAGACCGCCAGCCAGCGCCGCACCCGTGCCGGAAGACGCCCGAAGATGAACTCGACGCCGATATGCTCGCGATGCGCGATGCCCGACGACACCGCCAGAAGCGCCATCCAGATCATCAGGTAGCGCGCCAGTTCCTCGGTGAAGGTCAGCGGCAGGGGGATGACGTACCGCACCAGAATGCCCAGCCAGACGTCCAGAACCAGCACCGCCAGAAGCGCGACGCAGATACGCTCCACGCCCCAGTTGACTCTCAGGCTCAATCGCTTTGCTCTGATCGCTATGTGTGACACCGCGCGAATATCCCCAGATTGCGAGTCTTGACGACGTGACGAAAATATTTTTCCATCAGTCAGTAAATAATGAAATCTCATTTTCTCCACCGGAGTCAAAGCATGCCCAATAATCAAGCAAAAATCGGCAGCCAAACGATGGCGCGGCGTATTCATGAGGCATATTCGGGATTATCCGAGGGCGAACGGCGGATCGCGGAAACCATTCTCCAAAGCCCGGCCGAGCTCGCCGTGTTCACCGCCTCGGAACTGGCCGGTCAGGCCGGTGTATCCAATGCAACCGTCAGCCGGTTCTTCCGGCGCCTCGGCTACAGCAATTTCGAAGAGGCCCGGCAGGACGCACGCCGGATGCGGGCGCTGGGATCACCGCTCTACACCGGGCGCAAATCTACGGACAGGAGCGACCCCGTATCAGAGCTGATCCGCAGTGAGATCGCCCTGCTCGAGACAACCTTGACCCGGGTGAATCCGCTCACGATCAAGGAAATCGGCCAGGCCATCGCGACAGCGCCCCGCATCCGCACCCTGGGCTACCGCAACAGCCATTTCCTGGCACAATACGCCACGGCCCAGCTCGCACAGATGCGCCCCGGCGTGTCGCCGCTGCTCTTGCCGGGGCAGACCCAGGCCGAGGGCATCTCGATGCTTGGCAAGGGCGATCTCGCCATCATCGTGGGCCTTCGCAGGCGCCCATCGGGTTTCGTCCGCGCGGTCGAGGAGATCGCGGAGCGTGGCGCCAGCATCCTTTTGATCGCCGACCAAACCATCCGGGCCGCCCCGGCCTTCGCGACATGGACGCTCGAATGCGCCGTCGACACACCCCAGTTCGCGGATTCCTATGTTGGCGCGGTCTCGATGCTGCGGCTGCTGACCCTGGAAACACGCCGCGCGCTGGGAGAGGCGGGCCGGGTCTATCTCGAAGAGGTCGAGGAGCTTCGCGGGCGGCTGGGCGAGCTGGAATAGACCTGACGGCAAGATCCGCCGCAGCGCGCAGAATCGCTTCGGGGGCGCGAGGAAGGCCCGTTTCAGGAATGCGGCGCCCGTCCGATCACGGTCTGCCCGGAAAAACGTCAGCTTTCCGCCCCGCCAGACCGTATTCGCCAAAAAATGCGCAGCACTGATAAGCCCGATGCCCCTGGCCCTGCCTCATCTCTTCAAATCAGAATATTACTCGACGTAAGGGCTCGCCCGTCTTGAACTCTGCAATCGTTGGTGGTGCAGTAAGCCTATGCCCCGGCAACGGCATCGTTCGGGCGGCGCAGTTTTCAACCACACGGCAAAGAGGTCATCTATGAAACGGACACTGCTTTTTTCATTCCTGCTCGGCACGTCGCTGGCGACGGCGGCGCTCGCGGCCAGCCACATGAAAGATGGCGTGGCGCTCGCCGACGAACAGGTGTTCACCTACCGCGTTCTAGATGACATCAAATCCTTCGACCCGCAGATCAACACCGATGTCGACGGCTCCGGCGTGCTGCGCGACCTGTTCGAAGGGCTTTTCAACGATGATGCGATCGGCGATCAGGTGCCCGGCGCGGCCAAGGGCTATACGCTCAGCGAAGACAAGAAAACCTATACCTTCACCCTGCGCGATGCGAAATGGTCGAACGGCACGCCGGTGAAAGCGTCGGATTTCGTCTATGCGTGGCGCCGGCTGGTCGATCCGGCGACAGCTTCGGAATATGCGTGGTACATGGAGCTGATGGGCGTCACCAACGCCTCGGCGGTCACCAAGGGCGAACTGCCGCCCGAAGAGCTGGGTGTGACGGCACTCGACGACAAGACGCTGCAGGTGACGATCGACCAGCCCCTGCCCTATTTCATCTCGATGCTCACCCATTCCTCGACCTTCCCGGTGCCGCAGGCCGTTGTCGAGGAACTGGGCGATCAATGGACCAGGCCGGGCAATCTTGTCGGCAACGGCGCCTATGTGCTGACCGAATACCAGCCGGGTGAACGCGTGGTGCGCGAACGCAATCCCGAATACTGGAATAACGATGAAACGATCATCGACAAGACCGTCGCCCTGATCATCAATGACGAAAACCAGGCGCTGACCCGCTATCTGGCCGATGAGCTGGACAAGACCGATGTGCCCGCCGGCCAGTACCCGAGGCTCAAGGCCGAGTACCCCGAAGAGGCCTATTCCTTCCCCCGCTCCTGCTCCTACATCTATTTCTTCAACATGGGCGAGAACGGGCCGGAGTACTTGAAGGACGTGCGCGTGCGCAAGGCGCTGTCCTATGCCATCGACCGCGACATCATCGTCGAGCGTATCCTGCAGGGTGGCCAGTACCCGTCTTACAACTTCACCCATCAGGCGACCGCGGGCTTCAAGCTGCCGCCGATCGAATGGGCGGAATGGACTCAGGCCGAGCGCAATGAAAAGGCCAAGGCGCTGCTGGCCGAGGCCGGCTATGGCAAGGACAACCCGCTGAAGGTCACCATCAACTACAACACCGACGAGGGGCACAAGAAGATCGCCATCGCCGCGTCGCAGTTCTGGAAACAGACGCTGGGCGTCGAGACCGAGCTGGCGAATTACGAATGGAAGGTCCACACCGACAAGATGCAGAAGGGCGATTACGAAATCGGCCGCTATGCCTGGTGCGGCGACTATAACGAAGCTTCGACCTATCTGGATCTGATGACCAGCTATTCGGGCCACAACAACGCCAAATATTCGGATCCGGAATATGACCGCCTGATGGCCGAATCCAAGACCATGGCCGACCCGCAGCCGAACTATACCGCCGCCGAGGCGATGCTGGCCGAGGCGATGCCTTTCGCGCCGATCTATCAGTACACCGGCGTGATCATGCTCAAGCCCGAGGCCAAGGGCTGGCCCGTCGAGAACCTGATGCAGAACTGGTATTCGCGCGATCTATATATCACCGCCGAATAACCCGTTGCGCGGGGCGCCCCGTGTCGGGCGCCCCACCCCTTTGTGTCATCCGGCGGTTTGCTCCCCATGTTCAACTTCATACTGAAACGGCTGGCCGTGGCCGTGCCTACACTGCTTATCCTCATCATTCTGTCTTATGTGCTGATGCATGCGGCCCCCGGCGGCCCCTTCACCCAGGAACGCGCCGTCCCGCCCGAGATCATGGCCAATCTCGAGGCGAAATACGGGCTGAATCAGCCGCTGTGGAAACAGATCCTGACCTATGTGACGGATGTGACCACCCGGTTCGATTTCGGCCCCTCCTTCGTCTACAAGGACCGGAGTGTGAACGAGATCATTGCCCAGGGCTTTCCGATCACCCTGACCTACGGCACGATATCCTTCGTCGTCGCGGTGCTGGCGGGCTGTACGCTGGGCGTGCTGGCGGCGGTCTATCACAACAGCTGGCTGGATTACCTGGCCGTCGGCATCTCGGTCGGGGCGCAGGTGCTGCCCAATTTCGTGATGGCGCCCATCCTGGTTCTGGTCTTCACCCTGTGGCTGGGCTGGTTGCCCGGCGGCGGCTGGCAAGGGGGCGAATGGCAGTTCCTCGTGATGCCGGTGATCGCGCTTTCGACCAGTTTCATGGCCTCTATCGCGCGGATCACACGCTCTTCGATGCTCGAGGTGCTGAACGCCAATCACATCCGCACCGCCCGCGCCAAGGGTCTGCCGACCCGCCGGGTGATCCTGCGCCACGCGCTGAAACCCGCGCTGCTGCCGGTGATTTCCTATCTCGGCCCGGCCTTCGTGACCATGATCACCGGTTCAGTGGTGATTGACATGTTCTTTTCCACCGGCGGCATCGGCTTGTTCTTCGTCAACGCCGCGTTGAACCGGGACTATTCCGTGATGATGGGCATCACCATTCTGGTGGGCGGGCTGACCATCATCTTCAACCTTGTCGTCGATATCCTCTACGCCTGGATCGACCCGAAAATCCGGTACTGAGCCATGATCATCGAAAAAGAGAAAATGACCAGCCTGGCCGACCGGCTGGTCGAGCAGGAGGTGAAGGGCCGGTCGCCCTGGACCGATGCGCGCAAACGTTTCCTGAGGAACCGTGCCGCGATGGCCGGGCTCGTGGTCCTGGTACTGGTTCTGATCTTCGCCGCGACCGGGCCGTTTCTGGCGCGGTTTTCCATTGACGAGATCGACTTCATGATCATCGGCCAGGTGGCGGAACTGGGCGGCCCCTCGTTCGAGACGGGCCACTACTTCGGCACCGACGATCTGGGCCGCGACCTGTTCGCGCGGGTCGTTCAGGGCACGCAGGTATCGCTGATGGTGGGCATCGTGGGCGCGGGGATCGCGGTGATCGCGGGCACGCTTTACGGCGCGGTTGCGGGCTATGCCGGCGGCGCGCTCGACAACCTGATGATGCGCGCCGTCGATATCCTGATGGCCATCCCCTACATGTTCGTGCTGATCCTGCTGCTGGTGATCTTCGGCCGCTCGATCGGGATGCTGTTCGTGGGCATCGGCCTTCTGTCGTGGCTCGACATGTCACGCATCGTGCGCGGTCAGACCCTTTCGCTGAAGAACAAGGAATTCATCGAGGCCGCGCGCGCCACCGGCGTTTCCGGCTTTCGCATCATCATCCGGCATATCGTGCCCAACCTTCTGGGGGTGGTGGCCGTTTATGCCACGCTTCTGGTGCCGCTGATGATCCTGACCGAAAGCTTCATCAGCTTCCTGGGTCTCGGCGTGCAGGAGCCGCTGACCTCCTGGGGTGCGCTGATCTCCGAAGGCGCGGGGACGATGCAATACGGCACGCTCTGGCAGCTTGCCTTCCCGCTGTTCTTTTTCGTCATCACCCTGTTCGGCTTCTTCTTCGTGGGCGATGGCCTGCGCGATGCGCTTGACCCGAAGGACCGCTGACATGGCCCTGCTTGATATCCGCAATCTCTCGGTCGATTTCGACACGAATGACGGCACCGTCAGCGCGGTCAGCGACGTCAGCCTGTCGGTCGCGCCCGGCGCCACCCTTGCCATCGTCGGCGAAAGCGGCTCGGGCAAAAGCCAGACCGCCTTTGCCGCGCTCGGCCTGCTGGCCCGCAACGGCCGCGCCACCGGTTCCGTCATGTTCGACGGGCAGGAAATCCTGAACGCGCCGCTGTCGGTGCTGAACCGGATCCGTGCCGCCGAGATCGCCATGGTGTTTCAGGATCCGATGACATCGCTCAACCCCTATATGCGGGTGTCCGACCAGATGGCCGAGGTGCTGACCCAGCACAAGGGGATGAGCAAGCGCGATGCGGTGGCGGCCTCTGTCCGGATGCTCGACGCGGTGAAGATACCCGATGCCAAGGCCCGCGTGCGGCTTTATCCGCACGAGTTTTCCGGCGGGATGCGGCAGCGGGTGATGATCGCCATGTCGCTGCTGGCCCGGCCGCAGCTTCTGATCGCCGACGAGCCGACCACGGCGCTGGATGTGACGGTGCAGGCGCAGATCATGCATCTGTTCGCCGAGCTGCAACAGGAATTCGGCATGGCCGTGCTGCTGATCACCCATGATCTGGGCGTGGTCGCGGGCTTCTGCGAAGAGGTTCTGGTGATGTATGGCGGGCGGATCATGGAACAGGCCCCCACCGATCCGCTGTTCGAAACCCCGTCACACCCCTATACGCGCGGCCTGCTCAAGGCGATCCCGCGTGTGGATGTGGCCACCCATGCGCTCGACACCATCCCCGGCAGCCCGCCCAACATGCTGCACCCGCCCGCGGGCTGCCCGTTCGAACCGCGCTGCCGCTGGGCCGGCGAAGACTGCCGCGCCGCGGTGCCGCCGCTGGACCGCTTCGCCCCCGGCCGAAGCCGCGCCTGCATCCGCAAACCGGAGGAGCTGACATGACCGATCTGCTGAAAGTCGAGGATCTGCGCGTGAACTTCGACATCCACCGCGATGGCGACATGCCCTGGACCCCGCCGCGCCGGCTGCAGGCGGTGAGCGGCGTGGATTTCACCCTCAAACAGGGCGAAACGCTGGGCATCGTCGGCGAAAGCGGCTGCGGCAAGTCCACCCTCGCCCGCGCCCTGATCCGGCTGGTGCCCGGCGAGGGTCGCGCGCTGTGGCTGGGCTCGGAAAACCTGCTGGGGCTGTCGCGGTCGCGCATGATGAAATACCGCTCGCAGATCCAGATGGTGTTCCAGGATCCGCTCGCCTCGCTTGATCCGCGCATGACCGTGGGCCAGATCATCGCCGAGCCCTTGCGCACCCACCGGCGCGATCTTTCGGCGCCCCGGGTCAAGGCGCGGGTGAAGGAGATGATGGAGCGGGTCGGCCTGCTGCCCAACCAGATCAACCGCTATCCGCATGAGTTTTCCGGCGGCCAGTGTCAGCGCATCGGCATTGCCCGTGCCCTGATCGTCGAGCCCAAGCTGGTGATCTGCGACGAGCCTGTGTCGGCGCTCGACGTGTCGATTCAGGCCCAGGTGATCAACCTGCTGATGCGGCTGCAGCAGGAGATGGGGCTTTCGCTGATCTTCATCGCCCATGATCTGAGCGTCGTGCGCCACATCTCTAACCGGGTCATGGTGCTCTATCTGGGCAAGGTGATGGAGATCGCGACGCGCGACGCGCTTTTCGGCAAGCCGCTGCATCCCTACACGCAGGCGCTGATGTCGGCGGTGCCGATCCCGGACCCCAAGATCGAGCGCAACAAGACCACCATCCAGCTTGAGGGCGATCTGCCCTCGCCGATGGCGCCGCCCTCCGGCTGCGTTTTCCGGACGCGCTGCCCGAAGGCGCAGGCGCTTTGCGCGGACAATCCGCCAGTGCTGGAACGCAAGGCGGACGGCGAGGAAGATCAGAAAGTGGCCTGCCATTTCGCGTGAGCGGCCGCGCTCAGGGGTGTTGCGGGCCACCAATGGCATCGCGCACCCCGATCTGTCGGATGAACGCCTCCATCCGGGCGATCTCGGCCGCGCCGATCTCGTCCCAGCCCAGAACCGAAAGCGTCAGGTTCCGCTGGCTGCGCAGGCTGAAGATCATCATGATCATCGCCGCCACCCGCATCCGCAGATCGACCCCGCCGCCCGCGCCGTTCTCGACCGTCGCCAGAACCGAGGCCACCGCCTGCACCAGCCGGCTGACCCCCTGATCCTGAATAATGCCGAACGCCTCGTCATTCTCCCGTTCGCAGCGCGACATGAACTGGATCCAGGCGGGCGGAATCTGCGCCGAGACGACGATCCGGAACATGGCGGTCAGGGCCTGCTCGAGCCGCCGGACGGGGTCACGCTCCGGCCCGTGAACGAGCGCTTCGGCCACCGGATCGAACCGGTCGCGAATACCCCCCGCGATCACCCCTGCCGCGGCCAGGTAAAGCTCTTTCTTGCCGCCGAAATGATAGGATACCGCCGCCAGGCCCGCGCCGCTGCGACGGGCGAGATCGCGCAGACGGGTGGCGCCGTAGCCATGCGCCCCGAACGCCTCGATCGCGGCGGCGATCAGCTTTGCGCGGGTGGCGTCGCTGCGCGCGGCATGGCCGTTCGGGCTGAGGGATTCGTTAACCTTCATGCGGGCACAATCGCCCAGCCCGCGCCGCAACGCAAGAAGTTGGAACAGGCGTTCCAACTCACTTGACACTCGCTTGGCGCGGCTGTTACGGGCAAGATGGGGAAACCGGAAAAACCGCTGAAGCGGCATAACAGTGAACTGGTTATCGGAGACGCGGCACATGTGCAGGTATCCCAGAACGATCGCCCGGGGCCTGGCGGCTGTCACTGCCGGCATCCTGTCGGCCGCGCTCGCGGCAGCGGCGGCGGCGGCGCAGGACACGGCACAGGGCGACGCGCCGAAGGCCGCGCCCCTGCCCGTTACACTGGTGCAGGCCAAGTTCGCCTCGGTGATCTCCAGGGCAAGCCTGACCGGCGACATCGAGCCGCGCGAGAGCACGCAGATCGCCTTCCGTGACGGCGGACGCATCCTGTCGCTCGAGGTGACCGCCGGCGACCATGTGATCAAGAGCCAGGAGCTTGGCCAGGTCGACGCGACCCAGGCGTTGGAACGCCTGCGCGAGGCCGAGGCCGAAGGCGAGGCGATTCTGGCCGATCTGGAACGGGCCAAGCAGGATTTCGACCGTCAGGTCGCGCTGTTCGACCGGGGCGTGACCACGCGTGTGCTTCTGGATGAGGCAAGCGAAGCGTTGCAGACGCTGCAGGCCCGCCTGAAACAGGCCGACGCGCAGATCAGCCAGAGCAAGGCCGCGCTTGATGAAACCGTGTTGCGGGCGCCGTTCGACGGGTCGGTGATGGAGCGGATGGCCGAGCCGGGGCAGATCGTCGGCCCCGCCACCCCGGTCTTCGAACTTGCCGCGGATGACGGGCTGGATGCGGTTTTCGCGGTGCCCGACACATTCCTGGCGCATCCGATCGAAGGCACCGAGGTCGAGCTGCGCATGCTGGACCAGCCCGACCTGATGATGACAGGCACGGTGCGCGAGGTCTCTCCGATGCTCGACCCCCGCAACGGCAGCATCACGGTGCGCGTTTCGGTGAACAACCCCGATCCGTCGGTCCGGCTGGGCGCGCCGGTCGCGGGGGCGATCGGCTATTCCGCCGGCGCCGCTTTCGCCCTGCCCTGGACGGTTCTGACAGCCACCGCAAAGGGGCCGGCCGTCTGGGTCGTGAACCGGCCGGACATGACCGCCCATCTGCGCCAGGTCACGATCTCCCGGCATCTCACCGGGCGCGTGCTGATCTCGGAGGGGCTTGAAGAGGGTGAACTCGTGGTCGCCGACGGCTCTCATCAACTGTATCCAGGGCGCCCCGTCCGGGAAGGCAAGGCCGAATGATGCGCATGATCCTTCTGATCGCGATCGCCGGCCTGCTGGCCGGCTGCAAGGAAGATGACCCTGCCGCGCTGCCGCCACGGCCTGTGGTTTCCGAAATCGTCCGCACCAACCAGATCGAGGCGCGCGACCTGACCGGCACGGTCGCCGCGCGCGTCGAAACCGATCTGGGGTTTCAGGCCACGGGGCGGATCATTTCCCGCCCGGTGTCGATTGGCGATGTGGTTGCCCGTGGCTCCGTGCTGGCCGAGCTTGATCCGGACGATCTGGAAAGCGCCCGACAGGCTGCGGCCGCCGGCCTTTCCGCCGCAAAGGTGCGGCTGGAAACGGCCCGGCGCGCATCGGAACGCACGCGCGCGCTTGTGGCGCGCGGGGTGGCGACCGTGGCGCAGCAGGAAAGCGCCGACAGCGCGCTTTCCTCCGCCAAGGCAGAGCTGGAACGCGCGACCGCCGTACTGACCAAGGCGGAAGACGCGCTAGGCTTCGCTGTGCTGAGGGCCCCGCTGGACGGTGTCATCACCGATGTCCTCGCCGATGCCGGGGCGGTCGTGTCGGCCGGGCAGCCGGTGGTGCGCCTTGCCGGAACGCGCGATCGTGAAGCGGTTGTCGATCTTCCCGAAAGCGCGGTGGAGGCGCTTGGCGACGACGCCGTGTTCGAGGTCGGGCTTCGCGGCTTTCGCGACATCCGCACCACCGCACGCGTCACCGAGATCGAACCGGTTGCCGACAGCGCAACCCGCACGCGACAGGTGCATCTGGAACTGAAGGAGCCGCCGGCCTCCATGCGGCTGGGGGTGCTTGTCCACGTACATCTCATCGGCGGTGGCGGCGCGCTGATCGCGGTTCCCGAAAGCGCCATCCTGTCGGAGAACGGCGCGAGTTATGTCTGGCGGGTGAAGCGGCCCGAAGACAGGGTTGAACGTATCGCGGCCGAGGTTTCGCCGCTGGGCGATGGCCGGGTGCGCGTGCACTCGGGCGTCGATGTGGGGGACGAGATCGTGACCAGGGGTGTCCATAGTCTGGAGGCGGGCCAGCGCGTCGGGCCGCGGGTGCAATGATGCGGGGTTTCAACCTGTCGGACTGGGCGCTGCGCCATCGCTCGTTCGTCTGGTACATGATGATCGCCTCGCTGATCGCCGGCACCATTTCCTATATCGGCCTGGGGCGCGAAGAGGATCCCAGCTTCTCGATCAAGACGATGATCGTGGCGGCCGCCCTGCCCGGCGCCGATACCGACGAAACGCTCGGCCAGGTCACGGACCGGATCGAGAAGAAGCTGGAAGAGCTCAACGAGCTTGACGCCACCCGTTCGGTGACGGCGCCGGGTCAGGTCGTGGTGTATGTCGACCTGCTGCCCACCACGCCCGCGCGGGAGATTCCGCGCATCTGGCAGCAGGTGCGCAACATGATGACCGACATCCGCGCCGATTTCCCCGAGGAATTCGCCGGCTTCCAGTTCAACGACAGTTTCGGCGACGTGTACGGCAACATCTATGCCTTCACCTCCGACGGGTTCACCCCGCGCGAATTGCGCGATTACGTCGAGGCGGTGCGCACGGAGATAGAGGCGCTGCCCGACGCCGGCAAGATCGACCTTATCGGCGCCCAGGACGAGGCGATCTATCTGGAGTTCTCGACGCGGCGGCTGGCGGCGCTGGGGCTTGACCAGCGCGAGGTGGTGGCCACTCTGGCGGATCAGAATGCCATCGTGCCCTCCGGCGTGATCGACGCCGGCGACGAACAGGTGATCGTGCGTGTCGGCGGCCAGTTCACCGACGCCGACAGCCTGGCGGCGGTGAACCTGCGGGTCGGCGACCGCTTTTTCAACATCGGCGACATTGCCGAGATCACGCGCGGCTACAAAGACCCGCCCGACAACCTGTTTCGCTACAACGGCCAGCAGGGCATCGCCCTGGTCATCGGCATGCGCACGGGCGGCAACATCCTGGACTATGGCGACGATCTGGAACAGTTGATGACGCGGGTCGAGGCGAAACTGCCGGTCGGGATCCACATGAGCAGGGTGGCGGATCAGCCTGATCAGGTCCGGCACGCGGTCGGCCATTTCGTGCGCGCCCTGGCCGAGGCGATCGCGATCGTTCTTGCCGTCACCTTCGTCAGCCTGGGGCTGCGGGCGGGCCTCGTCGTGACGCTGACCATTCCCCTGGTTCTCGCGATCACCTTCGTGATCCTTGATCGCTACGGGATCACGCTGCAGCGGATTTCGCTGGGGGCGCTGATCATCGCGCTGGGGCTTTTGGTCGATGACGCGATGATCGCGATCGAAACCATGATCTCGCGGCTGGAACTGGGGGAAAGCCTGCCCAAGGCGGCCTCTTACGCCTGGACCTCGATCGCCTTTCCGATGCTGACGGGAACGCTTGTCACGGTCGCGGGCTTCGTCCCCATCGGGCTGAACGATTCGGCCGCGGGGGAATACACCTTCTCGCTGTTCGTCGTGATCGCCGTCTCGCTGATTGTCTCATGGCTGGTGGCCGTTCTTTTCGCGCCGCTTCTGGGGGTCACCCTGCTGCCGGCGAACATGCCCCACCATGACGGCACACCGGGCCGGATCCGCAAGGCCTTTCACACGATCCTGCGGGCGGCGATGCGGGCGCGCTGGCTGACCATCGCGCTGACGCTGGCGATCTTCGGGGCGTCGATCTGGGGCATGGGATTTGTCCAGATGCAGTTCTTTCCGAATTCGGACCGCACGGAACTGATTGTCGATTTCACGGCGCGCCAGAACGTCTCGATCACCGAAACCCGCCGCCAGATGGACCGGCTGGAGGCCGGTTTCGCCGATGACGAGGATATCGAATACTGGACATCCTATGTCGGTCGCGGCGCGCCGCGCTTCCTGCTCACCTTCGAAGCGCCGACACCCGGCCCCTATCTGGGCCAGATCGTTCTGAACACCACATCGGTCGAGGCGCGCGACCGGGTCCGGGCCCGGATCGAAGCGCGCGCGGCCGAGGAATTCGCCGGCTTCGACATCTACCCCAAGCTTCTCGAACTCGGCCCCCCCGTGGGCAAGCCGGTGCAGTACCGCATATCGGGCCCCGGGCCTTCGGCCTTGCGCGACCGTGCCCGCGACCTCGCCGCGATCCTTGCCGGGGATGAGCGTCTGGCCGGGATCGTACTGGACTGGAGCGAACCTGCACGGGTGGTGCGCGTGGATGTCGATCAGGACAAGGCGCGCCAGCTTGGCGTGTCGGCGCAGGACATTGCGCTGTCGCTGAACGCGGTCTTCAACGGCCAGTTGATCACCGAACTGCGCGACGAGACATATCTGGTGGACATCATCGTGCGCGGAGCCGACGAAGACCGCCGTTCGGTGGAATCGCTGTTTGACCTGCAGCTGACCACGCGCGACGGCCGTGCCATCCCGCTTTCGAGCCTGGCGACGCTGCGCTACGACACCGAACAACCGGTGATCATGCAGCGCAACCGTGTGCCCACGATCACCATCAAGGCCGCCGTGGCGACCCGCGACCAGCCGCTGACGGTTGTCCGGGCGCTTGAACCGCAGATCCGGGAATTCGAGCAAACCCTGCCCGCCGGATACCGGATCGAGGTTGGCGGAACACAGGAAACCACCAGCGACTCGGTCATGCCGATCGTGCAGGTCGTGCCGCTGATGCTGATCATCATGGTGACGCTGGTGATGATCCAGATGCAGAGCTTCCGGCTCAGCCTGATCGTTCTTTGCGCCGCCCCGCTGGGCCTGATCGGCGTCGTCGCGGCGCTGGTGCCCTCGGGCGCCCCGCTTGGCTTCGTGGCGATCCTCGGGGTGCTGGCGCTGGTCGGCATCCTGATCCGGAACTCGATCATTCTGGTCAACGAGATCGAAGAGCTGCGCAAGGCCGGCAAATCCCGCTGGGATGCGGTATTCGAGGCTAGCGACAGCCGCGCCCGCCCGATCCTGCTGACCGCGGCCGCCGCCAGCCTGGCGCTGATCCCGATCGCCCGGCAGGTGTTCTGGGGGCCGATGGCCTATGCGATGATCGGTGGCATCATCGTCGGAACGCTGGTCACGCTCCTGTTCATCCCGGCGCTGTATCTGCTTGTCTTCCGTGTCGCGGCGCCAGGCGAAACGGAATAGGATAACATCGCACGGCTCAGGCGTCGCGCGGGCGCCGGGCATGAGGGAGGCCCGATGGCAGTGAAGTTGGGATTGGCACTGGGAAGCGGCGGCGCGCGGGGCTGGTGCCATATCGGCGTGCTGCGCGCGCTCGAGGAAGAGAGCCTCGCCCCCGACATGATTTGCGGTGCCTCGATGGGCTCCCTTGTCGGCGCGGCCTATGTATCGGGCGTGCTGGACCCGCTCGAAGATTTCGCGCGCTCCATCTCGCAGGTCACGGTGGCCCGGATGCTCGATGTCAACATCGCTTCGGGCGGGCTGATCGAAGGCAAGTCCATCGACCGAAAGCTGCGCAGCCTCGGCTTCAAACCCTCGTTTTCCGATCTGGACAAACCTTTCCTCGCGGTGGCCAGCGATCTTTACGCCGGCTGCGAAGTCTGGCTGCGAGAGGGCGATCTGGTAAAGGCGGTGCGGGCCTCCATCGGCATTCCCGGCATTCTGTCCCCGGTCTGGCACCAGGAACGCTGGCTTCTTGACGGCGGGATGAGCAATCCGGTTCCGGTGTCGGGCTGCCGCGCGCTTGGCGCGCATATCACCATCGCGGTCAATCCGAACTCCCGCGTCTTCACCCCGACACGCGCCGCCGAAGAGATCGTCGACGGGCCGGAATTCGGGCTGGAAACCCTTATCGACGCTGCGCCCGTCGCGCTGAAACCGGCGCTGAAAAGCTATCTGGCCCCAAAGAAGAAAAGCCGCCGCAAACCGCCCGGTTATATGGATGTTCTCACCAATTCGATCAACTTCATGACCGATCAGATCCGGCGCAGCCGCTTGGCCGGTGACCCGCCCAACATCATGGTGGATCTCAACCTCGGCCACATGAGCATTCTGGATTTCGGCAACGCCGCCGAGGCCATCGATCAGGGCTATGCGGCGATGAAAGAGAAAATCCCCCTTCTGCGCAGCATGATCTAGCGCGCGCCATCCGCATTAGGCCGCCCTTTACCTCTTGTCCGCATGATTGCCAAGGATCAGGCGGGTGGCGAAGGGCGCGGCATCATGGTTTCGAACGGCAACTTCCCATCGGCCGGGTTCAGAGAGCCTGTGACCGACGAGGCGGCGCTGGTGCAGCTTGTGCAAGAGCTCCATGGGGGGATCCGCGCGGTCGCCCGGGGGGACCTGACCCATCGCCTGCCCGGCGGCGCTGGCCGGGCCGAACCTGTCCGTGATGATTTCAACGCGGCCCTCTCCCTGCTGAACGACACGGTCGCGGACCTGCTGGAAGCCGCCTTTGCCATCCACGGCGAAGCGCTGCACCTGGCGCGGGCGGCAGAGGCTGCGCCACGCGCCGCAGCCCGCCCGACCCCGGATGCGCAAGCCCCGCGTGGCGAAAGCGCGCCGCTGCTTCTTCACCCGCCGCTTCCGCCGGCACCGTCCGGCGCGGCGGCAACGGCGCGATCCATCGCGCGGCGCGCCGAATTCCTCATTCAACGCACCGCCCATTTCCGCGTCTCCCTGGCCGAGCCCGCCCCCGCCTGCTTGCCTGTCTTCACGTCCCGTCGCGCCGTGGCGGCAGATGCCCCTGCTCCGCAAGGCTGGGAAGATTTCTGAACCGGGGCCGGGGAACCGGCATCGGCCTCATCCCCGCCGGACAAAGGCCGCTGCGCCCGATGGCTGCAAAAGCCGGCTTGCCGCACCGCTCAGGCGCGCGCCCGGCCCAAGATAAAGCACCCCGTCCGGAACAAGGCGCAGCGCCAGACGCTCCAATACCTCCTCGCGCGTGGCCAGATCGAAATGACAGATCACGCCCCGGCAGAAGATGATGTCGAACCCGCCCCTGAACGGCCAGCCATCTCTCAGATCCAGCGCCCGAAAGGCGATGATCCGGCGCAATTCCTCCGGCATATGCAGCGCACCGTCCGGACCCGTGTTCAGGGGCCGCAGAGCCTCGGGCACGGCAAGGGCCGCGTCGCCGTCGTAAATACCCGCCTCCGCGTGGCACAGAATGACCGGATCGATATCGGTGGCCAGAATCCTCACATCCCGTTCGGGCAGATCCGCACCAAGCGACAGCAGGGCGAGACCAAGGCTGTAAGCCTCCTCCCCGGTCGCGCAGCCCGCCGACCAAAGCCGCACCCGCCCGCCGCGGCGCGCCCTGTCCGCCAGCGGCGCAAGGCACCGGCGCAGATGCTCGAACTGCTGCGGATGCCGGAAAAACCCGGTATCCCGAAGCCCCAGCACCCCCATCAGCGCAGACCGTTCCGCCTGCCCCGCGCCGCTGGCGACAAGGGCGCAATACTCCGCGAAAGTCCCAAGACCAAGCGCGGCAAGGCGCGGCTTCACCCGGGCATAGACACCCCCCTGCTTCGATCGCGGCAGGCGGATCCCGGCCCAGTCATGCAGAACGCGCGACAGAGCGTCGAATTCCGCCGTGGAAAACTCGAACGCGCGCGCCGCGCCGTCATGCGGGAATTCAATGGTCATGCGGTCTGCCCCCCGGCGAAATGGCCCGGCAGCCCCAAATGCCGCATGGCCCCCGCCACCCTTGCCGCAAAACCCTAAGATTTCGTTTCGGGCACCCCGAACTCAGTCTTCCGCGTCATCCACACGGTGATACCCGGTGGCAACCACGAATTTCTCGGAACTGTCCGACCGGCTGGCCGGCGGCTTCACATTCGCCACCTTCGCGAACCGCTGCTTCAGCAGCTTCTGCAACTCTCCCTCGGCGCCACCGGCCAGAACCTTGGCCACGAACGTGCCCCCCTCGTCCAGCACGTCGAAGGCGAAATAGGCCGCCGCCTCGCACAGCGCGATGATCCGAAGGTGATCGGTCTGTTTGTGCCCCGAAGACGAGGCCGCCATGTCCGACATCACCACATCGGCCCGACCGCCCAGCCATTGCTTCACCTTCTCGTCGGCATCGTCTTCGAGGAAATCGAGCTGATGGATCTCCGCCCCGGCGATCGGTTCCACCTCCTGCAGATCGACGCCCAGAACGGTGCCGATGGCCTTGCCCTGCTTTTCCCCCAGCGCATTGACCCGCTTCACCGCCACCTGGCACCAGCCGCCGGGCGCGCAGCCCAGATCGACCACCCGCGCGCCGGGCACCAGAAACCGGTAGCGGTCATCCAGCTCCGAGATCTTGAACGCCGCCCGCCCGCGAAACCCCTCGGCCTTCGCGCGTTTCACATAAGGATCGTTCAGCTGCCGCTCCAGCCACAGCGTCGACGAAAGCTTGCGCCCCCGCGCGCTCTTGACCTTCACCCTCAGATCACGCTGCCCGCGCCCGCTGGTCTTTTTCGTTGCCATACTCACAAACCCCGCGCAAATGCGCCCTGTCTTCATCTTTCCAAAAATATCCAGACACCGCGCATGCCGCAAACGTGCCGCCGGCACAAGTGCGCCTCAGAACGGGCCGTCTTCCAGCACGCCATCCGCGCTCATCTGGGCATAGAGCAGCCCTTCGCGCAGCCCCCGGTCGGCCACCGACAGCCGGTCGGTCGGCCAGATCCGCATCAGCGCCTGCAGGATCGCCGCCCCAGACATGATCAGCGCATGCCGGTCGCGCCCGATGCGCGGGTCGCTGCGCCGCCCCTCGGGACCCAGCAGCAGATAGTCGCGGATCACCCGGTCGATCTGGTCCGAGGTCATGCGCAGCCCGTCCACCTTGTTGCGGTCATAGCGCCGCAACCCCAGAAAAGACGCCGCCACCGTGGTGACCGTGCCCGAGGTGCCGATGATCTGAAACCCCTCGCGCGGCTGTTCCGACGCGTAGGGCGAGAAATTCGCCAGGTTTTCCTCGAAGAACCAGCTCATCAGCGCGAACCGGGCGGCATCGTCCTCCACATCCTCGAACTGGTCCTTCAGCGTGGCCACCCCCAGCGGCACCGAGATCCAGTCCACGACCTTGGCCGCGGCAAACGGGCTTTCGGCCGGGTGGAACCCCGCATGCAGCCGCATGATCGCGCGCGGGCGCTCGGCCCGCGGCACCGAACACAGGTCGATCCACACAAGCTCTGTCGAGCCGCCGCCGATATCGACCACCAAAAGCTGTTCTGTCCGGGTCGACACCAGCGGCGCGCAGGATACCACGGCCAGCCGCGCCTCTTCCTCGGGCTCGATGATCTCCAGCCCCAGACCGGTTTCGCGCCGCACCAGACGAATGAAATCGCGCGCGTTGCGGGCGCGCCGGCAGGCCTCTGTCGCGACCAGCCGCATCCGCACGACATTGTGCCGCTCCAGCTTGCCCTTGCAGATGCGCAGCGCCTGCACCGTGCGCCCGATCGAGGCACGCGACAGCCGCCCCGAGGCCTCGAGCCCGGTGCCAAGCTGAACAGCCTTGGAAAAGCTGTCGACCACGTGGAACTGATTGCCCTTCGGCTGGGCAATCAGCATCCGGCAGCTATTCGTGCCCAGATCCAGCGCGGCATAAAGCTCCGCCGGGTCTGGCGTATCAGGCGCGGGGGTTGCGACCGGTTTCGGGAACGCGCCCGCACCATCGGGACGCTTGGGCGCCATCCTGATCGCCCTCCAACTCAAGTTATGCCCAAGTTAGGGGCAGCGCGCCGGTTTCGCAAGCGTGGCATCGCGTGCGCCGGCCCCTTGCGCAGCGGCCTCATGATCTTGTTGAGGATTTTTCCAACTCCCCGATGTGGCCGTTTTCAGGCCGCTGGACTAAAGGTGATGCCGCCCGAAGTCGCTAGATGCGCGCGCCATGTCGAAAACCGGCGCCGCGCAGACCCCGGGACGGCGTAGAAGCGAAGAACGGAAAGCAGGGGAATCAGCGATGCCCGACGTCACCATCGTCTATTGGCGCGACATTCCGGCCCAGGTGATCGTCGGCAAGGGCCGGCGCGGGTCGAAACGCGTGCTGGCCGAACGGTTCGAACAGGCGATCGACCGTTGCGCGATGAAGGTGGGCGCGCGGGAGGCCGACGCCTATCTGGCCGAATGGCGCAAGGCGGCCCCCTTCACGGTCGATGGCACGCCCGAAGAGATCGCATCAGCTCAGGCCGCGCGACTCGAAGCCGAGTATGACGACGCAAGGCTGAAAGCGCTGATCGCCAATTCCGGATGGAACTGAACCCCGAGAGACTCTGGAAGGCGACAATGGCATTATTGCAGTTCAACAGCCGCGCAACCCGGCGCGCCACCGAAACAGCGCAGATCGAAGCCTTTCTGAAAGGCTTTTCCATCGAGGTGATGCCGCGCACCGCCGAAAAGATCGAGGATTTCCGTGCGTTGCTGCCCGAGCGCACACGCGTTTACATCGCGCATATCGACGGCACCCCGATCGAGGATATGGTGGCGACGGCGAAGCGTCTGGCGGGCGACGGGTTTTGCGTCATGCCGCATGTTCCGGCCCGCCTTGTCGCCGACGCGCCCATGCTCGCCGACTGGATTGCCCGCTATCAGGGCGAGGCCGGTGTCGATCAGGCGCTGCTTCTGGCGGGCGGGCTGGCCGCGCCGCGCGGCGCGTTCGAGAATTCCATGCAACTGCTGGAAACCGGGCTGTTCGACAAGGCCGGCTTCCGGCGCCTGCACGTGGCCGGCCACCCCGAAGGCAGCCGCGACATCGACCCGGACGGATCGGACCGCAACGTGATGCAGGCGCTGCGCTGGAAGCAGGCTTTTGCCGAGCGCACCGACGCGGAAATGGCGATCGCCACCCAGTTCTGTTTCGAGGCCGCACCGGTCATCGCCTGGGCCGAGCGGCTGCGCGCCGAGGGTATCCGCCTGCCGATCCACATCGGCGTGGCCGGCCCCGCCAAGCTGCAGACGCTGATCCGCTTCGCGGTGTCCTGCGGCGTCGGCCCGTCGCTGAAAGTGCTGCAAAAGCGCGCGAAAGACGTGACCCGCCTGGTCGTGCCGTTCGAGCCGACCGATTTCATCGCCGAACTGGCCGCGCAAAAGGCCAGGCATCCGGCCTTCAACATTGAGGCCGTGCATTTCTTCCCGCTGGGCGGCATAAGAGCCAGTGCAAACTGGGCCGTAGAACACGCCGCCCGCCCGGCCGATCAAACCTGAGGACCACGGAATGACCCGCACCGTCATCGAATCCAAGACCAAGACCGTCACCATCGGTTTCGACGAACCGTTCTGCGTGATCGGCGAACGCATCAACCCGACCGGACGCAAGAAACTGGCCGCCGAACTGGAAGCGGGCGATTTTTCCACCGTGGAAAAGGACGCGCTGGAACAGGTGGCCTGCGGGGCGATGGTTCTGGATGTGAACGCCGGCGTTGTCTACAACTCCAACCCCAACCCCAACGAGACCGAGCCGCCGCTGATGCGCAGCGTGATCGAGCTGGTGCAGGGGCTGGTGGATGTGCCGCTGTGCATCGACAGTTCGGTTCCCGGCGCGCTGGAGGCCGGGCTGCAGGTGGCCCAGGGTCGCCCGCTTCTGAACTCGGTCACGGGCGAGGAAGAGCGTCTGGAACTGGTGCTGCCTCTGGTCAAGAAATACAACGTGCCCGTGGTGGCGATCTCGAACGACGATACCGGCATTTCCGAAGATCCCGATGTGCGCTTCGCGGTGGCCAGGAAGATCGTCGAGCGCGCCGCCGATTTCGGCATTCCGGCGCATGACATCGTGGTCGATCCGCTGGTGATGCCGATCGGGGCGATGGCCACCGCCGGGCAGCAGGTCTTTGCCCTGGTGCGCCGCCTGCGCGAGGAACTGGGTGTGAACACCACCTGCGGTGCGTCGAACATCTCTTTCGGGCTGCCGCATCGCCACGGCATCAACGCCGCCTTCCTGCCGATGGCGATCGGCGCGGGCATGACCAGCGCCATCATGAATCCGGTCCGCCCGGTCGAGATGGAGGCGATCCGCGCCGCCAATTTCCTGATGAACCACGATGCCAACGGCTATGACTGGATCAAGTTTTCCCGCGTGCTGGATGCGGTGGCCGAGGGCACGCCGTTTCCCGATGCCTCCAAAGCGTCCGAGGCGGCGGCGGGCGGCGGGCGTGGCGGGCGGCGGCGGCGGCGTGGGTAACATGATGTTAACCATGGGCACGGCAGGATCGGCGCATGAGCTATATGCGCCCGATCCACGCCAACGACATCTGGTTGAACCAGGTATTTGCCGCGAAATCCGCGGCAAACGGCGGCGTGGTGCGGCGCAAGATCGTGGATGTGGAACGCAAGATCGGCCGGCAGCGGCTGGAGCTGGAAGTGCGCAAGCGCGGGTTTCACATGATCGAATGCGGCGCGCAATTCGTGATCATCTGCGATCCGACCGAAGTGAAACTCATCTGTTAGAAAAATTTTCACGAAAATTTTTGGACCCGAAGATTTTTCGTGAAAAATCTTCTTTGCGTTGCGGGGCCGAAATCACCCGGCTGAACAGAATATCATGACCGATCAGATGCCCCTTGTCATTTTCACCCCGTCGGGCAAGCGCGGGCGCTTCGCCCTCGGCACCCCGGTTCTGACCGCCGCGCGGCAGCTTGGCGTCGATCTTGATTCGGTCTGCGGCGGCCGGGGCATCTGCTCCAAATGTCAGGTCTCGCCCTCTTATGGCGACTTCTCCAAACACGGGGTGCGCGTCGCCGATGATGCGTTGAGCGCCGTCAACGCCGTGGAGGAACGCTATGACCGGCTGCGCGGGCTGAAACCGGGCCGCCGGCTTGGCTGTCAGGCCACCATTCAGGGCGATGTGGTGATCGACGTGCCACCCGAAAGCCAGGTGCACAAACAGGTGGTGCGCAAAGAGGCCACCGCCCGCGCCATCACCATGGATCCGGCCACCCGGCTTTGCCTTGTGCAGGTCGAAGAGCCCGACATGCACGAGCCTTCGGGCGATTTCGAGCGGCTGCAAAAGGCGCTGTCGGCGCAATGGGGCATCGACGGGCTGACCGCCCCGCTGCCGGTTCTCTCCCGCCTTCAGCCGATCCTGCGCAAGGGCAACTGGCAGGTCACGGTAGCCATCCACCATGATCACACCGGCGCCGCCCCCCGCCTGATCGACCTGTGGCCGGGGTTTCATGACGGCGCCCTTTACGGGTTGGCCATCGATCTGGGCTCCACCACCATCGCCGCGCATCTGTGCGATCTGGTCAACGGCGAGGTGCGCGCATCGGCCGGCATCATGAACCCGCAGATCCGCTTTGGCGAAGATCTGATGAGCCGGGTGTCCTATGTCATGATGAACCCCGGCGGCGACAGGGAGATGACCGCGGCGGTGCGCCAAGCGCTCAACGATCTGGCGGCCTCCCTCGCCGCGGAGGCCGGGATAGACGCGCGCACCATCGTCGAGGCCAGCTTTGTCTGCAATCCGGTGATGCACCACCTGCTGCTGGGAATCGACCCGGTGGAGCTTGGCCAGGCGCCTTTTGCGCTGGCCACCTCCTCGTCTCTCTCGCTGGATGCCGCCGAGCTTGACCTGACGGCGGTCAACCCGGCGGCGCGGGTCTATATCCTGCCCTGTATCGCGGGGCATGTGGGGGCCGATGCCGCCGCCGTGGCGCTTTCGGAAGAGCCCTATCGATCCGAGGATCTGGTGCTGATCGTCGATGTCGGCACCAATGCCGAGATCCTGCTGGGCAACAAGGAGCGCGTGCTCGCCTGTTCATCGCCCACCGGGCCGGCCTTCGAGGGCGCGCAGATCAGCTCTGGCCAGCGCGCCGCGCCCGGCGCCATCGAACGGGTGCAGATCGACCCGGAGACGAAAGAGCCGCGCTTCAGGGTGATCGGCTGCGATCTGTGGTCGGATGACAGCGGCTTTGCCGCAGCCACCGCCACGACCGGTGTCACCGGCATCTGCGGCTCGGGCATCATCGAGGCGGTAGCCGAAATGCGCATGGCCGGGCTTGTGGATGCCTCGGGCCTGATCGGCGCGGCCGGGCAAACCGGAACATCGCGGATGGAGCCCGAGGGACGCACCCAAAGCTATCTGCTTTACGATGGCAGCGCCGATGGCGGGCCGCGCATCACCGTGACACAGGGCGATATCCGGGCGATCCAGCTCGCGAAATCCGCGTTGTACGCCGGCGCGCGCCTGCTGATGGACGAGATGGGCGTGGACAAGGTGGACCGCGTGGTGCTGGCCGGCGCCTTCGGCGCGCATATCAGCCCGAAACACGCGATGGTGCTGGGCATGATCCCCGACGCGCCGCTGGACAGGGTGATGTCGGCGGGCAACGCCGCCGGAACCGGCGCGCGGATCGCGCTGTGCAACCTTGCCGCCCGCACCGAGATCGAACAGGTGGTGGGGCGCATCCACAAGGTGGAAACCGCCGTCGAGCCCCGCTTTCAGGAGCATTTCATCGCCGCCAACGCCCTGCCCCACGCCACCGATCCCTTCCCCGAACTGGCAAAGGTCGTAAGCTTGCCGAACCCGTCCTTCAACACCGGGGGCGACGGGGCCGCGGCCGGGCGGCGCAGGCGGCGGCGCGGCTGACACTTCCGCTTGACCGGCCCGTTGGCTTTGACTATCTGAAAGCTCCGGGCGGGTGTAGCTCAATGGTAGAGCAGGAGCTTCCCAAGCTTAAGACGAGGGTTCGATTCCCTTCACCCGCTCCAGCTTCCCGGCACCTTGGCGCCCCTCAACGGGCGCGCAGATAGGCCAGCAGATGGCGGGTGGAACCATCCAGCCCCTCGTCACTTTTGTCTCCGGCCAGCACAGGCTCCAGCGATTTCGCCAGTTCCTTGCCCAGCTCCACCCCCCATTGATCGAAACTGTTGATCCCCAGGATCACCCCTTCGACAAACACACGGTGCTCGTACAGCGCCACGATGCGGCCCAGCATCTCGGGCGTGAGCTTGGGATACACAAGCGTGGTCGAGGGCCGGTTGCCGGGAAAGACACGGTGGCGCGCCTGCCGCTCCAGCTCTTCACCGCTTAGCCCGGCGCGCGTCATCATCTCGCGCGCGACCGTCAGGCTGCGCCCCTGCATCAACGCCTTTGACTGGGCCAGACAATTCGCGACCAGCAGCAGATGGTGCCGCGACCGGCCAAGCTCGTTGCCCTCGGCAGCCACGAGGAATTCGCAAGGCACCACCGATGGCCCCTGATGGATCAGCTGATAGAACGCATGCTGGCCATTGGTGCCCGGCTCGCCCCAGACCACAGGCCCGGAGGGCACCGTCAGGTCTGACCCGTCCATCGCCACACGCTTGCCGTTGCTCTCCATCTCGAGCTGCTGCAGATAGGCCGGAAGCCGGGCAAGCTGTTGGTCATAGGGCAGCACCGCGCGGGTGGGATAGCCGCAGAACTGGTTGTGCCACAGCCCCACCAGCGCCAGCAGAACCGGCAGGTTCTCCGCGAAGGGGGCGCTGCAGAAATGTCTGTCCATCGCTTCGGCCCCGCGCAGGACGGCGCGAAAGTTTTCCGGCCCCACGGCGATCATGATCGACAGCCCGATCGGCCCCCACATCGAATAGCGCCCGCCGACCCAATCCTCGAACCCGAAGACGCGCTCGGCCGGGATGCCGAAGGCCCCCGTCTTTTCCACGGCAGAAGACAGCGCGACGAACTGCGCCACGGGATCGTCCACCGCTTCGGCCATCATGGCGCGGGCGGTTTCGGCATTGGTCATGGTTTCGATCGTGGTGAAGGTCTTGGAGGCAACGATAACCAGCGTGGTGCTCAGATCCAGCCCCCTCATCGCCTGCATGATATGGGCGCCATCGACATTCGACACGAAATGGCAGCGCGGCCCGTCGGCGTAAGAGGCCAGCGCCTGCACCGCCATCGCCGGGCCGAGATCCGACCCGCCGATACCGATGTTGACCACATCGGTGATCCGCCCACCCTGCCCGGTGAAGGCGCCGGACCGCACCGCATCAGCAAACGCCTCCATCCGTTCCAGCGTGCGGTGCACGCCCGGCATCACGTCGACGCCATCGACCATCACCACGCCTTCGCGGCGGCGCAGGGCGGTGTGCAGCACGGCGCGGCCTTCGGTTTCGTTGATCTTCTCGCCCGCGAACATCGCATCGCGCCGGGCGGCCACGCCGCTTTCGCGCGCCAGCGAAAGCAGCAGGGAAAGGGTTTCGTCATCAATATTCGTTTTGGAAAAATCCAACATCATCTCGTCAAGGCTGGCGGAGAACCCCGCCGGCCTGTTGTCCTTTTCGAACAATTCCGCGATCCGTCGCTGTTTCACGGCCTCGGCCTTTTCACCGAGGGTCTTCCAAATTTCCATCATCTATTCAGCCCAATGAACGGTTGCATATTTAAGGATCGTGGCGACCGGCGCTTTCAGCGGGTCGTTCAGTTTCTCTGCCTGGTTAACAGCGGCCCGCTTTTCGGCGCCGGTGATCACCAGATGAACATGCAGCGCCCCGCGCAGCACCGGCGCGGTCAGCGTGACCCGCGGCTCTGGCGCGCCGGGCGCGCGCATCGCCATCAGCGCCGGCGCGCTGTCAGACAGGGCCTCCGGCAGCCGGTCGGCCCCGGGAAACAGAGAGGCCGTGTGCATATCCGCGCCCATGCCCAGCACCAGCACAGAGATCGGCAAAGCCGCCTCGACCCCTTCGGCAAGCTCTGCCAGCCTGTCCTCGGGGGCGGGCGCATCCGCATAAAGCGGCACCAGCGTCGCCGCGGCGGCCTTGTCCACCAGCAGCCGTTCGCGCAGCAGGCGCGTGTTCGACCGGGCAGAGCTTTCGGGCACCCAGCGTTCATCGGTCAGCATGACGCGCACCCGCTGCCACTCCAGATCGACGGCGCACAGCGTGTCGAATACCGGGCCGGGCGTCGTGCCGCCGGGCACCGCCAGCGTTGCGTGATCGGCCACACGCAAGGCCGCGGCCAGCTCGCTGGCGATGCGATCGGCCAGCGCCATCATCATCAGATCCCGGTCCGGGTATTCGACCAGCTTCACGCCTTGACCTCCCGCCAGCGGCGCCCGTCCTTGTGCATCAGCATCAGCGCATCCTCGGGGCCCGAACTGCCGGCCTCATAGAGGCGCGGCCGGTCGCCCCGCTCTTCCCAATCGGCGATGATCGGATCGGTCCAGGCCCAGGCCGCCTCGACCTCGTCACCACGCATGAACAGGGTCTGGTTGCCGCGGATCACATCCATGATCAGCCGTTCATAGGCATCCGGAATATCCTCGGCCTCGGGCCCCAGCGCCTCCTTGAACGACATGTCCAGCGGCACCTCGACCAGGCGCATCCCGCCCGGCCCCGGTTCCTTGATCGTCACGCGCAGGTTGATGCCCTCGTTCGGCTGCAGCCGGATGACCAGCACGTTGGCCTTCTGCCGCTCCTGCACGCCGAAGATCGAATGCGGCGGGTCCTTGAACACGATGGCGATCTCCGACGTGCGCGCCCGCATCCGCTTGCCGGTGCGCAGGTAGAACGGCGTCCCCTTCCACCGCCAGTTGGAGATATGCACCTTCAGCGCGATAAAGCTCTCGGTCAGGCTGTCGGGATTTTCGACATCCTCCAGATAGCCCGGCCCGCCACTGTCGCCGCCATACTGGCCGCGCACGATGTCGCCGGGCGCCACCGGATCCAGCGCGCGGATCACCTTCAGCTTTTCGTCGCGCACCGCATCGGATTCGAACGCATAGGGCGGCTCCATCGCGAT
This sequence comes from Actibacterium naphthalenivorans, assembly GCF_014196965.1. Taxonomy (GTDB): domain Bacteria; phylum Pseudomonadota; class Alphaproteobacteria; order Rhodobacterales; family Rhodobacteraceae; genus Actibacterium_A; species Actibacterium_A naphthalenivorans. The sequence continues at coordinate 100,273 of NZ_JACIEQ010000002.1, read as the reverse complement.
CAGGCACAAAAGCTGCATCATATGGTTCTGCACCATGTCGCGCATCGCGCCCGAGCGGTCATAATAGTCGCCGCGCCCGCCAACCCCCACGGTTTCAGCCACGGTGATCTGGATGTGATCGACATTGCGCGCATTCCACAGCGGCTCGAACAGCATGTTGCCGAAACGGACGGCCATCAGGTTCTGTACCGTTTCCTTGCCCAGATAATGATCGATCCGGTAGATCTGATGCTCATCGAAATGCTGCGCCAGCGTGGCGTTCAGCGCGCGCGCGCTCTGCAGATCATGGCCAAAGGGCTTTTCCACCACGATACGGCTTTCGGCATCGGCGATCCCGTGCCGGTGCAGCCGTTCGGCCAGATCCCCGAACAGGCCCGGCCCGACCGAGAAGTAAAACGCCTGCACCACGCCGTTGCGCATCATGCCGCACAGCGCATCCCAGCCATCGTCGCCCCGCGCATCGAGCGTCAGATAGCGCACACGCTCCAGAAATGCGTCCACCGTTGCCGGCTCCTGCTTTTCGGGGGCCACGAACTCGCCAATCGCCGCCCGGATCATCGCGCGATATTCGGCATCGTCATGCGCGGCACGGGCCGCGCCGATGATGCGCGCCTCGGGCGGCATCTGCCCGGCCCAGAACCGCCGATAGAGCGCCGGCAATATCTTGCGCCGGGCCAGATCGCCGGTGCCGCCGAAAATGATCAGGTCGAAAGGGTCAACCGGTATGACACGTGAAACCATTTCGTCCCCACAGCATTACAGGTGTCGCAAACACGGCCACTGCAACCACGCTGCTCGGGCAAGCTTAGCACCTTGGCGGCAAGCCGCGAAAGGCCCCGCGTCACGCTTCCAGTTCGGCATCCCAATACAGGAAATCGAGCCAGCTTTCATGCAGGTAGTTCGGCGGAAACTTCCGCCCCATGTTGCGCAGCTCTTCGGCGGCGGGCTGGCGCGGCGGTTTGCGCAGCGACATGCCCACCTGGCGCAGGCTTTTCGAGCCCTTCTTGAGGTTGCAGCGCGAACAGGCGGCAACGACGTTTTCCCAGCTCGTCACCCCGCCGCGCGCCCGCGGCACCACATGATCGAAGGTCAGATCGCCCCGCGCCCCGCAATACTGGCAGGAAAATTCATCCCTCAAAAACAAATTAAAGCGCGTGAAGGCCACGCGCTTTTGAGGTTTGACATAATCTTTCAGAACAACAACCGACGGGATCCTGATCTCGGTTGTCGGACTTCGCACGAACTGGTCGTATTCGGCAACGATATCGACCCGGTCCAGAAACGCCGCCTTCACCGCCTCCTGCCATGGCCAGAGCGACAGCGGGTAATAGGAAAGCGGCCGGTAATCCGCGTTCAGCACCAGCGCCGGATAATGCTTGAGAGAACTGGGCTCCCTCACGAAACTTGTCCTGAAATCTCCGTCCATAGTAGCGACTCCGCCTTCACCCCGACTGCCCGATTCTGGCCCAGAGGCAGGACGACCCCGCCCCAGCATGTGGATAACTATATATGGCGCAACACGCCTGACAAGCCCCGCTAGATGCAGTGTTTGTCGCGGTCAGGGGTAAAACGAATCCGTGACAGGGATGTGACGGTTATCCACAGGGCCGCAGGCAGGCGTGCATGACAACGCACCAAAGACAAGCTAGTGTTGCGCCATGACCCGGCCAGAGCAAAAATCCCCCCCGCCCGCCGACATCCTCGAAGCCGCGCTCTATGCTGGCGATCTGGATGCGGCCGAAGGCTTCTACGGCGCGCTCCTGGGGCTGGAAAAACTGGTCCGCGCCGGGAACCGCCATGTCTTCTACCGCGTCGGCGGCACGATCCTGCTGATCTTCAACCCCGCCGAAACCGTGAAACCGCCCTCCCGCGCCGGCCTGCCGGTGCCACCGCACGGGGCGCGGGGGCCGGGCCATGTCTGTTTCGCGGCCACAGCGGATGAAATAACGGCCTGGCGCAGCCGGCTGATCGCCGCCGGCCACCCGATAGAGGCCGATTTCACCTGGCCCAACGGCGCCCGCTCGCTCTATCTGCGCGATCCCGCGGGCAATTCCGTGGAATTCGCGGAACCCAAACTCTGGTTCGGCGAGGGCTGACCCCCCGGCTCAGTCCAGGCCCAGCCGGTCGCGCATGAAGGCGAGCGCCACCGAAAGCCCGTCCGGCGCGATGCCGTGGGCGGTGCCCTGCATGATATGGGCGAACACCTCGAACCCGGCCTGGCTCAGCGCATCGCCGGCCTCGGGCAGCGATTGCACCGGCACCACGTCATCCTGATCACCGTGCAGCAACAGAACCGGCGGCCGGCTCACCACCTCATCGGCCAGCGCCTCGGGGTCCAGCAACCGGCCGGAAAAGCCGACAACCCCGGCCACCGCCTCGGCGCGGCGCGGCGCCACGTGCAGGCTCATCATCGTGCCTTGCGAAAAACCCAGCAGAATCATCCGGTCCGCGCTCAGCCCCTCGTCGGCCAGCACCGCATCCAGAAAGGCGTTCAGATCATCCACCGCCCGCATCATTCCGGCGTGGCGCTCCTCCTCCGACGACCCGTCGATGAAGGGAATCGGAAACCACTGAAACCCGAACGGCGCTCCGGCGCAGCGCTCGGGCGCATCGGGCGCCACAAAGGCCGTGCCCGGCATATGCGCCGCCAGCGGGTCGGCCAGCCCCAGCAGATCGGCCCCATTGGCGCCATATCCGTGCAGAAACACCACAAGCGAGCTTGCCTTGCCCCTGGCCGGGCCGCGCCGGTCACTGTCCAGAACTCTGGTCATCGGATCCCTTCCCTGTCTTTCGCCACCCGGTAGTAGGCCCAAAGCGCCCGCGCCGCAACGCCCCGCCATGGCGCCCAGGCCTCGGCCATCACGCGCAACTCCCGCTCACGCGGCCGCGCCTCCAGATCGAACAACAGCTTCGCCGCCTCCTGCAACGCCAGATCCCCCGGCGCAAAGACATCCGCGCGCCCCAGCGAAAACATCGCGTAGATCTCCGCCGTCCACCGGCCGATGCCCGGCACCTCGACAAGCGTGGCAATCACCTCCGGCGTCGGCACGTCGCGCAACGCGCGAAAATCGATCCGCGCCGCCGCCAGCGCCCTGGCATAGCGGATCTTCTGCCGCGACAAACCGCAGGCCCGCAACTCTTCGTCGCTGGCCCGGATCACCTTGCGCGGCCCGGTCAGCTTCGCCGCCTTCATCCGGCCCCAGATCGCAGCGGCCGCGGCCACCGAAACCTGCTGGCTCACGATCGCGTCCAGCAGCGCCTCGAACCCGTCACGCCGCCGCCGCAGCGGCAATGGCCCGGTCTGCGCCAGCGCATCGGCAAAACGCGGCTCGATTCGCGCCAGATAGGCGGCGCCTTCGGCCACGCAATCAGGGGTTTGGATGATCCGTCCCACCAATGGCGCATCCTTTCGCTTCATCTTTCCCGAAATATCCCCGCCGGAGGCAAGAAAGTCACGCACCGACAGCCACGCGCGCCGCATTTCCTATTGCACACACCCGATACGACATTCCACTTTTCGCATCTGCGCAAGCTTATCCGGCTTTCCAAGGCCACGCCGCAGCGCTACTTCCTCTGGCATGACGGAAATCACCTCGCCCCCCGCCCTGTCCGACGACCGCACCCGGCGCAATGTCTTCGTGCTCGTGCTCGCGCAGGCTTTCCTCGGCGCGCAGATGCCGATGATCTTCACCATCGGCGGGCTGGCCGGGCAATCTCTGGCCGCCAACGCCTGTTTCGCCACGCTTCCGATCTCGATGATCGTGCTGGGCTCGATGCTCAGCGCCACGCCGCTGTCGGCGATCATGCAGCGTTTTGGGCGGCGCGCGGGCTTCTTCATCGGCGCGGCCGGCGGGGCCAGCGGGGCGGCGATCGGGGCCTACGGGCTGATGCAGGCCTCTTTTCCGCTGTTCCTGCTCGGCTCTTTCCTCACCGGCATCTACATGTCCGCGCAGGGCTTTTACCGCTTCGCCGCGGCCGATACGGCTTCCGATGATTTCCGTCCCAAGGCGATTTCCTATGTCATGGCCGGCGGCCTCGCCTCGGCCATCATCGGCCCGCAACTGGTCAAGGTGACCGCCCAGTCGATGGTGGTGCCCTTCATGGGCACCTATCTGGCGGTGATCGGCATCAACCTGCTGGGCGCGCTGCTGTTTTTCTTCATCGACATCCCCAGGCCCCCCGTCCCGGCCCATGACGCGCCCCGCGGCCGCTCGCGGGCAGAGCTTTTGCGCACCCCGCGCGTCGCCGTCGCCATCATCTGCGCGCTGGTTTCCTACGCGCTGATGAATCTGGTGATGACCTCGACGCCGCTGGCGGTGGTCGGCTGCGGGTTCGAGACTTCGGACGCCGCCAATGTGGTCACGGCCCATGTGCTGGCCATGTTCGTACCCTCCTTCTTCACCGGTCACCTGATCGCGCGCTACGGCGTGGAAAAAATCGTGGCGCTGGGGCTGGTCATTCTGGCCGGCGCGGGCGGCGTCGCCCTGATGGGCGTGGATCTGGAGCATTTCTTCGTCGCGCTGATCCTTCTGGGCGTGGGCTGGAACTTCGGCTTCATCGGCGCCACCTCGATGCTGGCCGGGGCCCATGCGCCCGAAGAGCGCGGCCGCGTGCAGGGCATGAACGACCTGATCGTGTTCGGCGGCGTGACCTTCGCCTCGCTGGCGTCTGGCGGGCTGATGAACTGTTCGGGCGGGTCGGTGCAGCAGGGCTGGACGGCGGTGAATATCGCCATGGTGCCGTTCCTGGCCCTCGCGGGCGGCGCGCTGATCTGGCTGACCATGCGCCCCAAAGAAGATGCCTGAGGGCGCGGCAAGTCCCCTGATCCGCGCTGCCACCACGGCCGACGCCGATCCGATCTGGACGATGCTGAAACCCGTTTTCCGCGACGGAACAACCTATGCGCTGCCCCGCGACATCCCGCGCGCGGCGGCCTTGGAATACTGGCTCGGCAACGGCCACCGGGTGTTTCTGGCCGAACAAGACGACCAGCCGCTGGGCAGCTATTACCTGTGCGCCAACCAGCGGGGCGGCGGCGCGCATGTGTGCAACTGCGGCTTCGTCACCGCAGGCCACGCCTCGGGCAAGGGCGTTGCGCGGGCCATGCTGGGCCACGCGCTCGAAACCGCGCGCGCGGCCGGGTTCCGCGCCATGCAATTCAATTTCGTGATTGCCACCAATACCCGCGCGATCGCGCTGTGGCAGGCGAACGGGTTCGCAGAGGTCGGCCGCCTGCCCGGCGCGTTCCTGCACCCCGATCGGGGTTATGTCGATGCGCTGGTGATGTACCGGGCGCTGTGATCCGCGCTACCAGCGCCCGCTGAGGCTGGACCGGAGCAACCCGGCGCGCCGGGCGAATTCCGAACCGCCAAGCCGCCCTTCGGCCACCGCCGCCGGTTCCGCCCGGGCCAGTTTCAGAACCGGTTCCGCCCGCCAGCCGGCCAAAAGCGCTGCCCGCGCCGCCTTTGGCACATCGCGCCGGGAGGCGCGGGATTTCTTCAGCCTCCTCAGTGCGCTATCAGCCAAAGCCGCAACAGAGTCCGGCCTGCCGTCGACCAGCGGAAAACGCCCGCGCGCCTCCAGTTCGGGGATCGCGATCAGCCAGTTGGCCACCCCTGCGGCATAGGCGAAATCGCGCACGGCCGCCTCGCCCGTGGCCGCCCCCAGCGCGCGGGCGGCAGTCCACATCAGGTGGCCCGCCGTGGCGTCGATATACTCGTCGAAATGCGCCGCGTCCTCAAAGGCATCGCGGTACACGTCCCAGCGCCGGGCCTGCACCAGCCGGTCCAGCCGCGCGGCATCCGGCGGCGTCAGCACCGCCGACAGCGGCGTCACCACCTCGTGCCGCCGCACCGTGCCGCCCTGCCCGATCTCCTCCAGCGCATCGCGCCACCATTGCAGGCGCATCTCGGCGATCATCGGCTCGGAGGCCACCCATGGCGCGCGCGCAACCTCCAGGTTGAAGGCATAAAGCGGAAACAGCTTTTCCCGCGCCGCGGCGGGCGCGGCCATCGCCGACAGAAACCTGTCCGGGTCACCCCGGCGCACCAGTTCGGCGCAGGCCTGAACGCTCATGCCGGGCGCGCCAGAACCAGCAGATAGCCGGTCTCGGCCCGAACCCGCCGCCAGGCCGCAGCCTCCGCCGCACTCTCATCGAGCGCCCTGGTCAGCTCTGCATCCGCCCCGGCGCGCAGCGCCTCGATCCGCGCTTCCATCGGGCCGTAATATCTCTCCCACGCCGCATCCGACACGCGGCGAGTGCCGAGCACCTCATAGCCCGCGCGCCCGATCTGCGCCCGCAGCTCCGCCTGCGTCGGCGTCGCATAGCCATCCCAGAAGGCACGCGCATCATCCGACGGGGTCTCGGTGAGAAAGACAGGCTCCGAAAAGGCCACCACCCCGCCCGGCTTCAGCGCCTTGCGGAACGTCGCCAACCCGTTTTCCACCCCCAGGAAATAGAGCGCCCCCGCGCACCAGATCAGATCGAACGGCGCCTCGGGCTGCGCCGCCAGCGCCGCCATGTCACCTGGCCGTGCTGTCACCCTCGGCTCTTCGGCGAAGCGTGCCGATGCCGCCTGCGCGAAAGGCGCATGGGCGTCCATCGCCAGCACCCGCCCCCGGGGCACATGCGCCAGAAGTGCTTCAATGTCGCCCCCCGGGCCGCAGCCGGCATCACAGATCGCGGCGTCGGGCGGCAGGTCGGCCAGACACAGCGCCCAATCCACATCGGCCGGCTCTCCCGGGCCTTCTCGGGGCAGATCCTTGTGAACCTCGAAGAACGCCTCCATTCCGGTCATGCCGTCGCCCCGTCGCGGATCAGTTTCCAGTTGATCGCATCGAGCAGCGCCTCGAAACTGGCATCGACAATGTTGGGCGACACCCCGACGGTGGACCAGCGATGGCCCTCGCTGTCTTCGCTGTCGATGATCACGCGGGTCACGGCCTCGGTGCCGCCCTGGGTGATGCGCACCTTGAAATCGACCAGCCGGATATCGTCGATGTGTTTCTGATAGGGGCCCAGATCCTTGGCCAGCGCCTTGGACAGGGCATTGACCGGGCCCTGATCATTGCCCGCCTCGTCGTGGCTTTCGGAAACCGACAGCATCTTTTGGTCGCCGATCTTCACCACCACGACCGCCTCGGACAGGCTGACCATCCGGTCACGCCGGTTCTTGCGCCGCTCCACCGTGACCTTGTAGCGCTTGACCTCGAAGAAATGCGGCAGCTGGCCCAGCACCTTGCGCGCCACAAGCTCAAAACTGGCCTGCGCCGTGTCATAGGAATAGCCCTGCGCCTCGCGCGCCTTGATCTCGTCGAGGATCCGGGCCAGCGCGGAATCGCCCTTTTCCACCTCGAGCCCCGCTTCGGCCAGACGGCGGCGCAGGTTCGATTGCCCGGCCTGATTCGACATCGGGATGATGCGCGTATTGCCGACCAGAGCCGGGTCGATATGCTCATAGGTCGCAGGGTCTTTCAGGATCGCGCTGGCATGCAGCCCCGCCTTGTGCGCAAAGGCCGAGGCGCCGACATAGGGCGCGCTTTTCACCGGAACGCGGTTCAGAATGTCATCGAGCAGGCGCGAGGCACGCGTCAGATCGGCCAGCGCCTCCATGCTGATGCCGGTTTCATAGGCCCCGGCATAAGGCTCCTTCAACAGCAGCGTCGGGATCAGGGTGCACAGGTTGGCGTTGCCGCAGCGCTCTCCCAGCCCGTTCAGGGTGCCCTGCACCTGCCGCGCGCCCGCGTCAATCGCGGCCAGCGAGCTGGCCACGGCGTTGCCGGTGTCGTTATGGGTGTGGATGCCCAGATGATCGCCGGGGATGCCCGCGTCGATCACCGCCGCCGTGATCCGCCCGACCTCTTCGGGCAGGGTGCCGCCGTTGGTGTCGCACAGCACGATCCACCGCGCCCCGGCATCATGCGCGGCCTTCAGGCACTCCAGCGCATAGCCGGGATTGGCCTTGTAGCCATCGAAGAAATGCTCGGCGTCGAACAACGCCTCGCGCCCTTGCGCCACCAGATGCTCGACCGAACGCGCGATGTTTTCGAGGTTTTCCTCCAGCGTGATGTTCAGCGCGGTGGTGACGTGGAAATCATGGGTCTTGCCCACGAGGCAGACGGCGGGCGTGCCCGCGTTCATCACCGCCGCCAGCACATCGTCGTTTTCGGCGCTACGCCCGGCGCGCTTGGTCATTCCGAAGGCGGTCATCGTGGCGCGCGTGTCGGGGGCCGCGTCGAAAAACGCGCTGTCGGTGGGGTTCGCGCCGGGCCAGCCGCCTTCGATATAGTCGAGGCCGAGCCTGTCGAGCGTCTGCGCGATCTGCTGCTTTTCAGCGGTCGAGAACTGCACGCCCTGGGTCTGCTGCCCGTCGCGCAGGGTGGTGTCATAAAGGTAAAGGCGTTCTTTAGACATCGGTTGCCTCCTGAGAAAAATCTTCACGAAGATTTTTCGGGCCCGAAGAATTTTCGTGAAAATTCTTCTGCTTGCGAACGGTCATTGGATGGCCTCCAGCTTGGCGGGGTCGAAATACTCGGTGAGCCCCCAGTTTTCCCCGTTTGTTGAGTAGTCGACCGAAATTCCAGCCGCGCCTAGCCCATCTCTGATTTTATCTGCTCGTTGATAGTTTTTCTCGGAGCGGGCTTGTCGCCATTCCTCGATCAAACCACGCACCTGATCGCCCACCTCACGCGGGACACGCTGGGAGGTAAGCGCCCAACGGCCTTCTGAACGGGTCGGCAACCCCAGGAATTCCAGAGAATTCTTCAAGCCGGCGCAATCCTGCTCCGATGCCAGCTTGTGCAGGACGGCGATCGCTCCGGCAGTGTTCAGATCATTGGAGAGTTCCTCGACAAGGCGAGGGTCCGGCGGCCCGCTCGTTTCTTTCAGATGAACGATACCGACCCACTTTCTCAGGTTTCTCTCGGCATCCTTCGCCTTCTCCGCCGTCCAGTCCATTGGCTTGCGATAATGCGTGCTCAGCATCACGAACCGGATCACCTCGCCCGGAACGCCCTGATCCAGCAGATCGCGCACGGTAAAGAAATTGCCCAGACTCTTGGACATCTTCTTGCCCTCCACCTGCAGCATCTCGTTATGCAGCCAGACCCGCGCGAAGTCGCCCTCGGGGTGGGCGCAGCAGCTTTGCGCGATCTCGTTCTCGTGATGCGGGAACATCAGGTCATTGCCACCGCCATGAATGTCGAAGCTTTCGCCCAACAGCTCATAGCTCATGGCCGAGCATTCGATATGCCAGCCCGGCCGCCCCCGGCCCCAGGGGCTGTCCCAGCCCGGCTGGTCCGGCGATGAGGGTTTCCACAGAACGAAATCCATCGGGTTGCGCTTGTAGGGCGCGACCTCGACCCGGGCGCCGGCGATCATGTCATCCACCGTGCGGCCCGACAGCGCGCCGTAACCGGCGTAGCTTTCCACCGCGAACAGCACATGGCCCTCGGCCACATAGGCATGGCCCTTCGAGATCAGATCGCCGATCATCGCCACCATCTGCGGGATATACTCCGTCGCGCGCGGCTCATGGTCGGGGCGCAGCGTGCCGAGCGCCTCCATGTCTTCGTGGTACCAGCGGATCGTCTCTTCGGTGATCGCGCCGATCTCGCGGCCGGTTTCCTCGGCGCGCCTTATGATCTTGTCATCCACATCGGTGAAGTTGCGCACATAGGTCACGTGCTCGGGTCCGTAGGCATGGCGCAGCAGGCGGTAGAGCACGTCGAACACCAGCACCGGGCGCGCGTTGCCCAGATGCGCCCGGTCATAGACGGTGGGGCCGCAGACATACATCCGCACATCGCGCGGGTCGATGGGCGTGAAAACCTCCTTGCGGCGGGTCTTGGTGTTGTGCAGCCTGATTTCGGTCATGCGTAAATCCTTCGCGCGCGGTCCCGCGGCGGGCTTTAGCAACTTCAGTTAGTATTGGAAACTGGAAGACCGGCCCGCCTGACGATGTCAGCAGGTAATAATGCAGCAGATGATGATGGTCGTGCCGTTGGTCATGAAGTTTCTGTAACAGCCGCCATTGCGCATGCCAAGCCTCTTGTTTCGACTCGGCGCTTTGGGCAGCGTTCGGCCATGGAAAATGCCAGCATAAAGAACTTCTGCGAATCCCTCCCCGGTGCCTGTTATGAACAGCCCTTCGGGCCGGGAACCGATGTCTGGAAGGTGGGCGGCAAGATTTTCGCCATGAGCGCCCAGGGCAGCGGCCGGGTCTCGCTCAAATGCGCCGACGATCAGGTGGCGGAGATGCTGATCTCCGTCGGCCGGGCCGGCACCGCGCCCTACCTGCCCCGTGGCGGCTGGATCGCGCTCGCCGTGGAAGGCACCGACGAGGCCGAGATGAAAGAGCGGCTGATGGAAAGCTATCAGACCGTCCGCGACAGCCTGCCCCAAAAGGTGCAGGCCGCGCTGAACAACTAGCCTTCCGGCCCTGGCGCAGGAAACGCCGGGCCGGGGCATCGGCCCCGGCCCGGCGTGTGCGTCAGAACTTGAACGACAGGCGTGCCGCCACGGTCGTGGCTTCAAGATCCACATCGGTATCGTCGAAATCGTCGAAATCGTGGTACAGAACCTCACCACCCAGCGACACGTTCTCGCGGATCATCCGTTCGGCGCCGATACCGACGAAATAGCCGGTATCCTCATTGCCGATCGCATCGGCATAGGCCGCGCCGCCGGTGCCGTAGACCAGCGTCTGGCCCAGATCGATACCGCCACGCAGTTTCAGCCGCGCCAGACTGTCCATATCCCCGGCGCCACCGCCGAGCGAGATGTCGGTCGCCTCATAGTCAACCCCGACACCCAGAACATATCTGCCGAAGTCATAGTCATACCCGGCATGGACACCGCCGATCGCGCCGTCGCCATCCTCGCCCAGGGCGCCGCCGGCATCGAGATTGCCATAGCCAAGCTGCAGACCGGCATAGCCTCCGGTCCAGTCACGGCCCACGGCCACGACCGGAACCGGCGTCGCCACGACCGGCTCGACCGGCGTCGGCTCAAGGTTGCCCGCCAGCGCGGGGCCCGCAGCCACGAGGGCCAGTGCTGCAAGGGAAGTTGCGGTTTTCATGTTCGTCTCCTTCTTCGGCATGATGCCGTTATTGCTCGATACATCCGGGCGGTTCGCCCGGTGCTGGTGCAGAGATTGGCGCGCCGACGCTCCGCGACAAGGGCCTCACGACCAGTTGACGCGGAGGTGCGCAAATAGCTGCCTAAAAAGGAAAAATTCCCACCTCGTCATCGGCGGGAGTTTGCCGGACCGACCTCCGATCACGGCAAGTTGACGGAACCCGGCGCCAGAACGCCACGGAAATTTGACCGCGCCCGCCATGCCCGCCATTATCGGCGGCGACCAGAGGCGCGAACGAACAGGACACCCCCATGCTGCGGCTGATTCTCGCGCTCTGTGCGCTTTTCCTGCTGGCCGTCGCACCGCCAGCCGCCGCCGAACCCTATCCCGCCCCTGCCTCGCTCTACGTCAATGACCATGCCGATCTGCTTGGCCCCGAGGCCGAAGACCGGGTGCAGGACGCGCTGCGGCGCCTCAGGGGCGAAACCGGGATCGAGGCCACCCTGCTCACCCTCGCCACCCGCAGCGACTATGACTATTCCGCCACGCTCGAACGTTTCGCCACCGGCCTCTTCAACACCTGGGGCATCGGTGATGCCACGCGGCATGACGGCATATTGATCCTCGTGCTCCGCGAGGACCGCGAAATGCGGATCGAGCTTGGTTCCGGCTATGGGCGCGATTTCGACTGGATCGCACAACAGATCATCGACACCGAATTCCTGCCCGCCTTCCGTGAGGGGCGCCATGAACAGGGGATCGAGGCCGGAACCGCCGCCACGCTGGCCCGCATCGCCTATCCGCATGCGCAAGCGCTGCCGCCCGAGGCGCCCGGCCTGTCGGAACGGCCGGGCGAGCTGAAACCGGTTCTGGTGCCCCTGGTCATCATCGGGGCCATGCTCCTGCTGGTGTTTCGCCGCCGGCTTGGCGACCTGTCGCAGGGGCTGCGCCGTTGCCCGAACTGCGGCCGCTTCGGCCTGCGCCGGCACAGCGAGACCGAGCGCGACGCGGCACTTTCGGCCTCCGGCCTGGGCCACCGCATCACCGAGTGCCGCTATTGCGACTATCGCGACAGCGAGAACTTCACCATCGCCCCCCGCCGGCGGAACACCGGCTCCGGCGGCAACTTCGGCGGCGGCGGCTCTTCGGGTGGCGGTGCCAGCGGCCGGTGGTAGGCGATGCCGCTGCAAAATCGCGTTCAGCCGACGGGGCAGATCATCGCGACCCCGGCGCGCGGCCTGTTCATGGGCAACCGCGGCATCCTGCATGACGAGCAACAGCGCCTTGGCGCGGCGCGCTGGCGGCACAAGGCATGGATCACCTGCGCGCTGGCGTTCAAGGGCCGCAGGCGCGGGCTGATGACGCCGCATAGCTACACAGAGCTGTTCTTTCTGGACGAGGCCGTGGCGCTGGCCGCCGGGCATCGCCCCTGTGCCGAATGCCGGCGGGCCGATTTCAACCGGTTCGGGGCCGCATGGGCGCTTGCGCAGGGCCGCGCGGCGCGCGCGCCCGCGATGGATGCCGCGCTGCACCGGGCCCGCGTGACCCGCGACCGGCGCCAGATCACCCATATGGCCGATATCGCCGCCCTGCCCGATGGCGCCTTCGTGGCACTGCCCGGCGGGAAGATCTGCCTGGTTCTGGGCGCATTCCTGTGGCCCTACCGGCCCGAGGGCTATGCATCCCCCCTGCCGCGCCCGGCCGGGGGCAATGTCACCGTCCTGACGCCGCGCCCCGCCGTGGCCGTGCTGGCGGCCGGCTATCGCCCCGCCCTGCACCCTTCGGCCGCATAGCGCTCACCCCGCGGCCCGTTCCTCGAGCGACAGCCATTCCTCTTCCGCGGCGGCAAGGACGGCCTGACGTTCGACCAGCGCCTCCGTCGCCTTGCGGAACTTCACCGGCTCGGCGGTGAAGAGATCGGGTGCCGAAAGAAACACCTCGAGCTTGGCGATCTCGGCCTCCAGCCGCGCGATCACGTCGGGCAACTGCTCAAGCCGGTGTTTTTCCGTGAAAGACAGCCCCTCTGCCCCCGGTTTCACGCCCGGCTGGGCCTTCGGCGTGGCGCCGTCCTTTTTCGCGGCAGGCTCCGGTGCCGCGCGATCCTGGCGCTGCGCGCGATAGTCGCTCCAGCCGCCGGCATAGACGGTGGCATAGCCGTCACCCTCCATGGCGATGGTGGTGCCGGCCACACGGTCGAGGAAATCCCGGTCGTGGCTGACCAGAAGCACGGTGCCGTCGTAATCGTCCAGAAGCTCCTGCAACAGATCGAGCGTTTCCACATCCAGATCGTTGGTCGGTTCGTCGAGCACCAGAAGGTTGCTTTCCTGTGCCATGATCTTGGCCAGCAACAGCCGCGCCTTTTCGCCCCCCGACAGGCTGGACACGGGCGCCCGCGCCTGACGTTCGTCAAACAGGAAATCCTTCAGATAGCCGACCACATGGCGCGGCTGCCCGCGCACCAGCACCTGATCGGCCTTGCCCGAAACGCGCATCCCCGGGTCGCCGGTCAGGCTTTCCCAAAGGCTGAGCTTGGGGTCAAGCCGGGCCCGGTTCTGATCGAACACCGCCATCTGCAGATTGGTGCCCAGCACCACCTCGCCGGTGTCCGGCGCGATCTCGCCCGTCAGCATTTTCAGCAGCGTGGTCTTGCCCGCGCCATTGGGGCCGACGAAGGCCACCCTGTCGCCGCGCAGCACCCGAAGCGAGAAATCACGCAGGATCACCCTGTCGCCGAACGCCTTGGAAATGCCCCGCGCCTCGATCACCCGCTTGCCCGATTTCTGGCCCGCCTCCAGCGCCATGTCGGCGGTGCCCTGACGGCGGATCATCGACGCGCGCTCGGCGCGCAGATCCCCCAGCGCCCGCACCCGGCCCTGGTTGCGCTTGCGCCGCGCGCTGATGCCTTCGACCGCCCAGCGGGCCTCGGCCTTGATCTTGCGGTCGAGCTTGTGGCGCGCCTCGTCCTCTTCTTCCCAGATCTTGTCGCGCCAGGCCTCGAACGCGTCAAAGCCCTTTTCCTGCCGCCGTACCGCGCCCCGGTCGATCCACAGGGTCGCGCGGGTCAGCGCGCGCAGGAAGGCGCGGTCGTGGCTGATCAGAACGAAGGCCGTGCGCGTCTCCGACAGCTCGCGCTCCAGCCAGGCGATGGCCTCGATATCCAGGTGGTTGGTGGGCTCGTCCAACAGCATCAGTTCCGGCGCCTCGGCCAGAAGCTTGGCCAGCGCCGCCCGGCGCCGCTCTCCGCCCGAGGCGGTTTCGACCGGGCGCTCGGGATCGAATTTCAGCCCGTCTGCCACCATCGCCACCCGGTATTCCTCGCCCACATCAAGCGCGGAGGCGGCGAAATCGCCCAGCGTGGCAAAGCCCGAAAGATCGGGCTCCTGCTCCATATAGCCCACCGACACGCCCGGAGAAACGACGCGCATGCCGCTGTCGGGCTCGACAAGGCCGGCCATCACCTTCATCAGGGTGGACTTGCCCGAGCCGTTGCGCCCGACCAGCGCCACACGGTCGCCGGGCTGCACCACAAGGTCGAGCCCGGAAAACACCGGGTCGCCGCCGAAGGTCAGCGAAATATTCGAAAGCTGAAGAAGAGGAGCACGTGCCATAGGGGCGAGCTATATCCCGCGGGTGCCGCCGTCAACGGGGTGCGCGAAGGGCGGAAAATTATTGCGAAGGTTTTTCGGGCCGCAAGGTTTCGATGTACCCCCGCCTACCCCGCCACGCCGCGCAACAGGCGCTTGCGGGCGGGCGGGATCGCCTTGATCTCCAGCCCGGTGAACACATGCAGCGTGTTCAGATCCCGGTCGACCACGGCGTGATCCGACACCCAGCCACCCATCAGCAGATAGGTCCGCAGCAATGGCGGCATCCCCAGCTGCGCGCGTTTGGCATCCGGCTTCTTGCGCCGCAGCTTCTGGGCGAAGCGGAAGACGTTCGGCGCCTTGATCCGCGGCAAAAACCGCTTGGGCGCCAGATGCCGATCCTTCAGCAGGGCGAAAGCATCCATGTAATCCTCGGCCTCGGTGCCCCGGAAAGACGAACAGCCGAACAGAAGTTCCACATTCTCGTCATCCACGAATCGGGTCATCGCGCCCCAGGCGACGCGCAGGATGTCGGCGTCTTTCCAATCGGGGTGGATGCAGAACCGGCCCATTTCCACCATCGGGCCCGTGAAGTCCTCCAGGCCGGAAAGCTCGTAATACTGCGCCGAATAGCTTTGCCCGATCTCGGCGCCGCCGCGCAGCGGCAGCAGGCGGAAACAGCACACCAGCGTGCCGCTTTTGGCCTCTTCCACGAGCACGTGCTGGCACAGATCGTCGAAAGCATCGACATCCGGCACCCCGCCCGCGCCGCGAAAGGTCAGCGTTCGCAACGCCTGCGCGGCGTGGATATCGGCCGGTCCGCTGGCAAGCCGGGCAACATAACGTCCCTTGCGAAGTGACAACATCGCGCTTGAGCTCCTCAATCCACTGGCAAGCATGTGCCGGCAAGCCTAGATATGGTTTGCAGCGCTGTATCACACAAGATGTGACACTTGCTTGACAAAGGAGACCTCCGGATGAGTGACAAGATCGAAAAACCCGACGATGAGTGGCGCGCGCAACTGTCACCGCTGGCCTATAAGGTCACGCGCAAACACGGCACCGAACGCGCCTTTACCCATGACGATTTCCCCAAGGCCCCTGGCCTGTACCGCTGTGTGTGCTGCGGCGCGCCGCTGTTCGATCAGGCGACGAAATTCGACAGCGGCACCGGCTGGCCCAGCTTCTATGCCCCGGCCGAGGGGGCGCCGGTCGGCGAAAAGCAGGATAACAGCTGGTTCATGCGCCGGATCGAGGTGCATTGCGCGCGCTGCGATGCGCATCTGGGCCACGTGTTTCCCGACGGTCCCGCGCCCACCGGCCTGCGCTATTGCATCAACGGTGTGGCGCTGGAGTTTCAGCCGCAGGATTAGTTGCCGTTGGGGCCCTGGCCGAGCAACTGATCCGCCGTGACGTTACCGATGTTGCCCAGAAGCTGCCCGATGAACGAGACACCCTTGATGTTGTCATCGGTCACGCGGCGGTTCAGGGCAACCACGCGGCCATGCTCCAGGCCGTAGCGCTCGATGTTGCGCACGGTTCCCGCGTCATCGAACGAGATCGCCACAAGCTCTCGGTTCAGAACCTCGGGCGCGTACATGCCCCGCGTCTGCCACCGGCTTGCGACGTAATACCACGCGTCTTCGCGGATCACGCCCGAGGCCGAGGGCGGCCCGATCACATCCTGCACGGTATCGCGCGTGTCGATTCCCACGACGACCTCGCCCAGTTCCGTCTCGGACGGCGCATAGCCATGGTTGCGGTAGATCGGCGTACAGGCGGAAAGGCCCAGTGCCAGCCCTGCAACGATCGCAAGTTTCATGATCCCCCCGGTCTTTCGCATGCCTACCTCTTGCCACGCCGCGTTGCGCTTCGTATCCGCTTACAGAAGGATTGGCATCTGTTCAAGAATGGAGCGTGCAATGGACGACCGCTCGCAAACCCTCATCAGGCTCGCGGCCCTGGCTGCCGGAAAGCCCCACACCTTCGCGCTGCGCCCCGGGGCCGACGCGCTGACCGAGATCGCGGCCCGGCAGGACCTGCTCGCGCTGCGAAAGCTCAGCTTCACCGGCACGCTCGTGCCCCAGGGCCGCTCGGACTGGCGGCTGGAGGCGCGGCTGGGCGCCACCGTGGTGCAGCCCTGCGTCGTGACCCTGGCACCCGTGACAACCCGCATCGACGAGCCGGTCCACCGCACCTATCTGGCGCGGATGCCCGAGTTGCCTGCCGCCGACGAGGCCGAGATGCCCGAGGATGACAGCATCGAGAAACTGCCCGAAACGCTGGATCTGGCCCAGGTGATGGAAGAGGCGCTGGCACTGGCGCTGCCGCTGTTTCCGCGCGCCGCGGATGCCGAACTCGGCGAGGCCGTTTTCACCGAACCCGGCAAGGCGCCGTTGCGCGATGAGGCGCTGAAACCTTTTTCCGGATTGGCGGACTTGAAAAAACGTCTGGAAGAAGAGTAAGAAAGCCACAGAAAAGGCTTGCGCCGGGATCGAATCCGAGTATGTTCCCGGCCTCGTTTACAGGTTGGGTAGGACGGCGCGCCAGGCTGGTGCAAAGGTCGCTCATTCCCTTGAAATTCATGGGCGCATGCCCCGCAAACACCGAGGTTGAGACATGGCTGTCCCTCAGAATAAGATCACGCGGTCGCGCCGTGGCAACCGTCGCTCGCACGATGCGCTGGTTCCCGGCAACCCCGCCGAATGCTCCAACTGCGGCGAGCTGAAGCGCCCGCATCACGTCTGCGTCGCCTGCGGCCACTATGCCGACCGTGAGGTCGTCGCCCAGGCGGATACCATCGATCTGGACGAAGACGCGGCGTAATCGGTCCCGGAAGGGGCTGCGCGCCTTATCATGGCTTCAAAAACAGACCTGGCAATACCGACCCCCCCACGCACCGTGATATCGGTGGACGCGATGGGGGGTGACCGGGGGCCGGCGGCGGTTGTCGCCGGCATAGCCCGTTCGGCCGCCAAGAACCCTGATATCCGCTTCATCCTGCACGGGCCGCAAGACGTGCTGGAACGGCTCGTGGCCAAGCGCAAGATCCTGACCGACAGGTGCGAGCTGCGCCATGCCGAAGGCGTGGTGACGATGGACGCAAAGCCTTCGCATGTCATGCGGCACGGCAAGGGCACCTCCATGTGGTCGGCCATCGAAAGCGTACGCAACGGCGAGGCCACCGTCTGTGTCTCCTGCGGAAATACCGGTGCGCTGATGGCGCTGTCGATGGTGCGCCTGCGCAAGCTGCCGGGCATCAACCGGCCGGCCATCGCCTGCCTCTGGCCGTCGCGCAACCCCGGCGGGTTCAACGTGATGCTGGACGTCGGCGCCGACATCCGCGCCGATGAGCATGACCTGCTGCAATTCGCCCTGATGGGCGCCTCCTACGCCCGCAACGGGCTGGACCTGCCCCGCCCGCGCATCGGCCTGCTGAATGTCGGCACCGAAGAGCACAAGGGCCGGGCCGAACTGAAAGCCGCGCATGATCTGATCGCGGTTGCCGCCCCTGCCAATGATTTCGAGTTCGTGGGCTTCGTCGAAGGCGGTGACATACCGTCCGACAAGGTGGATGTCATCGTGAGCGATGGCTTTACCGGCAACGTCGCCCTGAAAACGGCCGAGGGCATCGCCAAGCTGATCAGCGAGCTGCTGAAGGAAGCCTTCAAATTCTCGCCGCTGTCGCGCGTCGCGGCGATGCTGGCCTATACCTCGATGCGCCGCCTGTCCAAGCGGATCGACCCGCGCCAGGTCAATGGCGGGGTGTTTCTGGGGCTGAACGGAACCGTGGTCAAATCCCACGGATCGGCCGATGCGACAGGCATTTCCGCAGCCGTGAAACTGGCCTTCCAACTGTCTCAGTCAGGTTTTTCCGAAAGGCTGGCGGCACGGGTTGCATCGGCGACCTCCCCCCTTCAAGATGGCCGGAAGATCGAGGCCAAGAGCGGTAATATAAAATGACAATTCGGGCCGTGGTTGCGGGCGTCGGGCACTATCTTCCGGAACGGATCGTGCCGAACAGCGCGTTTGAAGACACTCTGGACACGTCCGATGAATGGATCCGCAGCCGCTCGGGGATCGAACGGCGCCATTTCGCGGCCGAGGGTGAAACCACCTCTCAGCTTGCGGCCAAGGCTGCTCAGGCCGCGCTGAAAGACGCCGGGCTGGCGCCGGATGACGTGGACGCGATCATCGTTGCCACCTCGACCGCCGATCTGACCTTTCCCTCCGCCGCCACCATGGTGCAGGACCAGATCGGAATGACGCGCGGCTTCGCCTTCGACGTTCAGGCGGTTTGCGCGGGCTTCATCTTCGCGCTCAGCAATGCCAATGCGATGATCATCTCTGGCCAGGCCCGCCGGGTGATGGTGATCGGCGCCGAGACCTTCAGCCGCATCATGGACTGGACCGATCGCGGCACCTGCGTACTGTTCGGCGACGGCGCCGGCGCGCTGATCCTCGAGGCTGCCGAAGGCGCCGGCACCTCCGATGACCGGGGCATTCTGGCCACCGACCTGAATTCCGACGGGCGTTTTCGTGATCTTCTCTATGTCGATGGCGGCGTCTCGACCCAGACCACCGGCCACCTGCGGATGCAGGGCAAGGAAGTGTTCCGCCACGCGGTGGAGAAACTCGCCGACACCGCGCACAAGGCGCTGGACAAGGCCGGGCTTTCGGGCGCCGATGTGGACTGGATCGTGCCGCATCAGGCCAACCTGCGCATCATCAAGGCCACCGCGCAGCGCATGCAGGTGCCGATGGAGCGCGTCATCGTTACCGTGCAGGACCATGGCAACACCTCTGCCGCCTCGATTCCCCTGGCGCTTTCGGTCGGAAAGGCCGAAGGCCGGATCAAACCGGGCGATCTTGTGGTGACAGAGGCGATCGGCGGCGGCCTGGCCTGGGGGGCGGTCGTTATCCGTTGGTAAAGACCCGCGCAAACTCTGCGTGGCAAGCCATTGATATTGACTCGGAAAATTTTTTCTCCCTATCCTTTGTACGGGACAGAAAAGGGGCACATAATGACCGGCAAGACATTGACGCGGATGGATTTGAGCGAAGCCGTATTTCGCGAGGTCGGATTGTCGCGCAACGAATCGGCGAATCTTGTGGAAAGCGTGCTTCAGCACATGTCGGACGCGCTGGTTGCCGGTGAGTCGGTCAAGATCTCGTCTTTCGGCACGTTCAGCGTACGCGAAAAGGCCGCCCGCGTCGGCCGCAACCCCAAGACGGGCGAAGAGGTTCCGATTCACCCCCGCCGGGTTCTGACCTTCCGCCCCTCGCATCTGATGAAAGATCGCGTTGCCGCCGGAAACCGGGGCTAGGAGCCCGGTGATGGAAAAGTCTCGCGACGCCTTCCGCACGATAAGCGAGGTGTCGCTCTGGCTCGATACGCCTGCCCATGTCCTGCGCTTCTGGGAAAGCCGGTTCACTCAGGTGAAGCCCGTCAAGCGGGCGGGCGGGCGGCGGTATTACCGGCCCTCCGACATGCTGCTTCTGGGGGGCATCAAGAAGCTGCTGCACGAAGATGGGCTGACGATCCGGGGCGTTCAGAAAATACTGCGCGAACAGGGCGTTAAACATGTCGCCGCATTATCGCAGGCGCTGGATGATGACGTGATAGAGGCCAGCGCCGCCGTGCCCGAAGCGCCGATGATCGACGTTACCGAACCGGAACGGACCAACGCCATGATCATCCCGCTGTCCCGGCAAGAAACGCCCCGCGAGCCGCTGGCAGAGGACGCCACGCCCGACGCCGCCGAAACGCCCGGGGTCAACCCCGGCCGCGCCGCCCGCAAAGCGCGCCGCGCCAAAGAGGCCGAAACCTCTGACAACGCGCCCGAGCTTCCCTTCCCCGTGAACGATGAGCCGGCCCCAGCGCCCGACGCGCCGGCCGAGACCGACGACAAGACACCGGCCGCGGCGGAAGACGAGACTCCGCCCGCGCCGCTTGGCACGGATCTGCCGCAGGGTGACCCCGCCGACGAGGCCATCACCCCCTCGGCCACCCTGCCCCTCACATCCGTGCTGCGAGACGCCGCCGCCCTGCGCCGGCTGAGGTCGGATCACGGCGCTGCGGTCAAGGCTGCGGTGGCCCGGCTCGGCGCCCTCAGCACGCGTATGGCGGACGGTGAGTAAAGCCATCGGAATTCGCCGTTTTGCGTCTTGCCCCCACGCGCAGACATGCTATGAAACGCGTCACGTCGGGCTATGGCGCAGCCTGGTAGCGCGTCCGTCTGGGGGACGGAAGGTCGCAGGTTCGAGTCCTGCTAGCCCGACCAACATCACAACCGCCCGCGCCGGAACCGGTGCCGGGCGGTTTGATTTGTCAGGGGAACGCGCATGAGCGGCACCGGGGTTCTTCCCGCGCAATCCATCACTGAAATGATCGCCTCGGGCGCGCTTTCGGCCGATCCCGCGATCCTGCCCGAACAGGTGCAGCCCGCATCACTCGACCTGCGGCTGGGCCGCGTGGCCTACCGCGTGCGCGCCTCTTTCCTGGCCGGCGCCGGTCGCAGCGTCGCCGAGCGGCTGGCCGAGTTCGAGATGCACCGGATCGATCTGAGCAATGGGGCGGTTCTGGAAAAAGGCTGCGTCTATGTCGTGCCGCTGATGGAACGGCTGGATCTGTCCGACGATATTCAGGCGGTCGCCAATGCCAAAAGCTCGACCGGCCGGCTGGATCTGCTGACCCGTGCGATCACCGATGGCGGCGAAGAATTCGACCGTATCCCGCAGGGCTACCACGGCCCGCTCTATGCCGAGATCTGCCCCCGCTCCTTCTCGGTTCTGGTGCGGCCGGGCATGCGGCTGAACCAGATCAGGTTCCGCCGTGGGCAGGCGGTGCTGAGCGACGCAGAGCTGCAGGCGCTGCATGCCCAAACCGGGCTTGTCTCCGGCGGGCCGGCGGTGATTTCCGAAGGGTTGGGGTTTTCGGTCGACCTGGAACCGGCCGAGGGTGATCTGGTCGGCTATCGCGCCAAGCCGCATACCGGGGTGATCGACCTCGACCTGATCGGACATTACGATCCCGCCGAATTCTGGGAGCCGATCCGCACCACCGAAGGCCGCATCATCCTGGACCCGGGCGCGTTCTATATTCTGGTCAGCCGCGAGGCGGTGCATATCCCGCCCGACTATGCCGCCGAAATGGCCCCCTATCTGGCGATGGTGGGTGAATTCCGGGTGCATTACGCGGGGTTTTTCGATCCCGGCTTCGGCCATGCCGAAGCGGGCGGCGCGGGCGCGCGCGGAGTGCTGGAGGTGCGCTGCCACGAAGCGCCCTTCGTGCTGGAGCACGGGCAGATCGTGGGGCGGCTCGTGTACGAACGGATGGCCGAGCGGCCGGTGCAGCTTTATGGCGCCGGGATCGCGTCGAATTATCAGGGCCAGGGGCTGAAACTGTCGAAACACTTCAGGGCCGCCTGAAACGGCCCGGTGGGGCACAAAGCCGGACCACCGGACCACGGGGTCATTTGATCTTTTTGCCCCCGACGGTGATAGGCGTGGCGCCCGTTTTCGAATCGGCAATCGCGGAAACCTTCGGCTTCTCCTGCTTGGGTTTCTTGTGCTCTTTGTTGCCGCGCTGATGGTTACCTTTTGACATTGGCTTTCCTTTCGAAAGTGCAGCCGTCATGGCGTGATGGTTGAATCGTACCGCCGGCATCCTGGAAACATGTATTTTTCCGGCAGGCCCCCCGACGGCCAGATGCCAACCGGAACGTTGCTCAGGAAAATCAGGGTTGCCTGACGAACCCGTCAGGGCGATAATTTTTTCTGGACAAGAGAACGATGCGCGCCGAACCGGCTTTGACGCGGCCGCGCATCGGCCTCGGTATCAAATTAATCCCGGCGCGGGCTGCTTTCAAGAATGATTCAAATGCCGCTTCGACAATTTCGGCGAATGGCCCGAAGCCGCGAAGGCACGGGCGCAAAAATGCTCAGAACCGCCCGATCTTGCGCGTGATCTTTGCCGCCTGCCGGGCGCGTTTCGCCGTCTGCCTGGCCTGGCGCGCGCGCTGGCGGTCTTGCGGGCTCAGCTCTGCCGCCGGTTTGCCCCGGCGCGCGGCCAGATCAATACCGGCATTCACACCCTTGTTCATGAATTTCCGCAAGAACAGGCGCATCACCATGTTCATCATCTGATTGGCATTCATCGGATCGTCTCCTCAGGATTCGTCCTCAAACATATCGCTTTGCCCCGCGTCCGCATCTTCGCCCTCTTCCCCCGGCTCTGGCAAGGCCCCCGGTGGCGGGCGGTTTTCCAGCAGGCCGGCGGCGCGCAGCTCTTTCAGGCCCGGCAGGTCGCGCGCGCTTTCCAGCCCGAAATGGTCAAGAAAGCTCTGGGTGACGACATAAGTCACCGGCCGGCCCGGTGTCATCCGGCGGCGGCCAAAGCGGATCCATTCCAGCTCCAGCAATTGATCCACCGTGCCGCGCGACACTGAAACGCCCCGGATTTCCTCGATCTCGGCGCGGGTGACGGGCTGGTGATAGGCGATGATCGCCAGCGTTTCGATCGCCGCGCGCGAGAGCTTGCGCGTCTCGACCGTTTCCTTCTGCATCAGAAAGCCGAGATCGGGTGCGGTGCGGATGGCCCACGCATCGCCCACCTTCACCACGCGCACGCCGCGCCCCTCATAGCGTTTGCGCAGCAGCGCCAGCGCCGCCGCCGCATCGCAGCCATGCGGCATCCGGGCGTTCAGATCGGCCACGCTGATCGGTTCGGCAGACGCGAAAAGAATGGCCTCGACCATCCGCTCCTGCTCGCCCTCGGGCGGCGCTTCGAAAAGGCTTTGTTCCTTTTTATCAGCCATCTACACTGCCTTCTTACGGATCTGGATCGGCGTGAAAACCGCGTCTTGCCGTATCTCGATCGCGCCGCGCTTGGCCAGCTCCAGCGACGCCGCGAAGGTGGCGGCCGTGGCCGAGCGGCGCTTGACCGGATCGTGTTCCCAACCCTCGGGAAGATAGCTGATCAGCATGGTCCAGTCACCCGCATAGCCGATCAGCCCGCGCATCCGCTCCAGCGCCTCTTCCATGGTGAAGACCGAGTCGCGGTCGAGCACGAAGGGGCGAAACTCGTCACGGGTGCGGATGCGGGCATAGGCCTGCATCAGGTCCAGCAATGTCGCGGTGTAGGTCACGTGCCGAATACGCGAGATGTCTTCGGGAATACCACGCACGAAGAAATCGCGCCCTTTCTGATCGCGCGCCATCAGCCGGGCGGCGGCATCGCGCATCCCCTGAAGCCGTTCAAGCTGAAACGCCAGATGGGCGGCCAGCTCTTCGCCCGAGGGGCCTTCATCGGCCGGATCCGGCGGCAGCAGCAGCCGCGATTTCAGAAAGGCCAGCCACGCCGCCATCACCAGATAATCCGCCGCCAGTTCCAGCCGCAGCGCCTTGGCCTGTTCGACGAAATGCAGATATTGCCGCGCCAGCTGCAGAACGGAGATCTTGCGCAGATCGACCTTCTGGGTGCGCGACAGGGTCAGCAACAGGTCGAGCGGGCCCTCGAACCCGTCCACATCGACGATCAGCGCCTCGGCGGCCAGACGGTCGGCCACATCCATGGCTTCGAACGCATCCTCAGCCACGCGCGCCCTCCGCCATCAGCGCATCCCATTGCGCGCTCAGTGCCGCGGGGTCGCAGGGCGCCGCCTGCCGCAGCGCAAGCGCCGCATCGGCGCGCGCGGCGGCGGCGGCGGTGAGCGTTCCGCAAGAGGCCGCGACGCGCTGCATCTCGGTCATATCGCCGTTGCAATGCAGGATCGCATCGCAGCCGGCGGCGAGCGCGGCCTTACAACGGGCATCCATGGCGCCGGACAGGGCGTGCATCGAGATATCGTCGGACATCAGGAAGCCGGAAAACCCGATCCGGTCCCGGATCAGGCCGATCATCCCCGGCGAGGTGGTGGCCGGCGCGCTGGCATCTATCGCCTCGTAGACCACATGCGCCGTCATCGCGAAGGGCAGATCGGAAAGCGCATGGAAAGGTTCGAAATCAATGGCTTGCAGCGTGTCTTGCGGCAGGTCAACATGCGGAAGCTCAAGGTGGCTGTCGGCGGTGGCGGCGCCATGGCCGGGGATGTGCTTGAGCACCGGCAACACGCCACCCGCCAACAGCCCGTCCGACACCGCACGCGCGATCACGGCGACGGTTTCGGGGTCGGTGCCATAGCAGCGGTTGTGCAGCACGGGATGGGTCTGCGGGCGTGCCACATCGGCGGTGGGGGCGCAGTTCACGTCGATCCCCAGATCACGCAGCTCTGCCGCGATGATCCGGTAGCGCAGGCGCATCACCTCGGCGGCGCGGTCGGGCCCGGCGGCGCGCACCTGATCCAGCGGCGGCTGCCATTGGCGCCAGAACGGCGGGCCAAGACGCTGGACCCGCCCCCCTTCCTGGTCGATCAGGATCGGCGCATCGCGCCCCACGGCGGCGCGCAGATCGGCGGTCAGGCGGCGGATCTGGTCGGGGGTTTCGACATTGCGCGCGAACAGGATAAAGCCGAACGGGTTGGCATCGGCAAAGAACGCGGCCTCGCCCCGGCCGAGCACCGGGCCCGCGCAGCCGAAGAAGAACGCCCCTGCCCCGGCCGCGCTCACCGCGCCACCACGGGGATGCAATCGGCCTTTTCGGCGGTCAGCGCCGCGCAAAAGCGCCGCGCGTCTGAAATATCGGTAAAGCCCACCGCCCGCAGCCGGTAGAAGGTGCGCCCGCCACTGACGGCGGATTGAACAAGGCGCTGCTTGCCCTCCATGAAGCTGGCGAAACGCGACGACAGGCGTTGCCATTCGGCGCGCGCCACCTCGGGGCTGTCATAGGCGCCGAGCTGAACCAGATGCGCGCCCGGCGGAACGGCGCTGGCGGCGATCTCCTCGGGCTCGTCTGATGTGAAGGCCGAAGCCGCGGCGGCCACAGCGGCACGCGCGGCAAGATCGATCCGGGGGCGCATGGCCGGGCGCGGCGAACGGGCGGCGCTGGCGGAAACAGGCTCTGACGGATCTTCATCACCCTCGGCATCGCCGGGCGCGATTATCTCGGCCAGATCGGCGCCGGGCTCGGGCACGGCGGGGGCGTTCGCTTCGGCAAGCAGTTCGGCGATGGCCCGCGCAGAGGCAACCGGATCAGGCGCGGCGACGGTGCCTGAGGGGGGGGCGGGCGCTGCCACGGTCGGTTCGGGGCGGGCCAGTTCGGCCCGGGGTGCATCTTCGTCGGTCAGATCAACCGGGCGCGGCGCCAGCACAAGCCGGTCGGCGGGCGGCGTGGCGCCGCCTTCGGCCGCCACATCGTTTACCGCCAGCCCCTGATGCCGGGCCTGACGCCCGCCGGGATCTTCGGGCGCCACGCGCAACGGCCCTTCCAGCGCGCGCACGACCGGCACGCCCGACACATCGCGCACCGTCAACCGATAGCCCCAGATCGCCAGCCCGACCACCAGTACAACCGATGTCAGCGCGCCGGCCCAGTTGATGACGGCCTGAACCGCCCGCCTGGGTTCGGGCGGAGCCTGTTCATCTAGATCATCATACTCGAAATCTGCCATTGCCGCCTCACTGCCCTCAGGCGGCCTGGATGCCCAGCCGCCCGGATCGTCTTGCCTGCCAGCGTTCCGGTGGGTTGCGCCTGTTGCTCAGCGCATTTCCTCCACCGGGGTCACGCCGAGAATACCAAGACCGGCGGAAATAACAACGGCGACGGCCTGCGCCAGCGCGATTTTCGCCTGGCTGGTCGCCACGTCGCCCTCTTGCAGAAAGCGCAGTTCCGGCAGCTCGTTGCCACGGTTCCACAACCCGTGGAACTCCGACGCCAGTTCATAGAGGTAAAACGCCACCCGGTGCGGCTCATGGGTACGCGCCGCGATCTCGACAAGGCGCGGCCATTCGGCCAGCTTGCGGGCCACGTCCAGCTCTGCGGGGTGATCCAGCTTCGACAGGTCGGCACCGGCCAGCGCGGCCTCGCCGGTGTCGATCCCGGCCTCGGCGGCCTTGCGCAGCACCGAGCGCACACGCGCATGGGCATATTGCACATAGAACACCGGATTGTCCTTGGACTGTTCCAGCACCCTGGCGAAATCGAAATCCAGCGGCGCGTCGTTCTTGCGCGTCAGCATGACAAAGCGGGTGACATCGCTGCCCACCTGATCGACCACATCGCGCAGGGTCACGAAATTGCCGGCGCGTTTGGACATCTTGAACGGCTCGCCGTTGCGGAACAGGCGCACAAGCTGGGTCAGCTTGATGTCGAGCGGCACCTTGCCGTTCGACAGCGCCGAAACCGCCGCCTTCATCCGCTTGACATAGCCGCCGTGGTCGGCGCCGAACACGTCGATCAGCGCGTCGAAACCACGGGTGATCTTGTCATAGTGATAGGCGATATCAGGGGCGAAATAGGTCCAGGCGCCATCGGATTTCTTGACCGGGCGGTCCACGTCATCGCCATGCATCGTCGAACGGAACAGGGTCTGTTCGCGCGGCTCCCAATCTTCGGGCATCTTGCCCTTGGGCGGTTCAAGCACACCCTCGTAAATCAGCCCCTTGGATTGCAGATCTTGCAGCGCGGCCTCGATCTGGCCGGTACCGTAGAGCGATTTTTCCGAAAAGAACACATCCATCTCGATGCCGAGCGCCTTCAGATCGTCGCGGATCAGATCCATCATCGCGTCGGTGGCGACATTGCGGAACTCGTCCAGCCAGGCATCCTCGCTCTGGCCGACATAGCGGTCGCCATAGGTGCGGGCCAGCGCCTCGCCCACCTCGATCAGATAATCGCCGGGATATGTGCCGTCGGGAAATTCCACCGCCTCGCCATGCGCCTCGAGATAACGCAGATAGACCGAGCGGGCGAGCACATCGACCTGCGCACCGCCGTCGTTGATGTAATATTCACGCGTCACGTCATAGCCGGCATAGGCCAGCAGGCTCGACAGCGCATCGCCGAACACCGCCCCGCGGGTGTGGCCAACATGCAGCGGCCCCGTCGGGTTGGCCGACACGAACTCTACATTGACCTTCTGCCCCTGCCCCATGACCGACCGGCCAAAGGCCACGCCTTCGGCCAGGGCCGCGCCGACGACGCCCTGCCAGACCGGCGCCGCCAGCCGCAGGTTCAAGAAGCCCGGCCCGGCCACCTCGGCGGTGGTGATGCGCGCATCCGCGGCCAGCCGGGCGGCCAGCGCCTCGGCGATGTCGCGCGGCTTCATCTTCGCCGGCTTCGCCAGCACCATCGCGGCATTGGTCGCCATGTCGCCATGGGCGGCATCGCGGGGCGGTTCGACCGCCACATTGGCAAAGTCGAGGCCACCGGGCAGCGCGCCCTCGGCGACCATTGCATTCAGGCTGTCGATCACCAGCGCGCGGAGTTCAGTGAAAAGGTTCATCTTTGGGCCATCCTGTCGTTGCCCGGCGGTTTACCACGGGGGCGGCGGGCGTCAATGGTCGGGCGTGGCCGCCTCGTCGCGTGCGGGCGGCACCATGGCGATGAGCTTGGTTTCGGGCGGCGCCCGAAACTCGGCCCCTTCGGCCAGCAGCCTGAGGTCGCGCGCCGGGGTCAGCCGCGCCAGAAGCACCGCCTCGGGGTTCTTTTCGCGCCAATGCTCCAGGGTGAATTCCTCGGTCAGGCGGGTCACCCGAAACTCCCACCCCTGCGCCATCAGGCTGTTCACCTCTAGATAGCTGTGCCCGCCGCCGATCGGCTGCCCGCCCAGCGTGGCGGGCAGCGCATGGCGCGTGCTCTCCTGCTTGGCGGATTTGAGCTGATGCACGTGTTCCCGCCCGAATTCCGGCGCGAGATCGGTGGCGACCAGCGTGTTATAGGCATCGTTGTCGGTGGCGGCGACGATCTTGCCGAAACTCATGATCTCCAGCCCGCGCTCGGCGGCCTCCGACAGGATGTCGCCGAAAAACGTGGGCAGGCCGGCATCACGCGCGCTGCGCAGGCGCGCGCGGTTGGCATCGACGATCAACACCGGCACCTCGGCCTTTTTCAGCGCCCCGGCAAATCCGGTGGCCCAGCTCGACCCGCCCACCAGCAGCACGCCCGGCACCTCGCCCCCCGCCAGGCCCAGCGCCCGCGCGATCGGGGTCAGGGTGAACCCGTGCAGCACCACCGTGGCCACCACCAGCGCGAAGGCCAGCGGGCCGATCCGCGCGCCATCCTCCAGCCCCAGCGCGGCCAGCCGTTCGCCGAACAGCCCCGCCACCGCCACCAGCACCACACCGCGCGGCCCGGTGAAAGCGACCAGCAGACGCTCGCGCCAGGGCACCTTGGTGGCGGCCAGCGACACCAGCACCGTGGCCGGCCGCACCGCGAGGATCACCGCCACCACGAACACGCCCGCGCGCCAGTCGAGCGTCGAGAGGGTTTCGAAATTCATCGACGCGGCCAGCAGGATGAATACGCCCGATACCAGCAGAACGGTGGCATGTTCCTTGAACCGGCGCAGCTCGGTATAGCTGGGCAGATCGGCGTTGGCGATGTACAGCCCCATGATGGTCACCGCCAGCAGCCCGCTTTCATGCAGCACCGTGTCGGACAGGGCAAAGACGCAGAGCAGCAGCGCGAACAGCACCGGCACCTTCATGTATTCCGGCACCCAGGCCCGGCGAAAGGCCGATGACAGGCCCCAGCCGCCAAGCGCCCCGAGCACCAGGGCGACGGCGATGCCGACCACAAGCTCCAGCACCGCATGGCCGGCCGTGGTGGCGGTCTGCAGCACCAGCACCACCTCATAGGCCAGCACCGCGGCCAGCGCGCCGACCGGATCGTTGACGATCGCCTCCCACTGCAGCAGTTGCGCGGGGCGGCGTTTCAGCCGGGCCTGCCGCAGCAGGGGCGCGATCACCGTGGGCCCGGTGACGATCATGATGCCGCCGAACACCGCCGCCGCCGCCCAGCCCAACCCGGCCACGTAATGCAGCGCCAGCGCCGACAGAAGCCAGCCCAGCGGCGCGCCGATGACAACCAGCCGCCGCACCCCTTCGGCCGCGTCGCGCAGCGAATGCAGGTTCAGCGTCAGCCCGCCCTCGAACAGGATGATCGCCACCGCGATGGAGATCATGGGCCCCATCAGCGGCCCGATATCGCGCGCCGGGTCGAACAGGCCCAGAACCGGCCCGACGATCAGCCCCGCCGCCAGCATCAGCACGATCGCCGGCATCCGCAGCCGCCACGCCAGCCATTGCGACCCGACCCCGAGCGCGCCCACAAGCGCGAATGCCATAACCGGCGCCATGGCACCCTCTGCGGCCACTGACATGACGTTCTCTCCTTACATTGCCCTGACAGCTTGGGTCAGGCACGCAGCGGGGGCAAGCCCCGCCACCTAATCGCCCAGCAGCCGGGCATGTTCCTGCATCGCGAACCGGTCTGTCATCCCGGCGATGTAATCGGCCACGATCCGGGCCAGTTCCGTCTCGTTCCGCACCGCCTCCACATCCTTGCGCCACTGTTTGGGCAGCAGCTCGGGGTTGGTCAGAAACAGCGGGAACAGATCATTGACCATCGCCGTCACCTTCGCGCGCATCTTCAACACCGACGGCGCGCGGTACATGCGGTGAAACAGGAATTCGCGGATCACCTTGAGCTGTTCCCAGATATCGGGCGAAAACTGCACCACCGAATGCCCGGCGAGGCGGATGTCCTGCGCGGTCGCCGGATCCAGCGCCGCGATCCGCGCCCGCGCCACGTCGATCACATCGGCGACCAGAATCCCGAAGAACCGGCGCAGCGCCTCATGCCGGCGGCGATAGTAGTTCAGGCCGGGATAGGTCCGGTCCACCTCGGCGAAACAGCCATCCAGCAACGGCAGTTCGGCCAGCTCGTCGGTCGAAAACAGCTCGGCCCGCAGCCCGTCATGCAGATCGTGGTTGTTATAGGCCACATCATCGGCCAGCGCGGCGACCTGCGCCTCGGCGCTGGCATGGGTGTGCAGCTCCAGATCGTGGCGGGCGTTGTATTCGGCCAGCGCATAGGGCACTTCGCCGGTGACGGGGCCGTTGTGCTTGGCGATGCCTTCCAGCGTTTCCCAGGTCAGGTTCAGCCCGTCGAAATCGGCATAGTGCCGCTCCAGCCGCGTGACGATGCGGATCGCCTGCGCGTTGTGATCGAACCCGCCATAAGGCGCCATCATCTCCGACAGCGCATCCTCGCCGGTATGCCCGAACGGGGTGTGGCCCAGATCATGCGCCAGCGCCACCGCCTCTGTCAGCTCCAGGTTCAGCCCCAGCACCCCCGCGATCGTGCGCGCCACCTGCCCCACCTCGATCGAATGGGTCAGGCGCGTGCGGAAGTAATCGCCCTCATGCTCGATGAACACCTGCGTCTTGTGCTTGAGCCGCCGAAAGGCCGACGAATGAATGATCCTGTCGCGGTCCCGTTGAAAACAGGACCGGAACGTGCTTTCCTCTTCACGGAAAAGCCGCCCGCGCGTCTCTTCCGGTCTGCAGGCATATCGTGCCAGCATTTTTCAGCCTTTGCTTGTCGCGTCTCTTCCGCGTTCATATATTGCACATGTCACGGTTTTGATACGGGATATTCACGATGGAACTGACCCTCCCCCCAAAGGTGACCGAGCGCGCCTTCGCCCGGCTGGCCGAGATCGGCGCGGGCGATCAGGGCAAGGCCCTGCGCGTGGCCGTCGAAGGCGGCGGCTGCTCGGGGTTTCAGTATGAGATAAAGCTGGACGACGTCGCGGCCGACGATCTGGTGCTGGAAGGCGCCGGGCAGAAGGTGGTGGTGGATACGGTCTCGTTGCCGTTCCTGACCAACGCGACCATCGACTTTTCCGAAGAGCTGATCGGCGCGCGTTTCGTGATCGAAAACCCCAACGCCACCAGCGCCTGCGGCTGCGGAACGAGCTTTTCGATCTGATGCCGCGGCCGGGGCCGGCCGGGCGCGTATCCGGCGCCCCGGCGCTGGTCGCCGATATCGGCGGCACCAACACCCGCATCGCGCTGGCCCGGGGCGGCACTGTTCTGGCCGACAGCCTGCGCCGGTTCCGCAACGATGACTTCCCCGATCCGCAGGCCGTGCTTCACGCTTATCTGAGTGCCGCCGGCCATCCGCCGCTGTCAGGGGCCTGCGCCGCGGTGGCGGGCCCGGTGCGCAACGGCGCGGCGCGGCTGACCAACCGGGACTGGGCGCTTGACCTTGCCGCGCTGCGCGCCGTCGCCGGGCCGGCGGGCCCCGTTGCCCTGCTCAATGACCTGCAGGCGCAGGGGCATGCGCTGGATCACTTGGCCGAACCCGCCCTGACCGGCATCTCCGAAGCCCGGGCCGAGCCCGGCGGCCCCCGGCTCGTCATCGGTATCGGCACCGGGTTCAACATCGCCACCGTTCATGGCCACGGGCCCGGTTGCCGGGTCACGGCGGCCGAGGCGGGCCACGCGGCCCTGCCCCTCGCAACCCAAGAAGACCTGGCGCTGGCCCGGTTCGTGACCGGCGGCACCCGGCTGGCCGAGGTCGAGGATGTGCTGTCCGGCCGTGGCCTTGCGCGCCTTTACGGCTGGGTCAGCCGGCACGCAGGCCCGCCGCAACAGGCCGCGCCCGAGGCGATCACCGCGCTGCTGGCACGGGGCGAAAACCCGGCCGCCCGCGCCACCGGCGAGATCTTCGCCCGGCTGCTTGGCGTTGCCGCACGCAATCTCGCCGTCACCCTGCTGCCCACCGGCGGCATTTTTCTGTGCGGCAGCGTGGCACGGGCCATGGCGCCGCATCTGAACGATCTGGGCTTTGCCGAGACCTTCCGCGCCAGAGGCCGGATCCCCGGCGAGATCGGCGATTTCGCGGTCTCGCTGATCAACGATGACACTGCCGCGCTGACCGGCTGCGCCGCCGCGCTGACGGGAGACGCCGCATGGCGGCGGCCCGCAACTTCTGTGAATGATTGAAGTGGGAGCCGGCCCCCCAAAGGTACAGTGCGCATCGGCCGGCCCCCTCTGCTTGGTGTCCGCGATCAGGCGCTGAGCTGGAACGGAACAGCCTGCTGCATCGCGTGCAGGTGGTGATAGGAATGGGTGGCCGGCATGCCGAGCACCGCATAGGTGCGCCCGTCATCAGCATTGCGATAGGTCTTGCCAAGCCGGGTCACATCATAGCCGATCTGGCGCAACGCCCGCATCAGGGCCAGCGACGACAGGCAAATCAGCCGCGAGGCACCATTCTCCACCGCCAGATCCACCAACCCGTCAACGATCAGCGACAGGCATTCCGAACGCTCCTTTTGGGTGGTCAGATCGTTCGAAATCACCAGCCTGGTACATTCCCACACCGCCGGGCTGGCGATATCCTCGGTCATGAGTTCGGCCGGGATCTTCGGCAGCTTGCCGGACTGCGCATCGCGCAGCATATAGGTATGATCCCCCCAGGTTGACGAGGTTGCCATCGCCCGCGCCCCGCCGACGACCTTGCCCTGATACATGACAAGCGAATACTGCGCGATCGGCGTGTCATACTGATCCATCTCGACCGAGTCGTTATGGGGAATGTCCCATTTCAACTCGTCGACAAAGACCTTTTTGCGAAGCGCGAGATAGTCGTAAAACGCGGCCCCGTGGCTGTGGAGGTTCGAAAAATCAAAAGTGATATTGTGCATGGTGAGTCTCCTTTCTGCGGGAGTAATTTGCTTCACCACGTCGTGATTATCTAATCTTAAAGTTGTAGAAACCGGTTTTGAAATACCCCTAAAGGCTTCATTTTCCTCAAAGAGCCGCTAAAGCAGGCCACGTGTCTGCGCAATCGACGCCGCCTGTGACGGGGTGCGCGCACCCAGCTTGCGTTTGGCATTGGCCAGACGCGCCTTCACCGCGCTCATCGAGATGTTCAGTTCGGCCGCGATCTGCTTGAGCCGCAGCCCCTGCGCCTGAAAGCGCAGCGCCTCGATCTCGGCCGCGGTCAGGGCCAGTTTCTGGTCGCCGTCCTGATGCAGCTCGACGACGATATCCGCCAGTTGGGCCAGCTCGTCATCGGTGAATTCACGGTCGGCGCGCAGGAAATTGCCGTAGCTCCGCTTGCCATGCCCCTCCGGCGATACCGCACTTGCCACGGCCCCGAAATGCAGCCCCAGGCCGGCCGCGCTTTCCAGCACGCCCATCGGATCATCCTCGCCGATATCGCTCCAGCGCGCGACGCCCTGATTCATGTAGACCCATTTCATCACCGGATCATGCACCACCAGACCGTTCGCCGTATAGTAATCCACCCAGGCGGAGGGAAGGCGGTTAAGCTCTTCGGCCGGAAAGGAAAACCCCACCCGCAGGCCGATATAGAACCCCGCAGGCGCAAGTGCGGAGATCCGGGCCGCTGTATCCGTCAATAAACTCATGGACTCGATAATATGGCTGTGTTCATTCTAATATTCAAACGGCCGGGAACACTGTGATCGCAAGACGCGTGACAGCGCTTGCCCAAGCCATTGCGGGAAGGAAGGTAAGACCAAGGATGGAACGGATCGACGAAATGGCCGGGCTTCTGAAGAAGCTGGCAGAATTCTGCGACACTGGCTTCGCACTCGCAATCCATATTCGTTACACAAGACCATCGCTCTTCTTTCAGACCTATGCACAAGAGTGGATCGATTACTACAGCGAAAATGGGCTCATGCTCTACGACCCTGTCGTGAAATGGGGCCTTCTCAATACCGGAATGGTTGCGTGGTCCGAGCTTGAGGGGGACGACCCGAGAGATGTGCTGGGGGAATCCGCCAAGCATGGCCTGCACAACGGCATCGCGCTTGGGATCGGCCCAGCGACGTCGCGCACGATCGCGGGGCTTACCCGTTCCGGGCCGGCCTTCTCTCAGGAAGAAATAGCACAAATGGTGGCGCTCGTAACGAAGATTCACACGTTGACCGAAAGCCTCGTCGGGACCGAAACGCCCGAGATGGATGAGATGCGCAAGCTTCAGCTTTCCGAATACTGAAACTTCGAGACAGGCGTGGAGCGGGACCCGGGCACGTCACCTGCGCCGAGGCGATTGAAGTTTGCCCCGGTTCAGATACAATTCATTGAATATCTCGGGAGGATGACATGACACGCCTGACCACCACCCGCCGCGGGTTGCTGAAAGCCGCCGCGGCCGCCCCCGCCCTTGCCCTGCCCGCGCCGCTGATGGCGCAGATCTCCGGCCCGGCCGGGCGCGGAAATCCGGCGCATTTCCGGTTCGATCTGGGCGCGGCCCGGATCACGGTCGTGTCCGACGGCCATCTGGGCCTGACGATCGACGGGCTGGGCGTGAACGCCGACCCCGCCGAGGTGCTGGCCTTTCTCGAGGCGCACAGGCTTTCGACCACCGGGCACTATTCGCACACCAACCACGTGGTGATCGAAACCGGCGATGCCACCGTTCTTGTCGATGTCGGTTCGGGTGACCGGTTTCTGCCCACCGCCGGGCGTCTTCTGGACAATCTGACCGAAGCCGGGATCGATCATGGCGCGATCACCCATGTGGTCATCACCCACGCCCATCCCGATCACATATGGGGCATCCGCGACGATTTCGACGAGCCGATCTTGCCGGACGCCGAATATGTCATCGGCGCGGGGGAGTATGACTGGTGGATGCAGGATGGGCTGGCCGGCAGCGTGCCGGCGGAAATGCAGCAGTTCGTGGTCGGTGCGGTGAATTCGCTGACCGCCGACGGGCTCGACTGGACCATGGCGCAGGACGGGCACGAAGTGGTGCCGGGCGTGCGGCTGATCTCTACCCCCGGTCATACGCTCAATCACATGAGCGTCATGGTCGAAAGCGACGGCAAGCAGTTGCTGGCGCTGGGGGATGCGATGACCCATGCCTATATCAGCATGGAGCGTCCCGACTGGTTCGCCGGGTTCGATCAGGACGGGCCGATGGCCTCGGCCACGCGACTGCGGCTGCTGGACATGGCCGCGACCGACGGGATCGCGGTACTGGGCTATCACTTCCCCTTCCCCGGCGTGGGTCACGTGATGCGGATGGGCGATGCCTATCGCTTCGTGCCCGCGCTCTGGACCTGGGGCTGAACCGGGCGGAAGAACATTCCCGAATTTTCTTCGGGTGAAAAATCTTCGGGAAGATTTTTCCGTGCCTCCGGCGGGAGTATTTGCGCCGAGAAGAAAGGGGCAGGCTATGGTCTGAGCCGCCGGATGATCAGAAAGCTGAACCCTGCCATCACCCCGGCAGTGGCCAGGCACAGCGGCAACCCGCCCATCTGGTAGCTGAGCCCTGACAGCAGCGTGCCCAGAAGCCGCCCGGCGGCGTTGGACATGTAGTAGAATCCCACGTCCATCGTCACCCGCTCTGCCTGCGTGAAAGCCAGGATCAGATAGGAATGGACCGAGGAATTGACCGCGAAGACGAAGCCGAAGAGCAACAGCCCCGCCACCAGTGTCGCCGTCAGCCAGCCCTGCGGCCCGCCGGCAAGCAGCGCCGCCCCGGCCAGCGCGAAGGGGATCAGCGTCAGCGCGCTGACCCACAGCGTTGCCAGCCGCGTGATCGCCCCCAGCGGTTTGTCCCTGGCGCCCAGCAGCTTCGGCGCCCAGGCCTGCACCGCGCCATAGCCGATGATCCACAGCGCCATGAACGTGCCGATCTGAAAGAAGGCCGCGCGGTTGCCGGCCTCGGAGCCGTCCGACAGCACCGAATAGAAATAGATCGGGATACCGACCACGAACCACACGTCACGCGCGCCGAACAGGAACATGCGCGCCGCCGACAGCCGGTTGATGTTGGGATCTTTCGAGAATACCTCGCGGAATTTCGCGCCTTTCTTGCCGCGCGGCAGGCCCGACGGCATGAACAGCGCCACCGCCAGCAGGATCACCGCCAGCACGCCCGCCATCGCGTAGACCGATGCAGTGAAGCCCAGCAGCCCCAGCAGTGCCGCGCCCAGCAGAAAGCCCAGCCCCTTGACGGCGTTCTTCGATCCGGTCAGCACCGCCACCCAGCGGAACAGCGCCCCGTCGCCTTCGGGCGCCAGGACCTTTACCGCCGATTTGGAGCTCATCTTGGCCAGATCCTTGGCCACACCGGACAGCCCCTGCACCGCCATCACGAAGATCACCGATGTGGCCACCGCCCAGCCCGGATCGAGCTGCGCCAGCGCCACCAGCGCCACGATCTGCAGCGCCAGCCCGGCATAGAGCGTCGAGGTCAGGCCGAAGCGGGCTGCGATCCATCCCGCCGACAGGTTGGTGACCATGCCCATGAATTCATACAGCAGGAACAGGTAGGCAAGCTGGATCGGCGAGAACCCCAGCGTATGGAAATGCAGCAGCACCAGCATCCGCAGCGCGCCGTCGGACAGCATGAAGGCCCAGTAGGCCGCCGTGACGGCCATATAGGCGGCCATCCCGTCGGGTTTCTTCGCCGCCAGCTGCATCACATCCGCTCCGCGATCATGCGGGTCACGTCGGCCAGACGGCAGCAATAGCCCCATTCATTGTCGTACCAGGCGTATATCTTCACCTGGGTGCCGTTGATCACCATGGTCGACATCGCATCGACGATCGACGAGCGCGGATCGTTCAGATAGTCGCAGGATACAAGCGGCCGTTCCTCATAACCCAGAATCCCCTTCAGCGGCCCCTCGGCATAGCGTTTGAACAGCGCGTTGACCTCTTCGGCGCTGGTCGCGCGCTTTACCTCGAACACGCAATCGGTGAGCGAGGCGTTCAGCAAAGGTACGCGCACGGCGTGGCCGTTCAGCCGCCCGGCCAGTTCGGGATAGATCAGCGTGATCGCGGTGGCCGAACCGGTGCTGGTGGGGATCAGCGAATTCAGTGCCGAACGGGCGCGGCGCATGTCCTTTGCCGGGCGGTCGACGATGGTCTGGGTATTGGTCACGTCGTGGATCGTGGTGATCGACCCGTGTTCGATCCCCAGTTCCTCGTGGATCACCTTCACCACCGGGGCCAGGCAGTTGGTGGTGCAGGAGGCCGCGGTGACAAGATCATGTTTGTCAGGATCATAGAGATCACTGTTCACGCCGTAGACGAGGTTCAGCGCGCCACCGTCCTTGACCGGGGCCGACACGATGACCTTCTTCACCCCCGCCGCGTAATAGGGCGCGACCTTTTCGGCGGTCTTGAACACGCCGGTGCAATCGACCACGATATCGACGCCCAGTTCCGCCAGCGGCAGATCCTCGATCCGTTTTTCGCGGGTCATCCGCATGCGGGTACCGTTGATCGTCAGGCTGTCGTCGTCATGGGAAATATCGGCGGGCCAGCGGCCATGGACGGTATCGAACTCCATCAGCAGCGCGTGCTGCTCGGGCGCGCCCGCCAGATCGTTCAGCAGCACGATGTTGCCCGGCAGCCCCTGATCGAAAAAGGCGCGCAGCACCAGTTTGCCCATACGCCCCATGCCGTTGATCGCCACATTTACCATCTCGGTCCTCTTTCTTGTTTTTGATGTTCTTCCGCGCCTGTTTACGCGTGTTCTGCGTCATCCATGCGACCGATATCATCCAGACGCGCCTGCAGCGACAGACGGTCAAGCTGGGCGAAGGACAGCGCGACAAAGGCCTGTATCCGGTGCAGCATCTGCGCATAAGTCGTTGCGAAGGCCAGCGATTTCTCGGCCTCCGTTCCCTCGACCTTCACCGGGTCGGGCAGGCCCCAATGGGCGGTGATCGGCTGGCCCGGCCAGGGCGGGCATTCCTCGTTCGCGGCGGAATCGCAGACGGTGAAGACGAAATCCATCACCGGCGCGCCGTCGCGCTGAAACTCGTCGACATTCTTGGCCCGCAGGCCCGTCACGTCATGGCCATTGCGCCGCAGCAGTTCCACCGCAAAGGGGTTCAGCGCGGAATAGGGTTTGGTTCCGGCGGAGTAGGCATTGAACTTGCCCCCGCCCTCGCTTGTCAGCAGCGCTTCGGCAAAGATCGAACGGGCGGAATTTCCGGTGCAGATGAACAGAACGTTGTAAGTCTTGTCTTCCATAAAAGACTCTCCGTGCAATGTTGCCGCCGTTCTTGGCGCGCAAAGGTCGGGGCGGCCGCGACAGCAATCCGCCACCAGGAAATCCACCAGCCCGCCCATGCGAGACAGGTGAACGTTGTAGTAAACCGATTTGCCCCGCCGCTGAGACGTCACCAGCCCCGCCCGCTCCAGCGTGCCGAGATAAACCGACAGCGTGTTGGGCTTGAGCCCCAGCGCCCCGGCCATCTCCGACGGGCGCACACCTTCGGGCGCCCGGCGCGCCAGCAGGCGAAACACCGACAGCCGCCCGGGATGGCCGAGCGTGGTGAGAATCAGAGAGGCGTCATTCAATTCCATAATTCGTGAATAATGGAATCGTGTAACAGTTCAACAACAATATGCGACGAATACGTGACATTACCTGCCAGACCGTGTGCGCGCCCCATCTGTGATAGGGAAATGCCACGTTTTCGCCATATTTGCGTGGCGCGATCGTGGATACGGCACCCGACGAACGAGGTGCCGACCCCAATTAGAGGCAATCAGGCAGCTGTAAAGTTGCTAGTAAAAGGATCCGTCCGATGACGTCCTACGTGTTTTCGAAGCCCAAGGAAGAGACGCCCAAGAAAGACAAGGGCGATGCCAAGACCGAGGCTCCGGCCTCGAAGCAGAAGCCAAACGACAAGCGCTACAAGATCACCGACTGGGCCAGTATCTGACGCCATGAAAAAGGCCGCCCCGATACGGGACGGCCAAATCAGGCGGGCGTGAACGGGCCCGGCGTTCAGCCGACCAGTTCGAGGCCCGAGAAGAAATACGCGATCTCGACCGCGGCCGTGTCTTCGCCGTCAGAGCCGTGAACCGAGTTCTCGCCGATCGACAGGGCGAATTCCTTGCGGATCGTGCCGTCGGCGGCATCGGCGGGGTTGGTCGCGCCCATCACTTCGCGGTTCTTGGCGATGGCGTCTTCGCCTTCCAGCACCTGAACGACGATCGGCTCGGACGCCATGAACTCGCACAGCTCGCCATAGAACGGGCGCTCCTTGTGCACCTCATAGAAGACACCGGCCTGGGCTTCGGTCAGGTGGATCCGCTTTTGCGCGATGATGCGCAGGCCGGCGGCCTCCAGCTTGGCGTTGATCGCGCCGGTCAGGTTGCGGCGGGTCGCGTCGGGCTTGATGATGCTGAAGGTGCGTTGAATGGCCATGTCGCTCTCTCTTTGTCTGCTGCCCGCGGGGGCGTCGAATTTCGCCGCCCTGCTAGCATGGGCGTGGCCAGTTGAAAAGCGGCGATTGACGGGCTGCGCGCCATGCGGCACACCGCGCCCATGCTGCGTATCAATGACATCTCATATTCCGTCGAAGGCCGCCCCTTGTTCGAGGGCGCCTCTGCCGTCATCCCCGATGGCCACAAGGTCGGCCTGATCGGCCGCAACGGGGCGGGCAAGACCACGCTGTTTCGCCTGATCAAGGGCGAGCTCGCGCTGGAAGGCGGCGACATCTCGCTGCCCAGCCGCGCCCGCATCGGCGGCGTCGCGCAGGAGGTGCCCTCCTCGGACGTGTCGCTGATCGACACCGTGCTGGCCGCCGATACCGAACGCGCCGCGCTGCTGGCCGAGGCGGAAACCGCGACCGACCCGTCCCGCATCGCCGAGGTGCAGACCCGGCTGGCCGATATCGACGCATGGTCGGCCGAAGGGCGCGCGGCCTCTATCCTGCGTGGTCTGGGGTTCGACTCCGAAAAGCAGAAGATGCCCTGCTCGGCCTTCTCGGGCGGCTGGCGGATGCGCGTGGCGCTGGCGGCGGTGCTGTTCGCCGCGCCCGATCTGCTGTTGCTGGACGAGCCGACCAACTATCTGGATCTCGAAGGCGCGCTGTGGCTGGAAAACTACCTGTCGCGCTATCCGCATACGGTGCTGATCATCAGCCACGACCGGGGGCTGCTGAACCGCGCCGTCGGGGCCATCCTGCATCTCGAGAACAGGAAACTGACCTTCTATCAGGGCCCCTATGATCAGTTCGCCCGGCAACGGGCCGAACAGCGCGCCGTGCAGGCCGCGCAGGCAAAGAAGCAGGATCTGCGCCGCGCCCATCTGCAAAGCTTCGTGGACCGGTTCAAGGCCAAGGCCTCGAAGGCCAAGCAGGCGCAAAGCCGGGTGAAGATGCTGGAAAAGATGCAGCCGATCACCGCCCCCGAGGATGCGGCGCGCACCGTTTTCAGCTTTCCCGATCCCGAAGAGCTTTCGCCGCCGATCATCGCCACCGAAAACGTGTCGGTCGGCTATGGTGACACCGTGGTGCTGCGCAACCTGAACCTGCGGATCGATCAGGATGACCGGATCGCGCTGCTGGGGCAGAACGGCCAGGGCAAATCCACCCTGTCCAAGATGCTTTCGGGCCGGCTGGCGCCGATGGCGGGGCAGATGGCGACGTCGAACAAGCTGCGCATCGGCTATTTCGCGCAGCATCAGGTGGACGAGCTGCATATCGACGAAACCCCGCTGCAGCATCTTCAGCGCGAACGCCCGGGCGAGATGCAGTCGAAGCTTCGCGCGCGGCTGGCCGGGTTCGGGCTGGGCCCCGATCAGGCGGAAACCGCCGTCGGCCGGCTTTCGGGCGGGCAGAAGGCGCGGCTGTCGCTGCTGCTGGCCACGCTGGACGCACCGCATCTGCTGATCCTCGACGAACCCACCAACCACCTCGACATCGAAAGCCGCGAGGCGCTGGTCGAGGCGCTGACCGCCTATACCGGCGCGGTGATCCTGGTGTCGCATGACATGCATTTGCTGAGCATGGTGGCCGACCGGCTGTGGCTGGTGAAGGACGGTCAGGTCACCGCCTATGCCGAAGATCTGGAGGCCTATCGCAAGCTCTTGCTGACCTCGGACAAGCCGGACAAACCCGCCAAACCGGCCGCGGCGGCCGAAAAGCCCAGGCGCCCCTCGCGCGAGGCGCTGCAGGCCCTGCGCGGCGAGGTCCGCAAATGCGAGGCGCGGGTGGAGAAGCTGAACCAGATGCGCGACAAGCTGGCCAAGAAGCTGGCCGACCCCTCCATGTATGAGCCCGAGAGGGTTGATGAGGCGCAGGTCTGGCAAAAGAAATACGCCGAGGTGATGGACGGGCTGGACCGGGCCGAGAGCCTGTGGCTCTCTGCCATCGAAAAGCTTGAAAAATCAGAGAGCTGAGGCATGGACCTCACGTTTTACATCAGCGCCTTTGTCACCCTGTTCGTGATCATCGATCCGATCGGGCTGGCGCCGCTGTTCGTCGCGATCACCCAAGGCATGACCCCCCCTGAACGCCGCGCCATCGGACTGCGCGCCGCGGCGGTCGCCATGGGTCTGCTGACCCTGTTCGGCCTGCTGGGCGAAGCGGTGCTGGGGTTCGTCGGCATATCGATGCCCGCCTTCCGCATCGCCGGCGGTATCCTGCTGTTTCTGACCGCACTCGACATGCTGTTCGAACGCCGCACCAGGCGGCGAGAGGATCAGGCCGACGATCACCGCCCCGACCCATCGGTGTTTCCGCTTGCCACACCACTGATCGCGGGGCCCGGCGCGATGGCCACCATGATCCTGCTGGCCGGTCAGGTGCGCGGAGACCCGGCCGCGCTGGTTCTGATCCATCTGGTGATGGCGGTCGTGATGGGGTTGGTGCTGGTCATGTTCCTGTCCGCCGGCCTTCTGGAACGCGCCCTGGGCAAGACCGGCACGAATGTCATCACCCGCCTGCTGGGCATGCTTCTGGCCGCGCTTTCGGTGCAATTCGTGATCGACGGGCTGACAAATCTGCCGCTTGCGCCGCTTTGACCCCTCCCAATTCCGACGCGGATCCCTAGATTCAGCCAGACAGCCACAGGGGGTGACACATGGCCGGCGCAGAGTTCGGACGACTTGCATATCTGCTGCTTCTGACCGCGGCCGTGGGCGGGTTCTTCGTGATACAGAACCGTCGGCGCCTGGGCGCGATGGCGCAACAGGCCGCCGTCTGGGGGCTGATCTTTGTCGGCGTGATCGCGGCGGTCGGCCTGTGGTCGGACATCCGCACGACGGTCATGCCGCGCCAGTCGGTCTTTTCCGAACAGGGCAGGATCGAGGTGCCGCGCGCGCCCGACGGGCATTTCTACCTGACCGTTACTGTCAACGGCACGCCGTTGCAATTCGTGGTGGATACCGGCGCCAGCCAGGTGGTACTGACCCCCGAAGACGCGCGCCGCGTGGGCATCGACCCGACCGGGCTGGCCTTCAGCAGCGAGGCACGTACCGCCAACGGCGTGGTGCAGACCGCGC
This sequence comes from Actibacterium naphthalenivorans, assembly GCF_014196965.1. GTDB lineage: Bacteria > Pseudomonadota > Alphaproteobacteria > Rhodobacterales > Rhodobacteraceae > Actibacterium_A > Actibacterium_A naphthalenivorans. The sequence goes on along the minus strand of NZ_JACIEQ010000002.1, from coordinate 57,422 downwards.
CGGTGCGGCTGAACGAGGTTCAGCTCGGACCGCTGGAAGACAGGAATGTTCGCGCCTGGGTGAACAGCGGCGAGATGGACATGTCGCTTCTGGGGATGAGCTATCTTCAGCGCTTCGAAAAGATGGAGATCACGCGCGACCTGCTGGTGCTGACGCGATAGGAAAATTTTTCACGAAAAATTTTTGACCCCAAAAATCTTCGTGAAGATTTTTCAGTCGCCTGTTTCGGCCTTCTTCTGCCAGCGCCCGCTTTCCTCCGACCAGTACTGCGCCGCGACCCCTGCCCCGGTCAGAGCCTTCCACTGGCCCCGCGCCCGGTTGAGCGCGGCCTCGTCATTGCCATCGAACAGGATACAGACCCGCGCCATCCGGCCGGCCTCTTCCGCGTCCACCTCGGCCCCGTCCACCGCCATCAGGCAGGCCGCGCCATTCGGTGCCGCCATGCCCGTGGTCAGCAGAACCGGCTGATCGGCATCAAACCCCGACCCGGCCAGCCCATGCGGAAGGAACCCGTCTTCGGGGCCCAGCCACAGCTTGTCGTCCAGCCAACGCAGCTGCTGCTCGGTTCTGCCCCGCACCACCACCCGCCAGCCCGCCGCGCGGGATTTCTCCAGCAGCATCGGCAGCGTCACCTCCAGCGGGTGCCGCGTGAGGTGGTAGAACAGAACGCTTCCCATCAGCTCTCGAACTTGTCGCGCACCAGCCGGTCAAGCGCCATCACGCCCCAGCCGGTCGCCCCCTTGGGCGCCAGCGTGGTGTCGGATTTCACGCTTGCCACCCCGGCGATATCCAGGTGAATCCAGGGGCAGTCTTCCTTGACGAACCGCTGCAGAAACTGCGCCGCGGTGATTGATCCCGCCGGGCGCCCGCCGACATTCTTCATGTCCGCCACCCGGCTTTCCAGCAGCTTGTCATAGGCCGGCGCCAGCGGCATCCTCCAGGCGCCTTCGCCCTCCTGCGCGGCGGCGTCCAGAAAATCGGTGCTGAACACATCGTTGTTCGAAAACACCCCGGCCATTTCATGCCCCAACCCGATCACGATCGCCCCGGTCAGCGTGGCCAGGTTGATCATCGCACTGGGCTTGAAACGGTCCTGCGCGTACCACAGCACATCGGCCAGCACCAACCGCCCCTCGGCATCGGTGTTAATGATCTCGACGGTGTCGCCCTTCATGGATTTCACCACATCGCCGGGGCGCGTCGCCTCGCCCGAGGGCATGTTCTCGACCAGCCCGACCAGCCCCACGACATTGGCCTTCGCCTTGCGCAGGGCCAGCGTGCGCATCACGCCCGAAACCACGCCGGCGCCGCCCATGTCCATGGTCATGTCTTCCATGCCGGCCGCCGGTTTGAGCGAGATCCCGCCGGTGTCGAACACCACGCCCTTGCCGACCAGTGCCAGCGGCGCCTCGCCCGGCTTGCCGCCGTTCCAGTGCATCACAACCACCTTCGACGGGCTGACAGAGCCGTTGCCGACCGACAGCAGCAGCCGCATCCCGAGCTTTTCCAGATCGCTTTCCTCAAGGATCTCGACCTCCAGCCCAAGTTCCTGCATGGCGGCCAGACGGGCGGCGAAATCGTCGGTCGTCAGCACGTTGGACGGCTCGTTGATCAGATCGCGGGTAAAGAACACGCCCTCGGCCACCGCTGCCATTGGCGCGGCGGCCGTGGCCACGGCCTCGGGCTTGCCGACCATGATGCGGGCCTTGCCCGCCGGCGTCTTTTCGCCCGTCTTGTGCGCGTCGAACGTATAGGCCCGCAGCGCGAACCCCAGCGAAATCTCGGCGGCACGCGGATTGCTGCCCGCAAGGATCAGGCTTTCCGCGCCGTTCTGCAGCTTGGCCAGCGCCGCGCCGGCCTTGCGTGCCTCTTCCACTGTCGGGCGGCGGTCAAGCCGGACGACATCCACAGCCTCCGCCGCCATCCCCGCCGGAAAGGCCAGCGCCTTCGCCTCGCCCGGTTTCAGCTTGGTGAACCTTTCGCTTTGCACGAACCGGGCCAGCGCCCCGCGTGTCAGCCGATTCACCCGGCGGCCCGACGGATCCATCTTGCCTTCGGCGCCGATGAACACGGCAACCCGGCCGGTGGCATTTCCGATCGCATCGAGATCGGTCTCGCAAAAGCTGATTTCCGGCGGCGTCGTCATTGGCAGGTCTCCTCAGGGTTATCAATCCTACCTAGACCTTGCCCGCCGGCTTGACCAGATACCAGTTTTCCACGCCCGGCTTATGGTCTAGGGTCGCCGCCGATCAACCTGCTCCCAAGGAGAGTTCGTGCCGACATTCGACCGATATCTGCTGTCACGGCTGACGGTCCTGTTCGGGTTTTTCTCGCTGGTGCTGATTTCCGTCTACTGGCTGAACCGGGCCGTGATCCTGTTCGATCAGCTTGTCGGCGGTGGCCAGTCGGCCATGGTGTTTCTGGAGTTCACCGCGCTGGCCCTGCCCAACGTGATCCGGCTGGTGCTGCCGGTGTCGGGCTTTGCCGCCACCGTCTTCGTCATCAACCGGCTGACCGCGGAAAGCGAGCTGGTGGTGGTGCAGGCGATGGGGTTTTCGGCCTTCCGCCTGGCAAGGCCGGTTCTGGTCTTCGGGCTGATGGTGACGCTGCTGGTGACCGGGCTCAACCATTTCCTGGTGCCGGCAAGCCGCACCCAGCTGGCCCAGCGGCAGGCCGATATCAGCGGCGACATCACCGCCCGCCTGCTGACCGAGGGCCGGTTTCTGCACCCCGCCGCCGGCATCACCTTCTATATCCGCGAAATCACCCCCCAGGGCGCGCTGAACGACATTTTCCTGTCCGACGCGCGCAGCCCGTCGCACCGCGTGACCTATACCGCCAAGCGCGCGCTGGTGGTGCCCGATGCCGGGGGGCCCAAGCTGGTGATGTTCGACGGGATGGCACAGACCCTGACACTGGATACCCAGCGGCTTTCGATCACCCGGTTCCGCAACACGGTCTATGACGTGGCCGGGCTGATCCTGTCGGCGGGTCCGCGCCACCGCCGGGTCGAAGAGCTTTCGACGCCGGAACTGCTGCGCGCCACGCCCGCTCTGCTGGCCGAAACCGGCGAAACCCGAACCGTGTTCCTTTACGAGGCGCATGCGAGGATCGCGCAGCCCTTCCTTTCCGTTGCCGGCGCGCTGATCGGGCTGGGCGCGCTGTTGCTGGGCGGGTTCAGCCGGTTCGGCGTGTGGCGGCAGATCCTGCTGGCCGTCACCCTGTTGATCGGGCTGCAGCTCATGGATAACGCGATGGCCGATCTGGCGCGGCGCGGCCCCGGGATGTGGCCGATGGTTTATCTTGCGCCCGTCGCCGGAACGCTGGTGGCCATCGGTCTGCTCTGGGCGAGCCAGCGGCCCCGGCTGTTCAAAGGGCCGCGCCGCCGGGGGGCCGCCGCATGATTCTGCATTTCTATTTCGCGCGCAAGTTCATCACCACGCTGATCGCGGTCTTCGCGGTGTTCCTGACGATCCTGCTGTTGCTGGATCTGGTCGATCAGATCCGCCGCTTCGACATCGGCGCGATCACCTTTCCGCAGGCGCTGGGGCTGGCGGCGCTGAACGCGCCGTCCAACATGTACGGCATGCTGCCGCTGACGGTGCTGATGGCCACGCTGATGCTGTTTCTGGGGCTGGCGCGCACGTCGGAGCTGGTGGTGACGCGGGCGATGGGGCGCTCGGCGCTGCGCAGCCTGTTCGCGCCGGTGCTGGCCGCCGCCGGCGCCGGCGTGCTGACGATCACCGTGCTCAACCCGCTGGTCGCGGCCACGTCGAAGCACTATGAAACCCTCTCGAGCCGCTACAAGCGCGGCACCGAAAGCGTTCTGTCGATCAGCCGCGAAGGGCTGTGGCTGCGCCAGGGCGACGAAGAGGGACAGATGGTCATTCGCGCGGCGCGCGCCAATCTGGACGGCACCGTGCTGCATGACGTGACCTTCCTTGCCCTCGGCCCGCAAAGCGGCCCCGCCTTCCGCATCGAGGCGGAGATGGCCGAGCTGACAAGGGGCGCCTGGACGCTGACCAACGCGAAACGCTGGGCGCTGTCAGATCCGGACGCCAACCCCGAACGCGACGCCACCCGGCACGCGCTGCTGAGCCTGCCCTCCGACCTGACGCCGGAGCGGATCCGCAACAGTTTCGGCACCCCTTCGGCGATTCCGATCTGGGAGCTTCCGGCCTTCATCGACAGCCTCGAACGGGCCGGGTTTTCGGCCCGCAACCACCGTGTCTGGTTCCAGATGGAGCTTGCCCTGCCGCTGGTCTATGTCGCGATGGTGATGATCGCGGCCGGCTTCACCATGCGCCACACCCGCCTGGGCCGGACCGGGGTGATGGTCATGCTGGCGCTGGGGCTGGGGCTTGGGCTCTATTTCCTGCGCAATTTCGCGCAGGTGCTGGGGGAAAACGGCCAGATCCCGGCCGAACTGGCCGCATGGAGCCCGCCCGTGGTGGGCATCCTGCTGTCGCTCGGCCTGCTGCTGCATCTGGAGGATGGCTGATGCTGCGGCATCTGGCGATGACATTGTTGCTTTTCCTGCTGCTGTCCCCGGCCGCGCGGGCCGCCCCCGCGACGCTTGTCGCCGACAACGTATCGGTGGACGGCAACAGCCGCCTTGTGGCCGAAGGCCATGTCGAGGTGCTCTATGAAACCTACCGCCTGAAGGCCTCGCGCATCATCTATGATGCCGACACCGACCGGCTGACGATCGACGGGCCGATGACGGTGACCACGCTTGACGGGCGCATCCTGCAGGCCGATCAGGCCACGCTGGCCGGCGATCTGTCCGAAGGGTTGCTGACATCGGCGCGCCTCGTTCTGGATCAGCAGCTGCAACTCGCCGCCGCCGAGATCCGCCGTGTGGGGGGGCGTTATTCCGTGCTGGACAAGACCGTCGCCTCCTCCTGCACCGTTTGTGCCTCCAACCCGGTGCCGCTGTGGCAGATCAGGGCGCGACGGGTGATCCACGACGAGGAAAAGCAGCAACTCTACTTCGATCACGCGCGGCTGGAGCTTGTCGGCCTGCCCATCTTCTATCTGCCGCGCCTGCGCATGCCCGACCCGACGCTGGAACGCTCGAACGGGTTTCTGGTGCCCTCGATCCGGGCGACGAACGGCCTGGGCACCGGGCTGAAGCTGCCCTATTTCGTGACCCTCGGCAGGCATGCCGACGTGACCATCACCCCGTATTTCTCGACCAACCGCACCCGGACGCTCGAACTGCGCTACCGGCAGGCGTTCCGCAACGGCGAGATCGAGCTGAACGGCGCGCTGTCGCGCGACGATCTGCTGCCCGATGACACCCGGCGCTACCTGTTCGCCGACGGGCGCTTTGACCTGCCCCGCGATTTCACCCTGAGCTTCGAGATCAAGACGGTGTCCGACAGGGCCTATCTGCTGGACTACGGGATTTCGGAAACCGACCGTCTGATCAGCCCGATCACCATCTCGCGGACCCGGCGCGACGAGTTCATCCGGGCCGAGCTGACCTATGTTCATTCGCTGCGCGCCTCTGAAAACAATGCCACCCTGCCCAGCACCCTGGCCGGTGCCACCTGGCAGCATCGCTTTTCCCCCGCCACGCTGGGCGGCATCGCCGAGACAGAGCTGGAGGTTTTCGGCTACAACCGCCGGTCGGGCAGCGACATCGCCGGGCGCGACGTCGCCCGTGCCTCCGGCGCGGTCAGCTGGAAACGGGACTGGCGCGGGGCCAGCGGGCTGTTGCTGGAAGCCAAGACCGCGCTGGTGCTGGATTACTACGCGATCGAGGATGACAGCACCCGCCCCGACCCGATCTTCCGCGCCGCGCCTTTCACCGCCGCCGCGCTGCGCTGGCCGCTGGTCAAGCACGGCGCCAGCGGCGCGGTGCACGTGCTGGAGCCCGCGGCGCAGCTGGTCTGGAGCCGCGACGACAGCAGCGACATCCCCAACGAGGACAGCCTGAGTACGGAGTTCGACGAAGGGAACCTGTTTTCCCTCAACCGCTATCCCGGCTCGGACGCCTATGAACAGGGGCTGCGGGCGAATATCGGCATCGGCTGGACAAGGTTCGATCCCGGGGGCTGGTCGCTCAGCCTGGGCGCGGGGCGCATCCTGCGCGCCGAAAACAACAACAGCTTTTCCAGCGGCTCTGGCCTGAACGGCGTGAATTCCGACTGGCTCGCCACGGCCAACCTGACGACGGCGCGCAACCTGCGGCTGACCAACCGGGCGCTGTTCGATGACGAGCTTCGGTTCGAGCGCAACGAGCTGCAGGTCGGCTGGAACACCGAGATGCTCGAACTCTCTTCCAGCTATGTCTGGCTGCGCGCCAATCCGGCGGAAAGCCGCCCGGTGAACAGTTCGGAATGGGAATTCAACACAAGCTATCGATTCCGACGCAACTGGACGGGAGAGGCCGACTGGCGTTATGATTTCACCTCTGAACGCGCGGCACGCGCCGGGCTTGGGCTGGAGTATCGTAACGAATGCATGACCGTGGGCCTCTCCGTTTCTCGCCGCTTCACCTCGACCACGAGCTTGCGCCCGACCACGGATTTCGGTTTGACCGTATCGCTGGCCGGGTTCGGAAGCAGCAATGATTCCCGTGGCTATCGCCAGACATGTACCCGGTAAGACAAAGCAGGACGGACAACAGGCATGAAATCAACGATCCGCACCATAGGTGCCCTTCTTCTGGGGATGACATTCCTGGGCGTTCCGGCCGAAACCGCGCTTGCGCAAAGCGGCGGCGCCTTTGCCGAGCGGGTGCAGGTCAACGGCCGCGCCGTCACCAACTGGGAAGTGTCGCAGCGCATCGCCTTCATGCGCCTTCTGGGCAGCGGTGGCGGCGGCGGCATTGAACAGCAGGTGGTGGACATGCTGATCGAAGACCGGCTGAAGCTTGAAGCGGCCGATCGCGCCGGGCTGCGCATCACCGAAGAAGAGCTTGCCGCCGGCAAGGCCGAATTCGCCAGCCGCGCCGAGCTGACCACCGAGCAGTTCGTGCAGGAGCTTCGCGGCGCCGGCGTCGCCGAGGAAACCTTTACCGATTTCGTCGAGGCCGGCCTGGCCTGGCGCGCGCTTGTCCGCGCACGGTTCGGCCCCCGCGCCCAGATCACAGAGGCCGAGATCGACAGGGCGATGGCCCTGTCCTCGCGGACCGGCGCGGCGCGGGTGCTGCTGTCGGAGCTCGTGCTGCGCGCCGACACGCCCGAGTTCGCCGCCCAGAGCAAGGCGCTGGCCGAACAGCTTCTGCGGCAGATCACCACTCCGGCCGGGTTCGCCGCCGCCGCGCGGGAATATTCGGTGTCGAGCACCCGTGAAACCGGCGGCCGGCTGGACTGGCTCGATCTGGCCAACCTGCCGCCGCAGATCGCATCGCAGATCCTGGCCCTGGCCCCCGGCCAGATGGCGGAGCCGATCGAGGTGCCCAACGCCATCATCCTGTTCCAGCTGCGCGCCCTGGAAGAAACGACGCCCAAGGCCGCCGAAACCCTTTCGGTCGACTATGCCCGGTTCTTCGTGGCCCCCGACAGCCGCGCCAGCGCGCAGGAGATCATCGCCCGGCTGGACAGCTGCGATGATCTGTACGGCGTCGCCAAGGGGCTGCCCGAAGAGCAGCTGCAGCGCCAGACGCTGGCCGTGGCAGACCTGCCGCAGGACATCGGCATCGAACTGGCCAAGCTGGACGAGGGAGAGACCACCATCCTGACCCGCGACGCAAGCCAATCGATCCTGATGCTGTGCGGGCGGACGCCCGAGCTTGGCGAAGGTGTCGACAGAGAGGCGGTGCGCGCCCGGCTGTTCAATCAGCGGCTCAGTTCCTATGCCGACAGCTTTCTGGCAGAGCTGAAGGCCGATGCGATCATCCTGAGCCAATGAGCCTTGCCCCCATCGCCCTGACCTCTGGCGAACCAGCCGGAATCGGCCCCGAGATCACCGTGAAGGCCTGGCAGGCGCTTGGCGCCCGGCTGCCGTTTTTCTGGATCGGCGATCCGGCGCATCTGCCCGATGGCGCGCCGCATCACGAAATCCACGATCCGGCCGAGGCGCTGCATGTTGCCGCCACCGCCCTGCCGGTGCTGCGCCACCCCTTCCCCGCGCCGGCCACGCCGGGCATGCCCGCAGCGCGGAATGCCGCCGCCGTGATTTCGGGCATCGCGCGGGCGGTGGAGCTGACGCAGGAAGGCAAGGCCGGCGCCGTCTGCACCAACCCCATTCACAAGAAGGCGCTGCAGGATGGCGCCGGTTTCGCCTATCCGGGACATACCGAATATCTGGCGGCGCTGGCCGGGGCCGACCGGGTGGTTATGATGCTGGCCTGTGACGCGCTGAAAGTGGTGCCGGTGACGATCCATATCCCGCTGTCGCAAGTGCCCGCCGCGCTGACCGCCGAGTTGCTGGCCGACACGCTGCGCATCACCCATGACGCGCTGATCCGCGATTTCAGCATCGACACGCCGCGCATCGCGGTGGCCGGGCTCAACCCCCACGCGGGCGAAGGCGGCAAGATGGGCAGGGAGGAGATCGAGCTGATCACCCCGGTGCTGGAGCGCCTGCGCCGCGACGGGCTGAACCTGACCGGCCCGCATTCGGCCGACACGATGTTTCACGCCCCGGCCCGCGCGCGCTATGACGCGGCGGTGGCGATGTATCACGACCAGGCGCTGATCCCGATCAAGACGTTGGATTTCGCGGGCGGGGTGAACGTGACACTGGGCCTGCCGTTCATCCGCACCTCGCCCGACCATGGCACCGCCTTCGATATTGCGGGCACCGGCGTGGCCGATGCCGCCAGCCTGATCGAGGCGCTGCAGATGGCCGACCGGATGGCGCGGGCGCGGGCCGCATGAGTTTTCTTGCCTCCGGCGGGGATATTTCAGGAAAGATGAAGGGGAACCGGCATGGCCGCGATTGACGGGTTGCCGCCGCTGCGCGCGGTGATCGCCACGCATGGGCTGTCGGCGAAGAAATCGCTGGGGCAGAATTTTCTGCTGGATCTGAACCTGACCGCCAAGATCGCGCGGCAGGCGGGCGATCTTTCGCAATGCGATGTGCTCGAGATCGGGCCGGGCCCCGGCGGGCTGACGCGGGGGCTGTTGGCCGAGGGCGCGCGCCGGGTGCTGGCCGTCGAGAAGGACGCGCGCTGCATGGCGGCGCTGGCAGAGATCGCCGCCGCCTATCCCGGCCGGCTGGAGGTGGTGAATGCGGATGCGCTGACGCTGGATGCCACCGCGCATCTGACGCCGCCGATCCGGGTGGTGGCGAACCTGCCGTACAATATCGGCACCGAGCTTCTGGTGCGCTGGCTGACGCCGCCCGCATGGCCGCCGTTCTGGGAAAGCCTGACGCTGATGTTTCAGAAAGAAGTGGCCGAGCGGATCGTGGCCCAGCCCGGCGGCAAGGCCTATGGCCGGCTGGCGATCCTGGCGCAGTGGCGCACCGAGGCGAAGATCGTGATGACCCTGCCGCCCGAGGCGTTCACCCCGCCGCCCAAGATCCATTCCGCCGTTGTGCATCTGGCCCGGCGCGATGCGCCGCTTTACCCGGCCGACCCCGCCGTGCTGAGCCGGGTGGTGGCCGCCGCCTTCAACCAGCGCCGCAAGATGCTGCGCGCCAGCCTGAAGGGGGTGGCGCCCGATATCGAGGCAAAGCTGCACGCGGCGGGCCTGGCCCCGACCATGCGCGCCGAAGAGGTTTCGGTGGAAGGGTTCTGTGCCCTCGCCCGCGCCGTGGCCGCGGGCTGAGGCGTTATTCGGCGGCTGGCGTCTGGGGCGTTTCACCGCCGGTTTCGGGCGCATCCGCTTCCCGCGCCTTCGCGGCGGGTTTCTTGCGCGGCGCGCGCTTGCGCGGGGCCGGCTTTTCCTCGGGCGTTTCGACAAGGCCGCTGTCGCCGCTGTCCTGGGACATGTCGATCACCTCGGCGCTGTCGGAGCGGTCCTGCTGGGGCTGGGGCGCCTCTTCCTGTACCGAAGGCTGCTCTTCCTGCTCCTGGCCCTGATCGCGGGTATCGCGCTGGCGATCGCGGCTTTGCTGCTGCTCGTGCTGCTCGCGGCGGGCATCCTGTTCGCGCTGCGCCTCGCTCAGAAGGCGGGTGTAATGCTCGGTGTGCTGCTGGAAATTCTCGGCCGCGACCCGATCGTTCGACAGCTGCGCATCGCGGGCGAGCTGATTGTACTTGTCGATGATTTGCTGCGGCGTGCCGCGCACCTTACCTTCCGGGCCCGAACTGTCGAACACACGGTTGACGATGTTACCCACCGAGCGCGAGCGGTTCGATTTGGACCGCGAACGTGACTTAGATGATCTCATGTTATTTATCTGGTTCCAGCCTTATTGTGGCTTCTTCGGCCCCGTTCCGCGCCTCGTGCGCAGATCAATTTCCAGGTCCGGTTTACTGTCTGGCTTATGCGCAAGGGGGACCGCCTCGGGCATCCCGCCGCTTGCCTGTTCGACTAACCACGGCAATCCTGCCAAGACAAGCAAAAAATGCCAAGCCTGTGCGGTTTTAGGTAATCCGTGGCGCTGCATGGCACGCATGGCTCAGCCCTGTTTCAGCGAAACCCGGCCCGAAACAATGCGCGCTCTGCCATCGAGGTCGGCATGTACGGCAATGTTTTCAAGCCCCGCGGCAAGAAAAAGGGCCGAGACCGCCGCGCCCTGGGTCGGCCCGATCTCGACCAGAAGACGGCCGCCGGGGGCAAGATGGTCCGGGGCCTGTGCGGCGATGATGCGATAGGCCCCGAGCCCGTCGGCACCGTCGCTCAGGGCGATGTGCGGCTCCCAGTCGCGCACCTCGGGCGCGAGGCCGGGCATCTCTTCCGCCGCGATATACGGCGGGTTGGCGACGATCAGGTCGAACCGCCCGTCGACCGCGCCGAACCAGTCCGAGCGGGTGATCCGGGCGCGGGTCTCGAGCGCCAGCCGGGCGGCGTTATCCGCCGCGACCGCACAGGCCGCATCTGACAGATCGACACCCAGGCCGGTTGCTTCGGGCCGTTCGGCGAGCAGGGTCAGCAGGATGCAGCCCGACCCGGTACCGAGATCCAAGACCCGCGAAAACGGTTCGCGCAGCGCCAGTTCGATCAGCGTTTCCGTCTCGGGGCGCGGGTCGAGCACATCTTCGGTCACCCGGAAGCTTCGGCCGTAGAACATGCGTTGGCCGGTGATCTGCGACACCGGCTTGCGGCGGCAGCGCAGGGCGAGCGCGGCGGCGAAACGGTCGGCGGCCTCATCGGTCAGCGGATCGGGCAGCACCAGCGTCAGCCGCCCCGCGGAAATGCCGAGCGCATGGGCCAGCAGGCGCCGCGCATCGCGGGCCGGATCATCGACACCGGCGGCACGCAGCCGGGCGATGGCCGCCGCGAGTGCCGCGGTGCCCGTGGCGCCGGGCGGGATGGTGTTGCTCATCCCTCCATCTCGGCCAGCTTGCGGGCCTGATCGTCGGCGGTCAGCGCGTCGATCACCTCATCCAGATCGCCCTGCATCACCTGATCGAGCTTGTAGAGCGTCAGGTTGATCCGGTGATCCGTCATCCGTCCCTGCGGGAAATTATAGGTGCGGATACGTTCCGACCGGTCGCCCGATCCCACCTGCGCCTTGCGGTCGGCCGCACGCTCGTCGGCGGCGCGCTGGCGCTCCAGATCATAGAGCCTCGTGCGCAGCACCTGCATCGCCAGCGCGCGGTTCTGGTGCTGCGATTTCTCCGATGAGGTGACAACGATCCCGCTGGGGATATGAGTGATCCGCACCGCGGAATCGGTGGTGTTCACATGCTGCCCGCCCGCCCCCGAGGCGCGCATCGTGTCGATGCGGATATCGCCCGCGGGGATGTCGATATCCACCTCTTCGGCCTCGGGCAGCACGGCGACGGTGGCGGCCGAGGTGTGGATGCGGCCGCCGCTTTCGGTGGCCGGCACCCGCTGCACCCGGTGCACGCCGGATTCGTATTTCAGCCGGGCGAACACGCCTTCGCCCTGCACATTTGCAATGACTTCCTTGATCCCGCCAAGCTCGCTTTGCGTTTCCTCGATGACATCGAAGCGCCAGCCCTTCGCCTCGGCATAGCGCTGATACATCCGCAGAAGATCGCCAGCGAACAGCGCCGCCTCATCTCCGCCGGTGCCGGGGCGGATCTCGATGATGGCGGGGCGGGCATCCGCCGCGTCTTTCGGCAGCAGCGCCAGTTGCAGCGCCTGTTCCAGCGCGGGGATCCGGGCCTTCAGCGCGGGCAGCTCTTCTTCGGCCAGGGCCTTCATCTCGGGGTCGGCCAGCATTGCTTCGGCCTCGGCGATATCGTCCAGAAGCTGGCGATAGGCGTCGATCTGTTCGGCCACCGGCTTCAGCTCGGCATATTCGCGGCTGATCCGGGCGAAATCCTGCATCGCCCCGCTGGCGAGCTTTGCCTCAAGGAACTGAAAGCGCTGGGTGATCTGGGCGAGCTTGTCAAAGGGAACCATGCCGCTCTTTTGCGCAAGGCGCGGGCGCGGTCAAGGGGCGGCGGGCGCGCGGCCCTTCAGCCGGCCTGCTCCAGCGCCTGAAGCCAGCGCGTCACGCGGGCGCGGTTGACGCCGATGTCCGACCGCCCGAACCGCGCCCGCGCCAGGATGACCGGCGCGCTGTTGTCGCCTGCCCCGGCAACCGCCACCGTGCTGTAATCGGGAAAGCCGAAGACCCGCGAACGGGTGACATAGGTCAGCCGCCCCCCGGCCAGGCTGCCGGCGAACAGGCGGGTGCGCGGGGTGGCGAGGATGATGGCGTCGAGGTGGCGCAACAGATCCTCGGGGGCCACCGCATGTTCGACGGGCAGGATATCGCCATCCGCCGGCCGCACCAGTACGCCCGAAGGGCCCGGCGGCGCGGCCGACAGCGGATCGACATGCCAGTCCTCCGCCTTGGCCGGGGCCAAGCGCACATAGATCAGGGCCGAAACCACGATCAGCGGCACCAGCCACAGCATTTCGATGATCGAGCTTCGGATCATGGCCCGGCCTGCTTCCTGTTCCAGCACCACAGGCACAAGAGTTCGGTTGCCACATGCGCCCCGGCGATGGCCGTGGCGCCGGTAGTGTCGAAGGGCGGCGACACCTCGACCACATCGCCGCCGACCATGTTGATGCCCGCCAGATCGCGCAGCATGATGGCCGCCTGCGCGCTGGTCAGCCCTCCCCAGACCGGGGTGCCGGTGCCCGGCGCAAAGGCCGGGTCCAGCGCGTCGATGTCGAAGGTGACATAGGTGGGGTGGCTGCCCAGAATATCCTTCACCTTCGCCACGGCGGCCTGCGGCCCCTTCTCATGCACCTCGCGCGCGTCGATGATGTGAACGCCCAGCGTATCGGGATTGTCGGTGCGGATTCCCACCTGCACCGAGCGCGCCGGGTCGATCAGGCCAAGCTTGACCGCCTTGTAGAACATCGTGCCATGGTCGATCCGGGTCATGTCGTCATCGGCCCAAGTGTCGGAATGGGCATCGAAATGCAGCAGCGAGAGCGGCCCGAACTTCTTGGCGTAAGCCTTCAGAATGGGGAAGGAAATATAGTGATCCCCCCCCAGCGTGAGACTGCCCGCCCCGGCCGAGAGGATGCCGTCGATATGGGCGGTCAGCGCGTCGGGAAAGGCCGATGTATTGGCATAGTCGAAGGCCAGATCGCCATAATCGGCGATATAGAACTCCTCCAGCGGATCAAAGCCCCAGCCATAGGGCCTGTCAAACGCCTGCAGGGCCGAGGCCTCGCGGATGGCCCGTGGCCCAAGCCGGGTGCCGGGCCGGTTGGTGACCGCCTGATCGAAGGGCACGCCGGTGATGGCCAGATCGACGCCGGCCAGATCCTTGGTATAGCTCCGGCGCAGAAAACTGGTGGCCCCGCCGAAGGTGTTTTCACAGGACAGGCCCCGAAACCCCTTACGGGTAAAGGCGTTGTCGACCTCTTTTGCTGCGTCTTCTAGTGCCATTCGGAACATCCCTACCGCGTCATCGGAACACCGGCCCGCGCGCGCCGGCGGCACTGTCATTCCTATGCCCGGCGCGGGCACCGCACAAGGGGGGCGCCGTCAGGCAAAGGCGCGGGTGACGTCATGCCGGTAGAGCCAGTCGAACCGGCCCAGCATCGCCGCCGGCGCAAGCGCCCCGCCCAGCCGCAGCGCGCCATGCGCCGCCAGACGCAGCGGCGCGAAGCGCAGGTGATAGTTGCGCGCATTGCGCGACGCGGCGTCAACGATCCGCACGCAGCGGTCGCGCCGGGCGGTCTGATAGGCGGCAAGCCCGGCCTCGATACTGTCATGCCCGCCCAGCGCCGCCGCCAGAACCCAGGCATCCTCCAGCGCCATGTTCGCGCCCTGCGCCAGAAAGGGCAGCGTCGGATGCGCCGCATCGCCCAGCACGGCCGCCTGCCCCCTGTGCCAGTGCCGCGCCACCGGATGGCGGAACAGGCCCCACAGATGCACCTCATCGACCCGCGCCAGCAGCGTCCGCACCTCTGGCGCGAAACCGGCAAAGGCGGCGCGCAGATGCGCCGGATCATCGGTGTGCGACCAGCCTTCATCGGCCCAGGCGCGGCGTTCCTCGACGGCGACGATGTTGATCATCGTGCCGCCCCGCAGCGGGTAGCAGACAAGGTGCCGGCCCGGCCCCATGTAAACGGTGACCCGCGGCGCGGCGGCACCCTCGGCCGGCACAGTGGCGCGCCAGGCCACCTGCCCGGTGAATGCGGGCGGCGCGGGCGGGTTCAGCACGCCGCGCAACACCGAATGCAGCCCATCGGCCCCGATCACCACATCAGCGGCAAAGCGCGCGCCCTGCTCATTGGTCAGTTTTGCGCCGGCTTCGCCCAGCGTGACATCGGTGATGTTCTGAAGAAGCCGGATCTCGACCCCGGCCGCGCGCGCGGCATCGGCCAGCATGGATTGAAGATCGGCCCGGTGAACGAACAGGTAGCGGCCCCCGGCGCGGGTCAGGTCCAGCTCCAGAACCTTGCGGCCCGCGCGGAAATCCCGCAGACAGACCGCCTGCCCCCGCACCCCGATCCGGCCCAGCGCATCGCCCAGCCCCAGCGCGTTCAGAACCGCCCCGCCGTTCGGGCTGATCTGAAGCCCTGCGCCGATTTCGCGAATGGCGGACGCCTGTTCCAGCACCGTGACCCGCGCGCCGCGCCGGGCCAGCGCGGTGGCCGCGGCCAGCCCGCCGATACCCGCCCCGATCACGGTAACCCTGCGCCCGATCAGCATCGTGCCTTCCTTAACGCAACACCGGGGCGCAGGGCCCCGGTGCGTTGCTTCCGGTGTGTATCCTTCAGTCCCGGTCGCGGGACTCAGTCGTCGCGGTGCACCTTCTCGCGCCGCTCGTGCCGCTCCTGCGCCTCGAGGCTCAGCGTGGTCGTGGGCCGGGCGTCCAGCCGCTTGAGAGAGATCGGTTCGCCGGTTTCCTGGCAATATCCGTATTCGCCCTCTTCGATCCGGCGCAGCGCCCCGTCGATCTTGGCCACCAGCTTGCGCTGACGGTCGCGGATCCGCAATTCCAGCGCCCGGTCGGTTTCTTCGCTGGCCCGGTCGGCAATGTCTGGGATGTTTCTGGTGCCGTCCTGCAGCCCTTCGATGGTGGACTTGCTTTCGTCCATCAACTCGGCTTTCAGGGTCAGCAGCTTGCGGCGAAAATACTCAAGCTGGCGTTCGTTCATGAACGGCTCGTCTTCCGCGGGCCGGTAATCCTCGGGCAAGAAAACTTCGGCTTTCATACCTGCTCCTTCTCGCTCGCCGGGCCCGAATGTCGTCGTAACGTCAGTCACCCGGCTCTCCTGCGGCAGGCTTTATCCGAATGCGGAATGGTTGTCACTAGCTTATAGTCCGGCTTTAAGGCTTTTTGAAGTCTTGCTATGACTGTCTGAATTCGAGGCGCTAGGGGCATGGAAAACCGATGAAATTTGCATCGACAGAATCATACGTGGCAACCGAAGATCTTTCCGTGGCGGTGAACGCCGCCGTGGCGCTGGAACGTCCGCTGCTGGTCAAGGGCGAACCGGGCACCGGCAAGACGGAGCTGGCGCGCCAGGTGGCCGCCAGCCTGGACCTGCCGATGATCGAATGGCACATCAAATCCACCACCCGTGCCGCGCAGGGCCTTTATGAGTATGACGCGGTCAGCCGGCTGCGCGACAGCCAGCTTGGCGACGAGCGTGTGCATGACGTGAAAAACTACATCCGCCAGGGCAAGCTGTGGCAGGCCTTTGCCGCGCCGCACAAGACCGTTCTGCTGATCGACGAGATCGACAAGGCCGACATCGAGTTCCCCAATGACCTGCTGCAGGAACTCGACCGGATGGAGTTTCACGTCTACGAAACCGGCGAGACGATCCGCGCCGAAACGCGGCCCATCGTGATCATCACCTCGAACAACGAAAAGGAACTGCCCGACGCCTTCCTGCGGCGCTGCTTCTTTCACTACATCCGCTTCCCGGACATGGAGGTGATGAAGAAGATCGTCGATGTGCATCACCCCGGCCTGAAGCCCCAGCTTCTGACCGCGGCGCTGACCCAGTTCTACGAGATCCGCGAGACGCCGGGGCTCAAGAAAAAGCCCTCCACCTCGGAAGTGCTGGACTGGCTGAAGCTGCTTCTGGCCGAGGATCTGAGCGCCGAAGACCTCAAGCGTGACGCCACCAACGCCCTGCCGAAGCTTTACGGCGCGCTGCTGAAGAACGAGCAGGACGTGCAGCTTTTCGAGCGGCTGGCCTTCATGGCCCGGCGGCAGCGCTGACATGCCATGGATTTGCCGCTTTACTGCCATCGGGAAACACAACAGCTTTCCAATAAGGGTGGGCCGGTTCTATCCTGCGTTGAAATGACTGAAAGATGAGCGCCCCGACGTGCCCGACCTGATCATCCGCCCACTGACCGCCGGCGACGAAGAAGACTGGCGCCGCCTGTGGGGGGCCTATCTGGCGTTCTACGGCACCACCCTCGCCAAGCCGGTGTATCAGAGCACTTTCGCCCGGCTTCTGGGCGATGATCCACAGGATTTCAGCGGGCTGCTGGCGGTTCGGGGCGGCCGCCCGGTGGGGCTGGTGCATTTCCTGTTTCACCGGCATTGCTGGAAAATCGAAAACACCTGCTATCTGCAGGATCTCTTCGCCGAACCCGCCGCGCGCGGCACCGGCGTGGGCCGCGCGCTGATCGAGGCGGTCTATGCCGCCGCCGACGCGGCCGGCGCGCCCTCGGTCTATTGGCTGACGCAAGACACCAATACCACCGCGCGGCGCCTGTATGACAGGATCGGCACCCTGACACCCTTTATCGAGTATGCACGGAGTTGAGGCCATGAAGTTGCGATTTGCCGTTATGGCCTGCCTGGTGCTGGGTGCGTGCGCCGGAAACCCGCTGACCGAAGTCCCCGAGCGCCGGGTCAACCACGTCGCCCTGCCACCGATGAAATATTTCGCCGCGCCCCAGGTGACGCCCCCGGCGCGGTCGAACCAGGCCATCGCGCGTGATTTCCTGAACCTGACCTTCCGCATGGAAAGCGGCCGCGAAGTGCCGATCCTGACCCGGTTCGAAGAGCCCGTCACCGTTGCCGTCGCCCCGGGCGCGCCGCCGGGCCTGGATCACGATCTCGATGCGCTGCTGGCCCGGTTCCGCCGCGAGGCACGCATCGACATTCGCCGCACCGCCCCCGGGCAGCCCGGAAACATCATGATCGAGACCCTGCCCCGCGCCGACCTGCAGCGGCTTGTGCCGCAAGCCGCCTGTTTCGTCGTGCCGCGCGTCTCGGGCTGGGCCGAGTACCGGCGCCTGCGCCGCACCCGCGCGGTGGATTGGGCTACGCTGAAGAAACGCGAAACCGTCGCGGTGTTCCTGCCCTCGGACGTCAGCCCGCAAGAGGTGCGCGACTGTCTGCATGAAGAGCTGGCGCAGGCGCTCGGCCCGCTCAATGATCTCTACAGCCTGCCCGACAGCATCTTCAACGATGATAACTTCCACACCGTCCTGACCGGGTTCGACATGCTGATCCTGCGCGCCTATTACGCGCCCGAACTGCAGAACGGCATGACCGAGGAACAGGTCGCGGCCCGCCTGCCCGCGCTGCTGGCGCGCCTGAACCCGCATGGCGAACATGTGCGCGACGTCCGGCTTGCCCCCACCCCGCGCACCTGGATCGACGCCATCGAAACCGCGCTCGGCCCCGGCACATCGGGCTCGCGCAGGCTGGCGGCGGCGAAACAGGCGGTCATCATCGCGCGCGGCTTCGGGCCCGACGATACCCGCCTCGCCTTCAGCCTGTTCGCCCTTGGCCGGCTGAGCCTGGCAACCGATGCCGAAACCGCCCTGACCGCCTTCCTGCAGGCGGGCCATATCTACGGCGCCTCGCCCGTCACCGCCGTACAGGAGGCGCATGTGGGCATGCATCTGGCCGCGTTCTCGCTGTCGGCCGGTCAGCCCGAAGCGGCGCTGAGCATCGTCAACGCCCACCTGCCGCCCGTCGTCGCCTCCCAGAACGCCGCGCTGCTGGCAACCATGCTGATGATCAAGGCAGAGGCGCTGGATCTTCTGGGCCGCGCCAGCGAGGCGCAGGCGGTCCGGCTCGACAGTCTGGGCTGGGCGCGCTATGGCTTCGGCACGAACAAGGAAGTGCGCGCGCGTCTTCTGGAAATTGCCGCGCTCAGCCCGGGAGGACATCAATCATGATCGTGATTGCGGGGGTAATCATCGGGGTTCTGTGGGGCGCGCTTCTGGCCCGCCGGCGCAAGGGGCGCGGCTTCGACATCGCCCAGTACGCGGTGGGCTTCGGCATCGCCTTCGGCCTTCTGGGCATGATCCTGACCGTCATTCTGGAACGTATGGTGTAGGCGCGATGTTCCTTCCGTTTTTCCAGACCCTGCGCGAGGCCGGAATACCGGTTTCCCTGCGTGAGTATCTGGGCTTTCTGGAAGGGGTGAAGGCAGGCCTCGTCACCTATGACATCGAAGGCTTCTACTACCTCGCCCGCACCGCGATGGTGAAGGACGAGCGCAACCTCGACAGGTTCGACCGCGCCTTCGCCAAAAGCTTCGAAGGGCTCGAACAGATCAGCCTCGACAATGTGCTCGAGGCGGTGAACCTGCCTGCCGACTGGCTGGAAAAGATGGCCGAGAAGCACCTCACCCCCGAGGAACGGGCCGAGATCGAGGCGCTCGGCGGGTTCGACAAGCTGATGGAAACCCTCAAAGAGCGGCTGGCCGAACAGCAGGCCCGGCACCAGGGCGGCAACAAATGGATCGGCACCGCCGGAACCTCGCCCTTCGGCGCCCATGGCTACAACCCCGAAGGCGTGCGCATCGGCCAGGACGAATCCCGCCACCAGCGCGCGGTCAAGGTCTGGGACAAGCGCGAATTCCGCAATCTCGACGATACGATCGAACTGGGCACCCGCAACATCAAGGTGGCGCTGAAACGCCTGCGCCGCTGGGCCCGCGACGGCGCACACCAGGAGCTGGATCTCGACGGCACCATCCGCGCCACCGCCGATCACGGCTATCTCGACGTCCAGACCCGCCCCGAGCGGCGCAACGCGGTCAAGGTGCTGCTGTTCCTCGATGTCGGTGGCTCGATGGACCCTTATATCCGCATGGTGGAAGAGCTGTTCTCCGCCGCCCGCGCCGAGTTCAAGCATCTGGAATATTACTACTTCCACAATTGCCTCTACGAAGGCGTCTGGCGTGACAACCGCCGCCGCTGGGATGCGCAGATCCCCACATGGGAGGTGCTGAACACCTATGGCCCCGACTACAAATGCATTTTCGTGGGCGATGCCTCCATGTCCCCGTACGAGGTCGTCCATCCCGGCGGCGCCAATGAACACTGGAACGCCGAGGCCGGCCAGGTCTGGCTGCAACGCGCCCGGGAAAAATGGCCCGCCAACCTGTGGCTGAACCCGCTGCCCGAAAAGCACTGGCCCTACACCCAGTCGGTGCAGATGATCCGCGATATCTTCGAGCAGCGCATGGTGCCGATGACGCTGGAAGGGATCGAACGCGGAATGAAGGAACTGGGCAAATAATCGCGCGCCCCGCCCAGCCACGGCGCTGCGGGCAATTGCCCCCGGCCCCGCCCGGCCCCATATCCCTATCATGCTGAAGCTGACCCCGATCCTGCTGGCCCTGCTCTACGCGCTCGCGACCTACCGTTTCTCGGTCTGGCGCACCGCGCGCGAGCTTGACGCGCGCTCCAGCGAACTGGCCGATGCACGGCTGCGCGCCCTGATGGCCCAGATGGCCCGGGCGCTCGATCTGCCGCGCATCCGGGTCCATATCTACGAAATCGACCCGGTCAACGGGCTGGCCGCCCCCGACGGGCGCATCTTCATCACCCGCGGCTTCTACGACAAATACCGCGCCGGCCAGGTGACGGCCGAAGAGCTGGCCAGCGTCATCGCGCATGAGATGGGCCATGTCGCCCTGGGCCATTCGCGCCGCCGCATGATCGATTTCTCCGGGCAGAACGCGATGCGCGCCGCTCTGGGCATGATGCTGTCGCGCATCATCCCCGGCCTCGGCATCTACATCGCCAACACGCTTACCTCGCTTCTGGCCGCGCGCCTGTCGCGCCAGGATGAATATGAGGCCGACGCCTATGCCTCGGCCCTGCTGACCAAGGCCGGCATCGGCACCGGCCCGCAGAAAACCCTGTTTCGCAAACTCGAAAGCCTGACCGCCGCGCGCGGCGCCCCGGTACCCGCATGGCTGATGAGCCATCCGAAAACCGCCGAACGCATCCGCGCGATCGAAACGCTCGAAGCCCGGTGGAGCAGTATTCCCACCGCCTGAGCCTTCATCTTTCTGAAAATATCCCCGCCGGAGGCAAGAAATCTGCTACCGGCCCAAGGCCTTGCCCAGCCGGGGCAGGCGCGCGCGCTTCAACAGGGCGCGGGTCTCGAACGCCTCGCCCGACAGGCGCGCCGCCTCTGCCCGCACCGTCTCCACACTGTCCCGAACCGCCTCCGGCGCCGCCTGCCACAGGGTCAGAAGAAACGCATCCGGCCCCTGCCGCTGCACGCCCTCCTCGGCCATGCTCCGCTGGGGAAAGTCGCTGGCGTTGAACGTCAGCAGAATATCCGCCGACCCCGCGATCGCGGCGGCCAGCACATGCACATCGGCCGGGTCAGGCAGCCACAGCCGCGCCTCGTCTCCGGCACGGGGCGTCACCGACGCCTCCGGCCAATGCCGCCGCAGCAGCGCGATTTCCGCCCGCGCCTGCGCCTCGCCGGTGGGGCCGATCTTGCGCGCGGCACGGGCCCATTCCTCCAGAATGCGCTCCGACCACAACGGGGTGAACAGCCCGCGCCGCGCCACCCCAAGCAGGATCTCCCGCAAGACGGTGGGGTAGAGAACGCAGGCGTCCAGCAAAACCTTCATGGCGCCAGGCGAAAGAACAGCGCCTTGAGATAGCCGCTCTCGGCCAGTTGCGGCAGCAACGGATGATCCGGCCCGGCAAACCCGGTGTGGATCAGCTGCGCCCGCCGCCCGCCGCGCCCGATGCCGCGGGCCGATGCGGTGCGAAACGCCGTCAGATCAGCGGCATGCGAACAGGAACAAAGCCCCAGATAGCCGCCGGGCGCCACCAGCGGCGCGGCCAGCCGCGCCACCCGTTCATAGGCACGCAGCCCGGCGTCAAGCGCCTGGCGTGACGGCGCGAAGGCCGGCGGATCGCAGACCACCAGATCGAACTGCGCCCCCTCTTCCGCCAGCCCCGCCATCACGTCGAACGCGTCGCCCTTGCGGGTGTCGAACCGCGCCTCCATCCCCATCTGCGCCGCGCCCTGCCGCGCCAGATCCAGCGCCGGGGCGGATCCGTCCACCGCCAGCGCCTGATCGGCGCCCGCCGCAAGCGCGGCCAGCGAAAAGCCCCCGACATGGGAAAACACATCCAGAACCCGCGCCCCCCGCGCCAGGCGCGCGGCAAAGGCATGGTTCGGGCGCTGGTCGAAAAACAGCCCGGTTTTCTGCCCGCCCAGAAGATCGGCCATATAGGTGGCGCCGTTCATCGCCACCGGCACCGGCTCCGCCACCGCGCCGCGCAGCACAACGGTCTCCTCGCCCAGCCCCTCCAGGCCACGCGCCCGGCCGGTGGCGTTCTTGACGATGGCCGAAACCCCCGTCACCTCCGCCAGCGCCGCCGCCAGCGGGCCGATCAGCACCTCGGCCCAGGCCGCGTTGGGCTGAATCACCGCGACATCGCCGAACCGGTCGATCACCACACCGGGCAACCCGTCCGCCTCGGCATGGATCAGACGGTAATATGGCGCGTCGAACAGGCGTTCGCGCATCTGCTGCGCACGGCTCAGTCGAGCGGCGAACCATGCCTGATCAATCCTGGCACCCGGATCAGGGTCCAGCATCCGGCAAATCAGCTTGGAGCCGTTATTGACCGCGACCACCCCCATGGCCTGCCGCGTGTCATCCTCCAGCACCGCAAGGCTGCCGGGCGGCAACGCCTTGGTGCGGCGGTCGGTCACCAGCTCATTGGCATAGACCCAGGGAAACCCGTGGCGGATGGCGCGGGCATTGGCCTTGGGGCGAAGCCGCACGATGGGAAGAGAGGATTGCGTCATGCGCCTCTCCTAATCGGTTCCGCGGGCGCCGGAAAGAGGCAGAACAGCCGCGCAAACGAAAAGGGAGGCAGGCCCGAAGCCCACCCCCCGTCATGCCAGGCGGCGCGGTCTCAGTTGGCGCTGAGCGCCGAGGTGCGCAGCGGCTCGGCCGGCGCGGGCAGCGAGCGGACGTTGAGTTCCTGCGCGATCAGCGCGGCCAGATGATCGCTGATCCGCACCTTCTGCGTCTGGCCGCGGCTCATCGCCTCCAGCGCGCGGGCGCCGCCATAGGCTTTCAGCGATGTCTCGATCAGGCGCGGCCGCTCGAGCTTCTCGCCGGTCGCGGCATCGCGGACGGTCAGGTAGAAGTGAATGTCATGGGTGCCGCCGATGGTATAGCGGGTCTTTTCGGTCAGCGCGTGAAAACGCGTGATCTGGATGTCCACGATCACCGGCCGGCCCTTGTCATGGCTGGCGGCCCCGCGCGTGGCAGCGTCGAGCACGATCGCCTGAACCTGCTCGTGGCGGTTGCCGAAGGGATCTTCGCGCCAGACGATGTCGGCATTGGGGAAATAGGTGTTGGCCTCGGAAACCTTCAGGGTTTCGGGCACGGTCACGTTGATCTGCGTCACTGCGTAGGGCTCGCTCTGAACCGACAGAACCATGTCGGCCCGCGTTGCCGGCTGTGCGTGCGGCGCGGTTTCCACGCCGGGCGCGGATGTCGTGGCGTTGCGCATCGCCGTGTCCACGGACCCGCAGGCCGAAAGGCCGAGGGCAACGGTCAGTGCCATGATCATACGGGTCGGTTTCATCTTGTTCTCCTATCGGCAACTCTGGGCCGGGCTTGCCGGGCATGCTCTTGCCCTTTTGCTATGGCGCAGCTTTTCGCCCCGGATTGGGGCCAAATTGAGGAAACTTAGCTGCGATTCAGGGGCACCCGCATAAAACCGAAACAATCGGTTGATCAAATCGCGACAACGGCTTCATTTTCTATGCCAATGTGACCTGAGGCGCCCCGTGCAGCCCGGGCGACAAAGCCGCCAATACCGCCCAAGGCTGGACTTGTTACCGCTACCACGTATATCAGGCACTCAGACACGCCATTCAGAAGGAAGCCCGATGACCCTGAACAGCACTGTCGCCCAGGTTACCGACCGGATCATCGCCCGCTCGCGCCCCACCCGCACCGCCTATCTGGAACGGATGGCCCGCGCCGTGGCGGCAGGCCCGGCCCGCAGCCACCTGACCTGCGGCAACCAGGCCCATGCCTATGCCGCGATGGGCTACGACAAGGCCGCGCTGGCCGACGCGCGCGCGCCGAACCTCGGTATCGTCACCGCCTATAACGATATGCTGTCGGCGCATCAGCCGTTCGAAACCTTTCCGGCCCTGATCAAGGACGCGGTGCGCAAGGCGGGCGGCACGGCGCAGGTTGCGGGCGGCGTGCCGGCGATGTGCGACGGGGTCACCCAGGGGCAGACGGGGATGGAACTGTCGCTGTTCTCGCGCGACGTGATCGCGCTGGCCGCCGGCGTGGCGCTTTCGCACAACACCTTCGACGCGGCCGTGTTCTTGGGGGTCTGCGACAAGATCGTGCCCGGGCTGGTAATGGCGGCGGCCAGTTTCGGCCATATCCCGGCGGTGTTCCTGCCCGCCGGCCCGATGACAAGCGGCCTGCCGAATGACGAAAAGGCGAAGGTACGCCAGCAATTCGCAGCGGGCGAGATCGGCCGCGACAAGCTGATGGAGGCCGAAATGGCCAGCTATCACGGGCCGGGCACCTGCACCTTCTACGGCACCGCGAATTCCAACCAGATGCTGATGGAATTCATGGGGCTGCACCTGCCCGGCGCCAGTTTCGTGAACCCGAACACGCCGCTGCGCGATGCCCTGACGGCCGCCGGGGCCGAACGCGCGATCGCGATCACCGCGCTTGGCAACGATTTCCGCCCGGCCAGCCAGGTGCTCGACGAAAAAGCCTTCGTGAACGGCATCGTCGGGCTGATGGCCACGGGCGGCTCCACCAATCTGGTGCTGCACCTGCCCGCGATGGCCCGCGCCGCCGGGATCATCCTCGACATCGACGATTTCGCCGCGCTCTCGGCGGTGACGCCACTGATGGCCAAGGTCTATCCCAACGGGCTGGCCGATGTGAACCATTTCCACGCCGCCGGCGGCCTGGGCTTCATGATCGGCGAATTGCTGGACGCAGGGCTGCTGCACCCCGACACCGTCACAGTGGCGGGCGACGGCCTGGCGCATTACACCAAAGAGCCGAAACTGCAGGGCGACCATGTCGAATGGCACGATGGCACGGGCAAGAGCCTGAACGACAAGATCCTGCGCCCTGCCCATGACGCGTTCCAACCCTCGGGCGGGCTGAAAAGCCTGGAGGGCAACCTCGGGCGCGGGGTGATCAAAACCTCCGCCGTGGCTCCCGAACGGCATGTGATCGAGGCCAAGGCCCGCGTTTTCCACGATCAGGAAGACGTGAAAGCCGCATTCCGGGCCGGCGAATTTACCGAAGACACCGTCGTCATCGTGCGGTTTCAGGGGCCGCGCGCCAATGGCATGCCCGAACTGCATTCCCTGACCCCCACCCTCGCGGTGCTGCAGGACCGGGGGCTGAAAGTGGCGCTGGTCACCGACGGGCGCATGTCGGGCGCAAGCGGCAAGGTGCCCGCCGCCATCCATGTCTGCCCCGAGGCGGCCATGGGCGGGCCGCTGGCAAAACTCCGCGACGGCGATCTTGTGCGGCTGGACGCGGGTGCCGGCACCCTTGAAGTGTTGGAAGACGGCTTCGAAATCCGCGCGCCCGTCACCGCCGATCTGTCGGCCAACGGCCAGGGCCTGGGCCGCGAGCTGTTCGAGGTATTCCGCCAGAACGTGGGGCTGGCCACCGAAGGCGCGGCGACCGTCGTATGAGATCATCCGCGCGCCTGCGGCGCAAGATATCCGCTTATTGGGGCTCTGCCCCAAACCCCGGGATATTTATCCCAAAGCAACGGAACAAGCCTGTGCCCTGTGATTGCTTTGGGCAAAATATCCCCGCCGGAGGCACCTGAACCTCTTTCCGCAGGAAAGACGTGAGGCGGCAATCCTGCGCCGCAGGCGCGCTATTCCGAATGGGGTTTCTTATCCAGATGCTTGCGCAGCCGCGACGGGGTCGACTTTTTCTTGCCCTTGTAGGGGTTCTTGTCGGCCTGAGACCGGAGCGTCAGGCGAATCGGCGTGCCGGGCATGTCGAATGTTTCCCGCAGCCCGTTCACCAGATACCGGCGATAGCTTTCCGGCAGCTTTTCAGGGTGTGAGCACATCACCACAAACCCCGGCGGGCGGGTCTTCACCTGGGTCATGTAGCGCATCTTGATCCGCTTGCCGCCGGGGGCGGGCGGCGGGTGCACCTCGAGCATTCCGGCCAGCCAGCGGTTCAGTTGCGCCGTGGTGACCCGGCGGTTCCAGACCTCGTGCGCCTTCAGCACCGCGCCGTGCAGCCGATCGAGCCCCCGGCCTGTCTTGGCCGATACGGTGACCAGCGGCGCGCCCTTGAGCTGTGGCAGAAGCCGCGCGAATTCCTCGCGCAGTTCTTTCAGCTTCTCCTGCTTTTCGGTCTCGAGATCCCATTTGTTGACGGCGATGACCACCGCGCGCCCCTCACGCTCTGCCAGGTCGGCGATGCGCAGGTCCTGCTGTTCGAACGGGATGTCGACATCCAGAAGCACCACCACGACCTCGGCGAATTTCACCGCGCGCAACCCGTCGGAAACCGACAGTTTTTCCAGCTTGTCCTGTACCTTGGCACGTTTGCGCATTCCGGCCGTGTCGAAGATGCGGATCGGGGTGCCGTCCCATTCGGCCCGC
The DNA here is from genome assembly GCF_014196965.1 of Actibacterium naphthalenivorans. Lineage (GTDB taxonomy): Bacteria > Pseudomonadota > Alphaproteobacteria > Rhodobacterales > Rhodobacteraceae > Actibacterium_A > Actibacterium_A naphthalenivorans. Next base: position 31,027 of record NZ_JACIEQ010000002.1, on the reverse strand, counting down.
AGCGAAATCGCATCACGGGTGATCCCGGCCTCGGGTCCGGTCAGAAGCCGGTCTTCCCCGATGATCGCGTTGATCAGCGTCGATTTCCCGGCATTCGGGCGGCCCACCACGGCCACCTGCAGCGGCCGCGCGGCGGTGGGCACACGGGCGCCATCCTCCATATCGTCGTCTTCGACATCCACGTCGGTTTCGGGGGTATCGCCCGCGGCGCGTTCGGCGAATTCATCGGCCAGCGGCGCCAGCACGGCATAGAGCTCGTTCATCCCTTCGCCATGTTCGGCCGAAAGCCGGATCGGCTCTCCCAGACCCAGCGCATAGGCCTCCAGCACGCCAGCATCGGCGGCGGCGCCTTCGGCCTTGTTGGCCGCAAGGATCACATGGGCGGATTTCTTGCGCAGAATCTCGGCGAAGACCTCGTCGGCGGGCAGCACGCCGGCGCGCGCGTCGATCATGAACAGGCAGATATCGGCCATTTCCACGGCGCGCTCGGTCAGCTTGCGCATCCGGCCCTGAAGGCTTTCGTCGGTGGCTTCCTCCAGGCCGGCTGTGTCGATCACCGTGAACCGCAGGTCGGCCAGGCGCGCCTCGCCCTCGCGCAGGTCGCGGGTGACGCCAGGCTGATCGTCGACCAGCGCCAGGCGCTTGCCGACCAAACGGTTGAACAGCGTGGATTTGCCCACATTCGGGCGGCCCACAATGGCCAGGGTAAAGCTCATATCAAGCTCCGAAACGATTCCAAGCCGCCCGCCTACACCATTCCGGCGTCAGCGGAAAGCGTGGAGTTGCCCGTTCGACGTGACCACATAGAGCGTTCCGCCCGCCACGACCGGATCGGCCGCCGCCCCGCCGGGCAGCGCAAGCTGGCCCAGCAGCGCGCCATCCTGCGGCGCGAAGAACCGGATGAGACCGTCATCCGAGGCCACGATCAGCCGCCCGCCCGCCAGCACCGGGCCAAAATGCGCGAAGACGGACTTGTGCTTTTTCGGAGCGTCAGCGGTGTAATAGGGCAGATCGACGGCCCAGATCCGCGCGCCTGTGGCCGCGTCCAGCCGGACAAGCTGGGCCTGATCGGAGACCAGAAAGACAGAGCCGCCGGCGGGCCAGACGGGGCTGTAGGTGCCCTCTTCCGCCGTCCACAGCCGCTCGCCCGAGTTGGCTGACAAGGCCACGGTGCGGCCCGAGGGGTTGCCGGCATAGATCACGTCACCGTCCACCACCGGATCGCCGCTGATATCGGTGACCGTGGCATAGACCCGGCCGCGCCGCTGCCCGGAAATCGAAGAGGCCCAGACCTGCAGGCCGCTCTTGCGCAGTGTCGCCACCAGTTCGGCCGAGCCGGAGGGGAAGACCGCCAGCCGCTCGGTGACGGCCGGGGCGGCCCCCCCGACCAGACCAGAGGGCGACGGCGTGCCCGGAAGCTGCCATTGCACGCGCCCGTCGGCGGCGCGGATGGCCCAGGCGCGGTTATCGCGCGACACCAGATAAACCAGCCCGTCGTGATAGGTGGGCGCGCCGGAAATGGCGGCGTCGGTCTTTTGTGTCCACAGCGGCGCGCCCGTCGCCGGGTCGAGCGCCACCAGCGTGCCGAAGCCGGTGGTGGCGAACAGCCGCCCGTCGCCATAGGCCAGCCCGCCGCCGGTGGCATCCTCGTTGCGTTCCAGCGCCGGTGTAAGATCGGCCGTCCAGAGCGTTGCACCGTCGGGGCCATGCGCCATCACATGGCTTTGCGCGTCCAGCGTGAAGACGCGCCCCCCCGCGACCACGGGCGCCGCCGTGATGCGGTGTTTGCGGTCTTCGCCGGCACCGATCGCGGCGCTCCACTGCAAGGTCGGCGCAGAGCCAAGCGCGGGGTGGCCTGCGTTATGGGCGGCGTTGCCGCGGGTCTGCGTCCACTCTGCCTGGGTCACCTGCGCGGGCAGTGAAATCGGGCGCGTAAGCTCGGCGGATGCCGCTGCCGCCCCATCCGCCTCGGGGGTGCCGAGAAGGGCTTCGCGCACGCCCAGACGCTCGCCCTGCAAAATCGTTTCACCGCCGGTGCATCCGGCAAGACCCGCGAGAAGAATAAGACCGCCGATCGCGTAAGTTGTTTTCATTGCCCCGTGCCCCTCCGTTTGCCCGGCATATGCCCGGCCCGCCGCCACTGCGCCCTTGTTCAATGGTCAGGCGTCGCCCAGCGATCCGCCAAGCGCCACAATCAACTGAGAGGCCCGCTGGCGCAAGCCCGGGCTTGCCTGGGCATCGTTCAGCACCTCGCGCAGCAGTTCAAGCGCGGCATCGGCCGCACCGGTTTCCGCCTCGATCAGCGCCAGCTGTTCCAGCGCCAGAGGGCGGAACGGCTGGCCCGGCGCGCTCAGCGGCTCCAGCGCGGCGCGGCGTTCGTCGGCCGCAACCGTGGTGCCCTGCGCCAGGATCAGTTTCAGCGTCGCCAGCTGACGGTAGAGCAGCGGAAGATCGGTGGCATCTGCCAGCGCCCGAAGCCGGGCCACCCCGGCCTCGGTCTCGCCCGCGTCGATCTGCTCGCCCGCGGCCAGCAAGGCCACCAGCGCGGCGGCATCGCCCGTCACCGCGACCGCATCCAGCGCGGCAACCCGCGCGGCGGTGCCCGGCTGATCCAGCGCCGCCATGATGCCGTCGCCCAGCGCCTGAGCGGAATTCCGCGCCCTGGTCTTTTGCCATTCGTTATAGGCGGTGCCACCCACCAGCAGCAGAACGGCAACGACCGCGATCCAGCCATAGCGGCGGAAAAGGCCGAAAAGCCTTTCGCGGCGAACCTCTTCGGTGACTTCCTCGATGAAACTTTCGGGGTTGCTCATACGCCTCTCTCCGCCCAACCGGGGCCTGCCCGGCACCTCTTACCCCGAAGCCGTTGCGGTTGCAAAGCCCCGCCCTTCCGTTAAATCAGCGACGGTTGCGCCATGGGGCGGAAGTGCCTACCCTGAACCCGCCGGTTCCGCGACGTCTGGTGCCGCCCCGGAACGGCTTTGCGACCGGCCCGCGCCGCATTTTCCGGCCACGAAGGGGATTTTGAGGATTACATGCGGATCGTTTCCATCATTACCGCCTGCCTTGTCGTCGTCGCGCTTTATCTGATGATCGCCGAACGCGAGCGCGTTCTTGAATTTGCCGGGCGCGAACCCCCCGCCCCCGAAACCGCCCCGGTGCCCGAACAGGCCGCCGCCGGGCCCGACGCGGCGCCCGAAGACCTTCGGGTTTCCGTGGTGGCCCTGCATTCGCTGGCGCAGCCGGTGGAAGACATCGTTCTGGTGCGCGGACGGACCGAGGCGGCGCGCATGGTCGAGGCCCGCGCCGAAACGTCGGGCCGCGTCAATTCCGCCCCGCTGCGCAAGGGCGCCTTCGTGTCCGAGGGCCAGCCGGTCTGCACGATCGATGCCGGCACCCGGCTGGCCGCGCTGGCCCAGGCCGAGGCGCAGCTTGCCGAGGCCAACGCCCGCCTGCCCGAAGCTCAGGCCCGCCTGTCCGAGGCCCAGGCCCTGCTGAGCGAGGCCGAGATCAACGATCGCGCCGCCGTGCGCCTGAACCAGGAAGGCTATGCATCGGAAACCCGCGTCGCCTCGACCGCGGCGGGGGTCTCGTCGCGCAAGGCCGGGGTTGAATCGGCGAATTCGGGGCTGGATGCCGCCCGCGCGGCGATCAGCGTCGCCCAGGCCGCGCGCGCCGTCGCGCAGCAGGAAATCGCGCGCCTGACCATCGCCGCCCCGTTCAGCGGGCTGCTGGAATCCGACAGCGCGGAACTGGGCGCACTGCTGCAGCCGGGATCGCTCTGCGCCACGGTGATCCAGCTCGACCCGATCAAGCTGGTCGGGTTCGTGCCGGAAACCGAGGTCGAGAAGGTTTCGGTCGGGGCCCGCGCCGGGGCCCGGCTGGCCACCGGCCGCCCTGTCGAGGGGCGCGTGACCTTTCTCAGCCGGTCGGCCGACGCCGCCACCCGCACCTTCCGGGTAGAGGTGGAGATCGCCAATCCCGACCTGACGATCCGCGATGGCCAGACCGTCGAGATGATCATCGCGTCGGGCAGCACCCCGGCCCATCTGATGCCGCAATCGGCGCTGACGCTGGATGATGACGGCCGCATCGGCGTGCGCCTGATCGACGCCGACAGCCGCGCCACCTTTCGCCCGGTCACGGTGATGCGCGACACGGTGGACGGCGTCTGGCTGACCGGCCTGCCCGAAGCGGCCGATGTGATCATCATCGGGCAGGAATACGTGACCGACGGCGTGCCCGTGCGTGCCCGCTTCGAGGAGGCGGCCGAATGACCGGCATCGTCGACTGGGCCGCCGCCCATGCGCGCATGGTGCTGGCGCTCGTCATGCTGTCGGTGCTTGCCGGTACGCTGGCCTATACCGGCCTGCCGAAAGAGGGCGAGCCGGATATCGAGATCCCGGCGATCTTCGTGTCGGTCCCCTTTCCCGGCATTTCGGCCTCGGATGCCGAAAAGCTGATCATCAAGCCGATGGAATCCGAATTTTCGGATCTCGACGGCCTGAAAACCATGAGCGCCACCGCTGAAGAGAACTACGCCGGCATCGCGCTGGAATTCGAATTCGGCTGGGACAAGTCCAAGATCATCGCCGACATCCGCGACGCGATGAACACCGCCGAGGCGGATTTCCCCGCCGGGGCCGAGAAATACACGCTGACCGAGATCAATTTCTCGGAGTTTCCGATCATCGTCGTACACCTGTCCGGCAGGGTGCCCGAGCGTACGCTGCTGCGGGTGGCCAAGGATCTGCAGGATCGCATCGAGGCGCTGGACCCGGTGCTGGAGGCCGGCCTGGCCGGTCACCGCGACGAGATGCTGGAGGTGGTGATCGACCCGCTTCGGCTGGAGGCCTATAACGTCACCGCGGCCGAGCTGATCAACGTGGTGGTCAACAACAACCAGCTGATCGCCGCCGGCGAGATCGAGAGCGCGACGGGCACGTTCTCGGTCAAGATCCCCAGTTCGTTCGACGGGCCGCTCGATGTCTACGACCTGCCGGTCAAGACCAACGGCGACCGCGTGGTGACGCTGGGCGATCTGGCCGACATCCGCCTGACCTTCGAGGACCGCACCGGCACCGCCCGCTACAACGGCGAGACGACGGTGGCCCTGCAGGTGGTCAAGCGCAAGGGGTTCAACATCATCGGCACCGCCGATCTGGTGCGCGAAACCGTCGAGGAGGCCCGCGCGGGCTGGCCCGAGGATCTGCGCAACGCAGTCTCGGTGGGCACCGCGCTGGATCAGTCGCGCACGGTGGCATCGATGGTCGAACAGCTTCAGGGATCGGTGCTGACGGCGATCGCGCTGGTGATGATTGCGATGCTGGCCTTTCTGGGCACCCGCTCGGCGTTGCTGGTGGGCTTTGCCATCCCGACCTCGTTCCTGCTGTGCTTCGTGCTGCTGGGGATCATGGATGTGGCGATTTCCAACATCGTCATGTTCGGCCTGATCCTGGCTGTTGGCATGCTGGTCGATAGTGCCATCGTGGTGGTGGAATATGCCGACCGGCGCATCGCCGAGGGCGCGGGGCCCATGGCGGCCTTCACCGAGGCCGCCAAGCGTATGTTCTGGCCGATCGTCAGTTCCACCGCCACCACGCTCTGCGCCTTTCTGCCGATGCTGTTCTGGCCCGGCGTGGTGGGCGAATTCATGGGCATGTTCCCGGTGACGCTGATCTTCGTGCTCTCGGCCTCGCTGGTCGTGGCGCTGGTTTTCCTGCCGGTCATGGGCGGTGTTTCGGGCCGGGTGTCGCGCCTGCTGGCGCGGCTTGCGGGCGGGCTGAAGCGCCTGCCCTGGGCGGCGCGGGCGGCGCTGGTGCCGGTGGCGCTCTACCTGATGTTCCTGGGCGCGATGCAGGTGCTGAACCCGGGTTATCTGTTCGGCGGGGCCAGCCCGATACCGCCGCCGCTGGATCTGCTGCCCGGCGCCATTCTCTTCACCGCGTCGGCGCTGTTGAGTTCCGTCGCGCTGATGGCGGCGCGGCTCGATCCGGGCGCCGGGCGCATCCGCGCCGGATACCGCCGCACACTCTTTGGCCGGGTCATCAAGCTGATCGCGGGCAACCCGATCATGCCGGTGGTCACGGTGGTTGCCGTGGTGGGGTTCGTCGTTGCGGTGTTCGGTTTCTATGGCAAGCACAACAACGGTGTCGAATTCTTCACCGAGTTCGAACCGGAACAGGCCATCGTCTACGTGCGCGCGCGCGGCAACCTGTCTCTGGAGCAGAAGGACAGGATGGTGCGGCGGGTGGAGGCGGCGGTGCTGCGCAATCCCGCCGTCGACAGCGTGTTTGCCTTCGCCGGCAACGGCGGGCTGAACCAGAACACCGGCGGCGCCCAGCCGCCGCTCGACACGATCGGGCAGGTGCAGATCGAACTTCTGCCCTGGGCCGACCGCAAGGATCACCCCGATCTGGACGGCGATCTGGTGCTGGACGACATCGAGGCGCAGCTTGCGGGCCTGCCCGGCATCAAGACCGAGATCCTCTCGCAATCACGCGGCCCGGCCTCGGCCAAGCCGCTGCATCTGCGCCTGAAGGGTGACAACTGGGACGATCTGGTGGCGGCCACGACCCGTGTCCGCACGCGGTTCGAACAGACCCGGGGGCTGACCGATGTCGAGGATACCCTGCCGCTTCCCGGCATCGACTGGCAGATCGACGTGGATGTGGAGCAGGCCGGGCGCTACGGCGCCGATGTGGTGACGGTGGGCGGCATGGTGCAGCTCGTCACCCGTGGCCTGCTGCTCGACACGATGCGCGTGCCCTCTTCCGACGAAGAGATCGAGATCCGGGTGCGCCTGCCCGAAACCGATCGCCTGCTCTCTACCCTCGACAGCCTGAAGGTGCGCACCGCCGACGGGCTGGTGCCCCTGTCCAACTTCGTCACCCGCGCGCCGGTGGCCAAGCTGGGCCGCATCACCCGCGTCGACGGCACCCGCCATTTCGACGTGAAGGCCGCCGTGGCCCCCGGCCTGACCAGTGCCGAAGGCGCCCCCCTTACCCCGACCGAACGTATCGCCCTGCTGACGGGCTGGCTGGAGCAGGAAAACCCCCTGCCCGCCGGCATCGAATGGGAATGGACCGGCGATCAGGAGGATCAGGCCGAAAGTCAGGCCTTTCTTTCCCAGGCATTCCTGGGCGCGCTGGGGCTGATGTTCATCATCCTGCTGGCGCAGTTCAACAGCTTCTACAACTCCGTTCTGGTGCTGCTGGCGGTGGTGCTCTCCACCACCGGCGTGCTGATCGGGATGCTGGTGATGGATCAGGCGTTTTCGATCATCATGACCGGCACCGGCGTTGTCGCGCTGGCGGGGATCGTGGTGAACAACAACATCGTGCTGATCGATACCTATCAGGAATTCAGCCGGTTCATGCCCCGGATCGAGGCCATCGTGCGCACCGCCGAACAGCGCATCCGCCCCGTGCTGCTGACCACGATAACGACAATGGCGGGCCTTGCCTCGATGATGTTCGGGCTCAGCTTCGATTTCATCAATGGCGGCTATTCGATCGATTCGCCCACCGCGCTGTGGTGGAAACAGCTTGCCACCGCCGTTGTCTTCGGGCTGGGCATCGCCACGCTGCTGACGCTGGTGGTTACCCCCGCCCTGCTGGCGCTGCGGGTCTGGTTCGTGGCCGGCGCCTATCGCTCGGCCGCGGGCCTTCGGGCAATGTCGCTGGGCGGCGAAAGCCGGGCCGCGCGCGATCTGGCGCTGAACCGGGCCGCGCGCAAGGTGAAATCGCCCGAGATCATCTGGAACGACGCGCCCGCCGATCCGCCCCGGCAGGAGGGCGATACCGGCCCCCGGCGCCCGCTCGATCCGAGCGATGTCAAGAAAGCCCTGTCCGGCGCGCAGGATGACGCGGATAGCCCGGTAAAACCCGGCAATCCGCTGCGCGCCGCCGAGTGACGGCGGGCGTGGCCGGTCAGGCCGCCTCGCCCTCCTGTTCCTCGGCCTGCTGGCGCTGCCACATCGCGGCATAGCGCCCGCCGCGCGCCAGCAGTGCCTCGTGCCGGCCACGCTCGACGATCACGCCATGTTCCAGCACGATGATCTCGTCGGAATCCACGATGGTCGAGAGACGATGCGCGATGCTCAGCACCGTGCGACCGACGCCCATCGCCTTCAGCTCGTCCTGAATGTCGCGCTCCGTCTCGCTGTCCAGCGCCGATGTCGCCTCGTCGAGCAGCAGGATCGGCGGGTTCTTCAGCAGCGTCCGGGCGATGCCCACGCGCTGTTTCTCGCCGCCCGAAAGCTTCAGCCCACGCTCGCCCACCGGGGTCTCATAGCCATCGGGCAGCCGGGTGATGAACTCGTGGATCTTGGCCGCCTTCGCGGCGGCCTCGACCTCGGCCCGGCTGGCGTCGGGGCGGCCATAGGCGATGTTGTAATAGATCGTGTCGTTGAACAGCACCGTGTCCTGCGGCACCACACCGATGGCGGCATGCAGGCTCACCTGGGTCACGTCGCGCACATCCTGCCCGTCGATCAGAAGCGCCCCGCCGTTGACATCGTAGAACCGGAACAACAGCCGCCCGATGGTGGATTTGCCCGATCCCGACGGGCCGACCAGCGCCACCGATGCGCCCGCCGGCACCTTCAGGCTGACGCCTTTCAGGATCGGCCGCGACGCATCATAGCCGAAGAACACATCGCGCAGCTCGACCGAGCCGCCCTCGACCTTCAGCGCCGGCGCGCCGGGCTTGTCCTTCACCTCGGCGGGCTGTTCGAGAAGATCGAACATCTGGCCCATGTCCACCAGGCTCTGCCGGATTTCGCGATAGACCGTGCCCAGAAAGTTCAGCGGCATGGTGATCTGCATCATGTAGGCGTTGACCATCACGAAATCGCCCACCGTCAGGCGGCCATCCTGCACCCCCATCGCGGCCAGAACCATCACCCCGATCAGGCCCAGCGTGATCAGGAAGGACTGGCCGAAGTTCAGAAAGGCCAGCGAATAGTTGGTCTTGATCGCCGCCGCCTCATAGCCCGCCATGGCGCGGTCATAGCGGGCGGCCTCGCGCGCTTCGGCGCCGAAATACTTGACGGTTTCGAAATTCAGAAGGCTGTCGATGGCTTTCTGGTTGGCGTCGGTGTCCTGATCGTTCATCTCCTTGCGGATCTTCACGCGCCATTCGGTCACCTTGAAGGTGAACTGCACATACAGCGCGATGGTCACCACCACGATGGCCAGATACCAGACATCGAACACCACGTAGAAGATGGCCGCGACCATCAGCAGTTCCAGCACCAGCGGCCCGACGCTGAACAGCAGGAAGCGCAGCAGGAACTCCACCCCCTTCACGCCGCGCTCTATGATCCGGCTCAGCCCGCCGGTCTTGCGCGTGATGTGATAGCGCATCGAAAGTTCGTGAATGTGGGTGAACGTCTCCAGCGCCAGGGTGCGCAGGGCACGCTGCGCCACCTTGGCAAACACCGCATCCCGAATCTGCTGAAACCCCACCGTCAGCACCTTGGCCACGCCGTAGGCCACGGTCAGGCCGATCGCCCCCGCCCCGAGCATCCAGGCGGCCGATTGCCCCTCGCCGGCCAGCCTATCCACGGCGGCCTTGTACAGGAACGGGGTGCCGACCGACACCAGCTTGGCCACCACCAGCGCCAGCATCGCCAGCAGCACCCGCCGCTTCACCCAGGGCTGGCCGTCGGGCCAAAGATAGGGGCCGACCTTGCGGATCGTCCGCATTGCGCTGCCGCGTTCCAGCTTGCCTAAATCTGCGGTGGTGGGTCTGGGGGACATCGGCGGAACCTTCTTCCTTCAAGAGCGGCGCGACCCTATGGGACGCAGCCCGAAAAGGCCAGAGGGTTACTCTGCCTCAGGCACCTCGAACACCTGGCCGGGGTAGATCAGATCGGGGTCGCGGATCTGATCCCGGTTGGCCTCGTAGACCTTCACGTAAAGCAGCCCGTCACCGTAATTCTCACGCGCGATGCCCCAGAGGGTAAAGCCCGGCTGCACCGTCACCGCCGAAATCCCCGCACCGGTGGCATGGGCGCGCAGGGCGCTGGCGGCGGCCAGCTCTTCGGGCGCCTCGCGCTTGAACGGCGTCTCGAACCGCGCCGTCACCTTGCCCGCCGCATCCACCTGATCGGCGCGCAGCGTGTAGATCCCCGGCGCGACCCCTTCCAGCGTGGCGTTCCAACTGCCGCCGCCATCGGCGGTGGCCGAACCGATGGCGCCGTTGTTCAGGTAGAGCCGGACGAAACCCTCCGGCTTGCCCCGCCCCGACAGGATGACCGCGCCGTCAGCGCGATAGGAAATCGCCGCGATCACCACGGTCTGGCCCAGTTCGGGCGCCGATTGCGTCGCGCGCGGCTGCAGGATCCGCACGCCCTGATCGTCGGCCAGAAGCACGGCGGGGGCAGCGGGCGCTGGCGGTTGCACGCCGGCGGCGGGGGCCGGATCGGGATCGACGCTGGCAGAGGCCGCCACATCGCCCGCCGGGGCCGGGCTGGCGTCTGGCGCGTCTGCGGATGCGGGCGCGGTGCCCGCCGCCACCGGTTCGGGCGCGGGCTCCGCTGCGGGCCGGCCCGGCAGATCGGGGGCCAGTGCCGCGGTTTCCACGGGCGCGGCGGAGGTATCGGCCGCGGCCGCCCGCGGGGCTTCGCCCTCCGCCAGCGGCGGCGGCGTGTCGGCATCCGCCGTCACGACCGGCTCGGCGGCCGGAACAGCCTCGGCCACCTGCCCGGCCTCCGGCCCGGATGCGGGCTCCAGGATCACCACGGCAACCGAAGGGATCTCCCCCCCGTCGCCCGTGTCCATCTCCAGCGACAGAAGGCGCGGGAACGGGCTGGGCGCGATGTCCAGGAACGCGACAAACTGTCCCCTCTGGTCGGAGCGGATCGTGGCCGCCTCGGCGCCATCGACCAGCACCCGCACCTCGGCGCCCGGTGCCGCGGCACCGGCGACAATCGTGCTGCCCGAAGGTTCTACCCGGACCACATCAAAGCTGGGCGGCTGCGGCGCGGCCACGGGGTCGGCACCGGCGTTTTCGGCATCTTTCGCGCCCGTTTGCGGCGAAACAGGCGAGATCGCGGCGGCCGGGCCCGGTTCCGGCGCCAAGGCGACAGGCTCTGCCCGGCGCCCGTATTCATAGATCACGAAACCGGCCCCCGCCGCGGCAACCACCGCGAGCCCGACAACGGCACCGCGTCCCGGCGCCCCGAGATTTTCCCAGAGTGACATCAACCTTATCCCCCGCACGGCCCATCCCCATCGGCCACGCTTGCGAGACCATAGCAACCCCGCTATCACGGGTCCAGAACCCAAGGTCCGAGGCGCCCATGACACAAACCCAACGCTCAATCTGTGTCTTTTGCGGCTCACGCGATGGCGGGCGCCAGGCCTATGCCGATGCGGCAGAGACCACCGGCAAGGCCATTGCCGCCGAAGGCTGGCGCCTGGTCTACGGCGCGGGCGACGTCGGGCTGATGGGCCGGGTCGCGCGCAGCGCGCAGGCCGAGGGCGGCACCACCTTCGGCGTGATCCCCGTGCACCTGTTCGACCGCGAGGTCGGCAAACGCGATCTTTCCACCTTCATCATCACCGAAAACATGCACGAGCGCAAAAAGGTGATGTACATGAATTCCGACGCCATCGTGGTGCTGCCGGGCGGCGCCGGCTCGCTGGATGAATTCTTCGAGGTACTCACCTGGCGCCAGCTTGCGCTGCATGAAAAGCCGATATTCCTGCTCAATACCGAAGGCTTCTGGGATCCGCTCGTCACGCTGATCGACCATTTCATCGGCGAAGGCTTCGCCGAAGCCAGCCTGAAGGATTATGTCACCGTCGTGCCGTCGGTTCCGGCGCTGACCCTCGCCCTGCGCTCCGCCCTGTCCTGACGCAGGCTTTCCCACGAATATAGCGCCAGCGCGCTCCAGATCAGCACAAAGGCCGCAACGTGCCAGCGCGTCAGCGGTTCGCGGAAAATCAGCGTCGCCACCAGAAACTGCAGCGTCGGGTTGACATATTGCACCAGCCCCACCGTCGCCATGCTGATCCGCTTTGACGCATAAGAGAACAGGATCAGCGGCCCGGCGGTCAGCGGCCCCGCCCCCATCAGCAGCAGGCTGTGGCGCAGATCATGACCGAAGGCGCCCAGATTGCGCCCGACCAGCCCGGTCCAGCCCCACTGATGCACGCCGACCAGCCAAAGCAGCGCAAGCGGCGACAACAGCAGAACCTCAACCGTGACCGATACCACCGGCCCGGCCGGCATGTTCTTCTTGAGCAGACCGTAAAAGCCGAAACTCAACGCCAGAATGAGCGAGATCCACGGCGCCACCCCCAGCCCCAGCGTCAGCCCGCCCACGGCGATCCCGGCCAGCCCGACCGCCAGCCAGTGCACCGCCGACAGACGCTCGCGCAACAACACGAACCCGAGCATCACCGCGACCAGCGGGAAGATGTAATAGCCAAGGCTGGCCTGTACCGCCCGCCCCACCTGCACCGAATAGATGAAGAAAAACCAGTTGACCGAAATCATCACCGACGCCAGCGCCACAAGCCCCAGCAGGCGCCAGTCGCGCAGCAGCCGGATCACCTGCCCCAGCCGCCCCTGAAACGAGAGCACCACGCCGAAGAACACCAGTGACCAGATGGTCCGGTGGCTGAGCACCTCGAGCGGCGGCACATCGGCCAGCAGCTTGTAGTAAACCGACGACACCCCCCAGACCGCGCTGGCCGCCGCCATCGCCAGAAACCCCTTGCCCGCCTCTCCCATCCTGCGTTCCTTCAACAGCGGCCCGCCGGCCGGATGCGCCAATCGGCAACAGAAATGGCCGCCCCTCAAGGGGCGGCCACGATCGGATCAGACCCGGCATCGCGGATCAGGCGGAGGCCAGACGCTCCGCCACGTTTTCCCAGTTCACCAGATTGTCCAGGAAGTTGGTCAGGTAGGCCGGGCGCTTGTTGCGGAAATCGATGTAGTAGGAATGCTCCCACACATCGCAACCCAGAAGCGCGGTCTGGTCGAAACACAGCGGGTTCACGCCGTTTTCGGTCTTGGTCACTTTCAGCGTGCCGTCGGTATCGACCACCAGCCAGCACCAGCCAGAGCCGAACTGCCCCGCGCCCGCCGCCGAAAACTCCTGCTTGAACGTATCGACGGAACCAAAGGCATCCACAATGCGGGATTCCAGCTCACCGGGCATCGCGCCCTTGCCCGGGCCCATCATTTCCCAGAACTGCATGTGGTTCCAGTGCTGCGAGGCATTGTTGAAAATGCCGTTCTGCGCCACGGCGCCGGCCTGATAGGTGCCCTTGATGATCTCTTCGAGGGTCTTGCCCTCCCACTCGGACCCGGCGACCAGCTTGTTGCCATTGTCGACATAGGCCTTGTGGTGCAGGTCGTGGTGATACTCCAGCGTCTCTTTCGACATGCCGCCCTCAGCCAGCGCGTCGTGAGCATAGGGAAGGTCGGGAAGTTCAAAAGCCATTGGTCAGCCCCTCTTGGTTGGTGCAAAAATCTCCTCCCGTAGATGGAGCCCTGCGCGGCCGAAGGTCAAGCCCCGGCGGGGAAATACCCGATCTCTCCGCCCGGCCGGGCGGCGGTTTTCAGCAGGTCGAAGACATAGCCCGCGACCGAGCGGAAGCAGATCAGCGCGAAGGCGTCATCGGCCTGCATCCAGAAGGCCACCGGCACCTGCGCGGCGCGGGTCCGGCGAAAATCGCCGGGGCCGAAGGCGCCGGGCGACAGATCCACCGGGCACAGCTTGGCCAGCACCTCGCGCGCGGCGGGCCCGCTGATGCGGAACATCGCGCGCGCGTCAGAGACATTCACGACCAGGCTGTGCGTGCCCGCCAGTTCGGCCTGCATGGCGGCAACGGCCCTGTCGGCCTCGGCATAGGGCACCAGCACCAGCAGCTCGTCGGGCGACATCCAGGCCAGCCCGCGCTCGCCCACCGTGTCGCAGGCCAGCGCATCCGGAAAATCCACCCCCGCCACCCCTGTCGCCGCATTCTTGACCGCGACAGAGGCGTGATCGCCGCGCAGCGTGATCATTCCGCGCAGCCCCAGTTCCTCGACGCGGACAACCCCGTCATAGGCGGCGCCGTTCAGGGCGCTGACCGGATCAGACATCCTGCTTCTCCCCGTCCTTGTCATAAAACACCGGATCCACGATCCGCGCGCCGATCAGCCCGCCATCGATGGTGGCAAAGCTGATCACCTCTCCCATCCGGTCGGGGCCGTTCCGCACCAGCCCCAGGGCAATGCCCCGCCCCAGCGTGGGCGAGAAATAGGCCGAGGTGACATGCCCCTGCACATTGCGCTGCCCGTTGGCATTCCGCCCTTCGGCCACCGCATAGGCGCCATCGGGCAGGACCGAACCATCGATGGTTTCCAGCCCCACCAGCTTCCAGCGTTCCGGGTCGGTCATATGGGCGCGCTCCTGCGCGCGCTTGCCGATGAAATCGGCCTTCTTCTTCGACACCGCCCAGCCAAGCCCAAGGTCTTGCGGAATGACGGTGCCATCGGTTTCGTCGCCGATCATGATGAACCCCTTTTCCGCCCGCATCACATGCAGCGCCTCGGTGCCATAGGGCATCAGGCCGAACGCCTGCCCGGCCGCCACGCATGCCTCCCAGAACGCGAGGCCATGGCCGGCCGGCACCGCCACCTCATAGGAAAGCTCGCCCGAGAAGGAGATGCGGAAGACACGTGCCGGGATGCCACCGATCCGCCCGTCGGCCCAGCCCATGAAGGGCAGCGCCTCGCGGCTGACATCCATGCCGCCCAGCGTTTCCAGCAGCGCGCGGGCGTTGGGGCCAACCACCGCGATCTGCGCGAATTGCTCCGTCAGATTGGCGGTATGAACCTGCATGTCCCACCATTCGGTCTGCAGCCATTCCTCCATATGCGCATGGATGCGATCGGCGCCGCCGGTGGTGGTGTGGCACAGGAAGGTCTGATCGTCGATCCGGGCCACCACGCCGTCATCCATCAGAAAGCCGTTTTCACTGCACATCAGCCCGTAACGGCAGCGCCCCGGCGTCAGCGAAGACATCATGTTGGTATAGAGCAGATCCAGAAACCGGCCCGCGTCCGGCCCCTTGACCAGAATTTTCCCAAGCGTCGATGCATCAAGCAAACCAATGGCTTGCCGTGTGTTCCTCACCTCTCGCGTTACCGCCTCGGCGCGGGTTTCATCGCCACGGGGATAGCAATAGGGCCGCCGCCACTGGCCCACGGGTTCGAACGTGGCGCCATTGTCTTCATGCCAGCGCTGGATCGGGCCGCGGCGCAACGGCTGAAACAGCCCGCCCCGCGCCTCACCCGCGATGGCGCCCATGGATATGGGCGTATAGGGCGGGCGGAATGTGGTGGTGCCCAGCCGCGGCACATCCTCACCCATCGCATCAGAAAGAACACCTAACCCATTTATATTGCTCAGTTTTCCCTGATCCGTGGCCATGCCCAGCGTCGTGTAGCGCTTGGCATGTTCGACGCTTTCATAGCCTTCCCGCGCGGCAAGCTGCAGATCGGAAACCTTCACATCATTCTGATAGTCCAGCCACATCTTCATGCGCAGCGCCTCGCCCGCGCCCTGCGGCATCATCCAGACCGGCAACAGCGGCGCCTCGTCCGGCGCCTCCGCCCGATCCGCGGCCCCGCCCGGCGCGCGCAGCCCCAGCGCCCGCACCGCCGCCCGGCCCGCGGCATCGCCATCGGCCAGAGTCTCTGCGGCCCGCAGCGCGCCATTGGCGGCACCGGCGGCACTCACGAAGGGCGCGCCATCATGCGAAGTGGGCGCGCGCGCCACGTCGGGGCGGAACATCGCCTGCGCATCGTCCCACAGCAGCTTGCCACCGCAATGCGACCACAGATGCACCACCGGCGACCAGCCACCGGACATCGCCACCGCATCGCAGGGCAGTTGCTCGAGCACCGCGCCCTCGCCCGCCTGGGCGCAGAGCGCGACGCCGGTGACCCGCTTGCCGCCCATGACCATGGCAATGCCCCGGCCGGTTTCGACGCGGATGCCCAGCGCCCGCGCGGCCTCGGGCAGGGCGCCCTCCGCCCGGGGCCGCGCATCGACGATCACCGGCACTTCCAGCCCCGCCTGCTTCAGGCAGATCGCGGTGCGATAGGCATCATCGTTGTTCGTCACCACCACGGTGCGGTCGCCGGGGGACACGGCCCAGTTGACCACGTAATCGCGGATCGCAGAGGCCAGCATCACCCCCGGCACGTCGTTGCCGGCAAAGGACAGCGGACGCTCGATCGCACCGGTGGCGGAGATGATCTGCCGGGCGCGGATTTTCCACAGCCGGTGGCGCGGCGCATCGGTTTCCGGCGCGTGATCGGTGACACGCTCATAGCCCAGCGCATAGCCATGGTCATAGACCCCCGCGCCCATGGTGCGGCGGTGCAGGGTGACGTTTTCCATCGCCTCGAGCCGGGCCACGGCCCGGGCGATCCACTCCTCGGCGGGCGCTCCGCCGATCCGCACCCCGTCAACGGGCGCGCGGCCACCCCAATGGGCGGTCTGTTCGATCACCAGCACGCGGGCCCCGGCCCGCCCCGCCGCCAGCGCCGCCTGCAGCCCGGCAATGCCGCCGCCGATGATCAGCACGTCGGCGAAGACGTGAAAATGCTCATACCGGTCGGCATCGCGATCCTGCGGCGGTTTGCCCAGCCCGGCGGATTTGCGGATGAACGGCTCGTAGACATGTTTCCACAGCGGGCGCGGGTGGATGAAGGTCTTGTAGTAGAACCCCGCCGGCAGGACCCGCGCGAGCCGCCCGTTCACGGCGCCGATATCGAACTCGAGGCTGGGCCAGTGGTTCTGGCTTTCGGCCTGCAGCCCGCCGAAAAGCTCGGTGGTGGTGGCGCGCTGGTTCGGCTCGAACCGCCCGCCCCGCCCCAGCCCGACCAGCGCGTTCGGCTCTTCCGCGCCCGAGGCGACCAGCCCGCGCGGGCGATGGTATTTGAAGGAACGACCGACCAGCATCCGGTCATTGGCCAGCAGCGCCGAGGCCAGCGTATCCCCAGCGTAGCCGGTCAGGCGGCGGCCGTTGAAGGTGAAGCTTTCGCGGCGGCCCCGATCGAGCAGGCGGCCGCCGGTTTGCAGGCGTGTGCTCATGCCCGACCTCCATGCCCGTGGCGCTGTGGGAGCCTCCGGCGGGGATATTTTGGGAAAGATGAAAGCGGAGGGGTCATTTGCCCTCCTTCCACGCCCAGCCCGGGTGTTTCGCCGCGATCGCGTCACGGATGGGCTGCGGCGGGGCGGTGATCTGCGCGGGGTAAGTGCCGAACACCTCCAGCGTGCGGGTGCAGCGGGCGGCGTGGAACCACTTGCCGCAGCCATGGGCGTGGCGCCAGCGCTCGATATGCACGCCGCGCGGGTTTTCGCGGTGGAAGAGGTAGGATTCGAAAGCCTCATCCGGGGCGCCGGGGCCGACGCGTGTCAGATGGGCCGCGCCGCCGGGCTGCAGTTCGGTTTCATCGGCTTCGGCGCCGCAGCAGGGGCAGGTCAGCAAGAGCATCCGGCACCTTTCGGCATGAAAACGGCGAGCGCCGGGCGGCCCCCGCCGGAAAGCTGTCCGGAAACGGGCGGCTCAGCCGCCGTCGGGCAAGTCGATCTGGATTTCGGGCTCATTCTCGCCGGGGATCTCGCCGCCGGAATAGACATACCAGACCACGCCGCCCAGAAGGACGACCACCGCGCCGAGGATGAAGGCAAGTGCGGGGGTGCTGTTGGTGTTTTCAGCCATTGTCGAAGCTCCATTCGATTGCGTATCGGATGGTCAACGCGGCGGGGCGGGATTGGGTTCCGGGCCATCAATGCGCCACCCCCGCCGCCACGCTTTCGTCGATGAACCGGCCTTCGCGGAACCGCTCCAGCCCGAAGGCGGCGGCCAGGGGGCCCGGCTCGCCCTTCGCCATCATCTCTGCCATCGCCCAGCCCGAGCCGGGGATCGCCTTGAATCCGCCCGTGCCCCAGCCGCAGTTGATGAAACACCCCCCAAGGGGAGTTTTCGAGATGATCGGCGAGCGGTCGCCCGTCATGTCGACGATCCCGCCCCATTGGCGCAGCATCTTCAGGCGGCTGATGATCGGGAAGGTTTCGATCAGCGCGCGCACGGTTTCCTCGACATGATGGAATGATCCGCGCTGGGTATAGCTGTTGTAGCCGTCGGCGCCGCCGCCGATCACCATTTCGCCCTTGTCGGACTGGCTCATGTAGCCATGCACGGTGTTGGCCATCACCACCACATCCATGCAGGGCTTGATCGGCTCGGACACCAGCGCCTGCAGCGCCACGCTTTCGATCGGCAGGCGGAACCCGGCCATGCCGGCCAGCACGCCGGAATGCCCGGCGACGACGAGGCCGAGCCGGCCGCAATCGATGGCGCCGCGGGTGGTATCCACGCCCGCCACCTGCCCCCCGCGCGCGCGGATGCCCGTCACCTCGCAGTTCTGGATGATGTCCATGCCCATCGCGGAACAGGCGCGGGCATAGCCCCAGGCCACCGCATCATGCCGCGCGGTGCCGCCGCGCGCCTGCCACAGCCCGCCGAGTACCGGGTAGCGCGGGCCGTCGAGGGAAATGATCGGCACCAGTTCCTTCACACGCTCGGGCCCGATGAATTCGGTGCTGACCCCCTGCAGGGCGTTGGCATGGGCGGTGCGCCGGTAGCCGCGCAGCTCATGTTCTGTCTGGGCCAGCATGATCACGCCGCGCGGGCTGAACATGACGTTCATGTTCAGCTCCTGGCTGAGCGTCTCATAGAGGGCGCGCGCCTTTTCGTAGATCGCGGCAGAGGGATCCTGCAGGTAGTTGGAGCGGATGATCGTCGTGTTGCGCCCGGTGTTGCCGCCGCCGAGCCAGCCCTTTTCGATCACCGCGACATTGGTGATGCCGTGGTTCTTGCCCAGGTAATAGGCCGTCGCCAGCCCGTGGCCGCCCGCGCCGACGATGACCACGTCATAGCGGGGCTTCGGCTGCGGCGACGCCCAGGCCCGCGCCCAGCCGCTGTGATACCGCGCGGCCTCTCGCAGCAGGGCGAAGGCGGAATATCGTTTTTTCGGCAAAGGCGAATCCCTATCGTGCGGCGGTCTGCGTGAAATCTGTCTTGGAACGGGAACGAGCATGGCCCGCGACCGCCAGCGGCACAATGTGGAAAAAACACGACATTGTGCCGCTGCAGGTCGTCGCAGCCCCGCCCCGCGCGCCGCTTTACCCTTTCGGATCGGGGCCGAAGCGCATACATCCCGATCAAGACGGATGGGGAGGGCCTATGTGGTTCTATGTTACCACGGCCGCCACGGCGGCCATCATCGCCTTTGTTCTGCTGATCACGATGATCCGCGGGCGCAGCGGCGACGCGCCGGCGGCCGCCTATGACCTGAAGGTCTACCGCGACCAGCTCAAGGAGGTCGAGAAGGATCTTGCCCGGGGCGTGATCAGCGGCGAAGAGGCCGCGCGCGTGCGGCTGGAGGTGTCGCGCCGCATTCTAGAGGCCGACCGCGCCGCGCAGGCCGAAGGCGCCGGCGCGAGGGCACCGAAGGCGGCGACCTGGGCCGTGGGCGGTGTGCTGGCGGCGGCGGTCGTCGGCGGATCGCTGCTGCTGTATGATCAGGTCGGCGCACCCGGCTATCCCGATGTGCCGCTGAAGGCGCGGGTGGCGGCGGCAGACGAGCTGCGCCAGACCCGCCCCCGCCAGGCCGAGGCGGAAGAGCAGATGCCCCAGGCCCCCGGCCCCGAACAACCCGATCCGCGCCATCTGGAACTGGTCGAGAAGCTGCGCGCGGTGGTGGCGCAGCGGCCCGATGACATTCAGGGGCTGAAGCTTCTGGCCGGGAACGAGGCCGCGCTCGGCAATTTCCGCAACGCCTATATCGCGCAGTCGCGCATGATCGCGCTGAAGGGCGACGCGGCCACGGCCGAGGATTTCGCCGCGCTGACCGATCTGATGGTGCTGGCCGCGGGCGGCTATGTCTCGCCCGAGGCGGAGGCGGCGATCGAGCAGACGCTGAACCGCGATCAGGCCAACGGCACCGCGCGTTACTATCTGGGCCTGCTCTATGTACAGACCGGGCGGCCCGACATCACCTTCCGCATCTGGCGCGGGCTGCTGAACGACAGCGCGCCGGATGACCCCTGGGTGACGCCGATCCGCGCCGGGATCGAGGAACTGGCCTTCCGCGCCGGCGAGGATTACACCCTGCCGCCGCTGGCCACCGGCCCCGCCCTGCGCGGCCCCTCGGCCGAAGACATGGCGAATGCCGCCGACATGACGCCGCAGGAGCGGATGGAGATGATCCGCGGCATGGTCGAGAACCTGAACGACAGGCTGGCGAATGAAGGTGGCACCGCCGCCGAATGGGCCCAGCTTATCGCGGCCCTCGGCAATCTGGGCGAAACCGACCGCGCCGCCGCCATCTGGGGCGAGGCGCAGCAGGTCTTTGCCGCCCGCCCGGACGATCTGGGCACCATCCGCGCCGCCGCCGAACGCGCCGGGGTGGCCGAGTGAGCGTGCATGACACGATCGAGGCGCTGATGGCCGCCCTGCCCGCGCACCGGGCGCTGATGGGGCTGGATCTGGGGGAAAAGACCATCGGGGTGGCGGTGTCTGACAGGCTGCTGTCGGTCTCTACCCCGCATGAGACGATCCGGCGCAAGAAATTCGGTGTCGATGCCGCGCGCCTGCTCGAGATCGCCACCGAGCGCGAGATTGGCGGGATGATCCTTGGGCTGCCGCGCAACATGGATGGCACCGAGGGGCCGCGCTGCCAGTCAACCCGTGCCTTTGCCCGCAACCTTTCGCGCCTCACGGAGATTCCGATAGGGTTCTGGGATGAACGCCTGTCCACGGTTGCGGCAGAAAGGGCACTGTTGGAGGCCGATACCTCGCGCAGACGCCGTGCGGAGGTGATCGACCACGTTGCCGCGGGCTATATTCTGCAAGGCGCACTGGACAGGATGCGCCATCTGAGGGCCACGACATGAGCGATGACGAGATCTGGAACCGCGACGAGCAGCAATCGCCCTGCGTGCGGATCTGCGTGATCCACCCCGAGGAACGCCTGTGCACCGGCTGCCTGCGCACGCTAGACGAGATCGCCCGTTGGTCGGGCATGGAGCCCGACCGCCGCGCCGCGATCCTGGCGGAGCTGCCCTCCCGCGCTCCGCGCCTGCAAAAGCGCCGGGGCGGGCGAAAGGCACGGCTGGCGCGCTGATCCCTGCGCCAGATCAATTTTCCTGACACACAAGCATGGCAGACTGGCCCCAAAAGGAGCCGTGTCATGAAATCGCACTACGACGCCATCGTTATCGGATCGGGCCTGGGCGGCCTGACGGCGGGGGCCCTGCTGGCGAGGGCGGGGCACGAGGTGCTGGTGCTGGAAAAGAATCCGGGCTTTGGCGGGGCCGCCAGCACGTTCGAGCGTGGCGGCCACCGGTTCGAGGTTTCGCTGCATGAAACCACCCTGCCCGGCTCCGGCGCCGACCCAAAGGCCGCCGTGTTCCGTGCGCTGGATCTGGACGCGCATATCACCTTCGTGCCGATCGAAACCTTTCAGGAGATCCGCTCGCCCGTTCTGGGCGCACCCCTGACGCTGCCCCATGGCCTGGACGCGGTCGAGGCGGCGCTGGCCGCGCGTTTCCCCGACCGGCGCGAGGCGATCCACCGCTTCCTCAAACAGATCGGCCGCAGCCAGGAGGCGCTTGCCGTCTTCGCCGAGAAACATGGCGGCCACTGGTGGCTGGGCCATGCCGCCGACCTGCCGCTGGATCTCTGGGCGCTGGTACGCGACATGCGGGCGTCGCTGAGCGAGGTGCTGGAACGGTATTTCGGCAAGGATGAGCTGCTGAAGCTCGTGCTGACGGCGAACCTGCCCTATTACGGCGACGATCCCGACAGGCTGTGGTGGCTGGCCTATGCCATCGCGCAGGGCGGATTTCTGTCGGGCGGCGGCTATTACATCAAGGGCGGCTCGGGCAAGCTGACCGAGGCGCTGGTGGAGGTCATCCGCGATGCGGGCGGCGAGGCGCTGACCGGGCGGCGCGTGACCCATGTGTTGACCGATGAGGCGGGCCGCGCCACCGGCGTGCGGTTCCAGACCGGCGCCGATGACGTGGCAGAGGTTTCGGCCCCGGTGATCTTTGCCAATGCCGCGCCACAGGCGGTGGCGCAGATGCTGGACGAACCGCTGCGCGACGATTTCCTGGCCCCCTATGCCGGCCGCGATCCTTCGATCTCGCTGTTCAGCGTGCAATATGCGCTGTCTCGGCCCGCCTCTGACCTGGGGGTCACATCCTATTCCACGGTTCTGCTGCCCGGCTGGATGCAGACACCCGATGATTTCCGCGCCGCCGCCCCCCTGCTGGGCGCCGCGCCCGGCGACCGGCTGCCGCCGCTGATCGCGGTGGATTACGGCCAGATCGACAGTGGCCTGGCCGAAGACGGCCCCGCGCCCTTCAGCGTGACCGGGGTGGACCGGCTGGAAAACTGGGAGGATCTGTCCGAAACCGCCTATGCCGCCCGGAAATCCGAATGGATAGGGGCTCTCACGCAGCGGCTGGACGCCGAGTGGCCGGGCTTTGCCGCCGCCGTCACCAGCGCCGAGATGATGACCGCGCGCAGCATGCGCGACGTGTTGGGAACGCCCGGCGGCGCGGTCCACGGCTTTGCGCCCGAACCGCCCTCCAAGCTGCTCTCGGGGCCGCCGTCAACCGTGCGCTCTTCGGTGCCGGGGCTGTGGATCGCCTCGGCCTGGTCGGGCTTCGGCGGCTTCACCGGCGCGATGAGCGGCGGCGCGATGGCCGCGCGCGCGGCCTTGCGCCGCCTCTAGACCCCCGCGACCTTGCGCAGCATGTTCAGCGCGACCACGATGATGAACCCCGCGAAGATCCGCTTCAGCGGCTTGGGGTCCATCGCGTGGGCCAGCCGCGCGCCGATCGGCGCGGTGATCAGCGTCATCGAGATGACGATCAGGAAGGCCGGCAGGTTGACCGCGCCCAACGTATAGGGCGGGCGCATCCCGGCCGGGATCTGCACGAAGAAAAAGGCCAGGACAGACGGCACCGCGATCAGCACGCCAAAGCCGGCAGCGGTGGCCACCGCCCGGTGGATGGGCTGACCGTAAAGCGTCATGGTCGGCACCGCGAAGGAGCCGCCGCCGATGCCCATCAGCACCGACAGAAAGCCGATCATCGTCGACAACACCGCACGCACGGGCCCGCCCGGCATCTGTTCGGCGATCTTCCAGCTTGATTTTCCGAACGCCAGATAAAGGCCGATGCACACCCCCAGCACCCCGAAAATCCCCTGCAGCACGATCGACCGCAGGTTCGACGCCACGACCACCCCCAGAACCGCACCGGTCACGATCCCCGGCGCCCAGGCGCGCAGCACCGGCCAATCGACCGCGCCCTTTCGGTTATGGCTCATCACCGATCGCGTCGAGGTGACGATGATCGTGGAGAGCGACGTGGCCAGACAGATCTGCATCAGCTGCGGCCCGCCGTAGCCAAGCGCCGAGAACGTGTAGAAAAACGCCGGCACCAGCACGATTCCGCCGCCGACGCCCAGCATGCCCGCGATCAGCCCCGCGAGCGCGCCGATGCCCAGAAGAAGCGCGACCAGCGGCGCCAGTGTTGCGAGATCGGGCATGGTGTCCTCCCATATGTCCGGAGCGCCAGATAACCCGGCCCGGCCCGAATGCTCAATGCAAAATCGCGCCGGTGGCAATGGCCGCCGCGCCCCGGCTCATCCCGCCATTGCCGCGGGCGCGACCTGTGCGAGCGCGGCGTCCAGCACCTCGAGCCCGGCGCCAGGCCGGGGCGCGCCCTCTGAGAGAACCCGCCGCCAGCCACGCGCGCCGGGGCGGCCCGCGAACAGCCCCAGCATGTGGCGCGTCACGTTGTGCAGCCGACCGCCGGCTTCCAGATGCCGCGCGATATAGGGGCGCATCTCGTCCACCACCTGCTCGGCCGTCTTGCGGCCGGGCTGCCCGAAAATCTCCTCATCCGCGCCCAGCAGGATGTCGCCGGGCGTGTGATAGGCCGCCCGCCCGATCATCACCCCGTCCAGCCCCGCCTCGAGAAAGCCGCGCGCCTGTTCCAGCGTGTCGATACCGCCGTTGATGCTGATGTGAAGCTGCGGAAACTCCCGCTTCATCCGCAGCACCAGGTCGTAGTCGAGCGGCGGGATATCGCGGTTTTCCTTCGGGCTCAGCCCCTCCAGCCAGGCCTTGCGCGCATGGATGGTAAAGCGCCTGACCCCGGCCGCGCTGACCGTTTCGAGAAACGCCGGCAGAACCTCTTCGGGCACCTGGTCGTCCACCCCGATGCGGCATTTCACCGTCACCTCGACCCGCGTCGCCGCGATCATCGCCGCCACACAATCGGCCACCAGCGCCGGCTGCTTCATCAGAATCGCGCCGAAACACCCCGATTGCACCCGGTCGGAGGGGCAGCCGACATTCAGGTTCACCTCGTCATAGCCTTCATCGCAGCACATAGCGGTGGCCTGCGCCAGCTCGGCCGGGTCCGAACCACCAAGCTGCACCGCCACCGGATGCTCGGCCGGACCGAACCCCAGCAGATGCCGCGCATCCCCCCGTACCAGCGCGGGCGCGGTGACCATTTCGGTATAAAGCAACGTGTGCGCCGACATGAGCCGGTGCAGATGGCGGCAATGGCGATCTGTCCAATCCATCATCGGCGCGACCGCCAAAAGGGGTATATTGAAATTATTTGATTTTTTATTTTTATCAGCCATTTATCGCTCAATCCTCAAGCCCGTTCTTGTCTCATTTGTTGTAAATCGCGCCCGTTTCGGGTAGGATTTACAACAAATGTTGTAACTTGGGCCAAATGTTGTAACCCCATGGGTACCATCATCAAGCGAAAGCGCAAAGACGGCTCTGCCGCCTGGCTTGCCCAGATCGCCGTTCGGCGGGCTGGAAAAACCGTCTGGCGCGAGAACCGGACCTTCGAGCTGCGCTCGACCGCCGCGGCCTGGATCGAGAAGCGCGAGAAGGACCTCGCCAAGCCCGGCGCCCTCGAAAACCTGCCCATCGGGGAGACGCGCCGCCGCGAAGTGACCCTCGGCGACGCCATCGACAAATATGTGGAAGACAGCGCGAAGGCAATCGGTCGAACCAAGGCGCAGGTGCTGAAAAGCATCAAGGAGTTCGACAT
Source organism: Actibacterium naphthalenivorans (assembly GCF_014196965.1). GTDB lineage: Bacteria > Pseudomonadota > Alphaproteobacteria > Rhodobacterales > Rhodobacteraceae > Actibacterium_A > Actibacterium_A naphthalenivorans. The sequence continues at coordinate 5,850 of NZ_JACIEQ010000002.1, read as the reverse complement.
CGCGAACAAGCTCTGTGCCCAGATCGACAGCGCCGACATCGTGGCCTTCGCCAAGGAGAAGCTGAATACCGGTGTCTCGCCGCAAACCGTGTCGAACTACCTTTCCCATCTTAGCGCAGTCTTCACAGTGGCCGGCCCGGCCTGGAACTACCCGCTGGACGAGCGCGCGATGCGCAATGCGATGATTGTCGCTAAGAAGCTGGGGCTCACGCAGAAAAGCCGCCACCGCGATCGGCGGCCGACGCTGGACGAACTCGACCAGTTGATGGCGCATTTCCTTGACCGCTCGATTCGTCGTCCCTCCTCTGTCCCCATGCATCGCATCATCGCTTTCGCGATCTTCTCGACGCGTCGGCAGGAGGAGATCACCCGTATCAAATGGGCAGACCTCGACAAGGAGGGCAAACGCGTCCTCGTGCGCGACATGAAGAACCCCGGTGAGAAAATGGGTAACGACGTCTGGTGCGACCTGCCCGATCCGGCGCTGGCAATCATCGAGGCGATGCCCAAACACGCGAGCCAGATCTTCCCGTATTCCACCGATGCGATCAGCGCTGCGTTCACTCGGGCAACGCAATTTCTGGGGATCGAGGATCTGCGCTTCCACGACCTGAGGCACGAAGGCGTCTCGCGTTTGTTCGAGATCGGCTACAACGTTCCACACGCGGCAGCTGTTTCCGGCCACCGATCATGGACGTCGCTCAAGCGCTACACCCACCTGCGCCAAACCGGCGACAAGTTCGCTGATTGGAGCTGGAATGCGGAAGTCACCACGCGGGACCCGAGGCAGCGCAAAAGAAACCCCACGCGGCCGGGTTCTACAGCCAAACTTCGAACAAAACGGGTTCGACACCCCGGAGAAGACATATGAGCATCGTCCCTCAAATTTCTGTAATAAAATACAATTATTCGTCAGGATACTGCCGTCGATAGCGCTCATCCGGCGCGACCCACCGCTCCAGGAATTCCAGCGGATCGAGCGTTCCCATCATGGACCGCGCAAGATCAAGCCGAGAGGACAAGGCCTGGCGCCTGTCGGTCTCGACGTCGGCAAGTCGCTCTTCCGCCTCTCGGAAAAAGCTTTCGATCGACATCGCGGCGGACCATTTCTGGATCACTTCGGAGAGTTGTTCGCGGCTTTGGGCAAGGGCCTTGTCCGCGTTGCGTCGATCCTGTTCGCGCTTCCAGCGTTCCTGCTGTTCCTCCCATTCGCGTTGCTTGCGGATGGCCGCCGCCTCGGCTTCTGCAGTCTTGGACTTGAGGTCCGGCACGACGGCTTCCAGCTCCTTCACGATCCTTGGGAACATGGACGACAAGTTTCGCTTTGGTGTCTCTTGCCATATCGCCGACCACTCTACGTCCCGGCGCGGCACGTAGGCGACAAGTCGGAAGCGCCCGGACGGAACATCGTTCTCGGTCGTCCAGGAATGGACCAGCTGGTGTGATCTGGCGGCCTTCACGACCGCACTGTCGTCCCGCACATACTTGCCCTTAAAGTATCTGAGCGTGACCCGTTCGGACATTTCGACGAGCGCAAGACCGATGGGAACCTCGCCGATATAGGCGACGGTCGGGCGGTGCGGTGCCCAAATCCGTCCGCAGGAATAGCGCCCGTATTTGCGATCCTTCTCCGGAACCTCCCGCTCTTCGATCTGCGCCCGAAACAATGGTTGATCAGGCGGTGCGAAGGTCACGCGATACCCTTTCCGCTCGAACGCATCGTAGAGTGCATTGGCGAGGTCCAATGCACTCGGCAGCTGCGTCTCGGACGTCACGATGTCCGGCAGGAGGAGCTTGTAGGGTCGAAGAAACTCGTACTCGTCAATCTTGCGCGTCTTCCGATAATGCGGCTCGACGCCGCGAAGGATCGGATGCCGGGCATCCTTGCGTTGCCCGTCAAGACTAGGTGACGACACAGAAGATCTGGCGGCAGGCGTCACGGGACGCGCGAGCGGCGTATCCGCCGACCAGACAAGCTGATCGCCTGGCTTTGCAGGGGGAAGTGGAGGGCGTGGAGCGGCCTTTCCGACCGCCTTCTTCTGCCAATAGCCTGCGGGAGGCCGGGGCACAGCCAGCGCCGTACAGACCCGCGCGAGATAGGAACCGGAGACACCATACTCGGCCGCCAGGTGGCTGATCGGTATCGACCAGACCTTTTCGTAAAGCTCTTCTCTCGTGACTTGTCTGAAGCGGGACACAGTGGTGGTGGTGTCGTCGGGCAACTCTTCATTCTCGTAAATTCGGCCCAATGGGACGTTCGCTAATCAGCCCCATACGGTGCCGCCAACTCAGGTTACATCTGTCTGAAATACCGTCTATAATTCCGATATCCGAAGCTCAAGACGCGAAACCAAATGATCACGATCGCGGGCAGTGTCTTGAAGCGTAGCCCCGTTGAAGACTGCAGTCAGATGAACAACGAAGGACAGTGATTTGAGGTACGAAGCAGAGTTCAAGGCGTGGCTGGAAGAGAAAGGGCAGTCACTCCAGACGGTTTCATCTCGGATCAGCAGTGCGAAACGGGTAGAGCAGTACCTTGGTGATCTCGATGAACTTTTTTCAACTCAGACGAAAGAAAAGGTTCTCGAGAAGTTCGCCTATAGCACTGAAGATGAACGTGAAGGACGACCAAACCCTTCACCAGTACCAATAAACGGTGTCTTGAGAACTGGGCTGGCCAGCATTCGGCAAGCACTCGAACTCTACCACAGCTTTCTGGCAAACCGTCGAAACATGCCAGATAAATCGGCCCATCAGACTTTGGTTGATCGCCTGTCGCGCAAGGAGATTGAAGGCGCGATGGAAGAGTGCCGGAAACTCGGCGAAAAGGTCTTTCTGCAACGCCGCGGCTTTGCCACTCCGAAAGTGCGGGTTTCTGGATATGGAGACCTTCAAACATACCCTGCAAAGGCCATCGTTGCCGCCGCAGTTGCGCATTTGCCTGAAAATTCTGTCCTTACGGCGAAGGAATTCTTCAACGGATTTGGCGAGGCACAGGCCTTCTCGAAGCTCGAGGAACTCGGCTACGAAATCTTGCGGCCTTCGGAAACGCAAGACAAGGGCACTTTGACACGCGAAGTGATCGAGGCAGCCATGGATGCTTTCGATTTGCGTGAAACGGCCGAGTTTGAGACCGTGTTTTCTGCTTTCAAGGAACCAACGAAATACTGGGTCAGGTCGACAAAGCCTCGAGAGGACAGAAAGTACCCGACAAAACCAATCGTCGGATTTTTGAGCCAGAAGACCTCCAGCACGTTGAATGGTGGCTGGAGCCAACCTTCTGATGCGGCGGCAAAACTGCACGAAGCGGGATATGTCATCGTTGACAAGAATGACGTGCCGCTACCGCTGCCGGATGAATATTTGCACCTGATGCGCGGTGCCGACAGAGCCCGTTTCGTGGCCCTCAACTACTTCATCGAACCGGCGCGGGAAGCTGGGCAGTCAAGCGTCACCATTCGCGCAGGTGATCTTCACGATCTATGCGGGCTCGAGAAAAACTGGGCGAATGTCTGTCAGGCCTTGGAAGGCGAAAAATTTCAGTCTCTGGCCCAGGTGGCTGCTCCGAAAATTGAGGGACCTGCAAGAAGTACCACGACAATGTTCACCTTCGAGCTCGGACCAAAGGACTTCATAAAAGGCGAACACATGCCGCATTCAGCAAACACAGCCGCAGAAAACTTGATCCTGTTCGGCCCGCCAGGCACCGGAAAGACCTATCGTACGGCGGCCGAAGCCGTAAGGCTATGTGGGGAGAAAGTGCCAGAGGACCGCGACGATCTCATGGCCGTCTACCAGGGCCTGCTGGCCGCGGGACGGATCGAATTCGTCACCTTCCACCAATCCATGGCCTATGAAGAGTTCGTCGAGGGCCGACAGCCGATGACTGGCGCGGATGATAGCGAGGACACATCCTCGGCCGGTTTCCGGCTGGAGACTGTGCCCGGCATTTTCAGACGTATCGCGAAACGCGCGGAGACCAGCCGTGGGCATGCATCCGACGAGGAAACGATACGTGTTGAAGGCCGCCAGGTCTTCAAGATGTCGATCGGCGAGGCGAACAACCCTGAGGACGCGCATCTCTTCGAAGAGGCGATCAAGGGCGGCTACGCCCTCCTTGGCTTCGAGGACATCGACTGGTCAGACGACAAGTTCGCGAACCGCGAAGCCATCATCGAAGCCTGCAAGGCGCAGGGCCACCACAAAACCAATGTGGATGCGCGGTCGGGTATGGTGCAGATGCCGTTCATTTTCCGGAACTGGGTCCGAGACGGTGACATCGTCATCGTCTCGAAGGGCAACGGACTGTTTCGAGCCATAGGGGTGTTTAGCGGCGGCTATGAATTTGCCCCCCGCCCGGAAGGAGACTATGCCCATCGCCGTGCTGTCCGCTGGCTCTGGATAGACCGTGAAGGGGTTCCTGTCGGCGAAATCTACTCCCGGAAATTCTCACAAAAGTCGATTTACGCGCTCTATGATGCCGAGCTCAACGTGCCGGCCCTTGAACGCTACATGAACAGCCAGCAGAACGAGGGGCCATCTGATCCCGAACCTTTCGTCCTGATCATCGACGAGATCAACCGCGCCAATATCTCCAAGGTTTTCGGCGAGCTGATTACGCTCTTGGAATCGGACAAGCGTCTCGGTCAGGCGAACCAACTGAAGGTGCGCCTTCCCTATTCCGGGGACGAGTTTGGTGTTCCGTCGAACCTGCATATTGTCGGGACGATGAATACGGCAGACCGCTCCATCGCCCTGCTCGATACGGCGCTGCGGCGGCGGTTCACATTCCGCGAAATCCTGCCCAATCCGGCCGTTCTGAAGGAGGCTGCGGCCCGCACAGGTATCGATCTGCCGACCCTTCTGACGATCATCAATGAACGGATCGAGTACCTCTATGACCGTGACCACCAGATCGGCCATGCCTATTTCACCGGCTGCGACACCCGAGCGAATGTGGACGAGGTCATGCGGCACAAGGTGATCCCGCTGCTGGCCGAGTATTTCTTCGAAGACTGGGGCAAGATCGCCGCGGTGCTGGGCGATCTGGATACGCATGACGGGCCGATAGAGGGCGGCTTTCTGAACAGGTCCGTCCTGAAGGCACCACCGGGGCTCGACAATGGCGAAGCGATGCCGCGCTTCCGGTGGGACGTGCGCGAAGACAGCTTCAATTACGCGCGGCTGCTCGGTTCATGATCCGCCGCACGCTCCGCGAATGGCAGCGCATCGGCTACGGGGATGACGACACGACCATCCCGCCCGCCGAGGCTGATCGCATTGCCGCCATCGCGGCGCGCTCGAGCTTCGCGGGGCGTGGCGGCGAAGGCGTGCTCGAACACGGCCGCAAGGGGTTGCGGGCGCGCGGCGTGGTCGGCGTGATTGCCGCCCCGGGCTGTCAGCTGGAGATCCTCCCGAAGATCGAGGGCCTGGGAGAACACGAGACCACGGACGAAGCCCTTCGCCGCCGCCTGATCCACATGCTGGCGGTTGTTCACGATCTGCGGATCGATGCCGGATCGTTGGCCCAGCTCGGATGGCAGAAGGACACCATCCTGGAATTGTTGATCCGGCTGTTTTGTGCGCGCCTCATGGAAGCGGTGCGCATGGGACTGCCGCGCCGGTATGTGGATCACGCAGACGACCTCCCTGCCCTGCGCGGCAGGCTCGATGTCACCCGGCAGTTTTCACGCCATGCGGTGGCGCCGCAAAAGCTGGCATGTCGCTATGATGACTTATCCTCTGACATTGCGCTTGACCTGCCCCCGATAAATCGGGCCATTCATTCGGAGAGTTTGTTCTCGTAAAGTTCGTAGCAACGAGGAGAACAGACGATGCGCAAATCACGCT
>NZ_JACIEQ010000001.1 GCF_014196965.1 Actibacterium naphthalenivorans | reverse complement strand
AAGAGCGCGGAGACAAAAAACCGACCGAGGCGCCAATCTTACTAAGCGCCGCCCGCCCGAACCTCATCTCCAAGTAGTCTCAACTTCAGCGCCTTGCCGTCTCCGTCAGGCCCTTCCGCCGCACCGCCGTGCATCTCTGCGCCGCCGGTGAAGGGGTATTTACGGATTACAGCAAACACCCGCAACCCCTTTTTACAAATTCATTACAGATTTTTTGAAATAAGTGGATTGTTTAATATTTCCAATGGCTTGCGGAATTACAAGCGAAAGGAGCCAGGTTATCGCGTGATTTTCGGAGCCTTCAAATGGCAGAAAAAGCCGGGCTTCGCAGTTATCCACAGAGTCGTTCACAGGCTGCCCTCTGAAAGACCCGCCTCAGGCCGCCGCCCGACGCGGCGCGCGGCGCAATCTGAGGGCCAGAAGCCCGAGGATGACGGCCAGATAGATCAAAGGCTCTGCCTGCCAGCCTTTCACCAGCATCACGAAGTGAATCGCGCCCAACAGCACCGCCGGATAGGTCAGCCGGTGCAGCCGCCGCCATGATGGCCCCAGCTTTCGCACCGACCGGTTGTTCGAGGTCAGCGCCAGCGGGATCATCAGGGCGAAGGCGAGCATGCCGATGGTGATATAGGGGCGCTTCAGGATATCGGCGCGGATCAGCCCCCAGTTCTGCAGATCCAGAAACAGCCACACCGCAAGGTGGAGCAACACATAGAAGAACGCCAGCAGCCCGATGGCCCGGCGATACCGGATCAGGTTGAGCCCCGCGAGACGGCGCAGCGGCGTGATGGCAAGCCCGGCGATCATCAGTTTCAGCGCAAACTGGCCCAGCTCATGCTCCAGCCCCCGGATCGGCTCGATCCCGAGCCCGCCGGTCAGCCCCAGCCACAGGAACCAAAGCGCGGGCAGCGGCCCGACGATATAGAGCACCCAGGCCGGCACCCGGCGCAGCGCGGTATTCACCCGATCAACGGACATCAGAAGAGTTTCTTCAGATCCATGCCCGCGTAAAGCCCGGCGACATCTTCGCCATAACCGTTGAACATCAGCGTTTCCTGCCGCCGCGACAGCAGCCCGCCGCCGATGCGCCGTTCGGTCGCCTGGCTCCAGCGCGGGTGGCTGACCTGCGGGTTCACGTTTGAATAGAATCCGTATTCCCGCGCATTGACCATGTTCCACGTCGCGAGCGGCTGTTCCTCGGTCAGGGTGATGCGCACGATCGACTTGATCGACTTGAACCCGTATTTCCACGGCACCACCAGGCGCAGCGGCGCGCCGTTCTGATTGGGCAGCGGTTCGTCATAGATGCCATTGGCCAGAATGGTCAGCGGGTGCATCGCCTCGTCCAGCCTCAGGCCTTCGCGATAGGGCCAGTCAAGGATCGGGCGGCGCTGGCCCGGCATCTCTTCGGGGCGAACCAGCGTTTCGAAGGCGACATATTTTGCCGAGGGCTGCACGCCGACCCGGTTCAGCAGCGTGCTCAGCTCGAACCCGACCCAGGGGATGACCATCGACCAGGCCTCGACACAGCGGAAGCGATAGATGCGCTCCTCCAGCGTGACGCCCGACAGGATCTCGCCAAGATCGTAGGAGCCCGGGCGATCGACCAGCCCGTCGATCTGCACCGCCCAGGGGTCGGTCGTCAACGCGCCGGCGTTTCGGGCCGGATCTTCCTTGCCGGTGCCGAATTCGTAGAAATTGTTGTACCGGGTGATCTCTTCGAACGTATTGGGATCGTCATCGGTGGAATAAGCGCTTTCGACCGCGCCAAGGCCCGCCAGCGCAGGCGTGGCCATGGCGCCAAGCGCCGCCGCACCCGCGATGATCTGGCGACGGTTCAGGAATGCCGTTCTGGGGGTAACATCGGACCATTTCAGATCGGACTTGAAGGTCTTGCGCATCAGGGAACTCTCCACCGGTTTCCGGCCCCTTTTACATGGTTCCGCCCGAATTTCCGATTGACGAAAGCTCACATTGTCGTTGGCGACTGTAACCCAATCGACCACACCGGGCCTATGCCAAGAAAAGCCCCTTTACTCAAAAAAACCCATCTGCTTTAGATTTGGCGGGTCCAACCACCAGATTGCCGGGACAGTACGCGTGACAACGTTTTCCACGAAAGCCGCCCTGGCGGATGCCAGACTTCAGGCCGGGGCGCGCTGGATCGGGATGCAGCGCCGCTATTTCGACACGCGCGAATATATACGGGCCAAACGCGAAACGCTGGACATGTCGGAGAACCGGGCGCGGGGCGCGTTGTTCGTGCATGTGCCCAAATGCGCCGGCACGACCATCGCGCGCCAGGTGCCGATCACCCATGGCCACCGCTCGGCCGAATTCTTCAAATGGCGCGACCCGGCGCTGTTCGACAGTTGCTTCACCTTCGGGATCACGCGCAACCCCTATGACCGGCTGGTATCGGCCTTTCACTATCTGCGCTCCGATCAGACCTCGAAGCGCGACGGAGAATGGGGCCGCCGGAACCTGTCGCAATTCCCGGATTTCTATGCCTTCATGGCGGCGCTGAGCCATCGGGGCGAACGCAACCGCCTGCTGGGCTGGCTGCATTTCCTGCCACAGACCTATTACCTGTGCGATGCCGGCAACCGGGTTCTGGTCGACTACGTCGGCAAGACCGAAACCTTTTCCGACGACATCGAACAGATCAACGCCCGCACCGGCCTCGGGATCGAGAACCAGCGCCAGCGCGCGGTGTCACGCTCGCCCTACAAGGAATTCTATTCGAACGAAACCGCGCGGCTGGTGGATCAGATCTACGCCGATGATTTCCGCGTCTTCGGATATGACACCGAACACGATTTCTAGTGTTTGTTTGCCAGAACGTGGTCGGCCGGGTCGGAGCGGCGGTAGATCTGGTTCATCGGAATTGACGATCCGTCCGGCTGCACGATGCGCACGTGGCGCCGCCGCATCAGCCGCGGTTCGGCGACGCCGACGGAATGCGCGATCGTTTCCACCTCGTTGATCACCGATCGGGCATAGCGCGCGACGCGGGTGTATTTCCGCTCGACCACCAGCCCCTTCTGCAGGCGCGGATCATGGGTGGTGATGCCCGTGGGGCAGGTGTTGCGGTTGCACTTGAGCGCCTGAATGCAGCCCAGCGCAAACATGAAGCCCCGCGCCGAGGTCACGAAATCCGCGCCCGCGGTGATGGCCCAGGCCACATCCGCCGGGTTCACCAGCTTGCCGCTGGCGATCAGGCGGATACGGTTGTGCAAACCGTAGGTATCGCGCAGGTCCGACACGATCAGCATCGCCTCGCGGATCGGCATCCCCACCAGATCGATCAGCGGCATGGGCGCGGCCCCGGTGCCGCCCTCGCCACCGTCGATGGTAATGAAATCCGGCGCGCTTTCCTCGCCCCGCTCGCGGATCAGGCCGAACAGCTCCTGAAACGGTTCGGGCGCACCAACGACGGTCTTGAAGCCCACGGGTTTGCCCGAAACCTCGCGGATATGGGCGACCATATTCAGCAGGTCCTCGAAGCTGTCGACCTCGACATGGCGATTGGGGGAATAGCTGTCTTCGCCGACGGGAATGCCGCGGATCTGCGCGATCTCGTCATTCACCTTGGCGCCGGGCAGAATGCCACCCTTTCCGGGCTTGGCGCCCTGGGCCAGCTTGATCTCGAACATCCTGATCTGCGGATGGGCGGCGACCTGCTTCAGCTTCTCATCCGAGATCCGCCCGAATTCATCGCGCACCCCGTATTTCGCGGTGCCGATTTGATAGACGATGTCGCAATTTCCAAGCAGGTGATAGGGCGAAAGCCCGCCTTCGCCGGTGTTCAGCCAGATGCCGGCCTCGGCTGCGCCACGGCTCAGCGCCTCGACGGCGGGCCGCGAAATCGCGCCATAGCTCATGCCCGAGACATTGAAGATCGAGGGTGCGTTGTAAGGTTCGCGCGCATAGGGCCCGATCAGCATCGGCGCGGTCGCCGCGAACTGATTGTCCAGCGGCGGGAAGGCGGCGTTCACAAAGATCGGCGTTCCGGGAATATTCAGGTTTCGGGTCGATCCGAAGGCAACGGTATTGCCCTTGCCCTCGCCGGCGCGGGCGACCCAGTCGCGCTGCGCCCGGTTGAACGGCATCTCTTCGCGATCCATGGCAAAGAAATACTGGCGAAAGAATTCGCCCAGCGATGTGAACATGTGCCGGAACCGCCCGATGACGGGATAGTTGCGCCGGATCGCGTCGCCCGTCTGGGTGCGGTCGATGACGAACAGCACCAGCGAAACCAGCACCACCACCCCCAGCACCAGAACGAACCCCAGCGCCAACCACTCCAAAACCCGTCCGACCCAATCCATCAGCTGCCCCCTGCTTCGATTTGACCTCAATCATGGCCCTGCGCCAGATTGAACCTACTGTTTATCTCATGACACAGTTCAACAACCCTCTGTAACAAGCCAGAGGCGTTCGGGAGGATAAAATGAAAAAGACACTCGCAGTTGCAGCCATCGCGCTGCTGGCAACGCCGGTTCTGGCGCAGGACGCGATCACCTACACCACGAGCGACAGTTTCGATGATGTCGTCTTCGCGCTGGAAAACGCGGTACTGGGCCAGGGGCTGGTGATCGACAGCGTCAGCCACACCGGCGACATGCTGGAGCGGACGAAGGCCGATGTCGGCTCCGACGTGACCATTTTCACCAAGGCCGACATCTTCAGCTTCTGCTCGGCCGCGCTGTCACGCAAGGTGATGGAGGCGGATTACACGAACGTCCGCTTCTGCCCCTATGACATCTTCGTCTATGTCAGGCCGGACAAGCCCGATGAAACGGTGGTGGGGTTCAGCACCTTTCCCGAAGGTCCGATGCAAGAGGTTCAGGCCCTGCTCGACACCATCGCGCGCGAGGCGGCCGGCGCCGACTGATCTGCGCGTTTCCGCCGAAAACACAAGGGTTCCGCCCGGCCGCTTGCCGGGGGGGCCTGCCCGTGGCAAAAATCTTCTCCAAGTCCAAAAAAGGACAGATTTGAGGCAAACAATCATAACCGAAGGTCATTCCGCACCGATGGGCGGGATGCAGAACTTCGGACGAGGGGCAGAATGCCGCAGGCAGGCCAAGAGCTTCCCCGTGTGTCGCGCGGGGTGCAGTCAGACCACAGGTCGTATTCACTGAATACGACAACCGTGTTTCAGGGGGCGGGCACGACCCATGCGCAGGCGGCGAAGCCGCGCAAAACCATCGTTCCGCGCCGCATGAAACTCTCCGTTAGGGAAGAGGGCGGCCGCCGCACCGCGATCTTCCCGCCGGGCGCCGCCGCGACCCAACGCATGACGCCCGCACAATCGCGCATCTACGAGCGCCTGTTCCAGGTGTTTTCCAGAATCGCGGCAACTGGCGAAACAGGGACAGATCAGCTTGACGACCCGAGCTTCAAAACCGCCGTCCTGCGCATTCTGGCGCAGCGCAAGCGCCAGCTGAAGGAGCGGGATGTGACCGGCCTGATGGATGAATTCATCTTCGCGCTGGCGCATGACACCACGCCAGAGGCGAAATCCGTCCGCAGTGTTCTGGAAGAGGCCGGTATGTCGCTGTCGTCACACGACGATACATTCATCTTTTCGCGCAAGCAGGCCCAGCATGTGGTCGATCCGGCCGCGCTGACCGCCCCGGCGCAGCCCGCGCCCGAAAGCGAACAGCCCGCCAAACGCCCGCGCCGTTTCCTGTTCAAACCGCGCAAGGCGTAACCCGCCCCGCCGGAGCATCCGGCGGAACGGGCAAGGCTCAGTGAACCACGGCATCTTCCGGCGGCTGCCGGTTCGACGCGCCCACGCGATCACCGATCAACAACCCCTCGGCGCCGGCGGTCACCGGGATGGTATCGCCATCCATCACATCGCCAGACAGGATCAGCTCTGCCAGACGGTCCTGCAGGCTGCGCTGGATCACCCGCTTCAGCGGGCGGGCGCCGAACACCGGGTCATAGCCTTCATCGGCCAGCCACTTGCGGGCGCCCTCGTCCAGCTCCAGCGTGATGTTGCGCGCGGCCAGTCGTTTGGCCAGACGCCGCAGCTGGATCGTCACGATGCCATCCATATCCTTCCGGCTGAGCCGGTCGAAGATGATCGTCTCGTCCAGACGGTTCAGGAATTCGGGGCGGAAATGGGCCCGCACCGCATCCATCACGTCGCGCCGCGCCTGCGCGCTGTCGGCCCCTTCGGGCATCTGGCTCAGCGCCTGCGACCCGAGGTTCGAGGTCAGCACGATCAGCGTCTGCTTGAAGTCGACCGTGCGGCCCTGTCCATCGGTCAGCACACCGTCATCAAGCACCTGCAACAGCACGTTGAACACATCCGGATGGGCCTTTTCGACCTCGTCGAACAGCACCACCTGATAAGGCCGGCGCCGTACCGCCTCGGTCAGCACACCACCCTCGTCGTAACCGACATAGCCCGGAGGCGCGCCGATCAGACGGGCGACCGCGTGTTTCTCCATGAACTCGCTCATGTCGATGCGCACCATCGCGTTGTCATCGTCGAACAGATACTCGGCCACGGCCTTGGTCAGTTCGGTCTTGCCGACGCCGGTGGGGCCGAGGAACAGGAACGACCCAAGCGGCCGGTTCTCATCGTTCAGCCCGGCGCGCGCCCGGCGCACCGCGTTGGCCACCGCCGTAACAGCCTGTTTCTGGCCGATCACGCGCTTGCCAAGCTCCTCTTCCATCTTCAGCAGCTTCTCGCGCTCACCCTCCAGCATCTTGGAGGTCGGGATGCCGGTCCAGCGTTCCACCACCTGGGCGATCTGCTCGGGGCGCACGGCCTCTTCGACCATCATCTCGTCTTCCTGCGCCTCGGCCTCGGCCAGCTTTTTCTCAAGCCCGGGGATCACGCCATAGGAAAGCTCGCCGGCCTTGGCCAGGTTGCCCTCGCGCTTGGCATGGTCCAGCTCGGCGCGGGCCTTGTCGAGTTGCTCTTTCAGTTCGCGCGCGCCTTCCAGCTTGTCGCGTTCGGCCTGCCATTGGGCCGTCATCGCGGCCGAGCGTTGCTGCAGGTTGGAAAGCTCTTCCTCGAGCTTGGCCAGCCGGTCTTTGGATGCCGCGTCATCCTCTTTCTTCAGCGCCTCACCCTCGATCTGAAGCTGCAGGATCTGGCGATCCAGCGCGTCCAGCTCTTCGGGCTTGCTGTCCACTTCCATGCGCAGACGGCTGGCGGCCTCGTCCATCAGGTCGATCGCCTTGTCGGGCAGGAAACGGTCGGTGATATAGCGGTGGCTTAGCGTCGCCGCCGCCACAAGGGCACTGTCGGAGATCCGCACGCCGTGGTGCAGCTCATACTTTTCCTTGATGCCGCGCAGGATGGAAATGGTGTCTTCCACCGTCGGCTCGTCCACCATCACCGGCTGGAACCGGCGGGCAAGAGCCGCGTCTTTTTCAACGTGCTTGCGATATTCATCCAGCGTGGTCGCGCCGATGCAATGCAGCTCGCCCCGCGCCAGCGCGGGCTTGATCAGGTTGGCGGCATCCATCGCGCCATCGGACTTGCCCGCGCCCACCAGCGTGTGCATCTCGTCGATGAACAGGACGATCTCGCCGGCGGCGGCCTCGATTTCCTTGAGGATGGATTTCAGCCGCTCCTCGAACTCGCCCCGGTATTTCGCGCCGGCAATCAGCGCGCCCATGTCCAGCGCCATCAGGCGCTTGTTCTTCAGGCTTTCGGGCACATCGCCATTGACGATGCGCAGGGCCAGCCCCTCGGCGATCGCGGTTTTACCCACGCCGGGCTCGCCGATCAGAACCGGGTTGTTCTTGGTCCGGCGGCTGAGCACCTGCATGGCGCGGCGAATTTCCTCGTCGCGGCCGATGATCGGGTCGATCTTGCCTTCCTCGGCGGCCTCGGTCAGGTCGCGCGCGTATTTCTTCAGCGCGTCATAGCCCTCTTCGGCCGAGGCGCTGTCGGCGGTGCGGCCCTTGCGGATGTCATTGATCGCCGCGTTCAGGTTCTGCGCGGTCACCGCGCCGGCATCCAGCGCGTCCTTGGCCTTTGATTTCACCATCGCCAGCGCGGTCAGGATCCGTTCCACGGGAACAAAGCTGTCGCCCGCCTTGGTGGCGATCTTCTGGGCCTCGTCAAGAACCCTGGCGGTGGACTGGTCCAGATAGACCTGCCCGGCATCGCCTGTCACCTTGGGCATCTTCGACAGGGCAACATCCACGGCTTCGACCACGCGTTCGGGCGCACCGCCCGCGCGTTTGATCAGGTTGGATGCAAGCCCCTGATCATCGTCCATCAATGCTTTGAGAAGGTGTTCGGGCGCGAGCCGCTGGTGATTTTCGCGCATCGCGATGGTTTGAGCAGCCTGCAGAAAACCACGCGACCGTTCCGTGAACTTTTCCATGTCCATCGGGCATTCTCCTTTTGCCAAGCGCCTGTCCTTTGAAACGCCCGCTCAGCGGCACGCCCCAATCGCAGGCCTCTCAGCCCATGTGGAGAGCCCTCTGCCGGTCTTCAAGGTTCCGTGATCAACTCCGCGACGCTTGGATCCCGATTTCCCCGCCCCCGCCGGCGGGCGGGCACCATCCCCGACCGGTGGCAGTGCCCGCCCCCCTGTGCAATCAGGGCCGGGCCGCGCGCCTGCGGCCGCGCACCGCGCCAAGTGCGGCCAGACCGCCAATCCCCAGCAGCGCCGTGGCAGGCAGTGGCACCGGCGCCGGCGGCACTTCGCGGATAGATATCGAAGCCACCGAGAACGCGCCCGGCTCGGAGGTGAAATCGATCAACCCGTCATCCAGCAGGCCAAGCGGCGTTTCCAGCCCGGCAAAGGCCGACAGGGTCGAGGCCCGCTGCACGGTTCCCCCCTCGACCGCGCCATCGGTACCCACCTGACCCAGGATAAATGCCGCGCCGTTTGCCGGATCGTTCACCTCTGTTCCGGCGTCGTAGAGATAGCTCGCGGTGACATCGATGGTGAAATCCCCGGCGAATACTCCGCCCGCGCCGAACAGATCGAACGCTCGCGGATCGTCCGTGCCCAGAAACGTGTCATTCGATGGCACCAGCATCGACAGGAAGCTCAGGTAACGGTTGCCGGACGGATCCAGCGTGACCTGCCGGGAGGCGGTTTCGCCCGGGTCGATCGTGGGCGGGCCGGTTTCGGTTCCGGCGATCACCACGCTTTGCGCCTTGGCATCCGCAGCGGCAAGCTCGGCCGTCACCCCTGCCGCATCCCCGACCTCGGCGAGCGCTTCGACCGCGGCGCTGGCCGAGGTGCCCAGATTGAACGCGTCGTACGAACCATCATGGAAGGCGGCGAACAGCGGCGTGATCGAAAAACCGCCCGAAGCGGCTGTGTTGGTCACGGAAATCTCCAGCGTGGTGGCGAAAGCCGGCGCACCGAACGCGGCGCCAGTCAACGCCAGAGCGCCGAATGCGCCGGCGCGGCGGGGAATGTGTTGGAACATGGTCTTCTCCAATTCTTTATGAAAGCAGGTGTGGCGGACCGCATCGTTGAACACCGGCCCCCCGCGCAGTATCGAACCCGTGCCGTGCCCCGGCGAATGAACTTGCACTCGCAATCCCGTGAAAACGCGAATGTGAAAGATTTGCCATTTCGCCTTTGTCCCGCTATCGAAGCCCCGGAACGGAGACCGCCGATGACCCAGCCCCCTGCCGATGACCGCCTGATCGTTGCGCTTGACGTGCCCGATGCCCATGCCGGGCTCGAGCTGGCCGACCGGATCGGCGATGCCGTGTCGTTCTACAAGATCGGGCTGGGGATGCTGACAGGCGGCGGGCTGGCCCTGGCGCGCGAGCTGAAGGACGAGCACGGCAAGCGCATCTTTCTGGACATGAAGCTGTTTGACATCGCCGCCACGGTCGAGGCGGCGGTGCGCGGGCTGGCGCGGTTCGATCTGGATTTCCTGACCGTGCATGGCGACCCGCACGTGGTGCGCGCCGCCGCCGAGGGCAAGGGCGGATCGGCCACGAAAATTCTGGCGGTGACGATCCTGACCTCGATGGACCGCGCCGATCTGGACGCCAATCTGATCAAGCCCGGCGAGCTGCGCGACATCGTGCTGGAACGCGCCGCCATCGCGCTGGAGGCCGGCGCCGACGGGCTGATCGCATCGCCGCACGAGGCGGCGCTGATCCGGGCGCTGCCGCAGGCCGAGGGCCGGCTGATCATCACCCCCGGCGTGCGTCCGGCGGGCGCCGATCTGGGCGATCAGAAACGCGTGGCGACCCCGGCGCAGGCCATCGCCGACGGGGCCGATCACATCGTGGTGGGCCGCCCCGTCTGGCGTGCCGAAGATCCGCGCGCCGCTGCGCTGGCGCTGCGGGCGGAACTTACCTCGCCCCAGGCGCAGCGACCCAACCGGGGTTGATCAGTAACCGATGGTAAACACCTGACCGGTGTGTTTCGGCGTCTCTACCTCATCCATCAAGGCGACCGCATAGTCTTCGGCGCTGATCGCGCTGTTGCCGTCGGCATCGCTGACCAGAACCGTGCCACCCAGCCGAAAGCTGCCGGTGCGTGCGCCCGGCTGGATCATGGCGGCGGGGGCGAAGAACGCCCAGTCCAGCCCGCTTTCGGCAAGCATATCGCGCACAGCTTTCATACCGGTGGCCTCGGGCACGATCTCGGGCGGAAGGACGTTCAACACCGGGGTTCCGTCGGGCAGGTTCAGCGTACCGGCGCCGCCCACGACGACCACCCGCTTTCCGGCCACGGTCGCGGCCGCGATCAGCGCCTTGCCCAGCGCCGTGGCATCGGCGATCCCATCGCCGGAAAACCGTGGCGAGGTCGCCGAAAGGATGACGTCCGCCTGCGCGGCAAAAGGGGCGAGCGACGCGGCATCGGTTGCGTCGATGGCAACCGGCGTAATGCCCGCGCCGGTGGCGATCTTCGCTGGCGACCGACCACCCGCAATCACCTCGTGCCCGCGCGAAACGGCCTCTGCCAGGATCCGCGATCCGATCATTCCGCTGGCGCCAATCAGAAAAAGCTTCATCAGTCTTGCCTCCGAATTAAGTTACGATAAGTAACCAGATACGGATGATTGAATTTCGCCGGAATACGCATTGTTCAGTCTCATGGTTACTAAAAGGGAACCACCATGCCACGCGTCAACGCCAATACCGATCTGGATTGCCCGATCCGCGACGTGCTCGACCGGATGGGCGATGCCTGGAGCCTTCTGGTGATGCTGGAGCTGTCGCGCGGGCCCTGCAGGTTCAACGCGCTGCGCCGCGTCGTCGACGGGATTTCGCAACGGATGCTGTCGGTAACCCTGCGCCATCTGGAACGCGACGGGCTCGTCAACCGCAGGGTACTGCCCCTGACCCCGCCGCAAGTCGAATATTCACTGACCACCCTGGGCTTCAGCCTGATCGAACGGGTCGAGATCATGCGCCAGTGGGCCGTCGAAAACCAGACCGCGGTGCGCGCGGCGCGCCAGGCCTATGACAGGCGGCGCGAGGCAGTGGCCGCGGATACCTAGTTTTCGTTGATGTCGTGGTCGAAGGTTTTCACCTGACCGCCCTTCAGCCCGAACAGCCTGCGCATGATCAGCCAGCCCGCCAGCGATACCAGCGCGAAGATCACCGCCAGCACCGGCCCCGAGGGCGTGACGCCAAGCGCCAGCATCACGCCCGTCACCGCCGCGCCGATGGCGAAGCCCAGAAACACATAGCCCGGCGCCAGAACCTCCAGAATGGCCAGCACCACCGCCCCGGCCAGCCAGACCCACCACAGCGCCCACATCAGCCGCGCCCCTTGAGCATGTTGAACGCGTCGCCGAATGCCTCCAGCGCGTGGGCGGGCACCACGATCGTCTGCTTGCCCGCGCCCTGGCCCACGGCGGTCAACGCCTCGACCTGTTTCAGCGCCACCTGATATTGCGCCGCCTCGATCCCGTGATCGGCGATCGCCCTGGCCACGACCTCTGTCGCGAAAGCCTCTGCCTCGGCGGTGATGCGCCGCGCCTTTGCCTCCTGCTCGGCGGCGTAAAGCTGTGCGTCGGCGGCCAGCTCAACCGCCCGCTTGCGCCCCTCGGCCTCTGTCACCTGGGCGCGGCGCGCGCGTTCGGCGTTGAGCTGCTGCAGCATCGCGTCCCGCGTCTGCTGATCAAGGTTCACATCCAGGATCTCGGCCCGCGTTACCTCTATGCCCCAATCATCCACCGCATCCTCGACCGAGGCCTTGATCGTCGAGATCAGGTTGGAGCGGTTCGATTGCACCTCGTCCAGTTCCATCTTGCCGATCTCTGCCCGCACGATGCCGGCCACCGTGGTGGCGATCGCCCCATCCACATCGCGGATGCGATACACGGTTTTTTCCGGCTCGGTGATCCGGTAGAACACGCTGGTATCCACCTGCACCAGCACGTTGTCAGAGGTGATGGCATCCTGGCTGGCGGTGGGAAGCTGGCGTTCGAGGATCGAAATCCGATGCGCCACCCGATCCAGGAACGGCACGATCAGGTTGATCCCCGGCCCCAGCACCGCACGCAGCCGCCCGAAACGTTCGACCACATGCTTTTCGGATTGCGGCACGATCCGCACGCCCAGCACGATGCAAAGGATGATGAAACCTGCCAGAAGCAACAGCACGATGTTTCCGCCCAGCAGATCGCCAATCACCGAAGTAGTGTCCATAATCCGAAATTCCCAAATTTACGCGCCGCGACTATGCCCGGCCCAAGGCCAAAACGAAATCCCTTTTGCCGGTGCCATGCCGGGTATATCTGTAACCTGCGTCTTACCCGGATCCCCCGATGCAAGCCCTGTGCCGCGATTGCCTTGCCGTTTTTGAACACATGCCGCGCTGCCCTTCCTGCCGCGGCCCGCGGGTCATCGCGCATCCCGAGCTGTTCGATCTGTCGATCGCGCATATGGATTGCGACGCCTTCTATGCCAGCGTCGAAAAGCGCGACAACCCCGTGCTGGCCGACAAGCCGGTGATCATCGGCGGCGGTCGGCGCGGCGTGGTGTCCACCGCCTGTTACATCGCCCGGATCAAGGGTGTGCGCTCGGCGATGCCGATGTTCCAGGCGCTGAAGCTTTGCCCCGAGGCGGTCGTGATCAAGCCGCGCGGCGATGTCTATGCCGCCGCCTCGCGCGAGATCCGCGCGATGATGGACGAGATGACGCCGGCCATCGAACCGCTGTCGCTGGACGAGGCGTTTCTTGACATGACAGGCACCGAAAAGCTGCACGGGATGCCGCCTGCGGTGATGCTGGCCCGGCTGGTCAAGCGGATGGAGACAGAGCTGCGGCTTTCCGGCTCCATCGGGCTCAGCCATAACAAGTTTCTGGCCAAGCTCGCCTCTGATCTGGACAAGCCGCGCGGATTTTCGGTGATCGGCCGGGCGGAGACGCTGGATTTTCTCGCCCCCAGACCCGTCCGCATGATCTGGGGCGTGGGCGCGGCGGCGCAGGTATCGCTGGAACGCGCGGGCATCCGCACCTTCGCCGATCTGCGCCGGTGGGAGCAGCGCGATCTGGAGGCGCGTTTCGGCAGCTTCGGCGAGCGGCTGTGGCATCTGGCCCGGGGCGAAGATCACCGCCGCGTCTCCGCCAACGCCCCGATGAAAAGCATCTCCAACGAAACCACGTTTTTCGAAGACACCTCGGACCCCGACATTCTGGACGGGCATCTGTGGCGGATGTCCGAAAAGGTGGCCGACCGCGCCAAGGCCAAGGGCAAGGCCGGGCGCGTGGTGGTGCTGAAGCTGAAGCGCGCCAATCACAGCCTGATCACCCGCCGCGTATCGCTGCATGACGCCACCCAGATGGCCGACCGCCTGTACCGCACCGCGCGCGATCTGTTCGATCAGGTGGGCGATCAGGGCCCCTATCGCCTGCTGGGCGTCGGCCTGTCGGATCTGCACCCCGCCGACACGGCCGATCTGTCGGGCGATCTGCTGGACCCGCTTGCCGGAAAACGGGCAGGCGCCGAACGCGCGACCGATGAAATTCGCCGCAAGTTCGGCAGCGATGCGATCGTGAAAGGGCGCGCCCTGCGCTAGCGCCTATTCGGCGGCCATCGGCAATTCGTCGCCCCGGCCGATGTCGGCGATCTCGGCCATGACACCGGCCAGCAGCCTCCGGAAACCGTGAAAATTACCGTTGGGCCGGATCATCTGTTCATTCATGTAAAGCGACCGGTCAATCTCGATCTGCACGGCGTGCTGCCCGCGCGAAGGCAGGCCATAGTGCTGCGTGATGTAGGCCCCGGCGAAAGGCGCATTGCGGCCCACCTTCAGCCCCGCGCTCACAAAGGCCGCTTCGATTCGTTCGATGATGTCGCGATGCGCCGCCGCGCCGAAACGATCGCCCAGAACAACCTCGGGGCGCGGATGGCCGATGCGGGTGATGCTGTCGATCGCCTCATGCGGCATCGAATGACAGTCGATCAGAATCGCCTCGCCAAACGCAGCATGGCTTTCATCCAGCAGCGCCTGCAGCCGCGCATGATAAGGGTGCCAGTGCGTATCCAGCCGCGCGCGGGCCTCGTGCAGCGAGATCTTGCCGGACTGAATCGCCCGGCCGTTGGCCACGACGCGGGGAATCACCCCCAGGCCAGAGCTGATGCGCGGGTTATGCGCCGTCTTGCGCACCCCTTCGATCAACGCCGGGTCCAGTTCGTCGGCGCTGCGGTTCAGATCGACATAGGCGCGCGGCACCGTTGCCGCCAGCAACGGCGCCCCGAGCGTGGGTGCATCCGCGAAAAGCAGATCGACAAAGGCATCCTCGGACGAGCGCACGGCCATCTCGTCAAGCACCGACTTTCGCAGAAAAGCCCAAGGGTAATCCCGCCCGCTGTGCGGCGAGGAAAACACGACGCTGGTCGTGCGGGTCCCTGGCAGCAAGAGTTTGAACGGCGGTTTCGGCATTTACGCTCCCTCTTCCCCATCTGTATAACGACATTTACGAAGTTGCCAAAAGCCCTTGAACCATTTTCCGACTCCTTTTATAGACCTGCGAACCGACGCGGCCCCTCCGCGTCCTATTTGTTTGGGACAGGCGGGATCGGGCGGTCATGGGCGGTTAGCTCAGCGGTAGAGCACTACGTTGACATCGTAGTGGCCACTGGTTCGATCCCAGTACCGCCCACCATGAATTCTCTGCCGTTCAGGCAGCAATGTAACCTAGGCGCACGCCGCGCCGCGATTGAGGAGAAGACCCATGAAGGTCAGGAACTCGCTCCGCTCGCTGAAGCAGCG
The DNA here is from genome assembly GCF_014196965.1 of Actibacterium naphthalenivorans. Classification (GTDB taxonomy): domain Bacteria; phylum Pseudomonadota; class Alphaproteobacteria; order Rhodobacterales; family Rhodobacteraceae; genus Actibacterium_A; species Actibacterium_A naphthalenivorans. Next base: position 1,683,793 of record NZ_JACIEQ010000001.1, on the reverse strand, counting down.
TCACCGCGACTGCCGCATCGTGCGCCGCAAGGGCCGCGTCTATGTGATTAACAAGACGCAGCCCCGCTTCAAAGCCCGTCAGGGCTGAGCAAGCAGAAAAGCTGAAAAAAGGCCGTCCCGTATCCCGGGGCGGCCTTTTTTCTGTTCAACGTGCGGCAAAGGCCCCCACAATTTGCGCCATCTCAAGGTGGGGGCTTCGAAAATCTGACATATCTATCGTGTCATAGTATGAAACCCGCAACGTTCAGCGATGCCATGAGGGCCTGATGACTGCTCCCAAATCCTCGGAAACCGCGCAAACGCCCACGACCAGGGCCGGCACGCCCAATGTTCCCGCCATTATCGAGCCTGCTTCCGCCCCGCCCAACGGGCACCGGTCGCATCAACATTCCTATGAAACGCTCGACCGGGCCAGCCGGGCGCTCACGGCGCGGCTGACCAATGGCGTTTCCCCCAATGCGGCGGGCGCGGCCTTCAGCGATTTCATGCTGCACCTGTCACGCGCACCGGGCCGTCAGATTGAACTGGCCGAGCGCGCTCAACAGAATTTGATCAAGCTTTTCCTGCACGCAACCGGCCTGACCAGCACCATCGAGAACAGGCCGCCTTTCGAACCGAAGCCCGGCGATCGCCGGTTCGACCATGAAGGCTGGCAAAAACCGCCCTTCAGCCTGTTCAAGCAATATTTCCTGGCCTCGCAGGATTGGTGGGATACGGCCACCGAAGAGGTGCGCGGCACCCGCCGCCGGAGCACAGACCGCGTCGGGTTCATAACCCGGCAGATGCTCGACGTGATGTCGCCGTCAAACTCGCCCTTCCTGAATCCGGAAATCCTGGCGAAGACGATGGAGACAGGGGGCATGAACCTCTATGAAGGCTCCCGCCATTTCGCCGATGACATCATGCGCCAGTTCACCCACACCCGGGCGGAACCGTCCGCCGAATATGAGGTCGGGCGGAACCTGGCCTGCACGCCGGGACAGGTGATCTATCGCAACGAGCTGTGCGAGCTGATCCAGTACAGCCCGCAGACGGACAAGGTGCAGGCGGAGCCGATCCTGATCGTGCCGGCCTGGATCATGAAATACTATATCCTCGATCTCAGCCCCGAAAATTCGCTGATCCGCTATCTTGTCAGCCAGGGCTTTACGGTTTTCACCATTTCCTGGCACAACCCCTCTGCCGACGAGCGTGATCTTTCGCTCGACGATTATCGCAGGCTGGGCGTGATGGCCGCCCTCGACGCGATTTCAAAGATCTTCCCGGGCACCAAGATCCATGCCTGCGGCTATTGCCTCGGCGGCACGATCCTGTCGATCGCGGCGGCCACGATGGCGCGCGACAATGATGATCGGCTCGCCTCTGTCACGCTTCTTGCCGCGCAGACCGATTTCACCGAGGCCGGCGAGCTGATGCTGTTTCTCGACGAAAGCCAGCTGGCCTTTCTGGAAGACATGATGTGGGATCAGGGCTATCTGGATCAGGAACAGATGGCGGGCGCCTTCCGCGCCCTGCGGGCCGAAGACCTGATCTGGACCCGCGCGGTGCGCCGGTACCTGCTGGGCCAGGACGAAGAAGAGTTCGACATTTCCGTCTGGAATTCCGATTCCACCCGGATGCCCTACCGGATGCATTCGGAATATCTGCGCGGGCTGTTCCTCGAAAACCGCCTGACCTCGGGCCGGTTCGCTGTGGAAGGCCGGGTAATCGCGCTGAAAGACATCAACGCGCCCTTCTTCATCATCGGCACAGAGATGGATCACATCGCCCCCTGGCGCTCGGTCTACAAAACCACGCTGTTCACCGACAGCGAATTGACCTTCGTGCTGACGAAAGGCGGCCACAACGGCGGCATTCTCAGCGAGCCCGGCCACCGGGGGCGGCATTACCGCATCGGCCACCGGACCCCCGAAAAGCTGTACCTCGACCCCGATACCTGGGCCGAGCGGCATCCCCCCAAGGAAGGTTCCTGGTGGGTCGAATGGGGCAACTGGCTGCGTGAAAAGAGCAGCCCCGAGATGGTGGCGCCTCCCGCAATGGGCGCCCCGGACGAAGGGCTTTCGCCGCTGGTCGCGGCGCCGGGCACCTATATCTTTCAGTCCTAACGCAGCCCCGGCAGGCAAGCCAGGGCGCCAGTAAAAAGGCCGGTCGAAAGACCGGCCTTGATGCATCTGGCTGTGGGCGGGCCCGTTACGGCGCGCGGCGCCCGCGGATCAGTAAAGATCCTCTTCCAGATCGGTCACGTCATAGTTCAGCGCCTCGAGCCCGCTTTCCAGATAGTCCGACAGTAGCGGCACCCCGAGAAGGTAATCGGCGGTCGGCGTATCGGCCTCGTCGCGGGCGGTCTGGATTGCCTCTTCCAGATCATCGGCACCAAACGTATCCCGGCCGATCCACATCACGGCAACCAGGCTCGCCTGCTCATCCGCGTTGAGGCCGTTGATAAAGGCCCGCAGCTCTTTCTCCGTCGCATCGCCGGCGCGCGCTTCGAGAATCGTATCCGCATCGGCCACATCGCCGGGGCTGTCCCAGCGCCCGACCTTGGCATCGATTTCGCGGGCACGCACGATCACATGGGCCACTTTGTTGGGGCTAATTTCAAGCATCCGAGTCCCCTCCTTCCGAGTTGACGGCAAGTGTCCTTCGTCTTGCCGTGATGCACAAGGGGGAACCGGCGCGATCGGCCCGCCGCCGCCTAATCGCGCTGCGGCAAGGGCACCACGCGGGCGTCTTCTTCGGGGGCCAGTTCCTCGAAATCGAAATTGTCCAGCTTGGCGGCCCGTTTACCCGCGCGCTCGGCCGCGGTGCCGATCCCTTCCAGATCGCCGCGGGCCTGCGCGAAATGGGTATTCAGCTTGCCTACACGCTCCACCACGATCTCGACATCCCGGTGCAGCATTTTCAGCGTCTTGCGGATCGCGCCGGCCTGTTCGCGCATCCGTGCATCCTTCAGGATCGCGCGCATCGTGTGCAGCGTGGCCATGCAGGTGGTGGGCGACACGATCCAGACCCGCGCATCGAACCCCTCGCGCACCAGTTCGGGGAAGTTCGAATGCAGCTCGGCATACACCGCCTCGGACGGCAGGAACATCAGCGCGCCATCGGCGGTCTCACCCTCGATGATATAACGCTCGGAGATCGCCTTTATGTGCCCCTTGACCGATGCCCGCAAAAGCTTGGCGGCCTCGTTCAGCTCCCACTTGGTATCGGCGCGGCGCAGCGCCTCGTAAGCCTCGAGCGGGAACTTGCTGTCCACCACGATGGGGCCCGGCGGGTTCGGCAGGTGGATCAGGCAATCCGCCCGCTTGCCGTTCGAAAGCGTCGCCTGAAGCGTATAGCTGTCTTTCGGCAGGGCCTTGCTGACGATATCGTTCAGCTGGATCTCCCCGAATGCGCCGCGGGTCTGCTTGTTCGACAGAATGTCCTGCAGCGACAAGACATCCCCCGACAGTTTCTCGATATTCGCCTGCGCCTTGTCGATCGTCTCCAGCCGCTGCTGCAGATCACCCAGGGATCGCGCGGTGCGGGTTGCCGTGCCCTGCAGGTTCTCGCCCATCGCCCGGCTGACCTCGGCCAGGCGCTGCTCCATCAGATGCAGCATATTGGTCTGGCTGGCCGCCTGCGCCTCCGACACATGGGTCAGCCCGCCGGCAAGCTGCTGCTGCCCGTCCGACAGCATCTGCACATGGCGGCCCAGCTGATCCATCTGATAGATCAGCGGCGCGCTCATCTGCGCCGAACGCCCGGCCCGGCGCACCGCCATCACCAGAAGGATCAGCACCAGCAACAGCACCGCCGCCCCGGCCAAGGCGGCCAGAACAGGCGGATCAGTCAGAACATAGGTCGTATCGCCGATCTGGATCATGTGCGCCCGAACAGCCTTTCGATATCGCTCAGCTTCAGCTCCACATAGGTGGGCCGCCCATGGTTGCACTGCCCCGAATGCGGCGTGGCCTCCATCTCGCGCAGCAGCGCGTTCATCTCTTCGCCGCGCATCCGGCGCCCCGAGCGGATCGAGCCGTGACAGGCCATCCGGCTCAGAATCGCCTCCATCCGCGCCTTCACCATCTGGCTGTCGCCCAGATCATCCAGCTCGTCCAGAATGTCGCGCAGCATGGCCTGCGCATTCACCTCGCCCAGAATCGCGGGCGTCTCGCGCACCGCTACGGCGCCGCCGCCGAACGGCTCGATCACCAGCCCAATCCGCGCCAGATCCCCGGCAACCTCCAGCAACCGCGCGCAATCGCCCTCGGACAACTCGACGATCTCGGGGATCAGCAGCGCCTGCGCCGCCACGCCGTTCTCGGCCATCTGCCGCTTCAGCTTTTCATACACCAGCCGCTCATGCGCGGCGTGCTGGTCCACGATCACGATGCCATCCGATGTCTGGGCGATGACATAGTTTTCATGCACCTGCGCCCGCGCCGCTCCCAGCGGCAGATCCGCCGGTTCCACGAGTGGCTCCTCCACGCGCGCCGATGGTACGGCCGCCTCGGCAAAACCCGGCGCCTGCGCGGCATGGCTCGCCGCCAGCACCCCAGGCGAAGGCCGGTCCATCTGATAAACCCGCGCCGGCCCGGCAGGTTCGGCCCGCATCGCCCCCAGAACCGCCCCTGCCACGGTGCTCGAGGCCCTGTGCCCCGCCCCGGCCAGCGCATGGCGCAGGGCCGAAACGATCAGCCCCCGCGCAACGCCGGGCTCCCGGAACCGCACCTCGGCCTTGGCCGGATGCACATTCACATCCACCAGATGCGGGTCACAGTCCAGAAACAGCGCCGCGGCCGGATGCCGATCCCGGCTCAGGAAATCCGCATAGGCCCCGCGCAACGCGCCCACCAGCAGCTTGTCGCGCACCGGCCGGCCGTTGACGAACAGATACTGCGCCACCGCAGAGCCGCGCGAATAGGTCGGCAACGCGGCATAGCCGGTCAGATGCAGCCCCTCGCGCCCGGCGTCGATCCGCAGCGCATTCTCGGCAAACTCCGCCCCCATCACCCGCGCCAGGCGCCCGTGCAGCGCGTCGAACATATCGCCGGTCTCGGCGTCGGCGCGAAACGTCACCCGTCCCTCGCCCCCGCCCGACATGTCGCGCAGGGTAAAGCTGACAAACGGCTCGGCCATCGCCAGCCGCTTCACCACCTCGGAAATCGCCTGCATCTCGGCCCGGTCCGAACGCAGAAACTTCAGCCGCGCCGGCGTCGCGAAAAACAGATCCCGCAACTCCACCACGGTGCCCTGGTTCAGGGCCGCGGGCTTCACCGCGCCCATCTGCCCGCCGGCCACCAAAATCTCCGCGGCTTCCGCCCCCGCGCGCGACGTGATCTTCAGCCGCCCCACGGCCCCGAGCGACGGCAGCGCCTCGCCCCGGAACCCGAAACTGTGAATGTTCAAAAGATCAGATCCGTCGATCTTCGATGTCGCATGGCGCGACAGGGCCAGCGGCAGATCCGCCGCCGCGATCCCGTGCCCGTCATCCGCCACCCGGATCAGCGTCTTGCCGCCAGCCGCAACCGCCACATCCACCCGCCGCGCCCCGGCATCCAGCGCGTTCTCCACCAGCTCCTTCACCGCAGAGGCCGGCCGCTCCACCACCTCGCCTGCGGCGATCCGGTTGATTGCAGCCTCATCCAGCTGCCGGATTGCCGGCCGCTCAACGCCTATGTTGGGGTTATACGAATTCATACCACAAGCCATAGCATGGCCCGGCCCGATTCGCCCATGTCCGTTTCACACCGGAAACCCGTCGCCCGCATCTTTCATCTTTCCGGAAATATCCTCGGGGGTCCGGGGGCAGACAGCCCCCGGCCACAACCACAGGCTCAGTTCGTCGTCTCGAGGCCCACCGGCTGCCCCACCACCACGAAATGCAGCGCATCGGCATCCAGAAGCCGCGCCGCCACCCGCCGGATATCGCTCAGCGTCACCGCGTTGATCTTGTCGTTGCGGGTGGCGATGTAATCCACGCCCTGACCCTGCATCTGCATGCCCACCATGATGTTGGCGATCGGCCCGTTCCCGTCGAACCGCAGCGGATAGGCGCCGGTCAGATAGGTCTTCACCGCGTCCAGCTCGGCCTGGGTGATGCCCTCCTGCGCGACACTGGCCCATTCGGCCCGGATCACATCGATCGCCTCGGCCACACGGTTGTTGGCCGAGGCCACCTGCCCCAGCATCAGCGCGGCATGGTCCATCGGGTAGAGATAGGAATACACCCCATAGGTCAGCCCGCGCTTTTCGCGCACCTCTTCCATCAGGCGCGAGCTGAACCCGCCAGAGCCCAGCACCCCGTTCAGCACATAGGCGGCAAAGAAATCCGGGTCGTCCCGGTCGATCCCCTCATGCCCGAACACGGCAACCGATTGCGGCGTGTCGAAAGGCACCACCGTCACCCCGCCCGAAAGCCGGTATTCGGCCTTGCCGGGCATCGGCGCGCCGCGCTCCGGCAGCCCGGCCAGCAGATCGTCCAGCAACACGCCAAGCTCCTGCGCGGTGATGTCGCCCACCGCGCTGACGAACAGCCGGTCGCGCGTCATGACACGCGATTTCGCCTCGATCACATCGGCGCGGGTCAACGCGGTCACATCCTCCTCGCGCCCATTCACCGGCGTGCCATAGGGATGATCGCCGAAGGCCAGTTCGTTGAATGTGTGAGAGGCGATCTTGTCGGGATCCTTGGCATCCGAACGGATCGCTGAAACGACCTGCGCGCGCACACGCTCCACCGCGTCTTGGTCAAACCGCGGCTCGGTCAGCGCAAGGCGCAGAAGATCGACCGCCGCCGCCCTGTTTTCGGTCAGGAACTGCGCCGAAACCGACAGCGCATCGTTGTAGACGTCGAACTCAAAGCTCGCGGCCAGCGCGTCGCGGGCGGTGGCAAAGGCCCGCGCGTCCATCTCGCCCGCGCCCTCTTCCAGAAGACCGGTCATCAGATTGATCGCCCCGCGCTTGCCCGGCGCGTCCAGGCTGGCGCCGCCCTGAAACCGGATTTCCAGCGCCACGAACGGAATTTCGTGGCTTTCGACCAGCCAGGCGTCGATGCCGCCCGGGGATGTCACTTCCTGAATATCAACAGCCGCCCGAACCGGCAGCGCGGCCACGAGGGCCAGAATACAGGCGCATGCAAAGCGGATCATTGGGTCACCTCCGGAACATCTTCGCGCATCAGCCATCCGGTCACCGCCTTCTTGCGATCAAGCACCGCATGCGCGGCCGCCATCACATCCTCGGGCGTCACCTGATCCAGCACATCGGGCCAGTCCTGCACGTCCTGCACCGTCAGGCCCGAGGCCAGTGCCTCGCCATACATCCGGGCCAGCCCCTCGACATCGTCCTTGGCATAGATGTTCGACGCGCGAAGCTGCATCTTCAGGCTCGCGAACATCTCGGGATCGACGCCGGTTTGGAGAAACTCGGCGAGAACCCCGTCCATCGCATCTTCGGCCTGCTGCAGGCCGACCCCCTCGGCGGGCACCACGATCAGCCCGAAGGTCGTGTCATCCAGCGAGGTTCCGCTGTAAAAGGCCGAGGCATAGACAGCCGTCCGGGTCTCGAATTGCAGCTTCTGGCCCAGCAGCGATGTCGCGCCATCGCCGCCCAGCAGGTTGGCCAGATAGACCAGCGCCGCCGCCTCGTCCTGGTCGCCCGCATCGCGTTCGGGCGCCAGATAGCTGCGGATCACATAGGGCTGCGCCACGCGCGGATCGGCAAAGGCGATTCGCCGTTCGGCCAGTTGCGGCGGCTCCTGCGGGCGGGCGCGGGCGGCCCGCGCGCCGCTGGGGGCCAGCGGCCCGTAACGCTCCTGCGCCAGCGCGCGCACCGCGTCGGGCGTTACATCGCCGGCCACCACCAGAATGGCGTTGTCGGGCGTGTAGTTGGCCTTGTAGAAATCCAGCGCGTCCTGGCGCGACAGCGTCTCCATCTCGGCCCGCCAGCCGATGATCGGAATGCCGTAGGGGTGGTTCAGATATTGCGCCGCGCTGCGCTGTTCGCCGAACAGGGCGCTGGCGCTGTTTTCGGTGCGCTGGTTGCGCTCTTCCAGAATCACGTCGCGCTCTGTCAGCACGTCGGCCTCGCTGAGGGTCAGGTTGACCATCCGGTCCGCCTCCAGCGCCATCATCAGATCCAGCCGGTCGGCCGCGACGCGCTGAAAATACGCGGTGTAGTCATAGGATGTGAACGCGTTGTCGGAGCCGCCGTTGGCCTCGACGATTTCAGACACGGCCTTGCCCGGATAGGCGTCGGTCCCCTTGAACATCAGATGCTCGGTGAAATGGGCGATGCCCGACCGGCCCGGCGGCTCATCCGCCGCGCCGACCTTGTACCACACCATGTGAACCACGACCGGCGCGCGGTGATCCTCGATCACCACGACATCCATGCCGTTGTCGAGGGCAAAGCTCGTTACCTCGTCGGCATGCGCGGGCGCGGCCAGAAGGGAAAGGGTGAACAGCAAAAGGCCGGGCAGGCGAGGCATGGCAAACTCCGATCAACGATATATCCAAGCTACGCCGATGCGCCGCCGGTTCAAGACCGGCAAACGCGGATGTGAGAGGCGCCTATTGGTCGGCCAGTGGCGGCGGCGCGCCAACCGTGCGCACACCCGCCCGCCGCCAGCGGGAAAGCTCGGCATCCTGGTCGATCGCCTGGGGGCGGTAGACCTTGAAATAACGCGTCGTGCCGACCAGCCGCTCCAGCAGGCGGCCCCTGTGCGCGCTGCGAAACTCCAGATCCTCGGCTGCCAGCGTCTGGCGGATGCTGCCATCCATGCCGAACCGCGTGGTCTGCGCCACCAGCGCCGCCTCGCGCCCGGGAACTTCAGCGCCCGACAGCCGCGCCGGATTGCCGCCAAGCGCCAGAACCGCATCGGCGATCGGCGTCGGATCCACCCGGTTGGCCCCGCCCGGCGTGGGCGGCGGCAGCGCGGCAAGGTCTTGCGGAACCTCCAGCGGCTTGTTCGGCAGGATCGCAAATTCATCGGGCGTGGAGCTGGAGGAACGGATTTCCATCAGGCTCGGCTCCTTGCCGCCGGAACAGCCCGACAGGGCCACAACCGTGGCCAGAGGGATTGCTGCGAAAACGCGCATGGCACGCATGAAGGCCTCCTTCTCCGGTCTTCGGGTTTGTTTAGCGCAAGGCCGCGGGCGCGTCACGGGGTCTTCTTCGCGTCGGCGAAAAGCACCAGCCCGAGCGCCCCGGCGAAGATCGCGATATCGGCGATGTTGAACGAATAGGGATTGTCGAAGCCGCAGCAGGACATGTTCAGGAAATCCGCCACCGCGCCGTAAAGTACACGGTCCACCACATTGCCCAGCGCGCCCCCCACAAGGCACCCCGCCGCGATCTGTGCCACCGGTGCCAGCGCGGCGCGTGCGGCCCAGCGGATCACCCAGCCCGAGATCACCAGCGCGACCGCCACCAGCACCCAGCGCATGATTTCCGCGCTGTTGGAAAGCAGGCCGAAATTGACCCCCTGATTCCACGCCATGCGAAAGTTCAGATAGGGCGGCCAGACATCGACTGACAGCCGCTCGCGCAGGTTCAGCCCGAACACCACAAGGTATTTCGTGGCCTGATCGGCCACGAAAACCAGAAGCGCGGTAAGGGCAAGAAGGCGCATCCCGATCAGTGCCGGAAATGGCGCATGCCGGTAAAGACCATGGCCAGCCCGGCCTCGTCCGCCGCCGCGATCACCTCTTCATCCCGCACCGATCCGCCGGGCTGGACAACCGCCGTGGCGCCCGCCTCGGCCGCCGTCAGCAAACCGTCGGAGAAGGGGAAGAACGCATCCGACGCCACGACCGAGCCCTGGGTCAGCGGCGCGGCCAGGCCCAGCGCCTCGGCCATGTCCTGGGCCTTGCGGGCGGCGATGCGGGTACTGTCGACCCGGCTCATCTGCCCGGCGCCGACGCCGACGGTGGCGCCATCCTTCACATAGACGATGGCGTTGGATTTCACATGCTTGGCCACGGTCCAGGCAAACAGCAGATCCGCGATCTCCTGCTCGGTGGGCGCGCGTTTGGTCACCACCTTCAGATCGGCGGCGCCGATCGCGCCATTGTCCTTGTCCTGCACCAGAAAGCCGCCCGACACCTGCCTGAACGCCAGCGACGCCACGGACGGATCGGGCAGGCCATCGGTGGTCAGCAGGCGCAGGTTCTTCTTCTTGGCAAAGATCTCGCGCGCGGCCTCGTCGGCGCCGGGGGCGATGACGACCTCGGTGAAGATGTTGGAAATCTCCGCCGCCGTCGCGCCGTCCAGCGGCTGGTTCAGCGCGATGATCCCGCCGAAGGCCGAGGTACGGTCACAATCGAAAGCGCGGCCATAGGCCTCGGCCAGCGTCGCGCCGCGCGCCACACCGCAGGGGTTGGCATGTTTGATGATCGCACAGGCGGGGCCGGAGCCCGCCCCGAATTCCGCCACCAGCTCGAACGCAGCGTCGGTGTCGTTGATGTTGTTGTAAGACAGTTCCTTGCCCTGCCACTGCTTCGCGGTGGCGACACCGGGCCGGGCTGACCCGTCGGTATAGAACGCGGCCTTCTGATGCGGGTTCTCGCCATAGCGCAGGCTCTGGGCCAGCGTCCCGGCAAAGGCCCGGCGGCGCGGGGTCGTCTCGCCGATCGCGGCCGCCATCCAGGTGGAAACGGCCGCGTCATAGGCCGCCGTGCGCGCATAGGCCGCCTGCGCCAGACGCTGGCGGAAGGCAAGCGTGGTGCGGTCGTCATTCGCGTCCAGCTCGGCCAGCAGCGCGTGATAGTCCGCCACATCCACCACCACGTTGACAAAGGCGTGGTTCTTGGCCGCCGCGCGGATCATCGCCGGGCCGCCGATATCGATATTCTCGATGCAGTCGTCATAGGCCGCGCCCTTGGCCACGGTTTCCTCGAACGGATAAAGGTTGACCACCAGCAGGTCGATCGGCGCGATGCCGTGCGCCTCCATCGCGGCCAGATGCTCCTGATCATCGCGCAGGGCCAGCAACCCGCCATGCACCGCCGGGTGCAGCGTCTTGACCCGCCCGTCCATCATTTCGGGAAAGCCGGTCACATCGGCCACGTCACGCACGCTCAGCCCCGCCTCGCGCAGCGCCTTCGCCGTTCCGCCTGTAGACAACAGCTTCACCCCGCGGGCATCAAGCGCGCGCGCGAAATCAAGCAGCCCTGTCTTGTCGGAAACGGAAATCAGCGCGCGGCGAATGGGCACGAGGTCGGTCATCTGCAAAGGGTTCCTTGGTCAGTTCACTCAGACAGCGGGCCATCGTCATCCTGAACCAGGTCCCGCACGCCCTGCGGTGTATCCTGCGCCTTGGCGAGCGTCCAGTTGATCTGCGTCGCCGTGTCCAGCACACGCGAAGAAAGAAGGATCTGGCGGGTCGCGCGCGGCTTCAGCCGGCCTTTTTCAAGATAGACGCTCGGCTCCACCCGCAATTCCGCGTGCCCATCGTGGCGAAACACCCAGATCTCGCCGCTTTTGAGCGCGAGCGATACCGCCGCCCCGCCCATGTCGATCGCCGCATCCACATCCGGGTGCAGATGAAACCGCAGCGCATAGGCGATCCCCTGCAGCTTTGCCCGGTCCATCGCCTTGTCGAACGTCTTGCGATGCGCGTCCGAAAACACCCCCAGCGTATCTTCGCCGCCAAGCTGCCGGCCGTCGGCCGACAGTTCCAGCCGACGCGCATGGGTCAGGCCGTGGCTGCGGACATAGCCGTCATGCCAGGCCACCAGGCTGATCCCGTCGGGCCCGCTGTGCCGTTCCAGCCCGACCTCGCGCGGGCCATCCACCAGAACCTCGGTCATGCGCCGGCCCAGCCCCGCCCTGGCCTTCAGCCGGGCCGAGGAGCATCCTTCGATCGCCAGCGTGGAATGGGATTGCGTCGCCCGCCCCGCGCGCCGCCATTCGGCTCCGAAAGACGCGCCCGACCCGCAACTGACCACCAGCGGCCTGCGCCCCGAGGTCAGCTCCATCGCCAGGGTCGAGGCATGGGCGTTCACCGATGCGGATTCGGCCGGCGGCGGGCCGGCGTCGACGATCACGCTGGTGCGCCCCGCCGACAGCCGCGCATAGCCCATCGCCCGGCCGGCGGCGGCCACGGCCCGCACCCCGGCCGCGGCAAGCGCCTGATCCAGCCGCCCCTCGGCACCGCGCCCACCGCCGTGAAACCGCGCCAGCCCGCCATCGGCATGGCGCAGCGCGCGCAGCGTGGGCGCGATGCGCTCGATCGCTTCGAACTGGTCCTTCGGCGTCATCATGCCCGCGCCCGACAGGGCCGAGGCGGCCCATGTCAGCAATGTGAACACCTCCAGCAGCTCTTCGGGGTTGCGGGTGGGAATGCCGCCTTCGGCGTCGATCTGTTCCCGGCATTCGCGCGCCAATGCCTTTGCGGCGGGGGCAACGTGCCGCTCCATCCCTTCCAGCGCCAGCCCGGCATAGATCAGCCCCGTCAGCGCCTCAAAGCGCGGCAGGCCGGGCGCGGCGGTCTTCCAGCGCCGGCTCAGGAATATGGTCTGCTGCGCGAGCGAGCGGAAATAAGCGTCGGACCCGACCTTTTTCTGCCCGTTCAGCAGGAACAGCGCGTGGTTGATCCAGCGGATCAGCCGCCGCCCCGTCAGATCGGGCGACCAGCCGGCGCCGCGCCCGCGCCCGTGCCTTGCGATCCAGTCCGCCGTCCAGCCCTGCGCGCGGATCCGGGCGGGGCCATCACCGACCGCGGCCAGATCATCGAGCCATGCGAAACCGTGCAGCTCTTCCTCGAACGCGGGCGAGGGCATCGGCAGATCCCAGATCGAGCGGCCCGGCGCCTCCACCAGATAGCCGGCGAACAGGAAGTTGCCGCCGATCAGCTGCCGCCCCTTGGCGAAAGACCCGATCGTGCGCGGCTCCGGCTGCGAGGTAAAGGCCGCCGCCGGCTTCGCCATCGTGGCGATCCGCGCGTGAATGCCGTTCATCCAACGGCAATGCCGGGCTTGCCAGCTTTCGGGGTGCGAAACGCCTGCCATCGTGTCGGGTACTGCTCTGTCGGGCGGCTGAACCTGCTCTTGGCGGAACAATACATTTCGGACGCCGACCTGTCACCGACGAAAAGCCTTCGCGGCCGGCATGGGCCCGAAAAACCGCCCACGGCCGCGCCGGATCAGGCCGCCTTGTGCAAAGCCGCCATGTAAAAGCCATCCAGCCCGCCGCGATCGGACCACATATCGGGGCGCAGGCGCAGCCCGCCCCGCGCCTCGCGCCAGCCGGCTTCGATCCAGGGCGCGGCGGGCTTTTCCACCCGCAGCCCCGGATGGCGCCCAAGCGCCGCGGCAAGCTGATCCTCGCCCTCTTCGGGCAGCAGCGAGCAGGTGCAGAACACCAGCCGCCCGCCCGGTTTCAGCAGTGCGACCGCCCGGTCGATCATCTGCGCCTGAAGCGCGAACAGCGGCTTGATGTCCTTGCCGGTGCGCGTGAACGGCAGGTCGGGGTGGCGGCGGATCGTGCCGGTCGCGGAACAGGGCGCATCGAGCAGCACCGCATCGAACGGCGCATCGGGCTGCCATTCCAGCGCGTCGGCCACCACGATCTTCGCCTCCAGTTCCGTCCGGGCGAGGTTCTCCTCCAGCCGCGCGAGCCGCTGCGCGGAGATATCCAGCGCCGTCACCGTGGCCCCGGCGGCGGCCATCTGCATCGTCTTGCCGCCCGGCGCGGCGCAAAGATCCAGCACCCGTTCGCCCGGCCGCGCGTTCAACAGCTTTGCCGGAAGCGCGGCGGCGGCATCCTGCACCCACCACGCGCCCTCGCCATAGCCTGGCAGCGCCGACACCTGCACCGGCCCTGTCAGCCGGACACTGCCCGTGGGCAGCAGCGCCCCGCCAACCGTGGCGGCCAGCGCGGCGCCATCGCCATCCCTCGGCGTCAGATCCAGCGGTGCGCCCCTGGCATGCGCCGCCTCCATCGCCGTGACGACGGCCCGGCCATAGCTGCTTTCCAGCCGCCCGCGCAGCCAGCCCGGCATGCGCTGCGGCGGCAGCGCAGCCCAGTCTTCGGGTGCCGTCTCGGCCACCTTGCGCAACACCGCATTGGCAAGCCCGGCCATGTGCCGCGTCTTCTGGCCGCGCCGCAGGTTCGCCACGGCCGCATTCACCGCGCCATAGGCGGCGGCGCCGTCTTCCATCATCTCGACGGTGGCAAGCCGCAGCACGTTCAGCACCGCAGGCGGTGGCGGTTTGCGCAGCAGCGGCTTGAGCAGGGCATCGGCCCGCCCCATGTGCCGCAGCACCGAAAGCGCCAGCCGCTGCGCCCGCGCCCGTTCGGCCGGTTCCAGATCGGCAAGCGGGCCATCCTCGCCCGAAATTTCCGCCATCTGCCGATGCTCTTCCAGCACCAGGGTCAGCAGCAGCACCGCCGTTCCCCGCGCCTTGTCGAAACCTTCCGCCATCCGGTGCCCTTCTCTGCGCTTGCCGCCGATCCGCCCGCAGGTATATCAACGCAAGGAAGCCCACAAGGAGGCGCCGCGATGCCCGACGACACGAAAAAAGACCTGCCCCCCGAGGCGATCCGCGCTTTGGCCGAGGCCGAGGAACGCCGCAAGACCGCCGCCGCACAGACGCTGCCCAAAGAGCTTGGCGGCCGCGACGGCCCCGAACCGGTGCGCTATGGCGACTGGGAAAAGAAGGGCCTGGCGATAGATTTCTGACCCGGCGCCGGGTCAGAAGCCCAGCACATCCGCCATGCTGTATTCACCCGGATGCCGGCCCTGACCCCAGAGCGCGGCCTTCAGCGCCCCACGCGCGAAGATGCGCCGGTCTGTGGCCACGTGGCGCAGGATCACCCGCTCGCCCTCGCCCGCGAACAGCACGTCATGCTCGCCCACGATATCGCCGCCCCGGACTGCGGAATAGCCGATCGTGCCCGGCGCGCGCGCACCGGTGATGCCGTCGCGCCCGCGCACGGCCATTGCCGCGTGATCCACGCCGCGCCCCTCGGCGGCGGCCTCGCCCAGCATCAGCGCGGTGCCCGACGGCGCATCGACCTTGTGGCGGTGATGCGCCTCGATCACCTCGATGTCGAAATCCTCGTCCAGCGCGGCGGCGACCTTCCTGGTGATCTCGACAAGAAGGTTGACCCCGAGGCTCATGTTCCCGGCCCGCACCACAATCGCGTGGCGGGCGGCGGCGGCGATCTTTTTCAGATCGCCCGCCGTCAGCCCGGTGGTGCCGATCACATGCACCGCGCGGGCCTGCGCGGCCAGCATGGCCACCTCCACCGTCGCGGCGGGTGTGGTAAAGTCGATCACCGCCTGCGCCTGCGCCATTGCCGACAGCAGATCGTCGGTGACGGCAACCCCCGTCTCCGGTTCGCCCACCAGCGCGCCCGCGTCGCGCCCGATCCATTCGTTGCCCGCGCGCTCCACCGCGCCGACCAGCCGCGCCGCGTCGCTTTCCAGCACGGTGCGGATCAGCATCCGCCCCATCCGGCCCGACGCGCCGGTCACCACAATCCCCGGCCGATCCGTCATCGCATTCTCCTTCGCAAACTTCGGCCCGGTTTAGACCAGCCGCCCGGAGTTGGCAAAGCCTGCCTTGCACGAGGCGCCGGCATCGCCTAGATGCTCTGCATGGCAAAGAACAGGTTCGATACCGGCCCCGGGCCGTCGCAACGCCAGCTTCGCGTGGGCGAACTGGTACGCCGCACATTATCCGATGTGCTGGCGCGCGGTGACATTCACGACCCCGAGCTGAACCGCATGTCGATCACCGTGGGCGAGGTGCGCACCTCGCCCGATCTGCGCATCGCCACCGCCTATGTGCTGCCGTTGGGCGGGCACGGGGCAGAGGATGCGCTTGCCGCGCTGCGCCGCAACCGGCACGAATTGCGGCGGGCGGTGTCCAAGGCGGTGACGCTGAAGTTTTCGCCCGAGATCCGCTTTGCCATCGACGAGACATTCGACCGGATGGATGAAACGCGCCGCCTGTTCTCGCAGGAAAGCGTGCGCCGCGATCTGCAAGAGGATGACGATGAAGAGGCTTAGGCGCCTCTTTGCCGCTCTTCCGTTTGTGTTCCTTCCGGCCCTGGCCAACGCCACCTGCGCGCCGATGGACCATGACGGAACTCCCTATACCGTATGCGCCGTCAACCCGGCGCGCGAAGAGTTGCGCCTGTTCCGGCTGGACCCGGAGGGGCGCGTTCTGGGCAATTTCGGGCGCATCGAAAACATGCTGAACGCCGGCGGCGAGACGCTGACCTTTGCGATGAACGCGGGCATGTATCACCCCGACCGCTCGCCGGTGGGGCTTTACATCGAGGATGGCGAGCAGCAGCGCGGCGCCGTCGCCTCGGCCGGGCCGGGCAATTTCGGGCTTTTGCCCAACGGGTTGCTGTGCCTCACGCAGGGCCGCGCGCGGGTGATCGAGACCCGCCGCTATCTGGCCGATCAGACGGAATGCGACCATGCCACCCAATCGGGGCCGATGCTGGTGACAGGCGGCGCGCTGCACCCGCGGTTCCTGATCGACAGCACATCGCGCTATATCCGCAACGGGGTTGGCATTGCCCCTGACGGCACTGCCTATTTCGCCATCTCCGAACGGCCGGTCACCTTCCATGAATTCGGGCGGCTGTTTCGAGATGCGCTGGGCACACCCGAGGCGCTGTTCCTGGATGGCAATATCTCGCGCCTCTATGCGCCGGAGCTGGGGCGCAACGACGGCGGTTTCCCGCTGGGGCCGATCGTGGGCACCGTCGCGCCACTGCCCCGTTGACGCGGGCCCCGCGCTTGGGTAGCACGCGCACCTTACTTCGCACGGGAGGCAGAACATGGGCCGCAGCCGCAAGGGACGCGACATTTCAGGATGGCTGGTGGTCGACAAGCCTGCCGGGATCACCTCCAGCGCGGTGGTGAACAAGGTCCGCTGGGCGTTCGGCGCCAAAAAGGCCGGCCACGCCGGCACGCTGGACCCCGACGCGACGGGTGTTCTGGCCATCGCCCTAGGCGAGGCGACAAAGACCGTGCCCTATATCACCGACGCGCTGAAGGCCTATCGCTTTACCGTGCGGCTGGGTCAGGCCACCAACACCGATGATGCCGAGGGCGAGGTGATCGCCGAAAGCAGCGACCGCCCCACCGATGAAGAAATCCGCGCCGCCCTGCCCCGCTTTACCGGCGACATCATGCAGGTTCCGCCGAAATTCTCGGCCGTGAAGATCGACGGCGAGCGCGCCTATAAACTGGCCCGCGACGACGAGGAATTCGAGATCGCCGCCCGCCCGCTCTATGTGGACAGTCTTGAAATGGTGGCGCGGCCCGATGCCGATCACGTGACGCTGGAGATGGTCTGCGGCAAGGGCGGCTATGTGCGCGCCATCGCCCGCGATCTGGGGCAGGTTCTGGGCTGCCATGGCCATGTGCGCGATCTGCGGCGCCTGTGGTCGGGCCCGTTCGACGCCGAAGACGGGGTGACGCTGGAACGGATCGAAGAGCTGGCGAAAACCCCTGCGCTGGATGATCTTTTGTTGCCGCTGGAGGAAGGGCTGGCCGATCTGCCCGAACTGCGCTGCACCCCCGAAGGGGCGGCGAAGCTGCGCAACGGCAACCCCGGCATGGTTCTGACCTCGGATGTCGAATATGGCGACGAAGCCTGGGCCTCGTTGAATGGCGAGGCCGTGGCCGTGGGCATCTACCGGGCCGGAGTGCTGCACCCGAGCCGCGTGTTCAACCGCCCGCCCGCGACCTGACCGGCGCGCGTTACCGCGGCGCCGGGCCCGGTTCCAGCGCGGCCAGCACCTCGGCCACCGGCACGTCGCGCGCCAGGGTACCGCTCAGCGAACCGATGGCGCCGGCGTCACAACGCAGGGGGCTTTGCGCGGTGCTGTAAAACAGGTTGACGGCATCGGCCAGAACCTCTGGATCTTCGTTCAGAATGAGCGAGGCGCCGGTGGTCGCGGTTCTGACCCCGGCGCGGCTGCGCCATGTCTGCGCCATCCCTGCGATCTTGCGGCCCGCGACCGCGATGTCGTAGCGGCCCGGGCAGAACGCCGTCTCGCAGGTGCCGACCTGCGCCGAAAGGCCGAACCGGCCCAGCAGCCTTTCGATCAGCGCAACCATCTCGGCATAGGCCGCTTCGATGGTCAGCCCCCCCGCGACCGGGCGGCTTATGGCAAACTGCAACGTGCCGGGCGATACCGGGCACAGCCCCCCGCCCGCGCGACGAACCGCGACAGGCCATCCCGCCGCGGCACAGGCCCGCGCCGCGTCACCGAACCCCGCAAGGCGGGAATCGGACGGCGCCGCGAGCAACCCGCGGGGCGACTGCCAGACCAGCAGCGAAGGCTGATCCGGCGTAAAGGGGCTGGTGTCAAAACCGTCCTGCCGCCGAAGCGCTTCCTCTGCCGAGGCAAAGCGCTTCAGCTGCCGCGCGTATGTGGCGGGCGCCGCCGTGTCAGGCGGCATCCACCGTTCCGATCGCCACACCGGGGCGCACCACGCCGTCCTTGGGAATCACGCGGTGCAGAACTCCGGCCTCCGGGGCCTCGATATCGAAGGTCGATTTCTCGACCATGATCTCGGCCACCACATCGCCCTTGGCAACCGCCGCGCCCTCGCCGAAGAACCAGTTGGCGACGATGCCCTCGGGGTTGAGGTCTGTATCCCAAAGACCGGCGGGTATCAGAATGTCGGCCATGTCACGCGGCCTTGCCAAGGCTTTCGCGCGCGGCGGCGGCAATCTTGTCGGCGCTGGGCAGAACGAACTGTTCCATCGGCCGGCTATAGGGGATCGGCACATCCGGCACGGCCAGACGGCGCGGCGCGGATTTCAGGCAGGCCGGATCACGCTCGGCCACGGTGGCGATGATCTCGCCGCTCAGCCCGAAGCTCTTGTAATCCTCGTCCACCACGATCAGCCGGCCGGTCTTGGCGACCGATTTCAGGATCGTGTCGCGATCCAGCGGCACGACGGTCCGCAGGTCGATCACCTCGGCCTCGATCCCGTCTTTCGCCAGCGCATCCGCCGCGTCGAGCGCCTTGTGCACCATCATCGACAGGGTCACGATGGTCACATCCTTGCCTTCGCGCACCACCTTGGCCTGACCAAAGGGGATGGCGTAATCCTCTTCCGGCACGACCGTCGCCGCGGCATCGGGCGAGGCCATCCAGGCAAGGCCCTGCAACCCCTTGTGGAACATGAACATCACCGGGCTGTCGTCACGGATCGCGGTTTTCATCAGCCCCTTGGCGTCATAGGCGTTCGACGGCGCCACGACCTTGAGCCCCGGCAGATGGGCGAACATGCCGTGCAGCGTTTGCGAATGCTGGCCCGCGTCGGAATACCCGCCGCCGGTGGCCGTCATGATCACCATGGGCACCTTGAAGTTGCCGCCAGAGAAATAGGTGTTCTTGGCCGCCAGGTTATAGATGGCATCCATGCAGACGCCGAAGAAATCGACGAACATCAGCTCGACGATCGGGCGCATGCCGGACATGGCCGCGCCAACGCCCGCGCCGATGAACCCGGTTTCCGAAATCGGCGTGTCGCGCACGCGTGCTTCACCGAACTCGTCAAGCAGGCCGGTTGTGGCCCCGAAGATGCCGCCATAGGTGCCGACATCCTCGCCCATCACGAAAACGGACGGATCGGCGCGCATTTCCTGGGCGATGGCTTCGGAAATGGCGCGCGACATGGGAAGAATACGATTGCTGGTCATGATCTGACTCCTCGAACTGATGTCACGCGAAAACGGCTGTCAGCGCGTCTTCGGGGGCGGGATAGGCAGAGGCGCGGGCAAAGGCGAAGGCCTCATCCACTTCGGCATGGGCCCGGGTGCGGGCCGCGTCGGCCTCGGCCTCGGTGATCGTGCCGTCGGCGATGGCCGCATCGCGCAGACGCCTGATCGGGTCCTTCGCCTTCAGCTCGGCAACCTCATCCTTCGGGCGGTACATCTCGGGGTCGCCCTGGAAGTGGCCGTAGTAGCGGTAGGTCTCGACCTCGATCAGCGTCGGGCCTTCGCCCCTGCGGGCGCGCGCGACCGCTTCGCCCGCCACTTCGAACAGTTTCAGCGTGTCATTGTCGGCCACGTGAAAGCCCGGCATGCCATAGCCCGCCGCCCGCACGCTGTTGTCCGGCACGGCGGTGGATTTCGCCTTGGACACCGAAATGCCCCAACCGTTATCCTCGATCACGAAAATCACCGGAAGGTTCCACAGCGCGGCGAGGTTCAGCGCCTCGTGGAACCCGCCCTGGTTGGCCGCGCCATCGCCAAGGTAGGAAACCGCCACCGCATCCGTGCCCTTGAGCTTGGCGGCTAGGGCCGCGCCGACGGCGGGGCTGGTGCCTTCGGCGATAATGCCGCTGCACGAGAAATTCACCGCCGGATCGAGCAGGTGCATATGCCCGCCGCGCCCGCCGGCAAGGCCGTCAGCCTTGCCGAAAATCTCGGCCGTCATCTTCTTGAGGTCCACGCCCTTGGCGATGGCCACATGGTGCGGCCGGTGTGTTGCCGTCACCGCATCCTCGGTTTTCAGGTGAACACAGACGCCGGCGGCGCAGGGTTCCTGCCCGGCGGCAAGGTGCATCTCGCCGGGGATGGTACCGGCGCCGATGTCGAACTTGGGTGATTTTCCTTCCATGTAGACGGCGGCCATCGTGTCTTCGTAATAGCGCGCCTTCTCCATGGTCTCGTACATCCACAGGATTTGCGATTTATCTGGCATACGTTCGTCCCCCCAATGGTTTGAACTGCTGTTGCACGACAGAAGGGCGGGGCCGTGCGACCCGTGAAACCGGGGTAGGGCAAACCCCACCGTGCCGCATTGATGTGGATCATGGGCGCGGCCCGCTTGAAACCACGGGCCAAACGTTTCACAACACGGGGCATGATCACGCGCACCCATCTGAAGGGCGATGCCGCCTCGACCGCCGTTTATTCCGACTGCGAGCGGTACCGCTATACCCTGACCCGGATCTGGGCACCGGAAGGGGACAAGGCGCTGTTCGTCATGCTCAACCCCTCCACCGCGACAGAGGTGCAGAACGACCCCACCGTCGAACGCTGCGAACGCCGCGCGCGTGCACTTGGCTTTGGCGGGTTCCGGGTGACCAACATCTTCGCCTGGCGCGATACCGACCCCAAAAAGATGCGCACGGCGGCCGATCCGGTGGGGCCCGAGAATGACATCGCCATCGCCGAAAGCGCCCCCTGGGCCGATCGGATCATCTGCGCCTGGGGCACGCATGGCGCACATCTGCAGCGTGGCCCGGCGGTAGAGCGGCTGTTGCGTGCCACGGGCCTGCAGCTGTTTCATCTGGGGCTGACCCAGGCCGGGCATCCCAAGCACCCGCTCTACATCGCCTACACCCAGCACCCCGAAGCCTGGCGCTAACCTCCGGCTAACCATCCGGTCAGAAATCCGCAGGTGGCGGGGCGATTGACGTGTAACCTGAACGTGGTGGTTCCCGTCGCGCGATCGCGGGCGGGTGGTTTCGGGAAGGGTAAGGGTGATGTTTGGCTTGGCAGGTTTGCTGGGTCTTCTGGTGGTCGGCGTGTCGGGGGTTTTCCCGACAGAAGGCCCGGCCGAAGAAGACGGCGAAAACAACGGCGACGGCCCGTTTGCAGAGGGCACGAATGAAAACGACACGATCGAGGGGGGCGATGAAGGCGACTCCATCCTGGCGCATATGGGCGACGATGTCGTCTATGGCGGGGCCGGGGATGATATGCTGGACGGCGGCGCGGGCGACGACCTGCTGATCGGCGCAGAGGGCGATGACACGCTGATCGGCGCCACCGGCGATGACGATCTGCCCGGCGGCCTCGGCGATGACCAGGCCGCGGGCGGCGAAGGCGATGACATGCTTCTCGGCCAGGCCGGGGACGACATTCTGAACGGCGGCGGCGGCGATGACCAGATGATCGGCGGGCCGGGCGACGACATCCTGTCGGGCGGCGAGGGCAACGACGGGCTGATGGGCGGCGAAGGCGATGACATCGTTCTTGGCGGCGGCGGCGCGGATGTGCTGAACGGCAATGCCGGCGATGACACGATCCTCGGCATCACCCCCGATGAGGAATGGGAGGATGACGGCCTTCGCGATTATCTCAATGGCGGCGAAGGCGACGACATGCTGTTTGCCGGAGCCGGGGATAACGTGAACGGCGGCGAAGGGGCCGATGATTTCATCCTGGGCGACTGGATCGACGATGGCGGCCCCGCGCTGATCGAGGATTACGACGCATCCGAAGACACGCTCGCCGTGGTCTATGACGACGAGACCCACCCCGCGCCCATGCTGACGGTCGAAGCCTCGGATGAGGCGCCGGACAACGCGCTGCTGCTGCTTGACGGGCTGCCGCTGGCAGAGGTGGCCGGGGCGGCGGGGCTGGATCTGTCGCAGGTAACACTGGTGCCCAAAAGCGCCGTGGCCGAAGCGATGCGCGCCGCCGCCTGATCCCGGCTTGGCGGCGGCGGGCGGGGCCGTTAGTGTCGGGGCGGACGATCCTGCAAAGGGCAGCGCGCGTGACCGAAAACACCTCCGACACCGACCGGCTGATCGCAGAACTCTCTGCCCTGCGCGAAGAGGTCGACAAGCTCAACAAACACCGCTTCCTGCGCGCGCATGACAATGCCTTTCGCATGATGGGCTACAATTTCCTGCGCGGCCTTGCGGTCGGGCTGGGCACGGTGGTCGGCGCCACGATGCTGGTATCGGTGGCCGCTTATTTCCTGGCGCAGATCGACTTCATCCCGATCATCGGCGACTGGGCCAAGATCATCGCACAGGAGATTCAGATGAACCGGATGGAGCCGGTGCAGTAGCCGCGCACAAGCATCGAGAGCAGCGTTTTCCAGCAGACGGGAATGAAGACGCTGCGCCGGGGCGCCGGGTGCCCGTTCATTCCCCTTCCCTTTCCCGCCGAAATCCCCTATACGCGCGCATCCGCTGGTGAAGCCGGCGGCACACTCTCCATGGGCCCTGCTGGACGACATCCCGGCTTGCGCCATCAACCCTTTTCAGAAAAGGAGACCCCGATGTCGATTACGGCTGAAGAAAAGAACCGCCTAGTCAAGGAATTCGCCACCAAGGAAGGCGACACCGGTTCGCCCGAAGTGCAGATCGCCATCCTGACCTCGCGCATCAACACGCTGACCGAACACTTCAAGACCCACAAGAAGGATAACCATTCCCGCCGTGGCCTCTTGATGATGGTCGCGCAGCGCCGGAAACTTCTGGATTACCTCAAAGGCAAGGAAGAGGCGCGGTATACCGACCTCATCAAGCGCCTCGGCATCCGCCGCTAAATTCGAAGGACGCGCCCTTGTGGCGCGTCTTTGCTATCCCGGGCATGGTTCGGGGCCTCCCCTTCGGGCTCAGTGGGGCAGGGCAGCAAAACACAGATGGGCCACGGGGCAATCAGCCCCGTACGCAATCGGGGGAACGGGAGGGTCCCGCCCCCAACATAGGAAACGAGATGTTTAACGTTACGACGAAATCGATGCAGTGGGGCGACGAGACCCTCACACTTGAAACGGGCAAGGTTGCCCGCCAGGCCGATGGCTCTGTCATCGCCACCCTCGGCGAAACCTCGGTCATGGCCAACGTGACCTTCGCCAAGGAACCCAAACCGGGGCAGGATTTCTTCCCGCTGACGGTTCACTATCAGGAAAAATACTATGCCGCCGGTAAAATCCCGGGCGGTTTCTTCAAGCGCGAGGCGCGCCCGACCGAAAAGGAAACGCTGACCGCGCGCCTGATCGACCGTCCGATCCGCCCGCTGTTCGTGCCCGGCTTCAAGAACGAAGTGCTGGTGATGTGCACCGTGCTGAGCCACGATCTGGTCAATGACCCCGATATCGTTGCGATGATCGCCGCCTCGGCCGCGCTGACCATTTCCGGCGCGCCCTTCATGGGCCCGATCGCCGGTTGCCGCGTTGGTTTCGTGGATGGGGAATACATCCTGAACCCCGACGTCGACGATATGCAGGATCTGCGGAACAACCCCGAGCAGCGGCTCGATCTGGTTGTTGCCGGCACCAAAGACGCGGTGATGATGGTGGAATCGGAAGCCTATGAGCTTTCCGAGGCCGAAATGCTGGGCGCCGTAAACTTCGCGCATCAGCAGATCCAGCCGGTGATCGACCTGATCATCAGCCTGGCCGAAGCCTCGGCGAAAGAGCCGTTCGATTTCCAGTCGCCGGATTACTCGGCGCTGTATGACGCGGTGAAAGCCGCCGGCGAGGCCGCAATGCACGCCGCCTTCGCGATCACCGACAAGCAGGAGCGGACCGCCACCGTTGCCGCCGCGCGCGAGACGGTCAAGGCCGCCCTGACCGAGGAGCAGCTTGAAGATCCGAACCTCGGGTCCGCCTTCAAGAAGCTGGAGAGCTCGGTTCTGCGGGGCGATGTGGTGACCAACGGCAAGCGGATCGACGGCCGCGCGCTGGATACCGTGCGCCCGATCGTCTGCGAAACCGGCCTGCTGCCGCGCACCCATGGCTCTGCCCTGTTCACCCGCGGCGAAACGCAAGGTTTGGTCGTGACCACGCTGGGCACGGGCGACGATGAACAGTTCATCGACGCGCTGCACGGCAACTTCAAATCCAACTTCCTGCTGCACTACAACTTCCCCCCCTACTCGGTGGGCGAAGTTGGCCGCGTGGGCTCGCCCGGCCGCCGCGAAATCGGCCATGGCAAACTGGCATGGCGCGCCCTTCAGGCCGTTCTGCCCGCCGCGACCGATTTCCCCTACACGATCCGCATCGTGTCGGAGATCACCGAATCCAACGGCTCCAGCTCGATGGCGTCTGTCTGCGGCGGTTCGCTGTCGATGATGGATGCGGGCGTTCCGCTGAAGGCGCCGGTTGCCGGTGTGGCCATGGGCCTGATCCTGGAAGATGACGGCCGCTATGCCATCCTGACAGACATCCTGGGCGACGAGGATCACCTCGGCGACATGGACTTCAAGGTGGCCGGTACTGAAAACGGCATCACCTCGCTGCAGATGGACATCAAGGTCGCGGGCATCACGCCCGAGATCATGGAAAAAGCCCTGGCCCAGGCCAAGGCAGGCCGCCTGCACATTCTGGGTGAAATGGCCAAGGCGCTGACCGAAGCCGGCGAATTCTCGGCCCATGCGCCGCGGATCGAAACCATGACCGTGCCCACCGACAAGATCCGTGAAGTGATCGGCTCGGGCGGCAAGGTCATCCGCGAGATCGTGGAAGTGTCGGGCGCCAAGGTCGATATCAACGACGACGGCGTGATCAAGATCGCCTCGGCCAATGCCGACGCCATCCAGAAGGCCTATGACATGATCTATTCGATCGTGGCCGAGCCGGAAGAGGGCAAGATCTACAAGGGCAAGGTCGTGAAGATCGTCGATTTCGGCGCCTTCGTGAACTTCTTCGGCAAGCGTGACGGCCTTGTGCATGTCAGCCAGATCGAAAACCGCCGCCTGAACCACCCCTCGGACGTTCTGAAGGAAGGCCAGGAGGTTTACGTCAAGCTTCTGGGCTTTGACGATCGCGGCAAGGTGCGCCTGTCGATGAAGATGATCGACCAGAGCACCGGCGAAGAGATGGCGGAAGAAAAAGCAGAAGGCTGAGCCAGCCCTGCATGAACAAGGAAAGGCCCCGGTGGAAACACCGGGGCCTTTTTCATTCCGACGATGCCGGGTGGTTACTCGGGCGCTTTGACCGTGCGCAGATAGGAGAAGACTTCCTTCACCTCGCCGAACTTCTCTTTCGCCTGATCGGTGGTCAGCGACAGCGCCACGATCACATCGTCGCCCGGGCGCCAGTTGGCCGGCGTGGCAATCGGCGTGTCCTTGGCGATCTGGATCGCATCCAGCGCGCGCAGGATCTCGTCGAAGTTGCGGCCGACCGACATCGGATAGATCAGCATCAGCTCGATCTTCTTTTGCGGGTTGATGATGAAGGTGGTGCGCACCGTCGCAGTATCAGCGGGGGTGCGGCCATCGGGCAGATAGGCCTCGGCCGGCAGCATGTCATAGAGCTTGGCGATCTTCAGCTCGTCATCGGCGATGATCGGAAAGCCCATCTTGGCGCCGGAAAAGCTTTCGACATCGGCCTTCCACTTCTTGTGCTCTTCCACACTGTCCACGGAAATGCCGATCACCTTGGTGTTGCGCTTGGCAAACTCGTCGGCCAATTGGGCGGCCGCGCCGAATTCGGTGGTGCAGACCGGGGTGAAGTCTTTGGGGTGGGAAAACAGGATTGCATAGCTGTCGCCGATCCACTCGTGAAAATCGATCATGCCTTCGGTGGTGTCGGCGGAAAAATTCGGGGCCGTATCATTGATGCGAAGTGCCATGGAGGTCTTCCTTTCCTGTCTGGCGGAACTAGCTTCCGTATTCTAGATAGATTCCAAATCGTGCGAGTTCATCCCAAACTTGCACAGAAATCGGGCCGGTGACAGAGTGTCGCGCAAATTCCAAGGGAGCGTCCCATGATCGAAAAACGCCAGTTCTATATCAACGGGCAATGGGTTGATCCCAGCGCCGCCAATGATTTCGGCGTTATAGACCCCTCGACCGAAGACACCTGTGCGGTGATCTCTCTGGGGGCCGAGGCCGACACGAATGCCGCCGTCGCCGCCGCCCGCGCGGCCTTTGAAAGCTGGGCTTTTTCGGACAAGGCCGAGCGTCTTGCGCTGATCGAGCGAATCCTCGACATCTACAATCGCCGCTCGGACGACATGGCCGAAGCCATCAGCCTGGAGATGGGCGCGCCGATCGATTTCGCGAAATCATCGCAGGCCACCACAGGCAGCTGGCACATCAAGAACTTCATCCGTGCGATGAAGGATTTCGAGTTTGAGCGCCTGCTGGGCGCGCACGCCCCGCATGACCGTATCCTGATGGAGCCGATCGGCGTGATCGGCATGATCACCCCGTGGAACTGGCCGATGAATCAGGTCACGCTGAAGGTGATTCCGGCCCTGGCGACCGGCTGCACCATGGTGCTGAAGCCTTCGGAAATCGCGCCGCTGTCATCGCTGCTGTTCGCCGAGATCCTCGACGAGGCCGGCGTGCCGGCGGGCGTGTTCAACCTGGTCAACGGCGATGGTGCCGGCGTCGGCACACAGCTTTCGGGCCATCCGGATGTCGACATGATCTCGTTCACCGGATCGACCCGCGCGGGCATCGCGATTTCCAAAAACGCCGCCGACACGCTGAAGCGCGTGCATCTGGAACTGGGCGGCAAGGGCGCCAACATCATCTTCGCCGATGCCGATGAAAAAGCGGTTCAGCGCGGTGCCCAGCACTGTTTCAACAACACCGGCCAGTCGTGCAACGCCCCCACACGGATGCTGGTGCAGCGCGACATCTATGACGACGCCGTGGAAACGGCGGCCGGGGTGGCGACGGGCCTTGCTGTCGGCTCCGGCCATGACAGGGGGCGGCACATCGGCCCGGTGGTCAGCCAGGCGCAGTTCGACAAGGTGCAGGGCATGATCGAAACCGGCATCGCCGAAGGCGCGCGGCTGGTCGCGGGCGGGCTTGGCCGGCCCGAGGGGTTCAATCGCGGCTATTTCGTGCGCCCCACGGTCTTTGCAGACGTGCACAACGACATGACCATTGCGCGGCAGGAGATTTTCGGGCCGGTCCTGTCGATCATCCCCTTCGAGACCGAGGAAGAGGCGATCCGCATCGCCAATGACACCGAATACGGCCTGACCAACTATGTGCAATCGCAGGATGGCGCGCGCACCAACCGCGTGGTCCGGCGGCTTCGCTCGGGCATGGTCGAGGTGAACGGCAAAAGCCGCGCCGCGGGCAGCCCGTTCGGCGGCACGAAACATTCGGGCAACGGGCGCGAAGGCGGTGTCTGGGGCCTTGAGGATTTTCTGGAGGTCAAGGCTGTGTCGGGCTGGGCCGCCGAATAGGCCCATCGTGCCGGGGCGGGCGGTTCGCGCCGGCCCGGTGCCGTCAGAACGGGCATTTGACGCTGAAGCTCATGCCCCGGCCGCCATCGGGGTGGCGCAGCCGCAGGTTTTCGGCATGCAGCATCAGCCGCTCGGCCGCGCGCGCCGCGCCTTCGGCGTAGAACGGATCTCCCAGGATGGGATGCCCCAGCGCCAGCATATGCACCCGCAGCTGATGGCTGCGCCCGGTCTTGGGATAGAGCCTGACCCGCGTCGTGGTCTCGTCACTGCGCACCACGCGCCAGTCGGTGACCGCCGCCCTGCCGTTTTCATGATCGACCATCTGTTTCGGCCGGTTCGGCCAGTCAACGATCAGCGGTAGATCCACGGTGCCGGTCTTTGGCGCCAGCCGGCCCCAGACCTGCGCCACGTAGGTTTTCTTTACCATGCGTTTCTCGAATTGCAGGCCGAGGTGGCGCTGCGCATTCGGCGTCAGGGCAAAGACCATCACGCCAGAGGTGTCGCGATCCAGCCGGTGCACCAGAAGCGCCTCGGGGAACGCGGCCTGAACCCGCGACAACAGGCAATCGGCCAGATGCGCGCCCTTGCCGGGAACAGACAACAGCCCGGCGGGCTTGTTCGCGATCAGCAGCTCATGATCCTGGTACAGGATGTCCAGCGGGGTGTCGGGCGGGCTATAGGCGTCGGTCATGCGCCATCACTTAGTCGAGCAACCGCCGCGCCGCCAGCCCCCGGCCGGAAACTCCGGTGCACGGGTCAGCCTTCGACCACGCCGAAGGTCGCATCCAAAATCGCCTGCAGCCCTTTCGCATCCTCCTGATTGAAGGCGGCGGGCTGATTGCTGTCGATGTCGAGCACGCCCAGCAATTCGCCCCGCCCGCCGCGCACCGGCAGCACGATCTCGGACCGGGTCGAGGCGGCGCAGGCGATATGGCCCGGGAAAGCCTCGACATCATCGACCAGCTGCACCGCGCCGGTGCGCGCCGCCGCGCCGCAGACGCCGCGCGAAAAAGGGATCACCAGGCAGCCGTGCCCGCCCTGGTAGGGGCCGATCTTCAGCACGTCATCGCCCATGTTGCGATAGAACCCGGTCCAGTCGAACCGGTCGTCGGCATGGTGAATTTCGCAGGCAAGCGTGGCCATCAGAGCGATGGTGTCACGCTCGCCCTCCACCAGTGCGGCGACGGTTTTCGCAAGTTCGGTGTAATCCATGCCTCTGCCCTTTCCCGAGGTGCCCGGCGCCGCAGCTTCTGCCGCTTTGCGACTCTCATCCGATGGATACCGGTTGGTAAGGATTGCCGTCTAGCCTGCCCGTGACGGCAACATCAGGAGTGGCAGATGGAACTTCAGGCTAAGGAGCACGGCGATGCGCTGGTCGTGACGGTGATCGACGACCGAATCGACGCCGCCGTGGCGATCCAGTTCAAGGACAGGATGCGCGAAATCTCGGAAACTCCGCATCAGCGCGTCGTCGTCGATATGTCACGCGTCGATTTTCTCGACAGCAGCGGGCTCGGCGCGGTGGTGTCGTTCATGAAATACCTCGGGCCCGAGCGGCGGCTGGAACTTGCCGGGCTGACGCCCACGGTTGCCAAGGTTTTCCGCCTGACCCGGATGGATTCGGTCTTTACCCTGCATGACAGCATCAACGGGGCCGTCGCCCCCGGCGCAACCGCCGCCTGACCGGGGGATGGACCGTGATCGCAGCCCCCCTGACGTCACGCGGAAAGAACAGACTGACACCATGAATACCGCCGATTTCAAACTCTCCTTCCCCGGCGAACCGATGGCCGTGCGTCTGGCCCTGGGCGAGGTGACCTCCTGGATAAGATCCGCCGGCATCGATGAAGAGTTTTGCGGCTCCGTCGAACTGGTTCTGGCGGAGGCGCTCAACAACATCGCCGAACACGCTTATGGCGAAGGCGCCCCCGGCCCCGTCGACCTGGAGCTTCAGCACCGGCCGCCCGAGCTGAAGCTGACCTTGATGGACACAGGGCGCGCGATGCCCGGCGGCCAGCTTCCCGAAGGCCGGGCGGTGAACCCCGATCCCACCCTCGACGATCTGCCCGAAGGCGGGTTCGGCTGGCACATCATCCGGACCCTGACCCGCGAGCTGACCTATTGCCGGGATGGTGGCCTGAACCGGCTCAGCTTCCTGATGGGCCTTGATTGCCACGGAGATGGCCCCGCCTCAAAACAGCCATAATGAATCCACATCGCAGCCCGAATGTCCGGTGATGGTGCAAGTGTAGCTGCATATGGCTTCCCTCGGCGCTGCGTCAACAGCCCCCACCCAGTGCGTGGCGTCGAGGTCTTATGCATCGACTTTTCCCACGAAATCCGTTTGGAATTCCCGCAGCGCAGCCCTAAGGTTCGCAACAACTCAAGGGACGGAAAGCATGCGTGATTTTCATCTTCCGGGCCGGTCGCCCGTGTTCGCACAGAACGGGATTTGCGCCACATCGCATCCGCTGGCGGCCAAGGTCGCGGTGCAGATCCTCGAAGCGGGCGGAAACGCCGTGGATGCCGCGATTGCCGGCGCCGTGCTGCTTGGCATCTGCGAACCACAGATGACCGGTATCGGGGGCGACTGTTTCGTGCTTCTGAAACCGGCCGGCGACGAAAAGATCATCGCGCTGAACGGATCCGGCCGCGCCCCTGCGGCCCTGTCAGCCGAAAAGCTGCGCGTCGCCGGGCAGGCAAAAACCCCAGGTGCGCCGATGTCCGGCATCTCCTCCGGCGGGCCCGAGGCCGTGACCATCCCCGGCGCCATCGACGCCTTCTGCCGACTGTCGAAAGACTGGGGCCGGATCGGGCTCAAGGCCGCGCTCGCCCCCGCGATCCACTATGCCGAGGCGGGCGTACCGGTTGCCCCGCGTACCGCGATGGACTGGCGCATAGCCGCATCCACCCTGCAGGGAGACGCGCGCGATCACTATCTGCTGGCGGGCAAGGCCCCGGTGGCGGGCCAGGTCTTTCGCCATCCGCAACAGGCCGAGGTTCTGCGCCGCGTCGCCCTGGAAGGCCGGGCCGGGTTCTATGAGGGCGAGGTTGCCGAAGACATGGTCGCCGCGTTGCGTGCCCTTGGCGGGGTTCACACGCTGGATGATTTCGCGGCGACGGCCTGCGACTATACCGATCCGGTCAGCGGCGCCTACAAGGATGTCGAAATGGTGGAGCATCCGCCAAACGGCCAGGGCGCGACCGCGATCCTGCTCAACAACATCCTGTCTCATTTCGACGTCGCCGGGATGGATCCCTTCGGCACCGCGCGCGCGCATATCGAGGCGGAGGCCGCCAAGCTGGCCTATGACGCCCGCGACCGGTTTCTGGCCGACCCCGACTATATGACGCGGCTGCCGCATATGCTCTCGCCCGAACTGGGCGCGGATCTCGCCGCGCTGATCGATCCGAAATCGGCGATGCCCGACCCGCGCGCCGCGTCGGACAGGGTGCACCGCGAAACCATCTACCTGACCGTGATCGACAAGGACAGGATGGCGGTATCGCTGATCTATTCGATCTTCCACAGCTTCGGCTCCGGCATCGCATCATCGAAATTCGGGGTGCTGTTCCAGAACCGCGGTTTCGGCTTTTCGCTGGAGCCGGGCCACCCGAACGAGGCGGGCGGTGGCAAGCGGCCGATGCACACGATCATCCCCGGCATGCTGAAAAAGAGCGGCAAGGTGATCATGCCCTTCGGCGTGATGGGCGGCGCCTATCAGCCCAACGGGCATTCCAGGCTGATCACCAATATCGTCGATTTCGGCCTTCACCCCCAGGCCGCCATCGATGCCCCGCGCAGTTTTTCCGACGCCGGCCAGATGATGGTGGAGCGCGGTTATCCTGACAAGGTGCGCGCCGAACTGGCCGAGATGGGCCATAAGGTCGGCACCCCCGAGGTGCCGATCGGCGGCGCGCAGGCTATTCTGATTGACGATGAAAACGGTGTGCTTCAGGGCGCGTCGGACCCGCGAAAGGATGGCTGCGCGCTGGGATACTAGCGGTCAGTTGAGCTGAAACTGAAGCGGGTAATGGCCATCCTCGAAATCGCCGAACAGGTCGGGAAGATCGGGGTGGTCCACCGGCTCTCCGGTTTCGTCGGGCAGCAGGTTCTGCTCCGAGACATAGGCCACGTAATAGCTTTGGTCATTCTCGGCCAGCAGGTGGTAAAACGGCTGATCCTTGGACGGCCGGCTGTCTTCGGGGATGGCGTCATACCAATCCTCGGTGTTCGAGAACATCGCGTCCACGTCGAAAACGACACCCCGAAAGGGGTGTTTCCGATGGCGGACCACCTGCCCAAGATGATATTTAGCCTGCGACTTCAGCATGCCGTTGCAACCCCCACCACTTTGTAGTTACCCCTCGTTTGGCGCAATGTCCATGCAGGCCCCCGCAGAATAAGGAAACAGTGTGTGAACATCGTCCTGACAGTGCTCGAGATTGTGGCCCCGGTTTTCCTGCTGGCGGCGATCGGATTTTTCTGGGTCCGCATGGGGTTTGAGTACCGGGTGGAGTTCGTGACCCGCCTGGCCATGACCCTTTCGGTGCCTTGCCTGATCTTCACTTCGCTGATGAGAACCGAGATCGAGCCGCAGGCGCTGACCACGCTTTCACTTGCCGCGCTCGCCGCCTATGGCGCGGTCACCGTGCTGTGTCTGGCGCTCGTTTCCCTCGGGGGGCTGGATCGGCGCACCTATCTCGCGCCCCTGATCTTCGGCAATACCGGCAATATGGGCCTGCCGCTGGCTTTGTTCGCCTTTGGCGAAACCGGGCTTGGCTATGCCGTGGTCGTGTTCGCGGTGATGGCGATTTTCTCTTTTACCGCAGGGATTTGGATGGTGTCCGGCGATGGCTCGCCGCTGAAGGTGATCAAGGAGCCGCTGGTGGGCGCAACCGTTCTGGGCGGGGTGTTCCTGTGGCAGGGCTGGCACACGCCGCGTTTTCTGACCAACACGCTCGAACTCGCCGGGCAGATGGCGATCCCGATCATGCTGATCACGCTTGGCGTGGCCGTCGCGCGGCTTCGGCCCAGCCATGTGCCCCTGTCGCTGTGGCTGTCGCTGGCCAAGGTCGTGCTGTGCATCGCGGCGGCCTGGATCGTCGGCCGGCTGTTCGGTCTGGCGCCGGAACCCTTCGCGGTTCTGGTGCTTCAGATCTCGACGCCTGTCGCCGTCACGTCCTATCTGCTGGCCGAGAAATACGGGGCCGACGCGGATGCGGTGGCCGGGCTTGTCGTCGTTTCGACGCTGCTGTCGGTTGCGACAATACCTCTCACCCTCGCATTTTTGATCTGACCCGGCATGTTGCCCGTTCCAAACGGGCGGCATTTTACGTATTCTGCCAAAAAACAAAGAATGCGAGAGGCAGATGAGCAGACTTCTTCGCGTAGCCGTACTGGCCCTTCTGGCCGGTTGCGGCGGAGGGTATGACAGCCCTCCGCGCAATCTTGATGACGCTTGCAGCATTGTCAGCCAGCGCCCGAAATACCTGCGCGCCATGAACAGGACAGAACGCCGCTGGGGCGTGCCGGTACATGTGCAGATGGCCACGATCTATCAGGAAAGCAAATTCGACGGTGATGCCCGCACCCCAGTGAGCTATGCGCTCGGCATCATCCCGATGGGCCGCCAAAGCTCTGCCTATGGCTATGCCCAGGCGCTCGACGGCACATGGGATGAATACCGGCACGCGACGGGCAACCGCCGCGCCAGGCGCGACCGGATCGATGACGCCACCGATTTCATGGGCTGGTACATGAACAAGACGCGCACGCGCAACGGGATCTCCCTGTCGGACGCGCGCAATCAGTATCTGGCTTATCACGAGGGCCACACCGGCTATGCCCGTGGCAGCTATCGCAGCAAAAGCTGGCTGATCCGGGTGGCGGATGAGGTCGCGTCGCGGGCGACGACCTATCGTGTGCAACTGGCGCGCTGCCGCTAGTCTCCGGCCCTGTTCCGTGCCTCGAGGACGATGTTGAACAGGCTCGGCGCGAGCTTCATCCCTGTCTCGAACGCGCCCAGCTCCACCGTGGTGATGCCGCCGGCCTCGTCGGTGATCACCCATTTCCGCAGGCGCACGGGGTTGTCGGCAAACACCAGCCTGATGGTGCCGTATTCCGGATGCTCCGGGTCCTGCGCGACAACGGCCGTCATATCGCCTTCGGCCATGTGTCCCACCACCATGCGGGCATCGTCCAGATTGATGTTGCGCGCCAGGATCAGGTTCAGTGGTGTTCGTGCCAGCGGGTATTGCTCGGGCGGCTGGTTCGACTTGGGATCGAAAACCGCGACCTGCCCGCCGCCGGCCATCACCAGCGCATCATTCGGCGCGGCATATTCAAACCGGGCGCGCCCCGGCCGCTGGATATAAAGCCGGCCGCCGGACACCGAGCCATCCGTGTTGATCTGTCTGAAATCGCCCTGCGCCGTGGTCAGCCCGTTCAGATAGGCCGAAAGCCGCGACAGCGGAATTTCCGCGGCCACGGCCGGAAGGGCGATAAAGGAGGCGGCAAGCGCCATCAGTGTCATGCGCAGTTTTTTCATAGGGCTGATCTAGGCACTTTCCCGCGGCGTTTCACCTGCCGCGCCCTCACGAAATGGCGAGCGGCGGATTACTGCTGTTCCGGCACTAGGATCTCGCGCTTGCCCACATGGTTGGCGGGGGATACGACGCCCTCTTCCTCCATCTGCTCTACAAGGCGGGCGGCCTTGTTATAGCCGATGGCCAGCTTGCGCTGGATGTAGGAGGTCGAGCATTTGCGGTCCTTCAGCACGATCGCGACAGCGGTATCGTAAAGCGCATCTTCCAGATCGTTGCCGCCACCAAGGCCCAGCACCATGTCGATATCGCTTTCCTTGCCCTCATCCGGGCCATCGACAACGCCACTCATGTATTCCGGCGGGCCGTAGGATTTCAGATAGGTGACGATTTCTTCGACCTCTTCATCCGAAACAAAGGGCCCGTGAACGCGCGTGATCTTTGACCCGCCCGCCATGTAGAGCATGTCGCCCATACCCAGAAGCTGCTCCGCCCCCTGCTCGCCCAGAATGGTGCGGCTGTCGATCTTCGACGTCACCTGGAACGAGATCCGTGTGGGGAAGTTGGCCTTGATCGTGCCGGTGATCACATCGACCGAGGGCCGTTGCGTGGCCATGATCAGATGAATGCCCGAGGCCCGCGCCATCTGCGCCAGCCGCTGAATGCAGGCCTCGATCTCTTTGCCCGCAACCATCATCAGATCTGCCATCTCATCGACGATCACCACGATATAGGGGATCGCCTCGGGCGCGAATTCCTCGGTCTCGAAGATCGGATCGCCGGTTTCGTCGTCAAACCCGGTCTGGACGGTGCGGTTGAACATCTCGCCCTTGGCCAGCGCGTCGCGCACCCGGCCGTTATACCCGTCGATATTGCGCACGCCCATCTTCGACATCTTGCGATAGCGCTCTTCCATCTCGCCCACGACCCACTTGAGAGCCACGACCGCCTTTTTCGGGTCGGTCACAACGGGCGACAGAAGATGCGGGATACCGTCATAGACGGACAATTCCAGCATCTTGGGATCAATCATGATCAGCCGGCATTCCTCGGGGCTGAGCTTGTAAAGCAGGCTCAGGATCATGGTGTTGATCGCCACCGATTTACCCGAGCCGGTGGTCCCGGCGATCAGAAGGTGGGGCATCTTCGCCAGGTTGGCCACAACCGGGTCGCCGCCGATATCCTTGCCCAGGGCCAGCGGCAGGCGCATGTTGCTGTCGCCGAAATCGCGGGCCGAAAGGATTTCGCGCAGCACCACCTTTTCGCGATTCACATTCGGCAGTTCGATGCCGATCACCGACCGCCCCGGCACGGTGGACACCCGCGCCGACAGCGCCGACATGCTGCGCGCGATGTCATCGGCAAGGCCGATCACGCGGCTGGCCTTCAGGCCCGGCGCCGGCTCCAGCTCGTACATCGTGACAACGGGGCCGGGGCGCACGCTGACGATTTCGCCCTTCACGCCATAATCATCCAGCACGTTTTCAAGCATCCGCGCGTTCTCTTCCAGCGCCTCGTCGCTCAGGTGATGACGCTCGACACTGACCGGGTTG
Source organism: Actibacterium naphthalenivorans (assembly GCF_014196965.1). GTDB lineage: Bacteria > Pseudomonadota > Alphaproteobacteria > Rhodobacterales > Rhodobacteraceae > Actibacterium_A > Actibacterium_A naphthalenivorans. The sequence goes on along the minus strand of NZ_JACIEQ010000001.1, from coordinate 1,647,822 downwards.
GTCAGAAGCGACAGCGGCGGATGCTCATATTCAGTGCCCGCCTGATCATCGAAACGCAGCGCGGGCTGCGCCTCGGCCCGGGCCTGACGCGACGGCTGGGCAGGCTTTTTCGGCGGATGCTGCACAACCTTGCGCGGCTGCGCCACCGGCAGATCATAGGCGGCGGCATCATATGCCGGTTCGTCATCGAAAATCTCGGGCTCCAGCTCCGGCTCCGGCGCCACCGTCAGGGCCTGCGGCGGCGGCGGCATGCGCGACGGCGTGTCGATGATCAGCGGCTGCGGCCCGCGGCGGCGCGCGATGGCGGCGGCGGCCGGGTTCGATGCGCCCTGCAGCACCGGCTCGATGCGCGGCGCCTGCACCGGCGGCTCGGCCCGCGCGGCGTGAAGAGGCGGCGCCTGACGCACACGGCTGCGGATCACATCGGCGATGCGCGCCTTGATACGCTCTTCCGACATCGGCTCGGCCCCCTCCGCGCCTTCGGGCAAGATCGGCTCCACGAGTTCCGGCTCGGGATCCGGCGCGCGTTTGAGCAGGCTGGGCACCCGCGCCAGCAGGCCGGTCTTTTCGCGCGGCCCGGCGATCGGCGCCGGGGCTTGGGGCATCGGCGCGCGGTGAACCACCGGCTCTGCCGCATGGGCCATGCGCAGCGCGGCCTGTTCCTGCTTGCGGGCATGATGGCGGGCCTGCAACGCCCGTGCGCCATGCACCGCACCGCTGGCTCCGCGTCCCAGCAGCGTCATCAGGCTGGCGTAGGCCATGATCGCCCCGACCAGCATGAACCGGCCCAGCGCCGCAAGCTCTGCCCGGTCAAAGCCCAGCACGAACAGCGCCATGCCGATCATGGCCAGGAACACCACCGCCGCCATCAGCTTCAGGCCCAGCGTGGCCGAAACCGGAACAATGTTCACCAATGCGCCCAGAATGGTTTCGCCAAACAGCCCACCCATACCGAAATCATGGGTCCAGCCCGGTGTCGGAACCAGGGACGCGGCATAGACCGACGCCAGCGCGATGGCGATCGGCGCGAAGATCACCCGGCCCATCGCGCGTTCCTCACCCCGGTGCAGCACGAAGCGGACGCCCCAGACGCCGAACACCAGTGCCAGACCCCAGCCACCCAGCCCCACGATCACATGCAGCGGCGAGGCGATCGAGGCCCCGAACCGGCCCAGCAGGTTGGCGGCAGGCGCATCGGTGGCCGAGAGCCAGCTTGGATCTTCCGGCACGTAAGAGGCGATCAGCATCGCCGTCATCACCGCCAGCACGATCAGCGCAATGCCCAGCAGTTCCTTGCCCCGCCGTTCGATCGCAGCCTGCATGTTGGCATCAAAAAGCGGATCGCGCTGTTTCATCTGATACGAAGCCATCCCTCGTCCTTACCTGTAGAGACAGTCACGAAGCTTGCTAAGCCCGTGCTGCATTTCTGTGATTGGGGCCACCATCGCGACCCGGATAAAATCCTTGCCCGGATTATGCCCGCCCACGTCGCGGGCGAGATAGGCGCCGGGCAGAACCCTGACGCCGGTTTCCTGCCACAGCGTCAGCGCCGCGGCCTCGCCATCCTCCACCGGCAGCCACAGGAAAAACCCGGCCTGCGGCGGAACATAGCCCGGCACATCGGCGAAAATCGCATCGGCGGCAGTGAATTTGCGGCGATAGAGCGCACGGTTTTCATCGACATGCGCCTCGTCGGCCCAGATCTGTTCCGCCACCCGTTGCAGCGGCAGCGGCAGCGGCGCCCCGGCATAGGCGCGCAGTTGCCTGATCCGCGCGACGCTCTGCGCCCCGCCCGCCACAAAGCCAGAGCGCAACCCCGGCAGGTTGGAGCGTTTGGACAAGGAATTGAACGCCACCACACGCTCGGGATCGGCTTGCCTGGCCGCCTGCAACGCGCCCACGGGTGCCGCATCGCGGTAGATCTCGGAATAGCATTCGTCGGCGAAGATCTGGAAATCATGCTTTTCGGCCAGCGCGATCAGGTCTTGCCAATACTCCGCCGTCGCCACGGCCCCCTGCGGGTTGGAGGGCGAGCACAGATAGGCAATCGCCACCCGGTTCAGCACATCCGCGCCCAGTGCGCCGTAATCGGGCAGAAACCCCGTTTCCGGCCCGGCGGGCACATAGACAGGCTCGGCCCCAACGGCCAGCGCGGCCACGGCATAGACCTGATAGAACGGGTTGGGCATCAGAACGACCGGTCGCTTGCCGCGCACCGTTTCGGGGCAAAGGGCGAGCGCGGCGTTGAACAACCCCTCTCGCGTGCCGTTCAGCGCCATCACCTGCGTGCCGGGATCGACCGAAACGCCGTAGCGGCGCCCGATCCAGCCTGCGATCGCGGCGCACAGCTCCGGCGTGCCATCGTTGGGCGGGTATTTCCCGAAGCCGGCGACATTTTCGGCGATGATCTGGCCCACCCAGGGCGGAAACGCGTGTTTTGGCTCGCCAATGGTCATATGCAGCACGTCGCCCCCCGGCGCATGCACGTCGAGAAGGCCGCGCAAGCGCGGAAACGCGTAATCTGGCAGGTTCGAAAACCGCTCCGGAAAGGTCATAGGACCACTGTACTGCCTCAAGGGATCGGGGTCATATCGCCCCGTTTGCACAAAGAATACCCACAGATTTGCGCCCGGTCCAGAAAAAGCCCGGATATTTCGGACCCTGCCGCGCAAAGATGTGTCTTTTACGCCAGCGCCGCCTCGGCCGCGGCCCCCAGCCGCAACAACCGCTCTTCGCTGTGCGGCGGGGTCAGGAACATGATGCCGGTGGACGGCAGGCCGGTCGGCAGGCTCAGCGCCGCGCCGCCCATCAGGTTGCCGATGCGGGTGTTGCGCAGGGTCAGCAGGTTTTCGGTAACGTAATACTCTGTATCCGCCATCAGCCGCTTGGCATCCGGCGGCAGGTTTGCCGCGGTCGGGATGATTACAGCGTCGAACCCGGCGGTCTTTTCCGCCCAGACCCGGCGCAGGCGGCGCAGTTTCTGCCAGGCGGACACGAACGCCACCCCGCCATAATCGCGGCCCGCGCGGAACCGTTCGAGTATCGCCGGGAACATCTTTTCCGGCGCGGCTTCGATCACATCTTTCCAGGTGGCATAGGCCTCTGTCGTGAACAGCACGCCGGCAAGCTCCATCGCCTGTTCCACCTCGGGGATTTCGCGGTGGGCAACGGTTGCCCCGGCGGCCTGCAACCTCTCCACCGCGCTTCGGAAGCCGGCGCGCGGGGCGCCGCGCAGCCCGTCCATCGCGATGGTGTCGAGCACCATCAGGCGCACCCCGGTCAGGCTGGCGCCGCGCAGATCGGCGGCGCGCCCACCTTCGAGCATCGCAAGCATCAGCGCCGCATCCTCGACCGTGCGGCACAGCGGCCCCACGGTATCAAAGCTTTCGGCCAGCGGCACCACGCCCTTCAGCGACAGCCGCCCCGCCGTGGTCTTCAGCCCCACGAGATCATTCCACGCCGCCGGGATACGCACCGATCCGCCCGTGTCCGAACCGATGCCGCAGGCCGCCAGCCCAAAGGCGACCGACGCGGCCGCGCCCGAAGACGAACCGCCCGGAACCGCATCAGCATCGTTCAGGCAGGGTGGTGTTTGCGTCACCGGATTCAGCCCCAGGCCGGAAAACGCCAGTTCCGACATATGCGTCTTGCCCAGGCAGACCGCCCCGGCGGCGGTGGCATTGCGCAGAACTTCGGCATCCGCTTCGGGCACCCGGCCCTGCAACAGGGCCGATCCCGCCTCCGTCGCGATGCCGGCAGTGTCAAACAGGTCTTTCCACGAGATCGGCACGCCGTCCAGCGGGCCCCGCCGGTGACCGGATCCCGCCCGTTTGCGCGCGGCTTCCGCCTCGGCCAGGGCACGTTCAGCGGTGACCCGGGCATAGATGCGCGGGGTCATCGGATGCGCCGCGATCGCATCCAGATAGGCGCCGGTCAGTTCCAGCGGGTCGATCTGCCCCGCCGCGATTCCGCGCCCCAGCGCACCCGCGCTCATGGTCAGCCATTGCCTGCGCATTTCGCTCTCCCCGCTTTGCCGGAATGACGGTAGCGGCCTCGCGGCGCATGGACAATCCCGCGCGGCCGCGCATAGTGCGGGGCATGACATATGATTCCGACGTGCTGATCGTGGGGGGCGGGCTGAACGGCTCTGCCCTGGCGCTGGCCCTGGCCCAGGGCGGGCTGAGCGTGACGGTGGTTGATGCCATTCCTGCCGACACCCGCGGCACCTCGGGGTTCGACGGGCGCAGCTACGCGCTGGCGCTTGCCTCGCAGCGGCTGTTATCGGCGATCGGCCTGTGGGCGGGCCTTGCCGCGGATGCGCAGCCCATCCTTGAGATCAAGGTCTCTGACGGTCATGCCGGAGAAGGCCCCGCGCCTTTCGTGCTGGAGTTCGACCATGCCGAGATCGAGGAAGGCCCGATGGGCTTCATGATCGAGGATCGCTTTCTGCGCCGCGCCCTTCTGAGCGCGATGGCCGCCGAACCGCGCATCACCCACCTTGCCGGTACAACCGTCGTGGCGCAGGATGTGCAGTCCGCCGGCGTGACCGTGACGCTTGCTTCTGGCGGCACCCGCACCGCCCGGCTTCTGGTCGGGTGCGACGGGCGGCGCAGCGGCACGGCGGATCGCGCGGGGATCGCGCGCACCGGCTGGGACTACGGGCAAACCGCGCTGGTCTGCGCCATCGGCCACGAAAAGCCGCACCATGGCATCGCGCATCAGTTTTTCATGCCGCCGGGGCCGTTGGCCATCCTGCCACTGCCGGGCAACCGCTGTTCGATTGTCTGGAGCGAGACCCATGAACAGGCCGCCGCCATTCAGGCGCTGGACGACGTCGGCTATCTTGCCGCGCTACGCCCGCGCTTCGGCGATTTTCTGGGCGAGATTCACCTTGCCGGCACCCGCTTCACCTATCCGCTGAGCCTGACCCTCGCCAATGCGCTGATCGGCGATCGTCTGGCGCTGGTCGGTGATGCCGCGCATGGGGTGCATCCGATTGCCGGACAGGGGCTGAACCTTGGCCTGCGCGATGTCGCCGCCCTGGCCGAGGTGCTGGTAGACGCCTGCCGCCGCGGCGAAGAGATCGGCGCGCGCGATGTGCTGGAGCGGTATCAGCGCTGGCGCCGCTGGGACACGGCAACCCTTGCGCTTGCGACGGACGGGTTCAACCGGCTGTTTTCGAACGACAACCCCCTGCTGCGTGCGGTGCGCGACATCGGGCTGGGCGCCGTGAACGCCATGCCCGGCCTGCGCCGCCGCTTCATCCGCGAAGCCGCTGGGCTGAACGGGGAACTGCCGCGCCTGATGAAGGGCCGCCCGATCTGACGCCGCGCGCAGGCTATGCGATCTCGCGCGCCTCATCGACCAGCATGATCGGGATTCCGTTGCGGATCGGAAAGGCCAGATGCGCCGCTTTCGACACCAGCTCCTGCTTTTCCGCGTCATAGCTCAGCACACCCTGCGACACCGGGCACACCAGCGCCTCCAGCATGCGGCGGTCGGCCTTGGGTTCGTCGGTCATTGCATCATCTCTTCGTTATTGCCGCCACGCAGGGCGAATTCCAGCAAGGTCGAAAGGGTTTCGCGCCGATTGGTCAGCGTCGGCGCCTCCAGCAGGGCCTGCTTGTCTTCCGGCGCGAAGGGGCACAGCATCGACAGAGAGTTGATCAGCAATTCATCATCCGCCGCCTTCAGGCTTTCCCAATCGGTCGAGAGGCTGCGGTCATGGAAATAGCGCCTCAGCAGATCCATGAAACAGGCCCGGTCGAACCCATTGTCCTGTTCCGCATGGCCCAGATCCCTGTCGAACCCGGCCCAGCTGACATCGGCGCGCAGATAGGGGCAGAAGCCCGAAACCTCCTGCCGGATGCGATAGCGCGAGATGCCGGACAGGGTGATCATGTAGCGCCCGTCCTCCGTTTCAGAAAACGCGGTGACGCGCCCGGCGCAGCCGATCGCATGCAGCTTTTTCGCGTCGCCGCCCGGCACTTGCCGGGGCTGCACCATGCCGATCAGCCGGTGCGGCGTCTTCAGCGTGTCATCGAGCATCGCAAGGTAGCGCGGCTCGAAGATATTCAGCGGCAGCCGCGCCCGGGGCAGCAGCAGCGCGCCCGGCAAGGGGAAGACGGGAATCGCCTTCGGCAGATCAGCGGATGAGAACATACCGATCAAGGTAGCTCTTCCCGACGGTCAGGCAAATATAATGGATGACAGCTTGCGCCGGCCCGCCAGCGCGATCGGATCCTGCGGTTTCAGCGCATCGAAGATCGTGAAAAGCTGCGCCTTGGCGGCGCCGTCGTTCCATTCACGGTCGCGGCGGAACAGATCCAGCAATTCATCCACGGCCGCCTCGACCTCGCCCGCCGCATGCAGCGCCTGCGCCAGATCGAACCGCGCCTGAAGGTTGTCGGGATCGGCATCCACCGCCGCGCGCAGTTCGGCCACCGGCCCGGCCTTGGCGGCCTGACGGGCCAGCGCCACCTGCGCGCCCGCCGCCTCTACTTCCGGGGTGGCTGCCACAGCCTTGGGCGCGGCATTCAGCAGCGCCTCGGCCTGATCGACCTCCCCCAGTGCCAGATGCGCGCGGATCATCCCGCCATAGGCGGCGGCATTCTCGGGCTCTTCGCCCAGGATCGCGGCAAAGGTCTGCGCCGCATCGACCACGGCCCCTTCGGCCAGCATCTGCTCTGCGGCCTCGACCGCTTCGGCCAGGCCGCCATCACCCGCGCCGCCGCCTGCCGCGACCACCCGTTCGATGAAGGCCGCGATCTCGGCCGGGGGCACCGCGCCCTGAAAACCGTCGATCGGCTGACCGTCGAAAAAGGCATAAACCGTCGGGATCGACTGGATGCGCAGCTGCGCCGCGATCTGCTGGTTCTCGTCGACGTTGACCTTGACCATGCGCACCTTGCCGCCCGCCTCGGTCACCGCTTTTTCCAGCGCCGGGCCAAGCGATTTGCAGGGGCCGCACCACGGCGCCCAGAAATCGACGATGACCGGCACTTGCTTACTGGTCTCGACGACATCCTGCATGAAGGTCGCTTCCGAGCTGTCCTTGATCAGGTCATCGGCCGGGGCCGCATTCGGGGTTCCACCAAGTTCAAGCATATCCGTCCTCGGGTTTCAGGCGCGTTTGCCCTTATATGTGCGCCTTGGGCGAAAAACCCAAGACCCAATGTCACAGATCGAAGCTCGCAAAGACCGGCGCATGGTCGCTCGGCTTTTCCCAGCCCCGTGCCGCGCGCAGAATGCGCGAGCCATGCGCGGCGTTCGAGATATCCGGCGTGGCCCAGATGTGATCGAGCCTGCGGCCCTTGTCCGCGGCGTCCCAATCCCTCGCGCGATAGGACCACCAGCTGTAAAGCAGCCCCTGGGGAATATCGGCCCGCGTGACATCCACCCATCTGCCCGCCTCCTGCGCCTGGCCCAGATGCTCCACCTCGATCGGGGTATGGCTGACGATCTTCAGCAACTGCTTGTGGTTCCAGACGTCATCCTCGCGCGGGGCGATGTTCAGATCGCCCACCAGAATCGATTTCTCGGGCGCGTCGCCATGAAACCAGTCGCGCATTTCAGTCAGGTAATCCAGCTTCTGGCCAAATTTCTCATTCACCATGCGATCCGGCACATCGCCGCCGGCGGGCACGTAGAAATTGTGGATGGTCACGCCGTTTTCCAGCCTCGCAGCCACATGCCGCGCGTGGCCCAGCCCGGCGAAATCCATCTCTCCGACATCGGCGATGGGCAGCTTCGACAGGATCGCCACCCCGTTATAGCCCTTCTGCCCCCGCGCCACCACATGGCCGTAGCCCAGTGCCCGGAACCCCTCCAGCGGGATCTTGTCGACCGGGCTCTTGCATTCCTGCAGGCACAGCACATCCGGCGCTTCCTCGGCCAGCAGCTTCAGCACGATTGGCTCGCGCAGCCGGACGGAGTTGATGTTCCAGGTGGCGACGGTGAAGGGCATGGGCAGGCTCCGGTTGCAGGGTCGCGCAAACCTAGGGCCTTGGCCGGCCCGGCTCAAGCCACGCATTCGCGACAACAAAAAGGCCCGGCGAAACCGGGCCTCTTGCAAAACTCGCGCCGGGTTCAGAACGTGGGCAGCGGCGGCAGCGCCTGACCCAGCCATTTTTCCGAGATCGCGTTCAGCTCTCCGCCCAGCTTCTTGTGCAGGATGAAGACGTTGACCCACTGAAGCAGGTCGTAATTGCCCTTCTTCACACCGATGAAGGCCGGGCTGTCCTTGATGATGAACTTGCGCTCCAGCGACATATCGGGGTTCTTTTCGGAAATCTCGGCCGCGGCGGTATTGCCCGAAACCAGCACATCCACCTGCCCCGAGATGAAGGCAGACAGGGTGGCCGCGTTATCGCCGAACCGAATGATCTCCACGTCCGTGCCTTCGGTCAGCTTGGTCAGTTCCAGATCCTCCAGCGTGCCACCGGTCAGGCCGACCTTGAAGCCGGCCAGATCGGCAGGCCCCGCAATCGCCTTGTCGGCCGAAGCGAAGGCGCCGGAATAGAACGGCGCATAGGCGGCTGAAAACCAGATCGACTTGGCCCGCTCGGGGTTGGCGCCCATCACCGAAACCACAAGATCAACCCTGTCGGTTTCCAGAAACGGGATACGCTGCTTCGACACGACCGGCACCAGCTCCAGCTCGACGCCCAGGTTTTCCGCGATCAGCTTGGCCACGTCCACGTCATAGCCCTCATGCTCGCCCTCGGCGCCCAGCGCGCCGAAGGGCGGGAAGCTTTCGGGTACGGCGATCTTGACCTTGCCGGCGGACAGGATGTCCGACAGATCGGCAAGCGCCGGGCTGGCAGCCGCGACAAGCGCGGCGGCGATCAGTGTCTTGAACAGTTTCATGATGGTCTCCCTCTTGGTTATCAACTCAGGCAGCGGTGGGTTTGGGCACGTTCCCGAACGTGCCGAGGCGCCGCTCCAGCCAACGGGCGTAAAGCGACAATGGAAAACACAGGCTGAAATAGATCAGCGCCATCAGCGGGAAGATGATGAACGGCTCGGTGCCGTCGACCGGCGCATTGGCCCAGCGCTTGCCGATGCTCATCAGATCGTGAAACCCGATGATATAGGCCAGCGACGTGCCCTTGATGATCTGCACCATGAACCCGACCGTGGGCGCCAGCGCGACCCGCAGCGCCTGCGGCAGAATGATCAGCCGCAGCGTCGGCACAAACCGCAGGCCCAGCGCATGGCCCCCCTCCCACTGACCGCGCGGCAGGCTTTCCAGCGCGCCGCGCCACACATCCGACAGATAGGCGCTGGAATAGAGCGTCAGCGCCGCCGAAGCGGCGAACCACGGGCTGATATCCAGGTTCAGCAAACGCGGCACGCCCAGCCCGAACAGGAATAACAGCATCAAAAGCGGCGCCGACTGGAACAGCCAGATATAGCCGATCGCGATCCGCTTGGCCGCCTTCGACGGCGACACCCGCAACAGCGTGATCAGCGCCCCGACGAACCCGCCCCCCAGAAACGCGATCAGCGACAGATAGATCGTGTATTGAGTCGCCTCGATCAGCTGAAACAGCACGATGCCTTCGGGCTTGCCGAACAGGGTGACGAACAGATCCTTCAACGCGCGACCTGCCAGGCGAACAGCCATCTTTGCACCAGCGCCAGCACGGTTTTGAAAACGAGCGACAGCAGGATGTAGATCACCGTCAGGGTGAAGAACACCTCGAACGAGCGAAAGGTGCGGCTGTCGATATACATGCCCGCCTCTGTCAGGTCGCGCACCCCGATTTCCGACATCACGCCGGTGGTCAGGAACAGAAAGATGAACTGGCTGTTCAATGAGGGGTACATGCGAGCGATCGCCTGCGGCAGCACGATCTTTCGGAACGCGGTCAGCGGCCGCACCCCCAGCGCCCGCGCGGCCTCCAGCTGTCCCTCACCGACGGTGGTGAACCCCGCCCGCAAGATCTCGGAGAAATAGGCCGAGAAATTCAGCGTCAGCGCCAGGATCGCATGGCCCCAGAACGGCCACTGATACCCCAGCAACAGCGGCAGCCCGAATGCCACAAAGAAAAGCTGCACGATCAGCGGCGTGTTGCGGATAAACTCGACATAGGCCGCCGCCACGTGGCGCAACACCGGCATCCGGCGATAGCGCGCGCCAGCCAGAAGCAGCGCGGCGAGAAACCCCAGAAGCCCAGACAGCGCCGTCAGCCCGGCGCTCGTCATCGCGCCCCGGAACAGAAGTTCCAGATACTCGGGGTTCCGGTAGATCTCGAAAAAGCGCAATTCCATCCGCGCAGCTAAGCGGCTTGGCCCCGGCGCCTAAACCCCGCGACGCCCCGCACCCGCGCTCAGCACAGCGCTGCACAATGCAGATGCGTCGAATTGACGCGACGCACAAAAAAAGGGCCCGGACGCGAAAGCCCGGGCCAGTCCAACAGGGAGGTTGCCACGTCATTACCCCGACCTGGCCAAGGGATGCCTGCACTACAATCCTGCCCTCAACGCTTCATACCCGCCGATTCAGGCAACACTGTGACCTCACGCCACCAGACGGTAGCCGCCGCTTTCCGTCACCAGAAGCCGCGCATTCGACGGGTCGGGCTCGATCTTCTGGCGCAGCCGATAGATGTGGGTCTCCAGCGTATGCGTGGTCACCCCGGCGTTATAGCCCCAGACCTCGTGCAGCAGCACATCGCGCGCCACCACACCCTCGGAGGCGCGGTAAAGGAACTTCAGGATGTTGGTCTCTTTCTCTGTCAGCCGGATTTTCCTGTCGTCCTCATCCACCAGCATCTTCATCGCCGGCTTGAACGTATAGGGCCCAAGCTGAAACACCGCGTCTTCGGATTGCTCATGCTGGCGCAGCTGCGCCCGGATGCGGGCCAGAAGCACCGGAAACTTGAACGGCTTGGTCACGTAGTCATTCGCGCCCGCGTCCAGCCCCAGAATGGTGTCGGCATCGCTGTCATGCCCGGTCAGCATCAGGATCGGGCATTTGACCCCCTGCTTGCGCATCAGCCGGCACAACTCGCGCCCGTCGGTGTCGGGCAGGCCTACGTCCAGGATCACCAGATCATAAATCGCTTCCCTGGCCTTCTCCATCGCCTCGGCGCCGCTGCCGGCTTCGAAAACGTCGAAATCCTCGGTCATCACCAATTGTTCGCTCAGCGCCTCGCGCAGGTCGTCCTCGTCATCGACAAGCAGGATTTTCTTCAGATTTCCCATGCCGCTACTCCTCGTTTTTCCTGAACACAGATGTTCGGCACCACGGGGTTCGGCAAGATTTGCTGCAACATTCTCACGCAACCGTGTCGCAATTGCCGCCTTTGTTTCATATTTCAGGCAAACAGGTTACACCCTGTCGCAGAAAAACCGAAAGAGGACGGCCGATGCGCCTTGGCCCCACCCCCGTCGAACGCCTTGCCCGCGCCCGCGCCGATCTGCGCATGGGGGTGCCCGTCGTGCTGGGCGGGCCCTCTGGCGGGCTGGTGTTTCTGGCCGCCGAAACGCTGGATCCCGCGCGCCTGGCACAGCTCACGGCGATGGCCGCGCACCTGACGCTGGTCATCACCACCCGCCGCGCCGCCACGCTCAAGGCCCGCGCCTATGACGGAGATATCGCCCGGCTGCGCGTGCCTGCCGATGCCTCCCCCGGCTGGGTCCATGCAGTGGCCAACCCGGCGGACGACCTGAAATCCCCGATGAAAGGCCCGTTCCAAAGCCTGCGCGGCGGCGATGCCGCCCCGCATCGCGCCGCCATCGCCATCACCAAATCCGCGCGTCTTCTGCCTGCGGTGCTGACGATGGAACTGTCCGATCCCGCCGCCTTCGCCGCCGAACATGGCCTGACCATGGTGCTTCTGGCCGAAGCCGAAACCGCGATCCAGGCGTCCAGCCCGCTGAACCCGGTCGTCAGCGCCCGCGTCCCGCTGGACGTGTCAGAGGCCGGGCGCGTGCATGTCTTCCGTCCCGAAGACGGGGGCGAAGAACATTACGCCATCGAAATCGGCGCCCCCGCCCGCAACACGCCGGTTCTGGCCCGCCTGCACTCCGCCTGTTTCACCGGCGATCTGCTGGGCTCGCTGAAATGCGATTGCGGCCCGCAGTTGCGCGGCGCGCTGGCCCAGATGGGGCGCGAAGGCGCGGGCGTCCTGCTCTATCTCAATCAGGAGGGGCGCGGCATCGGCCTGGCCAACAAGATGCGTGCCTATTCGCTTCAGGATCAGGGCTTTGACACGGTCGAGGCCAATCACCGGCTGGGGTTCGAGGATGATGAGCGTGATTTCCGCCTCGGCGCCTCGATCCTCAAACAGATGGGCTTTTCGCAGGTGCGGCTGATGACGAACAATCCCGCCAAGCTGGCCATGCTGGCCGCCAACGGTCTCACCGTCACCGAACGCGTTCCGCTGAAAGTCGGCGAAACCGGGCATAATGCCCATTACCTGGCCACCAAGGCGGCAAAGTCGGGCCACCTGCTGTGACCCCGCGCGCGGATGACCTCGTGGTAACGCGCTGGGGCGCCCGGTTCCTCGGCCGCCGCCTGGCCTGCGCCATCGGCAAGCGCGGCCTCACAGCGAATAAACGCGAAGGCGACGGCGCCACCCCGACCGGCCCGCTGCGTCTCTGCGCCGCCGCCTTCCGCGCCGACCGGCTGCCGCGCCCGGGCGGCATACTCCCGCAGCGCGCCATCGGCCCGCGTGATATCTGGTCGGACGACCCCGCCGATCCGGCCTATAACCACGGGCTCACCGCATCCGGCCACCCGTTCAGCCACGAACGCCTGCGCCGCCCCGACCCGCTCTACAACCTGATCCTGATGACCGATCACAACTGGCCCGATGCCACACCGGGCAAGGGCTCCGCCATCTTCCTGCACCGCTGGCGCAAACCGCGCCACCCGACTCAGGGCTGCATCGCCTTCGCCCCGGCCGACCTCCGGTGGATCGCACAAAACTGGCGCCCGCGCTCACGGATCCTCATCAAACCCTGACGCGCACCCGCTTCATCTTTCCGAAAATATCCCCGCCGGAGGCAAGATTCTCCGGCGCCGCACTACCCGTAGGCGCGCTCTCCGAATATCGCCGACCCGACCCGCACATGCGTCGCGCCCAGCGCGATCGCCCGCTCGAAATCGCCGCTCATCCCCATCGACAGCCCGTCCAGCCCGTTGCGCGCCGCGATCTTCGCCAGCAGCGCGAAATGCAGCGAAGGCTCCTCTTCCGCCGGCGGGATGCACATCAGCCCCCGCACCGGCAAATCAAGCGCGCGGCACTGGGCCACGAACGCATCCGCCTCGTCCGGTGGCACACCGGCCTTTTGCGGCTCCTCGCCCGTGTTCACCTGCAAGAACAGCTCGGGGCATTGCCCGCGCTCCTGCGCCAGACCGGCCAGCCGCTGCGCCAGTTTCAACCGATCCACCGAATGGATCGCGTCGAACAGCTCCACCGCCTGCCGCGCCTTGTTGCCCTGCAGCGGCCCGATCAGATGCAGCGCGACCCCTTCGAACCGCTCCATCAGCGCCGGCCACTTGCCCGCCGCCTCCTGCACCCGGTTCTCGCCGAACACCCGGTGGCCCTGTTCCAGCACCGCCTCGACCCGGTTCAGCGGCTGCACCTTCGACACCGCGATCAACGTAACCGCGCCGGGCGCCCGCCCGGCCGCCGCCTCGGCCTTCGCCACGCGCGCCTTGATCTCGTTCAGCCCCATCAGCCCCTCCGCCTAAATCGAATCGCCCAAAGCCTCGAACAGCGCCCCCAGATCATCCTCGTAATGCTCCCAGGCCTTTGCCGAAGATCTATAGATCGGCTGGCGCACCTGATAAACGCTCAGCGTCGAAACCCGCCGCTTGTTCTGGTGGAAATTCAGGCACTGATCCTCCCACTCCAGATCACAGGCGGCGATCAGCTTGCGCGATTCCTCCTCGGGATTGGCGATCAGGGCCTCGTATTCAATCTCGTAAAACCCGCCCGGCAGCTTGTCGCGCCAGAAATCCACCATCTCTTCGAACATCCGGTAGTAGAGACCCAGATCCCGCAAATCATAGCCGTAGCGATGCGTGCCTTCGGGAAACAGGTTCTTGTAGATCGACACAAGCGTATCGCGCGGGTCGCGCCGCACCAGCACCATACGCGCCTTCGGCAGCGCAAGCCGGACGGCACCCGTCACCATATAGGTCTGGATCGACTTGTCGGTGATCCGTTCCTTGCCCGGGCAAAGCGCCCGCAGCCGCGCTTCGGTGCCGAATCCGATGTCGCGGATCACATCGTCGCTCAGCTCCGAAAACGGGCGGTAGCCGCCGCCTTCGCGCACCATCGCCGAGGATACCTGCCGCGCCACATAGCCGACTTCGCCCGCCCCGCCGACCGAAGAGTGGCTGGCAAGGATCTGCTCGACGAGCGTGGTGCCCGAACGCGGCATGCCGGTAACGAAGATGGGCGCGAAATCGGTGGTGCCGGCAATCTTACGGGCCTGGAAATCCGCACCTGCGAAAGCGGCCTTCAAGCCGTCGATCTCGGCGCGGCGCTCTTTGATGTCATAGGGAAAGCGTTTGCGCATCAGCGCGTTTGCCGGGTTCAGATAGGCGAAAACGCGGCCGAACTGCCTGGTATCTTCCAGGACCTTGGCCAGCGCGAAGCCCAGGTTCATCCGGCTTTCATCGCTCAGCCCCGGGTCATCGAACCGCGCCTGCATCTCCGCGATCAGCGGGTCGCCGGGCTGCACCTTGTGTGATGCGATGAACATGCGGTAATTTTCGCCGTTCTCCGGCTCCAGCGCGATCGCCTTGCGAAACAGTTGTTCGGCCTCGTCAAACCGCCCGAGTGTCTGCAGCAACAGCGCCTTCGCGCCATACGCGCGCGCCATGTCCGGGGCGGCGGCGATGGCGGCGTCGAACGCCTCCATCGCGGCCTCTTCCTGCCCCGCCGAAGACAGGGCCTGTGCCAGGCTTACGCGCGTCGCGGCCCGGCTATCGCCCTGCGCGATGGCGGCGCGAAACGCGGCGATGGCGCCTTCGTGGTCCCGCAGCCTGCCCAGCTCCAGCCCCAGATGCACATGCGCCTCGATCAGATCGGGCCGGGCGGCGGCGGCACGGCGCAGCGCATCGGCCGCGCCCTTTGACTCGCCCTTCTGCGACAGCGCGATACCAAGGTTGAGCAGGGCCGTGGGCATGCCGGGCGCGTATTTCAGCGCCTCGCGGATCTGCTTCAGCCCTTCGTCCGCATGCCCGGTCTCCACCAGGAAGCGCCCGTAATTGTTATGCGCCTCGGCAAAGGCCGGATCCAGCCGAATGGCCGATTCGAAGCCTTGCCGCGCGGCCGCGTTCTTGCCCTGCCGGGCCTGCGCATTGGCCAGGATGTCGGCGATGATCGCCACATCCGGGTGACGGGCGCGCAATGCGGTGGCCTTTTTCTCTGCTTCGGCGAAGGCACCCGTGTTCAGCAAACCGATCAGCGCCCGGATGTCGGCAGGCGCGGCCGTCCCTGTTCCCGTCGCGCTGCGGACCTTGGCGGGGGCAAGCTGCTCTTGCAGACGCAGCACGAGCCTGGCGTCAAGCCGCGCGGCCTTGACCTTTTTCAGAAACGCCCTGGTCGCCGCGGGATCACCCTGTGCGGCAACCGCCCGCGCATAACCCTGCCAGATCGCGGCCTCTGTCGGTTTTTCCCGAAGCGCCGTTTCGAAATGCCCAACCGCCTTTTGCGCCTCGTCGCGTTCCAGCGCGATACGGCCAAGCTGAAAGTGAACCTCGGGCAGTTTCGGGCGGACACCCAGGATCGTCCGGTATTTCGCTTCCGCCGCGTCCAGGTTCCCTGTCCCCTGAAGCTGCAGCGCTTCCTTGAAGAGCCTGGAAATCTGACTGGGGTTCAGCGGCAGCATGGCGGGCGCTCTCCGGATGGGCGAGGTTTCGCCCCCGCCTAGCACGCGCCACCAGGGTTGTCGATTTGAAGCGCGCAAAAGAAAAGAGCGGGCAAACCGCCCGCTCTTCCCTTAACCAAATGTTCTTCTGGATCAGAAGGACATCGCGATGCCGAGCGAGTAGGACTCTTCGTCCTCTTGGACACCGTCGTAGTCGCTCGAGCCGTAACCGGCCTGGATAACGGCACCGCCACCCAGGTCGTAGTTCACGAGCAGGCCGAAACCGCTTTTGTCCGGGGTGTCGTCATAGTCATATTCGCCGTAGTTGGCAGCGAAGGTCCATGCGTTCATGGTGTAAGCAACACCGAGACCGTAGTGGGTCGCGTCACCGTAGTAGGTGGCCGTGGTGTCCGGCGCATCTTCCTGGTAGTCGGTGTAGTTCACAGCAACTTCGAAGCCGTTGCCGAAGTCAGCATAGATCGAGCCGGAGATCGCGTCGAACTCGGTGTCGCCACCGGTCTGGTAGCCCAGACCAAAGCCAAGGCCGATGCCCGAAGCCAGATCGACACCGTAGGAGAAGCCCAGAGCGTAGATGTCGTCATCGCCGCTGACGGGGTCATCGCCACCATCGTTGTTCTGCTCCATCGACGCCGAGATACCGAAATCGCCGAAGGAATAGTCGTAACGCAGAACCTGGTTGTCTTCGGTTCCGTCGAAGTTACCGTTGCCGTTGAAACCAGCGTGGGTGGTTTCATCGTCAGCGATCGTGCCGCCGGCCAGAGCAACTTCTTTCAGCTGCTTATCGAATGCACCGTCGGTTTCACCCAGGGTCAGCGTACCGAACGCACCCGAGATGAACGCGGCTTCGTTGTCGTACGAAGCGCCGCCGTTGATCGAATGGGGGCTGTTCGACTCTTCGAGTTCGATGTGCAGACCGAAGGTCAGGCCGTTGTCGGTTTCACCCGAACCATCGAAGGTGATGGTGAAGTCGTTGTGAAACTGCATGTCTTCGTTGTCGGAGCCGTAGAAATCACCGCCGACGACACCCATCTCGGCGAAACCGCTGATGGCCAATTCAGCAGAAGCGATGCCAGCGGATGCAACCAGCGCCGTGGTAGCAAGAAGAACCTTTTTCATGGTTTTCCCTCATTCATTAAAAGGAGCACCTCAATCCAAGGAGCGAATTGAGTATGCCGCTGTGTCGCTCTTTGACTGTCTGATTGCAAGAAAGCGGGAATGCCGCGATCCAATGCAGCTTCGATTGATGCAGCTTTGCCACACCGATGTCACACTGCTGACAGCATCCTGCGCAAGCCCGGACAGCCTGAAATCCCTTGTCCGCTTGCGCCGCCTCGGCTAGAGAACGGGGACTATCAAAGGGGGCGAAGTTTCATGACCTTCCAGAGCGGGGTTCTTTCGGCAGCCGTACTTGTGGTTGCACTAGGTCTGAGCGGTTGCGGCCGCAATCAGAATCCCACGGCTGCGCAAACCGCGCCCGATTCCGACAGGCCAGCGGCCAGTTCGAGCTATGATCCGGACAACACCAACAAAAACAGCTCTACCGTCTGGGATCTTTTCGCCAATGCCGATGATCCCAACACGACCATCGAAGTGAACAAATACCTCTGGAACGCCTCGCTGGAGGTTCTCAACTTCCTGCCGGTCGAAACGGTCGATCCGTTCTCGGGCATTATCGTCACCGGGTTCGGCACCCCGCCCGGCGGCGGCCAGGCTTACCGCGCCACGGTTTATGTTCAGGACCCCGCGCTTGACGCGCGCGCGCTGAAAGTGGCGCTGGCCACCCGCAACGGCCCGGTCAGCGCGGCCACATCGCGCGCGGTCGAAGACGCGATTCTGACCCGCGCCCGGCAATTGCGCATCCGTGACGGCAATCTCTGACCAGAACCGTGCTGGACGATCTCCCGCGCCGCCATTATCACCACGCCGGGCCGCCATCGCGCCCGGCGTTTGACTGACAAGGACCATGAACATGTCCCGTTTTGCACCCGGTGAGATCGAACCGAAATGGCAATCCGCCTGGGAAAAGGCCGGCACCTTCACCGCGACCCGCGATGAAACCCGCCCCAAATACTATGTGCTCGAGATGTTCCCCTACCCGTCGGGCAACCTGCACATGGGGCATGTGCGCAACTACACGATGGGCGATGTGGTGGCGCGCTACAAGGCATCGCAGGGGTTCAGTGTTCTGCACCCGATGGGCTGGGATGCGTTCGGCCTGCCGGCCGAGAATGCCGCGATGGAACGCAAGGTGCATCCCGGCGACTGGACCTATGCCAATATCGACAACATGAAGGCGCAGTTCCGCTCGCTGGGCCTGTCGCTGGACTGGAGCCGCGAGTTTGCCACCTGTGATCCGGAATATTACGGCCAGCAGCAGGCGATGTTCATCGACTTCATGGAAAAGGGCCTGGTCTATCGCAAGAACGCGGTGGTCAACTGGGATCCGGTGGACATGACCGTTCTGGCCAACGAGCAGGTCGAGGATGGCAAGGGCTGGCGCTCTGGCGCACCGGTGGAGCGGCGCGAGCTGACGCAGTGGTTCTTCAAGATCTCCGATTTCTCCGAAGAGCTGCTCGACGCGCTGGACGGGCTGGATAACTGGCCCGACAAGGTCAAGCTGATGCAGCGCAACTGGATCGGAAAGTCGCGCGGGCTGCAGTTCGCCTTTTCCACTGTCGACGCGCCTGATGGTTTCGACCGGATCGAGGTTTACACCACCCGCCCCGACACGCTGATGGGGGCGTCGTTCGTGGGCATCTCGCCCGATCATCCGCTGGCAAAGGCGCTGGAACGGGACAGCGCCGAAATCGCCGCGTTCAACGCCGAATGCCGCAAGATGGGCACCAGCGAAGAAGAGATGGAAAAGGCCGAGAAAAAGGGCGTCGACACCGGCCTGACCGTGCGCCACCCGTTCGACACGGGATGGGAACTGCCGGTCTATATCGCCAATTTCATCCTGATGGATTACGGCACCGGCGCCATTTTCGGCTGCCCCGCGCATGATCAGCGCGATCTGGATTTCGCCCGCAAATACGACCTGCCCGTCACCGACACGTTCGTGGCGCTGGAAAACGGCGCGCCGGTGGAAAACACCGCCTTCACCCCGCCCAAGACCGAAAAGGTCCGCTGGCTGAGGTCTTTCGCATGGGATGAGACCGCCACCGGCGAAGAGGCCATCGCCGCCGCGATCCGCTTTTGCGAGGAAAACGGCGTGGGCCACGGCGTCACCAAGTTCCGCCTGCGCGACTGGGGGCTGAGCCGCCAGCGCTACTGGGGCTGCCCGATTCCGGTGATCCATTGCGACGATTGCGGCGTGGTGCCCGAGAAGAAAGAAAACCTGCCGGTCGAACTGCCCAAGGATGTCAGCTTCGACAAGCCCGGCAATCCGCTGGACCGGCACCCCACCTGGCGCGACTGTGCCTGCCCCGCCTGCGGCAAGCCCGCACAGCGCGAGACCGACACGATGGATACGTTCGTCGATTCGTCCTGGTACTATGCGCGCTTCACCTCTCCGGGGGCGGCGACGCCGACCAACGCCGCGGATGCCGAATACTGGATGAACGTCGATCAGTATATCGGCGGCGTCGAACATGCGATCCTGCACCTGCTCTATTCGCGGTTCTTCGCCCGTGCGATGCAGATCTGCGGCCACCTGCCGCAAAAGGCGGTGGAACCGTTCGATGCGCTCTTCACGCAGGGCATGGTCACGCATGAGATCTATGTCACCCGCGATGAGCGCGATCGCCCGGTCTATCACCTGCCCGAGCATATCGAATGGACAGAAAGCGGCGCCCGCCTCGGCGCCACCGGCGAAGCGGTGGAGGTGATCCCCTCTGCCAAGATGTCGAAGTCCAAGAAGAACGTGGTCGATCCGGTGAACATCGTTCAGGCCTACGGTGCCGACACCGCCCGCTGGTTCGTCCTGTCCGACAGCCCGCCCGAACGCGATGTGGAATGGACAGCCGCCGGCGCCGAGGCCGCGTTCAAGCATCTTTCACGCGTGTGGCGCATCGCCACCGATATCGCCGGCGCCGAAGGCCCCGGCACAGGCGATGACGATCTGCTGCGCGCCATGCACAAGGCCATCCACGACGTGACGATGGGCATCGAAAGCTTCGGCTTCAACACCTCGGTGGCCAAGCTCTATGCCTTCACCAACACGCTGCAGAAATCCAAGGCCGGGGCCGACGCCCGGCGCGAGGCGATGCGCACCCTGGCGCAGCTCATGTCGCCCATGACCCCGCATCTGGCCGAAGAGATCTGGGCCCTGCTGGGCGGCGAAGGGCTGGTGGCGGCCGCGCCCTGGCCGCAGGCCGACCCGGCGATGCTGGTCGAGGACACGGTGATCATGCCGATACAGATCAACGGCAAACGACGCGCTGAAATCTCCGTTCCGAAGGACATGTCGAAGGAAGAGGTTGAAAAGCTGGCGCTGGCCCATGATGCTGTGATCAGGGCGCTGAACGGTGGCGCGCCGAAAAAGCTCATCGTCGTGCCGGGCCGCATCATCAATGTCGTCATCTGACCGCCGCGCGTTTCTGCTGTTACTGGCCGCCCTGCCGCTGGCCGGATGCGGGTTCGAGCCCGCCTATGGCACCGGCGGCCCCGCCGAACGGCTGAAAAACAGCATCCGCGTGGCCGACCCGACGGACCGCCACAGCTATAACCTTGTCGGCCGGCTGGAAGAGCGGCTGCGCCGCCCTGTCACCCCCCGCTATATGCTCGACTATACGCTGACGACTGAATCGGTACGGCTGGCCATCACCCCCGCCCAGGAAATCACCCGCTACAACATCACCGGGAAGGTGGATTTCACCCTGACAGAGATTGCCACCGGCGAAACCGTTTATACCGGTTCGGTCAACAGCTTTACCGGCTATTCCGCCTCGGGCACCCCCGTCGCCACCCAGACAGCCGAGCGTGACGCCTATGACCGGCTGATGATCATCCTTGCCGATCAGATGGTCACCCGCCTGATCGCCAGCTCGGGGAACTGGGGCGTATGAAACTCTCGGGCCGCGACGCCGCGCGCTATTTCGCCAAACCGGAGCCGCACCGCACCGGCGTGCTGATCTTCGGCGCCGACGCGATGCGGGTGGCGCTGAAACGGCAAGAGGTGATCGCCGGCCTGATCGGACCCGAGGGCGAGGCCGAAATGCGCCTGACCCGCATCGCCGCATCTGAACTACGTTCAGACCCCGCGCTTCTGTCTGACGCGATGAAGGCGCAGGGATTTTTCCCCGGCCCCCGCGTCGCCTTTGTCGAGGATGCGGCCGACGGGCTGGCCGGCACCATCGGCGCCGCCCTTGCTGACTGGCGCGAGGGCGACGCGCAGCTTATTGTCACCGCCAAACAGCTCAACGCCCGCTCGGCCCTGCGCAAGGCGTTCGAGGCGCATAACAACGCCTTCGCCGTCGGCATCTACGACGAACCGCCCAGCCGCGAAGAGATCGAGGCAGAGCTGGCCCGCGCCGGCCTGAAACCCGACCGCGATGCGATGATCGACCTGACCGCCCTGTCGCGGATGCTCGACCCCGGCGATTTCCGGCAGACGCTGGAAAAGCTCTCGCTCTACAAATATGGCGATGACAGCCCCGTCACCTCCGACGATGTGGCCGCCTGCGCCCCCAGCTCGACCGAGGCCGCGCTGGATGATGTGCTGAACATCGTGGCCGAGGCCCGCAGCGGCGAAATCGGCCCCGTGATGCGCAAGCTCGAAAGCCAGGGGGTGCAGCCGGTCGGCCTGTGCATCGGCGCCACCCGGCACTTCCGCACCCTGCATGCCGCCGCCTGCGATCCGGGCGGCGCCGGCGCGGGCATCGCCCGTGTGCGCCCACCCGTATTCGGGCCGCGCCGCGACCGGATGGTGCGGCAAGCCTCCAAATGGGGCGTGCACCGGCTGGAACAGGCCATCGGCATCCTGATCGACACTGATCTGCAACTGCGATCGGCCCAGCGGGCGCCCGCGATGGCCCTGATGGAGCGCGCGCTGATCCGCCTTGCGATGCTTGGCGCGCGCTAAGGCTTTTCCCGCGCCCGATCCGCCCCACATAAGGCAGAGTGAACAAGGATACCCACCCATGACACCCTATTCCCTGCTGGACCTCGCCCCGATCCCGGAAGGCTTCACCGCCGTCGACGCGCTGCGCAACACCGTCGATTTGGCCAGGCATGCCGAAACCTGGGGCTATCAGCGCCACTGGATGGCCGAACATCACAACATGCCCGGCATCGCCAGCGCCGCCACCGCCGTGCTGATCGGCCATGTGGCCGGGGCGACGCAATCCATCCGTGTCGGCGCGGGGGGCATCATGCTGCCCAATCACGCGCCGCTGGTGGTGGCCGAACAGTTCGGCACCCTGGCCACGCTTTATCCCGGCCGGATCGACCTTGGCCTGGGCCGCGCGCCAGGCACCGACGGTGCCACGGCCCGCGCCCTGCGGCGTGGCATGCAGGCCGGTGACACTTTCCCCCAGGACGTGCAGGAGCTGATCGGCTATTTCGGCGAGGCCGACCCCAAGGCGCATGTCCGGGCCATTCCGGGCACCGGCACCCATGTCCCCGTGTGGATACTGGGTTCAAGCCTCTACGGCGCGCAGCTTGCCGCCCATTTCGGCCTGCCCTATGCCTTTGCCTCGCATTTCTCGCCCGACGCGCTGGAACAGGCGTTCGAGGTTTACCGCCGCAGCTTCCGCCCCTCGCCGCATCTGGATGCGCCCTATGCGATGATGGCCATCAACGCCTTCGCTGCCGACACCGATGCCGAGGGCGTGCGCCTGAAAACCTCGATACAGCAAACCTTTGCCAACCTGCGGCTTGGACGCCCCGCCGCGCTGGCCCGGCCCGTGAACAACATTCACGATGTGCTCGATCCCGGCACCGCCGCCTCGGTCGACCGGGCGCTTTCGATCTCGGCCACCGGCGCGCCAGATACGGTGCGTGCAGCGCTTGCCGGATTTATCGAACGCCTCGCCCCCGACGAGATCATCATCACCGGCCAGATCCACGACCATGCCGCGCGGCTGAAATCATTCCGCCTCGTGGCCGAGGCAATGCAGAGCCTCGCGGGCTAGCGGCCCCATTCCGCCGCCGCCCGCCCGGCCCAGAGACCCGTCGCCAGACAGCCGGTCAGAAGATAGCCGCCGGTCGGCGCCTCCCAGTCGAGCATCTCGCCGGCGCAGAACACGCCCGGCAGATCGCGCAGCATCAACCCCGCGTCCAGCGCGCGCCACATCACCCCGCCCGCGGTCGAAATCGCCTCGTCCAGCGGGCGCGGCCCGGCATGGCGCACCGGCAGCGCCTTGATCAGCCGCGCCAGCGCCGCGCCCTCGGGCAGGGGCCGCCCGAATTCCATCAACAGCGCCAGCCGCGCCGGATCAAGCTGCAACGCCTTGCGCAAATGGTTGGAAAGGCTTGTCTTTCCGCGTGGCCGGGCCAGCCGTTCGGCAATCTGGCTTATGCTGCGATCCGGCATCAGATCAATCCACAGCGCCGCGCCTTCGCGCACCGCGCGCGAGATGGCATAGACGCCGCCGCCTTCCAGCCCGCGCCGCGAAATCACATATTCACCGCGCGCCACCTCATCCCCGGCCATCAGCGCCGTGCCCTTCACCGGGCGGCCGAACTGCCGCGCCATCGGTGCCGACCACTCCACCGCCAGGCCCATGTTCGCCGGCTTGAACGGCGCCACGGCAAAGCCGCGCTCTGCCAGCAGCCCGGCCCAGGCCCCGTCGGCGCCCAGCCGCGCCCAGCTTGCCCCGCCAAGCGCCAGAACCGTGACCCCGGGCGCGATCCGCGCCGCGCCCTGCGGCGTGTCGAACAGAAAATCCGCCCCCTCCCATCCGGTCCAGCGCCAGCGGGTGCGAAGCTCGACCCCCATACCCGCCAGCCGCCCCAACCAGGCGCGCAACAGCGGCGAGGCTTTCATCGCCACCGGAAACACCCGGCCGGAGCTTCCGGTGAACACCTCCTGCCCCAACCCGCGCGCCCAAACCTGAACGTCGTTCATATCAAACGCTTCCAGCATCGGCCGCAACGGTTCAGCAGCCTCGCCAAAGGCCGCAAGGAAGGTATCGAACGGTTCGTCCTTCGTCAGGTTCAGCCCCGACTTGCCCGCCATCAGGAACTTGCGCCCGGCCGATGGCTTGCCCTCGGCCACCACGACGCGCCGCCCGGCCTGCGCCAGGGCATCGGCCGCCATGAGCCCCGCCGGCCCGCCGCCGATCACCAGCGCATCCACCGCCTCAGCCATCCGTGCGGCACATGCCCTTGATCGCCACGCGCACCCCGGCATCGCCGGTCTCGGCGGCGGCGACAAGCGCATCCACCGCGTCGGGCAGATCGGCGCCCGGAACGATCCTGTCGATCAGGCCGAAGGCAAAAGCCTCTTCCGCCGTCAGCTTCGCCGCGCCTAGCAGGATCATCTTGGCCCGCGCCGGACCCACCAGCGCCACGAGGCGGCCCGGATCGGACGGCTGCGGCAGATAGCCCAACTGCATCACAGGGTAGAAGAATTTCGCGCCGGGCACCGCAATCCGCATGTCACAGGCCAGCGCCATGCCGAACGCACCCCCCGCCAGCGTGCCGTTCAGCGCCGCCACAGTCAGACAGTTCAATCCGGCGAGCCGCCCCGATACCCGCTCCCACACGCCATCGGTGGCCAGCCCGGCCCTGGCCTCGTCCAGATCGGCCCCGGCGGAAAAGACCTTGCCAGCCCCCGTCAGCACCAGCACCCGCACATCCGACTGCGCGGCATCGGCGAAGATCGCCTCCAGCTCGTCCAGCATCGCGCGCGTCAGCGAATTCGCCTTCGCGGGCCGGTTCAGCGTGACGGTCCAGCGGGCCGCCGTCTGCTCCAGCCCGATCACTGACCAACCCCGACGCGCGCGCGGATCGCCGGATCACGCAGCGAAATCTCCTGGCCGACAAACTCATCGGCATCCGCCGAACACATCCACAACAGCGCCTTGGCGGGCCAGTCCGGCGGAATATGATCCGACCAGTCCAGCGCGCTGACAGGGTTCAGCCCGCTGGCCTTGATCTCGCGCTGCATCCGGGTGGCCACCGTGCCGGGCGACAGGCCCATGGCGCGAATGCCCTTGCCGCGCGTCTCTTTATCCAGGCACATGGTCAGCATCGCGTCACCGGCCTTTGACGTGCAGTAATGGCTCCACCCTTCCAGCGCACTATGCGCCGCGCCCGAACTGATCGTCAGCACCGTACCGCCGCCCGCGGCCACCATCACCGGAACCGCCGCGCGCATCCCGTGGAACACGCCCTTCAGGTTTATGTCGATCACCTGGCCCCAGGCTGCGGGATCAACCTCCAGCATCGGCGCGATCGGCTCTATCACGCCGGCATTGTTGATCAGAACGTCCAGCCCGCCGAACCGGTCCACCGCCGTCCGCACCGCCTGTTCGACATCGCCGTAGCGGCTGACGTCGCAGGAAATCGCCAGGGCCGCCGGCCCGATCTCGGCCGCCAGTTGATCCAGCGCCGCGCCGCTGCGCGCAACAAGCGCCACCTGCGCCCCCGCCGCCGCGAACACCCGCGCCGCCGATGCCCCGATCCCGCGGCTGGCCCCGGTGATCAGCACGCTCTTTCCATTCATATCCGCCATGGTATTCATCCTTTCGGTCGCCCAGACCGTAACCCGCGCGACAAGGTGATTCCCAGCGCCATCCTGCCCTTGACCCTTCCCATTCGAAAGCCGAAGCTCCGGCCAACGAACGCATCGGAAGGCCGCGCCATGACTCACCGCAAACCCGCCTTTGCCGCGGCCCTGCTGGCCGCCGCCTTTTCGGCATCCGGCGCCATGGCCGATATCACCGCCGCGGAAGCATGGGAGAGCATCGGCGCCCTCGGGCAGAGCTTCGGCGAAACCATCACCGGCACGCCGACGATGGCAGGCAATGTGATGACGGTGCGGGGCGTTACGATCACGATGGACATGCCCGAGGCGCAGCTTCAGGGCAAAATCGGCGACATCACCCTGACAGAGCGCGGCGACGGCACCGTCGCGATCACACTTCCGCCGGAAAGCCGGTTCACCTATTCGGGTGGCGCCGACGGGCAGCGCCTGTTCGAGGCGGCGCTGACCATGGCCCAATCCGGCATGACGACCATCGTCAGCCGCACCGGTGCCGAGACCACCTATGATTTCACCGCTGACACGCTGTCTTTCGACATGCGCGATATGGACATGGCCGCCGAAGACAGGCCGGCGGATTTCGGCCTCAGCCTTACCCTGGGGGGGCTGGCCGGCCAGTATCTTGTCGGCGAAGGCCCGCTGATCAGTTTTACGTCGCAGATCAGCGCCGAAAACGCGGCGCTGAGCCTGAACGGCACCGATCCCGCCAGCGACAGCAAAGTCACCCTGTCCGCGCGCATGCAGGATCTGCAGGGCCAGTCCCGCGCCACGCTGCCCGAGGACACCCCGCTGTCTGAAGACATGGGCGCCCTGCTGCGCGCGGGCTTTGGCACCGACGGAGAGTTCCGCTATGGCGCCACGACCTATGCGCAAAGCCTGGATGGCCCCGACGGGCCCCTGCAGGTCATCGGCAGCGCGGCCGGCGGCACCCTGCAGGTTTCCATGATCGGCGACCACCTGTCGTACAGCGGCACGCAGAGCAGCACCGACCTGATCGTGTTGAGCGCGCAGCTTCCCGTGCCCGAGATCGGCGCCCGGATCGACGAAAGTGCCTTCAACCTGACCATGCCAGTCACCCCGACCGAAGAGCCCGCCGATTTCCGCCTGCTGACCGCGCTCAACGGGATCGAGATCGACGAAAAGGTCTGGGCGCTGTTCGACCCCGACAGCCTGCTGCCCCGCACCCCGGCCAACCTTGTGATTGATCTGTCGGGCAAGGCCCGCTGGCTGATCGACATCCTTGATCCCCGGGCTGTCGAAAGCGCCGAGGATCTGCCCGCCGAGATCGAAAGCCTGACCATCAACGAGCTGGAAGTCTCGGCCGCCGGCGCCGCGCTAACCGGGCGCGGCGCGTTCACCTTCGACAATGCGGGCCGCGGCCCGTTCAGCCCGCTGCCCGTACCGCAGGGCAACGTCAGCCTGCGCCTGTCGGGTGCCGATGCGCTGATGGATGCGCTGGTTCAGATCGGCCTGGTGCCCGAGGAACAGGTAATGGGTTATCGCATGATGCTTGGCATTTTCGCCACTCCGCTGCCCGGTGAGGATACGCTGGTGTCGGACATCGAACTGACGCCGGATGGCGGAATACTGGCCAACGGCCAGCCCCTGCGCTGAGGCAGGCACCGCCCCGCACGGCCAAAACGCCCCGTGTTTGCTTGCGCCGGGCGTTCGTGCGCATTACCTCCAACGGATCACAAGCAGAACCGGAACGCCAATTTCATGCCCGAAACCCTTGCCCCGCTTACCGCCCAGCTTCTGGAGGCCGCGAAACGCGCCGGCGCCGATGCCGCCGATGCCATCGCGGTTGAAGGCAGATCGCTGTCGATCGACGTGCGGCAGGGCCGGCTGGAGCAGGCCGAACGCTCCGAAGGGACCGATATCGGGCTGCGGGTGATGGTGGGGCAGCGTCAGGCCTGTGTGTCGGCCTCTGACACCCGGCCCGAAACCATGGCGGAAATGGCCGCCCGCGCCGTGGCGATGGCGCGCGAAGCCCCCGAAGATCCGACCATCGGCCTGGCCGATCCGTCGCAGCTGGCCACCGCATGGGATATCACCGCGCTGGAACTGGCCGACCCCGCACCGGAACCCGCCCCCGGCACGCTGGAAGAAGACGCCCGCCGGGCCGAAGCGGCGGCGCTGGCCGTGCCGGGAATCTCTCAGGTGCAATCGGCCTCGGCCGGGTATGGCCGCCGCCACATCCATCTGGCCGCGACCAACGGCTTCGCGGGCGGCTATGCCCGCACCGACCGGGCGCTGTCCTGCGTCGCCATCACCGGCACCGGCACCGGCAGCGCGATGGAACGTGACTATAACGGCGAAATGCGCATCTTTCAG
Source organism: Actibacterium naphthalenivorans (assembly GCF_014196965.1). GTDB lineage: Bacteria > Pseudomonadota > Alphaproteobacteria > Rhodobacterales > Rhodobacteraceae > Actibacterium_A > Actibacterium_A naphthalenivorans. The sequence goes on along the minus strand of NZ_JACIEQ010000001.1, from coordinate 1,619,981 downwards.
GCCGACCTGCCCGATGCCGCCGAAATCGGCCGCATCGCCGCCGAGCGCACCGTGGCCCGCGCCGGGGCGCGCAAGCCCAAAACCGGTGCCTTTCCGGTGCTGTTCGACGAGCGTATCGCCGTATCGCTGATCGGCCACCTGCTGGGCGCGATCAACGGGAACGCCATCGCGCGCGGCGCCTCGTGGCTGCGCGATGCGATGGGCGAGCAGGTGCTGCCCGCCGGCCTGTCGCTGATCGAAGATCCGCATCGCCCGCGCATCGCCGGCTCGCGCCCGTTCGATGCAGAAGGCCTGCCGACCAGGCGCAATGCCATCGTCGAGAACGGCATCCTGCAACACTGGATCCTGGATCTTGCCACCGCGCGCAAGCTGGGGCTGGAAAGCAGCGCCAATGCCGCGCGCGGCACGTCTGCGCCGCCGTCGCCCTCTGCCACCAACGTGGCGCTGACCCAGGGCGGCAAAAGCCGTGAGCAGCTTCTGGCCGACATGGGCACCGGCCTGCTTGTCACCTCGATGATCGGCAGTTCGATCAACCCGACCACCGGCGACTATTCGCGCGGGGCCGCCGGCTTCTGGGTCGAAAACGGCCAGATCGCCTATCCGGTCAACGAATGCACCATCGCGGGCAACCTTCGGGATATGCTGAAAACCATCATCCCCGCCAATGATGCCCGCCCGCACCTGTCGCGCCAGGTGCCCAGCCTTCTTGTCGAAGGGCTGACGCTTGCCGGAGAGTGACCTTGCCCTGCTGATCGACGCCGCCCATGCGGCCGGTCACGTCGCCGCGCGCTTCTGGCGCCAAAGCCCCCGAACCTGGACCAAGGACGACCATCAAGGCCCGGTCAGCGAGGCCGACTATGCCATCGACAACATGCTGCGCGATACGCTCACCGCCGCCCGGCCCGATTACGGCTGGCTGTCCGAGGAAACCGAGGATGGCACGGCCCGCCTGTCGGCCCGGCGCACCTTCATCGTCGACCCGCTGGACGGCACCCGCGCCTTTCTGAACAGCGACCGCACCTTCGCGCATTCGCTTGCCGTGGCCGAAGAGGGGCGCGTCGTCGCCGGTGTCGTCTTCCTGCCGCTGCGCGACAAGCTATACACCGCCTCGCTGGGCGGCGGCGCGGCGTTGAACGGCACGCCGATCCGCAGCGGCAGCCGCAGCGGGCTGGACGGTGCCGAGCTTCTGGTCGCCGGGGCGGCGATGCAGCCGAAATACTGGCGGGGCCACGCGCCGCAGATCCACCGCCATCTGCGCCCGTCGCTGGCCTACCGGCTGTGCCTCGTGGCCGAAGGGCGGTTCGACGCGATGCTGACGATCCGTGACAGCTGGCACTGGGACATCGCCGCCGGCGCGCTGATCCTGTCAGAGGCGGGCGCCATCGTGACCGACCGTCTGGGCAGCGCGATCGACTTCAATACCGCGCATCCGGTGTCGCGCGGTGTCGTTGCCGCCGGCCCGGCCCTGCATGGCGAGATGCTCGCGCGGCTGACCTGAGCGGGGCCGGGCCCCGAACCGCCCCCTTTCGCCGCCACGCGGCATCGTCTAGTTTACCCACGACCCAGCGCACAGGAAGCGGAGAGCGACATGACCCAGCGCCTGCACCTTGTTTTCGGCGGCGAATTGGTGGACCCCACCAAAACCGCCTTCAAGGATGTCGATGACATTCATATCGTCGGCATCTATCCCGATTACGCCAGCGCCTTCGAGGCCTGGAAGGCCGAAGCGCATCGCACCGTGGACAATGCCCACATGCGCTATTTCATCGCCCATCTGCACCGCCTGCGCGACGAAGAGACCGAGGCCAGCCCGACCGAAGAGCTTGAGGCCTGAGCCAGCGCGCGATGAGGTGGTCGTCGTTCCTTCCCCGGCTGCGCGGTGCCGCGGCCCCGGCGCCTGCGGACGGCCCCGACCCCTCTGAAAGATTACGGCCTTCCGGCGATCTTGTCTGGATCCACGCGGCGGGCGCGGGTTCTGCCCGCGCGGTATCGGTTCTGGTTCAGGCGCTCAGCGAAGAGGATGACACGATCAGCGTCGTGGTCACCGGCATCGCCCCCGATTGCCCCGATCTGGCCGGCGCCGATATCCTTGTCGCCGATCTGGGCGGTGATCGCGCCGCGCAGGTGCGGGCGTTTCTCGATACGTGGCGGCCCGATCTTGGCCTGTTGGCGGCCTCGGCCATGGCCGGCACGCTGGTTGCCGAGGCGGCGGAGCGCCAGTTGCCGCTGTTCGTGCTGTGCGACACCCTGCCCCGCCGGATACCGCGCCGCACGCTGCGGCGGTTCCGGACGATCCTGGTGACCGACAGGGAGCACGAAGCCCGGCTCCGCAAGGCCGGCGTGCCCGCCGACCGCATCCTGCTGACCGGCCCGCTTCACCAGGAGCCGCCGGTGCCCGGCTGCAACGAAACCGAGCGGGAAAACCTGGCGCGGCTGCTGACCGGCCGCCCGACATGGCTGGCGGCGGGCATAACCGCGGCGGAAGATGCGATCATCGTGGCCGCCCATGCCACGGCGGCCCGGTCCACCCATCGATTGCTGCTGATCCTGGTGCCCGACAATCCGGCGCGCGGCCCCTTTCTGGCCGCACGCCTGCGCGATACGGGCTGGTGCGTCGCCCTGCGCTCTGCCGATGAAGAGCCCGAGGAGGAAACCCAGATCTACGTCGCCGATACCGAGGGCGAGGCCGGCCTGTGGTATCGCCTGTCGCCGGTTGCCTTTCTGGGCGGCACGCTTGCCCGCGCGGATCCTGCGGCGCTGGTCGATCCCGCCGCCGCCGCCGCGCTTGGCTCGGCCATCCTGCACGGCCCGCAGACCGGGCCTTTTTCAGAGTACTACGAACGGCTCGACACATCCGGCGCGACGCGGACGGTCAACGACGACGCCGCGCTGGCCGGGGCGGTCGAGCGGCTGATCGCGCCCGAGGCCGCCGCCGCACTGGCGATCAAGGCCTGGGAAGTTTCGACCGCCGGGGCAGACACGACCCGCCGGATCGTGGAGCGCATCATCGCGGCGCTGGACGACAGGGCGGCAGGCTGATGCGCGCGCCCGGATTCTGGTTTCGCCCGCCCGGCACGCCGGGCGTCCGCGCCCGGCTTCTGGCCCCGCTCGGCGCGGTCTACGCGGCCGCGACGGCCCGGCGCCTGCGGCAGGGCATGCCCTACCGCGCCGCAGTACCCGTGATCTGCATCGGCAATATCAATGCCGGCGGCACCGGCAAGACACCCACCGCAATCGCGCTGATTGCCCGCCTGGCCGAGCGCGGGCTTGCCCCGCATGTCGTGTCGCGCGGGTATGGCGGGCGGCTGGAAGGGCCGGTGCGTGTGGTCGAGCGGCGGCATGGCGCGGCGGATGTGGGCGACGAACCGCTGCTTCTGGCCGCCTTCGCCCCGACATGGGTGGCCCGCGACCGCGCCGCCGGGGTGCGCGCGGCCGAGGCGGCAGGCGCGGATGTGATCGTGCTGGACGACGGGTTTCAGAACCCCTCTGTCGCCAGGGATCTTTCGATCGTTGTAGTGGATGCCGCCCGGGGGTTCGGCAACGGCCGGGTCATCCCCGCAGGCCCCCTGCGCGAGCCGGTGAGCACCGGCCTTGCCCGCGCCGATCTGCTGCTGTCGATCGGCCCGAACGGCGCACAGCGCCGGTTCGCCGCGGAATGGGGCGGCGGGATTGACCTGCCGCATCTGACCGGCGCGCTGGAGCCGCTGCCCACCGGCATGGACTGGGCCGGCCAGCCGGTGCTTGCCTTCGCCGGGATCGGCCACCCGGAAAAGTTCTTTGCCACCATGCGCGGCCTCGGCGCGCGGCTGATCCGGGCCGAGGCGCTGGGCGACCATCAGCCCCTGACCGAAGCCCTGATGAAACGGCTGGAGCTGGAGGCAGCGGCCCTTGGCGCGCAGCTTGTCACCACCGAGAAGGACGCGGTGCGCCTGCCTGCGGATTTCCGGCGCAAGGTGCTTACGGTGCCGGTGCGGCTGACGCTGAGCGACCCCTCGGCGCTGGACCGCGCGCTGGATCAGCTGGGCCTCGCCCCCGGCTGAACCGGGCGCGGCGCGCATGGTCCGGGCATCGGCGGATCAGTCGACCAGCCGAGCGTCGACGATCTCGCGCAGATCCTTGTAGTTCATGTTGGAATGCACCTTGCCGTCGATCACCAGTGTCGGCGTGCCCGAGATGTCATGTTCCTTCATGACCTCTTCGTAATGCGCCACCATGGCCTGCGCCGTTTCGGCATCGGCAAAACAGGCATCGAGCTGTTCGTCGCTCAGCCCGGCCGTGCGGCCGATCTTCTTGAGGTTCTGGGCGATCTCTGCCGGTGTGCCATCGCCGATCCACTCGCGCTGTTTTTCGTACAGCATATCAACGATGCCGAAATACCGCATCTCTCCGCCACAGCGCGCGACCATTGCCGCCCAGAGACCAGGCCGATCGAAGTAAACCTCGCGGTAGATGAACCGTACCTTGCCGGTATCCACGTAATCCGCCTTGAAGCGTGACAGAACATTCTCGTGGAACGTCGCGCAATGCGGGCAGGTGAACGAGGCATATTCGATCACCGTTACGGGCGCGTCCTCGGCCCCCAGGGTCATATCCGCGATCACGGGGGCGTTGCCATCGCCGGCCATGGCCGCATTCTCCTGCGCGGAAAGCCAGGTGCCGCGGCCCATCACGAGCGCGGCGGTTCCCAGAGTCAGGGCGGTTCTGCGGTTCATCAATACGGGCTCCTTACCGTTTTTGCCGGGACAAGACGTTCCGGGCCAATGCCTCCAGGGCGCTGCGCAGGCCGTCGTCGGCGACGTCGCCGGAAAACTGCGCGGCGCGCGCCCGGGTTTCAGGGTCGATGGCGCGGGGCTGTGCCGGGGCCGGCGCGAATTGCGCCTGCCCTTCGGCAAAGCCGATGGGCGCGGTCTGGGTCAGGCGGATCCGCGAAATCGCGGAATAGCCGTAGCAGGCGTTCACCTTCTGGCGGATCTGCTCTTTCTGCATCTCCAGCATCGGCGCGTTCGCGCCGGTGGTCAGGATGGTCAGAGTCGCGCCGAACCCCTGACGCCCGTAATGCACCTTCACCGGGCGGGCCGCGCGGGCGGTATCCTCGCCGACAATCTCGGCCCAGTGGGTCAGAAGGCGGGTCACGGCAAAGCCGCGCTTTTCACCAACGTTGCGAATACGCTCTCCCAACAGGCTCGAAGTCCTTTCGAAGCCCCGCATGCGGCGGGGCGGGCGTTCGGATTGGGCTTTGACGCGCATCTTGCCTGTCATTTCCTTTTCTGTGCTTTATCCTAGTTCCACGCTGCCCCGGCAGCCAGCCAAAACCCGGCGCGAAGGAGATAAAGATTGCGTGACGAAGGGCCAAGCCGGGCGCTGCTTGACTGGTATGATGCGCATGCGCGGGCGATGCCCTGGCGCACCGGCCCCGCCGCGCGCAAGGCGGGCATCCGCCCCGATCCCTATGCCGTGTGGTTGTCGGAGGTGATGCTGCAACAAACCACCGTGGCCGCCGTGCGCGACTATTTCCACCGGTTCACCGCCCGTTGGCCCGGTGTCGGCGCATTGGCCGCCGCCAACGACGGCGACGTGATGGCCGAATGGGCCGGGCTTGGCTATTACGCCCGCGCCCGCAACCTGCTGAAATGCGCCCGCGTGGTCGTGGCGGAACATGGCGGCCGGTTTCCCGAAACCCGCGCCGCCTTGCTGAACCTTCCGGGCATCGGCCCCTATACCGCCTCGGCCATCGCCGCGATCGCCTTCGGCGAACAGGCCACCGTGGTGGATGGCAATGTCGAACGGGTGATGGCCCGTCTCTTTGCGGTGGAAACCCCGCTGCCCGCCGCCAAGCCGGAACTTACCGCGCTGGCCGAAGGGCTGACCCCGCCGGACCGCCCCGGCTGTCACGCGCAGGCGGTGATGGATCTGGGCGCGACGATCTGCACCCCGAAATCCCCCGCCTGTGGCATCTGCCCGCTGCGTGCGCCCTGCCGCGCCCGCGCCCTTGGCACCCAGGCCGACCTGCCCCGCAAATTGCCGAAAAAGCCGAAACCCACGCGCCACGGCATCGCCTATCTGGGGCGCCGTGCCGATGGCGCGTGGCTGCTGGAACGCCGCCCGGACAAGGGGCTTCTGGGCGGGATGCTGGGCTGGCCCGGCGCCGAATGGGGCGATGCCGCGCAAGAGGCCCCGCCACTGGCCGCAAACTGGCGCGACCCCGGCGCCGAGGTGCGCCACACCTTCACCCATTTCCACCTGCGCCTTGCCCTGCGCGTCGCCGATCTGCCGATGGATGCCGCCCCGGCCCGGGGCCGGTTCATCCCGGCGCAGGAGTTCCGCCCCTCTGGCCTGCCCACGGTGATGCGCAAGGCGTTCGACCTCGGGCAACCCGCCCTGGTTCCGGCATAGGGGCCCGACTTCATGCCAGGCCACACACCAGAGCCCCCCACCCGCCGGAGCGCGGATCTGCGCAACGCGCTGCCATTCTGGCTGTCGCTTCTGCTTTTCCCGCTGGTGGTTCTAGGGGCGGCCTACGGCGGCTGGGCCGTTCTTTTGCCGCCGCTCTACGCCTGGGCGCTGATCACGCTGCTGGATCTGATCACGGGTCTGAACCAGCAGAATGCCGACACCGGCACACCCGACGCATCCCTGTTCTGGTACCGGCTGATCACCCTGATCTGGTTCCCGCTCCAGGCGCTGACGATCTATGGCATGATCTGGTGGGTGACCCATACCAGCCACCTTTCGGCGTTCGAGATCATCGGGCTCTTTTACGGCGTCGGGGTGGTGTCGGGCACCATCGGCATCGTCTATGCGCATGAGCTGATGCACCAGAAAAACCGGCTTGAACGCTGGCTGGCCGATCTGCTGCTCGCCTCGGTTCTCTACAGCCACTTCCGTTCGGAACACCTGTTGGTGCATCACCGCCACGTCGGCACCCCGCGCGATGCGGTCACAGCGCGCTACAACGAAGGATTCCACCGCTTCTTTCTGCGCGTACTGCGGCAGTGCCCCCGGTCGGCCTGGCATGCCGAGACGCAGATGCTGGCGCGCAAGGGGCTGCCACGCTGGCACCGCGCAAACCCGTTCTGGCGCTACGGCGCGCTTCAGGCGGGCGCGCTGCTGCTGGCGCTGGCGGTCGGCGGATGGGTCGGCGCCCTGTTGTTTCTGTGGCAGGCGCTGGCCGCGGTCTGGCAGCTCGAACTCACGAATTACATCGAACATTACGGGCTGACCCGCAAATACCTTGGTGACGGGAAATACGAACACGTCCTGCCCCGGCATTCGTGGAACGCGGCGCACAGGGCGTCGAACTGGCTTTTGATCAACCTTCAGCGCCATTCCGACCACCATTACAAACCCGACCGGCGCTTTCCCCTGCTGCAGACCTATGCCGAAGACGCGGCACCGCAGCTTCCGTTCGGCTATCCGGCGATGGCGACGATGGCGATGTTCCCGCGCCTGTGGCGGCGGCGAATGAACCCGCGGGTGCGCGCCTGGCGCAGGCAGTTCTATCCCGAGATTGACGACTGGACGCCCTATAACAGGGGCGACACGCCGAAGCCGCGCGGGGCCTGACGCATCTTTACCGGAACAAGTCGGCCCCTGCCACGTTTGGCCTGCGTGATGCAACAGCTCGAACAGCCGGGCCCCAACCAGGCGGTCAGACATATGCCGGACGTAAACGCCGCCGCAGGGCGCGACCTGTGCGTGATCTTCAACCCCGGCGCCGGGGCCGAGGATGGCGCGCAAACCCGCGCAAGCCTTGAAGAATGGCTGCGCGACCATCCGGGGCGCAGCAACCTGAAACAGATCGGTGAAGGCAGTGATATCGTCGAAGAGACGCGCCGGGCGATGGACGAAGGATATGGCACCATCGTTGCCGCGGGCGGCGACGGAACCATCTGCGCCGTCGCCTCGCAACTGAAGGGTACGGATCATGTGATGGGCGTGCTGCCGCTGGGCACGTTCAACTATTTCGCGCGCGGACTGGGCATCCCCGAAGCCCCGGACGAGGCGATGGCCGTGATCCGCGGCGGGCAGACCGCGCCCGTTTCGGTAGGCGAGGTGAACGGCAGAACCTTTCTGAACAACGCCAGCCTTGGCGCCTATCCCGCGATCCTCGATCAGCGCGAGGGCGTCTATCGCCGCTGGGGCCGCAGCCGGATCGCGGCTTATTGGTCCGTCATCGTGGCGCTGGTGAATTTCACCAACCCGCTGACCATGCGCATCGTCGTGGATGGCGAGGTGCGCCGGATGCGCTCTCCCTTGGCCTTTGTCGCCAACAGCGCCTATCAGCTTGAACAATTCGAACTGGAGGGCGCCGACCACGTGCGCAACGGCAGGTTCGCCCTCTATGTCGCCGCCGATCACGGGCGCCTGGGGCTGGTGCGCCATGCCCTGATGCTGGCCAACCGCAGCATGCAGGTGGGCCGCGATGTGGAGCTGATCGGCGGCCGCGACATCGTGATCGAAACCCGGCGCAGCAAGAACCTGATCGCCCGCGACGGCGAAAAGGAAGTGATGACCGCCCCGCTGCATTTCCAGCTGCGACGCGACGCGCTGACCGTGATCGTCCCGGCCGGCGACGGGGGCGCATGAGGCGGATCGTCCACATGTCGGATCTGCATTTCGGGCGCACGCGGCCTGAATTGCTGGATCCGCTGCTGACGGCCGTGAACGATGCCGCGCCGCATCTGGTGGTGATCTCGGGCGATCTGACCCAGCGCGCGCGGCACAGTCAGTTTCAGCAGGCCCGCGCCTTCATCGACAGGATCGAAGCACCCAGCCTGATCGTGCCGGGCAACCATGACATTCCGCTGTACAATCCCCTCTTGCGCTGGATCACGCCCTTCGCCCGCTACCGGCGCTGGATCGGCGACCAGTTGGAGCCGGAGCATAACGATCCGCAAATGCGGGTGGCCGGGCTGAATACCGTCAACCCCTACAGCGGGCAGCGCGGCCGGATCCGCCCCCGCGCGGTCACGCGGGTCTGCCAGACCTTTGCCGAGACCGGCCCGATCAACATTCTGGTCGCGCATCACCCGCTGGAACAGGGGCCGGACGCGCGCAAGAAACTGATGCGTGGCGCCTCGGGCGCGATCGACAGGTTGGCCGGTTGCGGCGCGGATATCGTGCTGAGCGGGCATCTGCACAGCTGGAACGCCGGGCCGTTCGTGTCTCGTACCAACCAGAGGCGGATGTTGCAGCTTCACGTGGGCACCGGCCTGTCGACGCGGCTGCGCGACGAGCCCAACGATTTCGCCATTCTGACGCTGAAAGGCGACGAGGCGGTTATTCAGCGCATGACGGCAGAGGGGGAAACACCGCAGTTCCGGCCGGCCACCACACATGTCTTCCGCCGCAGCCCCGCGGGCTGGGCGGCCATCGCGCCCGGTTGAGCAAAAAAGCCCCGCCGAAGGGCGGGGCAAGTTGATGCCGTGGTGTCAGGCCACAGGCACCGGCGGTAAACCGTGTGTTGAAATCAGTTCGGGCGCTCGGACATTTCGGCGCGGATCTGCTGGCGCAGCAGATCGATCGGCACCGCCTTGCCATCACGCTTGAAGCACCAGTAGGTCCAGCCGTTGCACGAGGGCGCGCCTTCCAGCGCGGCGCCGACCTGATGGATCGAGCCCCTCACATCCTGCGCCACGAGCGTGCCGTCGGCGCGCACCTTGGCCGTCTTGCCGCGCGGCGAGGTCAGAACCTCGCCCGGCTGCAACATCCCGCGCTCTACCAGCTGGCCAAACGGCACCCGCGGCTCGGCCCGCTTGGAGGTGGTAACGGCGAGCGATTCCCTGTCGAACTTGCGCACCTTGGCGATGCGTTTCTCGGCCACCTCGCGATAGGCCTCTTCGCGTTCGATCCCGATGAACTCGCGGCCCAGCTTCTTGGCCACCGCGCCGGTGGTGCCGGTGCCGAAGAACGGATCGAGCACCACATCGCCGGGGTTGGTCGAGGCGACCATCACCCGGTGCAGCAGGCTTTCGGGCTTTTGCGTCGGATGCGCCTTGTCGCCGTTTTCGTCCTTCAGCCGCTCATGCCCGGTGCAGATCGGCAGCACCCAGTCACTGCGCATCTGGATACCTTCGTTCAGCGCCTTCAGCGCCTCGTAGTTGAACGTGTATTTGCTGGCTTCTTCCTTGCTGGCCCAGATCATCGTCTCATGCGCGTTGGTCAGGCGCTTGCCGCGGAAATTCGGCATCGGGTTGGACTTGCGCCAGACAACGTCGTTGAGGATCCAGTAGCCGGCATTCTGCAACGCCGCGCCGACGCGGAAGATGTTGTGATAGGATCCGATCACCCAGATCGCGCCATTCGGTTTCAGGATGCGCCGCGCGGCGGTCAGCCATTCCTGCGTGAACCTGTCATAGGCCTGAAACGAGGCGAACTGATCCCACGCGTCATCCACGGCATCGACGCGCGAATTGTCGGGGCGGTGCAGCTCTCCCTTGAGCTGCAGGTTATAGGGCGGGTCGGCAAAGATCAGGTCGACGGAGTTTTCCGGGAGGCTGTTCATAACCTCCACGCAATCGCCGGCCAAAATCTGATTCAGCGGAAGCGCAGGCGCCCCCTTTTGTTTGGTCATCGTCTTCATCTCTGCCTCTGTGCCGCGCCGATTTGGGCGTCGTGTTTGTTGAGGTCAAAGATGAGTCAAAGGCGATTCGCCGTCAAATTCTTTTTTGAATCAGTCACTTACAGATTTGTCTTGATACAAGATATTGTAGACGGGCTTGAAGGAACGTCTATGGTGTGGGGTCACACCAAGATTTCGCAGCGCCTCCATATGCGCTTTGGAGCCGTATCCTGCGTTCGTCTCCCAGCCATAGCCCGGATGCTGTTGCGCCAAATCCACCATGATCCGGTCACGGCATATCTTGGCCGCAATCGACGCCGCCGAAATCGACAGTGAACGGGCATCGCCCTTGATGATCGCCTCGCCCGCGCAGGGCAGATCCTTTGGCAGAAGATTGCCGTCGATCAGCGCAAGGTCGGCCCGCGCCGGCAGCCCCGCGATGGCGCGGCACATGGCAAGATGCGACGCGGCAAGGATGTTGATCCGGTCGATCTCTTCCACGCTGGCATGGGCGACCGACACATCGGCAACCTCGATCAGCTCGGCATAGATCGCTTCGCGGCGTCGGGCGCCCAGCTTTTTGGAATCGTTCAGCCCGGCGGGAATGCGCGCCGGATCGAGCCGCACCGCGGCGGCGGTCACCGGACCGGCGAGCGGGCCGCGGCCCACCTCGTCCACGCCGATGACGGTGCGGGCACCGCGCGCGAACGCGGCCTGTTCGAAGCTGAAATCAGGGGCAGTGGTGATCATGACCCGACATCGCCCGCCGCCGGACCCGCCGCAAGTGAAAACCGTCGGCTCGGCAGGCAGGTGCCGGGGCGCGGCCCCCCGGCGGGCCGATAACCGGGGCATGACGCAGGAAGATTGTTGAATAACACCCGCCGGATCGCCACACTCACCCCCATGAACAGCCGCTTCGTAATCCCGCTTTGCCTGGCCTTGCTTTCGGCCGTTCCGGCCTCGGCCGCCTGTTTCGCCGACTACAAGGCCAAGCGGGACAATCCGCTGCGTCTTCACTACGGCGTCATCGAGCTTCCCGATTCCGCCTGCGCCAGCACCGCCGCCGCGGCGGCGGAGATCCGCACCCGCCTCGCACGGGACGGCTGGACGCTGCTCAACGTCATGTCGATCTTCGAGCGGGACGGGCTGGCCGAACGCAAACCAAGCGCCGGCCAGTTCTTCCTGCGCTACTGAGACAGCGCCCGGACAGGGTCAGACATTGACCCCTTTCATCCCCTCTTCGCTATACCGCGCGCCGATGACGGGCAGGCTGCCCGATGCCTCGGTCAGTGCGGCCATCTGCGCGTCGCTCAGTGTCAGGCCCACGGCGCCCACGTTGTCCTCAAGGTATTTCACCCGCTTGGTGCCGGGGATCGGCACGATATCGTCGCCCTGCGCCAGCAGCCATGCCAGCGCCACCTGCGCCGGTGTCGCGCCCGCATCTTGGGCCACGTCGCGCACCTTGTCGGCCAGGGCCAGGTTGGCCTGCAGGTTGTCACCCGCAAAGCGCGGCAGGGCAGCGCGGAAATCACCCGCCTCGAAATCCTGCGCGCCGGTGAACCGCCCGGTCAGAAAGCCGCGGCCCAGCGGCGAATAGGGCACGAACCCGATGCCAAGCTCGCGGCAGGTCGGCAGGATTTCGGCCTCCACCTCGCGCGTCCACAGGGAATATTCGGTCTGGAGGGCGGTCACGGGATGCACCGCATGGGCCCGGCGCAGGGTTTCGACGCTGGCCTCGCTCAGCCCGATATGGCGGATCTTGCCCTCGGCCACGAAGTCCGACAGGGCGCCCATCACCTCTTCGATCGGGCGGTCGGCCTCGATCCGGTGAACATAGTAAAGGTCGATATGGTCGGTGCCGAGCCGGGTCAGCGACGCCTCCAGCGCCTTGCGGGCATAGGCCGGGCTGTTATCCACACTGCGGCCATATGCGCCGGGGTCGCGCACGACGCCGAACTTGGTCGCCAGCACCACCCGGTCGCGCTTGTCCTTGATCCAGCCGCCCAGCAGCTCTTCGTTATGGTGCGGGCCATACATGTCGGACGTATCGTAGAAGGTGATCCCAAGCTCCAGCGCCCGGTCGAGCACGCGCAGCGATTCCGCATCGTCGCGGGCGCCGTAGAATTCGCTCATACCCATGCAGCCGAGCCCTAGGGCCGAAACGGTCAGGTCTTTCGTCAAATTGCGGGTCTGCATCATGCACCCTCCTTTTCAAGCAACACAGCAGAGCTAGGTGTCCCGCAATCGGGGCGTTATAGTCAAAAACGGCAATCCGTTTTCCGATACCGGAACAGGAGGCGGCACGGTGAACTGGGACGATGCCAGGGTCTTTCTGTCAGTGGCGCGGGCCGGCAGCCTGCGCGGAGCGGCGGAAACGCTGGATCTGGGGCTGGCCACCGTCGCGCGGCGGATCGAGCGGCTGGAGGCCGCGCTGGGTGTGCCGCTTTTCCTGCGCCATCAATCGGGCTACCGGCTGTCGGACGAGGGCGCCGCGCTTGTGCCCCGTGCCGAGGCGCTGGAGACCGCCGCCCATGCCTTTGGCGCCGGGGCCAGCGCCCGGTCTCAGGTGGCCGGCCAGGTGCGGCTGGCAACCGCCGAAACACTGGCCTCCAACCTGATCCTGCCCGCCCTGCCCCGGCTTCTGGGCCGCCATCCGCAACTGTCGCTGGCCATCTCGACCGATATCGCCTCGGTCGATCTGAACCGGCATGAGGCCGACCTGGCGCTGCGGATGCAAGCGCCGGTGCATGGCAATGTCACCCGGCAGCGGCTGGCACGCGTGGGCTATGGCCTTTACGGCAGCCCCGATCTGGTGGCCGCCAGTGACCGTGGCGCAGAGGTGCCGCTGATCGGGTGGGACGCAAGCCACGCCAACCTGCTCGTCGCGCGCTGGATCACTGCCCGTCTGGCCGGCCGCCCGCCGGTGCTGGCCACCACGACGCTCTCGGCCCAGGCCCAGGCCGCGCGTATCGGGCTTGGCCTCGCGGTGCTGCCGGATTTTCTGGGGCGCGGCACGGGGCTGACCCGCGCGCGCGAGCAAACCGGGATGACGCAGGATATGTGGCTGGTGATCCACCGCGATCTTGCAACGGTGCCGCGCGTCCGCGCCGTGGCCGGTTTTCTGCGCGACCTGATCGCCGAACACCGGGCCTTGCTGAACGGATAGCGCGGAATGGTGACCCCGAGTGGATTCGAACCACTGACCTACCGCTTAGGAGGCGGTCGCTCTATCCTGCTGAGCTACGGGGCCGGTGGCGTAGTTGTTGCCGGAAAGCGGCGCGGTTTCAACCCTGCCTGTTTCACCCGTGCGCCCGCCGCGCTTGGCCCTTGGACAATCGGCACCTTTACCGCTAACTAGAACCAGAGTTTGCAAGCGACAGGGCACGCCATTGAACGACGCACCTCCCCCCCGGCCACGCCGCCCGCTGACCCTTCGCGATGTCTCGGAAGCGTCGGGGGTCAGTGAGATGACCGTCAGCCGCGTACTTCGCAATCGCGGCGATGTCAGCCAGGCCACGCGGGAACGTGTGCTGGCCGCCTCCAAAAGGCTGGGCTATGTGCCCAACAAGATCGCCGGCGCGCTGGCGTCGCAACGGGTGAACCTCGTGGCGGTGATCATTCCGTCGATGTCCAACATGGTGTTCCCCGAGGTCATGACCGGCATTTCCGAGGTGCTGGAGGAAAGCCCGCTGCAGCCGGTGGTGGGCATCACCCATTACCGCCCCGAACGCGAAGAGCGTGTCTTGTATGAAATGCTGTCATGGCGGCCGTCGGGCGTGATCATCGCCGGGCTGGAACACAGCGACGCCTCCCGCGCCATGCTGGAGAACGCGGGCATCCCGATTGTCGAGATCATGGATACCGATGGCACCCCGGTCGATTCCGTGGTCGGCATTTCGCACCGCCGCGCGGGCAAGGAAATGGCCAATGCGATCGCTGCGGCAGGGTACAAGCGCATTGCCTTTCTGGGCACGAAGATGCCGCTGGACCACCGCGCGCGCAAACGGTTCGAAGGCTTTACCGGCGCGCTGGCCAAGGCGGGCATCGAAATGGCCGATCACGAGTTCTATTCCGGCGGTTCAGCCCTTCTGAAAGGGCGCGAGATGACCGAGACGGTTCTGAAACGCACCCCGGATATCGATTTCCTCTACTATTCGAACGACATGATCGCCGCGGGCGGGCTGCTTTACTGCCTGGACAATGGCATCGCGGTGCCCGGCCAGGTCGGGCTGGCGGGGTTCAACGGCATCGAACTTCTTGACGGCATGAACCCGAAGCTCGCGACGATGGATGCCTGCCGGCGCGAGATCGGCAGAAAGGCGGCCGAGATCATCGCCCGCTGCACCGAGGCCGGCCTGGACCACGCCGACGAGCGGATCGAACTGACCCCGCGGCTGAGCATCGGCGACACCCTGCAACGCGGCTGATCTTCCGCCTTTGCGCGGTAGACAATGCCGCGTCATTCGTGTTTAACCCGCGTGAATTTCCGCCCCCGAGAGGCCCCCATGACAGCAGTCTCGATCGTTATTCCGATGAAAAACGAGTCCGGGAACGTCGAGGCCGTGCTGGGCGAGATCGCGCAGGCCTGTGACGGCCTGACCGAATACGAAATCATCGTTGTTGACGACGGTTCCACCGATGACACGGCGGCCAAGGTGAAATCGCTGATGGCCCGCCACCCCACGCTGCGGCTGTTGCAGCATCCCACATCTGCCGGGCAAAGCGCCGGTGTGCACAGCGGCACCCTGGCCGCGCGCGGCCGGATCATCTGTACGCTCGACGGCGACGGGCAGAACCCGCCATCGGAGCTGCCGAAGCTGTTCACCCCGCTTCTGGAGGATCAGACCGGGCGCCTCGGCCTTGTCGCCGGGCAGCGGGTCGGGCGGCAGGATACGCTGTCAAAGAAGCTCGCCTCGCGCTTTGCCAACGGGTTGCGGGCCCGCATTCTGAAAGACGGCACGCGCGACACCGGCTGCGGGCTGAAGGGCTTTCGCCGCGACGCGTTTCTGGCCTTCCCCTATTTCGATCATATGCATCGTTACCTGCCCGCGCTTGCCAAGCGCGACGGGTGGGAGGTGGCGCTGGTGGATGTCGCCCATCGCGAACGCCACGCGGGCCGCTCGAACTACAGCAATTTCCAGCGCGCGCTGGTCGGCATCTACGATCTGATCGGCGTCGCCTGGTTGATTCGGCGCCGCAAGAAGGCGCAGCCGGTGGAGGCCGGGGCCGATGTTTGAGACCCTCTTTTCCTGGCTGCATGTGGAAACATGGCTTGAATTCTGGTGGGTCATGATCGGGCTTGGCGGGCAGCTTTTGTTCACCGCGCGGTTTCTGGTGCAATGGATCGCATCCGAAAAGGCCGGGCGTTCGGTGGTGCCGCTGGCCTTCTGGTATTTCTCGATCGGCGGCGGGATCATCCTGTTTGCCTATGCGCTTTACCGCAAGGACCCGGTGTTTGTTCTGGGCCAGGCGATGGGCCTGTTCATCTATCTTCGCAATCTCAGCCTGATCTATGCCGAAAAACGCCGCGCGAGCTGAACAGGCCGGGTGGCTGTGGCGCGCAGCGGCGATCGTTCTGGCGCTGACGGCACTGCGGGTGGCGCTGCTGGCCGTCACCCCGCTGGATCTGTTCGTGGACGAGGCGCAATACTGGCTCTGGGGGCAGGAGCTGGCCTTCGGCTATTATTCCAAGCCGCCGATGATCGGCTGGGTGATCCGCGCCGTAACCGAACTGGCCGGCAGTGACGCGCCGTTCTGGGTGCGCCTGCCCGGCCCGCTGTTTCACGCCGCCACCGCGCTGATCCTCGCCGGTATTGCCGCCGGCCTGTTTGGTGCGCGGGCGGCGGTTCTGGTCGCGGCGGGCTATGCCACCTTGCCGATGGTGGCGCTGGCCTCGATCCTGATCTCGACCGACACGGTGATGTTTCCGTTCCTGGCGCTGGCGCTGGCGGGGTATGTGCGGCTGCTGAGCAAGGGCGGCACGGCCCCGGCGGCGCTGCTGACCGGGCTGGCGCTTGGGCTGGCGTTCCTGTCGAAATACGCGGCGATCTACTATCTGATCTGTGCCGCCCTGGCCGCCGCGATCCTGCCCGGGGCCCGGCCGCGCCCGCGTGACGCGCTGATCGTGCTGGCCGCGTTTGCAGTGACTATCGCGCCCAATATCGGTTGGAATATCCTGAACGGGTTTTCCACCGTCGAACATACGCTCGACAATGCCGATTGGGTGCGCGACCCCGCCAGCCGGGCCGGGCTGAACGTTTCCGGGTTCCTGAGTTTCTTCGCTAGCCAGTTCGCCGTGTTCGGGCCGGTTCTGTTCGGCGGGCTGCTCTGGATGGCGCTGCGCGCGCGCGGCGCGGGACCCGAGCGGCAGGTTCTGCTGATCTTTTCGCTGCCCATCCTGGCCATCGTCTGTGTGCAGGCGCTTTTGTCAGGGGCCTATGCGAACTGGGCGGCGGCGGCCTATCTGGCCGGAACAGTCACTGTTCTGCCCTGGCTTTCACGGCCCTGGCTGATCCTGTCCTTCGGCATCAACGGCGCGCTGAGCCTTGCCCTGCCGCTGGCCGGGGCGCTGGCGCTGCACCCGGCGCTTGACGGCAATCCGGCCCTTGCCCGCTATCTTGGCCGCGCCGCGATGAGCACGCAGATCATTACCGCCGCGCGGCAGGCGGGGCTGAGCACGGTCGTCGCGCAAAACCGCGATGTTCTGGCCGACCTTTTCTATACCGGACGCAACAGCGGGCTGCGGTTTTACGCCCCGCCCGCAACGGGCCGCGCCCCGCATCACTATGCGCTGAAATACCCGGTTCCGGCCGACGCGGCGGGCCCGGTTCTGTTTGTCTCCGACATTCCCGCCGGCCCCGGTTGTGCGCCGGATGCGGCGCCGCTTGGCACGATCGCGCCCGACAGCGGCGCCTATCGCGGCAAGGTGAAATACCTGTTCGCCGTTCCGGCCACCTGCTGGGCAACCCCGTAGGGACGCGCGCCGGATTCGTTCGGATTTTCCGTATCCGCCACAATTCCGCCGCGCGCCGGCAATCTCCGGTTAAGCCCGCTCTGCCAGCCTTGGCCCAACGCAGGGGTGCGTGGAAAGGTGTGGTAAGGGGTGGGCTATTTCTCCTATCGGGGCACGGTCTTTGACGGCGTGCTTGCGAGCGCGTCGGTCGTCGCCCGGCTGGACGCGGGCAATGATCGCACGGGCGCGGATCTGGTGCTGACAGACAATGGCGCCGGTACGCGGGTGAAATTCGTTCTGAACGAGGCGGCATTGCCGCTGGTCGGCGGGGTGCGGGACTATTCCCCTGCGCTTCCCAACGGCCTGACCGTTACGCTCGGGGATGGCCCGGTGACGCTGAGCCGGGATGATGTCGCCGCCGTTGCCGCGATGGCCGAGGCCGACAGCCAGACGATCTATGCCACCCGCACCGGCCAGGCGGTTGACCGGGTCGAGGCGCTGGCGTTGAGCAAGGGCGGGGCGACTTTCATCTATCTTGCGAAAACCGACGGCGCGGGCCTGTCGGCGTTCCGCCTTGAGGCGGACGGCACGCTTGCCCCGGTGACGCAGGTCGGGGGTAAAAACAGTCTCTATTCCACTGGAATAACCTCTCTTGCCCATGTCAGCGTAGAAGGGCAGGATTTTGTCATCACCGCCTCGGCCACCGAACATGGCGTCAGCAGTTTCCGGGTCGGGGGCAAGGGCGGGTTGAGCGCCGCGGCCTCTGTCGGCGCGGCCGAGGCGCTGCCGGTCGGCGGGCCGCAAGCGCTGGAGGTGGTCAGCGCCGGGGGCAGGCAATATGTGATCCTCGCCTCGGCCCAATCCTCCAGCCTGACGGTGCTGACGGTGGACGGCACCGGCGCTCTGACCCCGGTCAGCCAGGTGATGGACGATCTCACCACACGGTTTGCCGGCGCTTCGATCCTGGAAAGTTTCAGCTTCGGCGGGCGCGTCTTCGTTCTGGCCGGCGGCAACGATGACGGGCTGAGCCTGTTCACCCTGCTGGACGATGGCCGCCTGATGCATCTGGAAACGGTGATGGACACCACCGAAAGCAGCCTGTCGAACATCACCGACATCGCGGTGCGTGTCGTGGGGGCGGAGGTGCAGCTTTTCGTTCTGTCCGGGGCAGAGGCGGGCATGTCGCAATTCACCCTGTCGCCGGGCGCTTTGGGTGATGTGCTGATGGGCACCCATGGCGACGAGGCGCTGACCGGCGGCATTGGCAACGACATTCTGTTCGATGGCGCCGGGCAGGACGTGATGGCGGGCGGTGCGGGCGCCGACACCTTCGTGCTGGCGGCCGATGGCGAGAGCGAGAAGATAACGGATTTCGAAGCCGGGAAAGACCGGCTGGATCTGTCCGACTGGGGCATGATCCGTGACATTTCGGCGATCACCCTGACGCCGCGCGCGGCGGGTGCGATCCTGCGCTACGGTGATGAATCGGTGGTTTTGAAAAGCGCCGATGGCAGCCCGATCACCGGCGCGCAGCTGACCACCGGCGACATTCTCAACGTGACCCGCATATCGCTCGCCACCGAGTCACTGGACGGCGCCCCGAAACTTCGGGGCAGCACATCGGGCGACCGCATCGTCGGCGGCGCGCGCGATCAGGAGCTTCAGGGCTATCGCGGCGATGACATCCTGACCGGTGGCGGCGGCGCAGATACGCTTCACGGTGGAATAGGCACTGATATTGCCGATTACTCCACATCTCCCGCCGGGGTGCGCGCCAGCCTGTCCCGCCCCGCTGGCAACACCGGCCACGCGGCGGGGGATCGGTATATCGAGATCGAGGGCCTGTCGGGCAGTGATCATGCCGACACGCTCATCGGTGATGAAAACGCCAACACGCTGGATGGCCGCGACGGGCGCGACCGGCTGGAGGGTGGTGGCGGCGGCGACCTTCTGCGCGGCGGCGCGGGCCATGACAGGCTGCTGGGCCAGGGCGGGAACGACACGCTTCATGGCGATGGCGGCCGCGACAGGATCATTGGTGCCGCCGGCAGCGATCTGGCCTATGGCGGCGGCGGGCGCGACCGGCTGCGGGGCGGCGGCGGTGGCGATACGCTTTTCGGTGAGGCCGGCCAAGACAGGATCCGCGCGGGCAAGGGCCGCGACACCATCGACGGCGGCGATGGCGACGACAGGCTATACGGCGGCGGCGGCCGGGACAGGCTGACCGGCGGCGCGGGCGACGATCTGCTGATCGGCGGCGCCGGGGCGGACACGTTCATCTTTGACGATTTCACCCGCGCAGAGACCGACACGATCAAAGCATTCGACGACGGGGCGGACATGATCAGGCTAACCGATGGGCCCGGCGCCTTCACTGCGCTTGAAATCAGCGAGGTGACTGTCGGCAGCAGCCCTTTTGTTCAGGTGACATACGCGGGCCACACGATACTGGTCGGCGGGGTCAGCCAGGCGGAACTGGACATGGCGGATTTCACGTTCGCATGAACCGGATCTCGGTCAACCGCTGATGTCGGGGCTGCCCCCCACGCAAAGCCCCGCATCACACCGTGACAGCGCCCGGCCGACTTGCTAATTGAAACCCATGGATTTTTCCAATTCGGGTTTTGGAGGCAGGTGCGGTGCAGGTTCAGGATACGAAACTGGCGGGGGTGAAGCTTCTCACGCCAAAACGCTTTGGCGATCATCGCGGTTTTTTCTCTGAAAGCTGGAACCGTCGCACGATGGAAGCGGCCGGGCTGTTCTATGATTTCGTGCAGGACAATCACTCGGTTTCCGGCGAGATCGGCACAGTGCGCGGGCTGCATTTCCAGTCGCCCCCGCATGCGCAGGCAAAGCTGGTGCGCTGCGGGCGCGGGCGGCTGTTTGACGTGGCGGTTGATATCCGCAAGGGCTCGCCCACCTATGGCCAATGGGTGGGTGAGGAGCTTTCTTTTGAAAACGGCAGGCAGCTTTTGATCCCGGCGGGGTTTCTGCATGGTTTCGTGACGCGCGAGCCGGATACCGAGATCATCTATAAGTGCACCGATTACTATGCACCCGAATGCGATGGCGCCGTGCGGTTCGATGACCCCGATATCGGCATCGACTGGGGAATGGAGGGCACCGCAGCCATCCTTTCCGAAAAAGACGAAGCGGCACCTTTTCTTCGCAATTTCGACACACCCTTTCAGTATCGGCCAGCGTGATGAAGATTTTGGTGACAGGTGGCGCAGGGTTTATCGGCTCTGCCGTGGTGCGCTTGGCCGTGGCGCGCGGGCATGAGGTGATCAACCTCGATGCGCTGACCTATGCCGCGTGTCTGGATAATGTGGCCAGCGTGGCCGAAAGCCCGGCCTATACGTTCGAGCGGGCCGATATCCGCGACCGCGCCGCGCTGGACCGGATCTTTGCCGCGCATCAGCCCGACACGGTGATGCATCTGGCCGCCGAAAGCCATGTGGACCGCTCGATCGACGCGCCCGGCACGTTCATCGAAACCAATGTGAACGGCACCTATCACCTGCTGGAAGCCGCCCGCGCCTATTGGGATGGCAAGGGCCGGCCCGAAGGGTTCCGCTTTCACCACATCTCGACCGATGAGGTGTACGGAACATTGGGGGCCGAGGGGCAGTTCACCGAAGATACGCCCTATGCGCCGAACAGTCCCTATTCCGCCTCGAAAGCGGCCTCTGACCATCTGGTGCGGGCCTGGCACGAAACCTATGGCCTGCCGGTGGTGCTGACAAACTGTTCCAACAATTACGGGCCGTTCCACTTTCCCGAAAAGCTGATCCCGGTGGTCATCCTCAAGGCGCTGGCCGGAGAGCCGATCCCGGTTTACGGCAAGGGCGAGAATGTGCGCGACTGGCTTTATGTGGAAGATCATGCCGACGCGCTGTTGCTGGTGCTGGAAAAGGGCGCGCTTGGCCGCAGCTACAATATCGGTGGCGAGAACGAGGCGCGCAATATTGATCTGGTGCGCATGATCTGTGCCATTCTGGATGAAAAGCGGCCGGGCGCGACGGCCTATGCCGATCAGGTCACCTTTGTCACCGACCGGCCCGGCCATGATCTGCGCTATGCTATCGATCCTTCGCGCATCCGCACGGAACTGGGCTGGCGACCCTCCGTGACGCTGGAACAGGGTTTGGAAAAGACGGTGCAGTGGTATCTGGACAACGAAGACTGGTGGCGCGCCCTGCAGGCGCGTGACGGTGTTGGCCAGCGGCTGGGGAAAACTGCATGAGGCTGGTGGTTTTCGGCAAGTCCGGCCAGGTCGCGACAGAGCTGCAGCGGCGCGGTGATGTGGATGCATTCGGGCGGGAGAGTGTCGATTTTTCCGATCCGGGCGCCGTGGCCCGCTTTGCCGAAACCGTGGAAGCGGGCGCGTTCATCAACGCCGCCGCCTATACCGCCGTCGACAAGGCGGAAACCGAAGAGGCGCTTGCCAACACCGTGAACGGCACATCCGTCGCGGCGCTGGCAAAGGTTGCGGCAGAGCGCGGCCTCCCGCTGATCCATATCTCCACCGATTACGTGTTTGACGGCGCCGGCACCGCGCCTTTCCCGGTGGATGCGCCCACCGGCCCGCTGGGCGCCTATGGCCGCTCGAAGCTGCTGGGGGAGGAAGGCATTCGCGCGGCGGGTGGCCCCCACGCCATTCTGCGCACCTCTTGGGTGGTGTCGGCTCATGGCAACAATTTCGTCAAGACGATGCTGCGTCTGGGCACCGAGCGTGACGCGCTGACCGTCGTCGCCGATCAGGTGGGCGGGCCGACGCCGGCCGCCGCCATCGCCGACGCCTGCCTCGCCATCGCCGCACAGCTTGCCGGTGATACGGGACTGACCGGAACCTATCACTTTTCCGGCGCACCGGATGTCAGCTGGGCCGATTTCGCGCGGGAAATCTTTCGCCAGGCGGATCTGGGCTGCGCCGTCACCGACATTCCGACCACCGCCTACCCGACCCCCGCGCGGCGCCCGCTGAACTCGCAGATGGATTGCGGCGCGACCGAAGCCGCCTTTGGCCTGCCGCGCCCGGACTGGCGCGCGGGGCTTGCCGATATTCTTGACGATTTGAATGTTTAACGAGGACCGAATGACCGAGCAATCAACGCTGAAGCGAAAAGGCATCATCCTGGCGGGGGGCTCGGGCACTCGGCTCTACCCCATCACGCTCAGCGTCTCGAAACAGCTCGTTCCGATCTACAACAAGCCGATGATCTATTACCCGCTGTCGGTGCTGATGCTGGCCGGCATTCAGGAAATCGCGATCATCACCACCCCCGCCGATCAGGATCAGTTCCGTCGGCTTCTGGGTGACGGCACCCAGTGGGGGCTGCGCTTTACCTATATCACCCAGCCCGCGCCCGACGGGCTGGCCCAGGCCTATATTCTGGCGGAAGAGTTCCTTGCCGGCGCGCCTTCGGCCATGGTGCTGGGCGACAATATCTTCTTCGGCCACGGCCTGCCCGACCTGATGGCAGAGGCCGACAAACAGGCCGTCGGCGGCACTGTTTTCGGCTATCGTGTCGCCGATCCCGAACGCTACGGCGTGGTGGATTTCGACGAGAAAGGCACCGCGCGGGCCATCATCGAAAAACCCGAGGTTCCCCCGTCGAGCTACGCCGTGACCGGGCTCTATTTCCTCGATGGCACCGCCCCGGCCCGCGCGCGCAGGGTAACACCCTCTGCCCGCGGCGAGTTGGAGATTACCACCCTGCTGGAAATGTATCTGGCAGAAGGGCTGCTGAACGTGCAGCGCATGGGGCGCGGCTATGCCTGGCTGGACACGGGCACACACGATTCCCTGCTCGACGCCGGTAATTTCGTGCGCACCCTGGAAAAACGGCAGGGCCTGCAAACCGGCAGCCCCGACGAGATTGCCTTTGAAAACGGCTGGATCACCCGCGAAGAGCTGATCAAGCGGGCCGAGATGTTCAAGAAGAACGAATACGGCCGCTATCTTCAGGGCCTTCTCTGAGCCGCCCCCCGGCTCAGTAATCCCGCTCATAGAAAATCCCGAGGCTGGTGTCGCCCAGGCTATCGGCGCTGCCCTTGACCGTGACGTTGTTGATGACGTCCAGATTGAGGTTGATCTCGCTCTTGCCGGCGGAATCGACCGTGACATCGGTATAGATATTCTCCGACAGGTATTTGCCCGCGCGCAACGACGTGGCGCCCTCGGCATCCGAGCTGACATCGAGATCATCCAGCCCGAAATTCCGCCGCAATTGTGAAACAAGGCCACCGCCGCCGCGCCCGGCCAGCGTGGAGACGGCGCCGGCAAGCTGCGCCGCCTGGAAAGGCGACAGGGTGGCGATGCCACGGCCGAACAGCAGCCGTGCCAGAACCTCGTCTTGCGGCAATTCAGGGGTGGATTCGAAACGCACCTCGGGCGCGTCGACCGGCCCTTCGACGATCACCTGAATGTCGATATCCTCGGCCCGGGATTCGGCCACGAGGCGGATATAGGGGCTGAACCGGCCTTCCAGACGGATCTGGCCATCGGTCAGCGTCAGACGCTTGGTCAGCACATCCAGCCGCCCCCGCACCAGATCGAACCGCCCGATCGGAATAACATTCGACGTTGTGCCAACCAGGCGCAACTGCCCGCCCAGTTCCGCGTCCAGGCCGCGCCCGCGCACGAAAATCTGGTTCGCCGCGATGATCCGGATATCCAGCCCCAGCCCCAGCCCGCCGCCCCCGCTGCCATCACCGTCATCGCCGGTGCCCAGAAGGCCGGCCCGCGCCCGTGTCGCCCGGACGTTACCGGCTTCGTTCAAATGGGTCAGATTGTCGGGGATCGTGCCGGTGACCGACAGGCCCGTCGATGGCACCTGCACTTCGGTATGGCCCAGTTCGAGCGTTCCGCGGATGGTGCCGCCCCCCTGCAACGGCCCGCGAATATCGACCTGCCCGCTGAGGCTGGTTTGATACAGTGCCGGATCGCGCAGCACGAACCTGTTGAAGACAATTCTCAGATCCGCCTCGTTCGGCGCCGACAGGCCGACAGGCCCGGCTACACTCATCGTTCCGCCATCAGCGCTGCGGGCGGTCACGTCGATCACGGCGCGCCCGCCCGAAAGGTTGATCGTGGCCCCGATATTGCTCAGCGCCAGCCCCAGCGTCGGCGCGGCAAGGCGCGCGTCGGTGGTGGAGATCACGCCCGAAAGCGCCTGAAGCCCCGGTTTTCCGTCCACCCGCAGGTCATAGCGCAGCGTTCCCAGCAGGGACCGTGGCGCGATGAATGTATTCGCAAGCCCCAGCGGCGCCGCCCCCGCCAGCGCAAGGTTCACGGTTTCGGCGTTTTCCGCCACCCGCCCGGAAATCGTACCGGTCGTGCCCCCCGGCCCGGTGGCATTCAGGTCAACCAGCCAATCGCGCCCATCCGGCCGCGCAGTGCCGGTCACCGAGGCGGGTCCGGGAAAATCGGGGGCGAGAAGCGCCAGATCCGACAGGTTTGCCGTGAACTCCAGGCTGTCGCTCTGGCCGCTTTCCACATTCGCGGTCAGCGCGGGGGATTGAAGCCGAAGGTGGCCGATACGCAATTGCCCGTCGGCCTGTGCCGCGGCGACGGAGAGGGTGGTCTGCCCCCTGAAGAGTTTGTCGATATCGCCCATGCCGCCGGCAAGGTTCTGCCCCTGTGCCTCCAGCGTCACATCGAAATCGCTGCCTTTTACCGCCCCTGCGCCGGAAATCACGGCCTCGAGCGCCCCGCCCAGCGGCCGCCCCGCAAGGGCCGAGAACCGCCCCAGATCGGCGGCCGAAACCCGCAGCGTACCGGAGGCGGGCAGGGTTTCATCCGCGAGATCCAGCGTGCCCTCACCGCTCAGTTGCGTGCCCATGGCCTCTGCCTCCAGCCGGTCGAGGATGACGGGCGCGTCTTTCGCCCAGCGTATCGCAGCGTCCAGTGTCGCGGGCCCCGAAAGTTCCGGCATGACGAGCGAAAGCTCCGACAGGCGTGCCTGCAGATCGAGGTTTGCCGCGTTGCTGTCGATGGTGCCCTTCGCGGTGGCGGAAACCGCGTCATTCGTGATGACGAAACGGTCCAGGGTGGTGCCGTCTTCATCGCGCCGGGCCGTCGCCTCGAGCACGGTTTCGCCGCCCAACAGCGGGTCGATCTGTGCCATCCCGATGCCCAGCCCGGTTGTGCGGGCGATCACATCCGCGTCGAACGCACCGCTCAAGGCGGTTGCGCGCCCCGTCACCGTCACTTCGGCCGCGCCTGAAAGGTTTTGTCCGGCCAAGCCCGAAAACCGGGAAATATCGTCACTGATCAGGCGCAAACTGCCATCGACGGGGAAACCGGCCTCGACGCCGCCAATCTGCCCTTGTGCCGCCAACTGCAGCCCCGCGCCGTCGACGTCCAGCCGGGTCAGCCTGAGCGCCTCGCCCTCTTGCGATACCAGCGATGCGCTGACGGTCAGGTCTTCGCCGAGGGCGCGGGCGAGATCGGCATTCGCATGCGCGATGCCACTGGCGGTGGCGTCCAGATCGGCGGTCACGCTTTGCAGATCGCCCCGGCTGATCGTACCGCCCCCCGCTAGGGTGATGGCGTCGATCGACAGCCCGTCGCGCAACAGCCCCGCAACGGCGGCGCTCAACGTCCACTGATCGCCATCGGAGGCATCGAAGCTTGCCGCGATCTCGGCCTGCTCCACCCAGGTTTCCGGGCCCGAGACCGGCAGCAGAACCGGCCCTTCCGCCCCGATCAGCCCGTCAAGTCCGAACCGTTCGGGCAGGCCATCCGCGCCGATCACCAGATTGCCCCCCAGCACCATCGCGGAGGACGAAAGGCTGAAACTGCTCAGCTCAAGCCGACCGTCCGGTTCCCGCATTCCGGTGAAAGAGAGACTGACATAGGGGCCGAAGAAGGGGCGCAGATCGGGTGCGAACAGCGGCGTTATATCGCCGCCCACATCCCCTGAAAACTGACGCACCGGCGGTGCGCCCTCTGCGCTTGCCACTGCGGTTTGACGGATCTGGCCACTCAGCCGCTCCTGCCCGTCCGAAGAGAGCAGGATTTCGGCGGTATAGTCGGAAAGCGGCGCCTCGCCCACGACCGTGAGATCCAGTGCAGGCGTGCCCGGAAGGCCGATCAGGTTGCTCAGAATGCCGTCTTCCTCTTCCGACAGATCCAGATCGAGCTTCAGCACGTCGGTTTCATTGGAATAGGCCGCATCAAGCACGAAGCGGCCCGCCGTCCCGTCGATGCGCAGGATGGTCAGCGCGGCCTGGCCGGCGCCACCGGCCAGCTCCATGCTCCCCTCAAGTGACACGTCCGCCGCCGCACCGAGCAGCGCCGCGCCAAGGCTGACCTTTTCGGCCCTGATCAACCCGATCTGGACAGAAACAGGCAGGTCGGGCAGCTGAAACGGCGTGGCCTCCGTCTCCGGCGGCTTGGCCCCGGTTCCCGCCCCGGGCAGGCGTGGCAACAGGATTTCGGCCGCCGAAAGCTCCCGCACCTCAAGGCGGCCGCGCAGCAGCGCGGCCCGCGACCAATCCAGCACGACACCGCGCAGGGTCAGCCAGATTCCATCGTCATCGGCGATGGTCAGTTCGTCGATCGTGGCGCGCGAGGAAAGCGCGCCCTCAAACCCGGATATCCGCACCTCGCGCCCGGCATCAGACAGGTTGTCTTCGATAAAGCCCTGCAACAGCCCGCGATCGGTTTCGGACGTGTCCTGCGCCAGCGCGGCCAGCGGCAGAAAAAGGGCAAACAGGATCGTGAGGAAATGCCGCATCAGAACGCCTGCCCAATACCGATGTAAAACTGAACCCCGTCGCCGGTGCTTCCGCTGACCGGCGCCGCGATATCGAACCGGATCGGGCCGATCCCGGTGTCATAGCGCAGGCCAAGCCCGGCGCCCGTGTGCCAGTCGCCGCTTCCGCCCGGCCAGCTGTCGGGGCCCACATAGCCCGCATCGGCGAACCCGACCACCCCGATGCTCTCGGTGACGCCAACCCGCAATTCGGTGGACAGCCCCAGAAAGCCCCGCCCGCCGATCGTGTCGCCACTCGGGAGATCGACCCCGAGCGATTGATACGGCTGGCCGCGAACCGTGCCGCCGCCGCCGGAAAAGAACAGGATGTCGGGCGGCACTTCTCCGGTGGATGCCCCCACGACCGAACCGAGCTGCACCCGCGCGGCAAGCACCGTGCGATCGTCGGCGCCGAACCCGCGATAGACGCGCGTATCCGCCACGATCTGCGCGCCCGATGTGCTGTTATCAATGCCGACGAACGGTGTCGCGGCCAGATGCACATAGGTGCCGTTGCTCGCGTTCAGCCTGTCATCGCGCTTGTCGCGGGTTGCGAACAGCGGAAAGGTGATATGGTTGAAGCTGCGGTCGCCGAGCGCGTCCTCGACTTCGCTGTAGCGATAGGTGACGCCCGCGCCCACCGTCAGGTCATCGGATATCTGCCGGCTCAGCCCGAAGCCAAACTCGAACTTGTGTTCGAAATACTCGGGCTCATCCAGTTCCTCCAGATTGCCGAAAACGCTCAGGCTCGTGTCCGGGCCGAAGGTCGCGGGGCGGGTGATATTGGCCCCGAGCCGATAGTCGGTGCCACCCGACTCGCCGCCGATCCCGCCTGCTTCGGCGTCAATGCGCAACCGCTCGCCGCCGCGCATCAGGTTCCGGTGCAGCCAGAACGTCGACAACCGCAGCCCTTCGAGCGATGACAGTTCCGCCCCGACCCCGAGCCGGCGCTTCTTGTCGTCCACCAGCGCGGCTTCGATATCAAGCGTGCCATCGGGGCCGGGCGTCGCCGCCTCGTTCAGCGTGACCGAGCGGAAAACGCCGCTGCGCCGCAGGCGGGTGGCGCTGCGTTCCAGCGCGTCGGGAGAGAAGGTTTCGCCGCTGGGCAGGCCCGCGATGGCGCGCACCCGTTCTTCGCGCATCCGCGTCGTGCCGCTCAGCGTCAGCCTGCCGAAGGTCAGGCGCGGCCCCGGGGCCAGCCGGATATCGGCATCCAACGTGTTTGTGGCGTGATCGGCCACAAGCGATTGACCGGCCGGCGCGGCCTTCGCATGCCCCTGCGCGCGCCAGCCGTCGATGCCCGCGGTAACCGCATCGACGATCACGCCGCTTTCCGCCGTCTTGCCCGCGGCAAACGCTTCGGGCAGCTCGGTTCCCGGCGCGAGCGGCGCCAGACGGGCCCGAGAGAAGGCAAAGCGCGGGCCGGTCGTGACCGAAAGCGCGATGGTGTCGATCCGCGCCGGGGCGCCATAGGGCGGGATCACCGCGGCCTCGGCCCCATCCACGATGATATGCACAACCGGGCTGTAATAGCCCGCGCCGTAGAGCACGCCGACCAGCCGGGCATAATCCGCGCGCGCCGCGGAAAGCAGATCCTGCGGGTTGGCTTTTTCATCCTCGGCGGTGGACACCACGAGAGAGGCGGCACGCAGATCCCCCTCCAGCCCCTGCCCGGCGCCGGAAACGGTCAGCCGCACCTCGGTGCCGGAGGCCATACCAGCCCAGCCCGCGATGACGATCGCCACGGCGCATCTGCCAAAACCTCTGCCCATCAAAAACACCCACCGAAACCAGCCTGACCGCACATCTATCATCGCGCCCGTAGAGAGAGAATGCCAAGCGTGAAAATCAGTTCCCGACAAGCCGTACATCGTTTCGCAGCGGCCCCGGATTCGCCCCAACCCCCGGCAGCGTGGCGGATTTGCCATCGCTCGGGGTTTTCCTGCGTGGCGCACCGGGAAACACCGGACCATCTGCGCGCCAGAACCCGGAATGCCGTTCCGGTTTGCGCAGGGCTGGCCCGACCAAGTCCTTATTTCTTCCCGCATATGGCGCCGATTTGGAACAATCCCCTATTTTAAGCCCAGACAAACTGGAGCCTGGCCGACGTGAAATATTTTCCGATCTTCCTGTCCGTTCAGAACCGACGCATCCTTGTGTCCGGCGGCGGCGCGGCGGCGATTGCCAAGCTGCGCCTGCTGCTGAAGACCGAAGCGCGGATTACCGTGTTCGCCACGCGACCCGCGCCCGAGATTTCCGCCTGGGCCGATACAGGGCGGCTGATCCTTGCGCAACGCGGCCTCGCGCGCGCCGACCTCAAGGATGCCGCGCTGCTTTACGCGGCCGATGAAGACGCCGCACAGGATGCGCGGATCGCCGCGATGGGGGCCGAGGCCGGGGTTCCGACCAATATCGTCGATAATCTCGATGGCAGCAGCTTTCTGACCCCTGCCATCGTCGATCGTGATCCGGTGACGATCGCCATTGGCACCGAAGGCGCGGCCCCGGTTCTGGCGCGCTCGATCAAGGCCGGGCTGGAGGAGCGGCTGCCGCAGACGCTCGGCATTCTGGCCCGCGCGGCAAAGGCGTTTCGCCCGTTGGCCGAACGTCTGGCACCGGGCCGGGTGCGGCGGGCGTTCTGGGCGGAATATTATGACTATTCCGGCCCGAAAGCGCTGAATGCGACTGGCGAGGCGGCCTTGCCCGATGCGCTGAACGCGCTTCTGTCGCGCCACATGTCGGCCCCCACGCCGGTGGGCCGGGTCGATCTGGTGGGCGCCGGCCCCGGCGACCCCGACCTTCTGACGCTGAAGGCGCGCAAGGCGCTGGACGCGGCCGATGTGGTGATCCACGACCGGCTTGTCACGCCCGAGATCCTGGAACTCGCCCGGCGCGAGGCAACGATCATCGAGGCGGGCAAAACCGGTTTCGGCCCCGCGATGCAACAGGATGACATCAATGCGCTGATGATCGAACATGCGCGTGTGGGGGCCCATGTGGTGCGGCTCAAATCCGGCGATCCAGCGGTGTTCGGCAGGCTGGACGAAGAGCTTGACGCCCTGACCGCCGCCGGCATCGACTGGCAGATCGTGCCCGGCATCACCGCCGCCTCCGCCGCCGTGGCGCAGATCGGCCAGTCCTTCACCAAGCGCCAGCGCAATTCCTCCGTCCGGCTGCTGACCGGGCATGACGTGGCGGGCTTTGCCGAACATGACTGGCGCGCGCTAGCCCGCGCGGGCGAGGTCGCCGCCATCTATATGGGCAAGCGCAGCGCCCGGTTCGTTCAGGGCCGATTGCTGATGCATGGCGCCGATCCCGCCACGCCGGTGACCGTGGTCGAAAACGCCTCGCGCCCCGACAGCCGGTTGCGGGCGGTCACGCTGGCCGATCTTCCGGCAAGCCTTGACGGCGTGGACGGCCCCGCCGTGCTGCTGCTCGGCCTGGCGCCGCGCGCAGCCCAACCCGCAACCGCCACCGCACACCCCAAGGAGTTGGCCCTATGAGCCGTAAATTCACCCCGAAGGTCGTGACCGCGAATGACCTGCTGGATGGCGACACCATCTGGCTGACCGAAGACGACCGCTGGACCCGCCACATGCACGAGGCCGAGTTGATCGAGGATGAAGCGCACGCTCAGATCCGCCTGATTTTCGCCGAAAGCCAGCAATCGCGCATTGTTGGTGCCTATCTGGCCGATGCCAAGGCGGGCCCGAACGGCCCCGAGCCGGTGCATTTCCGCGAAACCTTCCGCACTCGCGGCCCGTCAAACTATGCCCATGGCAAGCAGGTGGAGATCGGCAATGTATAAGTACAATGATTTCGACGAAGCCTTCGTGCGGGAACGTGTCGCCCAGTTCAGCGCTCAGGTCGCGCGCCGCATCGACGGTTCGCTGAGCGAGGAGGAGTTCCGCCCGCTACGCCTGATGAACGGCCTGTATCTGCAACTGCACGCTTATATGCTGCGCGTCGCGGTTCCCTATGGCACGCTCAACAGCCGGCAGATGCGGCAACTGGCCTATATCGCCGAGCGGTGCGACAAGGGTTATGGCCATTTCACCACCCGCCAGAACATTCAGTACAACTGGCCGAAACTGCCCGATGTGCCGGATATGCTGTCGGCGCTGGCCGATGTGGAAATGCACGCCATCCAGACCAGCGGCAACACCATCCGAAACGTGACGTCCGACCATTTCGCGGGCGCTGCGGCGGATGAGATCGAGGACCCCCGCCCCTGGGCCGAGCTGATCCGGCAATGGTCGACCGACCATCCCGAGTTTCAGTTCCTGCCGCGCAAGTTCAAGATCGCCGTCACCGGAAGCCCGAACGACCGCGCCGTGGTCAAGGCGCATGACATCGGTCTGCGCATGATCAGAGACGAAAATGGCGAAGCCGGGTTCGAGGTGATCGTGGGCGGCGGCCTTGGCCGCACCCCGATGGAGGGCAAGGTCATCCGCCCCTTCCTGCCCAAGGCCGATCTGCTGCCCTATCTCGAGGCGATCGTCAGCGTCTACAACCTGCTGGGCCGGCGCGACAACAAATACAAGGCGCGCATAAAGATCACCGTCCATGAAAACGGCATCGAGACTGTGCGCGCCATGGTCGAGGAGGAATTCCTGCTGCGCCGCACCGCGTTTGGCGGGGCGGATCAGGCCCTGTTCAGCCAGATCAGTGACGCATTTCGGGCCCCTGCCTTCAGCGTGGGACCGACAGTTGCTTATGACAGCGCCCATGCCGGCGACCCCGTGTTCCGTGCCTGGGCCGATACCAATCTGGCGCGGCATCGCAACCCTGATTACGCCATCGTCACGATCTCGCTGAAAAAGCCGGGTGCCACCCCCGGCGATGCCACGGCCGCACAGATGCGCGTGATGGCCGATCTGGCCGAGGAATTCGGCCATGACGAGCTGCGCGTCAGCCATGAGCAGAACATCGTCCTGCCGCATGTGCATCGCGCGAACCTGCCCGCCCTGCACGCACGGCTGATCGCGGCGGATCTTGCCACGGCGAATATCGGGCTGGTGTCCGACATCATCGCCTGCCCCGGCATGGATTACTGCGCGCTGGCCACCGCCCGCTCCATCCCCGTGGCGCAGGAAATCGCCACCCGGTTCGAAGAGCTGCGGCTGGCGCATGATATCGGCCCGCTGAAGATCAAAATTTCCGGCTGCATCAACGCCTGCGGCCATCACCACGTCGGCCATATCGGCATTCTGGGCCTCGACCGGGCCGGGGTGGAAAACTATCAGATCACCCTGGGCGGCGATGGCACCCAGGATTTCGCCATCGGCGAGCGCGCGGGGCCGGGTTTTGCCTATGACGAAATCGTGCCGGCCATCGAACGGCTGCTTCTGGCCTATCTCGACCTGCGCGACGGACAGGAGGAAACCTTCCTCGACGCCTATCGCCGGCTGGGGCCGGGCCCGTTCAAGGCCGCGCTCTACCCCGAGGCCGAAAGGGGCCGGAAACATGCCGCATGATCCCATGATCCACCCGGTCGCCGACCGGGTAGCAGGCCTGAACGCGCGCTACCGCAACCACGCGGCGCAGGCGGTGCTGGAACGCGCCCTGACCGATCCGCATGTGGGGCGCATCGCGCTGGTCTCGTCCTTCGGGGCCGAATCGGTTGTGCTGCTGCACATGCTTTCGGTCATCGACCGCAGCGCGCCGGTGCTGTTCATCGACACCCAGATGCTGTTCCCCGAAACCCTGAGCTATCAGGCAGAGGTCGCCACCGCGCTCGGCCTGACCGACGTGCGCACGATCCGCGCCCGCCCCGAGGCCGTGGCCGCGCGCGATCCGGAGGGGCTGCTGCACCAGGCAGACACCGACGCCTGCTGCGATCTGCGCAAAACAGAGCCGCTGGAACGCGCCCTGGCCGATTTCGACGCCTGGATCACCGGACGCAAACGGTTTCAGGGCGCCACCCGCGCCACGCTGGACTTCTTCGAAAATGAGGGCGACCGCCGGATCAAGGTCAACCCGCTGGCGCATTGGGCGCCGCAGGACGTGCAGGACTACATGATCAACAACCGTCTGCCCCGCCATCCGCTGGTGGCAAGGGGCTATCCCTCGATCGGCTGCGCGCCCTGCACGTCGCGCGTGGCACCGGGCGAAGACCCGCGCGCCGGGCGCTGGCGCGATGCCGAAAAGGAAGAATGCGGAATTCACTTCATCAACGGCAAGGTCGTGCGTGGCCCGCTGCCGAAAGAGGAGGAACAGCCAATGAATATGCTCGTCACCGATCAGGGATTCGGCAAGGACGACTGGACCAACGGCTTCGTCAGTGCCGAACAGATCGGCGCACCCGCCGATGCGCCCATGCTGGCTGTCGATCTGCCCTCGGATACCGACCCCGCCAGCCTGGCGGGGCTGCTGCAGGGCATTGCGCTGATTCGGGTCGAGTTTCCGTCTTTCGCCGACGGGCGCGGCTTCACCCTGGCCCGGCGCCTGCGGCTGATGGGGTTCAACGGGCGGCTTCGGGCCCGCGGCCATGTGCTGGCCGATCAATATGCGATGGCCCGCCGCGCGGGCTTTGACGAAGTGGAGATTTCGCCCGAACTGACCGCGCGCCAACCCTGGGAACAATGGCAGGCCCGCGCCGGCTGGCAAAGCCACGATTACCAAAGCCGCCTGCGCGGCACCGCCTGATTTGGCAAGGATAGAGACGATGAATGACACTCGCCCCGTAAAATCCGACAGCGCGAAAGCGGTGCCCACCCTCCCCGACGCGCAAACCGTGACTTCGGTGCGTCACTGGACCGACCGGCTGTTTTCGTTCCGCGTCACGCGGCCGCGCAGCCTGCGCTTCCGCTCGGGCGAGTTCGTCATGATCGGCCTGATGGGCGACACCGGCAAACCCCTGCTGCGCGCCTATTCCATCGCCAGCCCCGCCTGGGACGAAGAGCTGGAGTTCTACTCGATCAAGGTGCCCGACGGCCCCCTGACCAGCCGGCTGCAGCATATCCGGCCCGGCGATCAGATCATCCTGCGCCCCAAGCCCGTCGGCACCCTGGTGCTCGACGCGCTGCTGCCGGGCAAGCGGCTGTGGCTGTTCGCCACCGGCACCGGCATCGCCCCCTTCGCCAGCCTGATGCGCGACCCCGACACCTATGAGCGGTATGACGAGGTCATCATGATGCACACCTGCCGGGATCTGGCAGAGCTGGACTATGGCCGCGAGCTGGTCGAGGGGCTGCCCGACGATCCGCTGATCGGCGAGATCGTCGCCGGCAAATTGCGTTACTATCCCACCACAACCCGCGAGCAGAGCCCGTTCATGGGCCGGATCACCGACAACCTGCGCACGGGCAAGGTGTTCGCCGATCTGGGCCTGCCGCCGATGTCGCCCGAAACCGACAGGGGCATGGTCTGCGGATCGCTGCAGTTCAACAAGGATATCATGGCCATCCTCGAAACCTTCGGCCTGCGCGAGGGCGCGAATTCAGAGCCAAGGGAATATGTCGTCGAGAAGGCGTTCGTGGGCTAGGCCAGCACGGCGAGCGACCGGACCCAACGAAAAACCCCGCACCAGTGATGGCGCGGGGTTTTTTCCGTGCCCCTTTCGGGGATCAAGTGGTGAGCCGTGCTGGATTCGAACCAGCGACCCACTGATTAAAAGTCAGTTGCTCTACCAACTGAGCTAACGGCCCACTCGAGGCCTGCTACCTAGAAAAAGCCGCAGGGGCGGTCAAGGCCCATAATGCGCTTTTTTCACGGGTCTCTGGATTCACCTCGCACCCCACGCTATATGCCGCCCCATGCGCAAGGCGGAAAACACCCCAGGCCTGCCCTTCATGAAAATGCATGGGCTTGGCAATGACTTCGTGGTCATCGACCAGCGGGCAGGCTCTGCCCCGCTGCCCGCCGCGCTTGTCACCGCCATCGCCGACCGTCATCGCGGCGTGGGATTCGACCAGCTTGCCGTCATCGAAGCGGCGCCGGATGCCGATGCGCGCCTGACCTTCTTCAATTCCGACGGCTCGCTTTCCGCCACCTGCGGCAACGCCACGCGCTGCATCGCCCGCCACATCATGGACGAGTCCGGCAAGCCCGCCCTGACCCTGATCACCGAACGGGGGCGGCTGACGGCCGAGGATGCGGGCGGCGGGCTGACCCGCGTGAACATGGGCGCGCCGCTGCTGAGCTGGCAGGAGGTGCCGCTGGCCCGCGCGATGGACACGCTGACCCTGCCCATCGAAGGTGCCCCCGTGGCCACCGGCATGGGCAACCCGCATTGCACCTTCTTCGTCGATGACGCCGAAACGGTCGATCTGGCGGCGCGCGGCGCGGAAATCGAACATCACCCGCTGTTCCCCGAACGCACGAATGTGCAATTCGCCAGCCTGATCGGCCCCGATCACCTGCGCATGCGCGTGTGGGAGCGTGGTGTCGGGGTCACGCTGGCCTCGGGCTCCTCCTCCTGCGCCACGGCGGTGGCGGCGGCGCGTCGCGGGCTGACCGGGCGCAAGGTGACGATCGAGCTTGACGGCGGCACCATCACGATCGACTGGCGCGATGATGGCGTCTGGATGGCCGGACCCACCGCGCATGTCTTTTCCGGCAGGTTCACGCCCGCCTTCCTGGGATCGGCCTGATGGCACCCACCGCCCCGAAGTTCACCACCCTCGGCTGTCGCCTGAACGCCTATGAGACCGAGGCGATGAAAGAACTCTCCGCCGCCGCCGGCGTGGAGAACGCCGTGATCGTCAACACCTGCGCCGTAACGGCAGAGGCCGTGCGCAAGGCGCGCCAGGAAATCCGCAAACTGCGACGCGACAACCCCGGCGCCAAGCTCATCGTTACCGGCTGCGCGGCACAGACAGAGCCTGAAACCTTCTCGAACATGGCCGAAGTCGATCTTGTCATCGGCAATACCGAAAAGATGCAGCCGCAGATATGGGCGGCGATGAAGGGGCCCGATTTCATCGGCGATACCGAAAAGGTGCAGGTCGATGACATCATGTCCGTCACCGAAACCGCCGGCCACCTGATCGACGGGTTCGGTTCCCGATCCCGCGCCTATGTGCAGGTGCAGAACGGCTGCGACCACCGCTGCACCTTCTGCATCATCCCCTTTGGCCGGGGCAACTCCCGCTCCGTCCCCGCCGGCGTGGTGGTGGATCAGATCAAGCGGCTGGTGGATCGCGGCTACAACGAGGTTGTCCTGACCGGCGTCGACCTGACAAGCTGGGGCGCAGACCTGCCTGCGGCGCCCCGGCTGGGTGATCTGGTCATGCGCATCCTGAAACTGGTGCCCGACCTGCCGCGCCTGCGGATCAGTTCGATCGACAGTATCGAGGTGGATGATAACCTGATGCAGGCCATCGCCACCGAACCACGCCTGATGCCGCATCTTCACCTCAGCCTGCAGGCCGGCGACGACATGATCCTGAAGCGTATGAAACGCCGCCACCTGCGCGACGATGCCATCCGGTTCTGCGAAGATTCCAAACGCCTGCGCCCCGATATGACCTTCGGCGCCGATATCATCGCCGGCTTCCCGACAGAGACCGAGGCGATGTTCGACAATTCGCTGAAGCTGGTGGACGACTGCGACCTTACCTGGCTGCATGTCTTTCCCTACTCTCCCCGCCCCGGCACGCCCGCGGCACGCATGCCCCAGGTCCACGGCACGGCCATCAAATCCCGCGCCGCCCGCCTGCGCGCGGCGGGCGAGGCACAGGTGGCCCGGCACCTGACCGCGCAGCTTGGCCAGACCCACCATATCCTGATGGAAAACCCCCGCATGGGCCGCACCGAACAGTTCACCGAGGTCACATTCGGCGCCGACCAGACCGAAGGCGGCATCGTCACCGCACGGATCACCGGACAGCACGGCCATCAGCTCACCGCATGACCCTGCCCATCCTCTATTCCTTCCGCCGCTGCCCCTATGCCATGCGCGCGCGGCTGGCGCTGGCCAGTGCCGGCATCCCGTGCGAGCTGCGCGAGGTGGTGCTGCGTGACAAACCCGCGGAACTGCTGGCCGCCTCGCCCAAAGGCACGGTGCCGGTGCTGGTGGCAGCGGACGCCACCGTCGAGCAAAGCCTGGAGATCATGCTCTGGGCGCTCTCGCGCAACGATCCCGAAGGCTGGCTCGATATGCCCGGCGAAGGCCACGCCCTCATCACCCAGATCGACGGCCCCTTCAAATCCGCCCTCGACCGCTACAAATACGCCTCCCGCCACACAGAGACCGACCCGGCACAGCAACGTGAAGACGCGGCTCTGATCCTGCTGGATTTCGACAAGAGACTCGCCCAAAACCCATGGCTGCTCGGTCCACGCCCGACTCTGGCCGACATGGCAACACTCACCTTCGTCCGCCAGTTCGCCATGGTTGACAAACCATGGTTCAACGCACAGCCCTGGCCCTGCCTCGCGCGCTGGCTCGCGGCTTTTCTGGCCTCCGGCAGGTTCACGGCGATCATGACGAAATACCCGCAATGGCACCCCGGCGAGTCCGCCACGCTCTTTCCCCCGCCCTCTTCATCTTTCTGAAAATATCCCCGCCGGAGGCATGAAACTTCTCCGCCGCACACACGCGGTGGTGAATGGACAGGGCGCATCCGGCACCATACCCTGCGCCCCGGTGAATCGACCCGAGGACGCACATGCAGCTTTTCCACTCCCCCACCTCGCCTTTCGTGCGCAAGGTCATGGTGGTCCTGCACGAAACCGGACAACTGCCGGCGGTAGAACTCCTCCCTGCTTCGGGCCATCCCCTCGCCTCGCAGAATATGCCGACCGCGCATAACCCGCTCGGCAAGGTTCCCACGCTGCTTCGCGACGATGGCCCGGCGATCTATGACAGCCGGGTGATCTGCCGCTTCCTCGACGCCCGGGCCGATGGCACGCTTTATCCCGAGGCGGGTATCTGGGAATCGCTGACGCTCGAGGCGACGGCAGACGGCATCATGGATGCCGCCGTCCTGATGATGTACGAGATACGCTGCCGGCCCGAAGAGATGCGCGTGGAAGACTGGGGCGAGGCGCAGTGGCAAAAGATCGTACGCGCGCTGGATGCGCTCGAAACCCACTGGATGGATCATCTGGCCACCGCCCGGCTGGACATCGGGCAGATCGCCACCGGCTGCGCGCTGGCCTATCTCGATTTCCGCCTCGGCAACCGCGACTGGCGCGGCGATCGGCCCGCGCTGGCAGGCTGGTGCGCCGAATTCACTCAGCGGCCGTCGATGCAGGCCACGATACCCGTGGGCTGATCGTCAGAAGCGGAAGGTCAGCCCGATGTTCAGCGCATTGGTGATGAGGTCCGTCTCCAGCGTTCCGCCGTTATCAAGATCCGCCTCGTTCTGGGTATAGGTGCCCTTGTATTCGCCGAACACCGCCCATTTGTCGTTCAGGTCATAGCTTGCACCGGCAACAAGCTGAAGCGCGGGCCCTGTCAGCTGA
This sequence comes from Actibacterium naphthalenivorans, assembly GCF_014196965.1. Taxonomy (GTDB): domain Bacteria; phylum Pseudomonadota; class Alphaproteobacteria; order Rhodobacterales; family Rhodobacteraceae; genus Actibacterium_A; species Actibacterium_A naphthalenivorans. Next base: position 1,581,292 of record NZ_JACIEQ010000001.1, on the reverse strand, counting down.
TACTCGAATGTCTTGCCCCCGGCCGACTGGATATCGACATGCGGAATGGCAACACCGGCCCCCGCGCCGACATAGGGCGTCCACCGGCGCGACTCGGACGGCCAGCGATAGAAGGCGTTCAGTGTCACGATGTTCAGGCCATCGGTGAACTCCAGCCGGCTGAACCCGGTGTCCGCCAGCGTCTCGTCATCGGCATAGACCTTGGCGTGGTTGAACTCCAGCGCGAAGCCGACACGCTCGGTGCGCCACCAGGTCGCGCGAAAGCCGTAATAGGGCGGCATGTCGAACGATTTGCCGTCCCAGCCCGCGTTATAGTCGAACACCCCGACACCGCCCGGATCGTTGCCCTTGATCGTGCTGTGCGGCGCGCTCTGCACACCGGTGTAAACGCTGATCTCCACCTCTGCGGCCGCCGGGGTGGCAAGAAACGCGACAGGGAGGATGGCAAGGATGAGGGGCTTCATGGGAGACTCCGATCAAGGCGGTATGCCGGATTGCACGGCATGCTGGCAAAACCCGCCCGCAGGCGCAACCGCAAAACTCCGCATCACTTCGTCGCGGGGCTGCGGAAAATGCCGCCCCCGGCGCCACAGGGTTGTGAAATCGTCTCATGCGGGCAATGACTTCTAGACGTTGGCTTACAACCCCGCTAAGTAACCGCGCGTGAGGCTGCGCTGCCGTCGTGGCCCGATAGAATGGCCAAAGAAGGGAGTTTTCTCTTGTCCCACGCAGAAGCAGAAAGTGACCACGGCAGCACCCGCCGCGATTTTCTCTACTACGCCACGGCAGGCGCTGCCGCGGTAACCGCAGGCGCCGCTGTCTGGCCTCTGGTAAATCAGATGAACCCATCGGCCGACGTGCAGGCGCTCAGCTCCATCCGCGTCGATGTGTCCGGTGTCGAGGTCGGCACCCAGCTGACCGTCAAGTATCTTGGCAAGCCGATCTTCGTGCGCCGCCGCACCCAGGAAGAGATCGAAGCCGCCCGCGCCGTGCCGCTGTCCGACCTGATCGACAAAACCTCCGAAAACCCCAACCTGTCTCCCGACGCCACCGCCGAAGACCAGAACCGCACGCTGGACGAAGCCGGCGAATGGCTGGTGATGATCGGTGTGTGCACCCATCTGGGCTGCGTGCCGATCGGCAATGCCTCGGGTGATTTCGGCGGCTGGTTCTGCCCCTGCCACGGCTCGCATTACGACACTGCCGGGCGCATCCGCAAAGGCCCCGCGCCCGAGAATCTGTGGATTCCCGTCGCCGAGTTCGCGGATGAGACGACGATCAAGCTGGGTTGAGGGAGAACACGATGTCCGGAATTCCGCACGACCATTACGAACCGACGACCGGGGCCGAGAAATGGCTTCATCGCCGCCTGCCCATCGTTGGGCTGCTTTATGACACGCTGATGATCCCCACCCCCAAGAACCTGAACTGGATGTGGATCTGGGGTATCGTCCTGACCTTCTGCCTGGCGCTGCAGATCGTCACCGGCATCGTTCTGGCGATGCACTACACCCCGCATGCCGACATGGCCTTTGCCTCGGTCGAGCATATCATGCGCGACGTGAACGGTGGCCACATGCTGCGCTACCTGCATGCCAACGGCGCCTCGCTGTTCTTCGTGGCAGTCTATCTGCACCTGTTCCGCGGTTTCTACTACGGCTCTTACAAGGCGCCGCGTGAAGTCACCTGGATCATCGGCATGCTGATCTATCTGTGCATGATGGGCACCGCCTTCATGGGCTATGTTCTGCCCTGGGGCCAGATGTCGTTCTGGGGTGCCACGGTGATCACCGGCCTGTTTGGTGCGATCCCGTTCATCGGCGACAGCATCCAGACCTGGCTGCTCGGCGGGCCTGCGGTGGACAACGCCACGCTGAACCGCTTCTTCAGCCTGCACTACCTGCTGCCCTTCGTGATCGCGGCGCTGGTGGCGGTGCATATCTGGGCCTTCCATTCCACCGGCAACAACAACCCCACCGGGGTCGAGGTGCGCCGTAGCTCGAAAGCCGAGGCCGAGAAAGACACTGTTCCTTTCTGGCCCTATTTCGTGATGAAGGACCTGTTCGCGCTGGGTGTGATCCTGGTGGTGTTCTTCGCGATCGTCGGCTTCATGCCGAACTATCTGGGCCACCCCGACAACTACATCGAGGCGAACCCGCTTTCGACGCCCGCGCATATCGTTCCGGAATGGTACTTCCTGCCCTTCTACGCGATCCTGCGCGCCTTCACCTCCGAAGTCTGGGCGGTGCAATTCGTCGAATTCATCACCTTCGGCATCGTCAATGCCAAGTTCTTCGGCGTGCTGGCCATGTTCGGCTCGATCGTCGCGATGGCGCTGGCTCCCTGGCTCGATACCTCTTCGGTGCGTTCGGGCAAGTACCGGCCGATGTTCAAATGGTGGTTCGCCCTGCTGTGCATCGATTTCGTGGTTCTGATGTGGGTGGGTGCGCAAAGCACAGAGTTCCCGTATGACTGGATCTCGCTGATCGCCGCGACCTACTGGTTTGCCTATTTCTTCGTGATCCTGCCACTGCTCGGCGTGATCGAGAAGCCGACGGCACAGCCAGCCACCATCGAAGAAGACTTCAACGCCCATTACGGCAAGGGCGGAACCGACGGGGCCGCGGCCCAGCCGGCCCCGGCCGAGTGAGAGAAAGGATCAAAAACATGATCAGGAAACTCACCCTTTCGGCGCTTTCCGCCCTCGCCCTGACCACGGGCGCCGCGTTCGCGGCAGGCGGCGAAGCCACCACCCACGACGTGGACTTCTCGTTCGAAGGCCCGTTCGGCAAGTTCGACCAAATGCAGCTGCAGCGCGGCCTTCAGGTTTACACCGAGGTCTGTGCTTCCTGCCACGGTCTGCGCTACGTGCCGCTGCGCGCCCTGGGCGACGAGGGCGGCCCCGCGCTGCCCGAGGATCAGGTTCGCGCCTATGCGGAGTTTTACGAAGTGTTCGACCCGGCGCTGGATGATTACCGCCCCGCCACCCCGACCGATCACTTCCCGACCTCCAGCCTGGACAACGCGCCCGACCTCAGCCTGATGGCCAAGGCGCGCGCGGGCTTCCACGGGCCCTATGGCACCGGTCTCAGCCAGCTGTTCAAGGGCATCGGCGGGCCGGAGCATATCGTCGCGATCCTCACCAGCTTTACCGGCGAGGAAAAGGAAGAGGCCGGAACGCTCTACTACGGCAACACCGCCTTCCCCGGCGGCTGGATCGCCATGGCCCCGCCGCTGGTCGGCGAGGATGTGGAATATGCCGATGGACATTCCAACGAGATCCACCATGAGGCGGAAGATGTCGCCGCCTTCCTGATGTGGGCCGCAGAACCCAAGATGATGGCCCGCAAACAGGCCGGTTTCACCGGCGTCGTGTTTCTGGTGATCCTCACGGTTCTGCTCTATTGGACGAACAAACGGATCTGGGCCCCGCTCAAGGGCAAGAAAACGGCCTGAGGCCGAACCGATCCGGGAATTGAGAAGGCGGGCCACAAAATGGCCCGCCTTTTTCTTAGAGATATTATACTTGACGTACCCACTCCAAATATGAGCTACCCCCCGAAATTCGGACACTGACGTAAGCTACGATTTGTTGTCAGCTGATCTCCCAGCCACGTTCCGATGAACCTCTGGCTGCAGGCCGTCTACCTGATGTGCGCCAGCAAGAAGGGTATCAGCAGAATCAACTTCACCACACCCTCGGCGTCACACTTAAGACCGCATGGTTCATGTCGCACCGTATCCGCGAAGCTATGCGCTCAGACCGCACTTTCCAGTTCGGATCTGGCGGTGGGGTTGTCGAAGTTGACGAAACATTCATCGGCCAGAAGCACAAGAAAGCCGAGGCCGCACGTGGCTACGCTCACAAGAACGCCATGCTAAGCCTTGTAGACCGCACAACGGGCCGCTCAAACTCTTTCGTTGTTAAGGATGTGTCTAAGGCCACGCTTCTCCCTGTCCTTCGCGAAAAATATCGCCAAAGAAGCAATTGTCCACACGGACGAGGGGGGCCAGTATTCTAAGATGGGCTAAGACTTTGCGACGCATAGCAAGGGCAACTACGTTCGCGGTAACGTTCAGACAAACACGATTGAATGCTATTTCAGCATCTTTAAGCGCGGCGTGAAGGGCGTCTACCAGCACTGCGCCAAGAAGCATCTCCACCGCTATGCGGCTGAGTTTGAGTTCCGGCATAACAACCGTATAGCTAATGGTGCGGATGATCGACTTCGGGCTGACCTTGCTCTGCAGTCGATCGTAGGAAAAAGGCTGACGTATAAGCAGCCCCTAAACGACTAAGTTATTGGCAATCCTATCTACTTAGGAATTGCCAATGGAGTCAGTATGTTATAAAAAAGTGGTGCGGACGACCGGACTTGAACCGGCACGGGGCGAGTGCTTCCTAGGGCGGCCCCCGTAGCATCCAAAGCTACTATGTCTACCATTTCCACCACGTCCGCAGTGGTCCGCCCCAACCCTACTAGCGCTGGGTGAAGGGCGGTTTGCTTGATACTATATCAAGTCGTCAGCATCTACGGAGGGGGCATCTTTTGTCCTTTCGTGGTTAGAGTTCGAAGCGGAGGGTTCTCCAGGCAAGGATTGTTCCTCCGCTTCACCTTTATTCGTTTGCGCCAAGAACCAGCGACCGCTGTCCTCTCTGTATTTCCCCGATGCTTTTCCGTTGCGCAGTTCGCTTCTGATGGACGTAGCCTTTATCATCTTCTCAAAATCCGTTGCCGCACGATTGGAGATTTCCTTCGGGGTTAAGCCAGGATTTGACGCCAGAACTTCCATCACAAATCTTGGAACAATGCCTTTAGGAGCGCGCTTTCGCTCCGATGCTGGTCTATCATCGATATGCACAGGATCAGAAACCTTGTGCGCTCTAGGTTCTGCAACTGGCGCTTTTATATCAGAGTCTACAGATGTAAGATGCGCCAGCATTTCACGCTTGGCGTCCACTTTGCCGCGCTCATATGCAGCCGATTCAATACGGCGAATAATCGCGGCAATCTCGTCAATGTTGGTGCTGCTCATGAGTCGCCCCTTCTTAATGCTGCGGAGACGTTATGACGAAAACCATAACAACGCAAGGTGAGATTATGATCGGTAAAAAACAAATGAAGAACAAGTAAAGCGCTTCAAAGAAGCCGCCAGCGAGGTAGAAACGGACACGTCCGACGATGCCCTTGACAGGATCATGGGCAAGCTCGACCTGACAAAGAAGCCGGAAGCAGACGACAAGAAGGAAGACTAACCGCACGCCATTTCTGATGCGTTCAGGTTAACCACGGCGGCGGGTACGCAAAGTATAACATCGTCTTTTTCTTTGCCTAACCCAGATAGGCACGCAGGGCGGCGGGCGGATCCGCGAACAGCGCCTTGGTATCGCGCGGCGGATGCGCCATGCCTTCCGCCACCAGAATCGTCTGCCCGGCCACCATCACCGCTTCCTGCGGGTCATGCGTCACCATCAGAACCGTTGCGCCGGTTTCCTGCGCCAGCTCGCAGACAAGCGCCAGCATTTCCGCCTTCAGCGCCGGACCCAGCGCGCCGAACGGCTCGTCCAGCAGCAGCAATGGCCGCGCCCGCAACAGCACCCGCGCCAGCGCGACCCGGCTGCGCTGTCCGCCGGACAGGGCCGCCGGCTTGCGCGCGGCCAAACCGCCCAACCCAACCCGATCAAGGCTCTGTTGCACCTTGACCTGCTCTGCCGCGCTTAGTCGCAGATCGGGCCGCAGACCAAGGCCGACATTCTGCGCCACGGTCATATGCGGGAAAAGATTGTTGTCCTGAAACAGAACGCTGATCGGCCGACCGCCGGGGGCCAGCGGCGCCAGATCCTGCCCGTTCCACAGCACGCGCCCCGACTCGGGCGCGAAAAAGCCGGAAATCACGTCCAGCAGAGTGGATTTTCCGGCCCCCGAAGGCCCGATCACCGCCACCCGCGCGCCGGCGGGCACGCTGAAATCCGCGCGCAACACGAACGTGCCCTGACGGATCACGATCTTCTCAAGCGTCAGCATCCACACGCCCCCCTCTGTCGAACAGCCAGAACAGGCCGAGGCTCAGGATCAGCAGCAACAGTGCCGCGCCTGCCGCCTGTTCCATCCGGTAAGCCGCCATCAGCCGGTAAAGCTGCAACGGCAGCGTCGCCTGCGACGGATCGGCGAACAACGCGATCACCCCGAGATCGCCCATCGACAGCGCCGCCGCCAGCCCGGCCGAAAACCCGATCGGGCGGCGCAGGCGCGGCAGCAGCACAAGGCGCAGATGGGTAAAGCCGCGCATGCCAAGGCTTCGGGCCAGCTTGCCATAGCTCTCCTCTGCATCGCGCAGCGCGGGCACCAGCGCGCGGGTGGCAAAGGGCAGGCTCATCACCGCATTCACAACCGCCGTGACCGGCAGGGCCAGCGCCACGGGATCGGCGATTGGAAACAGCAGAATGAACAGCCCCGTGCCGATCACCAGCGGCGAGGCGGCGATGGCCAATGCGCCCACCCCCTCCATCATCCCGCCCGCGATGCCCCGGCCCAGCCGCACGGCCGCCAGCGAGAGCGGCAAGGCCAGCGCCAGGGTCAGCACGGCAGACCCAAGCGCCACCGCCACCGACCGCCCTGCCGCCGCGAAAACCGATGGGGGCAGCGTGAACAATGCACGCAGCCCGTCTGCCACGATCATCGCCAGCGGCAGGATCAGGAACAGCGCGGCCAGCGCGATCCAGGCGCCGTCCAGCAGCCTCAGGCCCCGATGCCGCGCGTCCCAGCGGGCGACGATCCGGTCAAGCCCCGCACCGCTGACACTCGGCACCGCCACCCACAACGTGAGCGCCGCCGCGATGGCCGACAGGCCGAATTGCACCAGTGCCAGAAGCGCCGCACGCGACAGGTCGAACTCGAATCGAAACGCCTGATAGATCGCCAGTTCCACGGTGGTCGCCTTCGGCCCGCCGCCCAGCGTCAGTGCCACCGCGAAGCTGGTCATGCAGATCACGAAGATCACCATGAAGGCGCCCGGCACAACCGCGCGCAGCATCGGGCGTTCCAGCCAGCGGGTCACATCGCGGGCGGCAAACCCGAGCGACGCCGCCAGCCGGAACCGCTCTGCCGGGATCGAAAGCCATCCTTGCAGGATCAGCCGGGTTGCCAGCGGCAGGTTGAAGAACACATGCGCGATCAGCACGCCCTGCAACCCATAGACGGAAAGCGGGCCGATCCCGACCACACCAAGAGCCGAATTCAAGAGACCATTCCGCCCGAATACGGCCAGAATTCCCAAAACCACAACGATGACGGGCAGAATGAACGGCGCCCCGAGCAGCGTGATCAGCAGGCCCCGGCCAGGAAATCGCCGCCGTGCCAGCGCCCGCGCGACCGGCACCGCCAGCGCGACGCTCAGAAAAGCCGACAGGGTGGCCTGCATCAGCGTGAACCGCACCGCCGCCCAATCCGCCGGGCCAAGCGCCGAGAACCGTTCGGCGCGCAGGAACACCGCCCCCAGCGTGCCCAGCGTCAGCGACAGGATCAGGGCGGCCACCGCCGCCCCGACCCAGACGCTGGCGCCTATCGGCTGAGCGCGGCGCGCCATTCCTCTAGCGCCTTGTCACGCATCGCCGCAGCCTCCGCGGCCGGGTAAATCAGGGACTGTTCCGGCGGAAGTGGCGCGGAAAACCCTTCGGGCAGGCCGCCATCGGGGATCACGGCGGGATACATCCAGTTGGTCGTAGGGATGATCGACTGGAACGTCTCCGACAGCATGAACCGCAGAAACTCCTGCGCCAGTTCCGGCTGATCGGAAGAGGCGATCCGGCCCGCCACCTCGACCTGCATGTAATGCCCCTCGGCGAAGGGCGCGGCGGCCTTGGTGTCATCCCCTTCCGCGATGATGTGATAGGCGGGCGAGGTGGTGTAGGACAGCACCATATCGGCCTCGCCCTCAAGGAACATGCCATAAGCCTCCGACCAGCCTTTGGTCACGGTCAGGATATGCGGCGCCAGCCCCTGCCACATCGCCTGCGCCCCGTCACCATAGGCCGCCTTGACCCACAACAGCAGGCCTAGGCCCGGTGTGGAGGACCGCGGATCCTGAATAACGATCTTCAGCGCCTTTGGCGCGGCGGCCAGTTCGGCAAAACTGGCGGGCGGGTGCGGCAGTTTCGTCTTGTCATACACGAATGCGAAATAGCCCCAGTCGTAGGGCAGAAAGAGCTCATCTTCCCACGAAACCGGCAAAGATAGAGCCACATCCGCCACCCCATGCGGCGCGAACAGCCCGGTTTCGGCGGCGGCGGCTGTCAGGTTGGTATCGAGCCCCAGCACCACGTCGGCATGTGTCCGCTTGCCCTCGAGCCGCAGCCGGCCCAGCAGCGCGGCGCCATCCCCCGCGCCGACGAACTGCAGATCGCAGCCGCATGTCGCCTCGAAGGCGGCCTCCACCTGCGGCCCCGGCCCCCATTCGGAAATGAAACTGTCATAGGTATAAACGGTGAGCACAGGCGTCTGGGCACCAGCCATGGTGGCAAGCAGGGCTCCCGCAGCGAAAATCGGATATCTCATGGTCATCCTCCATCCACGACGGGCGGGGTCAGGGTATGGAGTTTGTCCAGTTACCTTCCCTCCGCCGGTCTTAACCGGTTCAGGTTCAACGGGTTCGCGGATGCATCTCAGCCCGGACAGGGCACCCCGAGGTATCGCCGACCGTAATACACCGCTTGACGCGGGGCAAGCGAACGCGGTTGTTGGGGCCATCGTTCTTGTAATTCCGGGCGGGCAGCCTTAATCACATCATAAATTCTGAATATGAAAGACACCTTCCCGTGCGCCTTCCAGCCCTGAGAGCTTTCGAACGCTACCTGCCGATCCTTGATTGGGGGAAACGCTACAACCGCGATACATTCACCAATGACATCGTCGCAGCGGTGATCGTGACGATCATGCTGATCCCGCAGTCGCTGGCCTATGCGCTGCTTGCGGGCCTTCCGGCCGAGATGGGGCTTTATGCCTCGATCCTTCCGCTGATGGCCTATGCCATCTTCGGCACCTCCCGCGCGCTGGCGGTGGGGCCGGTCGCGGTGGTCTCGCTGATGACGGCGGCCGCGGTGGGCAACCTGGCGCTGCAGGGCACACCGGAATATGCCGCAGCCGCGATTATCCTGGCGTTCCTGTCGGGGCTGGTGCTGCTGGTGATGGGTTTTTTCCGGCTGGGCTTTCTGGCCAACTTTCTCAGCCATCCGGTGATCGCGGGGTTCATCACCGCCTCGGGGATCATCATCGCCACCAGCCAGCTCAAGCATATCCTGGGCATACCGGCCTCGGGCCACAACCTGCTGGAACTGGTGCACTCGATCCTGGCGCATCTGGCCGAGGTGAATTTCTGGACGCTGGCCATCGGCGTGCCGACCACGGCCTTTCTCTTCTGGGTCCGCAAGGGGCTGAAGCCACGTCTGATCGCCGCCGGCATTCCGCCGAAACTGTCGGATATCCTGGCCAAGGCCGGGCCGGTGGCCGCGGTGGTCGTGACCACGCTGGTAACCTGGGCACTCGGGCTGAACGATCGCGGCGTCGCCATCGTCGGCGACATCCCGAAGGGCCTGCCGCCGCTGACCATCCCGAAATTCGACATGGAGATCTGGACGAGCCTCATAGGCTCGGCGGTTCTGATCTCGATCATCGGGTTTGTCGAATCCGTCTCTGTCGCGCAGACACTGGCCGCCAAGAAACGCCAGCGCATCGTCCCGGATCAGGAACTGATCGGGCTGGGGGCCTCCAATATCGCGGCGTCGATCAGTGGCGGTTACCCGGTCACCGGCGGGTTTTCCCGGTCGGTGGTGAATTACGACGCCGGCGCCGAAACCCCCGCCGCCGGGGCCTTTACCGCCGTGGGCATCGCGCTGGCCACGCTCGCGCTGACGCCGCTCATCTTCTTCCTGCCCAAGGCCACGCTTGCGGCCACCATCATCGTGGCGGTTCTGTCACTCGTCGATTTCTCGATCCTGCGCACCACCTGGACCTATAACAAGGCCGATTTCGCCGCCGTCGCCGCAACCATCCTGCTGACCCTCGGCTTCGGGGTCGAGCTTGGCGTTTCTTCCGGTGTCCTGATCTCCATCCTTCTGTATCTCTACCGCACCTCGCGCCCGCATATCGCCGAGGTCGGCCTGGTGCCCGGCACCGAACATTTCCGCAATATCGAACGTCACAAGGTAGAAACCTCGCCCGAGATCCTGACCATCCGGGTGGACGAGAACCTCTATTTCGCCAATGCCCGCTATCTGGAGGATTACCTTTATGACCGCGTCGTGGGCGACAAGCAGCTCAAGCATGTGATCCTGATGTGCTCTGCGGTGAATGACATCGACACTTCCGCGCTTGAATCGCTCGAGGCGATCGACCACAGACTGACCGATATGGGCCTGAAACTGCACCTTTCAGAGGTAAAGGGCCCGGTGATGGACAGGCTCAGCCGCACCCATTTCCTGCACGAACTTTCGGGCCGGGTGTTTCTGACCCAGTATGGCGCCGTCAGGGAACTGACGCCCGCAAAACAAAAACGGGCCTGATTGGCGGCACGTTGTCGCGATCGGCGGAAAGTTGTGCCGGAACAGAGCCAGCAGGTTTGACCAGCGCCCGCGTACACTTAATGTTACACGGGAAATTCGAGAAACTCAGGGAGTGACCCAATGAAGCTTAAACTCGCCCTTGCCACCGCCGGCCTTCTGGCCGCCGCGCCCGCCTTCGCCGACAGCCACGGCGCGTCGGGCGACGTGGCCGCCGGGGAAAAAGCGTTTCGCCAGTGCATCGCCTGCCATGTGGTGGTGAATGACGCCGGCGAAACGCTGGCCGGGAGAAAGGCCAAAACCGGCCCGAACCTTTACGGCATCGCGGGGCGCCCGGCCGGGTCTGTCGAGGGGTTCAAATACTCCAAGGGCCTGCAGGCCGCCGGCGAGGCCGGGCTGGTCTGGAATGAAGAGGCTTTCGCGGAATATGTAAAAGACCCGAGCAGCTTCCTCAAGGAAGTGACCGGCGACAGCGGCGCGCGTTCGAACATGTCTTTCAAGGTTCGCAAGGAAGGCGACGCAGAAAACCTGTACGCCTATCTGGCCAGCCTTTCGGCCATGTAAGCGACCCCAACGAAAGCATGAAGGCCGCCCGGGTTTCCCCACGGCGGCCTTTTTCATGGGCCTGTCCAGGCTTGCGGCACACGGCCCCTGCGGCTATTCCCGCCGTGAAAAGGAGCACAGCGCATGAGCATCAACACCTTCGGCCACCTGTTCCGCGTCACGACCTGGGGCGAAAGCCACGGCCCCGCGCTCGGCGCCACGGTCGACGGCTGCCCGCCGGGCGTGCCGGTGGACGCGGCGATGCTGCAGCACTGGCTGGACAAGCGCAAACCGGGGCAGAGCAAGTTCACCACCCAGCGGCGCGAGGCCGATGAGGTGAAGATCCTGTCAGGCGTGTTCGAGGGCCAGACGACGGGCACGCCGATTCAGCTGATGGTCGAAAACACCGACCAGCGTTCGAAGGATTACGGCGATATCGCCGAGAAATTCCGGCCCGGCCATGCCGATATCACCTATTGGCAGAAATACGGGATACGGGACTATCGCGGCGGCGGCCGGTCTTCGGCCCGCGAAACCGCGGCGCGCGTGGCCGCCGGCGGCGTGGCACGCGAAGCGCTGAAAACGCTGGTGCCGGGGCTGGAGATCACTGGCTACATGGTTCAGATGGGCCCGCACGGCATCGACCGCGCCCGCTTCGACCGGGACGAGATCGGGCGCAACCCGTTCTGGACGCCCGATGCGAAAGCCGCCGAGGACTGGGCCGCCTATCTGGACGATCTGCGCAAGAGCGGCAACTCCGTCGGCGCGGTGATCGAGGTCGTCGCCCGTGGCCTGCCCGCCGGGCTCGGCGCCCCGGTTTATGGCAAGCTGGACACGGATCTGGCCGCCGCGATGATGTCGATCAACGCGGTGAAGGGCGTGGAAATCGGCGATGGCATGGCCAGCGCCGCGCTGACAGGCGTCGAGAATGCCGATGAGATCTTCATGGGGAACGACGGGCAGCCGGTGTTTTCCTCCAACCACGCCGGCGGCATTCTGGGCGGCATTTCCACCGGCCAGGAGGTTGTGGTGCGGTTCGCGGTAAAGCCGACCTCGTCAATCCTGACACCGCGCAAGACGATCACGCGTTCGGGCGCGGCGGCCGAGATTGTCACCAAGGGCCGGCACGATCCCTGTGTCGGCATCCGGGCCGTGCCGGTGGGCGAAGCGATGATGGCCTGCGTTTTGCTGGATCATGTGCTGCTGCACCGGGGGCAGATCGGCGAAAACCGCGGAAAGATCGGATAGGGCGCGCCGGCGACTTCATGCCTCCGGCGGGGATATTTTCGGAAAGATGAAGCTCAGCGCGGCTGTTTGGCCAGTTGTACCGCGAGAATGCCCGCGGCGATGATCAGCACACCGGCGATATCCATGGGGCCGAGCGCCTCTCCCAGAAAGAGGGCGGCGATAAGCACGCCGAGAAACGGGTTGAGAAAATGGAAGGTCGCGGCGCGGACCGTACCGATGCGGCGCACCAGCAGGAACCAGGTGAGCGTTGCCGCCAGCCCCGGCACGAGGGTTGTATAGATGAAGGCGGCGATCAGAGACCCGCTCCACGTGACCTCCCAGGTTTCGAGGCTCAGGGCGGCGACGCTCAGGACCGCGCTGCCGACCAGCATCTGCAGACCGACGATCATCAGGACGTTCCCGCCCGACGAGGCGCCGCGCACCGCCAGCGTGGCGAAGGTGAGGGCCAGCACCCCCAGAAGGCACAGGGCCAGCCCGTAGGTATCGGCGCCGCCCTCGATCCGGCTGGCCATGATCACCGCCACCCCGGCAAAGCCCGCGACCAGCCCGGCGATGCCCAGGGCGGGCAACCGCTCTCCATAGATCAGCCAGCCGGCCGCCCCGACCATCAGCGGCATGGACGACGCGATGATTGCGGCCAGCGAGGCCTCGATCGTCTGCATCGCCACGAAGTTCAGGCCGAGGTAGAGCGCGTTCTGGCAGATACCGAACAGCACCGTCGCCCGCCATTGCGCCCGCGTCAGGCGCCAGCTTTGCCCCATCGCGCGGGCGATGGCCACGCCCAGCAGGCCGGCGATCAGAAAGCGGATGGCCAGCGCGGTGAGCGGCGGGGCGTCGGCCACGATGAACCGCGCCGAGGTAAAGGCCGAGGACCACATGAGGGCAAAGGCCAGCCCCATGCCGAGCGCACGGATATCCATCATTCCTCCCAAACGAAAAGGGCCGCCGAAAGGCGACCCTAGAGTATTCTGCGGTCCGGGCAACCCCGGCCGTATCAGCCGTTGACGCTGTCTTTCAACGCCTTGGCGATCGTCACCTTGACCACCTTGTCGGCTTCCTTCTTGATCTGCTCGCCGGTGGCGGGGTTGCGCACCATACGCTCGGGCCGTTCGCGGCAATAGATCTTGCCAACGCCGGGCAGCGTGACGGCACCGCCATCGGCCACTTCCTTGGTGATCACGCCTGTGATCGCATCCAGCGCGGCGGATGCGATTTTCTTGTCAGCACCCATTTCATCGGCCAGGGCGGCAACCAGTTGGGTTTTGGTCATCGGTCTTGCCATTTCTGTCTCCTCGTTCCTGCCCTCTCGCGTCGGGGCTCATCCGCGTAATTTAGCGGGATATTGGGTGCGGACACAACGATTAGTGGGAGGCGAGAGGGTGATTTCCCGCATTTTGTGCTGATTTCCGCCACGTCAAAGGAAGGCGGTTTCCTCGAAACTGCGCAATTTGCGGCTGTGGATGCGTTCCAGCGGCATATCGCGCAGCGCTTCCATCGCCCGGATCCCGATCAGCAGGTGTCGCGACACCTGTGTCTTGTAGAAATCGCTGGCCATGCCGGGCAGTTTCAGCTCGCCGTGCAGGGGCTTGTCGGACACGCACAAAAGCGTGCCATAGGGCACCCGGAACCGGTAACCATTCGCGGCGATCGTGGCGCTTTCCATATCCAGCGCGATGGCGCGGGATTGCGACAGGCGCTGCACCGGGCCGGACTGATCGCGCAGTTCCCAGTTGCGGTTGTCGATGGTGGCCACGGTGCCGGTGCGCATGATCTGCTTCAGATCATAACCTTCGAGCTGAGTCACCTCTTCCACCGCGTCTTCCAGCGCCACCTGAATCTCGGCCAGCGCCGGGATCGGCACCCAGACCGGCAGGTCATCATCCAGCACGTGGTCTTCGCGCAGATAGGCATGGGCCAGCACGAAATCGCCAAGCCGCTGGCTGTTGCGCAGCCCGGCGCAATGGCCCACCATCATCCAGGCATGGGGCCGCAGCACGGCAATATGATCGGTCGCGGTTTTGGCGTTGGACGGGCCCACGCCGATGTTCACCAGCGTGATCCCGGCGCCGCCCGCGCGTTTCAGGTGATAGGTCGGCATCTGCGGCAGTTTCGCGGGCGTGGGCATCGGGGCATCGGCATCGGTGATCTCGATATTGCCGGGGCCAACGAGGCTGACATAGCCGCTGCCGGGCGTTTTCAGCATCTTGCGGGCATAAAGCTCGAACTCTTCGACGTAGAACTGATAGTTGGTGAACAGCACGTGGTTCTGGAAATGCTCCGCCCCGGTGGCGGTGTAGTGGCTGAGCCGCGCCAGCGAGTAATCGACCCGCTGCGCGGTGAAGGGCGCCAGCGGCGCGGCGCCATCGCCATACTGAAAGCCATAGCCGTTGACGATATCGTCATTGGTGGTGGACAGGTCGGGCACGTCGAAGACATCGCGCAGCGAAAACGCCAGCACCCCGTCCTGCGGCACGGTGACCGATGCATCGCCGGCCACTGCGAAATGCACCGGGATCGGCGTGCGTGACGAACCGACGCTGACCGAAACCCCGTGGTTTGAAATCAGCAGGCCGATCTGCTGGCGCAGATAGTTGCCGAACAGATCGGGCCGGGTGACGGTGGTGGCATAGGTGCCCGGATCGGATACATGGCCAAAGCTCAGGCGGCTGTCGACCTGCGCATAGGTCGTGGTGACGAACCGCACCTCGGGGTAGTAGGCGCGGTAGCGCGCGGTGCGCGGCTTGCCCGACAGCGTTTCCTGAAACCTGTCGCGCAGAAATCCCGTCGCATCCTCGTAGAGCTGACACAGCCGGGCGACAGCCGCGGCCGGATCGCTGAAGCTTTCCGGTTCCACAAGGGGGGGCGTTTCGATCGGCAGGTTCTGGTCAGAGGCGGTCATGCGCGGAAAATCCTGAAGGCAAAAGGGGGCCAGCGAAAAAGGGGCCGGTGCTCTGGCGGGTCGTCATATGATCCATGGCCCCAATGTCATGACTTGGCCGCCCGGATCAAGCCCCGCCCTTGCAGTCGGGCAAAGATGGCCCGATGATCCGCGCATGACAAAAACGCTTCTCTCCATCGGCCATGGCTATAGCGCGCAGGCGCTGGCGCGGCTTCTTCTGCCACGCGGCTGGCGCATCATCGCCACCACGCGAAGCCCCGAAAAAGCCGCCCGGCTGTCGGCGGAAGGGGTGGAGCCCGTCATCTGGCCCGGCACCGATCTGGCGGGCCTGCTGGCCGGGGCGACGCATCTTCTCAGCTCTGTCTCTCCGGGCGCGGAAGGTGACCCTGTTCTTGCCGAACTCGGCCCGGAACTGGCCAGGGCGCAGCATCTGGAATGGGCCGGTTACCTTTCCACCACCGGTGTCTACGGCGATCATGGCGGCGGCTGGGTGGATGAGGATACACCGCTGACCCCCGCAACCGAACGGGGCAGTGCCCGCGTCACGGCAGAGACCGGGTGGCAGGCGCTGAACCTGCCGCTGCACATCTTCCGGCTGGCGGGGATCTATGGCCCCGGCCGCGGTCCCTTTGCCAAGTTGCGCGCGGGCACGGCGCGGCGGATCATCAAGGACGGCCAGGTGTTTTCCCGCATCCATGTGGACGACATCGCGCAGGTTCTGGCCGCCTCCATCGCCCGCCCCAACCCCGGCGCCATCTACAATGTCTGCGATGACGATCCCGCCCCGCCGCAGGATGTGATCGCCCATGCCGCCACCCTGCTTGGCCTGCCCGTGCCCCCCGCCGTCGCGATAGACGCGGCCCCGATGAGCCCGATGGCCCGCAGTTTCTATGCCGAGTCAAAGATGGTGCGGAACGATCGCATCAAGGCCGAGCTGGGCGTCGCGCTGAAATACCCCACCTACCGCGACGGTCTTTCTGCATTGCTTGCCGAAGAAGGGCTGGACCCGGCCTGATCCAGGCACCATCTTGAATGTGTAGGCGTAACGGGCAGGAACGAGTCATGACCGCAGAGGCGGATTTGGGCAGCATCACCGAAGTGCTGGAGGCCCTGCTGGACGCCAGCAATGACGACCGGGTGACTGTCCGGCAAATCGTGGAAAAGATGGGCGAACGCTCGTTCGCGCCGCTTTTGCTGATCCCCGCGATGATACTGGTTTCGCCGGTTTCCTCGATCCCCGGCATGCCGACCTTCGGCGCGATCATCATCGCCCTGGTAACGGTCCAGATGCTGTTGGGGCGCAAGCATCTGTGGCTGCCGGAAAAACTGGCCGAACGGTCCATCACCGCCGACAGGCTGGAACGCGCGGTGAACTGGCTGCGAAAGCCCGCCGCCTGGATCGACAGGCATGTGCATCAGCGCCTGTGCTATCTGACGTTCCGGCCGCTCAGCCACTTTGCCTTGCTGACCTGCCTCGCAGTGACGATGGTGATGCCGCTGATGGAATTCGTGCCCGCCCTTGCCACGGTGGCGGCCTTTGCCATCACGCTGTTCGCCATCGGGTTGATGACCCGTGACGGCGTGTTCGTGATCGGCGGCTACAGTTTCACGGGGCTGGGCGTACTGGCGGCCACGCTGATCATCTGACGCGGCGTTCGACAAGCTGGACCACGCCCAGCACCGCCAGCACCTTCGCCTCGATATCCGCCGCGTTCAGCTTTGCCACCGCGTACATATCCGCCGGGCTGGCCTGATCTATGAAATTATCCGGCAGCACCATCGAACGGTATTTCAGCCCGGTGTCGAACACGCCTTCCTCGGCCAAAAGCTGCGCGACATGTGAGCCGAACCCGCCGATGGCGCCTTCCTCGATGGTGATCAACGCCTCATGCTCTTTCGCCAGCGTCAGGATCATCTCACGGTCCAGCGGTTTGGCAAAGCGGGCGTCGGCCACGGTGGGCGTGATGCCGCGCGCCGCCAGGCTTTCGGCCGCCGCCTGAACCTCTTGCAGCCGCGTGCCGAACGACAGCAAGGCGATGCGCGATCCCTCGGCGATGATCCGGCCCTTGCCGATCTCCAGCGCCCGCCCGCGTTCAGGCAGCTCAACCCCCGCACCTTCGCCGCGCGGAAAGCGAAAGGCGATCGGGCCGTCGTCATGCGCCACTGCGGTGGCGACCATGTGCTTGAGCTCGGCCTCGTCGGCCGCCGCCATCACCACGAACCCCGGCAGGTTGGCCAGAAAGGCCACGTCGAAACTGCCGGCATGGGTGGCGCCGTCGGCGCCCACCAGCCCGGCCCGGTCGATGGCGAAGCGCACCGGCAGGCGCTGGATCGCCACGTCATGCACCACCTGATCATAGCCGCGCTGCAGGAACGTGGAATACATGGCGCAGAACGGTTTCATCCCGCCCGCGGCCATCCCGGCGCAGAAGGTCACGCCGTGCTGCTCGGCGATGCCCACGTCGAAACAGCGGGCGGGAAAGCGCTCGGCGAACAGGTTCAGCCCGGTGCCGTCGGGCATCGCGGCTGTCACCGCGACGATCTTGTCATCCCGCGCGGCCTCTTCGATCAGCGCCTGCGCAAAGACCTTGGTGTAGGACGGCGCGTTGGAGGGGGCCTTTTTCTGCTCGCCCGTCACCATATCGAATTTCGCGGTGGCATGGCCCTTGTCATCGGCCAGCTCGGCCGGGCGATAGCCCTTGCCCTTTTTCGTGATCGCATGAATCAGGATCGGCCCGTCGGCCCGCGCCTTGACCGTGCGCAGCACCGCCAGAAGCTGTTCCATGTCATGCCCGTCGATCGGCCCGACGTAGGAAAAGCCCAGTTCCTCGAACAGGGTCCCGCCCACGGCCATATGCTTCAGCATGTCCTTGGCCCGCCGCGCACCATGCTGAAGCGGCTGCGGCAGCAGGCTGACGGCGCCCTTGGCCGCGGCCTTCAGCTCCTGGAACGGCGCGCCGGCGTAGAGCCGTGACAGGTAGGATGACATCGCCCCCACCGGCTGTGCGATCGACATCTCATTGTCGTTCAGAATGACAATCAGCCGCTTGTGCAGGTGCCCCGCGTTGTTCAGCGCCTCATAGGCCATGCCCGCGCTCATCGCGCCATCGCCGATCACGGCGATCGCATCACCCAGCGCGGGTTCCGGCGCGCCGCCCAGATCGCGCGCCACGGCAAAACCCAGCGCGGCGGAGATCGAGGTGGAACTATGCGCCGCGCCGAACGGATCATAGGGCGATTCAGAGCGTTTGGTGAATCCGCTCAGCCCGTCTTTCTGGCGCAGGGTGCGAATACGGTCGCGCCGCCCGGTCAGGATCTTGTGCGGATAGCATTGATGCGACACGTCCCAGATCAGCCGGTCGCGCGGCGTGTCGAACACCGCGTGGATCGCCACGGTCAACTCGACCACGCCCAGACCGGCGCCCAGATGCCCGCCGGTCTGCGATACCGCCGAAATCGTCTCTGCCCGCAGTTCATCGGCCACCTGCTCCAGCTCGCGGTCGCTGAGCACCTTCAGGTCGGCCGGGCTGTGCACACGGTCCAGCAGCGGCGTATCGGGTCTGTCGCTCATCGCGGGCCCTCCTTGGCGGGCGGATCAATTCTCGCGGGAGATAACGAAACGGGCGGCCTCCCGCAAGCTTTCGGCCGCCGCGCCATAGGGCGACAATGCCGCCTCTGCCTCTGCGGCAAGGTTCTGCGCCCGAACCTTGGCCGCTTCGAGACCCAGCAGAGACACAAAGGTGGCCTTGCCCGCCTCGGCGTCCTTCTGCAGCCGCTTGCCCGCCTTTTCGGCATCGCCTTCGACATCCAGAATGTCGTCGGCGATCTGGAACGCGAGGCCCAGCGCGGAGGCATAGGCCCGCAGCGGCCCGGTATCGGCCTGCCCCAGCACCGCGCCCGCCTCGGCCGACCAGCGGATCAACGCGCCGGTCTTGTTGGCCTGAAGCGCGGTGATCTCCTTCAGCGTCAGGGGCCTGCCGGCGGTTTCGGCGGCAATGTCCTGGGCCTGGCCCAGCACCATGCCCGCCGCCCCCGACGCGCGTGCCAGCGAAGACACCAGCGCGATTCGCACCGCCGGATCGGGATGGGTGCGCGCATCCGCCAGCAGATCGAAGGCCAGAGTCTGGAGCGCATCGCCCACCAGAACCGCCGTCGCCTGATCCCACTTCACATGCACCGTGGGCAGGCCCCGGCGCAGATCGTCATCATCCATGCAGGGCAGATCGTCATGCACCAGCGAATAGGCGTGCAGCGCCTCGACCGCCGCCGCCGCCTGAACCGCCTGTTCCGGCGCGACGCCATGCAGCGCGGCCCCTTCCATCACCAGAAAGGCCCGCAGCCGCTTGCCGCCCTGAACGGCATAGCGCATCGCATCCACCACCGGCTGATCGGGATAATCCGCCAGCACGTCGCGCAGATGCCCCGCAACCCGTGCGGCGGCGATCTCTAGCCGCTCGGAAAACATCAGAGCCCTTCGACGGGTTTCGTCCCTGCCGGGTTGCCGTCCGCGTCCAGCGTGATCGCGGCGACCTTTTCCTCGGCGTCCTTCAGCTTTTCCTCGCAGCGCTTTTTCAGCGCCGCACCGCGTTCATACAGCGTGATCGACTGCTCCAGCGGCACATCGCCCCGCTCAAGCTGGTTCACCACGCGCTCCAGCTCGGCCATCGCCTCTTCAAAGCTCATCTCTGCCACCGGCTTATCGCTCACGATCCCCGCTCCATCAGTACCCGCACATGCGCCGCAGCGCTTTCAGCGAGCGCATCCAGATCATATCCGCCTTCGAGTGTCGAGACCACCTTGCCCCCCGCATGGGCGTCGGCAATGTCGCACAGCCGCTCGGTGGCCCAGACGAAATCCGCCTCGTGCCACTGAAGCTGCGCCAGCGGATCGGCGGCATGGGCATCAAACCCGGCGGAGATCAGCACAAGCTCTGGCCGGAACGCATCCAGCGCCGGCAGCACCTGCCGCTCCATCTCGGCCCGGAACCGCGCGCCGCCCGACATTGGCGGCAGCGGCACGTTCAGCACGTTGCCATGCGCGCCGCGCTCCTCCGCCGCGCCGGTGCCCGGATAGAGCGGCATCTGATGGGTCGAGGCGAACAGAACCCGCGGCTCGTCCCACAGCAGATCCTGGGAGCCGTTGCCGTGATGCACATCGAAATCCATGATCGCGACACGCGCCAGCCCGTGATGATCCAGCGCATATCTGGCCGCGACAGAGACGTTCCCGAACAGGCAGAACCCCATGGCCACTTCGGTTTCGGCATGATGGCCGGGCGGGCGGACCGCGGCGAAGGCATTCGCGGCCTCGCCGCCCAGAACCATGTCCACCGCTTTCAGATTGGCCCCCACTGCGCGCAACGCGGCGGTGAAGGAACCGGGGGAAAGATGTGTATCGGCATCCAGCACGGCAAACCCCTGTGCGGGCACCGCCGCCCTGATCTTGTCGATATAGGCCTGGGGGTGACAGCGCGCCACCTGCGCCACATCGGCCAGCGGCGCCTCGACCCGCAGCAGCCCGTCAAACTCGGGCGTGTCCAGACGCCGCAAGATCGCCTCCAGCCGGGCCACGCGCTCGGGGTGGCCCGCCGGCGTGACATGGGCAAGACAGTCTGCATGGGTCAGGAACGCGGTGCTCATGCCGCAAAGCTAGGCCCGCACCCGGGCCGGGGCAAGAATCCATTGCGCCCCGGCGCCGGCTATTCGGGCGCCAGCATGTACCCGGCGCCGCGCACCGTCTGAAGATAGCGCGGCTGTTTGGGATCGCTTTCTATCTTGCGCCGCAGCCGCGTGATCTGAACGTCCACCGCGCGTTCCTGTGCCTGCCCCCGGTCGCGGCCCAGATCCTCCACCAGTTTGGCGCGGGTCACCGGCTCGCCCGGACAGGCGGAAAAGATGCGCATCAGCTGGCTTTCGGTCGCCGTCAGGCGCACCGGGTCTTCGCCGCGCCACAGCTCTCCGCGCTCGGTATCATAGCGCACCTGGCCCATATGCAGCACCTTGGGGCCGACCACCCCGGTCTTTTCATGCGGCACCCGGCGCAGGATCGCGTTGATCCGCAGCAAAAGCTCTTTCGGCTCGAACGGCTTGCCCAGATAATCATCGGCCCCGGCCTCCAGCCCCGCGATGCGGTCGCTCGTCTCTCCACGGGCGGTCAACAGCAGGATCGGGGTGGAAATCGCCTGCCGCAGCTCGCGGGTCAGGCTGATACCATCCTCGCCCGGCATCATCACATCCAGCACCAGCAGATCGAACGCCAGCCCGCCCAGCAACCGGCGCGCCTGCGCCGCGTCCCGCGCCACGCTGACAAGAAACCCCTGCCGCACCAGAAACTTCTGCAACAACCCGCGAATACGCTCGTCATCATCGACGACGAGCAGATGCGCATCTGCATCAACGCTCATGCCTCATTATCCTTGAGCGTGTTGAAATGGCGCCGCAGTTCGGGATCCATCATCGCCTCGAGCACCTGCCGGAACCCCGCCACCGCCTCCGGCCCCGCCACCCGGTAAGCCGCGCGCATCCGCGCCCGTTGCGCGCCCGAAAGCTCTCGCTCCAGCTTGCCGCCCGTCTCTGTCAGGAACAGATGCCGCTCGCGCTTGTCGCGCTTGCCGATCCGGCTTTCGACCAGCCCGTCTTCGATCAGCGTGCGCAGAACACGGTTCAGCGATTGCTTGGTGACGCCCAGCACCGACAGAAGATTGTTGACGGTCATGCCCTGCGAGCGGTTGATGAAATGGATCGCCCGGTGATGCGCCCGGCCATAGCCGTATTGATGAAGGATCCGGTCAGGATCGGCGGTAAAGCCGCGATAGGCGAAATACATCGCCTCGACCCCTTTGCGGATCTGTTCGTCCGTCAGGAATAACAGGCTCTCGCCGCTTTGCGACGTTGCAATCGCACCTTCGGCCATGTTGTGCTCCTCCCGATCACATTTTCTTCTTCCATGGTGGATTTTATGTCAGCTTCGTTGACTTTCCAAGAATCAATTGTTACCGATCCCTGAAATTGGCGCAATAATATGTCCATAACGGACCTTTCGCGCGCAATAATCGGAAATCCTGGAAAGCCGGGTTCACTATGAAAGGAAGGGCCGATGTCTGGCTACGATGATCGCGACGGACAGATCTGGATGGATGGCAAGCTGATCCCCTGGCGGGATGCGAATGTGCATATCCTGACCCACGCGCTTCACTACGCCTCCAGCGTGTTCGAGGGAGAGCGGTGCTATAACGGCAAGATCTTTAAATCCGTCGCCCATTCCGAGCGGTTGAAGCGGTCGGCCAACATGATCGACTTCGAAATCCCGTTTTCCGTCGAAGAGATCGAAAAGGCCAAATACGACGTGCTGCAGGCCAATGGCTGGACAGACGCCTATGTGCGCGCTGTTGCCTGGCGCGGCGCGGGCGAGGAAATGGGCGTCGCCTCTTCGCGCAACCCGGTGCGCCTTGCCGTCGCGGCCTGGGAATGGGGCGCCTATTACGGCGACGCCAAGATGAAGGGCGCCAAGCTGGACATTTCCAAATGGAAGCGCCCCAGCCCCGAAACCGCGCCCAGCCAGGCCAAGGCCGCCGGCCTTTACATGATCTGCACCATGTCCAAGCACGCGGCCGAGGCGAAAGGCTGTTCCGACGCGATGATGTTCGACTATCGCGGCTACGTGGCCGAGGCGACCGGCGCCAACATCTTTTTCGTCAAGGACGGCGAGGTTCACACGCCCGACCCCGATTGCTTTCTGAACGGGATCACCCGGCAGACCGTCATCGGAATGCTCAAAGACCGGCAGATCAAGGTGCATGAGAGACATATCATGCCCGAAGAACTGGAAGGGTTCGAGCAATGCTGGCTGACCGGCACCGCCGCCGAGGTTACCCCGGTGGGCAAGATCGGCGACTATAATTTCGAGGTCGGCGCGCTGACCCGCGAAATCGCCGAAGATTACGAAAAGCTGGTGCGCGCCTGACCACGGGTATTAGCGCCTCGTAAACGAATTTCCGCCATCCTGGCCCCGTCCACGATGGCGGAAATGCGCTGATGAAACTTCAGAACGGGCCGCTGGCCCTGCTTGTCATATTTCTGGTCACGGCGCCGTCCGCCGCGTCGCGGATGTACTACCACATCACCAAGGACCCGACGTTTCAGCCGCTCGGCATCACCAAGGAACGCCTGTCCGCCTTTGATCGGGGTCCCGTGGATGACGGCATCCTGACCGAAATCCGCTGGGGTTCTGGCGGTTCGGGCTCCCGCCTCGCGCTGGAACAGGCGCTGGCCGGGTCCTTCGCGGCATACGGTGTTGAAAGCCGGTTCCGCCATATCACCGATCCCGGCCAGGCCGGTGTCACCATAAGGTTTCGCGTAGGACCCACCGATCTGGGGCCCTATTCGGTGGGTCAGGCACCGCATGGGGTTCAGGCCGCCGTGGCGGCCTTTGGCATCTATGATGGCAGAGAGCGTAAATCCCGCGTCGCGCGGTTTTTCGGCCGGTAAAGCCCCGGGGCATGTGGCGCGCCGTGCGGACAGGCGGGCCGCGCCGATACCCATGCGCCTTCAGTCGTCGTCATCATCCGCGCCCATGTTTTCCTGATGCCGGGCGATGGCCTCTTCTATATCTTCGTAATAGGTGAGCTGCCCGTTTTCCAGAACCGCGCCCGCATCGCAAAGCTTGCGGACCTGACGCATCGAATGGCTGACCAGAATGGCACCGCTTTCGGCCATGCGTTCGCGGAACACCACCTGGCTTTTCATCTTGAAGGCCGCGTCGCCGACGCTTGTCACCTCATCCACCAGATAGGTGTCAAAGCGGATGCCCATCGACACGCCGAACGCCAGCCGCGAGCGCATGCCGGAGGAATAGTGGCGGAACGGCATATGAAAATGCGCCCCCAGTTCGGCGAAATCCTCGACAAATTCCAGAAGGGCGTCGGTATCCACGCCATAGACGCGGGCGATGAAACGGGTGTTCTGGGCGCCGGTCAGATCACCGTGAAAACTGCCGCGAAACCCGACCGGCCAGGAAATCGTTCCATCCGTCTCGATCTCTCCGGCGGTGGGCTCGACGGTGCCGGCGATCATCTGCATCAACGTCGATTTCCCCGCGCCGTTGCGCCCCAGAAGTGCGACCGCGACGCCGGTGGGAAAGGTGATCGAGATGTCATCGGCCACCACTTTGCGGTTGCCCTTTGTCCAGAAGCTTTTCGAGAGGTTCTTCAGCCGGATCATGGCGGGGTCAGCGTCTGTCGCGCAGGCTGTAATAGATCAGCGCCAGGATCGACCACAGCAGCGTCAGGAACAACGCGGTCAGCCCCAGCAGCATGGCGCGCTGCGGGTATTCGGCCTCTTCGGCGAGGGTGGGCTTGATATAGGCGGCCAGATAGCGGCTTTGCCGCTGCGCCTCGGCCTGGGCGCCATCAAAGGCCGACAGCGCGGCGGTATAGGATTGCTCGGCAAACTCGCGATCCACCGTCAGGCGCTCGTACTCGGCAACCAGCGTGGCGTAGTCGCGGCCGCCGGGGCCCTGCCCGCCGATCCCGAATTTCTGCCGCTCTTCGTCGATCCGGTTACGGATCACGGCGATGCGGCGTTCACCCTGGGCGATGCGCGGATCATTCTCGCGCGAGGTTTCGCGCAACAGGTCCAGCTCGATCAGCGCTTCGGCGAGTTGTTGCTGAAGCGTATTCAGAAGGCCCATCTGCCCCTGGATATCGGCCGATGGATCCACGATCTGGGTGCGCGAACGGAAGGCGGTGACCGCCTCGCGCGCCTGCTTCAACCGCTCGACCGCCCGTTCCAGCTCTTCGCGGGCATAGCGGGTAGCGTCGTCACGGGCGATGGCCGACAGCTCGTTTATCATCTGCGAGCTTTCGTCGAAGATCAGCCGGGCGATGGCCCTGGCATCCTCGGGGGTGAAGGCCAGCACGCGCAGCTCGATCAGGCCGGCGCCGGCGTCATAGGAAATCCGCACCATGCGCTGCCAGAATGCCAGCAGATCTTCAATGCCGCCCTCGGGATCGAAGGCAAAGACCGGATCATCGGGCCAGGCCTTGGAATAGAGCGCCTTCAGCCCGATCTGGTCATCGATCTTGCGCACCAGCTCCTGGCTCTGGATGAACTCATAGAGGATATCAGTGTCCGACGAGCTGGAGGATGAAAACTGGCTGAGCCCGCCCAGGATATCGGCGGCGGGGCTTGTCTCTTCGCGGCGGACGGTAAAGCCGGTGGTCGAGCCATATTGATCAGCGGCGCGCATCCACAGATACCAGCCGGTCAGCAAAAGCGGCGCGATGACCAGAACTACAAAGCTGAGCATCAGGCCGCGATGGCGGCGTTTGGGCCGCGCCGGTCCGGCCACCGGCTTGATGGCGACGGTGGCGGCAGGCGCCTGGGCGGACTTGCGCGGGCCGGCGGCCCGTTTGCGGGCGCCACCCTTTTTCCCGAGCGGACCCGCCGGGGCCTGCCGTACTGCGGCTGAAAGTCTGTCGGGGGTGTTGTCTTCGGTCAAAGGTCGTTTTCCGCCAGAGAGAGCAAATTGCAACTATCGTGCAAGGCTTACATAATGCAAGAACGCAGGAAGAGACAGGACTGAACACCGCCGATGACCAGTTATCTTGCCCCCGACGCGATGCGCGCGCGCCGCTTCAAGACGGCCCGCACGGTGCTGGCGCTGATGCTGCGCGAAATGTCGACGACCTATGGCCGGTCACCGGGCGGCTATCTGTGGGCGGTGCTGGAGCCGGTGGGCGCCATCGCGGTGCTGTCGTTCGGGTTTTCGCTGCTGGTGCGCAATCCCGCGCTTGGCACCAGCTTCATTCTTTTCTTCGCCACCGGCTTTCTGCCGTTCGGGATGTATAACGTGCTGGCCAACACCATCGCCCGTTCGCTGCGGTTCTCGAGGGCGCTGCTGGCCTATCCGGGTGTCACCCCCGTCGATGCCATCCTGGCCCGGTTCTTCCTGAACGCACTGACCCAGATGATGGTGTTCTATCTGGTGATCGCCGGCATCCTCATCCTGTTCGACACCCGCACCATCCTGGATTTCCCGCCAATCCTTCTGTCGTTGCTGATGAGCGCGCTGCTGGGGCTGGCGGTCGGCACGATGAACTGTGTTCTGCTGGGCCTCTTCCCGATCTGGGAGCAGATATGGAGCATCGTCAACCGGCCGCTGTTTCTGGCCTCGGGCATCCTGTTCCTGCTTGAGGATCTGCCGCCGCTGGCGCAATCCATCCTGTGGTTCAACCCGCTGGTGCATATCACCGGCATCATGCGCACCGGGTTTTATTCGACCTATGACGCCGCCTATGCCTCGCCCGTCTATGTCTTCGCGCTGTCGGCGGTGCTGATGTTTTTCGGCCTTCTACTGCTGCGCAGATACGACAGGATCATCCTGAATCAATGATCGTTTCTGCACCTGCATCCTCTTGCCTTGTGCTGGCGGTGGAAGCCTTTTACAAATCCTCGTGAACACAGAGAGGCATGCCGAAAACGGCGGGAAACAGGGTTTGCAGGCGGTGCGAAAAGACATTGAAAGCGGGGCGGGTGACGCGCGGTTC
This sequence comes from Actibacterium naphthalenivorans, assembly GCF_014196965.1. Taxonomy (GTDB): domain Bacteria; phylum Pseudomonadota; class Alphaproteobacteria; order Rhodobacterales; family Rhodobacteraceae; genus Actibacterium_A; species Actibacterium_A naphthalenivorans. The sequence continues at coordinate 1,554,502 of NZ_JACIEQ010000001.1, read as the reverse complement.
CAGTGGAAACCGGCCGTGATCCATCCATGATCGTGGGCAACTAAGGCAAAGACCGGGGCGCAACTACCATATGACGAAACTCACGTGCATTACGACGACGTTCAACGACGGCAAGGCCCTCTACAACAGCGTCAATTCCATTCTGAATCAAAGCTACGAAAATTTTCAGTATATCATTGTCGATGACGGCTCTTCGGATGAAACCCGCGATATCGTTTCGTCGATAAAGGATGAGCGGGTTCAAGTCATTATGCAGGCAAATGATGGTGTTTCGGGCGCGCGCAACAAGGGCATGGAGCACATCGCGGGAAGCTATGTTTGCTTCCTCGATTCCGACGACACGCGCCCAAACTGGGCATTTCAGGCCATGGTCGACGTTGTCGAGAGAGAGGATCCGGACCTTCTGCTTTGCAGAGGCACCCTGTCAGAGCTGCGCGGCGATCTCTTTCCTTTCTATGACGACCGGGTTTTCGAGATCATACGAAACAGCATTGGCACGCAGCCGGCCGTTCAGGGAGATCCGGGAACACAGGCGGCGCTTCGCCTTTCCCAGCTTGTCGAGCCTCAACCCGCGAACAAACTCATTCGCACCAGCCTAATCAAGAGAAACAGGATCGAGTTTCCCAACACTCATTTTTTTGAAGATATTTTCTTTCACAGCAATGTTCTGGCGCGTGCGCAGAAGGTTTCATTTTTACACACCTCCTGCTTTTCGTACTTCAGACGCTATGTCCGCCCGCAAACCACCAGTTCAAGCTCGGATCTTCGGTTTGACATCATTCCCGTAACGAAACTCACCCTCGAGACATTTGAAAAATTGCCGCAGTTCCATGACCCCTATCACAGGGCTGCGGTTGTCGCGTCCTGCTTCAAGATCCTGGAATGGTGCGAACAATCGATCTCGCTTCACTACCGATATCACTTCCGCGAAGCCGCGCGGGCGCTTCTGACCTTGATCAACCCGCTGTTTTTGCATTTCCCGCACGACACGCCGGATGGCATGGAAGTTATCAGATCCGCAGAGAAATATATCGGAGGGCTGAGCCATGCTTGATAAAACGGCTGTATTCCAGATGATCCAAACCAGTCTGTTCGGCCAGGCGCTTGAGTTGAAATCGGCACCCGACGAATTCACCATCAATGACAGCAACTGGCGCACGAAAGCCATCTATGAACCGTTCCTGTCAGCATATCCCTTGCCGAAATCCGGTGTGGCGATCGACGTCGGCGCCGCTTATGGCGGCTTTGCCATCCCCTTTGCGCTGGCCTACCCCTCTTGGACGATCTGGTGCTTTGAGCCTGACGACAAAGCCTTTGCCGCCCTCAGCGCCAACATCAGCGACCACAAGCTGAAGAACGTGATTGCCGTCAACGCCGCGGTGGGCGGCGAAGGCGGCAAGCCTTCGGCGGCGTTGCTTCGCGCGCTGAAAGCGAAAGACGGCGAGAAGGTGAAAAGCGCGCTGGCGAAAGGGCCGTTTTTCCAGCACCGTGAAAAACGCGGCTACGTAGAGGCGCATACGCCGCCGGAATTCCACGAGGAATTCGATCAGATAGCATTCCCAGCTTTTCCGCCCGAGGCGCTGAACGAACTGGGCGCCACCTTGCTGAAGATCACCGCGCCGGGCAGCGAGAACAACATTCTGGCCGCTGTGCGCGACAGCTCTATCGAATTCATCGTCGGGGAACTGTGGAAGCCGGTTCCCTCGGGCCTGACCTACCGTAGTGATGGCGTCGCGCGGCAAGTCTATCTGCCGCTTGCGGGAACCACGCTCAAGCTGCGGCAATCGCGGGATTCTCTGGCAAGCCGAGCCGGGCTCGATGTCGTTGTAGCGATGTACAATACCGCCGGCTACATTCAGGAGTGTATTGACAGCATCATCAACAACAGCGCCGAAGATGTCCGGGCGATCGTTGTTGACGACGGTTCGACCGACGGCTGTGGCGATATCGTGAAAGAGCTTTATGCCGACAACCCGCGGGTAACCCTGCTGCGCAAGCTCAACGGTGGCTGCGCGTCGGCACGAAACTACGGGCGGTTGCATTCGAATGCCACCCATATCACCTTCATTGATGCCGACGACGTGGTCGATGCCGACCTATACCCTGTGCTTCTGGAAATCGCCCGCTATTCAGGATGCGAGTTGACTCAGGGCGGCTTCGCCTTCCTGCATGAAGATGAAAATGGCGAACGGCGGCTAGAGCCCAGCTACGAAGACCGCGACTTTGGCCATTTCGAGCGGCAGCACTTCGGGGATGTTCCCTTCTTCGTGGTACCCAACAACGTGCTGATGATCGGCCAGCCGACAATCTGGCGGCGCGTCTATCGCCGCGATTTCCTTGACAACAAGAAGATCTGGTTCCCCGAGCACATCCGCGCCTTCGACGACCAGATTTTCCAGATGCTTACCCTGCTTTACGCATCGGATGTCTATTGCACCGACAAGGTGAAATACCAGTACCGGCAGCATCCGGGCCAGGACATCAAGCAGGGGGACGAACGGTTCTTCTATTCACTGGAAATGTTCCGCATGATGCTGAAGCGCGGGCTTTCAGAAGGCTGGAACGATTTCGACCCCATCCTGCAATCCTATGTCAACACGGTGAACTGGATCTACGGCGGGTTGCGGCCCGAGCTGAAGCCGATCTTCATCAAGGGCGCGGCAGAGCTTTGGGTCTATATGCAAAAGGCGCTGGGGCCGGGTCCGTTCCGGAAATACGGCGCGAGGGTGTTTGACGCGGTCGATTTCGCTTACCATGCGCAGAGATGTGCCGACAAACTGTCGGCCTATGGAGATTCCTACATGTGGGCCTATCTGGATTCGAAGCTGATGCATGTGGAGATGGTTCGGGGGAATAAGTGAGTGTCCAACTCCGCGAATGCGCTACACTTGAGCGAAGAGACGTATCCGTTTGAATCCTCAAGGATAGAGAGTGCCAAAAAATGAAAAAACGAATTATCATTCATATCGGCTATCACAAAACGGGGTCGACTTCCTTGCAATCGTACATGGAAGAAAACCGGGATTTTTTGAGCAAGCGGGGTTTGTACTATCCCGTGACAAAGCGTGATCACGACAGAGATTATTTTAACAAGCACCTGAAGCTTTTCAATGATCTCATAGTCATTGATCACCACGATGATGAGTTTTTTGAGAAAGTGGCCACCGTTTTCGAGCCGTATTTGAACGAGATCGAAAAGTCCGGCTGCAACTTAGCAGTGCTGAGCGAAGAGAGCTTTAGTGCTTTTGGCCCGAAAATGATTGAAGCACTTGGCTTCCTTCGGAAAACCTATGACGTGAAAATTCTTGCGGTGCTGAGAAGGCAAGATGAATTCTTGCAGTCATGGTATCATCAGACCATTAAGGATTTTCGCGAGGTTCGGGACTTCTCCCAGTTTTTGAAGGATGAAAACTGGCGAAGACTCCGTTACGATGAAGCATTGGCGCATTGGGCGGCCGCATTTGGTGATGAAAATCTTATCGTAAGATCGTACGACCTTATAAAGAAAGAGAAAACGGAAAATATTCTCTCGTTTCTTCTGGGTGAAATACTGGGGAAGCACCCCGATTGGACGATCGAGCAAAGGGTGTGGAATTCTTCATTTTCCAGCATCGGCTACGAAGTGTTGAAGTATGTGTCACGTCAAGGGATGCCTGAGGCGGAGTATCGCCAACTAATTCAGACGCTTCATGCTCAGATACGTCGACTTCCCGATGTCAAGACGAATCCACTTTTTCTACGCCCCTATCTGGATCAAGATCTCTGCAACGTGATCTATAGCTGGTTCTACGAATCCAATGTCCGCACTGCCGAAAAATATTTCGGCAGTCAAAATATGTTCCCCGGATTTTCTGGCTCTGAGATCCCTCCGAAGGTCGTAAAAAGTTTCGAAAATAAAATAACGTTTTTCCCTCGGGAAGTTGTCACAGCACTTGTCCAACTCCTGTTAAACAACGAGCCGCGCTAAACTAAGGGAGAAGGGATTCAGTCAACTTGCAAGCGTGAGCCAACAAAGTACCTGAAAGCCCACTCTGCGTTAAAGGCGGCAATAGTAACTTCGAACGGACGCAAAAGACATAATACTTCCATGAGAACACTCTACCTGCACATCGGTACCCACCGGACCGCCACAAGCTCCATTCAGGCCTTCCTGCACGGCAATTTCCGCAACCTCATCACCAAGGGGTTCTTGTACCCGCTCGGGGCGAAGCGCCATATCGTGCTGGCCAACAAGCTTTTGTCGGGCGCGGTCGATGCGGAAGCCGTTGGGGCGGATCTGGAAAAACGCGCCAGCGACAAGCCTAATGAAATCCATTCCCTCATCCTCAGTGACGAAGATATCTGCATGCGGCGTGACCTGTCGCGGCTGAAAGGGTTTTCAGAACATTTCAACGTCAAGGTCGTCTACGCCCTGCGCCGGCAGGATCTCTGGCTTGAAAGCTGGTATCTTCAGAACGTCAAATGGCAGTGGAACCCAGAGCTGTGCCACCTCACGCTGGATGAGTTTCTGGGCCGCCAGGCGGATTTTCACTGGATCGACTACAACGGCTATGTCGCGCATCTCGAAGAGGTGTTCGGGCGGGAGAACGTCATCCCCTATGTGTTCGAGAAAGAGCAGATGCCCGAAGGCCCCGTCATGCATTTCTGCAATGTGGTCGGGCTCACGGATCGGACGGGGTTCAACCCGCCGCAGCACAGCAACTCGAGCCTGTCGCCGCTGATCTCGGAATTCATGCGCTGTCTGCCACTGGACGAGGCGCCCGCCCCTTATCGCAGCGTGCTGGAAGCGGCCTGTACGCAAGTCGACGATAGCCTGTCAGGGAACCGGACCGGTTCCCTGATTCTGAACGCCGTTCAACGGGCCGAGATTCTGGAAACCCATGAAGCTGGCAACAGGGCGCTCGCGCGTCGCTACTTCGGACGCGACGAACTGTTCCACGCCCCTCTGCCCGCGCCCGACGCGCCGGTCGCATCCATGAACCTGCCCGCCGACAGCTACGAGCTGATGCAGGAATTCGTGACCCCCTTGGTGCGTGAGCTGATCAGCGAATACAAGAAACGCGAAGCCAAGCCCCCTGCCCGATCCCCGGAGACGTCCAAGTGATCACCCTTCAGAACCTGCTGTTCCCGGAACGGGATATTTGCACGGAGTTCGATCTTTATTTTCACCTGAATGATGGCGCCGCCGTCAGCCTTTCGGAGCCGGCACTGCATCTTGCCCCCGGCGGCAAGGCGCGGCTGGGCACCTATTTCAACTCTTTCAGCCTGGGCAAATGGCATGAGGCCGGCGCGCTTGACGGGCTGTTCTTCGCGCTCACCGGCACCGGCAAGGTCGAGGTGAAGCTGTTTCTCGCCATCCCCGACCGGTCGTGGGAGATTCTCTACTGCGAGATCCTGACACTCGATCCGGAACAGGAAAGCCTGGCCGACCTTTCGCATTATGCCGCGCTCTCTGAACGCGGCGTTATTTTCGCCGAGGTCAAGGCCGCCGAAGCCGCGGCCACCGTCACCGGCGGCGGCTTCAAGACGGACAAACAGCCCAAGCATCTGCCCCGGCTCGCCGTCAGCATCACCACGTTCAAACGCGAAGAGGCGGTGCGCGAAACCGTGGCGCGACTGGACGCGTTCATAAAGTCATCGCCCTTTGGCGCCGGCATCCACGCCTTTGTCGTCGACAATGGTGCCAGCGCCGATATCGCGGCCACATCCAACATCACCCCGATCACCAACAAGAACCTGGGCGGGGCCGGCGGCTTTGCCCGTGGCCTGCTGGAGGCGTCGCAGGCCGGGTTTACCCATTGCTTGTTCATGGATGACGATGCCGCCTTCCACATGGAAAACCTGCACCGCACCTATGCCTTTCTGGCCCTGACCGAACACCCCGACACCGCCGTCGCCGGGGCGATGATCAACAACACCCATAAATGGGCGATGTGGGAAAACGGCGCCTGGTTCGAAAAATCCTGCCACCCGCTGTTCTGCGGCGCCGATCTGCGCCGCCTGGAAGAGGTCGTGGGGATGGAGCTTGCGACCACCGGCCCGGCCCACCGCAAGGCCTATCCGACGCTTTACGGCGGCTGGTGGTTCTTCGCGTTCCGCATCGATCAGGCAAAGCACCACCCCTTCCCCTTCTTCGTGCGTGGCGATGACATCAGCTTTTCGCTGGCCAACGGGTTTCGCATCACCACGCTGAACGGGGTCGTGTCGTTTCAGGATGATTTCTCGGAAAAGGAATCGCCACTGACCCTGTATCTCGATCTGCGCAACCACCTGCTGCACCACCTGATCTTCGACACGCTCGATCTGGGCCGGGTCGGCACTGCCAAGGTAGCGCTGCGGTTCATCATGCGCAGCTTGGTGCGGTTTCACTATGAAACCGCCGAGGCGCAGCTTTTGTCTTGGCAGGACGTGATGCGCGGCCCGGAATTCTTTGCCAGCAACGCCGACATGGCCGAGCGGCGCGGCCGCATCAAGGCGATGACCGACGTCGAAACCTGGCGCCCGGCCGATGATTTCGACCTGACCGAGCGGCGGCGCTACACGCTTCGCCGCGGCCGGGGCTGGATGCGGCTTTTCGTCTACAGCCTGAACGGCCATCTTCTGCCGTTCTGGAACCGCCGCGCCGACCGGATCGTGGTGGGCATGGGCGAGCGTGGCACCCTGCACCCGACATGGGGCGCGCAGCAGATCACCTATCTGAACGCCACCCGCGACAAAGCCTATATGGTCAAACAGTCCAAGCGCCGTTTCTTTGGCTTCGCCTGGCGGCTTATGGGCACGACGCGCCGGTTCCTGCGCGACTATAAAGAGCTGAAGGCAGCCTATCGCACGCAATACCCGCAGATGACGTCAAAAAGCTTTTGGGAAAAGACATTATATGCCGAGCCGACGGACAAGGCGGCCTGAACCTCACCTCTGACACGAAAGGGCAGAAATTGGTAAAATCCCTTGTTTTTCACATAGGTGATCCCAAAACCGGCTCGACCTCGATTCAGGATGCGCTGGCGATGCAGAACTGGACCTGCGCGGGGCCCTCGGTCGTCTATCCTGCGCGCCTGAACGACATCCCGCTCAGCAAGACGTTTTACGACGATGCACATAAAGGCGAAAAATCAGCCCGGATGCTCAAACTTGCTGGGCGGATCGCCGCCTCGAACGCAGATATCGCCGTAATCTCGGCGGAAACCTTCGAACATGCCGATCCCGCTGACGTGAAATCGGCGATCAAAACCTATCTGCCCACTTATGGAAACAATGTCCGCGTGATCGCCTATGTGCGGCCCCATGCCGATCGTCTGGTTTCCGCTTATGCGGAGCGTCTGAAACAGGGCTTTTTCACCGGAAGCCTTGATGAGTTGCATGAGCGGACCAAGAGCGCCGGCAATTTTCAATACTACCCCCGCTTTTCCAAATGGCGCGAAGCCTTTGGCCCCGCATTCGAATTGCGGCTGATGAGCCGCGACAGACTTTATCAGCAGGATGTGGTTCAGGATTTCCTCAGCTTCGTTCTGGGCCATACGGATTTCACCATGAACGGCGATCAGGGCAGCAATGAATCGCTCAGCCTTGAAGATCTTGCCATGCTGCGGGAATTTCATCTGCTGGTCCGCAATATGAAGATGCACAAGAAACTGATCCCGGCGCGAAAGGCGGTCGGCTGGAACTTCGCCAAGCTGCTGACCGAGATGCCCCGCAAAGAAAGCACCCGGTTGCGGCTGCACCGCGCGTTGGTTCCTGATGTCATTGAGACCTACCGAGAGGATGCCGCGCAGATGGACAGTGCGTTCTTCGAGGGCACGCCGCTGTCTGACGCTTTGCTTGAGGCCGGGGCAAAGGCAGTGGATGAACCCCAGTCGTTCAACGCCGAAGACCATTTTTCAAAGGACGATCTGCGCTATATTCGCGGCTGGTCAAACTTGATTGCCGATATGCTGAAACTGAGTCCTGAAGGAATACCTGCGCATTTTAGGGCGGCACAGGCGACAAAACTGGCAACGAAACGAAAGCAACTGGCCGGCGGCATGGCAAAATGAAATTTCCCCGATTCCGCGATCAAAATAAGGGCAATGCGCCGGCGAAGAAGCTTGTTTTTCACATTGGTGATGCAAAGACCGGCTCTTCATCGATTCAGCAGGTGCTTTTCACTGGTGGCTATGATTGTCCCACGGTTAAAACCGCCTATCCGGACAGCATGGCACAAATTCCGCTGGCCCGCTCTCTGTACGTGCCGGAGGAGAAAAGCCGCGCGAAAAACAGATTCAAGGCAACCTCTTCCTGGGTCGACAAGGTGGATGCCGATCTGGCCGTTATTTCGGCCGAGCATTTTGAAAATGTCCCTCCCGAAACCTTCAAAGCCGCGCTGGAGAAATACTTCTCGGACTATGCCGAAGAAGCGCTGGTCGTCGCCTATGTACGCCCCCACGCTGATCGGTTCGTCTCTGCCTTCTCTCAACGTACAAAAACCGGCCTCTTCTTTCGTCAGATGGATCACTTCCACAAACGAATGTCCGACAAGGGGCGGTTCATGTATACGCCACGCTTCGCCGCCTGGCGCGATGCGTTCGGAGATCGTTTTATCCTGCGGCCGATGATCCGCAGCGAATTGCACGAAGGCGATGTGGTGAAGGATTTCCTTCACACCATTCTCAACGGGGCCCCTTTCGAACTTACCGGGCTGGGCACGGCGAATGAGTCTCCGTCTTTGGAAGAGCTCTCCGTGCTTCGGGAGCTCAACCTGGCCTTCAAGAAGCGCGATCTGCCGCATGGCGTCTACCATGCCGCAAGCGCCCATTTCTCTCGCGTATTGCCCCCGCCCGCCATCGGGGAAACCCGCACCAAGCTGCGGCTGCACCGCGCCTTGGCCGAGGACATCGTCAGCACCTATCGCGACGACGCGCAAAAGCTGGATGCGATGTTTTTCCCCTCCGGCCTGATGAGCAAGGCGCTGGAGGCGTCTGTGGAAAAGGCTGTCGATACACCGATGTCGACAAAGGCCGAGGCGCATTTCACGCCCGACAGCCTGCGTATGATCCGTGCGTGGAGCGCGCTGACAGCGCAGATCCTGACCATGGAGCCGGAAAAATGGCCGCCGCATTTCCGAGGGCTGCGGCGGCGCAAGCTGCTTGAGGATGCAAAGGCGGAAAGCGGCGCCTGAGCCGCTATCTGCCGTGCTCGATCCGGCATTGCCGCGCCCGGCGGCCCAGCAGCCCGTCACGCACGGCATCCCACAGCAGGCGGTAATAGGTGCCCCGGTCTTCCTCTCCCTGAAGCCGGCCCTTCAGCACCCATTTGGGCACAACGATGATCAGCGCCGGCCAGAACAGCCAGCCCGCCGCCAGCCGGTAGAGGAACATCAGGTTGCGGTAGTAGTAATAGGTCTTCCACACCGGCGTGAACCCGCCCCGCGCGCCGGCAAAGGTAGAACAATCATGTTCGAACCGAACCTCGGATGAAAAGGCCATCCGCCCCCCGGCCTGGGTCAGGCCCAGCGTGTAAATCCCGTCTTCGGCATAGATGAACAGCCGGCCATCGGGATAGCCCGCCTTGGCAATCGCCCCGCGCGACAGGAACAGCCCGACGAAAGACGCCCCGTCGACCGGGCGCAGCGTGGTATCGGCGAAGGCGGCGTTGTCGAGGTGAAACGCCGGCCGCCCGCCGCCCAGCATGGTGCGCAGAAACACGTTGCGGTGCTGAAACGGGTTCAGCACCGGCCGGTTCATGTCACAGACCTGCCCGTCAGGCTGGCGCACCGCCGCGGCCACCGCATCCCAGCCCTCGAGCGAAAGCTGCCGGAACGCGGTCATCGCGCCGGGTTCGGGGCGGGCATCATCATCCAGCACCACGATCCAGTCGGGGTCAAACCGCTCTACCGCCAGGCGCATCCCCTGTTCAAAGCCGCCGGCGCCGCCAAGGTTTTCACCCGGCAGCAGCAGCACGAGCCGCGGGTCATCGACCCCGGCCAGCCATTCGCGCGTGCCATCGGTAGAGCCGTTGTCGACTACGATCACATGATCCACCTGCTCGCCCAGCAGCCGCGGCAGCGTCACCCCGATCTGGTCACGCCGGTTATAGGTTACCACAACAGCGGCTATGCGCAGTGTCATCCCCCCGGCCTCAGAGCGGCTGCACGGCGAAGGCGGGCATTTTCGTGCCGGCCTCACGCGCGTCAAGGAAGGCGCGGGCGGTATCCAGCGCCTCGCGGATGGTGACGTCCATATCGAGGTAACGATAGGTGCCCAGCCGGCCAACAAAGGTCACGCCGTCGGTTTGCGCGGCGCGCTCGACATAGCGGCCCAGCAGCTCTTTCTCCTTCACCTGGCGGATCGGGTAATACGGAATGTCGTCCGGCTCTGCGGCGCGCGAGAACTCTCGGTAACAGACCGACCCCTCGTGGCTTTCCCAGGGCGCGAAATGCTTGTGCTCGGTGATGCGGGTGAAGGGCACCTCTTCCTCACCATAGTTCATCACGGCGCAGCCCTGATAATCGCCCTCGAAGGTGAAGCGCTCGAAATCCAGCGTGCGATAGCCCAGGCGGCCGAGATCGAAATCGAACCAGCCATCCAGCGGCCCCGAATAGAACACATGGTCATATTCGGCCGCCTGATCGCGGGTGAAGCGGGTGTTCAGATGTACGGTGATATTGGGATGGTCGAGAATGCGCTCCACCATCACGGTGTATCCGTTTTCCGGCATGCCCTGAAACCGGTGGAAGAAATAATTATCGTCATAGTTGAAGCGCACCGGCAGCCGCTTGAGGATCGAGGCCGGGAGTTCGGTGGGCGAGCAGCCCCACTGCTTTTGCGTGTAGCCCTTGAAGAAGGCCTTATACAGATCCGGCCCGACAAAGCGCAGCGCCTGATCTTCGAACGTCTGCGGTTCGGTGATCGTGGTATCGGCCTGCTCTTCGATAAAGGCGCGGGCCTCATCCGGGCGCATTGTCTTGCCATAGAACTGGTTGATCGTATGCAGGTTGACGGGCAGCGAATAAACCGCACCGCCAGAGGTCGTCTTGACGCGGTTCTTGTAGGGCATGAACGTTTCGAACCCGTTCACGTAGTTCCACACCTCTTCATCATCGGTGTGAAAGATGTGGGGCCCATAGACATGCACCATCACGCCGGTATCCGCATCACGCTTTGAATAGCAATTACCGGCGATGTGGTCGCGGGCATCGACGATGGAGATGTCATAGCCTTGTTCGGCCAGATAGCGGCCGATCACGGCGCCGGACAGACCGGCCCCAACCATCAAGAGTTTGCCCGATGACATATGTTAGCTCCTCATTTCTGTCAGACCTGGGACCGTCTGTCTTTTACCCAGATACCAGCACCACGCCGGCATGGAAGTGAACGGGACGCGAGGCCGGCGCGGTTCCGCCGACGGCTTGCGCGCGCCCTGTCGTCAGAACAGCATTCAGGGCTCTCAGGACAGGGGAAAATTCCGGCAAGGTCGCGGCAGCGGTGCCCGGACCATGGCCTTTTGCCGGCCCGTCGGGTTTCACGCCCGAGTTCAAGCGCCGCCCTCCGTGGCGGTGGCGCCGGCCCTTTTCAGCCGCGGCGCAAAGGCGAATTTCCGGGAATGCGCCACTATCCGCCGCGCAGGCGGGCCATGGTGGCTTTTCCGAAAATCGGGCCAAAGCCGGGCGCCTGATTCATTGTCGGGAAGAACTGTTTTAATCATCATTTCTTGTCATAAATCAGTCCCACGAACGCTCTCACTTATCAGTGATTGACGGGAGTTCGACAAGCCCTTGGCGAAAAATTCCGCGCCGAAAGGAGCTTTTCTGCCCAGCCTGAAAAATCGGATTTGGGGGGGTGAGCCCGGGCAAACGAATCAATCGAAGAAAGATCTTTACCCTGTGCGGCCACGTATCGGCGCGGGGCAGATACAGGCCTACGTAACGTCAACTGTTTCCATTCCGGCGCCATACGGGGCCCGCCGAAGCGCTGAGGGTTACGCAGCACAAAAGATGGGCCCTGACAGGCCCATCTTCACAGCAGATGACCGAGTGCTTACTTGGTCGTGGTTGTTGTGGTGGTAGTCGTGGTAGTCGTGCTGCTGCTGCTGTCGTCATCGGCGACAATGGCAACAAGCAAGAGCGCGCCAACACCCGCAGCGATTGCGCCGGTGCTAAGACCACCAACAAGCGCCCCGTTGGGGGCACCGGGGGTTGCGACCACCGTGGTCTCTGTCTGCGCCTGGGAAACAATCTGCTCTGCAGCGAACGCAGGAGCCGTTGCCAAGGCGAGGCAAGCGAAAGCCGGTACGAGAACTTTCTTCATGTCGTACTCCGTGAAATCAATTGAACTCTGTGACTGTAGGTAGCACATTTGCTGCGACTGCAAAAGTTTCTATTCCTCGAATTAATCTTTTAGTTTCTGCAGTTCCAAAAAACCCACAGTCTCGCTGACCCATTGCACAGATTTTCGCATCTGCCCGCCGGCATCGAACCAGTAGTCGTTAACAAAGCTCTGCCCGGCCCCGTGGCAGGATTCGCTGATATGGCGGGCGTTGTAGTGGTGCCCGAGCAGCACGATATCCTCCGCCCCCAAATCGCTCAGATCGCAGGTGTATTTCCGCCGGATCGTCTGCTCATCAGGGCCGATGTGATAATATTCGCGCTGCGTGACCCCGGCCGCGGCAGCGATTTCGGCGCTGTCAGGTGTGCTGGCAGACATCAGATCTTCGCCCAGCCCGCGCGTGGCGCGCAGGACGCCGTCCCGAATGATCACGGTGATCTGGTCGGCGGTTACCCAAGTGACGTCAGCCCCGTTTTCGCCGATCGGGAACAGCAGGGCCTGGGCACCCCGGCTTTCCAGACGGGCCAGATACAGCGGCACCTGAATCGGTTCGATCATATCGCGGGTCAGGGCCGGCGGCGGGGCGGCACCATGCTCGTCCACGCGCTGTTTCAACGCATCCAGCGCCAGCAGCACCGGATGCTCTCTGCGGTTGCCGTCGGATGAACAGCCGGCAAGACCGGCTAGGCCCAGGGCAAGCGGAATGACAAACCAGCGGTGTCTCATCGCCACACTTTCCCCCATTGCGTATCGAGCCGCTCCCGGTGGTAGCCGTTCACCAGCCCGAAAAGCCGCCCGTTCACGGCCAGCCGCGCGCCGCCGTCGCGCGTGATCGGTCGCACCGTATTCGAGAAGGCCGCGCGCGATGGCTTGCCCGTCAGCCAGGACATCGGGATCACCATGAAGATCCCCTTGTCGAACGAGCCTTCGCCGAATTCCTCGGCCGAGACATCGGTAAGCGTGGCAAAGCCGCCGACCCGCCAGCCATTGGCGAACACACGCTCGAGCGTCAGGGTCGAGCCCCAGTCGCCGGCCAGATAGCGCCCGGCATCCACCTGCGCCTGATAGCCACTGCCGAAATCGTAATAGGCAGAGAGATGGCCCGTCGTGATCTCATAATCCTGAAAGCCGAACATGCCGTCGAAATCGCGCTGTCTGGTCCGGTTCACCTCTGCCCCCAGGCCCAGACGGCTGTTCACCGGTTTCCACAAAAGCTCCGCCGACACGCCGCCGAACATCCGCTCCAGATATCCCGCCGTCACCCGGCCATAGAGATCGCGGGCGGGGTGCGAATACCATGCCATCGTCAGGGTCTCGATACCCGGATCCCCGTCGCGGACGTATCTGGGGGTTTCGGTGCGCACATGGGGCAGGACGGAATTGTTCGGCCGCTCGAACTCATCCAGAGTTCCGAACAGCCGCTTGGTCAGCGACCCCGACAGGGCAAGCCCCGGCGCGAATTCATACTCTGCGGAAAGCCGCAGGCTCAAGTCGGCGCGATAGGGTTCGGCAGGGTCGAACAGCTCCTGTTGCAGATAGGGGTTCAGCGACCAGTTGAACCGGGGGTAGAGTTCATCGGCGCGCTCAAGCTCGGGCGGGGTCGGATGTGCGGCGGAAATATCCGCGACGCTGCGCAGCCGCGCGGCGCCGTTCGGCGCGTTTTCCAGCGTTTCGACATCGGTGCGCCGCAGCGTGACCTTCGCGGCGGGAATGCCCTGCTCCACCGGCACGATCTCGAAAGTCTCGACAGAGGGCGGCATGGTACGGGTCAGGATGCGGGCGGCGCGGCCGATGGCCTCTGCGTTATTGTCATAGCGCAAGTTGCGCAGCCAGAGCTGAACCCGGTCGGCCGACACCGCCATCGCCTCCAGCGTCAGGCCTGCCTCGTTCAGCAGCGCGGCGGTATTGGCCCGCAAAATCTCGCTTCCATCCGGTTGCAGCACCCATTCCTCGGTCCATGCGTCAGGGTTGGTGGCGCGATCGGGCCGTGGCTGAACCGGATAGGTCGCCACCCCGAAATCGCCGCCGCCGGGGCGGTTCCTGGGGTTGAACGAAAACTGCGCATTGATCCCGATCTCGGAGCCGTAGAGGTAATAGGCCCCGACGCGCCAGTATTCCGACGCCTGATATTCCATGCCGAAATTCCACGGGCTCTTGTGCTCGAAAACCTTCTGCCGGGTTTCGAGCGTGTAGGCATCGGAAGAATATTCGGCCTTCAGGCCAAGCCGGTCGGTCGGCTGCCATTCGACCCCGGCGAAGGGGGCGGCCGGGCCACGGAAGAACAGATCCGCGTTGAGATCGCCGCCGGTATCCTCCTCGATCCGTGGCCGGTCGCCAAACGGAGAGCCGAAGGATTCATAGGTTCCCAGCCGCCCCCAGCCCAGGCCGGCCGTCACCGTGAGGTTCGGCCGCAGGTGTTTTGTCGCCACCAGATACTCGGCCGAGGACACACCCGTGCCGGCGAAATCCTGCAGGCCCACGGTGAAATCGGGCAGATAGCGGCCTTCGTCGAGCAGCCGGTACCGGGCATCGAAGCTGCGGTCATAGTAGTCACGGAAACCGGCATAGTTCAGATCCTTGGTGCCGGTATAGCGAAAGCTGCCCGAAAGCCGGGAAGAGATCTGGAAGGTCAGCGTGGTGCGCGTCAGCCCGGCGAAATTCGACACTGTGAGCGAGAGCTGGCCGTCCGGCTGGCTCTGGGCCGTGGGCATGTCGATCAGGCCGGTCACGCCGTAGAAGTTGAGCGTCGGGCGCCCCGCCGGCGGCGTGTCGGCCAGCGTTTCGCGCGGCAGCGCCAGCGCGGCGATCAACAGCGCCCCTCCCCGGGCAAAGCGCCGGCGCCCGGCACCGGTCTGTTCTAGTGTCGTCATCACCGCCCTCGTTCCCTGCGCCACGCTTGCCAATTCCCCGGCGTCATTCAACCCCGCCGGGGCCTGCGCACGATTTCGCCTTGGGTTTTTTTGATTTTTTGCGCCTCAGTGATGCTCAGGACCCACGCGCCGCGTCCGGCGGCACATAGCCCTCGACCCAGCGCGACACCACTTCACGCGCGGCCCCCTCATCGCCGGCGGCCACCGCCTGGCGCAGGGCGCGCAGGGCGCCGGCCACTTCGATCTCGGAAAGCCAGGCCTCTTTCGCCCGCAGGATCTTGGGGTGCGGCGTGGTCAAAAGCCCTTCGCCGATCAACAGTTCTTCATGCATCTTTTCGCCGGGGCGCAGACCGATCGAGACGATTTCGATATCGCCATCCGGGTTGTTCTTGTCGCGCAGGGTATAGCCCGACGCCTCGATCATCTGCAGCGCGAGGTCGCGGATCTTTACCGGCTTGCCCATGTCCAGAACGAAGACATCGCCGCCTTCGCCCCTGCCCCGCTCGAACGACCCGGCCAGCAGCACCAGTTGCACCGCCTCGCGGATGGTCATGAAATAGCGGGTGACATCCTCATGCGTGAGTGTCACCGGGCCGCCCTTGGAAATCTGATCGTGAAACAGCGGAACCACCGACCCGGAAGAGCCTATGACATTGCCGAACCGCACCATCGAAAAAGATGTGCTGTCCGAGCGCATGGCCAGATCCTGCACCACCAGTTCCGCCAGCCGCTTGGACGCGCCCATGACATTGGTGGGCCGCACCGCCTTGTCCGATGAAATCAGGATGAACCGGTCCACCCCGGCCTCGCGCGCCGCTTCGGCGATGGTGCGCGTGCCCAGCACGTTGTTGGCCAGCCCGGCCAGCGGGTTCGCCTCGACCAGCGGCACGTGCTTATAGGCGGCGGCGTGAAACACTGCATCCGGGCGGTATTCGCCCAGCACCTTGCGCGCCATGCGCGGATCGGTCGTCGAGCCCAGAACCGGGGTGATCTCTGTCTTGCTGTCTTCGGTCAGAGTGCGCAGTTCCATGTCGACGGTATAAAGCGCCGCCTCGCTCATCTCGAACAGAACCAGCCGCGCCGGGCGGCACAGCAAGAGCTGCCGGCACAGCTCCGACCCGATGGAGCCACCGGCCCCGGACACCAGGATGGTCTTGCCGCGATAGGTGCGCCCGCCGGTGCCGAACTGGCGGTCAAGCTGGGCGCGGCCCAGAAAATTGGCGGGCACGACCGGGGTCAGCTTGTCGACCAGCGCCTCTTCCCCGACCAGCTGCGCAAAGGACGGCAGCACCTGAACCTCGACCCCGAGTTTCTGCATCTTGCGCACGATCTGCGCCAGTTTCGGCGGCGAGAGTGACGGCATGGCCAGCAGAACGCGGTTGATTTCCTTTTCCTCGATGATCGACTTGATCTTCACCGGCCGCAGCACCGGCAGACCCGCAACGGTCATGGATTGCATCGCCGGATTGTCATCGACGAAGGCCACCACCTCGATCCATTCATGGGTTTTCAGCGCCGAGGCAAGCTGCATCCCGGTGGTGCCCGCACCATAGATCAGAACCCGGCAGCGCGGCTGGGCGCGGCGGTGCAGCGCCAGAAGCGCCTGAAGCATCACCATCTTGCTGCTGGCCGACAGGACCACGAAGATCAGCCCGAACACAAGGCTGTTGCCCAGCGGAATATTCTGATGGCTGATCCGGCCCAGCGCGACGTTGACCACCACCAGAAGCACACCAAAGATCGCCGTCTTGCCCAATGCACGGGTTTCATAGGCCTTGAGCTGAATCTTCGGAATGCCCAGCCACATCGCTATCGGGATGCCCGCGAGGATCTGAAACGCGATCAGAAGCGAAATATCACTGAGCATCGCCAGGGATGGGGGGGAATTGCTGAACGCAGTCAACGTCAGAAGCTGCGCGACCAGAACCAGAACCAGGTCAACACACAGCAAGAACGCCCATTTCTGAGAGCGCGACAGGGAGTTTACGAGCTTTAGCACGGCAGCCGATGTCCCATATTAATTGCTTAATTCTTAGGCAAGCTCTCCGAGGGCGGCAAGCCTAGAATTGCTGCATCTGCAAAATAGGGTGTTTTTCGCCGATTCTCGTAAATTTCTGATGCAGATCAGCCGCTTTTGGCACAGGTCTCATGCTGCTTTTTGCTGAACCTACGGCCCGGTCCGGCCGGTGAAACCCCATGCTTGCCGGGCGATTCTGCACCGCTGGCGCCAAAGCAGGCAGGCCGCCCGGCTATCGCCGCCGCACCATGCGGGCCGCCGTTTGCCACAGCAGGGCGATATCGCCGCAAAGCGACTGATGTTTCTGATAGATCAGATCCAGCCGGGCCTTGCGCGGCACGCAGGCACGGGAATAGACGGCGTCGGTGTCCTCGGCGGTCTTGCAGCGGGCCAGAAGCCGCTCTTCATGGCTGTGATAGACCAACGTCGCCAGCCCGGTGATGCCGGGGCGGCTGCGCAGAACCTCGCCATAGAGCGCCGGAAACCGCTCTACATAAAGCCGCAGCGGCGGGCGCGGGCCGACAAAGCTCATGTCACCCTTCAGCACGTTCCAGAGCTGCGGGATCTCGTCCAGCCGAAACCGGCGCAGCACGTGGCCCATGCGTGTTACCCGGTGCGCCTTGTCGCCGCCCGATACGCCACTGTCGGCAAGATCAGGCTTCATCGTGCGCAGCTTCCACAGGCGGAAGGGCCGGTCGACGCCCTTCATCCGCTCGGAGGTATAGAACAACGGCCGCCCGTCCAGCGCCCACATCGCCACCAGAAGCACGGCCAGAAACGGGGCCATCAGGATGCCGAGAACAAGCGCCAGAGCGATGTCAAAAAGCCGTTTCGCCATGGTCATCCCTGCCCGTATCTTTGCCATTCCGCGGCCATGGTGGCCGGATCGCTGTCAGCCTCGGTGAACCGGTGTAACCGCGAAAGGCGGGTGACATCCAGCGTCACCGACTGCCGCGCCTCGGGCGGGGCGGGGCTCCAGCGCCAGTCGCGGCCCCACGCGGCCAGAAGCTGTTCCATGGCCACCGGGCGCGGCCCCGCGACGTTGAGGGTGAAGGGCAGCGGGGTGCCGGCGCGCGCATGGGCCAGAAGCGTCGCCAGCACCCGCGCGAAACCGCCCGCACCCATGTAGGAGCGTTCGGGCCCGCGCCCGTCGGCGAACTGGTCGAGCACGACGGGCTTGCCGGTGGCGGCGGCCTTTCCCAGCAGATCCGACCCGGCGATATTGCCGATCCGCAGGCAGGTGACGCCCGTGCCCGCCTGTTCGGCCTGCGCCGCCGCCGCCTCCATCGCGGCCTTGGCGGCGCCATAGGGATTGGTGGGGCCCAGCGCGCTATCCTCGCTCAGCGGGGCGGCGGAGGGCGCGTAGACGGCCTGAGATGAACACAGGAACACATGCCGCGCGCCCGCGGCCGCCGCGGCCTTCATCCCGGCCAGCGCCAGCGCGGTGTTTGCCGCGTAATCGGCACCGGGGCCCGGGGTGACGCCAGCCAGAACCACCACGGCATCCAGCGGCGCAAGCACCGGAGGCGCCTGTTCCAGAATGCGCCATGTCAGCCAGTTCCGCACGCCCTCGGGCGCCGGGCCGCGCCCTTGCCACAGCGGCGCGATGCTGGCCGGCGGCTGATCGGCCCAGACCGCCCGAAGACTGCGCCCGACCAGCCCGGTTGCGCCCAGCACAAGCACCGTCTGCACATCCTGCGGCGCGGCGCGATATTGATCACTCATTACCAGCATTCCGGTTGACCAGATGGTTCCTCTTAGTATCTTGCGGCGGACGCAAAATCCATGGGCCGGAACGGAATGCCCGTGGAATATCGTCGGGGGACGTGAATGTCAGATATCGGACGCCGCCATTTTCTGGCGATCGGGGCAGGGGCGCTTGTCGCGGGCTGCGATGTGCCGCGCGGGGCGGCGCGGGAAAACGAGATTCTGAAAAGCGCCGAAAAAGACACGCTTTCGGGCTATGCGATCTACCCGGTCAGCCGGGCCTTTCTGCCGCAGGCCGCGCTGTGGCCGGTAACCGGCAGCGGCCCGCGCGGCGACTGGATCGCCCGGCAGAAGGGTGCGCAGCATCAGATCATCGCCCCCGGCGACAAGGTCAATCTGGTGATCTGGGACAGCGAGGATAACTCGCTTCTGACCGCGCCCGAGCAAAAGGCGGTAAGGATGGAGGGCATGACCGTGGCGCCCGACGGCACCATCTTTGTGCCCTATGTCGAAGCAATCCGCATTTCCGGCATGACGCCAGAGACCGCCCGCAGCCAGGTTCAGGAGAAGATGGAGGCGATCATTCCGTCGGCCCAGGTGCAGCTTTCGCTGGACACGGGACGGCAGAACTCGGTCGATCTGGTCGGCGGCGTGGCCTCGCCGGGCAGCTATCCGCTTGTCGACCGCGACATGACGGTGCTCAACCTGATCGCGATGGGCGGCGGCGTGGCGTCGGGGCTGCAGAATCCGCTGATCCGGCTGATCCGCAACGGCACGCTTTACGTCACCACGGTGTCGCGCCTCTATGCCAACCCGGCGCTGGACACGACGCTGCGCGGCGGTGACAAGGTGATTGTCGAGGAAGATCCGCGCCGCTTTCTGGCGCTCGGGGCTGCCGGGCGCGAGCAGCTTGTCCCGTTTCCGAAAGACGACGTGACGGCGCTGGATGCAATGGCGCTGATCGGCGGGGTATCGGATGCCCGCGCCGATCCGAAGGGGGTTCTGATCCTGCGCGAATATCCCCCAAGCGCCACCCGCGCCGGGGTGCAGGGCCCGCGCGAGACCCGCGTGATCTTCACCATTGATCTGACCACGGCCGACGGCCTGTTCAGCGCGGGCAAGTTCGGCGTCAACCCCGATGATCTGGTTTACGTATCCGAAAGCCCGCTCAACACGATCGATACGATTTCGCGCATTCTCGGCAACATCCTTGGCGCCGGCGCGCGGGTGAACAACGTGGCCAACTGATCGCCACGTTACCGCGGCGGCTCAGGCAAAGGCGATGTCGGTGTAAAGCTGATCCAGCGCCGCGACATTCTGCACGGTCAGGGTGCTGCCGTCGTCGAAGGCGAAAACCGCATCACCGGCCACGATGCTGGCAAAATGGTCGACCACGTCGCGCGCACCCAGATCGGCGGTCCAGAACCCGTCATCGAGCAGGATACTGTCCCTGCCGCTGCGGAAATCGGTGATCGTGTCGTGGCCGGCGTTGAAGATGAACACGTCGCGCCCCTTGCCGCCGGTCAGCGTATCGTTGCCCGCCTGGCCGTTCAGCCTGTCATTGTGGCTGCCGCCGCTCAGCGTATCACCGCCGGCGCCGCCCAGAAGCTTGTCGCGCCCGGCATTGCCCAGCAACGTATCCTTGCCCCCCGCGCCCAGCAGCTTGTCGCGCCCCTCCTGCCCGGCCAGCCGGTTCGCGGCGCCATTCCCCTGCACCCGGTCATTGCCGGCGCCCGCGATGAATTTTTCGATCACGGTGCCTTCGGCGATCAGCAAATTACCCCGCAGCCCCATCACGTCGGAAATGCCGCCCGCGCGCAGGTCGACGCTCTGGTCGAACTGGTCGGGGCGCAGGTCGATCTTGTCGATGCCGCCACTGTCGTAGAGGGTCACGGCCACGGGCGTGTTTCCGTCCACGAAACGCGAACTGCCGCCATCAACAATCACGTCGAACAGTGTTTCCAGATAACCGCCGGCGTTGGAGTTGTGTCCATATCGGGTGTTGCCGGCATGGGCGTTTCCTTCGCCATAGATCGCCTGCGCGGCGATGATATCGGCCATCATCGGGGTCACGGCAAAGGCTTTGCTGGCATCGACATCGGTATTGTCGGACTGGCTGAAATACGACATCAGCGACATTTGCCAGCTATCATTGGCATACTCGTTATCGACGCCATAATCGGCGGCGGTATTGTAATAGCCCGCGTGGCCCAGCCCCAGCGCATGGCCGGTTTCGTGCATATAGGCCTGAAAGCTGTAGCTATCGATCGTGGTGCCGTGGGTCTGCAGCATATCGGTGCCGATATTGACGCTGGCCGACAGGATTTCAGTACCGCTTATCATGGAACTGGCAAAACCACCCGCCCCGCTTTCGGAATAGATGATATCGGCGGCGGCCGTGGTTTCCTGGAATGTCAGGCCGGTGACATCGGCCCAGGCGTCAAGCGCCCAACGGGCGAGCTGTTGCCCGTCGGCGGACAGGGCGGTCAGGTTGACGCTGACGACATTGGCGGGTCCGGGGACGAGCGCATGGGGGATGCGCCCCGCGTCCAGCCAATAGCCGGTGGTCAGATATTCAGCGATATCGCTGGCGCTGAGGATTTCGGCGGTGTCGGGGGCCGCGACCTGCCGCAGGGCCAGCGCGTATCCGCCGGTGTCGCTGATGCTGGCCGAGCTGGTGTAGTGGCTTTGCGCCGCCAGATAATAGGTGCCGCTGCTTGTCGGCGTAAAGGTAAGTTGCGAATTGGCGCTAACGCCGCTGTCGTCGTTCTGAAGCAGAAGGCTGCCGTTTCCGGCGTGGATCTTGAGCAGCGGATCGACCACCGCGCCGGTGCTGCCCTCGCCATAGAGATCGACGACATAGCTTTCACCGGCCACGAGCGTCACGGCGACCCAATCGGTATCTGCGCTGTCGGACAAGGTGCCGTGAAAAACCTGATCGGCGGCAAGGCTATAGGCGGTCTGGCTGCCGGCGGCGGCATCGGCGAGTTCGGTCAGGCCAATGCTGTCGTCATAGGCGTTGATCGCCGCGCTGGCGGTATCATAGGGGCAGGGTTCGGAGTGGGCGCGCAGCATGGCGCAGGTTGTGCACATCGGTCCGGGGGCCTCGTTCGCAAGCGATATCGGTTTCGGCGCGCAGATCTTGCGCGGGGCTATTGTTTCCATTTCTGACGGGGAAATCGGGCAGAAGTTTGGCCCCTGCCGCGAAATTCACGGTGCAGTCGGCGCTGCGCAAATGATGCGCAAATATTGGCCATCCGTCGGCCTGCCTCGCCCGGAAGCTTCCAATTCCGGGCGCACGCTCCGATGCCCGAACGGGCGAGGTGGCCGCAGAAAACACGGCCACCTCTGCGGGCCCCTGGGGCCTGTCTTGTTTCCGCGCTATGCAGGCCTCGATCGTGATCCTGACAGGATCAGTCGATCGGGCGTTCACCCAGAATCGTCAGACCGTAGGCATCCAGACCGACAAGGCTGTGCTGCGTGTTGGTGAGCAGAATCATCTCATGAATGTCCAGCTCCGCCAGGATCTGGGCGCCGACGCCGTAGTCGCGCATGTCATCGTCGGGGGTGTTCCGCTCGCCGCGGTGCATCTGGATCGCGCGCGAGATATAGTCCTGCCCGACCTTGTTCAGAACGACAACGACGCCCGCCCCCTCTTGCGCGATCATCTCCATGGAGCGTGACAGCAGATCGCTGCGCTCGCCCACTTCGGCGAACAGATCGGCAAAGGGGGTGATCTGATGCATCCGCACCAGCATCGGCTTGTCGGGATCAACCTCGCCCTTTTGCAGCGCGAGCTGTTCGCTGCCGTCGGCGCGGTTGCGAAAGGCCTTGACCGTCCAGTCGCCGCCCCAGCGGCTGTTGAATGTCTGTTCGGTCAGAAATTCGATGATCCGGTCATGTTTGCGGCGATAGGCGAT
Source organism: Actibacterium naphthalenivorans (assembly GCF_014196965.1). Lineage (GTDB taxonomy): Bacteria > Pseudomonadota > Alphaproteobacteria > Rhodobacterales > Rhodobacteraceae > Actibacterium_A > Actibacterium_A naphthalenivorans. The sequence continues at coordinate 1,531,689 of NZ_JACIEQ010000001.1, read as the reverse complement.
CAGGTCGCGGATGGTGCCGATCTTGAGATTATGCTCTCTGGCAAACCCGATCAGATCGTCGAGCCGCGCCATCGTGCCGTCTTCCTTCATGATTTCGCAGATCACGCCCGCAGGGGTCAGACCGGCAAGCCGCGACACATCGACGGCGGCTTCGGTATGTCCGGCGCGCACCAGAACGCCGCCATCCCGCGCAATCAGCGGAAACACATGGCCCGGCGTCACGATATCGTGGGCCGTCTTGCCCGGGTCGATCGCCACATTGATCGTGCGGGCCCGGTCGGCGGCGGAAATACCCGTTGTCACACCTTCGCGGGCCTCGATCGACACGGTAAAGGCGGTTTCATACTGGGTTTCGTTCTTCTTGCTCATCAGATCGAGGCCCAGCGCCTCGATCCGCTCTCTTGGCATCGCAAGGCAGATCAGGCCGCGGCCGTACTTGGCCATGAAGTTGATCGCGTCGGGTGTTGCCATCTGGGCGGGAATGACCAGATCGCCCTCGTTCTCGCGATCCTCGTCATCGACCAGAATGAACATCCGGCCGTTGCGCGCCTCTTCGATGATTTCTTCCGGGCTCGAGATTGCGCTGCCGCGAATCGTGCCAGGCTCAGCCGGTTTGTTCATGTCTTCCCTCCGCGTTTTATCCGACGGCCGAATGATCCGGGTCTCCGGATCACGGCCCGCCGTATTGGCAATCTTGCTAAGAAGATCTCCCCTCATGCTTCTGCACCTCCCAATGCCTGCCCGTATCGCGGCACATCATGTGACACCTCACGGGCTGTAGATCGTATACTGATTTGGCCCGCCAACACGTGGTTCCCCGGCGTTTCCCCCAAGGAACAAAGGGCCGTCGTCTTCAATTTCGTCCTTCTCGCCACCGGCCGGAAACGCTCCGGCCCGCGTTTCGGCCGCCCCCCCCCGGCTACGCGATCTCGCGTTTCAGCGTCTCCGTCATCTCCAGAACATCGCTGGTGGTGCGGCTGAAATGCGCGGCCAGTGCGGAGCGGGCCGCCGCCGTATCCCGCGCCAGGGTGGCTTTCATGATGGCTTCATGCTCTCGCCCCACATCGCGGGCGCGCGGCGCGCGGCGCAGCGATACCGACCAGTGACGATAGCGCTCGCTCTGGGCGTAGAGCTGTTCGCGCAGGCGCAGCAACAAGAGGTTGGGGCAGGCGGCCACCAGCGCGTTGTGAAAATCGCTATGGGCCACCGACCAGTCGGGGTTGAGCGTCTGCTGATCGTTCGCATCCTGTTCGGAAATACGGCTGAGCCGGTGGAAGGCCGCTACGATATTGCCTTCCCAATGCACGTCTCCGTGCCGGATTGCCTGTTCCAGACACAGGAACTCGATCTCGATGCGCGCCTCTGTCAGGTCGGTGAGTTCCTTGCGTGAGATCGGCGCTACGGCGAACCCCTTTTGCGGCTCCATCAGCACGATGCCGTCCGCCACCAGGCGCGACAGAGCCTCGCGCGCGGCCCCAAGGCTGACCTCGTATTTCGCGCAGATGTCATTGATCTTGATCTTGGCCGAGGGTGGAATACGGCAGGCCAGAATATCGGCGCGCAGCCCCTGATATGCTTGGCCGGCTTGCGTCTTTTGCGTCATGTTCCACCTCGTTACCCGATAGTCGGCCAAGAGCCATAGCGATCCCCGCGCTCAGGGCAATGTATTTTTTTCGCTTATGTGCACTTTTTGGCAAGCCCGTGCCCTGCGGGAAGGAACATGTTTCCGGGCCGCTGAAATCGCGGGCGATCAGCCTCGCATTTTGGCCACATACCCCGCGAAACGATCGATAAACTCTTTCAGGAAAGCCTCTGTCGATGCCTCGCTGACCACGCCTGTTTCACTGATGAGATCGGGGGTCTTGAAGCTGATATAGCATTCGCCCGGCAGCACATGGGCCCGCAGGACAGACAGGACCTGGCGCAGATGCTGCTGGCCCACGGCCGTGCCGATCGCGCCGGGCGAGGTGCCCGCCATCGCCACGGGCATGTCACGCCAGACGTTCTTGTCGCCCGGCTTGGACACCCAGTCGATTGCATTCTTCAACACGGCGGGGATCGAGCGGTTGTACTCCGGCGTCACGATCAGCACCGCGTCGGCCTTGGCCAGATCCGATGCCAGGCGGTTCACGGCCTCGGTTCGCGCCGGTTCGATATCCTGATTGTAAAAGGGCAGATCATCCATCCGCAGCTGGCGAAAATTCAGGCTGTCCGGCGCGAGCCGGACGATAGAATCAGCCAGCCGCTGGTTGAGCGACCCGGTGCGGAAACTGCCCACCAGCAAAGCGACATCATATTTCGACATGGTTGTTCCCCTGAGTGACGTGCCCCGACCCTACAGAAAAATCCGCCACTCAGTCAAAAATATATTTTCTAGTTGACTTCATAAGGCCCTTCCCCGACTTAGAGTCGCAACAAAACGGAACAGAGGGGATCCACGATGCGGTTTGCATCCATTTGCAAAGACGGGAAAACAGGCATCGCGCTTGCAGACACGAACGGCGGCTGCAAGGCCCTTTTTGAAGGCGATGCCGGCTATCCCGGCACTCTGGATGACATCATTGCACAGGGTCCGGAAAAGCTGACCGAGGCCGGCAAAGCCCTGGCCTCCGCCCCGGACATCGACGCCGGCACCATCGAATACCTGTCGCCGCTGGTGAAATGCCCCAAGATCATCTGCATCGGCCTGAACTACAAGGCGCATGCCAAGGAAAGCGGGATGGAACTGCCCGAGTATCCGGTGATTTTCGGACGCTACAATTCCAGCCTGATCGGCCATGGCGCGCCGATCATCCGGCCGCGCGTGTCCGAGCAGCTTGACTATGAAGGCGAACTGGTCGCAGTGATCGGCAAGGGCGGGCGCGACATTCCCGAATCCGAGGCGCTGGACCACGTGGTCGCCTATTCTGTTTTCAACGACGCCTCGATCCGCGACTATCAGCTGAAAACCCATCAGTGGACCATCGGCAAGACCTTCGACGATACCGGCGCCTTCGGCCCCTATCTGGTCACCACGGACGAGTTGCCCGCGGGCTGCAAGGGCCTCAAGCTGGAAACGCGCCTGAACGGTGAGGTGGTGCAAAGCACCTCTCTGGACGACCTGATCTTCGATGTGGCCAAGCTTGTGTCGCTGCTGAGCGAGGCGATGACGCTGGAACCCGGCGATCTGATCGTCACCGGCACGCCCTCGGGCGTCGGCATCGCGCGCAACCCGCAGCTGTGGATGAAGCCCGGTGACGTCTGCGAAGTCGAGATCGAACGGATCGGGGTTCTGAGCAATCCGGTGGCCGCCCAGTAAGCCCGAATGTGAAAAGCGATAGCCGGCGGCGTGTCGCTGGCCCGAGAGGAGGAGAAAGAAATGACCGACACCATCATTCATCCGAAGATGCACCACGTGAACCTCAAGACGATCCGTCTTCAGGAAATGATCGACTGGTACGGCAAGGTGATCGGCACCCGACCGCTCCACCAGTTCGAAGGCGGCGCATGGCTGTCGAATGACGAGGCCAACCACCGTGTGGCGCTGATCGCTGCCCCCGGCCTGAGCGACGATCCCGAGAAGGTGACGCATTGCGGCATGCACCATTCGGCCTTCGAATACGAATCGCTCGACGATCTTCTGGCCAGCTGGGAACGTATGGACAAGCTGGGCATCAAGCCGCACATGACGCTGGATCACGGCATGACAACGTCGTTCTACTATCTGGATCCCGACGGCAACAGCGTCGAACTGCAAAGCGACAACTTCGGCGACTGGAGCGAATCGGCGGCCTTCATGATGGAGTCCAAGGAATTCTCGGCCAACCCGATCGGCGTTGCCGTGGACCCCGCCAAGATGCTGGCTGCGCGCCGCGCCGGCGTTTCGATTGAAGAGGTGCAGCGCCGCGCCTATGCCGGCGAATATCCCGCGACCGAGCCGCAGGACCCGCGCATGCCGATCGAAATCCCGGCCTGACAGGCCGCGCCGATCCGATAGCGATGCCGGCCGTTCCGCGGCCGGCGTTCACATTTCAGCTCCGAAGGAGGCCCGAGAGTGAAGCGCCAGAGCAAAGTCATCATCAGTTGCGCAGTCACGGGATCGATCCATACTCCCACCATGTCGCCCCACCTGCCGATCACGCCGCAGCAGATCGCCGATCAGGCCGTGGGTGCGGCGCAGGCGGGCGCGTCGATCCTGCACCTGCACGCGCGCGTCCCCGAAACCGGCGAACCGCTGGCCACGCCCGAAGGGTATCAGCGGTTCCTGCCCTCGATCGCCGAGCGCACCGATGCGATCGTGAACATCACCACCGGCGGCGGGCTTGGCATGTCGCTGGAAGATCGGTTCGCCGCCGCGAAATGGGCCGCGCCCGAGCTGGCCTCGATGAACATGGGGTCGATCAACTTCAACATCTCGGGCGCCGCCAGGCGCTTTCCGGAATTCAAGTACGACTGGGAAAAGCCCTATCTGGAACGCACCGAGGATTTCATCCTGTCCAACACCTTCGCCCAGATCGAATGGGGCATGAAAGAGCTGGGCGACCTGGGCACGAAGTTCGAGTTCGAGTGCTACGACGTCGGCCATCTTTATAACCTGGCGCATATGGCCGACCGCGGGCTGGTGAAGGCCCCGTTCTTTGTGCAGAGCATCTTTGGCATCCTGGGCGGCCTGCAGCCCGAGCCCGAGCATCTGATGCACATGAAAGCCACCGCCGACCGGCTGTTCGGCGAGGACTACCTGCTGTCGGTGCTCGCCGCCGGGCGGTTCCAGACCTCGATGGTGACGATGGGCGCGATTCTGGGCGGCAACGTGCGGGTCGGGCTGGAAGACAGCCTGTACCTGTCCAAGGGCAAGCTGGCCGAAAGCAATGGCCAGCAGGTCGCCAAGATCCGCCATATCCTGGAAGAACTGTCGCTCGAGATCGCAACGCCGGACGAGGCGCGCGTGATGTTGGACACCAAGGGGCGTGCAAACGTCGCTTTCTGACCCGCTACGCGCAACGCTGAACTAAGTTAGAGCCTGCTGAACCGCGACGTATTCCGCCGCGGTTTGGCGCGCTGACTTGTGCCTAAAAGACTGTAATCAATCATAATAAATAGTCGCTTCTATCCGCGACCTACCTTTCGAAAGGTTCAGATCGTCGCGCCGCGCGTCATAATCCGTGGAATGGGAGAAGAAGCAAAACACCCATAACCATCTCACTGGGAGGAGAGAGAAGTTGAAGACAGCAATAAAATTGGCAGCCGCGCTATCTTGCGCTCTGATCGCGGGCACCGGTCAGATCGTTCACGCAACCGAAGGCGGGCAGTTTTACGGCCCCATCGGCGGTGTAGACCAACGCGCCTCGCTTATTCCGCCGCCCGGCACCTATGGCCGGTTGCGATATGTGACGGTCAGTGCGCCGCAACTATCCGGTCTTGACGATGAACCCAGCCCCTATGTGGACGAATTCGACCTAACGGTCACGCTTTACAACTTCTCCCTCATCAAGGTCTGGGACCGAGAGCTTTTTGGTGGTCGCTGGGCGTCGATCTGGTCTTCGTCTTTCTCCAACAACGAGCTCTCGACTAATGGTTCGGGCGACAGCACATTCGCTTTCCACGATTCCTATTTCGAGCCGATCTTCTGGGGCAAGTACCTGGGGCTCAAAGGGGCAAAGCCGCCGTCGGCCGACCCGAGCACGTGGACCATGCGCTATGGCCTGAGCATCTCTGCCGGTCTGGCCTTCAACCTACCCACGGGGAACTACGACGCGGACCGGAACTCGCAAACCAGCAGTAACACGACCATCATCATCCCACATGTGGACATGACCTATCAGACCGGTCCCTGGTGGGCGGATGGCACCGAGTTCAGCGCGCGCCTGTCCTACAACATCTCGACCAAGAACGACGACACCGGATATCAGAGTGGCGATGTCATCGGTCTGGACGCATCGGTTTCCCAGCGGTTCGGCAATTGGCAGATCGGTCCAAGCCTGACCGTGGCGAAGCAGATCACCGACGATGATTCCGAAAACCCGCTCGTCAAAGCCTCGTTCCAGAACGGCAACAAGTTCACGCTTGTGCAGCCCGGCATCGTGTTCACGCGCAGTTTCCCGAAAAAGCGCATGGCCGCGTCGTTCAAGGTGGTGACAGACGCCTATGTCGAAAATCGCATCGACGTCGATTACGGCTTTATCGCGGCAATTGGCTTCACCTTCTGACGGCAAGCAATATCGAATGGAAAAGGGCGGGTCGTTGACCCGCCCCTTCTTCGTTCAGCCCTCGGGCTGATCTGCGGCGAACATCCGCATCATATCCGCGAAGATCGGCGAATGCGCGGTGAACCCGCCATCCACGGGCACGGCCGCGCCAGTGACGAACCCTGCGGCGTCCGAGGCCAGGAAGGCGATGACCTCGCCCACCTGCTCGGGTGTGCCGATGAAGGGGGTCAGGTGGTGCTCCTCGATCATCTTGCGCGCCTCTTCGGGCATACCGACCTTCAGCGCCTCGGTCATCACGAGGCCGATCACGGCGGCGTTGGCCCGGATGCCCTGCTTGCCGTATTGAGTCGCGATATAGCGCATCAGGTTGTTCAGCCCCGCCTTCGACGTGCCATAGGCCGGGTTGGTCAGATCGCCCTGCAACCCCTTGCCCGAGCTGGAAAAGACGATCGAGCCGCCACCGGCCTGAATCATGTGCGGGATCACGTGCTTGCAGCAGTACATCGCGCCGCGCAGGTTCACCGCCATGGTCTTGTCCCAGGTCGCGGCCTCCATATCGGTGATCATCGCGTCCTGCGCCATGAACCCCGGATCGGTCATCGCCGCGTTCGATGCCAGCACGTCGATCTTGCCGAATTTCTCGGCCACCGTCGCGGCCATGGTGGCCACCGTCTCTTCCTGCTCAAGATCGGCGGGCACGGCCAGCGCCTCGCCCCCTGCCCCGGTGATGGCAGCCACGGTATTTTCCAGGCTCTCGACCCGGCGCCCGACAACGGCGACCTTCGCCCCCCGCTGCGCCATCAGCAGCGCCGCCGCCGCCCCGATGCCCGATCCGCCTCCGGTTACGATCGCCACTTTGCCGTCAAGTTGTGCCATTCTCATCTCCCTTGGTTTGTTCGTTTCGCCTGTCGCGGTGCGCCGTGACCGGCGCGCGACGACTCGGCGGTAGTGCACTGTGCCCCGAAACAGACGCCCCGGCGGCCTGTCTCGCACCTATCCATCGGAATGCCATTTTCACCCGGCCGAGCGAAAACGCGCCCCCGGCCCCTTCAACAGCCCCTTTTTCGCCCGCGCCTATCGGGCGACAGGAGAGGGCGCGCCGGATAGACGCAATGGTATCCACGCGCGGGCAAGCAGCGCCCTGCCCGTCGCATGATCCGCAAAACGCGGGAGGAGACCTTGGCACAGGGCAGGCGCAATCCGCCGAAGCCTTTGCCGCGATCCGGCCCCAGGGGGACGGGTCCGCAGATCAGGAGAGGCAAGAATGACCACATTCGTATTGATGCATGGCGGCGGCATGGGCGGCTGGACCTGGAGATATGTGCGCGAGTTGCTGCGCGCCGAGGGCCACGAGGTCTTTACGCCCAGCTTTACCGGCTTTGCCGAACATGTGCACCTGATGAGCCGAGACATCACCAACGCGGTGCATGTGCAGGACATCGCCAACCTGCTTGAGGCCGAAGACCTGAAAGGCGTCGTTCTGGTCGCGCACAGCTATTCCGGCACCGTCGCCCCCGGTGTAGTCAAGGCCCAGCCCGACCGCATCAAGCGCGTGATCTATCTGGATGCGATCGTTGCCAACAGCGGCGAGCGGATCAATGCCCTGCTGGGCATGGCCCCGGACGAGGTCGAAAAGCTGGATACCATGCTGGCCGCAGGCGAGGGCCCCATTGGGTCGGGCGTGCACGAGATGCAGCGCGGCATGGCCAAGGAGCACCCCTTCCTGATGCCGCCCGAGCGTCAGGAATGGCTGCTGGATCACCTGTCGGACATGCCCCTGCGTTGCACCGTCTGCCCGGTCGAGGTCGGCGCCGAAGCACTCAGCGTTCCGGTCGATTACATCGCCGCCGAGCATACGATGATGGTGCCCATGCACGCCCGCGCAAAAGAGCTGGGCTGGACCATGCACAGCCATCCGGGCGATCACGCCTTGCTGGTGGGCGATCCCGAAGGCACCGCCAAACTGATCATGGATATCGCGGCAAGCTGACCCGGGGCCGCCGTGACCTGCCCCGGCTCACCTTTCCTGCGCGGCGTCATACTGCGCCTGCGCCGCCGTGATCCGGGGGCGGTTCTGCTCTGCCCAGCGGGCCAGCGCGCTCAGCGGCACGATCAGCGACTGGCCGGTTTCGGTCAGCGCATATTCCACCTTCGGCGGCACGGTCGGATAGACCGTGCGCGTTACCAGCCCGTCGCGCTCCAGCCCGCGCAGGGTCAGGGTCAGCATCCGGTGCGACACGCCATCCACGGTGCGCATGATCGCGTTGAACCGCATCGGCCCCTGCGACAGCACGCCGACCACCATCACGGTCCACTTGTTGCCGATCCGCTCAAGCACCCGGCCCAAGGCGCGGCAGTCGGTTTCGGCTCCATCGGCGGGGCCGTTCTGCGGTGTGATCTGGGCCATGGTCTCTCCGTTGTCGGTTCGGGGGCGATACGCACATTCTTGTGCGTTCTTGTGCGGCAAAGGCAATAACGATGTAATCGTTACGAACAAATTGTTATCTTCATGAAAAGGAACATCCCATGAAAATCGGTGTCAGCGGCGCAAGCGGCCATCTTGGCGGAACCCTGCTTTCCGAACTTTTCACGCGCGCCGAAGGGGCCGAGATCATCGGCGTCTCGCGCACCCCTGAAAACGTGGCCGCCCCGGCGCAGGGGCGTTTCGGCGACTATGACAAACCCGAAAGCCTGTCCGAGGCCTATGCCGGTCTGGACGCGCTTGTGCTGATCCCCAGCGCCGATGTGCGCGAGGGCGTCCGCGCCCGCCAGAACGTCGCCGCGATCGACGCGGCCGTCGCCGCCGGGGTGGGCCATATCGTGCTGATCTCGGGCACCGGCACGCGCAAGATGCCCGAGCCCCACATCTGGGCGCCCTACTTCGCGTCGGAACAGCGGCTGATGCAGACAGCGCCGAAATGGACGATCCTGCGCATGAACTACTATACCGAGGCCCTGGCGGACGAGGCCAAGATGTCGGCCGGCGCGGGCGTACCGCTGACCGGGCTTGCGGAAAACAAGGTGGCTTTCGTGTCGCGCGACGATGTCGCCGCCGCCGCCGCCGGCATCCTGACAAGCGAGGGGCACGACGGGGCGATCTATGCCGCCTGCGGCCCCGAAAGCCTGAGCGGAGCAGAACGTGCCGCCATCATTTCAGAGGTGCTTGGCCAGCCGGTCACCTTCATGGCCATCCCCGAAGAGCACCTGCGCGGCGGGCTGGCGCAGGCCGGGTTGCCTGAGGATATCGTCAATGCGGTTGTGGCGATCCAGCAGGGCTTTGCCATGGGCGGGTTCGACATCGTCACCGGGGATGTCGAGAAGCTGACAGGCCGTCCGCCCGTCAGCTTCCGCGATGCCCTGAAAGCCGCGCTGGCGGCGTCCTAGGCATTTGGCGGGCCCTGCCATGGCGCGGGGCCCGTTCAACCTGTCAGGTATTGGGTACCGCCACCACGGCCGTGCCCGAAATGACCACGCTGCGTTCGTCGGCCTTCAGCGCGAAATCGCACGAGACGCGGGTTTCATCTCCGGCCTGCTCAACGCCGGTGACCGTCGCGGTGGCTTCGACCGCGTCGTCTTCATAGACATTGTCCACAAAGCGGTTGGTCATCGAAACGATCCGCCCCTGCGGGAAATTGCGCATCAGCATATCCATCACATAGGCCACGTTGATCGGGCCCTGATTGATCAGCCGCTCGCCCAGGCCCTTGGCCTTCACGACCTCGCGGTCCAGATGGATCGGGTTGGGGTCGCGCAGGATCGGGGCCCAGACCTTCATGGTCTCGGGGCTTACGCTTTCGATACGATAGGCGGGCAGCTCAGCGCCGATTTCAATCTTCATTCTTTTGCCCCCGCGGAAAGATCCAGGAATTCGTGGCCGAGCACATGCGTTCGCCGTTCAGCCGGTCGAGATGCAGCGTATAGGTCATGATATCCATGATCCCCAGCTTGCGGCTTTCCTTGCGCACGATGCTGTCGATCTGGCCGCGCACCTGATAGGGTTCGCCCACCATCAGCGGCGCGTTGAACGACGGGTTGCTGCCGCCCATCATCGGGCCGTCCTCGATATCGAAGGCGCAGACGTTGCACAGGCCGGCGACGGTTTCGCCCATGGCGACCTGAGTGGCGATGTAATAATAGATCGGGTGTGCCTTTCCCTCGGGGTCGGGGGCAACGCCCAGGGATTCGCACAAGTCCCGGTTTTCGTCGCTCTCGATCGTGTATGTCTCACCGTCGAGCGAATAGCCGGCGACATCTGGAAGATCCGGTATTGTCATGTGGGCTCCTGCATTGGGTTCACGTCAGCCGCAGAAAACGAAGTTCCGCGAGGGTGCGGCATCGCATCTAACCCGGCGCTCGCCACGGCACACCTGCCTGCCGATAGGCCGCGTATCACCTGCCGGTGTTTGCTTTCAGGAACGCCAGGGTCGCCGCGCAATAAACATTCAGATCCTGCGCCTTCATCAGATGTCCGCTGCCCGGAATGCTGACAACCTCGGCCGCGGGCTGACATTCGCGGAAATGCGCGACGCTCTGATCCGTGACCAGATCGCTGTCGGTGCCGCGCACCAGCAGCGTCGGCACAGCCAGCCGGGCCGCCGATTCCGAAAGCCGCGCCTCGAGATCGGGCGGGGTGAAAAACCCATCCGACCCGACCCGGGGATCCCAGCGCCAGTAGAACCGCTGATCCGGCCCGATCCGAAGCAGGCCGCGCAGCTTGAAGAAATTCCGCGTCATACTGCGCTCGGCATATTGATCCAGTGCCGCACCGGCCTGTTCGATGCTGTCGAACCCATCCCGGCTTACCCGGAAAAAAGATCTGACGCGCTCTATGCCGGCCGGATCAAGCCGCGGGGCCAGATCCACGAGCACCAGATTTCGCACAAGATCGGGCCCCAGCGCGGCGGTGGCCTCCAGCGCGACCCGGCCGCCGAACGCGGCGCCCACGATGCTGGGGCGCGACGGCAGTGATTCGATGATGGCTTTCAGATCACGCACATGGGCATCGAGCGAATAATCGCCGTCCGGGGCCCAATCACTGTCGCCATGTCCGCGCAGATCATAGGATAAAACCGAAAACCCGTTGCCGACCATATTGCGGATCGCCCGGTGCCACGAGCGCCGGCTTTGTCCGCCCCCGTGCAGAAAAAGCACGCGGTGCTGCCAGGGATTTCCGGCAAGATCCACGGCGAGCCGGAACCCGTCAGGTACGTTGATATGGCCCGATACGACGGCAGCATCCGCGTCTGAATGTTTCTTAACGACTGCCAAACGTCTCTCCCGTCAGTAAAAATCGGCGCCTGCGTTACTGCCACTGGCATCTTGCACGGAACGCACACCTGTCAAGCCGGTATATTGTCAGGCTAGGAACTTCTCCTCGCTTCGACACCTGTCTCACGGTAGGAAAGCAAGTCAGGTGTTCGATCGCAACCGGCTTTGCCAAGGCCAGAGAACAAAAGGGCGATCAGGCGCGGACCAACAGTGTTGCGAGGCGGGGTTCGTACGCGTCTTGTAAAAAATATATAATAAGATACAAAAAAGATCATCGCCGGATGGGAGCCGGTGGTGCCAAGGGAGGAGATAATATGACTGTCGTAAAGACGGCTTTGTTGCCACCACGTCTGGGATCCGGCATCGTGCCGCGGCCCCGTTTGATCCAAAACCTGCCTATGCCGGGCCGGAAACGCATGTCTCTGGTGCGCGCTCCCGCAGGGTATGGAAAGACGACCCTGCTCCAGCAATGGCGGATGTCGCTGAGCGAACGGGGCGAAAGAACGGCCTGGCTGTCTCTCGACCGGTATCTGAGTGACATCATGACCCAGATCGCGGCGAGCCTTGCACATAACGTGCCCGAATTTCAACATGCCCTGAACGAACGCGGACAGGACAAGAGTTTCGTCACCACCGAGGAGCAGCTGGTGACCTGCGCCGATTGCCTCGCGGAGCTGGAGCGCGACGTGACGCTCTTCATGGATGACGCGCATCTTTTGCAGCCCGAGGATCTGCGGGTGTTTCAGCGGTTTCTGACCCGGATCCCGGCGAACACGCATATCGTCGTGGCATCGCGCGAGGCGCCGAATCTGGCGCTGGCGCGGCTGCGCGCGCAAGGAGAGCTGAGCGAGATCGGGATGGATGCGCTCAAATTCACCGCCGAGGAAACCTGTGCGCTGTTGAAGGCGTCCAGCGTGGATGGGCTTTGCGCCGAGGATGCCCCTGCCCTGGTAGAGCAGACCGAAGGCTGGGCCGCCGGCCTGCGGCTGGCAACCATGAACATGGTGCGCAATCAGAAAGGGGCGATACTGGACGTGTCGTTTTCCGGCAGCAACAGCATCGTCGCCGACTTTTTCGCCGAAGACATATTCGGCGCGCAACCCGCCGATGTTCGCGATTTCCTGCTGGCGACCTGCCTGCTGGAGCGGTTCACCCCCGACCTGTGCAACGCCATGACGGGCGGCACGGACGCGCGCGAGATGCTCGACCGGATCGAGGCCGCCGGGCTGTTCCTGATCAGCCTGGACGAAGAGCGCATGTGGTACCGCTATCACGGCCTTTTCGCAGAGTTCCTCCTGCGCCGCCTGACCGACATCGACCCCGACAGGATCGCCCAAAGCCACATCATGGCCAGCCGCAGCTATCACAGGATCGGCCTGGTGGTGGAGGCGCTGGATCACGCCGTCCGGTCCGGCGAGCAGGCCTGGCTGGCCCAGTTGCTGGACGATTCCTGCGAAAAGCTGATCTACGAAGGCAAGATCCTTTATGTGTTTGAGCTGGCAAAAGCCTTGGACAAGGCAACCATTGCCGGCCATCCGCGCATACAGCTTGCGATTGCCTGGATGGAGCTGCGCAACCTGAATTTCGACAAGGCCCGCCGGCTGATCGCCCAGGCGGAAGAGTGGATCGCAAACCGGGCCGCCGAGGGGCTTTGCGCCGAGGTCGAGGCAGAGTTGCGCTTTCTTGCGCTGCACCGTCGCATGATGCTGGCGGGAGCCACGGACGATTTTCTGACCGTTGACGAGATCGCCGAAACCCTGATGAAGCAGTTCGACGAAGAGCATACCTTTCTTGCCTGCACGGTCTATGGTCAGCAGATCCGGGCGCAGCGCGAGCGTTTCAGGCTGCAGGATTTCGAACGCAACGAAGCCCGCGCCCGTACGATCGGGCGCCAGTCTCAGCACAAGTTCGCCTTCATCTCGCAAAAAACCATCGTCGGAAAGACATGGTTCGCCAAGGGCGACAATGATGCCGCCATCGAGGCGCTGGAATTCGGCTATGGGCAGGCGCTGGATTTCGCGGGTGAGGACACCGCGATCGCGGCCTTTGCCGCGCTGCCCCTGGCCGAGGTGATCTATGAGCGCAACGAGCTGTCGCGGGCGAAATCCCTTGTGGACAGATACCTGCCGCTCGCCCGCGCCTTCGCTTTCGCCGACGAGCTGCTCGCGGGGTACCTGGTGTCGGCCCGCATCAGTTTCAACGATGGCGACAGCGCCGGCGCGATCAAGACGCTTGATCTGGCCCGCTCCGTGGGGCTGGAGCTGGGGCTGAAGCGCATGCAGATGAAGGCGCTGGCCGAAAAGGTCCGTATCCTTCTGCGCAGCGGGAACATCGAACGTGCGGCCCGTCTGGCCCTTCTCGAAGGTATTCCGACCGACGTGAATGCCCTAAAGCCCGACATCAACAGCAGCACGACCGACGAGGCGCGTGCCTTGGTCCGTGCCCGCATCCTGATCTCCGAAGGCAATCTGAACGACGCTTTGGCCCTGTCGCAGCGGTGGAAGCAGTTCTGCCAGCATCGCGGCGCCATGCGCTCTCTGGTGCGCTGGAGCCTGATCCGCGCCCAGATTCTGGTGCTGGCCTGCGATACCCGTGCCGCTCAGCGCAGCCTGCGCGATGCGCTGCTCGCGGCGCTGGACGGCCGCAGCGTCCGGATCTTTCTGGATGAGGGTCCGCATATCCAGCAGCTTCTGGAAGATGCCTATGGCAGCGGGCCGATGACCAACCTGCCGGTCGATCTCTACGCCTATGACGTGCTGAACGCCTTCACCATCGCGATGGGCACGCGCGCCAGCGTCGAGGTGGACGATCTTGCCGATCAGGAGACAGGGATCGACGGCAAGATGACGGGCCGCGAGCTGGAGATTCTCAGCTTTGTCGCCTCGGGATTGCGGAACCGCGAGATCGGAGACAGGCTGGGCCTGACCGAAGGCTCCGTCAAATGGTACATGCAGCGCATTTACGACAAGGTGGGCACCCGCCGCCGGTCGGTCGCCGTGGACCGTGCCCGGCAGTTCGGGCTGCTTCAGTAGGCAGCCGGCGCAGGCGGGATCGCCCTCTGCCGTCCGCACAAAAAAACACCGGCATGGTTTCATGCCGGTGTTTTTCGTTGTCTTTATGGCCGTGGCTTATCCGTAGGGGTTGGCCGGCAGACGCGGGATGACCTCGAGATCCATGACCATGGTCAGAATGTCCGAGATCGAATAGATGTGGAAGATCTTGCCTTCCTTCATCTTCAGGGTCGAATACCACCAGACGTTGATCTCATTGCCGGTCGGCTCTTTGCCGTAATAAGTGCCGCCGGTGTGCTTGCCCCAGTGGTGGCACAGAACGGTAACTTCGTCATCGCCACGGCCCCAGGCACCAACGGTGCGGTAGACACAGGGCGGGAACAGTTCGTACAGCTTCATCGGCGACGTTTTCCACGTGTCATACGTGCTCAGGTCGGGACGGTTGGGGTTGCTGTAGGTCATCTCCGGGTGGAAGAAATCATCCACGGCGTCGAAATCGCCACGGTTCAGAACCTCGTGCAGTGCCATCCAGTGACGCACGGCCTTTTCCTGCGGCGCGGTCAGGCCGTTGCAGATTTCCGCCTTTTTTTCTTCTGAGAGTGTGAAGTCTTCAAGTGTAGTCATTGGTTTCTCCCTTGATTTAACGCTACCAACACATCTCGTGTCCCGGCATTCTCCGTAAGAGGTGGTGCAAAAGCCAAATCACCGAAATCTCAGGCCAGCGGCCCCCGTGACTTGCTGTCAAACAATCCCGGGGCATCAACCTGTTCAACTCGTTGTCATAGCGGCGACCATCTTCGGTAGTCTCGTGTACATTTCGGGCCCGGCGGCCCTGAGAACCGCTTCGCCTGTGTATGGAGTAGTCAGGTAACGCGCATCTTGGACCTATCTAGCGTCGGGGATTTTCACCCGGACCGGAAAGTTTTTCATCAGGCCCCCAAGCGCGCCGGACGACGGCGCCCAGAGGCCAAATCCGCCCGTCCGTTCAATTCGCTGGCCACCGTCAGCGCAGCCCCGCAAGATAGGCCGCGATGGCCTCGATCTCGTCATCGCTGACCCCGCCCATGATCCCGGACATGTCCTCGCTGTTGGTGCGTGTTCTATCCCGGAAGGCTCGAAGCTGCTGCGCGGTATAGGCCGCATGCTGGCCGTGCAGATCGGGCGACGCCTCGGGCCGGGCGTCCGGGTCCGGGGCGTGGCAGGCGACGCAGGCGGTCACGGATCTGTCGTCGGTCTCGATACCTTCGTGAAAGATCGCCTCTCCCAGCGCGGCCTGTTCGGCATCAGGGGGCGGCGCAGGGGCGAACTCCTTTTGCGCGTAGAAGGCGGCAATGTTGCGGATGTCGCTTTCTGTCAGCCCGCCGACGAGGCCCTGCATCACCGAGTTCAGCCGCAGCCCGGCCCTGAAATCATTCAGCTGCTTGATCGTGTAATCGGCGCTCTGCCCCTGCAGGATCGGAATCGACCGCATGCCGCGGCTGCCATCCGCCGTGTGGCAACTTGCGCATCGCTGCAGGGCGAGCCGCCCGCCCGCCTGCGGATCGGGCAGCGCCTGCTGCGCCGCGACGGGGGCGACACCCCCCCAGATTACAAGACACAGGGCAAAGCTGCGGGCGAATGCGCGCGGCTGTGGTTTCAGCCGTGGAAATACTTCTGGCACAGGTTTGAGCTCTCTGCTGTTTTCATGGAAAAGCGAGCGCGAAAGCCCTTCGCGCCCGCCAGTGCCAATCAGGCAGCCATGCCCCGAACGGGGCCTTACAGGCTGGTTTCAGTTACGGCGTTCAGCGCCGCGATCCGGCCGAAAGTGATGCCAAGGCCCACGCTATAGCCGCTCGCCGCCACGATATCGCCGCTGAAGCCGCCGGTGATCGACATCCCCGCCGCATAGAGACGCGGAATGGGATTGCCATAGGTATCCACCACGCGCGCCTGGGTATCGATCCGCAGCCCGCCGGCATTGATCAGCATGCCCGGCCGGGTCTTGATCGCGTAGAATGGCGCGGTATCGACCGTTCCCAGCTTTTCGGTCTTGCCGAATTCGGGGTCCTTGCCGTTTTTCGCGTGCATGTTGTAGTCGCGCATGGTGGCCTCGAACACGTCTGCATCCACGCCCATCTTCTGCGCCAGCTCGCCGAAGGTGTCGGCCTTGAACACAAGCCCCTGTGCCTCTTCCTCGGCCAGATCGTGGCTCCAGGTCTGGGTGGGGTCGGTAAAGCCGGGGAACAGCACACCCATTTCCGAGGTCCGGGCGCGTTCGTCGAACACGGTCCAGGCGAAATTACCCGGCTGATAGAACACCTCTCGGTTGGCGATCGGATAGCCGACGGTTTCGTTGAAGAAGCGTTTGCCGCGCGAATTCACCGCCACGTTTGCCGCGTTCCCCGCCGTCGGGTATTTCGGCAGGTAGAAGGTGAACATGACCGGCTTGCCCTCGGGGGCGGGAATGCCCGCGATGGCATAGGTGCCCATCAGATCGGCCCCCCAGGCCTGCGCCATCGTCAGCCCGTCGCCGGTGTGGTTCAGCGGGCCGATGGGTTCGGCGGCGATCGCCATGTTGGAAAAGGCGCGGCGCTTTTCGGGGCTGCGGTTGAAATCGCCCGAAGTCACGATCACGGCCTTGTGGGCGCGGATGTTGATCTCGCGGCCGTCCTTGGTCTTGGCCTTAACCCCGCCGACCACACCGTCTTCGTTGGGCAGAATCTCGATCGCCGGGGTTTCCAGCATGACGCGGGCGCCCTTTTCCTCGGCCGCCATGCGCAGGGTGGTGAACACGCCATAGCCCGCGCCCACGGGGGAATGGCCCCGAATTGGCGCGGGAAGCGTGGACGCATATTCCTCCATATGCTCCAGCCCGCTCTGATAAAGCTGTTCGGGCGGGAATTCGACGCCAAGCTCGATCAGCCGCTCGACGGTCTGTGTCGCGTTGTCGACATAGGCCCGGACCAGCTCTGGCACCACGCTTTTGCCTCCGACATTCATCAGGAACTGGTACATGTCGTCTTTTGTGTCGTTGAGACCGGCAGCCTTCTGGACTGTCGTTTCCGCCGCATAGACCACGCCGCCGCTGAAGCGCGTGGCGCCGCCCGGCTCCGCGCCTTTCTCCAGGACGATCACGCTTGCGCCCGCAGCCGTCGCCTCCAGCGCGGCCGAGGCACCGGCGCCGCCCATGCCAACTACAATAACATCGGCCTCGTCATGCCACTCTTCGGGCGGAGAAACCGGCGCCGCCTGCGCCATCGCCCCGACCGGCGCGACAGCCGCAGCAGCCCCCAGCGCCTTGAGTACATCGCGGCGGCGCAGCCGCTCTTCCGGCGCGGCGCCGGCATCCGTGTCACCCCGCGCAATCCCGGCGCGGTTTTTGGAACTGTTCATGTTTTCCTCCCATGGTGCAGACAGTTAGACTGCTCTTTTTTGCAAATCCGATGGTATCAACTGTATTAAAGAAGCAATCATCCAAAACCCGACGGAAGATAGGGACGGGGCGTTTCAAAACTTGAAACCGACGCGCAGAACGAAACCGTAATCGGTCTTGGTTCGGTTCTCATCGTAAAGGTCGGTTACCAGCTTTAGCGAAGTGACAAGGTTCTTCTGGGGAAAATACCGCGTGAACACCAGGCCGGGCTGAACCAGGGTCATCCTGTTACCATCCAGCATTGACGCCGCAATCAGCGGATCGTCGGATTTGTCATCCTCCAGCTGCCGGGCCAACGTGAGGCTTGGCCCGATCTGCCACAGCCCGAAATACTGCGAGATCGAAAAATCCCCGCCGATCACATCGCCGTTCTTGTATCCCGCGTCGTCATTCTTTTGCGAGATGTTGTAGGATATCCTTCCGCTGAACTCGGTTCCCTTGCCGGTCACATAGGTGAAATCCACATGCGGGATGGTGATCAGCGCGTTGCCGCTGGTTTGTGTGATGCGTCCAACCTCGTACGATCCGGTCGGCACCATGAACGCCAGCCCCACGCCAACGCTCAGCCCATAGGGCAGCTGCCATGTGGCGGGATCGGACGAGGGGGGCCTGGCCCCCTTCAGCCCCAGATGGCGGCCCCAGTAGAGCGGTTCGACATATGTATCGAACACAGAGGATTCGCACACCTCGCCCGCCCCCATCGCGGCACAGGAGCGGGCATAGGAAACCGACAGGATCGAGGCGACGTTGCCGCCCCAGAGCGTGCGGTCCCAGACATGCAGAATGGAAAGGTTCGGCATGTCGAAATCAAGCTTGAAGTCGGGAATGCCGGGATGGGTTTTGTCATCCGGTCCGACATATTCCTTTGACCGGGAATGCACATATTGGAACAGCCCGTAGGTTCCCGGTTGCGGGATCAGGGCCGCGCGCTGATCGACGCCGCCGATCGGACCATAGAATTGTCCGCCCTCTGTTGCACGCGCAACGCCGGGCTGTGCCATGCAAAACATGAGGGCGCACAGCCGTGTAAGAATCTTGCTCCGGATCATAATTTCCTCCCTGGCATTCGTAAAAAGTCACTTGAATTAACGGATCTGCGACAAATTGCCTTATTGAGCTTTGACTTTACGGCTGGGAGGCGCGCCGCGACCTGCCGAAAGATAGGGTGGAGAGCCGCAAGGGGAGCTCATCCTAGGGGTGATTTTTCGAATTGTCGTGCAATTCTGACGGCTTGGCGGATCTTTGTAAGGCTGGCCGGACAATGAAAAAAACCGGGTACGAATATCATTCTGAGGTGCTCGGCTGACGCCCGCCCAAAACAAAAGCGCGGCCCCCTTGCCGGGGACCGCGCCGTTTCTCGCGCAATCGAAAGCGCCGCAAGGACGCCCTGGGCTCAGCCCTTCTTCTTGCCGCCCAGGGCGCCCTTGATCAGCATTCCGACAAGGCCGAAACGGGTTTTCCAGGACAGCATCTTGAACGATTCCCATATGGCGTCGGGCCCGATGTGGATGGTGGCCGGCATCGACCCCATCATCTTGCCCTTGACCACCAGAACGTCGCCCTGCTTGTCGATGGACTTCACGTCCATCATCTCGATTCCGTCTTTGCTATGTACTTTCATTCGCTTTGGTACGCCCTGCTCAGCCGATAAGCTCGTCGAAGTCGATCCCGAGGTCTTCCAGAACCACCTGGGCCACGTTGCGCCCCGGCCCGCCTGTCACGCCGCCACCCGGGTGGGTGCATGACCCCGACAGGTACAGCTTGTCGATCGGCGATTTATACTGGGCATAGCCCGGTACAGGGCGCATCCCGCCCAGTTGCCACGAGAACAGCCCCAGATGCCCGATGTCGGCACCGATCATCGAGGTATCGTGACGCTCGAGATCCAGCGGCGTGTGGAACTCCATTCCCAGAATATTGTCGTCACCCATGTTGGTGGTGAACTTGCGCATGTCCTCGATGAAACCCTGCGCAACCTCGGCGCCGATCTCGTCCCATTTCTCGGGGCCGCCGTCCTTGAGGTTATAGGGCGCGAAGGCATAGATGTGCATCGCGCTCTTGCCTTCGGGCACACGCGAGGGATCGACGCGGTGCTGGCCGACATAGGCGGCGAAGTCACGCTTGGGATAACCATATTCCAGATCGCGGAACGCCTGCTGGAATTCCTCGACGTCGGAATGCGACCGCTCGACCCAGAAGTAATCGTCGACCATCGGGCCGACCTTGTATTTCGGCTCTTCCTTCAGCGCCAGCTGAATGACGAAAGGCTGGAAATCGGCCAGTTTCAGCGTGTCGATATGATGCTGGAACATATCCGGCAGTTCCGTGCCCTGAACCATGTGCGGGAACACCTGCTTGACGTGCAGGGTCGAGATCACGCCTGTCTTGGCGGTGATCTCGGTGCCGTCTTCCAGAATGACGCCGGTGGCCTTGTCGCCCTCGATCTTGAATTCCTTGATCGTGCTGTTCACGCGCACTTCGCCGCCATGATCGGCAAAGCACTTGCCCAGCGCGTCCATCAGCGCCCAGGACCCGCCGACCGGGATACCCGAGCCGTAGCGGTGCATGTAGGGCAGGATGATGTAGAAACCGAAGCCGGTGCCGTTGTCGAACGGATTGGTCATCGCTTCCGACGCATAGCGGGCCAGCGCGATGCGAATCTTGGGATGCTCGAACCATTCGCAGATCAGATCCCACGAGCTGATCGACTGCAGCCGCATCAGTTCGCGCCCCTGGGGGCTGGCATCCATCATCGCGGCCTGCATGCCGGGGGTCGGCGGAATCGAGAACATGCCCATCACAAGCATATCCAGCGCGGCGAACACGGTTTCGTTGAACTTGCGGTAAGCCTCGCCGTCGCGGGGGGAAATCTTGGCGATCGACGCAGCGGTCTCTTCCATCCCGGTGTGGAATTCAAGCACATCGCCGTCGTCGAACACCACGGCGGTCATCTTGTCGGGATTCACATATTCGAGGCCGTATTTCGATTTCAGGCCCAGCTCGTCATTCAGAATCAGCGGGTTTGCCTGAATCATCGTGTGGGCGATCGAATGCAGATCGTGCTTGAAACCGGGAAGCGTGTTTTCCCTGGTCATCACGCCGCCACCGATGATGTCATTGCGCTCCAGCACGCAGACGGATTGACCCGCTTTGGCCAGATAACACGCCGCGATCAGGCCGTTATGGCCGCCCCCGGCGATGACCACATCATACGAATTGCCCATAAGCTTTCTCCTCCCGTACAGAACGCCCTGTTGCTCAAGCGGACCTGATACCAGAGAGCGGCCCCGGTTAACCTCTCGAAAGATAGGTAGAAGCCAGCACGCCAGACCACATGATGCAGGCGATGTGGCGCCTTCGGAAACGCAAGCCCGGGAGGCTCAGGTTTTGTCTCCGTTCCTGTCGGTCGATAGGGGAGCCGCTCCGATTTACATGCGAAACAAGAAAAACACGCGAATTAGGTCATCGACTGACACTACGAAATGTGAGGAAAAAATGGCGACTCTTTTGAAAGCGGATACCAAACCGACCCCGTTTGCCGACCACAAGCTGCCCGGCCTTCTGGATCAGGCGATAGCCCTGCAGCCCCTTTTGGAGGAGAAAGCGGCCGAGGCCAACGAGCTGCGCAGCCCGACCAAGGCCGTGGAAGACGCGTTCCGCGAGATGGGCGCCTTTTCGCTGCTGCTGCCCGAGCGGCTGGGTGGTGTCGGCCTGTCGCTGAGCTCGTTCGCGCGTATCCAGATGGAGATCGGCAAGGGTGATCCGTCGATGTCGTGGGTGCTGCAGATCATCAACGGCACGAGCTGGATTTCCTCGCTGGCGTCGGATGCGATTCAGGATGAGCTGTTCGCCAACGGCCCCACCAATGTCTGCGGCGCCTACAACCCCCCGGGCAAGGCCGTGCGGGTCGAGGGCGGCTACAAGGTCACCGGTGCCTGGCCCTATTCGTCGGGCTCGCGCCAGGCCAACTGGGCGCAATGCGGCATCCTGTTCGAAGGCGACGACGTGCCGACAGCGCCCGGCATCAGCATGGCCTATATCCCGATGGATCAGGTCACGATCAAGGATAGCTGGTACGTGACCGGCATGCAGGCGACCGGCTCTGACACCACCTGCGCCAATGATGTGTTCGTGCCCGAGCACCTGATCGTCACGATGGACAAGCCCTATGGCACGATCGTGCCGGGCAAGCGGCATTTCGGCGCCGCCTCGGACTGGCTGGCCCCGGTGCCCAGCGTGCGGGCAACCGGTCTGGCGCAGCTTCTGGGCGCGGCGCGCAAGATGCAGGAGATCTGCGAGGCGGAGTCCAAGAAGAAACCCGTGGTGACGACGATGTTCAAGACGCGTCTGGATTCGGCTGTCTACCTGCATGATCTGGGCAAGGTCGCCGCACAGCTCGACTCGGCCGAAACGCTGCTGTTTGATGCGCTGGACACGCTGGACGGGATCGCGCTTCAGGGTACGAAGCCGGATGTCGCGGTCTGCTCGAAACAGCGCGCGCAATGCGCCCAGATCGTCGAGCTGATCCACGCCTCGATCGAGAAGATCATGTTCATCTCGACCTCCTCGGCCTTCGCCTTCAGCAACCCGCTTCAGCGCTACTGGCGCGACATTCACGTGGGCCTGCGCCACATCCAGAACGTTCCGATGATCGGCTATGAGATCTATGGCCGCGACAATCTGGGCGCGTTGCCGAACATCACGCCCGTGGGCGCCTACTGACCCCACAGCCAGCCAATACGCCCGATGCAACTAAAAAGACCGGCCGGGATATTCGGCCGGTCTTTTTCGTTTTCCCTGCACCGCCAGCCGCAGGTTACAGCGACATTCCGCCTTCGACCGGGATGACCGTTCCCGTCATGTAAGACGCCGCCGGCGAGGCCAGGAAGACGGCCAGCCCGGCCAGATCCAGCGGCTGCCCGACCCGGCGGCGCGGGACCATCTGGATCAGCATGTCGTGCATCTCGTCCGATGTGATCTGCGTCATGTCCGAGGGGAAGAAGCCCGGCGCGATGCTGTTGATGGTGATGTTCTCGGGGGCCAGGCGTTTGGCCATGGATTTGCTCAGGTGGTGCAGCCCGGCCTTGGCGGCGGCATAGGCATAGGTCTCTTTCGGGCCGATCCGCAGCGCACCCACCGACCCGATGTTGATCACGGTCGAGGGGCGTTCCCCTGTCGCGCCCGCACGCATCAGCGGCAACAGCTTCTGCGTCAGGAAAAAGCAGCTTTTGAGGTTCAGCGACAGCACGCTGTCCCAGCCATCCTCAGGGTACTCGTCAATCGGCGCTTCGCAGATCGTCCCGGCGTTGTTGACCAGAATGTCGACCTGCTTTTCGTGGTTCGACAGTTCGGCCACCAGTGCCTCGATGCCGGCAACGGTCGAAACGTCGCCCGGCAGCGCGATGACGTCGCCCGAAGTCTCTTGCCTGATCTCGGCAACCGCTTCTTCCAGCCGCGCGGCGGTGCGGGCGCAGGCATAGACGCGCGCGCCGCAGGCGGCGAGCCCGGTTGCGATCATACGGCCGATCCCGCTGCTGGCACCGGTCACAAGCGCGACGCGGCCGTTGATGGAAAACATTTGGGCGGGATCAATCATTGGGGGGTCTCCGGAAACCGAACAGAACATTTGGAGCGGAGCCGCCGGCCCTTTCGGGGGGCGGCTCCGCGATGAGGATGGATCACATCGTCTCGAAGGCCACGGCGATGCCCTGACCGCCGCCGATGCACATGGTGCAAAGGGCCTTGCCGCCGCCGATGCGCTCCAGCTCATAGAGCGCCTTGATGGCGATGATCGCGCCGGTGGCGCCCACCGGGTGGCCAAGCGCGATGGCGCCGCCGTTGGGGTTGACCTTGTCACCGTTCAGGCCAAGCTCTTTGGCCACGGCGCAGGCCTGGGCGGCGAAGGCTTCGTTGCTTTCGATCACGTCGAACTGATCCGCCGTCATGCCAAGCTTTTCCAGCAGCTTGCTCACCGCGGGCACGGGGCCGATGCCCATGACATCGGGGCGCACACCTGCATGGGCATACCCCAAAATACGCGCGCGCGGCTTCAGCCCCGCCCTGGCCGCCGCATCCGCCGTGGCCAGCACCAGCGCGGCCGCGCCATCGTTGATCCCCGAGGCGTTGCCCGCCGTCACTGTGCCGCCCTTCTGGAAGGCCGGGCGCAATCCGGCCAGAGCCTCGGCCGTGGTGTCCTTGGGATGTTCGTCGGTGTCAAAGGCCACCATATCGCGCTTGACCTTCACGTCGATGGGCGCGATCTGGCTGGCAAAGCGGCCCTCGGTGATGGCGGCGCGCGCGCGGCGCTGGCTTTCCAGCGCGAAGGCGTCCTGTTCCTCGCGGCTGATCTGATGTTCGCGCGCGACGTTTTCGGCGGTGACGCCCATGTGGCCCGTGCCGAACGGGCAGGTCAGCGTGCCGATCATCATGTCGATCGCGCTGGTGTCGCCCATCTTCTGGCCGAAGCGGACGGCGGGCAGGATATGCGGCCCTCGAGACATGGTTTCGGCGCCCCCGGCCAGGGCGAATTCGGCCTCGCCCAGCATCAGCGACTGTGCGGCGGAAACCATGGCCTGAAGCCCCGAACCGCAGAGCCGGTTCACGTTCATCGCCGGCACATGATCCGGAATGCCCGCCTCGATGCCGGTGACGCGCGACAGGTACATGTCGCGCGGTTCGGTGTTGATCACATGCCCCATCACCACGTGGCCGATCTGGCCGGGCTCGACCCCGGCGCGATCCATGGCCGCGCGCGCCACATGGGCGCCCAGGGCGGTGGGCGGGACAGATGCGAGCGCACCGCCGAATGTGCCGATTGCGGTGCGGGCACCGTCGAGAATGACGATATCGTTCATGCTTGGGTCTCCTTGTGGCAGCCGGCGGATAGCGGCCCCTGCGGTCGGGGCCGGGCCTCCGCGCGGGCGGGACTATTTATGGGTAAACTGCGGCTCTCGTTTTTCCACGAATGCGGCCATGCCCTCTTTCTGGTCGTCGGTGGCGAAGAGCGCGTGAAACACGCGGCGTTCGAAGCGGACGCCTTCGGTGAGGGGCATTTCCTGCGTGCGGCGAATGGCGTCGCGGATGCTCATCAGCGCGGGCAAGGCCATGTTGGCGATCGTGTCGGCGGTTTTCAGCGCCTCGTCCAGCAAATCGTCCGCGGGGATCACACGGCTGACAAGGCCTGCGCGCTCGGCTTCTTCGGCGTCCATCATGCGGCCGGTAAAGCACATCTCCATCGCCTTGGCCTGACCGATCAGGCGGGTCAGGCGCTGCGATCCGCCCATGCCGGGCATCACGCCCAGCTTGATCTCGGGCTGGCCGAACCTGGCACTGTCCGAACACAGGATGAAATCGCACATCATCGCCAGTTCGCAGCCGCCGCCAAGCGCATAGCCCGACACCGCCGCGATCGTGGGTTTGCGCAGGGTCGCCACCTTGTCCCACTGGCCGAAGAAATCGGTGCCGTGCATGTCCATGTAGGACTGGTTCTGCATTTCCTTGATGTCGGCCCCGGCGGCAAACGCCTTTTGCGACCCGGTGATCACGATGCAGCCCACGCCGTCATCGTCGTCGGCCTTGGTCAGCGCGTCGATCAGCTCGTGCGAGAGCTGCGTGTTCAGCGCGTTCAGCGCCTTGGGCCGGTTCAGCGTGATCAGCAGAACCCGGCCCTTCTGTTCAGTCAGGATGGTTTCATAAGTCATTTATCAGCCCCGCGCAGGAAGTTGATGATGCCCGAGAAATCCTCGCCGCCATGGCCCAGCGATTCAAACAGGCCGAACATCTGCGCCGCCTCCGCGCCCAGCGGGATTTGCGCGCCGCGCGACAGGGCCGCCTCTTGCGCCAGGCGCAGATCCTTGAGCATGAGCGCCGCCGCAAAGCCGGGCTTGTAACCGTTGTTGGCGGGCGATGTCGGCACCGGACCCGGCACCGGGCAATTGGTGTTGACCGACCAGCACTGCCCCGAAGAGGTCGAGATCACGTCGAACAGCGCCTGATGCTCCAGCCCAAGCTTTTCCCCCAGGGCAAAGGCTTCGGCCGCGCCGATCATGGAAATGCCCAGAAGCATGTTGTTGCAGATTTTCGCCGCCTGCCCGGCGCCTGCGCCGCCGCAGGGCACCACGCGGCCCGCCATGGGCTCAAGCACTTCGCGCCCCTTGGCGATGGCGTCGTCGCTGCCGCCGACCATGAAGGTCAGCGTGCCGGCCTCGGCCCCGCCGGTGCCGCCCGAGACGGGCGCATCCAGCGTCAGGCAGCCCTTTTCGGCCATCATCGCATGGGCGGCGATGGCGCTGTCCACGTCGATGGTCGAGCTGTCGATCATGATCGTGCCCGGGGCGACGGTTTCGGCGATCTGGGCCCAGACCTTCTTCACCAGCCCGCCATTGGGCAACATGGTGATCACGGCATCGGCGCCGGTGACGGCGGCGGCCATATCCTCGAAGGGCGATACGCCGCGCTCGGCGGCGGCGGCGCGCGCCGCCTCCGACAGGTCGAACCCGTTGACGCTATGCCCCGCCTTGATCAGGTTTCCGGCCATCGGGCCGCCCATGTTGCCAAGGCCGATAAATGCGATTGTCATGGTCATGCCGTTGTCCTCCCTCGATGGGTTTAGCTGTTGAAAAGTGTGTCATGGGCCGCGGCGAGCGCGCCCAGATCGGGCGCCTTTGCCTCGGCCAGCGTGGCGGGCACCCATGTGGGGTTGCGGTCCTTGTCGATCACGGCCGCGCGCACGCCTTCGTAGAAATCGGGGCCTTCAAGAATGAGGCCCGTGGCAGCGAACTCGCGGTCCAGACATTCCTTCAGGTCCTTGCTGCCGCGCGCCGCGCGCAGCAGGCCAAGGGTGATCTTCAGGCTGGTGGGCGATTTCTGGCCAAGGGTCTTGAGCGTCTTTTGCGCGAATTCGGTGCCCTGCGCCTCGAGCGCGGCGATGATCTCTTCGACCGTATCCGCCGCGAAAGCCGCATCAATGGCGGCGCGATTTTCCGCGATGGTCGCGCCTGGCGCACCCTCTGCCAGCCCCTTGATCGCCGCGTCCACCTCTGACCCGCCCGCGTCTGCGGGCAGGCCCGCCAGGGCGGCGGCCAGATCGCCCAGCTTGCCCGCCGGCATGTAATAGTCGGCAAAGCCCGCATAGATCGCATCGGCCGCGCCGAAGCTGGCGCCGGTCAGCCCGATATAGGTGCCGACCTCGCCCGCCGCGCGGCCCAGAATCCAGGTCCCGCCCACATCAGGGAAGAACCCGATGCCGGTTTCGGGCATGGCCAGGCGGGTACGGTCGGTGACGATCCGGTGGCTGCCATGGGCCGACACGCCGACGCCGCCGCCCATCGTGATCCCGTCCATGAAGGCCACATAGGGCTTGGGATAGGCGGCGATACGCGCGTTCAGCACATATTCCTCGGCCCAGAACCGTTCCGCATCGGGCGTCTTGGCCTTGCCCGACTCGTAAAGTGCGATGATGTCGCCGCCGGCGCACAGGCCGCGCTCGCCCTCGCCAGTGATCAGCACGCTTGCGATGCTGTCATCCCCCTCGAACTCGGTCAGGCCCTTGTCGATCAGCCGGACCATCTCGAGCGTCAGGCTGTTGATCGCCTTCGGACGGTTCAGGTGCAGCCGGCCCAGGCTGCCCTCGCGGCTGATGATTACCGGTTCTTCACTCATTTTCCGCCCTTCAGTTTTCCGCGATCACAGACCGCGACACGATCAGCCGCATGATCTCGTTCGTGCCTTCCAGAATCTGATGCACCCGCAGGTCGCGCACGATCTTCTCGATCCCGTATTCGCTCAGGTAGCCATAGCCGCCATGCAGCTGCAACGCGTCATTGGCGACGTTGAAACATTCGTCCGTCACGAACTGCTTGGCCATGGCGCACAGCGTCGTGGCCTCGGGGGCCTTGGCATCCAGGCTGGAGGCCGCGCGCCACAGGATCGTGCGCGCCACTTCCACCTTGGTCGCCATCTCGGCCAGCCGGAACTGCAGCGTCGGCATCGCGATCAGCGCTTTGCCAAAGGCCTTGCGGTCGCGCATGTAGGCAACGGTGGCATCCAGCGCCGCCTGCGCGCCCCCAAGCGAACAGGCCGCGATGTTGATGCGCCCGCCGTTCAGCCCCGACATCGCGATGTTGAACCCCTTGCCCTCGGCCCCCAGCATGTTGGCCGCGGGCACGCGCATATTATCCATGTTCACCGTGCGCGTGGGCTGGGCGTTCCAGCCCATCTTGCGTTCATTCGCGCCAAAGCTCAGGCCGGGCGTGTCCTTCTCCACCAGAAAGGCCGAGATCCCCCCCGGCCCCGCATCGCCCGTGCGCGCCATCACGATATAGACATCCGAGGTGCCCGCCCCCGAGATGAACTGCTTCTGACCCGTCAGCAGGTAATCGTCGCCATCCTTCACCGCCCGCGTGCTCAGCGCCGAGGCGTCCGAGCCCGCGCCCGGTTCGGTCAGGCAATAGCTGGCCAGCGTGTCCATCGTGGCCAGCTTCGGGCACCAGGCGGCGCGCTGGTCTCCGGTGCCGTAGGTGTCGATCATCCAGCAGCACATGTTGTGGATCGAGATATAGGCCGCGATCGTCGGGCAACCCTTCGCCAGGGCCTCGAAGATCATCACCGAATCCACCCGGCCAAGCCCCGACCCGCCCACGTCGTCGCGCGTGTAGATCGCGCCCAGACCCAGGGCCCCGGCCTGCGCCAGAACATCGGTGGGGAAATGTTTGGCTTCGTCCCATTCGATGGCGTTGGGCCGCAACTCGTTCAGCGCGAACCCCTCCGCCATCTCCCGAAATGCCAGTTGATCCTCGCTGGGTGTGAAGTCTATCATGCGCGCCCTCCTCCTGCTTCGCCGTAGATACCGCCCCTTCTTACAGCTTGTCGATCAGCTCTGGTACTGCCTTGAAGAGATCGGCGACGAGGCCGTAATCGGCGACCTGGAAGATCGGGGCGTCTTCGTCCTTGTTGATGGCGACGATGATCTTGCTGTCCTTCATGCCGGCGAGGTGCTGGATCGCGCCCGAGATGCCGACCGCGACATAGAGCGCCGGGGCCACCACCTTGCCGGTCTGGCCCACCTGCCAGTCGTTCGGCGCATAGCCCGAATCGACCGCCGCGCGCGAGGCGCCAACGGCGGCGCCCAGCTTGTCGGCCAGCTGCTCGATCAGCGCGAAATTCTCTTCCGAACCCACGCCGCGCCCGCCCGAGACCACCACGCCGGCCGAGGTCAGCTCGGGCCGGTCGGAGGCGGCGACCTTGTCTTCCACCCATTCCGAAAGGCCCGGATCGGCCGCCGCGCCGATGGGCTCGACAGCCGCCGAACCGCCCGCGCCCGCCGCGTCGAAGGTCGAGGTGCGGATCGTCAGCACCTTTTTCGCATCCGTCGATTTCACCGTCTGGATCGCGTTGCCGGCATAGACCGGCCGCTCGAACGTATCGCCCGAAACCACGCCCGACACATCGGAAATCACCATCACATCCAGAAGCGCCGCCACCCGCGGCATGATGTTTTTCGCGCTCGCCGTGGCCGGGGCAACGAAATGTTCATACTCCCCCGCCAGGCTGACGATCAGAGCGGCGACCGGTTCGGCCAGACCGTTGCCATAGATCGCATCATCGGCGCA
The DNA here is from genome assembly GCF_014196965.1 of Actibacterium naphthalenivorans. Lineage (GTDB taxonomy): Bacteria > Pseudomonadota > Alphaproteobacteria > Rhodobacterales > Rhodobacteraceae > Actibacterium_A > Actibacterium_A naphthalenivorans. The sequence goes on along the minus strand of NZ_JACIEQ010000001.1, from coordinate 1,502,204 downwards.
GAGCACCCGTGCCACGCCATCAAGTTCCGCCGCGGCCCCGGCCGCATCCGCACAGGAGGCGCCAGCGCACAGAACCGTCACATCGCCCAGCTGTTTCGCGGCGCTCAGCGCCTTTGCGGTCGCGTCCACGGCCAGGGCGCCGCCCGTGAGTTCCGCCAGAAGAAGTACAGCCATCAGATCGCTCCCGCCGCTTTGAGTTTCGCCACCAGCTCGTCCACCGAGCCGACCATTTCGCCGGCCTGGCGCGCGGCGGGTTCGGCGGTGCCGACCACCTGCAGGCGCGGCGTGACATCGACGCCGTAATCGGCCGCCGTCTTTTCCTCCATCGGCTTCTTCTTGGCTTTCATGATGTTGGGCAGCGACGCATAGCGCGGCTCGTTGAGCCGCAGATCCGCGGTGACGATCGCCGGAAGCGTGACCTTGATGGTCTGCAGCCCGCCATCGACCTCGCGGGTGACGGTGGCATGATCGCCCTCGACCGTCAGCTCCGAGGCGAAGGTCGCCTGGCCCCAGCCCAGCAGCGCCGCCAGCATCTGGCCGGTCGCGTTCATGTCATTGTCGATCGCCTGCTTGCCCGCGATCACCAGACCGGGCTCCTCGGCGTCGATCACGCCCTTGAGGATCTTGGCCACCGCCAGCGGCTCGATGTCCTGATGCACGTCATCGGCGGCCACCACAAGAATGGCGCGATCGGCGCCCATCGCAAGCGCCGTGCGCAGCGTCTCCTGCGCCTGCTTCACGCCGATCGAAACCGCAACAATCTCGGTCGCGACACCCGCCTCTTTCAGACGGATCGCCTCTTCCACCGCGATCTCGTCGAACGGGTTCATCGACATCTTGACATTCGCAAGATCGACACCGCTCCCGTCCGCCTTCACGCGAACCTTCACGTTATAGTCGATCACGCGCTTGACAGGTACCAATACCTTCATACTTCCTACCTTCGATTGTCTTCATTTCGAATTTATGTCGTCGTCGGCGCCATAAGACCGGCCGGTCGTCCAAACCGCAAGCATCTCGGCGGCGGTCCGTGTCGCGGCCGGGCGGATCGCCCCCGGAGTGCGCGAGAATCGCGGCGCCGGGGCCGGATGCACGACCCCCTCGTGGCGGAGGAATGTGCCGCGCCCCGCGTTATGGGGGTGATCTGCCGCGTCCAGCAGATCCAGCACCGGCGACACACAGGCATCGCTGCCGTCGAACACCCCGGCCCATTCATCCCGGCTTTTGCTGCCAAAACAGGCGGCGAACCGGTCGCGCATCGCGGGCCAGCCCGCCTTGTCCATCTGCGGGAATTTCGCCGGATCAAGGCCAAGCCCGTCCAGCAAAGCGCGGAAGAACTGCGGCTCGAGCGCGCCGACCGCAACATAACCGCCATCGGCGCATTCGTAGCAGCGATAGAAGGGCATCCCGCCGTCGAGCAGGTTCGCTTCCCGCTCCGGCCCCCAGCCGCTGCCTTGCCGCAGCGCGATGAAGAGACTCATCAGCATCGCCACCCCGTCGGTCATCGCCGCATCAACCACCTGCCCCTTGCCGGAGCTGCGCGCCTCGATCACCGCCGCGAGCACGCCCATGGCCAGGAACATCGCCCCGCCGCCATAATCGCCGACAAGGTTCAGCGGCGGCATTGGCGGGCGGCCGGCCTCGCCCATCGTGCCCAGGGCACCCGCGATGGCAATATAGTTGATGTCGTGCCCGGCACGCGGCGCCAGCGGGCCGGTCTGGCCCCAGCCGGTCATCCGGCCGTAGATCAGCGCAGGATTCACCGCCATACAGTCGTCGGGGCCCAGGCCCAGCCGCTCCATCACGCCGGGGCGGAAGCCTTCGATCAGAACGTCCGCCGCGCCGATCAGGTCAAGCGCCGCCGCGCGGTCGGCCGGGTCCTTGAGGTTCAGTTCGACGGCGGTGCGGCCCCGGTGCAGGATCGCCCCGCCCACATCCGCATAGGCGGCCTGACCGCCCGCACGGGCAAGACGCACGATATCGGCGCCAAGATCGGCCAGGATCGTCGCGCACAGCGGCACCGGGCCGATTGCGTCGAACTCGACAATACGGATACCGGCAAGCGGGCCCTTCGGGGTCTCGGTCATGGTTATTTATTCTCGATCTTGTTGGCCGCGCTGCTTTTCGATGTTGCGATATTTGCGCTGATTCCACCATCCACCAGCAGGTTCACCCCGCTGATATGGCTGGCGTCCGGCCCGGCCAGAAAGCGGATCGCGCGCGCCAGATCCTCGGGCGAGCCGACCCGCCCCAGCGGAATCTCGGCGGCGCGCGCCGCCCGCGCCTCGGGGTCGTCATAAGAAGCCGCCGTCATCGCCGTATGGGTGGGCCCGGGCGAGACACAGTTGCAGCGGATGCCCTCGGGGCCCCATTCCGCCGCCATCTGCCGCATCAGCATCACAAGAGCTGCCTTGCTGGCGCTATAGGCCCCCAGCGGGACGATCGGGTTCTCCGCCGCGGTCGAGGCCGTCGCAATGATCGCACCGCCCGACTTTGCCAAATGCGGCCGCGCGGCCTGCCCCAGCACCAGCGTCGCCCGCGCGTTGATGTTCATCAGCATGTCGAACTGGCCGGTCGTCATCTCGGCCAACGGCACCATGTGGATCGCGCCCGCATTGCTGATCAGCGCGTCGATACCGTCAAAGGCGGCCAGAGTGGCGGAAACCACAACGTCGCCCGCCTTTGGGTCCATCAGATCGGCCACGCATGTCGCCGAGGCCGCGCCCAGCGCGTCCAATTCGGAGGTCAGGGTCGCAAGACCCGCCTCGTCGCGGTCCACCAGCACGAGCTTTGCCTGATCGCCCAGGGGGTGTTTCGCAAATTCTATAGCGGTTGCGCGTCCGATCCCGCTTGCAGCACCTGTCACGATGACCGACATAATTCCTCCATATCCATGCGTTTTGCGCGACAAACAGCGCGGAACCCCCCTGCCGGTCACCTGCCGGGCGATAGGTGTCCGGCAGGTGAACCCCGGTGATAAAGACAGAACGAGCAAGGCGCTCGCCGGTGTGCAGAGACACATGGTGAGTGGGCATTTGCGCCCGCTTGGACATGCCCGTCTCGGCGCTATTCGAACGAATAGCCTTGCAATCCGAACGCGCGGCACTGGACAGTGTGCGGCATTGAGAAAATATATGTTATTGCGACAAAAAGATGTTTGCGGTCATATTCCGATGCTCCGCACAGTCGTCAGTGCAATGCAAAATGGGAGGAAGTTTCATGGAAGCCACTTTAGACACAGTGACCGAACAGGCCACCGGCCCCCGGCTCGAGGATCTGGATCAGCAGTACTATATTGATCTTGACCTGGCCGAGGAAAGCGTCCGCCAGAACGGCATTCAACATATGCGTGACTGGGCAAAGCGCGGCCCGTTCTACTGCAACCGCCGCGGCATCCCCGTGGTCGTCTGCGGCCGCTATGCCGACGCGCAGGAGGTCTATCTCAATCCCGACGTCTACTCGGTCGAGATGCCGCCGATCCCCGGCTACGAGATCTTCGACTTCTTCGGCGGCCTGAAGGCGGTCGCGCAGATGGATGGCGCCGACCATGCCCGGATCCGTCGCCTGATGATGCCCGCATTCATGCCTGCCGGCGTCAAGGCGCTGGAGGAAGCGACTGCGAAGATCATCGAGGCCAAGCTCGACGCCATCGAGGCGAACGGCGACACCTTCGAGGTGATGAGCGACTTCTCGGGTGACATCATCGGCCATGTCCTGCTAGGCGCGGCGTTCAACCTCACGCCCGAGCAGCAAAACGCCTTCAAGCGTGCGCATGACAGCTTCGGCCTCATCATGGGTCTCGCGCCCGGCGAGCCCTATCCCCAGGAATTCCTGGAATCGGCTGGCGCGCTGCAGCAGGTGATGATGGAGATCCTCGAGGATCGTCGCAAGAACCCGACCAACGACATGATCGGCAAGATGGTTCACGCGCGCGACAACGACGACAAGCTCACCGACGAGGAGCTGTTCGGTCAGATCAACGCCGTCTGCGGCGCGGCCCTTGGCACCACCGCAACCAGCATCGCGACCGCGCTTCTGAACCTTGGTCGTCACCCCGATCAGTTCGACATGCTCAAGGCCGATCCGTCGATGACCGACATGGCCGTGACCGAATGCCTGCGCTATCAGAGCACCGGGTTCTTCACCTTCCCGCGCTATGCCACCCGCGACACCGAGCTTGCCGGCGTCAAGATCCCGAAGAACATGGTGGTTCTCGCGTCCGCCCAGGCGACCAACTATGACCCGGCCGTCTATGACAAGCCTGAGACGTTCGACATCAAGCGCAACCCGCAGGCGATCATGACCTTCGGCGCCGGCGCGCATCACTGCATCGGCAACCGGCTTGCCCGCATGGTGATCCGCAAGAGCCTGGAACAGATGATGGCACGGTTCCCGAATCTCCGCCTCGCGGACCCGGATTTCGATCCTGTCTATCAGGGCATGTTTGGCGAGATGGCACCGGACCGCGTTCCGATGCAGACGAACTGAGGCGGAGAAGAATACAGAATGCCTATTTTGAACGTAACCGACCGGGACGGGTCGGAGAAGCAAGTTGACGTAACGATGACGGAGTCCCTGATGCATGTACTCAGGGATGCCGGGTACCATATCGCGGCGGAATGCGGCGGGGCCGCGGCCTGCGGCACCTGTCATGTCTATGTGGATGAAGCCTGGCTCTCGAAACTGCCCGAAGCAGGTGAGATCGAGGCCGAGATGGTGGACCTGCTCGAGGAAACCAAACCCACGTCGCGTCTGTCGTGCCAGGTCCAGATGGATGACTCGCTTGATGGCCTCAAGGTGACACTGGCGCCAGAGGAATAGGCATTTTGAATGAAGCAGCCGGGGAACGCATCGAAGGAGGTCGGTGCGTTCTCCGGTGTCTTTCACTCTCATCAAGAAAGAAACACAAATGCAGAAAAGATTTGACGGGAAGGCTGTTCTTGTAACGGCTGCTGCGGGGGGAATTGGCGAGGCTGCCGCGATTGGCTTCGCCACGGAAGGCGCCCGTGTCATGCTTTCGGACATCAATGCCGAAGCCGGTGAAGCCGCCGCGAAACGCCTGCGCGACGCCGGCGCGGACGTCGAGTTCATCCAGGCCGACGGCACGAACGAAGCCGATGTCGACCGTATCGTGAACGCCACCGTTCAGAAATTCGGCGGCCTGCACATCGCCGCCAACGTGATCGGCGAGGCGATCGGCGATGCGGCCCACGGCCCCGAGTTCCACACCCAAAGCCTGGAGGGCTGGGACGGCACGATGGCGATCTGCCTGCGCACCGCCTTTCTGGGCATGAAGTACCAGATCGGCCACATGATCGAGAACGGCGGCGGCAGCATCGTCAATGTCTCGTCCCTGGCGGGGATGGCCTTTGTCCCGGAATCGGGCGCGGCCTATTCGGCGGCCAAGGCGGGGCTGATTCAGCTGACGCGTTTTGCCGCGGTCCAGTATGCCGAACGCGGCGTACGGGTGAACTGCATCGCGCCGGGCGTCACGCCGACCAAAGCCTATTACAAGGCCGGTCCCGAGATCGCCGAGATGATCATCAACCGCATGCTGGAAGAACAAGCCATCAAGCGCCCCATCGAAACCGCGGAACAGGCCGCAGCAATGCTGTGGCTGTGCTCGGACGAGGCGTCGATGGTGACCGGCCACCTGCTGCCCGTGGACGGCGGCTGGAGCGCGCGCTGATCTTTTCGGACAAGGGCCCCGATCTTGAGGGTCCGATCTGAAGCGAACGACCTGGGGCCCCAGTCCTGACCAGGGCCCCAGGTGGAACAGCCGGAAGAAACCGATGACCGATCATCGCAAGACCGGCGCAAACGGGAGGAAAAACCATGTGGGATCGCGAAGTTGATGTCCTGTGCGCCGGCTCGGGCGCCGGCGGGCTGGCGGCCGCCATTGCTGCCGCGGAATTCGGTGGCACCGTTCTGGTCGCCGAGAAAGACGAACTTTTGGGTGGCGTTCAGGCGCTTTCGTCCGGGCAGATCTGGTTCGGCGGCAATCGCTATGCCAAAGAGGCCGGCGTCGAAGACAGCCTTGAGGAAACCAACGAATACATGGAGGCCCTGTCTCAGGGTCTGGCCATCCCAGAGCTGCGCGACGTCTATGTCCAGCGCGGCAACGAAGTGCTGGATTTCTTCGAAGACCGGATCGGGATCCGGCTGCAGGTCATCCGCGACCTGCCTGATTACTACTATCCCAAGCTGCCCGGATCGAAACCCGAGGGCCGCTATCTTGAGGTCGAACCCTTCGACGCCACCCAACTGGGCGAGTGGGCCGCGCGCTGCCGGACCTCGCCCTATGGGCATGGCTACAGCTATGTGACCTCGAACGAATTCAACGCGATGCAGACCGGCAAGGGCCCGTTCGTGGGTGACCTTCTGGCCGAGCATATCGGCAAGGACGAACGCTGTGCGGGCGCCGGGCTGGCGGCCTGGATGCTCAAGGCCGCGCTGGACCGGGGGGTCGAAATTCTGGCCGAAAGCCCGGTGACGCGCATCATCAGCGAAGAGGGCCGCGTGGTCGGCGCCGAGGTCACCACCCCCGAGGGTGTGATCCGCGTGCGCACGCGCCGCGGCGTCGTTCTGGCCACCAGCGGCTATGACTGGAACGCCGATCTTGTGCGCTCGCACGAAACCATGCCCGGCGCCGGCAGCATGTGCCCCCCCTCGGTCGAGGGCGACCATTTCGCGCTGGCCTCCGATGCGGGCGCCATTCCGGTGGCGGTACGCGCGCCCGCGCAGACGCCGATCTTCGTGGGCTACAAGGTGCCCTCCGAAGAAATCTACGGCAAGATGTCCCAGCGGATGCTGGTGCCCGGACAGCCCCATTCGATCATCGTCAACAAGACCGGCAAGCGGTTCGCCAACGATGCCTTCTACCCGGATGTGGCCACCAAGGCCTGGCGCTTCGACGGTCAGGGCGAGGCGCTGGTGAACTGGCCCGCCTGGCTGGTCTTTGACGAGAACTTCCGCGAGAAATATTCGCTGCTGCCGTCCTATCCCGGCATGCCTCTGCCCGAAGGCGTGGCCGAACAGGCAGACACGCTTGAGGAACTGGCCGCAAAGACCGGCATCGACGCGGAAGGGCTGAAGGCGCAGGTCGATCGGTTCAACGGGTTCTGCGAAACCGGTGAGGATCCGGATTTCGGCCGCCACGAAACCCCCTGGGGCACGCTGATGACGGGGGACGGGCGGATGCCGGTGCACCCCAACTTCGGCCCGCTGGAGCGCGGCCCCTTCTATGCCGTCCCGCTGGTGCGGGTGGTGATGGGTGTGCCCAGCGCCGGGCTGCGGGTGGACGAAAACGCCCGCGTGGTCAACGCGCGCGGCGACGGCGTGCCTGGCCTTTTTGCCGCTGGAAACGCGGCGGCCTGGCTGGATATCGGCGGCGGCTATAACAGCGGCATCGCGAATATGCGCGGACTGCTGCAAGGCTATCTGTCGGCCCAGACGATGATGCAATCCAACGCAGGCTAGAGGCCGGTTGACAGGCCCCCCCGGCCGGGATCATGCAAGGCTATGACAGACAGGGCGCCGACGAATATCGACATCTCCCCGTCCGCGACCGCGGGCGGGGTTACAGAGGCCCAGCCGGGCGGCCCCGTCACATCCAAAAGCTGGGAGGCCCTGCCGGATCTGCTCGACACGATCCATTGCGAAACCTATTCCTTCTTCACCGCCTCTTACGCGGCGCCGTGGGCGCTTTCGTTTTCAGGGCAGGGCGAGGTTTTCAGCTATGAGCTGCGCGAGGGCAGCGCCATCATCGAAATCGCCGGCGCCGAATTCATGCTGGAGGTTGGCGATCTGTGCCTGATCCCGCATGGCAAGCCGCACAAGCTCTATAGCAGCGCCGACAGCAAGGGGGCCGCGATCGGCCATGCCATATGCCGGGTCGACGTTCAACGGGCCAATCCGCTGCTCAAGCTGCTGCCCTTCGCGCTGATCTTCCGGGCCGAAGACGGCGCGCTGGTTTCGTGGATGCGCACCATGGCGGGGTTCATCGAGGATCTGCGCAACTCCACCGACCCCGGCGATCAGGCGATCCTGCGCCGCATGACCGAGGCGGCGATCATCCGCGCGATACAGGAATACTTCCAATCCGAACACGCCAAGGACCGCACCTTCGGCCGCGCCGCGCTGTTCCGGATCACGCCTGTCCTGCGGGCCATTCACCGCGCGCCCGAGAAGAAGTGGAGCGTCGCCAGCCTGGCGCGCGAAGCGGGCATGTCGCGCACCGTCTTCGCCACCACCTTTGCCGAAACCATGGGCGAGACCCCGGCGCAATATCTTCTGGGGGTCCGGATGGCCGTTGCGCAGGATCTGCTTCGGTCAAGCCCGATGTCTGTGTCGGATGTGGCCTGGCGTGTGGGATACGCGAATGAAGGCGCCTTCGGACGGGCGTTCAAGCGCTATTTCGGCATATCACCGATCAATTTCCGCGCCAGCGAGGTGGTCAGCGATTTCGGGCCCGAAACCTGAACGCCCGGCGGGATCACGTGCGATCCGCCGGGCGTTCGATCTGGCAGGCGGGCCGAGGCGGCGCCGCTTTGAAGGCCGCAGCGCCTATCCCCTGCGCTTGGCTTTCGCCGTCTGGATGCCCTGGAACACCGCAGAGGCATTGCCCGCCCCCACGTAATACATCAGAAAGCGCGGAATTTCCGCCAGTTCAGCCTCCGACAGCTCGTCATTGGCCAGCGCGCCGGCGATCTGTGTTTCGATCAGATCCATGCGGCCCAGACCGGCGGTCACGCCGATCACCATCAGCCGCTTGTCACGCATCGAGATGGTGGGGTCCTTCCAGACCTCACCGAAAAGCTGGGCGACGGTGTCATGGACGAAAGGCGAGCCTTCCAGCCCCTTCATCATGCCCGACGCGCCCGCGCCATAGACGGAATCGACGACCTCAAGCCCGTTGTTCCAATCGGTTGTCTTGTCGTTGCTCATGGGACTTCTCCGTTACGGCTTTTTGGTGCCGACAAGGGTGTCGGCATCGGTGATGTTCAGATCGACCAGAGGCAGTTCGATCCCGGTATCCCCGGCCATGTCCTTGGCCGCCTGCAGATCCTTGAGCATCAGCTGCTTCATGCCCTGACGGATCCTGAATTCGGTCTCATCGGTCATCGGGTCGGCGCGGTTGGCCAGCATCATCGGGCCGCCGACGCCTTCGGCGCTTTCGTCGATCACCTTGGTCAGAACGGCGATATCGACACCGGCCGCCCGACACAGCGCGGCGGCTTCCTGACCGGCGCGATAGGTGCCATAGACCACCACGTTGCGCGCGATCTTGGCCGTCATCCCGGCGCCGCTGTCGCCCATGCGCGCGACGTGTTGCGAGAACCCGTTCAGAACCGGCATGATCCGTTCAACCACGGCCGCGTCTCCGCCGACCATGCTGACCAACCCGCCTTCCTTGGCCTTCAAGCCGCCGGTCACACCGGCATCGACCAGACCAACGCCGGCCGCATCGGTCACGGCGCGGATCCTTTCCAGCTCGGTCAAGGACACCGTGGCCAGAACCACGATCGTCATCTCGGGGCGTGCATGGGTCAGCACCCCGTCGGGGCCCGACAGCACGTCAATCACCTGCTGGGCGCTGACCACCGCGACCAGGATCGTATCCGAAACCTTGGCCAGTTCCGCCGGAGAGGCCACGACCGCCGGCACACCCTCGAGCGCATCCGCCGCGTCCGGCCGGATGTCGTAGACCGCCGCAAGCTGACCGGTTCGGGCCAGGCAAACGGCAACCCCGCCGCCGATCATGCCAAGTCCGATAACCCCCGCATTTTTCATTCCGAGTTCTCCCTAAGTGTCTCTGCCCGCCCAAAGTCGGGCGGCGCCAGCGTTCTGGCGTTTTTTGTCTTGTGGAAAGATGCGGCAATTGCTGCCGCATCTGCTGCGTTTGGCGTGGAGAAGATCAAGCCCCCAGAGGCTTACCAGACGAGATCGACCGCCGTGGGCTGGATCATGCCCAGATAGTGCTCAACCTCGACGCCGTCCTTGAGCCGGAACTCGGGAACGGCGCGCAGGAACTCCTCCATCGCGATGCGCATTTCCCGGCGCGCCAGGTGCATGCCCAGGCACAGATGCGGGCCATAGCCAAAGCTCAGGTGCCCGTCGGATTCCCGGTCAAACCGGATCTCGTTGGCGGCATCGTATTCAGCCGGATCGCGCCCAGCCAGCGTGGCCGACATCACCACCTTGTCGCCGGGCATGAACTTGACGCCCTTCAACTCGCACGGCTGCGTCACGGTCTTGAACACCGTCACGGCGGGATAGGCGCGCATCAGCTCGTCGATGGCCGCGGGGATCAGCGAAGGATCATCGCGCAGCATCTTCTGGTGCTCGGGGTTGCGGGCCAGGTGCAGGAACTGCAGACCCATCTGGGTCGAAACCGTATCCAGACCGCCGATGAACAGGTTGAAGGTAAAGCCGACCAGTTCGTCATCGGTCAGTTCGCGCCCGTCGATCTTGGCCTGCACCCCGTAGGTGAACAGATCGTCCGTCGGGTTCTCGCGGCGGTCGGCCAGTTCCTCGCGCAGGTAATCAACGACAGAACGCGTCGCGACCGCCATCTTTTTAAGGTCATGGCTGTGCAGCATGGCCTCTTCCCATTCCAGGAACTGCTTGGTCCGCGATTGCGGCAGGCCCATCAGTTCCATGAACACCTTGATCGGGAATTCGAAGGCGAAATCGCGCATGAACTCGCATTTGCCCTTGTCTTTCAACCCTTCGACATACTCGCGGGCATAGCCACGGATCTTGTCTTCCAGCTTGGCGATGGCGCCCGGAGAGAACACCCGGCTGACGAAAGCGCGATAGTGCGCGTGAATGGGCGGATCGGATTCGGCCGGTACCAGATTCCATGTTTCGCCGATGATCATCGAGAAGGGCGAAAAGCCCTTGTTCGAGAAATTCTCAGTGTCGAAGTGAATGGTTTTCAGATCTTCCGCGGTGCGGACAACCCAGGCCGGAGTGCCACCCGGATAAGCGTGTTTCGAATAGAAGATCGGCGGCGTTTCGGCATGCACCTGCGCGGCAAGCTCGCCAAACGGGTCCTGTTTGGTCTTTACGCCGAAAAGGAACGGAAACGGCAGCACAAGTTCGTCAGGAACATGTGCCGGAATTTCCACTTCTTTGGGTGACAGGTCTAATTCCATTTTTTTCTCCTCCACTGGGCTCATACGTCGCTTTCGGCGTTTTCTTGATCATGCCCGGAACCAAGCAGGGACAGAATCCGGGTTTCGGCGGTAATGACACCTACCCAAGGTTAGGTCGCGGCCCGGCACGGGGCGCTCCGCAGGCCCGGTAAACAAGTGCAATGCGTGGAGGCGGAGGCAGCAGGATGGACTTCGGGCGCAACCACGCCGCTCAGCCCGGCAACGACCGGGGCAATGCGGCATGGATTGCTTCGTTTCAGCATCGGGCGCGGCCCGAAAGCGCCCGGCGATCCGGCCTTCAGTATTGCGTGGCCGGGATCTTGACGACCATCCCGTCAAGCTCCGCCGTCACCTCGATCTGGCACGACAGCCGGCGGTCATCGCCCTCGACATCTTCGAGCATGGCTTCTTCCAGAACCCCCGGCGCCGGCAGCTTGTCGCGCCACTCTGCGCCGATGACGACCTGGCAGGTCGCGCAAGCGCAGGCACCGCCGCATTCGGCCACGATCCCGTCAATTCCGTTGTCGACAGCGCCACGCATCACGCTCATCCCTTCTTCAACCTCCAGTTCCGCGCGCGTACCATCGGGTTGCTCATAAGTAATTTTCGGCACGTTTTCTTCCTCTGCTTCTCGATCTGCCAACGGGTGCGCCGATGCGCCCCGCCGACGTATTTCTGACGGCCATCGCCAACCTGCTTCAGGGCGGTGATGCCCGAACCCGGCGCACGGCGTCCGGATCCGCGCTGCCCGCCCTATCCCCATGCCATGTCTTGCCCGCACGGAATCCATCCGCGCAGGTCCGGCCAGGGCCAATAAACAGCAGTCATCGCCGAAGCTGACCTATCCTAAGAAGGGGCGCCGCCAAATTTATTGCACCAGGAACCGGCGGCAGCCCCGACCGCTTCAAGACAGGCCGCGCAGGATCGCGACCCGCGCGCATATCCACCGGCCGGACCCGTGCGGCCCGGACTCAAAAGACCTGTCTTTCGGCAGGGCAGGTTTTTACCGGACCCTGTATTGTCGCCTCGAGAACCACAACCCAAGGCCCGTGGAGCCGGGCATGAGGCGAAGGATGAACATGACGGAGAAATTCATTGTCGGCATCGGCGGCACGACGCGCGGCGGATCCAGTACAGAGCTGCTGGTTCGTGCGGTTCTGGACGCATGCGCGCGGCAAGGCGCCAAAGTCGAGATGTTTGGCGCGAAAGAGCTGGTGGCCCTGCCCTTCTACGCCCCCGAAAACGAAGAACGCAGCGATGCGCAGCGCCACTTCATAGACAGCGTGCGCCGGGCCGACGGGTTGGTGATCGGCTCGCCCGGCTATCATGCGGGTATCTCGGCGCTGGTGAAGAATGCCATCGATCTGATGCAGGACACGATGACCGACAAGCGGGTGTATCTCGATGGATGCCCGGTGGGTCTGGTGGTCAGCGCCGCCGGCTGGCAGGCCACGGGCACCACGCTCAGCTCGCTGCGCGATATCGTGTGTTCCCTGCGCGGCTGGCCGACTCCGGTCGGCGTGACGATGAACAGCCTGCAGCAAAAGCCGTTCGATGCGGACGGCAAGCTGATCGACGATGCGCTTTCGACCATGATCGAGAGCCAGGCAAAGCAGTTGATGGGGTTTGGTTACGCATGACCCCCGGCGCCGGTTTTTTCGAAAGGCATTCGCAAGGCGAATACCGACGAAGCGCTGTGATGACAAAATCTGTGGATAGGAGGAACAACGATGGGAGGCGAGATAATGAATATTGAGGCTGTTTCCTCGCAAACGACACCTGAAGACCTGATCAGGGCGGCGCGGGACATGATCCCCACCTTGCGCGAGCGCGCGGCCCATTGCGAACAGATTCGCAAGATCCCCCAGGAAACCTGGAACGATTTCCGCGATGCCAAGCTGCTGCGCGCCGCGCAGCCGCGCAAGTTCGGCGGCTTTGAATTCGGCATCGACACCATTGCCGAGATCGGCATGGAAGTGGGCCGTGGCTGCGGTTCCTCGGCCTGGATGGCGGGGCAGTGGCCGGGGCACCAGTTCATGGTCGGCTATCTGCCGCTGGAGGCGCAGCACGAATATTGGGACGCCAATCCCGACACCATGTCCTCGACCGCCTCGGCCGTGGCCAAGCTGAACATCGAGCCCGAGGGCGATGGCTGGCGCATCACCGACAGCCAGATGCGGTTTTCCAGCGGTTGCGATTATGCCGAATGGATCCACTTCATCACCATGCACGGGCTGTGCCTGATTCCGAAATCCGATTTCGAGGTGGTGGACGACTGGTATGTCTCGGGCCTGCGCGGCACCGGCTCCAAATCCATCGTGATCAAGGATGCCTATGTCCCACCGCACCGGTTCGTGTCGCTTGAGCAGCTGAAAATGTGCTCGACCCCGGGCGCCGAGATCTATCCCGACAATCCCTATTACCGGGCGCCGTTCAACCTGGTGGTCAACCAGTTGCTGCTCAGCGCGACGATCGGCATGGCGCGCGGCGTTCTGGACATCTTCGAAGAGCGGGTGACCGGCCGGATCAACCTGCACACGTTCGAATCCGCCGCGCTGAGCGCAGGGGCGCAGATGCGCTTTGCCGAATCGCATGCAGAGGTAACCGCCGCGATGATGTATGTGCGCCACAACTGCCAGCAGATGAAGGAATGGGGCGAAGCGAACCACGTTCCCGATCAGGCCGAGCGCGCCGAGGCGCGCCGCAACGTGGCCTATGGCGCCCTGCTGGCCGTGCGCGCCGCCGAGCGTCTGCTGACCGCGGGCGATGCGAAAGGCATGTATGAGGATCATCCGCTGGGCCGCCTTGGCCGCGACGTACACATGGCCGGCCTCCAGGCGAACCTGACGTGGGATGAACCGGCACAAAGCTTCTCGCGCGCGCGTTGGGGCGTGGAACAGCCGCTGTCCTACCTGACCTGACACCGGCCGGAGAGCGCCGCAAGACAAGGCAGTGGCCCCGATGGAATCCGTTGGGGCCGCTGTTTTACGGTGAAATCGTGACGAAAGGGGTGGCATGACGGAAACCGGCACATCCACACAGCCTGTCTTTGTCACGGGTGGGACCGGCGGGCTGGGGCGCGCGATCTGCACTGGCATGGCACAGCGCGGCCACCCTGTCTTTTTCACCTATCGCAGCAACGCCGACGCCGCGCAGGCCCTGGCCGACGAACTAGGTGGCCCCGGAATGGCGCAATGCGCGCAGGCGGACACCACCGACGCGGGCTCGATCACAGCCGCCGTGGCCGCCGCGACCGCGTGGAAAGGCGCGCCGCACAGTGCGATTTTCGCTTCGGGCGCGCATATCGCCCAACCGTTCGTGTCTCAGATCACCGAGACCGACTGGCAAGGCGTTCTCAATATCGAGCTGATGGGGCTGACGCGTTTCGTCTCGGCGATCCTGCCGGGTTTTCGCGCCGCCGGGCACGGGAATTTCGTCTGCATCACCAGTATCGCAACGGTCAGCTACCCGCCCGGCGATGCGCTGTCGGCCGTGCCGAAGGCCGGGATGGAAATGCTGATGCGGGCCATCGCCCGTGAGGAAGGGCGCTATGGCATCCGGGCCAATTGCGTGGCGCCGGGGCTGATGGATTCCGGGCTGGGGGCGGAATTCATCCGCGACCTTTACACCCCCGACATCTGGGAAACCCAGCGCAAGCGCATCGCGCTGCGCCGCTTCGGCTCGGCCGACGAGCTGGCCGATGTCGTGGCGTTTCTTGCGGGCGACGAGTCGCGCTATGTCACCGGCCAGACGATCTATGCCGATGGTGGTTTCCGGCTGTGATCGCCCCACCGCGCTGAAATTGTGCATTCGACCTATCGAGCGTCGGGTGCCGATCGGTGCGGCATCGCCGTATCTGGGCCAAGCACCCCGCATTCGCGGTTCAACAAACTAGAATATCTGAAAGGAACACCATGCCGAGCGGACCCTTTGCACATGTATGCCTGCTGGTACGTGACCTCGACGTAGCCGTCGACCACTGGACCAAGATCCTCAAGATCCTCGATCCCAAGCAGGTTGAGAAAAAGATCGTCAGATACGAGGATTTCGAAGGTGGCGAAGACAAGATGCGCTGGGCCACGTTCGTGTCTGATCACGGTGCGGAAATGCAGTTCATCGAACCGGGCGAAGGCACGCCCCTGTACAAGCGTCTGGAAAAGCATGGCGAGCATGTGCACCACATTTGCCTGACCACCGACGACGTGCCCGGAACGCTTGAAAAGCTGCGCGCCGAAGGCATCGAAACCGTGGGCACGATCAGCCAGGACCCCGACATGACCTGGCAGGAATGGGGCTGGGTATCACCCAAAAGCGCGCATGGCGTGCTGATCGAGGTGGCCAAGCCCTACAAGAGCAAGAATGACGGAAAATGGTATCCCGCATCTGAAGAATAAGGCTGGGGCGGCCCGTGTCCTGCCCCGGGCACCGCGGGCCGCACCCATCGACCGAGAAACCGCGCAAGGCGCCGCCCGGAACTCCGCCCCCGGGTTGGCGCCCCGCCCCGGCAGCGCCGGTTTTGGGGCCCGCCCCGAATGCTCACCTTCGTTTCCAAGGAGACCAGAGAAATGATGAAAGCTGTTGTGCTTTCCGAAGCCGAAGGCCCCGAAGCCGCCCGCCTGCAGGATGAGCCTGTGCCCCAACCCGCCGCCGGCGAGGTGCGTGTCGCACTGCGCGCGGCCTCGTTGAACCACCGGGAATTGTGGATCAGCCGCGGGATGTACCCCGGCATGAACCTGCCCAGCATCCTGGGCGCCGATGGCGCGGGCGTGGTCGACGCGGTCGGTGACGGGGTCGATGCATCAATGGTCGGCCAGGAGGTGGTGCTTTACCCCGCGCGCGACTGGGGCGACAACCCGGATTACCCCTCGGGCAAGTTCTGCCTGCTGGGGATGCCGATCCCCGGCACTTTGGCGCAATATATCTGTGTGCCCGCCGAAAACGTCTGCACAAAACCCGCGCATCTGAGCTTTGGCCAGGCCGCGGCCCTGCCAACGGCGGCGCTGACCGCCTGGCGCGCACTGACGCGCAAGGCCGGGCTCAAGAAGGGCGACAAGGTGCTGATCACCGGCATCGGTGGCGGTGTCGCGACCTTTGCCCTGGCCTTCGCCGTGGCCAAGGGCGCGGAGGTCTGGGTGACCAGCGGCAACCCCGACAATATCGAACAGGCCATGGCATTGGGCGCCAAGGGCGGTTTCAACTATCGCGAAGAGGGCTGGGGCAAAGCCGCCGGCAAGGCCTCGGGCGGGTTCGATGTGATCATCGACGGCGCACCAGCGGCCTCGTTCGCGGCCTATACACGATCTGTGGCCATGGGCGGCCGGGTGGTGATCTATGGTTCGACCCAAGGCCCCAAGTTCGAAGTCAACGCGCCGGAGTTTTTCCTGCGGCACGCCACGATCTTCGGCACCGCAATGGGCACCGTGGCCGATTTCAACGAGATGATCGGCTTTGTCAGCGACAACACGCTGGAACCCGTGATCGAGAGCACCTTCCCGCTTGACCAGATCGCACAGGCCTTCACCGCATTGCAGGGCAACCACTTTGGCAAGGTCATCGTGGACATTCCCGCCCCGAACGGAGCCTGAGCCGATGAAGAACCTGTTTGACCTGACCGGCAAGACCGCGCTTGTCACCGGCGGCGCCAACGGCATGGGCCGGATGATCGCCCAGGGCCTGATCGAGGCCGGCGCGCATGTCATCGTGACCTCGCGCAAGGAAACCGACGTGGCCGAGGCCGTCGCGGCCCTGTCGCAGTTCGGCTCGGCCGAAGGCATGACGGCGGATCTGTCCTCGGCCGAAGGCGTGGGCGCGCTGAGCACGGCGCTGATCGCGCGCGGCAAGCCGCTGCATATCGTGATCAACAACGCGGGCCGCACCTTCGGCGCGCCGCTTGCCGAATTCCCCGACACCGCCTGGAGCGGTGTGATGATGGTGAACGTGCAGGCGCCGTTCACGCTGGTGCGCGACCTGCTGCCCCTGTTCAAGACGTCGGGCACCGCCGAAGACCCGGTGCGCATTATCAATATCGGGTCGGTCGCGGGCGCGCGGGTCGAGAACCTGCCGGCCTATTCCTATGCCGCCAGCAAGGCCGCGATCCACCACCTGTCCAAGGTGCTGGCGATCGAGCTGGCCGATGAGGCGATTACCGTCAACACGGTGCTGCCGGGTTACTTCCCCACCAAGATGACCACGCATATCCGCGCCGACGACGACCGGCTGGCCGAACTGCGCGATCACATCCCGATGGGACGAATGGGCACAGCCGACGACATCGCCGGCGCCTGCATCTTTCTGTGTTCGCGAGCCGGGGCCTATGTGACCGGCGCGCAGATCCCGGTGGATGGCGGCGTTCTGGCAGGCGGCTAGGCGGCCACTCACGCCTCCCGCGCCTATCCGGCGTCAGGTGCGGGCTTGGCAGCTACTGGAGATACTTCTGCCAAAGGGAGCAGGATTCGGCATATGGATTTCAATCTGACAGAAGAACAGGCCGCCTTCCGCGACATGGTGCGCCGGTGGGTGGACAACGAACTTCCCAAAAGCCTTTCGCGTGAGCTTGAGGCACGGGAAAAGGAATACCCCTTCGAGCTTTGGGAAAAACTGCGCGAAGCGGGTTTTTTCGGGATCGGTATCGATGAGGAATACGGCGGCCAGGGCGGCGATGTGATGATCCAGATGATCCTGGCGCGCGAGCTGTCGCGTTCGCTGGGCGGGCTGCTGTGGGTCTGGGGGCTGACCTCTTTCGCCGGCGCCAAATCCATCGGGCTTTACGGCACCGACGAACAGAAGGCCGAATTCCTGCCCAAGATCGCGGCGGGCGATTGCCGCGTCTCGATCGGCTTTACCGAGCCCGGCGGCGGCACTGATGTGCTGGGCGCCATGAGCACGACCGCCAAGAAGGTTGACGGCGGCTGGGTGCTGAACGGCGAAAAGATGTGGTCTTCGGCCAGCCATGTGGCCGACTATATTCTGCTGCTGGCACGCACCGACAAGGATGTCGAAAAGCGGCATCAGGGCCTGACCCTGTTCTTCGTGCCCACGAAATCCGAGGGCATGGAAAACCACCTTCTGGAAAAGCTCGGGATGCGCGCTGTCGGGTCAAGCCGCGTCGTGCTGAACGATGTTTTCGTCCCCGACAACCTGGTGCTGGGCGAGCCCGGCAATGCCTGGTACATGCTGCTGCCCACGCTCAACAACGAGCGGATCATGGTCGGCGCGCAATGTCTGGGCGCCATCGACGGCGTGCTGGAAGACGCGGTGGACTATGCCAAACAGCGCAAGGCCTTTGGCAAACCCATCGGACAGTTCCAGGCCATTCAGCACTACATCGCCGATATCGCCACATGGCAGCAACAGGTCGAACTGATGCTCTACCATGTGTCCTGGCTGCAATCGACCGGGCAGGAATGCGGCGTACAGGCGAACATGCTCAAGATGGTGGCGTCTGAATCCGCCGTGAAAGCGGCCGATCTGGGCATTCAGATTCTGGGCGGCATGGGCTATTCCGCGGAAACCGACATGCAGCGCTACTGGCGTGATCACCGGATCCTGCGGATCACCCCGATCTCGAACGAGATGGTTCGGAACTCGATCGCCGAGTCCTTCGGTCTGCCCCGCTCGTTCTGACGGGGCCGGTGCGGATGGTCCGTACCTTTCCCCTCTGCCGGTATCCCGCCGCCGCGCGGGGGCCGGTTTTGCGATCACGGCCAGTGCCTGGCGGAACAGAAGATACTGCGAGATAAGGAATAACGGCGTGTTGGAGATCACCCAGAACCTTCCCGGATATGCGGAACAGCTCATCAAGACGGCGCAGCAGTTCCCCGACAGGGTCGCGGTCGTTCTGGACAAGGATCGCAGCACCTATGCCGAACTGGTCGAGGCCGCGAAATGGCGTGCGCGTGAGCTACGCGCGCTTGGCCTGAGCAAGGGTGACAAGCTGGCGCTTCTGATGCCCAATTGCATGGAGTTCGTCGAATTCTTCATCGGCGCCTCGTTCATCGGCGTGGTGGTGGTGCCGATCAACACCCGCTTCCGCGCTTTCGAGCTGGCCCATATCATCCGCGATTCCGGCGCGCGCTGCGTGGTGACGACAGGCGCCGTGGATGAGCATGTGAACTTCAAGCAACTGCTGAACGAGGCGCTGCCCGGTCTGGCCGATGCGAGTTGCGAGGGCCGTCTGGCGATCGAGGGCTTCCCCGCGCTTGAACATATCATCCATTTTCACGACGGCACCCCGCCCTGCATGATCAGTTCCGAGGCACTGCGCGACCGCGCCGGATCGGCCCCGAAACCGGACATGGGCCCCCTGCCCGGCCCGCAGGCCCTGCAACTGATCATGTATACCTCGGGCACCACGGCGGCGCCCAAGGGGTGCCTGCTGCCCAACCGCTGTCTCGTGACCACCGCGCAGCTGACGGCCGGGCTGTTCGACGTGGGCCCGGATGACACCTGGTGGTGCCCGCTGCCGATGTTCCATATCGGCGGGCTGCTGTTCATGACCGTCTGCCTTGCGGTCGGCGCGCGCTTTGTCGGCATGAGCCACTTCGACGTGGATATGGCCTACGCGCAATTCGCCGAATACCCGCCCACGGTGCTTTACCCGCTGTTCCCGACGATCCTGCTGCCACTGATGAGCGCGCCAGAGTTCAAGAACACCGATTTCTCGCGCGTGCGCTTCGTCTTCAACGTAGGCCCCGAGGAAATTCAGCGTCGCATTCAGGCCGCATTCCCCGATGCGCTGCTTCTGTCGGCCTACGGCATGAGCGAAACGACCGGCATCGTGACCTTTAGCCACCCCACGGACACGCTTGAGGAGCGCACCACCACGGTGGGCCATTTCCTGCCCGGCTGGTCGGCGCGGATCGTCGATCCCGAAACCCGGCAAGAGGTCGCTCCGGGCGAACCGGGCGAGATCGCGGTGAAGGGCCCAAGCCTGTTTGCAGGCTATCTGAACCAGCCCGAATTGACCGCCGAAATGCACACCGAAGACGGCTACTTCATGACCGGCGACTATGGCGCGATGGCCGAAAGCGGGCTTTTGCGCTTCCTTGGACGCCTGAAGGATCAGATGAAGGTCGGGGGCGAAAACGTCTCGGCGCTCGAGGTGGAATCCTTCCTGGCCCAGAATGACGCCGTGCGGCTTGCGCAGGTGGTGCCCATCCCGGACGAACGCTATGGCGAGGTTCCGGCGGCCTTCATCGAGCTGGCCCCCGGCGCCACGCTGACCGAGGAAGACGTGCTTAGCCACTGCAAGGGGCGCATCGCAAGTTTCAAGGTGCCCCGCCACGTGCGTTTCGTAACCGAATGGCCGATGTCGGCCACCAAAGTTGCCAAGTTCCGGCTCCGGCAAAAACTGTGTGAGGAGCTGGGTCTTGGCTAAGCGCCCTCGGGCGCAGCCCGCGCCCGTTTTGAACGGAGAGCACAGCCATGACGGCCGAGAAGCATATCTTCATCGTCTATACCAATGCCGTGGACGGGCAGGACGACGCCTTCAACGACTGGTATGACAACCAGCACCTGAACGATGTTCTGAAAATCCCCGGCGTGGTCGCCGCCCAGCGGTTCGCGCTGAGCGACAAGCAGCGGCTCGACCCGCCCTTTCCGTGGAAATACGCTGCGATCTATGAGGTCGAGACCGACGATCTTGATCCGGTGATTGATGCGCTGAAAACCTGGATCGGGACCGAGAAGATGCCGCGTACGGATGCGATGAACCCGCATCGCGAGGCCTATTTCTTTCACCCGATCACAGACCGGCGCCAAACCCCGCAAGAGTAAAACAGACAGGTCGTCAAAGGCCGGCGCCAGGCCGGCCCCCGCAGAGGCCGTCAGTTCAGTTTGCGCTCGTCCAGCCCAAGGCCGCGACCGATGATTTCAAGCATGATCTCGGATGTCCCGGCAAAGATGCGCGACACACGTGCGTCCGTATACATGCGGCAGATCCGGTATTCCTGCATATAGCCCGCGCCGCCATGAAGCTGAACGCAGCGGTCCATGACGGTGCCCTCAAGCTCGGTCGCCATCAGCTTGGCGGCGGCGGCGGTGTCACCATCCAGCGCCTTGTCGTTCTGCAGCATCACGCATTGGTCCACAAAGGTCTGAACCGTATCGATCTCGGCCCGCATCCGGGCCAGCTCGAACCGCGAATTCTGGAACATCCCGATGGGGCGCCCGAACGCGCCGCGCTCTTTGACGTAGTCCAGCGTCAGATCGAACGCGGTCTGCGCGGCTGCCAGGGCGGCAATCGCAACGACAACCCGTTCACCGGCCAGGAACTCGGTCAGATAGTGGAACCCGCGCTCGGGGTCGCCCAGCACGTTGTCCTTGGGCACGCGCACATCCTCGAAGAACAGCTCGGACGTGTCTTGCGAGTCGAGACCCATCTTCTTGAGCCGCTGCCCGCGCGCGAACCCGGCCTGACCGGCCTCGACCACGAAAAGCCCCACACGGTGCTTTTCGGCCTTCGAGGTGCGGGCTGCCACGATCACCAGATCGGCAAGCTGCCCGTTCGAGATATAGGTCTTGGACCCGTTCAGCACCCAGCAATCGTCTTCCTCGACGGCGGTGGTGCGCATCGCGGCCAGATCGCTGCCCGCGTGGGGCTCGGTCAAGGCGATCGCAAGGATCTTGTTGCCCGAGATGCAATCGGGCAGCCAGCGCGCCTTTTGCTCGTCATTTCCCAAGTGGCCCAGATAGGGGGCCACCAGGTTGGAATGCAGGTGGATATAGAACCCCGGATCACCGTGGCGCATGTTTTCCTCGGACACGATCTGCTCGTAGCGCAGATCGCTGATGCCGGCCCCGCCGTATTTCTCATCAGCCCAGGTCAGAAGCAGGCCAAGTTCGCCTGCCTTGACATAGGCCTCACGGTCCACATGACCCTGTTCGCGCCAGCGCTCTGCATGTGGTCCGATCTCGTTCTGGAAGAACCGCCGGACGGTATCGCGAAACTGCTCGTGCTCGGGTTCGAAAATCGTTCTTTTCATGCCTGGCTACCGATCACGCAAAGATTTTGCGGGCGTCGGCCGCACGTTCGCGCAACCAGGGCGACGGGGTGAACCGGGGGCCGTATTTCGCCGCCAGCGCATCGCATTCCTCGACAAAGGCCGCCACGCCCACTGTGTCGATCAGCGACATGGTCCCGCCGGTATAGGTCGGGAAGGCCCAACCCAGAACCGACCCGATATCGCCGTCCTCGGGACGGGTCAGAACGCCCTCTTCCAGACAGCGCACGGTTTCCAGCGACTGGATATACAGCAGACGCTTTTTCAGCTCTTCGATGTCGGGCTGGGTTTCGGCAACCGGGAAGGCCTCGGCCAGACCTTTCCACAGATGCTTTTTCCCGTCCTCGGGGTATTCAAAGAACCCCGCGCCTGCCTTGCGGCCGGGGCGCTTGAACTCGTTCATCATGCGATCCATGACCTTGTAGGACACGGGCACGGTATAGGCGTCGCCCTCTTCCTTGATGGCCTGATTGCAGATCTTCAGCGGCAGCTCGATCGACACCTCGTCGGTCACCTGAAGCGGGCCGACCGGCATGCCGGCCATCTTGCCGGCGTTTTCGATCATCGCAGGCAGAACGCCCTCTTGCAGCATCGCCATGCCTTCGTGGATGAAGGTCTGGAACACGCGGCTGGTGTAGAAGCCGCGGCTGTCGTTGACCACGATCGGGGTCTTGCGGATCTGTTTCACGAAATCCAGCGCCTTGGCCAGCGTCGCGTCAGAGGTTTTCTTGCCCATGATCACCTCGACAAGGGCCATACGGTCCACTGGCGAGAAGAAGTGCAGGCCGATGAAATCCTCGGGGCGTACAAACGCTTCGGCCAGGGTCGAGATTGGCAGGGTCGAGGTGTTCGACGCAAAAGGCGCGGTGCCCGGAATGACGGCGGCGGCCTTCTTGGTCACGTCGGCCTTGACGCCTGTGTCTTCGAACACGGCTTCGATCACCAGATCGGCGCCTTCAAGCTGTGCGTAATCGGTGGTGGCGGTGACACGGGCCAGAACAGCGTCAGCCGCGTCGCGCGTACGCTTGCCGCGATCGACCATCTTGTCCAGAACCTTGGCCGAATAGGCCTTGCCCTTGTCGGCATTTTCCTGGGTCGCGTCGATCAGCACGACTTCGATGCCCGCGGCAGCGGCCACATAGGCAATGCCCGCGCCCATCATGCCTGCCCCCAGTACGCCCAGTTTCCTGGTCGTGTAGGTGGGCACGCCTTCGGGGCGCATTTCCAGGGCGTCGTTCTTGCCCTTGTTCAGGAAGGTCGTGCGGATGATGTTGCGCGACACAGGGTCGGTGACCAGACGGGCGAAATACTTGTTCTCAAGCGCCTGCGCCCCGTCAAAGGTCAGCTGCATCCCTTCGAACACCAGGCTCGCGATAGCAATCGGCGCGGGATAGTTCTGATAGGTCTTTGCGCTGAGTGCGGGGCCCTGCATGGTGAACGTGATCGCGGTCTTGGCGTCCAGCAGACCGAACGAGGCCAGCGGCGCATAGCCTTTCACGTCCCACGGCTTGACCGGATCGGGTCCGGTGGCCAGCCAGGCGCGCGCGGCATCCATCAGCTTGTCAGCCGGGACGACCTCATCCACGATGCCTTTTTCCAGCGCTTCGGCCGGCGGCATGGTCTTGCCCGACAGCAGTACGTCCAGCGCGGTTTCCGTGCCGACGATGCGCGGCAGACGCTGCGTGCCGCCGGAACCGGGCAGCAGCCCCAAGTTGACCTCGGGCAGGCCGACCACGGCCTTGGGATCGTCCACCAGGATACGGTAGTGGCAGGCCAGCGCCAGTTCGAACCCGCCGCCAAGCGCCAGGCCGTTCATCACACAGACGAAAGGCTTGCCGCAGGTTTCCATCAGGCGGTGCATGTCGCTGGGCTTCTTGCAGAAGGCGACAACATCGTGAGGCGACATGCCCCGGTCATAGGCCGAGCCGATGAATTTCAGATCGGCGCCAGCCATGAAGGCCTTCTTGCCCGAGGTGACGATCGCACCCGTGATCGCCTCGTCATCGGCGACGCGCTGCACGGCCTCGGTGAATTCGGTGATGAACTCGGGTGACACCAGGTTCATCGACTCGTCGGCATTATCAAGGGTGAGAACGGCAATGCCGTTCTCTTCGACGTCGAATTTAATGTGCTTCATTTACTTTGGTCCCCGGATCAGACGCGTTCGATAATGGTTGCCGTGCCCAGGCCGTTGCCGGCGCACAGCGTCACAAGGGCGGTGTTCAGGTCGCGCCGCTCCAGCTCGTCCAGAACGGTGCCCAGGATCATCGCGCCGGTTGCACCCAGCGGGTGACCCATGGCAATCGCGCCGCCGTTGACGTTCACGATCTCGGGGTCGAGGTCGAGCGCGTTCATGAACCGCATCACAACCGAGGCGAAGGCTTCGTTGATCTCGAACAGGTCGATATCGTCCAGCGTCATCCCGGCCCGCTTGAGCGTCTTGCGGGTCACGTCGGCGGGGGCGGTCAGCATGATCGTGGGTTCGGACCCGATCGAGGTGAAGGCGCGGAACTTGGCGCGCGGCTTCAGCCCCGAGGCCTTGCCGAAGGTTTCGTTGCCGACCAGAACGGCGGCGGCGCCATCAACGATCCCGCTGGAGTTGCCGCCGGTGTGCACATGGTTCACCGCTTCGATCTGCGGGTAGCGCATCATGCCGACCTTGTCGAACCCGGCCTTTTCGCCCAGCGCCGTGAACGCGGGCTTGAGGTTGCCCAGCTTTTCCAGCGTGGTGCCGGGGCGCATGTATTCGTCGTGATCCAGGATCACATCGCCCAGCTTGTCCTTGATCGGCGCGATCGAGCCCGAAAAGCGCTGGCCCTGCCATGCGGCGGCGGCGCGGCGCTGGCTTTCGACAGCATAGGAATCGACATCTTCGCGCGTATAGCCATCCAGCGTCGCGATCATGTCGGCGCCGATGCCCTGCGGGGCGAAATAGTTGTGATAGTTCACCCAAGGGTCGGCCGACCATGCGCCGGTGTCCGCCCCGATATAGGTGCGCGACATGCATTCCACGCCGCCCCCGATAGCCGCATCGGTCTGACCGCTCATGATATGCGCGGCGGCGGTGTTCACGGCCTCGAGCGCCGAGGCGCAGAACCGGTGCACCTGCTGGCCGGCGACGCTTTCTTCGTAGCCTGCGTTCAGCACGGCGCCGCGGGCGATGTTGCCGCCCTGCTCGCCCACCGGCTGCGCACAACCCAGGATGACATCGTCAAGCAGCGCGGTATCAAGCTCGTTGCGGTCCCGCATGGCGCCCAGAACCTGCGAAGCGAGATCAACAGCAGTGATTTCATGAAGCGAGCCATCAGCGCGCCCCTTCCCGCGGGGCGAACGGACGTGATCATAGATATATGCCTCGGGCACAGCGACCTCCTGTTTCAGATATCGGAAACTTCTTACCGTGTAGCTAGACCGCCGCGCCCCGATGCTCACCTATCGCAAGGCAGGCCTTGCAGGTGAATCCCGCCCTGCCTTTTCCGCCCCAAGAGCCCCGGTTTGCGCCCGGGCCCGGGCGGCATGGTCGACACGTGGCCGATGGCCCGCCACCTAAAATCTATAATACCTTGACGCGGCGCAGATTTGTGGAAGAAATATATCTGGGCACAAAAATAATATTTAACTTGCCCGGGTTTGACACAAACATCTGACTATTTTTGGGGGGAAGAATGACGATACGAATTGTGATCGGGCGCGTCCTGAAAGGTGTGGCGGTGAGCATGGGCCTGGCGGCATCGGCCCTTGGTCAGACGACAACCGGCGTCACCGACGACGAAATCCTGATCGGTATGTTCGCGCCGCTTTCCGGCCCGCTTGCCGCCTATGGCACGGACCCGATAAATGCCGCGCGGGCCTATTTCGACGACATCAACGCCAAGGGCGGCATCCACGGCCGCACCATCCGCTATCTGGTCGAAGACGACAAATGCACTCCCGCTGCGGCCAATACGGTGGTGCGGAAATTCATCACCGTGGAAAAGGTGTTCCTGCTGCTGGGCGGGTCATGTTCGGGATCGACGGTTTCGATTCAGGAACTGGTGAATCAGGAAAAAGTGCCGCATTTCATGCTGAACGCCTCGGGCGATGCGGGTGTCTATCCGCCCACGACATATCAGTTCGGCTCGGCACCCGGCACACAGCGCGCCACGCTGGCTGCCGTGATGATGTATGCGATCGAGGGGCTGGGCGCGAAATCCGTCGGGGTTCTGGGCCCAAATGACGCGATGGGCACCTCGGCGCTGGAAATGATCACGGCGATGGCCGAGAAATACGACATCAAGGTCGTCGCGAATGAGATCGTGCCGAACAATGCCACCGACGTGACCGTGCCCGTGCTGAACGTGCATTCGGCCAATCCCGATGTGATCATCCTGACCACCTATGCGCCCCCGACCACGCTGGTGATGAAAAAGCTGACCGAGTTTGGCCTGCTGGACAAGCCGGTGATCTCGGCCATTCAGGGCGTTTCCAACACCGAGGCGTTCGTGGGCAGCCTTGATGGCAACACCGCCGGTCTGGGCAAGTTCTATTACGCCCATCCGCTGGTGGCCGAATCGATGGACGATCCGGCGCTGAAGCCGTGGAAGGATCTGATGGTGAAATACTATCCCGACCGCCCCGAGCCCGGCATCGTCGGGGCCTATGGCTTTCCCCATGCGATGGCGATCGTCGACGCACTGGAACGCGCGGGGCCGGATCTGACGCGCGAGGCCTTCATGGAAGCGATCGACCAGACCAACCTTGAGACCGGCGTCATGGCCACACCAACGGTCTTCACGCCCGAGCGGCGCGATTCCAACCGCGGACAGATCATCGTCAAGTTCGACGGCTCGACCGTGACCCGTGTCGGCGGCCCCTATACCTGGGACGCGCTGATCGACCCGGCGGTGTTCGACGACTGACCCTTGTTCGCGCCGCTCTGTCGGCGCGGGCACCGCTATTGCCGCCCCTCAACGCAGTCGAAAGGAAAGCCCCCAATGTCCACGACGCTGGCCTTGGTGATACTGAGCGGGATCGCGACCGGATCGGTCTATGCGCTGATCGCGCTGTCCATCGTGATCGTCTACAAATCCTCCGAAGCGGTCAATTTCGCGGCCGGCGAGCTGGTCATGATCGGGGCCTATGTCGCGCTGTTTCTGGTCGTCTCGTCCTCGGTGCCCTACTGGCTGATCTTTCCCATCGTCGCGGTGGCTACATTTGCCCTGGGCGCTGCCTTCGAAAGGCTGGCGATCGTGCCCATCACCCGCCGCATGAGCGGGCGTGAAAGCCCGCTGATCCCCATCGTGATCGCCACTTTCGGCCTGTCGCTGATGCTGAAAGGCATCGTGCGGGTGATCCCCTATACCGAAGAGGTCCGGTCGCTGCCGCCACTTGTCACCGGCCCGCCGTTTTTCGTGGGCGGCGTACCGATCCTGCGGGCGGATGTGGCGATTGTCAGCATCGCGGTGCTGGCCATTCTGGGGTTCTGGCTGTTCTTCACGCGCACCTTGCTGGGCCGGGCGCTTCAGGCCTCAAGCCAGAACCCGCTGTGCGCGGCGCTGTCGGGCATTCCGGTGGCGCGGATGCGCATGATCGTCTGGGGCATCGCCGGGGTGATGGCCGGGATCTGCGGCGTGCTGGTGGGGCCCAAGCTGGGGCTGACCCCCGATATGGGCGGGGTCATCATGACCGCGCTGGCCGCGGCCGTGATCGGCGGGTTCAGCAACCTGCCCGGCTCGATCATCGGGGGGTTCGTCGTGGGGGTGGTGCAAAACCTGATCGGCTATTTCTTCGGGTCCGACACCATCATCGTTGCCCCGTTCATCATCATCATGATCGTGCTTGTGCTGCGCCCGCAGGGGCTTTTCGGCGGCACAGCCTCTGTCAAGAAAGTCTGACCATGTATGGACGCCTGTCTATCGCCGAGCTTGCCTGGCCGGCCGGCATTCTTCTTCTGGGCCTGCTGATCCCGCAGGTCGCCAATGATTATCAGCTTTATATCGGCTGCGGGCTGATCACCTATGTGGTGCTGGCCATCGGGCTGGACATCATCATGGGCCGCGCGGGGCAGTTCGCCTTCAGCCATGTGGCCTTCTATGGGATCGGTGCCTATACGACCGCGATCCTGCAACAGCGCTTCGGCATCCCCTTTCCGGTCGGCCTGCTGTTGGCGATCCTCATGTCGGCGCTGCTGGCCTGGGTCGTCGCGCTGGCCTCGGTGCGGCTGCGCAACATCTATCTGGGTCTTGCCACCGTGGCCTTTGCCTCGGCGATGCACTGGCTGGCGCAAAGCTGGAAAACCGTGACCGGCGGGGTAGACGGGCTGCGGCTGCAACCGTCGGATTTCATCTTCTTCACCTCGACCACCGACGCCAGCAATTTCCGCGTCCTTGTCGTGATCCTGACCGTCGTCCTGCTGGCCACGTTCCTGCTGAACCGGTCGAAACTGGGCCGATCCATGGCCGCGTTGCGCGACAGCGAACATGTGGCCTCGGTCTCGGGCGTCAACGTGCGCCGGACCAAGGCCTGGGCCTTCGTGATCTCAAGCGCCTACGCCTGTATCGGCGGCGGCATGCTGGTGGTGTTCAACTCGTTCATCGACCCCGAGAACTTTACCTTCGCGCCCGCCGTCCTTCTGCTGACCATGATCGTGGTCGGCGGCATGGGCACGGTGGCGGGTGTCGTGATCGGCGCCATCGTCCTGGGCATCCTGCCCGAGGTCCTGGGCGCGACCATGGGTGATTTTCTGGTCTGGCAGGAATTCGTCTACGGGCTGATCCTTGTCCTGTCGATCACGCTTATGCCCAATGGCATCCATGGGCTTGTCACCTCTCTTATCTCCAAGAACCGGACATCGACATGAGCCTGCTTGAACTGGACGAGGTGACCATCAAATTCGGCGGCCTCACCGCGCTTGACCACTTTTCCCTCTCGGTCCAGGAGGGCACGATCCATGCGCTGATCGGCCCCAACGGCGCCGGGAAATCCACCGCCTTCAACGCCATCACGCGGGTCTATAACCTGACCGGCGGGCAGGTGCGCTTTGCGGGGTCGCCGATTTCCACGCTGCCGCCGCATGCGCTGGCGGGGCTGGGCATCGCGCGCACCTTTCAGAACATCGAACTGTGCGGCCGCATGACGGTGCTGGAAAACCTGCTTTTGGGCATGAGCAGCCGGATCGAGACTTACAACCCGTTCCTGCCCGGCCCCGGCCGGTCCCGCATCGAGGCCGCCGCCATCGCCGAGGCCGAGGCGTTGCTAGAGCGCATGGGCCTTAGCGACATGCGCGACACCAAGGCCAATGCGCTGGATTTCGGGCGTCAGAAGATGCTGGACATCCTGCGGGCGCTGGCCGCCAAGCCGCGGCTTTTGCTGCTGGACGAACCGGCCGCAGGGCTGCGCAACCGCGAGATCGCCGCGCTGGACAAGCTGCTGACGGAACTGCGCGACCGCGAAGGGATCACCATCCTGCTGGTCGAACATGTGATGCAGCTTGTCATGGCCATCGCCGATCGGATCACGGTGCTGAATTTCGGAACGAAGATCGCCGAAGGGTTGCCGCAGGACGTGCGCGAAGACCCCAAGGTCATCGAAGCTTATTTGGGAAGTGGCTATGCTGAAGCTTGACGATGTCGGGGCCGGCTATGGGGCCGTCAAGGCGCTTGAGGGCGTAAGCCTTCAGGTGGAACAGGGCCAGATGGTCTGCCTTCTTGGGGCCAATGGCGCGGGCAAAAGCACCACGCTGAACTGTATTTCGGGGATCGTGCCCTTGCGCGGGGGCGACATCACGCTGGACGGCGAAAGCATCGCAGGCAAAAGCACCGAAGACATCGTGCGGCGCGGCATCGCCCAGGTGCCCGAGGGGCGAGAGACCTTCCCCGAAATGTCCGTGGCCGACAATCTGTTGCTGGGCGGGTGGATTCACCGGCGCCAACGCAAACAGCTGCGCGATGATCTGGACCGGGTCTATACCACCTTCCCGCGCCTCAAGGAACGCGAACAGCAACACGCGGGGCTGCTGTCGGGCGGCGAGCAGCAGATGCTGATGATCGGCCGGGCGCTGATGTCGCGGCCGCGGATATTGCTGATGGACGAGCCCAGCCTGGGCCTGTCGCCCGTGCTGGTCGAGCACCTGTTCCAGACGATTGTCGAACTGAACCGCAGCGGGCTGACCATCCTGATCGTCGAGCAGAACGCCCAGCTTGCCCTCAAGGTCAGCGAATACGGCTATATCCTTGAAAACGGCGAGATCGCGTTTCACGGGGTCTCGGCGGCGTTGCGCGAAGACCCCAAGGTGCACGAGGCCTATCTGGGCACCTGACCCGCGCGGGCCTCAGCCCAGTGCCGCGGGGTTGTCGGGCTGTTCGGGGCCAAGAAAGATCGCGTCCAGCAGCGCCACCAGAAACGCTGCGGCGACCGCCCCGCCAAAGACCAGCACGATGCGCGTAAAGGCGGCGTAGCCGGGGCTTTGGGTGGAAAGCGCGCTCATGACCAGGGCCAGCGTGGTGGTCAGGGCGAACTGATACACCATCGCCTCGTAGCGCCCGTGGATCATCCGGTCGGCCAGAAACAGCCCGGCCAGGAACACCAGGCCGATCAGCACCTCGAAATGCGAACTGAAGGTCAGGATCGTCAGGATCACCATGCTTAGCCCCGCGCCATAGGCGGTTGCGATCACCCGTTCGCGCGCTTCGGAAAAGACCTGTTCACGGGTGGGAAAGACAAGCACGAAGACCGCCGCCACCGCCAGCAGCATATCCGAGGCCGGAAGGATCGCGTGCAGCCAGAAGCTGAGCAACATCATCACCACGGCCCGGATCAGAGACCCCTTGCCATGATGGCCCCAGGCGGGCTCGGGTTCGTCCACATGAACCTGGTTCGAGGCGGCTGGCAGCAGGTAATACAGCACCGGCACGGCGACCAGCGCCACCAGCGACCCTTCGATGAACCCGTCGCGGAAATAGAACAGCGCGGCGCGTTCCTTCATGCCCATGATCGACATCAGCGACGCCGCCACAAGGATGAGCATCCCGAACGGGCTGCCCGTGCGGCGCGTGATATAGAAGGCCAGGAAATAGACGCAGAACACGAGGGCCAGCATCAGCACCGGCACATCCCGTGTCAGCGCCACCAGCGCCGTCATCAGCCAGATCGCCGCGATAAAGGCAATCGGCGCGCCAATGGCCCGCGCCGGGCTGAAGGCCTTGCGGCTGCCCGCCATCAGACCGACCGGCAGCGCCGCGATCAGGGGCGGTATGGCCGGATGGGTGATCTGAATGACGATGATGCCGATGACCGACATAAAGGCCATGCGCACCGCAAAGAGCGGATCGTCGGCAAGCACCGGCCTTGGGGTCACATACATCTTGCTGCCTCAGTACAGGGCGGTGGCGAAACCCTGCAGCCGCAGGAAGAACGCAGCCAGAAGCGAAATCGGATGCCCCGGCCTTTGGGCATGGATCAGCACGCTGACCTTGCCGCCCAGGCGCGCCTTTTGCGGCCACATCCCGGTGCCTTCGGTGTCAAGGTTGATGCGCACGGGAATCCGGCGTGCGGGTTCGAACCACTGTGTCGCGGGCTTGTTGACCGGCAGCCCTCCGACCTCGGTCTGGCCGGGGTTGATCCCCCAGGCGATACTATCCACCCGGCCCTGGAAGATCCGGCCCGGCAGGGCGTCGAACAGAATCTCCACCGTGTCGCCCGGATCGACATTCACCAGCTGGTTCTCGCGCAGATCCGCGTTGATCCAGAAGCCTTCGGATTCGATGAACGTCATCGCCGGGCTGCCGGCGCCCATGAACTGACCCACCGACAGTTTCAGGTTCGTCACCACGCCCGGGCGCGGCGCGCGCACCGTGGTGGACAAAAGGTCGTAATTCGCCTGCTCCAGCCGCAGCTGCGCCGCGCGGATCTGCGGGTTGTCGTCCCCCGTGACCCCCAGCTGGCGTTTGGCGCTGTCAAGCTGCGCCAGGGCGGCATCCAATGTGGCCTGCGCGTTTTCCAAAGCGGCGCGCGCGTTGTCCACCTGGGCTTTGGGCACCAGACCGCGCCGGGACAGGGCCAGGGTGCGGTCATTGGCGGCACGGGCATTTTCCAGACTGGCGCGCGCCTGCGCGACATTGGCCTGGCTGGCCACAAGCTGGGCCGAAGACGCATCAAGAGACTGATGCGCCTGTTGCAACTGTGCCTTGGCCTGTTCGACAACCAGCTGAAACGGGCGTGCGTCAATGTGGAAAAGCGGCGCGTCGGCGGCGACAAAGGCGTTATCGTCGACCTCAACCCGCATCACGCGGCCGGAAACGCGCGGGGCGACCTGTGTCACGTTGGCCATGACGATGCCCCGGTTCGTGCCCGGCGCGTAGCGGTCGGAGGCCACGTACCACCCGACGATGCCGGCAAGGATCAGCAGTACGAGCAAACCGACTTTCTTGGCCGGATTGCCGGCCTTTGCCTCGTCTGCCACGGTTTCCGAAGCCGGGGTGCCGGGGCCGGGCGTCGTTTCTGTATCGGGGGTGTTCGTCATGTCCGGGTCGTTTCCATTCTGTCTTATCACTTTGGGCAAATTACTTTTGGAATGAACCGTTTTCGGCCCAAACCGCGACGCCATCCACCTTCGGCGAGGCGGCAATGCCGTGAATCACGATGTCCAGCGCGCGCTGGCAGGTTTGCTTCCGGGTGGCCGCGTCCCTGTCCTGCAGAACGCCGGCGAACATCCGAAAGGCCAAAAGCATGTCCGGTGTCCCGACCGTCGCGCGGATCAGACCGGCCTGTCGCGCCCGTTCGATCGGCGCGTCCAGCACCACGGCCAATCGGGCCCGGCTGGCCGACACCGTCTCGACCGAGATATCGGCGGTGCTCAAGTAATCGAACAAGGCCATGCTGTCCGCCATCTCCTCGGCCACATGCGCCAGCAGCGCAAAAACCGCGTCATCCCTGCCACCCAGAGCAACCGCTGCCGCTTCGAGCCGTTCAAGCGTTTCGTCCAGCAAGGCCAGCATCAACGCCTGCCGGTCGGGAAAGTTCCGGTAAAGGGTCGCGCGCCCGACGGCGGCACGCGCGCACACAAGATCAAGAGGCACCGAAGTGCCCTCTTCAGCGACAACATCCGCCGCGGCGGCCAGAATCCTGGCGCGATTTTGACGTGCATCCGCGCGCTTGCTCATTCCCCGCTCATACGGACATCGGTGTCCGGATGTCAACAGGCAAGGATTTGGCACGGCCCTTGATATTTCACTGCGGGCCCAAGGCGCGCGGCTAGCTGGCGATCAACCGCGGGGGTTGGCGCGTTTGCCAAGGTGGTTCGAGCGAAAAGGAGCGTGGCCGATCGCGTGCCGGACCCCTGCAGGGGCTGGGCCTGTATCATCACCAGGCGCGAGCTGCGTGTGCTTTGCTGAGGGATAAAAACCAAGAGGGTCCGGGATGCCCGCTTGATTTTAATGGTGCCGCTGAAGGGACTCGAACCCCCGACCCCATCATTACGAATGACGTGCTCTACCATCTGAGCTACAGCGGCGTGGTGGCGCGCTCTTTAGCACCCTCCGTCTGGGCTGTGTAGCCCTAATTTACGGCTTTTTCCTGTTCTTCCGGCGCAAGCACCTCGGCCTCGGAAACACTCTCTTCCGCGCCGCCCTCCTCAACAGACTCGGCCGGTTCGATATCTTCAGGCGTGTCTTCGATCGCACCCACGATCAGCGGGAGCATCTCGGTGGAATGCGGCATCGTCAGCTCGCCCGTCGGCGCGATTTTCCACGATAGCGTGTCGAAGCTGCCGCACTGGCCGCAGATCGGCGCCCA
This sequence comes from Actibacterium naphthalenivorans, assembly GCF_014196965.1. Taxonomy (GTDB): domain Bacteria; phylum Pseudomonadota; class Alphaproteobacteria; order Rhodobacterales; family Rhodobacteraceae; genus Actibacterium_A; species Actibacterium_A naphthalenivorans. Next base: position 1,468,276 of record NZ_JACIEQ010000001.1, on the reverse strand, counting down.
GGCCGCGTGAACGGTGCCGCAATTGTCGCAGATCCACTGCGGCCCGCGCGAGGCGGTCAGGGCGCGCGTCAGCCAGCCCCGCACGACGCTGTCATCGGCGCCCTGGCCACGCTCGATCGCCGCCATCAGCGTGAGCGCGCGGGCGGTCGGATCGGTTTCGGCAAGATTGCCCAGCGCCTTGCGCGCCTCGGGAAAGTCCTCGGCCGCGATATGAAGCTCGGCCAGCAACATCCGGGTTTCGGGGTGATCCGGCGCAAGGCTGGTCAGCGCCCGGAACCGCTTGACCCGCTCGGCCGGGGATTCATCGGGCTTGATCTCGGCAAAGGCGGTTGCAAGCTCGGGGTGCGGCTGTGCCTCCCACGCCTTTTTCAGAACGCGGGCGGCGTAGCGGGGCTTGCCCTGTTCGATATAGGTTCGCGCGGCCATCGCGGCGGCGGGGATCAGATCGGGCGACAGGCGGTTCGCCTCGACCGCGGCTTCGCGGGCTTCGATCGTCTTGCCCTCGGCCAGCACATCGCGCGCTCCGGACAGGGCCAGAACCGCATCGCGCCGCTTGTGAACATCGCGGGGCAGCGCGCCATGCTTCAGCTTGGCGTTCAGCGTCTTGCGCGCACCCACCCAATCGGCATGTTCGGCCTGAAGCCGCAGAAGCGTATCCTGCGTTTCCACATGGCCCGGTTTCAGGGCAAAGGCCTTTTCGGCCAGCTTCAGCGCGGTGTCAGTGTCACCTTCGGCCAGCTTCTGCTTCATGATCCCGCGAATGCCGACAAAGCGCGTGCGGTCATCCGACAGAAGCTGCTTGTAAACCTCCTGCGCCTTCTTGCGGTCGCCGGCCAGTTCCGCGGCCTGGGCGGTCAGAAGGTTGGTCAGCTCGGGCCGGTGCAGCAGACGCTCCGCGCGGGCGGCCTTGGTCATCGCCTCGCGCCCATCGCCCGAGGCCAGCGCCATCATGCTGTCGGCCAGCGCCTTGAACCCGCGCCGTTCCCGGTTGCGGTTGAAATAGCGCGACAGGGCGGTTTCGTCTCCCATCACAAACCGCAACAGCGCCACGAGAAAACCGGCAAGCTTGAGCACGGCCCAGATCAGAACGAGCAGCAATAGCGCCACGATCACGGCCTGAAGCGGGCCGAGCGTGAATTCCCATCCGGCAAAGGCGATGCGCAGCCCGGTGTCGATTTCCATCAGGAAACCGGCCCCCAGGGTCAGCCCCGCGACAAGGACAACGAAGAGCAGGATCTTGAGCAGGGACCAAAGCATTCGTTACGTCCTCAGTTCAGGTTCATTGTGGCCGCGAGGGCCTTTGCCGCGGCAACCGCCTCGATCCGGGTTTTGGCATCCGCCACCCAGCCCGCCATCTCGGCCTGCCCTTCGTCGGGCAGCGCGGCGATCTCGGCCAGCGCATCTTGCAGCCGGCCCTCGGCAACCGCCGCTTCGGCACGCGACAGGATGGCATCGGGATCGTTGCCTTCGCGCGGGGTCAGCGAACGTGCCCCGACCTGCGCGCGCAGGAAAGCGCTCAGCCGGTCGCCGGGGTTGTCACCCGCCTCGACCCGCAACGAGGCGTCGAGCGCGGCGCGGGCCGGTTCGGCAAACTGTTCTTTCAGCGCGGCGATCGTCGGCACGCCGTCTGCGGCGGCCGAAAGCGCGGCGGGCACATCCCGCCCGGACAGCACGTCGAGCGCCGGGGCAAACCCGCCGCCGGTTTCGAGAGATGCCAGAATGCGCATCATCGCGCCCCGCTCTTCCAGCTCATGCGCGCGCTGCGCGGCGGCGTCGATCTCGGCGCTGGCGCTTTCGGCGGCGGCGGTGATCCCAGCCGCAAGCTCGGCGTTCTGCGCGCGCTGCGCCACAAGCTCGCTGCGCATCGCGTCAAGCTCCCGCTCATAGGCGGCGACGGCGCCAGAGATATCCCCGGTTTCGGCCACCGGGCGCTTTTCGAGCGTGGTCAGGCGGGTTTCGAAACCGGCCAGTTCGTCACGAACTCCTCCGAATTCGGTCTTCAGCGCCTCAATCTGATCGGTCAGCGAAGTTTCCAGACCGGCGATCCGGTCCGAAAGCTCGGCCCCCCGATCGCGGCTTTCGGCGGCGGCCACCGCATCGCTCAGGCGCGAGACCTCGGCCGACAGCGCCGTCAGCCTTTCCTGCTGGCCAGCAAGCGTTTCCGCCATTCCGGTGTCGGCGCGATTGTTCAGAAACGGCAGATCCAGCGGCCCGGCAAACTGCGCGGCGCCGAACCCGATCACGGCGGCCAGCACCCCGCCCAGCAAGGTGCCCCAGAACCCGACGCGTCCGCGCCTGGCAGGCGGCGGCGCCATCGGAGCAACCGGTTCTTCGGTCGGTTCAGGCTCTTCCGAAGCGGGGGGAAGACCTTCTTCCTCTGCCATTTCGGCGATCGAGGCTTCGTCGGTTTCGCTGATGCCGGGGGTCGTCTCGGTGGTTTCCGCCGGGCTCTCCTCCGGTTCTATCGAGGATGTGCCCTCTTCGTCAGGAAGCGAATCGGACTCGCTCATCTTCGATGACTCTTCTGGTCGTGCCACGGAACCCCACCCTTTCTATCGCCAAACCCAATACCAACGCCCGGCTGCGCCAGGGCAGCTTAGCTTGGGTGGTCGCCTCCCTCAAGGCGCTGCACTGCGTCAATAAGCATCTTCAGCGCATCAAGCATCGCATCGCTGTCGGGGCGGTGCGCCGTACACTCCAGCGCGGGCTCCGGCCCGGCCCAGGCCGCGCGTACCGCCGGGCTCAGCGCCGCGAGGGCAAGCGGGGCGGTTGCGCTCTGCGCCGCTTCGGCAACAAGCGCGGCGCTGCGTGGCGAGAACAGCGGCAAAAGCACCGTCGCGCGGCCCGACAGAACGCCCCGTGCCTGCAGGCTCAATCCCTGCGCAACCTGATCATAGATCACCTGCGCCCGGCACAGCTGGCCGCCCGCCGTCAGACGCTGCGCGACAGCACCGCGCGTATGCACCCCGTGCAGATGAAGCAGAACCCCGCCCGGCGGCGCCGCCAGCAGACCGGCCACGAGATCATCGGCATTCTGCGTCACGAGAGCCACCTCAAGCCCCGCCCCGCGCGCCACAGCGGCCGTCGCCGCGCCCACGCAATAGGCGGAGAGCCGCCTGTCATCCGTCAGGTTGGAAAACACCTCCACCCCGTTGGCGGAGGTGAATATCAACCCCGAAATCCCATCGAGCACCGGCGGGTCGCCCGCAGGCGCGACCTCGAGCACCGGGGAAATGACGATCGGCACCTCTTCGCCGAATCGCACCCGAAAGGATCTGGCGAACCCCACGGCCTGCCGGCGCGGGCGCGTTACGAGAAGGATCATCTGCTGTGTCATCGCGCTGCACGCCGGGATTGTCTGGAACCTTCCCCGGTGTTACCTGCCGGGGATGACCCAAGCAACGGCAGACATATGGCTGACCCCCTGACGATACTCGGGCTGGAAAGCAGCTGCGATGATACGGCGGCCGCCGTTGTGCGCCATGTCCCCGGGCGGGCGCCGGAAATCCTGTCTTCCGTCGTGGCCGGGCAGACGGCGCTGCACGCGGCCTATGGCGGTGTCGTGCCCGAGATCGCGGCCCGCGCCCATGCCGAAAAGCTCGATATTTGCGTGGAAGAGGCACTTTCCAAGGCGGGTCTGGGCCTTTCCGGGCTTGAGGCCGTGGCCGTCACCGCCGGGCCGGGGCTGATCGGCGGGGTTCTGTCAGGCGTCATGTGTGCCAAGGGTATCGCGGCGGCCTCCGGCTTGCCGCTGATCGGGGTGAATCACCTGGCCGGGCATGCGTTGACACCGCGGCTGACCGATCAGCTTCGCTTTCCCTATCTGATCTTGCTGGTGTCCGGCGGGCATTGTCAGTTTCTGCGCGTGAACGGGCCCGACGATTTCACCCGCCTGGGCGGCACGATCGACGATGCACCCGGCGAGGCCTTTGACAAGACCGCGCGGCTGTTGGGCTTGCCGCAGCCCGGCGGGCCATCGGTCGAGGCGCAGGCCGCCAAGGGTGATGAAACCCGTTTCGCCCTGCCGCGCCCCCTGCTCGACAGGCAGGGCTGCGACATGTCCTTTTCGGGGCTCAAGACAGCGGTGCTGCGCGCCCGCGATGCGCTTGTGGCCGACAAGGGCGGGCTCACGGTGCAAGACCGGGCAGATCTTTGCGCGGGCTTTCAGGCGGCCGTCCGCGATGTGCTGGCCGAGAAATCACGGCGGGCCCTGGCCGAATACATGGCCGGCGCACCTGCGGAACCGGCCTTTGCCGTCGCTGGCGGCGTTGCCGCGAACAAGGCCATTCGGGCCGGGTTAGAGACGGTTTCCGACGCTCTTGGTGTGCGTTTCACCGCACCTCCCTTGCCGCTTTGCACCGACAATGCCGCGATGATCGCCTGGGCGGGGATCGAGCTTTTCCGGCTGGGCCGACGCGATGACATGACGCTTGCCGCGCGGCCGCGCTGGCCGCTGGACCGCAACAGCCCGGCATTGCTGGGATCGGGCAAGAAAGGCGCGAAGGCATGAGCAGGATCGGCATCGCGGGGGCGGGTGCGTTCGGCACGGCGCTGGCCATAGCGCTGGGGCTTGCCGGGCGCAACGTCACGCTTTGGGCCCGCGATCGGGCGCATGTGGCGGAGATGCAGGCCCGGCGCGAAAACCGCGCGCGCCTGCCGGGCTGCGCCCTGCCCGACGTCGTGACCGTGACAGGCCAAGCCGCTGACCTGAGCGGGGTGGATGCGGTTTTGCTGGCGGTTCCCATGCAAACCCTTTCGGATTTTCTGGCCACGCATCGCGGTGCTCTCGACGGCGCCCCGCTTGTCGCCTGTTCAAAGGGTGTTGATCTTGTCACCATGCGCGGGCCGACCGCGATCATCGCAGATATCTGCCCCGCCTCTATCCCCGCCGTCCTGACCGGGCCGAGCTTTGCCGCCGATATCGCGCGCGGCCTGCCCACCGCGCTGACGCTGGCCTGCGCGGATGCCGAGGCCGGAAAACGGCTTCAACAGCTTCTGTCCGCCCCCAACCTGCGGCTTTACCGAAGCGCCGACACGATCGGGGCGGAACTGGGCGGCGCGCTGAAGAACGTGGTCGCGATTGCCTGCGGTATCGTCATCGGCGCGGGGCTGGGCGATAGCGCGCGCGCCGCGCTGATGACCCGCGGCTTTGCCGAGATGCAGCGCCTTGCCCTCGCGTTTGGCGCCGAGACAGAGACGCTTTCCGGCCTGTCGGGGCTGGGCGACATGGTGCTGACCTGCACATCGGCGCAATCGCGCAACTTCCGGTTCGGCCTTTCACTGGGCCGCACGGAGGAGTTCGACCGCACGATCACCGTCGAGGGGGCCGCCACGGCAAAGGCCGTGGCCATGCTCGCCCGTGAACGCGGGATCGACATGCCGATCACGACTATGGTAGCTGCTGTTATTGATGAAAAATGCACAATTGCCGAGGCTACAGAGGCGCTTCTGGCCCGGCCGCTGAAGGAGGAATGAATGCCGCTGTTCGCTGTGATCTGCAAAGACAAACCCGGCCATCTGGAAACGCGCAAGGCCAACCGCGATGCGCATCTTTCCTACCTCAAGGAGACCGGCGTGGTCACCCAGGCCGGCCCGTTTCTGGACGAGGCCGGCGATATGTGCGGATCGCTTCTGATCCTCGAGGTTGGCGCGCTGTCGGATGCGCAGGCCTGGGCAGAGGGCGATCCCTATGCGCAGGCGGGGTTGTTTGAAAGCGTGGCAATCCAGCACTGGAACCGGGTGATCGGCTGATGGCCTTCTGGTTGTTCAAATCCGAGCCGAACACCTGGAGCTGGGACGATCAGGTGGCGAAAGGCGACGCGGGCGAGGAATGGGACGGTGTGCGCAACTATCAGGCCCGCAACAACATGCGCGCCATGCAGGTTGGCGAGCGCGGGTTTTTCTATCACTCGCTGAAGGAAAAGGCGATTGTCGGCATTGTCGAGGTCATCGCCCCGGCCCATCCCGACAGCACAACCGACGATGAGCGCTGGGAATGCGTGGATATCAAGGCGGTCAGACCCCTGCCCCGGCCGGTAACGCTGGAGATGTGCAAGGCGGACGCGCGGTTGAAAGACATGGTACTGGTCAACAATTCGCGGCTGTCGGTACAGCCGGTATCCGACGCCGAATGGGATATCGTCTGCGCAGTTGGCGGGCTGCCCTCCTGACGGGTTTGTGAAATGGAGGGCCCCGGATACCGGGACCCTCCTCCACCCCACGCGCTCCCACAGCACCGCACGTGTTCAGAAATAAGGTCTCGGCCATCCTGGCCTTTGTCTTGTCTCAGCATGGCGCGCGGAAGCTTTCCATTCGGTGAACACCGGGCGTGCTGGGCCGAAATGACCTTTAAAATTCTAGGAAAACCGCACCACATCGCGACGGGCCACAAAAAAACGCCCGCTGTTCCGGCGGGCGTTTTGATCATCTCAAAGGCAATCAGCCGTAGATCGACTCTTTGCCGAAATGTTTGGTCAGCATGTAATAAACAACCGCGCGGTATTTGTTCCGCTCGGATTTGCCATAGGTCTCGATCACCGAATTGATCGCATCCATCAATTCGGGCCCATCGCTCAGGCCCAGCTTCTTGATCAGGAAGTTTTCCTTGACCGTTTCCAGCTCTGCGGCCTGCGAACCCGCCACGGTGGACGCATCGGCGTTGTAGATCGCCGGGCCGCAGCCAATCGTGACCTTCGTCAGAAGCGCCATATCCGGCTCGATCCCGCATTTGCCGCGCAGATCATCCGCATATTGCGCGATCAGATCGTCTCGCTTACCCATTTTTGTCTCCCGTCCTTTTTTGCTCTGCTTGCCGCTCAGGGCATGCACCCTGACGTGTGCGGGGGATCGTAATGACGAATTCCGCGTGAACAAAGGGATTTTTGGCACGGTCTTCCCCCTGAAACGCAGGGGAAAGCCACATGGGCGCCTGTCAGTAGCGGTAATGCTCGGGCTTGAAGGGGCCTTCCTGGGCAACACCGATGTAGTCGGCCTGATCCGGCAGAAGCTCTGTCAGCTTCACGCCGATCTTCTTGAGATGCAGCCGCGCGACCTTTTCGTCCAGATGCTTGGGCAGCACATAGACCTCGTTGGCATAGTTTTCACCCTTCGCCCAAAGTTCGATCTGGGCCAGAACCTGGTTGGTGAAACTGGCCGACATCACGAAAGACGGGTGGCCGGTGGCATTGCCGAGGTTCAGCAGACGGCCTTCGGACAGCAGGATGATCCGCGCGCCCGAGGGCATCTCGATCATATCCACCTGATCCTTGATATTCGTCCACTTGTGGTTTTTCAGAGCCGCAACCTGAATCTCATTGTCGAAATGGCCGATGTTGCCGACGATCGCCATGTCTTTCATCGCGCGCATATGCTCGATGCGGATCACGTCCTTGTTGCCGGTGGTGGTGATGAAGATGTCAGCATCGCCCACCACATCTTCCAGTGTCGTCACCTCGAACCCGTCCATCGCCGCCTGAAGCGCGCAGATCGGATCGATCTCGGTCACTTTCACGCGGGCACCGGCGCCGCGCAGCGAGGCGGCAGAGCCTTTGCCGACGTCGCCATAGCCGCAGACAACGGCAACCTTGCCGGCCATCATCGTGTCAGTGGCGCGGCGGATGCCGTCGACCAGCGATTCCTTGCAGCCGTATTTGTTGTCGAACTTCGACTTGGTGACGCTGTCGTTCACGTTGATCGCGGGGAAGGGCAGGTGGCCCTTTTCCATCATCTTGTACAGGCGATGCACGCCGGTGGTGGTTTCCTCGGACACGCCTTTGATCATGTGGCGCTGTTTCACGAACCAGCCGGGGCTTTCGGCCATCCGCTTGCGGATCTGTGCGAACAGCGCCTCTTCCTCTTCGCTGGTAGGCACGGCGATCAGATCTTCCTCGCCTTCCTCGACGCGGGCGCCCATCAGGATATAGAGCGTGGCGTCGCCGCCATCATCCAGGATCATGTTGCAGCCGCCGTCCTCGAACTGGAAGATGCGGTCGGCATAGTCCCAGTATTCTTCCAGCGTCTCGCCCTTGACGGCAAAGACCGGCGTGCCCGTCGCGGCAATGGCCGCCGCGGCGTGATCCTGGGTGGAAAAGATGTTGCACGAGGCCCAGCGCACATCGGCGCCCAGCGCCACCAGCGTTTCGATCAGCACCGCGGTCTGGATGGTCATGTGCAGCGATCCGGCGATGCGCGCGCCCTTGAGCGGCTGCGCTTCGCCATATTCTTCGCGCAGGGCCATCAGGCCCGGCATTTCCGTCTCGGCGATGTCCAGCTCCTTGCGGCCGAAATCAGCTAGGGAAATGTCTTTTACAATATAGTCGCTTGCCATCTGAGCGGCTCCGTACGGTTTACGATGATTGATCGGCACATAGCACCGGGGTCTGCTCTGGGCAACTCACGCGGTTCAAAATCGGCTGGCCGTGTCGCCCTGCGGCACAGTGGCCGGATTTTGTTGCGAATGTATGTCATGGGCCGGCGGATTTACACGCCGGCCCCGATTGGGTAGGCAGCAGCCATTCCAACACCGGAGACCCGACATGCCCAAGGAAGCCCGCGCCTGGCAACGAATGCTTTCGGGCCGGCGGCTTGACCTTCTTGATCCCACGCCCGTGGATATCGAGATCGAGGATATCGCCCATGGCCTTGCCTTCGTGGCCCGCTGGAACGGGCAGACCAAGGGCGATTTCGCCTATTCCGTCGCCGAGCATTCCCTTCTGGTCGAGGCGCTTTTCGCCAGAATAGTGCCGGAGGCGCCGGTGAAATGGCGGCTGGCGGCGCTGCTGCATGACGCACCTGAATATGTGATCGGCGACATGATCTCGCCGGTGAAGGCGGCGGTCGGGCCGAATTACGGCCTGTTGGACGAAAGGCTGGCGGCGGCGGTTCACATCCGCTTTGGCCTGCCGGCCATCGTGCCGGTCCGTGTCAAGAAGCAGATCAAGAAGGCCGACAGGATTTCCGCCTGGCTGGAGGCAACGCAGATCGCCGGGTTCACCACGGCCGAGGCCGACAGGTTCTTCGGGAAACCGAAGCCCGAGTTGATTGACGGGCTGGGCATCACGCTGCGCCCGCCGGTTGAGGTGCGCGCGGCCTATACCGCGCGGCACAACGACCTGCTGGCACAGCTCGGAAATTCCGAAAAATAGACCCTATTGCGCGGCTTCGGCCTGTATTTCGGGGGCGCCGGGTTTGGTGCCAAGGCCTTCGGCTGCGATATAGGCGCGCCGGCCCACAAGGCCTTTTTCCGCGAAGATCGCGTTGCGCTGATCCTCGGCCAGGGGCGACCAGTGGCCCTGATGCGTGATGAACCCGTGGCGAACCAGTTTGCGTTGCAATCGGGGCAGGTGCAGCTCGCCAAAGGACAGGCGGCTGGAGCGCTGCTTGGTCTTGGGCACCCATTCGCGGTGCAGCGTGTTCAGCACCAGCGGCGCGCGCCCGCAGAAATGGGTCAGATGGGTGATCAGGTTGTCGGCCACGTTGGACGACCGGCGCAAGACCACCGCGACCTGCTGCTCAGGGCCCCCGACCATTGCAAAGAGATGCAGCGCCGAGCCATCCGCCGCTATCACCTGCCGCGCCGCCTTGTAGCGGGCGATCTGGGTTTTCATGTCGTGCTTTTGCGGATGAAAAATCTCGTACCCCTGCGCGGCAAGCTGCTCTTCCACGAAGGTTTCGCCCAGAAGGCCGCCCTTGCGAAGGCCGAGCGCCGAACGCGAGATATAGAGTTTTTCCGGCCCGTCGGCCGGAACTGACGCCCCGAACCGTTCGTGAAAGGCCGCGCGGAACGCTTCGGTGCCCTGCGATATCGCGCCAAGGCCGAACCCCTGGCCGGGCACCAGAAGCTCTTCCACCTCGCCGGGCGTGTCCATCACGTGAATCGGCAGGTCACATCCCAGAAGATCCAGAAAACCGCGATGAAAGCCTTTGACCTCATCCCCCAGGCGTGGGCGCTTGGGGATGTAGAGAACACCGTCCAGCTTGCCCCCGACATGATCCAGCGCCCAGAGCCGCGCGGTGCTTTCGGCAAGGAAATGCCCGAAATGCGCCCAGAGCATCCCGCCCCACAGCCAACGCCCCTGCAGCCGGGTCAGCGGCTGTTGCGGCGCCGCAGGCGCAAGGGTGATCGGGCGCTTGCCGCGCCAAAGCGCGCCGTGGCCGCAATATTGCCCATCGGGATAAAGTACACCGGCCGGCTGACGCATCGCAGAGATTTCGGGCGGAACGACCACCGCGCCTTGCAGCGTCTCGATCTCTGTCGACCAGCCGCCTGTCGGGTCTGGCGCGGTTCCGGTGTCGCTGCGTGCCAATGCCTGTTCCCTCGCTGACCGGGGGCCCTTATCGCGGGCTTCTCTTGGCCAGAATACGCTGAAGGGTGCGGCGGTGCATGTTCAATCTGCGCGCGGTTTCCGAAACGTTGCGGTCGCACAACTCATACACCCGCTGGATATGCTCCCAGCGCACACGGTCGGCCGACATCGGATTTTCCGGCGGCGGCGGCAGGGCATCGGACGGGGCAAGAAGCGCGGCGGTGATGTCATGGGCATCGGCGGGTTTCGAAAGATAGTCGGTCGCGCCCATCTTCACCGCGGCCACAGCGGTGGCGATGGCGCCATATCCGGTCAGCACCACGATCCGGGCATCGGGGCGTTTCTCTCTCAGCGCCTCGACAACATCGAGGCCGTTGCCATCTTCCAGACGCAGGTCGACAACCGCATAGGCCGGCGGGCGGGCCATCGCGATGGCCTTGCCCTCGGCCACGGATTCGGCCGTTTCAGGCTCGAACCCGCGCTTTTCCATCGCGCGTGCAAGGCGGCGCAGAAACGGTTCGTCGTCATCCACCAGCAGAAGCGACCTGTCTTCGCCGATATCCTGCAAATCGCGCTCTGCCATTCCCCAACCTCCGGTTCACCCGTGTATTCAATGGAATACTTCTAGGGTGTTACAGATGGGGGGTCAATTTAGCGGTTCAATCACTTTCCGGCCGCATCAACGAAACAGGCGACACGATCGGCCATTTCTTCGGGCGTATCCTCGCGCCGGAAGAATTCCACGAAGCCTTCGCCGGGCAGAACCAGATAGGTAAAGGTGGAATGGTCGACCAGATAGTAATCCGGATCGTCAGAGTCCTGCTTCTTGAAATAGGTGCGATAGGCGATCGAGGCGGCCTTGACCTGTTCGGGCGTGCCGGTCAGCCCGATCATCTTGGGATGCATGTAATCGGTGAATTCGGCCATCACCTCGGGTGTGTCCCTTTCGGGGTCGATCGAGATGAAGATCGGCGTCACGTCATAGCCGCGTTCGTCCAGCAGCGTCACGGCCTCGGCGTTGCGGGCATTGTCGAGAGGGCATACATCGGGGCAGAACGTATAGCCGAAATAAAGCAGAGACGGTTTGGTGATCACATCCTTGTCCGTCACGGTTTCGCCGGTTTCGCTGATCAGGGTGAACGGGCCGCCGATCGCATCGCTGCCGCCGGCAACCTTCGCCCCCCGGCATTGCGCGAATTTGTCCTGCGGGCCGGGGGCAAAGGCGAAATAGGCGGCAATGCCCAGAAGGACGGCAACCACGATGGCGGCGATTGCGGCATAGGTGCGCGTCATGATCTCTCTCCCTTGCGATCGGTCTGGGCACATTGATCCTGCGGATTGCCGGGATATACAAGGGAACAGCTTGCCACAGGGGAACGGGCAGCCGCATGGCGGGACAGACCAGCATCGAGATTCCGGGGATCTGGGCGCGCAGCCAGTGGGTGCGGCTGCGCACACTGATCTGGCTGCGCTGGATCGCGATCGTCGGTCAGATCGTGGCGATCACGGTGGCCCAGCAATGGTTCGGCCTTCAAATGCCCGTGGGCCTGTGCTTTCTGGCGGTTGGCGTCGCGATTATCGCCAACCTGCTGGCCATTTTCATCTTCCCCGAAAACAAGCGCCTGTCGGAAACCGAGGCGATGCGGATGCTGCTGTTCGATCTCGCGCAGCTTTCCTTCCTTCTGTTCCTGACCGGCGGCCTGCATAATCCGTTCTCACTGCTGGTGCTCACGCCGGTCACCATCTCGGCAACGGCGCTCCGGCCGAAATCGACCCTTGTTCTGGGCGTTTCCGCCATTGCTTTCGTCACTATTCTGGCGGTTTTCCACCTTCCGCTGCTGAATACCGCCGGTCAGGTCCAGCAATTGCCCGCGATCTTTCTGTTCGGTTTCTGGGCCGCAATCCTGATCGGGGTTTCGTTTCTGGCGCTCTATGCGGGGCGCGTGACGTCGGAAATCAATTCGATGTCAGAGGCGCTTCTGGCCACGCAGATGGCGCTGGCGCGGGAGCAGAAGCTGACCGATCTGGGCGGCGTGGTCGCCGCTGCCGCGCATGAACTGGGCACGCCGCTTGCCACGATCAAGCTGGTCAGCTCCGAACTGATGGAAGAGCTGGAGGATATGCCCGAACTGCGCGACGACGCCGCGCTTATCCGTGAGCAGGCCGACAGGTGCCGGGATATCCTGCGTTCGATGGGCCGGGCCGGAAAGGACGATCTGCACATGCGCATCGCGCCTCTGGCGAATGTCGTCAGCGAGGCCGCCGAGCCACATCAGGACCGTGGCAAGATCATTCATTTCGAGATTTTCCCCGAAGAGGGCAGCGACCCGCGCGAACCCAGCATAGAGCGGCGCCCCGAGATCATCCACGGGCTGCGCAACCTGATCCAGAACGCCGTGGATTTCGCCCATCGCAACGTCTGGATCGAGGCGCAATGGTCCGACACCCAGATCGGCGTGCGGATCATGGACGACGGCGCGGGATATTCGCCGCAGGTTCTGGGCCGCATCGGCGATCCGTTCGTGCGCCGCCGCAACAATGATGCGGATCAGCGCGACAGGCCGGGGTACGAAGGGATGGGGCTTGGCCTTTTCATCGCGAAAACGCTGCTGGAACGGTCGGGCGCCGAGCTGAGCTTTGCCAATGGCTTTGACCCGTTTCAGGAAAACACCGAACGGCCCGAACGCTGCGGTGCCGTGGTCGAGGTGGTCTGGCCGCGCGACGCGATCTCGCCCGACGGCGACCGGGCAAAAGCGGCGCTGGGTGAAAACCAGCGGTTCGAGGCCTGAGCCCTCCTGCGATCTTAACCTCCGATTAACCATTCTCGCCAACTACTTACGGCAAGGGTTCTGGATAATCGCGGTAGACAAATATGTGGTCTGAGATCAGCTATGGCGTCTTGTTGATAGCAACATCGTTTCTGACGGCGCTCGCCGCGCTTTATGTGGTGGCACTCCGACAGGGCGCTTCGCGGCGAGAGGCGCGCGTCATCGCGGATATGGCGGCGGAGGATACCGTGTTTCTGTTTGACGGGCGGCATCTGGTCGATGCCACGCCGAAAGCACGCGGATTGCTGGCGCTGGGGCCACAGGGCGTCAGCGACTGGAACCGCCTTTCGGCCCTGCTGACGCCCCGGTTTCCCGGATTTTCCGCAGAAATGGAGCGGTTGGCTGAGACCGGCATCGCGCTACTGGAAGGCGCAAACGGCAAAGAGGCGGTCCGGGCCTGGTGGCTCGGGGGCATCGCGCGCATCGCCGTGCTGGATGCTCCGCCCGGCCCGGACAACGCGATCACCGATCATCAGACGCTGAGCGCGCTGAATTCCGAACTGGCCATATTGCGCAAAGTGGCCGCGCATATGCCTGCCCTGACCTGGCAGCAAGACGCCGAGGGCAAGGTGACGTGGGCCAATCGCGCCTATCTGAAACTCGTGGGAGAATCGCGCCCCGACGAGGATGATCTGACATGGCCGCTGCCGCGCCTGTTCGATACGATGCGGCCAACCGGAATGTCCGATGATCTGGCACCCCGGCGAATCTCGATCACGGTTCCCGGGGGGGAGGTCCAGTGGTTCGACTGTATCGCGATCCGGCAGAACGATTCGGCGATGTTTTTCGCGCTTCCCGCCGATGCCACGGTTTATGCCGAATTGTCGTTGCGGAACTTCGTTCAGACGCTGAGCAAGACATTCGCCGATCTGCCAACCGGTCTCGCGATTTTCAACCGGTCGCGCCATCTGGTGATGTTCAACCCGGCGCTGATCGACCTGTGCATGCTCGATCCGGCCTTTCTTGCGGCGCGCCCGACGCTGTTTTCCTTTCTCGATCAACTGCGCGAAAAGCAGATGATCCCGGAGCCGAAGAACTACAAATCCTGGCGCCAGAAGATGACGACGCTCGAAGAGCAAGCCGCAAACGGGGTTTTCGAGGAAAACTGGACCCTGCCGACCGGCCAGACCTACCGCGTCACCGGGCGCCCGCATCCCGACGGGGCTGTCGCGTTCCTGTTCGAGGATATCAGCTCCGAAATCTCGCTGACCCGCAGGTTCCGCGCCGAGCTGGAGATGAGCCAGGCCGTGATCGACAGCATGGACGAAGCGATCGCCGTGTTTTCGCCCGCCGGGATTCTGGCCATCTCCAACGATGCCTATACGGATCTGTGGCACAGCAATCCTTCGGAAACGCTGGGCGAAATCGGCATACACGATGCGGCCCGGCTCTGGCGCGAAGGCGCAGCGCCCAGCGGGTTCTGGGATCAGGCGCAGGCCTTTGTCGGCAACCCCGACGAGCGCGAGGAACTGCGCGCGGCGGTGACGATGGCCGATGGCCGCGCGGTGACCTGCCGCCTGACCACCATCGCCGGCGGCGCCACGCTTGTGGGGTTCAGCGTCGCCGCCCTTTTGCCCGGCGAGGCCCGTAAGCCGGCGCAGCACGGCGTGGCGGGCTGAACCCCCCTTGCGGGTCCGCCACGGGGCGTTAAAACTGGCGCCATGTCTGACAGTCCCGCGCCGTTTTCCACCAACCTGACCCTCGGTTCCGAGGCGGCGACGGCCAATCTCGCGCAGCGGATCGCGCCGGTTCTGGCCCCCGGCGATGTGTTGCTTCTGGAAGGTCCGATCGGCGCCGGAAAGACCCATTTCGCGCGCGCCCTTATCCAGTTTCTGCTGGCCCGCGCGGGCACGGTCGAGGATGTTCCCTCACCGACCTTCACGCTGGTGCAAACCTACGATGCCGGCGGGCTGGAAATCTGGCACAGCGATCTTTACCGCCTGACCCATGTCGACGAGGTGCTGGAGCTTGGGCTCGAAGAGGCGTTCGAAACCGCCATCTGCCTCGTCGAATGGCCCGACCGGCTGGGCGATCTTGCCCCGCCGAACGCGCTGCACCTGCGGTTTTCGCAGGCAGAGGCGCCCGACGCCCGCCATGTCTGCATCACCGCCACCGACCCGCACTGGCACGAACGGCTGAGCCCCCTGCTAAAGGCGAATGCGAATGACTGACCGGCAAGCACTTGCAACGGCTTTCGTCGCAGCGGCCGGATGGGGCGCGGCCCGGCGCGATGTGCTTGCCGGGGACGCGTCGAACCGCAGGTATGACCGGCTGACCGATCCGGTTTCCGGTACCCGCGCTGTGCTGATGGATGCCCCGCCGGACAAGGGCGAGGATGTCCGGCCCTTCATTCGGGTGGCGCGCCACCTGACCTCGCTCGGGTTGAGCGCCCCGCGGATTCTGGCCGAAGATGCGACCGCCGGATTTCTTCTGCTCGAGGATCTGGGCGACGATCTCTTCGCCCGCGCGATACCGGCCGCGCCGCAGATCGAAGAGCAGCTTTACACCGCCGCGACCGATCTTCTGGTCGCACTCCACCAGCATACCACGCCAGGTGATCTTGCGGTTTACGACCCGCCGACCATGGCCAATCTGGCCGCGCTCGCGCTGGACTGGTATGTTCCCGCCGCAACCGGCGCGCCTGTCAGTCTGGCCGAAAGAGACGCGTTTTGCGCTGTGTTCGAGACGATTCTGGCCGCAATGGAACCCTTCACACCAGTGTTGATTCAGCGCGACTATCATGCCGAAAACCTGCTTTGGCTGCCACAGCGGGAGGGCATCGCGCGGGTCGGGCTTCTCGATTTTCAGGATGCGATGGCCGGGCACCCGGCCTATGATCTGGTATCCCTGCTCGAAGACGCGCGCCGCGACGTGCCCCCCGCATTGCAGGCCGCAATGCTGACGCGCTATATCACCGCCACGGGGCAGGACGAGGCGCGGTTCCGCATGGCTTTTGCCGCGCTTGGCGCCCAGCGCAACCTGCGCATCATCGGCGTTTTTGCCCGGCTTTGCGTGCGGGATGGCAAGCCGCACTATATAGATCTGTTGCCGCGGGTCTGGGCGCATCTGATGAACGATCTTGCGCATCCGGGGCTTGCACCGCTGCGCCGGAAGGTCGAAACGCTGCTTCCGCCGGTGACGGCGGCGATATCACAAAGGATCAGGGAAAAATGCATGACAGCCCCGACGCACTGATGCTGTTCGCGGCAGGCTTCGGCACCCGCATGGGGATGCTGACAGCCGAATGCCCGAAGCCGCTGATCCAGGTTGGCGGGCGCCCCCTGATCGACCACGCGCTGGCACAGGCGGCGGGGGCCGGGGTGCGGCGGGTGGTCGTGAACACGCATTACAAGGCCGAACAGGTAAAGACGCATCTCGAAGGCCGCACCGATATCGCGATCTCGGATGAGCAGCCCGAGATCCTCGACACCGGCGGCGGGCTTCGCAAGGCGCTGCCGCTGCTGGGGGACGGGCCGGTTTTCACGCTGAACACCGATGCCGTCTGGACCGGCGCAAATGCGCTGGCACAGCTTGCAAACGCCTGGGATCCGGCGCGCATGGATGCGCTGCTGCTGCTGGCGCCGCGCGAACGGGCCGTGGGCCATTCCGGCGCGGGTGATTTCATGCTGGGCGAGGGCGGGCATCTGACGCGCGGGCCGGGGCTGATCTATACCGGCGCCCAGATCATCCGCACCGAAGGGTTGAAAACCGTGCCGGAAGAGGCGTTTTCGCTGAACCTGCTGTGGGATGCCATGCTGCTGGACGAACGGATTTTCGGCGTCGTTCACGACGGCGGATGGTGCGATGTGGGCACGCCCGAAGGGATACCCCTTGCCGAGGCCATGCTGTCAGAGCCCGGCAATGTTTGACCGGCCCGGCCCCCGGATCTTTGGCCTGCCGCCCGGAACGGACTTTCCGCGCGAATTACTGATCGGGCTGGAACAGAGACTGTCCGAGCATCCGCCGGAAGACTGGGCCCGGGTCGAAATCTATGTGAACACGCGGCGGATGCAGCGCCGGCTGATCGCCCTGTTCGCCGAAGGCCCGCCGCGCCTGCTGCCGCGTATCCGCCTTGTCAGCGAACTGGGGCAGGGCGCCACGATGGCCGATCTGCCGCCACCGGTCTCCGCGCTGCGCCGGCGGCTTGAACTCAGCCAGCTTGTGGCGGGGCTGTTGCAGCGCCAGCCCGATCTTGCGCCCAGCGCCGCGATCTATGATCTTTCCGACAGCCTTGCCGCGCTGATGGACGAAATGCAGGGCGAAGGCGTTCCGCCCAGGGCCCTGCAAGAGCTCGACCTGTCGCATCTCTCCGCCCATTGGGAACGGACACGCCGTTTCCTTTCGATCGTCGACCGCTTCTTCGGCGACGATGCGCTGGACAAGGAGGCACACAGCAGGCTGGCCGCGGAACGTCTGGCCCGGCTTTGGCAGGTCGCGCCGCCCTCGCATCCGGTGATCGTCGCCGGCTCCACCGGGTCGCGCGGGGCGACCGCGCTTTTCATGGAAGCCGTGGCGCGGCTGCCGCAGGGGGCGGTGGTGCTGCCCGGGTTCGATTTCGATCAGCCCGAAAGCGTCTGGTCTGCCATGGATGATGCGATGACGGCCGAGGATCATCCCCAGTTCCGGTTCCGCAAGCTGACAGAGGCGATGGGCACGAAGCCTGCGGACGTGCGCTGTTGGAACGATACGGCCCGCCCGGCGAATCCGACACGAAACCGCCTGATTTCGCTTGCGCTGCGCCCTGCGCCGGTTACCGATCAATGGCTTGATGAGGGGCGCAATCTGCACGGGGTCGATACCGCAACGGCGCGGATGACCCTGATCGAGGCGCCCTCGCCACGGGCCGAGGCGCTGTCGATTGCGCTGCGCCTGCGCCAGGCGGCCGAAGACGGCGTGACCGCCGCGCTGATCACGCCCGACCGGATGCTGACCCGGCAGGTGACCGCCGCGCTTGATCGCTGGGGGATCGAACCGGATGATAGCGCCGGGTTGCCGCTTCAGCTTTCGGCGCCGGGGCGTTTCCTGCGCCACGTCGCGGCGCTTTTCGGTCAGCGGCTCACGGCCGAGGCGCTGCTGGCGCTGCTCAAACATCCGCTGACAAGTTCGTCCAAGGGGTTGCGCGGCCCGCATCTTCTGTGGACGCGCGAGCTGGAGCTGCATGTCCGCCGCGTCGGGCTGCCGTTTCCGCTGGGCAGCGATCTCATTCGCTGGGCCGAGGCGGGCACCGATGGCCGCGCGGATTGGGCGCGCTGGCTGGCGGGGCTGCTCGACGGTCTCGCCGATATCGGGCCCCGGCCGCTCTGCGATCACATCGCCCATCACCAGACCCTTGCCGAGGCGCTGGCGGCCGGCGCCGATGCCGCCGGTTCGGGCGATTTGTGGGACAAACCCGCCGGAAAAGAAGCGCAGAAGGCCGTCGCCGATCTCGTCGCCGAGGCCCCCCATGGCGGCACGCTGACCCCCGGTGATTATGGCGACCTGTTCCGTTCGGTCCTGAACCGCTATGAGGTGCATGACCCGATCCAGCCGCACCCGAGGATCATGTTCTGGGGCACGCTGGAGGCGCGGGTGCAGGGGGCCGATCTGGTTATTCTCGGCGGGCTGAACGAAGGAAGCTGGCCCGCGATGCCGCCGCCCGATCCATGGCTGAACCGCGAGATGCGGCGCGACGTGGGGCTATTGTTGCCGGAACGCCGTATCGGCCTGGCCGCACATGATTTTCAACAGGCCATCGCCGCGCCCGAAGTGTTCCTGACACGCGCCATCCGCGATGCCGAGGCAGAGACCGTTCCCTCGCGCTGGCTGAACCGGCTGACCAACCTGCTGAACGGTCTTTCCGGCCAGAACGGTGCAGAGGCGCTGGCGCAGATGCGGGCACGCGGGCGCGAATGGCTCGCGCTGGCCACCACGCTGGAAGAGCCGGAAGCGCGGCGGGATCCCGCACCGCGCCCCTCGCCGCGCCCGCCGGTGCCCGTTCGGCCAAACCGGCTCTCCGTCACCCGGATTCAGACGCTTATCCGCGATCCCTATGCGATTTACGCGCGCTATGTGCTGAACCTGAACCCGCTTGACCCCCTGTGGCAGGAACCCGACGCCCCGCTGCGCGGCACCATCCTGCACAAGGTGTTCGAACGGCTGTTGCGGGGCGGCGTGAACCCGGACCCGGCGCAGGCCAAGGCCGATCTTCTGGCCATTGCCGACGAGGTGTTCCAAAGCGATGCGCCCTGGCCCGCCGCGCGGCGGATGTGGCGGGCGCGGCTGGCGCGGGTGGCGGACTGGTTCCTGACCGGAGAGGCCGAGCGGCAGGCCCAGGCGCATTGGATCGCGCTCGAGCGCAAAGGCGCGGTTCACCTGCCCGATGGTTTCATGCTGACCGCCGAGGCTGACCGGATCGACCAGCGCGATGACGGGCGGCTGGTCATCTACGACTACAAGACCGGGACGCCGCCGACGCTGGCACAGATGAAAGAGCTGGACAAACAGCTTTTGCTGGAAGCCGCGATGGCCGAACGCGGCGGGTTCGAAGGGCTGGCGCCCGCGCCGGTGGATCATGTCGCCTATATCGGGCTTGGCGCCTCGCCGAAGATCGTTGTCAACGCGCTGGAAAACGGGCTTGTGGATGAGACATGGGCCGATCTTGCCGCGCTGATCGAAAAATACCACGCCCGTGATCAGGGATATACCGCGCGGCGGGTCATCTTCAGTCGCGAAGAGGTTACCGATTACGATCACCTCTCGCGCTACGGCGAATGGGACGAAAGCCAGGCGCCGCAGCCGGTGGAGGTGGGCCGATGATCCGCGACGCGGCAACGGAACGGCAGGTGCAGGCGGCCGACCCCGATACCTCG
Organism: Actibacterium naphthalenivorans; assembly: GCF_014196965.1. GTDB lineage: Bacteria > Pseudomonadota > Alphaproteobacteria > Rhodobacterales > Rhodobacteraceae > Actibacterium_A > Actibacterium_A naphthalenivorans. Next base: position 1,448,296 of record NZ_JACIEQ010000001.1, on the reverse strand, counting down.
ACCTGGTTGTCGGCAAATGCGGGCTCCGGCAAGACCCGGGTGCTGACCGACCGGGTGGCGCGGCTGTTGCTGAGCGAGGTGCTGCCGCAGCACATCCTGTGCCTGACCTATACCAAGGCCGCCGCCAGCGAGATGCAGAACCGGTTGTTCCGGCGGCTGGGCGAATGGGCGATGCTCGAAGAGGATGCGCTGCGGCGCAAACTGCGCACGCTCGGGACGGATCAGAGCCTTGATGATGATGTGCTGCGCCGGGCGCGGCGGCTGTTCGCGCGTGCCATCGAAACCCCCGGCGGGCTGAAGATTCAGACCATCCATTCCTTCTGTGCCTCTCTTTTGCGGCGTTTCCCGCTAGAGGCCGGCGTTTCGCCGCAGTTTGTCGAAATGGATGACCGCGCCGCGCGGCACCTGCGCGAAGAGATCGTTGAAACGCTTGCCGACGGCCCCAACCCGGTGGCCTTTGACGGGATCGCGCGATGGTATACCGGCGATGATCTCGCCCGGCTGACCGAAGAGATCGCCAAACACCGCAACCTGTTCCCCGGCGCTGCCGATGCAGCCGCGATCTGGGCGCAGTTCGGCCTGCCGCCCGGCTATTCCGCGGGTGAGTTGAACCGCGCGGTTTTCCTTGGCGGCGAGGCGGCGTTGATTGCCCGGCTGATCGCGGCCTTGCGCGGTGGCTCTGCCAATGACGTGAAGGCGGCCGACAAGCTTGCCGCTCTGGGCGGCGGCGCTCTCGATCATCAGGCGCTTGCCCTGCTCGAAGGTATGTTTCTGACGGGACGCGGCGCGAAATCGCCCTATTCGGCAAAGATCGGCTCTTTTCCGACCAAGGCAACGCAGGCGGCTTGCCCGGATATCATGCCCGAGCTCGATGCTCTCATGGCGCGTGTCGAGGCGGCGCGTGAACGGCGGGTGGCGCTGGCGGCGGCGGAAAAGACGCTGGCCCTGCACCGGTTCGCCGCAGAGTTTCTGCCCGAATACGCGGCGGCGAAACTGCGCCACGGATGGCTCGATTTCGACGATCTGATCCTCAAGGCGCGTGACCTGCTGACCGATCCCGGCGTCGCCGAATGGGTGCTGTACCGGCTGGACGGCGGCATCGACCACATTCTGGTGGACGAGGCGCAGGATACCAGCCCCGTGCAATGGGAAATTATCGACCTGCTGGCGCAGGAAATCACCTCTGGCAAGGGCGCGCGGGCGGACGTTCGCCGCACGATCTTCGTGGTCGGAGACAAGAAACAGTCGATCTATTCCTTCCAGGGCGCCGATCCCGACGGGTTCGACCGGATGCGCGATCAGTTTTCCGGCAGGTTGCAGGATGTCGCGGACCCGCTGCAGGAACTGCTGCTCGAGTTTTCGTTCCGGTCGTCGGGGGCGATCCTGCGAACGGTGGATTGCACCTTTCAGGAAAATGCGCGCAAGGGTCTCGGCAATGAGGTGACGCATCGCGCGTTCCGCGACCAGATGCCGGGCCGGGTGGATCTGTGGCCGGTGATCGACAAATCGCCCGACCCGGAAAAGCCGCACTGGACCGATCCGGTCGATACGCCCGCGCCGGAACATCACACTGTGCGTCTTGCCGCACGCGTGGCCGCTGAAATCGGCCGGATGATCCAAAGCGGCGAAACCCTGTGGGAAGAGGAGGGCGGCGAGAGCCGGCGCCGCCCGGTGCGCGCCGGGGATTTCCTGATCCTGGTGCAGCGACGCTCTGGCCTGTTTCACGAGATCATCCGTGCCTGCAAGGCCGAGGGCCTGCCCATCGCCGGGGCCGACCGTCTGAAGATCGGCGGCGAGCTGGCGGTCAAGGATCTGAGCGCGCTTCTGTCCTTCCTCGCCACGCCGGAAGACAGCCTTTCGCTGGCCTGCGCGCTGCGCTCGCCATTGTTCGGCTGGGACGAGAGCGCAATCTATGATCTGTCCGCCGGACGGGCCGAGAAATACCTTTGGGCCACGCTCCGAAACCGGAAAGACGGTTATACAGAGACGTTTTCGATGCTCGACGCCCTGATGGGCGACGCCGATTTCCTGCGCCCCTATGATCTGATCGAACGCATCCTAACCCGCTATGACGGGCGGCGGCGGCTGATCGCGCGGCTGGGCGAAGAGGCCGAGGATGGTATCGACGCGCTGCTGTCGCAGGCGCTGGCCTACGAGCGGATGGAGGTGCCGAGCCTGACGGGTTTTCTAAGCTGGCTGGCCCGTGACGAGGTCGAGATCAAGCGCCAGCTTGACAGTGCGGGCAACCGCATACGCGTGATGACCGTTCATGGCTCCAAGGGGCTGGAGGCGCCGATCGTCATCCTGCCCGACACCGGCAAGCGCGACGTCCGGGTTCAGGATGAGGTGCTGCAAGGCCCCGGCGGTCTGCCGCTTTGGAAGACCGGAAAAGACGACAGCCCGCAGATGATCACAGAGGCCCGCGACCATCTGATCGCCCGGCAGGAAGAGGAACGGCAGCGGCTGCTCTACGTCGCCATGACCCGAGCCGAACAATGGCTGATCACCTGCGCCGCCGGCGATCTTGGCAAGGGCGAAAGCTGGTACGATCAGATCAAGGCGGGGATGACCCGCGCCGGGGCGGGTGTCTTCCGTTTTCCCTTTGGCGACGGGCTGCGGCTGGAAACCGGCGATTGGCATATGGCCGGCGTCGGCGCCGCCGACGAAACCGAACCACCCGCGCCGGCCTTGCCGCTCTGGGCCCGCCAGCGCGCGGCCGTACCGGAAAAGCCGCCCGCGCCGCTGTCGCCCTCCGATCTGGGCGGGGCCAAGATCGTCGCGGGCGAGGCGGCCGGGCTGAGCGAGGAGGCGGCGAAGCTGCGCGGCACACGCCTGCATCTGTTGCTGGAACACCTTCCCGCCTTCGACCGTGCCGTCTGGCGCGACACCGCCGAGACCTTGCTGTCAGGCGATGAAACGCCCTGCGCGCCAGAGGAGTTGGCCGCGATTTTGGCGGAAACAGAGACTGTTCTGACCGCGCCGGCGCTGGCCACTCTGTTTGTCGAAAGCGCGCTCACAGAGGTCGAGATCACCGCCGCGCTTCCCGAGCTTGACGGAAGGCGTATTCAGGGTGCCATCGACCGGCTGATCGTCGGAGCCGACCGCGTTCTGGCGGTGGATTACAAATCCAACGCGCTGGTGCCGAAGCGGCCCGAAGACGTGCCCGAAGGCATCCTTCGGCAGATGGGCGCCTATGCGGCGGCGCTGGCGCGGATCTATCCGGACAAAATCGTGGAAACCGCTATCCTGTGGACGCGCAGCGCAGAGCTGATGCCCCTGCCATCACAACTTGTTGCTTCTGCGCTTGGCCGGGCGACGACATCTTGACGGGGCCCGGGTGGCTCCATAGTTTTCAGGGCAACCGAGATTCCAAGGAGAACACTCATGGCAACCGTTCCCGTTACCGATGCCACGTTCGACGATGAAGTAAAGGCCTCCGACATCCCCGTCGTGGTGGATTTCTGGGCCGAGTGGTGCGGCCCCTGCAAACAGATCGGCCCCGCGCTTGAAGAGATCGCCGCCGAGATGGAAGGCAAGGTCAAGATCGTCAAGGTAAACGTTGACGAAAACCCCGACAGCCCGGCCCAGATGGGCGTGCGCGGCATCCCCGCGCTGTTCCTGTTCAAGGATGGCCAGGTTGTATCCAACAAGATCGGCGCCGCGCCCAAGGCCGCGCTGAAAGGCTGGATCGAAGAATCGATCTGAGCTGATGTATCATCGCGAATTCGGGGCGCTTCGGCGCCCCTTTTCGTTTGCTGCGCTCACAGATCCCAGCCACCCCGCCGCAGCGCCCGCAGTATCTTTTCCTCGGCTTCCGGGCGGCCCGCGTTGATCGCCATCCGCTGTAGAAACCAGAACAGATAGCGCGCGTAATCCGGGCGCATCTGCCCGGCCATGTCAAACGCGCGGCCCGCGCCGAGCTGCCCGACATTGGCCGCGATATGGTGAAAATCGATCCGGCCGAACAGCACGGCGGGCTTTTCAAAGAAATACCCCGAAAACGCGACAGAGGAATTCTGCGTCACCACCATGCGGCAGCGGGGCAGAAGCGCCTGCATCCCGCCGCTGCGAAGCTCCAGGTTGGGATGCGCCGCCTGAAGATCGGCCAGCGCCGCGTGATCCTGCGGCGTATAGGTTTCACGAGGGTGCAGCGTTGCGATAACGGGGCGGTCCGGGAAACGCCGCGCGGTCTGCGCGATCATGTCCAGCGGGCTGCAGCTTTGAAAGCTGCGCTGGCGGCTCAGGATCCCTTGCAGGGGCACATAGATGAACCCGTCATCGCCCGGCTCGGCACCCGGGAACTGTCTTTCGCGGTGACGGCTGACAAGGCGGCGCGCCTGTTCCGGGTCGATGCGATCGGGATCGAACCGGGTCCGGGCGGCGTGAAACTCCCACCGGCGCGCGGTCGGTTCGATTGTCCAGAACGGATAGAAATAGGCGCGCCGAAAGCTGAGCGCGCGATTGTGAAGCGGGTCGTCCATGTGAAACAGGGCATGGCCGGGGTGATCGGCCGATCGCTGCCGCGCGGCCCCGGTGGCGGGGTGGTATTCCACGGCAACGCCGCAAGAGGCCAGCGCCGCGCTCACCCGGTTCAGAAAATTGTGCCGCCCGGCCACCGCGCTTTCGCGCAGCCCGTTCTCCAGATAGATCCCGACCGTTTTCACCTTCGCCATCGCGGTCAGGGTAGAGCCCGCCTGACGGGCCGACAAGCGAAACGGGTTGTGCGCCCCGGCACCCGTGGCCATATAACCCCCAAGCAAAGGAGGCCCCGATGGCAGAGAGTGATTTTCCCGGCTGGCATGGCACCACGATCCTGGGTGTGAAACGCGGGGACGAGGTGGTGATCGCCGGTGACGGGCAGGTCAGCCTGGGCCAGACCGTGATCAAGGGCACCGCGCGCAAGGTGCGCCGGCTGTCGCCCGGCGGATATGACGTGGTGGCAGGCTTCGCCGGATCGACCGCCGATGCCTTTACCCTGCTGGAACGGCTGGAGGCCAAGCTGGAGGCGACGCCGGGCCAGCTTCAGCGCGCCGCGGTCGAACTGGCCAAGGACTGGCGCACCGACAAATATCTGCAAAAGCTGGAGGCGATGCTGATCGTCAGCGACGGGGCCGAGATCTATGTGATCACCGGCGCGGGCGATGTGCTGGAGCCCGAGCATGACGTGGCCGCCATCGGCTCTGGCGGCAACTATGCCCTCGCCGCCGCGCGCGGGCTGATGGAAACCGAGCTTTCCGGCGAAGAGATCGCACGCAAGGCAATGGCCATCGCCGCCGATATCTGCGTGTACACAAATGGACATCTGACGGTAGAGAAAATCTCCAAATGACCGACCTTACCCCCCGCGAAATTGTTTCGGAACTCGACCGGTTCATCATCGGACAGGCAGACGCCAAGCGCGCCGTGGCCGTGGCCCTGCGCAACCGCTGGCGGCGCAAACAGCTTGGCGCGGACCTGCGCGACGAGGTGTATCCGAAAAACATCCTGATGATCGGCCCCACCGGCGTCGGCAAAACCGAGATCAGCCGCCGCCTTGCAAAGCTGGCCCGGGCGCCTTTCATCAAGGTCGAGGCAACAAAATTCACCGAGGTCGGTTATGTCGGCCGTGACGTGGAACAAATCATCCGCGATCTGGTGGACAGCGCCATCGCCCAGACCCGCGAGCAAATGCGCGAAGACGTCAAGGCCGCCGCGCATCAGGCCGCCGAAGACCGGGTGATCGAGGCGCTTACCGGCAAGGACGCCCGCGAGCAGACGCGCGAAATGTTCCGCGGCAAGCTCAAGCGCGGAGAGCTGGACGACACCGTGATCGAGCTGGAGGTGGCCGACACCTCCAACCCGATGCCGATGTTCGAGATCCCCGGCCAGCCCGGCCAGAACATGGGCATGATGAATCTCGGCGACATTTTCGGCAAAGCCTTCGGCGGGCGCACCGTGAAGCGCAAGATGAGCGTTGTCGACAGCTATGAGCTTTTGATCGGCGAAGAGGCCGACAAGATCCTGGATGACGAAACCGTCAATCGCGCGGCGCTGGAATCGGTTCAGGAAAACGGCATCGTGTTTCTCGACGAGATCGACAAGGTCTGCGCCCGGTCGGATGCGCGCGGCGCCGATGTCAGCCGCGAAGGGGTGCAGCGCGACCTGCTGCCGCTGATCGAGGGCACGACGGTTTCCACCAAATACGGGCCGGTCAAGACCGACCATATCCTGTTCATTGCCTCGGGCGCGTTTCACATCGCCAAACCGTCGGATCTGCTGCCCGAGCTTCAGGGCCGGCTGCCGATCCGGGTGGAACTGCGCGCCCTGACCGAGGGTGATTTCGTGCGCATCCTGACAGAGACCGACAATGCGCTGACCCGGCAATATACCGCGCTGATGAACACAGAAGAGGTGACCGTCAGCTTCACTGATGATGGCATCGCCGCGCTGGCCCGGATCGCGGCGGAGGTGAACCAGAGCATCGAGAATATCGGGGCGCGCCGCCTTTACACGGTGATGGAACGCGTGTTCGAAGAACTCAGCTTTACCGCGCCCGACAGATCGGGCGATACCGTCACGGTTGACGCCGGTTTTGTCGATCAGAATCTCGGCGAGCTTCTGAAATCCGCCGATATGAGCCGCTACGTTCTGTAATATTCGGGGTGGCATGAAGCCCCTGCTTGTCGTATCCGTCGTGCAACGAGCGGCAGGTTACAGGACTTATGAACAAGGTTTTCATGTTTCTCTGCGCCAGCATAATGCTGGCCGCCTGTACACCGCGCCCGGGCACCATGCTGGTGCCCGAGGCCGCGGAAATCGGCGATACCGTCAAGGTTTACTACGGCAGCACGCGCACCTCTGAAAAGAACCGGCCGGAGGGGATCGGCCGCGCGCTCATGCCGACCTATGGCGAGGTTTCGGTTTCGGTTCCGCCAGAGCACAAGGTCGGCCGGATGGAGGTTTCCGGCAACCCAGATCCCGAAAAGCACTTCGCGCTGTCGTCCAGCCAGTTTTTCGGCGATCCGAAAACCTTTCGCAGCGCGCTTTCGCATGAATTCCGCAAACGGCCGGTGGGCAAACGTGAAGCGGTGATATTCGTGCACGGGTTCAACACCAATTTCGCCGAAGGGGTGTTTCGCGCGGCGCAGCTTGATCATGACTTCGATATTGATGCGGTCTCGATAACCTATACCTGGCCGTCGCGCGCCAACCCGGTCGCCTATGCCTATGACCGTGACAGCGCGCTGTTCGCGCGCGACGGGCTGGAAGAGCTGATAACCGAGGTACGGCGCGCGGGGGCCGACAACATTCTGTTGGTCGGGCATTCCATGGGCGCGCAGGTGACGATGGAAACCCTGCGGCAGATGGCCATCCGCTCACCAGCCGAGCTTCACCGCACCGTCGATTCCGTCGTTCTGCTTGCTCCGGATATCGACGTCAATCTGTTCCGGGCGCAGGCCGCGCGGATCGGGCGGCTGCCCGAGCCCTTCGTCGTGATCGTGTCGGAACGTGACCGGGTGCTGGATCTTTCGGCCCGGCTGACGGGCGAACGCAACCGGCTCGGCAACGTCCGAAGCATCGAGAAATTCGCCGATCTGAACGTGACGATCGTGGATGTCACCGGGTTCTCCGGGGTCCGGGATCTCGGGCATTTCACGATCGGATCCTCGCCCGCGCTGATCAGCATTCTGGGTAAGCAAAAGGCCCTGGAAACGCTGATCAAGGGCGATACCTCGGGGCAGACCGGGCTTGTTCAGGGCACCGTGCTGACCGTGCAGCAGGCCACCGAAATCGTGCTGTCGCCCATCACCTCGCTGGCGCAATAGCCCGAAACTCAGCGCTGGCGCTTGAGATAGACGTAATAGGCCCCGGTGCCGCCATGTTTGGCATGGGCCGGCGTGATCTGCAGCACCGCGCTGCCAAGCGGCGGCGAGGTCAGCCAATGCGGCACCTGATGCTTCAGAACACCGCGCCGCACCGGGATGGGCCCGTCATCCTCGGCCCGCTTGCCCTTGCCGGTGATCACCAGCACCAGACGTTTTCCATCTGCATGGGCGCGCAGGATGAACGATGTCAGCGCCGGATGCGCCTGCGCAACGGTCATCCCGTGCAAGTCGATCCGCGCTTCGGGCGACAGCTTGCCGCGCTTCATGCGGTCAAAGCTCTTGCGATCCATCCGCACCGGCGCGTGCGCCGGATCGGGCGCGGCCGGGTGGGCAGGGGCCGTTTGCGCGGCCTTTTGCCCGATCCTGAAGCGCGGCGGTGCCTCGCCCGGTTGATGTGATGGCCGCGGCTGTTTGGCGTCTTTCGTGACTTTCCGGGGATGGTCGGGATGCATCGGAACCGCGGTCTCGGTGACCTTTTGCCAAAGGGCGCGTTCCTCGGCGCTCAGGCCTCGCGGCGGGCGACGCTGCACCGCTCAGCCCCCCGGCACCAGCGCAAGCGCCTTGTCGATCGGCAACAGCACGACCATGCGGCCCGGATCGCGCACATGGCCCGCCTTGCGGCCGGCGGCATCCCCCGTGCCATAGAAAATATCCGCGCGCTGCGGCCCCTTGATGGCCGATCCCGTATCCTGCGCGATCATCAGCCGCCGCAGCGGATCCTTGCCCGCCTTTTCAATCCAGACCGGCGCACCCAGCGGGGTAAAGGCCGGATCCACCGCCACAGTCCGCATCGGGCTGATGGAGCGGTTCATCGCCCCGAGCGGGCCTTTTTCGGCGGGCACGCCGCGCACCACCCGAAAGAACACGAAAGACGGATTGTGGCGCAGAAGATTGCGCCCATCCAACGGGTTCCGCTTTACCCAATTGCGGATCACCTGCGCCGAAACCTGGTGCGGCTGGTAGATTCCCCGGCGCACCAGCTCGGCGCCGATGGATTGATATTTATGCCCGTTGGAGCCGCCATAGCCGACCCGGATCGCCGTGCCATCCCGCAACCGGATGCGGCCGGAGCCCTGGATCTGAAGAAAGAATGCTTCCACCGGGTCATCGACCCAGGCGATTTCCAGACCGCGCCCCTGCAAAAGGCCCTGATCCTCAAGCTCGGCGCGGCTGACCCAGGCCTCGCCCTCGGGCAGTTCGGGCGGTTTGCGGTAAAGCGGCGTGCGGAAACGGCCACCGGGGTGGCGGGCGCCCTCCAGTTCCGGTTCGAAATATCCGGTGAACAGCGCCGGCTCGCCGCCGCCGATCAGAACCGGGCGAAAGAAGATTTCGAAAAAGGATTTCGCGGCGGGCCGCGCCTGCGCCAGAGCACAAAGCGGGCCCCAGTCGACAGGGTCCAGATCCGGGCAGGTTTCCAGAAAAACAGAAAGGGCCTGCGCGTGATCATCCGTTGCCCAGCCTTCGAGATCGTCGAACCGAAGAATTTCGGCCGATGCGCCCAAGGCTCCGCCCGGCGTGATCATCGCCAGGGCCGCCGCAGCGGCAACAGCCCGCAGGCCACGGATCATCCCCCCGTTGCCACCAGCTGCCAGTTCGGATCATTGGCGCCCATCACCCTGGCGAAGGTCCAGACATCGCGCTGGCGCTTGATCTCGTTCGGGTTGCCCTCGACGATATTGCCATCCTGGTCGCGCACCACCGACGTCAGCTCGCCCACGAACTTGACCGTCAACTCGGCCTCGTTGGTATCACGGGCGAAATGCGCATCCTGAAGCGCAAGCTCGCGCACGCCGACGAAATTCGCCTCGACCGACAGGTTCTTCGCCTCGCGGATGGCGATGCCATGGGCGAAGCTTTCATGAACATCAGAAGACAGGAACGGTTTGACCTGACTCAGATCGCCATTCTCATAGGCCATCAGGATCATCTCATAGGCGCCGCGGGCGCCCGACAGAAATTCCGTGACGTTGAAGCCCGGTTCCGTCAGCTTCATCGCGGCCAGCGCTTTCGCCGCCTCGGTGCCGTCTTCGACATGGTCGGTGATATCGGTATCGACGCCACCTTCGATCACCTCGAACTCCCGGCGGGCCGACGTCTTGCTGTTCGACGGGCCTTGCATCGGGACAGGCGGCTTTTCAAATCCTTCGCGCGTTCCGAGCGTGGAACGCAGGCGCAGAATGAGAAAAACGGCAATCCCGGCCAGAACCAGAAGTTGGATGATGGCGGAGTTCATATAAGCCTCGTCTTGCACGGGGGGTTGGTAACAGGTCTTTAACGCACATATGTAGGGCAGGGGGATGGTCAAGTCTACCGGCCACCCAGTGACGTGAGAGGGTTTGCCATGTGGCTTTTCGTGCTTTTTCTGACAATACCGCTGATCGAGATCGCGCTGTTCGTTCAGGTCGGCGGGCTTATCGGGCTGTGGCCGACACTTGCCATCGTGGTGCTGACGGCCATTCTGGGCACTTCGCTGATGCGAAATCAGGGGGCGCTGGCGATGGGGCAGATCCGTTCGTCGTTCAACGAGCTGCGCGACCCGACAGAGCCACTTGCCCATGGCGCGATGATCCTGCTGGCTGGCGCGTTGCTTCTGACGCCAGGGTTTTTCACCGATTCGTTCGGCTTTTTGCTGCTGATCCCGGCGTTCCGGGCGCTGGCCTACCGCTGGGTCGGCGCGCGGGTGCAGGTTCAGACATTCACAACCGGGCCGGCGCCGCGCCCGGGCAACGCCTCCCGCGATGTGATCGACGGCGAATATGAAGAGGTCCGCAAGGACAATCCGCCAATTAACGGCAGTTCCGGCTGGACGCAGCATTGAGGCACTTGCGGCTTCCTGCTAAGCACCGGCGCGAGAGCCGAAACCCAATCCGGAGCCAACCATGACCGAGACCGCCAAAAACGGCGCAGAGCCGGCAGCGGCCGCACAGCCCAAGATGCAGATCCTGGGCCAGTTCATCCGCGACATGTCGTTTGAAAACTTCCTGATGCAGAAAGGCGTGACCGGAGAGGTGACGCCCGATATTCAGGTTCAGGTCGCCCTCGATGCCAAAAAGCGCCCCGTGGATCATCAGTTCGAGGTGATCACCAAGTTCACCGTGCGTTCGACCAACAAGTCCGACAACGCGCCGCTGTTCCTGATCGAACTCGAATATGCCGGTATCTTCCATATCGAGAATGTACCGGAAGATCAGCTTCATCCGTTCCTGCTGATCGAATGCCCGCGGATGCTGTTCCCCTTCGTGCGCCGGATCGTGAGCGATCTTACCCGCGATGGCGGCTTCCCGCCGCTGAACCTGGAGATGGTGGATTTCGTGGCGCTCTACCGCCAGGAAATTGCCCGCCGGGCCGAAGCGCAGAAAACCGCGCAGCCGGCCAACTAGGCCTCAGCCGAACTTCTTCCAAAGCGCGCCGTCGCCCATCGTCTCGACAAAGGCGGTATGGGCGGCGGTTTCGGCCTCGGTTATCCGGCCGGGCAGGGGCGACGGGCGTGGCTTTGGCCGCCATTCATCCTGCCCGCCGCCCGCTTCGGAACGATCCGCCGAAGACGTGCCCAGCGCGAAATCCGGCTGACGCCCGCCGACCAGCTCCAGATAGACCTCTGCCAGAATTTCGGAATCGAGCAGCGCGCCATGCTTTTCCCGCGCGGAATTGTCGATGCCGAACCGGCGGCACAGCGCATCCAGCGACGCGGGAGAGCCGGGAAACCGTTTGCGCGCGATGGCCAGCGTATCGATCGCCTGATCCCAGGGCAGGGTAGGCAGGTTGATCCAGCCCAGCTCGGCATTCAGGAATTTCATGTCGAAGGCCGCGTTGTGGATCACCAGCTTGGCGTCGCCCACGAAATCAAGGAACGCCTGCCCGATATGGCGGAACACCGGCTTGTCGCGCAGAAAATCATCGCCCAGCCCGTGCACCTCGAACGCCTCTTTCGGCATCATGCGTTCGGGGTTGATATATTGGTGATAGGTCTTGCCGGTCGGCAGATGGTTCCACAGCTCCACCGCGCCGATCTCGACGATCCGGTCGCCCTGTCCGGGTTCGAACCCCGTTGTTTCAGTGTCCAGAACGATTTCACGCATTCCGCATCTTCCCCCTGATATCCTCGATCACCGCAAGAACGGCCGCCCGCGCACCCTCCGGCGTCAGGGTTTCGATCACGTAATCGGCCCTGGCCCGTTTTTCGGCATCGGGCACCTGCTTGGCAAGAATGGTTTTGAGATGCGCCTCCGTCATGCCGGGCCGTGCCATGACGCGGGCATGTTGAATATCCTCGGGCACCGACACAACGACAATCGCATCGATATCCCGGTCGCCGCCAATCTCGAACAAAAGCGGCACGTCGAGCAGCACGATATCCCCCGCGCCATGCCCCGCGATGAAGGCCCGGCGATCCGCGGCAACCAGCGGATGAACAACGTTCTCGATCTTTGCCAGCGCGGTGCCATCCTCGGCGATCCAGGCCTTCAGCGCCTCGCGGCTGACCGCGCCGTCAATCACCGCTTCGGGTCGAAGCACGGAGATTGCCGGCACCGCCGCACCGCCGAAGCCATAAAGCCTGTGAACCGCCGCATCCGCATCCCAGACCGCGATCCCGGCCTCGGCGAACATCTTCGCGGTGGTGGATTTGCCCATGCCGATGGAACCGGTCAGCCCGATGATGAACGGCCGCCCGCTCATGGTTCCAGAATGACCGCGCGGGTTTCTTCATCCACCTCGGGGCGCTTGCCGAACCAGCGCTCGAACCCCGGTGTGGCCTGAAACAGCAGCATCCCCAGCCCGTCGACGATCGTGCATCCCGCCGCTTCGGCCTGTTCCAGAAAGGCGGTGCGCAGCGGCGCATAGACCAGATCCGTCACCACCGCGTCGGGCGACAGGGCGGCTAGGGAAACCTTGAATTCCGGCTTGCCGACCATGCCCAGCGATGTCGTGTTCACAACCGTCGCCGCGCCGTCGATCATGTCGCCGGCCTGCACCCAGTCGTACACCGTGATCTTGGGCCCGAATTCCGCCCGGATCGCCTCTGCCCTGGCGCGGGTTCTGTTGGTCAGCCGGATTTCCGTCGCTCCGGCCTCGGCAAGCGCGGCGACAACGGCCCGCGATGCGCCGCCCGCGCCGAACACCGCCGCCGGCCCGGCCGACGCAACCCAATGCGGCGCGCCCTGGCGAAGGTTTTCCAGAAACCCGTAGCCATCCGTGTTATCGGCGTGGATCTTTCCGTCCTTGCGAAAGATCAGCGTATTCGCCGCGCCAATCAGCGCCGCGCGATCCGTCACCACATCGGACAGTTTCAACGCCTGCTCTTTATGGGGGATCGTGACATTGACGCCGACAAACCCAAGCTTGGGCAGCGCCTGCAGCGCCTCTTTCAGATCGCTCTGCGCAACATCCATCGGAATGTAATATCCGGCGATACCGTATTTCTTCAGCCAATAGTTCTGCAGCTTCGGTGATTTCGAATGCGCCACCGGCGATCCGATGACACCGGCAAGCGGTATCTTGTCGGTCATGCCTGCAACGTCCCGCGGGTGGTCAGATAGGAAAGAAGTTCAAGAAGAGGCAGGCCAAGCACGTTAAAATAATCTCCTTCGATACGAGAGAACAGGCGAACGCCTTCTTCCTCGAGCTTATAGCATCCCACGGCATGCTTCACACTGTGCCAGTTCCGGGCGAGATAATCATCCAGATATGTGTCGGAAAACCCGCGCATCGTCAGGCGCACCTCTCCCACATGCCGCCAGAGCGGTTTGCCGGCCTCGCAGATCACCACTGCCGACAGCAGATGGTGGCGATTGCCGCGCAACTCTTGAAGCTGACGGCGGGCATCGCCCGGATCGGCGGCTTTCGACAGGATGCGCCCGTTGAGCGCCAACACCTGATCACAGCCGATCACCAGCGCGTCGGGCTGTTTTTCGCTGATCTTGCGCGCCTTGAATTCGGCCAGCGTATCGGCCACGTCGCGGGCCGTCGCGCTTTCGGCCTCCAGCGCCGCGCGGATCGCCTCTTCGTCGATGCGGGCAGGCTGCACCTCGAACTCGACCCCGGCCTGCCGCAGCAGCGCCTGACGAATTTCCGAGCCGGACGCGAGGATGACAGTTTGCACCATGTTGAAAACCCTGTGGACTGTCCCACGAAGAAGAAGAGGACGGGATTGGGGAAATCCCCACATTCCGGCCGACTTGGTAAATCTCACCCGGTTTTGTCAAGCGATACAAGGCGGTCATCCCATGGGGAAATCCTGGAAATGCGCGCGGGAAAACGCAGCGTCTCGGCGATTTCGCGCAATTTTACTCACAGAAGAATTAACTTTGGTTAAAAATAACTATCTGATAAATATAGTAAAAATCTACTTCTCTCAAGATTCTTCAAGTTTCTCCCACAGTTATACACAGGCACGGATTTCTGTGAACGAAACCGGGGATGACTCAATAATCCCCACTATCCACAGCCCCTACTAAATCATCATCTTTTCTTTTCTTCTTTATTTATCTTAGAAGGAAGAACCGATCAGGGTGGGGAGAAATACGAGCGATGGGTGATTTTCTGGCGGGCATCTATCCCTGGACGAAATCCTTACATATCGTCGCCGTCCTGACCTGGATGGCCGGGCTGTTCTATCTGCCGCGTCTGTTCGTCTATCATACCGAGCAGGTGGAAACCGGAACCGAGACCGACGCGCTGTTCCAGACCATGGAGATGAAGCTGCTGCGCTTCATCATGAACCCGTCGATGATCGCGGTCTGGATCTTTGGTCTGATGCTGGTCTTCACACCCGGCATCGTCGATTGGTCGGCTGTCTGGCCCTACACCAAGGGGGCGTCTGTTCTGGCGATGACCTGGTTTCATCATTGGCTTGGCCTTCGACGCAAGGATTTCATATCCGGCACGAACAGCCTCACCGGAAAAAATTACCGGATGATGAACGAGGTGCCGACGCTTTTGATGCTGGTGATCGTTTTTTCCGTGGTCCTTAAATTCTGAATTCGTTGACTCGGCGGTCATCTGGCCTTATGTCATCGCCGAAAGGGCGTTCCTGCCCGCGATTTCCCAAACTTGACCGACCCGTTGCCGCCAATCACTGCGCAGGGTCACAGCGTAGTTCCATTATTCCATGACCCAAGATTGCCTCAACCTGTCCGACCTTAAGGCCAAGAGCCCCAAGGATCTCCTCGCTATGGCCGAGGAGCTGGAGATCGAGAACGCCTCGACCATGCGCAAGGGAGACATGATGTTCTCCATCCTCAAGGAGCGCGCGGAAGAGGGGTGGGAGATTTCCGGCGATGGCGTGCTCGAGGTGCTTCAGGACGGCTTCGGTTTCCTGCGCTCGCCCGAGGCGAACTATCTGCCCGGCCCCGATGACATCTATGTGTCGCCCGAGATGATCCGCCAGCACAGCCTGCGCACCGGTGACACGGTCGAAGGCGTGATGCAGGCCCCGCGCGAGACAGAGCGCTATTTCGCGATCACCAAGGTGACGCAGATCAATTTCGAGGATCCGGAAAAAGCCCGGCACAAGATCAACTTCGACAACCTGACGCCGCTCTATCCCGACGAGCGTCTGAAGATGGAAATCGAGGATCCGACGATCAAGGACCGTTCGGCCCGGATCATCGATCTGGTCGCGCCGATCGGCAAGGGCCAGCGTTCGCTCATCGTGGCGCCGCCGCGCACGGGTAAGACGGTTCTGCTTCAGAACATCGCCAACTCGATCGAGAAGAACCACCCGGAATGCTATCTGATCGTCCTGCTGATCGATGAACGCCCCGAAGAGGTGACGGACATGCAGCGCAGCGTGAAGGGCGAGGTTATCTCCTCGACCTTCGATGAACCTGCCTCGCGCCATGTGGCGGTTTCCGAAATGGTCATCGAAAAGGCCAAACGCCTGGTCGAGCACAAGCGCGATGTGGTGATCCTGCTCGATTCGATCACCCGCCTGGGCCGCGCCTACAACACCGTCGTGCCGTCGTCCGGCAAGGTTCTGACCGGCGGCGTCGATGCTAACGCGCTGCAACGGCCCAAGCGTTTCTTCGGTGCCGCGCGGAATATCGAAGAGGGCGGCAGCCTGACCATCATCGCCACCGCGCTGATCGACACCGGCAGCCGGATGGACGAGGTGATCTTTGAAGAATTCAAAGGCACCGGCAACTCCGAGATCGTGCTGGACCGCAAGGTGGCCGACAAGCGGGTGTTCCCGGCGATGGATATCCTCAAGTCGGGCACCCGGAAAGAAGAGCTTCTGGTGGACAAGGGCGATCTGCAAAAGACCTTTGTTCTGCGCCGGATCCTCAACCCGATGGGCACGACGGATGCGATCGAGTTCCTGATTTCCAAGCTGAAACAAACCAAAAGCAACGCGGAATTCTTCGACTCCATGAACACCTGACGGGTCGCCCGTCAAAGGGGTTTTGCGGTGGACACGATTTATGCCCTTGCAACGGCGCGCGGCAAGGCCGGGGTGGCCGTCATCCGCCTGTCCGGGCCCGATGCGCGGACGGCCGTGATGGCGCTTGGCGCCCGCCTGCCCGAACCGCGGGTTGCGGCGGTGCGCAAGCTGCACGGGGCCGACGGTACGCTGCTGGACGAGGCGCTGGTGCTGTGGTTCGAAGCCGGGGCGAGCTTCACCGGCGAAGAGGTGGCGGAGCTTCACACCCACGGCAGCCCCGCGACCGTCAGCGCCGTATTGCACGCGCTTTCCGAGATCGAGGGTTTGCGTCTGGCGGAGCCGGGCGAGTTTACCCGCCGCGCGCTGGAAAACGAGCGGCTGGACCTGACGCAGGTCGAAGGGCTTTCCGATCTGATCGAGGCCGAGACCGAGGCGCAGCGGCGTCAGGCGCTGCGGGTTCTGTCGGGCGCGATCGGTGTGCGGGCGGAGGCGTGGCGCGCCGATCTCATCCGCGCGGCGGCGCTGCTCGAAGCGACGATTGATTTCGCAGATGAAGAGGTTCCCGTCGATGTCTCGCCCGAGGTGCTGGAGCTGCTCGACAGGGTCGAGGCTGATCTGACGCGCGAGGCAGAGGGGGTTTCCGCCGCCGAACGCATCCGCGACGGGTTCGAGGTGGCCATCGTCGGCCCGCCGAACGCGGGTAAATCCACGCTTCTGAACGCGTTGGCCGGGCGCGAGGCGGCGATAACCTCGGAATACGCGGGCACCACCCGCGATGTGATCGAAGTGCGGATGGATCTTGGCGGGTTGCCGGTGACCGTGCTGGATACCGCCGGGCTGCGCGAAACCGATGATGTGGTCGAGGGTATCGGTATTGATCGGGCCAGGCAGCGGGCTTTGGCGGCGGATCTTCGGGTGTTCCTTTTGGATTCGAACGGCTCCACCCTCGGCCTTGCGCCAGAGGCGGAGGATATCGTGCTGCAGGGCAAGGCCGATCTGCACCGCACGGACGCGCCAGCCGTGTCGGGAAAAACCGGGGCGGGGGTTGCAGAGCTGATCGCCGCCATTACCTCTCGGCTGGAAACCCGCGCGGCGCGGGCGGCGACGGCGACGCGGGAACGTCACAGGTTGGCGATTCTCGGCGCGCTCTCCTCTATTGCCCGGGCACGGAATCAGGTATGGAGGGGAGAGGACAGCGCGGAGCTTGCCGCAGAGGAGATCCGGGGCGCCATCCGGGCGTTGGATTCCCTCGTGGGGCGGGTGGATGTAGAACATATCCTCGATGAGATTTTCTCGAGCTTCTGTGTGGGTAAGTAAGGAGTGTTTCACGTGAAACATCGCGACTTTGACGTTGTGGTGATTGGCGGCGGTCACGCCGGTGCGGATGCGGCCCATGCGGCGGCCCGCCTTGGTGCGCGCACTGCGCTGATCACACTGCGCCGCGATGGCATTGGCGTGATGTCCTGCAACCCGGCGATCGGGGGGCTTGGCAAAGGCCATCTGGTGCGCGAAGTGGATGCGATGGATGGCCTGATGGGCCAGGCCGCCGACCGCGCCGGTATCCAGTTTCGCCTGCTGAACCGGCGCAAGGGCCCGGCGGTGCAGGGGCCCCGCGCGCAGGCCGACCGCAAGCTTTACCGCGAGGCCATGCAGGGCTTCATCGCCGCAACGCCCAATCTGACGGTGATCGAGGGCGAGGCGACCGACCTTCTGATGCAGCGCGACACGGTGACCGGCGTCGCCCTCGATGACGGGTCAGAGCTGACGACGGGCGCGGTGGTTCTGACCACCGGCACCTTCCTGCGCGGCGTCATCCATATTGGCGATGTGCAGCGGCCGGGCGGGCGGATGGGCGACAGGCCATCGGTCAAGCTGGCCGAGCGGATCGATGGCTTCGGCCTTCCCCTCGGCCGGTTGAAAACCGGCACGCCGCCGCGGCTCGACGGGCGGACGATCGACTGGGCCGCGCTGGAAACCCAGCCGGGCGACGATGACCCGGTGTTGTTTTCGTTCCTCTCCACCGCGCCAGTCGCGCGGCAGATCGCCTGTGGCATCACCCATACGAATGAAAAAACGCATGAGATCATTCGCGGCAACCTGAGCCGCTCGGCGATGTATGGCGGGCATATCGAAGGCGTCGGCCCGCGCTATTGCCCCTCGATCGAGGACAAGATCGTGCGGTTCGCCGATAAAACCTCGCATCAGATCTTTCTGGAACCTGAGGGGCTCGACGATCACACGGTGTACCCGAACGGGATTTCCACCTCTCTGCCGGTCGATGTGCAGGCGGATTACGTGCACTCGATCCGGGGGCTGGAGACAGCGGATATCCTGCAGCCCGGCTATGCGATCGAATATGATTACGTCGATCCCCGCGCCCTGTTGGCGACGCTTCAGGTGCGGGATGTGCCCGGGCTTTATCTGGCCGGGCAGATCAACGGCACAACCGGATATGAAGAGGCCGCCGCCCAGGGGCTGGTCGCCGGGCTGAATGCGGCGCGCGCCGCCCTGGGCGACGCGCCGGTTCTGTTCAGCCGGACGGACAGCTATATCGGCGTGATGATCGACGATCTGGTGACCCGCGGCGTGACGGAACCCTATCGCATGTTCACCTCACGCGCCGAATTCCGCCTGTCGCTGCGCGCCGATAACGCCGATCAGCGGCTGACGCCTTTGGGGCTGGAGCTTGGATGCGTGGGGGCCACGCGCGCCCGCGTCTTTGCCGAGAAGATGGAAAAGATCGGTGCCGCGCGCACCCGGCTGGATGCGATGTCGCTGACACCCGGGCAGATCGGCGCGGCGGGCATCCGCATCAGCGCCGATGGCAACCGGCGATCGGGGTTCGATCTGCTGGCCTTTCCGGATGTAGGCTTCGACGATGTCATCGCGCTGGAGCCTGCGCTTTCCGATGTGCCCGCCGACATCCGCGCGCAGGTGGAGCGGGACGCGCTCTACGCGAATTACATCAAGCGGCAGCAACAGGACGTCGCCGCGATGAAGCGGGACGAGGCGCAGGCAATCCCGGCGGATTTCGATTACGACGCGCTGAACGGCCTGTCCAATGAGCTGAAGGCCAAGCTTTCGCGCGTGCGCCCGGCGACGCTGGGGCAGGCGGGGCGTGTTGACGGAATGACGCCGGCGGCGCTGACGCTGATCCTCGCGCGGTTGCGTCTGGCGGAGCGGAAATCCGCATGAGCGATCTGGCCGGGGCGGATCTGAATGTTTCACGTGAAACACTGGACCGGCTGACCGCCTATGTGGCGCTTTTGAAAAAATGGAACCCGGCGATCAACCTTGTCGCCAGATCCACGCTGGAAAACGCGTGGTCCCGCCATATCGCCGATTCGGCGCAGATTTTCGATCTGGCGCCGCAGGGCGCGCGTCATTGGGTTGATCTGGGCAGCGGCGGCGGATTTCCGGGGGCGGTCGTTGCCATCCTCGCCGCAGAGCGCGCGCCAGAGATGCGACTCACGCTGGTGGAAAGCGATCAGCGCAAGGCGATTTTCCTGAGAACCGTAGCGCGCGAGCTCGGCGTACCGATGACCATCATCGCCAGGCGAATCGAAGATGTTTCGCCACTTGCCGCCGATGTGGTTTCCGCGCGCGCGCTGGCCTCGCTGTCTGTTCTGCTTGGCTATGCCGCACGGCATCTCGCGCCGGGCGGCGTGGCGATTTTCCTCAAGGGCGCAAACCATACGGCGGAAATACAGGAGGCGCTTGCCTCCTGGCGCTTTGACGTTCAGAAAACAGCAAGCCGCACCGCGCCCGATGCGGTCATCCTCACCATCGGAGAGCTTTCCCATGTCTGATCCGACGCGCACAGGGGCCCCAAAGATCATTGCGATCGCCAACCAGAAGGGCGGCGTCGGGAAAACGACGACGGCCATCAACCTTGCGGCGGCGATGGCCGAGGCGGGGCTGACCGTTCTGATCGTGGATATTGATCCGCAGGGCAACGCCTCCACCGGGTTGGGCATTGATCCAACGCAGCGGGCGCGCACAACATATGACCTGCTGATGGAGGACGCCCCGCTGAACGAGGTGATCCGCGCCACGAATGTCGAAGGGCTGTTGATAGCCCCGGCAACCACCGATCTCAGCTCTGCGGATATCGAGCTTGTGGCGAATGAAAAGCGGAGTTTCCTGCTGCATGACGCACTGCGCCAACCCGCGATGGAAGGTTACGGGTTTGATTATATCCTGATCGACTGTCCGCCGTCGCTCAGCCTGCTGACGGTCAACGCGATGGTCGCGGCGCATTCCATTCTGGTGCCGCTGCAGAGCGAATTTTTCGCGCTCGAGGGGTTGTCGCAGTTGATGCTCACGATCCGCGAATTGCGCCAGACCGCGAATCCGGGCTTGCGCATCGAGGGCGTCGTGCTGACGATGTATGACAAGCGCAATAACCTGTCGCAACAGGTGGAAAACGACGCGCGCCAATATCTGGGGGAGCTGGTGTTCGATACCGTGATCCCGCGCAATGTGAGGGTCAGCGAGGCGCCATCCTATGCGATGCCGGTGCTGGATTACGATACCACCTCGCGCGGGGCCGAGGCCTATCGCAGCCTTGTGCGCGAGATGCTGAAACGGGCCGAGCCGGTAAGCGCATAAAAAGGAAGACACGGGATGAGCAGGAAACCGGAGAAACGGGGTTTGGGGCGCGGGCTGTCGGCCCTGATGGCCGATGTGAACATGGCGCCGCAAGTGGCGGTGGATGATGCGCAGCCGCGCCGGTCGGATTTGATCGTGCCGATCGAAAAGCTGGAGCCGAATCCCGATCAGCCCCGCCGCAGGTTTTCGCAAGAAGCACTGGGAGAGCTTGCCGCCTCGATTCGCGAGAAGGGGGTGATCCAGCCGCTGATCGTGCGCGAAAGCAAACGCCAGGCCGGAAACTTCGAGATTGTCGCGGGGGAACGCCGCTGGCGCGCCTCGCAGATGGCGCAGCTTCATGAGGTGCCGGTGATCATTCGCGATCTGGATGATACCGAAGTGCTCGAGGTTGCGATCATCGAAAACATCCAGCGGGCCGATCTGAACCCGGTGGAAGAGGCGCAGGGCTATCGCCAGTTGATGGATCGGTTCGGCCATACCCAGGAAAAACTGGCCGAGGCGCTGAGCAAGAGCCGCAGCCATATCGCCAACCTGATGCGCCTGTTGCAACTGCCCGAAGAGGTGCAAGAGCATCTGCGCGAAGGCCGGATTTCGGCTGGCCACGCGCGCGCGCTGATCACGACGGGCGATCCCGCCGCGCTGGCGCGCGAGGTGATCGCCAAGGGCCTGTCCGTGCGCGAGACGGAAAAGCTGGCCAAGGGGCCGAAAACGTCATCGCCCAGGCCGGTCAGCGCGCCGATGGGGGAAAAGGATGCCGACACCCGCGCGCTGGAGCAGGATCTTTCCGCAAATCTGGGCATGAAGGTCGAGATTGATCATCCCGAGGGTCAGGAATCCGGCGCGATGGTGATCCGCTACAAAACGCTGGAAGAGCTGGACGAGCTTTGCCGCGTGCTCAGCGCTACGCCTCTGGACGTGTCCAGATGAAAACGGTGACTGCGGCCAGCGTGGTGGCCTGAATCACCAGCAGCGTCGGCCTCAGGCCCAGAAACAATGCGATCCCGAATGACCCCATGATAGAGAGGCTGGCGAGCCATTTCACCGACCTGCGGATGGCGCCGCGTTCCTGCCAATCCATGATCTGTTGCCCGAAGGCCGGGTGCGACAAAAGCCAGTGATGCAGCCGCTCGGACGAGCGCGCGAAAGAGAACGTTGCCAGAAGAAGAAACGGAACGGTCGGCAGCAGGGGCAGCGCGGCGCCGATCACAGCGAGCCCAAGCGACAAGAGGCCGAACAGAAGCCAGAGCAGCCGCATCTTCGCTTACTCCGGCAACAGGTCGCGCAGAATCGCGTTCAAAACCGCGCGGCCCGAAGATGTGGTGCGAAGGATGTCGCCGCGGATCTCTACCATCTCGATTTCCTTCAACATATTGATTTTATTATCGTTAAGCGGTTCGCCGGTCAGTGTCTCGTAGCGGCTCAGGCTGATGCCTTCGTTCAACCGAAGCCCCATCATAACATATTCCGATCCCTGATCTTTCAAGGGCAGGGGCGCGCGCAGGCTCTCGCCCCTTCCCCGATTTTCCACGGCGTCCATCCAAGCGCCGGGCTGCAGCGGGGTTTCGGTGGCGAAGCGGCGCCCGCCAAGCGTCAGCCGCCCATGCGCGCCGGGGCCGATCCCGGCATAATCGCCATAGCGCCAGTAAATCAGGTTGTGCCGTGATTCCGCGCCGGGTTTGGCGTGGTTAGAGACCTCATAGGCCGGCATACCGGCGGCCTCGCACAACTCTTGCGTCAGGAAATACATATCGCCGGCGTTGTCTTCGTCCGGCAGGCCCGGAAGCTTGCCGCGGGCATAGCGATCCCCAAAGGCCGTGCCCTCTTCGATGGTCAGCTGGTAGAGCGACAGGTGATCGTTCGCCATGCAAAGCGCTTCGGTCAATTCGGATCGCCATGCGGCGAGGCTCTGGTCCTGCCGCGCGTAGATCAGATCAAAGCTCAGCCTGTCGAACGTGTTCCGCGCGATGTCAAACGCCGCGCGGGCCTCGGCCACGCTGTGCAACCGGCCGAGCCGCCGCAGATCATCATCGTTCAGCGATTGAACGCCAAGCGACACGCGGTTGACGCCCGCCTCGCGGTATCCGGCGAACCGCCCGGCCTCGACAGATGTGGGGTTCGCCTCGAGCGTTACCTCAAGATCATTGGCCTGGGGCCAGGTGGCGCGCACCTTGTCGAGGATCGCGGCGACAAGGGCGGGCTCCATCAGGCTGGGCGTGCCGCCGCCGAAGAACACCGAATTCAGCACCCGGCCTTCGGTTTCAGCCCCGACGCGGGCGATTTCGGACAAATAGGCGCGCTGCCAGCGCTTCTGGTCGATCGAGGCCACGACATGCGAGTTGAAATCGCAATAGGGGCATTTTGCCTGACAGAAGGGCCAGTGGATATAGAGCCCAAAGCCCCCGTTGCGCCAATCTTCAGTTGCCAAAGACCCTCACGAGTTTTTCAAACGCTTTCGCGCGGTGGCTGATCTTGTTCTTTTCCCAGCGGCTCATCTCTCCGAATGTGGTGTCGAAGCCATCGGGTTGAAAGATCGGGTCATAGCCATGGCCCATCTCGCCGCGCATCGGCCAGACGATCTGGCCCGGCATCTGGCCTTCGAACACCTCGTCATGCCCGTCGGGCCAGGCCAGGACGAAGGTGCAGCAAAACCGTGCTGTGCGGGGGTAGGGGGCGTTTGCGGCCTCCAGCTTTTCCCATGTTTTCGTCATGGCCATTTCGAAATCGCGGCCCTGGGGCGTTTCGGCCCAGTCGGCGGTATGCACGCCCGGCGCGCCGTTCAGCCCGTCGATCTCGATGCCGCTGTCATCGGCCAGCGCGGGCAGGCCCGTGGCCTTCGCCGCCGCATGGGCCTTGATCCGGGCATTGCCCACAAAGGTCTCTTCGGTTTCTGCGGGTTCGTCCAGCCCCAGCTCACCGGCAGAGATCACGGTGATGTTGTAGGGCTCCAGCAGATGCGCGATCTCTTCCAGCTTGCCCTTGTTATGGGTCGCGACCAGAAGCTTTTCACCCTCGAACCTGCGCATCCTGCTACCCTTCCACGGCGGCTTTCTGGGCGGCGACCAGCCCGGCCACACCCTTTTCGGCCAGCCCCAACAGTTCATCCATTTCACCGCGAGAGAATGTGGCGCCCTCTGCCGACATCTGCACTTCGATCAGGCGGCCCCCGCCGGTCATCACAAAGTTACCGTCAACCCCGGCTTCGCTGTCTTCGGGATAGTCCAGATCCAGCACCGGCTGGCCGGCGTAAACGCCGCAGGAAATGGCGGCCACGTGATCGAACAGCGGATCAGAGATGATATCACCCGCCTTCATCAGCTTGTTGACGGCCAGCCGCAGCGCGACCCAGCCGCCGGTGATCGAGGCGCAGCGGGTGCCGCCATCGGCCTGGATGACATCGCAATCCACGGTGATCTGCCGTTCACCCAGCGCCACGCGATCCACCCCGGCACGCAGCGAGCGGCCGATAAGACGCTGAATTTCCACCGTACGGCCACCCTGTTTCCCGGCCGAGGCTTCGCGCCGCATCCGGGTGCCGGTCGAGCGCGGGAGCATCCCGTATTCGGCAGTAACCCAGCCCAATCCGGTGTTTTTCAGAAACGGCGGAACACGCTCTTCCAGCGACGCGGTGCACAGCACATGGGTGTCCCCCATGCGGATCAGGCAAGAGCCTTCGGCGTGCTTTGTCACACCGGTTTCAATTGAAATCGGGCGCATTTCGCTTACATCACGGCCAGAGGGGCGCATCGGGAATTCCTTTCGGTAGGTTGGCGACTTGCTCCCATGACCGGCCGGGCGATGCAAGCCCGATTGACGCCGGTCGCGCATGCTCTTTAATGGCGGGGCTTCAAGGGGACGTGACGGTTGAGTGACGGTTCGGACATGCTGAACGAGATGAACGCGCGCAGCCGCGAGGTGTTTCGCCTCGTGGTCGAGGGCTATCTTGAATCCGGTGGCCCGGTCGGGTCGCGTTCTCTGACCCGAACGATGAACGAAAAGGTCAGCGCGGCCACGATTCGCAACGTGATGCAGGATCTGGAGTATCTGGGCCTGCTCGACAGCCCGCATGTGTCGGCCGGCCGCATTCCCACGCAGCTCGGGCTACGGATGTTCGTCGACGGGCTTCTGGAAGTGCGGGATCTGGATATCGACGACCGCGAAAAGATCGATGCGACGCTTGGCAACAACAACGGCGATGTCGGCAGCCTGCTGGATCGGGTCGGATCCGCGCTGTCGGGCGTGACGCATGGCGCCAGCCTTGTGCTGACGCCCAAGCACGAGGCGCCGATCCGGCATATCGAATTCGTCAGCCTGGGCCATGAACGGGCGCTCGTGGTGCTGGTCTTTGCCGACGGGCATGTGGAAAACCGGGTGTTTCAGCCGCCGCTGGGGCAAACCCCGTCGTCGATGCGGGAGGCGGCGAATTTTCTCAACGCGCTGGCCGAGGGCCGCACCCTGACAGAGCTGCGCGGCGTGATCGAAACAGAGATCGCCGCCCGCCGGCAGGAGCTGGACAGCCTGGCCCGCGATCTTGTCGAAAGCGGTCTGGCGATCTGGGAAAACGAGGGCCAGCCCTATGAAAGGCTGATCGTGCGCGGGCGGTCGAATCTGCTCGAGGAAACGGCGGAGGCCGAAGAGCTGGAACGTATCCGCTCCCTTTTTGACGATCTGGAGCGCAAGCGGGACATCGCAGAGTTTCTGGAACTGACGGAAGAGGGCGACGGTGTGCGCATTTTTATTGGTTCGGAGAACAAGCTTTTTTCACTTTCGGGTTCCTCTTTGGTGGTCTCTCCATATATGAACGCTGACCGTAAGATTATTGGTGCCGTGGGTGTGATTGGTCCGACGCGGCTGAACTATGGCCGCATTGTCCCGATCGTGGACTACACGGCTCAACTGGTTGGAAAATTGATTTCCGACCGGGGCAAGGGGTAGAAGATGGCAGAAGCAAAGAAAGACGAGTGTTTGGAACCGGAAAACGGGTTCGCCGAAGGCGCGGAACCGTTTGAGGGGATCGAACCCGAACCGGTTGACGAGCTGGAAGAGTTGCGCGCCGAGCGTGACGATCTGCGCGACCGGTTCATGCGGGCGCTGGCGGATGTGGAAAACACCCGCAAACGTGGCGAGCGGGACCGGCGCGAGGCCGAGCAATATGGCGGCTCCAAGCTGGCACGCGACATGCTGCCGGTGTTCGACAATCTGACCCGCGCGCTCGAGGTTGCGACCGAAGAACAGCGCGCCGCCAACAAGCCTTTGATCGAAGGCGTGGAACTGACCCTGCGAGAGCTTCGGAACGTGTTTGCCAAGCACGGCATCACCCCGATCGCGCCCGCGGTGGGCGACGCCTTTGATCCGCAGCTTCATCAGGCGATGTTCGAAGCGCCGGTGCCCGATACCAAGGCGGGAGAGATCATCCAGGTGATGACCGAAGGCTTCATGCTGCACGATCGCCTGCTGCGGCCGGCGCAGGTGGGCGTCTCCTCCACCCCCGGTTAATCGGGGGCGCTCAGCGCCTTGAGCTCATAGATCAGGTTCAGCGCCTCTTTCGGCGTCAGCTCGTCGGGATGGATCCCGGCGAGCTTTTCTTCGGCCGCCGAGGCTGCGTTTGGCGCTGGTTTCGGCGCGGGGGCCGGGCTGGCCGCGAACAGCGGCAGATCGTCAATCAGCGCCTTCTTTCCGGTGCCGCCCTCACGCTCGCCCTTTTCCAGCGCATCCAGCACGATCCGCGCCCGTTCCACCACCGCATGGGGCAATCCGGCCAGCTTGGCCACCTGCACACCGTAAGACCGATCCGCCGCGCCTTTGTGCACCTCGTGCAGGAAGATCACATCGCCCTCCCACTCCTTTACCGCCACGGTCGCGTTCTCGACCCCGTCGAGCTTGCCGGCCAGCGCGGTCATCTCGTGGTAGTGGGTGGCGAACAGGGCGCGGCAGCGGTTGGTGTCATGCAGATGTTCCAGCGTGGCCCAGGCGATCGACAGCCCGTCATAGGTGGCGGTGCCGCGCCCGATCTCATCGAGGATGACCAGCGCCCGGTCATCGGCCTGATTCAGGATCGCGGCGGTTTCCACCATTTCCACCATGAAGGTCGATCGCCCGCGCGCCAGATCATCCGCCGCGCCCACCCGGCTGAACAGCTGTGAAACAAGCCCGATAAGGGCCTTGCGCGCCGGCACGAAACTGCCCGCCTACGCCAGCAGGGCAATCAGGGCATTCTGGCGCAGGAAGGTCGATTTACCCGCCATGTTCGGCCCCGTCAGCAGCCAGATCGCGGCGTTCTCGTCTTGTGCCGACAGATCGCAGTCATTGGCGATGAAGGGCGCGCCGCCCTGACGGCGCAGCGCGCGTTCGACGACCGGGTGCCGCCCGCGCTCGACCAGAAAGGCGCGGCTTTCGTCGACCTGCGGCTCGCACCAGTTTTCGCCCTGCGCCAGATCGGCGAAAGCGGTGGCAAGGTCGATCTCGGCCAGCGCGGCAGCGGCCTGCCCGATGCCGGCCGCATTTTCCAGAATAGCCGCTTTCAGGCTTTCATAGAGCCGCTTTTCGATCTCCAGCGCCCGCCCGCCCGCGTTCAGAATCCTTGTTTCCATCTCGGAAAGATCGACGGTGGTGAACCGCACCGCATTGGCGGTGGTCTGCCGGTGGATGAAGGTCTCTGACAGCGGGGCCGACAGCATCCGTTCGGCATGGGTGGCGGTGGTTTCGATGAAATAGCCCAGCACGTTGTTATGCTTGATCTTCAGCGCCTGAATACCCGTGAGCGCGGCATAGTCCGCCTGCATCCGGGCAATCACCCCGCGCCCTTCGTCCCGCAGGGTGCGGGCCTCGTCCAGATCGGCGTTATATCCCGGCGCGATAAAGCCGCCGTCCCGCGCCAGAAGCGGCGGATCGGCGACCAGCGCCTGGTCCAGCAGATCCAGCAGGGCGTCGTGGCCCACAAGCGCCCCGGCCGTTTCCGCGATCAGTGCCGGGGCCGCCGCGCCCGCCAGATCCGCCGCCACCTCGGCGGCCTGGGCCAGCCCGTTGCGAATGGCGCTCAGATCGCGCGGGCCGCCCCGATCAAGCCCCAGCCGTGAAAGGGCGCGGTCCATGTCGGGCGCCTTGCGCAGATGCCCGCGCAGCGCCTCGGCCAACCGGGGTTGTTCGGTCATGAAACGTACCGCGTCCAGCCGCGCGTGGATCACCGGCAGATCGCGCGACGGGCTGGACACGCGCCGTTCCAGCAACCGCCCCCCGGCGGCGGTCACGGTGCGGTCGATCGCCGAAAGAAGCGAGCCGTCGCGCCCGCCCGAAAGGCTCGCCGTCAGTTCCAGGTTGCGGCGGGTCGCGGCGTCGATCTGTACGGTGCGCGACGCGGCCTCGCGCACCGGCGGGCGCAAAAGCGGCAACCTGCCTTTCTGGGTGATGTCCAGATATTCGACGATCGCGCCCATCGCCGACATCTCGGCGCGGGTGAAGTTTCCGAAAGCTTCCAGCGTGCCGACACCGAACAGCCCGGTCAGCCGGCTTTCCGCGGCGGTACTGTCGAAGGCCGATCGGGCCAGCGGCGTCAGCGCGGCCCCTGATTCAGAGACTATTTCGGCCAGTTCCCGCTCTTTCGCTTCGGAAACGACCACCTCGCGCGGGCCCAGCCGGGCCAGTTCCGGCGACAGGCGCACCGGCGGGCAGGTCATCACCCGGAACGCGCCGGTGGAGATATCGACCCAGGCCAGCGCCGCTTCGTCGCGCACCTCGGCGAAAGCGGCCAGAAAGTTGTGGCGCCGCGCCTCCAGCAGGCTTTCCTCTGTCAGCGTGCCGGGCGTCACCAGCCGGACAACGCCGCGTTTCACCACCGATTTAGACCCCCGCTTTTTCGCCTCCGCCGGGTCTTCCATCTGTTCGCAGACGGCAACGCGAAAACCTTTGCGGATCAGCGTCAGCAGATACCCCTCGGCGGAGTGAACCGGCACGCCGCACATCGGGATGTCCTGGCCCAGATGCTTGCCGCGTTTGGTCAGCGCGATATCCAGCGCCTCTGCCGCCGCGACCGCATCTTCAAAGAACATCTCGTAGAAATCGCCCATGCGGTAAAACAGAAGCGCGTCTTTGTGCGCCTCCTTGATTTCCATGAACTGCGCCATCATCGGCGTTACGGCTGTGCTGACGGTTGTCACGAAATCCCTCGGCTGTTTGGTAGGGTTGACCATACAAATCGCGCAAAATGTGCGAAAGGCGGAATTCGATCTTTTGTTGAGGCGGCTGCCGCAGGGCGCTAAGACGCTGTGACCTGAGCGGAGGAGACGGGCGCGATGTCGACCAAGAACAAGATCACCAGCGAAGAGGCGCTTGCCTATCACCTCGATCCCACGCCGGGGAAATATGAGGTTGTGGCAACCACCGCGATGACCACCCAGCGCGATCTTTCGCTTGCCTATTCGCCCGGTGTCGCCGTTCCGGTCGAGGCCATCGCCGAGAACCCCGAGACCGCCTATGATTATACGGTCAAGGGCAACATGGTGGCGGTGATTTCCAACGGCACCGCGATCCTGGGGCTGGGCAATCTGGGCGCGCTTGCCTCCAAGCCGGTGATGGAGGGCAAGGCGGTTCTGTTCAAGCGTTTCGCCGACGTCAACGCCATCGACATCGAGCTGGATACCGAAGATCCCGAAGAGATCATCAAGGCGGTGCGCCTGATGGGCCCCAGCTTTGGCGGGATCAATCTGGAAGACATCAAGGCGCCCGAATGTTTCATCATCGAGCAGCGCCTGAAGGAAGAGATGGATATCCCCGTCTTCCATGACGATCAGCATGGCACAGCGGTTATCTGCGCCGCGGGGCTGATCAACGCGCTGCACCTGTCTGGCAAGAAGATCGAGGATTGCCGCATCGTGCTGAACGGCGCCGGTGCTGCGGGCATTGCCTGCCTCGAACTGATCAAGGCGATGGGCGCCAGGCATGACAGCTGCATCATGTGCGATACGAAAGGCGTTATTTTTCAGGGCCGTACCGAGGGTATGAACCAGTGGAAATCGGCCCATGCGGCCAAGACGGGCGCGCGCGCGCTGGAAGATGCGATGAAGGGGGCGGACGTGTTTCTTGGCGTGTCGGCCAAGGGCGCGGTGACGGCGGAGATGGTGGCCTCGATGGCGGATAACCCGGTGATCTTCGCCATGGCCAACCCCGACCCCGAGATTACGCCGGAAGAGGCGCATGCGGTGCGGGCGGATGCGATCGTTGCCACCGGGCGTTCCGACTATCCCAATCAGGTGAACAACGTTCTGGGCTTTCCGTATCTGTTCCGCGGCGCGCTCGATATTCACGCGCGGGCGATCAACGACGAAATGAAAATCGCCTGCGCCGAGGCATTGGCCAAGCTGGCCCGCGAAGACGTGCCGGATGAGGTTGCGGTGGCCTATGGGCAGAAGCTGAGCTTCGGGCGGGACTATATCATCCCCACGCCGTTCGATCCGCGGTTGATCCACGTGATCCCGCCGGCGGTGGCGCGGGCCGGGATGGACACGGGCGTGGCGCGGCGGCCGATCATCGATATGGAAGGCTACGAGCAGACGCTGAAGGCGCGGATGGATCCGACCGCTTCGGTGCTTCGCGGTATTTCGGCGCGGGCCCGCGCGGCGCAGGCGCGGATGATCTTTACCGAAGGCGATGATGAACGTGTACTGCGCGCGGCGGTGAACTATCAGCGCTCCGGCTATGGCAAGGCGCTTGTCGTCGGGCGTGAGGCGGATGTCCGGTTGCGGCTGGAAGCGGCCGGGCTGGGCGATGCCTATCGCGAGCTGGAGGTGGTGAACGCCGCCAAGACCCGCCATCTGAATGCCTACAAGGATTTCCTGTACAAGCGCCTGCAGCGCGACGGGTTCGACATGGTCGACAGCCACAGGCTTGCCGCGCGGGACAGGCACGTGTTTTCGGCACTGATGCTGGCCCATGGTCATGGTGACGGGATGGTTACGGGTGCGACGCGCAAATCGGCGCAGGTGATGGAGTTGATCAATCACGTGTTCGATGCCCGGGCCGAGGATGGCGCGGTCGGCGTGACGGCGCTGTTGCACAAGGGGCGCATCGTGCTGATCGCCGATACGCTGGTGCACGAATGGCCTGATGAACAGGATCTGGCCAATATCGCGGAACGCGCGGCAGGCGTGGCCCGTGGCTTGGGGCTGGAACCGCGCGTTGCCTTTGTCAGCTTCTCCACCTTCGGCTATCCCGTCAGCGAGCGGGCGACGAAAATGCATCTGGCGCCGCTGGTGCTGGACGAGCGCGACGTCGATTTCGAGTATGAGGGCGAGATGGCCGTCGACGTTGCGCTGAACGTGGATGCGATGGCGAAATACCCGTTTTCGCGCCTGTCGGGGCCGGCGAATGTACTGGTGGTGCCGGCGCGGCACTCGGCCTCGATCTCTGTCAAGCTGATGCAGGAGATGGCAGGGGCTACCGTCATCGGGCCGATCCTTGCGGGCGTCGACAAGCCGATTCAGGTGTGTTCGACAGTGTCGACAGTGAATGACATCCTGAACATGGCGCTTCTGGCCGCATCGAAGGTGGGATGAGATGACCATCTATAACCTCGGTTCGATCAATGCGGATTACGTTTACGACGTGCCGCATCTGCCGGCCGGAGGAGAGACGATCGCCGCCACAGCGCATCGCGTCGGGCTGGGCGGCAAGGGCGCGAACCAGTCGGTTGCGGCGCGGCTTGCCGGGGCCGAGGTCCGGCATATCGGGGCCGTCGGCGCGGATGGGCGCTGGGCCGTTGAGCGGTTGCGCGGCTTCGGCGTGGACGTGGCGCATGTGGCCGAGGTTGGCGGGCCCACCGCGCATGCGATCATCAATGTGGACCCGCAGGGCGAAAACATGATCGTCCTGCTGGCCGGGGCGAATGCGCTGCAGGATGAGGCGCGGATCGGCGCCGCGCTGGCCGATGCCGGCCCCGGCGATACGCTGCTTTTGCAGAACGAAACCACCTGTCAGCTGAGCGCCGCGCAGAGGGCGGGCGCCTGCGGGATGCGGGTGATCTATTCGGCGGCCCCGTTTCAGGCGGAGGCGGTGAAACAGATGCTGCCGCTGACCACGATCCTGGTTCTGAACGAGGTCGAGGCCGCGCAACTCTCGGATACGCTGGGCGGGCGGATGTTGCCCGACATGATCGTCACGCGCGGCGCCAGGGGGGCAAGCTGGGCGGTGCGTGGCGGAGAGACTGTGGAGATTCCCGCCTTTGCGGTCGAGGCCGTGGATACGACCGGGGCAGGGGATTGCTTTATCGGCTCGGTCGCGGCCTGTCTTGACCTCGGGATGGGCCGTGAAGAGGCGCTGCGTTACGGCGCCGCCGCCGCCGCGCTTCAGGTCAGCCGGCCCGGCACCGCCGATGCGATGCCGCCGCGCGATGAGGTTCTGGCCTTTCTCGGCCGCGCCTGATCACGATCCGGCAAAGGCCGCCGCGCTGCCCCAAAGCTGGCGCACGCGCTGATCCCGGCCGCAGGCGTCGCGATAGCGCTTGTAGGCTTCGGCCTTGGTTTTGGGGCCGAACCGGGTCAGGATAAGATCGTCCTTCTTGTAGTAATCCTGATGATAGCTTTCGGCGGGATAGAACGGCCCGGCGGGCAGGATCGGGGTCACGATCGGCTTGCCCAACGCGGCTTCGGCATTTGCCCTGGCTTGTTGGGCAATATCCTTTTCGGCCGGATCAGAGACGAAAATCGCGGTTCTGTAACTGTCTCCCTTGTCGCAAAACTGCCCGTAGGCATCGGTCGGGTCGACGCTGCGGAAGAAGAGGCTCAGAAGCGTGTCATAGCTGACCGCTTCGGGGTCATAGGTAATCTCGACCGCTTCGAAATGGCCGGTGCCGCCCCTTACGACCTGTTTGTAGGACGGGTTGGCGACAGTGCCGCCGGTAAAGCCGGAGACCACCTCTTTCACCCCCGGCACTTTCTCGAAATCGGCCTCGACACACCAGAAGCAGCCGCCGGCCAGAACGGCTTTTTCCAGCGTCGCGGCCTTGGCCGTGCTGCAATTCACGCTGACGCCGAACAGGATGGCGAGCATCAGCGTCAGGGTTTTCAGGTTCTGCAATGTCTGAGGCATGTCGCCCTCCTTGGGTTGGTCTGCTGCAACCTAGGGCCGGCAAGGGTGCAAGCGGTACTGACAAGCGCGTGAGGTCACGAAGCTTCGAACGGCTGTAACATTTCGCCTGTTTCGGGGGTGCGGTGAAACTCTGTGGCTGCTGCGTCCGTGTCTTTGCACAGATGGGTCATCCGGCCTGTCATGTGAAACCACGGGAGTTTGTTATGAAAACCGTTTACGCCGCCGCCTTTTCCCTGTTCGCCGGTTCCGCCTTTGCGGGCGGGCATATGATGCTGAATGTGGATGCGATGGATCAGGATGTTTCCGGCGGCACCGTTGTTGCCGGTTCCGTCGTCGCCCCGGCCAATGGCTGGCTGGTGGTGCATCGCACCGGCGACGAGATGAAGCCCGGCCCGGTCGTCGGCCATGCACCGCTGATGAAGGGCGAGAATACGGATGTCGCGGCCATTCTGACCGAAGAGGTGAAGCCGGGTGAAAGGCTGATGCTGATGCTTCACGGCGAAGAGGGCGGCATGAAGACCGGCATCTTCGAATATACGCTGGGTGCGAAAGAGGATGGCCCGGTGAAGGTTGACGGCAAGCTGGTGATGGCCGTGGTCAGCGCGCAGTAACGCGCGCAAGCGTGGCCCGGCCCGTGTTCTGCGGGCCGGGCGGCAACGTCAGCCCTTGAGCCGGCGGTTGCGCATCGCGATAAGGCGCAGGCGCAGGGCGTTGAGCTTGATAAAGCCCGCCGCGTCTTTCTGATCATAGGCGCCGGCGTCATCCTCGAAGGTCACATGCTCTTCGGAATAGAGCGACTGATCCGACCACCGGCCGACGGTGCGGGCCAGGCCCTTGTAAAGTTTGAGCCGGACGGTGCCGGTGACATGTTCCTGGCTCTTGTCGATCAGCGCCTGCAGCATTTCGCGCTCGGGGCTGAACCAGAAGCCGTTGTAGATCAGCTCGGCATATTGCGGCATGATCTGGTCTTTCAGATGCGCCGCGCCACGGTCGAGCGTAATCTGCTCGATCCCGCGATGCGCCTCGAGCAGGAGAGTGCCGCCGGGCGTTTCATAGATGCCGCGGGATTTCATGCCCACGAACCGGCCTTCGACCAGATCCAGCCGGCCGATGCCGTGTTTGCCGCCCAGTTCGTTGAGCTTGGTCAGCAGGGTGGCGGGGCTCATGGCCTGGCCGTTGATGCTGATCGCATCGCCCTTTTCAAACCCGATTTCGACGAACTCCGGTTCGTTCGGCGCATCTTCGGGATTGACGGTGCGCTGATAGACGTAGTCGGGCGCGTCCTGTGCGGGGTCTTCCAGCACCTTGCCCTCGGACGAGGTGTGCAGAAGGTTGGCGTCGACGCTGAACGGTGCCTCGCCGCGCTTGTCCTTGGCGACGGGGATCTGGTTCAGCTCTGCGAATTCCAGAAGCTTGGTGCGCGATGTCAGATCCCATTCGCGCCAGGGGGCAATCACCTTGATATCGGGGTTCAGGGCATAGGCGCTCAACTCGAAGCGCACCTGATCGTTGCCTTTGCCGGTGGCGCCATGGGCCACGGCATCGGCGCCGGTCGCCTCGGCGATCTCGATCAGGCGCTTGGAGATCAGCGGCCGTGCGATAGAGGTGCCGAGCAGGTACAGCCCTTCGTAAAGCGCGTTGGCGCGGAACATCGGAAAGACGAAATCGCGCACGAATTCCTCGCGCAGATCCTCGATGAAAATATCCGAGGCGCCCATCATCTCGGCCTTTTTGCGGGCAGGTTCCAGTTCTTCCCCCTGACCGAGATCGGCGGTGAAGGTCACGACCTCGCAGCCATATTCGGTTTGCAGCCATTTCAGGATGATGGACGTGTCAAGGCCACCGGAATAGGCCAGGACGACTTTCTTGGGGGCAGACATGCGCAAGACGCCTTTGGTTCAGGAAGGGTTCCGGCGGCGTTTATTGGGTTTTTGCCGGGCGGGCAAGGGCCGGGCGTTCAGGCGGCGGCGCCAAGGCGGGCCAGCCGCGCCGAAAATGTTTCCTTCGAACGCTGGTAGCAATCGGTGAGCGCGACGCGATCAACCGCGGCCGGGCCCCTTGTGGCGGCGGCCTGTTCCTCTTCATGGCAAAGCTGCGCGAACTGCCGGAACCCCAGGTTGAGCGCCGAGCCCTTGAGGAAATGCAGCTCTTCCTGCAGGCTGGCGGTCGAGGAGGCGCGGGGAAGACGCCCGATCCCCTCTTCCACCTCTTCGAGGAAAAGCTCCACGACTTCGGCAAAAGCCTCTGTTCCGACCTCGCCCTGTAATTCCTTTATGCGGTTCCAATCAATCATCACTGCTTTCCTGCCTGATCCTGCCCTTGCGAGAACGCTAGATCAGCGAACTTAACAAGTGATGAGTCATGCCGGCGAATTGGATAGAAGCTTAATTTTCACCTCTTCTTAAGTGCGCTGCGTGTACCGCTGTGCCCAGAGCATTGAGGAAGGTGTGAATTTGAAAGCGCTTGCTGAAAACCCGGTACAGCCTGATGCCAGTGCCGAACAGGGGACCGCAGGTGCCGTTCTTCTGGTCGATGACAGCCGTGTCCAGCGGCGCATCCTGCGGCTTCTTCTTGAACGATGGGGATATGCCGTGACAGAGGCCGCATCGGGGAACGAGGCGCTTGAAATCTGCCACAGGCGCAACGTGGATTTCATCATAAGTGACTGGATGATGCCGGGGCTGACCGGGCTGGAATTCTGCACCCGCTTCCGGGCGCTGGAGAAGGCCGACTATGTCTATTTCATCCTGCTGACGTCCAAATCCGAAACCGGCGAGATCGTGCACGGGCTGGAAGTGGGGGCCGATGATTTCCTGACCAAGCCGGTCAACGCGAACGAGCTGCGCGCACGGCTGTCGGCGGGGCGGCGGATTCTGGGCATGCAGAATGCGCTGAACGAGAAGAATCAGATGATCAGCGCCGCGCTGGACGAGCTTCAGGGGCTGTATGACACGGTGGACCGTGACCTGATGCAGGCCCGCAAAATTCAGGAATCACTGCTGCCCGAGCGAATGAACCGATTCGGAAAAACGACCGTTTCAATGCTGATGAAGCCCTGCGGACATGTCGGCGGCGATCTCGTCGGGGTGTTTTCGCCGGGGCCAAACCGGCTGGCGTTCTACAATATCGATGTGTCGGGCCATGGCGTGACTTCGGCGCTGATGACAGCGCGCCTTGCGAGCTATCTGAGCGGGCGGTTTCTGGAACAGAACATCGCGGTGATGAAGCGGTTCGATCGGTTCTTTGCCCTGCGCCAACCGCAGGAAGTCGCGCATATCCTGAACGAGCGGCTTCTTTCCGACAACGGCGTCGAGGAATATTTCACACTGGCCTATGGTATTGCGGATCTGATGACGGGAAAGGTGCGCATGGTTCAGGCGGGCCATCCTTATCCGGCGGTTCAGCGGCGCGATGGCAGCGTCGATTTCGTCGGCGATGGCGGCCCGCCCGTCGGCCTGCTGCCGGGGGTGGAGTATCAGAGCTTTGAGATCCAGCTTTATGAAGGAGACCGTATTCTGCTCTATTCCGACGGGTTCACCGAAAGCGAATGCGAAACCGGCGGGATGCTCGAGGAAGAGGGGCTCAAACAGATGCTCGTCGCAGGCGCCAGCTCGACCGGCCCCGAAGTGCTGGACGAACTTTTCTGGCTGCTGAACATGCGCCGCAAGGACGAACCCTTGAAGGATGATGTCTCTGCGGTGCTGCTGGAGTACGGGGGGCCGGAATAGGGACTATCGCGCGCGGCGCAGAAAATCTGAAACGAAATACCGATCACCGGCGTTGCCGAGCTCTTCCGTGGCCAGCTCGGCGGGCATCCACAGGGCGGTATGGGCCGGCTCCGTCGGGGCGCCGTGCGGGCGGATCGGGCGGGCCAGGTAGATGTGGCACAGCTTTTCGGCCCAGATGTTGTAGTCGGGCATGAAGGTGAAGCGGCGAAAGGCGCCGAGGCGGCGCATCGGTGCGATGTGCCAGCCGGTTTCTTCGAACACCTCGCGGTGAAGCGCGGCAAGCGGCGATTCGCCTGGATCGATGCCGCCGCCGGGAAGCTGGAATTCGGGCACCGGTGCGGCCTGATGCGTCAAAAGAAGCGATCCGCCGAGCGGCAGGATGGCATAGGCCCCGTGGCGGATCTGATAGCTCTGGCCCTTCACGACCGTCTCGCCGAATCGTCTGATCATGGCCGCCCCCTTGGTGTGCCGGTTGTACCGCCTATATAGTCGCGGTATGCCAAGGCCAGGCGCACAAGGAAACCCCATGTCACTCGGATCACAAATCGCCTGGGACGATACAGTCCTGCCCTTTCAGCTTGACCGGAGCGATATTCGCGGCCGGGTGGCCCGCTTGGACGGGGTGTTGGATCAGGTTCTGGCCCAGCACAACTATCCCCCCGTGATCGAGGCACTGGTGGCGGAAGCGGCGCTTCTGACCGCGTTGATCGGCCAGACCATCAAGCTGCGCTGGAAGCTATCGCTGCAGATTCGCGGCGACGGGCCCGCCCGCCTGATCGCGACCGATTACTACGGGCCGACCGACGATGGCCAGCCCGCCCGGATTCGCGCCTATGCCAGCTATGATGCCGACCGGCTTGTGGATACGGGGCGCCCGTTCGAGCAGATCGGCGGCGGGTTCTTTGCGATTCTGATTGATCAGGGGCGCGGCATGGTGCCGTATCAGGGCATTACGCCGATCGCCGGCGGCTCGCTTGCGGCCTGTGCAGAGACGTATTTCGTGCAATCCGAGCAGCTTCCGACACGGTTCGAGCTGACGTTCGGCCGATCGCAAAAGCCGGGAGAACAGGAACATTGGCGCGCCGGCGGCGTGATGTTGCAGCATATGCCCGAGGCTTCACCCCTGATGGCAACCGATGGCGCCAGCGGCGAGGCCGGATTGCTGCAGGCCAATGATGTGCTTTTCGGGGAAGAGGAAGAAAACTGGAATCGCGCGAACCTTCTGCTTGATACGGTCGAAGAGATCGAACTGGTTGGCCCCAAGGTGCATCCGACCGATCTTTTGGTCCGCCTGTTCCACGAAGAGCGGCCGCGGGTGTTCGACGCGCAGCCGATCACCTTTGGCTGCACCTGTTCAGAGGATCGCGTGCGCCAGAGCCTGTCGATCTATTCGGCGAAGGACATTGGCCATATGACAACCGATGACGGGCTTGTCACCGCTGATTGCCAGTTCTGCGGCGCGCATTACGAGCTTGATCCGAAAACCCTGGGGTTCGAGGCAGAGGAGACGCCGGGTGACGACGCGGAATGACGCGCTCGACCAGCTGAGGCGGGTGTTGTCGCGGCCCGGCGGCGCCTCGTCCGATTTTGATCTGAACCCGGGCTATGCGCCGCCCGAGGGCCGCCCCTTGCGCCCGGCCGCGGTGCTTGTTGCATTTCAGGAGGGCGCTTCGGGGCTCGATCTGCTGCTGACCAAGCGGTCGTCGCGCCTGAAGCATCACCCGGGGCAGATCGCCTTTCCCGGCGGCAAGCAGGATGAGGTGGACAGCGGCCCGGTGGCTGCCGCCCTGCGCGAGGCATCCGAAGAGGTTGGCCTGCCGCCCGCATCGGTAGAGGTTCTGGGCCAGATGCAAACCCATGAAACCGTCACGGGGTTTCTGATCACGCCGGTAATCGGGTTTATCAGGGACGCATTCGAGCCGATCCCCGAGGCGGGCGAGGTGGATGAGGTCTTTTCGGTTCCGCTTGCGCATGTGACCGATCCGGCGCGGTTTTCGATAGAGGCCCGGATTTGGCGCGGGCAGGAACGGCAGTATTACACTGTTCCCTATGGCCCCTATTACATCTGGGGCGCGACGGCGCGGATTCTGCGGGGGCTGGCCGAAGGGATGGCCGCGTGACCCGGATCGCCGACGCCTGGGTCTCCGCGCCCGAAACCCAGGCCGTGTGCGCCATGCTTTCACAAGCCGGATACAAGGCGCTGTTTGTCGGCGGCTGCGTGCGCAACGCGCTGTTGGGGGTGGCGGTGAACGATATCGACATTGCCACCGACGCGCCCCCGGAAACGGTGATGGCCCTGGCGCAGGCGGCGGGCCTGCACCCGGTGCCGACGGGAGTGGATCACGGCACGGTCACCGTGGTGTCGGACCATGTTCCGCATGAGGTGACGACCTTTCGCCGCGATGTAGAGACGGACGGGCGGCGCGCCGTCGTGGCCTATGCGACCGGGCCCGAGGAAGACGCGCATCGCCGGGATTTCACCATGAACGCGCTTTACGCCACACCGGAGGGCGAGATTGTCGACCCGCTTGGCGGGTTGGCTGATCTGCGCGCGCGGCGGGTACGTTTCATCGACGATGCCGATGCGCGGATCCGCGAGGATTATCTGCGTATTCTGCGCTTTTTCCGGTTTCATGCCTGGTATGGTGATCCCGGCCTGGGGCTGGATGCCGAAGGGCTGGCCGCCTGCGCGGCGAATTCCGCCGGAATAGAGACGCTTTCGAAAGAGCGTATCGGGGCGGAGATGAAAAAGCTTCTGGCTGCGCCAGACCCGGCGCCGGGCGTTGCGGCGATGGCGCAGGCGGGGATTCTGGCACGGGTGATTCCGGGGGCCGATGCGCGGGCGCTGCCGGTTCTGGTGCATCTGGAGGGGGACGAAGCGGTGGCCCCCGAGCCTGTCCGGCGGCTTGCCGTTCTGGGCGGCGCGGATCTGGTGGATCGCCTGCGGCTGAGCCGGGATGACGCGCGGCGGCTTGATCTGCTGCGGAGGGCTATCGGCAGCGCTCAGCCGCCATCGGCGCTGGGCTATGCCCTTGGCGCGGATCTGGCGCGCGATGCGGTGCTTCTGCGTGCCGCGGTTCTGGAAACGCCCCTGCCGCAGGGTTGGCGCGACCAGATTGCCGAAGGGGCGGGGGCGGCATTTCCCGTTCGGGCGGCCGATCTGATGCCCGCCCTTTCCGGCCCGGCGCTGGGCGCGCGGCTGAAAGAGCTGGAGGCGCGATGGGTCGCGTCCGGCTTTTCGCTGACGCGGGATGAGCTTCTGGGCTGAACCTCGCCCGGACCGCCCGTCATTTTACTGTTTCTCGACTGTGGGCGGTGCGCGGGTTATATCCCCCGCATAGTCGTCAGAAGGCCTGACCCCGTGCTTCGTTTTTTTGAGAACCTTGTCGATCCTTATACGCCGTATAAGGACAGCGATCACCCGCCCCAGCGTCTTTGGCCGTTCCTTTGGGAATACTCCAGGCCTTTCAAGCGCGTGTTTGCCGTGACGGCGGTCTTGTCGATCCTCGTTGCGGGGATCGAGATCTGGCTGATCGCCTATATGGGGCGGTTGGTGAACGTGCTGGGCAGCGGCGCGCCGGCGCAGGTGTGGCAGGATCACCGGGTCGAACTGATTGCGGTGGCGGTGTTCATCCTGTGCCTGCGGCCGCTTGTTCAGGGGGCGGATGCGGCGCTGTTGAACAACACCATCCTGCCGAATTTCACCACGCTGATCCGCTGGCGTTCGCATTCGCATGTGCTGCGGCAGTCGGTTGGCTGGTTCGAGAATGATTTCGCCGGCCGCATCGCCAACCGCATCATGCAGACCGCGCCAGCGGCAGGCGAGGTGGTGTTTCAGGTGTTCGACGCGATTTCATTCTCGATCGCCTATCTGATCGGCGCGCTGGTTCTGCTGACGGATGCCGATCCGCGGCTGGCGGTGCCGCTGCTGATCTGGTTCGTGCTTTACGCCGCGCTCGTCCGCTGGACCATGAAGCGGACGGGGCCGGCGGCAAAAGCCTCTTCCGACGCGCGCAGCCAGGTCACCGGGCGGGTGGTGGACAGCTATAGCAATATCCATTCGGTGAAGATGTTCGCCCATGACGACCGAGAGCTCGACTATGCCAAGGAGAGTATCGAGAAGGCGCGGGTGGCGTTTTTCGGCGAGATGCGGATTTTCACCATCATGGATATCGCGCTGACCGCGATCAACGGATGGCTGATCGTGGGCGTGGTCGGCTGGGCTGTGGCGCTCTGGATGCAGGGCGCGGCCAGCGTGGGCGTGGTCGCTGCGGCGACGGCGCTGACGCTGCGGCTGAACGCGATGACCGGCTGGATCATGTGGGCGTTGTCCTCTCTCTTCCGCAACCTCGGGGTTGTGGCCGAAGGGATGGAGACGATTGCCCAGCCCGTTGACCTGGTCGACCGGCCGCAGGCAAAACCGCTTGTGCTGCGTGAGGGTGAAATCCGGTTTCAGTCACTATCGCACCACTATGGCAAGGGTCACGGCGGGCTGGACGATATCAACCTGACGCTTCGGCCGGGCGAAAAGCTGGGGCTTGTCGGGCGGTCGGGGGCCGGCAAGTCGACGTTGGTAAAGTTGTTGCTGCGGTTTTACGACATCGAGAAGGGCGCGGTTCTGATCGACGGTCAGGATATCGCGGACGTGTCGCAGGAAAGCCTGCGGCGGCAGATCGGCATGGTCAGCCAGGACAGTTCGCTGTTGCACCGGTCGGTGCGCGAAAACATTCTTTACGGGCGGCCCGAGGCCAGCGAAGAGGCGCTTTTCGACGCGGCCCGCCGGGCCGAAGCGCATGAGTTCATCCTTGATCTGCAGGATCCGAAAGGCCGGCGCGGCTATGACGCGCAGGTGGGTGAGCGCGGCGTTAAACTCTCGGGCGGGCAGCGGCAGCGTGTGGCGCTGGCGCGGGTCATTCTGAAGGACGCGCCGATTCTGGTGCTGGACGAGGCGACCAGCGCGCTGGACAGCGAGGTGGAGGCCGCGATTCAGGAAACGCTTTACGGGGTGATGCAGGGCAAGACGGTGATCGCGATTGCGCACCGGCTGTCCACCATTGCACAGATGGACCGGATCGTGGTTCTGGATGGCGGGCGGGTGGCCGAAGATGGCACCCATGAGGAGCTGCTGGCGCATGGCGGGCTATACGCGCGGTTCTGGGCGCGGCAATCCGGCGGCTTTATCGGAACCGAGGAGGCGGCCGAATGACGTTCGAGATATTCTTCCAAAAGCTGGGCCTGCCCCGGCTTGCAACGCTGATCCCCGCGTTCGAGCGCAATGAAACGCCGCCGCCGCGTGTGCTTGTGCCGTTCATGCTGTGGTGTCTGCGCGGCGCCTATCCCTTGCTGATCGTTGGTGTGATCGCATCGGTTTTCGGCGGTGTGTTCGAGATCGCATCGGCGTTTCTTCTGGGGCGGGTGATCGACACCGCGCTGGAAAACGGGCCAGACGCGCTGTTTTCCAGCCATGCGGGGCTTTTCATCGGCATATGTGGCTTTCTGCTTGTGCTGCGGCCGCTTGTTTTCGGAACGACATCGGCGCTGCAATCCATCGTCATCGGCCCGAA
Organism: Actibacterium naphthalenivorans; assembly: GCF_014196965.1. Classification (GTDB taxonomy): domain Bacteria; phylum Pseudomonadota; class Alphaproteobacteria; order Rhodobacterales; family Rhodobacteraceae; genus Actibacterium_A; species Actibacterium_A naphthalenivorans. The sequence goes on along the minus strand of NZ_JACIEQ010000001.1, from coordinate 1,406,073 downwards.
TGTGAATGTTCTGGCCCTGTCGCGCCTGCACCGCTGGACGCTGGGCCAGGCGGTGACGTTTTTCGACAACGATTTCGCCGGGCGGATCGCGCAGAAACAGATGCAAACCTCGCGCGCGCTGACCGAGGTGACGATCGAGGGGCTGAATACGGTTGTCTTCGCGTTGGCCTCGATCGCCGGGGCGACGCTGATGCTGGCGACGGTGGACTGGCGTATCGCGCTGATCCTGTTCGTTTGGCTGGCGCTCTATCTGCGGTTCATCACCTATTTCCTGCCGCGCATCCGCACCCGCTCGGCGGCGCGCGCGGGGGCGCGGGCGGCGGTTTCGGGGCAGGTGGTGGATACGATCACCAATATGCGCACCGTCAAGCTGTTCGCCCATGCGGAGTTCGAGGATCAGGCCGCGATCCGCGCGATGAGCCGTTACCGCAACAGCGCGCTGGATTTCGGCTATATGGCCACGAGCTTCCGGTTTCTCCTGATCACGCTGGCCGGTCTGTTGCCGGTGGTGCTGGTCGGGATGGCCCTGTATCTGTGGACGAAGGGCGGCGCCACGCCGGGGCAGATCGCAGCAACCGGAACGATTACGCTGCGGCTGTCGCAGATGACCGGCTGGGTCAGTTTCGCGCTGATGGGGATCTATGCCAATATCGGCGAGATCGAAGACGGGATGCGCACCCTGACGCCGCTGCATGAGCTGACCGACGATCCCGGAGCGGTCGACATGGCCCGCCCGAAAGGCGAGATCGTGTTCGACGACGTGGGCTTTTCCTATGGCCGCAAGACGGGCGGCATTTCAGACATCCGGCTGACCATTCATCCCGGCGAAAAGCTGGGGATCGTGGGGGCCTCGGGTGCCGGTAAATCCACGCTGGTTTCCGTGCTTTTACGGCTCTATGACGTCGAGGATGGCCAGATCAGGATCGACGGTCAGGATATTCGCGGCGTGACACAGGAAAGCCTGCGGCGGCAGATCGCGATGGTCACGCAGGAAACCGCAATGTTCAATCGGACCGCGCGGGACAACATCCTTTACGGCCGCCCCGACGCGACCGAAGAAGAGATGATCGACGCCACCAGACGGGCCGAGGCGCATGAGTTCATTCTGGGCCTGAAAGACCACAAGGGGCGCACGGGCTATGACGCCTATCTGGGTGAGCGCGGGGTGAAGCTTTCGGGCGGGCAGCGGCAACGCATCGCCCTGGCGCGGGCCTTTCTGAAAGACGCGCCGATCCTGGTGCTGGACGAGGCGACATCGGCGCTGGATTCCGAGGTCGAGGCATCCATTCAAGAGGCGCTGACCCGGGTGATGGAGGGAAAGACAGTGCTGGCGATCGCGCACCGCCTTTCGACCATCGCGCAGATGGACCGGATCGTGGTGCTGGACGCGGGGCGGATCGTCGAGCAGGGCACGCATGCGGAGCTTCTGAAGCTGGGTGGCCTTTACGCGACATACTGGGAGCGGCAGTCGGGCGGGTTCCTGGCCGCTGACGAGGCCGCGGAATGACGCTGACAATACGCCGGCTGGGCCATCTTGGCGACGGCATCGCCGATGGGCCCGTGTTCGTGCCGCTGAGCCTGCCGGGAGAGGTGGTCGAGGGCGAGATCGCCGACGGGCGCATGGCGCAGCCGCGAATCATCACCCCGTCGCCCGACCGGGTGCGCCCGCCCTGCCCGCATTTCAAAAGCTGCGGCGGCTGCGCGCTGCAGCATGCGTCGGACCCGTTCGTCGCGGAATGGAAGCTGGATGTGGTGCGCACCGCGCTGGCGGCGCAGGGGCTGGAGGGCACGTTTCGCCCGATCATAACCTCGCCGCCGCAGTCGCGCAGACGTGCTGTTCTGGCGGGGCGGCGCACGAAAAAGGGTGTTCTGGTCGGCTTTCACGCCAGGGCGTCGGATGTGGTGGTGGGCATTCCCGATTGCCGGCTCTTGCACCCTGATCTGATGGCCGCGTTGCCCGCGCTGGAGGAGATCGTGCCGCTTGCCGCTTCCCGCAAGGGCGAGGTGAGCTTTACCATCACCCGGTCGGAGGCGGGGGTTGATGTTGCCGTGGCGAATGCAAAACCGCTGGATGGGCAGCTTTGGGCCACGTTAGGCTCGCTTTCGCAACGTCATCACCTGGCCCGGCTGGCCTGGGACGGCGAGCTGGTCGTGGAGCTGAACCCGCCGGCCCAGCGGTTCGGTGCGGCCCATGTGGTGCCGCCGCCCGGCGCGTTCCTGCAGGCCACGGCCGAGGGGCAGGCCGCCCTGACCGCGGCGGTTCTGGAGGCGGCCGAAGATGCTGGCACTGTCGCCGATCTGTTCGCCGGGTGCGGAACCTTTGCCTTGCCGCTGGCCGCGCGGGCCGAAGTTCATGCGGTGGAGGGCGACGCCGCGATGCTGAAGGCGCTGGATCAGGGCTGGCGCCGGGCTGCCGGCCTGAAAGCGGTAAGCACGGAAACCAGAGATCTGTTTCGCCGCCCGCTGATGCCCGATGAGCTGAACCGCTATGATGCCATCGTCATCGACCCGCCGCGCGCCGGGGCAGAGGCGCAGATGGCCCGGATCGCCGACTCAGGCCTGGCCACGGTCGCCGCCGTGTCTTGCAACCCGGTCACATTCGCCCGCGATGCCCGGATGCTCTGCGATGCCGGGTTCCGGCTGAACTGGGTGCAGGTGGTCGACCAGTTCCGCTGGTCGCCGCATGTCGAGCTGGTCGCGCATCTGAGCCGGTGAAACGGTTGCTTTGGGGATGCGGCGCGGATTGATTGGCGTTATGATCGGTTCAACAAGAAAAACAGTGAAGAGGGCGGGGCAGTCCCACATGTTTGCACGGCGTGGTTTTCTGATATCCGGCGCGGCATTGGCCGTGGCGGGCTGCGGTGGGCCCGGCTTTCGGCGTTATGACGGGCCGGAGGTGACGCGGATCGTCGTGATGAAACAGGATCGGCGGATGTATCTGCTGCATCAGAACGAGATCCTGAAGGACTATCGGATCGATCTGGGGTTCGCCCCGCAGGGCCACAAACAGTTCGAAGGCGACGGGAAAACGCCCGAGGGTCGCTATTTCATCGACCGGCGCAATCCGAACAGCGACTTTCACCTGTCGCTGGGGATCTCATACCCGAACGAGGCCGATACCGCCGCGGCGCGGGCGCTGGGCAAGGAGCCGGGCGGCGACATTTTCATTCACGGCCAGGCACGGCGGCGTCTGCGCCGGCGGCCCGATTGGACCGCTGGCTGCATTTCGGTGAAAAACCGGCATATCGAAGACATCTACGTGATGGTTCGCGACGGAACCGCCATCGACATCTTTCCCTGAGGGTCTAGCCGCCGGTGACCAGCGTCCACCAGATTTTTCCGTTGGGCTCCTGAAACACGCCGAATCCCAGATCGCGCGCCTTGGGATCAAGCAGCACGCTGCGTGTTTCGGGCAGCTCCATCCAGGCGGCGAGGGTCTCAAGCTCCGTCTCATAGGTTTCAGAGATGTTCTCGCCCAGAAGCGTACCGGGATAACCGGCGCGCGCGGCCCGGTCGAGCGGCGACGACCCGTCGGAGCCGAAATGCCACGGCCGGTTCTGCACCGACATGTCGCGCGAATGGGTGGCTGCGGCCGCGTTCAGCTCGGCGTTCAGAGACAGGGCCGGGGCGCCGGCGGCGGCGCGCAGGACATTGACGGAATCAAGAACGCGGAACTGGATCTTTGCCAGCTCCTTTTCCGGCACGACCCCGTTCTGGGAAATCCGGTAAACCTGCGGAAGCGGCTTGCCGTCCGATCCCAGTGCCGGAGGCAGCGGTGGCGGAGCGCAGCCTGCAAGCGTGAAAACGGAAAGGAAAACAATAACAAAGAAACGTATCATACCCGGCTGCCCCTGTTTTTCATGGCTCTTCCTACAGCCAACCGTTGCATCGTTCAAACGAGACCCGGCGGAATTTTGCGATTTACGAGTGTTTGAATTGCGACTGCGGCTTTGCAGTCATATTCTTTGAGACAAATTTCAAGAATGGAGTTCATCATGTCACGTCAGCGCCCTGCACTGCCTAACCGCCGGGTTTTCCTGACCGGCACCGCCGCCGCCATCAGCGGCCTGGCCACACCCGCCCTGGCACAAAACAAGGACACGGTGGAGTTCGAGCCCGAACTGGGAACTGTGCGCCACAATATTTCCAGCTTCCGCTCGCTCAACTGGCAGCCCTATTTCGGCGATCTGCGTAATGGTGCGATCTTGGTCGATACAACCTCGAGGGCGCTGCACTACTGGTCGGAGGATAAAACGACCTACAAGCTCTATCCGACCAGCGTTCCGATTTCGGAAGAGCTGACCCGCCGCGGCCGCACCTCTGTCGTGCAGAAGGTCGAAGGGCCGGAATGGCGGCCGACGCCTTCGATGAAAAAGCGGAATCCCGAATGGCCGGATTATGTCGGGCCGGGGCCGGATAACCCGCTGGGCACACATGCGCTTTATCTCAGCTGGACCTATTACCGCATCCACGGCACGCATGATACGCGCAAGATCGGGCGCCGCTCTTCCAACGGCTGCATCGGTCTGTTCAACGAACATATCGCGGAGCTTTTCGGGAATGCGAAGGTGGGCACACAAGTGTTGCTGATTTGACAAAATTCGCACGACTTCGAGCGCGGGGCCAACTGGTCAGTTGCAATCGTGCCGTCATGCTGGTTTAGAGCGAATTACACGATGATCTTGAATGCGCGTATCGCGTGAACCAATGTATGATGCGCAGTTTCTGGAGAGAAAATATGAAAAAGTTCGCACTTGCTGCTGTTGTTTCCATGATGGCTACCGCTTCTTTCGCCGGAAGCATGGCTGAGCCGGTCATTGAAATGGAACCGGAAGTCATCGAACAGGACACCTCCTCCTCGGCGGGTGGTGTTCTGGTTCCGATCATGTTCCTGGTCATGATCGCTGCTGCCGCTTCCAACTAAGCCACGCAGAGCAACGTAAATGAGCAAGGCGGCGGGGAAACCCGCCGCCTTGTTCCGTTCAGTCCAGCCAGCCCTTCAGATTGTCGCCGATCACCTGGCACAGCGCCGCGATATGCGCGTCATCGTCGTTGAGGCAGGGGATATAGGTGAAATCCTCGCCGCCCGCATGCTCGAAGCTTTCGCGGATCTCTTCGTTGATCTCCTCCAGCGTCTCGATGCAATCGGCCGAGAAAGCCGGGGCGATCACGGCGATGCTCTTCTTCCCGTCTTCTTTCGCCAGCCTTGCGACCTCGTCCACGGTATAGGGTTTCAGCCATTCCTCGGGCCCGAACACGGATTGGAAGGTGGTGGTGATCTGGGTGTCGTCCCAGCCCAGCCGCTCCTTCAGCAGGCGTGTGTTTTTCTGACATTGGCAATGATAGGGGTCGCCGCTCGTCAGATAGCGCTGTGGCATCCCGTGATATGAGACCACGAGGATTTCGGGTTTTTTCGCGGCGGCGGCATAGGCGCGTTCGACCGATCGGGCCAGTGCCTCGATATACATCGGGTGATCGAAATAGGCCGGCACGGTGCGCGCGGCGGGCTGCCATTTCTGCACCATCAGCGCGCGAAAGAATTCATCATTCGCGGTCGCGGACGTCGCACCGGCGTATTGCGGGTACAGCGGGAAGAACAGGATCTTCTGGCACCCCTTGTTCACCAGCTCGTCGACCTTCGATCTGGTCGAGGGGTTGCCGTAGCGCATGCAGAAATCAACCTCGACCCGGTCGCCATAGGTGGTTGCCATTTCAGCGGCGATCCTGGATGTCTGTTCCCGCGTGATAGTCATCAGCGGGCTTTCGTCGCGTTCTTCGTTCCAGATGGATTTATACGCCGCGCCGGAGGAAAAGGGGCGTTTGCTCAGGATGATGAGCTGCAACAGCGGCTGCCACTTCCACGGCGCATAGTCGATCACGCGGCGGTCCGACAGGAATTCACTCAGATAACGGCGCATCGACCAATAGTCATAGCCATCGGGCGTGCCAAGGTTGGCCAGCAGGATCCCGACCTTGGCTGGCGGGATTTTCGGATGGTTGCCGGGGGCATGGGCCGGGCGTTCGGCGGTGGGCAGGCGGGTAAAGGGCAGGTCGTCGCCCGGTTTGTCGTCCAGCATCATCTCTCCGGCAGTGTGGCCCGGCACGGGGCGGTTTTGAGGTGAAATAAACGGATTTCTCTTCAGGTCAATCGCGGGCCGGGCCGGCACGATCGGGCAGCGCTATCTCATCGGCGCGCAATGCGTCGGCCAGCCGTGCCACCGCCGAACCGGGGCGCAGCGGTTTGGGCTGACTGTCGTCCGGGGCCCAACCTGTCAGAAAAATCGTCTCGAACGTTGCCGGAATTCGCCCGTCGGGCGTGCCGTAGCGATCGGCATAGATCGCGGCCATGTCGGTGAACAGGCGGCGGGGCGGGGGCGTTTTGCGGCGGTGCGACAGGGCGTTCGCCTCGCCCATGGCGCGCAGATCGGCCATCAGGTGAAAGGGCGAGGCATAGGTGACGGTGCGCGCCGCGCTGTCGGCGACCGGAAGCGCGAATCCGGCCCGTTGCAGAAGCGCGCCAAGATCGCGGATCTCGCCCATCGGGGCGACACGGGGCGACAGCCCGCCGGTGGCGCGCACCTCTGCCTCGGCCAGGGCGGCGCGCAGCTCCTGCAGGGTCCGGCCGCCGAACAGGACGCCGATGAACAGCCCGTCGGGCCGCAGCGCGCGGCGGCATTGCACGAGCTGGCCCACCGGATCATTCGCCCAGTGCAACGACAGCCCGTGCACCACCAGATCATGCGCGCCCTGTTCCAGCGCCAGCACTTCGGTATCAGGCACGTGTACGGCGCCGGGCAGGGCCGGGCGCCAGACCTCGGGGAAGGGAGAAATTACGGCGGGGGCCGTAAAGGTTCTGTTAACCTCTGTCAGTCTTTCCTGAACCTCGGCGGCCGCTTCGTGTTGCAGAAACAGCGCGGGTTCGACCATCCGCAGCGCGCGGTCGCGATAGCGCTCCAGCGCGGGGCGGTCGGTCAGGGAGGGGGTTTCGGGCATCGGCTCTCCTTGCTTGCAGGATATGTAGAAGGGAAAACCCGGGATGCAAAGCGCGCTTCGCCTGATCTTTCCGCCGCTATGCATTTCCTGCGGCGCGCTGGTGGAAAGCGATTTCGCCCTGTGCGGCCCCTGCTGGCGCGACACGCATTTCATTTCCGGCCTTGTTTGTGACAGTTGCGGCACGCCCCTTCCGGGGGAGGAGGGCAGCGAAACGGTTCAATGCGACGATTGCCTGACACTGGCGCGGCCCTGGGGCCGGGGGCGGGCGGCGTTGCTCTACAAGGATAACGCGCGGCGGCTGATCCTGTCGCTCAAACATGGGGACAGGGCCGAACTGGCCCGCCCCGCCGCCGGCTGGATGGCGCGCGCGGCGGCGCCGATTCTGGTGCCGGGGATGCTTGTCGCGCCGATTCCGCTGCACCGGTGGCGGCTCTTGCACCGGCGCTACAATCAGGCCGCATTGCTGGCCAAAGGCGTTGCCCGCGCCGCCGGGCTGGATCAGTGCCCCGATCTTTTGCTGCGCGCCCGGAACACCCCGATTCAGGATGGCAAGGGGGCAGAGGCGCGGTTTGCCAATGTCGCCGGCGCGCTGCATGTGCATCCGGGGCGCGGGGCGTTGATCAAGGCACGGCATGTTCTTCTGGTGGATGATGTGATGACCTCGGGCGCCACGCTGGCCGCCGGCGCAGAGGCCTGCCTGGCCGCCGGTGCGCGCGGCGTTTCGGTTCTGGTGCTGGCACGCGTTGCGAAAGACGCCTGATTCCCTATATTTGCCGAGTCGGGCAGGGAAAATCGCGATGCAACCAGTAGAAATCTACACCACCCCCACTTGTGGCTATTGCCACATGGCCAAGCGTCTGCTGACGCAAAAGGGCGTCAGCTTTGCCGAGATCGATGTTTCGGGCGACCCGGAAAAGCGGCAGGAGATGATGTCTCGCGCCAATGGCGGCTATACCGTTCCGCAGATTTTCATCGGCAAGGCGCATATCGGCGGGTGCGATGATCTGCTTGCGCTGGAAAGGGCGGGAAAGCTGGATCCGCTGCTCGAAGGCTAGGCGATGCTCGCGGCCCTTCTTCAGCTGAGTTCGAGTGACGATCCGGCCGAGAACCTTGCCGCCACCCGCGCCATGATGCGCGAGGCGGCGAAAGGTGGCGCCGGGTTTCTGCTGACCCCTGAGGTAACGAATTGCGTTTCATCCAGCCGCGCGCGGCAGATGCAGGTGCTGCGCCATGAGCAGGATGACCCGACCCTCGCCGGCCTGCGCGACGAGGCCGCGGCGCTGGGTGTCTGGCTTCTGATCGGCTCGCTCGGGCTGAAGACGGAGGATGCCGACGGGCGGTTCGCCAACCGGTCTTTCCTGATTGCGCCCGATGGCGGCATCGTGGCCCGCTATGACAAGATTCACATGTTCGACGTGCAGATCGGCCCGAATGAGGCGATCCGCGAATCCGATGGCTATCGCCCCGGCACCGTCGCCACACTTGCCAAGACCCCGTTCGCGCGGCTTGGCATGACTATCTGCTATGACATGCGGTTTCCCTATCTCTACCGGGCTCTGGCGCAGGCGGGGGCGCAGGTGATAACCGTGCCGTCGGCCTTTCATCCGGTGACGGGAGCGGCGCATTGGCAGGTTCTGCTGCGCGCCCGCGCCATCGAAACCGGGTGCTATATCCTCGCCCCCGCGCAGACCGGTCAGCACAGGCTGCAAGATGGCAAGCCGCGCCAATCCTACGGGCACAGCCTTGCGGTTTCCCCCTGGGGCGAGGTGGTGGCCAGCCTGGATGACGCGCCTGGCCTGGCCTTTGTCGACCTCGATCTTTCGCAGGTCGAAAGCGCGCGCCGGCGCGTCCCCTCGCTTACCCATGACCGCAGCTTCGAAGGACCCTGAGTGAACGACTCTACCGACAGTCTTGCCGTTTCGCTTTTCAGCGAGTTGTTCATGGCGGATCAGCTGGCCCGGACCCGGCTGACGAAAGTGCTGCCCAAGGGCATGGAGCTGAGCCAGTTTTCCGTGCTGAACCACCTTTCCCGGATCGGCGAGGAAAAGACGCCGGCGCAGCTGGCGCAGGCGTTTCACGTCACGCGCGGGGCGATGACCAACACGCTGAGCAAGCTGGAATGGGCCGGCCATGTGCATATCCGCCCGGACTGGGACGATGCGCGCCGCAAATGGGTCACCATCAGCCCGGCGGGGCGCCGGGCGCGCGATGCGGCCATCCATGCGATTTCCCCGCTGCTGGCCGAGGTGATCGCCGATATCGGTGCCGAAAACGTGCGCGCGGTGCTGCCCGTCCTGCGCGCGCTGCGCCAGAAGCTGGGCGAAAACGGCTAGGACGGTTTGACCGACGCCGTCACGTAGTTCACGCTCAGATCCCGGTCCGACAGTGACCAACTCCAGCTTACCGGGTTGAACACGCATCCCTTGCGATCCACCGGTTCCATCCCCGCCTCTTCCAGCAGGGCGAACAGTTCGTCGGGGGTGATGAACTTGCCCCATTCGTGGGTGCCCTTGGGCAGCCAGCGCATCACCCATTCGGCGCCGACGATCGCGGCCATGAAGCTTTTGGGGGTGCGGTTGATCGTCGAGCAGATCATCAGCCCGCCGGGTTTCAGCAAGGCCCGGCACGCCGCCAGAAAGGCCGGGGGGCTGGCCACATGTTCGATGACCTCCATGTTCAGCACCACATCGAATACCTCGCCCGCCTCCGCCAGCGCCTCGGCGGTGGTGTGGCGATAGTCGATCTCCAGCCCCGATTGCGCGGCGTGAACCTGCGCCACGGGGATGTTGCCTGCCGCGGCATCGGCGCCGGTAACACGTGCCCCCAGCCGCGCCATCGGTTCGGCCAGAAGCCCGCCGCCACAGCCGATATCCAGCAGGCGCAGGCCCGCGAACGGCGCGGGGCCGCTCAGATCCCGCCCGAACTCGGCCGCGATCTGCGCGGTGATGTAATCCAGCCGGCAGGGGTTGAGCATGTGCAGCGGCTTGAACTTTCCGTTCGGATCCCACCATTCGGCGGCCATTGCTTCAAATTTCGCCACCTCGGCGGCGTCAACGGTGGTTGCGGCGGCTTGCATGCGGCTCTCCGATCCGGTCTTGTTGTCTCAGCCCCTGTCAGGGCCTGCTTTGGCGTTATATAGAGTGATCATGGACAAATCCGCAGGCCAAAAGCGCGCAGCGCATTTTCTTTTCCCGCAGCTCGACCCGTTCGACCAGCGCATGTTGGACGTGGGCGAGGGGCATTGCCTCTATGTCGAGCAATGCGGCAACCCCGCCGGCATCCCGGTGGTGGTTCTGCATGGCGGGCCGGGCGGCGGCTGCAGCCCGGCGATGCGCCGCTATTTCGATCCGGCCGAATACAGGATCATCCTGTTCGACCAGCGCGGCTGCGGCCGGTCGCGGCCCCATGCAAGCGTCGAAGACAATACCACCTGGCACCTGGTGCGCGATATCGAGATGATCCGTGAAACACTGGGCATCGACCGCTGGGTCGTTTTTGGCGGCAGCTGGGGCGCGACGCTGTCACTGCTCTATGCGCAGACCCATCCCGACCGCGCCGCCTATCTGATCCTGCGCGGCGTCTTCCTGATGACACAGGCAGAGCTTGATTGGTTCTATGGCGGCGGTGCGGGGCAGTTCTGGCCCGACCTCTGGGCACGGTTCACCGACCTGATCCCGGCGGATGAGCGGAGCGATATGATCGGGGCCTATCACAAGCGGCTGTTTTCCGGTGATCTGTCGCTGGAAATCCGGCACGCGCGCGCATGGGCATCCTGGGAAAATGCGCTTGCCTCGATAGACCACGACGGACCCGGCGCGGTGGCGCCCGCCGAATACGCCCGCGCCTTTGCCCGGCTGGAAAACCACTATTTCCAGAACGCCGGGTTTCTGGAGCGGGACGACCAGATCGTGGCCAACGTTCCCCTGATCGCTCATATCCCGGCAACCATCGTTCAGGGCCGATACGACATGATCTGCCCGCCCACATCCGCGTGGCGGCTGGCGGAACGCTGGGGACGAGCGGAGCTGAAAATGGTGCCGCTCGCCGGTCATGCCCTGTCGGAGCCCGGTATCAGCGCGGAGCTGGTGCGCACCACCAGGGCCGTACAGCGCCAGGCGACGGGCCTGGGGTTTTGAGCCTGTTTCATCTTTCCGAAAATATCCCCGCCGGAGGCATGAAAGTTTCTGTTGCGCCATAGGGTTTTTTGCCTCCGGCGGGGATATTTTCGGAAAGATGAAAAGAGAAGCGCGCTGCGGCGAACAGGAGGATGGCTTCGCCCCCTTGCAGACTCGGGGCTTGAGGCGTATATCCCCCTCAACAGCGGCGGTTTGGCTTCCACCCCCAAACCACCACCGGACAGTCATGAACGGGCCGCGCGCCCGTTTTTTTGTTTCTGGACCACGTATGAACGATCTTATCGCCAAAGCTGCTATCGACCGGCGCCTTGCCGAAATTCTCCAGCCCGTGATCGAGGGCTTGGGGTTCGAGCTGGTGCGCATCCGGCTGATGGGGGGCAAGACACATACATTGCAGATCATGGCCGAGCGCCCCGAAGGCGGGATCGAGGTGGATGATTGCGCCGAGATTTCCACGGCCGTTTCGGCGGTGATGGATGTGGAAGATCCGATTGATGAAAATTACGTGCTGGAGGTTTCCAGCCCCGGCATCGACCGGCCGCTGACCCGGCTGAAGGATTTCGATACCTGGGAAGGCTATGAGGCAAAGCTGGAGACCAGCGAGATGATCGATGGCCGCCGCCGTTTCAAGGGCGAGCTGCGCGGGACCGAGGGTGATGAGGTTCTGATCGAGATCGAAGAGGGCACGATCGGGCTGAAATTCGACTGGCTGAGCGATGCGAAGCTTGTTCTGACAGATGAGTTGATCCGGGAGATGCTGCGGCAGCGCAAGGCGGCGGGTATCGTCGATGAAGGCCAGTTTGACGAGATTGAAACAGAAGAGCCCCTGACGGGCGATGAAACAGACGCTTCCGAGGAGGAGTGAGCATGGCAATTACCTCTGCAAACCAGCTCGAGCTTTTGCAAACCGCCGAGGCTGTGGCCCGCGAGAAGATGATCGACCCCGATCTGGTGGTTCAGGCGATGGAAGAGAGCCTCGCCCGTGCCGCCAAGTCGCGCTACGGGTCGGAGATGGACATTCGCGTGTCGATCGATCGCAAGACCGGCAAGGCCACCTTTACCCGTGTACGCACCGTTGTCGAGGATGACGCGCTGGAGAATTACCAGGCCGAGATGACCGTGGAGCAGGCCCGGCAGTATATGGCTGACCCCAAAGTGGGTGACGAGCTGCGCGATGAGGTTCCGCCGGTGGAGATGGGCCGGATCGCTGCGCAATCGGCCAAGCAGGTGATTCTGCAGAAAGTGCGCGAAGCAGAGCGCGACCGGCAGTATGAAGAATTCAAGGATCGCGTGGGCACCATCATCAACGGTGTGGTCAAGCGCGAGGAATATGGCAACGTGATCGTCGATATCGGGCGGGGTGAGGGGATCTTGCGCCGGACCGACAAGATCGGCCGCGAAAGCTATCGCCCGAATGACCGGGTGCGCTGTTACATCAAGGACGTGCGCCGCGAGGCACGCGGCCCGCAGGTGTTCCTGAGCCGGACCGACCCGCAGTTCATGGCCGAGCTGTTCAAGATGGAAGTGCCGGAAATCTACGATGGTATCATCGAGATCAAGGCCGTGGCCCGCGATCCCGGCAGCCGCGCGAAGATCGCCGTGATTTCCTATGACAGCTCGATCGACCCCGTGGGTGCCTGCGTCGGTATGCGCGGCAGCCGGGTTCAGGCCGTGGTGAACGAGCTTCAGGGCGAGAAGATCGACATCATTCCCTGGAACGAGGATCAGCCGACCTTCCTGGTAAACGCATTGCAGCCCGCCGAGGTTACCAAGGTGGTGCTGGACGAAGAGGCCGAGCGGATCGAGGTGGTGGTGCCGGACGAGCAGCTTTCGCTGGCGATCGGGCGCCGTGGCCAGAACGTGCGGCTGGCATCGCAGCTGACGGGGCTTGATATCGACATCATGACCGAGGCCGAGGAATCGGAGCGCCGCCAGGCCGAGTTCGCGGCGCGGACCAACCTGTTCATGGAAGCGCTGGATCTGGACGAGTTCTTTGCCCAGCTTCTGGTGTCCGAAGGGTTTACCTCGCTCGAAGAGGTGGCCTATGTGGATCTGGACGAGCTTTTGGTCATTGACGGCGTGGATGAGGATACCGCGGCCGAGCTTCAGGCCCGTGCGCGCGACAATCTGGAAGCGGCCAACAAGAAGGCGCTGGAACATGCCCGCGAGCTGGGTGTTGAGGACAGCCTGGTTGATTTTGAGGGTCTGACACCCCAAATGATCGAGGCACTGGCAGAAGACGACGTGAAAACGCTTGAGGACTTCGCCACCTGCGCCGACTGGGAGCTGGCCGGCGGCTGGACCACGGTCGATGGTCAGCGTGTCAAGGATGAAGGCGTTCTGGAGAAATTCGACGTTTCGCTGGAAGAAGCGCAGAACATGGTGATGACCGCGCGCATTCAGCTTGGCTGGGTGGATCCGGCGGATCTGGTGTCCGAGGAAGATGCCGAAGAGGCCGATGGCCTTGAAGAAGAGGAGGCCGGGGCCTGATCGCAGGCCCTGGGAAGCATTCATGGGTCGCGGTGGCCAACCGAAAACACAGAACGCACCCGAGCGCCGCTGCATCGCGACCGGAGAGGTTCAGCCAAAGGGCGGGCTGATCCGGTTCGTGGTCGGGCCGGGCGATGTGATCGTCCCGGACCTGCTTGGCAAATTGCCGGGGCGTGGCATCTGGGTTGCAGCGGATCGGGCGGCGCTGGAGACGGCGGTGAAGAAGCGGTTGTTCGCGCGCAGTGCGAAACAGGCGGTTCAGGTGCCCGAGGATCTGGTTGCCCAAGTCGAGGCCGGGCTGGCCCGGCGGGTGATCGAGGGCCTTTCTCTGGCACGCAAGGCCGGGCTTGCGGTGGCCGGGTATGAGAAGGTGAAAAGCTGGCTGACGAGTGGTGAGGCGCGTGTGCTGATCCAGGCCAGCGACGGGTCGGAGCGGGGCAAATCGAAGCTTCGCCTGCCGTCGGAAACGGACGCATTCATAGGCTGTCTGAGGGCTGACGAATTGGGTTTGGCTTTCGGACGGGAACATGTGATACATGGCGCGCTTGCGGCTGGCGGACTCACGACACGTGTTGTAGAGGATGCAGCCAGGCTTTCGGGCGTGCGCAAAGTGGACGGGGGCAAGGCCTCCTGAAAGGGTACGAAGACCATATGAGCGATAGTGACGGCAAGAAAACTCTCGGTTTGCGCGGCGGTGGTCCGCGGTCCGGTCAGGTGAAGCAGAGCTTCAGCCACGGGCGCACGAAGAACGTCGTGGTCGAGACCAAGCGCAAGCGCGTCGTCGTTCCGAAGCCCGGTGCAGGCAAGGGTTCGGGGGGTGGTGCCCATCTGGGTGATCCCTCGAAACGCCCGGCAGGTATTTCGGACGCAGAGATGGAGCGCCGGCTCAAGGCGTTGCAGGCGGCCAAGGCCAATGAGGCCGAGGACGCCAAGCAGCGTGCCGAGGAAGAAAAGCGCCGCGAGGAAGATCGCCAGCGCCGCCGCGAGGAAATCGAGGCGAAGGAACGCGAAGAGCGTGAGCGCGAAGAAGCCGCGCGGCTGAAGGCCGAGGAAGAAGAGCGTCAGCGCCGCGAAGCCGAAGAGGCCAAGAAGCGCGCCGCCGCGGCACCCGCCGCGAAGGAAAAGGCGACGGCTGCCGCAGCGCCCGCCGCTGCCGCCGATGCGGAAGCCCCGCGTGGCGGTGGCAAGCCGACCCCGCGCAAGACTGACCGCGAACGCGATACCCGCGACGACCGTCCGACCCGCAACAAGGCGCGGGATGACAGCCGCCGTTCGGGCAAGCTGACCGTCAACCAGGCGCTGACCGGCGGTGAAGGCGGGCGGCAACGTTCGATGGCCGCCATGAAGCGCAAGCAGGAGCGGATGCGCCAGAAGGCGATGGGCGGGGTCGAGAGCCGCGAGAAGGTTGTGCGCGAAGTTCAGGTGCCCGAAACCATCGTGGTGCAGGAGCTGGCCAACCGTATGGCGGAGCGTTCGGCGGATGTCGTGAAATCGCTCATGCAGATGGGCATGATGGTCACGCAGAACCAGTCGATCGACGTCGATACCGCCGAGCTGATCGTCGAGGAATTCGGCCACAAGATCGTCCGCGTTTCGGATGCGGATGTGGAGCAGGTGATCGACGCGATCGATGACAAGGCCGAAGACCTTGAGTCGCGCCCGCCGGTGATCACCATCATGGGCCATGTGGACCACGGCAAGACATCGCTTCTGGATGCGATCCGGCATGCCAAGGTCGTGGCGGGCGAAGCCGGGGGGATCACCCAGCATATCGGCGCCTATCAGGTGAAAACCGATGGCGGCGCGCTGCTGACCTTCCTTGATACGCCGGGCCACGCGGCCTTTACATCGATGCGCGCGCGCGGTGCTCAGGTGACGGATATCGTTGTGCTGGTGGTTGCGGCCGATGATGCGGTGATGCCGCAGACGGTCGAGGCCATTCATCACGCCAAGGCCGCCGGTGTTCCGATGATCGTTGCGATCAACAAATGCGACAAGCCCGATGCGAACCCCGACAAGGTGCGCACCGATCTGCTGCAGCATGAGGTGATCGTCGAGAAAATGTCGGGCGATGTTCTGGATGTGGAGGTTTCGGCCGTTACTGGCCAGGGGCTCGACGAGCTTCTGGAGAATATCGCGCTGCAGGCCGAACTGCTTGATCTGAAAGCCAACCCCAAGCGCGCCGCGCAGGGGGCCGTGATCGAGGCGCAGCTCGATGTGGGCCGCGGCCCGGTCGCGACCGTTCTGGTTCAGAACGGTACCCTGCGTCAGGGCGATATCTTCGTCGTGGGCGAGCAGTGGGGCAAGGTGCGCGCCTTGGTCAACGATCAGGGCGAGCGGGTGAGCGAAGCCGGGCCTTCTGTGCCTGTCGAGGTTCTGGGCCTGAACGGTACGCCCGAGGCGGGCGATGTTCTGAACGTGGTCGAGACCGAGGCGCAGGCGCGCGAGATTGCCGAATACCGCGAAAAGGCGGCCAAGGAAAAACGCGCCGCTGCCGGTGCGGCCACCACGCTGGAACAGCTGATGGCCAACGCCAAGCAGAACGAAAACGTGAAGGAACTGCCGATTCTGGTGAAGGCCGATGTGCAGGGTTCCGCCGAGGCCATCGTTCAGGCGATGGAAAAGATCGGCAACGAAGAAGTGCGCGTGCGTGTGCTTCATGCCGGCGTCGGCGCGATCACCGAAACCGATATCGGCCTTGCCGAAGCATCGGGCGCGCCGGTCATGGGCTTCAACGTGCGGGCCAATGCGCCCGCGCGCAACGCGGCCAACCAGAAGGGTGTCGAGATCCGTTATTACTCGGTCATCTACGATCTGGTGGACGATGTGAAAGCGGCGGCTTCGGGTCTGCTCAGCGCCGAGATCCGCGAGACCTTTATCGGCTATGCCGAGATCAAGGAGGTCTTCAAGGTGTCCAACGTCGGCAAGGTCGCCGGCTGTCTGGTGACCGAAGGTGTGGCGCGGCGCTCTGCCGGGGTTCGCCTTCTGCGCGACAACGTGGTGATCCACGAAGGCACGCTGAAGACGCTGAAGCGCTTCAAGGATGAAGTGGCGGAAGTTCAGTCCGGCCAGGAATGCGGCATGGCCTTCGAGAACTACGATGATATCCGCCCCGGCGATGTCATCGAGATCTTCGAACGGCAGGAAGTGGAGCGTACGCTCGATTGATCGGGCGGCGCCATGCGCTGAAAAAACAAAAGGACGGCCAATCGTGCCGTCCTTTTTCTTGCCTGATTACCGCTTTCTTGCCTATGTCAGGCAGCGGTCTTTCCGACCGGGCGTCCTTCGAATACACGCTCCCCAACGCGTACCTGAATGTTGCCGTTGGCCAGTTTGCGAACAAAAGCGCCCTGTACAGAAACGCAACTGCCCATCGTGATCGTCCGTATCATGTGGTTGTCCCCCCAGAGTGAATGGTCTTATCAAAATACATGAAACTGTTCCAAAATCATCTGAAATTTTGTCAAACTGTCACAAATAGCGCACAAATAATATGCTAACAAAAGACTTTGCTGTGCAACTGCAGTTAAATTGCGCGAAGAAGGTTAATATCTTTCTAAAGCCAGTCCCTTAGCAGCGGAATCAACGGGATGTCGGCGGGGGGCATCGGGTGATTCTTCAGCTCGGCGGCACGCACCCATTTCAGCTCTTGCCCCTCGCGCGATTGCGGAATGCCCTTCCATTTGCGGCAGGCGTAAAGCGGCATCAGCAGGTGAAAATCGTCATAGGCATGGCTGGCGAAGGTCAGTGGCGCCAGGCAACTTTCCCAGGTGTCGATGCCCAGCTCTTCCTCCAGTTCGCGGATCAGCGCCGCCTCGGGGGTTTCGCCCGGTTCGACCTTGCCGCCGGGAAATTCCCACAGCCCGGCCATGGATTTCCCTTCGGGACGCTGCGCCAGAAGCACACGCCCGTCCACGTCGATCAGCGCGACGGCCGAAACCAGGACGATTTTCATGACCGGTAGTCGGCGTTGATGTCGATGTAGCGATGGGTGAGGTCGCAGGTCCAGACCGTGGATTTGCCTCGTCCGAGCCCCAGATCGACGCCGATCACCAGTTCCTGCTGCTTCATGTAGCTCGCGCCCGCCTCTTCGGTGTAGCCGGGCGAGACCCAGCCGTTTTCGGCCACCAGAATATCCCCGAACCGGATCGACAGCAGATCCCGGTCGGCCGTCGCGCCCGATTTTCCGACAGCCATCACGACGCGGCCCCAATTGGGATCTTCGCCGGCGATCGCGGTTTTCACCAGCGGCGAGTTCGCGATGGCCATGGCCACCTTGCGCGCATCCGCATCCGTTTGCGCACCGGTCACCGTGACCTCCACGAATTTCGTGGCGCCTTCGCCGTCTTTTACGACCTGATGCGCCAGATCCAGCATCACGGATTTCAGCGCGGCGGCGAATTCCCGTGCCGGTTTGCTGCGCAGATCGGTGATTTCAGGCGCGGCGCTTTGGCCGGTCGCGGCCAAAAGCAGCGTGTCGGAGGTCGAGGTGTCGCCGTCGACCGTTATCGCGTTGAAGGTTTCGTCTGTCAGCTTCGACAGCAGCTTTTGCAGCGGTGGCCGGGCGATTTTCGCATCGGTGAAGATATAGACCAGCATCGTCGCCATATCGGGCGCGATCATGCCGGAGCCTTTGGCGATACCGGCGATCGTGATGGGTTGTCCCTCTATCTCGATGGTGGCCGTGGCGGCCTTCGGGAAGGTGTCGGTCGTCATGATGGCGCGGGCGGCGTCGGCCATGCCACCGGCGTCAAGGCGCGCGGCCATATCGCCCAGAACGGCCGTTATACGCTCATAGGGAAGCGGTGCGCCGATCACGCCGGTAGACGAGGAAAAGACCCGCCCTTCGGGCACATTGGTGGCTGCGGCGACGGCTGCGGTGATGGCGGAAACCGCCTCGCGTCCGTTCGCGCCGGTAAAGGCGTTGGCGTTGCCCGCGTTCACAATGATGGCGGCACCGGCGTTATCGGCCGGCTTGCCGATCTTTTCCTGACAATCCAGAACAGGCGCGGCCCGGGTGGCGGAACGGGTGAAAACCCCGGCCATCTGCGTGCCGGGCACCAGATGCGCGAGCATGACATCCACCCGGCCCTTGTAGCGCACCCCTGCCTCTGCGCTGGCGAAGGTAACGCCGGCAATAGCCGGAAGCGTGGGCAGCCCGCCCGCCGGCGCGAGCGGAGAGATCAGCGGCGCCGGCTTCGGCGCGGCGACAGCGGGTGTCGCCTTGGCGGGCTTCTTGCCCGTTTTCGCCGATTTTTTTGCGGTGTCCTTGGCCTTGGCCTTGGCGGCATCCTTCTTCGTGGACGTCTTTAGCTTCTTCTTCTTGGTGTCCTTGGCCATCCGCAGTTCCTTTGCTGATCAGTCTGTCAGCAATTGCATATTACGCAGGGCGGCGGGGTCAATCTCTGTTTCGGTCCGGGTCACTGTGGCTTCTTCGGTGATCTTGGCCACGGCGGCCTCGACAGCGGCCTTTTGCAGCGCGCCCGCGATCTCGCCCCGGACGGCGTCAAGCTCGGGGGCGGGTTTGTCGCGGGTTTCGTTCAGGCGGATCACATGCCAGCCGAACTGGGTTTCGACCGGGTCGGAAACCGTGCCCGCCTCCATCGACATCACCGCGTCTTCAAAGGGTTTGACCATCATGCCGGCCGTGAACCAGCCAAGCTCTCCGCCCGACGGGCCCGAGGGGCCGGTGGATTTTTCTTTCGCCAGCTCGGTAAAATCGGCACCGGTATCGAGCGCGGCTTTCAGCTCTGCCGCCTCTTCCTCGGTTTCCACCAGGATGTGCGAGGCATTGTATTCCGTCTCGGGCTCGGCACTGGCGTATTGCGCCTGATAGGCGTCGGTGATCGCCTCGTCGGTCACGGCGGCGGTGGCGATCTCGTTCATCGCGGCGCTGGCGAGAATCGCGCGGCGTTCGTTCAGCAATGCGATGCGCGCGATTTCGGGAACGGCACCGTCCAGCGTGTTGGCGACGGCGGTCTGGCGCACCAGCTCGTCGAGCAGCGCATCGAACAGAACATCATCGGGCAGGGCCTGATATTCCTGCGGAAGTTGCGAGGCCATCATGATCATCTCGCCAAGGGTGATTTCCGTTTCACCCACGGTGGCGACGACGGTGCCGGCGTCCTGCTCGGCGGCGAGGGCGGGAACCGAAAGGCCGATCGCCAGAACGGCGGCAATCACGGATTTCATCGGGGAAGGCATCAAGGCAACTCCTTTGCAGCCGCGCGGTCTGGCGACGTTGACACTCATTGGGCGGGCGCTTACATCGCAACATGGTCCGAAAGCGCCGGACCGCCCTTGTTTCTTGGCCCTACCTAGGGGCGCGAAGGGGGGCGGGCAAGGCATCCTCTTTCACGATCCCGAAAAAGAGCCACCACGCGGAGAAAACATGCTGGGCATCGGAACACTCGCCAAAAAGGTTTTTGGCACGCCGAACGACCGCAAGATCAAAGCCACCGCTCCGATCGTGGAGAAGATCAATGCGCTGGAGCCCGAGTTCGAGGCGCTGAGCGACGAGGGGATCAAGCAGAAGACCACGGAACTGGCGCAGCGCGCGAAAGACGGCGAAAGCCTCGAAGCGCTTCTGCCCGAGGCCTTTGCCAACTGCCGCGAGGCCGCGCGCCGCACACTTGGCCTGCGGGCGTTCGACACGCAGCTTATGGGCGGCATCTTTCTGCACGAGGGCAATATCGCCGAAATGAAGACGGGCGAGGGCAAGACCCTGGTCGCCACCTTCCCGGCCTATCTGAACGCGCTGACGGGCAAGGGCGTGCATATCGTCACCGTCAACGATTACCTGGCCAAGCGTGACGCGGAATGGATGGGCAAGGTCTTCAACACGCTGGGCATGACCTGCGGCGTGATCTATCCGCAGCAGCCCGAAGATGAAAAACAGGCCGCCTACGCCGCCGATGTGACCTATGCCACGAACAACGAGCTTGGGTTCGACTATCTGCGCGACAACATGAAATCCGAACTCAGCCAGCTTTCGCAGCGCGGGCATAACTTTGCGATCGTCGACGAGGTGGATTCGATCCTGATCGATGAGGCGCGGACGCCGCTGATCATCTCCGGGCCCAGCCAGGACCGATCCGACCTGTACGTGGCGCTGGATCAGATCGTGCCGCTGCTGACCGAAGAGCATTACGAGCTGGACGAAAAGCAGCGCAATGTCACCTTCACCGAAGATGGCAACGAGTTCATGGAAGAGCAGCTTTCCAAGGCGGGCATCCTGCCCGAGGGGCAATCGCTCTATGATCCGGAAAGCACCACCATCGTGCATCATGCCACCCAGGGCCTGAAGGCGCACAAGCTGTTCCACAAGGACAAGGACTATATCGTCCGCGACGGGCAGGTGATGCTGATCGACGAATTCACCGGGCGAATGATGGCCGGGCGGCGGCTGTCGGACGGTCTGCATCAGGCGATCGAGGCTAAGGAAGGCGTGACGATTCAGCCCGAAAACGTCACGCTGGCGTCTGTCACCTTCCAGAATTATTTCCGGCTCTACGGCAAGCTGGCCGGGATGACGGGTACGGCCCTGACCGAAGCCGAGGAATTTGCCGAGATCTATGGCCTTGGCGTGGTCGAGGTGCCGACCAACCGGCCGATCGCCCGCGTGGATGAGCATGATCAGGTCTATCGTTCGGCGCGCGAAAAGTTCGAGGCCATCGTCATTGCCATCAAAGAGGCCCATGCGAAGGGCCAGCCGCTGCTTGTCGGCACGACGTCGATCGAGAAGTCGGAGTTTCTCTCGTCGCTGCTGAAAGAGGCCGGTGTTCCGCATAACGTGCTGAACGCCCGGCACCACGAGCAGGAAGCCAAGATCGTGGCCGATGCGGGCCGTCTGGGTGCGGTGACCATCGCCACCAACATGGCCGGCCGGGGCACCGACATTCAGCTTGGCGGCAATATCGAGATGCAGGTGATGGAGGCGCTGGACGCCGACCCCGAGGCCGATCCCGAACAGGTGCGCGCCCGCATCGCCGCCGAACATGCCGACGAAAAGGAAAAGGTGCTGGCGGCCGGCGGGTTGTATGTGCTGGCCACCGAACGTCACGAAAGCCGCCGGATCGACAATCAGCTGCGCGGCCGGTCTGGCCGTCAGGGCGACCCGGGCCGGTCGTCTTTCTTCCTGAGCCTTGAGGATGACCTGATGCGCATCTTCGGCTCGGAACGGCTCGACAAGGTGCTCTCGGGCCTCGGGATGAAGGAAGGCGAGGCCATCGTTCATCCGTGGGTCAACAAATCGCTGGAAAAGGCACAGGCCAAGGTCGAGGGGCGCAACTTCGACATCCGCAAACATCTGCTGAAATTCGATGATGTGATGAACGACCAGCGCAAGGTGATCTTCAGCCAGCGGCGCGAGATCATGGAGGCGGCCGATCTGTCGGAGATCGTGCAGGACATGCGCCATCAGGTGATCGACGATCTGGTCGACAGTTTTATCCCCGCGCGCTCCTATGCCGATCAGTGGGATGCCGAAGGGCTTTATGCCGCGGTGTTGGAAAAGCTGAACATCGACGCGCCGATCATCGCCTGGGCCCAGGAAGAGGGCGTGGATGATGAAGTGCTGCGCGCCCGGATCGCCAAGGCGGCGGATGAGGCGATGGCGGCCAAGGCGGTGCAGTTCGGCCCCGAAAACATGCGCAACATCGAAAAGCAGATCCTGCTGCAGACGATCGACACCAAATGGCGCGAACATCTTCTGACGCTGGAGCATCTGCGCTCGGTCGTCGGGTTCCGTGGCTATGCCCAGCGTGATCCGTTGAGCGAATACAAGACCGAAGCCTTTACCCTGTTCGAAAACCTGCTGAACGCGCTGCGCGTGGATGTGACAGAGAAGCTGGCGCAGGTACGCCCCCTGTCCGAAGACGAGCAGACGCAGATGATGCAACAGTTGTTGCAGCAGCAGCGGGCGCTGCAACCCGCCGCCGAAGCCCCGGTTGCCGACACGCCCGAACCCGTTGCCGACGGGTTCCACGAAAACGATCCGACGACCTGGGGCAATCCCGGCCGCAACGATCTTTGCCCCTGTGGCTCCGGCAAGAAATTCAAGCATTGCCACGGGCGCTTGGTCTGACAGTCGGCACAAATTTTGGCGGGACTGGGGCGAGATTGCCCCATTCTGCGCCGCAGAAACGGGATTTCGTGGAGAGTTTGCCCCGTTTCGCAACATGCGGTGTGAAACAGACTATCCACTAATTTACAGCAATCCGCAAAACTGCCACGCAGCCGCCCCTTTCGTTTTCTAGTTTGGGCGAGGTCGAAGAGCAAAAAGGTGCGCTGTGAAACTCGATCCCAAATTCATTGTGTTTGGCCTTACGGTGCTTGTTGCCGCGGCGTCGGGCGAGTTGGTGCAGCATTCAGACCGGTATTTCGGCGGGTCAAACCAATCCAGCGCCACCGCGCAACAGGTGGCCTATGCGCCCGCACCCCGTTTCGATCTGGAAAACATGATCGCGCTGTCCGCCCCTGTAGAGGAAAACGCGGCGGGCGACGATCCGCAAGCGGGTATCGTGCTTCCCTTCGCGCCACTTGCTGCGGGCGAGGCGCGGCTTTACAGCCCGGGCGCGATCGAGGTGTCGCGCCGTCTTGCACCGCTGGATATGAATTTTCATTCGCCAAACCGCGTCGGCGCGGATCTCAACCAATACGGTCTTCCCTGTGAGCCGAAGCTGAGCGTTTCAGTGGCGGAAGCGGCCATGGTTGTCCTGTCGCTGGTCGCTCCCTGCCGGCCGGATGAGCGGGTGGAAATTTCCCACGGGCTGCTTCAGTTCGCGATGCGCACGACGAATACCGGGGTGGTGAACGCCCGGATCCCTGCGCTTTCACGTGTCGCGGCCTTTGTGGTTCGGTTCGAGGACGGAAAGATTCTGACGGGCACGGTCACGGTGCCGGATGCGGATGAGTATGAGCGGGTCGCGCTGCTGCGTTATGGCCAGGGCGCAATGCAGATACATGCGCTCGAGTTCGGTGCGGGATATGGCGATGCCGGGCATGTCTGGGCGGGTGCCCCGCGCACACCCGGCTACGGGGCCGAGGGGCGCGGCGGTTTTCTTGTGGAACTTGGCGATCTTTCGCTGCCCGCCTCGCGCACCGCCGAGGTTTACAGCTATCCCGAAGGCCAGGGCCACGATAGCGGGGTTGTGCGCGTCAGCATCGAGGCCGAGGTGACAGAGGCCAACTGCGGGCAGGAGCTTTTCGCCGAAACATTGCAGCCCGGTGTCGATGAACAGCTTCAGGTTGCTGATCTTGCGCTTACGATGCCAGACTGTTCTGCGGTGGGCGAATTTCTTGTGTTGAAAAACATTTTGCGAGACCTGAAGATCGCGCGCAACTGATGAGAAGCAGTATGACGCATGTTTGTAGTTATTTTCCGCGCGGTTCGTACGGCCGTGCTTTTTTTCCTTGTGCTTCCGATGGCTGCCATAGCGCAGGATGTCACCCTCACGTCGCGTGACGGGTCGGTCGCGCTTAGCGGCACGCTTCTTTCCTTTGACGGCGAATTTTACCGGCTGAGCACGGTTTACGGCCCGCTGGTTCTGGATGGGCAGGCGGTGCTGTGTTCCGGCGTCGGCTGCCCCGATCTGGATGCCTATATCGCCGAGTTCACCTTTGCCGGTGAACCGGCGTTGGGCGAGGTTCTGATGCCCGCGCTGATCGAGGGTTTTGCCGCCCGTCGCGGCCTGTCGCTTGGCCGGGCCGCGCAGGACGACAGGCATTTCACCTTCACCCTCTCCGATCCGGCCACGGAGCGGGTCGTGGCGCATATCGGATTTCGCATCAGTTCGACCTCGGAAGGCTTTGCCGACATGCTGACGGGCGATGCCGATATCGCCATGGCCATGCGCGAGGTCCGGCCCGACGAGGTTGTGCGCGGTATCGAGGCCGGGCTTGGCGATCTGTCGGAGCCCGCCCGCAGCCGCATCGTGGCGCTGGATGCGCTGGTGCCGATCATCGCGCCGGACAACCCGCTGGCCTCGGTTTCGGTCGAGGCGCTGGCGGCGATGCTTTCGGGCGTGGTGCGGGAGTGGGATTTGCAGGACGCGCCCATCGCGGTTCATGCGCGCCCGGCCGACACAGGCATCCAGCAGGCTGTCGAGGATCATTTTCTGGCGCCGCTCAGCCTGGTGATGGATGAGGGGGTGATCCGCCATGCCTCCTCTGCTGCGCTGGCCGATGCGGTGGCGCGCGATCCGCTGGCCATCGGGGTCAGCCGGTTTTCCGACATTGGCAATGCGGTTCCGGTCAATTTGCTCGGCACCTGCGGGATTCAGCTTTCGGCCAGCCGCCGCAACCTGAAAACCGAGGATTACCCCTTTACCGCACCCATGTTCCTTTACACGCCGGAACGTCGCCTGCCCCGGCTTGCGCGGGAGTTTCTGGGCTTTCTGGCCAGCACCACCGCGCAGCGCATCGTGCGGCGGGCCGGGTTTGTCGATCTCATGCGCGAAGAGATCGCGCTGGATGAACAGGGCGTCCGGTTTGCCGATGCGATCGCCAACGCCGGCGCGGACGTGCCGCTGGAAGAGGTACAGCGGATGGTGGCGCTGCTGCGCGGCGCTTTCCGCCTGACGCCGACTTTCCGGTTTCGCGGCGGATCGACAAAGCTGGACGCGCAATCGGCGGGGAATGTGGCCGATCTGGCCCGGGCGCTGGAAAGCGGTGTGTTCGATGACCGCGAGCTATTGTTCGTGGGCTTCAGCGACAGTGACGGCAACTGGCAGGTGAACCGGCGCATATCGAGTCTGCGGGCAGAGGCGGTGCGCAATGCGGTTCTGGCGGCCGCGGTCACCGCCGATCAATCCAGGGTCGCGCTGGCCATCGAAGCCTTCGGAGAGGCGATGCCGATGGCCTGTGACGACACCGAGTGGGGCCGCAGTGTGAACCGCCGGGTCGAGGTCTGGCTGCGTTAGAGATAACCGGCCGAGCGAAAGCTCAGCTCGCGCGATTTGCCGACGATGATGTGATCATGCAATGCGATGTTCAACGCCTCGGCCGCGTGGCTGATCTGGCTGGTCATCGTGATATCGGCATCCGACGGGGTCGGGTCGCCCGACGGGTGGTTGTGCACCAGGATCAGGGCCGATGCATTGAGTTCCAGCGCACGTTTGACCACCTCGCGCGGGTAGACCGGAACATGGTCAACCGTTCCGCGCGCCTGTTCCTCATCGGCGATCAGCACGTTCTTGCGGTCGAGATAGAGTACGCGGAACTGTTCGGTTTCGCGGTGGGCCATGGTGGTATGGCAATAGTCCAGCACCGCGTCCCAGCCGGAAATCACCGGGCGTTCCATCACCCGGGCGCGGGCCAGGCGGTGGGCGGCGGCTTCTATGATCTTCAGCTCCTGCACCACTGCATCGCCCACGCCCTCCACCTCTTGCAGGCGGGGAACCGGGGCGGAGAGGACGCGGTTGAAATCACCGAACCTGTCCAACAGGCGACGGGCGAGCGGTTTGACGTCCTGGCGGGGGATGGCGCGGAACAGCACCAGCTCGAGCATCTCGTAGTCAGGGATCGCTGCGGCGCCGCCCTCCATGAAACGGTTGCGTAGCCGTTTGCGGTGATCGCGGATGTAGGAGGGCAGCCGCCCCCCCGCCGGCAGCGGATCTGCCGGGGCGGCCGCGTCGATGAACGGCAGGCGGGGTTCTGAAAATGCGTCGGGCCGGCTCATGCGCCGACCCTTGCAGAACATCCTGAACGAAAGGTTAACGCGGGCGCGTCAGCTTTTCATCCCGTCCCAGAAGCTTTTGACCTTCGAAAAGAAGTCGGAGCTTTCGGGGTTGTTATGCTCGCTCAGCTTCTCGAACTCGCGCAGGAGTTCCTTTTGCTTCGACGTCAGGTTCACCGGCGTCTCGACCGTCAGCTCGATGAACATGTCGCCATGGCTGGCCCCGCGCAGGGATGGCATCCCCTTGCCGCGCAGGCGCATCTGTTTGCCGGTCTGGCTGCCGGCGGGGATTTTCACGCGGCTGCGGCCGCCGTCGATGGTGGGCACCTCGATATCGCCCCCCAGCGCGGCGGTGCTGACCGAGACCGGCACCAGGCACGACAGATTCATGCCCTCGCGCTGAAAGATCGGGTGCTCGGCCACCTCGATGAAGATATAAAGATCGCCGGTCGGGCCGCCGCGCAGCCCGGCCTCGCCCTCGCCCGCCAGACGGATGCGGGTGCCGGTTTCCACCCCTGCCGGGATGTTGACGTTCAGCGTACGCTCTTTTTCAACCCGGCCGGCACCGCCACAGGCGGCACAGGGGTTCTTGATGATCTGGCCCAGGCCGCCACAGGTCGGGCATGTGCGTTCGACGGTGAAAAAGCCCTGCTGCGCGCGCACCTTGCCCATGCCCGAACAGGTGGGGCAGCCGGTGGGCTCGGCGCCGCTTTCGGCTCCGGTGCCGTGGCAGGCCGAACAGGCCACCGAGGTGGGCACGTTGATGGTTTTCTGGATGCCGGTATAGGCCTCGCCCAGCGATATCCGCAGATTGTAGCGCAGATCCGATCCCCGCGCCGCGCGCTGGCGCCCGCCGCCGCCGCCGCGCTGGCCACCCATGAAATCGCCGAACAGATCGTCGAACACATCCGAAAAGGCCGAGGCGAAATCGCCGTGGCCCGCGCCCGCGCCGCCGCGCGGCCCGCCGCCCATGCCACCTTCGAAGGCGGCGTGGCCGAACCGATCATAGGCGGCTTTCTTTTCGGGGTCCTTCAGCATCTCATAGGCCTCGTTCACTTCCTTGAACTGGGCCTCGGCATCGGGCTTGTCGGCATTGCGGTCGGGGTGAAGTTCCTTGGCCTTCGTGCGATAGGCCTTTTTCAGTTCTTCGGCCGAGGCGCCTTTGCCGACGCCCAGAACCTCATAATAGTCGCGTTTTGCCATCAGCTTTCCCTCTTGGGGAACACGCGAGGGCCGGCCCGGTATCCCGGACCGGCCACAAGGGTTCCGACGTTTTTACGAACGATTCTTGTCGTCGAGATCTTCGAAATCTGCATCGACAATATCATCGTCCACGCCGCGCGGTTCGTCCATCCCGTCGGGGGCTTCCTCGCCCGAGGCTTCCTGCTGCGACTTGTAGATCGCCTCGCCCAGCTTCATCGCCGCTTCGGTGACGTTCTGGATGCCGGATTTGATCTTGCCCGCGTCTTCGGTTTCCAGCTGCTCTTTCAGCGCGCCGATCGCCAGTTCGATTGCCTCGATCGTGGTCGGGTCAACCTTGTCGGCATGCTCTTCCATCGACTTCTCGGTCGAATGGATGAGGCTTTCGGCCTGGTTGCGGGTTTCGACCAGCTCCTTGCGTTCCTTGTCAGCCTCGGCATTGGCTTCGGCATCGCGCACCATCTGCTCGATCTCGTCGTCGGACAGACCGCCCGATGCCTGGATCGTGATGTTCTGCTCCTTGCCGGTGCCCTTGTCCTTGGCCGAAACCGAAACGATGCCGTTCGCGTCGATATCGAAGGTCACTTCGATCTGCGGCAGGCCGCGCGGTGCGGGCGGGATGTCTTCAAGGTTGAACTGACCCAGCATCTTGTTGTCTGCGGCCATCTCACGTTCGCCCTGGAACACCCGGATCGTGACGGCGTTCTGGTTGTCTTCGGCGGTGGAGAAGACTTGCGACTTCTTCGTCGGGATCGTGGTGTTGCGGTCGATCAGGCGGGTGAACACGCCGCCCAGCGTTTCGATGCCAAGGCTCAGCGGGGTCACATCGAGCAGAACAACGTCTTTCACATCGCCCTGCAGAACGCCGGCCTGAATGGCGGCGCCCATGGCCACCACCTCGTCCGGGTTCACGCCCTTGTGCGGTTCCTTGCCGAAGAACTTGGTCACTTCCTCAACGACTTTCGGCATCCGGGTCATACCGCCGACCAGAACCACCTCGTCGATGTCGGAGGTCGACAGACCCGCGTCTTTCAGCGCGGCGGCGCAGGGTTTCATCGAGCCCTTGATCAGATCGCTCACCAAGCTTTCCAGCTTGGCGCGGGTCAGTTTCATGACCATGTGCAGCGGCTGGCCGCCCTTCGGGTCCATGCTGATGAACGGCTGGTTGATTTCGGTCTGCTGCGAAGACGACAGTTCGATCTTGGCCTTTTCAGCGGCTTCCTTCAGGCGCTGCAGGGCCATCTTGTCTTTCGTCAGATCGACGCCGTTTTCCTTTTTGAACTCGTCGGCCAGATAGCGGACGATCCGCATGTCGAAATCTTCGCCGCCAAGGAAGGTGTCGCCATTGGTGGATTTCACCTCGAACAGACCGTCGTCGATTTCCAGGATGGTGATGTCGAACGTACCGCCGCCAAGGTCATAGACGGCGATGGTCTTGGTCTCTTTCTTGTCGAGGCCATAGGCGAGCGCGGCCGCAGTGGGCTCGTTGATGATACGCAGCACTTCAAGACCGGCGATCTTGCCGGCGTCCTTGGTGGCCTGACGCTGTGCGTCGTTGAAATAGGCGGGCACGGTGATGACAGCCTGGGTGACCTCTTCGCCCAGATAGCTTTCGGCGGTTTCCTTCATTTTCTGAAGGATGAAGGCGGAGATCTGCGACGGCGAGTATTTTTCGCCCTGCACCTCGACCCAGGCGTCGCCGTTGCCGCCGTCCACGATGTCATAGGAAACATGCGCCTTGTCCTTCGAGACTTCCGGGTCGTCCGAACGACGGCCGATCAGGCGCTTGACGGCGAAAATGGTGTTGGCGGGGTTGGTGACAGCCTGGCGCTTTGCCGGCTGGCCCACTAGGCGCTCATTGTCCGTGAACGCGACGATCGAGGGCGTCGTGCGCGCCCCTTCGGCATTTTCGATAACCCGGGGTTGCGAACCATCCATGATGGCAACGCAGGAGTTGGTCGTCCCGAGGTCGATCCCGATGACTTTGGCCATATTACTCTACCTCTTCTTTCGGCGATTATGCGAAAACGGACCCTGAAAAGGCTTCCGCTCTCCGATCCCAATTTCGACCGGGGGAATGGCCCCGATCATGCTTCTGGGCGTATATAAGGAGCGGTCCGGAGCGCTGCAAGCCGCGGAAATGACGGAAATGTGAGGGAATGGGGTGAAAAGGCCGATCAGACCGGGTGTTTCTTCGGGCCTGCCGCGACCGACGGTTGTGTTGCGCGGGTTCGAGCTGTTCCGCACCTACCTGGACCTGGCCGCACAGGCGGCGCTTGTCGGGGCGTTGCGCGGGGTGATCCGGGCCGCGCCGCTGTTTTCGCCGATGACGCCCTATGGCAAGCCGATGCGGGTGCGCATGACCTCTGCCGGGCGGTACGGGTGGTATTCGGACAGGTCCGGCTATCGCTACGTGCCGCGCCATCCGGGCGGGTCGCCGTGGCCACCGATACCGCCGGAGGTTCTTTCGGTCTGGCATTCGGTGACCGGGCTGGAGCGGGCGCCCGATTGCTGCCTTGTCAATTTCTATGATGCCGATGCCCGGATGGGGATGCACCAGGACAGGGACGAGGCTGATTTCGGCTTTCCCGTCGTTTCCATCTCGCTGGGGGATGACGGGTTGTTCCGGATCGGCAACACGACGCGGGGCGGCAGCACGCAGAGCATCTGGCTGCAGTCGGGCGACGTGATGGTGATGGGGGGGGCGGCGCGGCTTGCCTATCACGGGGTAGACCGGATCCGCCCGGGCTCTTCCGCGCTCCTGCCGCGCGGCGGGCGGATCAACCTGACGCTGCGCGTCGTCGATTGACGCCCTATTCCTATTGCCCGGAACTCCAGCTGATCGAGGCATGTTTGCGGGTATAGAACTCCCCCATCAGGCCGAGCATCAGCAGGGCGAGAGACACGTAGACAGGGTAGGAGACCGACGAGAAATGCGGGTTGTAGTTGATGAAGATAAATCCCCGGTTCTGGTCGATCGTGTGAAACAGCGGGTTCCAGTCGAACATGACCAGCATGTAGCCGGGCAGGGTGTTGGCAACGAACATCTTGCCCGACGCGATCATGTTCGCCCGCTGGTAGATAGTCGATGCGATGCCGGTGAACGCCGGGAACCAGGGTTTGACGGCCAGAAAGATCATGCCGATGGCCGCGCCCGAGAACCATGACAGCAGCACCATACCCATGGCCGCCACGGGGTTTTCGATCTCGATCGGTGTAAAGGCGACGTGGTAGACGAACAGCACCACCGTCATTGAAAGGATCTGGACGTAGAGCGCGCTGAGCGCCGCCGAGCTGATGGCGACGATCGTGTTCATCGGCGCATGTTTCATCATTGGCGAGGTCGGCCCCTCGGACCCGACGACCGCGCCCATCGCCTTGTTATGGGTCATGAACAGGAAGATGCCCGACATGATGTACAGCAGAAAATCGCCGCGAATGGCGTTCCCCTTCATCCCGAGGACTGAGAACATGATGTAGAAGACAGTGACGAACATCACGGTCTGCATGATGTTCATGATCAACCCGATCAAGGCGTTGCCATGGCTGCGGCGGATGTTCCGGACGGTCGAGTGATAGATAAGCGTCAGCAGGCTTGCTGCGCCTCGTACACCGCTGCGGGGTTTTCGCGACTCGAACATGATATGCCTGCCATTGCGACGGTGCCGGTATCCCGCGATGCCCGGCTTGCCGATCCCTTTGCACCCGATCATAAGGGGATTGTGAAATTCTTACAATGTCCCGGCATATGCGGGGAAAACGGTCATCGGGTTCAAGGAGACAGGGCATTGGACTATCGGAAATTGGAAACGGTCTGCCGCCGCGCCGCGCTGGAAGCCGGTGCGAAAATCATGGAAATCTATGAGGCAGACGATTTCGAAGTGAAGTCGAAATCAGACGAAAGCCCGGTGACGGAGGCGGATGAGGCCGCGGACGCGATGATCTCTGCCGCGCTGAAAGCCGCCTTTCCCGATGTTCTGATCGTGACCGAGGAACAGGCCGACAGCCACGCCGAAAGCGCCGAGAATTTCCTGATCGTCGATCCGCTCGACGGCACCAAGGAATTCGTCAAGCGCCGCGGCGATTTCACGGTGAACATCGCCTATGTCGAGGCCGGCGTGCCGGTGCGCGGTGTCGTCTACGCACCGGCGAAGGGTCGGCTGTTCTATACGACGGCCGATGGCACGTCGGTCGAGGAGACCGGCGATCTGGCGCTGGATCAGGCGGGCGCGCTCAAGCCGATCAAGGTATCCACCCCTGACAACAATGCGCTGGTCGTCGTTGCCTCCAAGTCTCATCGCGATCAGGCGACGGATGATTACATCGCCAAATACGCGGTGAAGGATATGACGAGCGCGGGGTCTTCGCTGAAGTTCTGCCTCGTGGCAACCGGCGAGGCGGATATCTACCCGCGCCTCGGCCGCACGATGGAATGGGACACTGCCGCAGGCCATGCCGTTGTCCTGGGCGCGGGCGGACAGGTGCTGCGGTTCGATGATCACAGCCCGCTGACCTATGGCAAGCCGATCTATGAAAACCCGTTCTTCATCGTCACCTCGCCGGGTGTGGAGCTGAAAGACGCCTGATGCCGGTTCTGATCGTCATCCCGGCGCGCTATGCCTCGACCCGCTATCCGGGCAAGCCGCTGGTCGGGCTGAAAGGCGCGAACGGGCTGGAAAAGAGCCTGATTCAGCGCTCGTGGGAGGCCGCCTGTGCGGTGCCCGGCGATCCGCGCGTCGTCGTGGCCACCGATGATGATCGGATCCGGCTCGCGGCGCAGACCTTCGGGGCCGAGGTGGTGATGACCTCCGAGAGCTGTGCCAACGGCACCGAACGCTGCGCCGAGGCTTATGACGCGCTGGGCGGCGGGTTCGACATCGTGGTCAACCTGCAGGGCGACGCACCGCTGACGCCGGCGTGGTTCGTCGAAGAGCTGGTGGCCGGTCTGCGCGCCGATCCGGTGGCCGAGGTCGCGACTCCGGTATTGCGCTGCGACGGGCAGACGCTGAACGCGCTGCTGGAGGATCGCCGCGCGGGCCGTGTCGGCGGCACGACCGCCGTGTTCGGGCAGGATCGCAAGGCGCTGTATTTCTCCAAGGAAGTCATCCCCTATACGGGCCGGACCTACGCCGATGACGCGGAAACCCCGGTGTTTCACCATGTGGGTGTCTATGCCTATCGCCCCTCGGCGCTGGCGGCCTATCCGCGCTGGGCGGCGGGGCCGCTGGAACAGCTTGAAGGGCTGGAGCAGCTTCGGTTCCTGGAGCGGGAGCGCCCGGTTCTGTGTGTCGAGGTAGCGGCGCGCGGGCGGCAGTTCTGGGAGTTGAACAACCCCGAAGACGTGCCCCGGATCGAAGCCATGCTGATTGGCATGGGCGTGGAATGAGCGATGGCCTTCGGGTCAGCGTGGTGGTTGCCAGCCATCAGCGGCCCGAGGCGCTTTCACGGTGCCTTACGTCTCTGACACAGCTTGATTTCGCGGAATTCGAGGTTGTCGTGGCCGCCGACGCGCGGGGCCTGGCGGCGGTTCGCGCCCTGGGGCTGGGCCGCGCGGTCAAGCAAGTGGTGGTCGAGGCACCGGGCGTTTCGGCGGCCCGCAACGCCGGGCTGTCCGTGGCGGCGGGCGATGTGGTGGCCTTCATCGATGATGATGCGGTGGCCGAGCCGACGTGGCTGACCCATCTGACCGGCCCGTTCCGGGATGCGCAGGTGGCGGCGGCCAGCGGCTTTGTGCGGGGACGCAACGGCATATCCTTTCAGTGGAAGGCGCGGACGGTTGACCGGCTCGGCCGCCATATGCCGCTGGAGGTGCCGCAGGGCGCGCCCAGCCTTCATCGCGGAACGCCGGAGCGCGCGATCAAGACGGAGGGAACCAACATGGCCTTTCGCCGTGCGGCTCTGGCGCGAATCGGCGGGTTCGATCCCGCCTACCGCTTCTTTCTGGATGAAACGGACGTGAACATGCGCCTGGCGTTGGACGGCGCGGTGACGGCCATCGTGCCGCTGGCCCAGGTTCATCACAGCTTTGCCCCCAGCCCGCGCCGCACCGCGACGCGCGCGCCGCTGTCCTTGTTCGAAAACGGGGCCAGTACCGCAGTTTACCTGCGCAAATTCGCACCGGAGCCCGATCGGGCCGCCGGTTTCGCGCGGCTACGAGCGGACGAACGGCGCCGAGTGGTGCGACAAATTGTCCGGGGCAACCTGAGCCCGCGCGACCTGCGGCGCCTGATGGATGATCTGGAGGCGGGGCTGGCCGACGGGCTTTCGCGCCCGATTCGGGCCCGCGCGCCGCTGCCCCCGGCGACAGAGCCGTTCCGGCCTTTTCCGGGGATGCCGGGGCGCGGGCATCTCCTGCTTGCCGGGCGGGCATGGCAGGCCAGGCGCCTTCGCCGCAACGCAGAAACCCTTGTTTACGGAGGACAACCCGTAACCCTGTTTCTGTTCAGCCCGACCTCTTTCTTTCACCGGATGCGGTTTCGCCAGCCGGGATACTGGGAGCAGACCGGCGGCCTTTTCGGACGCTCCGACAGAGGGCAGCCCCTGTTCCGGATCGCGGGCTTTCACACGCGTGTGCAAAGGGAAAAGGCGCGCCTGTCGCATGTGCGAAGTTTTGAGGCAACAATTCGCAATAATTCCCCTTTGGCGCGGGGTGATGCAACCAATAGTGGGAATTGACGGTTAATATTTGCATCGCTGAGACATAAGGTGCGTACACAGGGCTGAAGGACGACTTGTGTTTCGTGAGTGTGTCAGCCGCATTATGATCGAACAGGCTTGGAGCATGGTGGAGCTATGAAACGTAAAGTAACCAAAGCAATCTTTCCAGTCGCCGGCTTGGGAACCCGCTTCCTGCCAGCGACCAAATCTGTTCCCAAGGAAATCATGACGCTGGTTGACCGCCCGTTGATCCAATACGCGATCGACGAGGCCCGCGCCGCCGGTATCAAGGAATTCATTTTCGTCACCTCGCGCGGCAAGAGCGCGCTGGAAGATTACTTCGACCACGCGCCGCACCTCGAGGCGGAACTGCGCAAGAAGGGCAAGGACGACCTGCTGGAGGTTCTCAAGGCCACCAACATGGAAAGTGGCGCGATTGCCTATATCCGGCAGCAAAAGGCGCTTGGCCTCGGGCATGCGGTCTGGTGCGCGCGGCGGCTGATCGCGAACGAGCCTTTCGCCGTCATCCTGCCCGATGACGTCATCGCCGCCGAAAAGCCCTGCCTTCAGCAGATGGTCGAGGCCTATGAGGAAACCGGCGGCAACATGGTTGCGGCGATGGAAGTGCCGCATGACAAGATCAGCGCCTATGGTGTTCTGGATGTGCGCAAGGACATGGGCCACATGGTTTCCGTCGCCGGAATGGTTGAAAAGCCGGATGCCGACAAGGCGCCTTCGAACCTTGCCGTGATCGGCCGCTATATTCTGACGCCCAAGGTTCTGCACAACATCAACAAGATGAAGCAGGGTGCGGGCGGGGAAATTCAGCTGACGGATTCGATCGCCGCCCAGATCGACGAGCCGGATGGGGTTTACGGTTTCCGTTTCCGTGGCCAGCGGTTCGACTGCGGCTCCAAGGCGGGGTTCCTGCAGGCAACGGTGGCCTTTGGCCTGGCCCGCGAAGAGTTGCATGACGAATTCGCGCAATATCTGCGCGAGATGACGTCGATCCGGAACGCGGCGCAGTAACGCAGGCTGGGAACAGATGACGAATGTATTGGTAACCGGGGGCGCGGGTTATATCGGGTCGCATGCCTGCAAGGTTTTGCGCGCGGCCGGCTATGTGCCCGTCACCTATGACAATCTCTCCACCGGCTGGGCTGACTCGGTCAAGTTCGGGCCGTTCGAGCAGGGCGACCTGACCGACAGGGCGCGGCTGGATGATGTTTTCGCGCGGTACAAGCCTGTCGCCGTCATGCATTTCGCGGCCTTCAGCCAGGTGGGCGAAGCGATGCGCGAGCCGGGGAAATATTGGTACAACAACGTCTGCGGATCGCTCTCCTTGATCGAGGCGGCGGTGGCGGCCGGCTGTATGGATTTCGTATTCTCCTCTACCTGCGCGACCTATGGCGATCAGGATGGTGTGGTGCTGGATGAAAACAGTGCCCAGATGCCGCTGAACGCCTATGCCGCGTCGAAGCGCGCGATCGAGGATATCCTGAAGGATTTCGAGGCCAGCCATGGTTTGAAATCGGTCATCTTCCGCTATTTCAACGTGGCCGGCGCCGACCCCGAAGGCGAGGTGGGCGAGCATCATCAGCCCGAGACGCATCTCATCCCGCTGATGCTGGACGCGATCGAGGGCAAGCGCCCGGCGCTGACGGTTTTCGGCACGGATTACGACACGGCCGACGGCACCTGCATCCGCGACTACGTGCATGTGATGGATCTGGTCGATGCGCATGTTCTGGGCCTGAAATGGCTGGAGCAGGGCAAGGGCAGCCGGGTGTTCAATCTGGGCACCGGCAAGGGCTTTTCGGTGCGCGAGGTGATCGATCATTCGCGTTCCGTTACCAACCGCCCGGTTCCGTTCGAGGAAGGCCCGCGCCGCGCGGGCGATGCGGTTTGCCTTGTGTCCGGCAGTACGCGGGCGGAAACCGAACTGGGGTGGAGCCCGACACGCTCGACCCTGGAGGCGATGATTTCCGATGCCTGGCGCTGGCACCAGACCGGCCACTA
The DNA here is from genome assembly GCF_014196965.1 of Actibacterium naphthalenivorans. Taxonomy (GTDB): domain Bacteria; phylum Pseudomonadota; class Alphaproteobacteria; order Rhodobacterales; family Rhodobacteraceae; genus Actibacterium_A; species Actibacterium_A naphthalenivorans. The sequence goes on along the minus strand of NZ_JACIEQ010000001.1, from coordinate 1,369,902 downwards.
CGATCGCTGAGCCGCGTCCGCGGCTGCTGGATGTCACCCGCCTGATCTCACGCGCGGGGCACGGTGTGCTGACCGGTGTCGATCGGGTCGAACTGGCCTATCTGAAGCGTTTTCTGGCTGACACAGAGCCTTTTTTCGCGATTTCCCGAACGGCGCTGGGATATGTGCTGCTGGACCGGGCCGGGGCCGGGCAACTGCTGCGGCGGCTGTGCGGCGATGCGGACTGGGGGCGGGGCTTTCTCTGGCGCCAGTCGCCCCGCGCGCGGGGCGAGGCCGATTTGCGGCGGCTTTGCGTGGCGCGCTGTCGGCCCGGGGGGCTTGGCGCGATGCTCGACCGGTATCTTGGGCCCGGCATGGTCTATTTCAACGTGGGCCACAGCAATCTGACCGAACCGATGATGCAGGCGGTTCATGCGCAGGGGGCGGGCCGGGTTGTGGTTTTTATCCACGACACGATCCCGCTGGATTTCCCGCAGTTTTCGGGCGTCGGCATCCCCCCGAAATTTCGTACCCGGCTGGAGGCTGTGCGCCGGAACGCCGATCTGGTGATCTGCCCTTCGGATGCATCGCGGCGCGACGTGCTGCGGCATTTCGGCGAGCGCTTGCCGCAGCCCAAAGTGATCTTTGCGCATCCGGGGATCGAGGTCGCCCCGGCGGACGATTCAGGCGAAGCAGAGCCTGTCCAGCCCTATTTCGTTACCGTCGGTACCATCGAGCCGCGCAAGAACCATTCGCTGTTGCTGGACGTCTGGGAGGATCTGCACGCCCGGTTGCCGGCCGGACAGATTCCGAAGCTTTTCATCATCGGCCGGCGCGGCTGGCGAAACGAGGCGGTGTTTCGCAGGCTCGACAGCGGGTCCTACATGGGCAAGACGGTTTTCGAGATTTCCGACATGGCCGACGGGCCGCTGGCAAGGCTGGTTCGGGGCGCGCGGGCGCTGCTGTTTCCCAGCCTGGCCGAAGGTTTCGGCCTGCCACCGGCGGAGGCCGCCGCCCAAGGCGTTCCGGTGATCGCGACGGACCTTGCGGTTTACCGTGAGACACTGGGCGATTACCCCGTTTACCTGGCCGGGCGCGATGTCTATTCTTGGCGGAACAAGATCGAGGAACAGGTACAAAGCGGGCAAAAGCCGGGCGGGGCGCATGGAAAGGCGGGTCAGAAACCGACCATTCCATCGTGGGAGGGCCATTTCAGGCACGTCTTAGGCAATATGTAATCCGCGCGTGCTAGCTGCTGCGGCAACGGTATCCCGGTGCCGGGCAAGAGGAGATGGGGTGGGCGCGATTTCGTCATATCGTCTGCGGCTTCAGCGCAAGCGGTGGCGGCTTCGTGCGCTTCGCAAACGGCGGGAGCTCAAACCCGTCGCCGACCGCACCGTATCGATCCGCGCCGACGACGTGCTGCTGTTTTCGACCCTGCGCAACGAACGTGTGCGCCTGCCGTATTTCTTCAAGTATTACCGTGACCTGGGCATCAACCATTTCATCATGGTCGATAACGGTTCTGACGATGGCACGCGGGAATATCTGGAAAGCCAACCCGATGTTTCTTTGTGGACAACGAACAAGAGCTATCGGCGCGCCCGGTTCGGCGTTGACTGGCTGAACTGGCTGCAACGCAGATATGCCCACGGCCATTGGTGCCTGACTGTCGATATCGACGAATTCTTCATCTATCCGTTCTGCGATACCCGGCCGATCCGCGCCCTGACGGACTGGCTCGATGCCTCTTCGATCAAATCCTTCGGGGCGATGCTGGTTGACATGTATCCGCGCGGCGCCGTCGATGCCGAGGAATATCGCGCCGGCGCCAACCCGTTCGAAATCGCCGAATGGTTCGACAGCGGGAATTACACGATCCACAAGAATTCCAAGTTCGGAAACCTGTGGATTCAGGGCGGGCCGCGCGCGCGCACCTTCTTTTACGATCAGCCGGAGCGGGCGCCCGCGCTGAACAAGATCCCGCTGGTGAAATGGCACCGCACCTATACCTATGTCAGCGCGACCCACATGCTTTTGCCGCGTGGCCTGAACCTGGTCTATGACGAATGGGGCGGGGAAAAGGCATCGGGCTGCCTGCTGCATGCCAAGTTTCTGAACAGCTTCGTCGAGAAATCCGAGGAAGAGCTGGTTCGAAAGCAGCACTACGCCAACAGCCACGAATACCGGGCCTATAACGACGGGCTGAAAGACAATGCCAGCCTGTGGTGCAAATGGTCCGAGAAATACATCAACTGGCGCCAGCTGGAGATTCTGGGGCTGATGTCAAAGGGCAACTGGGCGTGAGCGTCGGCTTTGTGATGCTGGTTCACAATGCGCTCGACAGGGCAACCGCCGTGGCGCGCCACTGGGCCACCAGCGGCTGTCCGGTTGTCATCCATGTCGACAGGCGGGTGAACCGCAAGGACTATACTGCCTTCGCCGAAGGGCTGGCCGATCTCGGCAATGTGAAGTTCAGCAAGCGCCACCGGGTGGAATGGGGCACATGGTCGATCGTCGCCGCGACGCAATCGGCGGCCGAGCTGGTGCTGGCGTCATTTCCGCAGGTCCGGCATGTGTATCTCGCCTCTGGATCGTGCCTGCCGCTGCGCCCGGTGGGCGAGCTGCGCCAGTATCTCGACAGTCGGCCGCGCACCGATTTCATCGAATCCGTGACCACCGAGGATGTGCCCTGGACGGTTGGCGGCCTCGACCGTGAGCGTTTCACCCTGCGGTTTCCGTTTTCGTGGAAGCGGCACCGCTATCTGTTTGACCGTTATGTCAGGCTGCAGCGGAAACTGGGCTTCAAACGCCGCATTCCCGCCGGCCTCGTGCCGCATCTGGGATCGCAATGGTGGTGCCTGACGCGCGAGACGCTGACCGCGATTCTGAACGACCCGGACCGCGAGATGTTCGAGCGGTATTTCACCAAGGTCTGGATTCCCGATGAAAGCTATTTTCAGACACTCGTCCGGCAATACAGTCAGAACATCGAAAGCCGCTCGCTGACCCTGTCGAAGTTCGATTTTCAGGGCAAGCCGCATATCTTCTATGATGATCACCTGCAGCTTCTGCGCCGGTCCGACTGTTTCGTGGCGCGCAAGATCTGGCCGCAGGCGGATCGGCTCTATTCCAGCTTTTTGTCCAACGATCCGGCCGTCACCAAGAACGCGGAGCCGAACCCCGGCAAAATCGACAGGCTGTTTGCCAAGGCGGTGGATCGGCGGACGCGCGGCCGGTCCGGCCTTTACATGCAAAGCCGCTATCCGAACGAGGGTTGGGAAAACGGCAAGACCTGCGCGCCTTATTCGGTATTCGAAGGGTTCGAGGAGCTGTTCGAAAACTTCGAGACCTGGCTGTTCAAGGCGGTCGGGGGGCGGGTGCACGGGCATCTGTTTCACCCGGCGCGGGCGCAGTTCGCCGGCGGCGAGACCGTGTATAACGGCGGGCTGCCCGACAGTGCCGCGCTGCGCGACTATGATCCCAAGGCGTTTCTGACCAACCTGATCTGGAACACCCGTGGAGAGCGTCAGTGCTTTCAGTTCGGCCCCGGTGACGAGCAGGACATAAGCTGGTATCTGGCCACGGACCCGAATGCGCAGATTTCCGTTATCACCGGCGCCTGGGCGGTGCCGCTGTTTCATTCCTCGAACAATTTCGCCTATATCCGGCGCGAGGCGGCGGCGCTGCAAAAGATCGAGGCGAAGCATCTGGATATCCTGCGCTCTCCCCACACGCGGGCGCGGGTGCGGATCTGGACGATGGCGGAGTTTGTGCAAAACCCGATGGAACCCTTGCAGATCATCATCGACGAGATCGCGCCGCGCGGACAGCGGCGGCTGACAGAGGCGCCGGTGATGGCCGCTCTGAACGGGTTCGGGCAATTCCTGCAGAACCTCAAGAATCAGGGCATGCATCCGCATCTGATGGGGGATTTCCCGGTGGGCGATGATCCGGCATCCTCGACACGAGAGCGGCACAAACCCTATCTGGTGAAGTAAGGACATATGGCAGGCCCGTTCGATTATTTCGTTATCCTTGCGGAAATGCGCACCGGCTCCAATTTCCTGGAGGCCAATGTGAACGCGTTCGACGGGCTGACCTGCCATGGCGAGGCGTTCAACCCCAGTTTCATCGGCCATAGCGGCGTGACCGAGATGTTCGGGGTTACGCTGGTGCAGCGTGAAAAAGACCCGTTTCGCCTGTTGTCGGCTCTGGTTGCGCAGGGCGGTGCATTGCCCGGCTTCCGTTTCTTCCACGATCACGATCCGCGTATCCTGACGCATGTGCTGAACGATCGGCGCTGCGCCAAGGTCATCCTGACGCGCAATCCGCTGGACAGCTATGTTTCGCTGAAGATCGCGGCGGCCACCGGCCAGTGGAAGCTGACGGACATGCGGCATCAGCGGACCAAACGCATCCGCTTTGATCCGGCTGAGTTCCGGGATCATCTGGATCGCGTTCAGGGGTTTCAGAAAGAGATCCTGCACAGCCTTCAGTGCTCGGGGCAGACGGGATTTTATCTGGCCTATGAGGATCTGCAGGATCTTGCGGTATTGAACGGGCTTGCACGGTTTCTGGGTGTGTCAGAGACAGTTGATGCGGTTTCGGACCAGCTGAAAAAGCAGAACCCGGCGCCGCTTTCGGACAAGGTGACGAATTTCGCCGAGATGCAGGATGCCTTGGCACAGCTCGACCGGTTCGATCTGTCGCGCACTCCGAATTTCGAGCCGCGCCGGGGCCCGTCGGTTCCGGGCTATGTGGCGGGGGCGCAGGTGCCGCTGCTGTTCATGCCGATCCAGGGCGGGCCGGTGGATGCGGTCGAACAGTGGCTGGCGGCGCTCGACGGGGCGGAGCATGGCGCGCTCCGGCGCGGGTTCACGCAAAAGACCCTGCGCCAGTGGAAGCGGCAGCGCCCGGGGCACCGCGCCTTTACCGTCGTCACCCACCCGCTGGAACGGGCGCATAACACGTTTTGCGACCGTATTCTGCGTACCGGGCCTGGCAGTTTCGGCGAGATCCGCGCCACCCTGCGCAAGACCTACAAGCTTCCCCTGCCCACGGGCGGGCTGGAAGGCTACGGGCCAGACGCGCACCGGGCGGCGTTTCTGGCGTTTCTTCAGTTTCTGAAGGGCAACCTGAACGGCCAGACCAGCATTCGCGTCGATCCGGCCTGGGCCACGCAATCAAGCCTGATGCAGGGCATGGCGCAGTTTGCCCTGCCCGATATGGTGGTGCGGGCCGAAAGGCTGACAGAAGAGCTGGCGGTACTGGCCGCGCAGGTGGGTCTGGCGCCGCGTGGCCCGCTCGTGGGCAGCGCGGCGCATCCTGTTTCGCTGTCGACGATCTATGATCACGCTTTGGAAGAGGCGGCGCGCGACGCCTATCAGCGGGACTATCTGTCGTTCGGTTATGGTGCCTGGCAGCCGCCCGTCAGGCCGCCTGAGAGGCCGGCGTCTCGGTAAGGACGGCGTGCAGCGCGGCGGGATCGGAATTGGCGCGCAGCTTGCCGCAAATCGTGGCGTCGCGCAGGGTGCGCGACACCAGGGCAAGCGCCTTGAGATGGTGCACGCCCGAATCCTTGGGCGCGAACAGGGCAAACACCAGATCGACCGGCTGACGATCGACGGAATCGAAATCCAGCGGCTTTTCCAGACGCAAGAACACGCCTACGACGGTGTCCAGCCCCTCCAGCCGGGCATGGGGCAGGGCCACGCCGTGGCCCACGCCCGTGGGGCCAAGGCTTTCACGCTCCTGCAGCGCGTCCACGGCGTCGGAGGCATTCAGCCCATAGACAGACGCGGCAATTTCAGCCAGATCCTGAAAAAGGCGCTTCTTGCTGGACAGCGTGCCAAAAACCTTGACCGCCTCGGGTTTTAGGATGCTTGAAAGTTCCATGTATCCAATACTGCCTGCCGCCAACCAACCGGGCGGGCCGTTTATCTGTTGCCCCTCATGGATCAATCCATCCAACATTGCCGTCTTCACGGCGGTGGACGATGTTGATCCCTCCGGACTTTTCGTTGCGGAAAACCAGGAGCGGGGCACCTGCCAGTTCCATTTGCATGACCGCCTCGCCAACCGAAAGCGACGGGACTGTCGTTTCCATCTCGGCGATGATCATCGGCTGAAGCGTTTCGGGCTCCGAATCTTCGCTATCCTCCGTGCTGGCGAGGATATACGAGGACGCGCCGCTTAGTTCAACCGGCTGCGCCCGGTCGCGGTGATGGTCCTTCAGGCGCCGTTTGTAGCGGCGCAACTGCTTCTCCATCTTGTCGCGGCAGCCGTCGAAGGCGGCGTAGATTTCGGTGGCGTGGGCCTTGGCCTGCGCGGTCAGGCCGGTGGAAAGGTGTACGGTGGCCTCGCAGACATATTCATGCGCATTGCGGGAAAAGATGATATTGGCGTCGGTCGGGCGTTCGGCGTATTTGTCGACCGCCACGCCGAGTTCCTGTTTCACATGTGTCTGAAGCGCTTCGCCGATGTCGATCTGTTTCCCACTGATTTGATAGCGCATCACGCCACCTCCTTTTTTGCACATGGCTGCCCTGCCGATAGGGCGCAGAAGCGGGACCATGTTGTTATAAATCGAGGGCCATGTCGCCCGGAAGTCTCCGGGCGCGTTCTTTGCACCAGCCTTGTACGGCAGCGCCTGAACGATGAAGGAACGGTCATACATTCCACGCATTTGGCGATAATTCAGCGGCGTGTGTCAACGGAATAGCTATGCCGCAGCGCGGCGAGCGGGATGCCGGCCGGCGCTTTCGCGCCCGCGTCACGAAATGCGGAAGTTCTGCCCCAGATAGACCCGGCGGACGTTTTCATCCTGCACCACCTCTTGCGTGGTGCCGCTCATCAATACGGTGCCATCGTGCAGGATATAGGCGCGATCGACGATTTCCAGCGTCTCGCGCACGTTGTGATCGGTGATCAGCACGCCGATCCCCCGTGTCTTCAGATCGGAGACAAGGCCCCGAATCTCGCCCACCGCGATCGGATCGACACCGGCGAAGGGTTCATCCAGCAGCAGGTATTTGGGATTGGCCGCGAGACAGCGCGCGATTTCCACGCGTCGCCGTTCGCCGCCCGAAAGCGAAAGCGCGGAGGCGCGGCGCAGGTGGCTGATGGAAAATTCCGACAGCAGCTCTTCCAGGCGTTCGCGGCGCTTGTGCGGGTCTTTCTCGGCGATCTCCAGAATGGCCAGGATGTTATCCTCGACAGACAGCCCGCGGAAGATGCTGACCTCCTGCGGCAGGTATCCGATGCCCAGCTTGGCGCGCCGGTACATCGGCAGGCCGGTCACGTCGCGACCGTCGATCATGACGGATCCGCCTTCGGGCGTGATCAGGCCGGCGATGTTGTAAAAGCAGGTCGTCTTGCCCGATCCGTTCGGGCCGAGCAGGGCCACGACCTCGCCCCGGCCCAGTTCCAGGCTGACGTCGCGGATCACCGGGCGGCGGCGGTAGCTCTTGCGAAGATGCACGACCTTCAGGCCGGCATCGCCATCCGAAACCTTCAGATCGGGGGCCCGGCTCATTGTTCGGCACCGGGCTGAAAGATGGATTTCACGCGCCCCTCCATCACCCCGGTTCCGCTGTTCAGATCGACGACGAGCCGTTCGCCCGAAAGCGCGTTCTGGCCCTGGGTCAGGATCACGTCGCCCGTCATCACGATCGAGGATTCGTCGATGGAATAGACGGCCTCGCGCCCTTCGGCGGCTTCGGCGCCGTTCACCAGAACCACGTCGCCCGAGGCGTGAAGCCGCGCGATGCGGCCGGTGGTGGTGCCGTTCTGCGTGGCATATTCGACCACGACCTTTCGGGCGGTCAGGCGCATCTCTCCCTGGCCGATGATCACCTGGCCGGTGAACACGGCGGTGCCGGCGGCCTGATCGACGCGCAATTCATCCGCCGTGATCTCGACCGGAAGCGAGCTGTCCTGCCGTAGCCCGCCAAAGGCCACCTGCGCCCCCTGGGCAAGCGCCATCGCCGGCAAAGCCGCAAGAAAGAGAACGGCCAGACCGGCCCGCAGGTTCATCAACGGGTATCTCCCCTGTTTTCGGGTTCGTATATCAGCTTGACGCCCTGCTTGAAAACCAGAACGTAGCCGCCGTTTTCCCCGCCTGTTTCATCAAGCTGCATCTGTCCGGCTGTCAGATCGCCCATCGGGCTGGTCACTTCAACCGTGCTGTCAGCGGTGACAGAGGTGTGCGTCAGTGCGGTGATCACGCTGTCGGTAACGATGTCGTATCCATCGGAGGTGATGATATGCACCCCGCCCTCAAGCACTGCGCGGTCCTGATCCGTATCGATCATACCCGCGACCGACGAGATATCGGTATGGGCGCCGTTGGGGAAATCGAGCCGGGCGGAAATGGTCGATGCGGTGCCGCGGCTCGGGTTCAGAAGATCGGGGCGCGCGGTATCGGCCGAGATCGAAAGCGCGGTGCCATCGGACGTGACGCCGGAATAGTTCGGTTCGTTGATCCGCTGTTCGCGCGCCAGCCGTTCGACATCCTCTTTGCCCAGGGGCAGGGAATCGGTCGGGTCGCCATCATGCGAGAACATGAACAGCGTCGACAACAGCGCCAGCGCGGCCAGCGGCAGGATGATTTTCGCCAGCGCGATGAAGCGGGAATAGGCGTTATCGCGGGAGGCCATCGCCTCAGGCGACCCCGGCGCGCAGGCAATCATGGATATGCAGGATGCCCTCGGCTCGGCCGTCGCCGCCGGGTGCGACCACGAACAGGCAGGTCACCTTGCGCCCGTTCATCACCGCCAGCGCCTCTTCGGCCAGGGCGTCGGGGGCGATGGTCAGCGGGTTTTCGGTCATTACCTGATCGGCGGTCAGATCGAGCAGGCCCTGCATATGGCGGCGCAGGTCGCCATCGGTGACGATGCCGATCAGCCGGCCGTTTTCGTCGGTCACGCCGACCACGCCAAAGGTTTTCTGGCTCATGGTCAGCAGCGCGCCGCTCATCGGGGTGCCGGTGACAACGGTGGGCAGCTCATCGGGCCCGTGCATCAGATCGCGCACCTTGGAAAGCTGCGCGCCGAGCTTGCCGCCGGGGTGGAAGGCGCGGAAATGTTCCGGTGTGAACTGGCGGTGTTCCATCAGGGCGATGGCAAGCGCGTCGCCCAGCGCCAGCGTCATGGTGGTAGAGGTGGTGGGAACGATGCCGGTATCGCAGGCTTCGGGCGCGGGCGGCAGCAAAAGCGCCACGTCGGATTCCCGCAGCAGGGTCGAACCCGCGCGGCCCGCGACGCCGATCATCGGAATGGAAAAGCGGCGCGTATAGGCCACGATATCGGCCAGTTCGGGCGTCTCGCCGGAGTTGGACAGCACCAGCGCCACGTCGCCCCTGGCCAGCATGCCCAGATCGCCATGGCTGGCCTCTGCGGGATGGACGAAATGCGCGGGGGTGCCGGTGGAGGCGAAGGTCGCCGCGATCTTGCGCGCGATATGCCCCGATTTGCCCATGCCGGACACGATGACACGCCCCTGTGCGCCGAGAATCAGCGCCACGGCCTCGGCGAAGCTCTCGTCCAGCGCATCGGCCAGAAGGGTCAGCGCCTGTGCCTCTCGGGCGATGACGCGGCGGCCGGTCAGGAGGAAGGTTTCCTTGTTCATCGGATCAGTGATCGAAAATGTCGATCTCGGGCCAGCCGATCAGATCGAGCCGGGCGCGGGTTGGCAGAAAGTCGAAGCAGGACTGGGCAATCTCGGTGCGCCCCTCGCGGGCCAGCCGCTTGTTCAGCGCCTCGCGCAGCCGGTGCAGGTAAAGCACGTCGGAGGCGGCATAGGCGATCTGCGCGTCGCTGAGCGTCGCGGCACCCCAGTCGGAGGTTTGCTGCTGCTTGGAGATGTCTACCTCGAGCAGTTCCTGAAGCAGGAATTTCAGTCCGTGCCGGTCGGTATAGGTGCGGATCAGTTTCGACGCGATCTTGGTGCAGTAGACGGGCGCGGTCAGAGCGCCGAAGGCGTGATACAGCGCGGCAATGTCGAATCGCCCGAAATGAAACAGTTTGAGCACCTTCGGGTCGGTCAGCATCCGGCACAGGTTCGGGGCGCTTGTCTGGCCCTTTTCGATCTGCACCAGGTGGGTGTTGCCATCGCCACCGGACATCTGCACCAGGCACAGCCTGTCGCGATGCGGGTTCAGGCCCATCGTTTCGCAATCGATCGCGACGACGGGGCCCAGGTCCAGTTCATCGGGAAGGTCGTTCTGATAGAGGGTGTTTGTCACGGTGGTTCCTGAATTTAAACTTTTGCCCGGATGTGGCCATATCAGGACCTCAATGCTCAGGCAAATGCCGGGGTAGGCATTCATCCGGCGAAGGCGCGGTGTGCAGCGGATATGTAGCGGTCTGCGGCCGGGATCTCAACGGCTGTATCCATCTATTCCCTCGCAAGGGCGGGTGCGCACCGGATCGCGGCGGGCTATTGCAGCATATAGTGTCTGTGCCGCTTTCGTCTTATGGTGTTTTTGTGGCGTAGCGGACCGGGCAGGGTTTCTGGAATGGTAGATAGTGCACTGAGTGGCGGCGGGCAGTTCCGCAGGATTGCGATTGGCGACTCCCCGGCGGGAAAGCCCGTTATGCTGGTGATCGTCTTCATCTGCCTGCTGGTGCCGGTGATCCTTTCGGTGGGTGCGCTCAATCTGCATCTGTCACGCGCGCTGCTGCTGCTGATGTTCTTTCCCATGCTGTTTTCCTGGGCGAGCGGCAAGACGGGCTCGGTTCACATGGTCGATTTCGCGGTTTTCGCGGCGGCGCTGTGGTCGGCGCTGGCGCTTATCGTCGCGCACGGGTTTTCCAACGCGATCGAGCCGGTCGGGTATCAGATCGTCGAAACTGTCGGCGGCTACATGGTTGGCCGCGTGCTGATCCGGTCTCCCGAGACGTTCCGGAGCTTCGTGAAGATCAACTTCATCGCGATCATGATCCTGATGCCGTTCGCCATCATCGAAACCCAGACGGGCGAGCCGCCGATCATTCACTTCTTCAGCAATTTCGTGAACTCCACCAAGATCATCACCTATGAAGCGCGTCTGGGGCTGGAGCGGGCGCAGGTGGTGTTTCCGCATCCGATTCTCTATGGCGTCTTCTGCGCCGCGCCGCTGGGCATGGTGATCTATGTCCTCAACTTCCGGGCGGCGACGCCGGTGTCCATGCTGCGTGCGTTTGGCGTGGTGGTCGCGGCATTTTGTTCCGTCTCGACCGGCGCAATCATGATCCTGTCGCTGCAGTATTTGTTCGTGCTCTACGATCATGTCACGCGGCAGGTGAAATCCCGCTGGCTGCTTTTGCTCGCGGCGTTCGTCTTTGTCTATGTGGCGATCGACCTTGCCTCCAACCGGACGCCGTTCCATGTGTTCGTCAGCTATCTGACCCTGAACCAGGGAACGTCCTACACGCGGATCCTGATTTTCGACTATGGCATCCAGAACGTCTGGGCCAATCCGATATTCGGTCTGGGCCAGAAAGACTGGGTGCGGCCCTTCTGGTTGCGGCCCAGCGTCGATAACTTCTGGCTTCTGATGGCGATGAGGTACGGCATACCTGGCTTCCTGCTGTTCATCGGTTCGTTCATCCTTCTTATCATCCAGCTCGCCTTCCGGCCGTTCAAGACAGAGCGCATGCTGTCTTACCGCAAGGGGTATCTGATTTCCCTGATCGGGCTGATGTTCGCGCTGGCCACGGTGCATATCTGGCTGTCGGCCTATGTGTGGTTCATGATGATGCTGGGCGCCGGGGTCTGGATGCTGGACTATTCCGACGATGCGGGCGATCAGGCGGGCGACGCCGCACCGGCGGGCGACGGGCGCGGGATGCAAAGGGCGCGCTTCGGCAAGGCCCAGCCCGACGAGCCTGTGGCCGTGGCGGTGCCGGCGAATGACATTTCGCGCTACACACGCTTTCCGGCCAAGCCGGGGCCCGAGGCCCGCGCCGTCCGGGCGCCGCACCCGCGCAAAGGGCGCTGAGGCCGTTGCGACATCGCGTACCGTGGCAGGCGGATTGGCGGGCGGGTGACGCAAGGTCGCGGGCATGCGCCCGAGCCTGCCACAAAATGACCGCAAACTTTCCATATTCCCCGGCGAAATATCGCCTAGGTTGAATTATGAATCTCTGCACAGCCTTGGGGGGTCGGTGTGAAACTTCTTGTGGTAGACGATGACGACTTCATTCTCGAACTGCTGCCGATGGTATTGGCGCTGTTCGGTTACGAAGACGTTTCGGCCAGTGCGACGCCGTTGGATGCGCTCGCGCTGGTGCGGCACGAACAGCCCGGCTTTGATTGCCTGCTGCTCGATATCCAGATGCCGGGTATGGACGGGATCGAGCTTTGCCGGCAGATCCGCGCGTTGCGGGGCTATGCCGACACGCCGATCATCATGCTGACGGCGATGTCGGACAAGGACTCGATAGATCAGGCATTTGCCGCCGGTGCGACGGATTATATCACCAAGCCGTTCGACGTGACCGAAATCGGCGCGCGGGTGCGCGTCGCGGCAAAGCTGAAAGAAGCGCAGGACGCCTTGCAGGTTGTTCACCAGAACCATGAGAAAGCGGTTCAGAACAGCCGGCTCCCGGATAAGGCCCAGGTGACGCGCAAGGAGATCTCGGAGCTGTTCGCGGGCGAGCTTGGCTACCGGGGCAAGAGTTCCACAGGCTGATCGCGCAGCATCTCAGGGCAGGCGTGACGATGCGGCCGCGCCTGCCTTCATGTGAGCTTCGGGCTCGATCATGATTGCATTCAGCGAGAAATCGGTTGCGAACTTCCGCCAGAAATCCAGCCGTTCGGGAGCCGAGAAATCCACCGGAACGAACCCCGCGATGACCTTTCCGCCGGTGAAATTACCGATCACCGCCATGATCGCGACCGAAAAAGCGGCTTCGGGCTCCAGCTCCTTGCGGAACACTCCTGTCTCCTGTCCGGTGCGAAAAATATCGTAAATGCGCACGATCAGTTCGGGGCCACGTTGTTTCAGTTCGCGGCATTCGGGAATGTGTTTTCCGCGATAGACGCTTTGATCGTTGAAAAGCCCGGCCAGGAACGGCCACCTTACGAACAGATCGAAGACACCTCCGAGGAACATCCGGATCGCCTCTTCCGGCGAGAGGGATTCGTAATCGGGCATCGACAGTTGCTGGATGGCCACCGCTGTCACCTCTTCCATCACCGCAACGTAGAGTTCGGCCTTGTTGCGGAAATAGTGGTGGATGAGCTGCTTGGAAACACCGGCCTCCAGCGCGATCAGATCAAGCTTGGCCCCCGCCAGGCCCGCGCGGCAGAACTCATTGGTCGCCGCCTCCAGAATTAGTTTCAACCCCTCCCGTTTCGACCTGCGGCGCTTGCGCTGCTCTGTCGGCATCACACCTCCCCTTCCTCCCTGTTGTCTCCCGGCGCCCTGTGGGCTGCCACCGCTTAGCTAGGTGCACACTACAATGAATGGGCATTTTCTTCCGGCCCCCAGACCTTAGCGTGAGGGCGGAGATCGAGTAAACGACCTTGGGGGGATACCATGAGTGACACAGCCGGCGTGATTGCCGATACACCGGCCCATGTGCCTGAACATCTGGTGCGTGAGGATTACCCGTTCATCATGGGGGCGCAGACCTCCCGCAACCCGTTCAGCACCATGGTTCCCGCTCTGCACGAAGGGCCGGGCCTGATCTATTCCACGAATTTCTATCCGGGGTTTCAGCCGGCATGGGTTCCGCGGCGGCTGGAAACGCTACAGGCGCTTTACATGGATACCGACCATTTCTCGAGCGAGGCCTTTTCGCCGTTTCCGACACTGATCGGAGAGACCTGGAACCTCGTGCCGGTCGAAATCGATCCGCCTGCCCATGCGGTTTACCGCACGTTGCTCAACCCGCTTTTTACGCCCGGCCGTATGCGCAAGCTGGAAGACAAGGTGCGTGACGCGGCGCGCGAAGCGATTGCGGCGTTCAAGGACAGTGGCGAATGCGAATTCATGGGCCATTTCGCCTTTCAGTTCCCGATTGTCGTCTTTCTTGATCTGATGGGCCTGCCCCATGACCGGATGGCGCAGTTCATGGAATGGGAATTCATGCTGCTGCACAGTCTGGATATCGAAGAGGTCGCCAAGGGCACGCGGCTGGTGGTCGACTATTTGCGCGCTGAAATCGAAGACCGCCGCGCCAAGCCCACAGACGATCTGATCAGCTTTGCCGTGACCGCCACGATCGAGGGGCGCAAGCTGAATGATGACGAGCTGATCGGGCTGTGCTTCAATCTTTTCATCGGTGGGCTTGATACGGTCTCCACCAATATCGCCTGGCAGATCCGCCATCTTGCCGAACACCCGCAAGACCAGCGCCGCCTGCGTGAGGACCCCACGCTTATTCCCGCCGCGGTCGAGGAAATGTACCGCCGCTATGCTGCGGTGACGACATTCCGCACCTGCGTCAAACAAACCGAGCTGGACGGCGTGACCATCATGCCGGGCGACAAGATTGCCATGCCGACGACCTTGGCCAACACCGATCCGGGCGCGTGGGACCGCCCGTTCGATGTCGATTTCGACCGGACCCCGCGACACATCACATTCGCCTACGGGATTCACCGCTGCATCGGCGCGCCGCTTGCCCGGCGAGAGTCGGTGATTGCCATCGAGGAACTGTTGGCGGCTGTCCCCGAGTTCCGCATCGCCGAGGGCGAAGAGCTGATCACGGAACTGGGGCCGATCCTGCAGCCAAAGAACCTGCCGCTTGTGTGGGGTGACCGGCGCACCCGCCTCACCGCCGCGACGGCCAAGCCACAGGACGTGGCCGCCGCGCAGTTGCAGGGGGAGCGCATCGGATCTTCGATTGAAGATGTCCTTGCCTTTCTTGCCGCCAAGCTGAGCACGATGGAGCCGTTCGGAAAGGTGATCGAGATGCGTCTGGACGACCACCAGATCTTCCTCGACGGAACGGTTAATCCGCCGGCACTTGCCGGGAGCGACGAAAAGAATGCCGATGTCAGCGTCCGGGCCGGGCTCAAGAACTTTGTTGCGATCCTCAACAAGGAGATGAGCCCCCAGATGGCCATGATAAAGGGCAAGATCAAAGTCAGAGGCGACATCATGTCGGTGATGGCGCTGACCAAGCTGCTCTGACCGGTTTCATCTCAATTCCACCCTTACACCTGCCCGGCCAAGTGTCCGGCCGGGCGAACTTTCCGCAATTGGAGCCTGATATGCCCGAGATTACCTTTGTCACCACAGCCGGGGAGGAAATAACCAAGGAAATCCCGGTTGGCCTGTCCCTGATGCGCGGCGCGGTGGAGGCGGGGATAAACGACATACTGGCGGAATGCGGCGGCGTTGCCTCTTGCGGCACCTGCAAGATCATCCTCGACGAGGCGAATGCCGGCAGGATTCCCCCGGCTGATGCGTTCGAAGGTTCGATGCTCGAGGACGACCCGGAAGGGTGGCGCCTCTCCTGCCAGATCATCGTGGATGACACGCTGGAGGGGCTCGTCGTCCGGCTGGCGCCGACGGAATACTAGGCCGCGCCACCGCCAGAACGAGGCGAAGCCGTCTTTCAACACGCCGAACCACACGACCCGTTCCCGCAAAGACATGAATGAGGAGTAACCATGTCACAATTTGCCTATGTCGTGCTCAGCAACCCCGTTCCGGGGCGAGAGGACGAGTACAACGATTGGTACAGCAATCGCCATCTGGCCGATGTCACGGCCGTTCCGGGATTTATCGCCGCGCAGCGGTTCCGCTTGATGGATGACAGCGCCGAGGGGGCGCCTGCCCAGCGGTACATGGCGATATACACGATGGAGACCGACGATCCCGCAGCGGCGGTCGAAAGCCTCCGAACGCTGGTCGAGACCGGGAAGATGGCCATGAGCGAGGCGTTCTCGATGGAGGACATGGCCATCCACCTCTACGAAACGATCACGCCGCTTGTCTGCAAAGCACCGGAGGGCGCGTAACATGGGCAAGGGCGAATTTGACGGAAAGGTCGTTCTGGTCACCGGCGCCGCCTCTGGCCTTGGGCGCGCGGCGAGCCTGCGTTTTGCGGCGGAGGGCGCGAAACTGTGCCTGGTCGATCTGAATGACGAGGGGCTGGCCGAGACCGCGCGGCGCATCTCTGGCGCGGGCGGCGAAAGCGTGACCTATGCCGGCGATCTGGGCGATCAGGCACATTGCGCCGCTGCGGTTGCACGCGCAATCGAAGGGTTCGGGCGTCTTGACGTGCTGTGCAATGTGGCCGGGATCCTGCGGTTTCACGCGCTTGCCGACGTCACACCGGACGTGTGGGAGCGGCTGTTCTCGGCCAATGTCACGGGGCCGTTCTTCATGATCCAGGCGGCGATGCCTCATCTTGTGAAAACCGAGGGAAATATCGTCAATGTCGTCTCTACGGCGGCGTTTCTGGGGCAGGCCTATACGGCGCCCTATGCGGCGACCAAATCAGCGCTGCTGAGCCTGACCAAGTCGCTGGCCATGGAGTTCATGCACTCGCCCGTGCGCATCAACGCGCTGGCGCCGGGGGGCATGATGACGGAGATGATCCAGACATTGCAGTTTCCGGCGGATGCCGACCCGAGCCTCATCGCGCGCTATACCGGTATACGCCCGCCCTCGCAGCCGGATGACATTGTTGAACCGCTGATGTTCCTGACCTCGGATCGTGGGCGATCGGTGCACGGGGCCTGCCTCAGCGCCGACAACGGAATCACCTCGGGCTGACGCCCCGGCCTGGAAAGGCAGGGATGCGCCGCCGCGCGGCGTTTTCCGCATATTTCCGGCGGATATAAAGAACCCCCCTCGTCGCAAGGCGGGGGGCGGTTTGCCTCGGCGAAAAGGGCATGGATCACGCCTGCGGAGCGCCATAGCACACTCAGACCCAGGGCAAGGTTAAGCGCTGGCCCCAGACCATGAAGAACCGTGTCCGGCTCTAGCATTACTTCTTGCCCGGCGATCTCGATCGCCGGATCAGTGCCTTGGTCGAGGACTACAACATCAACTCTACCATGAGAGCCTTGGGAACCTGACGTCAGCCGACGTCTACTTCGGTCGCGCTGAGCAGATCCTGAAACAGCGAGAGGAGATCAAGCGTAAAACCATGCACAAGCGGCCTCACTCCGGCATCAGCACCCTCTGCGGATGCTGAAGCGGCGCCTCCTTGAGCCATATCCGCACCGTTTCAGAGCCGACGGATGCGCACAGCGCCTGCCCGGCCGGCAAACGCCCCCAGCTTTGCGCGCCTAAGGCGTCGCCATCGACGCGCAGCCCCCCGGACAGCACCAGAAATTCGAGTCCTCTCTGATTTTCCACCGTCACCCTTGCCTCTGGCTGCCACTCCTCCAGAGAGACCCGCTCGGCGCCGTCGTCGAACAACAGACGTGCCGCGCTGGCCCCGGAACGCAAAGGCGCCGCCTCTCCCTCGCCCGGCTGGCGGACGATCTGCGCCTCGTCACCCTGGCGGTATTGCCAGAGGCGCACGAAGATCGTGCATCCCTCTTTTGCCGCCGGTTCATGCGCGCTGCCCGGCGGGTTGCGGAAATAACTGCCTGCGGGATAATCGCCATGCTCGTCCTGAAAGGTGCCCTCCAGCACAAGGATCTCCTCGCCGCCATGATGGACATGGCCCGGAAAGGCGCTTCCCGGCGCATAGCGCACGACAGAACTCGCGCGGGCGACTTCGGCCCCCTCGCGGTAAAGCATCTTGCGCTCGACCCCGGCCGCGGGGCTGGGCACCCAGTCAAGACGGGCCGCGTGCACGATGACGGGGCGGTTCAGGTCGTTATTGATCTGCATTGCCATATTCTCCCATGGGTCAAATCATCCGGGACCTGACGTCGCCGGATTTCATCCTTTGACGGGCCAGGACCGCGAGCGGGGTCTCATGGTTTCGTCCCCCGGATATCAAGGCTTGGTTGGCGCGCCGCGCAGGCCATCGGCCCGGTCAGAATCTCCGCCACGGCCCGTCCGGCGGCCTCGACCGCCCCGGCGAGATAGCCGGGTTCGGTGCGGCTGGTCTCGCTGCCGATGAGCGCGATGCGGCCCTGCCAGTCGCCCGGCACCCACGGCGCCCCGCTCGGGGCGGGATGACCTGTGGCCTCCTGATCGTCCGGGGTCGCGGTCAGCGGATCGGCGGCCCAATCTTTCAACAGGGTCGCCTGCGGCGCTCCGGCATCGGGGCCGAACAGCTCGGCGAGTTGCCGGACGGCGGCCGCGACGAGGGAGTCGCGCCCCGCGACAGCGCGCTGTCGGGCAGGCATGCCAAGGAAACCGAACAGGGCCGCCTTCCCGGAAGCCGTTGTCGCATCATGGATCTCGACGAGCGGGCCGACCAGGCTTTGCGCGGTGCCGGAAAGCCCCGCCTCGCGCCAGAACGGCCGCTCGTAGAGCGCGAAGAGCTTGGCATGCGGCGCCATCCAGGTCGGTGTTTTGCGCCAGCGCCGGGCGGTTGCCTCCTCGAGCGCGGGCGAGAAGGCGACTGTCGCGTCAAGCAGCCGCGGCGGCAGTGCGAGGAGCACCTGCGCCCCGGCAAGGCGGCATTCGGCACCGGCGGCATCGATAAAACCGACCTCGACCAGCGGGTCGGCACGCGCGACATGCGTGATCCGCGCGCCGAGTTGGAGGGATGTCCGCGGCAGGCCGGAGGCCATCGCCGCGATCATGGCACCGCTGCCGCCGACGATGCGCATGGACTGTGGCGCCTGCCGCATTCCGCGATAGCGTTGTGGCGCCTCCTGGGACATCCTTTGAAAGATGACATCGCCCTCAGTGTTTTGTGCAACGGTGGCCAAGCCAAGCGAAGTGACAAGCGCCCGCATGTCCGGTTGCTCATCCGGCCAGAACCAGGAGGGGCCGAGATCGAAACCGTCCGCCGTCAGGATGCGACCGCCCAGCCGATCGCGGGCCTCAAGCAGGTGAAAGGCAACACCGGCCCGATGGAGAAGATGCGCGGCGGTCAGCCCGGCCAGACCGCCGCCGACGATGAGGACCGGCGCGTCTGGCGTGGGGGTCTGCAATCTGGTCATGGGGCTCGTTTCATCATGCTGTGCATCGACATCCTCTGATCAAGATGATCACCTGTGCAGAAATGACCGTATATCTACCGATAGATAGGTTGCTAGCAATTGCTCGTGGAAGGCGCAAGGCCTATCTATCGGTTGATAGGTGAGGGGATGTGACTGTGAAAGACACGGCGGATGCGATCATGGATGCGGCGGAGCGGCGGATACGCGACGCGGGATACAACGGCTTCAGCTTTCGCGAAATCGCGGAGGAGGTCGGGGTGAAAAGCGCGAGCGTGCATTATCATTTCGCAACGAAGGAAGACCTCGCCGCCTCTGTCGCGCGCCGCTACACGGAGCGGTTTTTGCTGTCCGTCGACGAGGAAGTCGCAAGCGGCTGCGGTACCGTCGAAGCCTGGGTGCGGGGGTTCCGGCGCGCGTTGAATGATGACGGAAAGATGTGCCTATGCGGTGCGCTAGGGGCCGCATCGCATTCTTTGCCGAAGGAGGTGCTGAGCGAAGCGCAACAGTTCTTCCGGCTTGGCCTGGCGAAGCTGACCGAAGGGGGGCTTTCGCAATCCCGTGCGCTGCAAGTCATGGCCGCGCTTGAAGGAGGGATGTTGTTGGCCAATGTCCTGGCAAACCCTGACGCTTTCCACGCCGCAGCAGCGGGTCTATCCTAGCCGAACCGCGAACCCACCGGGCAATGTCATATCTGCCGGCGTCCGGTCATCTGGCATACGCGAAGCAACACTTTCACCGGCGCTGAGGGTCTCCGCTTTGCGATCATTGTCGGCAGGGTCTGCCTGCCGCACGCTCGGCCAGTGCCGTGGTTTCGCCTGGGTCTTTTTGCACATTGTCTCTCCTGATCACAGCAACCCGGCCGTCTTCAGCACGACAATCCACTCAACTCGTCGTCCAAGGTTGTCCGAGCCACTTTTCAAATCGACGTGATCGGTTGGTGATGCAGTATGTTTTGCATTGTGCACAATTATATTGATAACTACAAAAGTTGAGACAGACACAGGAGACTCACCATGAGCACACTTTATTCCACGACAGTCACCGCGGTTGGCGGCCGTAATGGCACGGTCCGCAGCGACGATGGCCTTGTCGACCTGCAGCTTTCCATGCCGAAGACCCTGGGCGGCAAAGGCGGCGCAACCAACCCCGAGCAGCTTTTTGCGGCTGGCTATGCCGCCTGTTTCGGCAACGCCGTCATCCACGTGACCCGCAACAAGGAAGCGAAAATCCGCGACAATGATGTCGAGGTGGTCGCCACCGTCGGCATGGAACCGAACGGCGCGGGCGGGTTCGGTCTGACGGTCGCGCTGGACGTGACCCTCGCGGGTGTCGATCAGGCAACCGCCGAAGAGATCCTTTCGGAGGCGCACAAGGCCTGCCCCTATTCCAACGCCGTCCGGGGCAATATCGACGTTGCCCTATCGGTCAAGACACGCTGAAGGAGCAGGGTTCGGTGTCCGCCCCGAATGACGACGATCCGCTGAATCTCGACCGGCAGGTCTGTTTTCCGCTTTATGCGGCCACCAACCTGTTGCAACGGGCCTATCGGCCCGTGCTGGCGCCTTTGGGTCTGACCTACTCGCAATATCTGGTCATGCTAGTGCTGTGGGAACACGACCCGCTCAGTGTGGGCGAGCTGGGCGCGCGCCTGCATCTCGACAGCGGCACGCTGACCCCGTTGCTGAAACGCATGGAGCAAGCGGGCCTTGTCGCGCGCCGCCGCGACCCGCAAGACGAGCGGCGGGTTCTGATCGCGCTGACACAAGACGGCCGGGACCTGCGCGCCGCTGCGCGGAAGGTGCCGGAAACCCTTGAAAATCAACTCGGCCTCGATCCGGTGGCGATCGAGGACCTGCGCAGCTCGGTCCAGGCCATGGTGCGTACGCTGGCAGGCAAGACAACATCCCCCCAATCAAAGGAGCAACTTTAGCCATGACGAATTGTACCGGATACGCGGCCACAGCCGCCGACGCCCCGCTTGGCCCGTTCTCGTTCACGCGCCGCGAGCCCGGGCCGACCGACGTCGCCATCGACATCCTTTATTGCGGCGTCTGCCATTCGGACCTGCACACGGCCCGCAACGAATGGGGCAATACGCTTTATCCCTGCCTTCCGGGGCATGAAATCGTCGGCCGCGTCACCGCTGTCGGCAAGGACGTGACGCGGTTCAAGGTCGGTGACGTCGCCGCCGTCGGCTGCATGGTGGACTCGTGCCAGGAGTGCGAGAGCTGCCGCGAAGGTCTTGAACAGTTTTGCGACAAGGGGCTGGTCGGCACCTACAACAGCCCCGACGCGATCCTGGGCGGGCATACGTTCGGCGGCTATTCCAGCCACATCGTCGTGACCGAGGAATTCGTGCTGCGGGTGCCGGACAATCTCGATCTTGCGGCGACGGCCCCGTTGCTGTGCGCCGGGATCACCACCTATTCGCCGCTGCGCCACTGGGGTGCGGGCCCGGGCAAGAAGGTCGGCGTGGTCGGCCTGGGCGGCCTTGGGCACATGGCGGTCAAGCTGGCCCATGCCATGGGCGCCGAGGTGGTGCTCTTCACCACGTCGCCCTCCAAGGTCGAGGATGGCCAGCGGCTCGGCGCCCATGATGTCGTTCTCTCGACCGATCCCGACGCCATGGCGGCGCATGGATCGAGCCTCGATCTGATCATCGACGCCGTGGCGGCGCCGCATGACATCAACGCCTATCTGGCGCTTCTGAAGCGCGACGCGACGCTGGTCCAGGTCGGCGTCCCCGACCAGCCGCTACCGGTCAGCGTCTTCAGCCTGATCGGGAAACGGCGCAGTTTCGCCGGTTCGCTGATCGGCGGCATCGCGGAGACCCAGGAGATGCTGGATTTCTGCGGCGCGCATGACATCACGGCGGATATCGAGATGATCCCGATCCAGAAGATCGAGGAAGCTTATGCCCGCATGCTCAAAAGCGACGTGAAATACCGCTTTGTCATCGACATGGCGTCGCTGGCCGAAGCCGGGTGACGTGGGCATGATATCTGCGCCTGAGACCTGTCCGGGGCGCGATCAGCGCCCAGACGCCGCGCGGCCATTGGAAGCGGCCAGATTGGATGCAGGCGGATTGGATAGTTGTGGATAAGGAACGCGCATGGCTCATGAAGAGATTCTGATCCCCACCCGCGACGGCGACTGTCCGGCGTATATCTTTACACCCGAAGGGACGGGGCCCTGGCCGGCGGTGATCTTCTACATGGACGGGCTCGGCATCCGACCGGTGCTGTTCGAGATGGGACAGCGACTTGCCGATGGAGGCTATGTCGTACTTTTGCCGGATCTTTTCTACCGCGCCGGCCCCTACGACCCGCTTGATGCGAAAAAGGTTTTCGCGTCCGGTGATTTCATGGCGGCCGTCGGGCACATCTTTCACACCACCGACAATCGCCGCGCCGCCGAGGATACCGGCGCCTTTCTCACCTATCTCGACGGGCGCGATGATGTGGCGGGGGATAAGATCGGCACGACCGGCTATTGCAAGGGCGGGGGGATCTCGCTCACGGTGGCGGGAACCTATCCCGACAGGATTGCTGCGGCCGCGAGTTTTCATGGCGGCAATCTGGCGACCGACTCGGAGCAGAGCCCGCACCTGCTTGCATCAAAGATGAAGGGGCGCGTTTACGTCGCCGGCGCGGATCGGGACACATCCTACCCGCCGGAGATGGCCGAGCGGCTCGAGAAGGCGCTTGACGATGCGGGTGTGGATCATCGGTGCGAGATCTATCCGGGGGCGCTGCACGGATGGACGATGGCGGATTTTCCCGTCTATGACGCGGCAGCCGCCGAACGGCACTGGCGGGAATTGTTCGCGCTCTTTGCACAGACGCTTCGGTAGAACGCGGGCACTTCGCGGATTGTCACGCGCCAGCCTTGTCCGGGCCCGGATATGGAAAAGGCCAGAGACATCATGCCCCGGCCTTTATCATTCCGGCGAAGGCGCGATGCGGTGTCCGGCGGCCGCTTGGCCGTGCCTTGAAACAGGCCGAAGTCGAGGTCCTGGCCGTGGGTAGCCCGGCGAAAACATAGGTCCGACGGGGAATCTAAAAATTCGTCTCGCCTCGTGCCAATCTCATTGGCGCTGTCGGCGAGGGTACCTGAACTCATCCGTTGCCTTCGCCAGCTATAGGCCGTGGTGCTGTTTTCGGCCCAAAAAATCAAAAAACCCCTGAATCTGAATGATTCAAGGGGTTTTTTAGAGTTGTATTGGTGCCCAGGAGAGGACTCGAACCTCCACATCGTTTCCAATACTAGCACCTGAAGCTAGCGCGTCTACCATTCCGCCACCTGGGCAGGTGTCGTGAGGCCGCGATGTATAACTCCGCCGGGGGCATGTCAACGGGTCTTTGCCAGAGAATTCGCAGTTATCTGATATCCGCTTGTTTGGCGCGGGGCGGGCGGCTATTCAGGCAGGTAACGGAATGGATGGAGGCCTCCACATGTCCAAGCTTGTCACCATTTACGGCGGGTCGGGCTTTGTCGGGCGGTATATCGCGCGGCGTATGGCGAAAGAGGGCTGGCGTGTGCGCGTTGCCGTTCGCCGCCCGAACGAGGCCGGCTTTGTCCGGCCTTACGGCGTTGTCGGTCAGGTTGCGCCGGTGTTTTGCAATATTCGTGATGATGAATCCGTCCGGGCGGTGATGCAGGGCGCGGACGCGGTTGTGAACTGCGTCGGCATTCTGGCCGAAACCGGCCGGAACCGGTTTGACGCGGTCCAGCATGAAGGTGCCGAACGCATCGCCCGAATCGCCGCCGAGGAAGGTATCGCACACCTTGTGCATCTGTCGGCCATCGGCGCCGATGCCGAGGCCGAGAGTGCCTATGCCAGATCGAAGGCATTGGGAGAGGAAGGCGTTCTGGCGCATTTCCCCGATGCGGTCATCCTGCGGCCTTCGGTGATTTTCGGGCCCGAGGATGCGTTTTTCAACCGCTTCGCGTCGATGTCGCGCTGGGGGCCGGTGCTGGGCATCGTCGGGGCGGATTCGAAGTTTCAGCCGGTCTATGTCGATGACGTGGCGAAGGCCGCGGTGATGGGCGTGCTGGGGCAGGCCGCGCCGGGGATCTATGAGCTGGGCGGACCCGAGGTCAGCAGCTTTCGCGATCTGATGGCCGATATGCTGAAGGTGATACACCGCCGGCGTCTGATCATGAACATCCCGTTCTTTCTGGCCGGGATCATGGCCGGATTCTTCGGCTTTGTGCAGGCTGTGACGGGCGGTCTGGTGGCCAACACGATTCTGACGCGCGATCAGCTTCGGAACCTGCGCCGCGACAATGTGGTGTCCGAGGGCGCGATGGGCTTCGACACGCTGGGTATCTCGCCGATCGCGGCCGAGGCTGTGATGCCGGAATACCTGTATCGGTTCCGCCCCTCCGGCCAGTATGACGCGATCAAGGATTCGGCGAGAAACCTGCGGGTCTGAGCGCCGCTAGCTATAGGCGATGTAAAGCAGGATCACGCCCAGGATCACCCGGTAGATCACATAGGGCGTGAAGCTGACCGAGCGCAGAAGCCGCATCATCAGGGTCAGCGCCAGAAGCGCCGAGGCGAAGGCGAAGAAGGCGGCGATCGCCCCGTCGCGCGCGGCGGCCGCGTCGGCCTGCATCGCCACCTCTGCGCCCAGCAGGATGCCCGAGGCCGCGATGGTGGGGATCGACATCAGCATGGACAGTCTGGCCGCGTCTTCCCGTCGGTAGCCCAGGGCGCGGGCGCCGGAAATGGTGATGCCGGAACGGGACGTGCCGGGGATCAGCGCGACGGCCTGCCACAGGCCCATGATGATGGCATGGCGCAGGGTCCAGCCTTCGGCCGTCAGCTCGGTCGGGCCTTTTTGGTCGGTCCAGTAAAGGAACAGGCCGAACAGAAGCATCGTCCAGCCGATCACGGCGACGGAGCGCATGGCGTCGTCCAGCCCGGTCAGCTTCAGCACGAGGCCGATCACGATGACAGGGACGGTCGCCACCAGCAGGAGAAACGCCAGCCGCGCGCCGTCAGTGTCGATTCTGCCGCGCAGCAGGCGGCCGAGGCCGATAAAGGCGCTGGCGACATCATGGCGGAAATAGAGCACGACGGCGAACAGCGTTCCGACATGGACGGCAACGTCGATAACCTGTCCCTGATCGACGTGTCCGGTGAGTGTTGGCAACAGAATCAGGTGACCGGAGGAAGAAATCGGTAGAAACTCTGTCACGCCCTGAATGATGGCGACGATCAGAAGATAATACAGAGACATGCGCGCCCCGCCAGAATTGTTTGGCGCCATCCTAGAGCAATGATTTTAAATAGAAAGCGCATAAATAGGTAAACTTAGCTGACCATAATTTCGCCAAAAATGACCGGTTTCGGAGGGTAGAGGTGAAAATTATTGCCATTTAGGTAAGCTGTACTGACTTTATTTTTATTTGATCAGGCCGTATGAGGGGCGCGGTTCAAGGAAATCGGGAGAGTTTCGCAAATGGCGAAGGAACAGATGCTCCAATTCGTGGATGTGCAGAAAGAGATGCCGCAAAAGCGGCCCCCGGACCTGCGCGCGAAGGATTTCCACGAGATCTATGCCGAATACGCCGATGAGAAGGCAAAGGTGCAGGCCAGCCGCTGCAGCCAGTGCGGCGTGCCCTATTGCCAGTCGCATTGCCCGCTGCACAACAACATTCCCGACTGGCTGCGCCTGACCGCCGAAGGGCGGCTGCAGGAAGCCTATGAGATCAGCCAGGCCACCAACACCTTCCCCGAGATCTGCGGCCGCATCTGCCCGCAGGATCGCCTGTGCGAGGGGAATTGCGTGATCGAGCAATCCGGCCACGGCACCGTGACGATCGGCGCGGTCGAGAAATACATCACCGATACCGCCTGGGAAAAGGGCTGGGTCAAGCCGGCCGTGCCGTCGCGCGAGCGCGGGGAGAGTGTGGGGATCATCGGCGCCGGCCCCGGCGGCCTTGCTGCCGCCGACGCGCTGCGCCGCAAGGGCGTTCAGGTCACGGTCTATGACCGGTACGATCGCGCCGGCGGGCTGCTGACCTATGGCATCCCCGGCTTCAAGCTGGAAAAAGACGTGGTGATGCGCCGGATCGAACAGTTGGAACAATCCGGCGTCGAATTTGTACTGAACTGTACCGTGGGCGAAGACATCAGCTTTGACGCCATTCGCGGCAAGCATGACGCGGTGCTGATCGCGACCGGCGTGTACAAGACGCGCGATCTGCAGGGGCCGGGCTCGGGCGCCGAGGGTATCGTGCGGGCGATCGATTATCTGACGGCGTCGAACCGGGTCAGCTTTGGCGATGAGGTGCCGGAGTATGACAGCGGCGAGCTGTGTGCCACCGGCAAGCGCGTTGTCGTGGTCGGCGGCGGTGACACGGCGATGGACTGTGTGCGCACCGCGATCCGGCAGGGGGCGACCAGCGTGAAATGTCTCTACCGCCGCGACAAGGCGAATATGCCGGGCAGCCAGCGCGAAGTGCAGAATGCCGAGGAAGAGGGCGTGGAATTCGTCTGGCTGTCGGCGCCCAAGGGGTTTACCGGCGACCGGGTCGACAGCGTTCTGGTGCAGAAGATGCGCCTGGGTGTGCCGGACGCGTCGGGCCGCCAGTCGCCCGAGGTGATCGAGGGGGCGGATTATGCCGAACCGGCCGATCTGGTGATCAAGGCGCTGGGGTTCGAGCCCGAGGATCTGCCGACGCTCTGGGGTGAACCGGCGCTGGAGGTGACCCGCTGGGGCACCGTAAAGTCGGATTTCCGCAGCCACGAGACCAGCCTGCCGGGCGTGTTCGCCGTGGGTGACATCGTGCGTGGCGCGTCGCTGGTGGTCTGGGCGATCCGCGATGGGCGCGAGGCGGCCGACAGCATCCTGGCCTACCTGGCGCAGCCGGCGCAGGTTGCGGCGGAATAGGCTCTGTTTCGGGCCAACGGCCGGGCGCATCCGATGCGCCCGCGCCCGCCGGGCGAATCCGGCAGCACCCCTGACCCGAGTGGCCAACGAAAGATGAACAACATGGAACGCAGAGTGAAGATGGCGCTGATCGTTCCTGCCCTCTGGGCGGGGCTGGCGGCCTGTGCGTCTGCCGACCTGTTCGAGCCGCACCCCGGCTGCGATTCCTTTCTGACGGTTCAGATGCGCGGCTGCGAAGTGTCGATCTACTGGCGCTGCGCCGGGATGGAGGGCAAGGTCTGGCAGGGTGCCTATGGCGCCGATGGCGCCTATGCGGTGAACATCTATGACCGCGAGTTCCAGTGGCTGGAAGGGTTCTATATTTTCGACCGCACCGTGGAACGGCTGAGCGATCCCGGCAAGGATCCGATCTCGATGAGCACGCTGCTCGAGAGCGGCGAAGACACGTTCGGGTTTACGCTCGAGGCCGTCACCGATGGCGAGAGCGAAATGCTGCATGTCGAGGGCCGCGACCGGCTGACCGGCGATGCGGTGGAGATTGACGGTGTTTCCCTGCTGGAGGCCGACACCGCGCTGACCATCCGCAGCCAGGACGGAGCGGTGGAATACCAGTCGACCGGGCGGCAATATGTGTCCCCCGACATGCGGCTGTTCTTTCTGGGCAAGGAATGGGTCACGGAGTCGGGCGAGGTGTTCGAACATGACAACACGCCCGTCGATTTCATCTTCCCCGGCGAGCCCGGTTTCAATGGCACGACGCCGCTCTATGAATGTGAAAGCGTGCTATCCTTGGCGCCGAGTCATAGCGGAGGTCGGGGATGAGCATTTACACCGGACATTGCCTGTGCGGCGCGGTCTCTTTCACCGCCCGTGACATCGCCCCCGGGGCCGGGGCCTGCCATTGCAAGATGTGCCAGCGATGGGCCGGATCGGCGCTGCTGGCCGTGACCGCGCTGGAAGATCAGATCGAATGGTCCGGGTCGGAACATGTGGCGACGATCCAGTCGTCGGACTGGGCCGAGCGCGCCTGGTGTTCCAGATGCGGCTCTGGCCTTTGGTACAGAATCACCGCCGAGGGGCCGCACCAGGGTGAGTATGAAATCCCTGTCGGCCTGTTCGATGACGCCAGCGGCCTGACCCTGACGCGCGAGATATTCATTGACAGAAAACCGGATGTCTTCGCCTTTGCCGGCGCGCATGAACGGCTGACCGAAGCCGAAGTGTTTGCCCGGTACGGCGTGACCACGACAGGAGCCTGATAATGACCAAATATGATGAAAACTGGGTGGCCGCCGAAGAGGCCAAGCGCAAGTGGATGGCCGAGAACGGGCTGTACCGCGAAGAAGACGAGCATGCGTCCTGCGGCGTCGGGCTCGTGGTGTCGATCGACGGCAAGCCCAGCCGCAAGGTGGTGGAAAACGGGATCAACGCGCTGAAGGCGATCTGGCATCGCGGCGCGGTCGACGCGGATGGCAAGACCGGCGATGGCGCGGGCATTCACGTGCAGATCCCGGTGCCGTTCTACTATGACCAGATCCGCCGCACCGGACACGAGCCGCATATGGATCAGCTGATCGCCGTCGGTCAGGTGTTCCTGCCCCGCACGGATTTCGGCGCGCAGGAAAAATGCCGGACCATCGTCGAGGCCGAAGTGCTGCGCATGGGCTATTACATCTATGGCTGGCGCCATGTGCCGGTGAATATCGAGGTGCTGGGCGAAAAGGCAAACGCCACCCGCCCCGAGATCGAGCAGATCATCATCTCCAACATCAAGGGCGTTGACGAAGAGACCTTCGAGCGCGAGCTTTACGTGATCCGCCGCCGGATCGAAAAGGCCGCCGCCGCCGCCGGGGTGCAATCGCTCTACATCTGTTCGCTGTCCTGCCGGTCGATGATCTACAAGGGCATGATGCTGGCCGAACAGGTGGCGGAGTTCTATCCCGACCTGAAGGACGAGCGGTTCGAGAGCGCCTTTGCGATCTATCACCAGCGCTATTCGACGAACACCTTCCCGCAATGGTGGCTGGCACAGCCGTTCCGGATGCTGGCCCATAACGGCGAGATCAACACGCTGAAGGGCAACCTGAACTGGATGAAGAGCCATGAGATTCGCATGGCTTCCAGCGCGTTCGGGGATCTGGCCGAGGATATCAAGCCAATCGTGCCGCAGGGATCATCCGATTCGGCGGCGCTGGATTCGGTGTTCGAGGTGCTGGTGCGGGCCGGGCGCAATGCGCCGATGGCCAAGACCATGCTGATCCCGGAAAGCTGGTCGAAGCAGGCGGTGGAGCTGCCGGAATCGTGGCGCGACATGTATTCCTACTGCAACTCGGTGATGGAGCCGTGGGACGGCCCCGCCGCGCTGGCCATGACCGACGGCCGCTGGGTGTGCGCCGGGCTTGATCGGAACGGGCTGCGGCCGATGCGCTATGTCGTCACCGGCGACGGGCTGATGATCGCCGGGTCCGAGGCCGGGATGGTGCCGACGGATGAGGCGACGGTGCGCGAAAAAGGCGCGCTGGGGCCGGGGCAGCTGATCGCCGTCGACACGCGCGAGGGTGTGCTGTTCCACGACAAGGAGATCAAGGACAAGCTGGCCAAGTCGCAGCCCTTTGGCGAATGGGTCGGCAAGATCAACGAACTGGACAAGGCGCTGGGCTCTGTCGTCGAGAAGCCGATGTTCGAAGGCGCCGAGCTGCGCAAGCGGCAGATCGCGGCGGGCTACAGCATCGAAGAGCTGGAACAGATTCTGACGCCGATGGCCGAGGACGGCAAAGAGGCGATCGCCTCGATGGGTGATGACACGCCGTCGGCGGTGCTGTCGGAAAAATACCGGCCGTTGAGCCACTTTTTCCGCCAGAACTTCAGCCAGGTGACCAACCCGCCGATCGATTCCCTGCGCGAATACCGGGTGATGAGCCTGAAGACACGGTTCGGCAACCTGAAGAACGTGCTGGACGAAGACAGCAGCCAGACCGAAATTCTGGTGTTGGAGAGCCCGTTCGTGGGCAACGCCCAGTTCGATGAGATGGTCAAGCAGTTCAACGCGCCGATGGTCTCGATCGACTGTACCTTCGTTGCCGATGCCGGGCATGAGGCGCTGCATGACGGGCTGGCCCGCATCAGGGCCGAGGCCGAAGACGCCGTGCGGTCGGGCGCGGGCCATCTGGTGCTGACCGATCAGAACCAAAGTGCCGAGCGTGTGGCGATGCCGATGATCCTGGCGACCAGCGCGGTGCATTCGTGGCTGACGCGCAAGGGGCTGCGCACCTTCAGTTCGGTCAACGTGCGGTCGGCCGAATGCGTGGACCCGCATTATTTCGCGGTGCTGATCGGCTGCGGCGCGACCACGGTCAACGCCTATCTCGCCGAAGACAGCCTTGCCGACCGGATCGCCCGCGGGTTGCTGGATTGCTCGCTGACAGAGGCGGTGGCGAACTATCGCAGCGCGGTGGATTACGGGCTGTTGAAGATCATGTCGAAGATGGGGATCTCGGTGATTTCCTCTTATCGTGGCGGTCTGAATTTCGAGGCCGTGGGCCTGAGCCGCGCGATGTGCGCCGAGTATTTCCCCGGCATGCATTCCCGCATTTCCGGCATCGGTGTCAGCGGCATTCAGCGCAAGCTGGAAGAGGTGCATGCCAAGGGCTGGCAGGGTGGCGCGGATGTGCTGCCGATCGGCGGCTTCTACAAGGCGCGGCGCACCGGCGAGAAACACGCATGGGAGGCGCAGACGATGCATATGCTGCAATCGGCCTGTGATAGTGCCTCTTATGAGATGTGGAAGCGGTTCTCGGCCACGATGCGGGCGAACCCGCCGATCCATCTGCGCGATCTTCTTGACATCAAGCCGATCGGCAAGCCTCTCCCGATCGAAGAGGTGGAAAGCATCACCTCGATCCGCAAGCGGTTCGTGACGCCGGGCATGTCGCTGGGCGCGCTGTCACCCGAGGCGCACAAGACGCTGAACGTGGCGATGAACCGGATCGGCGCCAAATCCGACAGTGGCGAGGGCGGCGAAGACCCGGCGCATTTCGTGCCCGAGGCGAATGGCGACAACCCGTCGGCGAAGATCAAGCAGGTGGCATCGGGCCGGTTCGGCGTGACCGCCGAGTATCTGAACCATTGCGAAGAGCTGGAGATCAAGGTCGCCCAGGGCGCCAAGCCCGGCGAGGGCGGCCAGCTGCCCGGCATGAAGGTGACAGAGCTGATCGCGCGTTTGCGGCATTCGACCAAGGGCGTCACGCTGATCAGCCCGCCGCCGCATCACGACATCTATTCGATCGAGGATCTGGCGCAGCTGATCTATGATCTGAAACAGATCAACCCGCGCGCCAAGGTGACCGTGAAGCTGGTGGCATCGAGCGGTGTCGGCACGATCGCGGCGGGCGTGGCCAAGGCCAAGGCCGATATCATCCTGATCTCGGGCCATAACGGCGGCACCGGGGCCAGCCCCGCGACCAGCATCAAATATGCCGGTCTGCCGTGGGAAATGGGCCTGACCGAGGCGCATCAGGTTCTGGCGATGAACAACCTGCGCGAACGGGTGACGCTGCGCACCGACGGCGGGCTGCGCACGGGCCGCGACATCGTGATGGCGGCGATGATGGGGGCCGAGGAATACGGCATCGGCACTGCCGCGCTGATCGCGATGGGCTGTATCATGGTGCGTCAGTGCCAGTCGAACACCTGCCCGGTGGGCGTATGTACGCAAGATCCGCGCCTGCGCGAAAAGTTCACGGGCAACGCCGACAAGGTGGTCAACCTGATCACCTTCTACGCGCAGGAGGTGCGTGAGATTCTGGCCAGCATCGGCGCGCGGTCGCTTGATGACGTGATTGGCCGGGCGGATCTGCTGACCCAGGTCAGCCGTGGCTCGGCGCATCTGGATGATCTGGATCTCAACCCGCTTCTGATCACCGTCGATGGCGCGGCGAAGATCGTCTATGACCGTAACAAGCCGCGCAACGCGGTGCTCGATACGCTGGATGCGCAGATCGTGCAGGACGGGCACCGCTTCTTCGAGGAAGGCGAGAAGATGCAACTGTCTTACGCCGTGCGCAACACGCTTCGCACTGTGGGGACGCGGGCGTCGAGCCATATCGTGAAACGCTTCGGCATGCGCAACAACCTGCAGCCCGATCATCTGACGGTGAAACTGTCGGGCTCGGCGGGGCAGTCGCTGGGGGCCTTCGCGGCGCCGGGGCTGAAGCTGGAGGTCGCGGGCGACGCCAATGACTATGTCGGCAAGGGCCTGTCGGGCGGTCTGATCGTTGTGCGGCCGACCATGGCCTCGCCGCTGGTGGCGTCGGAGAACACGATCATCGGCAACACGGTGCTTTACGGCGCGACCGATGGCTATCTGTTCGCTGCGGGCCGGGCGGGAGAGCGATTCGCCGTTCGCAATTCCGGCGCGAAGGTGGTGATCGAGGGCTGCGGATCGAACGGGTGTGAATACATGACCGGCGGCGTTGCTGTCATTCTGGGCTCGGTCGGTGCCAATTTCGGGGCCGGGATGACCGGCGGGATGGCCTATCTCTACGATCCCGAAGGGCTGGCGCCGGCGATGATGAACATGGAAACGCTGGTGACCTGCCCGGTTACGGTCGACCATTGGGAGGGGGAGCTGAAGGGGCTGATCGAACGCCATGCCAAGGAAACGATGAGCCGCAAGGCCGCCGATATCCTTCAGCACTGGGAGATAGAGCGCGGCAATTTCGTGCAGGTCTGCCCGAAGGAAATGCTGATCCATCTCAAGCACCCGCTGGGGATCGAAAAGCAGGCTGTTCCGGCGGAATAGAGACGCATTTCAGATCAGGCGAAAGGGGCCGGGCAGTTTGCCCGGCCCCTGGTTTTTGGGGCTGCGCAGAGATTTTCCGATCTGGTCTTCCGGCGGCGCGGCCCTGCGGGTAATGTCGCGGCCGTGGCAAAACGCACGAAGAAACCTGTCCGGAAGAAACAGCCGGCCCGGCGGCCTTTCCGGCCGGTTCGGACCGCGTTGCGCTTTGGGCTGATCGCGGGTTCGGGCGCATTTGTGCTGCTGGTGGTGCTGATCCTGCTGTTCCGGGTCGTCAACCCGCCGACGACCCATACCATCCGGGCCGAATCACGGCGCCTGGGCGCGGTGGACTGGCAATGGGTTCCGATCGCGAATGTGGCACCGGCAACCGTGCGCGCGGTGGTGGCGGCCGAGGATGCCAATTTCTGCGGCCACTGGGGGTTCGACATGGCGGCGATCCGCGCCGCGCTGGATGATGGCGCCAGCCGGGGCGCATCGACCATCAGCCAGCAGACCGTGAAGAACGTTTTTCTGTGGCAGGGCCGGAGCTGGCCGCGCAAGGCGCTGGAGGCGGTGCTGACCCCGATGGTCGAGGCGATGTGGCCCAAGCGGCGAATTCTCGAGGTTTATCTGAACGTCGCCGAGTTTGGCGAAGGCGTTTTCGGCATCGAAGCCGCGTCGCACCACTATTTCCGGGTGCCGCCCGCCGATCTGACGGCGGCGCAGGGCGCGCGGCTGGCGGTTCTTTTGCCCAATCCGAAACAGCGCGATCCGGCGCAGCTTCCGCAATGGCTGCGCAAACACGCGGGCCGGGTGCAGGACGGGGCCGAGACAATTAAGGCGGATGGCCGCGCATCCTGTTTCGAGAGTTGAAAATCCCCACGCGGCGCGGCATGACGGGGGCAATCAACCAACATCGAGCCGCATGTCCATGAACCGTCTGTTTCACGTCCCCCTTTCCCCCTTTTGCCGAAAAGTACGCCTGGTGCTGGCGGAGAAGAAGATCGAGGTGGAGCTTGTCGAGGAGCGCTACTGGGAGCAGGATCCGGACTTCATGCGGCGCAATCCGGCTGGAAAAGTGCCTGTTCTGCGGATGGACGGGCGCGCGATGTCGGAAAGCCAGGCCATCTGCGAATATCTCGAGGAAACCCACCCGACGCCCGCGCTGATGCCCGGTTCGCCCGCCGAACGGTACGAGGCGCGGCGGATCGTGTTCTGGTTCGACGACAAGTTTCACCACGAGGTGACATCCAAGCTGTTGTACGAACGGGTGAACAAGAAGATCACCGGGCAGGGCTATCCCGAAAGCCGAAATGTGAAATCCGGCGCGCAGAAGATCAAATTTCATCTGGATTACATGGGCTGGCTGCTGGATCAGCGGCGGTGGCTGGCAGGAGATGTGATGACCCTGGCCGATTTCACCGCCGCGGCGCATCTGTCCTGCCTTGATTACATCAGCGATGTGGACTGGAACCGGAACGCCAACGTCAAGGACTGGTACGCCAAGATCAAGTCGCGCCCGGCCTTCCGCGGGCTTCTGGCCGATCAGGTTTCGGGCTTTCCGCCGCCGCCGCATTACGCGGATCTGGATTTTTGAGCCAGACGCTTCGGCAACGCCTATCCGATTTCGCCCTGCAGGAGGGGTTCGCGAAAACAGGGATCTGCACGCCGGATGCCATCCCGCAGGCCGCCGCGCGGCTGGAGGCTTTCGTGGGCGCGGGGCGGCATGGGCAGATGGCCTGGATGGAAGAGCGGCGCGGTTGGCGCGGCGATCCGGCGGCGCTCTGGCCGGCGGCCCGGTCGGTTGTGATGCTGGCAGAGCTTTATACGCCCGGGCATGACCCTCTGGCGGTTCTCCGGCAGCCCGATCGCGGGGCGATTTCGGTTTACGCGCAGAATCGCGACTACCACGACGTGGTGAAGAAACGGCTGAAGCGGGTCGGGCGGTGGCTGCTGGAACAGAAACCGGGCGCGCAGATCAAGGTGTTCGTCGATACCGCGCCGGTGATGGAAAAGCCGCTGGCGCAGGCGGCGGGGCTGGGCTGGCAGGGGAAGCATACCAATCTTCTGTCACGCGATCTGGGAAGCTGGTTCTTCCTCGGGGCGATCTTCACGACCGTTGAGTTAGAGCCTGACACACCTGAAAACGAACATTGCGGGTCGTGCACCGCGTGTCTCGATATCTGCCCCACGGCGGCTTTCCCGGCCCCGTTCGAACTGGATGCCCGGCGCTGCATTTCCTATCTGACGATCGAACATCACGGGCCGGTGGACCCGGCGCTGCGCCCGCTGATGGGCAACCGCATTTATGGGTGTGACGATTGTCTGGCCGTCTGCCCCTGGAACAAGTTCGCCGCCGCCGCGCATGAGGTGAAATACCGCGCGCGCGAGGATCTGATCGCGCCGAAGCTGGCCGAGCTTGCGACGCTGGATGACGCGGCCTTCCGGGCACTGTTTTCCGGCTCGCCGATCAAGCGGATCGGGCGCGACAGGTTCGTGCGCAATGTGCTCTATGCAATCGGTAATTCCGGTGATGCGCGCCTGCGGGATGTGGCGGCGCGGCTGACGGGTGATCCCGACCCGGCGGTGGCAGACGCGGCGCAATGGGCCGTGGCGCGGCTGTAGGGGCGATATCGGGCCGGAATAGAGACGTTATTCCGGCATTTTGAACGTCAGCGAGGCCCAGAGCGAGCGCCAGACAGGGCCCGCCTTGGGGTCATCATTGCCGGTGTCGCGCAGCACGACCGCGTCCAGCAGGTATTCGTGGCCGGGTTTCACCGGAACGTTTGCGCGGCCGTCTGCGGCGGTGGTCAGAAAGATGGTGTGAACGGCGCCGTCGGGGGCCTTTTCAAACACCTCGATCTGCGCGCCCTGGCGCGGTGCGCCCTGATAAAGCGCCTGTATCGGAAGGCCGGCGGGCAGGGCATCGGTGTAGGGGTTGGCCAGCGCCACGATTTCCGTCTCCAGCCCGACCGCGTGGTCTTGTCCGGCCCCATCCCCGACGGCGATCAGGCTTTTGGCAAAGCGGCGATAGCTTTCGCGGAACCCGGTTCGTGGCAGGCCCCGCGCCGCGTGCCTGTCCAGCGCATCAGGCAAGGCTTTATGCGTGACGAAATCAGCGAATTTCTGCCATTCCGCGTAGGTGAGCATGGTGTCGGTTGTCTCATGCACGATCACGATCAACCCTGCGCCCGGCATGGCCATTGAAAGGGCGGGCCGGTCGCCCATGCGGGCGGTGACGGGCGTGATGACCCCGCCGGTTACAATGTCGAAACGGGCGACGTTGACAGGGACGTAGGAATAGGCGGCGCCCTTGAAATTCTGCCCGACGCGGATGTCGGCGCGTATTGGGGCGCCCGGTGCAACCTGATACTGTTCGGGCGACAGCCAGAATTCATGGGCCCCGGCGCGCGGCGTGCTGGCCAACGCGAGGATCATGACGAAAAGTGAGAAGATTGCCCGCATGTTCGCACCCCTGAAACACCTGTTGAACTACCTGCCCCGGCGCGCGGCGATGTCAAGCCTGTGCGCGGGGCTGCTGATGCTGGCGGCGCTTGGCCCGGCCGCCGCGCATGAGGTGCGGCCGGCGGTGGGCGATGTGACGGTCAGCGGCGACACCGTGCGGCTCGATCTGCGGCTGACGCTGGAGGCGCTGGTCTCGGGGATCGATCTGAACGGGCTGGATGACACCAACAACTCGCCGCTGTCGGGCTATTACGACCAGTTGCGCGCCCGGTCGCCCGAAGCGCTGGAAGAGGCGTTCCGCGCCGCCTGGCCGCGCATTCGCGCCGGTATCCGGATCGAGGTGGCGGGGCAGGGTGCCACCCCCGAGATCGGCGGGCTGCGCATCCCCGAGGTGGGGGATACGGATCTGCCACGGGATTCGGTGCTGACCCTGACGGCGCCACTGCCGCCGGGCGATGCGCCGGTCACGATCGGCTGGGCCCCTGCCTTCGGGCCGCTGGTGCTGCGGCAGATGGGCGAGGGTGACGCGCTTTACACAGGCTATCTGAACGGCGGGCAGATGAGCGATCCGTTGCCGCGCCAGGGCGTGGCGAAGCTGGGCGCGCTGCAGGAATTCGGCCGCTATATCGTGCTGGGGTTCGAGCATATCGTGCCCAAGGGGCTGGATCACATCCTGTTCGTGCTGGGGCTGTTCTTCTTTTCGCTGAAGCTGCGGCCGCTGCTGTTGCAGGTCACGGCCTTTACCCTGGCGCATACGGTGACGCTGGCGCTGGCGACGCTTCAAATCGTCTCTGTTCCGCCGGAAATCGTCGAGCCGCTGATTGCCGCGTCCATCGTGTTCGTCGCGGTCGAGAATATTATCGGCACCGGCATGAGCCTGCGCCGCCTGGCCGTGGTGTTCATTTTTGGCCTGCTGCACGGGCTGGGATTTGCCAGCGTGCTGGGTGAGATCGGGCTGAACCCCGCGCGGCTGCTGAGCAGCCTGATTGGCTTCAATATCGGGGTCGAGCTGGGGCAGCTTGCGGTGATCGGCGTGGCGTTCTTTGCGGTCGAGTTCTGGTTTGGCGACCGGTCGTGGTATCGCGCGCGGATCGCGGTTCCGGCCTCCTGCGTGATCGCCGCAATCGGGCTTTACTGGTTTGCCGAACGGACATTCCTGTAAGCCCGGGGTTTGGCGTTTTCCGGTTTTATGGTAATATTTGCGCGTGCGAACGCAAAAGGAGGATTCCCGATGAGTCGTCATATCATCGATCAGACCCGCCAGAGCGATGCCACGGATTGCGCGGCGCAATATGCGCGGATCGCGCGTGCGGCGGGGCCGAACAAGGCCAGCCTGCAATTGCAGCGGCGCCCGGTAGGCCCGGCCTCGGGCCGTCGGTTGATGGAGTTTCTGCGGATCGCGCGCGGGCGCCGGGCCTGAGCGCGGATTTCGGTTTCCTTTCAGGCGCCTGAAGGCGTAGAGCACCCCCAGAGGTTTCCCGCGCCGGGAAACTGACCGGAGTGCTACCCGATGCAGCAGCCTGTACGCGCCATCGCCTTCAAGCTTGGCTCTGTCACGCTTTTTGTGGTGATGTCGTCTCTGATCAAGGCCGCCTCGGGGCATGTTCCGCCGGGGGAAGCAGTGTTCTTTCGCTCGTTCTTTGCGCTACCGGTGATCATCGTGTGGCTGATAGCGCGAGGCGAGCTTTCTGTGGGGCTGCGCACGGCTGATCCGCTGGGCCATTTCTGGCGCGGGCTGGTGGGCACCTGTGCCATGGGGCTGATGTTTGCCGGGCTGGGCCTGCTGCCCCTGCCGGAGGTGACGGCGATCGGCTATGCCGCGCCGTTGCTGGTGGTGATCTTCGCGGCGATGTTTCTGGGCGAAGAGGTGCGGCTGTTCCGGCTTGCGGCGGTCGGGGTGGGTCTGGCCGGGGTACTGATCGTGCTGTCGCCGCGGCTGACGGCGTTCACCAATCATGAGATGGACGCGCGCGAGGCGTTGGGCGCAATGGTGGTGCTGGGCGGCGCGGTTTGTGCCGCATTGGCGCAGGTCTTTGTGCGCAAGCTGGTGCGGACAGAGCGGACCGCGACGATCGTATTCTGGTTTTCGGTGACCGCGACGCTGCTGTCCTTGTCGACATTGCCGTTCGGCTGGGTCGTGCCGGCCCCGCGCGAGGCGGCGTTTCTGGTGCTCGCGGGCCTGTTCGGCGGGTTGGGGCAGATCTTTCTGACCTCCAGCTATCGGTTCGCCGATGCCGGGGTGGTGGCGCCGTTTGACTATGCTTCGATGTTGCTGGCGCTGCTGATCGGCTATTTCGTGTTCGACGAGGTGCCGACACCGGTGATGCTGGCGGGGGCCGGGCTGGTGATTGCGGCCGGCGTGTTCATCATCTGGCGAGAACGGCAACTGGGGCTGGAGCGGGCCAGGCAGCGCAAGGCCATGACGCCGCAGGGCTAGGTTGCGGCAGCTTGGTGCCTGCAATTCCGGGTTTTCGATCCGGCCTCAGGGCCGGATGGATTGGCTCAGCATCCAGACAAGGCGCGTCATCCGGATCTGGGCAAGCGTCATCAGCGCCTGCAGCCGCTCGCGGCCGGAGCGCAGCTTCTGGCTGGTGATCACGCGGGGCGCGTGGGCGATCACGCTCAGGGGCATTGCCAGCGCGCGCAGGCCCCATTTCAGCCGGCCGAAGGGTTGCGCCGATTTCAACTCGAACGCCTCGTCCGTCATGCGCCGCCACTTCTTGCGCAGCGCGCCCCAGTCGGCCCGCGTGGGGTGCTGCACCGCGACACTGTCGTCATAGATCAGCCGATAGCCCTTGGCGGTGGCGCGGCGGCACCAATCCACATCCTCGGATACGCCCACGATCAGCGGCCCGACATCATTGAACACCGCGCGGGTGGTCAGCAGGTTGGCGGTGACGGAAAACCCGTGTTCCTCGACATAGAGCCGCTGGTCGAAGGCGAAGACGGTCTCGAACGCCTGCGCGCCGGTTCTGGGGCCTGTGCCTTCGTCGAACACGTCGATCCGCCCGCCGATCACCACATCTTCGGTAATCGCTGCCTTTGCCGCGCTCAGCCAGCCTTGCGTGGGCACGCAATCGGCATCCAGAAAGAACAGACAGGGCGCGGAGGTTTCGAGCACGCCCCGGTTACGCGCGGCGGCGGCGCCCTTTGAAGGCTCGATGACAAACCGGACCGAGGGGTATTGTGCGGCCAGCGCATCCAGCGGTGTGTCGGACTGATTGTCGACCACGACGATCTCGGTGTCGTCGGTGTCGTTCTGCATCAGCGCCGCCAGGCACCGGGCCAGGCGCACGGTGTCGTTGTAATGCGGTATGATCACCGCATATCGCGGTGTTCCGTCAGGCTGCATCGCCATGCGTTCTCTTCCGTCACAAGACCCTGCGGACGCAGGCAAGCTAGTTCAGGCCGTATCCGTACCCGTAGGAATCATCGGAAAAACGGCATTTGTTCAGCACGACGCCCAGCACATTGGTCTGCTCGGCCAGTTCACGCTCGCACAGGTCGATCTGTTTGATGGTCGATTGTTCGGCCTCGGCCACGATCAGTGCGCAATCGACATTGTCCAGAAATGCCCGCGTGTCGTCATTCGACAGCACCGGCGGCATGTCGAACAGCATGATGCCGGGCTGATAGGTGTTCTCGATCTCGTCGATGATCTCGGCCGTGCGCCGCCGCAGGAAAAGCTCGGAGGGGTCGCGCGCCGTCTTGGTGTTCATCGACAGCGCCACGTTCTTGCCAAAGCGCAGGGCCTGTTCGGCAAAGGGTACGGTTTCTTCCAGCACGTCGAACACGCTGTAGGTGCCGCTGTGCCCGAACACGCGCGCCAGCGACGGGCGGCGCATGTCCATGTCCATCACGACCGAGCGCAGGTCGACCTGCCGGCCGAAGCTGGAGGCCAGGTTGGCGGTGGTTGTCGTCTTGCCGCTGCCCGGGCTGGGCGATGTGATCGCGACGCGGCGCCAGCCATTCGCGTTCATCAACTGGAACATCTTGGTGCGCAGCATGTCATAGGGCGTGGCATAGGCGTTGCCCAGAGAGGTGTAGACCCGGTTGCGCTGCAGCAGCTTGGGGTCGGCATTCAGCGGTTGCAGCGCGTCCCATGCCTCGACCACGTTCTGTTGCAGCGGCCGCACCAGCGCCGCCTTGGCCGGACCGCGCTCCGAGGCGCCTTCGGTTCGTTGCCGACGCGCCTGTTCCAGG
Source organism: Actibacterium naphthalenivorans (assembly GCF_014196965.1). Classification (GTDB taxonomy): domain Bacteria; phylum Pseudomonadota; class Alphaproteobacteria; order Rhodobacterales; family Rhodobacteraceae; genus Actibacterium_A; species Actibacterium_A naphthalenivorans. Next base: position 1,329,552 of record NZ_JACIEQ010000001.1, on the reverse strand, counting down.
GCTGCCTGAAGCTTTTCCATCAGATTTCCTCACTCGTATCGGTGACACATGCGATGCGGCGCGATGTGCACATGTTACAGGCTCAACCGTGCGACCGCGCGGCTCATGATAAGGTCAAGCGGCAGGTAATAGGTATGTATGGCATATAGCGCGGCCGGCACCCCGGCCAGGAACACGGCCAGGATCACCAGCACGATAACCCGCCGCCGGACCAGCTCTCCGCCGGTACGGTTGAACGGGATCGTCGCAAGTGGCGTGATGTTCAGCCCCTTGGCGATATCCGCCGGGCGGCGCACCGATTTGTTCAGCAACTCGATCAGGAACACCAGGCCAAGGCCCGCGGCCAGCCCGGCGGCGGTGCCGCCGATGGCGATCATCGGGCGGTTGGGGCTGGTGGGTTCGGTGGGCGCAACGGCCTGTTCGATCACCGTGATGCGCTGACCCTTGGACAGAAGCTCGATCCGCTCGCCGGTCGCGGCGGCCGAGAGGCGTTGAACGGCCGAGTTATACTGCTCCTGGATGTTGTTGTGCTCGCGCTGCAGCGCCTGCAGGGCGATGTCATTGGCCGGGGTGCGCCCGATCGCATCCTGCAGCACGGCAAGCTCGCCCTCGGCCTGCTCGATCTGCGCGTCGATGGCATCGACCCGCGCGTCGATCTGGGCAAGCTGCACGTCCAGCATCGTCGTGCCGTTCGCGGCAGCGCCGACCCCGGATTGCGCGCGCACGGTTTCCTCAAGCTGGGCGATCCGCGCCTGCAGCACTTTGACCCGCGGGTTTTCCTCGGAATAAATCGCCAGCGCGGCCGCAAGCTGATCCTTGAGCGAGACAAGCTGACGCTCTTCGGGGCTCTGATTGGCCGTTGTGGTGGTGTTCAGCTGGCCCGTGGTCTCGAAAATCTCGATCAGGCGGTTGCGCTGTTCGATCAGCGCCGCCTTGTCGCGCAGGAACTGGTCGACCTGCGCCTGAAGCGTGCTCTGACGAGACATCCGGAACGGAAGCCCGGTGGGAAGCGCATCGGCATTGGCGTTCTGAAAATCCAGGATGGCGGCGCTGCGCCGATCCAGTTCCGCGCCCAGCCTGTCGACCTCCTGCTTGAAGAACTCCAGCGTGTCTTGCGCCTGCCCGGTGCGCAGCCGCACGTTCTGATCCAGGATCCGGGTCACATAGTCATTCACCACGTTGGCCGAAATCGCCGCCGAACGGGCCTGGAACTGAATGTTCATGATCGTGGCGGCGTTGCGCCCGGAGGTGCCGCGGATGTTGGTGTCGTTGCGCATTCTGGCAACGATCTCGTCCGGGGACATGTCATCCATGTGTTCATAGACGTCATGCGCCCGCGCCACGTCGATCAGGATCGCGCGGGTCAGGATCCGCTGCTGGATGATCTGAAGCTGTTCCGACGCGGCCACCTGCACCGTCGACGTCGCCAGGTTGCCCGGGATCTGCGCCGATTCGATCAACAGCTTGGCGCCTGAGGAATAGACCGTGGGCAACAGCATCGCCGCCGACAGCGCGGCTGCCGCGAAGCCCAGAAAGACAATAAGAAAAACCGGAAGTCGCCGGACGAAAAGGGCGACAAAATACTTAACGTCGGAGTTCATTCTGCTGCCTCTTCGGAATTTGTTCTTGTGGTTGCGCCGTCATCATCGCCGTCTTCGGCGGGGCGCGTCACCAGAAAGATGTTGTCATCCAATACTTCGCGCACGGTTTCCGCCTCGATCGTCCGGCTGCCTTCGGCTGCGGCATAAACCATCGCCACGTCGCATATCTTGTTGGTGATCCGCGGAATCCCGCCCGAGTTCTCATAGACCAACTTTATCGCCTCTTTCGTGAACTCGTCGCCGGTGCCGCCCGCGTGTTTCATGCGGTGATGAATATACTGTTCCACATTCTCCGCGCTCATCGCGCTCAGGTGAAAGCTGGCCACGACGCGTTGCGCGAACTGGCGCAGGCTTGGCCGGGTGACCATTTCCCGCAACTCGGGCTGCCCCACCAGAACAAGCTGCAGCAGTTCGTCCTTGTTGGAGTTTATATTCGTGAGCATCCGCAGTTCTTCAAGGGCTTCCACCGAAAGGTTCTGCGCCTCGTCGATGATCAGCACCACCCGGTTGCCAGCCGAGTATTCCTCCAGCAGATAATCCTGAAGCCGCTGGAACAGGCCCACATAGTCAAGCCCGGGGTCCACCTCGACGGACAGCGCGTTCAGCGCCCAGCGCAACAGTTCGCCCCGGCCCCCCTGGGCGTTCGAGATCAGCCCGATCCGCGTGTCCTCGCCCACGGCGCGCAGCAGCGCCTGCACCAGCGTGGTCTTGCCCACGCCCACCTCGCCGGTGATCACCGTGATCGGCGCGCGCGAGACGATCCCGTATTCCAGAATGGTGAAGGCACGCCTGTGCGCCCCCGTCCAGTAAAGGAAGTCCGGGTCGGGAAGCAGCGTGAACGGCCGCTCCGTCAATCCAAAGAAGTCTGTATAAAGTCCGGAACTGGACACGGTATCCACCTGTTTCAAGCGGTCCTCAACACGGTTTACTTGTTAAATTACATCCTTCTAGTACGCCCGGGTCTTACCGCCCAGAAGGAACAACCAGCACGCCAAGTTGTTATCCGCATTTAAAATTCAGTTCACCCCATAAGTGATGAAAACCCGTTGAGTTGTATTGCCACGGGTACAATGACCCCATTCGCGGCCGGTTGACAACGCAGCGGAACCAAACGGCGCGGTTTCGCCCCTTTGACGGGCCGCCCGGCGCTGCGGATTGCTGTGGACGCGCTCATTCGATTCGCCGCAAGCTTCTGCGCCGTGTTTGCGCCCGCCGGTTTCCGATTCGGCTGCCATAGTATCCAGTTTCGAAAAAGTTCCCTGTCGAAAGGGCGATTGTTCACGATTTTGCGTGGGTCCGTGGCTTAACTGTTGGGCGCCCGCCAAGTCTCGCGCGACAAAATAGGCACAATTGACGCCGAAATGCCAAAATTTCATAAATTTTAGACACTTACACTTATGCTGCACCCGCAGAAACGGGAAAGCAAAATTGCAAAATGTTTAACCGGGTGCTAACCATGGTTTGTAGTGATTGCGCGTGATTCCATTCGCGTCACATGTTCCGACGGGCTAGCTTGAAGGCCTTAGTAGTACCTTAACGAGGCATCGGCGACGGCGTCGGTGGGTTTTTTAATGACGGTCAACTTCCCGAAAAACTCCGAAGACGCCGAAGCGCTTACCAAGTCAATGGCTGTGATCGCTGCATCTGAATCCCAAAGTTTTTACCGCAATTTCGGCAAACGGATATTGGACAGTGCGCTGATCCTCGCTACTGCCCCGTTCGTCGCCCCTCTCATCCTGATCTTCGCGCTGCTTGTGGCGCTTGACGGCGGTCGGCCCTTCTTTCGCCAGCGCCGCGTCGGCCTGAACGGCAAGACCTTCGAAATGTGGAAGCTGCGAACGATGGTGCCCGACGCCGAGGCGCAGCTCGAGCGTCATCTGGCCAGTGATCCCGAGGCCCGGTGCGAATGGGAAGTGTCGCAAAAGCTCAAATCCGACCCGCGCGTCACCCGCGTCGGCCGGTTGCTGCGCAAGACCTCGATGGACGAGCTGCCGCAATTCCTGAACGTGCTGAAGGGCGAGATGGCCATTGTCGGCCCGCGCCCGATGCTGTCTTCTCAGCAGGATCTCTATCCCGGCTCCGCCTATTACAAGCTGCGCCCCGGCATCACCGGCCCCTGGCAGGTGTCCAACCGGAATGACAGCGAGTTCAAGAGCCGCGCGATTTACGACACGCGCTATGATCAGGAAGTGTCGCTGAAGACCGATCTGTCGATCATGTTCAAGACGGTTTCCGTGGTGTTCCGCGGCACCGGCTACTGACGGCGCGAAACATACCATTTCCTGCATTTCCGTAGATCACGCGTCGCGAGTTGTTTGCGCCGCATCCCGCAGTCGGGTATCTGTGGCCCACCATCGGATGAGCAAGGCAAGTTGATGACGTTTGGCAACATCTTTCGCGTTCTTCTGATTGTCTGCGGCCTGACATTCGTGTCGGCCTGCGACTCGGCCGAAGAGCGTGCGGAGAACCACTATCAAAAGGGTATCGCCCTGCTGCAGGAGGGCGACGTGGATCGCGCCCTTCTTGAATTCCGCAATGTTTTCAAACTCGACCCGGCGCATCGCGACGCCCGGCATATTTATGCCAAGACGGTGCTGGAGCGGGGGAACTATCAGGAAGCGTTCAGCCAATACCTTCGGCTTGTCGAACAGCATCCCGATTTCTTCGAGGGCCGGCGCGAACTGGCCGAGCTGGCCGTGAAAACCCAGAATTGGGAAGAAGCGCGCCGCCATACCCGGCTCGCGCTTGAAATGGCGCCGGAGGATCCGCGGATTCAGGCGCTGGACACTGCGATTACCTTCCGCCGGGCGATTCAGGATGGCGATCAGGCCACCCAGGCCGCGATGCTGGACCGGGCGCTGACGCTGAAACCCATCCTGCCGGAGAATGAGATCGTCCGCAGCGTCATCATCGACGGCTTTCTGCGCAATGGAGACGAAGACAAGGCGCTGGCCGAGATCGGCGAGACGATCGCCCTCTACCCGGAGAACATCCAGCTTTACCGGATGCGGCTGCAGCTTCTCAGCCGTCAGGGCCGTGAAGAAGACGTTGAAGCGCGTCTGCGCGAGATGGTGCGCCTGTTTCCCGATGATGAGGCCTCCAAGGCGCTTCTGATCCGGTATTACCTGTCGCGCGAAGACAGTGACGCCGCCGAGGCGTTCCTGCGCGAACAGATCACCCCCGGCGTTCAGAATGACGATGCCCGAATCACGCTGATCCAGTTCCTGATTTCCGCGCGTGGCCCGCAGGTCGCGCAGGCCGAGCTGGACAAATTCATCGAGGACGGCACCAACACGGATCGGTTCCGGGCAATGCGCGCCGGGCTGGCGTTCGACATGGGTCAGCAGGCCGAAGCGATCGCCGAGCTGGAAGATGTCGTCGCCAATGCCGAACCTTCGGTACAGACGCGCGAGATCAAGGTCGCCTTTGCCCGTATCCTGGCCAGCAGCGGCAACGAGGTGGGCGCCCGCGCCCTTGTCGAAGAGGTGCTGGCCGAGGATGTGGGCATGGTCGAGGCGCTGAAAATGCGCGCCGCCTGGCTGATCGAGGCCGACCAGGCCGACGAGGCGATCAATGTGCTGCGCTCCGCGCTGGATCAAAAGCCCGACGATCCGGGCATCATGACGCTGATGTCCGCCGCCCACGCCCGCAACGGGGATCGCGAACTCTCGGGCGAGCTGTTGTCGCTGGCGGTGCAAGCCTCCAACAGCGCGCCGGCCGAAAGCCTGCGCTATGCGAAATTCCTGATTGCCTCTGACAAGCTGCTGCCCGCCGAAGGCGTGTTGATCGATGCGCTGCGGCTGGCGCCCGGCAGCTATCCGGTTCTGGTGGAGCTTGGCCAGCTTTACATCCGGCTCAAGGACTGGCCCCGCGCCGAGCAGGTCGAGCGCGCGCTGCGCGGGCTCGACACCGACGCCGGAACGGCCCAGGCCGACAGGCTGCGGTTCAGCATCCTGCGCGGCCAGACGAACAATGCCGACGCGATCGCCTTTCTCGAAACCCTGACACGGGAAGACGACAGCGCCACCGCGGCGCAGGTTGCCATCGTGCGGGCGCATCTGTTGAACGGCAAGCCCGACGCCGCGCGGACCTATCTCGACGAGCTGCTGGCCGAGAGCCCCGATGAACTGGCCTTTCGCTTCCTCGATGCCGCCGTCTATGCCTCGACCGGTGATTTCAAGGCCGCCGAACAGCGCTATCGGAGCCTGCTGAAGGATTACAGCACGTCGGAACGGCTGTGGCTGGAGCTTGTGCGCACCCTGTCGCGCGACGGCCGCCCCGATGCGGCGGCGACCGAACTGGACCGGGCGCTGGAGATTCTGCCCGAAGGGCGCGATCTGCTGTGGGCGAAGGCGACGTTGCTGGAACAGGGCGGCGATACCCAGGGCGCGATCGGGATCTACGAAAAGCTCTATGCCCAGAACACTTCTACCAGCGTCATCGCGAACAATCTGGCCAGCCTCCTTTCCACGGTGCGTGACGATGCCGACAGTCTGGAACGTGCCTATGCCGTGGCCCGCCGCCTGCGTGGCAGCGATTTCCCGCCCTATCAGGATACCTATGGCTGGATCGCCTATCGTCGCGGGGACTACCGCGAGGCGCTGACCCATCTGGAGCCCGCCGCCGCCGGTCTGCCGCAGGACCCGCTGGTTCAGTATCATCTGGCCAAGACCTATATCGCGCTGAACCGGCCGGATGACGCGCAGGCCCAGCTTGAGAAAACGCTGCAGCTTGCGGGTGAGACCGCCCGCCCGGAGTTCGACGACGCGCGGCAATTGCTGCTGCAGTTGAAGAATGACGGATAGGCAGCTTACCCTACGGCAGAATGTGTTGCTTCAGGGCGACGGCTGTTCTTCATTTGCCGACATATTTTTGCCCAAATTCAGAAATTTTTTGCCCCGAAGGCCGCAAACAGCATAAGAAAGACGCATAGCACGCTTGGGGGCGCACTTAACGAGGGTTTGTTGATGAAACGCTTCGCTTTTCTATTTCTGTCGCTGTTTGTGGCGACATCCGCCGCCGCAGCCAATGGCAACTATCTTATCCAGCCCGGCGACACGATCCGCATCGAAGTGCTGGAAGACGCAACGCTCAACCGAACCGCGCTTGTGCTGCCCGATGGGAAGATCAGCTTTCCCTTCGCGGGCACCGTAACCGCCGCCGGGCGCACGCTCAGCCAGGTCGAGCGCGCGGTTACCGCCGGTATCGCCTCCAACTTCGCGTCCGAGCCGACTGTCTATGTCTCTGTCGCCAATCTGGCGCCTGCCGCCGCGGTCACCGCGCTGACAACCGTGAACATCTATGTTCTGGGTGAGATCAACGGGCCCGGCCTTGTTCAGGTCGAACCGGGCACCACCCTGCTTCAGGCGCTGGCCCAGACCGGGGGTTTCACCAAGTTCGCCGCCACCAAGCGCGTTCAGCTGCGCCGCCGTGACCCGAACACCGGGGCCGAGAAAGTGTACAAGATCAACTACCGTGCCTTGTCGCAGGGCGCAGCGGTTGGCGGGAATGTCGTTCTGGCCGAAGGTGACGTTATTCTCGTCCCTGAAAGGCGCCTGTTCGAGTGACCAAAACCATGCTTCGTTCACGCCTCGTACTGGCGCCCGCCCTGCTCGCGGTAGGCGCCTGGCCTTTGGCACAGGCCCTCGCGCAGACTGGTCCGGCGATCACCTTCACGCTCGACCAGACCTTCCGCGCGACGGACAACTACAGTTTCGCTGCCAATCCGCCGTCCGATACGACGGTCTATTCGCGGACCAACCTGTCCTTCAGCTCGGTTTACGGCACGCCGGCGCAATCGCTGACCTTCACCGGCGGGGTGACGATCGACGCGGGTTATTTCGCCGATTCCGACGGCACCGATACCAATATCGACAGCCAGAACCTTGGCCTCAGCTATTTTCGCGAATCGTCTTCGACCCAGCTGACCTTCGATGCCAGCTATCGCCGGGTGCAGCTGACCCAGCTGGTACAGGGCGCCACCTTCGATGCGGCCGACCTGCTGATCGATTCCGGCGACCGCATCAACTATGCGATCGGCATGGGCCTGTTGACCGGCGTGGGCGGCCCGTTCGGTATTTCGTTGAATGCCAGGGCCTCGGCGCGGGATTTCACCGGCACCAGCGATCCCTCGTTGTATGACAGCGATACGGTTTCGATGGATGCCGCCGCCCGGTTCAGCGTGACCCCGACCGCCGATATCAGCCTTCTGGCCGGGTACAAGGAATATAACGACGAAGACGTCACCGATACCGAGCAGATCGATACATATGCCGGCCTCGGCGTTGTCTATGACATCTCGCCCGCGCTGCAGTTCAACGGAGACCTGCGGCAGAAAGAGGTTGAAACGACCGAGACTCTGGGCGGTGTGCGCAGCACCCGCAAAAGGGACGGGGTGAGTTCCAATCTGGGCCTGACCTTGCAGCGGCCCAACGGCACGATTTCGGCCAGCTATGCCACCGACGTCACCTCTACCGGTCGCCGCGATACGGTCAGCGTCGGGCGTAGCCTGCAGCTTCCGCGCGGTGCGCTTTCCGCCTCGCTCGGGGTGACGGAAAGCGATACCACCTCGTCGCAGACCGTGGCCAACCTGACCTATTCCTATCAGCGCCCGACCGCGACCTTCCGCGCCAGCGTTTCCCAGTCGGCCCTGACCGACAACAATGACAACGAGGCGCTGCGCACGCGGGTATCGGTCGGCTATAATTATCTGATCAACAACACCTCGGCGCTGGATGCCAGCCTTGCGGTTGCCGATTACAATGTGCTGACCACCGGCGGCACCGATACTCAACGGGCCGACCTGACCCTTTCCTACCGCCGCAACCTGACCGCGGACTGGGATCTGACCACGGGCTATACCTATTCCCTGGCGACCAAGACCAGTGCGTCCGACAGGGAATCGAATACGATTTTCGTTGGCTTCGCGCGCAGCTTTTCGTTCTGAATGGTAAACGATGAGCCCGGCCTGAGAAATACTGTGGCGCAATTGGAAACAAGTGCCGCGGTAACCCTTACTTGACCGCCCCGCGGCTGGAAAATTCCGGAATTCCGGGTTAAGCATCGCAAGAGCACGCAGACAGTGCTTTTCCGTCCGGCCCTTCGATTTCAGGTACGATCTTGCACTCTGCTCAGACCCCCCCGCTATCGAAATTTCACGTGAACGCGGCCGGCTTGTTCTGGTTCGTGGCGCTGCTGGCCATCTCTGTGCCGCTGTTCTGGATCGGCTTCGTCTCGCTGGCAAAGTCATGGACGACGCCCGAATACAGCTATGGCATCCTGATCCCGTTCATCTCGCTCTACCTGTTCCTGCGCGAGCTGCGGCGCTATCCCCTGCCGGCCGAAACGGTCACCGACCGCTGGCCGGGCGTGCTGGTCATCGCGCTGTCGCTGGTGATCGCGGTTATGGGCAACCTGGTGCGGATCCCCGATATCGTGACCTATGGTTTCATCCTGTGGGTCGGCGGCGTCACCCTGACGGTGTTCGGCTGGAAACGCGGATTGATGCATTGGGCGCCGGTGCTGCATCTGATCTTCATGCTGCCGCTGCCGCAGTTCCTGTACTGGAAAATCTCGATCCTGCTGCAATCGATCTCTTCGGTGCTGGGTGTCTGGTTCGTCAGCCTGGCCGGGGTGTCGGTGTTTCTGGATGGCAACATCATTGATCTGGGCGTCTACAAGCTTCAGGTGGCAGAGGCATGCTCCGGCCTGCGCTATCTGTTCCCGATCCTGTCGTTCTCATATCTCTTCGCGATCCTCTATCGCGGGCCGATGTGGCACAAGGCGGTGCTGCTGCTTTCGGCCGCGCCGCTGACCGTGTTCATGAACTCTTTCCGCATCGGGGTGATCGGGGTTCTGGTCAACAGCTACGGCATCGAACAGGCCGAAGGCTTTCTGCATTTCTTTGAAGGCTGGGTGATCTTCCTGGCCTGTGTCGGCATCCTGTTCCTGATGGCCATCGCGTTGCAGCGGCTGACCCCGAACCCCCTGCCGCTGGGCGAGGCGATCGACCTTGATTTCGAGGGTTTCGGCCCGATCATGGCGCGGATTTTCTCGATCCGGTCCTCTGTGGCGATGATCACCGCGACTTTGCTGACCCTGGCCGTCACCCTCGCCTGGATCACGGTCAAACCGGCCGACGCCCCGCCGGTGGAGCGCGACCCCTTCGCGCTGTTCCCCAGCAAGATCGACGGCTGGACCGGCCACCGACAAAAGCTGGAGGCCGATGTCGAACGCACCCTTGGCGCCGACGACTATGTCAACATCACCTATATGGCGCCGGACGAGGACGGGTTCGTCAATTTCTTCGTCGCCTTCTACAACAAACAGACCGAAGGCTCGGGCATCCATTCGCCCGAGGTCTGCCTGCCCGTTGGCGGGTGGGAGGTTTATGCGATCGAACCGCACAGCGTGACCTTCGCCAACACCATCTACGGCACGTTTACCCTGAACCGGGCGGTGATCGAAAAGGGTCTGAACCGGCAGATCGTCTATTACTGGTTCGAACAGCGCGGCAAGCGGCATACGAACGACTATCTGGCCAAGGCATCGGTGTTTTACGACAGCCTGACCATCGGCCGCACCGACGGGGCGCTGGTGCGCTTTGTCACCGCCATCGGCGAGCATGAGACAGAGGCGCATGCCGAAGCGCGGATGCTGCGGTTTATGGAGCAAAGCCTGCCGAAACTGCCCCGGTTCGTACCGGAATAGGCCATGCCGCGCCGGCACCGGCAAATGCAGGCGATCCGGGCTTGAAGTCCGGCGGTTTCTCACGCGATGATCGCGCGATGAACCTGTCCCCCGAAGCGCCGCATCACATGCGATCCCGCCGCCTTCCGATCGAAACACTGCCTGTGGTGCTGATCGTGATCTGCGCGCTGATCGAGCTTGTGCTGTCGGCCGCCGACCACGGGCTGATCTCTCCGGCACGGCTGCGCTATACCGCCTATGAATACGGCGGGTTCTGGCCCGGCCTGCTGCGCGACTGGAAGCCGAATTTCGCGGGCCAGCCGGTGCTGATGTATTTCACCTATGGCTTTTTGCACGGCGGCCCGGTTCATCTGATCGTCAACATGTTCACCCTGTATTCGCTTGGCCGTGCGGTGGTCGACCGGGTGGGGAACTGGCGCTTTTGCGTGATCTATCTGGTGGCGCTTCTGGGTGGGGCCGGGCTCTACGGGGTGTTGGCCAGCGGGCTGCAGCCGATGGTGGGCGCCTCTGGTGCGCTGTTCGGCCTGGCCGGTGCCATTGTCACCTGGAACTACGCCGATCGCCGCGCCTATAATCTGGGTCTCTGGCCGGTCGGGCGCGCGGTGCTGCTGTTGCTGGTGCTGAACCTGGTGCTGTGGTGGGCGATGAAGGGGCAGCTTGCCTGGCAAACCCATCTGGGCGGCTTTCTGGCGGGCGCCGCGGCGGCCTGGGTGCTGGGGCGAAATGAGCATTGAGCCCTCGGGGTCACGCCCCTGAAAATGGCGGAATTCACGAAACCGGCGGCGCTTGCGGCAGCCGGGCGGCAAAGAAGCGGCGGAACCGCGCCAACCGCGGGGTTTTTCTGTGAATTGGGAAGTTTGCCGTAGAAACCGTTACTTGCAACGATTAGCGTGCCCCGCAAAGAATGCGGAAGATGCAACGGGCCCGACCACAAGGGCCCGCGCCGCCGAGCAGAACATGTTGAACGAGTAGTGCCGGAAGGTATCGGACAAAAGGACGTTACAGGATGAAAGTCGTTATTCTGGGCCTGGGTTATGTTGGCTTCACCGCCGGCTGCTGCATCTCGAGCGAAGGGCACAGCGTCGTCGGTATCGACGTGAACCAGAAGAAGGTTGATGCCATCAACGCCGGCACCCCGCCCATCGTCGAACCGCAGGTCGGGGAGATGCTGAAAGATGCACTTGCCAAGGGGCTGTTCCGGGCCGACACCAAAATCGGCGACCATCTGGAAGACGCCGATCTGGCCATTGTCTGCGTCGGTACGCCCTCGGCGCCCGACGGATCGCATAACATGGGGTATATCGCCGATGTCACCTGGCAGATCGCCGAGGCGGTGAAACGCGCGGGCGCGGGCACGCTGTCGGTCGCCTATCGCTCCACCATCCGGCCCGGCACTGTCGAGGAGCTGATCCAGCCGATTTTCATCTCTGCCCTGGGCGAGGATTTCGAAAAGCGCGTCTCGCTGGTTTATAACCCGGAGTTTCTGCGCGAAGGGTCGGCGGTCAAGGATTACTTCCAGCCGCCCAAGATCGTTGTCGGCACCCGCGATGCCCAGCCCAACCCGGCGATGGAAACCCTGAACCGGAACATCGACGCGCCGACCTTTCACGTCGGCTTTCGCGAATCCGAGATCACGAAATTCGTCGACAACACATGGCATGCGGTCAAGGTGGCCTTTGCCAATGAAATCGGCCGTGTCTGCCTCGAATCCGGTATTTCAGCGCGCAAGGTGCATGAGATCTTCATCTCCGACACCAAGCTGAACATTTCACCCTATTACACCCGCCCCGGCGGGGCCTTCGGCGGCTCGTGCCTGCCCAAGGACGTGCGCGCGCTGCAGCATATCGGGGCCGATATCGGCGCCAACCTGCATCTGGTCGACAGCCTCATCCGCTCGAACGAGGCGCATAAACACGCGCTTTTCGCCTATGCCTGCGACGGGCTGGCGCCTGGCGCGCGCATCCTGATGGCCGGGCTTGCCTTCAAGGCCGGCACCGACGACCTGCGCGAAAGCCCGAATGTGGATCTGGCGCGCAAGCTTCTGAACGCGGGCTATCAGGTCGAGATCTTCGACCCCGCGATCGAGGCCGACATGCTGATCGGCGCGAACCTGGGCTATGCCTATAGCCACCTGCCCGCGCTCGAGCGCCTGCTTATTTCCAAGAAGGAAGCAGAAGCAAATACTTACGATAGAATTCTCGCAGCGAACGCCACGATTAGAGAGCTTAGCCTGACCGATGAATCAAACATTCGCGACCTCGGCACCCTCAACTGAGCCGGAGCCGGCCCCCGCCACCCCCAGAATGGATGCCGCCCGCGCCGCGAAGCCGCTGGCCGGGCGCCGTGTTCTGATCATTGTGGAAAACCTGCCGCTGCCCTTCGACCGCCGTGTCTGGCACGAATGCCGCACGCTGACGGCCGCGGGCGCGCAGGTTTCGGTGATCTGCCCCACGGGCAAGGGATACGAAGAGCGCTATGAGGAAATCGAGGGCGTGCATATCTACCGCCACCCGCTGCCGATCGACGCCAAGGGCGCCTCGGGCTATCTTCTGGAATATGGCGCCGCGCTCTGGCACGAGATGCGCCTGGCGCTGAAGATCGCGCGCAGGCACGGGTTTGACACGCTTCAGGGGTGCAACCCCCCCGATCTGATCTTTCTGATCGCCTGGCCGTTCAAGCTGTTCGGCAAGCGCTATATCTTCGATCATCACGACATCAACCCCGAGCTTTACGAGGCCAAGTTCAACCGGCGCGGCTTTTTCTGGAAGCTGATGGTGCTGTTCGAGCGGCTGAATTTCCGCACCGCCAATGTGGTGATCTCGACCAACGAATCCTACCGCGAGATTGCCCTGACCCGTGGCGGCAAGGCGCCGGAGGATGTGTTTGTCGTCCGCTCGGGGCCCGATCTGACCCGGCTGAAGCTGCTGCCCGCGAACCCGAAATGGAAAAACGGCCGCCAGTACATGGTCGGTTATGTCGGCGTCATGGGCGATCAGGAAGGGCTGGACCTGCTGCTCGCTGCTGCGCAGGATATCGTGCAGACCCGTGGCTACGACGTTCAATTCGTGCTTGTGGGGGGCGGCCCCGCCCGTGACGAGATCGAGGCGATGGCCCGCGATCTGGGGCTTCAGGATCACGTCACCTTCACCGGCCGCGCGCCCGACCATGATCTGTTCGAGGTGCTTTCCACCGCCGATGTCTGTGTGAACCCCGATCGGGTGAACCCGATGAACGACAAATCGACCATGAACAAGATCCTCGAATACATGGCGTTTTCCAAGCCCATCGTTCAGTTCGACGTGACAGAAGGCCGCCATTCCGCACAGGACGCTTCGCTTTACGCCAAGGCGAATGACACGCGGGACATGGCCGACAAGATCGTATCGCTGCTTGATGCCCCCGACACGCGCCAGGCGATGGGCGAGTACGGGCGCAAAAGGGTTCAGGCAGAGCTGAGCTGGGATCATCAGGTCGATACGTTGATCGACGCCTATCAGCGCGCTGCCCGCAAATAGTTCGGGCGGCCGGAGGGTTACATCCGCTGACGCCGCAGGTTGTCGCTCAGCCGGTTGACCAGCCGCCGGTGAAACGGCAGCACCCGCGAAAGCTCGGCGTCACGTTCGGCGATCACCTCGGGTGCCAGTAGTGGCGCCGGGGCCGTGGGGGCCGGGTTGCCCATCTCATAGGCGAACCGTTCGAAATCCTGCGCATAGATCGTGGCAATCAGCGCCAGATCGGCATCATCCGGCACCACCTTCACCGATTTGACCTTGGAAAAATCGCCGCGCTTGTTGGTATGCGGCACCGCGCGCGGCCCGGCCTTGCCGCCTGTCACCTCGTCGAACCAGGGCACCAGCGCATCCAGCCCGTGTTCGAGGTAAAACAGCTTTGCCCCCTCGGGCACCATTTCATTCATCGGACGCAGGTGGTTGTCATAGAGGAACGGTTGTTCCTCCATCTGCTCTGCCACGTTTATCAGCCAGTCGCTGAAGCTGACGTTCCGCGAGATTGTATTCTCCACCTCAAGCTGGAAGTGATAGGCGCTGACCACCCGCGCCACCGGATGGCGCACGATGGCAAAGCTGTGGTCGAAGAAGCCCTGCGGGAACATCCGGTTCAGCGTCTCGACATCCACATGCTGCGGCGAGGTTTTCGACCAGCGCTTGCGCTCGGGCACCGACAGAAAGCGGCGATCCTCGAAGGCCAGCGGGCCGAAGCGGTTGTTCAGATAGGTCTGCACCGCCGAGCCGCCGCATTTGGGAACATGGGCGAAAAAGATCAGCTTGCTGTCAGCGCGGATGATCGGCATCACATGGGTCCTGTCTGCTGCCGTTGCGGCATTGTTCCGGCCCGTTCGGGGCGCGTTGCTCGGGTTGCCGCCGAACACACGGCCGCACTCAGAGAGGATGCTAGAGGATGGATCGGCACGGGGAAAGCTCCGCTACTCGTAAACACCTGATAAATATCACTTTGATACAGAATTGTCACCGCCTCGCCGGTCGCTGCCGCCGCATGCGGCTTTGGGTGTAAGGTTTTGAAAAACATGTGTTTTGCAAGACAACCATGCTGGCTTTGCACGCGAAACCAACTGTTTCCGCACCCGTGGCACAGGGCAGCGCGCGGTGGGTTAGGGGCGCCTCAACCGATGCTTCCTAGGGTTCACGGGACCGGGCGCAGGGCCCGAGGCGATTAAGGAGCGAACCCAATGTCACTTGATGCATTCGATGGCCAGATGTCCGGCCTGCAAAGCCCGGCCACACGGATCGAGGAAATCATCCCCGACGACGCGACCGACCTTGCCCGCGTGACCCGCGCGCTGAATGTGGCGCAGGCCGGGCTGGTGCGGTTGATCACGCTCAGCGGCGACCAGAGCGATGTCTTCATCGGCGCCGGTGTGGCCTTTCCGATCCGGGCGACACGGGTGATGGCAACCGGTACCACCGCGACGGGTATTCGCGGGCTTTCGTGACACTCAGCGGGGCGGAAACGGCAGGGGGTATTCGTGCCGCGGGCCGGGCGCGGCCTCCGGCAGGCGAAATTCGATCAGCCTTGTGGGGCTGAGCGGGCTGAACCCATTATCGGTGATCAGCGTCAGTACCATCTGCCCCGTGTCATCGCGCCATGCGGCGATGCCTTCGGCATTGCCAAGCTTGCCCGCCGGGCTGGTGTAAAGCACGTCTGACAGCATGGCGTTCTCGGTCAGGGTGAGACGGCGGATGCGGAAGCTGAAGCCGGCCAGCAGGTTGAACCTGCGCTCGACCAAGTACAGCCGCCCGTCAGGGCCGAGGTCTGCGCCGGTGATGGCAAACCCGTCGGAGATCGGGAAGGCGAAGGGCCCGGCCCAACTTTTTCCGTCATAAAGGAATGCGGAGGTGCGGGTGCCTCTGCCCTTGCCTTCGACCCAGGCGGCGATGCGGCCGTCGGGCAGGGGGGCTATCGCCTCGAATGACTGGTTGCCGAACAGGCGGCGAAAGGCGTTCCAGTGATGGGTCGAGCGGGGTTTGGCGCCCGGCGCGGCATAGCGTTTCACCCGCGTATAGCTTTCGAACGACACCAGAAGGCTGCCATCGCGCAGGCGGGCGAGGTCTTCCGCATCGCGCTGAAAATCGGTGAACGGGGGGTCGCCCGGGCCCGACAGGGGATATTGCCCGGTAGGCGTGATCGCGCGGATCGCGCCGTTTTCGCGTGTGATCGTGCCGGTATAAAGCGTGCCGTGATCACTGACGGCCAGCAGCGATTTCCCATGATCCTCGACCAGAAGGCCGGAAAACCCGCCGAAGGTGTCGCCCTCCATCCGCCATTCGAAGACGTGCGGGCCGGTTTCGGGGGTAGCGGGGGCAGGGGCTGCGCCAAGGATCAACGCTAGCAGGGCGGGGGCAAGGCGGTGTTTCAGTTTGGCATCCTCGGGCGGCAATGTTGCATTGCGGCGGGCATTGTTACCCCGCTGTTCCTAGCATACGGATTTGCCTTGCAGCGAGACGAAAAACATTGACCCTCTGCGGCAGATTCCAGTTGGGTGAGTGCCATGTTAAAACCGGTTTTGCTGCTTGTTTCGGGAAACGCTTTCAGCTCGCTGATCCTGCTGGTGCGCAACCTGCTGGTGGCGCGTCTGATCAGCGTCGAGAACTACGGGATCGCCGCCACCTTTGCCGTCAGCATGGCCATTGTCGAGATGATGTCGCAGCTTGGCCTGCAGCAGATGATCGTGCAGGACAAGGATGGCGAGAACCCGGCGCTTCAGGCCGGGTTGCAGGGGTTTCAGGCGCTGCGCGGCACGATTTCGGGCGTCATCCTGTTTGTCATAGCGGATCCGCTGGCGCGGTTTCTGGGCATCCCCGAGGTCATTTGGGCCTATCAGCTCATGGCGCTGGTGCCGGTGCTGAACGGCTTTACCCATTTCGACGTGTTCCGCCTGCAGCGGCAGATGATCTATCTGCCGTTCATGATGACGATCTTCGTGCCCGCGCTGATTTCGGTTCTTCTGATCTGGCCGCTGGACCAGCTGTACGGCGATTACCGTGTCATGCTTTATGCGGTTCTGGCGCAGGGGGTGATGAAGCTGTTGACCTCGCATCTGGCGGCGCGGCAGCGGTATCGCTTGACGCTGGACAGGGCGGTCATGATGCGGGGGTTGAGCTTTGGCTGGCCGCTTCTGGTCAACAGCCTGCTGCTGTTTCTGGTGCTGAACGGCGAAAAGCTGGTGGTTGGGCGCGAACTGGGCATGTCGCAGCTTGCGCTGCTGGCGATGGGGTTCACCCTGACGCTGACACCCACGCTGGTTCTGGCGCGCAGTGTGCAATCGTTCTTTCTGCCGCAGCTTTCGGCCGCGCAGGACGAGGATGAACGGTTCCACGATATCGGCGCGGCCACTGTCGAGGCCAATATCCTGAACGGGCTGATACAGGTGGCGGCGGTGGCGCTGATCGGGCCGATCTTTGTGCAGACGGTTCTGGGCCCGAAATACGAGCCTATGATCCCGCTGCTGCTGTGGCTGGCCATCCTGCATGCGGTGCGGGTGTTCAAGGCGGGGCCGGCGGTGGTGGCACTGGCGCGGGCGAAGACGGACAATGCGATGTGGGCGAATCTGTTTCGCGCGGCCTCGCTTGCTGTTTCCTGGTATGCGACAATTCAGGGCTATGGGCTGATTGTCGTGATCTGGATCGCGACGACCGCGGAGCTCCTGGGTTTTTTCGTCTCGCTTTATCTGCTGAAAAAACGGATCGGTTTCCCGCTGCGGCGAGTGGGGGCCACCGCAGGCCTGGCGCTTGGCTTTCTTGGGGTCTACTTCGGCCACGGCTGGGTGGTTCAGATGCAACAGCCGCCGATGATCGATCCGCGTTGGACGGGCGGCGCGGCGGTTGTGCTGTTTATTCTGTGCCTTGCGTCGATGACCGCCTTGCGCGGTTTCGTGCTGCGGCGCAGAACCAGAGGCAAACGGCGGAACGGCTGAACGAGGAGTGCGGATGACATCGCCTGTGCTGATCCATATCGGCTATCACAAGACGGCCACAAGCTGGATGCAGCAGTTCCTGTTTCATCCCGAGAACGGCTATTTCCCGGTGGCCGATCATGCCGACGTGCACCGCCATGTCACCAGCCCGCATGGGCTGTGGTTCGATCCCGACGACATGCGCCGGCTGATCGCCGAACGCAGCGCTGCCGCCCCGCCGGGAACGCTGCCGGTGGTGTCGTCCGAGATCCTGTCGGGCAATCCGCATTATGGCGCGCATGAAAGCGATGTTTATGCCGAGCGGCTGAAACGGATCGCGCCGGAGGCGAAGATCCTGATTTCCATCCGCGCACAGATGCGGGTGCTGCCCTCGATCTACATGCAATATCTGCTGCGCGGCGGTACCCTGCCCCATGACCGGTATCTGGAGGGGGAGGCAGAAGTTGGCTATCTGGCGTTTTCGCCCGATCACTTCGCCTATGATCGGCTGGTCGCGCTCTATCAATCGCTGTTCGGGGCCGAGAACGTCTACATTCAGACGCAAGAGGCGCTGAAGGCGGATATGGATGGCGCCGTCCGGGCGATGGCGGCCGCCGTGGGGAATACCATGTTCCGCGCGCTTCCCGAACGGGCGGTAAAGGTACGCGCGCCGGGATATCCCGAATATGCTGCGCCGTTCCTCCGACGTGTGAACCACGTTCAGGCCGGGCCGATGAATGTGAACCCGATGATCGGTATCGCGGCGGACAGCCGGTTCTTGTACCGCGCCACCGGCTTTGCCTTGCGCCGGCCGCCGCTTTCGCTGTTGCTGAAGAACAACCGGCCGGTCAGCGATTACGTGAAGCGCCGGTTCAAGGGGCATTTCACGCAAAGTAATGCGCGGCTGGCGGAAATCTCCGCCAACCCGCTTGATCTGTCGGCCTATGGCTGAGGGGCTCAGCCCGCGTCGGCACCTTTCTTCCATGCGTCGGCGTTGACGGTGGCGGCTGTTCCCGAGATCTGCTTGTAGGGTGCGCCTGTCGGGGCTGACCCGTCGGGCATGGCAGATTTCCACGCCTTGAGGTGGGTAACCGTGCCCTCTGACTGGGATCCGCCCGAATTCGTCGCCAGAAACGACAGGTTGCGCGCGCTTGGGAATGTGCCGGAAGAGGTCAGCCCGGTGCGCGTCAGCACTTCGGCGCCGTCCACGAAGGCCCGGAAAGACCCGTTGGCCGGGTTGCTCAGATCAATGGCGATACGGATCGTGCGCTCGGTCGTGCCCGGGTCGGGGATGGTGCTGGATGTCTGGTTGCCCAGCAGCGTGGTGCCGGACCCGTCGGACAAGGTGCAGCGCAGAACGCCGCTGCCAGGCAGATATTCCACCTTCAGCGCGTTGCTCGAAAGGCCGAACAGCCGCTGCGCGCTGCCGCCGGTGATGGTCATCTTCGCCTCGAGCGTCAGGGTGGCGATGGTGCCGATCCCGGCCTGATCAAGAAAATAGGGGCCGTTGCCGCCCACGGTGAATTGAGCCGGCGCGGCCAGCGCGCTTCTGAACGTTGTTCTGGTTTTTAGCGGCAGCGCTGCAAGCCCGGCCTGTCCGACATCGGCAACCGGACGGTTCAGATAGTAATCGTCCAGGTAATCATCGGGCCATTGCTGCCAGCCGGGCAGGGCGCCGAACCCGTCTTCCACCGAAGAGGCATAGGTGAAGACGCCGCTGTTGGGGCTGACCCGCACCCCCGAAAAACCAGAGCCGCCGGCATTGGCCACGATCACCGCGTTTTGCGCCGGTTCGCCGCCGATCGTCATACCCATGACCTCGGCCCGGTGGGCAAAGGTGGCGGGCATGGCGGGCAGGCCGCGGCGCAGGCGTTCGGTGGTGATGTCATGGCCATCCATCCACAGGTCCACATAGCTGCCATCCGGCGCCCAATAGCTGCGGTCAAACGCGGGCACTGGCCAGGACACCAGACCGGCGGATTTCAGAATGGCATTCGCCCCCAGCCGGGCCAGACGTTCCAGCCCGTCCTTGGTGTAGGACGAAGCATGCGAGGTATCCGTCCATTGCGTGCCGGCGGGGTCATAGACATTGTCGCCGGCATGGGGATAGCCGCGGTCTATGTCGCTCATGCCGAGGCTGTGGGGCAGGAACATGCTGAAATTCGGATTGCTGCCAAGCGCGATCCAGCTGGCGACAAGGGCTTCGTAATTGTCATCGTTCGAATCGGAATAGCCGGTCTGCGACACCGTGGTTCCGCGCCCGTGCGGGCCGATCAGGGCAAAGCGGGTGTGGGCGAAATCGTAAAGCTCTGTGAAATTATGGTGCAGCGGAAAGGACAGGCCCTTGCCTGTGGTCGTGAAGGTGGCCGACGGGCCGGTTCCGGCGGCGCTTCCATCCAGCCGTTTGCCCGTGACGATGGCGGCGACAATCTCGGCGTAGTCGCCTGCGGTCTGCAGCTCGGAGGCGATCCACGAAGACGTGACGATGCCCACGTCCTGCCCCTCGGCCAATGCGAATTGGTGCAGCGCCAGATCATCCGACCACAGGCGCGTGCTGTCATTGTCGTTGACCAGTTGCCGCCAGCCGGTGCCAGATTGGGTATGGGCGATTACCGCCAGTTTCAGCCCCGGCAGTGCCTCGAGAAACGTGTTGGCAAAGGCCACGGCGGCGGCGCTGAGCGGGCTGGCATCGCTCAGATAGGTAACGGAGGGTGTGGCGCCGCTGCGGGTGAAGATCTGCACCGCGTTTTCGTCAAGCAGCGGGTCGGGCGGGGTGTTGCTGAAGCTTGCGTTGAAGATCCGGTCCCAGTTCGACTGCTCCCAGAACGAGATGATCAGCCCCGCGCCGAACCGGTTCGCGCCCTGCGCGGTCACGGTCGGCTGTGCCTTGATGCGCACTTCGGGCAGGTACCATGACGGGTTGCGCGGCGCGACCAGCGTGCCAGACCAGTTGCCACCCGCGTCGATCGTGGCAATGTCGACCCAGGCGGTAGAGCTTGCCCCGGCATCATCGGTGGAAACGCCGCGCGCCTGTACCACCTCGCCGCTGGTGCCGGTGCCCGAAAGCGGCACGCTGGCGCCATCCTGGCCAAGCGCCAGGCCGCTGTCGAAAACGGTCATGTCGCGGGTGAACTCATTCAGCGTCAACTGTGCCGTCACCGGCGGGGCCTGCGTGGCAGAGGCCCCCGGGCCGATCGCCAGCCCCATCATTATCATCATTGTCAGTACCTTCCATGCGCCGCAGCGCACAGCCGTCCTGGCCAGGCTGACAAAGACCGCGAGGCAGGCGCGGACGATCAGCGCAGGATGCGGGCAGGGGATGGCTGGGGCGCGCGGTTTGAAACTCAATTTGCCGCTCCGGAAAAGGTACAGATCGTCTTTGGCATTTTCCGCCCGCTTGCTCAAGCGTCATGCCCTTTGTCGCTGGTGTCGCGGCACCTTTCCGAAGCAGGGAAAGCCTGCCCGCGATGTCCGAAGGAAGGGCTAAGCCACAGGCTTTTGCCTTCACGGAATCTTAATGCGGTTTTCGCCGGGCGTGGCCGTCTGCCCCTGTGATCGGGCCGCAAACCGGGTTAGGCTGCGGCGTGCAGGGTGTTGGTTGAGATAGGTGATATGGTGTTCAGTCGTTTTTTGTTTTCGTTGTCTCTGGGCTTTGCGCTTTTCGCCGCCGGTTCGGCCGGCGCCGGCTGTGCGGGGGGACAGCCCGTGGCCGATGCCGGGGCGCTGGCCAAGGCCCTGCGGGGCGCCGACGGGGACACCGTGCTGGCGCTTGCCCCCGGTGATTACGGCGCGCTGTCGCTCAGCGGCAAGCAGGCGGGCTGGAAGGGCCGGGTAACGCTCTGCTCGGCCGATCCGGCGCGGCCGGCGCGGTTTTCCGGCGTAGCCCTGAGCAATGTGTCGAACCTGAGTTTCGAGGATCTGCTCTTCGACTACGTCTATACCTCTGGCGACACCACCGACAGCAGTACGCCATTCCGCGTTTCCGGGGGGGAAGGGATCAGTTTTTTGCGGGTGCATTTCGACGGCGATCTCGCGACCGACGGACCGCCCGAGCAAAAGGGCTTTCCCATCGCGCGGGGTCTGTTCGTGCGTAACGCCCGTGACATCCGGGTAGAAGACAGCGTGTTCGAAAGGTTCTATCGCGGGGCCGTGTTCAACATGGTCGACGGCGTGATCTTCCGGGGCAACGATGTGCACACGATCCGTTCGGACGGGCTGAACCTCGTGGCGCTGCACGGCGCGCTCATCGAGCGGAACCACTTTCACGATTTCGCCCGGTCGCTGCAGTCGAAGGACCATTCCGACATGATCCAGATGTGGACCCGCAGCACCAGCCGCCCGAGCGTGGATATCACGATCCGCGGCAACCGTTTCAACTCCGGCAGCGGCTATTACACCCAGTCGATCTTTCTGCGCAACGAGATGGTCGACAGCCGCGGCGCGGGTCGGGACATGTGGTATCGCAACATCACGATCGAGGATAACGCAATCATCAACGCCCAGCTTCACGGTATCACGGTGGGCGAGGTGGTCGGCCTGACCATCCGCAACAACAGCGTTCTGCGCAGCCGGGCATCGGCCCATCCGCAGAAAAGCGGCGATGTCACCATCCCGCGCATCTCTGTCAAGCCACGCGCCGAGCAGGTGACCATCGCGGGCAATGTCGCGCTGGCGGTGCCCGGCGGCGGCGGCCGGCCGGACTGGACCGTGCAGAACAACATCACCGTGCAGGACAAGGCGCCGGGCCAGCCGGGCTATTACACCGAGGCCTTCGTCGCGCCGCCCGAGGATTCGCCGGCCCGTTTCGCGCAGTTTCAGGTGCTTCCGGGCGGCATTCTGGACGGGGCGCAGGCCGGCGCGCCGATGCTGGCCTATGATCCGGCGCCGCCGCAGGTCACGCCACTGATCCGGGCAGTGCCGGTGCGGGGGCTGCGCAGCTTCACCTTCGACGCGGGCTTCAGTGCCGGGCCGGACGGGCCGCTTGCGGATCAAGGGGCCACGTTCGACTGGCGGTTCAGCGATGGGGCCACGGCGCAGGGGGTAAGCGTGGCGCATCAGTTCGCACGGGGCGGGCGGCAAAGCGCCATGCTGACGATAACATCGGGGAATCGGCAGGTTTACGCCACCCAGTTGGACATTATCGTGCCAAACTGAAACAATCCAAGGTGGTGAGCCAGGTATTGTTGCGGCCGGAACAGGTCTTTGTGAGAAACGCCCGGCTGTGTTGATTTATCAGGAAAAATGGCTGATCACTGCGGTGGGGTGGGTGTGTTAGAGAGTGGTCCAAGGCAAGAAATGCGGAAGCCGGTGCTTGGTGTCGTTATCGTCACCTACAATTCTGAAGATATCATCCTGGACTGCCTCGAAAGCCTGCTGTCGAGCGGCGATCCGGATTTGCGCATTGTCGTGGTCGACAATGCCTCGCCCGATGCAACGGTTTCGCGGCTGCGTGAATGGGCAGCCGGCACCGCGCCCTATACACCCCCGGCCGACAGCCCGTTTTCATTCGTTCCGGCGCCCAAGCCGCTGGCCCTGATCGAAGGCCAGCGCGGCATGGCGCCCGACAGATCGGCCGATGTAACGCTGCTGCATTCGGGGCGCAACGCGGGCTATGCGGGCGGTGTGAACGCGGGGCTGGCCTATCTGGCCCAGTTCGAAGAGGTCGACGATTTCTGGATACTCAACCCCGACAGCATGGTGCCCGGCGCCTCCATCGCCGCGCTCAAGCAAAAGCTGGCCACGGTGGGCGAATACGGGATGATCGGCGGCCGGGTGAACTATCTGGAACGGCCTGACCGGATTCAGATCGACGGCGGCACGATCAGCCTGAACACCGGGGTCACCGGCAATATCAATCTGGGAAAATCGCACCGCGAAACGCCGCCGCCCGATGCCGGGCAGCTTGATTTCATCACCGGCGCCAGCCTTGTCGCGTCGCGCAAGTTCTATGAAACCGTTGGTCCGATGATCGAGGATTACTTCCTCTACTACGAAGAGGTTGACTGGGCGTTGCGGCGCGGTGATCTGCCTTTGATCTATTGCGACGGGTTTGTGGCCTATCACCGCGCGGGCACGTCGATCGGCTCGCCCACCTTTGGCCGCATCGCCTCGCCGTTTTCGCATTACTTCAAATACCGCAGCCGGATGATGTTTCTGCGCCGGTTGCGCCCGTGGAGGCTGCCGCTTGGTTATGGCTACGCGATGGCGAAAGCCGCGCAGATCATGGTCAAGGGTCACGCGCCCGAAGCCTGGGCGGTTGTCGCCGCTGTGAACGGGCTGGCGCCGCCCCGCAATGTGCGCGGTGTGCTGTCGCCCGATACGGCGGAATATGTGTTCGGCCGGTCCGCCGGCAAGGATACCGGCAAGACCCAGCATATGCGGTCCTGAGCGCCGGCGCGGCTTTTGCTGCATGCGGCATGAAAAAACCGGCCCCACCATCTGGCGGGGCCGGCTTTCGTTACGCGGCCGAGGGACTTAGCCGAGGAACAGATCGGTGATCTGGTCGGAAGGAAGTTCCGATGCGAAACCGAAATTGTCGATATTCCCTTCGATGCTGCTGTGCCACGAGTTGCCGATGGACAGGCCCCAGCGGCTTTGGTCCGCGGTCGGGCCGGTGACATTGTTGAGCACCGTGAGCTCGTCATCGATCTCCATCGAAAGGGTGGCCGTGGCGCTGTCATAGGCGATCGTGGTGTCATGCCAGGCGGTATCGTCGAAGCTGGCCGACTGGCTGGTCAGATGATAGCTGCCGGTGCTGGTCACGAGCTTGACGTGCAGGTAGCCCTGATCGTCGATCACCGTGTCCATGATCTTGTGCTGGTCCAGAAGCTGGCCGCCCGAGTTCATGTTGGTGCGCTGGAAGTCGAAGCTGATGGCAAAGCTGTCGACCGCGCTCATGTCCAGTTCGCCGCGGTTGTAGCCGATGCTGTTGCTGCCATTCAGGTGATAGGCGGTGCCATCCACCCCGGTGGCATATTCGGCGATACCACCCATCTTGCGGAAGCTGGTTGTGCTGACCACCTCGTCGAAAACCGTGTTTTCGAACGACAGGAACGATTGCGGCACGAAATCGGTATCGACGGTCGCAACCGAGCTGCCGGTGCCACCGGCGACCTGAACATCCACTGCGGCGTTGTTGTAGTAGTGGAAATCCTCAAACGTTCCGTCCAGCGAGGCGTTCCAGGTGTTGCCCAGCGTCAGACCCCACTTGGAGACATCGGTCGTGGTACCGGTTGCCGTGGTCTGCGCCTGGACTGTGCCATCCACCTCGATCTGCATGACGCCAAGCTGGCCATCAAAGACCAGGGCGATGTCATGCTCGCCCGCCGCCGCATAGACGGGTTCGGAAGAACGCACCTGAAAATCGCCGTCCGAGGTTGTCAGGCTGAAGTTGATATGCCCCTGGCTGTCCACCTTCGCCGTCAGGCTGCGGTGCATGTGCAGGAACACGCCGGTTTCGCCATCCTGAAGGGTTTCAAGCTGCAGCTCGATCCGGAAATTATCCTGGCCGTACAGGAAGCTGTTGTCGCGCGACAGCTTGTACTGGCTGCTGCTGTCCAGATCATATTCGACATCGCTTGCGGTGGAATCCTGCAAGATGGCATTCACCGTGGGATCGAATGTCGTGGTCGGGCTGGTCGGAGTTGTCGGTGCCGGCGCCGGGCTTGTCGGCGTGTCGGTGTCGGAGGTGTCCGTCGGCGTGGTTGGCGCCGGTGCCGGTGCGGGCGCAGGGGCCGGAGCGGGGGTCGGAGCGGGCGTTGGTGCCGGCGCTGGTGCCACCGGCACAGAGCCGCCCGTCGAGGACCATCCGCCGATCGGCTGGGTCGTCATCACGAAATTGTCGACCACGCCTTTCGCGGTTGCCGACCAGGGATCGCCGATGTTCAGCCCCGTGCTGCTCGTGCCCGCAGTGGACCCGCTGGCGCTGGTGCTGCCGACCACTGTGTTATCGACCAGAAGCTCCAGCTTGCCTGCGGCGGAATCGTAGGAGATATCGATATCGTGCCAGGCGGTATCGGACAGGGTGCCGGCGCCGGTGGTAATCTGGAACTTGCCCTGATCGGTCGTCAGCTTGTAATTCAGCGAGCCGTCGGCACGGACAAACAGATCCATCGTGCCGTTCATCCGGATCAGGCCGCCAGCCTCGCCGACGCTGTCCAGCTTGTAGTCGAACCCGAGCGAGAATGCCTCGAGATCGAAAAGCTGAAGGTTGCTGTTGTCGATCTTGATCAGGCTGTTGCCATCAAGATGAAAGCCCTTGCCCTGCGCGCCGCTCTGAAACGCGGTGCCGCTGGGATCGGTGATCAACACGCGGGAGCCCCAGTAAGAGCTGTCCTGATTGCCGTTCTCGAAATCGAGGCTGACGATATCGTTGCTGCGCACCCCGATGATCCGGGCCACGGTTTCCGACACGCCGCCGGCGGTGGTGACTGTCAGGGCCACAACATGGTCGCCGGCCGAGGCGAAGGTCGGCGCGACTGTCGCGCCGGACATCTGGCTGCCATCGGCGAAGGTCCAGGTGAAGGTCGCCGTTGCCGGGTCGATGGGGGTGCCATCCGTCAGCGTATGCGCCGCGGTCAGTTGTACGGTCTGGCGGTCGGGGCCGATTTCGCTGGCCGATATCGTCGCTTCCAGCGGCGCGGTGGAGCTTGTGCTCCAGCTCGCGCTGGCGCCATAGGTGCCATCCGGCGCGCTGCCGCTGATGAAGCGCAGATCGCGCGCTTCCAGATCGCCTTCGCCCGACAGGTTGACGATGATGTTGTCAACATAGTTGGTGGCGTTGGGATTGGTATAATCCAGGATCAGGTTGTTGGCGGACACGTTCGTGCCGTTGACCGAGATGTTGCCAACCACGTTGTTGTAGACCGTGCTGTTGCTCGTATTGCTCAGATCGATCGCCGGCACACGGCTAACCGCGCTGCTGCTGTTGGTCGTATAGGTGACCGAGCTCTCGTTCTGCAGGACCGTGTTGTTGTAGATCTGCACGTTCTGCGTATCGCCCACCGTGATCCCGTGCTTGGAGCTGTTGTGGACCACGTTGTCGAAGATGCGGATATCCTGGAAATAGACCTGGTTTGTCTTGAACGATTCGTTGTGCATGAAGATCGACTGGGTGCCGGCCCCGCCGCCCGAATCGAGGAAGTTGCCGCTGATTTCCACGTTGGTGGTCACGAGCTTGGCGTTGGTGCCCCAGATCTGGATCATGTCCGAATGGTTTTCGGTCTGCACCGAACCATAGAAATCATGCATGTAGTTGTCGGCGATCACGGCGTTCTGAATGCCACCGGCGCGGAAACCATCGCCCTGGACGCCTGAAATCTCGTTGTTCGAGAAATCGAGCCCGACAACCTCAAGGAAGGTCGTGGCATGATAGTAGTCGGTCATCGTGTTGTGCGAAAAGGTGATGTCCTGCGAATTGCGGACCATCACACCGTTGCCGCCCAGCGTGACATTGCCGGCCCCGTCGACATAGCCGTCGGCGACGCTGTCCATGTTGTTGTTGACGAACTCGATATGGTTCGAGTTCCAGATGTTCAGATCGCGTGTCGACAGATCGCGCGAAGCGACGATGGCCGAACTGTCCATCTCGATCTCGGTGACCGTGATATAGGCGCAGCGGGTCATGGTGATGGTTTCGAACACCGGCGGGGTCGCAGGATCCAGCCCCTTGATCAGGACGGGGTTGTTCGCGTCACCGACATCGGTTGCCGTCATGGTGTATGGCCCGAAGTTGCCATCGACGAGGATCGTGCCTCCGCCGTTTGTCGTCAGTGTCTGAATTGCGGCGTTCAACTCTTGCGAGCTTGTGACGGTGATCGTCGCGGCCTGATGTTCTGCATATGCTGTGTACAGCTGGCTCATGCTGTTCTTTCCGCTCTTGTGCGCCCCGGAAACCCAGTGTTTCCTCAGGGAGGATTAGGTTGATAGCAGTGACAAAGGCCTCCATAGCCCTGGCCAGAAGCATCGCTTGGCTGCAGGGTTTGGAAACGACCGTTGAAAAACCGCCGGATCGTGTACGAATTTGAACTCAGGAATCTGGTCTACATGTGGCCTACTTCGGGCGACCACGGCGCTAAGGTGGCAATCATGAGGCAAACCTTAACAACAATCGAAAAACCGGAACGATTTGGGCCGGATCATGCCCGGCGGGCGTTTTGCGTGCGCAGAAGATTGCTCACCGAGTCGGTAAGCCGCCGACTTGGATTCAGAATAGGCAGTTGGTGAATCGTGAGCGGCCAGAGGCGATTCTTCGGGGCGCACAGTGTAACGGCATGGCGAAAGGCGTTGCGCCTGCGCGCGCTACATGCCGTGAATGCTGTGGAAACAGGGCCGGAAAGCGCGGAGCCGTAGCTCTTGCACCTTTCAGGCAGCGCCCCGCACCGTCGGGCGAGGGGAGCAGCCGAGCGACGTCCGGCGAGCTTGCGGCGTCAGTCGCAGGAGTAGACATCCAGCGGCCTGGTTTTCGCGTCCGCCAGCATCTCTAGCTCAAAAAAGAAGGTTGTCCCGCGTTTCTCCTGCGTGACAAAGCCGATGGTGCCGCCATGCAGTTCCACGATCTTCTTGGCAATTCCCAGCCCGAGGCCCGATCCGCCCTTCTTGCGCTGGCTCGACGAATCCGCCTGTGTGAAGCGGTCGAAGATTGTCGCCTGCGCCGCTTCGGGGATCCCGCAGCCATTGTCTTTGACCGATACGCGGACGGTTCCCTTTTGCGTATCCTGGCTCAGGGAGATCCTGATCTCGCCTCCCTTTTCGGAAAACTTGGCCGCATTAGACAGAAGGTTGGCCATGACCTGCATAAGCCGGTCGCCATCCCCGTTCACCAGAACGGGTTCGTGCGCGCCCGAGCGAATGAAAGAAACACCGTGTTCCGCGGCATAACCCTTGTTGGCCTGAATCGACGCCCTGACGAGCAGGGCAAGATCCATGGGTTCGGGTGCGATGTCCATTTTCCCCGAACCGATCCGCTCCATATCCAGAATGTCGTCGATCAGCCGGCGCAGGCGTTCGCTGTTCTTGTAGGCGATATCCAGAACCTCTTGCGTCTTGCCCGGTTTGTCTTTCAGCGCACCGCCCCGCAACAGGCCAAGCGCGCCCTTGATCGACGTGAGCGGTGTGCGAAGCTCATGGCTGACGATGGAGATGAATTCTGTCTTTGCCCTGTCGACGGCCTCTTGCTCCGTGATGTCGCGCAATATGCCGATAAAGCGCCGGCGCCCGTCCAGCACCAGTTCGGTAACGGTCAGCTCTGCGGGGAATTCACTTCCGTCGCGGCGAAGTCCGGTTTCTCTGCGGCCTTCCCAGGCGATCTTTTTTTCGCCGGAGCTGTCGTATCTTTTCAGATAGGCATCATGCTTTTCGCGATGGGGTGCGGGCATCAACATGCTGATGTTTTTCCCGATAACCTCTTCCGGCGCATATCCGAAAATTCGCCCGCATGCCGGATTGAAGCTGTCGATAATGCCGGTCTCGTCAATCATGACGATCCCCTCACCGATGTTGGAGATGACCGAACGCAATTTGGATTCGTTCTCGACATGGCTGTCGGTCAATGCCTGAAAGGCCCTTGCCAGCTTTCCGACCTCGTCAGCTGTCCCCACCGGCAACTCGAGGCGGGCGTTGTCTTCCTTTGACTTCGTGACCTTGTCGGTAAGCTGTTCCAGCGGAGCCATGAGCCTGCGCGACAGAACCGAGGTCGCGCCGAGGGTCACGAGCAATAGGGCGATGGTGAGCATCATACCGTCA
Source organism: Actibacterium naphthalenivorans (assembly GCF_014196965.1). Taxonomy (GTDB): domain Bacteria; phylum Pseudomonadota; class Alphaproteobacteria; order Rhodobacterales; family Rhodobacteraceae; genus Actibacterium_A; species Actibacterium_A naphthalenivorans. Next base: position 1,300,071 of record NZ_JACIEQ010000001.1, on the reverse strand, counting down.
CGGCGGATCGCGAGGGCGCCGCTCAGAAGCATATCCCGCGGAATCTGAAGCATGACCGAAAGGGTTTCGTCCGGCTCGTCCTCGTTCACGTTGACGCGCACGAAGTAGGAAATGTTCTGATCGTCGATAAAGGAGTCTTCGCCGGCCTCGGAATTCAGGATTGTATCGACGACCGCCGGAGGCGGTATGGTATAGGCGTCATGGAACTCGAGGCCGGCAATCGTTCCGTCGGTTTCATATTTCAGATAGTCCCCCGCATTGTTGACAACGAAAACACTGTCATTTCGGATGACGCCAGTGAATGCGTGAGACAGAAGCTTTTCATAATCGGCATTCATCACGATCAGGCCGAACGGGTTGTGGTATTCGTCGAACACCGGCAGCACCGCGCGGATGGTGACGATCCGGGGCAAGGAGATCTTTCCGTTTTCCCGATTATAGGTGACATCGGAAAACGAAACCTTGTGCCCGTGATGCGGGCTGGTGTTCAGTTCGTGATCGAGATGCGCTGTCGCCTCCTGAAAATAGGGCTCCGCGTGTTTTTCCTGAAGATTTTCCTTGGGCGTGCGTATGATTACGTCCCCCTGACGTTCCACACGCACCAGTTCGCGCCCGTTGTCTTTCAGTCCGATCAGCCGCGCCTGGGTGTAATAGGGGCGTGTCTCGAGAAGCGCGGTGAAGAGCGAGGCCAATGCCTCGCGCCGGTCAGTCTGAGGGCGGTGATCGATATTGCCGGTGTTGGAAAGCCGTCGCTGCACCACGGCCTGAAACGACGGCGAGACCGAAACCATGAGCAGATCGCTTTTCATCTGGTCATGCACGTTCTTGAACCGCAGGGCCATCAGCCGCGTTTCACCGTTCAGGCCTTCGACAGCGATATCAAGCGTGTTTCTTACAGTCCGGATATAGCTGAATGCACCGATCACGGCTGCCGAAGACACCACAGTCAGGCAGGTAAGGAGAATGATTCTCGCACGCAGCGATTGCATTTGCATCGTGTTTCATGTCCTGCATTGCGACTTCCGGTTGCTGCAACGTGGCGTGGCGCGAGCTCGAAAGATATTGCCGGGGTCTGCTGCTCTTAAGTTTGGAAGGCCTTGGCGGCTTGTCTGTTCGAATTATAGACCACGTTAGCCAAGCCTCCGCAAAGAATGAAGTGCGGAATATGCCGCATGGTCAACTTTTGCGGGAGTATGAATGTGTTATCTGAACCCGCAACGAAAGCCAGAGCGGACCCCGATTCAGCGCATTGTCTCGCATTTTAGAGGTTAAGCGCCCGTTCACGCTCCGCTGCTATCGCTTGTCCCGGGTGAATACAAAGGTGGTGAGATGAGCACTGGCAGCAATGCGCCAGTCATCATCAAACGCAAGAAGGTTGTCGCGGGTGATGGGCACCACGGTGGGGCGTGGAAAGTGGCCTATGCCGATTTCGTAACTGCGATGATGGCCTTCTTCATGTTGATGTGGCTGCTGAACGCAACGACGGAAAAACAACGAAAAGGCATCGCGGATTACTTTCATCCGACCATTGCCGTGAACCGGATCTCGGGCGGGGGAGAGGGATCTTTTGGCGGCGAGAGCGTTTTTTCCGAAACGGTCATGGCCCAGAATGGCACCGGCGCCTCGGGCCGCCATGCCTCGGAGCAGCGTCAGGCACGCGGGCAAAGCGGGCTTTCCCAAACAGGCAGCGACGCGCAGGAACAGGCGATGCGCGAGGCGCTGGATGATATCGGGCAGCTTTTGATGGCGCGCGCGGGGGAAAGCATGATCAGTGATGATATCCTGCGCCACATCGTGACCCGCGTCACCGATGAAGGGCTGATCGTGGAACTGTTCGATCTGGAAGGTCAGGGCCTGTTTCAGCCCGATACGTCCGAGCCGACCCAGGTACTGACCACGATGATCGGAGTGATTGCGCCTGTCTTCGCACTGGTCGACAACGGTGTCGCCATCGGCGGGCACACACGCGCCTATGCCCGCGCCGTGGTGACGGACCCGTCATGGGATCTGTCCACCCGCCGGGCCGGTGCGGTGCGTGATCTTCTGGCGGAAACCGGTCTGCCGCCCGCGCGCATAAGGCGTGTCACCGGTCACGCCGACCGCAGCCCCGCCACGCCCCGGCCAATGGCGCCGCGCAACAACCGGATAGAGCTGATCCTTCTGCGATCGGATGTTTGAGGGGGCGAAAATTCGGATGTCCGGTTAGCGCCCTGTTAAGGCCGCGCCTGTAACGCTTCGCTCAGACAAAGGGGCTGAAGCATCAGAAAGGCGCACACACCCATGACAATATCCTCCTCTTTGAACGCCGGCGTTGCGGGGCTGAACGCCAACGCGACCCGGCTGGCGACGATCTCCGACAATATCGCGAACTCCGCCACCTACGGCTACAAACGGTCGGGGGCAGAGTTCCATTCAATGGTCATCGACGGCGCGGGCGGGTTTTCCGCAGGCGGCGTGCGCACGACGACACATCGCCAGATCGACGAGCGCGGGCCGCTGGTGACCACGGGCAACGCCACCGATATCGCGGTGGGCGGCCGCGGAATGCTTCCGGTGACCGAGGCTGTGGCCCTGGACAATGGCGAAGACTACCCGATGTATCTGATGACAACCGGCTCGTTCCACCCCGATGACGAGGGCGTGCTGCGCACCGATACCGGGATGGTGCTGATGGGCTGGCCCGCCGGAAATGACGGTACCGTGCCCGCCTATCCCCGCGACACGATCAACGGGCTGGAGCCGATCCGGATCAACGTGAACCAGTTCGAGGGAGATCCGACAACGCAGATCGAACTCGGGGTGAACCTGCCGGCGACCGAAACTGCAGCCGGGGCATCGGGCGACCCGCTGACATTGTCTGTCGAGTATTTCGGCAATCTCGGAACGTCCGAAACCATCTCCGCCAGCTTCACGCCAACTATCCCGGCCAGCGGAGAATCCGATCAATGGACCATGGTGTTGACTGATTCCGCGTCCGGCGGTGCAACCGTCGGGGAATATACGCTGAATTTCGACAACAGCCGCGCCGATGGGGGAACGCTGTCCTCCGTCACCACCGTTTCGGGCGGCGCCTATGACGGGGCGGCGGGCACGTTATCCATTGATGTCGCGGGCGGGCCGATCGAGGTCACGATCGGCGGGCTAGGAGATCCGGCGGGGCTGACCCAGCTTTCAAACAGCTTCGCGCCTACGTCGATCACCAAAAACGGCTCGCCTGTGGGCAATCTGACCTCGGTAGAGCTGGACGCCAACGGGTTTCTTCACGCGATCTATGACGTGGGTTTCACCCGGACGATCTATCAGGTGCCGCTGGTCGATGTGCCCAACCCGAACGGGCTCATCTCTCTCAACAACCAGTCCTATCAGATCTCTCCCGACAGCGGCCCGTTCTTCCTGTGGGACGCGGGCGATGGCCCGACCGGAGAGGTCGTGGGCTATGCACGAGAGGAATCGGCGACCGATGTGGCGGCCGAACTGACCCAGTTGATCCAGACACAGCGGGCCTATTCCTCCAACGCCAAGATCATCCAGACCGTGGATGAAATGTTGCAGGAAACCACGAATATCAAACGATAAATCCCATTTCGCCGAAAGGCCCGGACAACGATGTCAATTTCAGGTTCTCTCGCCAATGCCCTGTCGGGCCTCACCGCCGCCGCGCGGGCGGCGCAGGTCGTCTCTTCCAACGTGGCGAATGCCACGACCGAAGGCTACGGACGGCGCATATTGCAAACCTCCCCGGCCACCCTGGGCGGGCAGGGCGCCGGTGTCCGGATCGACGGTGTGTTACGCGATGTCGATCCGCAGCTCATCGCCGACCGTCGCCTTGCGGATGCGGACACCGCCCATGCGGATCGGAAGGCGGCGTTTTTCGCACGGCTTGAAACCTCTGTTGGCCTGCCGTCCGACGCCGGGTCGCTGTCGGGCCGGATCGCGGCACTGGAAACCGCGCTGATCGGCGCGGCCAGCCGGCCCGACAGTGACGCCCGGCTTTCACAGGTCGCTTCGGCCGCGCGGGAGGTTGCTTCGCGGTTCAACGACATATCCGGTGACATTCAGAGCCTGCGGATGGATGCCGACCGCGATATCGCGCAACAGGTTGGTCAGCTTAACGACCGTCTGGAAAAAGTCGCGGACCTGAACCACAAGATCAGGCGGCAAATGGGCGCCGGGCATGATGCGGCCGGTCTGATGGATCAGCGCCAGCGCCTTGTGGATGATATTTCCGAGGTCATCCCCCTGCGCGCCGTCAGCCGTGACTCCGGTGAAATCGCGCTTTATTCCGCCACCGGCGCGACTTTGCTGGATGGTCAGCCCGCCAGTTTCGGCTTTGCCCCCGTGGGCACGATCGTGCCGGAAATGACCCTCGCCTCGGGCGCGTTGTCCGGGCTGGAACTGAACGGACAGCCGGTGTCCACCTCCGGCCCCTACGCGCCCGCTGCAGGTGGCAGCCTTTCGGCGTTGTTCGATCAGCGCGATGCTCTGGCGGTGGACGCCCAGACAGAGCTTGACGCGCTGGCCCGCGATCTGATTGCGCGGTTTCAGACGCCGGGCTTGGATCCGACCGTGCCCGCCGGTGCCACCGGGCTGTTCACCGATCAGGGCGCTGCCTTCGACCCGGCCAACGAGATCGGTATTGCGTCACGACTCCAGCTTAACCGGGCGGTCGATCCGGCCGACGGTGGCAGCCTCTGGCGGCTTCGTGACGGCCTTGGGGCCGCCACGGCGGGTCCGCCCGGAAACGCGGGCCTTCTGAGCGCTTTTGCCGACGTTCTTTCCGAAACCCGGAGCGTGGCCTCGGGCCGTTTCACCGGCAGCACGGCCAGCACCTCGGATCTGAGCGCGGAATATCTCTCTTTCGTCGGCGGCGCGCGGCAAAGCGCCGAAGCGGATCAGAGCTTTGCCCGCGCCAAGGGCGAGGTGCTGAAAACCGCGGAACTGGAATTCGGGGTCGATACCGATCAGGAGATGCAGAAATTGCTTCTGATCGAACAGGCCTATTCCGCCAATGCCCGCGTTGTCCGCACCATCGACGACATGATGCAAACCCTGTTGAGTATTTGAACATGACATCCCTTTCCATCGGCGACATGGCCCAAAGCCTGGTTCTGCGGCGCCAGAACTCCAATCTGAAAACGCGGATGGGCACGCTCTCGCAAGAGCTTGTCACGGGTCTTGCCCGCGATCCGGGCAAGCGCCTGTCGGGCGATTTCACTCCGCTTGCGGCAATCGAGCGAAGCCTTACCGTTCTGGGCGCCTACAAGACCGCACTTACCGAAGCGAAAGTCACCACCGATGCGATGCAGGCAAGCCTGGGAACACTCGACGACATGTCCTCGGGCCTTTACCCCGGGCTGTTTCTGGCCGGCTCTTCCGTTGATCCCACGCTGGTGACAACGGCGGGGGTCGATGCGATGGGCAAGCTTGAACACGCGGTTTCCGTTCTGAACACGCAGGCGGCGGGCCGCTCTCTCTTTTCCGGCGCCGCGACCGATACGCCCGCGTTGGTCAGCGCTGACGACATCATGTCCGGCCTCCGCACCGCCGTTTCCGGGGCGGTGACCGCAGATGATGTAATGGCTGCCGCCGCCGCCTGGTTCGGCACCCAGACCGGCGGCTTTGAAACGCAGGCTTATCAGGGAAGTGCCACGCCCGCGGGGCCGGTGCGCCTGGCGGATGGTCATCTCCTGTCTCTTGATATCACCGCCGCCGATCCGGCGTTGCGTGGCGTCATTCGCGGTGTGGCGACAGCGGCATTGCTTGAGGATCCGGAGTTGCTGGGCGGTGATGCCACTGCGCGCGCGGAGCTTGCGCAGCAGGCGGCCGAACATCTGCTGACCGCCGAACGCCCACTTGCCACGCTAAGGGCCGAGCTGGGCAATACGCAAAACAGAATAGAGACAATTTCGGCCGAAAACGCTTCGCAAACCTCGGCGATGGAGATCGCGCGAACCGAACTGATCGGCGCGGACCCTTATGATACGGCGACCGAGATGGAGGCGGTACAGGGGCAGCTGGAAACGCTATACACTGTCACCGCGCGCCTGTCGCGTCTCAGCCTCGCGGATTTTCTGACATGATCCGGGCCCTTCTTCTGTGGCTGTCATTCGGCGTGGCCAGCGCGGCCCTTGGTGCGCCCGTGCGGATAAAGGATCTGGTGGAATTCGACGGGGTGCGTGGCAATGATCTCGTTGGTTATGGCCTGGTCGTGGGGCTGAACGGCACCGGCGACGGCATCCGCAATGCGCCCTTCACCGAGGAAATTCTGTCAAATCTCCTGGAACGGCTGGGCGTCAACGTGACGGGAGAGCAGTTTCGCCCCAAGAATGTCGCGGCGGTTTTCGTAACCGCGGCCCTGCCGCCCTTTGCAAGGGTCGGCGGGCGGATCGACATGACTGTTTCGGCCATTGGTGACGCGAAAAGCCTTTTGGGCGGTACGCTGATCATGACCCCGCTCAAGGCCGCCGATGGCGAAATATACGCGGTGGGTCAGGGCACGGTCATTGCCGGGGGCGCATCGGCCAGCGGTGATGGCGCTTCGGTGGTCGAGGGCGTTCCGACGTCCGGCGTTATTCCGGCTGGCGCGCGGGTGGAGCGGGAGATCGAGTTCGACTTTTCGTCGCTTGCGATGATCCGGCTCGCCCTGCGCACCCCCGATTTCACCACGGCCGAGCGGATCGAACGTGCCGTCAACCGATCTTTCGGCAGGCAGGTGGCGTTGATGCTGGATGCGGGAACTGTGGAACTCAACATCAGACGTGCGGGCATGCGATCACCGGCGCATGTGATCGGGCGGCTGGAAAACGTGACGGTGGAGCCGCAGCGCCGCGCGCGGGTGGTGGTGGATCAGCGGTCGGGGACCATCGTGATGGGCGAGGACGTCCGCATCTCGCGCGTGGCCGTCTCGCAGGGCAACCTCACCCTGCGCATCCGGGAAGAGCCGCTGGTCGTGCAGCCCAATCCGTTTTCTGCGGGGGGCACCGTGATCGTCCCGAGAACCTCAGCGCGGCTGGAAGAGGAGCCAGGCACGGGCCTTGCCGAGGTCGAGGGCGGCACCTCTCTCTCCGAGGTGGTGGCGGGGCTGAACGCGCTGGGCGTTTCCCCGCGCGACATGATCGATATTCTGAAAAGCATCAAGGCGGCAGGGGCGCTGCACGCCGAATTTCTGGTGCGGTAGGGCCGAAATGCAGCGCCCCGACGCATCGGGGCGCGGATACGGGCTATTCGGGCATGTAGCCGCTGCGGCCGACACAGCAATAGGCCTCGAAACCGGCCTCTCTTGCGTCTGCCGCGGAATAGATGTTTCGCAGGTCCGCCATACGCGGCGTCGCCATTTTCTTTGCCACCCGCTTCAGATCCAGCGCGCGGAACTCGTTCCACTCGGTCAGCAGCACCACAAGGTCCGCGTTCTGGGCTGCCTTATAAGCGTCGCTGACCCATTGAACGCCGGGAAGCAGGGCTTCGCCTTCGCGCCGGCCCTGCGGATCGGCCACCTTGACCTTGGCACCACCGCCAATCAGCGCGGGCACGATCGTCAGAGAAGGCGCATCGCGCATGTCGTCTGTATTCGGCTTGAACGTCACGCCCAGAATGGCCACGGTCTTGCCGTTGAAGCTGCCGTCTGACAGATCCTGCAGTTTGCCGATCATCCGGCGCTTTATCTCGTCGTTGACCTTGATCACCGTTTCGGTGATTTGCATGGGCACCGCGTGATCCTGCCCGATCCTGGCCAGTGCCGAGGTGTCTTTCGGGAAACATGATCCGCCGTAGCCGGGCCCGGCATGCAGGAACTTGTTCCCGATCCGCCCGTCAAGGCCCATGCCTTTGGACACGGCCTTGATATCCGCGCCGGTGCGTTCGCAAAGCTGCGCGATTTCGTTGATGAAGGTGATCTTCGTGGCAAGAAAAGCATTGGCCGCGTATTTTATCATCTCGGCCGATTCCAGATCCGTATAGACGACCGGAAAATCGCGCAGGAACAGGGGGCGATAGATGCCGCCCATGACGGCCTTCGCGCGCTCGGATTGCACCCCGACGACGACACGATCGGGGCGCATGAAATCGTCGATCGCCGCACCCTCGCGCAGGAACTCAGGGTTCGAGGCAACATCGAAATTGGCGCCCGGATTGGCGTTTTCGACGGCTTGCTTGACCCGTTCGTTGGTTCCGACCGGCACGGTCGATTTCGTGACGATCACGGCATAGCCCGTCAGCGCGCCGGCGATTTCCTCTGCCGCGGCCATGACGTAGGTAAGGTCGGCATGCCCGTCGCCCCGCCGTGTTGGTGTGCCCACGGCGATGAACACCGCATCCGCGCCATCCACGGCTTTCGCCAGATCCCCGGTGAAGGACAGCCGCCCGGCCGCGACGTTTTTTTCCATCAACTCGTCAAGGCCGGGCTCGTAGATCGGAACCTCGCCGCGCTCCAGCATCTCGATCTTGCGCGGATCCTTGTCCACACAGATCACTTCATGCCCGAAATCGGAAAAACACACCCCTGACACGAGCCCGACATAGCCCGTTCCGATCATCGCAATCTTCATCAACCCGTCCCCGGAAAACAGAAAAACGTGGCAAAGCGATGAGCGATCGGCCGCGACAAGTCAACCGGAGCGGCGGAACTCCGGCGCCGCGCGGTTCGAAAACCCACGGGGTGGCTAGAAATAGCCCCGTACCAGCGCCTCCGAAATCAGGGTCCAGCCGTCGGCCACCACGAAGAACGCGAGTTTGAACGGCATGGCAACCACGGCCGGGGGCACCATCATCATCCCCATGGACATCAGCACTGCGGCGACCACCAGATCGATGATCAAGAACGGCAGGTAGATCAGGAACCCGATTTCGAAGGCGCGTGAGATTTCGCTCAAAAGAAAGGAAGGAACGACCAGAGAGAGAGGAGCCTCCGGCGGCGAGAGCCCGCTGGCTTCGGGGCGGAGACTTTGCAGGGATGCGAAGGTTTCGGCATCAATACGTGCCGCCATGAAGGAGCGAAACGGGTCGAGACTGCGGGCAAAGCTTTGCTCGGCGGTGATTTCCTGCGCGATCATCGGCGCAATACCATTCTGCCAGGCATCCAGGAATGTCGGTTCCATCACGAAATAGGTCAGAAACAACGCCAGGCTGACAATCATCATGTTTGGTGGCGACTGTTGCAAGCCGATGGCCTGGCGCAGAATCGCCAGAACCGTGACGATGAAGGGGAAACACGTCAGCATGACGGCCAGACCGGGCACGAGGCTGAGGACTGTCAGCAGGGCGATGAGCTGAACGCTGCGGGCCGTGAGCGTGCCATCATCACCGAATGAAAGGCTCAGCTCCTGCGCGCCGGCGAGCCCGGGCAGGGCGATTGCCGACAGGGTCAGCAGCCAGCGGATCCGGGTCATGCGCGGCTCTGCGGATCGGCGACTTCGGTCAGGCGCACGGCAAGCTGCCCGGAGGACTCGCCGCTCAACTCCTGCAACTCGCCGCGCGCGATCAGCCTGTCGCCGACGAAAAGCTCAACGGTGTCATCCACCCGTTTGTCCAGCGGCAAAACCGCGCCGTGGCCGAGCGCCAGCAGTTCGCGAACCGACAGGCGCGCCTTGCCAACCGAGATCGTCACCTCGACCGGCACGTTGGTGAGCGGGTTTTCGGGCGCGCCCGCGCTGCGATCTGGCACATCAGTCATCTGGTTTTGCCTCTTCTTCATGGGCGTGAAGGAACGCCTCGACGGCCTCCCGGATTTCATGGATCAGGCGATCGAGATCGACCATCTCCTCGCCCCGCGCCGAGCGCAGATAGGCCTGGCCCGGGCCGAGGCTCGCCTGTTCGGTAATGACGATGGGCAGGCCGGCGTCATCACTCAGGATATGCTCTAGGGCGGGGCGGTTGCCGGGATTGATCACCAGCTCGATCGGGCCACCCGCGGCCTGTTCAATCGCGTATCGGGCGCGCTCGGCCACCATCTCCGCCAGCCCGTGTCGCGCCAGATCGGGCAGAACCTTTTCGGCCATCAACCGCAGAACAGGTGCCACCGACTTCAGCACATGCTCGCGCGCCTCGTTGAAGGAAACCGAAAGCCCCTTCAGCGTGTTGGCGAAATCCGCGCTCACACGGGTCTGTATCTGCTGTTCTGCGGCGGCGGCATCATCCCATCCGGCCTTGTAGCCTTCTTCATAGACGGCCAGCCGTTCGTCTTCCGGCATCCAGGCGCTTTCAGCGACACTTTGGGCAGGAGTGGTGACGGAAAACTCCTCCAGCGAGAGTCGGTTTGACATCAGGTCGACTCCTCCTCGTGCTCGATCCAGTGACGCAGCACTTCGACCGTATCTTCACGCCGGTCTTCAATCAGCCTGCGGAGCTGATCGACAGGGTCGGCAGAGGCAGGCGCCGCCTGTGCCCCGGCTTCCCGGGGCAATTCCGAAAGCCCGGGCGATACGGAATTCGCCGTCAGTTCGGGAAGGCTCTCGGCAACGATTTCCCCTGTCAGGCTCTGATCTTCGGCGGTATCCCCGGCGCGACCCTGCGCATAGGGCCGCGACGCCGGGCGCTCTGGCGCGGGAAGGCCGGCAACGGGTGCGGCGCCACGCCCCGAAAGCACCGGGCGCACCACGAAAAGCCCCAGAACAAGCCCGACAACTGCAAGTACCGCAAGTTGAAGGAGTGACATCACATCGAGCCTGATATTGCCGAAAAGCCCAGGTGCGGCGGTGGTACCCAGCGCTTCGGGCTGCTCCAGAGGCATCGATTTCAGGGTGATGACATCGCCCCGCGCGGCATCGAAGCCAACCGCGGATGCGACGAGCTGTTCGAGCGCTTCAAGCTCTTCGGCCGGCAGCGGCGCCCATTCCTCGATGCCGTCGGGGCCCGTGGTGCGGATACCGTCCAGAATCACGGCAACGCTCAGCCGTTTGATCGCGCCGGGCGTCCGGTGTAGCTCGCGCTGGGTTTCCGACACCTCGTAATTCACCCGCTCGCGGGTCTCGCTGTTCGAACTGTTGGAGTTCCTGTCCGGCGCGGCCTCGCCGTCGGGCAGGTTGCTGGCAACGGTGACGCCGGCCCCGGCGCGGTCATTTGCCGAGGTGCTGCGCTCTTCGGTATCGGTGGAGATGGCCACGCGCCCCTCCGGGTCGAAGCGTCGTTCGATGATCGATTCGCTGTCCGTCTCTGTCTCGACGCTGACCTCGACAACCGTGCGGCCGGGGCCCATGCGCGCGGCCAGCAGACGCTCGACATTCTGGCGGAGCGTTGCGGCATGATCGCCCGCGATCCGCGATACCGGCAGCGCGCCATCCGACATAAGCATGGTTCCGTTGGTGCCGTCGATCACCGACACGTCATCCGGTGAAAGCCCCGCGACGGAAGAGGCAACGAGATATCGGAGCGCCCGTGCCTGATCCGGGGCAAATGTGCCATTTGCAGGTGTAACAGTGACTGATGCGGTCACCTTCAGGTCGCGCCGGAAGGGCTGACCACTCGCATTCGCGATATGCACTCGGGCGGCGCGCACGAAAGGGCTGGCCATAATCGTCCGCGCAAGTTCACCTTCCTTGGCGCGCCAATAGGCGGCGTCAAACATCTGCGAGGTTGTGCCGAACCCGGAAAGCGAATCAAGCACCTCGTACCCGGCGGTGCCGTTGGCGGGCAGCCCGTCGGCGGCCAGGGTCATGCGCAGCGCGTCGCGCTGCCGGCTGTCCACGTAAATCGCCCCGCCGCGAATGTCATAGGCGGCGCCCTGCTGTTCCAGCGCGCGCAGAACCTCGCCGGCGGCGCCACTTTCAAGGCCGGAATAGAGAAGCGACATCTGGGGCGCCGTGGCCATCCGCGACATCGCCAGAACGCTCGTGAACATGGCCAGCGTCGCGAGGGCCGCGATAACGCGGCGGCGAACATCCAGTCTGGACCAGACAGCGACAAGCTGTTGCACGGCGATACTCCGGTTTGCGCGGGCTTCTGCCCGCTGTCACCGCATCCTTTCCCCATCAGCCTTAATAAACGGTTAGCTCTCCTGCGCCTAAGAAAGGACAACCGGAAACAGAGTGGAACAAAGCGATGGCCCACACCGAAATGGCCGAAGAAACCCCGCCAAGGAAAAAATCCGCATTGCCCATTCTCGTGGGTATCGCGCTTGCGTTCATATTGGGTGGGGGCGGGTTTTTCGTGATGTATTCCGGTATGTTAGGCGGTGGTGGTGGCGATTCTCACGCTACGGCTTCTCACGCGCCGGCCTCGCCGGCACAGGGGGATATCGCCTTCGTGGCGCTTGACCCGCTGATCGTTTCGCTCGGGCCGGAGAGTGCGAGTCGGCACTTGCGATTCGCCGCGCAGCTGGAGGTGGCGCCGGCTTACGAAGGCGAGGTTTCGCATCTTATGCCGCGGGTCCTCGATGTGCTGAACAGCTATCTCCGCGCGGTCGAACTGTCGGATCTGGAGGATCGCTCGGCCCTTGTTCGCCTGCGTGCGCAGATGTTGCGCCGGGTTCAGGTCGTGACCGGAAACGGGCGCGTGCGCGATCTTCTGATTACTGAATTTGTGTTGAACTAGGGGGCAACATGGCGCTTGTGGCCGATATACTTCTTGTGGCGGGCGCGCTGGGCGCGGCCTTCTATTGTATGATCCTGTCCCGCCGGCTGCGCCGGTTCGATGATCTGGAAACCGGAATGGGCGGCGCGATTGCGGTCTTGTCGGCCCAGGTCGATGACATGACCCGGGCTCTGAAAGGGGCGCAATCCTCTGCCCGAACCGCATCAAGCTCGCTCGGTGGCCTGACCGAGCGTGCCGAGGGCGTGGCCCAACGGCTGGAACTTCTGGTGGCGTCTTTGCATGACATTCCGCTTCCCGACACCGGCCCCGAAAAGAAAGCTCCTGCCACGCGGCCCCCGGCATCGGAAAATGCGGCCAGGCGGCCGGCCAAGAACGGCCACGCGGACATTGGGCAGAACCAGCCCGAAACCGCGCCGTTGGCCTTCATGCGATCGGCGTCATCAAGAGAAAAGCCTCTGATCCTGCGTGAACAATCGGGAGATGTTGGATGAGCGGAGCGGAAAAAGGGCGGCGCGGGGCGGGGCGGGGTGTGTTGTTTGTCATCACGGTTCTGCTGCTCGGGTCCGGTATCGTGCGGCTGGGCAGCGGTACCGGCCTTGCCGTCGCGCGCGGCGTGGGGGATCTGTCCGATCTGGCCGGGGTGGAACAGGCCCCCGAAAGCTGCGGGCCGGATCCGGCCATCGCCCCGCTTTTCGCCGCGCTTCAGGCCCGGGAGGCACGCGCTGCGGAAACCGAAAAGCTGCAGGCGGAACGCGGCCGGAAACTGGCGCAATCGCACGCGGATCTGTCGCGTCAGATCGCAGAGCTGAACGCGGCAGAGGCCGCGCTTCGCGCGACGATCGCGCTTGCCGAGGGGGCGGCGGAAAGCGATCTCAGCCGGTTGACCGCGGTTTACGAGAGCATGAAGCCGAAAGACGCCGCGGCCCTGTTTCAGGAAATGGCTCCCGATTTTGCGGCGGGTTTTCTGGGCCGGATGCGGCCAGATTCCGCCGCGTCGGTCCTGGCGGGGATGCCTCCGGAACAGGCCTATTCGATCAGCGTGCTTCTGGCGGGCAGAAACGTCGGCGTTCCGACAGAGTGATCAGGAAATCTTAACCCGGCATTGCAAGGCTAAGCCGGAGTTCGATACGGAAAGAGGGAGCATCGCGCATGATCGGCATCATCGGCATCGTCCTGATCTTCGTGATGGTGTTTGGCGGCTATCTGGCCGCCGGTGGCAAGATGGCCATCATCCTGAAATCGCTTCCCTATGAATTCACCATGATCGGCGGCGCCGCGCTCGGGGCTTTTGTCATCAGCAATGACATGGCGGCGATCAAGCATACGCTGAAGGACATCGGAAAGGTTTTCAAAGGCCCGAAATGGAAACCGGAGGATTACCGTGATCTGCTCTGCCTGCTGTTCGAGTTGATTCGCCTCGCCCGCCAGAATGCCGTCGCGCTGGAGGAACATATCGAGGCGCCGCAGGAGTCTGCCATCTTTCAGAAATACATGAGAATACTGGCCGACAAAGAGGCGGTTGAGCTCATCTGCGATACCCTTCGTTCCGCTGCCATGAACTATGACGATCCGCATCAGGTCGAGGAGGTTCTGGAAAAGCGGATGGAGGCTAATCTTCATCATGCGATGCATTCGAGCCATGCGCTGCAAACCATCGCCGATGGTCTGCCAGCCCTGGGGATCGTGGCGGCGGTTCTCGGCGTCATCAAGACCATGGGGTCGATCGACCAGCCGCCCGAAATCCTGGGCAAGCTCATCGGCGGTGCCCTGGTCGGCACGTTTCTGGGGGTTTTCCTCGCTTACGGCCTGGTTGGTCCTTTCGCGGCCAAGCTGAAATCAGTCATCGAAGAAGACGCGCATTTCCATCAGCTTATTCGCGAGGTTCTGGTGGCGAATCTTTACAATCACGCCGCGAATATCTGCATCGAGGTCGGGCGCCAGAACACCCCCAGCCATTATCGCCCCAGTTTCAACGATCTCGAAGAATCGTTAAAAGCCACGAAAGCTGCGGCATGATCCGTCTGACGCTCGCAATTTTCACCTGGATTATGGCGATGCCCGCCCTGGCAGAGACGGTGCGTGTGCGGTCGGGTGAACATGCGGGATTTTCGCGGCTCGTGATGGAATTCTCCCGGCCGACTGCGTGGACGCTCGACAAGATCGCAGACGGGTATCTCCTGTCTCTTGGGCGAAAGGATATCAGTTTCGATTTCAGCCGGGTCTTTCATCTGATACCGCGTACCCGGCTTTCCGACATCTCTGTTGATCTTGCCTCGGGCGCCGTACTCTTGAAATCGGATTGTGCGTGCGAGGCGGAGGCCTTTGAAATCAAGCCGGGCAGGCTGGTTATTGATCTGAAAGACAAACCGGAACTCCCGGTTGCGGAAAGCCCGGAGCACCCCGTGGCCGATGAAATATCGCCAACAGTACCGATATCGCTGCCCGCATATCTGGGCCGGTCGGCGGTGCCGTTTCTGACTGCGTTTCCGGGGGAGGGTCTACCGGAAGCCCCCGGGCCAAGCTCTCCCACCGATCCTGCTGCCGGGCCGGATATGCAGGCCCTCCTGCTCAAGGCGCTTGCACGCGCGGCGGCGCAGGGCCTTGTACATGTCAGCACGGCGCCGGATGCAGAGCCTGTCGGGGCCGCAAAACCCGGTCCTTCTGCGGGCGACGACGCGCATGACGCCGCGATCAGGGTCGAAACCAGCATCGACAGGGACAATCGGCTTGCTCGGCAGATGCCCAAAACCGCCACTGTGAAACCCTGCTTGGCGGATCGGCATTTTGCCTTTTTCCAAACGAGCGGCGCGTTGCCCGCGCCCAAGCTCATTGCCGACGCGCGGGGGGTGCTGATCGGTGAATTTGACCGGGTCCAGCCCGAAGCCCTGGGCCGGTTCGTGCGCACCTACCTCTATCTGGGGTTTGGCGCCGAAGCACGGAACGCGATGCAAGCCTTTGACACCCGATTGCCGAACGCCGATTTCCTTGCGGATCTGGCAAATATCATGGACGGGCGTTCTGCCGGGGCGTCAACCCTGCGGGGTCAGCACGGCTGCGATGGGTCCGCTGCCCTGTGGTCGGTTCTGGCGCAGCCGGGGTTGCCGCCCGGCCCAGAGATCAACCAAGCTGCCGTGACTGCGGCATTTTCGGCACTTCCCCCTCATTTACGGCGCTATCTCGGGCCGGGCCTGGCGGATCGTTTTATAGACGCTGGCGAAATCGAGGTCGCCACGCAGATCCGAAACGCCATCGACCGCGCCGGAGCCGACGATGATCCGGGGCTTGCATTGCTCGATTCCCAGTTGGATCTCGGCAAAGGGGATGTCGGAGCGGCGGAAGCTGCGCTGGACAACGTAATCGCCAGCAACGATTCGCACTCGTCCGAGGCGTTGCTGCAGGTGATGCAGGCCCGCATAGGCATGGGCCAGCCACCACGGGCAGAAGACATTGCAAATGCCGAAGCGCTTGTCTTTGAACACAGGGGCAGCGGATTGGGGGCGGATCTGGCCCGCGTCGCGATCCTGGGTCACGCACTGAATGAAGACTATTCCGCTGCATTTTCGCTTCTTCTGCGGCATCCGGTGTCAAGTCAGGTGCAGTTGAACAGCGAATTCGCCCTGGCCCTGAGCGAACATGCGCCCGACGCCGACTTTCTGCGCTTTGCGACAGCGCTGGTGAACACGCCCGGCTTTTCCCTGCTTGAAGACAGCGCAAAAGCAGTTTTTGAACGCTTCGTCGACCTCGGCTTTCCCGAGCTTGCCGGAGCGATATCGGGGCAGGTGCAGACTGGCGCGCACGGGCCGGATCACACGCGGGGCCTGCAAATCGCACGCGGCCGGAGTGTTGCTCTCCCCCCGCCCGATCACGTTGAGCGGCCCCGCCCTGTCGACGCGGAAGTGGAACGCGACGACGCACCGAGCCAAGAGCGGCCAAGCCTGGCCGGCGCCTATGCGCTTCTTGAACAATCCGCGGCCATCCGGGCCGCAGCCGACGGTGCGCTGGCCATTCCGGACTCCGAGGTTTCTTCGCCGGAATAGCAAATCCTCAGATGGTTACAGTTTATCAACCACCCGGCCCTAGCCTGCGTCGAGACAACCCAGAACGGGAGCAGCCAGAATGGCATTCGGGTCGGATTTCGACACAACTGATGGGAAGTGGCGCTTCGCGCGTAGGGCCGCGCTCGGCCGCAGGTCTTTCGGGGCCCTTTTGTGGATCGTCAGCCTTGCGGCTATATCGCCGGCTTGGGGCGCAAATCCATCAACGCTTTGCGACAGGGCCGCGCAAATGGCCGCCGCCAGAACAGGCGTTCCGATCTCGGTTCTCAAGGCGATCTCGCTCACCGAAACCGGGCGCCGGCGCGATGGTGCGATGCGGCCTTGGCCCTGGACCGTCAACATGGAGGGAAAGGGGGTCTGGTTCGATGATCCGCATGCGGCCCTTACCTATGTCGGCCGGCATCACCGTGCCGGGGCGCGCAGTTTCGATGTCGGCTGTTTTCAGTTGAACTACAAATGGCATGGCAGGAATTTCGCGTCGATCGAGCAGATGATACAGCCCGAGCAGAATGCGCTCTATGCGGCACGGTTCCTGCTGGATCTCTATGCCGAAAAAGGAAACTGGAGCGCTGCGGCGGGCGCCTATCATTCGCGCACCCGCAAGTTTTCCGACAGGTACCGCAAGCGATTCGATACCTTCCGCGCTGCGTTGCGCAACGAAGACGGATCCGGCGCGGCAGCACCGATCGCCACGCGCCACGCGCGGGCCGATTCCGCGCCCGCCACCGGAAAGCTGGCCCCGGCCCTGCGCGTCAACCTGTACCCGTTGTTACAAGCGGGTGAGGCGCGGCGCGGCCTCGGCTCTCTGGTGCCGGTCACCTCAGCCGCCGACGCAGGCTTGTTCGCCGGCAGTAGCCAAAGGCTCATTCGATGAGCGCAGGCCTTTCCGTCAGAGAGATTTTTCGGCCCACGATCCTGCTCGCCCTGGCGCTCATGGCGGTGATCGTGATGATGATCCTGCCGGTGCCGGCCTGGGTGCTGGATGTCGGCCTCGCCGCGTCTTTCGCGCTGGCCATCCTGATTTTCACGGTGACGCTCTTCGTGGAGCGCCCGCTCGATTTCTCTTCGTTCCCGACTGTCCTGCTGGCAAGCCTGATGCTGCGGCTTTCGCTCAACGTGTCGTCCACGAAGCTGATCATCGGGCAGGGGCACAGCGGCACCCATGCGGCCGGCAATGTGATCGAAGGCTTCGCCGATTTCGTCATGGGCGGCAGCGTGCTGATCGGCCTCGTGGTTTTCGGCGTGCTGCTGATCGTGAATTTCATGGTGATCACCAAGGGCGCCGCGCGCATGGCCGAGGTGGGCGCGCGCTTCGCCCTTGACGGGATGCCGGGCAAACAGCTGGCGATCGACAGCGACATGTCCGCCGGCGCCATCACCCATGAAGAGGCGAAAGCCCGGCGCGAGCGTGAACAGGCCGAGACGACGTTTTTCGGCTCGCTCGACGGCGCGTCGAAATTCGTCAAGGGCGATGCGGTGGCGGGCCTGCTGATCACGCTTCTGAATCTGGTGATGGGCCTCGTCATCGGCATCACCCTGCATGGCATGCCGGTTGGCCGCGCGTTCGAAACCTATGCGATCCTGACGGTGGGCGACGGGCTCGTCAGCCAAATACCGGCGGTGATCATCTCCATCGCTTCGGCGCTTTTGCTGGCGCGCGGCGGGGCCACGGGGGCCACCGATCTTGCGCTGGTGGCGCAACTGGGGCGTTATCCGCCGGCGCTGGCCACGGTCGCGCTTTTGATGGGGCTGTTCGCGCTGGTGCCGGGCCTGCCGTTCCTGCCCTTCGTCGCCGGATCCGCCGTGCTCGGTGGGGCCGCCTGGGCCGGGCATCGCGCCAACACCCGGCGGGCGGAGGAGGCCGCGCGCGCACCTGCGGATGCACATCCCGAAAACCGTGAGGCCTCGCTGGGGGATATCCTCGATCTGGATGATATTCATGTCGAATTCGCGCCTGATCTGGTGGGGATGGTTCTTGACCCGGCCACAGGGCTGGACGCGCGGATCGGCAATATGCGCAAACATGTGGCCGAGGCCTACGGGTTGATCTTGCCCGAGATTCGCCTGACCGATAACGGCGCGCTGCAGCCGGGCACCTATGCCATCCGCATTCAGGGCGTCGAACAGGCGCGCGATCAGCTGCGCCCAGGCCAGATGCTGGCGCTTCAGTCGGACGGGGTGCCGGACCTGCCCGGGGGCGATGAGGTGAAAGAGCCTGTTTACGGCGCCCCCGCGCGCTGGGTCACGCCCGACAGCCGGGATGATCTGGCGCTGGCCGGTGTCACCCTCGTCAACCCGTCCGAAGTGCTCGCAACCCATCTGCTGGAGGTGATCCGGCGCAATTTCGCCCGCCTTCTGACGCTCAAGGCGCTGCGGCGCATCCTGGATGAGTTGACCAACCTGTCCGACCCGCAGCGGGGCGAGGCCAACAAGCGCATGATCGATGAGCTGGTGCCGGAAAAGGTGCCGGTCGATCTGCTTCTTGCCGTGCTGCGCCTGCTGTTGGACGAACGGGTGTCGATCCGCAACCTGCCCCTGATCCTTGAATCCATCGCCGAGGCGCGCCACAGCCATCCGGGGCCGGAGACGATCTGCGAATATGTGCGCCACCGGCTGGGCTTTCAGCTTGTCGCCGAACACCGGCGGCCCGACGGCACCATCCCCCTGCTGCAGCTCGCCCCCGAATGGGAAGAGCGTTTCACCACCTATCAGATCGAGGGCACCCAAGGCATGCAGGATGTCGCCCTGCCGCCGGAAGAGTTCAACCGGCTGGCCAATGCGGTTTCCGACCGTTTGGCCAAGGCGGGGGAAAGCGGGATATTTCCGGCGCTCGTCACCTCCACCCGCAGGCGACGGTATCTGCGCACGGTCATGGCGGCCAAGGGAATCGCCGCGCCTGTCCTGTCATTCGAAGAGGTCGGAACCGAGGCGCGCCCGGCGCTGGTGGGGCTGGTTCCGGCATGATCGCGGCGCTGGCTGCACTGCTGCCCGCCGGGCAGCAAAGCCTGTCGCTGGGGTTTATCGTCTTCTTGCGGGTCGGCGCGGTCATGGCGCTGTTGCCGGCCTTCGGCGAACATTCCGTGCCGCCCCGCGTGCGGCTTGCGCTCGCGTTGGCCTTCAGCATGGTGATCGCCCCGGCGGTTTCCGGTAGCATCGGCCCCGTGCCCGCGTCCGAAGCCGATTTCCTGCCCTATATCGCCAGCGAAGTGGCGGTCGGCCTGTCACTCGGCATGATCCTGCGCCTGCTGGTGATGGTGCTGCAGATCGCGGGCCAGGTCGCGGCGCAGGCGACCTCGCTGTCGCAGATTTTCGGCGGGGTCGGGGGCGAGCCGCAGCCGGCGATGGCACACCTTCTGGTCAGCGCCGGGCTCGCGCTGGCGGTGATGAGCGGGCTTCATGTTCGCGCGGCCGAGGCGATGATCCTGTCCTATGACATCCTGCCGCCCGCCCGCATGCCTGATGCGGCGATGCTGGCGCAATGGGGCATCGGGCATATCGCCCGGGGCTTCGGCCTTGCCGTGACCCTCGCGATGCCCTTTGTCATCGCGTCGCTGATCTACAATCTGGCGCTTGGCATCATCAACCGCGCCATGCCGCAGCTCATGGTGGCCTTCGTCGGCGCCCCTGCGATCACCGCCGGCGGCCTTGTGCTGATGGCTCTGGCGATGCCGGCGATGCTGAACATCTGGGGCGGCTGGATGACCGGTATCCTGGCCAACCCCTACGGGGCCGCGCCATGAGCGGGGCGGGGGAGGACGAAGACAAGCAACATGACCCGACCCCGAAAAAGCTGGAAGAGGCTCGCAAGAAGGGCGAAATCGCCCGCTCCGCCGATCTGACCACGGCCGCCGGCTATGCCGGGATCGCCCTTGTCGCGCTCAGCGTCGGCGCGGCCTCGCTGACGGCGTTGGGCGCCGCGGCGCAGACTCTTCTGGCCCGCCCCGATACGCTCGCCCCCCTCATATTTGGTGGCAGCGCGCGCCCCTTGGCCGGGGGGCTGATGGCGGCGGTTCTCGTCGGGGCGGCGCCCTGGTTCGCCGGCCCGGCGCTTGCGGCGCTCCTGTCGATCCTGGCGCAGCGCAGCCTGATCGTGGTGCCGTCAAAGCTTCAGCCCAAGCTCTCCCGCATCTCGCCAATGGCCAACGCGAAGAACAAGTTCGGCCGCAAGGGTCTGTTCGAATTCGCCAAAAGCGCCGTGAAGCTGAGCGCTTTCGGCACTGTTCTGGCCATATACCTGATCCGGCATGTTCCCGACATTCTGTCCAGCATGAACCACGGCCCCGGCCCCGCGATGTCGCAGATGTTTGGGATGGCGGTGGAATTCCTGCTGGTGGCGGTCGCGCTTTCGGTGCTGATCGGGGCGATTGACTACCTGTGGCAATATTTCGAGCATATCCGCAGCAACCGCATGTCGGACAAAGACGTGAAGGACGAGATGAAGCAGGCCGAGGGCGATCCGGTCATGAAACAGCAGCGGCGTCAGAAAGGTATGGCGATCGCGATGAACCGGATGCTGGCAGATGTTCCCGAGGCCGATGTCGTGATCGTGAACCCGACCCATTATGCCGTGGCCCTGAAATGGGATCGCGCGTCGCCCGGTGCTCCGGTTTGCGTGGCGAAAGGGGTCGACGAGATCGCCGCCCGGATCCGCGAAGCCGCCGCCGGTGCGGGCGTGCCGCTGCACAGCGACCCGCCAACCGCGCGCGCGCTTCATGCCACGGTCGAAATCGGGCAGGAAATCCGCCGGGATCATTATCGCGCCGTGGCCGCCGCAATCCGCTTTTCCGAGGCCATGCGCAAGAAGGCACGGCGATGAGCAGCCCGCGCCACAAGCAGATCTCGCGCCTTGCAGCGATTACCGACGCAATCCTTGAAACGGCTCTGTTACAGCTGAAAATGGCCGTTGCAGCGCGCCATTGCGTTGAGGGCCAACTGGCGGAGCTGGATGCCAGTCGCCGTGCCGTCATCCCCGATGTCGAAAGTGCGGCCTCCCGCGCGGGCAGTGATCTGATGTGGCTCAAATGGTCCGACTTGCGGCGTGCCGAGTTGAACAAGGCGCTTGCCCGCGCCCGCGTCGCCGAAGATGAGGCGCGCCGCGCCGCCGCGCGGGCCTTCGGGCGGCAGCAGGCGCTGGCCGGGGTCGCGCGAAAAGCCGCGGCGCGCTAGGTGTCCTGGCGCACCAGATCGATGATCAGAACGTCGCTCACCGTGGGGCCGATCACTTTTTGCGCCATTTCGGTCAGCGCCATGCGCAGCGCCGACATATTGGTGTTGGTGGTGAACGCGCCCCGGAACCCGCCGGAATTCGCGTGGTCGAAAAGCACCTGCAGGAAGGCATCGCGCAGCTTGGGTTCCAGCTGATAGACATTGGCCCTTTCGCCCAGCGCCACCTCCAGGCTGAGCGCCAGAACGACCAGCGCCGACACCCGCCCGTTCTCTACCACGGGCACGACAAACTGGTTGTTCAGCTTCACGAATTCGACGTCTTCGGGGGCTTTTTCGTGCTTTTCAGGCGCCGCGCCGTGGTCTGCTTCCATGCCCTCCCCGGCGGCCGCTTCCGGGGCGGGGCGCAGCATGATCCCCGCGCCTGTTCCGGCAGCAAGCCCTGTCAGGGCGATGAGAAGCGGCAGAAGCTTTGACATGCGCGCGGCCCTCAGAACGGCAGCACGATATCGGCGATCTGCTGGCCATACCGTGGTTGCTGCACATCCGTGATCTGCCCGCGTCCGCCATAGGAGATCCGGGCCGAGGCGATCTTGTCATAGGTAATCTCGTTCTGGCGCGAGATGTCTTCGGGCCGCACATAGCCGGTAACCAGAAGCTCCCGCATTTCGAAATTCACCCGCACCTCCTGCGATCCTTCGATCCGCGCGACGCCATTGGCCAGCAGATCGGTGATGGTCGCCGCCACCCGCAATGTCAGTTTTTCATTGCGCCGCACCGATCCGTCGCCGCTCGACGCGCTGGAAGAGGTGGTAGAGACAGCCTCGGCCATGCTGGCGCCGTCGGGCAGTTTTCGGTCGATCCGCTGCGGAATGCCGAAGAAGCTGGGCAGGGAAAGGCTCTCCGACCCGCTGCGCGAGCGGCCCGTGGAATTGGAGATCTCGGCCTTGTCGTCGATCTCGATCACCACGGTCAGGATATCACCGCGTCGTTCCGCCCGTCTGTCTCCCAGCAGCGAGGCGCGCCCGCCGCTCCAGAGCGAGGCCTGGCCAGCGGGCGGGTGTGTGCGGGTTGTGGTGGGGAAGGGCGCCGAGGACATGGCGAAGAAGGCATTTCCATCCTCCGTCGGCGAGAAACCAGGGGCCTGCCCCAGGTTCGCAACCCGGCCGCAACCTGCCGGAATGGCAAGCAGGGCGAGAAAACACATGAGTTTGGCGCTGTTCATCACACGCTCCTATGGATGTTGCGGGTTGCCCACGAAGACCTCGCCGGTTTCGCTGACCCGGCCGGTGACAGAGGTGCGGGAGGCCAGATTCATCACCCGCACCACATCGCCCGCCCCGGCGCGGCCCAATGCGCGGCCCTCGGTGGTGATCGACAGGCCGCTCTGGCGATAATGCAGCAGCACGATCTGATTGCGTTCGACAATGGCGGGTGGCCCGATGTCTCCGGGGCGGATCGGGCGCCCGGCATAAAGGATCACCCGGCTTTCCATACCGATCACCTCTTCGGGGCGGGTCAGGGCGCCGGGCACGGGCGCCGCGATCAACGCCAGATCCTGCGGGCCGAGGATCGCCATTGCCCGGATTGTTCGCGCCGCGACAAGTGTGTCGGCCCCGGCGGGCGCCGCCAGAAGCAGCAGAAGCAGGCACAGGCGCATCACCGCACCTGCGTGGTTGCGCCGAGCATCTGGTCGGCGGCGGTGATCACCTTGGCGTTCAGCTCATAGCCGCGCTGCGCCTCGATCAGTTCCGTGACCTCCCTGACCGCGTCGACCGAGCTGTCCTCCAGATAGCCCTGGCGCAGTGTGCCCAACCCGTCCTCGCCCGGCGTGCCGGTGATCGCCGGGCCCGAGGCCGCGGTTTCCAGGAACAGGTTCGATCCCATCGCCTCCAGCCCTTTTTCGTTGGAAAACCCGGCCAGAGAGAATTGCCCAAGAAGCTCTGGCTGCACGCGGTCGTTGAAATAGGCGTAGACCTCGCCCGCGGCATTGATCGAAATCGCCCGCGCGTCGTCGGGCACCGTCAGGTCAGGCACCACCGGAAACCCGTCCGATGTCACGATCAACCCGTCCCCCGTGCGTTTCAACGCCCCGTCACGGGTAAAGGCGGGCTGGCCCGAGGGCAGGGTGATCTCAAGATACCCCTTTCCCTCGATCGCCAGATCAAGGTCGCCGCCGGTGGCCGAAAGCGACCCCTGCGACAGGGTCACGCTGACGGCGGCGGGGCGCACCCCCAGCCCGAGCTGCACACCGGTGGGCAGCACGGTGCCGTCGGCGGCGTTGATCGTGCCGGGCCGCGTCATCTGCTGATAGTGCAGGTCCGCGAATTCGGCCCGCCGGGCGTTGTAGCCGGTGGTGTTCATGTTGGCGAGGTTGTTGGAAATCACCTCGACCCGCATCTGCTGGGCGCTCATGCCCGTGGCGGCGATTGTCAGGGCGCGCATGCGTCACCTCCTTGCTGGTTACTGGCCAAGCGTCCGCAGAACGGCGCGGATGCGTTCATCCTCCCGCTCCAGAAAGCTCTGACCAAGTTCATAGGCATGTTGCACTTCGATCATCCGGGCGACTTCGGCCACCGCGTCGACATTCGAGTTCTCGATGAAACCCTGAAGGATCACGCCGTCCAGAACAGGCTCTATTTCACCGTTAAAGGCGAATAATGTGCCCGCCTCATGGGTCAGATCGGCAGGATCGCCGGGCTGGTAGAGGCCGATCTGCGTCAGGGCCCGCCCGCCCGCGCTGAGCGTGCCGTCGGCGGCCAGGCTCAGATCATCGGCATCGGGCGGCACGAACACCGGCGTGCCGCCGGCATCCAGCAGGCGGTGGCCGTCAGGCGTGGCCAGTTCGCCGGCCTCGTTCGGTGTGAACGCCCCGGCGCGGGTCAGCCGCTCCCCCTGCGGGGTTTCGACCAGAAAGAACCCGGGCCCCTCGACGGCGAAGTCGAACGCGCCGCCGGTCTGGGTCAGCGGCCCCTGCTGAAGGTCGGTCTGCCGCGCATTCGCGGCGGCCATCGACAAGGACGGCGCCCCGGCGCCGGTGTCCTGCACGAATTCCGAAAAAATCACCCCTTCGCGCCGATAGCCCGTTGTCGAGATATTGGCGATGTTATGGGCCACACTCTGCATTTCGCGCAGCAGCCCGGCCTGGCGGGTCAGCGTGGTATAGCCTGCGTTGTCCATCCCCTAGCCCCCGATGATCAGCGGCACCAGCCGCTCGGTGAAGAACCCGGTCAGCGTTTCGGTCATGAACCCCATCGACACACAGAACATCGCCAGAATGGCCGCAAGTTTCGGCACGAAGGTCAGCGTCATCTCCTGTACCGAGGTCAGCGCCTGGAACAGGCCGATGACCAGCCCGACAACCAGCGCCACCAGCAGGATCGGCGTGGAAATCTCCACCGCAATCCAAAGCCCCTGCCGCAGCGTGTCGTAAAAGATGATCTCTTCCATGGCCTAAACCGGCATCCGCAGGATTTCCTGATAGGCCTCGACCACCTTGTCACGCACGGTCACGGCGGTTTCCACCGCCAGTTCCGTCTGCGCCAGCGCCTGCACCAGCGCATGCGGGTCGGCGCCGCCGGTCATCGCGGCCTTGGCGGTTGTCTCGCCAGTTTGCAGCGTTTCGGTGAATTCCCGCGCCAGCCGGGCAAAACCGCCCTCTTCGGCGGCGGCTTTGGGGCTGGGGCGGGTCGCCGGCCGGGCCGTGGCATAGGCCTGGGCGGCGGCGGTGGAGGATGTTATGTCCATTCTGGCACTCCTTTATCGGCGCAGCAGGTCAAGCAGGCTCGACGTCATCTGCCGGGCCTGATCGAACATCTTGAGGTTCGCCTCATAGCTGCGCTGCGCTTCGCGCGCGTCCGCGATTTCGACCACCAGATCGACATTCGAGCCGTCATAGTGACCATTTTCATCGGCCAGCGGGTGGCCCGGGTCGAACACCCGTTCAAGCGCCCGCTGGTCCAGGGAGACGGGGCCGGGCTTTACCTGCCCCGTCAGTTCTCCGCCGGTTACCATCTGTTCGAACCGCATGGTCTTGCGGCGGTAACCGGGGGTGTCTGCATTGGCGATGTTTTCCGAAACATGGCGCAGCCGCGTGCTCTGCGCCTGCATCCCGCTGGCCGACAGCGCGAGGGTTTTCATCAGATCGCTCATCCCGCGTGCTCCTTATCGGCCGAGGCTGGCGCGCATGATCCCAAGCGCGCTTTGATAGATGGTCAGGGCCATGTCATGCTGGGCCCGCGTCTCCACCGCCTTCATCATCTCGGTTTCCAGTGAAACGCTGTTGCCGTTGGGCGATTCCTCGGCGCCGCCTACAACATGTGCCGCGGCCCCCGGCCCCGGCCCGGCCAGTGCCGAAAGATGGCGGGCGCGGGTCGTGCGGGGGGCGAAATCGCCCGATGTCTGCTGATAGGTTTGCGAAAAGGGGGCAACGTCCTGCGCGCGGTAGCCGGGCGTGTCGGCATTGGCGATGTTGCGGGCCAGAACGGACTGGCGGGCAGCGGCATGGGTGGCCATGCCATGTGCCATTTGCAGGATCTCTAGCTTGTCGAACATCCGGGCTTCTCCCTCGGTTTCAATCAAGGCTTAACCCTGATTCCTTTAGAAACCGTTGTCAGAGCCATAGTGGAGAATCCCCATGCCATATCCCGAACTCACCGCGCTTGGCGCTGCTCTCGGCGGATTGCGCGCCTCTCGGACGATCGGGCGCATATGCGGTGTTCAGGGTGAAACAGTCTCTGTTTCCGGCTTGTCGAATTGCGGCGGTATCGGCGATATCGTCGAGATTCGGCGCCGCTGCGGCACCCCCCTGGCGGGGGAGGTGCTGGGGCTGCAGCCCGGCCAGTTGACCGTGTTTCCCGATGGCCCGTCCGAGGGGCTCTCGATCGGTGATCAGGTGGCGCTGAAAGGTGCGGCGACGATTGCCCCCGATCAAAGCTGGCTGGGCCGGGTGATCGATCCGCTCGGGAACCCGCTGGACGGCCGGCCCTTGCTGGGCGGTGCGCGTCGCCGCCCGCTGCGCAGCGCGCCGCCGCCGGCCACTCACCGCCGCCCGCTCGGGGCACGGCTCGAAACCGGTGTTGCCGTTTTCAACACCTTGCTGCCGCTGGTGCGCGGCCAGCGGATCGGGCTGTTCGCCGGGTCCGGGGTGGGGAAATCCACGCTTCTGGCAAAGCTCGCGCGCGGGGTGAAGGCGGATATCGCCGTCATCGCCCTGATCGGTGAGCGCGGGCGCGAGGTGCGAGAGTTTGTCGATCGTGTGCTCGGCCCCGAGGGTATGGCGCGTTCCATCGTTGTGGCGGCGACCTCTGACCAGTCGCCGCTGATGCGCCGCCGGGCGGCATGGGCGGCCATGGCGGTGGCAGAACATTTCCGAGATCAGGGGCAGCATGTTCTGTTTCTGGCCGATTCAGTCACACGATTTGCCGAAGCGCACCGCGAAGTCGCCCTCGCCACGGGCGAAGAAAGCGCGCTGCGCGGCTATCCGCCCTCGATGGCGCAGCTGATCATGTCACTGGCCGAACGCGCGGGCCCGGGCGCGGGCGCGACCGGCGACATCACCGCGGTCTTCAGCGTGCTTGTCGCGGGATCGGATATGGAAGAGCCGGTGGCCGATATCCTGCGCGGGGTGCTGGACGGGCATGTGGTCATGGACCGCCAGATCGCCGAGCGTGGGCGGTTCCCGGCGGTGGATCTCCTCCGCTCGGTCTCGCGCAGCCTGCCCGATGCGGCCAGTGCGCCGGAAAATACCCTGATCGCCCGCGCGCGCCGTCTTCTCGGGGCTTATGACCGGGCGGAGATGATGGTGCAGGCCGGGCTTTACGCGCGGGGGTCGGACCCCGAAATCGACGCCGCCCTACGTGTCTGGCCCGCGCTGGACGCGTTCCTGGCAGAGGATGAACCAGTGGACAGCCGGGCCAGCTTCGACCGGCTGGCGACATGTCTGGCGCAGGCCGATGTGACGGCCCGCGCCGGCGCAGCGGATCCCGCCGTGCCGCAACCGACCCGGCTGACGGCCTGACCGTCAGCGCGCCGCGTTGCTCAGCAGTGTCAGCGCCGTCTGCGCCGGGCTGAATCCCGCGGCGCTGGCGGCCAGTTCCGAACGGACCAGAAACAGACGCAGCAGTTCATCCATCTTCTCGGGATCGCGGAACTGTGAAATCTCGCCATCGCCAAAGGCGCGCTCGGTGCGTGTGCGAAACACCTCCATCTGCTTGTCTATATCCAGCGCCGCGAATGAATCAGGCAGCCCGAATGCTGTCTCGAATACCTCGCGCAACGGTTCCGATCCCATCACGCTATACCATTTCGTATCGTCACCGCTGTCGGCCGAGGCAAGCGTGCCCAGCTCCCGCGTCAGGTGCAGTGCCAGCCGCATATCGGCGTTCTGATCCCCTACCGCGATTTCGAACTGGCGTGTCTGGTAGGCCGCGATGATCCTGTCGGGAAAATCCGAAAGCTGCGTGTTCGGCACCGCGAGATCGCCGAACCCGAACGCCTCCGACAACTTCCGATAGCTCTTGTCGGCGATCTTGTTGGCAAGTGCGTCGTCACTTTGCGTCCCGTCAGACAGGATCTTCTGAATGAAAAACCGGTTCCCGATGTCATCGTCCAGCCCGAACGCCCCCAGCGCGACGGACAAAAGCCGGTGGTCGGCCACCAGGGCCTCCGCCGAGGTAACCTTGGCGATATTCTCACGGAAATACGCCGTATCACGCTTCATCGAGGCCGCTTCGTCATGCGCCGCTTTCTGGGTTTCTATGGTGCGTTCCAGAAACCGCCAGCCGGCATAACCGCCCATCGGCACGACGGGCAGAAAGCTCATGTCTTCGCGGCGGCCAGCAACCGCGCCTCGCGGGGCAGCAGGCCCCGCATCGCCTTGAGCGCCTGATAGAACTGCCCCTCCATCACCGCGTCGCTGGCCAGCCTCAGCTGGGTGCGGCTGTCATGATCGGTCAGAACCTGACTCAGCTGTTCGATCCCGCGCAGAAGCTGCATCCGCGCCTCTTCCGGAACCGCGTCGCCGGACAGGACCAACTGCGCGATGTAGCACACCCGCCGCACCGGTGTGTTCACCTCTTCGGGGTGAATCGCATCGCGCAGCCGCAGGATGCTCGCCCCCGGCGTCACGATGCTCAACCGCGACCGGCGATCGCCATTCTCTATGACCGCGCCATTGATCAGCACCCGCTCTTTCGGCGCCAGCTTCAGAACAAGCCCGCTCATCGCGCGTGCTCCCCCGTATGGCCAAGGCCCGCCATGACCGCAGCGTTGATCTCGATCAGCGGATCGGCACTCTCTTTGCCCGAAAGCACCTTTGATGTATGTATCGCGGTGAATTCGGAAAGATAGAACAGCCGCGCGCGCAGCGTCTCGGGCAGGGCGTTTCCCGCTCCTGCCACATCGGCGGCAAGCGTGGTCCAGAGCCTGCGGTTCTCGTGCAGCGCCGCGGCCAGGGCGGGAAAATTTCCCGCGCCGCCTGCGCTGGCGGACTTCAGTCGGGCCGTGATCTGCGCAAAAGCCTCATATTCGATGGTCCGCGGCGTACGGATCGCTGCCTGCCGCGGGGCGGAATAGGCGGTCTTTGCCATGAATTGCGCGTTCAAGGGGGGTCCTTCCGGTAAAATGCGGGGTCAGGGGGCGGGTCGGGGCGCGGTCTTGGCGCCCCGGCCCAGGACGTTACCGGAACAGCGACAGGATGTTCTGCGGCGCCTGGTTGGCGATCGAAAGCGCCTGCGTACCCAGCTGCTGCTGCACCTGGAGCGCCTGAAGCCGGGCCGACGCCGCTTCCATATCCGCATCCACCATCGAGCCGATGCCGGTTTTCAGCGCGTCGGTCAGCTTTCCGATGAAATCGTTCTGGGTTCCGATCCGGCCTTCGACCGAGCCGAACGCGGCCGAAGCATCGATCGCGTTGTCGATCAGCGTCTCGATGGTGCCGAGCGCCGCATCGGCGCCCGCATCGGTGGTCACGTCGATCCCGCCAAGCCCGAACAGCCCGCCCGAGGCCGTGCCGCCCTCGGCGGCCGAGCGCGCCAGCGCCACGCTGGACCCGCTGTTGTTATCGACCTTCAGCGTCCACTGCCCGGAGTCGTTCTGCGCGACCTGAGTGGTCACATCGGCGATCTTGCCGCCATCGACGGCCGCTTTCAGACCACGGGCAACATCTTCGAACGTCTCACCCTTGCCGGCGACATAGGTATAGGCGGTGCCGCCGACCGACATCTGGTAGCCGTCACCCTCCTTCACATTGGCCGAGGCGGAGAAGGTGAGCGTTTCGGCGCGCTCCGAGATTTCGGCCGCCGACAGGGTGATATCCGTCGCGCCGCCGTTCTTGGTGCCGGCAATCGCCACATCCTCGAACGCGCGGGTCGAGGTCAGGGTGACCACATTGGTCGATGCGCTGGCCGACACCCCGACCAGGCCCAACGCGTTGATCGCGCCCGAAATGGCCGAGGCGGCGGCGTCCTGATCGCCCGTGATGTCACCGGCTGCAAAACTCAGCGTCGCGCCGCCCACGGTGATCTCGAACGTATCGCCCGAGACATCCGCGTCCGCAGCCAGCGTGATCGTCGCGCTATTGCCCGTGTTGGTGGCCGCGGCCGCGGAGAGGGTCGCATTCGCCGACAGATCGGTGCCGGAGCCCATGGAGCCGGTGCTGGTGGTCAGGTCATGCCGTTCGACCGAGATGTTCGAGGCCGCGACCGTGCCGTCGTTCGCCCGGTCGAGCGAGGACAGGATATCCACCGCCTCTGTCCCCTGCACCAGGTTGAGGCCGTTGAATTGCGCCGCGCCGACGACCGAGGTGATCTGATCGCGCAGCGCGTTGATATCGGTCTGGATCTTGGCCCGGTCGACGTTACTTTCCTGGGCGGCCACGACCTTGCCCTTGATCTCCGTCAGCAGGTCGGAGACCGTTTCAGAGGCCTGGCGCGCCACCGCGACGCTGGATTCGCCCAGCGACAGGCTGTCGGAAATCGCCTTGAACCCTTTCACGTCGGATTCCATCACTTTCGAAATCGCCCAGACGGCCGCGTTGTCCTTGGCCGAGGCGACGGATTTGCCGGTGGCGATCTCATCCTGCGTCTTGGTCAGGCTGGCGTTGATTCCCTTGAGGGTCTGAAGCGCGACCATCGCGCTGGTGTTGGTCAGAATACTGGACATGTCTCGGTTCCTTTAAGCACAGGGCGCTTTTGCGCCGGATCAAAAGCCGCATCGCGCGGCAGGAACGGTGTTTCACCCATACGACGCGGCGCTTTCGCGCGGCCGTGCCACCCCATCCGGAATGCAGGGTCGACCCTGCGGTGCAATTCCTAAAGAGTGGCTAAGGCGCATCCCTGATACCGTTACGATTTGAGACAAATCCGGTCAGGCCCGCCGGATGACCCGCCCACGCCCGCCCAGATCGGCGCGCTGCCCGCGGTGATCATAGGTGTTCAGCCCGACCCCACCGCCGCGAATCAGCGCCAGCCGGGCCTGCGCGCTTTCCAGGCCGCGCCGGGCGGCGGCCAGCAGTTCGGCATTGCGCCGGGCCAGCCGTCCAAGCCCGGAGAGCCGGGCATCCTCCGCCGCCTGCGGATTGCGGGCCAGTTCCTCCGCGATTCGCTCTTTCAGCGGGATCAGCCGCGCCACATCCTCCAGCCGCCCCGACAGCAGCGCGCCATGTTCGCGTTCCAGAAGGTCGCGCAGATCGTCGGCCCAGTCATCCTTGTGCATCGGCACGCTCCTTGAGGGCTTCGAACAAGTGCTCGGCAAGCCCGATTCCGCCGGCCCGAACCATTTCCGTGGCCTGCGCCTGCCGCAGGAAAGAGGCGAACTGTTCTTCCCCCGCCCCGCCGCCGAAGGCACCGGAAACCTTGCCGATCCCGGCGGATTTCAGCATTTCCGACAGAAATCCCGCCTCCAGCTGCTCGGCCGCCGCGCGCAGTTTCGCGTCACGGCCGGGGGGCAGGGGCGGGGTTGAGATGGGGGCGATTTCGGGCACGGTGAATTCCTTCAATTGCACTGAATTTTCCGATCTATGACCGATAGCTGGTAAAGAAGTGGTAACTTCCGTCGCGCATGACTTGATGCCAACAGTGGCAGCGCCCGGAAAAAACCATGCCGTCGTCGATCCGCCCGGAAAGGGTTTCAATTCCGCCGGACCATGCCCCGCCGCCGTTTGCGGAGGAGGCAGGTTCCGGTGCCGATTTCGGCCTCGCCTTCGCGCAAGCGGAGGAAGAGATGCCAGAGGGCGCCGCGGCGCCGGTGCCGTGGGATTTGCTCATGCCCGTGCAAGCTGTCGTGAGCAAAGAGGCTGAACCCGCTTCGGAAGTGGCTCTGTCGTTGCTGGAAACGGCTCCAATGCGCCTGAATGTGCCTTGTACCAACCCGAAGGATGCGTCCGTGGGCCTCGCGCCGCTGGCCGCGATGGAAACCCCGCCGCCGCACCCCGGGGCCGGGCCCGATGCCACGCCGGACGTCCCGATCCCGCCGCATCGCGACGCGCCCCCGATGGGCAAGGCGGTGCCCGATGCCGCCCGGGCCGCGCCGCCGCAGGCCGCCATGGTGTCCCCGCCCGCCGCCGATCGCCCGGACCCTCCGCCGGGGCCGGTCCTGCAAGAGACAGGCGCGCGGACGAACGCGTCGAGCGCGGCCCAGGCTCCGGCGCCGCACGTCTCCGCGCCCGCCAGCCAAGGCCAGCCGCTGGCCGCCGTCCCTTCACCGTCCGACCCCCTGCCTGAAACGGGTTCAGAGCCTGCCCCCGGCGCGGTTTCCGCGCCCGGTTCAGCCGCCGCCCCGCCTGCGTCGGATACACCGCGCGTCCTGTCCGCCGCCCCTGCGCCTGCAGCCGTGACCAGCCAGCTGGTCGAGGTGATCCGCCAGGCCCCCGACGGGCCGGTCGAGCTGACCCTCCGGCCGGAGGAACTCGGCAGGCTTCGCATCACGCTGACGCCGCAGGAAAGCGGCATGATCGTCTCTATTCAGGCCGAACGTGGCGAAACCGGGGATTTGCTCCGCCGCCATATCGACCTTCTGGATCAGGAACTGAGCGATCTCGGCTATACCGATATCCGCTTCGATTTCGGCCAGGGCACACCGCGCCGCGACACGCCCCGGAACACCGCGCCTGCGCTTGAGGGCACGCCGCCCGGCCCGGGGCCTGCCCAGGCCGATCAAACGCCCGCCCGGCGCCGTACCATGGGCGTGCTCGACATACGCATCTGAAAGGACAGAGCATGGACGTCACAGCCGCCGCCCAGGCCGCCGCCCCACGGTCGGCCAAACCCTCCGACCCCGCGCCGGTGAATTCGGATTTCGAGACCTTCCTGAAAATGCTGACCACGCAGATGCAAAATCAGGATCCGCTCAATCCGGTCGAATCCTCCGATTTCGCGGTGCAGCTCGCCACGTTTTCCGGGGTCGAGCAGCAGGTCCGCACCAATGATCTTCTGTCGGCGCTCACATCGCAGCTCGGCGCGGGCGGCATCGCCGACCTCGCCGGCTGGGTCGGGATGGAGGCGCGCAGCACCGCCCCCGCGCTGTTCCGGGGGCAGCCGGTTTCGATCGCGCCCCGGCCCGACAGTGGCGCCGACGCGGCCCAGCTTGTGGTGCTGGATGAGCAGGGGGCCGAGGTGCAGCGGCTTGCGCTTTCGGTTTCGGAGGATGCCTATCTCTGGGCCGGAACCGACGCCGCCGGAATTCCGCTGCCCGACGGGCTCTACCGGTTCGAGGTTGAAAGCTTCGCGGGGGGCGAGCTTCTGGGCCGCAGTCCGGCCGAGGTCTACAGCACAGTGGCGGAGGCCCGCATCGCCGATGGCAAGACCGCCCTCGTGCTCGATAGCGGCGTATCCGTGGCCGCCGGCGACGTGACCGCGCTTCGCGCGCCTAGCTGACCGCCAGCGCCACCAGCGCCGCCAGCCCCGCGCCAAGGCCCATCCAGCCAAGGCGCTGCGGCCAGGGGTTTGCCGGCGGCGCTTCGGGCGGCATATCCTGCTGCACCAGTGCCGCTTCGGCCAGTTTGGGCAGTTTCGGGCCGA
The DNA here is from genome assembly GCF_014196965.1 of Actibacterium naphthalenivorans. Taxonomy (GTDB): domain Bacteria; phylum Pseudomonadota; class Alphaproteobacteria; order Rhodobacterales; family Rhodobacteraceae; genus Actibacterium_A; species Actibacterium_A naphthalenivorans. The sequence continues at coordinate 1,266,314 of NZ_JACIEQ010000001.1, read as the reverse complement.
ACCGGGCCAGCACCTGAACCGTGCGCGTCAGATCCCGCAGAAATGCCTTGGGGCCGACATTTTCCTTGATATAGGCCTCGACGATCGGCCGCGCGACTTCCCAGATGTTCATGTGCGGGTCGAGCGAGCGGGCCACGCCCTCGACCACCACCATGGTCCGCTGCAGCAGAATCAGCTCGGTTCGCGTCTGCATCCCGAACCGCTCGGTCACCTCGAACAGATAGCTCAGCAGCCGCCCCATCGAAATATGCGAGGCGTCCATGCCGAAGATCGGATCGCCCACCGCCCGCAGCGCGCGCGAGAATTCATCCACATCCATCTCGGCCGGCACATATCCGGCCTCGAAATGCACCTCGGCGACCCGGCGGTAATCCTGCCGGATCATGCCGAACAGGATCTCGGCATAGACCCGGCGGGTATATTCGTCGATCCGGCCCATGATGCCGAAATCGTAGCAGATGATCGCGCCATCTGCGCCCACCTTCAGGTTTCCCTGATGCATGTCCGCGTGAAAGAACCCGTCGCGCAGCGCATGGTGCAGAAACAGCTGCAGCACGCGCTTGGCCAGCGCCTGCCGGTCGTGCCCGGCCGCGTCGATCGCGTCATTGTCGCCCAGCGGCACGCCTTCGGCCCAGCCAAGGGTCATGACCCGACGGCTGGACAGGCCCCAATAGGCGCGGGGCACGCGAAACCCTTCGTCGTTCCGGGTGTTGGCGGCGAATTCAGACGCGGCCGAGGATTCCAGCCGCAGATCCAGCTCGCCCGACACGATGCCCTCGAAATGCTCGACCACATCGCTGGGGCGCAGACGGCGCGAAAACGGGATGAACCGCTCGATGATGGTCGCGGCCAGATGAAACGCCTCGATATCGGTGCGGAACGCCTTTTCGATCTTCGGGCGCAGCACCTTCACGGCGACCTCTTCGCCGGTATCGGCGATGCGGGCCCTGTGCACCTGCGCGATCGACGCCGCCGCGACCGGGGCGCTGAATTCGCTGAACACCTGATCGACGGGCAGGCCCAGATCTTCTTCGATCATCTTCATGGCGACGTCGTTGGGAAAGGGCGGCAGCTTGTCCTGCAGCACCCGAAGCTGCACGGCCAGCTCGTCGCCCACCAGATCGGGCCGGGTCGAAAGGATCTGCCCGAATTTGATATAGGCCGGGCCAAGCGCGGTCAGTGCGCGGGTGGCGGGGGGCAGCGCCGGGTCGCCCCGAAAGCCCAGCGGCTTGAACGGCCAGCCCAGAACCCGTGCCAGAATCCGCACCTCGCGCGGGGCCTCCAGCGCCTCCAGCACCACGCCCATGGCGCCGCTGCGCTCCAGCGTGGCGCCGGTGCGGATCAGCCGCCAGATGTTGTGAGGCCCGCGCACCTAGAGCTTCCAGCCGGAATGCAGGGCGGCGACGCCCATGCTCAGGTTGCGGTATTTGACATTGCCGAATCCGGCCGCGCGGATCATTCGCGCGAAGGTTTCCTGATCGGGGAATTTGCGGATCGACTCCACCAGATACTGATAGCTTTCACGGTCATTCGCCACGACCTGCCCCATCGCCGGGATCACGTTGAACGAATACCTGTCATAGGCCCATTGCATCGCCGGATTGGGCAGCTGGCTGAACTCCAGCACCATCAGCCGCCCGCCGGGGCGCAGCACCCGGTAGGCCTCCGACAGGGCATCGGGCACGCGGGTGACGTTCCGGATGCCGAAAGAGATTGTGTAGACGTCAAAGCTGTTGTCGGCAAAGGGCAGGGCCATGGCATCGCCCACCACCCAGTCCAGGCTGCCGGCCATCTGCTCGGCCTCGGCGCGCTGGCGGCCCTCGACCAGCATCTGCTCTGTCATGTCCAGCACCACGGCCGACGCCCCCGGCGCGCGTTTGAGAAAGCGGAAGGCCACATCGCCGGTGCCGCCGGCCACATCCAGCAGGCGCTGGCCGGGGCGGGGCGCCAGCCAATCCATCATCGCGTCTTTCCAGACCCGGTGGATGCCCATCGACATCAGGTCATTCATCACGTCATAGCGCGATGCGACGCGGGTAAAGACGCCATGCACCATCCCCGCCTTTTCGCCCTCCGGCACGGTTTGATAGCCGAAATGCGTGGTTTTCTGATCGTCGTCGGTCATGGGGGCCTTGCCGTCTGTCAAAACTCCCCCTCCTTATAGAGCGCCAACCGGGCGTTACAATGCGCCCAACGCCACAGGAGCCGCCGATGCCCGAATTGCCAGAGGTCGAGACGGTGCGCCGCGGGCTGGCCCCCGTGATGGAGGGGCAGGTGATCGCGCGCGCCGCCGTCAACCGCCCCGATCTGCGCTGGCCGTTCCCGCCGCGCATGGCCGAGCGGCTGGCCGGCGCGCGGGTCGATCGGCTGCGGCGACGGTCGAAATACATCCTGGCGGATCTGTCGACCGGCGAAACGCTGATCATCCATCTGGGCATGTCCGGGCGGATGCTGGTGTCGGGCGACACACAGGGACTGTTCCACCATGATCATCCCATCGCGCAGAAGCATGACCATGTGGTGCTCGAACTGGAAAACGGCGCCCGCATCACCTTCAACGATGCCCGCCGCTTCGGCGCGATGGATCTTGCCGCCACCGATGGGGTCGAGGCGCACCGGCTGCTGGCCGGGCTGGGGCCCGAACCGCTGGGCAATGCGTTCAGCGAGGATTATCTGATCGCCCGGCTGAAGGGCCGGATGACGCCGGTGAAATCCGCGCTTCTTGATCAGCGCATCGTCGCGGGCCTGGGCAATATCTATGTCTGCGAGGCACTGCACCGCGCCGGCATATCGCCCCGGCGCAAGGCCGGGCAGCTCTCGGCGCAGCGCGTGGCGCGCCTTGTGCCGGTGATCCGCGATGTGCTGCACGATGCCATCGCCGCGGGCGGCTCCAGCCTGCGCGATCATCGTCAGACCGATGGCGAGCTTGGGTATTTCCAGCACAGCTTTGCCGCCTACGGGCGCGAGGGCCTGCCCTGCGTCACCCCCGGCTGCACCGGCACGATCGCCCGAATCGCCCAGTCGGGACGGTCGACTTTCTACTGCGCGCAATGCCAAAGATAGCTTGAACACCGGCGGCAGGGTGCTAAGGAATCGTCTTCGAACCCAAAGGGAGGCGCCCCCGCCATGGCCTACAAGACGCTGATCGTAGATATCGAAGAGCATGTAGCCCTGATCAGGCTGAACCGGCCCGACGCGCTGAACGCGCTGAACTCCGAATTGCTGGCCGAATTGGCCGAGGCCGTCACCCAGGCGGGTGCGAATGACAAGGTGCGTTGCATTGTCCTGACCGGCTCGGAAAAGGCATTCGCGGCCGGCGCCGACATCAAGGAGATGAGCGAAAAGAACTTCGTTGACGCCTTCGCCGGCGATCTTTTCACCGATGAGACCGAGGCGCTGCTGCGTTGCCGCAAGCCGATCATCGCGGCGGTGGCCGGCTATGCGCTGGGCGGCGGCTGCGAACTGGCGATGATGTGCGATTTCATCATCGCCGCCGACACCGCGAAATTCGGCCAGCCCGAGATCAACCTCGGCGTGGTCGCCGGTATCGGCGGCACCCAGCGGCTGACCCGTTTCGTCGGCAAGTCCAAGTCGATGGAGATGCACCTGACCGGCCGCTTCATGGATGCGGAAGAGGCAGAGCGTTCGGGCCTCGTGTCGCGCATCGTGCCGGCCAAGAAGCTGGTGGAAGAGGCGATGGCCGCCGCCCACAAGATCGCCGAGAAATCGGCGATCACCACGATGGTGGTGAAAGAGGCCGTCAACCGCAGCTATGAAACCACGCTGCGCGAAGGCATTCTGTTCGAGCGCCGCGTGTTCCATTCGCTTTTCGCCACCGAGGATCAGAAAGAAGGCATGTCGGCCTTCCTGGAAAAGCGCGAGCCGCAATTCCGCGACAAGTAGCATCCGCGCTTTTCGGGTTTCCTTGCGGCGCATTTTCCCGTATAGGCCGCCGTTACATGCGCGTGATGCCCGCTCTGGCAAGAATCGACCGGTTCCAATACCCGGGTCGGGCTTTGTTGCGCTCTGAACTCTCAACAGCCCGAAAGTGGGAACAGAACAATGGCCAATTCGCCCCAAGCAAAGAAACGCGCGCGCCAGAACGAGCGCCGCTTCGACGTCAACAAAGCGCGCCGCTCGCGCATCCGCACCTTCCTGCGCAAAGTGGAAGAGGCAATCGCCTCCGGCGACAAGGAAGCGGCAACCGCCGCCCTGCGTCAGGCCCAGCCCGAGCTGATGCGCGGCGTGACCCGTGGTGTTCTTCACAAAAACACCGTGTCGCGCAAAATTTCCCGTCTGTCGGCCCGGGTCAAAGCCCTCGGCGCCTGAGTCGCGACCAATATCTGAACGTCGTTCAAGGGCGCGCCTCCGGGTCGCGCCCTTTTTCGTTTCTGATCGATTGTTGCATTTTTTCCCGCCCTGCGCCCGCACATAAACAGCTTTTTGGATTCGGCCCGACAATCCCGAGGTCAAGCGCGAAGATCGGTTGCGCCGGCTTCCCTTCACTTGATAGCTTCAGACCTGCGATTCACATCGTCTTGGGGGGACATGACGTGAGCCGCACCGTGCTTCCATAATCCGGGCCCCGCTGCATTAGGGCTTTTGGCGAAGCAAGGTGTGCTCTCTGGTTGTCGGACGGACTGCAAAGTGGGGCTTTGCATCCATACGTGGCCAGTATGACCTGTGTGAAAAACGGCCTGCGCCGTGATCATGCAGATCGGCATGTCCAATAAATAAGACCGCGGAATGCGGGGTTCGAGGGCTGGTGCCAGTATATCCGCCACTGTCTTGGCAGTGGAGGGTCGGGATTTGTCTGCGGACCTGAATTCATGCGATCGGGCGGAAAGCCGGCTGCTGCACTCGCCAGCGGCCCGTTCGATGCCATCCCTCCGGACGACAGCGTTTCACAGACGGGCATGCAAACCGGCGGGGGATCCGCGGTGCGCACTGGCCCGGATACGATTGGGCACAGATGCTGGAGCGGGCAGGGACAATGAACGACGAAAAATGGGGACTGGCGTGCAGGGATATTCAGAAATCAATCGGCGAGAACAACTTCGCCACCTGGATCAAACCTCTCAAGTTTCAGGAGCTGCACAATGGCGTCGCCCATTTCAACGTTCCCACGAGTTTTGTGGCGGATTGGGTCTCGCGCAATTTCGGCGATGAAATCCTGCACCATCTGACCCGTGGCGGCGCGACGGTCGACCGCCTGCAATTCAGCGTTGACCAGCGTGGTGCAGGTGTGCCCGCGTCGAAGCCGGATCTGCCGGCCACCAGCGCCGCGGCGCCCCGTTCCGCCGTCCCCGCCCGATCCGAGGGCGAGCTTCTGGGCGCTCCGATCGATTCCCGCTTTACCTTCGACAGTTTCGTTGTCGGCAAGCCGAACGAACTGGCCCATGCCGCCGCGCGCCGCGTGGGCGAGGGCAGCCCGGTGACGTTCAACCCGCTGTTTCTCTATGGCGGTGTCGGCCTCGGCAAAACCCACCTGATGCATGCCATCGCGCACGAGCTGCGCACCCGGTCGCCGCATCTGCGCGTGGTCTACCTGTCGGCCGAGCAATTCATGTACCGTTTCGTGCAGGCGCTGCGCGAACGGGATACGATGGGCTTCAAGGAGCTTTTCCGCTCGGTCGATGTGCTGATGGTCGATGATGTGCAGTTCATCGCCGGCAAGGACAGCACGCAGGAAGAGTTCTTCCACACGTTCAACGCGCTGGTGGATCAGAACAAGCAGATCATCATTTCCGCCGACCGTGCCCCGGGCGAGATCAAGGATCTCGAGGAGCGGATCAAATCCCGCCTGCAATGCGGCCTCGTGGTGGATCTTCACCCCACCGATTACGAACTGCGCCTTGGCGTTCTGCAGCAGAAGGTCGAGCTTTACCGCAAGCAATATCCCGGCCTCGTGCTGTCGCCGGGCGTGCTGGAGTTTCTGGCCCATCGCATTTCCACCAATGTGCGTGTGCTCGAGGGGGCGCTGACCCGGCTGTTCGCCTTCGCCTCTCTGGTGGGGCGCGAGATCACGCTGGATCTGGCGCAGGATTGTCTGGCCGATATTCTGCGCGCGTCGGACCGCAAGGTGACGATCGAGGAGATCCAGCGCCGCGTCGGCGAGCATTTCAACGTCCGCCTGTCGGATCTGATCGGGCCCAAGCGTACCCGCACCATCGCCCGGCCGCGTCAGATGGCGATGTATCTGGCCAAACAGCTGACCTCGCGTTCGCTGCCCGAGATCGGGCGCCGCTTTGGCGGGCGTGACCACACCACCGTGATGCACGCGGTCAAGCGCATCGACGAACTGCGCGCCCATGACAATCAGATCGCCGAAGACCTGGAACTTCTGCGCCGCATGCTGGAAGCATAGGCCATTCGGGGGCGTCTGGCCTTGACGCCCCCTTTAAACCATCCGACAGTCAAAAAAGTCTTGAGCCAGAGGGGGAAACGGTTAGTTTCTCACTCCCGGTGGCATGAGGAGCGAGGCAATGAAATTCAGCATCGAACGCGGGACGCTATTGAAGGCGGTCGGGCAGGCGCAATCGGTTGTTGAGCGTCGCAACACCATCCCGATCCTCGCCAATGTGCTGATCGAGGCAGAGGGCGAAGCCGTCAGTTTCCGCGCCACCGATCTGGACATCGAAGTGGTCGACAAGGCGCTGGCCCAGGTCGAACGTGCCGGTGCCACGACGGTCTCTGCCGTGACCCTGCATGAGATCGTGCGCAAGCTGCCCGACGGCGCGCTTGTCAGCCTGACCGACGACGGCGCCTCGGGGCGGCTGACGGTCGAGGCCGGGCGCTCCAACTTCTCGCTGGCGACCCTGCCGAGGGAAGATTTCCCGGTGATGGCCTCATCGGAATACAGCTCCAACTTCTCGGCCCCGGCGCCGGTGCTGCGGCGGCTGTTCGACAAGTCGAAATTCGCGATTTCCACCGAAGAGACGCGCTATTACCTCAATGGCGTCTATATGCATGTGGCCGACGGCGAGGGCGGCAAGGTGCTGCGCTGCGTGGCGACCGATGGCCACCGCCTTGCCCGGATCGACGCGCCGCTGCCCGAAGGGGCCGAAACCATGCCCGGCGTGATCGTGCCGCGCAAGACCGTAGGCGAGCTGCGCAAGTTGCTGGATGATGACGATGTGACCATCGCGGTGTCCGTGTCGGAGACCAAAGTGCGGTTTGCCACGCCCGACATCACCCTGACCTCGAAGGTCATCGACGGCACCTTCCCCGATTACACCCGCGTGATCCCGCAGGGCAACAACCGCAGGCTGGAAGTGGACGCGGCCGAATTTGCCCGGGCGGTGGACCGTGTGGCGACGGTATCGTCGGAACGGTCGCGCGCGGTGAAGCTGGCGCTGGACGAGGACCGGCTGATTCTCTCGGTCAACGCGCCGGACGCGGGCGCCGCGGAAGAGGAGCTGGCCGTGGCCTATGCCGACGAGCGGCTGGAGATCGGGTTCAACGCCAAATACCTGCTGGAGATCGCCAGCCAGGTGGATCGCGAGAATGCGGTGTTCCTGTTCAACTCGGCCGGCGACCCGACCCTGATGCGCGAGGGCAATGATACATCGGCGGTCTATGTCGTGATGCCGATGCGCGTTTAACTTTCTTGCCTCCGGCGGGGATACTTGTTGAAAGATGAAGGGCACCCCATGCCCGGCCTTGCCCTGACCCGTCTGACCCTGTCGCATTTCCGGTCGCACAAGGCGGCGGCGCTGTCGGTGGACGGGCGGCCGGTGGCGATCTACGGACCCAACGGGGCGGGCAAGACCAATATTCTGGAGGCGATTTCGCTGTTGTCTCCCGGTCGCGGGTTGCGCCGGGCGGCGGCGGAGGAGATCGCCCGCCAGCCCGAGGCGCTGGGCTGGAAGATCACCGCGCAGCTGCACAGCCTGCATCAGACCCATGAGGTGGAGACCTGGGCCGAGTCCGGCGCCGCGCGTTCGGTCAGGATCGACGGCAAGGCCGCGGCGCAAGCTGCGCTGGGCCGGATCGCGCGGGTGTTGTGGCTGGTGCCGTCGATGGACCGCCTGTGGATCGAGGGGGCCGAGGGGCGGCGGCGGTTTCTGGACCGCATGACCCTGAGCTTCGAGCCAGGTCATGGCGAGGTGACACTGACCTATGAAAAAGCGATGCGCGAGCGCAACCGGCTGTTGAAGGATCAGGTGCGCGACGCGGCGTGGTACGGGGCGCTGGAGGCGCAGATGGCCAGGGCCGGGGCGGCGATTCAGCGAAACCGGAGCACGGCGCTGGCGCGGATCGCGGCGGCGCAGGAGGGGGCGGAAACCGCCTTTCCGGTGGCGGCGCTGGCTATCCCGGGGCCGGAGGGCGCGGATGTGCCTGCCGGGGAAGAGGCGCTGGCCGCCGCCTTTTCGGATGGCCGCGCGCGGGATCTCTCTGCCGGGCGCACCCTGACCGGGCCGCATCGCGCGGATCTGGAGGCGGTGTATGCCGCCAAGGGCGTGGCCGCGCGGCAATGTTCCACCGGCGAGCAGAAGGCGCTTTTGATTTCGCTGATTCTGGCCAATGCTCGTGCGCTGGCCGAGGATTTCGGGGCGCCGCCGCTGTTGCTGCTGGATGAGGTCGCGGCGCATCTGGACGGCGCGCGCCGTGCCGCGCTTTATGACGAGATCTGTGCATTGGGCGCGCAGGCCTGGATGACCGGCACCGGGCCGGAGCTGTTCGACGCGCTGGCCGATCGGGCGCAATATTTCGAAGTGACCGAGGAGGGCGGCACCAGCCGCATCGAGGAAAGGACAGCCCCATGATCCCGCAGCGCGTGACGCTGATCACCCTTGGCGTGGATGATCTTGAGCGGTCAAAGGCGTTTTACGCCGCCCTGGGCTGGGTGCCCGCGCAGGCGCAGGAGGGCGTGCTGTTCTATCAGATGAACGGCATGGCGCTGGGCCTGTTCGGTCGCGCCGCGCTGGCCGCCGATCAGGGCCGGCCCGATGCCGCGCTGGGCACCGGCGCCATGACGCTGGCGCAGAATTTCACGACGCGGGAAGAGGTGGATGCCGCCTTTGCCGCCGCGCTGGCCGCCGGGGCCGCGCCGCTGAAGGCGCCGGAGGCGGTGTTCTGGGGCGGCTATTCGGGCTATTACGCCGATCCCGACGGCCATGTGTGGGAGGTTGCGATGAACCCGTTCTGGCCGCTGAGCGAGGACGGCAGCCTGACCCTGCCGGAGGCGCCATGACCGTCACCGCCACCGACCTCGCGCTTTACGCCGGGGCGCTTGTCATCCTGTTCTTCACCCCCGGCCCGGTCTGGGTGGCGCTGACCGCGCGGGCGCTTTCGGGCGGGTTTCCCGCCGCCTGGCCGCTGGCGCTGGGGGTGGTGATCGGCGATGCGCTCTGGCCGCTTCTGGCGATCTTCGGAGTAAGCTGGATCGTCTCTGTCTTTGCCGGATTCATGACCGTGCTGCGCTTTGTCGCCTCGGGCGTGTTCCTGTTGATGGGGATCGTTCTGATCCGCAACGCCGACAAATCCATCGCCACCGACAGCCGCCTGACGCGGCCCGGCATGTGGGCGGGGTTTCTGGCCGGGCTCGCGGTGATTCTGGGCAATCCCAAGGCGATCCTGTTCTACATGGGCGTGCTGCCGGGGTTTTTCGATCTGACCACGATAACCGGGCCGGACATGGCCGCGATCGTCGCAATTTCGATGCTGGTGCCCTTTGCCGGCAACCTGTGTTTCGCCCTGTTCGTCGATCGTGCGCGGCGGCTTTTGGCCTCGCCGGGCGCGCTGCGGCGGACCAATGTCATCGCCGGATCGCTGCTGATCCTTGTCGGGCTTGTTATTCCCTTCACATGACACCAAATCTTGTGTGTCACGCGTGACATCCCCCCCAGAATTTCGTATAAAATGACAAAAATACGAAGGAAGCTCTGCATGGCGGAAAACGCCCCCGCGCCCGAAGAATACGGCGCCGATTCCATCAAGGTTCTCAAAGGGTTGGAGGCCGTCCGCAAACGCCCCGGCATGTATATCGGGGATACGGACGACGGCTCTGGCCTGCACCACATGGTGTATGAGGTCGTCGATAACGGTATCGACGAGGCGCTGGCCGGCCATGCCGATGCGGTGAATGTGAAGATTCACGCCGACAGTTCCGTTTCGGTTCATGACAACGGCCGCGGCATTCCCGTCGGCCTGCATGAGGAAGAGGGCGTTTCGGCGGCCGAGGTCATCATGACCCAGCTTCATGCCGGCGGGAAGTTCGATCAGAACTCCTACAAGGTCTCGGGCGGCTTGCACGGGGTCGGCGTTTCGGTGGTGAACGCGCTTTCCGATTGGCTGGAGCTGCGGATCTGGCGCGATGGCAAGGAGCATTTCGCCCGGTTCGAGCATGGTGATACGGTCGAGCATCTGCGGGTGGTCGGCGATGCCGACGGCCGCAAGGGCACCGAGGTGCGGTTCATGGCCTCGACCGATACGTTTTCCAATCTCGAGTACAGTTTCAAGACGCTGGAGCACCGGCTGCGCGAGCTGGCGTTCCTGAATTCGGGTGTGCGGATCATCCTGGAGGATGAACGCCCCGTCGAGCCGCTGAAGACCGAGCTTTTCTACGAGGGCGGCGTGCAGGAATTCGTCCGCTATCTGGATCGCTCCAAGGTGCCGGTCATGCCTGATCCGATCTTCATGACCGGCGAGAAGGACGGCATCGGCGTCGAGGTGGCGATGTGGTGGAACGACAGCTACCATGAAAACGTGCTGCCCTTTACCAACAACATCCCGCAGCGCGATGGCGGCACCCATCTGGCGGGCTTTCGCGGCGCGCTGACCCGGACGATCAACGCCTATGCCCAGAGCAGCGGCATCGCCAAGAAGGAAAAGGTCAACTTCACCGGCGACGATGCGCGCGAGGGGCTGACCTGCGTGTTGTCGGTCAAGGTGCCCGATCCCAAGTTCAGCAGCCAGACCAAGGACAAGCTCGTCAGTTCCGAGGTGCGGCCCGCGGTCGAGGGGCTGGTGAACGAAAAGCTCTCTGAATGGTTCGAGGAACACCCCGCCGAGGCGCGCCAGATCGTCGGCAAGATCGTCGAGGCGGCGCTGGCCCGCGAGGCCGCCCGCAAGGCGCGCGAGCTGACCCGGCGCAAGACGGCGATGGATGTCGCCAGCCTGCCCGGCAAGCTGGCCGATTGCCAGGAGAAGGACCCCGCCCTGTCAGAGCTGTTCCTGGTCGAGGGTGACAGCGCCGGCGGTTCGGCCAAACAGGGCCGGTCGCGCCACAATCAGGCGGTTCTGCCCCTGCGCGGCAAGATCCTGAACGTGGAGCGCGCCCGGTTCGACAGGATGCTGAGCAGCCAGGAGATCGGCACGCTGATCACCGCGCTCGGCACCGGCATCGGGCGGGACGAGTTCGACATCTCCAAGCTGCGCTACCACAAGATCGTCATCATGACCGACGCCGACGTGGACGGCGCGCATATCCGCACCCTGCTGCTGACCTTCTTCTTCCGGCAGATGCCCGAGTTGATCGAGGGGGGCTATCTCTATATCGCGCAGCCGCCGCTCTACAAGGTCAGCCGGGGCCGGTCCGAGGTGTATCTCAAGGACCAGCTCGCGCTCGAGGATTACCTGATCCAGATGGGGGTCGAGGGGGCGCTGCTCCGGCTTGCCGGCGGCGAGGAGATCGCCGGGGCCGATCTGGCCCGCGTCGTCGAAGGCGCGCGCGCCTTCCGCCGGGTGCTCGACGCCTTCCCGACCCATTATCCGCGCCACATCCTGGAACAGGCCGCGCTGGCCGGCGCCTTTGACGCGGGCCGCGCCGACAGCGATCTGCAGCAGGTCGCCGATACGGTGGCCAAGCGGCTCGATCTGGTGGCGGTGGAATATGAGCGCGGCTGGAACGGCCGCATCACGCAGGATCACGGCATCCGCCTGACCCGCGTGCTGCGCGGGGTCGAGGAGGTCCGCTCGCTCGACGGTGCGGTGTTGCGCTCGGGCGAGGCGCGGCGGCTGTCCGACGCCTCCAGACCCACGCGCGATCACTATACCGATCCGGCGCATCTGGTCCGCAAGGACCGCGAGCAGGTGATCTACGGCCCCACCGACCTGCTGAACGCGATCCTGACCGAAGGCGAAAAGGGCCTGTCGCTGCAGCGCTACAAGGGGCTGGGAGAGATGAACCCCGACCAGCTGTGGGAAACCACGCTGGACCCGGAGGCGCGCACATTGCTGCAGGTCCGGGTCGAGGATATGGCCGACGCCGACGATATCTTCACCAAGCTGATGGGCGATGTCGTCGAACCCCGGCGGGAGTTCATCCAGATCAACGCGCTGAATGTGGAAAATCTGGATTTCTGACCGGCGCGGCGGACCGCAAGGTTAAAGGGGCGGGGCGCTAGCGCTTCGCCCCCAGATGCCGCTCCCCCCGCGCCTTCGCCAGCGCGATCTGCTTTTGCCGTTCGCGGAACCGCTCCCGCCGTTCCTCGGAATTCTCGCCGATACAGCGGTGGCAGCTTACGCCTTCCTCATACTCCGCCCGTGTCAGATCCTCGGGCGTCAGCGGCCGGCGGCAGGCCCGGCACAGCCCGTGCGGCCCCTCGATCAGGCCGTGGCCCACCGATACCCGCTCGTCAAATACAAAGCATTCGCCCTGCCACAGGCTCTCTTCCTGCGGCACTTCCTCGAGGTATTTCAGAATGCCGCCCTTCAGGTGGAACACATCCTCCACCCCCTGACCCAGCAGATAGTTGGTGGATTTCTCGCAGCGGATGCCGCCGGTGCAGAACATTGCGATCCGCTTGTTGTGGAACCGCTGCTTGTTCTGTTCCCACCATGCCGGAAAGTCGCGGAAGGCGCGGGTTTCAGGGTCTATCGCGCCTTGAAACGTGCCGATCGACACTTCGTAATCGTTGCGCGTGTCGATCACCGCCACATCGGGCGCCGCGATCAGCGCGTTCCAGTCTTCGGGTGCCACGTAGTGGCCGACGCGCGCGCGCGGGTCCACGTCGGGTTGGCCCATTGTCACGATTTCGCGCTTGATGCGTACCTTCATGCGACCGAACGGTTTGTTGGTGGCAGAGCTTTCCTTCCACTCCAGGTCGGCACAGCCGGGCAGGGCGCGGATATGGGCCAGCACCGTGTCTATTCCGCCCCGATCGCCGGCAATCGTGCCATTGATCCCCTCGGCGGCCAGCAGCAGCGATCCGGTGGTTCGGGCCTTTTCGCAGGTCGCCAACAGCGGCCCCTGCAGCGCGGCGGGGTCGGCGAAACGGGTGAAATGATAAAGCGCGGCAACGGTGAACATGACGCTCAGATAGGCCCAATTCCGTGGCGGATCAATCCCGGCCCGCGCCGCCCGCCGCAAGGGCCAGCCCATCGACCACGGCGGTGAACACCTCTGATGTTTCCTGCTCGGCATCCGGCAGCAACGCCCCGATCGCGGCGCGCACAACCGCCATCAGGCTCGATCCGCCCACAAACACCACCCGGTCGATCGCCTCCGGCCCGCACCCGGCCATGGCCAGCGTTTCGGCCGCGGTCTGGCGGATCTCATGGGCGAACCCGGCCAGATCGCGCGCCAGATCGGCGGGCGCCAGCAGCGGCCTCAGTCCCTTTTCCACCACGTTCAGGTCGATCGCGCCGGCCCGGTTGCCGTTCGCGGCGATCTTCCCGGCCTCGACGGCATAGGCCACATCATGGCCCAGATGCATCTCCAGCACCTCGCCCAGCCGGGTGAACAGGCGCGGCGTCAGCGCCTGACGCTCCATCCGGCGCACGTCGCGCAACAGATCCGCGCTGTAGAGAAACGGGATCTTCTCCCAGCTGGCCAGTTCGGTGAAGATCGAAACCGGCGCGGTAACGGTGCCCGGCCCCATGTCCTTGCGCAGCTCCGCGCCCATGCCCAGCAGCGGCATCACATGGGCAAGGCTCAGCGCCTTGTCGAAATCGGTGCCGCCGAGGCGCACCCCGTGGCTGGCGCGAATCGTCACCTCGCCCTGCGCCGCGTCGAATACCGTGAAATCCGAGGTGCCGCCGCCGATATCCACGATCAACCCGCGCCCCGCCCCGCCCCCGGCCAGCGCCGCCGCCTCCGGCTCGGGCAAGAAGCGAACGGCGCGAAACCCGGCGCGGGCATAGGCTTCGGTCAGATCTTCCAGCGCCTGCCGGTCGCGTGCGGGGGCATGGCTGTGAAAATGCACCGGGCGGCCCGAAACGGCGGTGTCGAACGTGGTGCCGGTGGCGGCCTCGGCACGCGCTTTCACCTCGGCCAGAAACCGGGCAATGATGTCGATCAGGGTCATGCGCTCGTTCAGAACATGCCGGGTCTCGCGTGCCAGCGGCGTGCCCAGAATGCTTTTCAACGAGCGCATGAAGCGCCCCTCGCGCCCCTCGATCAGCGCCTCCGCCGCCTTACTGCCGTAAAGCACCTCGCGCCGGTCGAAATCAAGAAACACGATCGTGGGCATCGTGCTCTGCCCGGGTTCCAGCGCGATGACACGCGGGCGCCCCTGCTCGGCCACCGCCGCCGCGGTGTTCGAAGTGCCGAAGTCTATGCCAAGCGCCGCCATGTTCCGCCCCCACGAAAGAGCGCCGCGCTTAGCAAAACCCGTCACGGGGTGCAAGCGTCCCGCCATTGACGTGGGCGCATGCGCTGCTTAGCAAAGTAAGGGAACCAACGGAGCTGCCCCATGCGACCCGCCAATGAAGCCCTGATCGTGATCGACGTGCAAAATGATTTCTGCCCCGGCGGCGCGCTCGCCGTGCCCGACGGAGACGCCATCCTGCCCCGCATCAACACGCTGCTCGAGGAATTCCACGTCAAGGTCTTCACCCAGGATTGGCACCCCGCCAACCATTCCTCCTTTGCCAGCCAGCATGAGGGCAAGGCCCCGTTCGAGGTGGTCGATATGCCCTATGGCGGCCAGATCCTGTGGCCCGACCACTGCATTCAGGGCACGCCGGGCGCGGCCTTCCACCCCGATCTGAACACCGACGCCGCCGACCTGATCCTGCGCAAGGGCTTCCGCCCCGGTATCGACAGCTATTCGGCGTTCTTCGAGAATGACCACGAAACCCCCACCGGCCTTGACGGCTATCTCGACGTGCGCGGCGTCACCTCTGTCACGCTGGTCGGGCTGGCCACCGATTTCTGCGTGCAATACTCGGCGCTCGACGCGGTCAAGCTGGGCTATAACGTTACCGTTCTGGAAGGCGCCTGCCGCGCGATCGACCTTGACGGCAGCCTCGAAGACGCGCGCGACGGTATGCTCGACGCCGGTATCGTGCTGGACGCCTGAGCATGGTGGATATCGCGACCCGGGTCTATAATCACAAATGGAAGATAGACCCCATCGTCCGGTCGCTGATCGACACGGATTTCTACAAGCTGCTGATGTGCCAGTCGGTGTTCCACAACAAGCCCGACACCCAGGTCAGCTTCAGCCTGATCAACCGCACCAAAACCATCCGCCTGGCCGAGCTGATCGATGAGGGAGAGCTTCGCGAACAGCTCGATCATATCCGCACCCTGCGCCTGTCGCGCGGCGAAAGCACTTGGCTGCGCGGCAACATGTTCTACGGCAAGCGCCAGATGTTCCGCTCCGATTTCATGGAATGGTTCGAGGGGCTGCAGCTTCCGCCCTATCACCTTGAAAAACGCGACGGCCAGTATGAGCTTACCTTCGAAGGCGCATGGCCCGAGGTCATGCTGTGGGAGGTTCCGGCGCTCGCCGTGCTGATGGAGTTGCGCGGCCGTGCCGTGCTGCAGCACATGGGCAAGTTCGAGCTTCAGGTGCTCTACGCCCGCGCCATGACCAAGCTGTGGGAAAAGGTCGAGCAGCTGCGCGGCATCGACAAGCTGCGCATCGCCGATTTCGGCACCCGCCGCCGGCATTCCTTCCTGTGGCAGGACTGGTGCGTTCAGGCGCTGATGGAGGGGCTGGGCGACAAGTTCGTCGGCACCTCGAACTGCCTGATCGCCATGCACCGCGAGGTCGAGGCGATCGGCACCAACGCCCATGAGCTGCCCATGGTCTATGCCGCGCTCGCCGACAGCGACGCCGAGCTGGCCCAGGCCCCCTATCAGGTGCTGGCCGACTGGCATCAGGAGCATGAGGGCAACCTGCGCATCATCCTGCCCGACACCTACGGCACCGAAGGCTTCCTGCGCAACGCGCCCGACTGGCTGACCTCCTGGACGGGGGTGCGGATCGACAGCGGCGATCCGGCCGAGGGTGCCGAAATGGCGATCCGCTGGTGGCAGGATCGCGGCGAAGACCCGCGCGAAAAGCTGGTGATCTTCTCCGACGGCCTGGACGTGGACAAGATCGTGACGCTTCAAGCGCAGTTTCAGGGGCGGGTGAAGGTCAGCTTCGGCTGGGGCACGCTGCTGACCAACGATTTCCGCGGGCTGGTGACGGACGACGCGCTGGCGCCGTTTTCACTGGTGTGCAAGGCGGTTTCGGCCAACGGGCGGCCCACGGTGAAACTGTCGGACAACCCGCTGAAGGCGATGGGCCCGGCAGATGAGATCGCACGCTACAAACGGGTGTTCGGCGTCGGCGAACAGGTCGCGCGGGAGGTTGTGGTTTAGTGGTCCAGGCGGCCGTCTGAAATATCGATGACTGCTTTTGACCAGAAGAGTTTTGGATTCTCAAATCCTGGAACCGGTGAGATAATGCCGAGTTTCACCAGTTGGTCAATATTCTTCTTGGCCGATTGGTAACTGGTTTCCGAAACTTTTGCAGCATCTGAAATGGAAACTACTGGCCGTTCAAAAAGGTGATCGCAGATGGTTATTGCAGAGACGGACTTTGTCTTCTGCTGTATTGTGCTGCGATAGCGATCACGTAATTCGTTGAGCTTGATGATTGTATTGATGGTTTCGTTGGATGAAATTTTTACAGCCCGGAGGAAATAGCGAAGCCACCTTATCCAATCTCCCTTGGACGAAACGGCGAACATCGCATCAATGTACTCATCTTTGTTTCTCTCAATGTATGGGCTTACATAAAGCAGAGGCGCATCAAGCAACCCCTTGAGAAGAAGTTGCAAAGTTATCAACATTCTGCCCACACGTCCGTTACCGTCACCGAATGGGTGTATCGTTTCAAACTGATAGTGGACGAGTCCTGCCGCGATCAGAGCTGGCAATCCAGCTGTGTCTTTGTTTATGAATGCCTCCAGATCATCCATACATTGTATTGCTTCATTCGGCGGTGGAGGAATAAAGCGGGCATCCCTGATATCTAATGCACCAATCCAGTTTTGGTGAATTTTGTACTCCCCCGGCCGCTTATTGGCTCCCCTAGGTTTTGTGGCCCCAGACAATAGAACTGAGTGCATTCCCTTGACGACGCGGTGCGATATTGGAAGTGTTTTTGTTTGTTCGATGGCATAATCAATTGCGCGAATATAGTTGTACACCTCGCGGTCGGCGTTACTTCCGCTTCCGCTGTCCAGTGCCTCAACAATCGCCAGATTATCAGCTGTAGAAAAGGTGCCTTCCATTGCTGAAGAACGAAGAGCTTCATTTCTTTGCAGCGGCCTGATAACCATATACGGGTTCAAAATCGTACTACCAATGCGATTCAGGCCACCAAGTGCGGCCGACGCCTCGCCGAATTCGTCGATCAGGCAAGCGAGTTCGATTTCAGGTGGAAGCGGATGCGGAACAAATGCTGACATCCCTTCTATGGTAGCAACAAGTTTGCCAGTCTTCTGTTGGTTGAACAATGTCGCATCCATGTTGCACCTTGAGTTAAATGCGTCGAAACTTAATTGAACCTTTGTCGGGTAAAGGTTCAATCATGCAGTCATGGAGTGAACCATGAGTCAAGTGCGTTCAACTACATAGTGAGGCCGACAGGTAATTCTCCACGACCACTCGTGAAGAATTCAAGACATAGAAGTGGCATCGTCAGCTACTACAAGAAGTTCCTCACTCCTCCCCGCTCACCTTCCCGCGCATCGCCTTCACTTCCCCCCGCACCTTTTTCGCCTTCAGTCTCCGCTTCTTCGCGCCCAGTGTCGGCTTTGTCGGCACCCGGCGTTTCGGCGCGACCAGCGCTTTGGTGATCAGTTCCGCCAGCCGCTCGCGCGCGATCTCGCGGTTGCGGGCCTGGCTGCGGGTTTCGTCGCATTGAATCACCAGCGCGCCGTCCTTGGTCCAGCGGCGCCCGGCCAGCCGGCGCAGCCGCGTCTTGACCGGGCCGGGCAGGTTGGGGCTGCGCTCGGCCTCGAACCGCAGGTCCACCGCCGTTGACACCTTGTTCACATTCTGCCCGCCGGGGCCCGAGGCGCGGGAAAACACCTCGGTCAATTCCCAGTCTTCGATGGTGATCTTGTCGTTGATGCGCAGCATGGGGGATTTGTACCGAACCGGGGGGCGAATGGTACCAAGCGTACAGGGGCGGGGGCCAAACCAAAAGGGCTGCCGGAAGTCGGCAGCCCTTCGAGTATCTTGGGAGATGGGCCAGTTAGAGCAAAGCCCAATCAGGGATGTTCGACCTTCCGGATTGCCTTCAGGTCACGGCCTCCCCAACTGTTCGGACACCTCTCTCCAATATCACTCTAGACACTGGACCACCTCCTTTCTGCTGCTGCCGTTACAGGTAGGGTGCCACATATTTAGTGTTTGTCAAAACTTTTCACGCAACCCGTGGAATAAGGCGCCCAACAATTAGGCGAAATGGCGCAAGTGCCAACAAAGCGAGCGAAAGTTTGACAAGCCAGTCCGCAAATGCCAGCGAAACCCACAGCGGCACCATCGGTCCCACGCTCAACAGCGGCAGGGTTTCATTGGCCCAGCTGACGTCGTTGGCGGGCTCCAGAACGGTCAAAGCCCCTGAAAACGCGACAAAAAAGAAGATCGCCGTATCGACCGAAGATCCCACCAGCGTTGATGCCAGCGGCGCCCGCCACCATTTGCCTTCGCGCAGCCGGTTGAAAATCGCCACGTCCAGCATCTGCGCCGTCAGAAAGGCGAGCCCCGATCCCAGCGCGATGCGCAGCGTCACCAGCGGGCCGAACTCGCCCATGATCTGCGTTCCGATCAGCGAGCAGATCACCCCCACCACGAACCCCGCGGCCACGACCTTGCGGGCAGGCCCCACGCCGTAGACGCGGTTCATCACATCGGTGACGAGGAAGGCGAAGGGATAGGTAAAGGCGCCCCAGGTCAGCCATTGTCCGAACAGGAACTGCACCAGAATGTTGGAGGCCACGACGATGGCGGCCATGGCGAGAACGCCGGGAAGAAGAGTGCGGGTCATCAGGTTGATCCGTTTTTACAAGGTTGCGGAGACTTGGCCGCCAAGGCGGCGAACGCGCCCTGCTAGCGCCCGTAAAACCGGAAATCAACCCGGTATTTCGCCGAAACGGGGGCGGAAACCATCAGCGTGCGGCCAGAACCTGGGCGCATTGCCCGGGCAGGTCTTCCATCGTGTAATCCCGCGCGCCGCGCTTTCTGGGGGCCGGGGGGCTGGCGGGTGTCTTGGGTGGGTTCAGATAATCGGTCACCCACCATTGCAACGTCTCGTCGCAGCCGTCGCCGCCTTTGGAAAGCTCTGCCACGCTGGGCCTTTGCGTCTGGCAGAAGGCCGATCCCGCAGGGCATTTCAGGCGTATGTGGAAATGGGTGTTGTGGCCGTAAAGCGGGCGGATCTTCTGAAGCCAGGCCCTGTCGGCCCGGCGCGCTGTCTTGCACATCTCGATCTTGACGGGCGGGGTCACGAAAATCCGGTCTACCGCCGGGTCTGATGCGGCGGCTTTCAGGATGTTGTAATGGGCCCGCGTGAAATTGCCGTTGACGCTGCGCTGATCGGCACTGCGCACGTTCAGCGAGCTGATCTTCTCGCGGTCGCTGCGGCTCAGGTTCAGCCGTTTGGGTGGCAGCATCCAGATATCCGCGTCCAGCCCGATCTGATGCGAGGCGTGGCCGCTTGTCATCGGGCCGCCGCGCGGCTGGCTGATGTCGCCGATGTAGAGCCCGGCCCAGCCGTGGCGCGTGGCCTCGGCGCCGAGCCTCTGGATGAAGGCGATCATCTCGGGGTGGCCCCAGTTGCGGTTGCGGCTCAGCCGCATCGCCTGCCATGTCGGGCCGGTTTCGGGCAGTTGCATCAGCCCGGCGCCGCAGCCCTTGGCATAGGTGCCGATCGCCGCGGGCACATGGGCCGACGCCGTCCTTTTGGCGCCGAAAAGCTGATTGGCCTTTTCCTGCGCGCAAACAGGACTGACAAGCCCCAGGATCAGGGCAATTGCGGAGAGGGTGCGGACCATTCTTCTGCTCGTTCGCCTTCTGGTTTCACCCAGAGTAGCAAAAACAGCCCGATAAGAAAGAGGGCGATCAGCGGGGTGATGCCCAATTGCTGACTTCCGCTCAGATCGGTGGCGATACCGATGGAAATCGGGGCGACAAAAGACGTGGCCTTGCCGGCCAGGGCGTAAAGGCCGAAGGCTTCGGTAACGCGGCCGGCGGGGGCCTGGTGCACCATCATCGTACGGCTGGCCGATTGCAGCGCCCCCCCGGCGCCCCCGATCAGCGCCCCAAGGATATAGAAGGCGATGTCGGGCAAGGCGGAGCCGGCCGGCACCGCGATGCCCAGCACCGAACTGCGCGATACAAAGACCACCGCGATGGCGACCCCTGTCAACACCAGGACGGTGGCGAAGATCACCGGCTTCGGGCCGAACCGCGCGTCGGCCCGGCCGCCGAGCCAGGCGAAGACGGCGCCGGTGATCGCCGCGATGATCCCGAAGATCCCCACATCCACGACCGACCATTCCAGCACGCCCGCCGCATAGATGCCGCCAAAGGCATACATGCCGTTCAGCGCGTCGCGGTAGAACATCGACGATCCCAGATAGGCGAACAGGCTGCGGTTGTCGGGCAGGTGGCGCAGGGTCTGGCGCAGCTCGGGCAGGGCGGAGCGGACGGCCTGCACGATGGTCAGCGCCTCCGGGTGGCGCGGCTCGCGCACCCATAGAAAGAACGGCACCATGAAAACCGCGAACCACAGCGCCGTGAACGGGCCGACGGCGCGGGTGCCTTCGCGCATCGCCGCATCCAGCCCCAGCACCGGGGCGATGCCGATCAGCGTTTTGCCTGTTGTGGCGCTTTCGGCGAAAAACACCAGCATCACGGCGAGTGACAGCACCCCGCCCAGATAGCCGAACGCCCAGCCGGAGCCGGAGATGCGCCCGATCTCTTCGCGGGGGCCGAGATCGGGGAGCATGGCATTGGTGAAGATGGTGGCGAATTCCATCCCGATCAGGCCGATGCCGAAGGAAAGCAGAACCAGCGGCAGGTGAAAGCTGCCGGGCGCGGCCCACCACAGGCCCCAGGCACCGGCAAAATAGAGCAGCGAGAACAGCCAGATGAACCGCATCCGCCCGCCTGCCCGGTCGGCGATCGCACCCAGAACCGGCGCCAGCAGCGCGATCAGGATGCCCGCAGCCCCGACGCCATAGCCCCATGCGGTCTGGGCCGCCGTGCCGCTGCCCAGCATCTCTTTCACATAGGGGCCGAAGATGAAGGTGATGAGCAGGGTGTTATAGGGCTGGCTGGCCCAATCGAAGAAACACCATCCCCAGATGCGCCGTTTCGCCGACCCATGCGCCATCACACCGTTCCCCGCCCTTGCCCGAGGCGATTTGAGCGGCAAACCACCGGCGGCGCAAGGGGCTTGGCGTGGCTACCGCTGTGGCGGCCAGGGGCGTTCGGCCTCGGCGGCGATCCAGGCGGTGACCCAGCCGGGCATCTCGGGCGGGATCGTATCTTCGCCCATCGCGGCCAGCACGCGGGCGGGCGCGACAATGCCGTTCGCATCGGTCACCGCGACACGGTAGAGCGCGTGGCTGGTGCATTCGTCGGCTTTCCACATCGACTGCTCGACATACAAAAACCGGGCATCCCAGCCGACGAAACGGGTCCGCATCTCGATCTTGTCGAACAGGCGCACCCGACGGCGATACCGAACGGAAACCCCGGCCATTGTCATGCCCCAGCGTTTCTGCCGCAGCACGGCGACAAGGCCGGCCCGCGCGGCCGCCGGCAAGCGGCCCAGATCATAGAGCGTCAGGGTGCGGCCGTTGTTCAGCTCTCGCCACGGGTCGATATCCCAGGGCCAGCAGACATGGTACGAGACATGGGTGCCCCACAGCGGCAGGGCAGGGCCGTTGCGGTGAACCATCATCTCCTTGAAAAGGCGCAGAAACGGGTACAATGCTGTCTCCTTTTGGCGAAAGACTGGGCTTGCCCTGCCAAAGGTCAATCCGCTACGTCGCGTTAGATGGTTGTCACCGCAGGCCCTTACGCTTACCTCTTGGGCAACTCTGGCTCAGAAAGACCCTTGCCCATGCTCTCGATCCTGCAAATCCTGCTTTTGATACTCGACATCGTCTGGTTCGTCATCATTGTCCAGATCATCATGAGCTGGCTGATCAGCTTTCAGGTGCTGAACCTGCGTCAGCCGCTGGTCGCGCAGATCTGGGACGGGCTGAACCGGCTGCTGGAGCCGATCTACGCCCCGATCCGCCGCATCCTGCCCAACACCGGCGGGCTGGATCTGGCGCCGCTGATCGTGCTGGTCGGCATCTATGCGCTGCGCATCGTCATCGGCAATAATCTCTACTCTTTCGCCTGAGGCCTTGTTCGCGGATTCCTAACGTGGGAGAGTCTGGCAAAACAGAGCAGTTTGCCTAAAATCCCGCAGGTCCCATGCCAGGCGCAGCAGAGCTTCTTTCATCCGTCTTCGGATTCTCCGAATTCCGCCCCGGCCAGGCCGAGATCGTCGATGCGGTCATGGCCGGGCAACATACGCTGGCGATCATGCCCACCGGCGGCGGCAAATCGCTGTGCTTTCAGCTTCCCGCGCTGTGCCGCGACGGGGTGACGGTCGTGATTTCGCCGCTGATCGCGCTGATGCGCGATCAGGTGCGCGGGCTGCGCGAGGCGGGCGTGGCGGCGGGGGCGCTGACCTCCGGCAATACCGAAGAAGAAACCGAAGAGGTGTTTCGCGCCCTCGACGAAGGCGTGCTGAAACTGCTCTACATGGCGCCCGAGCGCCTTTCCGCCGGTGGCACGCTGAACCTGCTGCGCCGCATCGGCGTCAGCCTGATCGCGGTGGACGAGGCGCATTGCGTCAGTCAGTGGGGCCATGATTTTCGCCCCGATTACCTGCGCATCGGCGAATTGCGGCGCAGCCTGAACGTGCCGCTGGCCGCCTTCACCGCCACCGCCGACGCCGAAACCCGCGCCGAGATCGTGACCCGGCTGTTCGACGGGGTGCAGCCCGAAACCTTTCTGCGCGGCTTCGACCGGCCCAACATCCACCTGGCGTTCGAGGTCAAGGATTCCCCACGCCGCCAGATCCTCGATTTCGCGGATGCCCGCAAGGGCCAGTCCGGCATCGTCTATTGCGGCACGCGGGCCAAGACCGAAAGCCTGGCCGCCGCCCTGCGCGAGGCGGGCCACAGCGCCTGCCACTATCACGGCGGGATGGAGGCGGAGCCGCGACGCGAGGTCGAGGCACGGTTCCAGCGCGAAGACGGGCTGATCGTGGTTGCCACCGTCGCCTTCGGCATGGGGGTGGACAAGCCCGATATCCGCTGGGTCGCCCATGCCGATCTGCCGAAATCCATCGAAGGTTACTATCAGGAAATCGGCCGCGCCGGGCGCGATGGCGCCCCGGCCGAAACCCTCACGCTTTACGGCCCCGAAGACATCCGCCTGCGCCGGTCGCAGATCGATGAAAGCCCCGCCCCGGCAGAGCGTCGCGCGGCCGATCACGCGCGGCTGAACGCGCTGCTGGGCCTGGCAGAGGCGCTGACATGCCGCCGCCAGACCCTGCTTGGCTATTTCGGCGAAGAGGCGCAACCCTGCGGAACTTGCGACCTGTGCGATCGCCCTGCCGAAGCTTTCGACGGGACAGAGGCCGTGCGCAAGGCGCTGTCGGCGATCCTGCGCACCGGCGAATACTTCGGTGCCGGGCATCTGATCGACATCCTTACCGGCAACGGCACCGACAAGGTGAAGGCGCGCAGCCACGATGCGCTGCCCACCTTCGGGGTCGGGCGTGAGTTCGACCGCCGCCAGTGGCAGGCGATATTCCGTCAGATGATGGGGCATGATCTTGTGCGCCCCGATCCCGAACGCCACGGCGCCCTGCGCATGACCGAAGCCGCGCGCCCGATCCTGCGCGGCGAAGCGGGGATCGAGCTGCGCCGGGATACCATCCGCAAGGCCAGCAGCGCGCGTCCCGCCGTCAAGACGCTGGTCGCGGAGGAGGATGCGCCGCTTTTGTCGGCGCTCAAGGCGAAACGCCGCGCCTTTGCCGAGGCCGCCAAGGCACCCGCCTATGTCATTTTCAATGACCGCACCTTGATCGAAATGGCGGAGAAACGCCCGCAGACACTGGACGAGATGGCGCGTATCAGCGGCGTCGGCGCGAAAAAGCTCGAACGCTACGGCGCGGCCTTCCTCGAGGTGATCACCGGAGAGGGCACCGCGGCGCTGCATCCCACGCGGCGCAAGCTGGCGGGGCGCGAGGCGGCTAGCCTTTATGACCGCCTTCTGGAAGTGCAGGCCGAACTTTCGCGTGGTGACGGCGGCATCGACAAGCCGCTGAGCTGTTCGACATCGCTGCTTGCCAAGGTGGCCGAGACGCGCCCCGGTGACCTCCGCGCGCTGGAGCGGCTTCTGGGTGACCGGCGGGCCGAGCGGTTCGGTGCGGCCTTTTTGCAGGTGCTCCACGAGGCCTGAGCGCTGGACGCGCGGCGGCGCTCTGCTAGGTTGCGCGCCGGAGCAGATAAAAGGGTGCAAATGCTGGTTGTCGTCTCGCCTGCCAAACGTCTGGATTTTTCGCCGGTTGAGGGGCACGCCGTCACCGCGCCCGCCTTTCAGCAAGACGCCGCCCATCTGGCCGGGGTCGCCCGCGCGCTGAGCGTGCCCGATCTGCAAAAGCTGATGGGGATCAGTGAAAACCTGGCCCGGCTGAATGCCGAGCGTTTCGCCGATTTCGCCTCCGGCCCCGCCGCTGACAGAACCCGGCCCGCCGCGCTGGCCTTTGCGGGCGATACCTACGCCGGGCTCGAGGCCGCATCGCTGGATGCCGACGATCTGCGCTGGGCCCAAGGCCATCTGCGCATATTGTCAGGCCTTTACGGCCTGTTGCGTCCGCTTGACGCGATCCAGCCCTATCGCCTGGAAATGGGCAGCCGGCTGAAGACCGACAGGGGCGCGACGCTTTATGAGTATTGGGGCGACCGGCTGGCCGAGGCGCTGAACGTGGCAGCGCGGGAGGCCGGCACCGACGTGCTGGTCAATTGCGCGTCGGTCGAATATTTCAGTGCGGTGCCGGAGCAGGCGCTCGGGCTACGCGTGATCACGCCGGTATTTCTCGAGCAGCGCGGCGGGCAGCAGAAGATCGTCAGCTTCTTCGCCAAGAAGGCGCGCGGGGCGGTGGCCCGGTTCATCATCGAACACCGCCTGACCGACCCCGAAAGCCTGCGGGCCTTCGACACCGGCGGCTACCGGTTCAGCGCAGCCTTGTCCGAAGGGGATCGCTGGGTTTTTCTGCGCGATGGTGAAGAGGGCTGAACGCCCGTCTTCAAGCCAACGCCGTGTCACCGCCCGCCGCCGCCAGTTCACGCACGGGCGGGTCGTCGGGCTGTGGCGGCAGGCACTGCGCCGGCAGGTGGTCAAGGATCATCCCGACGATCAGGTCTTTCTTGAGCGGCTTGGTCAGATAGTGGGTCAGGCCGGCCGCCAGAATCTCTTCGGCGTCACCCTCCATCGCGTGGGCGGTCATCGCCACGATCGGAACCGGGGCCGCTCCGGTCTTGGCCTCGGCCTCGCGGATGGCGCGGGCGGCTGCCTTTCCGTCCATCCCCGGCATGGAAATATCCATGAAGATCAGATCGGGCCGGTCGGTCTGAAACGCCTCCAGCGCCTGATGCCCGTTTTCGGCGACGCTGAGATCGATATCCAGGGTCTGAACCATCTTGGCGAAGACCAGCCTGTTGGTGCGGTTGTCTTCGGCGGCCAGCACTTTCATCCGCCGGGGGGCGGGCGGGGGGGTGGGCGCTGCCGCCGAGCGCGCAATCAGATCGTTGATCGCCCCGAACAGCGCGCGCCGCAAGACCGGTTTGGTCATTACCATGTCGACATCCGGCTGCGCCCCGCTATCGCGCAGCACGCCGGGGTTGGAGCTGAGCAACAGGATCGGCGCGTCGCAGCCCGCGCCCCGCAGCGCCCGCGCAAAGGCGAGCCCGTCGGTTCCCGGCATCCGCTGGTCGGTGATGATCAGATCCACCGGCCCGTCCGTCGGCATCGCCTCGAGCGCTTCGGTGGCCGACCGGTGCAGGATCACCTGCAGGTTCATCTGGCTGAGCTGCCGGTCCAGAATGGTGCGGTTGATCTCCTGATCGTCGACCACCAGCACACGCCCGAGCCCCGGCGGCAGGGTCACCGGGCCGGAGTCGCCGTCTTCGGCGATGGGCAGGGTCAGGCAGATGCCAAAGCAGGAGCCCTTGCCTTTTTCGGATTCGAGCCAGATTTCGCCATCCATCAACTCGACAAGCTGGCGGGTGATCGCCAGGCCAAGCCCGGTGCCCTCGAATTTCCGGTTCTGCTGCTCCTCGACCTGATTGAATTCGCCGAAGACATGCTGCTGCATCTCGGGCGCGATGCCGATGCCGGTATCCTCGACAATGATGCGAAGCTGTTGATGGCCCGGCGTGTCGGCCTCGAATCCGACGACACGGATCAGGACATGGCCCTTTGCGGTGAATTTCACCGCATTGCCGATCAGGTTGATGAGGATCTGGCGGATGCGGCCCCTGTCTCCCTCAAACCGGGTGGGCAGGAACATGTCGTAATCGATGAAGATATCGAGCGGCTTGTCGCGCGTGTTGGCCTGCAGCAGCATGACGATTTCATGGATCGTCCGCTCCATATCGAACGGTTCGGGATGCAGGCGGAGCTTTTCCGCCTCGATCTTCGAATAATCCAGAACGTCGTTCAGAAGGGTCAGCAGCGCCTCGCCCGAGTTGCGGATGGTTTCGGCGTAGAGCCTTTGCTCTTCGCTCAGCGTGGTGTCGCACAGCAACTCGGCCATGCCAACGACGCCGTTCATCGGGGTGCGAAGTTCGTGGCTCATGTTTGCAAGAAAGGCTGATTTGGCGCGGTTCGCCGCCTCTGCGGCGACGCGGGCCTCATCCAGCGCCTGCTGCTGGCGCTTTTGCTCGGTGATGTCCACGCGCAGACCAACCAACCCGCCGTCGGGGGTGCGCTTTTCCAGAATGCGCACCCACTGGCCGCCGGCCAGCTCCTGCTCGATAACGCCATCCGTGCGCTGGTGGCGGATCATCCGTTCGGCCAGCCACTCTTCTTCGCGCCCGATGGCCTCTTCGTACTGGCCGCGTTCCAGCCCGTAGCGCAGGATCTGTTCGAAAGATCTGCCGGGCACCATGGCCGGCGCGCTTTCGGCATAGATCTCGCGGTAGCGATCGTTGCACATCACCAGCCGGTCGTCGTGATCGTATAGCACGAACCCGTCGGGAATCGCCTCGACCGCCGCCCACATGCGCATCATCTCGGTGATGTTGAGGTTCAGAGATACGATGTCGCCGCCGGGTGTGCGGCGGTCGATCAGTTTTACATATTGGCCGTTCCACAGGCGGATCACCCGATCGGGGATCGGATCCTGTTGCCAGCGCTGCCGCATCGCCGCGGCCCAATCCTCCGGGCTTTGGCCTTCGGTATCGACGATGCCTTCATCCGCGATCAGGCGGGCCACATCACAATAGCGCACCCCGAGCGACACTTCGGCCAGCCCGTCGAAAATCGACAGATAGGCCTTGTTGGCGGCGACCATCCTGTCTTCGGCGTCGAACACCGCAAACCCGTCGCGGATCGTTTCCAGCGAATCCCACAGGCGGCGTTCGGCGATGGCGACGGCATGGGTGACCACCTCGAGCTCTGACAGAACCTTGGTGTTCTGGCCGCGCAGGGCCTCTGCCTCCTGCTTGGTTTCCACGATTTCGTCCGACAGGCTGCGGGCGTGAACCGCCAGCTTGCGGTTGGCATCGAACAGCTCGCGGCTCTTTTGCTCCAGAAGCCGCTCTGCGGCGAGCCGTCCGCGCCGTTCGATGGCTAGTTTCTCTTCCAGCGTCATTCTGACCTCCGCCCTGTCGGCTTTCGGAGGTATCCAAACGCAACAGCGTGAATCCATGGTTAACGCTGGTGTGAAAGGGGGATGGCCGCGCCCGGTCGCCCTAGGATTGCGGCGAAAGCGGTATGCGCCCGGTGGCGGTGATCTGCCAGACGCCGCCATCTTCGATCACCACGGCCGACAGGGGGCCGCCATAGGCCGCGCCCGTGTCGAGGTTCAGGCGGTTGTGGTAGAGCGTGACCTGCGCGACCGGCGTGTGGCCATGTACGATCAGCGCGCCGTGATCGCGAAGATCGTCATGAAACCGGGCCCGGATCCAGACCAGATCATCCTCGGCCTGTTGGTCCAGCGGCACGCCGGGTCGGATGCCGGCGTGGCAGAAGAAGGTGCCGCCGCGCCGGTGGAATGGTTGCAGCGCGTCCAGCAGATCGAGATGGGCCGCAGGCACACGAGCGCGGGCGTCGGCATGGATTTGTTCTGGCGCGCGGTCCGGCGACACGTCGATGCCATAGGCGGCGAGGCTCTCGCGCCCGCCGACATTTTGCTGCAGCCAGCTCAGATCGCCCCGCAGCGGGTCTGGCTGCGACGGGGACTGCAGGAAATGCCACATCATCCGGTCGTGGTTGCCCTTCAGCAGGATCCAGGGCGCGCCCTCGGACAGACCCCGCGCCAGATGCCCCAGCACGCCGGGCACGTCCGGCCCGCGATCCACCAGATCGCCCAGATGTATCACGGGGGCATCCGCGTCGCCCAGGCGGGCCTTGTCTTCTTCAATCCAGCGCTGCACCTCGATCAGCTTGTCGAGATGACCGTGAATATCGCCAATCGCATAGCTTCGCATGCCGCCACCTTTCAAATGCAACGGGTCCGCCGCAAGGATTTGCGCCGGACCCGAACGTCGTTCATGAAATCGCGGATCAGGCGACTTCGAATTCCAGCGGCCGCACCTGCTGGAACAGCCCGGTCGCGCGCAGCTTTTCCTGAACCGCCTCGGGGATCGGTTCGTCGAGATACAGCAGCGCGATCGCGTCCCTTGTGCTCTCTGTCCGGCCAAGGGTGAAATTGGCGATATTCACGCCGTTTTCGCCCAGAATTCCGCCCAGAGCGCCAATGATACCGGGCACATCCCTGTTGGTGGTGTAGAGCATGTGCTGCCCGATCTCTGCGTCGATCGTGATACCCTTGATCTGGATGAAGCGCGGCTTGCCGTCGCTGAACACCGTTCCCGCGATCGAACGTTCGCGGGAGTCCGTTTTCACGGTCAGCTTGATGTAGCCGTCGAACACCCCCTGCTTGTGCTGAGTCGTGCGGCTGATCTTGATGCCGCGCTCTTCGGCGATGATCGGGGCGGAAACCATGTTCACGTCCGGGTTCGCCGGTTTCATGATCCCGGCGACGGTGGCACAGTTCAGCGCGTCCAGGTTCATCTCGGCGGCGCAGCCGTCGTAAAGGATGTTGATCGCCTTCACCGGCTCGTCGGTCAGTTGCCCGACGAAAGCGCCCAGATGCTCGGCCAGCTTGATCCAGGGGCCCATCACCTTGGCCTCTTCGGCGGTGACGGAAGGCATGTTCAGCGCATTGGCCACGGCGCCGGTCAGCAGATAGTCCGACATCTGTTCGGCCACCTGCAGCGCCACGTTCTCCTGCGCCTCGGTGGTCGAGGCCCCCAGATGCGGGGTGCAGACCACGTTGGGCAGGTTGAACAGCGGGCTGTCGGTGGCGGGCTCTACCTCGAACACGTCGAAGGCGGCGCCGGCCACATGGCCCGATTTGATCGCCTCGGCCAGCGCGGCCTCATCGACCAGACCGCCGCGGGCGCAGTTGATGATGCGCACGCCCTTCTTGGTCTTGGCGATGTTTTCCTTGCTGAGGATGTTCCGGGTCTTGTCGGTCAGCGGCACGTGCAGGGTGATGAAATCGGATTTGGCCAGAAGCTCGTCCAGCTCCACCTTGGTCACGCCCAGCTTGTCGGCGCGTTCCTCCGACAGGAAGGGGTCATAGGCGATGACACGCATGTGCAGCCCGTTGGCGCGGTCGCAGACAATACCGCCGATGTTACCGGCGCCGATCACGCCCAACACCTTGCTGGTCAGCTCCACGCCCATGAATTTCGACTTTTCCCATTTGCCGGCGTGGGTCGAGGCGCTGGCCTCGGGGATCTGGCGGGCCACGGCGAACATCATCGCAATGGCGTGTTCGGCGGTGGTGATCATGTTGCCGAAGGGCGTGTTCATCACGATCACGCCTTTCTTGGACGCGGCCGGGATATCGACGTTATCCACCCCGATGCCGGCGCGGGCCACAACCTTGAGGTTGTCGGCGGCGGCCAGAAGCTTTTCGGTCACCTTGGTGGCCGAGCGGATCGCAAGACCGTCGTAATCCTTGATCTTTGCCAGCAGGGCGTCCTTGTCCTTGCCGAGGTTGGGTTCGAAATCCACGTCGATGCCACGATCGCGGAAAATCTGAACGGCGGTTTCAGACAGCTTGTCGGATACGAGAACTTTGGGTGCCATGGTTTCAGGCTCCTTTGGATGCAGAAAGGGGGGGCTCATCGGTCCCTCCGGTTCCTTTTCGCGGCGAGGAGGGGCCGAAAGGGAGCGATGAGCATGTTGTTACTGTGCGGCGATCTCGGCGTTGAACGCCCAGTCGAGCCACGGCATGAGCGCCGCGACATCCGATGTTTCCACCGTGCCGCCGCACCAGATGCGCAGACCGGCGGGCGCGTCGCGGTAGGCGCCGATATCCAGCGCCACACCTTCGGCCTCCAGCCGTTTGGCGACGGCTTTGGCGAAGGCCGCGCCATCGGCGATGCGATCATCGGCGAACTTGACGCAGACCGAGGTGTTCGAGCGGATCGCCGGATCGGCGGCCAGGAACTCGATCCACCCGCGGCTTTCCACGAAATCGGCGATCACGGCGGTATTGGCGTCGGCGCGGGCGATCAGGCCCTGCAGCCCGCCCACGGATTTCGCCCAGTCGAGCGCCACGAGATAATCCTCGACCGCCAGCATCGACGGCGTGTTGATCGTTTCACCCACGAAGATGCCTTCGATCAGCTTGCCGCCCTTGGTCATGCGGAAAATCTTGGGCAGAGGCCAGGCGGGGGTATAGCTTTCCAGCCGCGCCACCGCGCGCGGGCTCAGCACCAGCATGCCGTGCGCCGCTTCGCCGCCCAGAACCTTCTGCCAGCTGAAGGTGGCCACATCCAGCTTGTCCCAGGGCAGATCCATCGCGAAGGCCGCAGATGTCGCATCGCAGATCGTCAGCCCGTCGCGGTCGGCGGGAATGAAATCACCGTTGGGAACACGCACGCCCGAGGTGGTGCCGTTCCAGGTGAAAACCACGTCCTTGTCGAAATCGACGCCGGCGAGATCGACAATCTCGCCATATTCGGCGGTTTTCACGGTGGCGTCGAGTTTCAGCTGCTTGACCACATCGGTGACCCAGCCGGCACCGAAGCTTTCCCAGGCCAGCATTTCCACCGGGCGCTGGCCCAGCAGCGACCACATCGCCATTTCCATCGCGCCGGTATCCGATGCGGGCACGATGCCGATGCGGTAGTCGGCCGGGATGCCCAGCACTTCGCGCGTCGTTTCGATGGCGGCCTTCAGCTTGGCCTTGCCCACGGCGGCGCGGTGCGAGCGGCCAAGGGGCGCGTCGGCAAGCTTGTCGAGGGTAAAGGTGGGATTCTTGGCGCAGGGCCCGGAAGAGAAGCGCGGATTTGCCGGGCGCGCGGCCGGGGTTTCGATAACCATTGATGGTATCCTTACAGATATATGCCCCTCGTTGGGGAGGGGTGTCCCGCGGATGCAGATACGTCCGTCGGGCCACTGGCGCAAGAGGGAAAGCTGCGCTATTGCGCCGCCTGAGCGCTGAAAAGCGACATGCCTGTTCACTATCGGAAACTGCCCATGTTCATCGCCACCCTTGTGACCAATCCCGAAACCGGCAATCTGGAGCCTGCAACGGCAGAGGCGCTGCGCGGCGCCTGGGGCGGCGGCGCGTTGAAATGGCTTGCTCCGGGCATCGCCGCCGAATTCGCGCTGCCCTCGCGGCCCGGCAACCTGTGGGCCGTGTGGGACGATCTGCAGAAGCTGGGCGTCGATCTTGTGGTGCAACCGGCTCAGGGGCGGCGCAAGGCGATGCTGATCGCCGATATGGACAGCACCATGATCCGGCAGGAATGTATCGACGAACTGGCCGCCGTTGCCGGTATCGGCCCGCGTGTGGCCGAGATCACCGCCCGCGCGATGAATGGCGAGCTTGATTTCGAAGGCGCGCTGAAAGAGCGGGTCGGGCTTTTGCAGGGGCTCGACGCGGGCGTGATAGACACCGTTCTGAACACGCGCATCACCTATACGCCCGGCGGCGCGGAGCTGGTGGCGACGATGAAGGCGAATGGCGGCTATGCGGTTCTGGTCTCGGGCGGGTTCACCGCCTTTGCCGCCCGTGTGGCAAAGACGCTGGGCTTTGACGAGAACCGCGCCAACACCCTGTTGATCGAAGACGGAAAGCTGACCGGGCGTGTTGCCGAACCGATTCTGGGCCGCGATGCGAAAGTGGCCGCGCTGCGGGAGATCTCGGCGCGTATCGGCATCACGGCGGCGGATGTGATGGCCGTGGGCGATGGCGCCAACGATCTGGGCATGCTGGGGCTGGCGGGGGTGGGCGTGGCGCTGCATGCCAAGCCGTCGGTCGCCGCGCAATGCGATGTGCGGATCAATTTCGGTGATCTGACCGCGCTGCTGTATGTGCAGGGCTATAGCCGCGATGCGTTCGTGGCACCTTAGGTGCTGACAATCAGGCCGGCCCCCCTGATTCACGGCTGCGCGATTTTCTGCCGGGGGGGCTTTAATAAACCGGCGGTTTTACGTTACTCTGCGCATATCGGGTAGACTATCGGCGCGCCACTCGAAAAGGTCCGGGCAACGGCGGGATTGGCGGGCGCAGAGGCAAGGGCAGCTGGAGGCTGTATACGACATGACATTCAGGGCGAAATTCGGGGTTGTCGCGGCGGCGATGGCATTTGCGGCACTTGGGGCGCAGGCGCAGGAATCCACCAACCGTGTGGCGGTGATGACCGATTGGAACGTATTCGCCGAGCCGGCGGCGGCGCCGGTGGATTGCTGGGGCGTGGCGGTGCCCAAGGAAACGGTCAACACCGATGCGAACGGCCGCATCAAGGCGGTGCGGCGCGGTGACATCCTGTTGTTCGTGACTTACCGGCCCAAGGACAAGGTGCTGGGGCAGGTCTCGTTCCTGGGCGGGTATCCGTTCGCGCCGGAGTCTTTCGTGACCGTCGAGATCGGCGACAAGAAATTCGAGATGTTTACCGATGGCGAATATGCCTTCGCCCTGCCCGAGGATGACACGCGGATTCTCGATGCATTGAAGAACGGGGTGGATGCGGTTGTAACGGGCCGGTCGTCGCGTGGCACGATCACCAAGGATACCTTCTCGCTTCTCGGGTTCACGGCGGCTTCGGAAGCGGCGCAGAAATACTGTGGCGGATGATCCGCGCAAGGTTGTTTAACTGAGCGGCCGAATCCTGTATGAAGCGCGACTTGATCGACGGAGACGCGCGCCATGACCATCACACAGGATGTCGTAACCATCCCCCGCAAGCAGCCCGAGGGCGGCAAGGTGAACCTTGTCGGCCTGACGCGCGATCAGTTGCGCGATGCGCTGATCGAGGCCGGCACGCCGGAGAAACAGGCGAAAATGCGGGCCGGGCAGGTCTGGCAGTGGATCTATCAAAAGGGCGTGCGCGAGTTCGATGTGATGACGAACCTCGCCAAGGACTATCGCGCCACGCTGGCCGAACGCTTCGTGATCGAGCTGCCCGAGGTCGTATCGCGGCACGTCTCCTCCGATGGCACGCGGAAATATCTGGTGCGCATCGCCGGCGGGCATGAGGTCGAAACCGTTTACATCCCCGAGGAAGGGCGCGGCACGCTATGTGTCTCGTCTCAGGTGGGGTGCACGCTGACCTGTTCGTTCTGCCACACCGGCACCCAGAAGCTGGTGCGCAACCTGACCGCCGGAGAGATCGTCGGCCAGATCATGCTGGCGCGCGACGATCTGGGCGAATGGCCGGAAATCGGCCGCGCTCCGAAGGACGAGACCCGGCTGTTGTCGAACATCGTGCTGATGGGCATGGGCGAGCCGCTGTACAATTTCACCTCCGTGCGTGATGCGATGAAGATCGCGATGGACCCCGAGGGGATTTCGCTGAGCCGGCGCCGGATCACCCTGTCGACCTCCGGTGTGGTGCCGGAGATTGCACGCACCGCCGAAGAGATCGGCTGTTTGCTGGCGGTCTCGTTCCACGCCACCACCGACGAGGTGCGCGACAAGCTCGTGCCGATCAACAAGAAGTGGAACATCGCCGCATTGCTCGACGCGCTGCGGGCCTATCCGAAACTCTCGAACTCCGAGCGGATCACGTTTGAGTATGTGATGCTGAAGGGCGTGAACGACAGCGACGCCGATGCGCGGCGGCTGGTGAAGCTGATCGAAGGCATCCCGGCGAAGATCAACCTGATTCCCTTCAACGAATGGCCCGGTGCGCCCTATCAGCGGTCGGACGAGGCGCGGATTCGCGCCTTTGCGGATATCATCTACAAGGCCGGCTATGCCTCGCCCATTCGCACGCCGCGCGGCGAAGATATCATGGCCGCCTGCGGACAGCTGAAATCGGCCACTGAACGCGCCCGCAAAAGCCGGGCGGAAATTCAGGCCGAGGCCGGGCTTTAAGCCACTCTCTACCCCGCCGCGGCAGGGTAGAGCATGTTGTCACCCCCAAGCTGCGCCGCTCGGTGCCTGTTACGTTGCTGCGGCCTTCAGTGCTTCCAGGCCTCGATGATCTCGACAGCCTCTTCCGCCGTCTCGACATAGCGGAACAGGTTCAGATCTTCTTCGGAAATCGTGCCGGCCTCGGCCAAGGCCTCGAAATTGATGACCTTCTCCCAGAAGGCGCGCCCGAACAGCAGAAAGGGCACAGGCTTCATCCGTTTGGTCTGGATCAGGGTCAGCGCCTCGAACATTTCGTCCATTGTACCGAAGCCGCCGGGGAACATCGTCACCGCATTGGCGCGCATCAGGAAATGCATCTTGCGAATGCCGAAATAGTGGAAATTGAAGCAAAGATCCGGCGTGACATAGGCGTTCGGCTGCTGTTCGCGCGGCAGAACGATGTTCAGGCCGATCGACACGCCGCCCGCATCGGCCGCACCACGGTTGCCGGCCTCCATCACGCCGGGGCCGCCGCCGGTGACGATCACATTCTCGCGCCCGCCGTTTTTCTGGCTTGTCAGGGTGATCAGCCGGGCAAATTCGCGCGCCTGGGCGTAATATTTCGACAGCTCGGCCAGAGCCTGAGTGCGGGCAGTGTCTTTGCGGGCCGGTTCGGGAATGCGCGCGCCGCCGAACAGAACGACAGTGCTGTCGATCCCGTATTCCTGCATCAGGAGTTCGGGCTTCATCAGCTCGAGCTGCAGCCGCACCGGCCGCAATTCGTCGCGGCACAGAAAATCGTCATCAGTAAAGGCGAGGCGATAGGCGGGCGCCCGCGTCTGCGGCGTATCGGGGATTTCGCGCGCGGTTTCGACATCCTGATGCGCATCCGGAAAAACCCGTTCGCCTTCGTCTTTCATCGCCGTCTCCCGTTGCATTGCGCCCTCGTCCCGCAGCGTTTATAGGCTCAGGCGCAACGAGACCAGTCACGTTTTGGAGGAACCCGATGTCCAACGCCCAGCTTGAAGCCGCGATCGAAGCCGCCTGGGACGCCCGCGACCAGATCACGCCGGCCACCACCGGTACGGCGCGCGAGGCGATCGAGGATACGCTGAACGCGCTGGACAGCGGCACGCTGCGCGTGGCCGAAAAGCAGGCGGATGGCACGTGGCATGTGAACCAGTGGGCCAAAAAGGCCGTGCTTCTGGGCTTCCGTCTGAAAGACATGGAACAGCAGGACGGCGGCCCGCAGGGCGGCGCCTGGTGGGACAAGGTGGACAGCAAGTTCAAGGGTTGGGGCGACAACCAGTGGAAGGCCGCCGGGTTTCGCGCGGTGCCCAACTGCATCGTCCGCAAGTCGGCCTTCATCGCGCCGGGCGTGGTGCTGATGCCCTCTTTCGTGAACCTGGGCGCCTATGTGGACGAAGGCACGATGGTGGATACCTGGGCCACGGTCGGATCCTGCGCGCAGATCGGCAAGGGCGTGCATCTGTCGGGCGGCGTCGGCATCGGCGGCGTGCTGGAGCCGATGCAGGCCGGTCCCACGATCATC
Source organism: Actibacterium naphthalenivorans (assembly GCF_014196965.1). Lineage (GTDB taxonomy): Bacteria > Pseudomonadota > Alphaproteobacteria > Rhodobacterales > Rhodobacteraceae > Actibacterium_A > Actibacterium_A naphthalenivorans. The sequence goes on along the minus strand of NZ_JACIEQ010000001.1, from coordinate 1,229,903 downwards.
GAGGACAACTGTTTCATCGGTGCCCGCTCCGAGGTGGTCGAGGGCGTGATCGTGCGCGAGGGTTCGGTGCTGGGCATGGGCGTGTTCATCGGCCAGTCGACCAAGATCGTGGACCGCGAGACAGGCGAAGTGATGTATGGCGAGGTGCCGCCCTATTCGGTGGTCGTGGCGGGCTCCATGCCGTCGAAGAACGGTGTGAACCTCTATTGCGCGGTGATCGTGAAACGGGTGGATGAAAAGACCCGCTCGAAGACCGGTATCAACGAACTGCTGCGGGATTGATGCGGCGGGGAACCTGAGTGGCCTTTCGCGCATTGAAAGGCGCCACTCGGGAGTCCCGCCATGCAAGATCCGATCGTACCATTCGATCTCGCCCGGATGTTTCTGGGCGATGCGCCGCCTTTGTTTTTCCTCGAAATCCTGTGCCGGACGCTCATCGTCTATTTCTACACCCTGATCCTGCTGCGCTGGATCGGCGGGCGGAGCGTGGCCCAGCTTTCGATGGTGGAGTTCCTGCTGGTCATCGCGCTTGGCTCTGCGGTGGGGGATGCGCCCTTCTATCCGGATGTGCCGTTGCTTCATGCGCTGGCCGTCATCACGGTCGTCGTTCTGATCAACAAGATCATTGACCAGGCGATCATCCGTTTCACGCCGGCCAAGCAGCTTCTTGACGGTGGGCCGGTGCAGATCGTTCAGTCTGGCCGTGTCCTGCATCGCGAAACCGGCCGCTTCGACATGGGCGCGGCCGAGGTGTTCTCGGTTCTGCGGCGCGAGGGTGTGCGCAACCTGGGCGAGGTCGAGGCTGCCTATTTCGAACCCGGCGGCCGGCTCAGCATCTTTCGGTATGATCAGCCGCACCCCGGCCTTCGGATCGTTCCGCCGCTGGAACTGTCACCGCCCGCACGGCTGCCCCGCCCTCGGGCCGCCGAACGTGTGTGCTGCATGAATTGCGGGGCGGTCTGCGCGGGGCCGGAGCTGCCCGGCGATCTGCATTGCCCCTATTGCGAACACGATATCTGGTGTGACCCGAAACCGCCACGCAGCTAGGGGGTTGCGAAGATTGCGCGGGGATGCGAACGGAACGCCAAAGCAAGGAGCGATCGCAATGGAAAAGCCCAAACGCCCTCAGCAGGTCTATACCCTTGTGGTGCAGCTCGGCCGCAAGGAGGGTGACGGCCTGCCCAAGGGCGCGACCGGCGCGGCGCTGATGTGCTTTGCCTCGGGCGTGGACGAGGCGGAGGCGGTGCGCGAAACCGTGGCGGTGCTGAAACAGGCCGATCTCGCCCCGCTGGACGTCACCGGCTATGGTACCGCCGAGGAGCGCCGGGCGCAGGGCCACACGCTTGACCCGGATGAAGAGGCGCTGATGGCTCGCGCGCTTGCGGAAAACGCGGTGATCGTGGCGCAGATGACGCCGTTCTTTGATGGCGAGCAGTCGGCGGATTAGTCGAGCGCGCCGAAATACTTGCGATGCAGCCGGTCATAGGCGCCGTCTTCACGAAGTTTCAGAAGGCTGCGGTTGATCGGCTCCAGCAGCGGGCTGCCGGAGGGCAGGGCAAAGCCGTAGCTTTCGCGCCGGAAGGCCGAGCCGACCAACTGCGCCTTGTCGCGCCCGTCATGCGACGCGTAATAGGCCAGGATCGGCGCGTCGAACACGACAGCTTCGGCGCTGCCATCCTCGAACGCGGCGAGAAGCGTCTGCAGATCGGGGTATTCGCGGAAATCGAGCTGGCGTTCCTCGAGGAACCCGGCCGAGGTCGAACCGCCGATGGTTGCCACCTCGCGGCCGTACAGATCGTTGACCGAATTCACCGAACCCTGAATCGCGTCCACCGTCAGAACAGCGGTGATCTTCGCCACGAAGATCGAGACGATGAACAGGCTCGACACCACCAGGATCACTCCGAAAATCCGCCCGAAAAAGGTGCGCGGCACCCGTTCTTCGAAGCCGCCGTTGACCACGAGGTTCAGCGCCCACCAGAAAGAGGGGAACATGGCCTCGCTCGCGCTCTTGTCGAAATAGGGCTGCGCGCCGCGTTCCAGCCGCCACATCAGCATGCCGCCGCCGAACAGCATCAGAAAGGCGATGCCGGCCGCGAACAGAAGATCGCGTGACAAGAGCGCGCTCCAGATCACGCTTGTCTCGGCGCCTTTGGGCACCATGATCTGCAGCCCGCTCTGGAAGATCGCGTGGCTGAAATCCAGCACCTGTTCGCGCTCTGCGGTGATCGAGATATTGGCCACCGCGATATCGGCCTCCATGCGTTCGACCATGCCCAGCATTTCGGGGAAACTGTTCAGGCGCACGACCCGGAAGTCCTGGCCGATCTCCTTTGCCACCGCGCGCCACAGCTCTATGCTGAACCCCGACTGGGTGTCTTGATCCCGGGTTGAGAAGGGCGGGCGTTCGACGGTGGCGACCGTCAGGGTCTGCGCCGAGGCAAGGCCTGCCGCCAGTTGAAAGAGCACGGCCAGCACGGCCATCGTTCTGAGCATCAAGTGCATTCCAATAGTCTGTTCATCCGATGGATGGCCCGGCGGGCCGGATCACCGGTTCAGCAACGCCGCGCGCAGCGTCACCGCCTCATAGTCGCGCAGCGCGGGATAGGCCAGTTTCTTGTGCCGCGGAAGCTGTTCCGGCGCTACGTTACCCAGAACCGTTGTCGCCAGAACGTCCGGCATGTCACGCAAATGTCCAACAAACAGGCTTTCCAGCCCGGCACCGGCCACATCCAGAAGCTCGTGCCGGTCCAGCAGGACCTGATGATAGCGGATGGTGGGTCCGGCCGGTTCGGCCGCCGCGAAGGCGCTGTTGAGCAGTTCATGCGCCTCGACCAGCACGGCTTCCTCGCCGAACAGATATTCCACCTCTGATCCGCGCAGGGCCAGCCGCTGTTCGGGCGCCACGACCACATCGCGCAGCAACCCGAAATAGGGCGCATGCAGCCGGATCGGGCGGAAACGGCCGCGCGCGGGCACTTCCCGGGCGCCCACCCAGCACACTGTTTTCTCATGACCGTCCGTTGTCAGAACCGTATCGCCGGGGCACAGGTCTTCGACCGGCCGATAGCCGCGCGGCGTGCGCAGGGGGGTGCCCGCGGCAAAGCTGGGGCTGATCCCCACCGGCTCCAGCCGGTCCGAAAGGCTGACGCAGCGCAGGGCGGGCGCGAAAGACACATCATCGCCGCGCGCGTTCAGCCGCGCGATGTCGGAATGCAACAGCGGCAGCGGATCGGCGAAATCCTTTTGCACCAGCGTTCCCAGCGCGACGTTTTCCACCGACAGCAGCCCGCGGCGGGCGGCGGTATCCCAGGACACCGTCAGCCGGACCACACCTTCAAGCTGGGCGCTGTCGGTGTTCAGAACGACCTGAAGCCGCGCGCGTCCAAGGCGGCGCCCGAACACCACCGTGCCGTTCGCGCCGAGCTGGACGGAGACATGGCTTTTGATGCCGGCGCGGCGGTGCAGAACGAACAGCGATTGTTCCTTGCGGCGGTCCCGGCCCAGGCTGGCCTCGATGTAGAGCGAGCCCTTTGCCAGAACGTCGCCGGCGGCGCGGCGCGGCGCGGGTCTTTCACGCGGCGCGCGCGGGGGGGCGGCGCTCTCCGGCGCCTGTCCGGGGTCTTCCACCGCGATCCAGGTCATGCGGCCAGCCCCAGATCCAGCAGAACCCGCGCTTCGTAGGCACGCAGGGTGCGCCGGGCGGCGGGGCTGTATCCGGCACCGGTTTCAGGGTCTATCTCGGGGAAAATCGCACAGATTTCCTGCACGATCTCGCGCTCGAAAGACATCACGGTCTGCGATCCCGGAAGGAAGCTTTCGGTGGCGAGCCCCTCCGAATAGATGATCTGATGCCGGTCGAACAGCAGGTGGACATAATCCACGATCCCGCCTTCCTGGACGCGGACGGTCGCGTCGTTGACGAGGTTCTTGGCGGCCACCAGAACCTCGCTCTCGCCGAACAGAAGCTCGGCCAGGCTGTCGCGGACCAGCACCCGGTGCTGTGGCGAGACAAGCAGGGCATCGTGCCGGCCGAAGGTTTGCGCCTGAATGCGGATCGGCGCCATCGGCCCCACCGCCGCCACACGCCGCCGGCCGGCCCAGCGGATCGGCTGATACCCGTCATCCGCCGTCAGAACCATGTCGCCGGGCACCAGATCCTCTACCGGCACATCGCCCTCTTGGGTGCGGATCAGCGTGCCCGCCACGAAACAGGGCACGGAATCGACGGTGACGAACCCGGTATCCGACACGCCAAGACCGTTTTCGGCGGTGTAGGTGAAGGACACTTTCTCGATGTCGGAATCGGCCTGAACGTCGAACGTGCCATCCGCGTTCAGCGTGACGACCTGCCCGGTGTTCAGCGCGACACTGTCGCCGGCGGCGACGGGAACCCCGTTGATATGAGTGATGGTCAGGCCGGAGCCGCTGGAATCGGTGTCGTTGGCCAGAACATCCAGTGTCTTGGAACCGTCGGGGTTGAGCGAGAGCGTATCGGTATTGGCGATGACAGCCGTCTGGACGCTGTCGCCCGCGATCAGAAGGTTGGAATCATAGCTGGAATCGCCCACGTCGGCGATGCCGATCCGGATCGAATTCACCTGCCCGGGGTTCACCTTCATGGTCAGGGTCATCGTCACCGTGAACCCGTCCATCTCGGTGTTGTAGGCGTCGTTCGTGTTATCGTTGTAGAGGTTGACGTTGTTGGTGTCGTTGATGCCGCCGACGCTTGTGTCGCCTCCGCCAACCTCCAGCGGGACGGCCTGACCGTTCACCCAGACCACCACGGCGTCGTTGTAGATCGTGTTGGTGTATTCGGGGTACTCCTCCGAACTGAAAACGAACTGCATGGTCATCGTGTCGCCGGTCGGAACGAAATCGACATCCAGGATGGCCGCGTCATAGGTGCTGCTGCCCACGGCGGCGTTGAACGCGGCGTCATTGTTCACGCCCGAAGTGTTGGTTGACGTGTTGGTGCTGTTGTTCGCCTGGCTCTGGCTCCACCAGCCGCCGCCGCTGCTGTTGGTAAAGCTGTCGGCCCGTCCGGTGGAGAGGATAACGCCGGAATCCCCCGGCGTGACGCCGGGCGAGATCGTATCACCATCGGAAAAGGTGCCCGACGAGCGCGCATCGCCCGTATAGCTGGCCGAGACAACGGTGACGCCCTCGCCGAAAATCTCATCCGCCATCTGGGCGGCGCTGGCGTTCAGGTTGTAGGTCAGTTCCGATGCTGCGACCACGCCACTCTCCTGCCTTCAGTCGACAGGGCGGACAGCAACGCGGACCTGTTCGCACAGATCCGGCAGCACTTTAGTTCCGCTCGATCGGGCCGCTTTTTTATCTGGCCCGTAACCCTGCCTCTGGGTTTCATTATTGAATGTGAGACTGCCCGATTTTCGCCGTCTTGTTAACTCATTGATTCCATGTTGTTCCGTCGTTCAGCGAAAATGTTTCCCTGTTGCAACATTGCACCGTCGCGCGCGCCGGTTTATCGGTGGCCCGACCCTGTAAGGAGCCGAGCTTGACCGATCCCGTCGCATTGACCGCCGCGCTGATCCGCTGCCCCTCTGTCACGCCGCTGGAAGGCGGGGCGCTGCAGCTTTTGCAGGATCGCCTCGGCGCCGCCGGGTTTACCTGTGTCCGGGTCGATCGGGGCGGGGTGCCGAACCTGTTTGCCCGCTGGGGGGCGAAAGGCCACGCGCGCACCTTCGGCTTCAACGGCCATACGGATGTGGTGCCGGTGGGCGATGCCTCGGCGTGGAGCGTGGACCCGTTCGGTGCGGAACAGAAAGACGGGTTTCTGTGGGGCCGGGGGGCGACCGACATGAAATCGGGCGTTGCCGCCTTTGCCGCCGCCGCCATCGATTATGTCAGCGAAACCCCGCCCGATGGTGCCATCATCCTGGCCATCACCGGCGATGAGGAGGGCGACGCGCAGGACGGCACCGTGGCGCTTCTGGACTGGATGAAGGCGCAGGGCGAGCAGATGAGCGCCTGCCTGGTGGGCGAACCGACCTGCCCCGAGCGGATGGGCGAGATGATGAAGATCGGCCGTCGCGGCTCTATGACCGCGTTTTTCACCGTGAAGGGCGTGCAGGGCCATTCCGCCTATCCCGACCGCGCCCTGAACCCGCTGCCGGCGATGGCGCGGCTGATGGCCCGGCTGGCGGCCCACACGCTGGACGAAGGCACCGAGCATTTCGATGCCTCCACCCTGGCGATCACCACGATCGACACCGGAAACCCCGCCACCAACGTCATCCCGGCCGAATGCCGGGCGACGGTGAACATCCGCTTCAACGATGCCCACAGCTCCGCCAGCCTGATCGCCTGGCTCCAGGAAGAGGCGGCGCGGGTGGCCGAGAGCTCGGGCGCGAAAATCACCATGACGACCAAAGTTTCGGGCGAAAGCTTTCTGACCCCGCCCGGCGCGTTCTCAGAGCTTGTTTCCGCCGCTGTGCGCACCGAAACGAATGTAACCCCGGTGCTGTCCACCTCTGGCGGCACCTCGGACGCGCGGTTCGTGAAGGACCATTGCCCGGTGGTCGAATTCGGGCTGGTGGGCAAGACGATGCACCAGGTCGACGAGCGGGTGGAGATCGCGCATATCGAGGCGTTGAAGCGGATCTACAGCCGCATCCTGAGCGACTATTTTGCCTGAGGGGCGCCGCGTTTTGCGCATGACGGGGGCGTTGGTAAATGCTACCTCAAACATATGACACGGATCCCAGACAAAGCCGAGATCCTCGCCTGGATTGCTGACAATCCCGGCCAGACCTCCAAGCGCGAAATTGCCAAGGCCTTCGGTATCAAAGGCTCCGACCGGATCGATCTCAAGCGGATCCTGAAAGAGCTGGAGCAAGAGGGAAATCTGGAAAAACGGCGCAAGACCTATCGCGACCCGGACAAGCTTCCGCCGGTGTCGGTGCTGCAGATCCTGGAGCCGACGCCCGATGGCGATCTGTTCGCCCGGCCGCTGGAATGGCAAGGTGACGGGCCCGAGCCGAAGGTGCTGTTCGTTGCGCGCAACGCCGATCCGGCGCTGGGCGGCGGCGACCGTATCCTTGGCCGCCTGACAGAGGTGAAGGGCGAGGATCATCAATACGAGGCCCGGCTGATTCGCCGGATCGGCGCCAATCCGCACCGCATTCTGGGCATCTTCCGCAAGGAAACCGAAGGCGGGCGGATCAAGCCCATCGACAAGGGCGCCGACAAGGAATGGCTGGTGCCCGCCGGCGCCACCCATGGCGCGAAGGACGGCGAGCTGGTCGAGGCCGAGCAGACCGGGCCGCGTGCCCGCATGGGCCTGCCCCGTGCCCGCATCGTGACGCGGCTGGGCGACCCCGGCGCGCCGAAGGCGGTATCGCTGATCGCGATCCATCAGCACGGCATCCCCGACGATTTTCCCGATGACGTGATCGCCGAGGCCGACCGCGCCAAACCCGCAGGTCTGGGCAAGCGCGAGGATCTGCGCGACCTGCCGCTGATCACCATCGACCCGGCCGACGCGCGCGATCATGACGACGCGGTCTTCGCCGAGCCCGATGACGATCCGAAGAACGAAGGCGGGCATATTGTCTGGGTCGCGATCGCCGATGTCGCCTGCTACGTGACGCCCGGATCGGCGCTGGACCGCGAGGCGCGCAAGCGCGGCAACTCCACCTATTTCCCGGACCGTGTCGTGCCGATGCTGCCCGACCGTCTGTCGGGCGATCTGTGTTCGCTGCACGAAGGCGTGCCGCGCGCCTGTATCGCGGTGCGCATGAAGCTGGACATGGCGGGCAACAAGATCGGCCACCGGTTCACGCGCGGGCTGATGCGCTCTGCCGCGTCGCTGAACTACGAAGAGGTGCAGGCCGCCATCGACGGCGCGCCCAACGACAAGACCGAACCGCTCCTGAACGATGTTCTGAAGCCGCTCTATGCCGCCTATACCGCCGCGACCAGGGCCCGCCACGCGCGTCAGCCTCTGGATCTGGACCTGCCCGAACGGCGGATCGAGCTGAGCGAGGATGGCAAGGTGGCGTCGGTCCGGTTCCGTGATCGCTATGACGCGCACCGGCTGATCGAGGAATTCATGATCCTCGCCAATGTCTCGGCCGCAGAAGAACTGACCAAGATGCGCCGCCCGCTGCTGTTCCGGGTGCATGAAGAGCCCTCGCCCGAAAAGCTCGACGCGCTGCGCGATGTGGCGGCGGCCTCCGGCTTCACCCTGGCCAAGGGGCAGGTGCTGCAGACCCGGCATCTCAATCAGCTGCTCGACGCGGCGATGGGCACCGAGTTTTCCGAACTGATCAACCTGTCCACCCTGCGCTCCATGACACAGGCCTATTACAACCCCGAAAACTTTGGCCATTTCGGGCTGGCCCTGCGCAGCTATGCGCATTTCACCTCGCCGATCCGGCGCTATTCGGACCTGATCGTGCATCGTGCGCTGATCCTCGCCCATGGCTGGGGCGATGACGGACTCAGCCCCGAAGACATCGACCGGCTGGAAGAAACCGCAACCCATATCTCGGATACCGAACGCCGTTCAATGGCGGCAGAGCGTGACACGACCGATCGCTATCTGGCCGCCTACCTGTCGGAACGCGTGGGCAATGAATTCACCGGCCGCATTTCGGGCATCGCCCGTTTCGGTGTCTTCGTGAAGCTGGATGAAACCGGCGCCGATGGGCTGGTGCCGATCCGCGAGCTTGGCAATGAATACTTCCATCATGACCGTGAGGCGCAGACGTTGATGGGCGCCGACAGCGGCCTTGTCATCGGCATCGGCCAGCCCGTGACCGTGCGTCTGGCAGAGGCCGTGCCGGTGACCGGCGGGCTGATGCTGGAACTGCTGTCGATCGACGGAAAAACCCTGCCGCGCGGCCCGTCCAGATCCACGGGCAGACCTGTCCGGCGCAAACCGGCCAGCGCGCAGAAAAAGGCGGCCAAGGCCAAGCGCAAGGTGGCGCGCAAACGGCGCTGAACCGCGCAATGCCCTGATGCCCGCTTTGCGACTCTGCCCGGTCACGCTACACTCGATGCAAATAAAATCAGGCAAGCAGGGTCATCAATGAAACGCTGGGCAAGAACGGCCGGTCTGGTCGGGGCAACGCTTTTGGGGGGCGCCGCTCTCGCGGGGCCGCAGATGGAACAGGCGCCGCAACCGGTGCTGCGGCCGGGCGCGGCCGCATCCGCCATTCCGGCGGCGCGCCCGGCCCGGGCCGAGAAGCAGGATCTGGCACAGGTCTCGACATCCAACATCGGGTTCCGGCACTGGATCGACGGGTTCGCCGCGCGTGCGCGGGCCAAGGGCATCACGCCACAGGTCTTCGACGCGGCGCTGCGGGGGGTGAAATACAACACCGATGTGATCCAGAAAGACCGCAACCAGAGCGAATATACCAAGCAGATCTGGGATTACCTCGATAGCGCGGCCTCGCCCGTGCGGGTCGAGAACGGCAAGGCGGCGCTGCGCGATCATGGACGCGTGCTGCGGGCGATCGAAGCGAAATACGGGGTGGAGAAAGAGGTGGTCGCCGCCGTCTGGGGCTTGGAAAGCGCCTATGGCAGCCATCGCGGCACCATCCCGACGATCGAGGCGCTGGCCACGCTGGCCTATGACGGCCGGCGCGGTGCCTTCTTCGAGGCGCAATTGATCGACGCGCTGAAAATCCTTCAATCGGGCGACGTGCCGGCCAGCCGGATGACCGGCTCCTGGGCCGGCGCGATGGGGCATACGCAGTTCATCCCCTCCAGCTATCTGGCCTATGCGGTGGATTTCACCGGCGATGGCCGGCGCGATGTCTGGTCCGATGATCCGTCTGACGCGCTGGCCTCCACCGCGGCCTATCTGGCGCGCCATGGCTGGGTCACGGGGCAGCCCTGGGGGGTCGAGGTGGTGCTGCCGCGCGGCTTCAACTATGGCCTGGCCAGCCGCAAGATCCTGAAATCCCCCTCCGAATGGGCGGGGCTTGGCGTGCGCGGAATCGACGGCAGGCCAGTGCCCGACTACGGCGCGGCCTCGATCCTGCTGCCGGCCGGGTCGCAGGGCGCGGCCTTCATGATATTCAAGAACTTCAGCGTGATCGAACGCTACAATGTCGCCGACGCCTATGTCATCGGCGTGGGCCACCTGTCGGACCGGCTGAAGGGCGGCCCGCCGATCCAGGCAAGCTGGCCGCGGGGCTACAAGCCGCTGTCCTTTGCCGAAAAGCAGGAGATGCAGCGCCGCCTGACCCGCGCGGGATTTCTGGATGACAAGGTGGACGGCATCATCGGCCCCAACACGATCAACGCGATCCGCAGCTTCCAGAAATCGCGCGGCGTGACGCAGGATGGCTACCCGTCGCAAGAGCTGCTGAAACTGCTGAAAGGCGGCTGAGCGCACCCGAACCACGGCACCCGCCAGCCCTTGCTCTTCTTTTTCGCGAAAATATCCCCGCCGGAGGCAAGAAAGTGAACCGGCGCGGGCATCCCTTCCGTCCATTGGCGGAAGGGCGCGCGCCCGGTCAGCCCCGGCCCGCGATCTGCGGCCCCAGCTCCGCCACCACCTGCGCATAGACCTCGCGCTTGAAGGGCACGATATTGGCCACAAGCTGGTCGGCGGGCAGCCAGGCCCATTCGGAAAACTCCGGATGCTCGGTTTCGATGTCGATCTGGTCATCAGAGCCCAGAAAGCGCAGCAGGAACCAAAGCTGCTTCTGCCCGCGATACTTCCCCTTCCAGACCTTGCCGACCAGCTCATCCGGCAGGTCATAGGTCACCCAGTCGCCGGTCTGGCCGACGACCTCCACCAGATCGGCGGTCACGCCGGTCTCTTCCCACAGCTCGCGCAGGGCAGCGGCCTCGGGTGCTTCGCCCTTGTCGATGCCGCCCTGGGGCATCTGCCAGGCGGCAACCTCGGAATCCTTGCGCTGGCCGACGAAAATCCGGCCATCGGCATTCATCAGCATCACGCCCACGCAGGGGCGATAGGGCAAAGCGGCGATCTGTTCGGGCGTCATTCGTGCGAAAGGGCCGGCACCAGGCCGGCCCGCTCCCTTACTTGGAGGATTCGAGGGCCGACAGGCCCTTGAGGATATCGACCGCATAAGCCAGCTGATAATCCTCTTCGCGCAGCTTGGCGGCCTCGGCGGCCCTTGCCTGCTCTTCTTCGGCCTGCTTGCGCTCATCCTCGGTCATCGAGTCGTTGGTCAGGCTGCCGCGCAGATCGGCCTCTGACCGGGTGCGGGGGCCGGCCGCATCGGTTTCCTCGGTCTCGGCGGGCACGCGCGGCGGCTGCGGCACGACGATATCGGGCGATACGCCAAGCGCCTGGATCGACCGGCCGGAGGGTGTGTAATACCGCGCGGTGGTCAGGCGCATCGCGCCGCTTCCGCGCAGCGGCATCACCGTCTGAACCGAGCCTTTGCCGAAGCTCTTGGTGCCCACCACGATGGCGCGGCGGTGATCCTGCAGGGCGCCCGCCACGATCTCGGAGGCCGAGGCGGAGCCGCCGTTGATCAGCACCACCATCGGCGTGCCATCGGTCAGGTCGCCGTCGGTTGCGTTATAGCGGTCGCTGTCGGCCGGGTTGCGGCCGCGCGTCGATACGATCTCGCCCGCGTTCAGGAAGGCGTCCGACACCTTGATCGCCTGGGTCAGAAGCCCGCCGGGATTGTTGCGCAGATCAAGCACGACACCGTTGACATTGGCCAGCCCGCCCAGCTCCTCCACCGATTTCTCGAATTCGTCCTTCAGGTTGGGATAGGTCTGGTCGTTGAAAGTCGTGACCCGCAGAACGATCGTGCTGCCCACCAGGCGCGAGCGGACGGCCGTCAGCTTGATCGTATCGCGGGTGATGGTCACGTCGAACGGCTCGTCGATGCCTTCGCGGACAATGGTGATCACGATCTCCGACCCGACCGGCCCGCGCATCAGCTCCACCGCTTGGTCGAGGTTCAGGCCCAGCACGCTTTCGCCATCGACATGGGTGATGAAATCGCCGGCCTCGATGCCGGCCTCGTCGGCCGGGGTGCCGTCGATCGGGGAGACGACTTTGACAAAGCCCTCTTCCTGCGTCACCTCGATGCCCAGCCCGCCGAATTCCCCGCGGGTCTGAACCTGCATGTCGTCGAAATCCTTCGGCGGCAGATAGCTGGAATGCGGGTCGAGAGAGGTGAGCATGCCGTTGATGGCGGCCTCGATCAGGTCGGCGCTGTCCACCTCTTCGACATATTGCGCGCGAATGCGTTCGAAGATGTCGCCGAAAAGATCCAGCTGCTCATAGACCGATGTCTGCTGGTCGGCCTGCTGCGCGATCAGCGGACCGGCGATCTGTGTGGTCAGCACCGCGCCTGCCAGCGTACCGCCCAGTGCGGCCATCACGAATTTCTTCATCGGGTTCTATTCCTTTGTCAGTCTGAACCACTGTGCCGGGTCCACGGGCGCATTGCCCTGTCTTAGCTCAATATAAAGCGTTTCTGAACGGTCGCTACCACCACCTTCCGCGACATTTTCAAGAAAGGCGCTGACTTTGGGGTCGGCGCCGCCCATCAGCCCCACCGGCGCGCCCGCGGGCAGAACCTCGCCGACCTCACCATAAACCTGAGAAAGCCCCGCAAGCACCAGAAGAGTGTCGCCCGCAGGCTCAAGGATCATCACGTTTCCGTAGTCCAGCAACGGGCCGCGATAGCGGATGGTGGCCGGTGCCGGCGTTGTCACCAGCGCCAGCGGGCGGGTGGCGATCAACAGGCCGGGGCGGCGGATGCCGGCGGCGTCGGCTTCGTCATAGCGGCGCAGAAGGGTGCCCTGCACCGGCAGCGGCAGCGCCCCGCGCGCGGCGTCGAACCCGGCGGTGGCGGGGCGCGTGGCATCGCCTTGCAGGCTGGTCAGCCCGCTGGCGAAGCTTTCCAGCGTGTCGCTGCTTTCCAGAAGCTGGCGCAGCTTTTCCGGCTCGGCGGCGAAACGGCGGGGCAGGTCGGTGCGTTCGGAAATCGCCTGAGACAGCCGGGTGCGCGCGGCCTGGGCGCCGGAAAGACCGGCCGCCAGCGTGCCGGCCGCGCTTTCCTGAAGGGCGCGCAGCAGGGTCAGCTCCTCGAGCGTGGCGCGCAGTTCTTCGGCGCGGGCCTGGATGGCCGGGGTGACCTCGCTCAGCATCATGCCGGCGCGCGCGGTGCCGACCGGGCCGGAGGGGTGCAGCAACAGCAGCGTTTCAGGGTCGCGCTGCATCGTCTGCAGCACGCCGATCAGGCGCGAAACCTCTTCGCGGCGGGCATCGAATTCCAGCCGGATCGCCTGTTCGCGGATCGCCGCGCGGCGCAGCCCTTCGCGAATCGCGACCAGCCCTTCCTCATAGGCGCTGATCGTCCGGGTCAGCGCGGCGACCCTGTCATGCGCGCCATCGGCCTGTTGCAGCGCCAGCGCGGCCTGATCCAGCATCTGGGCCGCCCGCCGCGCGGTCAGCACCGGGTCGGTCGCGGCCGATGCGGCCGTGGCGCAAAGCCCCGACAAAAGACAAAGGATCAGGCCGGCCCGCCGGATCATTCCGTGATCAGGCTTTCGCCGGTCATCTCGGCCGGTTTCTCGAGGCCCATCAGTTGCAGCAGCGTTGGCGCAAGATCCGACAGCCGGCCCTGCCGCAGTTGCGCGCCCGCCGGCCCGCCGACGAGGATGACAGGCACCGGGTTGAGCGTGTGCGCGGTATGCGGCCCGCCGGTTTCAGGGTCCACCATCATCTCGCAATTGCCGTGGTCGGCGGTCACGATCATGGCGCCGCCCGCGGCCTCCAGCGCCTGCAATGCGCGGCCGAGGCCCTGATCCACTGCCGCGCAGGCGCGGATCGCGGCGCCCAGATCGCCGGTATGGCCGACCATATCGGGGTTGGCGTAGTTCACCACGATCAGGTCATAGCCCTTCTCGATCGCCTCGACGAACTTGTCGGTGACCTCCGCCGCCGACATCTCTGGCTGCAGGTCATAGGTGGCGACCTTGGGCGATTGCGGCATGAATCGGTCTTCGCCTTGTTCGGGCGTTTCCTTGCCGCCATTCAGAAAGAAGGTGACATGGGGGTATTTCTCGGTTTCGGCCAGGCGGAACTGGGTCCGCCCGTGCTGTGCCACCCAGGAGCCCAGCGTGTTCACGATCTCCCGCTTGGGATAGGCGGTGGTCATATAGGCGTTGTGGCCATCGGAATATTCGACCATGCCCAACAGCGCCGAAAGCCTGGGCCGGGTGCCTGTGTCGAACTCGGCGAAGCCCGGCTCGCCGATGGCGCGCATGATTTCGCGGGCGCGGTCCGCGCGGAAGTTCAGGCAGAAGAAACCGTCGCCGTCCTTCACACCTTCATAGCCTTCGATCACCGTGGCGGGGATGAACTCATCGAACTTGTCATCGGCATAGGCCTGGGCAACGGCGGATGCGGCATCAGGCGCGATATAGCCCTGACCGTGGATCATCGCCTCATAGGCGGCGCGCACCCGTTCCCAGCGGTTGTCGCGGTCCATGGCGTAATAGCGGCCGATCACCGTGGCGATTGATTCGCCGTAGTGCAGGCGCGAAACAAGCTGCGGGATGAAGCTGTCGGCCGATTTCGGTGCCACGTCGCGCCCGTCGGTGATGGCATGGATGGCCACCGGCACCCCGGCTTCGGTGATCGCCTCGGCCGCAGCCAGCATATGGGAGATATGGCCATGAACGCCGCCATCCGATACCACCCCCATCAGATGCGCGGTGCCGCCGGCGGCCTTGACCTTTTCGATGAACGCCAGCAGCGCCGGGTTTTCGAAGAACGAGCGATCCTCGATCGCAAGGTCGATCTGGCCCAGATCCATCGCCACCACCCGGCCCGCACCGATATTGGTATGCCCGACCTCCGAATTGCCCATCTGACCGGTGGGCAGGCCCACATCCGGCCCGTGGGTCACCAGCGAGGCATTGGGGCAGGTGGCCATGATGCGATCAAAGTTGGGGGTGTCGGCCAGGGCCGGGGCGTTGGCCGCCGTCTCTTCACGTTTGCCCCAGCCATCGAGGATGCACAGAACGACAGGTTTCGGAGTGGTCATGAAAGGCGCCCTCTGGAAATTTGCCACAGTTCTACGGCCCGGCACCGCGAAGGACAACCTGCGAGGGCCCCGGCAGGCGCGAATTTGCGGGTGGTTCAGGCCCGGTGATAGGGCGCCCCCGCCAGAATCGACGCCGCCCGGTAAAGCTGTTCGGTCAGCATCACGCGGGCCAGCATATGCGGCCAGACCATCTGTCCGAACGAAAGGCTGCTGTCGGCCCGCGCCCGCAGCGCCGGGTCGATGCCGTCGGCCCCGCCGATCACGAAGGCCAGATCGCCGCGCCCGTCATCGCGCCAGCGCGCCAGCATGTCGGCAAAATCGGGAGAGGACATCAGCTTGCCACGCTCATCCAGCGTGCAGAGCAGCGCGCCGGCGGGAATCGCGCGATCCAGCAGCGCCGCCTCGGCCGCCATGCCGCCGCCCTTGCGGTCTTCGACCTCATGAACGGTCAGCGGGCCAAGCCCCAGCGCGCGCCCGGTCCGGTCGAACCGGGTGGCATAGTCTTTGATCAGCGCAGCTTCAGGCCCCGCCCGAAGGCGGCCGACAGCGCAGATATGTACGCGCATTCAGACCTTGGAAGCAGCGGCCCCGGTGGGCATCCACATCTTTTCAAGCTGATAGAACTCGCGTACTTCCGGGCGGAACACATGGACGATCACATCGCCCGTGTCGATCAGAACCCAATCGCCCTGATCCTTGCCTTCCACCTTGGAAGAACGGCCAAGATCCTGTTTCAGCCGGTCGGTCAGCTTCTCTGCGATCGAGGCGACCTGGCGGGTCGAACGGCCCGAGCAGATGACCATGTAATCGGCCATCGCGGATTTGCCGCGCAGGTCGATCGTCACGATGTCTTCCGCTTTGTCGTCATCGAGAGAGGCAAGAATGCGTTCAAGCAGATCTTCGCTTGAAACATCAAAGGGGAGCTGCGTCATTGGCAGGTCCGTTGCGGTTGATACATGCACCGCGTCTGCATGATGGGACAGATCATTGTCCTCCTTCTCAGCACGCCGTCAAGGCCCCGGCGCCGGGCACCCTCCTAAGATAGCATCGCAAGGGGCCAATCTCAACTGACACGCGCCGAATGTAACACCTGGCCCGGCTCAGGCCGCCTCGGGCCGGACGAAATGGCCCGGCGCGGCCTCGTGCAGCGCGGCCGGTTCGGCCTCCGGCGCACGCGCCCCGGGCAGGGGGGCGCCCGGCGCAGCGCCCGCCCGGCGCCGGGCCGGATCGGGCGACAGAACCGCGGCAAGAAGACGGCGGGTATAGCTGTGGCGCGGGTTCCGCAGCACCTGCTGGCTTGGTCCCATCTCGACGATCTGGCCGCCATACATCACCGCGATGCGATGGCTGACCCGTTCCACCACCGCGATATCATGCGAGATGAACAGGAACGACATGTCATCGGCGCGCTGCAGATCCAGCATCAGGTCGGTCACCTGCCGGGCGATCGAGACGTCCAGCGCCGAGACAGGCTCGTCGGCGATGATCAGGCCGGGGCGCACCGAAAGGGCGCGGGCGATGCACAGCCGCTGACGTTGACCGCCGGAAAACTGATGCGGGAACCGATCCACCGCATCGGCCTCCAGCCCGACGCGCTCGACCAGCGACACGGCCAGATCGCGCCGGTCGGCGGCGCTGGCGAGGCCGTGCAGCCGGGCCGGTTCGGTCACCAGATCGCGCACCGCGTGGCGCGGGTTCAGGCTGGCATAGGGATCCTGAAAGATCATCTGCGCCGCCCGGCGCATCGGCCGCAGCGCCTCGCCCGTCAGGGCGGTGATGTCGGCGCCCATGATCCGCACCTCGCCGGCCGAAGGTTCGATCAGCCGCAGGATTGATCGTGCAAGCGTTGATTTGCCACAACCGGATTCGCCGACAAGACCCAGCGTTTCGCCGCGCCCGAGCGTCAGCGACACGTCGCGCACCGCCAGCACACCGGCGCCTTTACGGTTGAACAGACCCTGCCTGGACGCGAACCGGGTGCTGAGATTGCGCACCTCGAGCACCGGTTCGGGCCGGGGGATCGGGGCGGGCGATCCGGCGCCGAGCCTCGGCGTCGCGGCCATCAGCCGCCGGGAGTAGTCGGCGCATGGCCGGGCGAACAGCGTGGCGGCGGCGGCCTCTTCAACCACCTGCCCATGTTTCATCACCACCACATGATCGGCCATCTCCGCCACCACGCCCATGTCATGGGTGATGAACAGCACCGCCATGCCGATATCGGCCTGCAGCGCGCGGATCAGATGCAGGATTTCGGCCTGCGTCGTCACATCCAGCGCGGTCGAGGGTTCATCGGCGATCAGCAGTTCGGGCCGGCAGGCCAGTGCCATGGCGATCATCACCCGCTGCCGCAGCCCGCCCGAAAGCTCATGCGGATATTGCCCCAGCCGCCGGGCGGGGTCGGGGATGCGCACCTTTTCCAGACCCGCGCGCGCGGCCTCCAGTGCCTGCCGATGGGTCATCGCCTGATGGCGCACGAACACTTCGGCAAGCTGGCTGCCGACATTCATCACCGGATTGAGCGAGGTCATGGGCTCTTGAAAGATCATCGAGATGCGGTTGCCGCGCACCCGTTGCAACGCCGGTTCGGGCAGGGACGTCAGCTCCAGCGGCGGGGTACCGGACAGGGTGATGCTGCCGCCCGCGATCCGCCCGCCCTCGCGCTCGATCAGCCGCAGGATCGACAGCGCGGTGGCCGATTTTCCCGAGCCGGATTCACCGACCAGCGCAAGGGTCTCCCCCGCCGCGATGTCAAAGCTTATGCCCTTGACGGCCTCATGCGCGCCAAAGCGCACCTTCAGATCACGGATCGACAGAACGGGCAGGCTCATCTTTCACGTCTCCTTGCGGGGGCGCAGGCCCGCGTGTTCGCCAAAGGGCGGCAGCGGCGGGGTCCAGCGGCGGGCGGCGGGGGTCAGCACCGCCTGAAACGGGTCGCGCCCGAAGACCTGCCAGCGCAGGGTCTCGCCCAGCTCCATCAGGCCCCAGGCGGCGGCGGGCTCGCCTTGGGTGGTGAAGCTTTCGGTCAGCGATTGCTGCGTCAGATGCGGAATGCCATCGACCTGGGTAACCGTGTTCCAGTGTACATGGCCCGACAGGCAGGCGACCGGCTGGCGCGCCTGGGCGATTGCCGCGCGGGCGCGGTCGGCCATAGGATAGGTCGATGCGGCCGGGTTGCGCTCGAAGTAATAGTTGCCGGTCTGGGCGTGGCCTGAAACCGGTACGTGGCTGACCACCAGCATCGGCCGGTCCGCCGCCTGCGCGGTGCGCGCGAGCCACAACAGATCGGCCTCGCGCAGGATGAACCCGTGGTGATCGGGCCCGCGCGCGATCTTGCTGTCGGCGCGCCACAGCGCCAGCCGCCAGCCGTTCAGGTCCAGCGTCTGATGATCCAGCACCTGGCCCAGAATCTCGGCGTTCTCGGCCACGCTCAGGTGATCGCGGTCATGGTTGCCGTTGAGGTGTAAGACCGGCGCGGTGATGGCGCGGAAGGCATCGGCGACCTCGCGTTCCAGCCGCAGGTCGGTATCACGGTCGATATCGGAAATCCGGTCGCCCAGATCGAGTACCAGATCGGGCTTGGCATCGGCCGTGAAAAGGGCGAATTCGGCCATCAGGCCCAGGGCGGCATCGCCGCGTTTGGTGGCAGAGGGGGCGCCGTGGTGAATATCGGCGACAATGGCGATGCGAAGGGTCATGCAGGCACTCTTTCGGCGTAAAAGAGGCGGCGCGCCGATCGGCGCGCCGCCGTTTTCATGGGGTCAGCTGTCCGAGAAAGAGATCGAGCCGGCGCGGAAATCGAGCACATAGGGAATGTGCCCGGGCTTCGGCGCCCAGTTGACGTTCTTCTTCATCGCCCAGCTTTCATAGGGGCGATAAAGCGGCAGCACGGGCGGGTCCTGCCGGATACGCTCCATCAGTTCGGCATAGGCGGCCTTGCGCGCGGCCACATCCTTGGAAAAGCGGAACCGTTCCCAGATCTCGGCATATTCGGCATCGGTGTTGAACCGGCCCTCGGATTGCGACGGGCCGCCCGGCGCCCACATCACGCCGAACGATCCGAACGGGTCGGCGAAATACATCGGGTTCGACCAGTTGCGCGCCATCATCTCGGGGTCGTTACCTGACCACATTTCGGCGACGTCGACACGGCCTTTCAGGCCGACTTCGGCCCACATTTCGGTGATCGCCTGGGCGGCAAGCAGGCCGTTGGTGTAGTAAACCGGGTGCGTGTCGAAGGTGATCTCGAACCCGTCATAGCCGGCCTCCTGCAAAAGCTGGCGGGCCTTTTCGGGATTGTATTCGAAGGTTTTCAGCTCGGGCATGTAGAGATCGCCATATTCGGCCAGCGTGTGGCTCGACGGAACCACGGCCTTGCCCAGCCACAGCGCCTCGTTCAGCGTGTCGCGGTCGATCGCGAGGCTCATCGCCTGACGGATGCGCGGATCGCGCAGCTTGGGATGGTTCATGTTCATGATCATCACATGAAACAGCGGCGTGGCGCTGCCGACGGCGCGCAGGCTGTCATCGCTTTCGATCAGGGCAAGCTGATCGGGGGCGATGTTGGTAACGATATCGGCCTCGCCGGTCTTCAGCGCGGTCAGGCGCGACGCGGTTTCCGGGATGTGCCGCACGGTGGCCCTGGCCAGCGGCGCGGGTTCGCCCCAGAAGCCGTCGAAGCGCTCATAAACCACCCGCTCGCCCGGCACGAATTCGGACACGCGATAGGGGCCGGTGCCCACCGGCGCCAGCGAGAAGGCTTCGAAATCGCTGTCTTCGGCGACCGTCGGATCACCGGCCAGCGCCTTGGTGTATTCTTCGGGGATGATCATGACCTGCTGCAGGTTCAGCAGGGTTTCCCACAGCGGCTCTTCCTTTTCGACCGTGATGCGGACGGTATAGTCATCCACCTTTTCGGCGCCGGTGAAATTGCCCAGCCGGTCGCGCGAGCGTACCAGATAGGGCGCAAACGTGGCCTGATACATGCGGTTCAGCGAAAACACGACATCATCCGCCGTCATCTCTTCGCCGTTGTGGAACGTCACGCCCTGACGCAGCTTCAGCTCCATCACTTTCGGTTCGACGAGCTGCCACTCGGTGGCCAGGGCCGGGCGCCATTCGGCGCCGATCACGTCATGATTCTTGCCGATCAGCGTGTCGAACGCGTTGTAGTAGAATTGCGAGCCGACGTTGGAATGGTCGCGGCCAGGGTCGAGGTAGGACGACACGTTGGCGGCGCCCACGGTGATTTCCTGGGCCTGCGCGGTAACGGCAAGGCCGGTGGCAAGGGCGGTGGATAGAAGCAGTCTCAGCATGTGATATCTCCATCTGTCTGAGGGGGGCGGGCGGGCGTTGACGCCTCTTGTTGATGTTTCATCTCTCGCGCAGTCGGACATCGGCGCGGTCGCGCATCCAGTCGCCCAGGATCTGCACGGCGAAGGTGACAAGCAGAATCATCGCTGCGGGCGCGATCACGATCCATGGCGCGGTCGGCATATAGTCGCGCCCGACGCCCACCATTGACCCCAGCGTGGCGGTGGGCGGCTGTACCCCGAGGCCAAGGAACGACAGGGTCGATTCCAGGATCACGATGTTCGACACGGACAGTGTGAACTGCACCACCAGCGGCGACACGATATTGGGCAGGATATGGTTGCGCGCGATATGCCCGCGCGACGCGCCGGCGGCGCGGGCGGCCTCGATAAACGGCATCTCGGCGATCTTGCGCACCTCGGCGCGGACGATGCGGGCATATTGTTCCCATCCATAGACGCCAAGAACCAGAACCATGACCTGAAGGCTGGAGCCGAAGATCGCCAGAATCAGCAGCGCGATCAGGGTGAAGGGCACCGCGATCTGGATATCGACCGCCGCCATCACCAGATTCTCGACCCAGCCGCGCCGTATCCCCGCCGTCAGCCCCAGGCTGGCGCCGGTGAGCAGGCCGATACAGGCCCCGGCCAGCGCGAGCGACAGTGTCAGGCGCAGCCCGTAAAGGCAGCGCGACAGCACATCGCGGCCCAGCTCGTCGGTGCCCAGATAGAACCCGCTTTTGTAGCGTGCGAACCCGATCGGCGGGCGCAGGCGCGAGATCAGGCTTTGATCGACAGGATCGAAGGGCGCGATGAGAGGCGCCAGCGCGGCCAGTGCGATCAGGCTCAATCCCAGCACAATAGCAACGCGTTGAATGCCGTTGGCGGCGGCCCAATGGCCACGCAGCGCCTGCAGCAGCGGCGAGGTTCGTGGGGTGGGGGTGATGGAAACCATGTCTCAGCCCCCCGCCAGCCGGATACGCGGATCGGCCCAGGCATAGGCGATATCGACCACCGCGTTGATCACCACCACCGCCAGCGCGACGGAAATCACCCCGAACTGAAGCACCGGATAGTCCCGCATGATCGCCGAACGGACCAGCAGGTCGCCAATCCCCGGCCATGAAAAGATCGCTTCGATCACCACGTTTCCCGACGCGGCCATCCCGGCGATCTGCAGCCCGAGCACCGACAGGATGGTGACCCCGGCGTTCTTGAGCCCGTGCTTGAAGATGACGACATGTTCGGGCAGGCCCTTGGCCCGCGCCGTGCGCATATAATCCTGCCCCAGCACATCCAGCATCGCGTTGCGGGTGAACCGGGTCAGCGCC
Source organism: Actibacterium naphthalenivorans (assembly GCF_014196965.1). Classification (GTDB taxonomy): domain Bacteria; phylum Pseudomonadota; class Alphaproteobacteria; order Rhodobacterales; family Rhodobacteraceae; genus Actibacterium_A; species Actibacterium_A naphthalenivorans. The sequence continues at coordinate 1,208,234 of NZ_JACIEQ010000001.1, read as the reverse complement.
GCGATCAGGACGCCGGACATGGCGATGGTCGGCATCACGAAATGCCATGGCGAGCCGTTGCCCACCACCGGCAGCCAGTTCAGCGTGAAGGCGAAGATCAGGATCATGAAGATCGCCAGCACGAAATTCGGCACTGCATAACCCAGAAACGCCACGATCATCACCGCGCTGCCGATCCAGGATTTACGGTAGAGCGCGGCGGCAATGCCAAGCGGCACCGCGACCGCCAGCGTCAGCGCCAGCGAACTGGCCAAAAGCTGAAGCGACGGGCCGATGCGCTCGGCTACGATCTGCGACACCGGGCGGCGTTCCAGAAAGGAAATGCCGAACTCGCCGGCCAGGATCGAGCGCAGATAGCGCAGGTACTGCTCCCACACCGGGGCATCGAGCCCGAAATAGGCGGTCAGCACCGCGCGGTCTTCCTGGGTCAGCCCCTCGCCGACCACGATGTCGATCGGATTGCCCGACAGCCGCGTGGCGAAAAAGACAAGCGTGATGATCACGAACAGGGTGATCGCCATTTTCAGAACCGTGCGCAGCGCAAACATGATCATGCCGGGGCACCGCCGCACATGTTCCGGGTAGTTCGCAGGTTTTTGGCGGAAATAGTCTCTGTTCTGACGGGCATGAGATCTCCGGCGCCTCGCGGCGGGGCCGGAGGTATGTGCTGATGATTGCGGATCGCGTTGTTTGCGTCACAGCCTTCATCGGGCCGTTTGCATGCTCAGGGTGTGGCGGTGCTGTGACATTGCTGTAACAGGGCAAGGGTAGGCTTTGAGTCGAACAAGGGTTTGCCTTGAGGCGCCGCATGTCACTGACCCTTTCCCGCCTGCGAACGGTCAAAACCGTGGCAGAGGCCGGATCCTACGCCGCCGCGGCGCGGCAACTGGGGGTGTCGCAGCCCACCGTGTCACAGCAGATTCGCGAACTGGAGGCGGGTTATGGCGTGCGCCTGTTCACGCGCGAACGTGGCGCGCTGGTGCCGACGCCGTTGTGCCATGAACTCTCCGAAGTGGCCGAGCGCATTTCGATCGAGGGGGACGAGGCAGAACGGCTGCTGACCCGCCATTCCTCGCTGGAGCATGGGCGGCTGTCGGTCGGGCTGGGCAACACGATGCCGGGCATGGCGGTTGTCGCCGCCTTTCACAAGCGTCATCCGCGGGTGACGCTGAAAATCGAAAGCGGGTCGCATGATCAGATCGTGCGCGCGGTTCTGACCCGATCTGTCGATGTCGGCATTCTGCCCGACGTGGCCGAGGACGGCCGCTTTGCCCAAGCGGTTCTGGTGGAGAACGAGGTGGTGGCGATCGCCCCTCTCGCGCCGGCCTTTCCGAGTGCGGGCACGATGCGCAGCGCCGATCTGATCGGCTATCCGCTGATCTTCCGTTCGCGCGGATCATCAACCCAGCGCGTGGTGGACCGCAGCTTTCACCGGGCCGGGCTGAAGCCGCAGCCGTTCCTGACGCTCGACACCCGCGACGGCGTGTATGAGGCAGTGGTCAACGGCCTTGGCATCGGTTTCATGTGGCGCTACTGCACCGGCCGCCAGGACGGGGTGGCGCGCATCCGGCTGAGCGACTGCCCGGCCACGCATAGGGAAGTCGTGTTTTCGCTTGCCGCGGAACGCAGCCATCTGGTGGCCGAATTCATGACAATCGCAGAGGCCGAATGCGAAAGGTTTCGGGCCGCGGATTGGCAGATGGCGTAGCGGTCTGCGCTGACCCCCGGTGCGGGAAAATGGCTGGTTCGGCCTGAACAGGCTCGCATTTCTCGCGGATCAGCACAAATCGGCGCCTGTTACAGTTAACGCTCAAAGCCTTTTCAAAGACGTCACGCGGGTTTTGCTCAACCATTACCTTGGCGGGCGATTGTGTGCCGATGGGGATTTTCAACTTCGAGGGTTTCAAAGATGTCCGTACCTACCATCGGCGCCGCATTGGGTGTTGCCGATCTTGCGCAGTATCGCGACTGGCTGCTGGAGGCGCAGCGCGATCTGGAACTTCAGAGCTTTTTCGACGCCGCCGTTCTGAACAGCGACTGGCAGCCGCTGGTCGACGAGGCCCTGCGGCAGCTTGACGGCCATACCGGGCGGCTGGGCATTCACGGGCCGTTCTGGGGCTTCACCATCCACAGCAAAGATCCGGAGGTGCGCGCCGTCGTGGCCAAGCGCATGGATCAGGCGCTGGACGTCTGTGATGCCGTCGGCGCGACGCAGATGGTGATCCATTCACCCTATACGACCTGGGACCACAATAATTTCGACAATAACGAAGATGCCCGCGCGACGCTGATCGAAAACACCCACGCGACCATCGGCGGCGTGGTGAAACGGGCGGAGGATCAGGGCGTGGTTCTGGTGATCGAGAATATCGAGGACGTGGACCCGATCGACCGCCGGCATCTGGCCAACAGTTTCGATTCCGACGCGATCCGCCTGTCGATCGACACGGGCCACGCCTTTTATGCGCATACCTGCAACGGCGCGCCGCCGGTGGATTACTATGTGAAATCGGCCGGCGAGATGCTGAACCACGTGCATCTGCAGGATGCTGATGGCTATGCGGACCGTCACTGGGCCATCGGCGAGGGCAAGATCCGCTGGCATTCGATCTTCAGGGCGCTGGAAAAGCTGGAGGTCAGGCCACGGTTACTGCTGGAGTTGCGCGACAAGGCCGGCATTCCCGCGTCGATGGAATTCATTCAGCGCGAGGGGCTGGGCCAGTAACGCAGCCGAGCGGCGCGAAAGCGGGCTTTGCGGCCGGGTTTTCCCCCGCGGCGCCCGAACGCGGCGCGGCGCTGCGCCGGCGGAGAAAACACCTTTCGGGGCGCGCTGGATTTCAACCCTCTGTTTTCAATCGGTTTTCTTATCCACAGTCATGAAAGCCCCACAAATGCGATTCAAAAAAATCACCTTTTGTTAACGGCTGTGTCGTGGGTGGCGGTCACCTGTCTTGACGTGCTGCGCCGCCACTCCGGCGCTGTCATCCAGACAAAGGGATCCGACGAATGCTGAAACAACTGCTCAAGGGCGTTGCAGCCGCTGCGCTGTCGCTGGCCGTGTCGGCCGGCGCCCACGCCCAGGAAGACACGAGGCCCGATCTGACCGTGGCCGTGAACAACCTGCCCGACAGCCTCGAAGGGATCGAGGAGATGGGCAATGTGGCCGTGCGCATCACCTATTCGATGTTCGACAGCCTGATCCGCCGGGATTTCCTGGCCGACGGCTCCGGCACGGCCTCCAAGCTGGTGCCGGGCTTGGCCGAAAGCTGGACGCGCATCGACGACCGCACGCTGGAACTCAAACTGCGCGAAGGCGTGACCTTTCACGATGGCTCCGAGCTGACATCGGACGACATCGTGTTTTCGTTCAACCCGGGCCGCGGCCACGGCTATGCCCCGCTGATCGGCGCGGCGCGCCGCTTCATGCTGACCATCAGCCATGTAGAGCCGGTAGACAAATACACCGTGCGCATCGTGTCGAAAGAGCCCGACGTGCTGCTGGAACAGCGGCTGGCCGGCTACGCGTTCTGGGTGGTAAACGCCAAGAACTACCTGACCGTCGGCAAGGATGCCTTCGCGCGCAAGCCGATCGGCACGGGCCCGTATAAAATGGACGAATGGGTTGACGGAGAATACATCCGCCTCGTCTCGCATGACGATTACTTCGGCGGCAAGCCGACCGCCAAATCGGTGACATTCGTCGAGGTGCCGGAAACCTCTGCCCGGATCGCGGGGCTGGTGTCGGGCGAATATGACATTTCGGTCAACATCCCGCCGGATCAGATCGCGACGATTGAAAGCTATGACGATCTGAAGGTCGAGCAGATCGTGCTGGACAACACCCATATGCTGGTCTTCTTCACCAAGGGCCCGCTGGAAGACAAGCGCGTGCGCCAGGCGCTTTCGCTGGCCATCAACCGCCCGCTGCTGCGCGAGGCGCTGTGGGACAACAAGAACTACACGCCCAACGGCCATCAGCTTCCGGCCTATACGATGTGGATCAAGGATTATCCCGAATTCGCCTATGATCCGGAAAAGGCCAAGGCCCTGCTGAAGGAAGCCGGGTATGACGGCGAAGAGATCATCTACAAGCTGCCGATGAACTATTACCTGCTGTCGATGGAAGCGGCGCAGGCGATGCAGCAGATGTGGAAAGAGGTCGGCCTGAACGTGACCCTGCAGCCGGTGGAAAACTGGAGCCAGGTGACCGATGCCGATCAGCCGGTGCATATCCGCCCCTGGTCCAACACCCACCGCATGCCCGACCCGCTGGGTTCTTTCGTGCCGCAATGGGGCAAGGACAGCGGTATCCAGAAGAACAAGCAGGATGCCGACCGCGCCTGGGACGCGCCGGCCCGGTTCAACGAGCTGCAGGACGTGATGGTATCCTCGACCGACTGGGACGTGCGCAAGCAGGCCTATCGCGACGCGCTGGACATCTGGATGGATGAGGCGCCGGGCACCATGCTTTACAACCCGCTGGAGACCTATGCGATGCGCAAGGACATCGGGTGGAAGCCTTACGGCCTCTACTACATGGATCTGCGCCCGTACAACCTTCAGTTCGGCGCAGGGAACTGAGGCGGGCAGAGGCTGGCGCACATTGCGCCGGCCTCTGCCTCCACATCAAAAAAACCATGCTGCTTTCCGTTGAAAATATCGAAGTGACGATCGCGCGCCCCAAGGGGGGCGCGGTTCGGCCCGTGCTCGATGTCTCGCTGTGTGTCGAGGCGGGAGAGACCGTTGCGCTGGTGGGCGAATCCGGCTGCGGCAAGTCGATGACCTGCCTTGCCATCGGCGGGCTGCTGCCCCGGCGCGGATATGTCAGCGCCGGGCAGGTCCGGTTTCAGGGGCAGGATCTTGTGCCGCTGCCGGCAGACCAGGCCCGCGCGTTGCGGCGCAGCGGCATGGCCAGCGTGTTTCAGGATGCCACCGGCGGGCTGAACCCGGTGCGCACCATCGGCTGGCAGATCGCAGAGGCGGTACGCCTGCGCAAGGGCGGTACCCGCGCCGAGTGCCGGGCCGAGGCGGTGCGCCTGCTGGGCCGTGTCGGGCTGCCCGCGCCCGAACGGCGCGCCCGCGAATATCCGCATCAGTTTTCCGGCGGCATGAACCAGCGCGCGATGATCGCGCTGGCCATCGCCGGCGACCCCAAGCTGCTGATCGCCGACGAGGCGACAACCGCGCTGGACGTGACGCTTCAGGCGCAGATCCTCGATCTGATCGGCGATCTGCGCGATACGCTGGGGATGGGGGTGCTGTTCGTCACCCATGATCTTGGCCTCGTGGCGCAATCGGCCGATCGGGTGGTGGTGATGTATGCCGGCCGTGCGGTGGAAAGCCGGGCGGTGGGGCCGATCTTTGCCGCGCCGCGCCATCCCTATACCTCGGGCCTGCTGAACGCGCTGCCGCGCCCCGATGCCGACCGCGCCCGGCTGGCCAGCATCGACGGCGTGGTCCCGCCGATCGACGCGCTGCCGCCCGGCTGTGCCTTCGCGCCGCGCTGCCCGCACCGCAGCGGGCTTTGCGAACAGGCCGATCCGGCCCTGACCGGCAGTGTCGCCTGCCACCACCCGGTGCGGGAGGCGGCGGCATGAGCGTGATCCTTCAGGCGCGGGGGCTTACGAAATCCTATCAGTCGCGGCGCGGCGGGCTGTTGCGCCGCCCCCGCCGCTTCTTTGCCGTGGAGGGGGTGGACCTGACGCTGGCGCAGGGCGAGACGCTGGGCATCGTCGGGGAATCGGGCTGCGGGAAATCGACGCTGGCCAAGCTGTTGCTGGGCCTGATCGAGGCCGATGGCGGCAGCGTTCGGATCGGCGGCGAAGACAGCCTGAACGTATCGGATGCCCAATGGCGCGGGCTGCGCCGGCGGATGCAGATGGTCTATCAGGATGCGGCCGGCGCGCTGGACCCGCGCCTGCGGGTGCGCGCGCAGGTCGAAGAGCCGCTGCGCATCCATGGCCTGCCGCCCGAGGCCGCCGCCGATGCGCTGCGCGCCGTGGGCCTGTCGGGTGCGCTGGCCGGGCGCTATCCGCATGAGATGTCGGGCGGGCAGTTGCAGCGCGTGGTGATCGCCCGCGCGCTGGCGCTCGGGCCCGAACTGCTGGTGCTGGACGAGCCTGTGTCGGCGCTGGACGTGTCTATTCAGGCGCAGATCGTCAACCTGCTGGAGGATCTGCAGCGCGACCGGGGGCTTTCCTATGTCTTCGTCAGCCACGATCTTGGCGTGGTGCGCCATATCTCTGACCGGATCGCGGTGATGTATCTGGGGCGGATTGTCGAAGAAGCGCCGCGCGGCACGTTTTATGCCGGCCCGCTACACCCCTATTCCCGCGCACTGCTGGATGCGGTGCCACGCCCCGACCCGGCCCGCCGGCGCGAGACGGCGGCGCGGATCGGCGACCCGCCGAACCCGGCCAGCCCGCCGACCGGGTGCCGGTTCCATCCGCGCTGCCCCTTCGCCGCCGACATATGCAAGACAGAGCCGCCGGCGCTGCGCGATTTCGGCGGCCGCCGCGCCGCCTGCCACCGGGCAGAGGAGATCGGCTGATGCGCTGGGTGACAATCAAGAGCCTGCGCGCGGTGCTGACCATGTGGCTGGTCGTGACGTTCGTGTTCTTCGTGCTGCGACTTTCGGGCGACCCCACCGACGTGCTGCTGCCCGATGACATTGATCAGGCGACCCGTGATTTCTATCGCACGCTCTGGGGGCTGGATGCGCCGCTGTGGGATCAGTATGTCAGCTATCTGCGGGGCCTTGCGCATGGCGACTTCGGCATTTCCTTCCGCAACAATCAGGATGCGTTTCAGCTTGTCCGCGACAGGGTGCCGAAAACGGCGCTGCTGGGCGGCACGGCCATCGCGATCGCGCTGTTGCTGGGCGTGCCGCTGGGCGTGCTGGCGGCCCTCTACCGCGACAGCTGGCTTGACCGCACGGTCATGGGGCTGGCGGTGTTCGGTTTTTCCATGCCCAATTTTTTCCTCGGTATCCTGTTGATCCTGATCTTTTCGCTGCAACTGCGCTGGCTGCCCTCTTCCGGCTCGGGCACATGGTGGCATCTGATCATGCCGGCGCTGACGCTGGGCACCGGTTTCGCCGCCCAGATCGCGCGCTACACACGATCTTCGATGATCGACGTGCTGTCGAAGCCCTATATGCGCACGGCCCGCTCCAAGGGTGCCGGGCCGGCGCGCCGGGTGGGTCTGCACGCGCTGCCCAATGCCTCTGTGCCCGTGGTCACGATCCTGGGGCTGAAGGTGGGCGAGATGCTGGGCTGGGCGGTGGTCACCGAAACCGTATTTGCCTGGCCCGGTATCGGGCGGCTGCTGACCAACGCGGTGGCGACGCGCGATCTGGCGGTGGTGCAATGCATCATGATCGTGCTGGCCTTCACCATGGTCAGCGCCAACGTGATCGTCGATCTGGTGTATGGCTGGCTGGATCCTCGGGTCCGGGTCGGAGCGGGGGCAAGACAGCGATGAGTGTGATTGACAGGCCCCTTGCCGCCCGGCGGCGCTGGCGGATCCCGGGCGGGGTGCCCTTGGTGGTGGCGCTGGCCATGGGTTTCATGGCGCTGATGTTTGTGGTGATGATCTTCGCGCAGCTGATCCAGCCCTATGCGTTCGAGCATATCGACCTGATGAACCGCATGACGCCGCCGCTGCCGCTGGAAGGGGCCGACTGGCGCCACCCGCTGGGCACCGACAAGCTGGGCCGCGATCTCTTTTCACGGCTGCTGATCGGCGCGCAGACCTCGATGCTGCTGGCGCTGCTGGGCACCTGCATCGGGGCGGTTCTGGGCATCGCCCTGGGGTTTTTCGCCGCGCACCGTGGCGGCTTGCTGGACGAGGCGATCATGACGCTGGTCGATTTTCAGGCCGCGATGCCCTGGTTCATCATCGCGCTGGCGATCCTGGCGTTCATGGGCAATTCGATGCTCATCTTCATTCTGATCATGGGGCTTTACGGGTGGGAGGCCTATGCCCGCGTCACCCGTGGCCTCGTGCTTGGCGCGCGCGAACAGGGCTATGCGCTGGCGGTGCGCGGGCTGGGGGCGAAGCCGCGCTGGATCTATCTGCGCCATGTGCTGCCCAATATCTCGGGGCCGCTTCTGGTGCAGCTCACCATCAACTTTCCCAACACCATCCTGTTCGAGACCTCGCTCAGCTTTCTGGGCCTTGGCATCCGCCCGCCGATGACCTCGCTGGGGCAGATGCTGGGCGAGGGGCGGGATTACCTGATCAACGCCTGGTGGCTGGCCGTCATTCCCGGCGCGGTGATCTTTTTCACCACGCTGTCGATGTCGGTGCTGGGCGACTGGCTGCGCGCGCGGCTGGACCCGTCGCTGGAAAACTGACCCTGGAGAACAGAGCATGACAGACCGTATCATCGCAACAGGCTTCAACACCGGCGGGGCCGAGGGCGATCTGACGCGCCTCCCCGCGCGCCTGGCGCATATGGAGGAGATCGGCTGTACCGGGGCCGAAATCACCGCTGTCGGGCTTGACGCCGTCATCGCCTGCCGTCTGATCCCCGACCGGGTGGCGGCGCTGCGGCAGATCATGGCGGCGCATGATCTGGCCTATTCCATGCACGCGCCCATCGCCATCAACCTGATGGACGAGGATCACGCGGGGCTGATGCAGCGCGCCGCGATCGTATCGCTGGAACTCGCGGCGGAGGTCGGCGCGAAAGCCGTCGTCATCCATCCCGGCCGGGTGCATCCGAAGGATTGGGTGGATTGCCAGGCGCAGCTTTACCAGTTCGAGCTGGAACAGCTTGGCCCCGTGGCCGACCGCGCCGCCGCACTGGGCGTGCAGATCGCGTATGAGAATATCTCTCCCAACCGGCGGGTGATCGCGGGCGAGGAGACCTCCTATTCGCTGGACCCGAGATTGCTTGCGCAACAGCTTGACCGGCTGAACCATGATGCGGTGATGGCCTGTCTCGACATCAGCCATGCGCAGCAGGGCGCGGTGCTCTGGGGGTTCGATATGATCGGCGCCTGCGCCGCGCTGGCCCCGTGGATCGGGCATATCCATTTTTCCGACAGCACCGGCCTGCCGTCCACCTTTCCCTGGACTCATGAGGGCGAGCGGCATTTCTTCGGCGTGGGCGACATGCACGCGCCGGCTGGTTTTGGCGCGGTCGATTTCGAGGCGCTGGCGGCGCGGCTTCCGGTGCGGCAGGGCACCCGCGTGGTGATCGAGATCAAGCGCAATTTCCTGGCCCATGCCGAGGCGCAGACGCTGCGCGCCGCGCAGGGTTTCAGCCAGATCGTGAACGAGGTTCAGGCATGAGCGCCGCCGACAAGATCGTCATCATCGTCTTCGATGGCCTGCGCCCCGACATGATCGCCGGAAGGATGCCGCGGCTGGAGGCGTTCGCGGCGGAAAACCTGTGGTTCCGCGAGGCGCGTTCGGTCTTTCCGTCGGTCACGCGGGTGGCGACGACCAGCACCGCCACCGGGGCATGGCCGGGCCGGCACGGCATCATCAACAATGCCTTTCACATGCCCGGCCTGTTGCCCGGCGCGCCGATCGACACGTCGGATTTCGCGCATCTGGCGCTGATGCGCGAACGGCTGGACGCGATCGTCACAACGCAGAGCCTGGGCCAGGCGCTGGCCGCGCAGGGCAAGCGGATGGGGGCGGTGCATTGCGGTTCGGCCGGGGCGGCGTTTCTGATCAACCACGATGTGGCGCGCAATGGCCACTGGACCTTTTCGGTGCATGGCGAGGCCGCGACCCAGACACCCGAAGCCGTGGCGCGCGGCATTGCGCTGTGTGGCGGTCTGCCGGCGATGGATGTGCCGAAATTCGACGTGGTTGATTACGCCGGGCGTGTGCTCCGAGGCTTGGCGCTGGGAGAGGATCAACCGGATGTGTCGCTGGTCTGGCTGCCCGAGCCCGATACCTCGTTCCACTATTGCCAGATCGGTTCCGAGCAGTCGCGCGCGGTGATGGCGGCAGCCGATGCGGTGTTCGGCATGCTGGTGGATCACATCCGCTCCGGCCCGGGCGGCGCGCGCACGGCGATCATCGCCATGTCGGATCACGGCCAGATCAGCACCACCAAAGAGGTCGATCTGGGCGCGCAGATGAACGCGGCGGGCCTGCCCGCCCATCACCGGCCTGACAAGGACACCCGCATCGCGATCACCCGTGGCAACATGGGCGAGCTGCGGATGCTGAGCGATGATCCGGCCCTGCCCGGCGCGGCGGCGCAATGGCTGATGGGATCGGATGATATCGGCATGGTGTTCGCCCGCGACGATCTTGCCAGTGCCATCCCGGGCGCGCTGCCGATGTCTTTGGTGCATCACACCCATGAACGCTGTCCCGAGCTTTACTACGTCATGCGCTCGGACGAGGGCGCGGACGCCCACGGCTTGCCCGGCAGGGGCGCCTATACCGCCGGCGTGCCGCTGGGCGGCGGGATGCATGGCGGTTTGAACCGGCATGAGATGAACACGGTTCTGATCTGCGACGTGCCCGACGGGCGCCGCGGCGCTGTTGACATGACGCCGGCCGGGCTGATCGACATCGCGCCGACGGTCCTGTCGCTGCTGGGCGTGGGGTATCAGGCCGATGGCCGCGTGCTGCCGCTGTTTACGCCCGAGGCCGAAGCCGCCACCGACGATGTGGCGGATGCGGCCAGCGGGGCGTTCGCGCAGCGGCTGCACCGCAGGGCGATCGGCGGGCGGGTGTATCTGGATCGGGGCGGCCGGGTCTAATCGGGCGCGGCGGTGGTGTGCAGGCGGCTGCCCTCCAGCACCTTCACCTCGCGCTGCGGGAAGGGGATGGAGATGCCGTGCTCCTTGAACGCGTCCCAAAGCGCCAGATAGACGGCGCCGCGCACATTGGTCAGGCCGCCGGTGGGGTCGGTGATCCAGAACCGCAGGATGTAATCGACCGAGCTGTCGCCGAAGCCCACGATATGGCACACCGGCGGGCGGGAGTTCAGAACCCGGCCCACGCTTTGCGCGGCCTCGATCGCGATCGCGCGCACCTTGTGGGGGTCGTCGGAATAGGCGGTGCCGAAATAGATATCCAGCCGCACGAAATCATTGGTGTGCGACCAGTTGACCACCTGGCTGGTGATCAGATCCTCGTTCGGGATCAGGTATTCCTTGCCGTCCCGCGTCACCACCGACACGTAGCGCGCACCCAGAGAGTTGATCCAGCCGAACGTGTCGCCAAGGCTGATGACGTCACCGGGCTTGATTGACTTGTCGAGGAGGATGATCACCCCCGACACGAGGTTCGACACGACTTTCTGCAGGCCGAAGCCAAGCCCGACGCCGATCGCGCCCGACAGTACCGCCAGCCCCGTCAGGTCGAACCCGACCGCCTTGAGCCCGATGAAGAAGGCCGCGCCGTAGAGCGTGACCTGAAGCAGCTTCACCGCCAGCACCCGCATCGAGGGCGAGATATCCTCGTTGGTCTGGATCCGCGCCGAGGTGGTCTGCGAGATCAGCCGCGCGAGGGTGAAGAGGATTCCGGTGACGACCAGCGCCTTCAGCACCGCCAGTGCCGACAGGCGGAAATCGCCAAAGGCGATGGCGAACCCGTCAAGGAAGCTGCCGACCTCTTCGGTCAGGCCGAGGAAATAGAGGGTGACATAGATCCACAGGCCCCACGTCACCATCCGGCGCAAAAAGCGGTTTCGCACCAGCCGCGCGGCAAGGCCGACGAACAGCCAGGCGGTGGCAAGCGTTGCCGCGAGCCCGATCAGATAGCTGCGCGAGGGCCAGGTGACCTCGCGCATGAACCACACGGTGCACCAGGCCAGCGCGACGAAGAGGATCAGCCGCAGCCGTTTGTGCAGCACCAGCAGCGTGCGCAGGCGCCATTTCGGCCAGCCCTCGAGCGTGCGCATCCTGTCGCGCAGGCGGGGGCCGAGAACCCAGGTGGCAATCTGGGCCACAAGGAACAGGCCAAGGATGATGCCGATCTGATAGAGCCGCCAGCCGGGCGTTGTCAGGCTTAGCCCGAAATTCCGGGCCTGAGAGAAGAGGGACTCCAACTGATCCATCTGTGATACCGTATACGTCCCCAAATCCATCGGCCCGGAAACGTAACATGCACCGGCGCAAACAGCGCGGCAAGTGTGCGCCCTTGATAGACTCGGGCCGAAGGAGTATCTGAGCGCTCATGAAACGGATTTTCGATATGGACGATCGCGCGCGGCTGCCCTGGCGGTTCTTCGGTGCGACGCTGACGGTGCGTGCGGGCCTATGAGGCCGGCACCCGTTTCCGTTTTCACTGATCACTGACAAATTCCGCGGGAGAGGACCATCATGACCGCCCCGAAGACACTCTATGACAAAATCTGGGATGCCCATCTGGCCCATGAGGCCGAGGATGGCACTTGCCTTCTGTATATCGACCGCCATCTGGTGCACGAAGTGACCAGCCCGCAGGCCTTTGAAGGTCTGCGGATGGCGGGCCGCACGGTGCACGCGCCGGACAAGACGATCGCCGTGCCCGATCACAACGTGCCCACCACGCTGGACCGTGTGAACGGCATCTCCAACCCCGAAAGCCGCATTCAGGTCGAGGCGCTCGACAAGAACGCCAAGGATTTCGGCATCAACTATTACCCCGTGGATGACGTGCGCCAGGGCATCGTGCATATCGTCGGCCCCGAACAGGGCTGGACCTTGCCGGGCATGACCGTGGTCTGCGGCGACAGCCACACCGCCACCCATGGCGCGTTCGGCGCGCTGGCCCATGGCATCGGCACGTCAGAGGTGGAGCATGTGCTGGCCACCCAGACGCTGATCCAGAAGAAATCGAAGAACATGAAGGTCGAGATCACCGGCAAGCTGCGCCCCGGTGTCACCGCCAAGGATATCACCCTGGCGGTGATCGGTGAAACCGGCACCGCCGGCGGCACCGGCTATGTCATCGAGTATTGCGGCGAGGCGATCCGTGACCTTTCGATGGAAGGCCGCATGACCGTGTGCAACATGGCGATCGAGGGCGGCGCCCGCGCCGGCCTGATCGCGCCCGACGAAAAGACCTTCGAATACGTGAAGGGCCGCCCGCATGCGCCGAAAGGCGCCCAGTGGGAGGCCGCGCTGGCCTGGTGGAAGACGCTCTACACCGACGAAGGCGCGCATTTCGACAAGGTGCTCACGATCAGGGGCGAGGATATCGCGCCGGTCGTCACCTGGGGCACCTCGCCCGAGGATGTTCTGCCGATCTCCGGAACCGTGCCCGCGCCAGAGGATTTCACCGGCGGCAAGGTCGAGGCGGCCAAGCGTTCGCTCGAATACATGGGCCTGACCCCCGGCATGCCGCTGACCGATATCAAGATCGACACCGTGTTCATCGGGTCCTGCACCAATGGCCGGATCGAGGATCTGCGCGCCGCGGCCGCGATCCTGAAGGGCAAGAAGATCAAGGACGGGATGCGCGCGATGGTCGTGCCCGGCTCGGGTCTTGTGCGCGCGCAGGCCGAGGAAGAGGGTCTGGCGCAGATCTTCATCGACGCGGGCTTCGAATGGCGCCTTGCGGGCTGTTCGATGTGCCTGGCGATGAACCCCGATCAGTTGCAGCCGGGCGAGCGCTGCGCGGCCACGTCCAACCGCAACTTCGAAGGGCGGCAGGGCCGCGGCGGCCGGACCCATCTGCTGAGCCCCGCCATGGCGGCGGCAGCGGCGATCACGGGACACCTGACCGATGTGCGGGAAGTGATGTAAGCTGTCACGGAATCTCAATCGCGGAAATTGGATACTCTGATGAAGATCTGGCTCATTTGGCTGCTTTTCGGCATTCTGCTCATCGCGGGCGGCGTTCTCGCCCTCGCAAACCCTTTCGCGGCAACGCTTGCCGTGGATATCCTGGTGGGCGCGCTGTTCGTGCTGAGCGGCATCGTGCAGCTGCTTGTCGCGTTTCGCTCCGACGCGGGTGACGGGCGGGTCTGGACCGGGCTTGTCGGGCTGCTTGCCTTGCTGCTGGGCATCTCGCTGCTCTTCAACCCGGTGGCGGGGGCGATCTCTCTGACGCTTGTTCTCGGTATCCTGCTTCTGGTGATGGGGATCTTCCGGCTGTTCCTGGCCTGGATGATGAGAGACACACCGGTTTTCTGGCTGCTGCTGCTTTCCGGCGCGGTGACCTTTCTGATCGGTGTGCTGATCTTCTCGGATGTCCAGGCGGCGGGAACCCAGCTTTTGGGTATCCTGCTTGGGATTGACCTGATCGCTGACGGGCTGGGCTTTATCGCCTTCGGCCTGATCGCCCGAAAATTGTGAATGACCCGATGCGGCACGGGCCGATGCCCGCCGCAGAAACGGAGACAAAATGGACAAGTTCGAAAAACTCACCGGCGTTGCCGCGCCCCTGCCGCTGATCAATGTCGATACCGACATGCTGATCCCCAAGCAGTTTCTGAAAACGATCAAGCGCACCGGGCTCGGTGTGAATCTGTTCGACGAAATGCGCTATGACGACGACCGCAACGAAATCCCCGATTTCGTGCTGAACAAACCCGCCTATCGCAACGCGGAAATCCTGGTGAGTGGCGATAATTTCGGCTGCGGTTCCAGCCGCGAACACGCGCCCTGGGCCTTGCTTGATTTCGGCATCCGCTGCGTCATCGCGACCAGTTTCGCCGATATCTTCTACAACAACTGTTTCAAGAACGGCATTCTGCCGATCGCGCTGCCGCAGGAGCAGGTCGATATCCTGATGAAGGACGCCGAGAAGGGCGAGAATGCCCGGATGACGGTCGATCTGGACGCGCAGACCATCACCACCTCGGACGGAGAGGTTTTCACCTTCGACGTGGATCCGTTCCGCAGGCATTGCCTTATGAACGGACTGGACGATATCGGTCTGACCTTGGAAAAGGCGGCCGCGATCGAAAGCTTCGAGGCCACAATGCAAACCCAGCGGCCTTGGGTCTGAAATCGGCGCATATACAACATCTTGGGTCGCCATCTATGGCGGCCCTTTTCATTTCGTGAAATGATGCAAAGCTGCGACAGTTTCTCCACGAAATTGCCAGAAAAGATTCGTTAATATTAACAATGTCTTGCTGACTTCAGTGAAAGTAGGCAAAAATTGGGCAAATTTGAGGCAGCCCGCCACAATGTGCGGGGACCACACGGAACAAGGGCGCGGCATCGTACCGGGTCTGGCCAGGTTGGGGAACGAGAGCAGTGATCGGACAATGGGCAGGGGCCGTTGCGCGTGCATTCGCCGTGGTGTTATTCATCGCGACGCCCTCTCTCGTATTGCCTTCGGTTTCCTCCGACGCGGCCCAGATCGTCGCACTCGTCGCCATTTTCGCCGGGGCGCTGACGCTGTTCGAATATTCCGCCACCTATCCCGGTATCGTCGAGTTCCGCGATGCGCCGCCCTTCAACCGGGTGCGTTTCTTGTCGATGTTCGTGACTGTCGCGCTGCTGTCGCTGATCTGCCGCGGCCAGACCGAACAGACAACGCTGACGGAATTCGTGCGCGCCATCGGCTATCTGATCGGCCATGTGCTCGATTTCCCCTACAGCCCGGTGCGGCTGATCGTGATGATGCTGCCCGAAGGGGCCGACCCGGCCCATCTGATGCTGGTCCGCATGGCGGCGGGGATGGCCTATCTCATCTCGATCATGGCGCTGGCGATCCTGTGGATCGTCATTCGCATCAATCGCTGGCCCGTCCGCAGCGGATCGTTCAATGTCTGGGTCAACCTGCCCACCTTCGATCCGACCGCCGGCGGCGATGTGGTGGCCCGCCTGACCCGCGACGCCCGTTTCAATGTTGCCTTGGGCTTTCTCATGCCGTTTCTCTTTCCGGCGCTTGTCACGGCCTATTCGATCTTTTTCGAGCCGGTCACACTGGAAAACCATCAAACCCTGATCTGGACGGTGTCTGCATGGGCCCTTCTTCCCGCCAGCCTCTTCATGCGCGGCATTGCCCTGCAGCGGATCGTGCAGCTGATCCGCGAACAGCGCCGCCGGGCCGATCTCGAAGGTCAGGAGCAAGAGCCCGCCTTGCAGCCGGCCTGATCGCCTGTCTTCTGGCCGTGCCCTTGTGGGCAGAGCCGTTGCGGATTGCCACCTACAACACCGAATTGTCACGCAAGGGGCCGGGCCTGTTGCTGCGCGATATCCTGTCGGGCAAGGACGAACAGGTTTCAGCCGTGCTGCAGGTTATCGTGCGGACGGACCCTGATATCGTGCTGTTGCAGGGGATCGACTATGATCATGGCGGGGTCACGCTGGCGGCACTGGCGGGCGCCCTGTCCCGCGCCGGGGCCGATTATCCGTTCCGCTTTGCGCTGCGGCCCAATTCCGGGCAGCGCACCGGATTGGATCATGACGGCGATGGACGCACCGACGGCGCGCGCGATGCCCAGGGTTTTGGCCGCTATCCGGGGCAGGGGGGCATGGCGGTGCTGTCGCGCTATCCGGTCGAAACGGGTGGCGTGCGCGATTTCTCGGGGTTGCTCTGGGCCGATCTGCCGGGGGCGGAACTGCCGCGGGCAGACGGCACGCTGTTTCCCGGCGCGGCGCTCTACGCGGTTCAACGCCTCTCGTCGGTCGGGCACTGGGACGTGCCGGTGCGGGTTGGTGAACGGACCCTGCATCTGCTGGCGTTTCACGCCACGCCGCCGGTCTTTGACGGGCCGGAAGACCGCAACGGCCTGCGCAATCGCGACGAGCTGCGCCTCTGGGCGCGGTATCTGGATGGCGCGCTGCCCGGCGCCCCCCCGCCGGGGCGCGGGTTCGTCGTGTTGGGCGATGCCAATCTTGACCCGGCCGATGGCGACGGGCGGAGCGCGGCGATGGCCGCTTTTCTGTCTGATCCGCGTCTGCAGGACCCGGTACCGCGCAGTGCCGGCGGTGCGGCGGCGGCGAATGCCGCGCATCAGGGCGACCCGGCGCTGGACACCGCCGACTGGGACGACGCCGGGCCGGGCAATCTGCGGGTCGATTATGTGCTGCCCTCGGCGGATCTGACGGTTGCGGGGGCGGGTGTGTTCTGGCCCGCGCCGGGCGCGGAAGGGCATGAAGCGGCGCTTGCCGCCTCGCGCCACCGTCTTGTCTGGGTCGATCTGGCGCCGGGGGGCTGAGGCGGGCGCGCGGCCCATCCGTCTTGACCCCTCCTGACCAACCCGATAGGCGATGGCAACCCCTTGAAGTGAGGAAAACAAGACGATGAGCAACCCTTCCCTTCTCATCCTGCCCGGTGATGGTATCGGCCCCGAAGTCATGGCCGAGGTGCGCAAGATCATCGGCTGGTTCGACGCGCGGCGCGGCCTGAAGTTTGATGTCAGCGAGGATCTTGTGGGCGGCGCCGCCTATGACGTGCACGGCACCCCCCTGACCGACGAGACGATGGCGAAGGCGCAAGAGGCCGACGCGGTGCTTCTGGGGGCCGTGGGCGGCCCGAAGTACGACAGTCTTGATTTCAGCGTGAAGCCCGAGCGCGGGCTGCTGCGCCTGCGTAAGGAGATGGACCTTTACGCCAACCTGCGCCCGGCGCAGTGTTTCGACGCGCTGGCCGATTTCTCTTCGCTGAAAAAGGACATCGTCGCCGGGCTCGACATCATGATCGTGCGCGAGCTGACCAGCGGTATCTATTTCGGCGAGCCGCGCGGGATCATCAAGGAAGGCAACGAGCGTGTGGGCATCAACACCCAGCGCTACACCGAGAGCGAGATCGCGCGGGTGGCGCGGTCGGCGTTCGAGCTGGCCCGCAAGCGTGGCAACAAGGTCTGCTCGATGGAAAAGGCCAATGTGATGGAAAGCGGCATCCTGTGGCGCGACGTGGTGCAGGAGGTGCATGACGCGGAATACCCCGATGTCGAGTTGAGCCACATGTATGCCGACGCCGGCGCGATGCAGCTTGTCCGCGCGCCCAAGCAGTTTGACGTGATCGTCACCGATAACCTGTTCGGCGATCTGCTGTCGGACGCCGCCGCGATGCTGACCGGCAGCCTGGGGATGCTGCCCTCTGCCAGCCTCGGCGCGCCGATGGCGAACGGCCGCCCCAAGGCGCTCTACGAGCCGGTGCATGGCTCGGCCCCCGACATTGCCGGCCAGGGCAAGGCCAACCCCTGTGCCTGTATCCTGAGCTTCGCCATGGCGCTGCGCTATTCCTTCGATCAGGGCGAAGAGGCGACGCGGCTGGAGCGGGCGGTGGAAATGGTGCTGGCCGATGGCGTGCGCACCGCCGACCTGATGCAGGCCGGCGATACCGCCCCCGCCAGCACGTCGGACATGGGCGATGCGGTGATCGCGGCGCTGGACGCCTCTTTGTAGGTCAGAGCGGGCAAATCGCCGGCGGCGCGGAACTTTCTGCGCCGCGGCGCGTATTTTCACGCACGGTGCAGGGTGGCCGCCTTGCGCCGTTTGCGTTTCCGCCTACCGTGTTACAGGCAAAAAACAGGAATGCCCATGCCAGCCGCAAACCCGTCGAACACCCGTGGTGCACTTGTCTCACTTCTGGCATTTGCCGTATTTTCCAGCCACGACGTGATCGTAAAGCTGCTGGGCGCGCAATATTCGGCGTTCCAGATCGTGTTCTTTTCGGTCCTGTTCGGGTTTCCCATCGTCACAATCATGCTGATCCGCGACCGGACCGACGGCAACCTGCAGCCGCGCCGCCCGTGGTGGACAGCGCTGCGCACCGCATCGGCGGTGATCGGTTCGCTTTCCGTCTTCTATGCCTTCTCGACCCTGCCGCTGGCAGAGACTTATGCAATCCTCTTCGCCGCGCCGCTGATGATCACGTTGCTGGCGATTCCCATTCTGGGTGAAACGGTCGGCTGGCGTCGCGGCGGGGCCATCGTGGTGGGGCTGATCGGGGTCATGGTGGTGTTGCAGCCGGGCTCCACCCCCCTGACCGCCGGTCATCTGGCGGCCCTGTCGGCGGCGATGTTTTCGGCGCTGGGCTCGGTCATCGTGCGCAAGATCGGCAACGAAGAGCGCAGCGTCGTGCTGCTGCTTTATCCGATGGTGGCGAATTTCCTGGTGATGGCCTGTATCCTGCCCTTCGTCTATGTGCCGGTGGAACTGGTCGATCTGGGTGGATTCGGGGTGATGGCCCTGCTGGTTTTCCTGGCGACGCTTCTGCAGATCACGGCCTATCGCGCGGGAAGCGCCGTGGTGGTGGCGCCGATGCAATATTCCCAGATCATCTGGGCGGTGATCTTCGGGGCGCTGTTCTTTTCGGAATATCCGGACATGAACACCGCCATCGGCGCGGCGATCGTGATCTGCAGCGGCATCTACATCGTGTTCCGCGAAGACACCGGCGCGACCTCCGAGAACTCGCCGGTTCTGAACACCCGCAGCCGCTTTGCCAGCGGCCCGTTGCCGCGGGTCCGCGCATTGCAGAAGCTGTGGCGCAAACCGGTTTGAGCCTGACTGCGCGCGGGGGCTTGTCAAACCGCGCGAGGGGGTATAACTCGCCCGTCACGGTCGGGCTGTAGCGCAGCCTGGTAGCGCACCTGCTTCGGGAGCAGGGGGTCGGAGGTTCGAATCCTCTCAGCCCGACCAATCTTCCCCGCCAGATCTCTTTGAATCCGGCGCGGCCCGCCGCTAGGGTGGCCGCGCTGAACGCATCGCCGGGGCATGTTTCATGATCGCCTATCTTGCCGGATGGACAAGAAAGAAAGACAGCATCTTCGCCGCCATCGCGGATGCCGCGGGGGGGGGTGTACGCCTGCCGTTCATCGGCCTGTCGTTCCGGCCTTTCCCGGAAAGTGCCCGGCGCGCGCGGGCGGCGCTGGCCGTGGCCAAGCGCCAGCCCAAAGGCGGGCTGGGCAGGGCGTTGAAATTCGGCCTGATCTGGGCGCAATACAACTGGTCGCGGCGCTATTTCACCCGGCACAAAGATCGGGTCGCCGTCTGCTGGAACGGTCTGACCGGATCGCGCCGGGCTTTCATGGAGGGTGCGCGTGATGCCGGCGCGGCGCGGCTGTTTGTCGAGCTTGCGCCGTTTCCGGATCGCGTCACCATCGATCCGTCGGGGGTGAATGGGCAGAACAGCCTGCCGCGCGAACCGGCGTTCTATCTGAACTGGATGGCGCAGGATCCGGCCCGGCAGGGCGCCGCCTGGCGCGCGCTTGGCGCGAACCTGACCGCGCGCGCCTCGCGCCGCGCCGATGTGGGGCAGGGGGACGGTTCGGCGCTCGAGGGGGCGGGCCGGTTTCTGTTCTGCCCGCTGCAGGTGCCCAACGACAGCCAGATCACCCTGTTCGCCGGCTGGGTCGGCAGCGTGGAGAGGATGCTGGGCGCCCTGGCTACGGCTGCCGCTGCCCTGCCCGAAGGGTGGCATATTCGCGTCAAGGAGCATCCCTCCGCCCGCAGTTCGCTGGCCGAGCCGCTGGCCGCTGCGGTGGCCCGTGCCGGGGGCCGTATCGTGGTGGACAACCAGACCGACACCTTCGCGCAGGTGGCAGCGTCGGACGGGGTGATCACCATCAATTCCTCGGTCGGGCTGCAGGCGTTTTTCCATGACAAGCCGGTGATCACGCTGGGCGAAGCGTTTTTCGCCATTCCCGGGCTGGTGACGCCGGTGGGGGATGCGGCGGAGCTTTCGCGGGTTCTGGCCGCGCCAGAGGCGCTGAGCTTCGATCCGGCGCTGCGCGGTGCGGTGATGACCTATCTCGACCATGTCTATTACCCCAAGACACAGCCTGACGGGGCCGGGGGCGTTACGGTGGATGCGATCGCGATCCGCCGCAAGCTGCGCGAGGCGGGGGCGGGCGAATAGCGGCGCCCCCCCTTTCGCCGCTGATCCGTTTGCGCTAAAGCTCCGCGCCGAGTCACAAGACCTTAGGAGAGCCAATATGGGCTACAGAGTCGCCGTTGTCGGTGCCACGGGTAACGTGGGCCGCGAAATGCTGAACATCCTGGCCGAGCGCCAGTTCCCGACCGACGAGATCGTGGCGCTTGCGTCGCGCAAATCGCTCGGCACCGAAGTCAGCTTTGGCGATACCACGCTCAAGACCAAGGATCTGGACACGTTCGATTTCAGCGGCTGGGATATCGCGCTGTTTGCCATCGGTTCCGACGCCACCAAGATCTATGCGCCCAGGGCGGCCAAGGCGGGCTGTGTCGTGATCGACAACAGCTCGCTCTATCGCTACGATCCCGCCGTGCCGCTGATCGTGCCCGAGGTGAACGCCGACGCGATCGAGGGGTATTCCCGCAAGAACATCATCGCCAACCCCAACTGCTCGACCGCGCAGATGGTGGTGGCGCTCAAGCCGCTGCATGACCGCGCCCGGATCAAGCGCGTGGTGGTGTCCACCTATCAGTCGGTTTCCGGCGCGGGCAAGGACGGCATGGACGAGCTGTGGGATCAGACCAAGGGCATGTATGTGCCGGGTCAGGAGAAAGAGCCCTCGAAATTCACAAAGCAGATCGCCTTCAACGTGATCCCGCATATCGACACCTTCCTGGAAGACGGCTCGACCAAGGAAGAGTGGAAGATGGTGGCCGAGACCAAGAAGATCATCGACACGTCGATCCTGGTCACTGCAACCTGTGTGCGGGTGCCGGTGTTCGTCGGACACTCCGAAGCGATCAACATCGAGTTCGAGGATTTCCTGGACGAAGACGAGGCGCGCGACATCCTGCGCGAGGCGCCCGGCGTGATGGTCGTCGATAAGCGCGAGGATGGCGGCTATATCACCCCGGTCGAATGCGTGGGCGATTTCGCGACGTTCATCAGCCGGATCCGCCAGGACAGCACCATCGACAACGGGCTGAACCTGTGGTGCGTCAGCGACAACCTGCGCAAGGGCGCCGCGCTGAACGCGGTTCAGATCGCCGAGGTTCTGGGCCAGCGCTGTCTGAAGAAGGGCTGATCCCGCCGTTCGCAATGAGTGAAGATCTCGAAAGGCGGCCCCCCGAGGCCGCCTTTTTCATGTCAGACCGGTACGAATTCGTCCTTGTCGGGCGCGTAGTAGAACAGCCCGCCGCCGCCGATATCGTGCCAGACGCCATGCAGGCTCAACTGATCGGCCTCGATCGCGTCTCTGACAAACGGGAAGGTCATCAGGTTTTTCAGCGAGGTCATGATCGCCTGATTCTCCAGCGCGCGCATCTGCTCGGCCGGGTCGGCGATGCCTTTTACCGCCTCGTATCCGGGGCGCAGAATGTCCATCCAGCGGCCGATGAAGCTGGTCTTTTCCTCAAGCTCCGGCGCATTGCCCGCGCACATGTCGTGGCAGCCCTGCACCCCGCCGCAGTTCGAATGGCCCATCACCACCAGATTGGTGACCTTCAGCACGCGCACGGCATATTCGACCGCGGCAGACGTGCCGTGATGATCCCCGTCGGGCTCGTAGGGGGGGACCAGATTGGCGATATTGCGATGGATGAAGAATTCGCCCTGATCGGCCCCGAAGATCGAGGTGACATGCACTCGGCTGTCGCAGCAGGAAATGACCATGGCGCGCGGACGCTGGCCCTCTTCGGCCAGACGGCGGTACCAGACCTTGTTTTCGGCATAGGAGGTTGCCTTCCAGCCCTGATAGCGCTGGATCAGATAAGAAGGCAGGGGGCGGGCGATTTTCATATCGGATGTATCGTTCGTCATGACTCTTTCTCTAGGGCGCATTTGAGGGAAATTCGAGCGATTTCTGCTCGTGGGCGCAACCCTTTTTTCAGGACGCTGGCGCAACCTGTCCGGGCCGTGGGGGCAGGGTTAGCGCGGAGGGTGTGCATTGGCGGGTGTGGTGATGTTGTGGCAGGAAGAACCTTTACGGATGGATCCGGAACGGCTCGCGCTGCTTTACGTGGAACTGGGCGAGGCGCGGGCGCAGGCCGCGGTGGCGCGGGCGATGGAAGATCTGGCGGTGACGCTGGAGCGGATGAAGGGCTATCTGCGCGCCGGGCGCAGTTCGGGCCTTGTGCAGGGGGCGCACCGGATCTGCGACATCGCCGATCCGCTGGGCCTGTCCAGCCTGTCGCGCGTTGCGGCCGATGTCGGCGAGGCCGCGGGGGCAGGCGACAAGGTGGCCCAGGCGGCGACGGTCGCCCGGCTGGAACGGGTCGCCGGGCGATCGCTGAAAATGGTGTGGGATCTGCAGGACATGTCGGGCTGATCCGGTCTTGCGGGCGGGGCCAATCCGGCTAGTCTGGCGCCATGTTTCCCAAACCGGAGCGTGCCATGCCGCCGACCTTTGCCCCGCCCACCGCGCCCTCGATCCCCGTTCATGTGGTGGCGGAGGACGGGCAGGAGGCGTTTCGCGCGGCCCTGCCCGCCGCCCATGCCAAGTGGCTGGAGCAGACGGGTTTCCGCGCCGGCCTTGGCGAGTTGCGGCTGTTGCCGGGCGAAGACGGGGCGATTGCCGGGGCGGTGGCGGGCTATGGCACGCCTGCGGCCCGTGCGCGCGGGCGGTTCCACCTTGCCGCCGCCGCCGCCGCTCTGCCCGAAGGTACCTATCACCTGCGCTGCGACCTGCCCGACGATACGCGGGCCGAAGAGGCGCTGGGCTGGTTGCTGTCGGGCTATGCCTTCGATCGCTATCGCGCGCAAAGCGGCGCCACAGCCGCGCTGAAGGCGCCGGCGGGCGTGGATGCGGCACGGCTGGAGGCGATCGCGGCCGGCGAGGTTCTGACCCGTGATCTGATCAATACGCCCGCCGCCGACATGGGCCCCGAGGCGCTGGAGGATGCGGTGTTCGCACTGGCCGCGCAGCACGGGGCCGAGGTCGGCGCGGTGCGCGGCGACGCGCTTCTGGCGCAGAATTTCCCGATGATCCACGCCGTGGGCCGCGCCGCCGCGCAGGCGCCGCGCCTGCTGGACATGCGCTGGGGCGATGCCGGCCCGCGCCTGACGCTGGTGGGCAAGGGCGTGTGTTTCGATACCGGCGGGCTGAACCTGAAACCGGCCTCTTCCATGGGTCTGATGAAAAAGGACATGGGCGGCGCGGCCACCGTTCTGGGCCTTGCGCATATGATCATGGCGCTGGGGTTGCCGCTGCGGCTGCGGGTGCTGATCCCGGCGGTCGAGAATTCCGTTTCGGGCGCGTCGTTCCGGCCGCAGGATATCCTGACCTCGCGCAAGGGGCTGACTGTCGAAATCAACAATACCGATGCCGAGGGGCGGCTGGTGCTGGCCGACGCGCTGGCCCTGGCCGATGAGGAGCAGAGCGATTGCATCATCTCGATGGCGACGCTGACCGGCGCGGCGCGGGTCGCGGTCGGGCCCGATATCGCGCCCTTTTACACAGGGTCGGATGATGCGGCGGATGCGATTGCCCGCGCTGCGGCGGCGGTGGCAGATCCGGTCTGGCGCATGCCGCTGCACGCGCCCTATGAGGCTATGATCGAACCGGGCATCGCCGATCTGGACAATGCCCCCAAGGGGGGATTCGCCGGCTCGATCACCGCCGCGCTGTTCCTGCGCCGGTTCGTGAGCGCCGCCCCCGCCTATCTGCATTTCGACATTTACGGCTGGCAGCCCACGGCGGCCCCGGCCCGGCCCAAGGGTGGCGTCGGCATGGGCGCCCGCGCGATCCTCGAGGCGCTGCCGGAGCTTCTGGCGCTATGAGTGACCGCCGCCTGATCCCGGCCAATGCCCGCGTCGCCGCCGCCGAGCTGGAGGGGCAGATCCAGGCGGAGCGCTATGCCGCCGGAGAGATCCGCCAGATCGGCGGCGTGCCGCTGAGCACGCTCTGGTCGGCGCCCGAATGCGGCCACCGCGACCGGCAGCTTTTGCCGGGCGAGCACTTCCGGGTGCTGGAGATCGTCGGGGGCTTCGCCTTTGGCATGGCGCAGAAGGATGGCTACGTGGGCTATCTGCGCGCGGCGGATCTGTGCGATGCGATCGACAGCACCCATTTCGTCTGCACGCCCGCCACCCATGCCTATCCGGCGCCGGATATGAAGCGGCTGGAGATCATGCCGCTGTCCTTCGGATCGCGGTTTCGCGTCGTTTCGGGGGCCGGGGGGTTTTTCGAGACCGAAGAGGGGTATTTCATCCCCAAGCCGCATCTGCGCCCGCTCAACCGCCCGTTTCAGGACGCGGCGACCATCGCCCAGCTGCATTTCGGCGCGCCCTATCTGTGGGGCGGCAATTCGATCTGGGGCATGGATTGCTCGGGTCTGATCCAGGCCGCGCTGCTGTTTTCCGGGTTGGCCTGCCCCGGCGATACCGATCTGCAAGAGGCCGCTCTGGGCCAGCCGCTGGATGATGGCACGCCGCCCCGGCGCGGCGATCTGTATTTCTGGAAGGGCCATGTGGCGATGGCGGTTGACGGTGAAACCCTGATCCATGCCAACGCGCATCACATGGCGGTGGCCTATGAGCCGATCGCCGAGGCAATCGCCCGCATCGCGGCGCAGGGCGATGGCGCGGTCACCTCGCGGCGGCGGCTTTAGTCCACCGCGCGGATCAGCTTTTTCTCGAGCCCGCGCAGGACCGTTTTCAAATCGTGCCCGCGTTTCAGAATCTGCCCGTCCATCCCGATCACGGCATACATTCCCTGCCGTCCGCGCAGCTTGGGCCGCTTTTCGATACGGTACAGCGGGTGTTCCGCGGTGCGCCGAAACACAGAGAACACGGCAACCTCGCGCAGGCAGGAAATGCCGTAGTCACGCCATTCGCCAGCGGCCACCATACGCCCGTAGAGCGACAGGATCATCCCAAGCTCCTGCCGGTCAAAGCTCACCTGTTCCGGTGCGCGGGGGGCGGGAAAGGGCGTGGGCGTCTGAATTGTCATGTGCAAAAACTGGACCCGTTTGCGCCGCAAATCAAGCATTGCCCCTGTTTTGCCCGGAAATCACCTTTGCTTTTCCGCGCGCCGACCCATTCGCTGCCCGGTTTGGCGGCGACAACGAAGCTGTAGCGAGAGAGCTACCCCGGCGGTGCGGAGTATCAGCCCCCACCCAGTCTGCACCGTCGGGGCCTATTTCGACGGAGAGACCCCTGCCAGCAATGGCGGGGGTCTTTTCGTCTGTCGGTGCCCCTGTGGGATCAGGCGCCGTAGCGCGCCATGAAGGTGGCCACGGCGCCGTCGATGACCCGGTTGATTTCTTCGCTGGTGAAGCGCCGGTTCATGCCGAATACCATTCGCAGGAACAGATCGGCCTTGCACAGCTCGCTGAACTGATCGGCGGCCAGCGGGATATCCTCGATCACAAGATCACCGCGCGCGACCGCCTGTGCCAGAAAGGCCGTGATATGGCTGTGCACATGGGCCGGACCCGAATCGTAGAAGGCACGGCCGAGTTCGGGGAATCGGTCACTTTCCGCCACGCAGATGCGGAACACGTTCTGCCCGAACTCGGACAGCGAAAAGCTCACCAGATGGTCGGCGGTGGCGCGCAGAACATCGGCCACGGGCGCCGAGGGGTCGATCGCCGACAGGGCGCGCTCTGCCTGGCGGTTGCATTCGGTTTTGGCCACTTCCAGGAACAAAAGGCGCTTGTCCGGGAAATAGCTGTAGAGTGTCGCCTTGGAAACCCGCGCCGCGCGGGCGATGTCATCAACGCTCGCGCCTTCGAACCCGTCGTTCAGAAAGACATCCCGCGCGCCTTCCAGAACCTGTTCGAACTTGCGGCCTTTCTTGATCTCACCGTCGATGGCGCTCATGCTGTCGTCCTTTCGTGCATACAACCTTAAACCGAGCTGTTCAGTTCCGGCAAGCTGCCCGTCGAGCCCACAGCCGGCGGACAATTTTTCGCATTGCGGCGCTGCGGTGTTTCAATATCTTAGAATTGTTCTAACAATTTGGATGGCAGCATGATTCCCGGTTTCACGCAGAGGCGGCGCTTTTCGGATCTCAGCGATCAGGAAATCCTCGCCCTGGCGATTGCATCGGAAGAAGACGATGCCAGCATCTACCGGACCTATGCCGAGCAGTTGCGCGAAGAGTTTCCCGACACGGCCATGGTGTTCGAGGATATGGCCAAAGAGGAAGACGCGCATCGCCGCCGCCTCATTTCCGTTCATGAACGGCGTTTCGGCTCGACCATTCCGCTGATCCGGCGCGAGCATGTGTCGGGCTTTTATGCCCGCCGTCCGGTCTGGCTGACACAGAACCTTGGCCTGGAGCGGATCCGGGAAGAGGCCGAGATGATGGAGCGTGACGCCGAACAGTTCTACCTTCGCGCCGCCGCGCAAAGCACCGACTCGGCCACGCGTGAGCTTCTGGGCGATCTGGCCGCGGCCGAGGCCGGCCATACGGCGCTGGCCGGCGGGGCCGTGAAAGCGCATCTTGATGAAGAGGCGCGTGACCGGGAAGGCCGCACCGCCCACCGGCAATTCGTGCTGACCTGGGTTCAGCCCGGGCTGGCGGGGCTGATGGACGGCTCCGTCTCGACCCTAGCGCCGATCTTCGCCACCGCATTCGCAACGCAGGATACCTGGACCACCTTTATCGTCGGGCTGGCCGCGTCGGTCGGCGCGGGCATCTCGATGGGCTTTACCGAGGCGGCGTCGGATGACGGGGCGATTTCCGGGCGCGGGTCGCCCTTGAAGCGGGGCATCGCCTCGGGGGTGATGACCGCTGTTGGCGGGCTGGGCCATGCGCTGCCCTATCTTATCCCGCATTTCTGGACGGCGACGATCATTTCCATGATCGTCGTGTTCGTCGAGCTGTGGGCGATTGCCTGGATCCAGAAGAAATACATGGACACGCCATTCTTCCGCGCCGCGTTTCAGGTTGTGCTGGGCGGGGCGCTCGTATTTGCCGCCGGGGTGCTGATCGGCAGCGGCTAGCCGCGCCCGCGGCGGTTCTGAGCCTTGCCCCATCCGCGCAGGCACGTTACCTCCTGAGGGCAGGCATCAGGAGGGCAAGATGTTCGAAACCGTTTCCGAAAACCGCTGTTTTGACGGTGTGCAGGGGGTCTATTCCCACGATTCCGATGTTTGCGGATGTAACATGACCTTCGGGCTGTTCCTGCCCGAAGAGGCGGCCGAGGGCCCGGTGCCTCTTTTGTGGTATCTGTCGGGGCTGACCTGCACCCATGAAAACGCCATGACCAAGTCCGGCGCCCAGGCCTGGGCGGCCGAACATGGCATCGCGCTGGCCTTCCCCGACACCTCGCCGCGCGGCGAAGGGGTGGCGGATGATGATGCCTATGATCTGGGGCAGGGCGCCGGGTTCTATGTGAACGCCGTTCAAGAGCCTTGGGCGCCGCATTACCGGATGTGGGATTACGTGGCCACTGAACTGCCGCGCCTGTTGTTCAACAATTTCGCGCTGGATGAAGAGCGGCAGGCGATCACCGGCCATTCCATGGGTGGGCACGGGGCGCTGACGCTGGCGATGAACCATCCGGGGCGCTATGCGTCTGTCTCGGCCTTCGCGCCGATCGCGCATCCCAGCATGTCGGACTGGGGGCGCAAGCAACTGACGGCCTATCTGGGCACGGATACCGATGCCTGGGCGCGCCATGACGCCACGCTGCTGATGCGGGAAGGCGGGTTTGCCGGGCCGGTGCTGATCGATCAGGGGGCCAGCGATCAGTTTCTCGACCTGCTGAAGCCAGAGGCGCTGGCCGCCGCCATCGCCGAGGTGCGCCAGCCGGGCACCTTCCGGATGCACGAGGGCTATGACCACAGCTATTTTTTCGTGTCCTCGTTCATGGAGGATCATGTGAGCTTCCACGCCGATGCGCTCTACCGGTAACGGCGAAATCGGCCGGTTGCGGGTTTCCGCCGGGGGTGCGGCATGCAAAGCTCGTGAATGAAATCGGACCGCTTCAACGGGAGAGACCATGAAAAAACGCCGCAGCCTGCATGAGATTTTCCTGTCGAACGGCGGCCCCGTCGTCAACAAGTGGCTTCACTATTTCGACATTTACGAAAAGCATTTCGCGCGTTTCGTCGGAACCGCCCCGACCATCCTGGAGATCGGCGTGTTCAAGGGTGGTTCGCTTTACATGTGGCAGGAATATTTCGGCGAGGGCACCCGGATTGTCGGCCTCGACATCAACCCGGAGTGCAAGCAATACGCGGGCGAGAATATCGAGGTGGTGATCGGCTCGCAGGATGATCCCGCGGTGCTGGATGACCTGCTGTCGCGCTATCAGTTCGATATCGTTCTGGATGATGGCAGCCACGTGATGGAACATCTGAACGCCTCGTTCGGCCTGATCTACGACAGGATATCGCCGGACGGGGTGTATATGCTCGAGGATCTGCACACCTGCTATCTGCCGCGCTGGGGTGGCGGGCTTAAACGCGAGGGATCGTTCATGGAAACGGTGAAGGACCGGATCGACGATCTGCACGCGACCTATTGCAAGGATCTGCCGGTGTCTGATTTCACCCGCTCCACCGCGTCGATCAACATCTACGATTCGATCGTGGCCTTTGAAAAACGGCCGCAGGGCGCGCGCCTGCACGTCAAGTCAGGGGCGATGGGCCTGCTGCCATCGGATTTCGCGCGCTGAGCGTGCCGGGCCGGGGGGCTGCGCGATGATCTATGTTGATGCCGATGCCTGCCCGGTGAAGGCCGAGGTTGAACGTGTGGCCAACCGTCACGGCGCCCGCGTCTTCATGGTGGCCAATGGCGGGCTGCGCCCGTCGCCCAACCCGCTGGTCGAAATGGTTTATGTGCCCGAAGGCCCCGACGTGGCCGATATGTGGATCGCCGATCGCGCGGGTCCGGGCGACGTGGTTGTCACCGGTGACATCCCGCTTGCCGCGAAATGCGTCGAGGCCGGAGCCCGCGTGCTGCGTCACAACGGCGAGGCGTTCACACCCGGCAACATCGGCAACCTGCTGGCCACGCGCGATCTGATGGCCGATCTGCGCGCGGCCGATCCTTTTCGCCAGGGCGGCGGGCGCGCCTTTACAAAGGCCGACCGCTCCCGTTTTCTCGACGCATTGGAGCGCGCGCTGCGGACCGCGCTGAAGGAGAAGAAGCCATGACCCCCGAGGCGGTGATTTTCGACATTGGCAACGTGCTGATCGAATGGCAGCCCGAACGCTATTACGACAGCGTCGTGGGCGAGGAACGCCGCCGCGCGATGTTCGCCGCCGTCGATCTGCACGGCATGAACGACCGGGTCGACAGGGGCGAGGATTTCACCGGCGTGATCTATGAAACCGCCGAAGCCTATCCCGAATTCCGCGACGAGATCCGCATGTGGCGTGACAAATGGATCGAACTGGCCCAGCCGGTGATCCCGCATTCGCTGCATCTGATGCGGGCGCTGCGGGGCAAGGGTGTGCCCGTCTTCGCGCTGACCAATTTCGGCATCGGCAGTTTCGATTATGCGGTGCCCTTCTATCCCTTCCTGAAGGATTTCGACCGGCACTATATTTCGGGCCATATGGGCGTCATCAAGCCCGATCCGAAGATCTACCAGATGGTCGAGCGCGATTGCGGCATCGCGCCCGACCGGCTGCTGTTCACCGACGACCGCGCCGACAACATCACCGCCGCCGCCGCGCGCGGCTGGCAGACCCATCTGTTCGAGGGGCCGCGGGGCTGGGCCGAGCGCCTTGTTCAGGCCGGCTTGCTGAGCGCGGAGGAAGCCGCGGCTTGAGCGCCACATTCATTCCCTTCGACGCCTGCGAGCCGTTGCTGGACTGGCACGCGCTGACCGATGCGCTCGCCGCCGCGCATGAGCTGCCGAGGGCGCGGATCGGCGATACCTTCCTGCTTCGTGATCCCGACACGCTGCTGTCTCGCTCCGCCTGGATCGAGGGGATGGGCATGGCGGTGAAAACCGCAACCGTGTTTCCCGGCAACCCCGCGCATGACCGGCCCGCCGTCAATGGCGCCGTCAGCCTGTTTTCCGACATCGACGGCACGCTGGAGGCGATCGTCGATTTCCATCTGGTGACGAAGTGGAAAACCGCGGGCGACAGCCTGCTTGCCGCCAGACGCCTGGCCCGGCCCAACAGCAAGGTGATCCTGATCATCGGTGCGGGCACGGTGGGCCATTCGCTTTACGAGGCCTATGCCAGCGCCTTTCCGGGCGCGCGGTTTCTGGTCTGGAACCGCAATGCCGCCGGGGCGGCCCGGATGGCGTCGGCCTTCCCCGATGTCGCCACCACCGATGATCTGGAGGCGGCGGTGCGGCAGGCCGATATCGTGACCTCTGCCACCATGGCGCAGGCGCCGCTGATCCGGGGCGAATGGCTGCGCCCCGGCCAGCATATCGACCTGATCGGCGCCTATCGCGCGGATATGCGCGAAGCCGACGACACCGCCCTCAGGCGCGCGAGGATCTTCGTTGACAGCCGCGATACCACGCTGAACCATATCGGCGAGCTGAAGACACCGCTGGAGCAGGGGGTGATCACCCGCGATGACATCATAGCCGATTTCTATGATCTGCCCTCGGGCCGTTTTGCCCGCCGCACGGAGGAGGAAATCACGCTCTTCAAGAACGGCGGCGGTGCGCATCTGGATCTGATGACCAGCCGTTATATCCTGAAGGAATGGGGGCGCGCGTGATCTGGCTGCTGCTTTTGCCGCTTGCGATCCTGGCGCTTTGGGCGGCGTCTGCCCTTGCCGAACGACGCCGTCGGCCCATGGATGACGCCGCCCGCGCCGATGCGCCTGGGCAGTTCGCGCGGCTTGCCTCGGGGGTGACCCACTACCGCTGGGACGGGCCGACACGCGGCCCGGTCGCGGTGTGCATCCACGGGCTGAGCACGGGGTGCCAGGGCTGGGATCCGGTGGCGGGCAACCTCGCCATGATGGGCTACCGCGTTCTGCGCTATGATCTTTACGGGCGCGGCCTGTCGGACCGGCCCGGGGGCGATCAGGATCGCGCGTTCTTCTTGACGCAGCTGCGCGAATTGCTGGCCGATCAGGGGCTGCGCGACGGGCTGATGCTGGTCGGCTATTCGATGGGCGGCAGCATCGCCGCCGCCTTTGCCGCCGAGGCGCCGGAAAAGGTGGACCGGATCATACTGCTGGCCCCCGCCGGGCTGGGCCACACGCCGGATCGCGGGGCGGAATTCTGCCGCAGGGTGCCGGTGCTGGGCGACTGGCTGTTCCGGTTGTTCGGCGCCCGGCAGGTGGCCGAGGCGCGCTTTCGCGGCTATCTGCCCGCCGTCCTGTCAAGCCGGCGCCACATGCTGACCGAAGATATGGCGCCCGAACACCGGATCATCGCGCAGCAGGGCATTCCGGTTCTGGCGATCTGGGGCGAACAGGATGCCGCCATCCCGCTGACCGCCGTCGGCCGGCTGGCGCAGATCAACCCCGCCGCCTGGCAGGTGGAACTGCCCGGTGCCACCCACGCGCTGCCGGTGACGCATCCGGGTGAAATCCATGCCGCGGTGCAGGAGTTTCTTCGCGAGCTCTGACGTCAGGCCACGGCCGCGCGGGGGCCGGCCACGCGTTCGCGCACCGGCAGGTGGACGATGGCCGAGAATGCGCCGATGCCGACGCCGATCCACCACACCAGCGTGTAGTTGCCGTAAATGTCGTAAAGCCGCCCGCCCAGCCATACCCCCAGGAACGATCCGATCTGGTGCGACAGGAATACGATCCCGTAGAGCGTGCCCATATAGCGAAGCCCGTAGATATGCGCGACGAGCCCCGATGTCAGCGGTACCGTGGCCAGCCAGAGCGCCCCCATCGACACCGAAAAGACCAGAACGGAGGTGGGCGTTATCGGCAGCATGATGAACAGCCCCGCCGCGATGGTGCGGCCCAGATAGATCGCTGCCAGAAGGTATTTCTTGGTGTAGCGTTTGCCCAACCAGCCGGCGGTGATGGTGCCCGCTATATTCGCCAGACCGATCAGCGAGATCGAGATCGCCCCCAGTGCCGAGGTCGTGGAAACACCAAGCGCGGCCAGGGTGCCCGACGGGTCGATCGCGCCGCACATTTCCGTGACGAAGGCGGGGAAATGGGCGGTGATGAAGCCAAGCTGATAGCCGCACGAGAAAAAGCCCAGGAAGATCAGCGTAAAGGACGGGTCGCGGAAGGCACGCATCAGGATTGCTCCCATGCCTTCTTCCGGTTCCGCGCGGCTCGCGGTCTGCGGCGCGCGCATCATCGGCAGCGCCAGCAGCGAACACAGGATCACGGCGGCGAAGATCAGGAACACCTGCTGCCACCCCATCATGCCCAGAAGCCATTCCGCGGTGGGGGCGCCGAACACCTGCCCGGCAGACCCGGCCGCAGTGGCGATGCCAAGCGCGAGCGAGCGGTTTTCATCGCTCGCCGCGCGGCCCACGACCGCAAGGATCACGCCAAACCCAGTGCCGGCCACGCCGAATCCCACGAGAATTTCCAGCAACTGGTGCTGCCCGGGGGTGACGGCATAGGACGACAGCACCAGACCTGCCGCATAGGTCAGGGCGCCCAGAATGATCGCCTTGCGGTCTCCGAATTTCTCGGCCATGGCGCTGAACAATGGCTGCCCGATCCCCCAGGCGAGGTTCTGGATGGCAATCGCGAAGGAAAACTCCTGCCTGGCCCAGCCGAATTCCGTGGCGATCGGAATCTGAAAGACACCAAAGCTGGCGCGGATGGCGAAGCTTGCCATGATGATGATGCATCCGGCCACCAGAACCGGTGTGACAAGTGGTGTGCGCGCTGTGCTCATTCTGTCTTCCCTGTGTCGCGACAGGGTTAACCCGCCAGCATACCGCGTCAATCCGGATAACGTATTGGCTGCGCCATCTTTTCATATCTGGCGTGGCGTTTTATGGGTGGGCGCGATGTATGATACGCTGCGACAGAAATATGACCGCCTGGTGACAGAGGGGGCGCTGCACGGCGACCCCGGCCAGATGGCCGTGCTCGACCCTCTGGAACGGGTCCGGCGCGGGCTGGAAAGTTCCGCCGCCGAAAAGCGCGGGTTTCTGCTGCGCCGCAGAAAGCCAGAGCCGGTCAAGGGGCTGTACCTTTGGGGCGGGGTCGGGCGCGGCAAGTCGATGCTGATGGATTTCTTCTTTTCCAACGTCGCGATTCCGGAAAAGCGGCGGGTGCATTTCCATGCGTTCATGCAAGAGGTTCACGCCGATCTGCACAAGGTGCGGCAGAAGGGCGAACAGGATGCGCTCAGGCAGGTCGCCGCGCAGATCGCCACGGACCTGCGGTTGCTGTGTTTCGATGAGATGCAGATCACCGACATCACCGACGCGATGATCGTGGGGCGGTTGTTCGATCTGCTTTTCGAGCATGGCATCACGGTCGTCACCACCTCGAACCGGGTGCCGGACGAGCTCTACAAGGACGGGTTGCAGCGCGATCGGTTCCTGCCGTTCATCGAGGTGCTCAAGCAAAAGCTCGAGGTGCATCACCTCGCCTCGCCGACCGATTACCGGCAGAACCGGCTGTCGGGGGGGGAGGTGTATTTTACCCCTGCCGACGCTGCGTCGCGAGAGGCGATGGCGGAGATCTGGCGCGATTTCACTGATGGCCGGGGCGCGCCGCTGACGCTGACCGTGCAGGGCCGCGCGGTGGAGGTGCCGCAGTTTCACAACGGGGTGGGGCGGGCGACCTTCTGGGATCTGTGCGCCAAGCCGATGGGCCCGGCCGATTACCTTGCGATCGCGGGTGCGGTCCGGGTGCTGATCCTGGAGGATATTCCCTGCCTTGGCCGCTCCAACTTCAACGAGGCAAAGCGGTTCGTGACCCTGATCGACGCGCTTTATGAAGCCAGGGTGCGGCTGATCTGTTCCGCCGCGGCCGAGCCGGAGATGCTATACCTCGAAGGCACGGGCGCCTTCGAGTTCGAGCGCACCGCAAGCCGGTTGCGCGAAATGCAGGATGCCGAATGGGGGCAGGAGTAGGAAGAATTTTCACGAAAATTCTTCGGTCTGAAAAATCTTCGTGAAGATTTTTCTTCCTGCTCAGGCGTTTTCCTGAAGCACGTCACCGGCCAGATACAGAGATCCGCAAATCAGGATACGGGCGTGGGGATCGGTGGCGACGATATCGGAAATCGCTTCGTGAACGGTGTTCGATGTTTTCGCGGCAAGCCCGACTGACGTTGCCGCGGCGGCTGTGTCACCGGCCGGCAATGTCGCCGTCGCGCCGGGAATGGACACCGCGTGCAGGGTTTGCGCGACGCGCGCGAAGGGGCGCAGATAGCCGCTGACATCCTTGGTGTTCAACATGCCGCAGATCAGGTGCAGTGGCCGTGCGGGCAGGCGGGTCAGCGCCTCGACCAGCGCTTCGCCCGCTGCCGGGTTATGCCCGCCGTCGAGCCACAGCTCGGCGCTGTTGGCGGCCTCTGCCAACGGGCCGCGGCGCAGGCGCTGCAGGCGCGCGGGCCAGCTTGCCCGGGTCACTGCCGCCTCACATTCCGCCTCGCCGTAGCCCAGCAGGCGCAGGCCGGCAAGCGCGGCGCCGGCGTTGATCACCTGATGCGCGCCGATCAGCCCGGGCAGGGGCAGATCCAGCAGGCCGGTTTCATCCTGATAGACCATGCGCCCGCGTTCTTCCCACACATGCCAGTGCTGGCCATGCGCCAGCAGCGGCGCGCCCAGCCGGGCGGCCCGTGCCTCGATCACTTCCATCGCGTCGTCCCGCTGGGGGCCGACCACGCAGGGCACGCCGGGCTTCAGGATGCCGGCCTTTTCGCCGGCGATTTCGCGCAGCGTTTCGCCGAGATACTGCTGATGGTCGATCGACACCGGGGTGATGACCGTCAATGCCGGCTTGTCGACCACATTGGTGGCATCCAGCCGCCCGCCCAGCCCGACCTCGAGCAATGTGTAGTCGGCCGGGGTTCGGGCGAAGGCCAGAAGCGCGGCCACGGTCGTGATCTCGAAATAGGTAATGCCCTCGCCGCCATTGGCGCGTTCGCATTCATCCAGAAACGCGGTCAGGGCGGCGTCGGTGATCACCTGTCCGGCCAGGCGGATGCGTTCGTGAAAGCGTACCAGATGCGGAGAGGTATAGGCATGCACGCGCTTGCCGGCCGCCTCCAGCCCGGCGCGTATCATTGCCTGGGTAGAGCCCTTGCCGTTGGTGCCCGCGATATGGATCACCGGCGGCAACTGGCGTTCGGGATGGCCGAGCGCGGCCAAAAGGCGCCAGACACGGTCGAGCGTCAGGTCGATGATCTTCGGGTGAAGGGTCATCATCCGTTCCAGGATGACATCGCTGCCGGGCCGGTTCACGCCTTGGGCTCATCCGTTTGCGGGGCTGCCACGTCTTTTGCCGGAGCGGGGGCCGCCGGGATGGGCTCGGGCGCGGGCAGGCTGCCGCGCACGGCGGGGGGCAGGCCCATCAGCATCCGCACCACGGTAATCAGCTCTTCCCGCAGCTCGGTCCGGGCGGTCACGCGGTCGAGCATGCCGTGGTCCAGCAGGTATTCGGCGCGCTGGAACCCTTCGGGCAGCTTTTCGCGGATGGTCTGTTCGATGACGCGGGGGCCGGCGAAACAGATCAGCGCGTTGGGCTCGGCGATCTGCACATCACCAAGCATCGCGTAAGAGGCCGTGACGCCGCCCGTGGTCGGATGGGTCAGCACGACGATATAGGGCAGCCCCGCCTCTTTCAGCATTTCGACGGCCACGGTGGTGCGCGGCATCTGCATGAGCGAAAGGATGCCTTCCTGCATCCGCGCGCCGCCGGCGGCCGAGAACAGGATCAGCGGCCGGCCAAGTTCTACCGCGCGGGTGGCGGCGGCGATGATGGCATTGCCCACATACATCCCCATCGATCCGCCCATGAAGCGGAAATCCTGCGCCGCGGCGACAATCGGCGCGCCGCCGATCTCTCCTTGTGCCACCAGCATCGCCTCGGCCTCGCCGGTGCTTTTCTGCGCGGCTCTCATGCGGTCGGGGTATTTCTTCTGGTCACGGAAATGCAGCGGGTCTGCCACCGGCTGTGGCACGTCGATCTCGGAGAAGATGCCGCCGTCGAACAGGGCGGCGAACCGGGCGCGCGGCGCGATCGGCATATGGTGGTTGCAGTTGGTGCAGACGTTCTGATTATCGCTCAGCTCGCGGTGGAACAGCATGGTTCCGCATTCGTCGCATTTGGTCCAAAGGTTCTCGGGCACCTCGCGGCGCGAGAAGAGCGAGTTGATCTTCGGACGGACGTAGTTGGAAATCCAGTTCATCGGGCGGGCCCATAGCTGTTCGGTCGCGCCCGAGATAAGCCGGGCCGCGACGAATTGCAATCTGACTAACGCAACAGAACGAAGCGCAGCAGCCGCCAGATCAGCACCATCATCAGCAGATTGAGCACCATGTCCAGCGGAACCGGGCCCGCGTCGGAAACGGTGTAGGGCGTGACATACAGCGACAGACCGGTGATCGTTCCCTGCGTCGACAGGAACAGCAGGCTGACGCTGTTGTTGATGAAATGCAGGCCCATCGCGGCGCCGAGGCTGCCGGTCTGTTCGGTCAGATCCGCCGCGATCAGCGCGAAGGCCAGGGTGACGGCGATGATCATCCAGGCGTTCAGCCCGGCCTCGGGGTTCCAGTGCAGCGATGCGAACAGAACCGCTGGCAGCCCCATCCAGATCCAGCGCGCGGTAAACCGGGCGGCAAGCTGTTGCTGCAGGTAACCCCGGAACAGCATCTCTTCGGCCGAGATCTGAACAAGCAGCAGCACCAGCGCCAGCGGCAGGCACCGCAGCCACAGGCCAAGCGGCAGGTTGAGTTCCGGCGCCGAAAACAGCCACGAACCGGCGGTCACGATCGCGTAGACGGGGATCAGCGCCCCGACCGACACAAGGAAATCGCGCCGCACGTCGGGCCAGGGGCCGAAAAGAGAGCCGGGCCCGCGAAAGTGGCAGGCCGCGGCGGCAAGGACGACGCCAAGCGCCATGCCGACAAAGCTGAGCAGGGCAAACAGCGTGGGGGCAGGTTCGGAGGGCGCGCGCAGCTTTTCCAGAAAGCCGAAATACCCCTCGGCCCCGATGACGGGATAGAGGACAACCAGCATCAGCGCGAAAAACGCGAAGTAGATGAATCCGATCAGCAGAATGCCAATAAGCAGCCGCCAGATCTGGGGATAAAGCCGGGCGGGGCGGATATAGGCCTCGAATTCCGGGGCACGCATGGGCTGTCCTGACTGTCTGCTCGCTTTCGCGGAAGGCTAGCCTGCCTGCCCGCGACCTTCAATCGCGCTTGTGAAAGCGGAATGTGGCGG
Organism: Actibacterium naphthalenivorans; assembly: GCF_014196965.1. Classification (GTDB taxonomy): domain Bacteria; phylum Pseudomonadota; class Alphaproteobacteria; order Rhodobacterales; family Rhodobacteraceae; genus Actibacterium_A; species Actibacterium_A naphthalenivorans. The sequence continues at coordinate 1,170,220 of NZ_JACIEQ010000001.1, read as the reverse complement.
CTATTCCCGATGCAAGCCAGACCCGAGGAGGACCTCATGCGCAACAGCCGTTTCGACAAATCCACCCTGCCCAGCCGCCATGTGACCGAAGGCCCCGCGCGCGCGCCGCACCGGTCGTACCTTTATGCGATGGGGATCAGCGAAGAGGAGATCCACCAGCCGCTGGTCGGCGTCGCCACCTGCTGGAACGAGGCGGCCCCCTGCAACATCGCGCTGAACCGACAGGCCCAGTCCGTGAAACAGGGCGTCAAGGTGGGCGGCGGCACCCCGCGCGAGTTCACCACCATCACCGTGACCGACGGCATCGCGATGGGGCATGAGGGCATGCGCTCCAGCCTCGCGTCGCGCGAAGCCATCGCCGACACGGTGGAACTGACGATGCGCGGTCATTGCTATGACGCGATCGTGGGCCTTGCCGGCTGCGACAAGTCCCTGCCGGGCATGATGATGGCGATGATCCGGCTGAACGTGCCGTCGGTGTTCATCTATGGCGGGTCGATCCTGCCGGGCCGTCTGAACGGGCGCGACCTGACCGTGCAGGATGTGTTCGAGGCCGTGGGCCAGCATCAGGCCGGCAACATGTCCGACGCCGAACTGGATATCCTCGAGCGTGCCGCCTGCCCCAGTGCCGGCGCCTGCGGCGGCCAGTTCACCGCCAACACCATGGCCTGCGTGTCCGAGGCCGTGGGCCTTGCGCTGATGAACTCCTCTGGCGCGCCCGCGCCTTATGAGAGCCGCGACCAGTATGGCGAGGCTTCCGGCCAGGCGGTGATGAATCTGGTGGAAAAGAACATCCGCGCCCGCGATATCGTCACCCGCAAATCGCTGGAAAACGCCGCGCGCGTGGTGGCCTGCACCGGCGGGTCGACCAATGCCGGGCTGCATCTGCCCGCGATGGCGCATGAGGCCGGGATCGATTTCGACCTGTTCGACGTGACCGACATCTTCCGCGACACGCCCTATTTCGTCGATCTGAAACCGGGCGGTCAGTATGTGGCCAAGGATCTCTACGAGGCCGGGGGCGTGCCGGTGGTGATGAAAGAGCTGCGCAAGGCCGGGCTGATGCACGAAGATTGCATGACGGCCAGCGGCCGCACCATGGGCGAAGAGCTGGACCTGATCGCGCATGAGGCCGATGGCCGCGTGATCTATCCGGTCGAAACCCCGATCAGCGCCACCGGCGGTGTTGTCGGCCTGAAGGGCAACCTTGCGCCCGAGGGTGCCATCGTGAAGGTGGCGGGCATGAGCGAGGAGCAGCAGGTGTTCACCGGTCCGGCCCGTGTGTTCGAATGTGAGGAAGAGGCCTTCGCCGCCGTACAGGCCCGCAGCTACAAGGAAGGCGAGGTTCTGGTGATCCGCAATGAAGGCCCCGCAGGCGGGCCGGGGATGCGCGAGATGCTGGCGACCACTGCCGCCCTTTCGGGCCAGGGCATGGGCAAGAAGGTGGCGCTGATCACCGATGGCCGGTTTTCGGGCGCGACGCGCGGCTTTTGCGTAGGCCATGTCGGCCCCGAGGCCGCGCATGGCGGGCCGATCGCATTGGTAAAGGATGGCGACGTCATCACCATCAACGCGATCACCGGCGAGATTTCCGTCGCGGTCAGCGATGCCGATCTGGCCGCGCGCAAGGCCGATTGGAAGGGCCCGCGCAAGACCAACTATGCCGCTGGCGCGCTGTGGAAATATGCGCAGCTTGTGGGCGATACCCGCCGCGGCGCCGTCACCCATCCCGGAGCGAATGCCGAGACGCATGTCTATATGGACCTCTAAGATCAGGGCGGCGCTGGCCGGGTTTTCGGCGCTGGCGCTGCTTTCGGGCTGCACCGACGGGGGCCTTCTGGCGACCACCGGCCTGGGCGGGCAGGCGTTTTCGCGCCAGGCGCCCGAGCGTCTGCCGGTGCCGGGCAGTGCCGTCGTGGTTGCGGGGCCTGCGGGCTATTGCATCGACACGGGCGCGTCCAGCGTCAGCGAAGGCGACAGTTTCGTGCTGCTGGCAAGCTGCGCCGCCGTGACACACAACCCAGAGGCGCGGCGGCCGCTGTTTCCCGCCCTGCTGACGGTTTCGGTTTTCGAACCGCCCGTCGGCGATACGCCCCTGACGGACGAACATGCGCAGCTTGCAGCCTTTTTCACCTCTGACGAAGGGCGTGCCGCGTTGTCGCGCGATGGCGATCCTGCCACGGTCGAACTGATCAGCACCGATACCCAAGGCGGCGCTTTTTTCCTGCATGCGCGGGAACAGAACAGCGACGCCCGGCCGGGGCTGGGCGCGGATCACTGGCGGGCAATCTTTACGGTGAACGGGCAGCGCGTTTCGGCATCTGTGCTGTCGTTGCGGGATCATCCGCTGGCGGCGGGCGCGGGACGTGGCACGCTGAACACGCTTGTCGCGCGCATCCGCCGCGAAAGCCGTTTGCCCAAAGCGCAGCCGGACGCGTGAGAAGCGCCTGCCAATTGGATGATTTCCAGAAACAAATCAACATTGAGCGGGTGAATCGTTCACTCATTTGCCCTAATGTCGATTCACCGGGTAACACCTTCTGAGCGGAGACAAGGCAAGGCGGAATGGCGGCGAAGTTCGATTCTCTCTTTGACCGGCTGGTGCAGCGGCGCAGCTTGCGACGTTGGACTGTGGCGGCCGACCATGCCGGAGAGCTTGACCTGCAGTCGCTGCGCGCGTTGCGGACCCGTGCCCGGCAGCTGCGCCGGCAGGTGAACCGGCTGATCCATGTGGCCGACGGCCGGCTTGCCCTGCCACTTATCGGCTCGAACGCCTTTCAGCGACCGATGGGTTCTGACTGGGCCTATCGCCCCGAACTGTGGCGTGGCCCGCTGGATTTGCCGGGTGCGGCGGCCGTGGAAAGCAAAACCCAGATCGGGCAGGAAGCCGCCATTTTCCACGATTGCAAGGTTTCGGAACTGACCATCCGGCAGATTCGCAACACGCGCGAGGAGGATCTGGCGCCGTTCGGCCTGCGGATGGATGTCTTCCGTTTCGACGGCTCGTTCCTGTCGCTCGTGATCGAGCTGCCGCCGGACGCCGCGCAGGGGCTGAAACGTCGCCATCTTGTGCGGCTCGATACGATCGTGGAAATGGAAAAGCCGCTGGAGATCTTCGCCCGGCTGAACATCAAGCACGGGCCGAATGTGGAACAGATCGTACGTGAGCTGCCGCTGACCGCCGATGATGTGATGGTCGAATTCGATCTGGCCTATACCAAGCTGAACGAAAAACGGGTCGAGCGCATGTGGCTGGATCTGATCTTCGAAGGGCCCGAAATGAACCAGATCATCCTGCGCGACGTGGCGTTGAGCCGGCGTCCGCGGGCAGAGCTTTGACAGGGGGCGGGATGAGCGGAATGGAGCTTGCGAAAACGCGGATACGCGCGGGTGTGTGGGAAGGCGTTCTGACCGTCTCCGGGCCGCACCGCAGCCTTCCGCAGATCGAAGTGCTGCATCTGGAGACACCGCTCGAGGGCGTGTTGGTGACGGCGGATGACAGCACGCCTGACAGCTATCAGGTGAAGGTGCCGATTCCCTCGGCTCTGTTGTCGGACGGGGTGCAGACCTTTCTGATTCGCACCGCCGGCGATGGCCAGACGCTGGGCAGTTTCACCATCGTCACCGGCGAACCGCTGGAGGATGACATCCGCGCCGAGATGGATCTGCTGCGCGCCGAGCTGGACATGCTGAAGAAGGCCTTCCGCCGCCATTGCCTGGAAACGATGTAGCGCGGGGCCGGGCCATTCGGGGCCGCCCCGAAATATCTGCGCCAATGTCGCAATCTGGCCGCAAACCGGGCCCGCCGGCGTTTCCCCCACCATGACGATCCGCATCAATACCGCAGTATTGTCGGTCGGTTTCCGCATTCTCGCCTGATTTGGCCGCCATAACCTGCGGCAACAATGCGTGTGTTCGAAGGGCTTGAAATGGATCGACTGACCGAAATGGAAGCGTTCGCCACGGTAGTGGATCAGGGTGGTTTCACAGATGCCGCCAAAAAGATGGGGATTTCGAAATCCGCCGTCTCAAAGCATGTATCCTCGCTCGAGGCGCGGCTGGGCGCGCGACTTCTCAACCGGACGACGCGCCGCGTCAGCCCGACCGAGATCGGCCTTGCCTATTACGACCGGGCCCGCCGCGTTCTGAATGACGCGGGCGAGGCGGATGCGCTTGTCACCTCGATGCAATCGGCGCCTTCGGGCCTGCTGCGCATCTCTGTCGCCACGGATTTCGGGGTGAACCACCTGTCGCCGATTCTGGGCGACTTCCTTCAGGAATTCCCGGAAATCACCGTGAACATGGTTCTGAACAACCGCTATGTAGAGCTGATTTCCGAAGGCTTCGACATGGCGATCCGCGTGGGTGAGCTGGAAGACAGCACCCTGCGCGCGCGTAAGCTGACCGACACGTCAAAGCGGATGATCGGCGCGCCGTCGTATTTCCAGAAATACGGCCGGCCGCAGAAGATCGACGATCTGAACGAGCACAAGCTGCTGCATTATTCCAACCAGTCGAGCGGCAATGTCTGGAAGCTGACAGCGCCTTCGGGTGAAAAGCGTCAGGTCCGCACTGCGGGGTGGCTGACGGTGAATGACGGCCAGTCGCTGTTGAACGCCGCGATCTCGGGGCTGGGCATCGCCTATCTGCCCAATTTCCTGTTCCGCGACGCGATGGAACAGGGGTTGGTGGAAGAGGCCATTCCCGACCTGCCGCATGAAAACCTTGGAATCTATGCCGTTTATCCGCCGGGCCGGTTTACCCAGCCCAAGGTGCGTGCCTTCATTGATTTTCTGGTGACGAGCTTTGCCAACAAGACACCCGACGCTTGGTAGTCGGGCCGGTTCTCGGAAGAAAGACGAGGGATTGGTTAGCGGGTCGAGGTCAGGATGACTTCGACCCGTCTGTTTTCGGTGCGGCCCGCGGCGGTCTCGTTGCTGGCCAGAGGTGCGAGATAACCTACGCCCTGTGCCTTTACACGGTTGGCCGACACGCCGAATTCATCGACAAGCCGGCGCACGACCGATCGCGCGCGCCGTTGCGACAGGGCGATATTGCCCTCCAGCCCGCCAATGGCATCAGTATGGCCGACCAGAACCACCGAATGCTCGGGATGGGCCAGAAGATAGCTGGCCAGGGAATCGAGCGATTGGAAATTGCCTTCGCCCAGTTCGGATGACCCGCTGCTGAATTCCAGATCTTCCAGAACCGCGCGGCCGTAGGCCTCGAGCTGTGTATTCACCGGGGTGGACATCAGGTCGGGGCCGGGGGGCAGCGCCGCCGCCTCGGGCTGCGGGGTTTTCGTCGACACGCTGAAGGCCGTGGCCGTATCTTTCTGCTCGGGGCCGACGCGCATCACCTGAACGAAGCATTTCAGCGACGACCGGCTGACCACGAGGCTGACATATTCAGGCTGTTCCGCGCCCATGCGCCGGGCCGACAGGAAACGGTAATCGCCGAGATCGACATGCATCTGCGGCTCGGGCAGCACGTCCGTGGCATAGCGGAAATCGAAGCCGCCGCAGGCGTCGGCATCGCATTCGAACAGGATCTCGAACCCCATATCCCGAAGCTGTTGCCGCAGCGGGGCCAGTATCTGCAGCGTGGTCATCCCGCTGGTGCGGATCTGCCAGGCCTGCCGCGTCACCTCTCCCTCGGCGCTGATTGCCTCTATCCGGTCGTCCTTCCACGGGCCCACCGGAAGCCGGTAGCTGGCCAGCGGATCGACCTGTTCGACCGCCCGGATGGCGGAATGCGGGAATTCAAGGCTCTGCGCGGCGGCGGCAAGGGGCAGCAGCGCAATGGCAGAGGAGAGCAGGGTGGCGCGGATCATCATCCCAAACTCCCGCACAGGGCGGCGCAGTAGTGCATGGCTGAAACATGGGCATCAAGGCGCGCACAGGGGCTGAAATGCACCTGTGTCTGTTTGCTCGGCGGCCAGACCAGATGGCCCGGCACGATTGCGTTTTTGCCTTTGTTCTTCACATGCCCGGCCTCGTTGGGCCCTCACCCGATCCTATAGTGATAGTGTCCCACATCCCGCATCCCCAGGGAAGCATAGAGGGCACGCGCGGGCGCATTTGCCGCTGTGACAAGCGCGCAGAACGTGGTTGCTCCATGATCTTGCGCCCAGAAAGCCGCCTCTCTCATCATATTGACGGCGGTTCTTTGCCGACGCTGCGCCTGTGTGACCGAAACCGCGTGAATCACGGCGATTCCCTGATGAATCGCGACAAAACCCGCCCCGGCCGCGCGATCATTGACCCGGCCCAGCACGGCGGTTTTCGGCCCCGTCACCCGGTCCATCACCGCCAGCCGTTCCGGCCCGATCCCGGTTTCGGCCCAAAGCTCTTTCATGATCGCCAGCGGTTCCCAGATCGTAAAGGTCGATGTGGCGGGCGGATGTTCGGTGGCGATGGCGGCCACCGGCGCGGCGCAGATCACCACCGGATCGATCAGGCGATAGCCGGCGCCGGCCAGCAGGCTGTCCAGCGCGGCGTCGCCGTCACGGATCATGAACAGGGGGGGCTGACCCAATGCGCGCATGGCGGCCTCGGCCGCCGGGATGTCGTCCTGCGTGATCGGGGCATGGGCAGTGGCGGCCGAGACACGCTTGCCGCCGCCCCGGCCTTCGCGGATCGTCCAGGGGCCAGGCGTGTGCGTGCTGGCCGGGGGCCATGTCGCCTCTGCCGCGTCGTAGAACGCTTTGATATCCGTCAAATCACCGCCTCTGGGAACAGCTCGGCAAGCCGGGCCATCGCCGCGTCGATCATCGCCGCGTCGCTGCCCCGGACCACCACATTCACGCCAAAGGCGCCGTCGCGCTGAAACGGGTAGGAGCCGATGGACAGCGCCGGGAATTCATCCGCCAGCGCGGCAAGCTGCGCGGCGATCTCTCCCTCTCCACGGTCGACGCGGATGCTTTGGCTCAGCAGCGGCGCGCCGCCCGTCAGTGTCGGCAGGACAGAGGCCACCATCGCCTGAAAAATCACCGGCACCCCGGCCATCACATGCACGTTTTCCAGCGTGAATCCCGGTGCCGCGGAAATCGGATTGTCGATCAGCGTGGCGTCTTCGGGGATACGCGCCATGCGCAGCCGGGCCTCGTTCAGCTCTGCGCCGGAGGCTTTGTAATGCGTCTCGAGAATCGCGCGGGCGTCGGCGCGCACGTCGATCGGCTTGCCGAAGGCGGCGGCGATCGCCTCTGCGGTGATGTCGTCATGGGTGGGGCCGATCCCGCCCGAGGTGACGACCGTGTCATAGGCCGCGCGCAGGGCGTTGACGCCATCGATGATTGCCTGCCGGTCATCCGAAACGATCCGCACCTCTTTGAGGGCGATGCCGTGTTTCGTCAGCGCGCCGGCAAGATAGTGCATGTTGGCATCACGCGTGCGCCCTGACAGGATTTCATCCCCGATCACAAGCATTGCAGCGGTTGGGTTGGACATGGCGTGCTCCTTGTCGTGGCATGTCTGTGGGTATAGGTGGCGCCCATGCGCTTTCAAACCCCTCTTGTGCCCGGCCGGCTGATCCGCCGCTACAAACGCTTTCTGGCCGATGTGCGGCTGGAGACCGGGCAGGAGGTGATCGCCCATTGCGCCAATCCCGGTTCGATGATGGGCCTGTCCGATCCCGGGCTGCGGGTCTGGCTGGAGCCGAATGACGACCCGCGCAAAAAGCTGAAATACGGCTGGCGGCTGGTCGAACATGCCGACGGGCATTTCACCGGGGTTGATACCGGTGTTCCGAACCGGGCATTGCGCGCTGCGTTGGAAGCGGGGCAGGTGGCCGGGCTGCCTGTTGGCGGAACGCTGCGGGCAGAGGTGAAATACGGCACCAACAGCCGCATCGATTTCCTGCTCAGCGAACCGGGCGGCCCCGATACCTATGTCGAGGTCAAAAGCGTGACGCTGAGGCGCCGCGGCGACTGGGCCGAATTTCCCGACAGCGTGACCGCGCGGGGCACCAAACACCTTGAGGAGCTGACGCGCATGGTGGCCGAAGGCCATCGCGCCGCGATGCTCTACCTTGTCCAGCGCACCGATTGCACCCGGTTCCGGCTGGCCGGAGACATTGATCCGGCCTATGCCCGCGCCTTCGATGCGGCCCGCGCGGCAGGGGTGCGGATGCTGTGCCTCGGCACACGGATTTCACCAACCGGGGTCGAGGTTGCGGGCCCCCTGCCGGTGGATCCGGCGCCCCAAGGCTGAGCCCGCCTCTGGCGTTCGGCGGAAATCGACACTATCTATCGGGAAAGCAGGATGGAGAGCCCATTGGATGAAGGCGCGCGAGGCCGTCTGACGAAAGACGGTATCAGAATTTACGAAGCCGGCGATTTTGCCGGGATGCACGAGGCTGGCCGGCTGGCCGCCCGGATCCTGGACGCGGTGACGCCGCTTGTGGTGCCCGGGCAGACCACCGGCGAGATCGACCGTTTCATCACCGAGCAGGTCGAAGAGGCCGGGGCGACCTCGGCCACCATCGGCTACAAGGGCTATCAGCACGCCTCGTGCATTTCGATCAACCATGTCGTCTGCCATGGCATCCCCGGCGACAAGCGGCTGAAGGATGGCGATATCCTGAACATCGACGTGACGGTCATTGTCGATGGCTGGTTCGGCGATACCAGCCGGATGTATGTGGCGGGCAAGCTCAGCCGCAAGACGGAGCGGTTGATCCAGGTCACGCATGACGCGCTGTTCAAGGGGATCGAGGCGGTGAAGCCGGGCAATACGTTCGGCGATATCGGCTATGCGATCCAGAGCTTTGTCGAAAGTCACCGGATGAGTGTGGTGCGCGATTTCTGCGGCCACGGTCTGGGCCGGGTGTTCCATGCCCCGCCCAACGTGCTGCACTACGGCCGCCCGGGCACCGGGGCCGTGCTGGAAGAGGGCATGTTCTTTACTATCGAGCCGATGGTCAACCTCGGCCGCCCCGAAACCAAGGTGCTGGCCGATGACTGGACGGCGGTCACCCGCGACAAATCGCTTTCGGCACAGTTCGAGCATTCGGTAGGCGTTACCGCCACGGGGTGCGAGATTTTCACGTTGTCGCCGGCCGGCCGGTTTCACCCGACCTGGGGCTAGGGGCCGACCGCTCGCATCAGGGTGATATGCGTATCCCCGTATTTGCGCCGGTCGAGCAGTTCGTACCCCTCGGGCACGTCCTGCGGCGCGTTCTCTTCCCAGACCACGAGCGCCCCGTCGGCCAGCCACCCGCCCGCGCGGGCGGCGGCCAGCGCCTTTTGCCCCAGCTCCTTGCCATAGGGCGGATCGAGAAAGATCAGATCGAACGCCGCATCGCGGTTTTCGCCCAGCCGTGTTGCATCGCGGCGGTTGAGCGCGGTTTCGGCCTGTGCGCGGCATTTCTCCACATTTTCGCGGATCAGCGCGCGGGCTTTCACGCCATCGTCCACGAAGGTCACATGGGCCGCGCCGCGCGACAGCGCCTCCAGCCCGAGCGCGCCGGTGCCGGCAAACAGATCCAGCACCCGCGCGCCGGTCAGCGGATCGCCGTAGCCGCCGTTCACAAGCAGGTTGAACAGGCTTTCGCGCACCCGGTCGGATGTTGGGCGCAGATGCGCCGCGGCATCGCCCTTGCCGACGGAGGCCAGCGTCAGGCCGCGGTGCCTGCCCGCAATGATCCTCACGCCTTGAGCAGCTCCTTGAGGTCGGTCTCGGGATCGGCAATGGCCGTCGGAGAGGGGGATTTCCCCTGCTCCAGCATGCGTTTGCCGATCATGTAGGCGCGCGGATCGTTCATCGCATCCACTGCCAGAAGCGTGTCACCGGCATAATACCAGTTGGATTGCGCCGCGCCCGCGCCCGGGCGGACGACCACGTTGTCATAGCCGGTGTTCAGCCCGGCGATCTGCAGTTTCACGTCATACTGATCCGACCAGAACCACGGATAGGGCATATAGGGCTTTTCGGCGCCCAGCATGTTCGCGGCGACGAGTTCGGCCTGTTCGATGGCATTCTGCACGCTTTCCAGCCGGATGCGCCCGCCCTTGTAGGGGAATGACGCGCAATCGCCCGCCGACCAGATCGACGGGTCCGAGGTGCGGCCGAACGCATCGACCGCGATGCCGTTGTCGATCGTCAGCCCCGCTGCCTCGGCGAGCTCCGTTGCCGGTGTGACCCCGACGCCGGCGATGACGAAATCAAGCTCCAGAATGGTGCCGTCGCTCAGCTCGGCGCCGGTGACGCGATCTTCGCCCAGCAGCCGGGTCAGCCCGACCCCTTCGCGCAGGTCCACGCCATGCGCGCGGTGCAGATCGCGGAAGAAATCGGATGTCTGGGGCGCCGCCACCCGCTGCAGGATGCGGTCGCCCATTTCCACCAGCGTCACCTGCAGGCCGAGCTTGGCGGCAACCGCCGCCGCCTCCAGCCCGATATAGCCGCCGCCGACGATCAGAACGCGGGCGCCTTCGGTAAAGGCGGGGGCCATCGCATCCACGTCGGCCAGGTTGCGGACAACATGCACACCGTCAAGCTCGCCGCCGATGCTGCCGGGCAGCCGCCGCGGCACCGATCCGGTGGTCAGGGCAAGCTGGTCATAGGGGATGGCGGCACCGCCTGCGATCACCACCTTGTCCTTGCGGTCGATCGCGACAGCGGTTTCCGACAGGTGCAGGGAAATTCCATTGTCGGCATAAAAGCTTTCGGGCCGAAGGTAGAGCCGTTTCAGCTCCAACTCGCCCATGAGATATTTCTTGGAGAGCGGCGGACGCTGATAGGGGGGGGCGGCTTCCTCGCCGACAAGCGTAATGGCGCCGGCAAATTCGAGAGAGCGCAGTTTCACTGCCAAGGCGCTGCCCGCCTGGCCGGCACCTATGATAACAATATTCGACATATGAGATGCCCCTTAAGTCTGGTCCGAAGTCCGGCGCACCCTATACTTTGCGGTGATGGCAAGGCAATCCGTGAGGGGGAACGCGCAATGACAATTTCGGTTGGAGACAAGCTGCCCGATGCGACGATGGTGACGATCGGGGAAAACGGCCCCGAACCCGTAGAGCTTTCGGCGAAGCTGGCCGGGCGCAAGGTGGTCGTGTTTGGCCTGCCCGGCGCCTATACGACCGGCTGTTCGACCGTGCACCTGCCAAGTTTCATACGCACGGTCGACCAGTTCCGCGACAAGGGTGTGGACGAGGTGATCTGTGTTTCGGTGAACGATCCGTTCGTGCTGGATGCCTGGGGCCGGGAGACAGGCGCGAAAGACGCGGGGATCACCTTTCTTGCCGATGCCGACGGCAGCCTGACACGGGCGCTGGACATGGCGTTTTCAGCGCCGCAATTCGGGCTCTATGGCCGGTCCGGCCGCTATGCGGTGGTGGCGGATGATGGGGTCGTGACACTCGCCCATATCGACGAGCCCGGCGTTTGCGACGCGTCCACCGGCGAAAGCCTGCTGGAGGCGATGTAGCCGGCCGGGGCACCCGCGCAAGGGCGCCCCGCCACCGTCACGCCTCGGCGCGGACGATCGTCTGCGTGGGAAAGGGGATTTCCACCCCCGCAGCATCGAAGCTTTCCTTCACCGCGCGCGTCAGGTCGAATTTCAGGTTCCAGTAATCGGCCATGTCGCACCAGACCCGCACGGTGAAATCCACCGAACTGTCACCCAGGTTCGAAACCTTCACGAAGGGCTCGGGATCTGTTTTCGCCCGTATGTCGCTTGCAATGCACTGGCGGATCACCTGTTCCGCCTGCTTCAGGTCCGAACCGTAGGAGACGCCGAAAACCAGATCGCAGCGCCGCTGCGCGTGGAAGGAATAATTGGTGATCGAGGATGACCAGACATCGCCGTTCGGCACGATGATCTGCACGTTATCGGGTGTCGTCAGCTCGGTGAAGAACAGGGACACTGCCGAGACCGTCCCCGCTTCCCCGGCCGCCTCGATGTAGTCGCCCACCTTGAACGGGCGAAAGCCGATCAGCATGACCCCCGCCGCCAGGTTCGACAGCGTGCCCTGCAGTGCCAGGCCGATGGCCAGACCGGCGGCACCGATCAGCGCGACCAGCGATGTGGTCTGGATGCCGAAACGGCCCAGAATGAAGACGATCGCGAAGACAATGATCGCATAGCGCGCCAGACTGCCCAGAAAGCTCATCAGCGTCGGGTCGAACCGCGGGTTGCGTAGCGGCAGTTCCGTGATCCGCCGTTTGGCCGTGCCGCTCAGCCAAAGGGCCAGAATGACGATCACGAAGGCATAAACCAGGTTCAGCCCCGCGCCGATGACCCATGCGATGTTTTCTTCCAGAAGTTCGGTCAGGTCTTGCAGATCAAGGTTCACGCCAGCTTGTCCATCTTTGTTGCCAGTTTCACATCACGTTCGGATAACCCATCCACGTCATGGCTGGAAAGGGTTACGTTCACCGTCTTGTAGACATTGAACCATTCGGGGTGGTGGTTCCACTTCTCCGCCCAGATGGCGACGCGGGTCATCCAGCCGAAGGCGTCGATGAAGTTCGGGAAGGTGAAGGTTTTGGTGATGGCGTCGCGCCCCTCCACCATCTGCCAGCCCGCCGCCAGCAACGGGGCAAGCGCGGTGGCGCGTTCCTGCTCGGTCAGTTTTTCGTTCATTCGTCCTCCGAGAGTGTTTTGCGGAATGGGCCGTAGCTGGTCAGCACTTCGATCTCTTCGTCCACGGCCTCGCGTTCGGCCTTCAGATAGTCGGCGATGGCGCGGGCAAAGCTGTCATCAGCCACCCAGTGCAGCGAATGCGTGGCCACGGGCAAATACCCGCGCGCCAGCTTGTGCTCGCCCTGCGCACCGGCCTCGACCCGCGACAGCCCGTGGGCGATGGCAAAGTCGATGGCCTGATAATAGCAGGCTTCGAAATGCAGGCAGGGGTGATCCTCGATCGCGCCCCAATAGCGGCCGTAGAGCGTGTCGCGCCCGATGAAGTTCAGCGCGCCGGCGATCGGGCGCCCGTTGCGTTCGGCCAGCACCAGAAGGATGTCGTCGCGCAGCACCTCGTGCGCGATGTCGAAAAACGCGCGGGTCAGGTAGGGGGTGCCCCATTTGCGCGATCCGGTGTCCTGATAGAAGCGCCAGAACGCATCCCAGTGTTTGGGTTCGATCTGGTCGCCGCTCAGCGCGCGGATCGTGCCGCCAAAGCCCCGGGCCGTGGCACGCTCTTTCCGGATGTTCTTGCGCTTGCGCGACGACAGCGAGGCAAGGAAATCGTCGAAGCTGCCGTAGCCCGCGTTTTCCCAGTGGAACTGTTGGCTGATGCGATGCATCAGCCCCATCTTTGTGCCCGCCTCGGCCTCTGCCTCGGTGCAGAAGGTGCAATGCAGCGATGATACACCGTTTTGAAGCGCGAGCTTCACCGCGCCCTGAACAAGGGCCGGCAGCGCAAGCTCTTCATGCCCCGGGCGCAGCAGAAAACGGCGCCCGGTAGCGGGGGTGAAGGGCACGGAGATCTGCAGCTTGGGGTAATACCGGCCCCCCGCGCGCTCATAGGCATGGGCCCAGTTATGATCGAAGATATATTCGCCCTGGCTGTGCGATTTGGCATAAAGCGGCGTCGCGCCGATGGTCACGCCCCCCAGCCGCGCGATCAGATGACGCGGCTGCCAGCCGGTGCCGGGCCCGACCGATCCGCTGTCTTCCAGCGCCTTCAGAAAGCGGTGCGTGGTGAACGGATCGTACGGCCGCCCGCCATCCGCCGTTTCGGGGCAGGCGCAGGCGTCCCACTCCTGTGCCGGGATGTCGGCCAGGCTGGTCAGCACGTCAATCTCGATCCGGGTGTCCCGCATGGGCCCTTTGCCTTGGTTCCTGCTTATTACTTGTGCCGCACTGCGGCGCGGTCAAGCGTCGGGATGGGCGGCGGCGTAGCCCTCGAAGGTCACGTTCTGCGCGATCCGCCGTGCCTGCGCCTCGGCCTGGGGCGAGCGGATCGTCCAGCACAGCACTGCGGCACCGGCTGATTTCAGCGCCGCAACGCGGGCGCGGCCAAGGTCTTTCGCGTTGTGGCTGATGAACGAGGCACCGACCGCATCGAAATCGGCGATCGCGCGCAGCAGGGCGCGGGTGGCGCGGGGCAGGCGCGGCCAGTCCTTCATCTGATAGCCGCAGGTTGTCAGCCCGCGCGGGAGATCGCGCGCGGCCTCGGCCAGGGTGGCCACGGCATGCGGGTTGAACGACATCAGCGCGACATCCCCGCCATAGCCGCGCAGCACGGCGGCGACGGCCCGTTCCAGCGCGCCCACCTGCGGCCCCATCGCGCCGTCCTGATCCTTGATCTCGATCAGCAGGGGCACGCGGCCCGCCACCTCTGCCAGCACCTCGGCCAGGGTGGGGATGCCCTCGTCGCCGCCCAGCAGGCCGATCTTGGCCAGTTCGGACGCCTTGCGCTGCCGGATAGCGCCCTTCGCGCCGGTCAGGCGCTTCAGATCGTAATCGTGAAACACCATCGGTTCGCCATCGGCGGAGGGCTGAATATCGATCTCGATCCCATAGCCGGCGGCCACCGCCGCCCGGATCGCGGCGCGCGAATTTTCGGGCCGGCCCGCCCTGATGTCGTGAAAGGCGCGATGCGCGACGGGGTGGCGCAGAAAGGACGGGGGCAGGGCGATCATCTGATCTGGAAGATCCCCTCGATCTCTACCGCCACGCCGAAAGGCAGCGACGCGGCGCTGACGGCCGAGCGGGAATGGCGGCCCGGCTCGCCCAGGGCGGCGACCAGAAAATCGGAGGCGCCGTTGATCACCTTCGGCTGGTCGCCGAAATCGGGGGTGGAGTTGACGAAACCGGTCAGCTTGACGACGCGGAGCAGCCGTTCCAGATCGCCGCCGCAGGCCGCCTTGAGTTGCGCCAGCAACCCGATGGCGCAGGTCTTTGCCGCCTGCGCGCCCGCCTCCACGGCCATATCCGCGCCCAGCTTGCCCTTGATCAGCCCGTTTTCATCCATCGACACCTGCCCCGACACGAAGACCAGATCGCCGGCCATGACATAGGGCACGTAGTTGGCCGCCGGGGCGGGCGCGTCGGGAAGTGTTACGCCCAGCTCCGCCAGCCTTGCTTCGAATCCACCGCTCATCCTGTCGCTCCTTCTTGCATTCGCGCGAAAGCTAGCGGGGCGGGGCGGCGTGGGAAACCCGGAAATCAGGTCTCGCGGAAGGCCCGGTTGAAATACTCCGCCAGCGGCTTGACCAGATAGGCCAGCGGCGAACGGTCGGCGGTGCGGATGAAGGTTTCCACCGGCATGCCCGGCACGATCTTCAGCTCGCCCAGCTTGTCGGCCTCACCCTCGCTCAGGATGATCTCGGCCCGGTAATAGCTTTGCTGGGTGCGGTCATCCACGAAGGCGTCGGCCGACACTTTGGTGACCTGTCCGAAAAGTTCCGGTGTGGTGCGCGCGTCGAAGGTTGCGAACCGCAGGTTCACGGGCTGGCCCACGAAGACCTCATCCACGTGAATCGGATCGACGCGGGCGGCGATGACCAGCGGCCGGTCTTGCGGTACGAGATACAGCACCGGTTCGGCCGCGCGGATCACCGAGCGGGGGGTGAACACCGTCAGCCCGTAGACGATGCCCGACACCGGCGCGCGGATTTCCAGCCGGTCAAGCTGTTCGAGCAGGGATTGCCGGCGCTCGGCCAGCTCCAGCTCGCGGTACTGCAGTTCGCGCAGCTCGGTGATCGCCTCCTCGCGGCGGGTCGTCTGCAACTTCAGGATCTCGATGTCCAGCTCGGTGATTCGCCCCTGCGCCTGCGCGACAGAGGCGGTCAACTCGCCGACCTCGCCGCGCAGCCGGGCCTCTTCGCGCTGCAGCGACAGCACGCGCGAAGCCTGGGCGAGGCCCTTGTCCAGCAGGCCTTGCTGGGTTTCCAGCTCCTGGCGGATCAGTGCGAGCTGGCTTTCCAGCGCGTCTTGCTGGGCGACGATGCCGATCACCTGATCGGCGATCTGGCCACGGCGTTTCTCAAGCTGCGCGCCTTCCTTCGCGAGGGTTTCGGCGCGGGCGGCGAACAGCCGGCTCTGGCCATCGGTCAGTTCCTGTACCTCGGGGCGGGTCGCGGCGATCTCCATCAGGTCATCGTCGAACCGCACCGATGGCGCCCCGTCGCGCTCGGCCCGCAGCCGCCCGCGCCGGGACATCAGTTCAAAGAGCTGGCTTTCGACGATGGACAGTTCGGAATGCAGCAGCGACGCGTCGAGCGCGATCAGCACGTCGCCCGCTTCGACCAGGTCACCCTCTTCCACCTCGAGCCGCGCCACGACGCCGCCGTCGGGATGTTGCACCACCTGCCGGTTCTGGTCCACCTCGACCCTGCCGCTGGCCACGATCGCGCCCGAGATGCTGGCGACAACCGACCATGTGCCGAACCCGCCGATCAACAGGGCCAGCGCCAGGAACCCGATCAGAAGCGGCCGGCGCGCGGGCCAGGGTGTTGCGTTGGGGCGGGTCATGAGACACCTCCGGTGCCGGTGGATCTTTGGATATCGGAGTGGTTCTTGACCGTGCCGCGCAGCACCTCGTCGCGCGGGCCGAAGGCCTTGCGCGTGCCGCCGTCGAGCACCAGCAGCAGGTCGCATTCCTGAATGGCCGCCGGACGGTGCGCCATGATCAGGATCGACGCGCCCTCGGCTTTCATCTGGCGGATCGCGCTGTTCAGCGCCTGAGAGCCTTCGTTGTCGAGATTCGAGTTCGGTTCGTCCAGCACCAGCAGCACCGGGTCGCCATACATGGCGCGGGCCAGGCCGATACGCTGGATCTGGCCGCCCGAGAGCCGCCCGCCCGCAGTGGTCACCCGCGTGTCATAGCCATCGGGAAGCTGCACGATCATGTCATGCGCCGCCGCTTTCTTGGCCGCGGCCACCACTTTTTCGGCATCCGGCTGCAGTGCCAGCTTGGCGATATTTTCGGCGATGGTTCCGTCGAACAGCGTCACCCGCTGGGGCAGATAGCCGATATGGCTGCCCAGCACATCGGGATCGTATTGATCGAGCGTGGCGCCATCCAGCCGGATGCGCCCGCCGGCCGGCCGCCAGACCCCGGTCAGAGCCCGTGCCAGCGTTGATTTTCCCGATCCCGACGGGCCGATCACGCCCACGGCCGTGCCCGGCTCCAGGCTGAACGACACCATCCGCAACGAGGCCTGATGTTCGCCCGGCGGCACGACGGTCAGCTGTTGCACGTCCAGCTTGGCCTTCGGGCGGGGCAGGGCGGTGCGCGGTGCCTCTTGCGGCACGTCCGACAAAAGCTCTCCCAGGCTGCGCCAGCCCTTGACCGCGGTCTGCAGCAGGGCCCATTGGCTGATGGCCAGCTCGACCGGTGCCAGTGCCCGGCCGAGCATGATCGATCCGGCGATCATGCCGCCGGCGGTCATCTGCCCTTGCAGCACCAGAAAGGCGCCCAGGCCCAGCATCGCCGACTGAAGGAACATGCGCAGCGTCTTGGTGAGTACCGAAAACCCGCCGGCGCCATCCGACGCGGAAAGCTGAAGCTGCTGCGCGCGCAGCCGCGCCTGCTGCCAGCGCGAAAAGGCCGCGCCCTGCATGCCGAGGCTGCGCACGGTTTCGGCCTCTGAGCGCAGCTGCCCGGCCATGTGATCGGCCTGCGCGGCGGCGGTGCCGGCCTCGAGCACCGGGTTTCTGGTGCGGATCTGGTTCAGCAGCGCGATGATGACCAGCGTGACCCCGCCCCCCAGCGCAAGCACGCCTAGCCAGGGCTGGAACATGAAAATCGCGAGCAGGAAGAAGGGCGTCCACGGAACATCAAAAAACGCCATGAGCGCGGGCGAGCCCATCAGCCGCTGCACCGCCTCCAGCTCGCGCAGCCCGTTGCCGGAGGATTGCGTGCCCTTGGCCAGCGCCGCCTGCCGCAACACGGCGGAAAAGACCCGCCCGTCAAGCAGCGACTGGAACCGCGCCGCCGCGCGCGCCATGACGCGCCCGCGGGCATAATCCAGAAGGCCCATGATCAGAAACAGAAAGGCCACCAGGATCGACAGCGCCAGCAGGGTCTCTTCGGACCGGCTGCTGAGCACCCTGTCATAGACCTGAAGCATATAAAGCGGCGCGGTGAGCATCAGCAGGTTGACGAACGTGCTGAAGACCAGAACAGCGGCGAAAAGCCCGCTACCGGACCGCCGGGCCGCGCGCAGTTCCCTCAGGCCGTTGGACGGGTTCGAGTGTCGCTCTGCCATTCACAGTTCCGCTTCTTGCGTGCCATTGATGCAAAGACCCGCCTATGTCACCTGTTCGCCACAGCGCGCAGTTGCATCACCATTCGCTCTGGGCTTCTTTAGCCTCATAACTATGTTGCACTGATCAATGAACCCCATCTTGAGTTTTCCATTGTTTAATCCCACACAAAAATGCAACGTCCGTATGCTGCGTTGGGCCGCCGTCCTTGCGGCTGGGCTGCTTTCCGCCTGCTCGTCGCCCGAAGGGGCGGCAGAGTTTCATGATCCGTTCGAAGAGCAGAACCGCGAGGTTCACAACGCCAACCGGGATCTGGACAGGACCGTGGTGCGCCCGGTTTCGCGTACTTACGGTACGGCTGTTCCGGCGCCGGTGCGCAAGGGGGTCAGCAATTTCTCGTCGAATCTGGATCTGCCCGGCATGGTCGTGAATGACCTGCTGCAGTTCCGCCCGGTGGATGCCATGACCAATGCCGCGCGGTTCCTGTTCAATTCCACCGTCGGTATCGCCGGTCTGTTTGATCCGGCAACGTCGATTCACCTTTACGAACGGGATACCGATTTCGGCGAAACCCTGAATGTCTGGGGTTTCGGCGAAGGCGCCTATGTGGAACTGCCGCTGCTGGGTCCATCGACCGAGCGGGACGCGGTGGGCAAGATCGTGGATGTCGCCCTGAACCCGACTCGGCTGTTCCTGCCCGTGGGGGTGCGGAACACGGGCACCGGGGCGGGCATCGCCAAACAAATTGGTGATCGGTACGAGTATTCGGATACGGTCGATTCCGTCCTATATGAAAGCGCAGACAGTTATGCCCAGGCGCGGCTCTTGTACCTGCAGAACCGCCGCTTTGAACTGGGCGCCAACAGCGAATCGGAACCTGACTATGCCGACCCCTATGAGGATCTCTATGCTGAATAACCCAAGCCGCCGCGCAGCCCTGGCTGGCCTGATCGCCCTGCCTGCCGCATTTGCGCTGCCCCGTTCGGCCTTTGCCCTGAACACCGCCGAGGCCCGCGCGCTGATTGACGGGCTGGTGGCCGAAATCAACCGGGTGATCAATTCCGGCATGTCCGAAGCGAAGATGTTCGTGGCATTCGAGAATATCTTCATCAAATATTCGGATGTGCCGATCATCGCGCGCTCCGCGCTTGGCATCGCCGCGCGCAGCGCGACCCCCAGCCAGATGGAGGCTTTCACCGTCGCGTTTCGCGGTTATCTCTCGCGCAAGTACGGGCGGCGGTTCCGCGAGTTCATCGGCGGGCGGCTGGAAGTCAACGAAGCCCGCGCCGTCAAAAGCTTCTACGAGGTCAAGACCACCGCCTATCTGAAAGGCGAGGCACCGTTCGACGTGACCTTCCTCGTCTCGGACAAGAGCGGCCGGGATCTGTTCTTCAACATGTATATCGAAGGCGTGAACATGGTCGCCTCGGAGCGGACAGAGATCGGCGCGATGCTGGATCAGCGTCGCGGCAATATCGATCTGCTGACCCAGGACCTGCGAAAGGCGGGCTGAGCCGCCACAGGCTCAGCGTTTGCCCAGTATCGCGTCCAGCACCTCGCGCAGGATGCGCTCGGGCTGATTGGCCGCCGGCCGGCCCGTCGTGCGGGCCGCGGTGTTCTGCGGCGCGGGCGCGGCGACCGGCGCGGGCACATCCATCGGCAACGGTGACGCCGGCAGCCCTTCATGCACCCGTACCATGGTTTCGTGCCATATCTCCGCGGGCAGCCCGCCGCCGGTCACGCCGGTCAGCGGGGTGTTGTCGTCATAGCCCATCCAGACGCCCGCAACGTAGTCGGCGGTGAAGCCGATAAACCAGGCATCGCGCGCGGCCTGAGTCGTGCCGGTCTTGCCCGCGGCCTCGCGCCCGGGCAGTTTGGCGCGCTGGCCGGTGCCGCCTTCGATCACCTGATTCATCATGTAGGTCAGGCCGCGCGCCGCCTTTTCCGTAATCACACGCTCGCCCATGCCGCCCTGCTGATCGAACAGCGGCGTGTCATCGCCCTGAAGGCGCAGCTCGATCAGGCCATAAGGCTTGACGCTGCGCCCGCCGTTCAGGATGCCGGCATAGGCGCCCGTCATCTCAAGCAGAGTCGATTCAGAAGTGCCGAGCGCCAGCGCGGGGCCCGGCGCCAGATCACTCTTGATTCCGAATTCCGAGGCGATCACCCGCACATTCTCGCGCCCCACCGATTCCGAAACCCGGACGGCGGGGATGTTCAGCGAATGTTTCAGCGCTTCGGTCAGGGTGACCTTGCCCTTGAAATCCTTGGTGTAATTGCGCGGGGAATAGGGGCCGGAGCCGGGAACGTTGATGGTGATCGGCTCGTCCACCACGGTGGCGTTGGGCGTAAAACCAAGATCGAGTGCCGCGGCATAGACGAAGGGCTTGAAGGCCGATCCGGTCTGCCGCAGCGCCATTGTGGCGCGGTTGAAGGCGCCCGACACCCTGGTCTTGCGCCCGCCGACCATGGCGCGCACGGCGCCGTCCGCCGACATCACCACAATCGCCGCCTGCGCCTTTGATCCTTCACGCACCTTGTTTTCGAAGATGAAATTCATCGCGTCTTCGGCGGCCTGCTGCAGGCGCGGATCAAAGGTGGAGCGGATGATCACGTCTTCGGTGGTGTCGCGGGTCAGAAAGGAGGGGCCGCTTTCCATTACCCAGTCGGCGAAATAGCCGCCGGCACGGGCGGCGGCGGCGTCCGACAGCTCTGCCGGGTTGGCGCGGGCATCGGCGGCCTGGGCGGCGGTCAGATATCCCTGATCCTCCATCAGCCCGACGATTACGTTGGCCCGGTCCTGCGCGCGCTGCAGGTTGTTCGTGGGCGCGTAGGTCGACGGAGCCTTCAGCAGCCCGGCCAGCATCGCCGCCTCTGCGGCGTTCACCTTGTTCGCGGATTTGCCGAAATAGCGCTCGCTCGCGGCCTCGAAGCCGCGCGCGCCGGCGCCCAGATAGGCGCGGTTGAGATAGATCGTCAGAACTTCGTTCTTGGTGTAGCGCACCTCCATCGCCATGGCATAGACCGCCTCCTTCACCTTGCGCCAAAGCGTGGTGCGGCGGCAGTCAGCCTCATATTCCGCCTCGCTTTTCCACAGAGCGGCGTCAAAGGGCACGCCGAGGCACAACAGCTTTGCGGTCTGCTGCGTGATGGTCGATCCGCCATTGCCCGACAGCGGCCCGCGCCCTTCGCGCAGGTTGATGCGCACGGCGCTGGCGATGCCGCGCGGACTGACCCCGAAATGTCGGTAGAACCGCTTGTCTTCGGTCGCGATCACGGCGTTGCGCAGCGCGGGGGCAACGGTTTCGGCGCTGATCTGCCCGCCGAACTGATCGCCGCGCCAGGCAAACACCGTGCCGTACCGGTCAAGCAGCGTGACAGAGCCGCGTGTGCGGGCGTCGAGCAGCTCGGCCACAGGGGGCAGGGTCGAATGAAAATAGAACACCGCCGCCGCAAGCAGCATCGCCAGCACCGCGCCCATGCGCCAGGTCAGCCGCCAGACAAGGCGCAATATCCAGCCGAAAATGCTCTGAAAAAAGGCGATGATCGGATTTCGCGACCGTTTCCCGGGCTTTCTGGGGCGCCGCGCTGCCGAACGGGCCGGCTTGGCCGCCGGCTTTTTGCGGGCGGTCGGCCGGCGCTCTGCCACGAGCGCGGGTTTCTTCTTGCCTGTACCGCTCATGCGGACCTCGATTTTGTTTCTTCTGTTTGGCTGCAGGATACCCCGCCCCGCCGGATTTGTGGAGCGACGACGGCGCCCAGTTTCCGCCTTTTTATTTTGCACAAAAAACGCGCACCATGCCCAAAATGTGCAAAAGTTGTGCATGTCGTGGGCGATTCTGTCGCCAGATCGTTACACGATTTCTTGAGTCGTCGGCGGTAAGGCGTCCTTGTTGCCGACGTGAAATCCCCGCAGGGCGACCTGCCAAACGGAAGGGAAACGACGTGAAACTGATCATTGCAGCAATCAAGCCGTTCAAGCTGGAGGAGGTAAGGGAAGCCCTCACCGCCATCGGCGTACGCGGCATGATGGTGACCGAGATCAAGGGCTTCGGCTCGCAGTCCGGACACACCGAAATTTACCGTGGCGCGGAGTACGCCGTAAATTTCGTACCCAAAGTCAAGCTGGAGATCGTGGTTACCGCCGCGATGGCCGACCAGGTGGTGGACACCATCGCGACCACTGCCAAAACCGACAAGATCGGCGACGGCAAGATCTTTGTCCTCGACGTGAGCCAGGCGGTTCGTGTGCGTACGGGCGAAACGAATGATGATGCGCTTTGAGACGCTCTCGGGAAAGGATGTAATGCAAATGAAACTGACCAAGATCCTCACGCTCGGGGCCACACTTTCGCTAGTGTCGTTGCCCGTGCTCGCGCAGGAGGCCGATGTAACGCCTCCGAACGAAGAGATCGGCTATATTTTTACCACGTTCATGTTCCTGGTCACCGGCTTCCTGGTGATGTGGATGGGCGCGGGCTTCTCGATGCTCGAGGCCGGCCTCGTGCGCACCAAGAACGTGACCATGCAGCTGATGAAGAACGTTGCTTTGTTCTCGATTGCCGCGATCATGTACTATCTGATCGGTTACAACCTGATGTACCCCGGCGATGGCTGGTCCATTGACGGTGTTCTTGGCGCCTTCGCAAGCACCTCGCTCGAGCCGGTGGGCGGCAGTGCCGACACGGATCTGACCTATGCGTCGGTCGGGTCGGATTTCTTCTTTCAGCTGATGTTCTGCGCCACCACCGCGTCGATCGTTTCGGGCACCCTGGCCGAGCGGATCAAGCTGTGGCCCTTCCTGATCTTCACGGTCATCCTGACCGCGCTGATCTACCCGATCCAGGCGTCCTGGAAATGGGGCGGCGGTTTCCTTGACGCCAACTACGGCTTCCTGGACTTCGCCGGTTCCACCGTTGTGCACTCGGTTGGCGGCTGGGCGGCTCTGGCCGGCGCGCTGATCCTTGGTCCGCGTATCGGCAAGTACAAGGACGGCAAGACCGTTCCGATGCCGGGCTCGAACCTGACGCTGGCGACACTGGGCATGTTCATCCTGTGGCTGGGCTGGTTCGGCTTCAACGGCGGTTCGCAGCTGTACATGGACACGGCCGGTAACGTCGCCGACATCAGCCGTATCTTCGCCAACACCAACACGGCGGCAGCCGGTGGCGCGATCGCGGCGCTGATCCTGACGCAGGTGCTCTACAAGAAGCCCGACCTGACCATGGTGCTGAACGGCGCGCTGGCCGGTCTGGTGTCGATCACCGCCGAACCGCTGACCCCGTCGCTGGGCGCGGCGACGCTGATCGGTGCTGTCGGTGGCATCCTGGTGGTCTTCGCGGTGCCGATGCTGGACAAGCTGAAGATCGACGACGTTGTCGGCGCGATCCCGGTTCACCTGGTCTGCGGTATCTGGGGCACCCTCGCGGTGGTTCTGACCAATGGCGACGCCACCCTTGGCGGCCAGCTGATCTCGATCATCATCGTCGGTGTCTTCGTCTTCGTGGTGTCCGCCATCGTGTGGTTCATCCTGAAGATGACGATGGGCATCCGCGTTCCGGAAGAAGACGAGATCAACGGGCTCGACATGGCCGAACTCGGTATGGAAGCGTATCCGGAATTCTCGAAAGGCTGACATCCCTTCCTGTCGGTCTGAGATCAACTGCCCGGGCGTTCGCGCCCGGGTTTTTTTCATGCTTGAACGCCCGTGGCTTCTTTTTCGTGTAAATATCCCCGCCGGAGGCAAGGAAGTTTCTGTCAGGGCATCAGAGTCAATGCCTCCGGCGGGGATATTTCAGCGAAGATGAAAGCCTTCAGATACCGCAGGCGGCGATCGCGGTGGCGAGGGCCGGGACGGTGGCGGGGCTGAGGCCCGCGATATTCATCCGGCTGTCGCCCACCATGTAGATGCCATGCTCGTCGCGCAGCCGCGCGACCTGCTCCGGTTTGGCGCCCAGGCGCGAGAACATGCCGCGATGCTGGGCGAGAAAGCCGAACCTGTCGGATCCGGTTCGCGCCCGCAATTCGTCGGCCAGTTGCCGGCGCAGGCCCAGCATGGAGGTGCGGATGTCTTCAAGTTCTGCCTGCCAGTCGGCGCGCAGGGCGGGGCTTTCCAGTACCATGGTCACCAACCGCGCGCCGTGATCCGGCGGGAAGGAATAGGTCAGGCGGTTGAGCGCGGCCAGATTGCCCTGAACAACGCCCTGCGCCGCCGCATCCGGCGTCACTGCCAGCACAATGCCCGTGCGTTCGCGGTAGATGCCGAAATTCTTGGAACAGCTCGCCGCGATCAGCGTGTCGGGGCAGGCAGCCGCGACAAGCCGCGTGGCGGCGGCATCTTCTTCGAGGCCATCGCCGAAACCCTGATATGCCAGGTCAATCAGCGGCAATGCGCCGGTCTGCGTCAGCAGGCGCGCGACCTCCTGCCATTCGGGCAGGGTCAGGTTGGCGCCGGTGGGGTTGTGGCAGCAGCCGTGCAGCAGCACCACGTCGCCGGGGGCGACCCGTGCCAGATCTTCCATCATGGCGCTGAAATTCACCGCGCGGTTTTCGGCATCGAAATAGCGGTACACATTGCTGGCCAGGCCGCACTTGCCGATGATCGGCACGTGGTTGGGCCAGGTCGGGTCGGAAACCCAGACCGTGGCCCCGGGTGCGGCGCGTTTCACCAGATCAAGCGCGATGCTCAGCGCGCCGGTGCCGCCCACGGTGGCCGCCGCCGCGACGCGGGTGTGATCGACCGCATCGCCAAGCACCAGATCGCGCATCACCTTGTGAAACCCGGGATCCCCCGCGAGCGAGGTGTAGCTTTTGCTGGTTTCATCCTGCCAGAGCTGCTTTTCGGCGGCTTTCACCGCGCGCATGACGGGCGTTTGTCCGGCGGCATTGCGGTAGACGCCGACGCCGAGATCCAGTTTGACCGGGCGGGGATCATCGCGGAACAGCGCCGTGAGTTTCAGAATCTGGTCTTCGGGCTGCGGGTGCAGATGGCTCAGAATGCGGCTCATCCCTTTGCCACCTTCAGATCGCCATACATGCCCCATTCGGCCCAGGAGCCATCATAGAGCGCGTGGTTGCGATGCCCGATCCGCTCCAGCCCCAGGTTGAGGATCGCGGCGGTGACGCCTGACCCGCATGTGGTGATGGCGGGTTTCGACAGGTTGACGCCTGCGGCCTCGAATTCCGCCGTCACGGCCTGCGTGTCCTTCATCGTGCCGTCCTCGTTCAGCAGCCGTGTGAACGGCAGGTTCCGCGAATTCGGGATGTGGCCGGCGCGCAGACCGGGCCGGGGTTCGGGCACCTCGCCGCGGAACCGCTCGGCCGCGCGGGCATCGATGATTTCGTAGTCGCCCAGCTTGGAGGCCGCCGCCACCTGCGTGACGTCCTTGATCAGCCCGGCCTGGCGCTGCACGGTCATGTGCCGGTCGCGCACCATGGGCGGCAGATCCTCGACCGGGCGCCCTTCGGCCTGCCATTTCGGAAAGCCGCCGTCCAGCACCGCGATATCCGTCTTGCCCATCAGCCGGAACAGCCACCACACGCGCGCGGCCGAGAACAGGCCCAGCCCGTCATAGACCACCACCTGATGCCCGTCGCCGACGCCCATGGCGCGCATCCGGCTCATGAATTTCTCGACCGGGGGCGCCATATGCGGCAGGGCCGACCGGTGATCGCTGATCTCGTCTATGTCGAAGAAGCGCGCGCCGGGGATGTGGGCCGCCTCGTACTCGGCCTTCGCATCGCGGTTCATGTCGGGCATGTACCACGAGGCATCGAAGATACGCAGGTCCGGGTCGTTCAGATGGGCGGCCAGCCAATCGGTGGACACAAGGGTTTGGGGATCATCTGTGGGCATCTGGGCCTCCGGCACGGGCGATTGTCCGCCTTTGATTAATCTTCTGCCGGGTCCGAAGCAAGGCCGGGCGCCCGCAGGTGGTGCGGGACCCGGCCGGGGTTGTCTTACTTGGCCATCATATTCCTGACCACGCCGACCAGTGCCATCACCACGGCACCGCCAACGCCGCCCGAGGCGACCTGCCCGACGATCGCGCCGATATCCAGCCCGCCCGCCGCCGCCGCATCGGCCATGCCGCCGGTGCCGAGCGCCGCCAGGATCTGCCCGCCGATCCCGCCCCCCACGATGCCCGCGACGGAATTGCCGACCGTGCCCAGACTGAGGTTCTTCAGAAGCCCGCCGGCAACATTGCCGCCGACAGCGCCGGAAATCAGGCTGATGATGAGTTGTTCCATGATATTGTCCCTTGCCTACGGGCCAATGTCATTGTTGTTGTGTGCGAAGTCCGGCCCCCCCTTCGACCCGGACAGTATGCCACAGTATGGCGGAAACGCGGCAGGGGATGTTTGCGGGCCTATTCCCCGTGGCGCAGAAGGCGGGCCTTCTGGCGCTGCCAGTCGCGCTTGGCTTCGGTCGCGCGCTTGTCCTGATTCTTCTTGCCCTTGGCGATGCCGATCTTCAGCTTGGCAATGCCCTTGTGATTGAAATACAGCACCAGCGGCACCAGGGTCATGCCCTTGCGCTGGGTATCGCTCCACAGCCGCGCGAGTTCCTTGCGCGAGACCAGCAGCTTGCGCTTGCGCCGTTCTTCGTGCCGGAAGGTCTTGGCCTGTTCATAGGGCGGGATATAGCTGTTGATCAGCCACAGCTCGCCCTCTTCGACGTTGGCGTAGCTTTCGGCGATATTGGCGCCGCCCTCGCGCAGCGCTTTCACCTCGGAGCCATGCAGGATGATGCCGCATTCTATGTCATCCTCGATGGCATAGTCGTACCGCGCGCGCCGGTTCTCGGCGACGACCTTGTAGTTGGGGTCTGTCTTTGCATTGGCCATGGTTGCACGGATATAGGGCATCGCACCGGGCGGGGAAAGGCGGCTTTGGCATATGCCGCCCCGCCCGCCAAGGCGCCGGTGGGCGCGTGTTAGTTCAACAGCCCCGCGTGCCGCATCGCATCATCGATCTTCGCGCGGGTGGGTTCGGACACCAGAGTCAGCGGCGAGCGGACCTCTTCGGCGCATTTGCCAAGCCGCGACAGCGCGTATTTGGCTCCGGCGACGCCGGGTTCCAGGAAGATCGCCAGATGCAGCGGCATCAGCCGGTCCTGATAGTCGAGCGCCTTGGCATAGTCGCCGGCCAGCGTCGCCTCCTGAAATTCGGCGCACAGGCGTGGCGCAACGTTTGCGGTGACAGAGATGCAGCCGCGGCCGCCGTGGGCATTGAACCCCAGTGCGGTGCCGTCTTCACCCGACAGTTGAATGAAATCGGTGCCGCAGGTGATGCGCTGTTGCGGCACGCGGCTCAGGTCTCCGGTGGCGTCCTTCACCCCGATGATGCGCGGCAGCTTTGACAGTTCGCCCATCGTCGCGGGCGACATATCCACGGCGGAGCGGCCGGGGATGTTGTAGATGATGATCGGCAGTTCACAGCAGTCATGCGCGGCGGTGAAATGCGCGATCAGCCCGGCCTGGGTGGGCTTGTTGTAATAGGGTGTGACCACCAGCGCCGCATCGGCGCCGACCTTTTCGGCATGCTGCATCAGGCGCACGGTTTCGGCGGTGTTGTTGGAGCCGGCCCCGGCGATTACCGGCACCCGGCCCGCGGCGGCCTGCACCACCTCTTCGACCACCATTTCATGCTCGGCATGGCTGAGGGTCGGGCTTTCGCCCGTCGTGCCCACCGGCACCAGCCCGCGGGAGCCTTCGGCGATATGCCACTCAACCAGCGCCTTCAGCGCAGCGCGATCCACGGTGCCGTCCTTGAACGGCGTCACCAGGGCTGGAATGGACCCTCTGATCATGACACGCTTCCTCCTGTGATTCAGTGGCGTGGGGTGAGTCGCCCCATTGCAAACGCGGCGGACCCTAGCGGCCCTATGGGGGCTTGCCAAGTTTGTGTATTGCAGCCTGATAGGGCGAAGTGAGAGTTTTGGCAAATCATCTGACTTTGCGGGTTCCCATGCGCATCTCCGGCCTTGTTCTGTTTCTTGCCCTGCTTCTGGCATTCCCCGCGATGGCGGGCGATGTGCCGTTGACGCAGGTCATGCGCGATGTGCGCGCCGACAAATGGGATATGGCCCGCGCCCGTGCCCGTGGCGAAGGCCGGGTCGTGCGCGACATCGTGGAGTGGCGCTATCTGCGCGCCGGCGAAGGCGCGTTCGATGACTATCGCGAGTTTCTTGCGCGCAATCCCGACTGGCCGGGGCTGGACCGGATGCGCGCGCGTGGCGAAGGCAAGATCGGGGCGGATGTCGCCCCGGCGGAGGTGCTGGAGTATTTCGCCGAAAATCCGCCGGTGACGGGCCTTGGCGCCGTGCGCCTGGCCCTGGCCTATGCCGCGCTTGGCCGCAGGGGCGACGCCGAGGCGCAGGCCGTGCTGACCTGGCGCAGCCTGCCGCTGTCGGACATGACCCACGCCATCCTTCTGGATGAGTTTGGCCCGCTTCTGGCCCCGCATCATGTGGCCCGGCTGGACGCGATGCTGTGGCGGGGCGATGCCGCTTCGGCCCGGCTGATGTTGCCGCTGGTGCCCGAGGGCTGGCGCACGCTGGCCGTGGCCCGGATGACCCTGCGCAATCAGGGCCCCGGCGTCGACAAGCTGATCGCCGCGGTGCCGGCCGACCTGCAGGATGACGCGGGCCTGGCCTATGAGCGGTTCGGGTGGCGGGTCGCCAAGGGGCGCTATGACGATGCCGCCGTCCTGCTGGATGATCGCAGCACCGCCGCCGACCGGCTTGGCCAGCCCGAGCGCTGGGCCAACTGGCGGCGCATCCTGGCGCGCCGCGCGATGCGCGAGGGCAAGGTCGAACTCGCCTACCGCCTGGCCGCGCGTCACTACCTGACCGAAGGCGCCGATTTCGCCGATCTAGAATGGCTGGCCGGGTTCGTCGCGCTGCGGCTGAAACATCAGCCGGAGCTTGCGCTGACCCATTTCCGGCGTTTCGACGCGGGTGTGGAAACCCCGATCAGCCTTGGCCGCGCCGGCTACTGGCAAGGCCGCGCGCTCGAGGCGCTGGGGCGCCTGCCCGAGGCGCAGGCGGCCTATGCCAGCGGCGGGCAGCACCAGTCCGGCTTTTACGGTCAGCTCGCCGCCGAACGCGCCGGCCTGCCGATGGACCCGGCCCTGACCGGCGGCGAAACCTACCCCGACTGGACGACAGCCCCCTTCGCCGGCTCCTCCGCGCTGAAAGCCGCGCTGTTGTTCGTGCAGGCGGGCGAACGCAACCTGGCGGAGATGTTCATGACCCATATCGCCGAAACCGCCGGGCCCCAGGGCCAGGCGCAGCTTGCGGGTCTTGCCCTGTCGGTGCATGAGCCGCATATCGCCCTGCGTATCGCCAAGGTCGCCGCGGGTCAGGGTACCATCCTGCCGCGCGCCTATTTCCCGCTGACCCGGCTGACCGCCGCGAAGCACCCCGTGCCGGACGAGCTGGTCCTGTCGATCGCCCGGCGCGAAAGCGAGTTCAACGCCAGCGTCGTCAGCGGTGCGGGGGCGCGCGGGTTGATGCAGCTTATGCCGGGCACGGCGCGGTCGGTGGCGCACAAGCTTGAAATCGCCTATTCCAGCGACGCGCTTTTGACCGATCCGGAATATAACGCCCGCCTCGGCGCGGCGTATCTGGCCGAGCTGGTGGAAGAGTTCGGTGACAATTACGTGCTGGTCGCGGCCGGCTACAACGCCGGCCCCAGCCGCGCCCGGGCCTGGATCGCAGAGCGTGGCGATCCGCGGTCGGCCGGAACCGATGTGATCGACTGGATAGAGATGATCCCCTATCGCGAAACCCGCAACTATGTGATGCGGGTGATGGAATCGCTGCCCATCTATCGCGCGCGCCTGTCCGGGCGGGCAGCGGCCCTGCGCCTGTCGGAAGAGCTGCACGCGGATTAGGCGCCGCGCCGGCCATTCCACAGGGTGAACAGCCCCGCGCCGATGACGATGACCGCGCCGATGGCCACGTTCGGCTCCAGCCTTTCGTGAAATACAGACAGTCCGATGGCAGTCGCGAACACCAGTTGCAGATAGGCGAAGGGCTGTACCGCGCTGGCCTCGGCGACCTCATAGCACCGGATCAGCAGGTAATGCCCCAACGCGCCGGTGATGCACAGCAGGCCCATCCAGCCCCAGTCGCCCATACTCATCGGCTGCCAGTGCCACAGGCCGATGCCGGTCATCGCCACGGCGCCGGTCGTGCCGGTCCAGAAGAAACTGGTGGCGGAGGTGTCGGCCCGCGCGGCATAGCGCGTCAGCAGCCCGTAAAGCGCGAACATCAACGCGGCGGCCAGCGGAACAAGTGCGGCGGGGGCGAACACGCGATACCCCGGTTCGAGGATGACAAGCACCCCCACAAAGCCGGTGCCGATCGCCACCCAGCGCGGCCAGCCGACCTTTTCGCCCAGAACAGGCCCCGACAGCGCCGCGACAAGCAGCGGATAGCTGGTGAAAACCGCGTGGCTTTCCACCAGGCCGAGCACCACGAAGGCCGTGACCATCACGCAGATCTCGGCCGCCAGCAGCAACCCGCGAAATATCTGAAGCACCGGCTGGCGCGTGGCAGCCGCCGCCCGCACGCCGCCCGCCTTGCGCGCCGCCACCACGATAACGAATCCGGCGAAGAACCAGTAGCGGATCATCACGATCATCAGCACGTTGTACTGGCCGGCCAGATGGCGCGAGATCCCGTCCTGCAGGGCAAACACGAAGGTCGTGACAACCATCAGCAGGATGCCGAGCCGGGTGTTCTGTTCGGTCATGCGGGCATCCGCCCCACCGTCATGTGACGCTTGCGCCCGAAGCCTGAACGCCGTTCAACCTCAAACCCGGCCGCGCCCAGGGCGCGGCGCACATGGCCCGCCGCGGTATAGGTGGCCAGCGTGCCGCCCGGCGCGGTATTGCGCGCGACAGCGCCCATCAGTTCCGTATCCCAAAGCTCGGGGTTCCTGGCCGGGGAAAATCCGTCAAGAAACCACGCATCGGCCCGCCCGCCCCAGCGCGGCACAGTCTCGCGCGCATCGCCGACAATGATCTCCGCACGCAGGTCACCGGTCTCGAACACCGGCTGCCCGGCGGCCCAGGCGGCCAGAAACGGCCCGGCCACGGCCTTGGCCTCGGGAAAAGCGTCAAGCGCGCGGGATATGTCATCGGGGCACATCGGAAACGCCTCGAAACTGGTGAAACGCAGCGCGCCTTTCTGCCCGCTGTGCCGCCAGGCGATCAGCGCGGCCAGCATGTTCAGCCCGGTGCCGAACCCGAGCTCTGCTATGTGAAAGCCCGGGGCGAAGCGCGCGGGCAGATCGTTGCCCGCCAGAAACACATGGCGCGTCTCCTCCAGCCCGTTCTCGAGCGAGAAATAGGGATCGTCAAAGCGGCGCGACACCGGCGTGCCGCCCTCTTTCCACTCAAGCTCTGCCGGCTGGTCTGTTCGCATGGGATGCCTTAGACGAAGGACGCATGGCGCGAGAATGCGGAAGGGCGCGGGGAATGGCAACGGTTGACGTCACGGTGATGGGGGCAGGCGCGTTCGGCCTGTCGGTGGCCTTCGCCTGCGCCGAAAAAGGCGCCAGGGTGCGGCTGATCGAAAAGCGGCACGTGGGGGCGGGCGCCTCGGGCGGTATCGTCGGCGCGCTGGCCCCGCACACGCCGGAAAACTGGAACGACAAGAAGGCGTTTCAGTTCGACAGCCTGGTGCTGGCCGAAGCCTTCTGGAGGCGGGTACAACAGGCCTCGGGCCTCTCGCCCGGCTATGGCCGCACCGGCCGGCTGCAACCGATCGCCGACGCGCGCGCCATGGATCTGGCGCAGGCGCGGGCGGCGCGGGCGAAGGATCTCTGGCAGGGCCGGGCGTCGTGGCGCGTCACCCCCGCCGCCGCGTTCCCCGACTGGGCGCCGCACAGCCCGACCGGATACCTGATCCACGACACGCTGACCGCCCGCCTGCACCCGGCGCATGCCTGCGCGGCACTGGCCGGGGCGCTGCAGGCTCTGGGCGCAGAGATCACGGATAGCGGCCCCACACAGGGTTTGGTCCTCTGGGCCACGGGTTACGAAGGCCTGCGGGCCCTGTCCGAAGAGCTCGGGCGCCCGGTCGGCAACGGCGTGAAGGGCCAGGCGATCCTGCTGGCCCATGACATGCGGCACCAGCCGCAGCTGTTCGCCGACACGCTTCACTTCGTGCCACACGCCGATGGGACGCTTGCCATCGGCTCCACCTCCGAACGCGAGTTCGACACGGCCGACAGTACGGATGCAAAGCTCGACGATCTTCTAACCCGCGCCATCACCGCCCTGCCGCAGCTCGCAAACGCCCCCATCCTGCAACGCTGGGCCGGCGTCCGGCCCCGCGCCAGAAGCCGGGCCCCGATGCTGGGCCATTACCCCGGCCGCGCCGGTCAGTTCATCGCCAACGGAGGGTTCAAGATCGGCTTCGGAATGGCGCCCAAGGTCGCGCAGGTGATGGCCGACCTGATGCTCGACGGCAAGGACACCGTCCCCGATGCCTTCCGGGTGGCGGCAAGCCTCTGACCCTTTCGCCTTTCCGGAAATATCCCCGCCGGAGGCATGAAACTTTTCTGGCGCCGCGCCGGCGGTTGCACTTCGCCGCCGCCCCGATGCATGCTGAGGCAACCCCTTTGTGAACTGCAGGAAGCCCGCATGGCGCCAACACTTGCATCCCTTGACCATCTGGTGCTGACCGTCACCGACATCGACCATACAGTTGCGTTCTACCAGACCGTTCTGGGGATGGAACGGCTGGAGTTTCACCCGGCCGACGGGTCCACCCGCACCGCGCTGAAATTCGGCGATCAGAAGATCAACCTGCATCCGCATGGCACGGAATATGACCCCAAGGCCGCCAGCCCCACGCCCGGGAGCGCCGATCTGTGTTTCCTGTCCGATACCCCGGTGGCCGAGTGGGTGCTGCATCTGGGCGGCTGGGGTATCGCGGTCGAAGAGGGGCCGGTGCGGCGCACCGGGGCGAGGGGGCCGATCATCTCGATCTATATCCGCGATCCCGACGGCAACCTGATCGAGATCGCGAACCGGGCCTGAGCGTCCGCGCGCGCGCTGGTGCAAACCCTCACCGGCTCAGAACAGCAGGCGCACCACGATGGGCGCCAGAATCGCCGTCAGCATCGCATTCAGCCCCATCCCGATCCCGGCAAAGGCCCCGGCGGTCTCGTTCACCTGAAACGCGCGGGCGGTGCCGATGCCATGCGCGGCCACGCCCACGGCAAAGCCACGCGCGCGCCAGTCGCGAATGCGCAGCAGGTTCAGAAGCGGGGTCACCACGATCGCGCCGATGATGCCCGTGGTGATGACCAGCACGGCGGTCAGCGTGGGCGAGCCGCCGATGCTTTCCGATATCCCCAGCGCCACCGGCGCGGTCGCCGATTTCGGCACGAGCGACAGCAGCACCTCGCCCCGGATCCCCAGCGCCCAGCCCAGCCCCACCGCGCTCAGCATCGCGGTCAGCGATCCGGCCAGCAGCGCCGCCAGCAGCGGCAGCGCGCTTTTGCGGACCCGCGCGAGATTGGCGTGCAGCGGCACCGCCAGCGCCACCGTGGCCGGGCCGAGCATGAAATGCACGAACTGCGCGCCCTCGAAATAGATCGCATAGGGGGTTTGCGTGACCCGCAGCAACACCGCCAGCAGGATCACCGCGATCAGCACCGGGTTGGCAAACGGCCGCCGCCCCGCCGCGCGGAACAGCGTGTCGCCGATGACATAGGCGATCAGCGTCGCGGTCAGCCAGATCAGCGGATCGCGGGCCAGATAGCTCCAGATCTCGGGAAACTCAGGCATCTCCGGCCCCGCTCTTGCGCGCCACCAGCGTAAAGGTCAGCGCGGCCACGGCAATGGCCGCGGTGGTCGAGATCACGAGCACCGCGAAGATCGGCCCGCCCTGGGCGCCCAGCAGATCAAGATGCCCGACCACGCCCACGCCCGCCGGCACGAACAGCAGCGAAAGGTGCGACAGCAGCCCCTGCGCGGTGGTCCGCAGCGGCAGCGCCACACGCGGCGCGGCCGCGAGAAAGCACAGCAGCAGCGCCATGCCGATCACCGGGCCGGGAAGGGGCAGGGCAAAGACACGGCTGATCACCGCGCCGGTCAGTTGGAAGGTCAGCAAAAGGGCAAGGTGCAGGATCACGCGCGGGCTCCGTCTGGTTGCGGGGTGCCGGCGGATCGTAGCGGCGGGCGGCGGGTGATCAAGCGGATAGACAAAAACAGGGGGCGCCCGCCCCCCGTTTCTTGATCTTCCCATCGCGCCCCGGCTATTCGGCCGGCACCGCAACCGTTTTGCGGCCCTGCCCGAAATGACGCCGGTTCAGGTGGAACACCAGCCGGATCATTGACATCTGGAAGGCGATGGCGATGGCGGTGATCAGCCAGTAGCCCGCGCTGAACTTTGCGACCAGCCCGGCGGCGACAAGCCCCTTGTTCAGCCAGAACTGGGTCATCACCGACAGCGCGACGCCGGGGCAGATCAGCGCATAGGCACCCGGGGAATTGTCGGCTCCAAAGACATATTGCTTGAAATACTCCTGACGGCGCAGCACCAGCAGGCCGAGCATCAGAAAGACCACCTGCACCGACATCAGCCGCGTCAGGGTTACAAGCGTTTCCACCGCCACCGCATGGGCATCGAAGGCGACATGCAGCCCATGTTCCTGCCGCAGCAGCAGGATGCCCAGCACGGTCATGATCGGCACCACCACAAGCAGGGTCGGGCCGGATTCCTTCGCGGTGCCGTAATGCAGCATCGAATTGAACCCGGTGATCGCCGCGACCACCGCGTAAAGCACCGAAGCCACGCCAAAGAAGGTGGACCCGATCACAGAGATGCCAATGGTCAGCGGCGTCACGCTCATCGCGGCGGGGGCGGCAAAGCCCACGGCGACCATCGACAGGGCAAAGGCCGGCAGAAGCTGCGCGAAGGAGTTATGCGCCGTCACGTCGAACACGCCGCCCTTGGTCAGCACCCGGCCCAGAAAATCCCCCAGAAACCGGAAGGCCAGCCAGCCGATAGCGGCGAAGGCCACCAGCGCGAAGGGGAACAGGTACTCGATGATGCTCCACAGGCCCGGCATGAAAACCATGCCGGCGATGAAGGCGGCGTTGACGCTCATCGCCATCGCGAGCGGCATGGCCAGAAGCTGTGTCTCGGCATTGGTGCTGACGAGTTGCCTGAAGGCTTCGGTCTGCCGGAAACTGCGGTACCGGGTGATGTTCCAGACCAGCGACCGGAGGTTCAGCACCACGAATACGGTGATGCCGATATAGGCCGCCACGATGCCAAGCTGCATTGGCAGGCCGCCGGCGGCGAAGGCCGCGGCCACATCCTCGAACACCGGCACCGGGCGTGTCGGGTGCGGCACCCAGAACATCAGATACATGAAGAACGTCACCGCCAGGCCGCCCGCCCCGAGCGAGACGAGGAAATACAGGGGTGAATAGCGATCTGCCGGGCGTGTCATCGTCGGGTGCATGGCTGATTCCAATTGAATTCAATATTTGGAATATGATGGGGAATGGCGGCCGGCCTGCGAATGCGTCAATTCGAAGCGGTCCTTTTGCCCTGTTAAGCCCCGGTTAACCCAAATGATCTTCCATGGCGCGAAACGGGCAATGGCGGGGGCTGCGATGCGCAACGGGATCCTGGCGGCGGTGTTGCTGATGGCGGGGTGCAACAGCCCTTCGATTGATCTTTACGGCTTCCCGGCGCGAAAGGTGACGGTCGGCTCCAGCCAATTCAGCGTGTTTACTGATGGGAGAACGGCACAGGCGGTGCGCACCAGCGTGGAATTCGGCCCGGCCGCCGCAGGGGTGATCGCGCGCGGCCACCGTGCCATCGAACTGGCGACGGGCTGTCAGATCATTCCGGGAAGCTTCGGCGGTGATCCGGCCCTGATGCGGGCAAAGCTGTTTTGCCCGAACCCTGTCTGACAAAACTTCCGATGGATTTCCCAAGAAACAGGTTCGACGGGATATCGGGGTAGTCACCGAACGCGTCGCACACGTAAAAGCCCATGGTTCGGTACAGGTTCACCGCCTCGGTCAGCGCGTGCCCGGTTTCCAGGCGCAGGCAGGTCAGGCCGATATCCTCGGCCGCCGCCTCAAGCGCTGACATGAGGGCCCGCGCCAGGCCAAGCCCGCGCGCCTCGGGCGCGACGAACAGCCTTTTGACCTCGCCATAGAACACCTGATCGACAAGCGCGACGCAGCCATGCGCCTGCCCGTTCAGGCGGGCGACCAGGAACTGGGTGTTGGGCATGGCCAGTTCCTCGGCCGAAAAGCTGAAACATTCCTCGGGCGGAAAAACCGCGCGCAACGCGGCTTCGCTTTCGTCGATCAGGCGGCGGCTGTCCGGTGTCAGCGGGCTTTCGGTCCGGATCTTGATGCTCATCCTGAAATGCCCCCAAGGCACTGACTTTAAACTGTTAATTTCTTAACCCGCACACCCCGGACCGGGCCAATGAAAAACTGTCGCGCTGCCGTAACGTAAAGCGAGCCAACAACATGCGTGAGTTTCATCGATATATTGTGGAAAACCGCCGATTGGCGCGCAGATACGGTGGTCTTTGCTTGACTTGCGGGGCCACAACCCAAAGGATTTGAGACTTCTTGGAATCACGGACGCCCGCAGTTGCGCTTTACCCGCCTCAGACTCAACGGCTTCAAAAGCTTTGTTGACCCCACCGATCTCGTGATCGCCGAGGGGCTGACAGGCGTGGTTGGCCCCAACGGCTGCGGCAAGTCCAACCTGCTCGAGGCGCTGCGCTGGGTGATGGGCGAAAACCGCCCGACCGCGATGCGCGGCGGCGGGATGGAGGATGTGATCTTTGCCGGCGCCGCCACGCGGCCCGCGCGCAACTTCGCAGAGGTCAGTCTGACCATCGACAATACCGAGCGGCTGGCGCCCGCCGGGTTCAACGATCACGATGCGCTGGAGATCGTGCGGCGGATCACCCGCGATGCCGGATCGGCCTACAAGGCCAACACCAGGGACGTTCGCGCCCGCGATGTGCAGATGCTGTTCGCCGACGCCTCGACGGGGGCGCATTCCCCGGCGCTGGTGCGGCAGGGGCAGATCGCAGAGCTGATCAACGCCAAGCCCAAGGCGCGGCGGCGCATTCTGGAAGAGGCCGCCGGGATTTCCGGCCTGTACCAGCGCCGACACGAGGCCGAGCTGAAGCTCAAGGGGGCAGAGGCCAACCTTACCCGCGTGGATGACGTGGTCGAACAGCTTGCCGGCCATCTGACGCAGCTCGCCCGGCAGGCCCGGCAGGCCGCCCGCTATCGCGAGATCGGTGAAAGCCTGCGCAGGGCCGAGGGGCTGTTGCTCTATCGTCGCTGGAAAGAGGCCGACGAGGCCCGCGCGGGCACCGAGGCCGAACTGACCGAGCGAACGAAGGCCGCGGCGCAGGCCGAGGCGGCGGTGCGCCAGGCCGCGAAGCTGCGGCAGGAGGCAGATGACAAGCTGCCCGCCCGCCGCGAGGAAGAGGCGATCGCCGCCGCCGTGCTGCAACGTCTGCAGGTGCAGCACGACACGCTGAACGATCAGGAGGCGCGCGCCCGGAAGACCATCGAGACCCTGACCGCCCGCATCGGTCAGCTCACCCGCGACATGGAGCGCGAGGCCGGGCTGAACCGCGATGCCGGTGAGACCATCGGCAAGCTGGAATGGGAACAGGCGCAGCTTGAAAAGCTGAGCGATGGTCATGACGCCGCGCTGGAGACGGCCGCTGCGACGGCGCAAGAGGCGGCGCAGGTTCTGCAAGACCGCGAAACGGCTCTGTCGGCCCTGACGGAGGATGTGGCGCGGCTGGCCGCCCGGCACCATTCGGCGCATCGCCTGATGGAAGATGTCACCCGGACGCTCGCCAAGAACGAGGCCGAGGCCGGGCGCGCCCGTGCGACCGTGGCGCAGGCCGAGGCGGCGCTTGCCCGATCGGCCGAAGAGGTCGCGGCGGCCGAGGCGGCGCAGGCCGAGGCTGTGCGCACCGCCGAAAACGCCGAGGCCACGCTGGTGCAGGCCGATCAGGCCCGCGCCGACACACAGGCGCGCGAGGCAGACGCCCGCGCCGGTCATTCCGAGGCCGAGGGCGAGGCCAGCGCCCTGCGGGCCGAGGTGGCGGCGCTGGCCCGGCTTGTCGATCGCGACACGGCCGAAGGGGGCCAGATCCTTGATCGGTTCCGGGTGGCGCCGGGGTATGAAAAGGCGCTCGGCGCGGCGCTGGGCGATGATCTGCGCATCCCCGAGATCACGCCGGACGCGCCCTCCGGCTGGGTGCTTTTGCCCGGCTACAACGCGTCGCAGCCGTTGCCGGAAGGGGCCACGCCGCTTTCGGCCCATGTGACCGCACCGGGCGTGATGGCCCGCCGCATGGCGCAGATCGGGCTGGTCGATCCGGCGGATGGCGCGCGCCTGCAGCCGCATCTGAAGCCGGGGCAACGGCTGGTCAGCGTCGAGGGTGATCTGTGGCGCTGGGACGGGTTTCGCGCCGGCGCCGAGGATGCGCCCTCCGCCGCCGCGCTGCGCCTGCAGCAGCTCAATCGCCTGGTCGAGCTCAAGCGCGATCTGGAAGAGGCCGCCGCCCGCGCCGCCGGTGCTGCGCAGGCGCATGAGGTTCTGAAAAAGCGGCTG
Source organism: Actibacterium naphthalenivorans (assembly GCF_014196965.1). GTDB lineage: Bacteria > Pseudomonadota > Alphaproteobacteria > Rhodobacterales > Rhodobacteraceae > Actibacterium_A > Actibacterium_A naphthalenivorans. The sequence goes on along the minus strand of NZ_JACIEQ010000001.1, from coordinate 1,131,408 downwards.
GCCGACCTGACCGAGGCTGACCGTCTGGCGCGCCAGGCCCGCCGCGACGCCGACCGTCTGGTGGCCGATACCGGGCGGGCGTTGTCGCGGGTGGAGGCCGATCGCTCGATCGCCGGAACCAAGCTGGAAAGCGCGCAACTGGCCGTCGCCCGCCACGAGGAAGAGGCGATGGCCGCCCGCGCCCGCCAGAAAGAGGCCGAGGCGGCGGTGGCCGAACTGGGCGATCTGGACAGCGCCCGGGCCGAGGTCGAAGATGTGCGGATGACGGTCGAGGCGGCGCGGATGACGATGCTCGCCAAACGCTCGGCCCATGATGAGCTGCGCCGAGAGGGTGAGGCGCGCACGAAGCGCCGGCAGGAGGTAACGAAGGAGCTGAGCGGCTGGCGCCACCGGCTGGAAACGGCCGGCAAACGCATCAGCGAGCTGGCCGAGCGCAAGGAAAGCTCTGAGGCCGATTTGAAAGGCGCCGCCGCCGCGCCGGAGGAGATCGCCGCCAAACGCGCCGAACTGGCGAGCGCCATCGCCGCGGCGGAGGCCCGGCGTCAGAAGGCCGCCGATGCGCTGGCCGAGGGCGAAACCGCCCTGCGCGAGGCGACGGTGGCCGAGCGCGAGACCGAACGCGCCGCCTCGGAGGCGCGCGAGGCCCGCGCCCGCGCCGAAGCGCGCGCCGATGCCGCCCGCGCCACGGTCAGCCAGGCCGCGCTGCGCATCGAGGAAGAGCAGGACATTACCCCGGACGCGCTGTTGCAAAGCCTGGAGGCCGATCCCGAGCGGATGCCGTCGGCAGAGAGTATCGAGCATGACGTGAACCGCCTGAAGCGCCAGCGCGATGCCTTGGGCGCGGTCAACCTGCGCGCCGAGGAAGATGCGAAAGAGGTGCAGGAGGAACATGACACGCTGGTCAATGAAAAGCGGGATCTGGAAGAGGCGATCAAGGCGCTGCGCAGCGGCATCGCCAGCCTGAACCGCGAAGGGCGTGAACGCCTGCTGACCGCGTTCGAACAGGTGAACAGCAATTTTTCCCTGCTCTTCACGCATCTTTTCGGCGGCGGCGAGGCCAAGCTGGTGCTGGTGGAATCCGACGATCCGCTGGAAGCGGGGCTGGAGATCATGTGCCAGCCGCCGGGCAAGAAGCTGGCCACGCTTTCGCTATTGTCGGGCGGTGAACAGACGCTGACGGCGATGGCGCTGATCTTTGCGGTGTTTCTGGCCAACCCGGCCCCGATCTGCGTGCTGGACGAGGTGGACGCACCGCTGGATGACGCCAACGTCACCCGGTTCTGCGACCTGCTGGACGAGATGGCCCACCGCGCCGACACGCGGTTTCTGGTCATCACCCACCATGCCGTGACGATGAGCCGGATGGACCGTCTGTTCGGCGTCACCATGGCCGAACAGGGGGTCAGCCAACTGGTGTCGGTGGATCTGAAAAAGGCCGAGCAGCTGGTGGCCTGACGCGGGGCGGGCGAGAAAGCCTGTCAGGGCCGACAAGCAGCGGGTCAGAGCCGGTTCAGAAGCGCCGGCGTCGGCCAGGCGTCGGCCGGCAGGCCCAGCCGCGATTGCTCTGCCTGAACCGCGTCGCGCGTCTTGGCGCCCAGGATGCCGTCGATCCCGCCAACATCATGCCCGTGCGCGGTCAGCTTTTGCTGCAGCGCCTTCAACTGCGGGCCGGTCAGCCCCGGCTCGGGCGTGCCTGCGTTGAATACCGGGGCGCCTTCCAGCCGGGTGGCGAAATAGGCGGCGGTGGTGACGTAGACGAAGCTTTTGTTCCATTCGAAATAGATGTCGAAATTCGGATAGGCGAGGAAGGCCGGCCCGTTGCGCCCCATCGGCAACAGCACCGAAGCGGGCAGGTTGCCCGGCCCGAATGTGCCCGTGCGCGGCCGGATGCCCAGCCTTGCCCAGTCGTCCACGCGCATCTTGTGGTTCAGCCCGGTCTTCGCCCAGTCGAGGGTCGGGGGCACAACGATCTCTTGCAACCACGGCTCGCCCGCGCGCCAGCCCAGATCGCGCAGCATGTTCGCCCCCGACATCAGCGCATCGGGCGGCGAGGTCTTCAGGCTGACATGGCCGTCGCCATCGCCATCGACACCGTTTTCCAGGATGTCGCCCGGCAGCATCTGCACCATGCCGATCTCTCCGGCCCAGGCGCCGGTGGTTGTGGCCGGGTCGAACTCGCCCTTTTCGAACAGGGTGAGCGCGGCAAAGATCTGCGGGCGGAACAGTTCGGGGCGGCGGCAATCATGGGCCAGCGTCACCAGCGAATTGAGCGTGTTGAAATCGCCCTGCACCGCGCCGTAATCGGTTTCCAGCGCCCAGAAGGCCAGAAGCACCCCGCGCGAGACCCCGTAGTCACGCTCGATCCTGTCGAAGACCCGCGCCCATTTCTGGGCGTTGCGCTTGCCGTTGTCGATGCGGTTCTGGCTGATCACCCGGCGCGAGAAGGTGATGAAATCAAGCTGAAACACGCCCTGTGCCCGATCGGCGCGCAGGGTTCGGGGATCGTGTCGCACGGGCGCCAGGAAGCGGTCGACGCTGGCGGGGCTGTGGCCCATCGCCACCGCCTCTTTCTTCAGGCCCGACAGAAAGCTGCCGAAACTGCCGCCGCAGGGGGTGGCGGCATGGGCCAGCGGGGCGGACAGAAGGCTGGCCAAGAGTGGCAGGATCAGGCGCATCGGGTTCTCCGGGTTCAGGTCCGGCGAACCTTAGCGATGTCGCGGGGGCTGGCAACCGCTCAGGCGGCTTTCAGCGTTTCGCGGCCATGCGGCGCCGCCCAGTCGAGCACCGGGTTGATCGGAATGATGCGGTTGGGATTTATCATGTCGTGGCTAAAGTGATAATGGCGGACGATATGATCGAAGTGAACAGTGTTCGCAACGCCGGGCCATTGATACAGCTCGCGCGTATAGGCCCAGAGGTTGGGGTAGTCGATCAGGCGCTTGCGGTTGCACTTGAAATGCAGGTGATAGACCGGATCGAACCGCACCAGCGTGGTGAACAGCCGCCAGTCGGCCTCTGTCACGCGGTCGCCCATCAGGTAGCGATGCGTGGAAAGCCGCTGTTCCAGCCAGTCGAGCCCGTCGAACAGGTCGGTGACGGCGCTGTCATAGGCGCTTTGCGTGGTCGCGAAGCCGGATTTGTAAACGCCGTTGTTGATCTTGTCGTAGACGCGGGCGTTCACCGTTTCGATCCCGGCGCGCAGCGGTTCGGGCCAGAAGTCACCTGTGTTGCCGGTCAGCCCGTTGAAGGCGCTGTTGAACATGCGGATGATCTCGGACGATTCGTTGGAGACGATCGTTTCGCGCTGCTTGTCCCAGAGCACCGGCACCGTGACGCGGCCCGACACGTCGGGCACGGCTTTCGTATAGATGTCACGCAGGAAGGGCAGGCCATAGAGCGTATCGCCGGTCGCGCCGGGGAAATCGGCTGCGAAGGTCCAGCCGTCGTTCAGCATGTCGGGGTGGACGACGGAAACGCTGATATGATCCTGCAAGTCCTTCAGGGCCCGGAAAATCAGGGTGCGGTGGGCCCAGGGGCAGGCATAGGAAACATAAAGATGGTAGCGCCCGCTTTCGGCGGGAAACCCGCCCGTGCCGCTCGGCCCCGCGCTGCCGTCGGGGGTGATCCAGTTGCGGAACCCCGCCGTCGTGCGCTCGAACCTGCCGCCGCTTTTCCTGGTGTCGTACCAGGCGGGGTTCCAAGTGCCGTTTTCCAGATATCCCATCACGCTCTCCTTTTCGGGGATTGACCTAGGTTTGTGCAGACCTTGGGTAAACCCGGCAAAAATGCGCTAATCCCCTGCATGAACGCACGTTGGTGAAAAACCGGAAACCGCAAAAGGGTTTGCTTGACGAAATGAGGCTTTTTGACGACCCTCGACGCGGAAGGGATGCTGCCATGTCCGAGTTTCTGCCGAGTGAGGTCCGCGAGGGTCTGGAAAAGGCGCGCAAGGCCGCGCTGAGAAAGAAGAACCGCCTGCGGGTGCGTGCCGGTGGCGAGAGCTATCCGGTGCTGCGATTCTGGTCGCGCGGCTTCGCGCTCGATGCCGATGTCGCGCCGCATCTGCGCGGGCTGGTCGATGTCTATGATGGCACGCGGCACCTCTATCAGGCGCTGATCGTAGCATCGTCGCAGGAAGAGGGCGAGTTGCTGTTCGAGTTCAAGCGAAACACCCCCGCCGTCGACAAGGCGCCGCTGGATTTTGTGCGCGACCCGGATGCGCCGGTGGCTTATCTGACGCGCTGAACGGCGTTCACACCGCTTATTGCAGGTCCCCGAAGGCCTTTTCCAGCCGCGCCACCGCGTCGTGAATGCGGGTGCGCGGCATGCCCAGGTTGAAGCGCAGGAAGGCCTCTCCACCCGTGCCGAAGGTTGTGCCCAGATTGGCGGCGATTTTCGCGTCTTGCTCCACCCGGCGGGTGAACTCTTCGGGCGCCATGCCGGTGCCGGAGAAATCGACCCAGGCCAGATAGGTCGCCTCCAGCGCCATCGCCGACAGGCCGGGAATGGCATTCACGCCCGCGTTGAAAACCCGCTGATTCTCGGCCAGATAGGCGGTCAGCGCGTCCACCCATTCGGCGCCTTCGGGGCTGTAGGCCGCCGTCGTCATCTGAATGCCGAACATGTTGGGGGAAATCCCCAGCGCGGCCATGGTATCGGCGAAGCGGGCGCGCAGATCCGCATCCTCGATGATGACATTGCCGGTGTGGCTTCCGGCGATGTTGAAGGTCTTGGATGGCGCGGTCAGCATCACCAGCCGGTCTTTCACCGACATGTCCACCAGCGCCATCGGGATGTGTTTCGCGCCCGCGAGCACCAGATCGTGGTGGATTTCGTCGGACAGGATGATCAGATCGTGTCGCTTGGCGAAATCGGCAACCCCCTGAAGCTCATCCCGAGTCCAGACCCGCCCGCCGGGGTTGTGTGGCGAACACAGGATAACGACCTTTTCCGCCCCGGTCATCTGTGCGTCATAGGCGCTGAAATCCATTTCATACCGGCCGCCCTCGACGGCCAGCGGGCATTCCACAACCTCGCGCCCCGCCGCGGCGATGACCCGCGCGAAGGCGTGATAGACCGGGGTGAACAGCACCACCCCGTCGCCGGGTGCGGTAAAGGCGTTCAGGCACAGGGCAACGCCGTTGACGAGGCCATGCGTGGCGAAAATCCATGACGGATCGACCGCCCAGCCGTGGCGGTTTTCCATCCACCAGCAGATCGCATCGCGATAGGGCGCATCGACGCCGAGATAACCATAGACGCCATCATCGGCCAGCGCGCGGACCGCATCGGAAATGCACTGGGGCGAGCGGAAATCCATATCGGCGACCCACATCGCCAGCCCGTCATCGGCGGAGACACCGAAGATCTGCTCCATCTTGTCCCACTTGGCGCAAAGGGTGCCGCGGCGATCGATGATCTCGTCGAAATTCATGCCTGTCTCCTTTTTCGATCAAGCTAGCCGACGCTTGCGCGGGTGCAAGCCCTAACGGACGTTGCGAAATGCCGCGCCTTGGCCTACATCCCTGCGCATGACAATTCGACCGATCCTCATCCATCCCGACCCGCGCCTGAAAACGGTGGCGGAGCCTGTCGGCGAGATCACCGCAGAGCTGCGCGCGCTGGCCGACGACATGCTGGAAACCATGTATGATGCGCCGGGCATCGGCCTTGCCGCGCCGCAGATCGGCGTGCTCAAGCGGCTGCTGGTGATGGATTGCATCAAGGAAGAAGGCGCCGCGCCGCGCCCCATGGCCCTGTTCAACCCGGAAATCATCTGGGCGTCGGACGACATGAACACCTATGAGGAAGGCTGCCTGTCGATCCCCGAGCAATATGCCGAGGTCGACCGCCCCGCCGAGGTGCAGGTGCGCTGGATCGACCCGAGCGGCGCACAGCACGAAGAGCATTTCAAGGGCCTGTGGGCGACCTGCGTGCAGCATGAAATCGACCATCTGAACGGCAAGCTGTTCATCGACTATCTCAAGCCGATGAAGCGTCAGATGATCACCCGAAAGATGGTCAAGCTGAAGCGGGAACGGGCGCGGGCGTGACGGTCCGGCCTTTCGTCCCCTGGCCCGACAAGCGGCTGAAAACCCCCGCCGCCCCGGTGGCCGGGATCACCGACGAGATTCGCGCGATCTGGAACGATATGGTGGAGACCATGGATGCGATGCCCGGTTATGGGCTGGGCGCGCCGCAGATCGGGGTGATGCTGCGGCTCGCGGTTGTCGATTGCTCTCAGGAACGGGGCCGGGCGGTGCGGCTGGCCAACCCAGAAATCCTGCATGCCTCGGCCCAGCCGCGCGCGCATGAAGAGGCGAGCCCCAATCTGCCCGGCGTTTCCGCCGTCGTCACCCGTCCGCGCGCGGTGACGGTTCGGTTCCTGAACGTCGAGGGCGTGATCGAGGAACGGGATTTCGTCAATCTTTGGGCCACGTCGGTGCAGCACCAGATCGATCACCTGGATGGCCGGATGTATTTCGACCGCCTGTCGCGGATCAAACGCGAGCGTTTGCTGAAGCGGTTCGCCAAGATGGGAAAACGCTGATGCGCGTGGTCTTCATGGGAACGCCCGAGTTCTCGGTGCCGGTGCTCGAGGCGCTGGTGGCCGCCGGGCATGATATCGCCTGCGTCTACTGCCAGCCGCCCCGCCCCGCCGGACGCGGCAAGAAAGAGCGCCCCAGCCCGGTGCAGGCCAAAGCCCGGGAGCTGGGTCTGCCGGTGCGCCACCCCAGGACGCTGCGCAACGACGACGCGCAGGCGGAGTTCGCCGCGCTGAATGCCGAGGTGGCGGTGGTGGTGGCCTATGGTCTGATCCTGCCGCAGCCGGTGCTGGATGCGCCGGAGCATGGTTGCCTCAACATCCATGCCTCGCTCCTGCCGCGCTGGCGCGGCGCGGCGCCGATTCACCGGGCGATCATGGCGGGCGACGCGGAAACGGGCATCTGCGTCATGCAGATGGAAGCGGGGCTCGATACCGGCCCGGTGCTGCTGCGCGAGGCCACGCCGATCGGGGCCGGGGAAACCACCGCGCAATTGCACGACAGGCTGTCGGCGATGGGCGCGCGGCTGATTGTCGAGGCGCTCCGGCGCCTGCCCGAACTGGTGCCCCAGCCGCAGCCCGAGGCGGGCGTGACCTATGCGTCGAAGATCGACAAGGCCGAGGCGCGGGTGGATTGGGCCCGGCCCGCCGTCGAGGTCGACCGGCAGATCCGGGGCCTGTCGCCCTTTCCCGGCGCCTGGTGCGAGATCGGCGGCGAGCGGGTCAAGCTCCTGCGCTCACGGGTTGCGCCGGGTGACGGCACGCCAGGGCAGGTTCTGGGCGGGCTGACCATCGCCTGCGGGACAGGCGCGGTCGAGGTGCTGCAGGCGCAGCGGCCGGGCAGGCGGGCGATGGACGCGGATGAATTCCTGCGCGGAATTGATCTGCCCGACCGGCTGAACTGACCTTTCCAAATCCCGGCGGCACAGGCATAGTCGCGCCATGAATGTGCTGTTCCTGATCATCATCGGCGCCGCCGCCGGTTTCATCGCCACCCGGGCGATGAAGGTCGAGACAGATGTCATCACCACAATCGTGATCGGCATCGCCGGCGCGCTGATCGGCGGGCTGGTGCTGCGCTTCATCCTGATGCTGACAGGCCTCGCCGCGGGCTTCGTCGGCGCCATACTCGGCGCGCTGCTGCTGATCTGGCTCTACCAGACCTATATCCGCAAACCCTGACCTGCCCCGTTCTTCTCGGCAAAAATACTCAAATCCGAAGCTGGCCGCCCGTCTGCCGCTTGAAAGGCGCCATGCCGGCGCGGGCCAGCGCGTCGGCGCGCTCGTTCTCGGGGTGGCCGGCGTGGCCCTTCACCCATTCCCAGGTCACATCATGCTGTTCGCGCGCCGCGTCCAGCCTTTGCCACAGTTCGGCATTCTTCACCGGTTTCCGGCCCGCGGTTTTCCAGCCGTTCCGCTTCCAGCCGTGGATCCAGCTCGTGACCCCGTTCTTCACATAGGCGCTATCGGTCACGATGGTGATCGCGGTGCCGCGCGTCAGGCTTTCCAGCGCGTTGATCGCGGCCAGAAGCTCCATCCGGTTGTTCGTGGTCTGCGCCTCGCCGCCCGACAGCTCGCGCTCTTTCACGACGCGGCCCCCCTCTTTCGCCTGAAGCAGCGCGCCCCAGCCGCCGGGTCCGGGGTTTCCGCTGCAGGCGCCGTCGGTATAGGCAAAATACTCAGGCATGGGCCCTCATGTAGATGGCGGAGGCGCGGGTACCGTCGAAGCCCTTGATGGCCTCGGTCTGCTCTCCGGTCAGGGTAAAGCCGGCGCGGCGCAGATGCGTCCGCAGCTCGTCGGCGGTGAAATAGCTGTAGAACCGGTCAAGCCGGTCACGGCCCTCTCCGGTGCCGAGCTTCATCGCGAGGAAAAGCTGCCCGCCGGGCCGCAGGGCACGGTGCAGCGCCGCGAGGTGGGCAGGGAAATCGGCACGCGGGGCGTGCAGCAGGCTGAAATGGGCCCAGATGCCATCATAGGCCGCAACTTGCGTCACCGCGTCGAATGTCGCCACGGTGACAGACAGCCCGTAACGTGCCTGCGCGACCTCGGCCATGGCCGGCGCGGCGTCGAGCGCGGCAACCGTCAGGCCCGCGTCGCGCATCGCGGCTGCGGCCCAGCCCGGCCCGCAGCCAAGGTCGAGCGCGCTGCCGCCTGCGGGAAGCGCCGCGATGAACGCGTCCAGCCGCGCGCGCGTGTCCGGCGTCAGCGCGATGTCGGCGTAATCCGCCGCGCGCTGGTCGTAGACCGCCACTGTCGTCTGGTCGGCGCCGCTCATGCTGCCCTGGCTCCCGCCTGCCGCATCAGGCCGGTTCCCGCAGCACGCGGGGCACCTTGAATTCGACATTCTCCTGCGCGGTTTCGACCACCTGCAGCGTCACATCGAACCGGTCGTGAAAGGCGTCGATCACTTCCTCGATCAGCACTTCGGGCGCGGACGCGCCCGCGGTCAGCCCCAGCGCGGTGATCCCGTCCAGCGCGCGCCAGTCGATCTCGCCCGCGCGCTGCACCAGCTGCGAATAGGCGCAGCCGGCCGAGCGCGCGACCTCGACCAGACGGCGCGAATTCGAGGAGTTCGGCGCACCGATCACCAGCATCGCATCCACCTTCGGCGCAATCGCCTTCACCGCCTCCTGCCGGTTGGTGGTGGCATAGCAGATGTCTTCCTTATGGGGTCCGATGATGGCCGGGAACCGCGCCCGCAACGCCGCGACGATGCCCGCCGTGTCATCGACCGAGAGGGTTGTCTGGGTGATGAAGGCGAGCTTTTGCGGGTCGCGCACCCGCAGCCCGGCGACGTCATCGGCGGTTTCCACCAGCAGCACCTCGCCCTCGGGCAGCTGGCCCATGGTGCCCACGGTTTCGGGATGCCCGGCGTGGCCGATCATCACCATCTGAAGCCCGGCGGCATGGTGCCGCTCGGCCTCGATATGCACCTTGCTGACCAGCGGGCAGGTGGCATCGACATAGATCATGTGCCGCCGCGCGGCCTCTGCCGGGATCGCCTTGGGCACGCCATGGGCCGAGAAGATCACCGGCCGGTCGTCGGGGCATTCCTCCAGCTCTTCGACAAACACTGCGCCCTTGGCGCGCAGCCCGTCGACCACGTATTTGTTATGGACGATCTCGTGTCGCACAAACACCGGCGCGCCCCATTTGCGCAGCGCCAGTTCGACGATCTTGATGGCGCGGTCCACGCCGGCGCAGAACCCGCGCGGGGCGGCGAGGAAAAGGGTCAGCGGGGGCTTGGGCATCGGCGCTCTCCTGTCGCGGCAAGACCTAGGGCGAAGCGATGCAAAGGTCCAGCCCCCGGGGCTGGTGGTGCCAGGGGGCCGCAACGGAAAACCGGGGCGCGGGGCCCCGGTTTCTGTTTACTCTTCGGCGGCCATCTCGACCGGGGCATCGGCCCGCGGTTCGCGTGGCGGGCGCCCGATCACATCGCGCAGCTCGTCCAGCTCGATGAAATTGTCGGCCTGGCGGCGAAGCTCGTCGGCGATCATCGGCGGCTGCGAGCGAATCGTCGATACGACCGACACCCGGACCCCCTTGCGCTGCAGGCTCTCGACCAGCGGGCGGAAATCGCCGTCGCCGGAGAACAGCACGATGTGATCGACATGCGGCGCCAGCTCCATGGCGTCGACCGTCAGCTCGATGTCCATGTTGCCCTTGATCTTCCGCCGGCCCTGGCTGTCGGTATATTCTTTGGCCGGTTTGGTGACCATGGAAAAGCCATTGTAATGCAGCCAGTCCACAAGTGGTCGGATCGGGGAATATTCGTCATTTTCCAGCAATGCGGTATAATAAAACGCACGCAGGAGCTTGCCACGGCGCATGAACTCCTGCCGCAGAAGCTTGTAGTCGATATCAAACCCGAGCGCCTTCGCAGCCGCATAAAGGTTTGATCCGTCAATGAACAGCGCGAGCCGTTCGTCTCTGTAAAACATATACTGTCCTTCCGGTAGATGTCCCGCAGCGTGTGAGTGAGTGGTGGGAAATGCGAGAGACTGGCACAAAAAATGCTCGGAACGTCGAGGGGAGTTAGGGTATTCGGGCCGCTGCGGCAACCCTTGGCCCGTCATCAAACTGATACATTGTCCAAAAGGCCAGTCTGGAATTCCGATTTCGGCGATTCCCGGCCTATTCACCAGATGTCAGCGGCGCTACGACGCGCCCGGGGCGGCTTGCGACACTGCAAGGCCGGATAACATAGCGCTGACAAGGCAATCTGCTCTTGTCAAGCGTTTTGCGAGTCAATAGATAAGGCACTCCACTTTCCAGATGGATTGGAGTATCCCATGGCCCGCGTGACGGTCGAAGATTGCGTTGACAAGGTTCCGAACCGGTTTGAGCTGGTGATGCTTGCTGCCCACCGGGCGCGAGAGATCACGTCTGGCAGCGCCCTGACCGTGGACCGGGACAACGACAAGAACCCGGTGGTCGCCCTGCGCGAGATCGCCGAAGAAACCCAGTCTGCCGACGCTCTGCGTGAACGCATGATCGAAAGCAACCAGACCCAGATCGAAGTGGACGAACCCGAAGAGGATTCGATGGCACTTTTGATGGGTGGCGAGGCTGACAAACCCGCCGATGACGATATGTCTGAAGAAAAGCTGCTGCGCGCATTGATGGACGCGCAGGGCCAAAGGTAAGGGCGAACCGCCCTCATAGGATGCGGACCGGATGCCGAGGATCGATGTCGAAGACCTGATCGCTCTGGTCCGCAACTACAATCCCAAAACCAACGAAGCGCGGCTGCGCCTTGCCTATGACTATGGCGAGCGCATGCACGAAGGGCAGACCCGCCAGTCGGGCGACCCCTATTTCACCCATCCCGTCGCCGTGGCCGCCATCCTGACAGAGATGCATCTGGATGATGCGACGATCATCACCGCGCTGCTGCACGATACGATCGAAGACACCAAATCCACCTATGGCGAGATCGCGACGCTGTTCGGCGAAGAGGTGGCGGAGCTTGTGGATGGGGTCACCAAGCTGACCAACCTGCAACTGTCTTCGTCCGAGACCAAGCAGGCCGAAAACTTTCGCAAGCTGTTCATGGCGATGTCCAAGGATCTGCGGGTGATCCTCGTCAAGCTGGCCGACCGTTTGCACAACATGCGCACGATCAAATACCAGCGCCCCGAAAAGCAGGCCCAGAAAGCGCGCGAGACGATGGATATCTATGCGCCGCTGGCCGGCCGCATGGGCATGCAGTGGATGCGCGAAGAGCTGGAGGATCTGGCCTTTCGGGTGCTCAACCCCGAGGGGCGCAATTCCATCATCCGCCGGTTCATCACGCTGCAGCGCGAAACCGGCGATGTGGTGCATCAGATCACGCTGGATATCCGTACCGAGCTGGAAAAGGCCGGGATCGAGGCGGATGTCTTTGGCCGCGCGAAAAAGCCCTATGCGATCTGGCGCAAGATGCAGGAAAAGAACCAGGGCTTTTCCCGTCTGTCCGATATCTACGGCTTCCGCATCATCACCGACAGCGAGGCGGATTGTTACCGCGTGCTGGGGGCGATGCACCGCCGCTGGCGCTCGGTTCCGGGGCGGTTCAAGGATTACATCAGCCAGCCGAAATCGAACGGCTATCGTTCGATCCACACCACGGTTTCGGGGCGTGACGGCAAGCGGGTGGAAATCCAGATCCGCACGCGCCAGATGCACGAGGTGGCCGAGGCCGGCGTTGCGGCGCACTGGTCATACCGCGACGGCGTGCGCGCCGAGAACCCGTTTGCCGTCGATCCGGCCAAATGGCTGGCGGCGCTGACCGAACGGTTCGGCAATGCCGAGGATCACGATGAGTTCCTCGAGAACGTCAAGCTCGAGATGTATTCCGACCAGGTGTTCTGCTTCACGCCCAAGGGCGATGTGGTGAAGCTGCCCAAGGGGGCGACGCCGCTGGATTATGCCTATGCGATCCACACAAGGATCGGCGACAGTTGCGTGGGCGCCAAGGTCGACAACATCCGGGTGCCGCTCTGGACCCGGCTGAAGAACGGCCAGTCGATAGAGATCATCACCGCCGAAGGCCAGCGCCCGCAGGCCACATGGATCGACATCGTGGTGACGGGCCGCGCCAAGGCCGCGATCCGCAAGTCGCTGCGCGAGGAAGACCGCGAGCGCTTCATCAAGCTGGGGCGCGAACTGGCGCGGGTCGCGTTCGAGCATATCGGCAAGAAATCCACCGACAAGGCGCTGAAGACCGCCGCCAAGACGCTGGGGCTGGACGGGCCGAAAGAGGTGCTGGCACGGCTCGGCTCCGCCGAGTTGCGCGCGCAGGAGGTGGCCAAGGCGCTCTACCCCGAGCTGGCCGCTGTTACCGGTGACGAGGTGGACGCCTCTCGCGCCGTCGTCGGCCTGTCGGCGGATCAGAGCTTCAGCCGCGCGCAATGCTGCCAGCCCGTGCCGGGCGAACGGATCGTCGGCATCACCTATCGCGGCCGCGGTGTTATGGTGCATGCCATCGACTGCCCCGCCCTGGCCGAGCTGGAGGAAGAGCCCGAGCGCTGGATCGACCTGCACTGGCATTCGGGCAAGCATTCTGCCGCGCATACGGTGACGATGAATGTCACGATCCGCAACGACGCCGGCGTTCTGGGCCGGATCTGCACGCTGATCGGCGAGCAGAAGGCCAATATCTCGGATCTGCACTTTGCCGACCGCAAGCCCGATTTCTATCGCCTGCTGATCGACGTCGATCTGCGCGATGTCGAGCATCTGCACACCGTCATGACCGCGATGGAAGCCGAGAGCGACGTGGCCGCCATTGAGCGATATACCGATCCCGACCGCAAACCCTGAACCGCCGGAAGGAGCCCTGGCTTGGTTTTCAAGCGCCGCGAAAAACGCTCTGTGCTGCAATCCGTGATCGGCTTCATCTATCCGCGTGGCGGGTGGGGGCGGGCCTTTCACTACATGCGTCACAGGGTGCGGCGGCTGCCAGACAGCCCGCAGCGCATCGCACGGGGGGTATCTGCGGGGGTGTTCACCACCTTCACGCCGTTCTATGGCCTGCACTTTGTCGTCGCCGTGCTGATCGCGCGGATCATAAACGGCAATTTGCTGGCGGCGCTGGCGGGCACGTTCTTCGGCAACCCGCTGACCTATATTCCGATCGGTGTGATCTGTCTCAAGGTCGGGCATTTCCTGCTGGGCACCCGGTTCGACGAGGATCTCGACAGATCGCTCGTGGCCAAGTTCTTTGACGCGGCCTATGACCTTTATGAAAATTCCATCGCCCTCTTCACCTCTGCCGAGGCCGACTGGAGCCATCTTGCACGGTTCTTCCACGAGGTCTTCGTGCCCTATATGGTCGGGGGTGTCCTGCCGGGGCTGGTCGCGGCGGTGGTGGCCTATTATCTGAGTGTGCCGGTGATCGCCGCCTATCAAAAGCACCGCCGGGGCCGGATCGCGAAGAAGCTGAAAGAGCTGCGGGAAAAGGCGGCGGCGGCCGCGGCGAAAGAGAATTCATAGCCGCGCCTGGGCGGTTCGAACGGGAAGGGACAAGAGATGGCGGAAGGTCTGGTCAGGCCGCTGGGGCGGCTTCGGCTCGGGGTCAATATCGATCACGTGGCCACCGTGCGCAACGCGCGCGGCAGTGCCTATCCCGACCCGGTGCGCGCCGCGAAACTGGCCGAAGAGACCGGCGCCGACGGTATCACCGCCCATCTGCGCGAGGATCGACGCCATATCTCGGATGCCGATATCGAAGGGCTGATGGCGGCGCTGACCCTGCCGCTGAACTTCGAGATGGCCGCGACGCAAGAGATGCAGGCCATCGCCCTGCGCCATCGGCCCCACGCCGTGTGCATCGTTCCCGAAAAGCGCGAGGAGCGCACCACCGAGGGCGGGCTGGAGGTGGCGCGCGAAGAGAACCGGCTGGCGCATTTCATCGCGCCGCTGGCCGAGGCCGGTTGCCGGGTGTCGATATTCATCGCCGCCGACGCGCGCCAGATCGAGGCCGCGCATCGCATCGGTGCCGCGGTGATCGAGCTGCACACCGGCGCCTATTGCGACGCCCATGCCGAAGGCCGGTTCGAGGAACGCGACGCCGAGCTGGCGCGCCTGCGCGAGATGTCGGCCTATGCCCATTCGCTGGGGCTGGAGGTGCACGCGGGCCACGGGCTGACCTATGACACGGTGCAGCCCATCGCAGCCTTCCCCGAGGTGATGGAGCTGAACATCGGCCATTTTCTGATCGGCGAGGCGATCTTTCGCGGGCTTGGCCCGGCGATCGGCGAAATGCGCCGCCTGATGGATGAGGCGCGGGCATGATCGGACAAGCCGGCCTGATCTGTGATATGGCGGGCTATCCCCCCGTCTGCGCGGCGCGTTCCTGATGATCCTCGGCATCGGCACCGATCTGGCGAATATCGAGCGGATCGAGCGTACGCTCAACCGATATGGAGACCGGTTCCGCAACCGCGTGTTCACCGAAACCGAACAGCGCAAGGCCGAGCGTCGCGCCGACACGCCGGGCACCTATGCCAAACGCTGGGCCGCGAAAGAGGCCTGTTCCAAGGCGCTGGGAACCGGCCTGCGCATGGGGATTTCGTGGAAGGACATGGCGGTGTCGAATATCGACACCGGCCAGCCGCAGATGCATGTCACCGGCTGGGCGGCCGAGCGGCTGGCGCAGATGACGCCGGCGGGCCACCGCGCCATCATTCACGTGACCCTGACCGATGATCACCCCTGGGCGCAGGCTTTCGTGGTGATCGAGGCGCGGCCCGTGGCTTGACTCCCCATCCCCGCCCGCTCATGTAGCGGTGAACCAGTTAAAAGGCAGGGCAGAACGCATGGCGACCACGGACAAGAAGGCAGAAGGCGGCATCGTCGAGACGATCAAGACGGTGGTCTATGCGCTGCTGATCGCGGGTGTGTTCCGGACGCTGTTCTTTCAGCCGTTCTGGATTCCCTCAGGCTCGATGAAAGACACGCTGCTGGTCGGCGACTTTCTGTTCGTGAACAAGATGGCCTATGGATATTCGCAATATTCCTGCCCGTTCAGCCTGTGCCCGATCAATGGGCGGCTGTTCGGCTCCGAACCCGAGCGGGGCGATGTGGTGGTGTTTCGCCATCCGGTGAACGGGTCCGACTTCATCAAGCGGCTGATCGGCCTGCCGGGCGACACGATCCAGATGGTCAACGGCGTGCTGCACATCAACGGCGAGGCTGTGAAGCTGGAGGCGGATGGTACCTTTGCGGAGCCTTTCGCCAAGCAGGGGCCGGTGGGCTATTACCCGCGCTGCTCCAACAGCCCGGTGGGCGAGGGCGGCACCTGTGAAAAGGAAAAATGGACCGAGACCCTGCCCAACGGTGTCCGCCACAGCATCCTGAACGTGGGCAACGGCTTTGGCGACAACACCAAGGTGTTCGCGGTGCCCGAGGGCCAGTATTTCTTCATGGGTGACAACCGCGACAATTCCGAAGATAGCCGCTATGCGCAGGTCAGCGGCGGCGTGGGCTTTGTGCCGGCCGAATATCTGATCGGCCGGGCCGACCGGGTGATGTTCTCTTCCGCCGGACGGTCGCTGTTCTTCTTCTGGACGTGGCGCCCGGACCGTTTCTTCAAGGCGGTCGAGTGAAGCTGTCGGTCGAGATCAGCGCCTTTTCGGGCAGGCTGGGCCATGCTTTTACCCGGCCGGAGCTGTTGCTGCGCGCCCTGACCCATTCCTCGATCTCGTCGGCGACGCGGCCCGACAATCAGCGGCTGGAGTTTCTGGGCGACCGGGTGCTGGGGCTGGTGATGGCAGAGGCGCTTCTGGCGGCCGATCCGGAGGCAGCCGAGGGGCTGCTGGCGCCGCGGTTCAATGCGCTGGTGCGCAAGGAAACCTGCGCCGATGTCGCGCGAGAGATTGATCTGGGTGTGGTGCTGAAGCTGGGCCGTTCGGAGATGCTTTCAGGCGGGCGGCGCAAGGAGGCGCTGCTTGGCGACGCGATGGAGGCGGTGATTGCCGCCGTCTATCTCGATGCCGGGTTCGAGGCCGCGCGGGATGTGATCCTGCGGCTCTGGGGCGCGCGCGTGACCGCTGTCGAGGCCGATGCGCGCGATGCCAAGACGGCGTTGCAGGAATGGGCGCAGGCGCGCGGCCAGCAGCCGCCGCGCTATATCGAGCTGTCGCGCGAGGGGCCGGATCACGCGCCCGTCTTCACGATCGCCGCGCGTCTGGAAAGCGGCGAGGAGGCGACAGCCGCCGCCGGTTCCAAACGCCAGGCCGAACAGGCGGCCGCCAAGACGCTGCTGAAACGAATGGAGCCGGAACATGGCTGAGACACGCGCGGGCTTCGTGGCCCTGATCGGCGAGCCCAACGCGGGCAAATCCACCCTTCTGAACCGGATGGTGGGGGCCAAGGTTTCCATCGTCACCCACAAGGTGCAGACCACCCGCGCCCGCATTCGCGGCGTGGCGATGCAGGGCGACGCGCAGATCGTGTTCGTCGATACGCCCGGGCTGTTCCGGCCGCGCCGGCGGCTCGACCGCGCCATGGTGGCGGCGGCCTGGGGCGGGGCCGCGGATGCCGATATCATCGTTCTGCTGGTCGAGGCGCATCGCGGCGTGACCGAAGGCGTCGAGGCGATCCTGGAGGCGTTGCGCGAGCGGGTGAACGAGGGGCGCACCGTGGTTCTGGCGATCAACAAGATCGACCGGGTGAAGGCCGAGGTGCTTCTGGCCCTGTCGGCCAGGCTGAACGAGGCCTACCCCTTTGCGCAGACCTTCATGATTTCCGCCGAGCGCGGGCATGGGGTGGATGATCTGCGTGAATGGCTGGCGGCGCATCTGCCCGAGGGGCCGTGGCTGTATCCCGAGGACCAGATCGCCGATCTGCCGATGCGGATGATCGCCGCCGAGATGACGCGCGAAAAGCTGACCCTGCGCCTGCATCAGGAACTGCCCTATCAGATGACCGTTGAGACCGAGAACTGGGAAGAGCGCGACGATGGCTCTGTCCGGATCGACCAGGTGATTTATGTGGTGCGCGACGGGCACAAGGGCATCGTGCTGGGCAACAAGGGCGAGACCATCAAGGGCGTCAGCCAGGCCGCCCGCGCCGAGATCGCCGAGTTTGTCGGCCGCCCGGTGCATCTGTTTCTGCAGGTCAAGGTGCGGCCGAACTGGCTGGAGGAATCCGAGCGCTATTCCGAGATGGGGCTGGACTTCAAAGACGGGAACACATGATCCGGCTGACCGCCGATTTCTGGGTGCGGGCCTATCTGGCCCGGTTGCGGCTGGCCGACATTCCGGCCTTTGTGACGGCCAGGGGAGATCCGACCGCGGGCGCGGTTGTGGTGAAGCTGAACACGCTGGACGGGCAGGCACAGGCGTTTCAGAGGTCTTTCGATCTGACAAGCGGCGAGCGGGTCTGGGTGGTGCTGGCGCAAGGGGACGAGGCCGAGGTTGACGCCTCTGTCGCGCGGCAGCGCGGGTTTGACCCGGATCTGTGGGTGATCGAGGTCGAGGACCGCGCCGGCCGTCATTTGCTGGACGAACCGGGGCTTTCGTGACTTTCTTGCCTCCGGCGGGGATATTTTCGGAAAGATGAAGCCGGAATGCGGGTGCGGTGATGGAATGGCGGGATCAGGGGGCCTTGCTGAGCGTTCGGCGCTATGGGGAAAGTTCCGCCATCATCGAGGTGTTCACCGCCGAGCACGGGCGCCATGCCGGGGTCGTGCGGGGCGGGGCGGGCCGGAAGATCGCGCCGGTGTTGCAGCCGGGGGCGCAGCTTGATCTGACATGGCGGGCGCGGCTGGAGACGCATCTGGGCAGTTTCACCGTGGAACCGGTTCGGTCGCGCGCGGCGGCGGTGATGGGGGACCGGCTGGCGCTGTCGGGGCTGAACGCGGTGACCGCGCTGCTGGGCTTTGCCCTGCCGGAGCGCGAGGCGCATCCGGCGCTTTATGCCCGTTCGGTGACGATGCTGGATCTGCTCAGCCATGCCGATGCCTGGCCCTTGGCCTATCTGCGCTGGGAAATGGCGCTGCTGGAGGAGATGGGGTTTGGTCTCGATCTGACCCGTTGCGCGGTAACCGGCAGTCGGGATGATCTGGCCTATGTTTCGCCGAAGACCGGCCGGGCGGTCAGCGCGGAGGCGGCCGGCGAGTGGGCCGACCGGCTGTTACCATTGCCGTTTTGCCTGTTGGGGCAGGGGCCGGTCAGCGCGGCCGAGGTCGGCGAAGGGTTGCGGGTGACCGGGCATTTTCTGGCGCATTGGCTGGCGCCATCGCTGGGCAACCGGCCCTTGCCCGAGGCGCGGGCGCGGCTGATCGATCTGCTGGAGCGCGCCGCGGGCTGATCTGTCGTGCCAGTGTCATGCTGGGGCGGTTATCTGGCGGGGTGGCGTGCGTGGGGGCTGAGCATGACGTTCATTCTTGAGGTTACGGTCGCGGGGCCGGGTGCGGGGCGCCTGTTCGCGCCGATCGGCCTGATGACGCCGCATCTGCGGCCGGAGGTTTTCGTATTGGAAGGGGCCGGCTACCACCTGGCGGCCGAGGCGCGGACCGGCCAGTGGGTTGCGGTGCTCGAGGGCGTGACCGGCCCGGTGCGGTTCTGCACCAGTTTCGCGTCCGGGGGCGAGGCCTATCCCGAGGCGCTTTTCGTGCATCGGCCCAACCGTTTCACCGAGGCGGCGGAGGCATTGATCGGCGCCGCCCGCGCCACCGCGCAGGCGGCCGGCGGCGGGCAGGCCGGGCTGCGGGCCATCGTCAACGACGTGGCGGCGCAGTTTTCCTATGGTCACCCGGAGCAGCGGTTCTATGACGGTGAAGACAGTATTCCGGCGCTCTGCGGGCTGACCGAAGGTTCCTGCGTCGACATCAACACCTATCTGATCGCGTCTTTGCGGGCGGCGGGGTATGAGGCAGGCTATGTCACCGGCTATTTCTTCCCCGAGGAAAAGCGCGGGCGCTGTGACGACATGCATTGCTGGGTCGTCACCCGGCATGACGGCGCGGTGCAGGAGTGGGACATTGCCCATCATCTAAAGCTGGGGCTGCGCGAGATTGCGCCGGGGCTGAACCCGAAGCCCGGTGTGCGGGTGCCGGTGGCGCATTCGATGGGGCTGGACATTCCGGCGCTGGGGCTGACGGGGCTGAAGCTGCTGTCGCAACCGATGTGGCTGGCGCCCGACGGCACGGCGCGTTGGGCCGAGGTCGAGATTGCGCTCAAGGGTTACGACATGCTTGCCGCGCTTGGCGGAACGGGCCCCGAAAGGCCCGCCGGCGGTTAGCCCAGAAGGCGGCGCGCGATCACCTGGGCCTGGATTTCGGCCGCGCCTTCGAAGATGTTCAGGATGCGCGCGTCGCACAGGATGCGGCTGATCTGATATTCCAGTGCGAAGCCGTTGCCGCCGTGGATCTGCAGCGCGTTGTCGGCGCAGGCCCAGGCCACGCGGGCACCCAGCAGCTTGGCCATGCCGGCCTCGAGGTCGCAGCGCTTGTCGTGATCCTTTTGCCAGGCGGAGTGATAGGTGAGCTGGCGTGCGACCATGATTTCCACCGCCATCATCGCCAGCTTGCCGGAGACGCGCGGGAAACTGATCAGCGGCTTGCCGAACTGCTTGCGGTCAATGGCGTATTGCATGCCGACCTCGAGCGCGTTCTGCGCCACGCCGATGGCGCGGGCGGCGGTCTGGATGCGGGCGCTTTCGAAGGTTTGCATCAGTTGTTTGAAGCCCTGCCCCTCGACCCCGCCCAGCAGGTTCTCGGCCTTGACCTTGAAGCCGTCGAAGCCGAGTTCGTATTCCTTCATGCCGCGATAGCCCAGCACCTCGATCTCGCCGCCGGTCATGCCGGGGGTGGGGAAGGGATCGGCATCGGTGCCCGGCGTCTTTTCGGCCAGGAACATCGACAGGCCCTTGTAGTTGGCGGTGGCCGGATCGGTACGGGCCAGCAGCGTCATCACATGGGTGCGCGCGGCGTGGGTGATCCAGGTCTTGTTGCCGGTCACGACGTATTCGTCGCCCTCCCTGACCGCGCGGGTGCGCAGGCTGCCGAGATCCGAGCCGGTGTTGGGCTCGGTGAAGACGGCGGTGGGCAGGATTTCGGCGCTGGCCAGCTTGGGCAGCCAGTGTTCCTTTTGCGCATCGGTGCCGCCACACAGGATCAGCTCCGCCGCGATTTCGGAGCGGGTGCCAAGCGACCCGACGCCGATATAGCCGCGCGACAGTTCCTCGGACACCACAACCATCGAGGCCTTGGACAGGCCGAAGCCGCCGAACTCTTCGGGGATGGTCAGGCCAAATACGCCCATTTCGGCCAGTTCCTCGATGATCTCCATCGGGATCAGCTCGTCCTTGAGGTGCCAGTCATGGGCATTGGGCGCCACGCGATCATCGGCGAAGCGGCGGAACTGTTCGCGGATCATCTCCAGCTCTTCGTCCAGACCGGAGGCGCCGAAGGTGGCGTGGCCGGCATTGTCCTGCATCAGCGCCACAAGGCGGGTGCGCGCGGCCTGGCTGTTGCCCGCATTGCACAGGGTCATCACCGCGTCGGTCATCAACAGCCGCTGGTCGTCCTGGCCCAGGCCGATATCCTGCAGCCGGGCGATTTCGCCCTGGCTCATCGGGATGCCGCCGTAGATCTGCCACAGGTATTCGCCGAAGGCGATCTGCAGGATCAGCTGTTCCATCTCGCCGAACCTGCCCTCTTCGTGCAGCCGCCCGGCCCAACTGTGCATCTGCCGCAATGCCTCGACATAGGTTGCCAGCCACGACAGGGCATGCGCGCCATGCTGGTGCGCCTCCAGCGCCGCGGCGGACACGCGCCCCTCTATGCTGACGCGCGCGCGCAGCGTTTCGGTGGCCTTTTCCAGCAGCGCGCCGGCGGGGGCGATGGCGGCCTCCGTCAGGGCCAGAAGATCGGGCAGCAGGGCGTTCGCGGCGTCGTTCTGGGGCAGTTCCTGTCCGTCATGGGGCATGAGTCGGCTCCTTTTTCCGGGGTTCCGCTGGAAATAGTGTTTTTGCAGTTGCAGCGCAACAAAAATTCAATGAGCGCTGGCGTTTTGAAGCAATATGTCGCGCGTATAATTGCGGTGCGGCGTGGCACGATCCACGATATAGCCGGGGAAACCTGAAAGGCACCCGATGGACAGCATGATTTTCGGACTACCCGTTGTTTTCTTCGCGGCAGCGGTGGCGGTGGCGCTGTTTGCCGGGGTGGTGAAGGGCGCGGTGGGCTTTGCCATGCCGATGATCATGATCTCGTGCTATTCGATCTTCCTGCCCGCGCCGACGGCGCTTGCCGGGCTGATCATGGCGACGGTGCTGACCAATTTGGCGCAGGCGTTCCGGCACGGATGGCGCGCGGCTCTGGGATCGCTGCGCAAATACTGGCGGCTGATCGGCATGGTGGTGCTGTTCATCGGGCTCAGCGCGCCGCTGGTCAGGGTGCTGCCGCCGAATGTGCTCTATCTGCTGCTGGGCGTGCCGATCTTTGCGTTTTCACTGTCGCAGCTTCTGGGCCGGCAATTGATCGTCAATGCCGTGCATCGCAACCGGGCCGAGATGTTGATGGGCGCGGTCGGCGGGTTCTTCGGTGGCATTTCGGGGGTCTGGGGGCCGCCGGTCATCGCGTATCTTCTGTCGTTCAACACCGAAAAGACAGAGATGGTGCGCGTGCAGGGGGTGGTGTTCCTGATCGGCGCCATCGTGCTTCTGGCGTCGCATCTGACCACGGGGGTGCTGAATGCGCAGACCTTGCCACTGTCGGCGGTGCTGGTGATCCCGGCGCTCGGGGGCATGTGGATCGGCTTTCGCGTGCAAGACAGGCTTGACCCCGCGAGGTTCCGCAAGGCCACGCTGTTCATTCTGGCCATCGCGGCGCTGAATCTGATCCGCAAGGGGCTGATGGGATAGAAAAGGCCCCGCGCGGGGCGGGGCCTTTGTTTGTCTGTCGCTTCGGCCGGATCAGCCGATGGCGGCGGCTTTCACGTCATCGTCGATGAACGGCACGTATTGCGCGAAATTGTCGGCGAACATGGCCACCAGTTTCTGCGCCTGCGCGTCATATTCCTCGTTCACGCTCCAGGTTTTGCGCGGGTCCAGCAGAACCTCCGCCACGCCGTCCACGTGCACCGGAACCTCGAAGCCGAAGTTCGGATCCTTGCGGAACTCGGCATCGTTGAGAGAGCCGTCCAGCGCCGCGGTCAGCAGCGTCCGGGTCGAACGGATCGGCATGCGCGAGCCAACGCCATAGGCGCCGCCGGTCCAGCCGGTGTTCACCAGCCAGCAGGTGGCGCCGTGCTTGGCGATCTTCTCGCGCAGCAGGTTGCCATAGGCTTCGGGGCGGCGTGGCATGAAGGGGGCGCCGAAACAGGTGGAGAAGGTGGGCTCGGGCTCTGTCACGCCCTTTTCGGTGCCGGCCACCTTGGAGGTGAAGCCCGACAGGAAGTGATACATCGCCTGGGCCGGGGTCAGCCGCGCGATCGGGGGCAGCACGCCGAAGGCATCGCAGGTGAGCATGATGATGTTCTTGGGATGCCCGCCCAGTGAGGTTTCAGAGGCGTTGGAGATGTATTCCAGCGGATAGGCGCAGCGCATGTTGGCGGTCAGGCTGTCATCCTCGAAATCCAGTTCCTTGGTCTCGGGGTCGAACACCATGTTCTCGATCACCGTGGCGAACCTGGTGGTCGTGGCGAAGATCTCCGGCTCTGCCTCGGCGCTGAGGTTGATGGTCTTGGCATAGCAGCCGCCTTCGAAGTTGAAGGTGCCCTTGTCCGACCAGCCATGTTCGTCATCGCCGATCAGGGTGCGCGACGGATCGGCCGACAGGGTGGTCTTGCCGGTGCCGCTCAGGCCGAAAAACACCGCGGTGTCCACCGGGTTGTCGATGGCGTGGTTGGCCGAGCAGTGCATCGCCATGATGCCCTTGCCGGGCAGGATGTAGTTCAGCAGGGTGAAGACCGATTTCTTGTTCTCGCCGGCATATTCGGTGCCGCCGATCAGGATCAGCTTCTGATCGAAGTTCAGCGCGACGACGGTCGAAGACCGGCAGCCATGCTTTTCGGGATCGGCCTGGAAGCTGGGGCAGTTGATGATCGTGTATTCCGGCACGAAGCTGTCCAGCTCTTCGCGCGAGGGGCGGCGCAGCAGGTGGCGGATGAACAGGCCGTGCCAGGCCAGTTCGGTGACCATGCGCACGTCAAGCCGATGCTCGGGATCGGCGCCGCCGTAGAGGTCTTCGACGAAGTATTCGCCGCCCTTCATGTGCTCGAGCATATCGGCATGCAGCTGATCGAACGCTTCGGGCGTCATCGGCTTGTTGTTTTCCCACCAGATCGTGTCTTCGACCGACGGGGTGCGCACCACGAACTTGTCCTTGGGCGAGCGGCCGGTATGTTCGCCCGTCGACACCAGAAGGGCGCCGCCATTGCCAAGTGTCCCTTCGTTCCGCTTCAGCGCGGCTTCGACCAGCGCAGGATTCATGAGGTTGTAGTGAACCTGACCCAGCCCGCTGATGCCCTGATCTTCGAGACGCTGCTTGGGGTTAACCCGTCCAATCGTCATATGCTCGCTCCTGACGCCGTCGCTCGCGGCGGTCCCTTAAACTGACTTCGGCGGCGCGCTGGCCGCCGACCCGCGCTGAACGGCGCGGGTGGCACCGTATATCACGCAGCTTCCGTGAGGGAACAGGCTCTGGGCCGTAGGTTAGCGCAAACCGAGCGAAGTTTAGCGCAACCGGAGTCGTGAAGTGATGCAATTTAGCAATGCGTCACCTTTTTTCGGTTGTAGTCGGGCACGTGCCGCCGGTGATTCGCAGTTAGGAGTTGATTCCATGGGGGGAATTGGGAAAAATATGGCAAAAAATAGGCACAGAGCAGTATAAAGGTAATTCCCACATGTCTAGGATTGCGCTCGTTGACGACGACAGGAATATCCTGACTTCGGTTTCCATGACCCTAGAGGCTGAAGGGTTCGAGGTGGAGACCTACAATGACGGCCAGTCGGCCCTTGATGCATTCAACAAGCGGCTGCCGGACATGGCCGTGCTCGACATCAAGATGCCCCGGATGGACGGGATGGATCTGTTGCAGCGGCTGCGCCAGAAAACCAGCATGCCGGTGATCTTCCTCACCTCAAAGGATGATGAGATCGACGAGGTGCTGGGCCTGCGCATGGGCGCCGACGACTATGTGAAAAAGCCGTTTTCCCAGCGCCTTCTGGTCGAGCGTATCCGGGCGCTTCTGCGCCGGCAGGATGTGATCGCGGGCGATGAGGTGGCGACCACCGAAGAGACCAAGGTCATGATCCGCGGCGAGCTGACGATGGACCCGCTGCGCCACGCGGTGAAATGGAAGGGCAACGACGTGTCGCTGACGGTGACGGAGTTCTTGTTGCTTCAGGCTCTGGCCCAGCGGCCCGGCTTTGTCAAAAGCCGCGATCAGCTGATGGATGTGGCCTATGACGATCAGGTTTATGTGGACGACCGCACGATCGACAGCCATATCAAGCGTCTGCGCAAGAAGATGCGCCAGGCCGACGATGAGTTTTCGGCGATCGAAACGCTTTACGGCATCGGTTACCGTTACAACGAAGAATAAGCTTTCACGAAACGCCCGCACCGGGGGTGCCCTTGCGCGATTCCAGATCATCCAGCGAAGGCTATGTTCTCTTGGGAGAGGACTGGGTTGCGCCGCCTCGGGACGATGGCGAAATCCGGGCGCGGCGGCGCAAGCGGGGCATCATCTCGCTGAACCGCTCGCCGCTGGCGCGCAAGATCATGACGTTCAACCTGTTGGGGCTGATCGTGCTGGTGGCCGGTGTGCTCTACATGAACCCCGGCCGCGACAGCCTGGTGCAGCAGCGCGAAGAGGCGTTCATAAACCAGGCCGAGCTGATCGCCGATGTGTTCGAGGCGCAGCTTCCCAGGGTCGGCCCGGTCAGCTTTGCCTCTGGGGATGGTGTCGATGCGGTCGAAACCATGGCCGGTCTGGATCTCGGCCGGGGAGTCGAGGTGTTTTTGTTCGAGAACTCCGATGCGCTTGTGGCCTCTTCGGTCGGGATGCCGCGCCGCGCGCCACCCCCGCGCGAGGCGGATGAGCGTTCGACGCTGATCACCGATTTCCTTGACAGGATCCTGCGGGGCATGTCCCGCGTGATCCGCCCGCAGAAGACGCCGCCGCCGCAGATCGGCCCTGCCGACCACGCGCGCCGGCTGGTGCCTCATACCCTGGCGGGCGCGACCGTTTCCCAGACGGCGACGGATGGCAATGGCGATACGGTATTCTCGGTCGCCACGCCGGTCATGCGCGACGGGCAGGTTCTGGGCGTTGTCGCCGTCACCTCGGCCGCGGGGGCGATCGATCAGCTTGTCAGGGTCGAGCGTGAGCAGGTTCTGCAGATGTATATCATCGCGATGCTGGTTTCGGTCGGTATGTCGCTGGTGCTGGCCAGCACGATCGCCAATCCGCTGTCCGATCTGGCGGCGGCGGCGGAAATCGGGCGCGACAAGAACTCTCAGAAATTCAGCCCCAGCCGGGTGCGCATCCCCGATCTGACGGCGCGCCCCGATGAGATCGGGCGCCTGTCGGGCGCGCTGCGCGGCATGGTGACGGCGCTGTATGACCGGATCGACGCGAACGAACAATTCGCCGCCGATGTCGCGCATGAGATCAAGAACCCGCTCGCCTCGTTGCGGTCGGCGGTGGGTACGCTGCATGTCGCCAAGCGCGAGGATCAGCGGATAAAGCTGCTGAACGTGATCGAGCATGACGTGCGCCGGCTGGACCGGCTGGTCAGCGATATCTCCAACGCCTCCCGGCTCGACAGCGAGTTGGTGCGGGAGGAGGAGGAAAGCTTCAACCTGCTGAAACTGCTGGAAAGCCTGGCCAATCACCTTGGCAATGATGCGCGCGAGAAGGGCGTTGATTTCATTTCCGATCTGCCGCCGGAGCCGATCATCATCAATGGTCTGGAGGCGCGGCTGGCGCAGGTTTTCGTGAACCTGATCACCAATGCGATCTCCTTCTGCGAAGAGGGCGACGCGGTGCGCATCTGGGCGCGCAAACGTGAAAACCGCGTGCTTGTGGTGATCGAGGATACCGGCCCCGGCATTCCCGATCAGGCGTTGACCAAGATTTTCAACCGCTTCTATTCCGAACGCCCCGTGGGCCAGTTCGGCAACCATTCCGGCCTGGGGCTGGCCATCTCCAAGCAGATCGTCGAGGCGCACGGCGGCGTGATCTGGGCCGAGAACATCCGCCCCACCGATGCCGATATCACCTCTGACCCGCTCGGCGCGCGTTTCGTCGTCGGCCTGCCGGTCTAGGCCGGTTGCGGCCGGGTGACCGGAATGTCACCGCCCGATGCCCCCGCCATCCTGCACGCAAGCTGCGTGGCGCTTGGCGCGTGCGGGGTGCTGATCCTGGGTGCCTCGGGCGCGGGCAAATCGGCGCTAGCGCTGGAGCTTGTGGCGCGGGGGGCGATGCTGGTGTCGGATGACCGCACCCGCCTGGAGCTGCGCGATGACATCCCGGTGGCCACCGCACCCGACGCCATACGTGGCATGATCGAGGCGCGTGGCGTCGGGCTGCTGCGGGCCGAGACGGTGCCCTGCGCGGCCATCACCCTTGCCGTGGATATGGACCGGGTGGAAACCGAGCGCCTGCCGCCGCGACGCGAGGTCACGCTTCTGGGCCGGCCGATCACCTTGCTTCACAAAGCGGAACATGCCCATTTTCCCGCGGCGATCGTGCAATATCTTAAGGGAGGGAGAGCAGCATGAGCGATACTGTCACATCCCGCCCGCCCGCGGCGGCGGATCATCAGCTGGTGCTGGTCACCGGGCCGTCGGGCGCCGGGCGCTCCACCGCGCTTGCCGCGCTGGAGGATCTGGGCCACGAAGCCATCGACAACATGCCGCTGTTGCTGATCCCGCGCCTGCTGGAGGGGCCGCCGCACGGGCCGCCGCTGGCGCTTGGCGTCGATACCAGAAACCGCGATTTCAGCGCCGCCGCCCTGAGCGATCTGTTCGCGCAGCTTCAGTCCGATGCCCGGGTTCAGGTCGTGCTTTTGTATCTGGACTGTTCGGCCGAGGTGCTGCTGCGCCGCTTTTCCGAAACCCGCCGGCGGCACCCGATGGCGCCCGCCGAAAGCCCGGCCGACGGCGTGGCGCGCGAACTGGACCTGCTGGCCCCGATCCGGGCCCAGGCCGATATGCTGATCGACACGTCAGAGCTGACGCTGCACGATCTGCGGGCCGAGCTTGCGCTCTGGTTCGGGCAGAAGGACGGATCGCGGCTGGCGGTCTCCGTTCATTCCTTTTCCTACAAGCGCGGGGTGCCGCGCGGCGCCGATATGGTGTTCGACTGCCGGTTCCTGCGGAACCCCTATTGGGAGCCGTCGCTGCGCGGGCTGAACGGCCAGTCGGCCGAGGTGGCGCAATACGTTGCCGCCGACCCGCTGTTCCACCCTTTCTTCGACAAGGTGCGCGACCTGACGGAACTGCTGCTGCCGGCCTACCGCGATGAGGGTAAATCGCATTTCTCGATCGCCTTCGGGTGCACCGGCGGGCAGCACCGTTCCGTCACAGTGGCAGAAAAACTTACCGATGCGCTTGCGGCGGCCGGATGGCGGGTGTCTAAAAGACATCGTGAACTCGAGCGGCAGGCCGGGAGCGGCGCTGCCATTCAGCAGACGGGGAAGACCGCTTGATCGGTATTGTGATTGTCGCGCATGGAGGACTGGCCAGGGAATACCTTGCGGCGGTCGAGCATGTTGTCGGCAAGCAGGACGGAATTCTGGCCATCTCGATCGAGCCGGATCATGATCGCACCGCCAAGCAGGCCGAGATCCGCGCCGCCGCGGATTCTGTGGATGACGGGCACGGCGTGGTTGTGGTGACAGACATGTTCGGCGGCTCGCCCTCGAACCTTTCGCTGAATGCCTGTGACCGGGACAACCGCAAGATCCTCTACGGGGCCAATCTGCCGATGCTGATCAAGCTGGCGAAATCCCGGCGGATGAATGTGGACGATGCCGTTGCCTGCGCGCTGACGGCGGGCCGCAAGTACATTGATTGCTTTGATGGCCACGCAGGTTGAAAGACAGGATGGCAATGCGGACTCTGGATATCGTCAACGAAAAGGGCCTGCATGCGCGCGCCTCGGCGAAATTCGTGGAAACGGTGGAATCCTTCGATGCGCGCGCCGAGGTCCGGCGTGACGGGCTGAGCGCGGTGGGAGATTCGATCATGGGGCTTTTGATGTTGGCAGCTTCCAAAGGAACCTCTATTGAGGTTGAAACCAGCGGGAACCAGGCCGACCTGCTGATGGACGCCCTCGCGGCACTTGTCGCCGACAAGTTCGGCGAAGAGTACTGAGACTGTGGCAGGGAGATCCGGACCCTTTGGTTGAGAGCTATCGACATAAGGCAATACCGGTGGCCAGCGCCGCCAGGGGCGCCCCGCCCCCGACCGAACAGCCCTATGACAAGCGCCGCCTCTCTTATGCCAATACCTTTACCAATCCGTGGAAGGCCAACACCATCCGCACGATGGAATGGCTGACCGGCAAGCTGACCCTGCTGCGACTGATCCGCCGGTTCGAGGCGATGGGCGCGCCGCACGGGCAGGCGTTCTGGAAACAGGCGCTCGAGGTGATGGGCATCGCGATCAACACCCCGCCGGAACAGATCGCCCGCATCCCGGCCGAGGGGCCGCTGGTGGTGGTGGCGAACCATCCGCACGGGCTGGTCGATGGCATGCTTCTGGCCGAGATGGTCGGGCGGGTGCGCACGGATTACAAGATTCTGACCCGCTCGCTTCTGACCGGGGTGCAGGAGGTGGATCAGTTCATGATCCCCGTGCCGTTTCTGCATGAAGAGGACGCGCTGCAGAAGAACCTGCAGATGCGGCAGCGGGCGATGGATCTGCTGAACGCGGGCGGCGTGATCATCCTGTTCCCCTCCGGCGTGGTGGCCACGGCCGATACCCCTTTCGGGCCGGCGATCGAGGCAGAGTGGAACCCGTTCACCGCCAAGATGATCCAGCGCTCGGGCGCGAGGGTCGTGCCGATCTATTTCCCGGGCCAGAATTCGCGCCTCTACCAGATCGCCAACCGGCTGTCGCCGACCCTGCGGCAGGGGCTGTTGCTCTATGAGGTCGTGCATGCGCTGAACCGGCCGCAGGCGCCGGTCGTGGGCGATGTGATCGAGCGTACCGATATCGAAAGCTGGTCGGGAAACCCGCGCGGGTTCGTCACCTGGCTGCGCAGCCGCACCTTGTCGCTGGCCGGCTGACAGGGTGCCGGATCAGCGTGTCGGCACCGGCGTTTCGCCGCGGTAGTCGTAGAACCCGCGCTGCGTCTTGCGGCCCAGCCATCCGGCCTCGACATATTTGGTCAGCAGCGGGCAGGGGCGGTATTTGGTGTCGGCCAGCCCGTCATGCAGCACGTTCATGATCGCAAGGCAGGTGTCCAGCCCGATGAAATCGGCCAGTTCCAGCGGCCCCATCGGATGGTTCGCGCCCAGCTTCATCGACTCGTCGATGGATTTGACAGACCCGACCCCTTCGTACAGCGTATAGACCGCCTCGTTGATCATCGGCATCAGGATGCGGTTCACGATGAAAGCCGGAAAATCTTCGGCGCTGGCGGCAGTTTTACCAATGTTTTCAACAACTTTCAGGCAGGCCTGATAGGTCTGTTCATCGGTGGCTATGCCGCGGATCAGCTCTACCAGCTGCATCACGGGCACGGGATTCATGAAATGGAAACCCATGAATTTCTCGGGCCGGTCGGTGCGTGACGCCAGCCGGGTGATCGAGATCGAAGAGGTGTTCGACGTCAGGATCGTTTCGGGCTTCAGATGCGGCAGAAGATCCTCGAAGATCGCGGTTTTCACGGTTTCGCGTTCCGTGGCCGCCTCGATGATCAGGTCCGACGGGCCAAGATCGGTCAGCTTCAGCGTGGTCTTGATGCGCGCCAGGGCGGTGGCCTTGTCTTCGGCGGTGATCTTTTCGCGGCTGACCTGGCGTTCGAGGTTCTTGTCGATCTGGGCGAGGGCGCGCGACAGGTTGTCTTCGGAAATATCGTTCAGAAGAACATCATACCCGGCAACCGCCAGAACATGCGCAATCCCGTTGCCCATCTGGCCCGCGCCAACAACTCCGACCGACTTGATATCCATGGATTTCCCTCTGCGGATCACGGCCCGACCATAGGCCCCCCGCCGAGGCCGGCGCAAGCCTGAAGGCGCATCGGCATTCGATTCAAATGCACGGTTTAGGGGTTTGGAAAGGGTCGCGGCCCAGTCTTGGAATCGGGTGAGTCGAAATGCAACAGAGTGGGTGGCGTGATGTATGAACATCCGGGCGCTGGGGCGCTGAATTATTTTCCGTGCCGGTACGGCAATTCAAAGCTTATGTTCCGAGGCCCGCGGCGCAGGCTGGAAGGCGTGTTCTGCGCCATGACCGGCGGAACCGAGACCTATGGGAAATTCGTGAAAACGCCGTTTCCGGCGCTGGTGGAGGAGTTGACGGGGCACAGGATCGTCAATCTTGGCTGTGCCAACGCCGGGCCCGATATCTTTTCAGGCGAGGCGGCGGTGCTGACCCTGTGTGCGCCGGCGCGGGTGACGGTTGTTCAGGTGCTCGGGGCGCAGAACATGTCGAACCGGTTCTACGCGGTACATCCGCGGCGTAATGACAGGTTCCTGCGCGCCTCGCCGCAGCTCAAGGCATTGTTTCCAGAGGTGGATTTTACCGAGTTCCATTTTACCCGGCACATGCTGACAACCCTGAAAACCGTCTCGCTCCGGAAATTCGCGGCGGTCGAGGCAGAGCTGAAGACGGCCTGGGTGGCGCGGTTGAAATCCCTGACCGCGCCTCTGGCCGGGGCGAGCGTGCTGTTGCACGTGACCGGCGTCGGGTCGCGGGGTTTCGCGGATGGCGGGCTGGGGCCGGAGCCGCTGTTCGTCGATGACGCGATGGTGGCCGAGGTGGCGCCGGGGTTTTCGGAAACGGTGCGGGTGCGGGCCAGCGCCGCGGCGGTGGCGCGGGGAACGGAGGGGATGGTGTTTTCACCGCTGGAGGAGCCGGCGGCGATGGCGCTGCCGGGGCCGGAGGTTCACGCCGAGATCGCCGCCGCGCTGGCGCCGGCGATCGACCGGTTCATGGGCCCTGCCTGACGAAACAGGCCCGCCGGAAAGGGCGGGCCTGATCGTGCATTCGGTACATTTCGCACCGTGGTTCGGTACGAAAGCGGCTTACAGCTTGTCGATGATCTCTGGTACTGCCTTGAAGAGATCGGCGACGAGGCCGTAATCGGCGACCTGGAAGATCGGGGCGTCTTCGTCCTTGTTGATGGCGACGATGATCTTGCTGTCCTTCATGCCGGCGAGGTGCTGGATCGCGCCCGAGATGCCGACCGCGACATAGAGCGCCGGGGCCACCACCTTGCCGGTCTGGCCCACCTGCCAGTCGTTCGGCGCATAGCCCGAATCGACCGCCGCGCGCGAGGCGCCAACGGCGGCGCCCAGCTTGTCGGCCAGCTGCTCGATCAGCGCGAAATTCTCTTCCGAACCCACGCCGCGCCCGCCCGAGACCACCACGCCGGCCGAGGTCAGCTCGGGCCGGTCGGAGGCGGCGACCTTGTCTTCCACCCATTCCGAAAGGCCCGGATCGGCCGCCGCGCCGATGGGCTCGACAGCCGCCGAACCGCCCGCGCCCGCCGCGTCGAAGGTCGAGGTGCGGATCGTCAGCACCTTTTTCGCATCCGTCGATTTCACCGTCTGGATCGCGTTGCCGGCATAGACCGGCCGCTCGAACGTATCGCCCGAAACCACGCCCGACACATCGGAAATCACCATCACATCCAGAAGCGCCGCCACCCGCGGCATGATGTTTTTCGCGCTCGCCGTGGCCGGGGCAACGAAATGTTCATACTCCCCCGCCAGGCTGACGATCAGAGCGGCGACCGGTTCGGCCAGACCGTTGCCATAGATCGCATCATCGGCGCAGAGCACCCGTGCCACGCCATCAAGTTCCGCCGCGGCCCCGGCCGCATCCGCACAGGAGGCGCCAGCGCACAGAACCGTCACATCGCCCAGCTGTTTCGCGGCGCTCAGCGCCTTTGCGGTCGCGTCCACGGCCAGGGCGCCGCCCGTGAGTTCCGCCAGAAGAAGTACAGCCATCAGATCGCTCCCGCCGCTTTGAGTTTCGCCACCAGCTCGTCCACCGAGCCGACCATTTCGCCGGCCTGGCGCGCGGCGGGTTCGGCGGTGCCGACCACCTGCAGGCGCGGCGTGACATCGACGCCGTAATCGGCCGCCGTCTTTTCCTCCATCGGCTTCTTCTTGGCTTTCATGATGTTGGGCAGCGACGCATAGCGCGGCTCGTTGAGCCGCAGATCCGCGGTGACG
Organism: Actibacterium naphthalenivorans; assembly: GCF_014196965.1. GTDB lineage: Bacteria > Pseudomonadota > Alphaproteobacteria > Rhodobacterales > Rhodobacteraceae > Actibacterium_A > Actibacterium_A naphthalenivorans. The sequence continues at coordinate 1,098,508 of NZ_JACIEQ010000001.1, read as the reverse complement.
ATCGCCGGAAGCGTGACCTTGATGGTCTGCAGCCCGCCATCGACCTCGCGGGTGACGGTGGCATGATCGCCCTCGACCGTCAGCTCCGAGGCGAAGGTCGCCTGGCCCCAGCCCAGCAGCGCCGCCAGCATCTGGCCGGTCGCGTTCATGTCATTGTCGATCGCCTGCTTGCCCGCGATCACCAGACCGGGCTCCTCGGCGTCGATCACGCCCTTGAGGATCTTGGCCACCGCCAGCGGCTCGATGTCCTGATGCACGTCATCGGCGGCCACCACAAGAATGGCGCGATCGGCGCCCATCGCAAGCGCCGTGCGCAGCGTCTCCTGCGCCTGCTTCACGCCGATCGAAACCGCAACAATCTCGGTCGCGACACCCGCCTCTTTCAGACGGATCGCCTCTTCCACCGCGATCTCGTCGAACGGGTTCATCGACATCTTGACATTCGCAAGATCGACACCGCTCCCGTCCGCCTTCACGCGAACCTTCACGTTATAGTCGATCACGCGCTTGACAGGTACCAATACCTTCATTTGCGGGGTCTCCTCCGGTCTTAATCCAACTTTGCGGTTTTTGTTATCGACTCTGCGGAGGGGAAAACAGGATTAATTCGACGGGGAGCAAAATTTCGGCAAAACCGCCGCGCCGTTTTCAGATGTTTCGCCGCCGATGCCGAGAGGCGCGGGCTAGCGGTTCGCGCCCGGCACCCAGAGCACATCATCCTTGCCGCCGTTGTTGGCGACACGGGCGGCGACGAAGAACCAGTCGGACAGGCGGTTGAGGAATTTGACGGCCGCCGGGTTGACCGGCTCCGCCGCCGCCAGTTCGACGCAGAGCCGCTCGGCCCGGCGCGATACGGTGCGGCACAGGTGCAGATGCGCGGCCAGGGCGGAGCCGCCGGGCAGGATGAAGCTGCGCAGCGGTTCCAGCGCGGCGTTCATCGCGTCGATCTCGGCCTCCAGCCGCGCGACCTGGCTGTCGGCCATGCGCAGCGGCGGAAATTCCGCCTCGGCATCCTTATCCATGTCGGGCCGGCACAGATCGGCGCCGAGATCGAACAGATCGTTCTGGATCGCGGCCAGGCGGGCATCCATCGCATCGGCCGCGTGCAGGCGGGCCAGGCCGACGGTGGCGTTGGTTTCATCGACGGTGCCATAGGCGGTGACGCGCAGCGCGTGTTTGGCGATCCGCGCGCCGTTGCCCAGGGCGGTTTCGCCCTGATCGCCGGTTTTGGTGTAGATCTTGTTCAGGACAACCATCAGCGCCTCACATCCGGCGGACATAAACGAAAAGCAGGATCAGGGCCACCGCCACGGCCTGGCCGATGATGCGGTAGCGCATGATGCGGTTGGCGTGCATGCGGTTGAACGCGCCGCCCCTGGCGAAGCCGCCGATCCCCAGCAGAAGGATCGCCGCCACCGCGAGGCAGGCCACGGCGACGAGGATGAAAAACGGGTCTTGCAGCATGCGCATGTCCTTTCCTGTTCGCTGGGAAATAGCGGCCCGGCGGACAAAAGCGAACCGCTATTTCGTCGCGGTCAGCTTTTTGCCAGCACCCGGTCCAGCAGCCGTGTGGGCAGCAGGCGCCGCATCAGGTTGGCGGCATAGGTTGGCGTGGTGACGAAATAGCGCGGGTGGGGGCGGCGGCTTTCGAGGGCATGGATCAGTTTCCGGGTGACGGCCGAGGCGGGCAGTTCGAACCCGTCGGAGCCGCCGTCGTAGAGCCGTTTGAGCAGGCTTTCCCGATATTGATCGGCGCGGGCGGAGGCCTGCCAGTTCACCCATTTTTCGAAATGGGGGATGGAATTGGTGCGGATGTTCGAGGTGACGGGCCCCGGTTCGATCAGGATGATCCGGATCGGCGTATCGCGCATCTCGAGGCGCAGCGTGTCTGTCAGCCCTTCGAGCGCGAATTTGCTCGAGGCATAGGCGCCGCGCCATTTCAGCGACACGAAGCCGAGCACGGAGGAGTTGTTGACGATCCGGCCGTGACCCTGGGCGCGCATCACCGGGATCACCCGGCGCGTCAGGTCGTGATAGCCGAAAACGTTGGTTTCGTAGATCTCGCGCAGCGCGCCGCGGGGCAGATCCTCGACCGCGCCGGGGCAGGCGAAGGCGCCGTTGTTGAACAACGCGTCGAGCGTGCCGCCGGTGCGCGCCAGAGCCTCGGCCAGGGCCGCCTCGATGCTGGATTCATCGGTATAGTCGAGCGGGAAGCTTTCCAGCCCCTCGTCGCGCAGGCGGGCGCAGTCGGTTTCCTGCCGGCAGGTGGCGAAGACGCGCCAGCCGTGTTTCGCCAGCCCGTGCGCCGCGTCATATCCGATGCCCGAGGAGCACCCGGTGATGAGGATGGAATTCCGGCTCATGCGCCTGCCTGTTGTCTGCCCGCGCGCAGGCTAGGGCAAATGCGGCGGCGCGGCAATCAGCCTTCGGGGGCGAGGAAGCGCTCGGCCATGAAGCCGCGCAGGCCGGTCGCCTGGACCTGAAGCTCGACCCATCCGTCGGTGGGGGCGGAGACGAGGGTGGCCCTGGTGCCGCGGGTCAGGGCGGTGATGACCTCGGCGCCGGTGGAGGGGCCGGCGCGCAGGTTCACCCGGCTGCCGGTGACGGTATAGACCGTGCCGCCGGGTGTCGCCGGGGCGGCGGTCTGGCGGGGCTCGGCGGGCGTGTAGCCGGCAGGGGCGTCACGCTTGTCGATGGTGCGCAGGGCGGGGGCGGAGCCGGAGCCGAAGGAGACGGGCGTGACCTTTATGCCGCCGGCGTCTTCCGGCGGCAGGGCGGGGGCCGGGGCCCGGGCCTTGGCGGGCGCGGCGGCGGGGGCCGGCTCGGCGGTTGCCTCTTCGGCGGAGGTGACGAAGCGCGCGGCGCTCATCACCGGCGCGGGTTCTCCGTAGAGGGTGAGCACGGCGTAGAGCGCGGCGCAGGTCCAGAATATCAACCGAAACATTTAACTTCCCAGAATGGCACTTGTTGTGGGGCGAACTCATGACGGCGGCGTCGGTTCCGAAAAAGGGGAATGAACGGCCGTTCTGCCCCGTTTGCTTGCTTGTGGCGGCGCGCGGGCTTGGCTATCACCAGATGCATGGATGATCAGACCGACGACCCCAAGATGGAGCATTCCGAACTGGCCGAGCCACTGCGCCGGGCCATCGGTGAACGCTATCTGACCTATGCGCTTTCAACGATCATGGACCGCGCGCTGCCCGATGCGCGCGACGGGCTGAAGCCGGTTCACCGGCGAATCCTCTATGCGATGCGCGAATTGCGGCTGGCCTCGACCGGGGGATTCCGCAAATCCGCCAAGATCAGCGGCGACGTGATGGGCAACTATCACCCGCATGGCGATGCCGCGATCTATGATGCCATGGCGCGGCTGGCGCAGGATTTCAACGTGCGCTATCCGCTGGTCGACGGGCAGGGCAATTTCGGCAATATCGATGGCGATAACCCGGCCGCCAGCCGGTATACCGAGGCGCGGCTGACCGCGGCGGCCGAGGCGCTGATGGAGGGGCTGGCCGAGAACGCGGTGGATTTCCGCGACAATTACGATGGCACGCTGACCGAGCCGGTGGTGCTGCCCGCGTCTTTCCCGAACCTGCTGGCCAACGGGTCGAGCGGCATCGCGGTGGGCATGGCCACCAACATCCCGCCGCACAACATCGAAGAGCTGATCAATGCCTGCCTCTATCTGATCAAGTCGCCCAATGCCCGCGACGAGACCCTGATCGAGCATATCCCCGGCCCCGATTTCCCCACCGGCGGCGTGATCGTCGAGCCGCGGGAAAACATCATCGAGGCCTATCGCACCGGGCGCGGCAGTTTCCGTCTGCGCGCGAAATGGGAGGTCGAGGATCTGGGCCGTGGCCAGTGGCAGATCGTGGTGACGGAGATCCCCTATCAGGTGCCCAAGTCGCGCCTGATCGAAAAGCTGGCCGAGCTGATCCAGACCAAGAAGATCCCGATCTTCGGCGATGTGCGCGACGAATCGGCCGAGGATGTGCGGCTGGTGATCGAGCCCAAGACCCGCAACGTGGACCCCGAGATGCTGATGGGGATGCTGTTCCGCAACTCGGACCTCGAGGTGCGCTTCAGCCTGAACATGAACGTGCTGATCGATGGGCGCCAGCCGAAGGTGTGCAGCCTGAAAGAGGTGCTGCGCGCCTTTCTGGATCACCGGCGCGAGGTGTTGCTGCGGCGCAGCCAGCATCGGCTGGAGAAGATCGACCACCGGCTCGAGGTTCTGGAAGGGTTCCTCATCGCCTTTCTCAACCTCGACCGGGTAATCGACATCATCCGCTATGATGACGAGCCCAAGGCGGCGCTGATGCGCGAGGATTGGGGCAAGGATCATGTGCGCGCGGTATCGGAAAAGGATTACGTGTCGCCCGCTGCCGGGGGCACGGGCGAGCTGAGCGAGGTGCAGGCCGAAGCGATCCTGAACATGCGGCTGCGTTCCTTGCGCCGTCTGGAAGAGCTGGAGCTGCGGCGCGAGCGCGACGCGCTGATGGAAGAGCGCGCCGGGCTGGAGGATCTGCTGGAAAACGAGACCGTGCAGTGGGACAGCATTTCCGCCCAGCTGCGCGAGACCCGCACGAAATTCGGCAAGAGATCCGAGGGCGGCGCGCGGCGCACCCGGTTCGCCGAGGCGGGCGCGGTGGAAGAGGTGCCGCTGGAGGCGATGATCGAGCGCGAGCCGGTGACCGTGGTCTGCTCCAAGATGGGGTGGATCCGCGCGATGAAGGGGCATGTGGCGCAGGACACGGCGCTGAAGTTCAAGGACGGCGACGAGGGCCGCTTTGTCTTTCATGCCGAGACGACCGACCGCCTGTTGCTGCTGGGCACCAACGGACGGTTCTATACGCTGCCCGCCTCGCAGCTTCCGGGCGGGCGCGGCATGGGCGAGCCTGTGCGGCTGATGGTCGATCTGCCGAACGAGGCCGATATCGTGGATCTGTTCATCCACCGGCCGGGGTCGAAGCTGCTGGTGGCCTCTTCGGCGGGCGACGGGTTCGTGGTGCCGTCGGACGAGGTTCTGGCGCAGACGCGGACCGGCCGGCAGGTGCTGAACGTGCGCGGCGACACGGTGGCCAGGGTCTGCCGTGCGGTGGCGGGTGATCACGTGGCCTGTGTCGGCGAGAATCGCAAGGTTCTGGTGTTCGCGCTGGAGGAGCTGCCCGAGATGACGCGGGGCAAGGGCGTGAGGCTGCAGAAATACAAGGATGGCGGGCTGAGCGACGCGACGACCTTTGTTCTGGCCGATGGATTGTCGTGGAAGGATCCGGCCGGCCGGACCCGCACCGAAACCGATCTTGGCGAATGGATCGGCAAGCGGGCGGCAAGCGGCCGGATGGCGCCGCGCGGGTTCCCGCGGGACAACCGGTTTACGCAGTAAGGGGGGAGCATGGTTGTGACGCGGACCCGGGCGCGGGCGATTCTGGGCGCGGCGGCGCTTGTGGCGCTGGCCGCCTGTGCCGGGACACAGCCCGGCGACCCGCTGGAGCCGCCGGCGCTGCTGGGCGATTTCCGGCTCGGTCACAATATCGTGGTGGCTGACGAGGCGCAAAAGCTGCCCCCCTCGCGCAAGGCGACGGCGGATGAGTGGGAAGCGGCGGTGAAAACAGAGGTCGAGCGCCGCTTCGGCCGGTATGAGGGCGAAAAGATCTATCACATCGGGGTCAGGGTGGATGGCTATGCGCTGGCCGTGCCGGGGATTCCGATCATCCTTTCGCCCAAGTCGGCGCTGGTTTTCACCGTCAATATCTGGGACGACGCGGCGGGGCAAAAGCTCAATGCCAAGCCCGAGCAGATCGCGGTGCTGGAAAGCGTCACGGGCAAGACGCTGGTGGGCTCGGGCCTGACGCGGAGCCGCGAGGAACAGATGCAGGATCTGGCGCAGAACGCGGCGAAGGCGATCGAGCGCTGGCTGGTGAAGAACCGGGCTGACTGGTTCGGGCAGGAAGAGCCGGAGCCGGTTGCCGAAGAAGCCGCGGCGGGGGGCGGCGAGGATGCCTGAGCCTCGCCGCCGGCCGGAACCGCGAACTGGCGCTTGATTTCTCCTCCATCTGCCAATAATTAGCCCGCGATGTTGAATCGGGCCATGTCCGGCCCCCTAATCCATGAGGCGCCAGAGGAATGGCTAAGGAAAAGTTTGAGCGTACCAAACCGCACGTTAACATCGGCACGATCGGGCATGTTGACCACGGCAAGACGACGCTGACGGCGGCGATCACGAAGTATTACGGTGATTTCAAGGCCTATGATCAGATCGACGGCGCGCCGGAAGAGAAGGCGCGCGGGATCACGATCTCGACCGCGCATGTGGAATACGAGACGGAAACCCGTCACTACGCGCATGTGGACTGCCCCGGGCACGCCGACTATGTGAAGAACATGATCACCGGTGCGGCGCAGATGGACGGGGCGATCCTGGTCGTGAACTCGGCGGACGGCCCGATGCCGCAGACGCGCGAGCACATCCTGCTGGGGCGCCAGGTGGGCATCCCCTACATGGTCGTCTACATGAACAAGGTCGACCAGGTGGATGACGAGGAGCTTCTGGAGCTGGTGGAGATGGAGATCCGCGAGCTGCTGTCGTCCTACGACTATCCGGGCGACGACATTCCGGTGATCAAGGGCTCGGCGCTGGCGGCGCTGGAAGGCCGCGATCCCGAGATCGGCGAGAACTCGATCCGCGAGCTTCTGGCGGCGGTGGACGAATACATCCCGACGCCCGAGCGCGCGGTCGACCAGCCGTTCCTGATGCCGATCGAGGACGTGTTCTCGATTTCCGGCCGCGGCACGGTTGTGACCGGTCGGGTCGAGCGGGGCGTCGTGAACGTGGGCGACGAGCTTGAGATCGTGGGCATCACCGACACCAAGAAGACGACCTGCACGGGCGTGGAAATGTTCCGCAAGCTGCTCGATCGTGGTGAGGCCGGCGACAACATCGGCGCGCTGCTGCGCGGCATCGACCGTGAGGGCGTGGAGCGCGGGCAGGTTCTGTGCAAGCCGGGTTCGGTGACGCCGCACACGAAGTTCGAGGCCGAAGCCTATATCCTGACCAAGGAAGAGGGTGGCCGGCACACGCCGTTCTTCGCGAACTACCGGCCGCAGTTCTACTTCCGGACGACGGATGTGACCGGCACCGTGACGCTGCCCGAGGGCACCGAGATGGTGATGCCGGGCGACAACCTGAAGTTCGAGGTCGAGCTGATCGCGCCGATCGCGATGGAAGAGAAGCTGCGCTTCGCCATCCGCGAAGGCGGCCGCACCGTCGGCGCAGGCGTCGTTTCCAAGATCATCGAGTAAACCATTCCCAGAAAATTTGCGACGGGCCGCCCTTTGGGGCGGCCCTTTTTTCATGCCGTTGTTACAAGAATCGGGATCAGTCTTCTTTTGGACGGGTTTGCGCAGAAACGGGCGGGCATGGAGTTTTTTCAAATTGAGATTTCGGAGCAGGCTGAGCGGCTCGACTACAACGCGTTGACGGACGAAGAGAGGGGAACCCTGTTTCAGGGGCTGGTCCACAACCCGGCAACGCATGACATTTTCCGCATTCTGCTGTCGCCCGTCGAACGCCCCGCCAATCCCGACTGGAGCGAGCGGCAAAAACGCCGCAAGCGATACGATTTGGTGGACCGCATTCTGGTGGAAATGCAGCCCGGATCCAGACAGATTCGTATCGCGGGGATTTATCCGGCCTCTATCGCGGCAGACGGTGCGGGGGCGTTCGATTTCGAGGCCGAGGCCGGTGCGAAAATTCTGGAAGTTGCCGATGCCCGGCTGCGTTTTGCCGGGCCGATCAAGAACTGGTGGCGAAAGCGGCGCCCGCTTGTGGTGGCGCAACGGACGGATCGCGTTGCCCAATGGGTTTACAGCCGCGACTGGATCACCAGGGGGAGCCAGTGTCAGGGCGAGCTGTTGTGCGAAGTGCCAAAATCGCTGACGGGTGCGGCGCGCAGCATCCAGTGCTATGCGGATTTCAAGGATAGCGGCGGGCGCGCTGTCGAGCGGTCGACCCGGCGGGTCAAGGTCCCCGACCCGATTTAAGCATCCATGACGCAGTTCGTTCCGTTACACTCTTGATTCCCGCCGCGCGGTGACGTAATCGGTCACTCGGCCTTAGGGGTTTAGCTCAGTTGGTAGAGCATCGGTCTCCAAAACCGAGGGTCGTGGGTTCGAGTCCCCCAACCCCTGCCAGGCCTTTCGCGCAGAAGATTGCCGCCGCGCGCCGCGGAGGGCGCAGGTGCCGGGGCGTGACGCCGCGGCCGGGCGGAGTGCCCCTTGTAAAGCGGGCCGGATGCGCGTATCTCCGCGCCGTTGACAGACAGATCAGGAAGACACATGGCGAAGGCTAACCCTCTTCAGTTTATTCAGCAGACCCGGTCGGAGATTGCCAAGGTGGTCTGGCCGACGCGGCGCGAGGTTCTTCTGACCACGGCGATGGTGTTCGCCCTGGCCGCGCTGACGGCGGTCTTCTTTTCGCTGGTGGATCTTGCGATCCGCAGCGGGCTGGCGGCGATGCTGGGCCTTTTCGCCTGAGTTTTTTGGCAGGACCGCCCTTGAAAAGGCCTCTCAAGGCCGGTATGGCGGGTCCACCTTCATAAACCGGCGTGCATCGATTCGGGTTGCGCGCTGTTTTTTGTTCGGGGGAGGGTGGGTTAACCACCTGATGGAATTCAAAGTTTCGGCCAAAGCGCCGAAAGACGTGAGGTAACAGGCAAGATGGCGAAGCGGTGGTATTCGGTGAGCGTGCTCTCGAATTTCGAGAAAAAGATCGCCGAGCAGATCAAAACTGCCGTTGCCGAGAACGGTCTCGAGGACGAGATCGAGGAGGTTCTGGTGCCCACCGAAGAGGTGATCGAGGTGCGCCGGGGCAAGAAGGTGACGGCGGAGCGGCGGTTCATGCCCGGCTATGTGCTGGTGCGGATGGAGATGTCGGACCGGGGCTATCACCTGATCAACTCGATCAACCGGGTGACCGGGTTTCTGGGGCCGCAGGGCCGCCCGATGCCGATGCGCGACGCCGAGGTGAACGCGATCCTCAACCGGGTTGAGGAAGGCGAGGCCGCGCCGCGGTCGCTGATCACTTACGAGATCGGCGAGCTGGTGAATGTGACCGATGGCCCGTTCGAAGGGTTCTCGGGCATGGTCGAGGATGTGGATGACGACAACCAGCGCCTGAAGGTGACGGTGTCGATCTTTGGCCGGGCAACCCCGGTCGAGCTGGAATTCACCCAGGTTTCGAAAGAGGCCTGAGTGCTGTGCGTGGGAGGTGAGCGGGCGCGCCCGTGACACCGGACCACTAAACCGATGCGCCGCCCTCGCGTGGGTCTGGCGTGGTGAGAAGAAGGAGAAGGCCAGATGGCCAAGAAGCTCGCAGGTACGATGAAGCTGCAGGTGAAAGCCGGGCAGGCCAACCCGTCGCCCCCCGTGGGGCCGGCGCTGGGCCAGCGCGGCATCAACATCATGGAATTCTGCAAGGCGTTCAACGCCAAGACGCAGGACATGGAGCCCGGTGCGCCGTGCCCGACCGTGATCACCTATTACCAGGACAAATCCTTCACCATGGACATCAAGACGCCGCCCGCGTCTTATTTCCTGAAGAAGGCCGCCAAGCTGAAGTCGGGTTCGAACACGCCCGGCCGCGCGGTTGCGGGGTCCGTGACGGTTGCTCAGGTGAAAGAGATCGCCGAAGCGAAAATGAAGGATCTGAGCGCCAATGATGTCGAGGCCGCGATGCAGATCATTCTGGGTTCGGCCCGCTCGATGGGTATCGAGGTGAAGGGGTAATCGTCATGGCAAAATTCGGAAAACGGACGCGCGCGGCGCGTGAGGCATTCGCCGCCAAGGAAAACGTGACGGTCGAAGAGGCGGTTGCGCTGGTGAAGGGCAATGCCAAGTCGAAATTCGATGAGACCATCGAGATCGCGATGAACCTGGGCGTCGATCCCCGCCATGCGGACCAGATGGTGCGCGGCGTTGTCAGCCTGCCCAACGGCACCGGCAAGACGGTGCGCGTTGCCGTGTTCGCGCGCGGCCCCAAGGCCGATGAGGCGCAGGCCGCCGGCGCGGATATCGTGGGCGCCGAGGATCTGATGGAGACCATCCAGTCCGGCAAGATCGAGTTCGACCGTTGCATCGCGACGCCGGACATGATGCCGATCGTCGGTCGCCTGGGCAAGATCCTGGGCCCGCGCAACCTGATGCCGAACCCCAAGGTGGGGACGGTGACGATGGATGTGGCCGATGCCGTGAAAGCGGCCAAGGGCGGCGAAGTTCAGTTCAAGGCCGAAAAGGCCGGCGTGGTTCATGCCGGTGTCGGCAAGGCGTCGTTCGATGAGGCCAAGCTGGCCGAGAACATCCGCGCCTTTGTCAATGCGGTCGGCAAGGCACGGCCCGCGGGCGCGAAGGGGACCTATATGAAAAAGGTCTCGCTGAGCTCGACCATGGGCCCCGGCGTGTCGATCGACGTGGTGTCGGCCACGGGCAACTGAGCCCGCGGTGGGGGCAACCCCACCCGATGAGATTCCCCTGGCCTTCGGGGCGGGGGATGGCAGGGTGGCAACGCCCTGTCCTGTCCGAGACGGAGGGTGCCCCCCGGGGCTTAATTTCCTTCCCGAGATGGGGAACGAGACAGATTTCCGGGGTTATCCTCGGGCGATCCTGGCCTCGGGACCCTTGCGGACCCGAACGCCCCGGAGATTTCCGGGGCAAAACTGAGCCGGAGGGCGTAAGCCTTCCTGAATTGGAGTGAAACTGTGGATAGAGCCCAGAAAGAAAAACTGGTCGAGGAACTCGGCCAGATCTTTGAAAGCTCTGGCGTTGTTGTGGTTGCACACTACGCGGGACTCACGGTTGCTGAGATGCAGGACCTGCGCGCGCAAATGCGTGAAGCGGGCGGGTCTGTACGCGTTGCCAAGAACAAGCTCGCCAAGATCGCCCTTGAAGGAAAGCCCTGCGCAAGCATCGCGGACCTTCTTTCGGGCATGACCGTACTCACCTTCTCGGAAGATCCCGTGGCTGCTGCCAAGGTCTCCGAGAAATACGCCAAGGACAACAGCAAGTTTGTCATCCTGGGCGGTGCAATGGGTGAGACGGCTCTGGATCCGGCCGGTGTGAAAGCCGTGGCCTCGATGCCGTCCCGTGAGGAGCTTATCGCTTCGATCGTGGGCTGTATCGGCGCCCCTGCCTCGAACATCGCCGGCGCTATTGGCGCGCCTGCTTCGAACATCGCGAGCATCCTCTCGACGATCGAGGAGCGTGCGGAAGCCGCTTAAGCAACATCGGAGCTCGCGTGGGGTTGAACCACCTCGCGTTGGAACACATCTGAAAGAACGGAAACCTGAAAATGGCTGATCTGAAAAAACTGGCTGAAGAGATCGTGGGCCTCACGCTTCTCGAAGCACAAGAACTGAAAACCATCCTGAAAGACGAGTACGGCATCGAGCCGGCTGCCGGTGGCGCCGTCATGATGGCGGGCCCTGCTGGCGATGCCGGCGGTGCCGCTGCTGAAGAGCAGACCGAATTCGACGTGATCCTGAAGGCCGCTGGCGGCCAGAAGATCGCCGTCATCAAAGAGGTCCGCGCGATCACCGGCCTCGGTCTGAAAGAAGCCAAGGAACTGGTCGAAGCTGGCGGCAAGGCCGTCAAGGAAGCCTGCTCCAAGGACGAAGCCGAAGAGATCAAAGGCAAGCTCGAAGCGGCTGGCGCCGAAGTCGAGATCAAGTAATCGGGCGCGGCGGTGGCCGCGATCCTTTGAAAAAGGCTGGGCCCGGAGGTTTTTCGGGCCCGGCCGAACCTGTCTTAGAAAGGGCCTCGATCCGGGGTCGGGGCTCTTTCTAAGGCGCGGTTCAAGGTTCGGGAGCAGCCGGTGGGACGGCTGCAGGAATGGAATCTGACCCCCTTCATTCGTGAGCGGAGCGTTGCTGTGGCCCGACGGCATGGCGCGACGCGATAGACGAAAGGTGATGAAGCACATGGCGCAATCGTTTGTTGGCCAGAAACGACTCCGCAAGTTCTACGGCAAAATCCGTGAAGTTCTGGAAATGCCGAACCTCATCGAGGTTCAGAAATCCTCTTACGATCTGTTCCTGAAGTCGGGCGACCAGCTCGAGCCGACCGATGGCGACGGCATTCAGGGCGTGTTCCAGTCGGTTTTCCCGATCAAGGATTTCAACGAGACCGCCGTGCTTGAGTTCGTTCGCTACGAACTGGAGAAGCCGAAGTATGACGTCGAGGAATGTCAGCAGCGCGACATGACCTACAGCGCGCCGCTGAAGGTGACGCTGCGGCTGATCGTGTTCGATGTCGATGAGGACACCGGCGCCAAGTCCGTCAAGGACATCAAGGAGCAGGACGTGTTCATGGGCGACATGCCCCTGATGACGCCGAACGGCACCTTTGTGGTGAACGGCACCGAGCGGGTGATCGTTTCCCAGATGCACCGTTCGCCCGGCGTGTTCTTCGACCATGACAAGGGCAAGACGCATTCCTCGGGCAAGCTTCTGTTCGCCTGCCGGATCATCCCCTATCGCGGATCGTGGCTGGATTTCGAATTCGACGCCAAGGACATCGTGTTCGCCCGCATCGACCGGCGCCGCAAGCTGCCTGTCACCACGCTGCTTTATGCGCTGGGGCTGGATCAGGAAGGCATCATGGATGCCTATTACGAAACGGTTGATTACAAGCTGCAGAAGAACAAGGGCTGGGTCACCAAGTTCTTCCCGGAGCGTGTGCGCGGCACCCGCCCGACCTATGATCTGGTGGATGCAAGCACCGGCGAAGTGATCGCCGAGGCCGGCAAGAAGGTGACCCCGCGCGCGGTCAAGCAACTGGTCGATGCCGGTAATGTGTCCGACCTGCTGCTGCCGTTCGATCAGATCATCGGCAAGTATGTCGCCAAGGACATCATCAACGAGGAAACCGGCGCGATCTATGTCGAGGCCGGCGATGAACTGACCTGGGAGGTGGACAAGGACGGCGAGGTGACCGGCGGCAGCCTGAAAGAGCTGCTGGATGCGGGCATCACCGATATTCCGGTTCTGGACATCGATAACATCAACGTCGGCCCCTACATCCGCAACACGATGGCCGCCGACAAGAACATGCATCGCGACACGGCGCTGATGGATATCTACCGGGTCATGCGCCCGGGCGAGCCGCCCACCGTCGAGGCCGCGTCGGCGCTGTTCGACACGCTGTTCTTCGATTCCGAGCGCTATGACCTTTCGGCCGTCGGCCGGGTGAAGATGAACATGCGCCTCGCGCTCGACGCGCCGGACACCCAGCGCACCCTGCGCAAGGATGACATCATCGCCTGTATCAAGGCGCTGGTCGAACTGCGCGACGGCAAGGGCGATATCGACGATATCGACCACCTTGGGAACCGTCGTGTGCGTTCCGTCGGCGAGCTGATGGAAAACCAGTACCGCGTCGGCCTGCTGCGCATGGAACGCGCGATCAAGGAGCGCATGTCCAGCGTCGAGATCGACACGGTGATGCCGCAGGATCTGATCAACGCCAAGCCGGCCGCGGCCGCGGTGCGCGAATTCTTCGGCTCCAGCCAGCTGTCGCAGTTCATGGACCAGACCAACCCGCTGTCGGAAGTCACCCACAAGCGCCGCCTTTCGGCGCTCGGGCCGGGCGGTCTGACGCGTGAGCGCGCGGGCTTTGAGGTGCGCGACGTGCATCCGACCCACTATGGCCGGATGTGCCCGATTGAAACGCCGGAAGGCCCGAACATCGGCCTGATCAACTCGCTGGCCACCTATGCCCGCGTGAACAAGTACGGCTTTATCGAAACGCCTTACCGCAAGGTGGTGGACGGGCAGGTGACCGATGAGGTCAACTACATGTCCGCGACCGAGGAAATGCGCCACACCGTGGCGCAGGCCAACGCCAACCTCGATGCGGATGGCCGGTTCGTGAACGATCTGGTGTCGACCCGCCGGTCGGGCGAATACACGCTGCAGCCGAACATGAATGTCGATCTCATCGACGTTTCGCCGAAGCAGCTTGTGTCGGTCGCGGCATCGCTGATTCCGTTCCTGGAAAATGACGACGCCAACCGCGCGCTGATGGGTTCGAACATGCAGCGCCAGGCCGTGCCGTTGCTGCAGGCGGATGCACCGCTTGTGGGTACCGGCATCGAAGAGGTCGTGGCCCGCGATTCGGGCGCCGCGATCATGGCCCGCCGTGGCGGTATCATCGACCAGGTGGATGCCACCCGGATCGTTGTGCGTGCCACCGAAGATCTGGAGCCGGGCGATCCGGGCGTGGATATCTACCGTCTGCGCAAGTTCCAGCGTTCGAACCAGAACACCTGCATCAACCAGAAGCCTCTGGTGAAAGTGGGCGACACGGTCGGCAAGAACGAGGTCATCGCCGATGGCCCCTCGACCGATCTGGGCGAGCTGGCCCTGGGCAAGAACGTGGTCGTCGCGTTCATGCCGTGGAACGGCTACAACTACGAGGACTCGATCCTGATTTCCGAGCGGATCGCGCGCGATGACGTCTTCACCTCGATCCATATCGAGGAGTTCGAGGTCGCCGCCCGTGACACGAAACTTGGCCCGGAAGAGATCACCCGCGACATTCCGAACGTCGGTGAAGAAGCGCTGCGCAACCTCGACGAGGCGGGCATCGTCTACATCGGCGCAGAGGTCGGGCCGGCGGATATTCTGGTGGGCAAGATCACGCCGAAGGGCGAAAGCCCGATGACGCCGGAGGAAAAACTTCTGCGCGCCATCTTCGGCGAGAAGGCATCGGATGTGCGCGACACCTCGCTGCGGCTGCCGCCGGGGGATTACGGCACGGTCGTGGAAGTGCGCGTGTTCAACCGCCACGGCGTCGAGAAAGACGAGCGTGCGCTGCAGATCGAGCGCGAAGAGGTCGAGCGCCTGGCCCGTGACCGGGATGACGAGATGGTCATTCTGGAGCGCAACATCTACGCCCGTCTGAAGGGCATGATGCTGGGCAAGGTCGCGGTGAAGGGGCCGAAGGGCGTCAAGCCGAACTCGGAAGTCACCGAAGAGCTGCTGGACACGCTGTCCAAGGGGCAGTGGTGGCAGCTTGCCCTTGGCGACGAGGCCGAGGCGAGCCAGATCGAGGCGCTGAACGCCCAGTTCGAGGCGCAGAAACGCGCGCTGGAGCATCGGTTCGAGGACAAGGTCGAGAAGGTGCGCCGCGGCGACGACCTGCCGCCGGGCGTGATGAAGATGGTCAAGGTGTTCATCGCGGTGAAGCGCAAGCTTCAGCCGGGTGACAAGATGGCCGGCCGCCACGGCAACAAGGGTGTGATCTCGCGCGTTGTGCCGATGGAGGACATGCCCTTCCTGCAGGACGGGACGCCTGTCGATTTCTGCCTGAACCCGCTGGGCGTGCCGTCGCGCATGAACGTCGGTCAGATCCTGGAAACCCACATGGGCTGGGCCGCGCGCGGCCTGGGGCTGAAGATCGGCGATGCGCTTGGCGAGTACAAACGCTCGGGCGATCTGACCCCGGTGCGCGAGGCGATGCGCATCGCCTATGGCGACGATGTCTATGAAGAAGGCGTCGCCGGCATGGACGAGGACCGTCTGCTGGAGGCCGCGGGCAATGTGACCCGGGGTGTTCCGATCGCGACGCCGGTGTTCGACGGCGCGAAGGAGGCGGATGTCAACGACGCGCTGCTGCGCGCCGGGTTCAGCGAATCGGGTCAGTCGATCCTGTTCGACGGGCGGACCGGCGAGCAGTTCGCGCGGCCGGTGACGGTGGGCGTGAAGTATCTGCTGAAGCTGCATCACCTGGTGGATGACAAGATCCACGCGCGGAGCACGGGCCCCTACAGCCTTGTCACGCAGCAGCCGCTGGGTGGTAAGGCCCAGTTCGGTGGCCAGCGTTTCGGGGAGATGGAAGTCTGGGCGCTGGAGGCCTACGGTGCCGCCTATACGCTGCAGGAGATGCTGACCGTCAAGTCGGATGACGTGGCGGGCCGGACCAAGGTCTACGAATCCATCGTCAAGGGCGAGGATAACTTCGAGGCCGGCGTGCCGGAAAGCTTCAACGTGCTGGTGAAGGAAGTTCGGGGTCTCGGCCTGAACATGGAACTTCTGGATGCGGAGGACGAATGAGCCTGATGTCTGAGATAGACATTTCGGCGGCATACAAGGCTGGTGCCCGGTCGGAAGACCGGCGCCATGCCTTCGTGGCCGGCTGCGCCAGAAGCGGGACAACAGCGTTGACCCGTCTTCTGAACCGGCACCCGGATATCTGCATCGGGCATGAGCGTTTCGCGAAGCTGTACAAGACCGGCGGCCTGACCCCCGCCCATTTCGAGCCGGAGCGGTTTCTGAGCGTTCAGGACGGCGATACCCATTACGACGCATTGTCGGGGTTTCGCGCGGCCCACGGCGCGGGGATCGGGGCGGCGAAGCTGGTGGGGGACAAGATCCCGCGGATAACCGACGATTTCGAGACGCTGTTCGCGGCTTTCCCGGGGTGCAAGGTTGTCTATATTCTGCGTGATCCGTTCTCGGTGGCCGAAAGCTATGAGCGGCGGGCGAAAGACCCTCAGGATGGCTGGGCGCCGACGCGCGGTTTTCTTGCCGCGATGCAGGAGTGGAACGACAGCCTGCTGCGCACCAAGAAAGAGCTGGGCCGGCGCCCGGATCAGGTGGGCATCTTCTGTTTCCACGATCTGCTGATCGCGGGAACGAGCCTGCCGCGGCTTTACCGCTTTCTCGAGGTGGATGCGCCGCGGGAAGATCCGCTTGACGAGGTGATTACGCTGTCGCCGCCCACCGACCAGAACCCGATGCTGCGCAAGGCTGTGGCTGAACACGCAAATTTCCGTATCTATCGTTGGCTCCTCGACAAGGCCGACGCCCAGGACAAGAGTTTTACCTGACCCGTTCAGGAGAAGGAACGATCATGAACCAGGAACTGACGACAAACCCGTTCAACCCGCTGACCCCGCCGAAGCAATTCGACGAGATCAAGGTCTCTCTGGCCTCGCCGGAGCGTATCCTCAGCTGGTCTTATGGCGAGATCAAGAAGCCTGAGACGATCAACTACCGCACGTTCAAGCCTGAGCGTGACGGCCTGTTCTGCGCGCGTATCTTTGGCCCGATCAAGGATTACGAATGCCTGTGCGGCAAGTACAAGCGCATGAAATATCGCGGCGTCGTCTGCGAGAAATGCGGTGTCGAGGTGACGCTGCAGAAGGTGCGCCGTGAGCGGATGGGCCATATCGAGCTGGCCGCCCCCGTCGCCCATATCTGGTTCCTGAAATCGCTGCCCAGCCGCATCGGCCTGATGCTGGACATGACGCTGCGCGACCTGGAGCGGGTGCTGTATTTCGAGAACTACGTGGTGATCGAGCCCGGCCTGACCGATCTGACCTATGGCCAGATGATGACCGAGGAAGAGTTCATGGACGCGCAGGACGCGTTCGGCATGGACGCGTTCACCGCCGGCATCGGCGCCGAGGCCATCCGCGAGATGCTGAGCCAGATTGATCTGGAGGCCGAGGCCGACCGTCTGCGCGAAGAACTGAAGGAAGCCACCGGCGAGCTGAAGCCCAAGAAGATCATCAAGCGCCTGAAGGTGGTTGAAAGCTTCCTGGAATCCGGCAACCGCCCGGAATGGATGATCCTGACCGTCGTGCCGGTGATCCCGCCCGAGCTGCGCCCGCTGGTGCCGCTGGACGGTGGCCGGTTCGCCACCTCGGATCTGAACGATCTGTATCGCCGGGTGATCAACCGGAACAACCGCCTGAAGCGGCTGATCGAGCTGCGCGCGCCCGATATCATCGTGCGCAACGAAAAGCGGATGCTGCAGGAATCGGTCGATGCGCTGTTCGACAACGGCCGCCGGGGCCGGGTGATCACGGGGGCCAACAAGCGCCCGCTGAAATCGCTTTCGGACATGCTGAAGGGCAAGCAGGGCCGGTTCCGCCAGAACCTTTTGGGGAAACGGGTCGACTTCTCGGGCCGTTCGGTGATCGTGACCGGGCCGGAGCTGAAGCTGCATCAGTGCGGGTTGCCCAAGAAGATGGCGCTGGAGCTGTTCAAGCCGTTCATCTACAGCCGGCTTGAGGCGAAGGGGCTTTCGAGCACCGTCAAGCAGGCCAAGAAGCTGGTGGAAAAAGAGCGCCCCGAGGTGTGGGATATCCTCGACGAGGTGATCCGCGAGCACCCGGTCATGCTGAACCGGGCGCCCACGCTGCACCGGCTTGGCATTCAGGCGTTCGAGCCCACGCTGATCGAAGGCAAGGCGATCCAGCTTCACCCGCTGGTGTGCTCGGCGTTCAACGCCGACTTCGACGGCGACCAGATGGCTGTTCACGTGCCGCTGAGCCTCGAGGCCCAGCTGGAAGCGCGTGTGCTGATGATGTCGACCAACAACGTGCTGTCGCCCGCCAACGGCGCGCCGATCATCGTGCCGTCGCAGGATATGATCCTGGGCCTCTATTACATCACGCTGGAACGCAAGGGCATGAAGGGCGAAGGCATGGTCTTCGGTTCGGTCGAAGAGATCGAGCATGCCCTGAATGCCGGCGAGGTGCATCTGCACTCCAAGATCCAGGCGCGGATCAAGCAGATCGACGATGAGGGCAACGAGGTTTTCAAGCGGTTCGAAACCACGCCGGGCCGGGTACGGCTTGGCGCGCTGCTGCCGCTGAACGCCAAGGCGCCGTTCGATCTGGTGAACCGTCTGCTGCGCAAGAAAGAGGTGCAGCAGGTCATCGACACCGTCTATCGCTATTGCGGCCAGAAGGAGTCGGTTATCTTCTGCGACCAGATCATGACCATGGGCTTCCGCGAGGCGTTCAAGGCCGGCATCAGCTTTGGCAAGGATGACATGCTGATCCCCGACAGCAAGTGGGATATCGTCAACGGCGTGCGCGATCAGGTCAAGGAATTCGAACAGCAGTACATGGACGGCCTGATTACCCAGGGCGAGAAGTACAACAAGGTTGTCGATGCCTGGTCGAAATGCTCGGACGAGGTCGCCGCGGCGATGATGACGGAAATCTCGGCGATGCGCTTCGATGACGCGGGCGCCGAGAAAGAGCCGAACTCTGTCTACATGATGTCGCACTCCGGTGCGCGGGGTTCGCCTGCCCAGATGAAACAGCTGGGCGGCATGCGCGGCCTGATGGCCAAGCCCTCGGGCGAGATCATCGAAACGCCGATCATCTCGAACTTCAAGGAAGGTCTGACCGTTCTTGAATACTTCAACTCGACCCACGGCGCCCGGAAGGGTCTGGCCGATACCGCGCTTAAGACCGCGAACTCGGGCTATCTGACCCGGCGTCTGGTGGACGTGGCGCAGGATTGCATCGTGCGTCAGCGCGATTGCGGCACCGATCTGGCGATCACCGCCGAAGCGGCCGTGAACGACGGCGAGGTCGTTTCCTCGCTGGGCGAACGTCTGCTGGGCCGCGTCTCGGCCGAGGATGTTCTGCGCCCGGCCACCGACGAGGTGATCGTGTCGCGCAACGAACTGATCGACGAGCGCAAGGCCGATGCCATCGAAAAGGCCGGTGTCGCCAGCGTGCGGATACGTTCGCCGCTGACCTGCGAGGCCGAAGAGGGCGTCTGCGCCATGTGCTATGGCCGTGACCTTGCACGCGGTACTATGGTGAACACCGGCGAGGCCGTGGGCATCATCGCGGCGCAGTCGATCGGCGAGCCCGGCACCCAGCTGACGATGCGGACCTTCCACATCGGCGGTATCGCCCAGGGTGGCCAGCAATCGTTCCAGGAAGCCAGCCATGCCGGCAAGGTGGAGTTCCGCAACGCCAACCTGCTGGCGAATGCGGCGGGCGAGAATATCGTCATGGGGCGGAACATGGTGCTGGCGCTGATGGACGAGAACGGCGTCGAGCGGGCCAGCCACAAGCTGGGCTATGGCACCAAGGTTCATGTGGCCGACGGCGCCACGATCGCGCGCGGCGACAAGCTGTTCGAATGGGATCCTTACACCCTGCCGATCATCGCCGAGAAGGCCGGTGTGGCGAAATTCGTCGATCTGGTCTCGGGCATTTCGGTGCGCGAAGACACTGACGATGCCACCGGCATGACCCAGAAGATCGTGTCGGACTGGCGCTCGGCGCCCAAGGGCAACGATCTGAAGCCGGAGATCATCATCGTGGATCCGGCCAGCGGAGAGCCTGTGCGCAATGACGCGGGCAACCCGGTGACCTATCCGATGTCGGTGGACGCTATTCTGTCGGTCGAGGACGGGCAGGAGATCAAGGCCGGTGACGTGGTCGCGCGTATCCCGCGCGAAGGTGCGAAGACGAAGGACATCACCGGTGGTCTGCCGCGTGTGGCCGAACTCTTCGAGGCGCGGCGCCCCAAGGATCACGCGATCATCGCCGAGATCGATGGTTACGTGCGCTTTGGCCGCGACTACAAGAACAAGCGCCGGATCACGATCGAGCCCAGTGACGACACGATGGAGCCCGTCGAATACATGGTGCCCAAGGGCAAGCACATTCCGGTTCAGGAAGGTGACTTCGTTCAGAAGGGCGATTACATCATGGACGGCAACCCGGCGCCGCATGACATTCTGGCGATCATGGGGGTCGAGGCCCTGGCTGATTACATGATCGACGAGGTGCAGGATGTGTATCGTCTGCAGGGCGTGAAGATCAACGACAAGCATATCGAAGTGATCGTGCGCCAGATGCTGCAGAAATGGGAGATCCAGGAAAGCGGCGATACCACGCTTCTGAAAGGCGAGAACGTGGACAAGGCAGAGTTCGACGAGGCCAACGCCAAGGCGATCTCGAAGGGTGGCCGCCCGGCGCAGGGTCAGCCGATCCTGCTGGGTATCACCAAGGCGTCGCTGCAGACCCGGTCGTTCATCTCGGCCGCGTCGTTCCAGGAAACCACCCGCGTGCTCACCGAAGCCTCGGTGCAGGGCAAGCGCGACAAGCTGGTCGGCCTGAAGGAGAACGTCATCGTGGGCCGCCTGATCCCGGCCGGTACGGGCGGGGCCACGCAGCGCGTGCGCCGCATCGCCGCCGAGCGGGACCAGAAGGTGCTCGACGCCCGTCAGGCAGAGGCGGAGGCCGCCGCGGCCCTTGCCGCGCCGATCGACGACATGATGGGGGGCGACGATTACGGCCTGGTGGACACGCCCGAAAGCCGGAACGAGTAAGCCCCGGCCGGCCCTCGGCCAGCGCTGAAATCTGCAACGGGCGCCTTCGGGCGCCCGCTGTGTTTTGCGGGGCGCGCCCGCCGGCGGCCGATGGCGTGAATCAATCCTTGAGCGCTGTTGACAAGGCTTCCGACTCTCCATATACCGCGCCCACTCGGACCGTCGGGAAAGCCCCGTGCGGTCTGAAATCAGAACTGAAGTGGTCAAGATCCGGGCCCCAAGGCCCCGATCCTCTGGAATTCCACCGCGTCGTTCCCGCGAACGAGGGGACGCAGCGGTATTTGCGCGTTTTGTCGAATCAGGGCGCGCTTCGAATTTGAATGGTTGCAATACGGGGAACCGGTATGCCGACG
Organism: Actibacterium naphthalenivorans; assembly: GCF_014196965.1. GTDB lineage: Bacteria > Pseudomonadota > Alphaproteobacteria > Rhodobacterales > Rhodobacteraceae > Actibacterium_A > Actibacterium_A naphthalenivorans. Next base: position 1,077,005 of record NZ_JACIEQ010000001.1, on the reverse strand, counting down.
ATCCAACAGCTGATCCGCAAGCCGCGGCAGCCGAAAGTTAAGCGCCAGAAATCCATGCATCTGCAGGCTTGTCCGCAGAAGCGTGGTGTCTGCACACGCGTTTACACGACTACACCGAAGAAGCCGAACTCGGCCATGCGGAAGGTTGCCAAGGTGCGCCTGACCAATGGTTTCGAGGTCATCAGTTACATCCCGGGCGAAAGCCACAACCTTCAGGAACACTCTGTGGTCCTGATCCGTGGCGGCCGGGTAAAAGACCTTCCGGGTGTTCGCTACCACATTCTGCGTGGTGTGCTGGATACCCAGGGCGTCAAAGACCGTAAGCAGCGTCGTTCGAAATACGGCGCCAAGCGTCCGAAGTAAGGAGAGACTGGTATGTCCCGTCGTCACGCTGCCGAAAAGCGCGAAGTCCTGCCCGACGCCAAATATGGCGATCGGGTTCTGACCAAATTCATGAACAACCTGATGATCGACGGCAAGAAATCGGCCGCCGAGCGTATCGTGTACAGCGCGATGGAGCGGGTTGAGACCAAGCTGAAGCGCTCGCCGATCGAAGTGTTTCAGGAAGCGCTTGATAACGTGAAGCCCTCTGTCGAGGTGCGTTCGCGTCGTGTCGGCGGTGCCACCTATCAGGTGCCCGTTGAGGTGCGCCCCGAGCGCCGCGAGGCGCTGGCGATCCGCTGGCTGATCAAGGCCTCCCGCGCGCGGAACGAGAACACGATGGAAGAGCGTCTGGCCGGAGAGCTGATCGACGCCGTTCAAAGCCGTGGCTCCGCCGTGAAGAAACGCGAAGACACCCACAAGATGGCCGACGCGAACAAAGCGTTCAGCCATTACCGCTGGTAACATTTCAGGCCTAGGACCGAACCAATGGCACGTGAATATCCCCTCGAACGGTACCGCAACTTCGGTATCATGGCGCATATCGATGCAGGCAAGACCACCTGCTCGGAGCGTATCCTGTTCTACACCGGCAAATCGCACAACATCGGTGAGGTGCATGATGGCGCCGCCACCATGGACTGGATGGAGCAGGAGCAGGAACGCGGCATCACCATCACCTCGGCTGCGACGACCACGTTCTGGGAACGCACCGAGGACGGCAAGACGCCCGACACGCCCAAGCATCGCCTGAACATCATCGACACCCCCGGCCACGTGGACTTCACCATCGAAGTCGAGCGTTCGCTGGCCGTGCTCGACGGTGCGGTCGCGGTTCTGGACGCCAACGCCGGCGTCGAGCCCCAGACCGAAACCGTCTGGCGCCAGGCCGACCGGTACAAGGTTCCGCGCATCGTGTTCGTCAACAAGATGGACAAGATCGGTGCCGATTTCTTCAACTGCGTTCACATGATCGCAGACCGCACCGGTGCGCGCCCCTGCCCGATCCAGCTGCCGATCGGCGCCGAGACCGAGCTTGAGGGGATCGTCGATCTGGTGACCATGAAGGAATGGGTCTGGGCCGGCGAAGACCTTGGTGCTTCGTGGGAACTGCGCCCGATCCGCGCCGAGCTGGCCGACAAGGCCGCCGAGATGCGCAGCGAGATGATCGAGATGGCCGTCGAGATGGATGACGATGCCATGGAAGCCTATCTCGAGGGCGACGAGCCCGACGTGGCGACCCTGCGCAAGCTGATCCGCAAGGGCACCCTGTCGATGACCTTCGTTCCGGTTCTGTGCGGTTCGGCGTTCAAGAACAAGGGTGTTCAGCCGCTGCTGAACGCTGTTGTCGATTACCTGCCCAGCCCGCTGGACGTTGTCGACTACATGGGCTTCAAGCCCGGCGACGAAGAAGAGACCCGCAACATCCCCCGCCGTGCGGATGATGACATGGCGTTTTCGGGCCTTGCGTTCAAAATCATGAACGACCCGTTCGTCGGCTCCCTGACGTTCACCCGGATCTATTCGGGTCAGCTGAAGAAGGGCGACACCATGCTCAACTCCACCAAGGGCAAGAAAGAGCGTGTGGGCCGGATGATGATGATGCATTCGATCAACCGCGAGGAGATCGAAGAGGCATTCGCCGGCGACATCATCGCGCTGGCCGGTCTGAAGGACACCACCACGGGTGACACGCTGTGCGCGGTCAACGATCCGGTGGTTCTGGAAACCATGACCTTCCCCGATCCGGTGATCGAGATCGCTGTCGAGCCCAAGACCAAAGCCGACCAGGAGAAGATGTCTCAGGGTCTGGCCCGTCTGGCCGCCGAGGATCCCTCGTTCCGCGTGGAAACCGATCTGGAATCCGGTCAGACGATCATGAAGGGCATGGGCGAACTTCACCTGGACATCCTGGTCGACCGCCTGAAGCGCGAATTCAAGGTCGAGGCCAACATCGGTGCGCCGCAGGTGGCCTACCGCGAGACGATCGGTCACGAGGCCGAGATCGACTATACCCACAAGAAACAGTCGGGTGGGTCCGGTCAGTTCGCGCGCGTCAAGATGGTCATCTCGCCGACCGAGCCGGGCGAAGGCTATTCGTTCGAATCGAAGATTGTCGGCGGCAACGTCCCGAAGGAATACATTCCGGGCGTCGAGAAGGGGATCAAGTCGGTCATGGATTCCGGCCCGCTGGCTGGCTTCCCGGTGATCGACTTCAAGGTCGCGCTGATCGACGGTGCCTATCACGATGTGGACTCCAGCGTTCTGGCGTTCGAGATCGCGGCACGGGCTGCCATGCGCGAAGGTCTGAAAAAGGCCGGGGCCAAGCTGCTGGAGCCGATCATGAAGGTCGAAGTGGTGACCCCGGAGGAATATACCGGCGGCATCATCGGCGATCTGACCTCGCGTCGGGGCCAGGTGCAGGGGCAGGAGACACGCGGCAACGCCAATGTCGTCAATGCCTTCGTGCCGCTGGCCAACATGTTCGGCTACATCAACAACCTGCGCTCGATGTCTTCGGGCCGGGCCAACTTCTCGATGCAGTTCGACCATTACGAGCCGGTTCCGCAGAACATCTCGGACGAAATTCAGGCGAAATACGCTTAACCGGGTGGCGGGGTGAACCCCGCCCTACCCACCAACTGTAGGGCGGGCTCCCCGCCACCCGAAGAATAGAGGAGGCCATCATGGCTAAGGAAAAGTTTGAGCGTACCAAACCGCACGTTAACATCGGCACGATCGGGCATGTTGACCACGGCAAGACGACGCTGACGGCGGCGATCACGAAGTATTACGGTGATTTCAAGGCCTATGATCAGATCGACGGCGCGCCGGAAGAGAAGGCGCGCGGGATCACGATCTCGACCGCGCATGTGGAATACGAGACGGAAACCCGTCACTACGCGCATGTGGACTGCCCCGGGCACGCCGACTATGTGAAGAACATGATCACCGGTGCGGCGCAGATGGACGGGGCGATCCTGGTCGTGAACTCGGCGGACGGCCCGATGCCGCAGACGCGCGAGCACATCCTGCTGGGGCGCCAGGTGGGCATCCCCTACATGGTCGTCTACATGAACAAGGTCGACCAGGTGGATGACGAGGAGCTTCTGGAGCTGGTGGAGATGGAGATCCGCGAGCTGCTGTCGTCCTACGACTATCCGGGCGACGACATTCCGGTGATCAAGGGCTCGGCGCTGGCGGCGCTGGAAGGCCGCGATCCCGAGATCGGCGAGAACTCGATCCGCGAGCTTCTGGCGGCGGTGGACGAATACATCCCGACGCCCGAGCGCGCGGTCGACCAGCCGTTCCTGATGCCGATCGAGGACGTGTTCTCGATTTCCGGCCGCGGCACGGTTGTGACCGGTCGGGTCGAGCGGGGCGTCGTGAACGTGGGCGACGAGCTTGAGATCGTGGGCATCACCGACACCAAGAAGACGACCTGCACGGGCGTGGAAATGTTCCGCAAGCTGCTCGATCGTGGTGAGGCCGGCGACAACATCGGCGCGCTGCTGCGCGGCATCGACCGTGAGGGCGTGGAGCGCGGGCAGGTTCTGTGCAAGCCGGGTTCGGTGACGCCGCACACGAAGTTCGAGGCCGAAGCCTATATCCTGACCAAGGAAGAGGGTGGCCGGCACACGCCGTTCTTCGCGAACTACCGGCCGCAGTTCTACTTCCGGACGACGGATGTGACCGGCACCGTGACGCTGCCCGAGGGCACCGAGATGGTGATGCCGGGCGACAACCTGAAGTTCGAGGTCGAGCTGATCGCGCCGATCGCGATGGAAGAGAAGCTGCGCTTCGCCATCCGCGAAGGCGGCCGCACCGTCGGCGCAGGCGTCGTTTCCAAGATCATCGAGTAAACCAAGACCTCCGGGTTCGACGTGGGGCGGGGAATGACCCTCGCTCCACCTATCAACTCTAAGCCGCGAAAGGCACCGACATGCAGTCGCAAAACATTCGCATCCGGCTGAAGGCCTTCGATTACCGTGTGCTGGATGCCAGCACGCAGGAAATCGTGAACACTGCCAAGCGCACCGGCGCTCAGGTTCGTGGCCCGATCCCGCTGCCGAACAAAATTGAAAAATTCACGGTTCTGCGTGGTCCCCACGTTGACAAGAAATCCCGTGATCAGTGGGAAATCCGCACGCACAAGCGGCTTCTCGACATCATCGACCCGACCCCGCAGACCGTGGACGCGCTCATGAAGCTCGACCTGGCCGCCGGTGTCGACGTCGAGATCAAGGTTTAAGGAGGGTATCCCGAGATGCGCTCTGGTGTAATCGCGAAGAAGGTCGGGATGACCCGGCTGTTCATGGAGGACGGGAAGCAGATTCCCGTGACCGTCCTTCAACTCGACAACCTGCAGGTCGTGGCACAGCGCACGGCCGAGACGGATGGCTATACCGCCGTTCAGCTCGGCGCGGGCACGGCCAAGGCCAAGCGGACATCGGCCCCGATGCGCGGCCATTTCGCCAAGGCCAATGTTGCGCCGAAGCGGAAGATCGCGGAATTCCGCGTGGCCCCGGAAAACCTGATCGGCGTGGGTGAGGAAATCACCGCCGACCATTATTTCGCGGGTCAGTTCGTGGACGTTTCGGGCACCTCGATCGGTAAGGGCTTTGCCGGTGCGATGAAGCGGCACAACTTCGGGGGTCTGCGGGCTTCTCACGGTGTGTCGATCAGCCACCGCTCGCACGGTTCGACGGGTCAGTGTCAGGATCCGGGCCGGGTGTTCAAGGGCAAGAAGATGGCCGGTCACATGGGTGCTGCCCGTGTCACCACCCAGAACCTTCAGGTCGTCAAGACCGACGCCGACCGTGGCCTGATCATGGTCAAGGGCGCGGTTCCCGGCTCCAAGGGGGGCTGGGTCACGATCAAGGACGCTGTCAAGAAGCCGGTTCCCGAGAATCTGGTTCTGCCGGCGGCTCTGAAATCGGCCAAGGTTGAAGCCGCCGCTGAAGAAGCGCCCGCCGAAGGAGGCGAAGCATGAAACTTGAGGTGATCAATCTGGACGGCGGCAATGCCGGCACCGTTGATCTCGGCGACGAGATCTTCGGCCTGGAGCCGCGTGCGGACATCCTGCACCGTGTGGTCCGCTGGCAGCGCAACAACGCGCAGGCCGGCACCCACAAGGTGAAGACCCGCTCGGAGACCAGCTACTCGACCAAGAAGATCTATCGCCAGAAGGGCACCGGCGGCGCACGCCACGGTGACCGCAACGCGCCGATCTTCCGCAAGGGTGGTATCTATAAGGGCCCGACCCCGCGCAGCCACGGCCACGAGCTGACCAAGAAGTTCCGCAAGCTTGGCCTGTGCCATGCGCTGTCCGCCAAGGCGGTTGCGGGTGAGCTGGTCATCATCGACACCGCCGATCTGGCCGAAGCCAAGACCTCGGCGCTGGCCAAGGCGGTGAAGAACCTGGGCTGGAAGCGCGCGCTGGTGATCGACGGGGCGCAGGTGAATGAAAACTTCGCCAAGGCCGCGCGGAACATCGAAGGTCTCGATGTGCTGCCGTCGGTCGGCGCGAATGTTTATGACATCCTGAAGCGTGACACGCTGGTGCTCACGAAGGCGGGTGTCGAAGCACTGGAGGCTCGACTGAAATGAGCGCGAAGGCAGAACATTACGACGTGATCCGCAAGCCGGTCATCACCGAGAAGGCCACGATGGCGTCCGAAAACGGCGCCGTGGTGTTCGAAGTGGCGATGGAGGCGAACAAGCCGCAGATCAAGGAAGCCATCGAAAACCTGTTTGGTGTCAAGGTGAAGGCCGTGAACACGACCATCACCAAAGGCAAATCCAAGCGGTTCCGCGGCATGCTGGGCAAGCGCAAGGACGTCAAGAAGGCCTATGTCACCCTGGAAGAGGGTAACACTATCGACGTCTCTACGGGCCTCTGATAGAAGGCTGCGAATCTTCGGCCCCGGTTCTCCGGGGCCGAGGTTGTTTCTAACCGGGGCATAACGCCTCCAAGCTAACGGAAGACAGAAAGCATGGCACTCAAGTCGTATAAGCCGACGACGCCAGGCCAGCGTGGGCTGGTTCTGATCGACCGTTCGGAGCTTTGGAAAGGACGTCCGGTCAAATCCCTTACCGAGGGTTTGGCCAAGAAGGGCGGCCGGAACAACACCGGACGGATTACAATGCGCCGCCGCGGCGGTGGCGCGAAGCGTCTTTACCGCGTCGTGGATTTCAAGCGCACGAAATTCGATGTGGCCGCAACCGTCGAGCGGATCGAATATGACCCGAACCGGACGGCCTTCATCGCGCTGATCAAATATGACGACGGCGAGCAGGCCTATATCCTGGCGCCGCAACGTCTTGGCGTTGGCGACCAGGTGATCGCGTCGGCCAAGGCTGATGTGAAGCCGGGCAACGCGATGCCCTTCAGCGGCCTGCCGATCGGTACGATCGTGCACAACGTCGAGATGAAGCCCGGCAAGGGCGGCCAGATCGCACGTGCCGCCGGCACCTATGCCCAGTTCGTGGGCCGCGACGGTGGCTATGCCCAGATCCGCCTGTCTTCGGGCGAGCTGCGGATGGTGCGTCAGGAATGCATGTGCACCGTCGGTGCCGTGTCGAACCCCGACAATTCCAACCAGAACCTCGGCAAGGCCGGCCGCAACCGCCACAAGGGCATCCGCCCGTCGGTGCGTGGTGTGGTCATGAACCCGGTTGATCACCCGCATGGTGGTGGTGAGGGCCGCACCTCGGGTGGCCGTCATCCGGTCACGCCCTGGGGCAAGCCCACCAAGGGTGCCCGCACCCGTGATAGGAACAAGGCGTCGGGCAAGCTGATCATCCGCTCGCGTCACGCCAAGAAGAAGGGCCGCTAATCATGTCGCGTTCTGTTTGGAAAGGCCCCTTCGTCGACTCTTACGTGCTGAAGAAAGCCGAGAAGAGCCGCGAATCCGGCCGCAACGAAGTTATCAAGATCTGGTCGCGCCGCTCGACGATCCTGCCCCAGTTCGTGGGCCTGACGTTTGGCGTCTACAACGGCCAGAAGCACATTCCGGTCAACGTGTCGGAAGACATGATCGGCCAGAAATTCGGTGAATACGCGCCGACGCGGACCTATTACGGCCACGCGGCCGATAAAAAAGCGAAGAAGAGGTAATCGGTCATGGGTAAGGAAAAGAACGCCCGCCGCGTGGCCGAGAACGAGGCAATGGCGAAAACCCGCATGCTTCGCACCTCGCCGCAGAAGCTGAACCTGGTGGCGCAGATGATCCGTGGCAAGAAGGTGGACAAGGCTCTGGCCGATCTGACCTTCTCGAAAAAGCGGATCGCCGATGACGTGAAGAAATGTCTTCAGTCCGCCATCGCCAATGCCGAGAACAACCACAATCTGGATGTGGACGAGCTGGTCGTGGCCGAGGCCTATGTTGGTAAGAACCTGACCATGAAGCGCGGTCGCCCGCGGGCCCGTGGGCGGTTCGGCAAGATCGTCAAGCCGTTCTCGGAACTCACCATCAAGGTGCGTCAAGTTGAGGAGCAAGCGTAATGGGTCATAAGGTCAATCCGATCGGCATGCGCCTGCAGGTCAACCGCACCTGGGACAGCCGCTGGTACGCCGACACGAAGGACTACGGGAACCTCCTGCTGGAGGATCTCCGGATGCGTGAGTTCATTCGTGAAGAGTGCAAGCAGGCCGGCGTCAGCCGCATCATCATCGAGCGCCCGCACAAGAAGTGCCGGGTGACGATTCACACAGCGCGCCCGGGCGTGATCATCGGCAAAAAAGGCGCCGATATCGAAACCCTGCGCAAGAAGCTGGCGGCGATGACCGACAGCGAGCTGCACCTGAACATCGTCGAGGTGCGCAAGCCCGAGCTGGACGCCCAGCTGGTGGCCGAAAGCATCGCACAGCAGCTGGAGCGCCGGGTTTCCTTCCGCCGCGCCATGAAGCGCGCCGTGCAGAACGCCATGCGCATGGGGGCCCTGGGTATTCGTGTGAACGTCGCCGGCCGTCTGGGCGGTGCCGAGATCGCGCGGACCGAGTGGTACCGCGAGGGCCGGGTGCCGCTGCACACGCTGCGCGCCGACATCGACTATGCCAACTACGAGGCGGAAACGCCCTATGGCATCATTGGTATCAAAGTCTGGATCTTCAAAGGTGAGATCATGGAGCATGACCCGTCTGCCCGTGACCGTCGCCAGCAGGAGCTTCAGGAAGGTCCCGCGCCGCGTGGCGCCGGCGGCCGGCGCTAAGGAGTAGATGAGATGCTGCAACCAAAGCGTACAAAATTCCGCAAGATGCACAAAGGCCGCATCAGCGGGCAGGCCAAGGGCGGGTTCGACCTGAACTTCGGCACCTTCGGTCTCAAGGCCACCCAGCCCGAGCGTGTGACCGCGCGTCAGATCGAGGCGGCTCGCCGCGCGATGACCCGGCACATGAAGCGTCAGGGCCGTGTCTGGATCCGTATCTTCCCCGACACGCCCGTGTCGTCGAAGCCCACGGAAGTCCGGATGGGTAAGGGCAAGGGCTCGGTCGATTACTGGGCCGCCAAGGTCAAGCCCGGCCGCGTGATGTTCGAGATCGACGGCGTGACCGAGGCTGTCGCGCGCGAGGCTCTGCGCCTGGCCGCGATGAAGCTGCCGCTGAAGACCCGCATCGTTCAGCGCGAAGACTGGTAAGTTCCGGTCAACGGAAATCGAAAGCCCCCGCCGAGCGATCGGCGGGGGCTTTTGCTTGTGCGTACGTCGCGCGGGGGGGGCGGCTGGCCGCTCACTCCCAGCTATAGTTGAAGCTGACCGAGATCCGCTCTTCTTCGGCCATGTTCATCGGCACCTCGTGGCGCAGCCAGCTTTCCCAAAGCAGCACTTCGCCGGCGGTGGGCGCCACATAGATGAACTGCCGCAACTCTTCGCGCGCATCCTTGCGGCGGGCGGGGGCGGCCATCATCCGGGCCGAGCGCGGATCCTCCAGCTTCAGCGCCGAGGCGCCGCCGGGCATCGCCACATAGGTGGTGCCCGAGATCACCGAATGCGGATGCAGGTGAGAGCTGTGGCTGCCACCCTCGGGCAGGATGTTGATCCAGATATCCTCGAGCTTCAGCTTGCGGCCCTCGAGATCGAATTCCAGATCCTCGGCGAAGGCGGCCACGTGTTTGTCGAGGGTCGTCACCAGATCCTGAAACACCGGAAAGCGCCAGGGCAGGTCGGTCAGCGAGGCATAGCTTGTGTAGCCGGGATAGCCGTTGGCTTCGCACCAGTCGTGCCCGGCCTCGTCATCCTCGGCGATGGAGTAACACGCGGCCTCCAGTTCGGAGGTTTCAATGGCGTCGCCGAACTCGGTCAGGGCGGCGCGGTAGAGGCGGGTGACGAAGAGGGAATCGATCTTTGGCATGGGATGTGTCATAGACCAGCGCGCCCGGCGGGGCGAGGGGGGATGGTTGCGCCGGAGCCCGGGCCGGGGCGGAGTTTTCCCTCAGATCCGGCTTTTCCGATCAAAGGGGTTGATGTGGAGGCGAACCCCGTGTATTGCGCAGCCTTCACCAAGAACTCCACTGGAATCAGGGTGACCCGCGCAGTTGCGCGTAGGGGCCTGCCGGTGATGTTGAAAGGACGAAACCATGAACGCACAAGACCTGCGTGACAAATCGCCGGACCAGCTTCGTGAAGATCTGGCCAGCCTGAAGAAAGAGGCGTTCAACCTGCGCTTTCAGCAGGCCACCGGCGCGCTCGAAAACACCGCCCGCATGCGGATCGTCCGTCGTGACGTTGCCCGTGTGAAGACGGTTCTGAACCAGAAAGCCGCTGAAGCGGCGGCGAATTAAGGAGCACGACACATGCCCAAACGCATCCTCGCAGGCACCGTGACGAGCGACCAGAATGACCAGACCGTAACGGTTTCGGTCGAGCGCCGCTTCACGCATCCGGTTCTGAAGAAGACCATTCGTAAGTCCAAGAAATACCGGGCTCACGATCCGAAGAACGAATTCAAGGTTGGCGACGCCGTCCGCATTCAGGAATGCGCGCCGATTTCGAAAACGAAACGCTGGGAGGTGGTTGCCAACTGATCCGACGCGGCGCGCGTCAATCCTTGTGGCTCTCTTCGCTGAATACGGCGATGAAGCGGGCAAGGGCTGAAGCGTGTCTCTGAAGATTATCGGTTATCACATTCCGGTTTGATCGAAACCCTGGGGGAAGTCCCCAAAGGTCGGGAGAAACCACATGATCCAGATGCAGACCAATCTGGATGTAGCTGACAACTCCGGCGCTCGCCGGGTGCAGTGCATCAAGGTTCTGGGTGGTTCCAAGCGTAAATACGCCTCCGTCGGCGACATCATTGTCGTCTCGGTGAAGGAAGCCATCCCGCGCGGTCGCGTGAAGAAAGGGGACGTCCGCAAGGCCGTCGTCGTACGCACCGCCAAAGAAGTTCGCCGCGAAGACGGCACCGCCATCCGGTTCGACCGGAACGCCGCGGTGATCCTGAACAACAACAACGAGCCGATCGGCACCCGTATCTTCGGCCCGGTCGTTCGTGAGCTGCGCGCCAAGAACTTCATGAAAATCATCTCGCTTGCTCCGGAGGTGCTGTAATGGCTGCCAAACTCCGCAAAGGTGACAAGGTCATCGTGCTGGCCGGCAAGGACAAGGGCAAGTCGGGCGAGATTTCGTCGGTTGACCCGAAGGCCGGCAAGGCCGTGGTCGAGGGCGTGAACATCGCCATCCGCCACACCAAGCAATCGCAAAACAGCCAGGGTGGCCGCGTTCCCGTCGCCATGCCGATCGACCTGTCGAATCTGGCCCTGAGCGACGCGAACGGCAAGGCCACCCGCGTCGGCTTCCGCGTGGAAGAGGGCAAGAAGGTTCGTTATGCCAAAACCACCGGGGAGGCTGTCTGATGCTTGACGTTGCAACCTATACCCCGCGCCTGAAGGCGGTCTACAAGGATCAGATCCGCGCCACTCTGAAGGAAGAGTTCGGCTATTCCAACGACATGATGATTCCGCGCCTCGACAAGATCGTGCTGAACATCGGTTGTGGCGCCGAGGCGGTGAAGGATTCCAAGAAGGTCAAATCGGCCGAAGCCGACCTGACCGCGATTGCCGGCCAGAAGGCCGTGATCAACAAGGCCAAGAAGTCGATCGCCGGTTTCCGTGTCCGCGAAGACATGCCGCTGGGCACCAAGGTGACCCTGCGCGGCGACCGGATGTATGAATTCCTGGATCGTCTGATCACCGTCGCCATGCCGCGTATCCGCGACTTCCGCGGCGTTTCCGGCAAATCCTTCGATGGCCGCGGCAACTATGCCATGGGCCTGAAAGAGCACATCGTGTTCCCCGAGATCGATTTCGACAAGGTCGATGAGGTTTGGGGCATGGACATCGTGATTGCCACCACCGCGAAAACCGACGCGGAAGCGAAGGCGCTGTTGAAGCATTTCAACATGCCCTTCAACAGCTGAAGCAGCGGGAGAGAGAGAACATGGCTAAGAAAGCAATGATCGAACGCGAGAAGAAGCGCCAGAAGCTGGTGGACAAATACGCCGCCAAGCGTGCCGCTCTGAAAGAGATCGCGAATAACGAAGACCTGCCGATGGAAGAACGTTTCAAGGCGCGTCTGAAACTGGCGAAACTGCCCCGCAACTCTTCCGCGACCCGGCTGCACAACCGTTGTGAGCTGACCGGTCGTCCGCATGCGTATTACCGCAAGCTGAAAGTGTCGCGGATCATGCTTCGGGAACTCGGCTCTCAGGGCCAGATCCCCGGCATGGTTAAGTCCAGCTGGTAAGGAGGGTTTGATATGTCAGTAAACGATCCTGTCGGCGATATGCTCACCCGTATCCGCAACGCGCAGCTGCGCGGGAAATCCACCGTCCGCACGCCGGCCTCCAAGCTTCGCGCCTGGGTTCTGGATGTGCTCAAGGACGAAGGCTATATCCGCGGCTATGAAGAAGCCACCAGCACCCTCGGGATGCCGGAGCTTGAAATCAGCCTCAAATATTACGAGGGCACCCCTGTGATCCGCGAGCTCAAGCGGGTCTCGAAGCCGGGCCGCCGCGTTTATATGAGTGTCAAGGATATCCCGTCGGTCCGTCAGGGCCTGGGTGTCTCCATCGTCTCCACGTCCAAGGGCGTGATGTCGGATGCAGCAGCACGGTCGGCCAACGTTGGCGGCGAAGTGCTCTGCACGGTCTTCTAAGGGGGTTTGGTATGTCTCGCATTGGTAAAAGACCGGTCGAGCTGCCGTCGGGTGTTTCGGCGTCCGTCTCCGGCCAGACCGTTGAAGTGAAGGGCCCCAAAGGCGCCCGCAGCTTCACCGCGACCGACGATGTCACCCTGAAGGTGGAAGACAACACGGTCACCGTCACCCCGCGCGGGTCGTCCAAGCGGGCGCGCCAGCAATGGGGCATGTCGCGCACCATGGTTCAGAACCTGGTGCAGGGCGTGAGCGGCGGTTTCACGAAAGAGCTTGAGATCCAGGGTGTGGGTTACAGGGCGCAGATGCAGGGCAACACCCTGAAGCTGTCGCTGGGCCTGAGCCACGAGGTCAACTTCGAGGTGCCGGCCGGTGTAACCGTCACCGCCCCGAAGCAGACCCAGATCATGATCGAGGGCACCGACGAGCAACTGGTCGGTCAGGTCGCAGCAAACATTCGCGAATGGCGCAAGCCCGAGCCTTATAAAGGCAAGGGTATCCGCTATAAGGGCGAATTCATCTTCCGCAAGGAAGGCAAGAAGAAGTAAGGACGCAAAATGGCAAACAGTAAACGAGATCTGTTTCTGAAGCGCCGTCTGCGCGTTCGGAACAAACTGCGGAAGATGGCCAATGGCCGTCCGCGCCTGTCGGTGCATCGCAGCAACAAGAACATCAGCGTGCAGCTGATCGACGATGTGAACGGCGTGACGCTCGCCTCGGCCTCCTCGCTCGAGAAGGATCTGGGCGTCGTTGGCAAGAACAACGTCGAAGCTGCGGCCAAGGTTGGTGCGGCAATCGCAGAGCGGGCCAAGAAGGCCGGCATCGAAGACTGCTTCTTCGATCGTGGTGGTTTCCTCTTTCACGGGAAGGTCAAGGCTCTGGCCGAAGCTGCCCGTGAAGGCGGCCTGAAGTTCTAAGGAGACGACAGATGGCAAGAGATCCAAAACGCCGGGACAATCGTCGCGAACGCGAGGAAACCCCGGAATTCGCCGATCGTCTCGTGGCGATCAACCGCGTATCCAAGACCGTGAAGGGTGGTAAACGCTTCGGCTTTGCCGCGCTTGTGGTCGTGGGTGATCAGAAGGGCCGTGTCGGCTTCGGCAAGGGCAAGGCCAAAGAGGTGCCCGAGGCGATTCGCAAGGCCACCGAACAGGCCAAGCGCAACCTGATGCGTGTGCCGCTGCGCGAAGGCCGCACGCTGCATCACGACATGGAAGGCCGCCATGGCGCCGGCAAGGTCGTGATGCGCACCGCGCCGCAGGGTACCGGCATCATCGCCGGTGGTCCGATGCGGGCTGTGTTCGAAATGCTGGGCATTCAGGATGTGGTCGCCAAGTCGATCGGCAGCCAGAACCCCTACAACATGATCCGCGCCACCCTCGACGGCCTGACCAAGGAAAGCTCGCCCCGTCTGGTCGCGCAGCGCCGTGGCAAGAAGGTCGCCGACATCCTGAAAAAGCCTGAAACCGACGCCGAAGCGCCGGTTGCGGCCGAAGCGTAAGGAGAGGGTCACATGGCAAAGACCATCGTTGTAAAGCAGATCGGCAGCCCGATCCGCCGCCCCGCCATCCAGCGCCAGACGCTGGTGGGCCTGGGCCTGAACAAGATGCACCGCACGCGCGAGCTGGAAGACACTCCGGCAGTGCGGGGCATGATCCGCAAGATCCCGCATCTGGTGGAAATCGTCGAAGAGCGCGGCTGAAGCCGGGCCGGCCTCCCCGCGCAAGCGGGGATCGCCGGCTTTCGCCGCTGCATTAGAAGCGTTGTTCCCCGCCGGGGCGGGGATGACAGTCAGAAACGCCGTGGTCGGCCGCTCCCGTCGCTGGGGGCCGCATCCGGCAAAGGAGAAGCGACATGAAACTGCATGAACTGCGCGACAACGCGGGCGCGACCAAATCCCGCAAGCGGATCGGCCGGGGCCCCGGCTCGGGCACCGGCAAGACCGGTGGCCGTGGTATCAAGGGTCAGAAATCCCGTTCGGGTGTGGCGATCAAGGGCTATGAGGGCGGCCAGATGCCGCTTTACCAGCGTCTGCCGAAGCGTGGCTTCAACAAGCCCAACCGCAAGAAATTCGCCGTGGTGAACCTGGGTCTGATCCAGAAGTTCATCGACGAGGGCAAGCTGGACGCCGGCGCGGCCATCACCGAAGACGCGCTGATCGCAAGCGGCCTGGTTCGCCGCAAGCTGGATGGCGTCCGGGTGCTGGCCAAGGGCGATTTCACCGCCAAGGTCGATCTCTCGGTCACCGGCGCGTCGAAGTCTGCCGTGGACGCGGTGGCCAAGGCTGGCGGCTCTCTTTCGGTCACGTCTGCGACTGCGGCCGAATAAATGGTTGTGGGCGGCGCGTTCGCCGCTTACATCACACTCAGGTTTTCCTAGCGCCGCCTGACCGGAAACCGGTTTGGCGGCGCCGTCATGAAAGAGACAGGGCATGGCATCTGCAGCAGAGCAAATGGCCGCGAACATGAGCTGGGGGGCCTTCGGCAAGGCCACCGAGCTGCGGCAGCGGATCTTATTCACCATCGGCCTTCTGATCGTCTATCGCCTTGGCACCTATATTCCGGTTCCGGGCATCGACGGCGGCGCGCTGCGTGATTTCATGGAACAGGCGGCGGCCGGCATCGGCGGCATCCTGTCGATGTTCACCGGCGGCGCGCTGGGGCGGATGGGTATCTTCGCCCTGGGCATCATGCCCTATATCTCGGCCTCGATCATCGTGCAGCTTCTGACGGCGATGGTTCCCCAGCTCGAGAGCCTCAAGAAAGAGGGCGAGCAGGGGCGCAAGAAGATCAACCAGTACACCCGCTACGGCACGGTGCTTCTGGCCACGTTCCAGGCCTATGGCCTGGCCGTCAGCCTTGAGGCGGGCGGGCTTGTCACCGATCCGGGCTGGTTCTTCCGCGCGGCCACCGTGATCACGCTGGTCGGCGGTACCATGTTCCTGATGTGGCTGGGCGAGCAGATCACCGCGCGCGGCGTGGGCAACGGCATTTCGCTGATCATCTTCGTGGGCATCATCGCCGAGGTTCCGGGCGCGGTGGCGCAGTTCCTGAGCCAGGGCCGGTCGGGCGCGGTTTCGCCTGCCGTGATCGTCGGGGTGATCGTGATGGTGATTGTCGTCATCGCCTTCGTGGTGTTCATGGAGCGCGCCCTGCGCAAGATCCATATCCAGTATCCGCGTCGTCAGGTCGGGATGAAGATCTATGACGGCGGCTCCAGCCATCTGCCGATCAAAGTGAACCCGGCCGGCGTGATCCCGGCGATCTTCGCCTCGTCGCTGCTGCTGATGCCGACCACGATCGCCACTTTCTCGCACGCGCAGACCGGGCCGTTCATGTCGACGCTGCTGGCCTATTTCGGGCCGGGGCAGCCGCTCTATCTGCTGTTCTTCACCGCGATGATCGTGTTCTTCACGTATTTCTACACCTATAACGTGGCGTTCAAGACCGACGAGGTGGCCGACAACCTCAAAAGCCAGAACGGCTTTGTGCCCGGTATCCGGCCCGGCAAGAAAACCGCGGAATATCTCGACTACGTGGTGGCGCGGGTTCTGGTGCTGGGCGCCGGTTATCTGGCGCTGGTCTGCCTGTTTCCGGAAATCCTGCGTTCGCAGCTCAACATTCCGTTCTACTTTGGGGGCACTTCGGTGCTGATCGTGGTTTCCGTGACGATGGACACGATCAACCAGGTTCAGTCGCATCTGCTGGCACATCAGTATGAAGGGCTGATCGAAAAATCTCAGCTGCGGGGCAAACGCCGCAGCGGCAAGAAGGGGACAGCTCGCCGATGAACATCATTCTTCTGGGCCCGCCGGGTGCGGGCAAGGGAACCCAGGCCCGCAAGCTCGTGGACGAGCGGGGCATGATCCAGCTCTCGACCGGGGACATGCTGCGCGATGCACGCAGCTCGGGAACCGAGATGGGCAAGCGCGTGGCCGAGGTGATGGATCGCGGCGGCCTTGTCACCGACGAGATCGTGATCGGCCTGATCAAGGAGAAGCTGGAAGGCGAACAGGCCGGCGGCTTTATCTTCGATGGTTTCCCGCGGACCCTGGCCCAGGCCGATGCGCTGGCGGAACTGCTGGGCAACCTGGATCAGAAGCTTGATGCGGTGATCGAGATGCGCGTCGACGATACGGCGCTGGTGGCCCGTATCACCGGCCGTTACACCTGCGGCAATTGCGGCGAGGTTTATCACGACGAAACCAGGCCCACCAAGGTTGAGGGCATTTGCGATGTCTGCGGCTCTACCAACCTCAAGCGCCGCGCCGATGACAACGAGGAAAGCCTGCGCACCCGCCTGATGGAATATTACAAGAAGACCTCGCCCCTGATCGGCTATTTCTATGCCAAGGGCGATCTTTCGGTGGTGGACGGTCTGGCCGATATCGATGTTGTGGCGAAGTCGATCAAGGCAGTGCTTGACAAAGCGTAAATACGCCCCTTGACCCGGCGCGGAAAACGCCATAGGCACAGCGTCTCGAACAAGAATCGCTTTGCCTGTCGTGGAACAGCGCCCAGCCGACAGCAAGAGATTTAAGCATGGCACGAAGGCAGGACGCCTTCGTGTGACAGTTGTGAAAAAAGGTTCTGGCGCTACGGAACCGCAACAAAAGGAAAAACCGTCTTGGCACGTATTGCTGGCGTCAACATCCCGACGGGGAAACGCGTCCCCATCGCACTGACCTATATCCACGGCATCGGCCCGGCCGCCGCAGGCACGATCTGCGAAGCGGTCGGCATCGAAGCCTCCCGCCGCGTGAACGAACTGTCGGATGCCGAGGTTCTGGCCGTTCGCGAGTACATCGATGCGAATTTCACCGTCGAAGGTGACCTGCGCCGCGAAGTGCAGATGAACGTGAAGCGCCTGATGGATCTTGGCTGCTATCGCGGCCTGCGCCATCGTCGCGGCCTTCCGGTCCGCGGCCAGCGCACCCATACGAACGCCCGCACCCGCAAGGGCCCGGCAAAAGCCATCGCCGGCAAGAAGAAGTAAGGGGAGCGCTCAGACATGGCACGTGAAAAGACACGCACGAAGAAGAAAGAGCGCAAGAACATCGCCGCAGGTGTGGCGCATGTGAACAGCTCGTTCAACAACACCAAGATCCTGATCTCCGATGTGCAGGGCAACGCGATCTCGTGGTCGTCCGCCGGTACGATGGGGTTCAAGGGATCGCGGAAATCGACGCCCTATGCCGCTCAGATGGCTGCCGAAGACGCAGGCAAGAAGGCACAGGAACATGGTGTGAAGACCCTCGAGGTCGAGGTGCAGGGCCCCGGCTCGGGCCGTGAGAGCGCGCTGCGCGCTCTGGCTGCCGTCGGGTTCAACATCACCTCGATCCGCGATGTGACGCCGATTGCCCACAATGGTTGCCGCCCGCCGAAACGCCGCCGGGTCTGACCAGACTTATCAATTTCGGGCCGTGCTGACGCGCGGCCCGAATCCGTATTATTACCTCGGGCGTTTCCTGCTTTGGACATGGGCCGGAAACAGGGATTGAGGAGACACGCATGATCCACCGAAATTGGCAAGAACTGATCAAGCCGACCCAGCTGGAAGTGAAGCCGGGCAACGATCCCGCGCGTCAGGCGACGGTGATCGCCGAACCGCTGGAGCGCGGTTTCGGCCTGACCCTTGGCAACGCGCTGCGCCGGGTTCTGATGTCGTCGCTTCAGGGTGCCGCCATCACCAGCGTGCAGATCGACAACGTGCTGCATGAGTTTTCCTCGGTCGCGGGTGTCCGCGAGGATGTGACCGACATCGTTCTGAACCTGAAGGGGGTTTCGATCCGCATGGAGGCCGAAGGGCCCAAGCGCCTTTCGATCGCCGCCAAGGGCCCCGCCGTAGTGACCGCCGGCCAGATTTCCGAATCGGCCGGGATCGAGGTTCTGAACAAAGACCACGTGATCTGCCACCTGGACGAGGGCGCCGACCTGTTCATGGAGCTGACCGTGAACACCGGCAAGGGCTATGTCGCCGCTGACAAGAACCGCCCCGAGGATGCGCCCATCGGTCTGATCCCGATCGACGCGATCTATTCGCCGGTCAAGAAGGTCGCCTATGACGTGCAGCCCACCCGCGAGGGCCAGGTGCTGGACTATGACAAGCTGACCATGAAGGTGGAAACCGACGGCTCGCTGACGCCGGATGACGCGGTGGCCTATGCCGCGCGTATCCTGCAGGATCAGCTTTCGATCTTCGTGAACTTCGAAGAGCCCGAGCAGGCCGGCCGCATGGACGAGGACGACGGGCTCGAGTTCAACCCGCTGCTTCTGAAGAAGGTCGACGAGCTGGAGCTTTCGGTGCGGTCCGCGAACTGCCTGAAGAACGACAACATCGTTTACATCGGCGATCTGATCCAGAAGACCGAGGCAGAGATGCTGCGCACGCCGAACTTCGGCCGCAAATCGCTGAACGAGATCAAGGAAGTGCTGTCTGGCATGGGCCTGCACCTGGGCATGGATGTCGAGGAATGGCCGCCGGAAAACATCGAGGATCTGGCCAAGAAGTTCGAAGACCAGTTCTGAGATTGACAGATTCGGGGGCCGTGGCGTAAACGGCCCCCGTAAAATGCCCGCGCAGGCGGGGAACATATGGGCCAAAGCCCCAAGGAGAGCGGCGCCAGGACCAGGCACCGCCGGACAAAGCAAAACGACGACTTAGGAGATTAACATGCGTCACGCTAAAGGCTACCGCCGCCTGAACCGCACCCATGAACACCGCAAGGCGCTGTTCGCGAACATGGCCGGCTCTCTCATCGAACACGAACAGATCAAGACGACTCTGCCCAAGGCCAAGGAGCTGCGCCGGATCGTCGAAAAGTTGATCACGCTGGGCAAGAAGGGCGATCTGCATTCGCGCCGTCTGGCCGCATCGCGGCTGAAGCAGGATGCCTATGTCGAGAAACTGTTCGAGGTGCTCGGCCCGCGCTACAAAGACCGCAACGGCGGCTATGTGCGCATCCTGAAGGCCGGTTTCCGCTATGGCGACATGGCACCGATGGCGATCATCGAATTCGTCGACCGTGACGTGGATGCCAAGGGCGCCGCGGATCGCGCCCGCCTGGAAGCGGAAGAGGCGATGGAAGGCTGAGCCTTCCCCATCGACCGGAAATGAAAAACCCCGCCAGTTGATGGCGGGGTTTTTTCGTTGTGTCAGACGGGCTTACTGCGCGCGGCGGGCGTCTTCCTGCACGGGGCCGATTTCCAGCCGTCTGGTCACATCTGCGATCATTTGTCTGAGCTGCTCATCCACGACGGGGGTTGCGCCCAGGAACTCCAGCAGGTCTGTACGCACGCCCTCGGGCAAACGCATGACCTGTGTGAAAAGGTTGGGATGTATCGCCTTCACTGGCTACTCCGGGGTCTGAATTAACTGCGAGTCACGGTGTTCAATTTATGGTTGACCGCGTTTCCTGCAACTTGTCTAAAAAGACATGTTCGAAAAGTCAGTCTTTGATCGGGAACTTCAGACGCTGGATGCCTTGGCGCCCATGGGGTATTTTCTCGGACTTCATATCCGGTTTACCGCGCCGCTGATGACGTTGCAGACCTATGACCAGGCTTGGATGGACCACTATACCGAAAACGGCTATGTCCTTCGCGATCCGATGACCGCGTGGGGCTTCAGCGCCACCGGCTCGACCCGGTGGAGCAGTGAAAACGTACCGGACCCGTTTGGCATATTCCAGCAGGCGGCAAAGTTCGGATTGAGGTATGGCGCGACGATCTCCTGCGGGCCCATAAGCTCCAGGACTATTGCAAGTGTGGGGCGAGCAGATCGGGAATTTTTTGATGCCGAGATCGAACAGATAGAAGCACTGGTCCATCGGCTTCACGACATGACCGAGCCACCGCAAGAGCTTACCAAAGCTCAGATCGAAGCGCTTAAATGCATTGCGGATGGCGACAGGCATGCGGCTGCGGCCGCAAAACTCGGAATTTCGGAAAGTGCACTCAAGGCACGGCTGTCGTCAGCTCGACTGCGGCTCATGTCACGCACCACTGCCGAAGCCATTCAGCGCGCAAAGGACTACAGGCTGCTCTGAACGGCACACGCCTTCCGCAAGGTTCTGACGACTTAACCCAACCCTGCAGGAGGCTATCATGCTTACCACCACTCTCTCGTTCGAAAACCTTCACAACCATGGCGAACTTTTTGCGAACATGCTTCGCGCCCGGCGCGAACTGTTCATTGTCCACAACAAGTGGGACCTGCCCGAAGCCATGGGCATGGAATATGATCAGTACGACACCCCGGCCAGCCGCTGGGTCGTCGTGCATGATGAACTGGGGCAGGTTCTGGCGGGCAACCGCCTGACACCGACCACTGCGAAATGCGGCATCTACACCTACATGATCCGCGATGCGCAGAAGGGGCTTCTGGAAACCATCCCGTCGCATCTTCTGTACGAAGAGGCGCCGGTTTCGGAAACCGTCTGGGAAAGCTCCCGCCTGTTTGTGTCTCACAACGTGCCGGCGGGGATCCGACGGCGGGTTCATGCGCAGCTCGTGCTCGAGATCTCCAAGGCGGCCCGGAACCTGGGTGCGACCCAGTGCCTGACCCTGCTGAACGCGAACTGGCCCCGCTGGGCCGGGCGCGTCGGCGTGGACATGACAGCGATGGGGCCGGTGATGAACATCGCCGAGGTCGATAATCAGGTTGTTTCGATGAACTTCGCATCCAACCTGCACTGACCCCTGCGCCGCCTGCCGCCCTTCGGGGCGGCGGGCACCACGATCTTCGGTTGAACTTGGCCGCCGCGCTTCGCATATCCGGGGGGCATCCTTGCAGGAGCCTTCGATGACCCGGTTCGCGCCTTTCCTTATTGTCCTTCTGTCCGCCCTGCCGCTTCGGGCGGAAACCACCGTGCCGCGATCGGCGGCCGAGATCACGCTCAGCTTCGCGCCGATCGTGAAACAGGCCGCGCCTGCCGTGGTCAACATCTATGCCAAACGCGTGGTGGCCACCCGGGTCAGCCCCTTTGCGGATGATCCGTTTTTCGGTGAGTTTTTCCGCGGGCAGGGGCGCACCGTGCCACGGGTGCAAAACTCGCTCGGGTCGGGGGTGATCCTGTCTGCGGATGGCATCGTGGTGTCGAACTATCACGTCGTCGGCCAGGCCACCGAGATTCGCGTGGTGCTGAACGACCGGCGCGAGTTTGACGCGGAGGTTCTGTTGGGGGATCAGGAATCCGACCTCGCGGTGCTGAAGCTGAAGGATGCAGAGAACCTGCCCGCGCTGGCGCTGCGCGATTCCAATACGGTCGAGGTGGGCGACCTGGTGCTGGCCATCGGCAACCCCTTTGGCATCGGCCAGACGGTTTCCAGCGGTATCGTGTCGGGGCTGGCGCGCTCGGGCATTTCGGTGGGCAGCGGGCGCGGCTATTTCATCCAGACCGACGCGGCGATCAACCCCGGCAATTCCGGCGGCGCGCTCGTTGACAGCCAGGGGCGGCTGGTGGGGATCAACACCGCGATCCTGACCCGTTCCGGCGGGTCGAACGGTATCGGCTTTGCGATTCCGGCCAATCTGGTTCAGCGTTTCGTTGCCGCGGCGGCGGCGGGGGAAACCCGGTTTGCCCGGCCCTGGGCGGGCGTGTCTGGCCAGGCGGTGGACGGGGCGATGGCCGAAGCCCTGGGCATGACCATCCCCGGCGGCGTGGTCCTGACCGAACTGCACCCCGACAGCCCGTTCCGCAAGGCCGGGCTGAGCGTTGGAGATGTGGTGATCGAGATGGGCGGCGAGCCGGTGAACAGCCCGCAGGAGATGATCTTTCGCATGACCGCCGAGGGGATCGGCGGCGGGCTGGATATCGTTTACCTGAGCGATGGCGCCGAACGACGGGCCCGTGTGGCGCTTGTCGCCGCGCCTGAGATGCCGCCGCGCGCGCCGCTGACGGTGCCCGCCCGAAGTGTGCTGGGCGGGCTGAGCGTGGTCAACATCAACCCCGCCGTCGCCTCCGAATACGGGCTTGCGATGGCGGCGGAGGGCGTGCTTGTCACCGATCCGGGCGATGTGGCCGGGCGGGTTGGCCTGCGCCCGGGCGATGTGCTGCTGCGGGTCAATGACACGGCCGTCCGCCAGACCCGCGACGTGCAAGATGCCGCGCGCGCCACCAGCCGCACCTGGCTGATCGAATACATGCGCGGCGGTCAGCGCGGCGTGTTGCGCTTTCGCGTCTGAGGCGCATGGATTAGGCTCTGCCAATGGCTGACCTGTTTGACCAGACCCCGGCGCCCGACGCCGCGCACAGCGCCCCGCGCCCGCTGGCCGACAGGCTGCGGCCAAAGCGGCTTTCAGAGGTTATCGGACAGGAGCATATCCTTGGCCCCGAGGGGCCTCTGGGGGTCATGCTGGCCTCGGGCAGCCTGTCGTCGGTGATCTTCTGGGGGCCGCCCGGTGTCGGCAAGACAACGATCGCGCGACTGCTGGCCGATGAAAGCGATCTGACCTTTATCCAGATCAGCGCGATTTTCACCGGCGTGCCGGAGCTGCGCAAAGTGTTCGAGGCGGCGAAGATGCGGCGCGCCAACGGGCAGGGCACGCTGCTGTTCGTGGATGAGATCCACCGTTTCAACAAGGCGCAGCAAGACGGGTTCCTGCCGCATATGGAGGATGGCACCATCCTTCTGGTCGGGGCCACCACCGAAAACCCGAGCTTCGAGCTGAACGCCGCGCTGCTGTCGCGCGCGCAGGTTCTGGTGTTGCAGCGGCTGGATCTGGCGCATCTGGAGCTTTTGGCCCAACGCGCCGAGCAGGAGCTGAGCCGGGCGCTGCCGCTGACCGGCCCGGCGCGCGAGGCGTTGCTGGAAATGGCTGATGGTGACGGGCGTGCGCTGTTGAATCTGATCGAACAGGTGATGGCGTGGAAGGTGGCCGGGCCGCTCGATCCCGATGCGCTGGCCACCCGGCTGATGAAACGGGCCGTGAAATACGACAAATCGGGTGACGAGCATTACAATCTGATCTCGGCCCTGCACAAATCGGTGCGCGGGTCCGATCCCGATGCCGCGCTCTACTGGTTCGCGCGGATGCTCGAGGGCGGCGAAGATCCGCGCTATCTGGCACGGCGCATCACCCGCATGGCGGTCGAGGATATCGGGCTGGCCGATCCGCAGGCCCAGACGATCTGCCTGCATGCCTGGGAAACCTATGAAAGGCTGGGCAGCCCCGAGGGCGAGCTGGCGCTGGCGCAGGCGTTGATCTACCTGTCGCTCGCGCCGAAATCGAACGCGGGCTACAAGGCCTACAAGAACGCCCGCGCCGCAGCCCGGAAAACCGGAAGCGAACCGCCGCCCAAGCATATCCTGAACGCCCCGACCTCGCTGATGAAGGAACAGGGCTATGGCGACGGCTACGCCTATGACCATGACGCCGAAGACGGGTTTTCGGGGCAGAACTATTTCCCCGACGGCATGAAGCACGGTGTTTACTACCTGCCGGTCGAGCGCGGGTACGAGCGTGAGCTGAAAAAGCGCGTGGACTACTTCGCCAAGCTGCGCGCGCGGCGGCAGGGCGGTTGACAAGCCCGCCCGCCCGGATGACAGAGGCGGCATGACTTGGACATTGGCACAAGTTGCACTCGGCGGCGCGCTCGGCGCGACCTGCCGCTATCTTACCGGCATCGCGGCGACGCGGGTGATGGGGCATGGCTTTCCCTGGGGGACGCTGGCGGTGAATATCGCCGGCTCGTTCCTGATGGGCGCGCTGGTGGTGGTTCTGGCCGAAAAGGGCGGCACCCGGTTCGCGCCGTTTCTGATGACCGGCCTGCTGGGCGGGTTCACCACGTTTTCGGCCTTTTCGCTGGATGCGATAACATTGTTCGAGCGTGGGCCGCATGGCATTGCGGCGGGTTATGTCGGGGCGTCGGTCGTATTGTCGCTTCTGGCGATTTCGCTGGGCCTGATGGCGGCGCGGGGGGTATTTGCATGAGCGGTGTTCAGACAGTCGAGGTGACGGCAGACGAGGATGATCAGCGGCTGGACCGCTGGTTCCGCCGCCGCTTTCCCCATATCGCACAGGGGCGGATCGAAAAGATGTGCCGCAAGGGCGAAATCCGGGTCGATGGCGGGCGGGTGAAGCCCGCCACGCGCGTCGGTGCCGGGCAGCAGGTGCGCGTGCCGCCCCTGCCGGAACCGGGCGAGATCGTATCGCAGCCGCGGACCAATATTTCGGACGATGACGTGAAGATGATCCAGGGCTGCGTGCTCTATCGTGACGATTACATCATCGCGCTGAACAAGCCGCCGGGCCTGCCCACGCAGGGCGGTTCGAAGCAGACCCGCCATGTGGACGGGATGGCCGAGGCGCTGCGCTTCGGGCTTGAGGAAAAGCCGCGCCTTGTGCACCGGCTCGACAAGGATACATCGGGCGTGCTGATCCTGGCGCGCACGCGGGCGGTGGCGGCGGCGCTGACCACCGCGTTCCGCGCGCGGGAGACGCGCAAGATCTATTGGGCCGCCGTTGCGGGCCAGCCTTCGCCGCCGATGGGCACCATCCGCTTCGGTCTGGTCAAGGCGCCCGGCCACGGCGCGCATGGCGAGGGCGAAAAGATGCTGTGCATCCACCCCAACGAGGTGGACCGGACGGAGGGCGCCAAGCGCGCCACGACCGATTACGCGGTGCTGACCTCGTTGGGCAAGCGCGTGTCCTGGGTGGCGCTGGTGCCGGTAACGGGGCGCACCCATCAGCTGCGCGCGCATATGGCGGAACTGGGCCATCCGATCATCGGCGACGGCAAATACGGCGGTTCCGGGCAGGAAAACCTCGGCGACGGCTGGGGCGCGCAACTGGGAGGAGAGATCAGCCGCAAGCTGCACCTGCACGCCCGCTCGCTCTCGCTTCAGCACCCGGTTACGGGCGCGAGGCTGCAGATCACGGCGCCGCTGCCGCCGCATATGAAAAAGACGTGGGAGACGTTCGACTGGCACGAACGGGATGTGCCCGCCGACCCGTTCGAGGATCAGGAATGAGCGATTTGCGGCTGGTTATCTTCGATGTGGACGGCACGCTGATCGACAGTCAGGCCCATATCAAGGGCGCGATGGCGGCGGCGTTTCTGGCCGAAAGCCTGCCGGGCCCGACGGATGAGGCGGTTCTGGGCATTGTCGGCCTGTCGCTGCCGGTGGCCATCGCCCAGCTTGTGCCCGAGCTTGAGCCCGCGCTGACCGATCGTCTGGTCACGGCCTACAAGGAGGCGTTCCATTCCCTGCGCGCGGCGGATTTCCCCTCGCCGCTTTATCCCGGCGCGCTGGAGGTGCTGGAGGGGCTGGCGGCGCAGGAAAACCTGCTGATGGGCGTGGCCACGGGCAAATCCCGCCGCGGGCTGGATCATGTGCTGGAGGCGCACGGGCTGCGGCGGTTCTTCGTGACCGAGCAGGTGGCCGACCACCACCCGTCGAAGCCGCATCCTTCGATGGTGCAGGCGGCGCTGGCCGAAACCGGCGTGGCGCCGGAAGATGCCGTGATGATCGGCGATACCAGCTTCGATATCGATATGGGCCAGGCGGCCGGGGTGCGCACCGTCGGCGTGGGATGGGGCTATCACGGCGCTGACCGGCTGGAGCGCGCGGATATCGTGATCGATGCCTTTTCCGCGCTGCCTGCCGCGCTTGAAACGGTCTGGAAGAGGTAAGCGATGAGTGAGTGGAAGCGGAAACGGTTCTGGAAGCAGGCCACCGAGACCGAGGCTGAGGGCGGGTTTTCCGTGCTGCTGGACGGGCGCCCGATCATGACCCCGGCCAAGGCCGCGCTGATCCTGCCGACCCGCCCCATGGCCCGCGCCGTGGCCGCCGAATGGAACGCGCAGGGCGATGAGATCGACCCGCGCGCCATGCCGGTGACCCAATCGGCCAATTCCGCGATCGACAAGGTGACGCCCCAGCGCGACGAGGTCGCTGCCCTGATTGCCGCCTATGGCGAGACCGATCTGCTGTGCTATCGCGCCGACGGGCCGGAAGGGCTGATTGCGCGGCAGGCCGAAGCCTGGGACCCGCTCTTGCAGCGCGCCGAGGCAGAGCTTGGCACCCCGCTTCTGGTTACCACCGGGATTATCCATCAAAGCCAGCCGGCCGAAAGCCTGAGCCGGTTCGCGGCGCTTGTCGCCGGGCAATCCGTTTTCGGGCTGACGGCGCTGCATGATCTGGTGGCGCTGTCGGGCTCTCTGATCATCGGGCTGGCCGCGATCCGGGGCTGGGATCTGCCCGAAAACCTCTGGCCCGTCTCGCGGATTGATGAGGCCTGGCAGGCCGAACATTGGGGTGTAGACGAGGAAGCCGCCGCGCTGGCCGAATCCAAGCGCGCGGCCTTTATGCAGGCGCACCGGTTTTTCACTTTGACACGTGCTGCGGCATAGGCGGCCAATTGCGCGGTGTACTGCACAGCGATTAATCAATCGGTAAAAAAACGGACCATAGAGGGTCGCTGTCCGGGCTTCCCCTACAGTACCCTTGACGGCATATGTTGATTTTGCCCAAACTTGCGGCGCTCCAGAGGCGAATTCCTATGCGGTTTCGCTTCGCCCTTAGGGGTTTGAATAAGCCTAAGCCATCCGCAGGGATGGATCATCAGGAAGAGGTAAACATGAATAAATCCGTATTTTTTGGCGCGCTGGCATTTGTCGGCCTGGCGGCCGGCGCTTCGGCCGCCGCGACGCTGGACGATGTCAAGGCTCGCGGCAAGCTGAACTGCGGCGTGAACACCGGGCTTGTCGGCTTTGCCGCGCCGGACGCGAACGGCGTGTGGGGCGGCTTCGACGTGGCCCTGTGCCGTGCGGTCGCCGCCGCCACGCTGGGCGATGCCTCCGCGATTGAATTCGTGCCGCTGACCGGCAAGACCCGCTTTACCGCGCTGGCCTCGGGTGAGATCGACATGCTGTCGCGGAACACCACCTGGACCTTCTCGCGCGATGTGGACCTGAAGTTCGAATTCGTCGGCGTGAACTATTATGACGGTCAGGGCTTCATGGTTCCCAAGGCGCTTGGCGTGTCTTCGGCCAAGGATCTGGACGGCGCGACCGTCTGCATCCAGACCGGCACCACCACCGAGCTGAACCTCGCCGATTTCTTCCGCGTCAACAACATCAGCTACGAGCCGGTTCCGATCGAAACCAACGCCGAAGCGCAGCAGCAGTATCTGGCCGGCGCATGTGACGTCTACACCACCGACGCATCCGGCCTGGCCGCCACCCGCGCCACGTTCGAAGCGCCGGGCGATCATGTTCTGCTGCCCGAGATCATTTCCAAAGAGCCGCTGGGCCCGCTTGTGCGCCACGGCGATTCCGAATGGGCTGACATCGTGCGCTGGTCGTTCAACGCGATGGTTTCGGCCGAAGAACTGGGCATCACCTCTGCCAATGTCGAAGAGATGGCGAGCGGCACCAACAACCCCGAGATCAACCGTATCCTGGGCACCGAGGGCAACCTGGGCGAGATGCTGGGCCTCGACGCGGAATGGGCCAAGCGCATCATTCTGTCGGTCGGCAACTATGGCGAAGTGTTCGAGAAGAACCTTGGCGAAGCCACTCCGATCGGCCTGGCGCGCGGCCTGAACGCGCAGTGGACCGATGGCGGCCTGCTGTACTCGCCGCCGTTCCGGTAAAAAATTCGAAGGGCGCGGTCATTCCGCGCCCTTCTCCTATCTACAGTATCCAAAAAAATCACCTGGGGCCGGAACGCGCAAAGAACGCGTCGGGGATCACCAGGGAAACGGGGAAAGCCTGAATGACCACATTATCCGACGCTCCGAAGGAGTCGTTTCGGCTGAGTATGCTGATATACGACTCCCGGTACCGGTCTTTGACGATCCAGTTCGTCGCGCTTCTCGGGTTCATGCTTGTCGTGGCCTGGCTGGTCAGCAACACGCTCCAGAACCTGGAAGCCTTGGGAAAGCCCATCGATTTCGGCTTTTTCAGCGAACCGGCAAGCTATGACATCAACCAGCGCCTGATCGACTACAACTCGCGCGATTCGCATCTGCGGGCGTCTTTCGTCGGGCTTCTGAACACGCTGCTGGTGGCGGTGATGGGCTGTGCGCTGGCCACCGTGATGGGCGTTGTCATCGGGGTGATGCGGCTTTCCAAGAACTGGATGCTGTCGCGGATCATGACAGTGTATGTCGAGCTGTTCCGGAACGTGCCCGTCCTGCTGTGGATCGTGTTCTTCATGGCGATCCTGATCGAGACTCTTCCCCCCCCGAACGCGTTCCGGGGGGAAACGCCCTCTGCGTCGATGTGGCTGTGGGATTCGATGGCCGTGACCAACCGGGGCATCTATATGCCCGAACCACTGTTCAGCCGCGGGCTGGGCGATGTGTCGTTCTTCGGGGCGTTCAACATCAGTCTGGAACTGATTGCGCTGGTGGTGGCGCTGATCGCGGGCTTCTGGGCCTCTGGCCGGATCAAGGCCCGCGCCGACCGCATTCAGGAAGCTACCGGCGACCGCCCGACAACATGGTATCTGCGCCTTGCCGTCGTGGTGCTGCCGTTCGCGGTAATCCTGATCCTGCTGGGCTTTCATCTTGGCTACCCCGCGCTCAAGGGCTTCAACTTTCAGGGCGGCATCCATATGCGCAATTCGCTGATCGCGCTGTGGCTGGCCCTGTCGTTCTACACCGCGGCTTTCATAGCGGAAAATGTGCGCGCCGGTATTCTGGCCGTATCCGGCGGCCAGACCGAGGCGGCAGAGGCCCTGGGCCTGCGTCCGAACCGGATCATGAGCCTTGTGGTGCTGCCGCAGGCGCTGCGGGTGATCATCCCGCCGCTGATCTCGCAATATCTGAACCTGACCAAGAACTCCTCGCTCGCCATCGCGGTGGGGTACATGGATATCACCGGCACGCTCGGCGGGATCACCATGAACCAGACCGGGCGCGAGCTGGAATGCGTGCTGCTGCTGATGCTCGTCTATCTGATCATCTCGCTGAGCATTTCGCTGGTGATGAACTGGTACAACAAACGCGTAAAGCTGGTGGAGCGGTAATATGGCAAATGTCTCGTATGTCCGTAAGACGATGCTGCCCGAAAAGGCGCCGCCGGTTACATCGTCGGGGGTTCTGGGCTGGATCCGGGAGAACCTGTTTTCCACCCCGCTGAATGTCATCCTGACGCTGCTCTCCGCGGGATTCGCGTTCTATGTTCTGGCGTCGATCCTGCCCTGGATTTTCCAGTCGAGCTGGACCGCCGGTTCGCTCGGCGAATGCCGCGAGGTGATCAAGGCGACCTATGGCCCCGACGCGCATGGCGCCTGCTGGGCCGTGATCCGGGAACGCTATCTGCAGCTTATCTTCGGCTTCTACCCGGCCGAGCTTTACTGGCGCCCGATCCTGGCCTTCGTGCTGGCGCTGGTGGCGCTGGCGCCGGTGCTGTTCAGCGGCCTTCCGCGCCAGATGATGCGGTTTTCGGCCGTTGCCCCGTTCCTCGTGCCGTGGCTGTTGTGGGGCGGTACGTTCTGGGTGCCACTGATGGTGATCGCCGGTATCGCCGTGGGCGTGATTGCCTATAACCTTCTGTCCAGAACCGTCGGAAGCCTGGCCGGAATCATCGCCGCAGGCGTGTTGCCGGTGCTGTGGTGGATCTTCGTCACCAGCCCGCTGGCGTCCGGGCTGCAATCGATCATCCCGCTGGGGATCGAGGCGATCCCGAGCCGCAGTTTCGGCGGCTTCCTGCTGTCGATCACCATCGGGCTTGTCGCCATCACTGCTTCGCTGCCCATCGGCATTGTGCTGGCGCTGGGGCGGCAATCCGATCTGCTGATCGTCAAGACCCTGTGCGTGGGCTTCATCGAGTTCATTCGCGGCGTGCCGCTGATCACCCTGCTGTTCGTGGCGTCGGTTCTGCTGAACTATTTCCTGCCGCCGGGCACGGATTTCGACATCATCGTGCGGGTCATGATCATGGTGACGCTGTTCGCATCGGCCTATATGGCCGAGGTGGTGCGGGGCGGGCTTGCCGCCCTTCCCAGCGGCCAGTACGAAGCCGCCGATGCGCTGGGGCTGGACTACTGGAAGTCGCAGCGGCTGATCATCATGCCGCAGGCGCTGAAGATCTCGATCCCCGGCATCGTCTCGACCTTCATCAGCGTGTTCAAGGATACCACGCTGGTGTCGATCATCGGCCTGCTTGATCCGCTGGGCCTGTCGAAAGCCATTCGGGCAGATGTGAACTGGAACGGCATCGTGTGGGAGCTTTACGGCTTCATCGCGTTCGTCTTCTTCATCTTCTGTTTTTCCATGTCCCGCTACTCGATGTATCTGGAGCGCAAGCTTCAGACAGGCCATCGCTAAAGGAGTGACGTAATGTCTGAACTTGCAGTCAGCCGCGAAGTCGATCGCAGCAAGATGACGATCTCGGATGAGGTTGCCATCCAGATTATCGAAATGAACAAATGGTACGGCACGTTCCACGTGCTGCGCGACATCAACCTGACCGTCAACCGGGGCGAGCGGATCGTCATCGCCGGCCCGTCCGGTTCCGGTAAATCCACGCTGATCCGCTGTATCAACCGGCTGGAGGAACATCAGGCCGGCAAGATCATCATCGACGGTACCGAACTGACCTCGGATCTGAAGAATATCGACAAGATCCGATCCGAGGTCGGGATGGTGTTCCAGCATTTCAACCTGTTCCCGCATCTGACGATTCTGGAAAACTGCACACTGGCGCCGATCTGGGTGCGCAAGGTGCCGAAGAAGGAAGCCGAGGAAACGGCGATGCATTTCCTTGAAAAGGTGAAGATCCCCGAGCAGGCGCTGAAATATCCCGGCCAGCTTTCGGGTGGTCAGCAACAGCGCGTGGCGATCGCCCGCAGCCTGTGCATGCGTCCGCGGATCATGCTGTTCGACGAGCCGACCTCGGCGCTTGATCCCGAGATGATCAAGGAGGTTCTCGATACCATGATCGAGCTTGCCGAAGAGGGCATGACCATGCTCTGCGTGACCCATGAGATGGGCTTTGCCCGTCAGGTGGCGAACCGGGTGATCTTTATGGATCAGGGCCAGATCGTGGAACAGAACGAACCCGAAGAGTTCTTCAACAACCCCAAATCCGATCGGACCAAGCTGTTCCTCAGCCAGATTCTGGGGCACTGAGACCGGGGCCTCTTACGATTTCTGTCGGCAATTCACGTATCTCTTGTCGAATTGCCGACAAAACTCTGCCCGCGCCGCGTGGCGACACTTCGCAAAACACTGAACCTGCTGCCTTTCGCATGGCTGGCCCGCTTTTTGCTTGTGGGTTGGGTGCCGGCCGCTTCCCGCGCCGGTCTTGACATGCAAGGCCCGAGGCGCGCGCAAGATCGCCGCGCCCCGGGCCGCGATCTGAAAGGCAGGTTTCCAATGGCAACTATCACGTTTTCTTCGCCCATCATGAAGAGAGACAAGACCGTCTACGCCGTCGCCGGCAACACGGACACGATTCTCGGCCTTGCCGAAGAGCACGGCATTCCCATCCCCTTCGAATGCCGTGATGGCAACTGCGGTTCCTGCCTGATCGAGGTGACCTATCTGGAGGACAAGCCGAAGATGGCCGTGGCCCTGACCGAAAAGGAAAAGGCGCGTCTGAAGGAGTTGAAGAAGGTCACCCAGAAAGAGATCACCGAGGCCGAGGTGAACGACCTGCCGCCGCACTACCGGCTGGCCTGCCAGTATATCGCCCGGCACGAAGACATCCGGATCACCTTTACCGGCGAGCCGGGCGGTGCCTGAGCCGGGGAGGGTGGCATGAAGAACGTCGAGGAATTCCTGGTCTATGCGATCCGGCTGGAGTTTGACGCGGCCCAGCGGTGCGACGAGCTGGCCGAGGTGATGGAGAGTTTCGACAACAAGGACTGCGCCAGACTGTTCCGTACCCTGGCGAAATTCGCGCGGCTTCATCTGGAAGATGCCAAGAACCGGGGTGGATTCCGCGACTTGCCCGATTGGCAGACCTATGATTTCAAATGGCCCGAGGGTGAAAGCCCCGAGGCCGCCGAGATCTGGGCCGCTGACCCGATGCTGGCCAAGGTTGATGCGCTGGAAAACGCGCTGCGCAGCGAAAAGCGCAGCCACGATTTCTACAAGCATATCCGTGACACCACCACAGACCCCGAGATTCGCGCGCTGGCCCGCGAGTTCGTCGAGGAAGAGGCGGAGCATGTGGCCATCCTCGAAGGCTGGCTGCGGGGCGAAGAGGTGCTGCCGGCGGCCTGATCGGGGAGGCCTATTCCGCTTCCTGCAACTCGCGCGGAACGATGAAATCCACCGCGCTGCCGGCGCCAAAGTCGATGTCGGCCCAGTCTCGCCCCTCGAATTCCGCGACAAGCGTGGCGCAGGTCGGGTAACGGGTGAAATCCCTGTGATCGGGCGGAGCGGCCAGCAGGCGCGCGGCAAATTCACCGATGCCGGGGTTGTGGCCCAGCATCAGAACCGGGCTGGCGGCGCAATGGCGCAGCACCTCGAGCATCTGTTCGGGCGCGGCGTGGTAAAGCGCGGGCTCGCGCCGCATCAGCGTGGTGTCGGGAAACAGGGGGGCCATCCGATCCCATGTCTCCAGCGTGCGGCGTGCGGTCGAGCTGACCACCTCGGCCGGGACATGGCCATGCTGGTTCAGCCAGGAGGCGATGGCCGGCGCGGCGCGCTGGCCGCGCTTGTTCAGCACACGGTCGTGATCATCCTGCAACGGGTCATCCCAGCTGGATTTTGCGTGGCGGACAAGGATCAGGCGCAGGGTCATGTGTGAAAAGCTGCCATGTGGAAAGCCGATTGTTCGGGCATCCTGCCATAGGTTTCGCTGACAGGACAGGCCCGCCGGACCGCGCAGCCCCGGGCCATGCAATCCTGCCCGGCGGGGCCGTCCAGAAAGGCATGGCAGGCGTTCAGATCATAGCCCTGATCGGTCAGGGCGCCAGCGGGGCAAGCGCTGCGGCAGGGTTGCCCGGCACATGTGTCACAGGGGCGGGGCGGCGGCGGGGGCAGCGCCAGGCGTCGCGGCAGGGCCAGCGCGCCGCGGTAGGATACGAACAGCCCCGCCACATCATGCACCAACAGCGAAACCGGCGAAGGCCAGGCCCGGCCCGACCGTTCTGCCCAGCGGATGAAAGGCTGGAACGGCGGCCCGCCGAAGGGAAACAGCGCGGTCGCGCCCAGTTCATCCGCCAAGGCGCCGATGACGCGTGTGGACCAACGGTCGAGCGGGTCGGGGGCGCCGTCGCCAAATTCCGGCGCGGCGCTGACGCGGGGCCAGAAGCCCGGCTCATCCGGCCCCAACAGAACCAGTGTCGCGCAGCCTGCGGGCGCGGCATCAGCCGGGCCGGGATGGAAGGCGCCGAAAATGTCCAGAGCCTCGGCCCGGACCCGTGTGCGAAGGGCGGCGAAACCCGGCACCTGCCTAGCGCGGCTGCCGGATCAGAGAGCCCGCGCCGTGTTCGGTGAACAGCTCCAGCAGGCAGGCGTTGGGCGCGCGCCCGTCCAGGATCACAACCGCGCGCACGCCGCCCTCGATCGCGGCCAGCGCGGTTTCGGTTTTCGGGATCATGCCGCCGGCAATCACGCCTTCCGTGGTCAAGGCGCGAATCTGGTCGGGCGTCAGCTCGGTCACCACCTCGCCGCTGGCATCCTTGACGCCGGCCACGTCGGTCAGCAGCAACAGCCGGTCGGCCTTCAGTGCGGCGGCGATGGCCCCGGCGGCGGTGTCGCCGTTGACGTTGTAGGTCTCGCCGTTGCGCCCGGCGCCAAGCGGCGCGACAACCGGGATCATCTCTGCCGTGAAAAGCTGGCGCAGCACGGCGGGGTTCATCTCGGACGGGGTGCCGACAAAGCCCAGATCGGGATCGGTCTGATCGCAGATCATCATGTTGGCATCCTTGCCCGACAGGCCCACGGCCTTGCCCCCCTGGCGGTTGATCGCCTGCACGATGCGCTTGTTCACAAGGCCGGAGAGCACCATTTCGACCACTTTCACAGTGGCCTCATCGGTGACGCGCTTGCCCTTCACGAAGTCAGACTTGATGTCCAGCTTGGCCAGCATCTCGTTGATCATCGGGCCGCCGCCATGCACGATCACGGGATAGACCCCGACCTGCTGCATCAGCACGATGTCGCGCGCAAAGCTTTCCATCGCCACGTCATCGCCCATGGCGTGGCCGCCGAACTTGATGACGACGACGGCCTCATCGTAGCGCTGCAGATAGGGAAGCGCTTCGGAAAGCGTCCGGGCGGTGGCGATCCAATCGCGGTTCATGGCGGTCTGCTTCTTCATGGGTCGGGTCCTTGGCTGCCCGTTGGTAAACCGGCACCGCCCGCGCGGCAAGGCCCCGCGGGCGCCGCGCGGGTTACTCCAGCGTGGCGATGATGGCGCGCAGCGTTTCGATCCCGTCGCCCTTTTCAGAGCTCGTCACGACGATCTCGGGGAAGGAGGCGGGGTGTTTCGACAGGGCACCGCGCACCTGGTTCAGCACGTTCTCAAGGTCTTTGGGCTTTACCTTGTCGGCCTTGGTCAGCACCGCCTGAAAGGTCACGGCCGATTGGTCGAGCAGGGTCAGAATCTCTTCGTCCACCGCCTTTACCCCGTGGCGCGCGTCGATCAGAACGAAGGCGCGGCGCAGGGTCTGGCGGCCGGAAAGATAGGCTTTCAGCAGGCGTTGCCATTTCTGGACGACGGGCAGCGGCGCCTCGGCATAGCCATAGCCGGGCAGATCGACCAGATAGTGGCTGTCGCCCAGTGTGAAGAAGTTGATTTCCTGGGTCCGCCCGGGCGTGTTGGACGCGCGCGCCAGCGCCTTGCGCCCGGTCAGCGCGTTGATCAGGCTGGACTTTCCGACGTTGGAACGCCCGGCGAAGCAAACCTCGAGCCGGTCGGCGGGCGGCAGCCCGTCCATCGCGACGACGCCTTTCAGAAACTCGGTCTCTCCGGCGAACAGCAGGCGGCCACGTTCGGCGGTGGCGGCATCGGGGGCGTCGGCGACGGGGAAGGGAAGCTGCATCACAATACCTCTACCGGGTCGTTCACGGCAATTCGCCCGCCTGTCACAACCCTTGCGTTAACGCCGAAATCGCGGTGGCCCCAGGCATCCTGCAGCACCCGCAGGGTGGGGGCATCGCGCAGGCCGGTTACGGGGCTGGCCTCGGTGGCGCGGCAGCGCTCGATCCGCTCGACCACCTCAAGCTCGGCGGTGCCGATGCGCAGGGTCCGGCCGATCCAGTCGAACTCCGCCCAGGGGGCGGGCCCGTCAAGCCACAGGTTGCCACGAAACCGGCGTGGATCGAGCGGCTGGCCGATCTCCTGCGAAAACGCCCGCAGCGACGCCAGGCTCATCAGCGAGACCGAGGCGAAGGGCGCATCCGTCATCCCCTGCTCGGGCGCACGCACCAGCCGCGTCGGCGCGGGCCGGTCCGCAGGGCAGAGCGGGGCGATCCACGCGACCAGCTGCGCCCCGTCATTGTCGGGGTCGATGGTGATCTCGGGCCGCTCGGGGTGGCTGAACGTGATCCGCGCGCCCGACATGCGCGCAGACACCGCCATCAGCCGGGGCGCGGCGGCGCATTGCGCAAAGTTGCGGCGCGGCTGCCATTGGCCGGTATCGCCGGTATCGCCCGTCAGCACCGCCCATGCCCTGTCCAGCGGCAGGGGGCGCGCCGGGCAGAGCGTGGTGGCCGCGATCTCTTCCTGGCCGATACCCTTGACCGGATGGCGCCGGATATGCGCCAGCCGCGCCATCACTTGGCGTCCGGTTTGGGTTTCTTGCGGAAGGTCGACTTGATGTTGCCGAACACGTCAGGCTTGTAGCCCTGGCTGCGCATGATCAGGTATTGCTGGGTGAAGGTGATCGTGTTGTTCGCGATCCAGTAAAGCACCAGCCCGCTGGCGAACCGGCCCAGCATGAACATGAAGATCCAGGGCATCCAGCCGAAAATCATCGCCTGCGCCGGGTCGGTCGGGGCCGGGTTCAGCTTTTGCTGCAGCCACATCGACAGGCCCAGAAGGATGGGCAGAATGCCGATCGACGCGATGGCCAGAATGGAATTCGCATCCGGCGCCGCATAGGGCAGCAGGCCGAACAGGTTGAAGATCGAGGTCGGATCGGGCGCGGAAAGGTCGCGGATCCAGCCGAGCCAGGGGGCGTGACGCAGCTCGATCGTGACGAAGATCACCTTGTAGAGCGAGAAGAAGATCGGGATCTGCAAAAGGATCGGCAGGCAGCCCGACGCGGGGTTCACCTTTTCCTTCTTGTAGAGCGCCATCATCTCTTGCTGCAGCTTCTGGCGATCGTCGCCGGCGCGTTCCTTCAGCTTCTCCATCTCGGGCTGAAGCTCTTTCATCTTCGCCATCGAGACGTAGGATTTATACGCCAGCGGGAACAGCAGCGCCTTCAGCAGGAAGGTCAGCGCGATGATCGACCAGCCCATGTTGCCGATGAACCCGTTCAGGAAATGCAGAACCGCGAAAATCGGCTTGGTGAGGAAGAAGAACCAGCCCCAGTCGATCGAATCGACGAAACGGAAGATGCCCGTGTCATTCTGATAGTGGCGGATTTCTTCCCATTCCTTGGCGCCGGCAAAGAGCATCGTGTCGGCCTGTGCGGTCGCGCCCGGCGCGACGGTCATCACCGGCAGGCGCGATTCGACCTGATAGATATCGGCCTGGGCCACGTATTTCGCGACAGAGGTGAAGGGCTGGCCGGGCGCCGGGATCAGCGTGGTCATCCAGTATTTGTCGGTGAAGCCGACCCAGCCGTTTTCCTGCACCTCGGTCACCTCGGCGCGGGCGCCTTCACGCTCGACGAAATCCATGTCGGGCATCTTGCCGTATCCGATCTCTTCCAACGAAGTATCGTTCTGGCGCACGACGCCCTCGTGCAGGATGAAGAATTTCTTCGTCTCCGGCTCACCATGGCGGGCGACGATGCCATAGGGCGCCAGGCGAATGGGGGCGCCGGTGTTGTTTTCCACGCTCTGGGTGATGCTGAACATGAAATTGTCATCCACGGCGATCACGCGGGTGAAGGTGAGGCCGGCACCATTGTCCCAGCGCAGGGTGATCGGGCTGTCGGGTGTCAGCGTGTCGCCCTGCGCGAGCGTCCAGCGCGTTTGCGGGCCGGGCACGGCGGCGCTGTCCAGATCTCCGGCGGGGGCCCAGCCGTAGAGCGCGTAATAGGGGCGGGCGGTGCCGACCGGCGAGAGCAATGCGACCTTCGGCGAGGTCTTGTCGAGGGTTTCGTGGTAATCGCTGAGCGACAGCGTGTCGATCCGCCCGCCCAGAAGCGAGATCGAGCCCGACAGGCGCGCGGTGTCGATCGTGACGCGAGGGGCATCGGCGGCGGCGGGAGCCGTGGCGGCGGGCACCGGGGTGGGGGTGCCGGAGACAGAGGCCGGCGGCACGGGCGCGATGCCCGGCGCGGTGGCGGTTACCTGATCGGCGGGCGCCGGGCTTTGCTGTTCCGGCGGGAACAGAAGGAACCAGCCCACGATCACCAGAAAGCTGAGCGCGGTTGCGAGGATGAGGTTTTTGTTCTGATCGTCCATTCTTGGCCGCCATCTGTCCTTGGAAAGGTGATGGAGGTTCAACAGAACGCCGCCCCGAAGGTCAAGCGGTTTTCCCACCGCACCCGGGCTTAGCCCGCCTGCCGCCCAAGGCTGGCGGCCTGTTCCAGCTTTTCCTGATGTTTCAGCATCCAGGCAATGGTGTCTTCGAAGGGAATCGGACGGGCAATGCCGAAGCCCTGCACATGGCGGCAACCAAGCTGGGCCAGCATCGCATGTTCACCCACGGTTTCGACGCCCTCGGCCAGCGTGTCCAGGCCCAGCCCCTCGGCCATGGTCAGGATGGCCGCGACCATATCCTGCTGTTCACGGTCCTGGTCGACGCGGGTCACGAAGGAGCGGTCGATCTTCAGCCGGCCCACGGCGAAGCGCCGCACCGAGGCGATAGAGGCGTGGCCGGTGCCGAAATCATCCAGATCAATCCCGCATCCCAGTGCCGACAGGGCGGAAATATTGCGCGATATCATATCGTCCCCGGCATCCGAGACGACGCTTTCCAGCACCTCGATCGTCAGCCGTTCCGCGGTCAGGCCGAACCGGTCCAGCTCCCACCGGATCTTGTCGACCAGCCGCGGGTTGCGCAGCTCTTCGCCCGAGAAGTTCACCCCCACCGCCGGCACATGCACGCCGGCCTTGTCCCAGGAGCGCACCGCGGAAAGGGCGTTGAACAGCATCTCTTCGCTCAGCCGTTCCGACAGGCCGGCACGGGCGATGGCGCCAAGAAAATCCGATGGGGGAATCGGGCCACGCTCGCGCTGCGGCCAGCGCGCCAGCGCCTCGAACCCGGTGACCGCGCCGGTATCGGTCGAAATCTGCGGCTGGAACCATGCGACGATCTGGCCGCTCTCCAGGGCGGCGGATACCTCATCGGCCAGGTCGTGGCGCAGGTCTGCCGCCACCTGCATTTCGGCGGAAAACGCGCGGATGGCGCCCGGCCCGCTTTGTCGTGCGGTGCGCATCGCGGTTTCGGCGGCGGCCAGCATCGCGGCGCCATCGGCGGCGGGGCTGCGGCTGGCAAGGCAGAACCCGACCGAACTGGACAGATGCGCCGCGGTCGCATCGATGCTGATCGGCTCGCGCACCACATCCTGAAGCCGCCCGGCGATCTGCAGCAGCGTTTCCAGATCGGCGCGGCGGACCGGGCCGAGGGCAATGGCAAAACGTCCCTCGCCCAGGCGGGCCACGATATCGGAGCCGCGCAGCGCCCCGGCCAGCCGGTCGGCGACCCGCCCCATGGCAAGCTCCGCCGCCGGTGTGCCGAAGCGTTCGCCCAATCCATCCAGCCCCTCGACCGCGACCACCAGGCAGGCGGTGGTCAGGCCGCGGTCAGATGGGTTTTTCAGCGTCTTGTCCAGCAGCGCGACCACGGTTTCACGTGCAGCCCCTTGGCCCGCCGCAGGCTCGCCCCGCGCCGCGGGCGCGCCGAAGAGCGAATAGAGCAGGGGAAACATCAGAGCCGCCACCAGAAGCGCCTGTTCGCCGCCGATCCAATAGGCCGCCAGCGTGATCGCGGGCAGAAAAGCCATGCTTTGCGGCGGGCCAAACAGCGCGGCCCCGGCAGCGCGGGCGCGGTGCGGCACGAAACCAGAAAACCGAGACATCGGCGAAGCGTCCTCTTGCGGCGTGACCTTTTGGATCACCACTTGCCGCTCAGGCTAGGGCCGGTCTCTGTTCGGGAGATTAATCGAGCCGGGGAATCTGATGAGAATTTTCATCAACTTCGGCGCTTCCCCGCACCAGCCCGGCGAAGTCGAACAGTTTCGGGTCCAGCAGGTGCGAGGGGCGGGCGTTCATCAGCGCACGGAACATCACCTGGCGGCGGCCGGGGCTGTTGGCCTCCCACCCGTCCAGGATCGCCTTGACCTGCTGGCGCTGCAATCCGTCCTGGCTGCCGCACAGATCGCAGGGGATGATGGGATAGTTCATCGCCGTGGCGAAGCGTTCGCAATCAGCCTCGGCCACATGGGCGAGCGGGCGATAGACGAACAGGTCGCCCTCTTCGTTCACCAGCTTGGGCGGCATGGTGGCCAGCCGCCCGCCGTGAAAGAGATTCATGAAGAAGGTTTCGAGAATATCGTCGCGGTGATGGCCCAGCACCACCGCCGAACACCCTTCTTCGCGGGCGATACGGTAGAGGTTTCCGCGCCTCAGCCGCGAACACAGGGCGCAGAAGGTGCGGCCTTGGGGCACCTTGTCCATCACGACCGAATAGGTGTCCTGATACTCGATCCGGTGCGGCACCTGCATCTTTTCCAGAAACTCCGGCAGCACGGTGGCCGGAAACCCCGGCTGGCCCTGATCGAGGTTGCAGGCCAGCAGATCGACCGGCAACAGTCCGCGCCACTGCAGCTCATGCAGGGCGGCCAGCAATGTATAGCTGTCCTTGCCGCCTGACAGGCATACCAGCCAGCGCGCGCCGCGTTCGATCATGCCATATTGCTCGATCGCCTCGCGCGTATAGCGCACGATGCGTTTGCGGAGCTTCTTGAACTCCGTCGTCGAGGGCGCGCCGTGGAACAGCGGGTGGATGTCATCAAGATCGTCGAGCATGAATCCGGCTTTAGTGGAGTTGCGGATTTCGGGCAAGGGGGCCGGTGGCGCGCCGCGCTTCAGCCCTTGTCTGCGTCCTGCTCCGGCACCGGGTCATAGCCATCGCCGCCGAACGGGTGGCACCGCCCGATGCGGCGCAGCACCAGCCAGCCGCCCCGGATCGCGCCGTGCTTTTCCAGCGCCTCCAGCGCATAGGCCGAGCAGGTCGGCTGATAGCGGCAGCTCTTGCCGACCCAGGGGCTGAGAATCAGCCGGTAGGCGCGCACCGGAAGCGACAGGAGCCAGGCAAGCGGGGTCATGTGGGGTTCCCGTGGATTTTCTGCAACGCGCGTTTCAGGTCGCGTTCCATGTCCAGATAGGGATGGCTGGCCGTGGTTTCAGCGCGGCCGATCAGCACATAGTCCCAGCCGGGCTGCCCGTCCGTGGGCAGAACGGCGCGGGCGATGGCGCGCAGGCGGCGCTTGGCGCGGTTGCGCGCCACCGCGTTGCCGACCTTTTTGGAACAGGTATAGCCGATGCGGATCGCGCCGCTTTCGCCCTCTCCGGGGGCACGTTTGCGGGCCTGAAGGACGAACCCTTTGCTGGCCTGCCGTTTCGCCCGTGCCGCGCGCAGGAAATCGGCGCGTTTGGTCAGGGTCGTCAGACAAACGGAAACCGCCGGGGGCCTTGTCGTGGCGTCCGGCCTGGTGCCTGCCACGTCTGCCTCCGGCGGTGTCATGTCGAAATGCCTTCCGGCAGGTCTCAGGCGCTGAGCGACTTCCGGCCCTTCGCACGGCGTGCGTTCAGGATCTTGCGGCCGGCCTTGGTGGCCATGCGCGCACGGAAGCCGTGGCGGCGGCTGCGAACAAGGTTGCTCGGTTGAAAAGTGCGTTTCATCGCTTTGGCTCCGTCAGGACAGGCCCAAACCCCGTATGGATTCGAAGGCCGTTTACGTTCGAAGCCCGTCCTTTAGGGGCTGCGCGCGCGTAAGTCAATTCGCAGTATGCGGGTTTTGTGCAACATTTCCGGGCGGCCTGCGCCCGCATGTTACAAAGGCCGGGAAATACGCCCCGATCCTGCAACATTGGATCACCCGTGATCAAGGCACCGTGAAAGGGCTGTCGCACGGGGCGGTGCCGCCGCATGTTAGGGCAAAGCCGAGGACATCAGATGGACAAGCCCCCGATGAGCGATGCGACCCAGCCCCGAAAATCCGCGACCCTGCGCCGCCTGCCGCTGATCGCGGTCGTCGTGGTGGCGGTGATCGGGGCGTTCACGCTGCGTGACTATCTGTCGTTTCAGGCGCTGGCCGAAAACCATGAGGCGCTGATGGCCTTTCGCGATGCGCATTACCTGTGGACGGCGCTGGGTTTCATGGCGTTTTACGTGGTGATCGTGGCGTTCTCGCTTCCGGGGGCGACGATCGCCACGCTGACCGGCGGGTTCCTGTTCGGGCTGGTCCCCGGCGTCCTGTTCAACGTCACGGCGGCCACGATCGGGGCCACCGGCATTTTCATGGCCGCGCGCTGGGGCATGGGCGAAAGGCTGGCCGCGAAGATGGAGGCCAGCGGCGGGCTGATCAGGCAGTTGAAGGCGGCGATCCGCGAAAACGAGCTTTCGGTGCTGTTCCTGATCCGGCTTGTGCCGGCGGTTCCGTTTTTCGTGGCCAATATCATCCCGGCGCTGGTGGGGGTGTCGGTTGCCCGGTTCGTTGTCACGACCTTTTTCGGCATCATACCGGGCGGCGTGGTCTTCACCTGGGTCGGCGCCGGGCTGGGAGAGGTGTTCGCGCGGGGCGAGACCCCGGATCTGGGCATCATATTCGAGCCGCATATCCTGGGCCCGATTCTGGGCCTGTGCATGTTGGCGGCGCTGCCGATGCTGGTGAAAGCGCTGCGCCGAATGGGAGGGTTGTAAGATGGAACGGATCGAAACCGATCTATGCGTCATCGGTGCCGGGTCCGCCGGGCTGTCTCTGGCGGCGGGGGCGGTGCAGATGGGCGCGCGGGTGGTGCTTGTCGAGGGGCACAAGATGGGCGGCGATTGCCTGAACTATGGCTGCGTGCCGTCCAAGGCGCTGCTGGCGGCGGGGGCGCGGGCGCAGGCGGTGCGCGATGTGGCCTTCGGCGTCACCGCAGCCGCGCCGCAGGTGGATTACGCCGCCGCGAAGGATCATGTGGCCCGCGTGATCGCCACCATCGCCCCGCATGACAGTGTAGAGCGGTTCGAGGGGCTGGGGGTGACGGTGATCCGCGCCTACGGGGCTTTCACCTCGGGCCGCGAGCTTCAGGCGGGGGACACGCTGATTTCGGCGCGACGCTTCGTGATCGCCACGGGCTCGTCGCCCTTCGTGCCGCCGATCCCCGGCATCGAGGATGTGCCCTGTTTCACCAATGAAACCATTTTCGATCTGCGCGAGAAGCCGGAGCATCTGATCATCATCGGCGGCGGGCCCATCGGCATGGAGATGGCGCAGGCGCATCTGCGGCTGGGCTGCGCGGTGACGGTGATCGAAGGCGCGAAGGCGCTGGGCAAGGACGACCCGGAACTGGCGGCGGTGGTGCTGGAACAGC
This sequence comes from Actibacterium naphthalenivorans, assembly GCF_014196965.1. GTDB lineage: Bacteria > Pseudomonadota > Alphaproteobacteria > Rhodobacterales > Rhodobacteraceae > Actibacterium_A > Actibacterium_A naphthalenivorans. The sequence continues at coordinate 1,033,860 of NZ_JACIEQ010000001.1, read as the reverse complement.
TGCGGGCCGAGGGGGCGGAGATTGTCGAGGGCCAGCAGGCCGCGAAGATTTCGGGCGGGGCGGGGAACATATCCGTCGAAACCGGGGGTGGCGCGGTTTACACCGGCACGCATCTGCTGATGGCGGTGGGGCGCAAGGCCAATACCGATCGGCTGAACCTTGCGGCGGCGGGGGTCGAGGTGACGAAGGCGGGTGTCAAGGTCGGGCCGGATCTGCGCAGCACCAACCGGCGCATCTATGCGATCGGCGATGTGGCGGGGGGGATGCAGTTCACCCATGTGGCGGGGTATCACGCCGGTGTGGTCATCCGGTCGATCCTTCTGGGGCTGCCGTCGAAGGCGCGCACCGATCACATTCCCCGCGTGACCTATACCGACCCGGAACTGGCGCAGGTCGGCCTGACCGAGGCAGAGGCACGCGCGGCGCATGGCGAGAAGCTCAGCGTGGTGCGGTTCGATTACAGCGGCAATGACCGTGCCATTGCCACCGGCAAGACCACCGGCCTGATCAAGGTGATGGTGGTGAAGGGGCGCCCGGTGGGGGCCTCGATCGTGGGGGCGGAGGCGGGCGAGCTGATCGGGATCTGGGCGCTGGCCATCGCCAACGGGCTGAAAATGAGTGCCGTTACCAACATGGTGGCCCCTTATCCGACCCTGGGGGAGGTTAACAAGCGGGCCGCGGGTGCCTATTTTTCTCCGAAGTTGTTTGATAATCCCTGGGTCAAGCGGGCGGTGGGCCTCGTCCAGAAGGTTCTGCCCTGATCCGCCGTCAGAGGCTGCGCATGTTCCTGAAATCACTTTCCGGCCGGTTCCTGATGCTGACGGTGGCTTTCGTCATGCTGGCCGAAGTGCTGATCTTTGTGCCCTCGATCGCCCGGTTCCGCGAAGATTACCTTTTGTCGCATCTTGAACGGGCGCAGATCGCCTCGCTGGCGCTGCTGGCGGGGGAAGACATGATCGACGACGCGCTGGAGCAGGAGCTTTTGCGCAACGCCGGGGTCTTCAACGTGGTGCTGCGCCGCGACCAGGCGCGGCAACTCGTGCTGTCTTCGCCCATGCCGGGCGAAATCGCGGAAAGCTTTGATCTGCGCGCCGACAGTTCGCTCGATCTGATGCGCGATGCTGTGCTGCGCCTGCTGGACCCGCAGGACAGGGTGATCCGCGTGATCGGCCAGCCGGTGCAGGATGCCGGGCTGCTGATCGAGGTCACCATGGCCTCGGGGCCGCTGCGCATGGCGATGATCGACTACGGGTTGCGCATTCTTGCCCTCTCGGCGGTGATTTCGGTGATCACGGCCTCGCTGCTGTTCTTCGCGGTGCGCCGCATTCTGGTGATGCCAATCCGCAGGTTGGTGGACGCGATCCAGAGCTACGCCGGCGCGCCGGAGGACAACCGGCGGATCATCGAGCCCAGCTCGCAGGTGTCGGAACTGCGCGAGGCCGAGATTGCCCTGCAATCGATGGAGCACCAGCTGACCTCGGCCCTGCGCCAGAAAGAGCGGTTGGCCCAGCTTGGCGGGGCGGTGGCCAAGATCAGCCACGATCTGCGGAATATCCTGACCACCGCCCAGCTTTTCGCGGACAGGATGGAAAACAGCCAGGACCCGGCCGTCAAGCGCGCCGCGCCCAAGATCGTCGGCTCGATCTCGCGCGCCGTGAACCTGTGCGAAACGACGCTGGCCTTCGGCAAGGCCGAAGAGCCGCCTCCGGCGCTGAACCGCATCTTTCTGGCCGCCATCGTCAACGATGTGGTCGACAGCGAGCGGCTGGCGGCCGGCGACCACGACATCAGCTTCAGCGAGGATGTGCCGGCGGGGCTGGTGCTGCGGGCGGATGGCGAACAGTTGTTCCGGGTCTTGTCCAACCTGATCCGCAACGCGCGGCAGGCCATCGTGGCCAGCGGCCGCACCGGCGAGATCAACATCCGTGCCGACGAGGATCTGCATGAATGGACGATCCAGGTCGCCGACACCGGCCCCGGCCTGCCGCCCAAGGCGCGGGACCATCTGTTTCAGCCGTTCCAGGGCGGCACGCGCAAGGGCGGCACCGGGCTCGGCCTTGCGATTTCCGCCGAACTGATCCGCGGGCACGGCGGGCGGCTGGCCCTCGAACGGTCCGACGGGGAAGGGACGGTGTTTGTGATCCACCTGCCCAAGGGTGTGGCGATACATGAGGCGGCAGCGGAATGATTTCTGATTTCGCTCTTGCAAACCCCGCGGAGCGCCGCTAAATCACGCCTCCACGCGCTGGTAGCTCAGTTGGATAGAGTACTTGACTACGAATCAAGGGGTCGGGGGTTCGAATCCTCCCCAGCGCGCCAATTTACCAGTGTGGGATTTCAGGCAAAGCTGACTTTCATGTCAGTTGCCTTGGCGGCGAAGTCGCCGGAAACCATGGCCTTCATCGCCTCCTCCATCATCCGGGCCCACCAACACGCAGCCGGCAGAAAAAAGGCGGCGCGGATCACGCCATCGGTCGCTCTCGTGGCGGACTGAGTACCAAGATCAACGCGGTCGTGGATGAGGTGGGCCTGCCGATCCGGCTGACACTCCGCCCCGGCCAGGCCAGTGACAAAGCCGCCGCGCCTGAGCTGATTGACAGTTTCACGCGCACGGCCCATGTCGTGGCCGACCGCGGCTATGATGCGATGGCCCTGGTCGAGCGGATCGAGGCCGGGACTGAACACCTTATGTGTCTCGGCCCTGCTATAAATGCCCCGTCACCGATCCCGGCCAGGACCGGCGACGGGGTGGGATTCAGCGCTGAACATCTTGTGGCCTGACCACGTTTTCTAGCAGGCTGATCCCGCCTCTCCTCACCGTCTCGAACAGTTGACGGCGGCCCGCTGTGCGGGACCGCGAAGCATAAGGAAGAGAGAGTGACATGATAGCAGCAACGACTGTGGTCGGGATAGATGTGTCCCGCGACTGGCTGGACGGGTTTTGCGTTCCCGGCGAGCAAAGGTTCCGGTTGGCGAACTCGGTCGAGGGTCACGACCAGCTGATCGCGGCGATCCGGGAGATGCCCGGTGCGGTCAAGACCGGCTTCGAGGCGACAGGGGGTCAGGAATGGGTACTCTGGGCCAGGCTCGTCGCGGAAGGGATCGAGGCAACGCAACTGCCCCCGGCACAGATCAAGGCCTTTGCCCTTTCCCGGGGGACAAGGGCGAAGACAGACCGGATCGATGCCGAACTCATCGCCCGGTTCATGCTGTCCCGACCAGAAGCAGGGCGAATGCTGCCGAGCGAGAACCTGCGTATTCTCAGAGCCTTGACGACACGGAGGGCCCAGATCGTCGACATGCGCAAGCGGCTGTTGGCGCAGATCGCCGCGCGCAAAAAGCAAGACGTCCCCGCCGGGGTCGAGGGCATGGACGAGGATCTCAAGGCCATGCTGGATACCCAGGTTGGTGACCTTGAACGCCGGATCGAATGCGCCATCGCGCAGGAGGAGACTTCTGCTGCTAAGGCAAGGCTCCTGCGATCCATCCCCGGCATCGGTCCGGTCTCTGCGGCCATGTTGATTGCGGAAATGCCGGAGCTCGGCCGGATGACCGCCGGCGAGGCCGCCGCCATGACCGGCCTCGCGCCAGTGCCTCACGACAGCGGAACGATGCGCGGCAAGCGCACGATCGCCGGAGGACGGCGGGCGCTGCGCCATGTGCTGTTCCAGGCCGCACTCGCTGCCGCCTGTCACAACCCGGTTCTGAAGCCAGTCGCACAGCGCCTCAAGACACGTGGCAAACCACACAAACTTGTCATCATCGCCATCGCCCGCAGGCTCGTCACCATCGCAAACGCCATCCTCAAAGCCGGAACCCCATGGCGGTCCCAACCCGTCCCGTAGACACAGTTGCTAGGCGAAGGCGTCGGTGCAACGGTCATGGCGAACAAGGCGGCAAGTGCCGCCCATCCGGTCATGATGCCAGACGCCAGCATTGGTGCTCCTCGGCCCGCGACGCGACTGGAACCGACCATCCCGAAAAATCGGGACTCGGGAAAAACGTCGCTTCAAGACCACAAGTACCGCAGAGGCAGAATATTCCGAAACAGGCGGCTGATGTACAGCCTGTGGTGGTCGGTGGAGCGATCAAGCCAGCATCGAGCGCAGCGCCTCCATCAGCTCGTTTTCGTCGATCGGTTTCTTGACGAATGGCACGTTCTGATAGCTGAAATCGCACATCATGGTCGTGTATCCGCTTGTCACGACGAAAGGGATGCCGCTCTGGTGAAGGGCATCCGCCACGGGTTGTGAGGACTGCCCGCGCAGGTTGAGATCCAGCGTGGCAACATCAGGCCTGAGATCCGCGACCGCCTGGAGGGCTTTCTGGACGCTCGGAACGATACCGACCACCTCTAGACCCTTTTCCTCGAGCAGGTTCTGCAGGTCGATGGCAAGGAGGATCTCATCCTCCACGATCAGAATTCGACGCCCTCTGAGTGCGTCAGGAGTGATCGGCACTGCGGCATCTTCCTTTCATGCCAATGGAAATTCTAGTCTCATGGTCAAACCGTCCGGCGCAAGGTTATGTTCCACCGTGCCGTCAAGTTCGTAGCTTCCCGCCTGTTCGATCAGCTTCATTCCGAATCCCGACGACGCGCTCGCCGCCACCCTGGGGCCGTCCCTTTCCCGCCAGATCAGGAACGCCCGCCTGTCGTTGTCCGCTCCGCCGATTTTCCAGGTGACTTGCAGCCTGCCTTCTTCGTTTGAAAGGGCGCCGTACTTGGCGGCGTTGGTGCCGAGTTCGTGCAGAACCAGCGCCAGGGACAAGGCCTGTCGGGGCGACAGCGCGACTGATGGCCCGTCAAGATCCAGCCGGCCGTCGCCCGGGCGCCCGTAGACCGAAAGCGTCGCCTCTGCCAGCCTGCCCAGGTCCGCGACCTTCCAGTCCGTCTCGAGCAACTGATCGTGGGCATGGGCCAGGGCGCGGATCCGGCCGACAAGCTGATCCCTGTAATCCTCGACCGTTCGTCCCTCGGTGGAGGGTTGCCGGGCAAGGGCCTGAACCACGGCCAGCGTGTTTTTCACCCGGTGGCTGAGCTCGTGTTTCAGCATTTCCTGATGGGTTTCCGCGCGCTTCCGGTCGCTGATATCGCGGAACAGGATACCCAGTTTCCGTTCGTTAACCGTACCGACGGGGAAGATATAAGCCTCGAAGTACCGGCCAAGCGCCCGCGCCGGGGCTTCAAAACGCTCCGCTTCGCGAGTCATCGAGATGCGGCCGAGAGTTTCGTACCAGTCCTGCTCCAGATCGGGAACGATCTCTCTCGCCGTCTTGCCGACCGGCGCATCCAGCCCGGTCTGCCGGTGAAAGGCCTCGTTGACCTCGAGGAACCGGCAGTCCGTGACGGTGTCCGTCCCGTCGAAGAGAACTTCGAGAACGCTGAACGCCTCGTCAATCGAGTTGAAGAGATCCTGGTACTCCTGCTGACTCGACTGAAGCCGCCGTTCGGTTTCCCGCCGTGACGTCACGTCGATGAAACTGAGGACGACGCCCTCGATCCGGTCCTCCACCGTCCGGTAGGGCCTGAGCCGCATCATGAACCACCGGCCGTCCTGGCTCTGCACTTCGGCCTCGACCATGGTCAGGTCGCGCAGCACGCGCCGCGCCTCGTCCTCGATTCCGTCATGGCGCAGGCGGTGCGTGAAGTCGGTGATGTTCCGTCCGACGTCCATGTCGGTGATGTTGAAAAGATCTGCCGTCGGCGGGGTGAACATCCGGATCCGGAGCTTGGAGTCGAGAAACAGCGTGCCGATCTCGGTCGCCATGGTGAGGTTGCGCAGGTCGCTGTGCGCGGTCGAGATGTTATCGAGCTTGCTCTTCAGCTCGGCATTCACCGTCTGAAGCTCCTCGTTCATCGACTGAAGCTCTTCCTTCGACGTCTCCAGTTCTTCCGACGTGGAGCGATATTCCTCGTTGATGGATTGCAGTTCCTCGTTCGCCGCCCGCAAATCCTCGATCGCCGTTTCATGTTCGGCCCGGCTGACGACCAGGGCCTCCTGCGCCGCCTCCAGCTCACTTATCAGGCCTCGCATGTCGTCGCTGTCCGAGGCCAACCTCTCTTCCGCGGTGGTGTCGTCCGAAAGCGCGGGGCCCGCGTCCAGGAACAGGACGAGTCCGCGGGCGGGACGGGAATCCGTCGACGGCACACGCGAGATCTGCATCGCGACGCGCCGGCGGTCTCCGTCGATGTCTATGGGAACAGGATGTGTCAAAAGGCCCGACTTGCCCAGGAACGCCCGGTCCAGTCCGACCTTGAGGTCAAGCCGCAGTTCGGGGCGCACGACATCTGAAAGCTTGCTCGAGAAAGAGCCGGCAGGGTGCAGGATGAACCGTCCGACATTGGGCGACAAGTGCAGGATCTGACCGCTTTCGTCGACCAGCACGCTTGGCGGTGCGTTTGTTTCGAGCGCGCGGGCATGTGTTTCCGCCGGGACCGGCTGCCGCGACTGCGCGGCGTCCACCGGGCGTCCGCCTGGCCGGTATACGTCTTCGGTGGATACGTGCGGCAGCGCGGGCATCTGCCGCCGTCCCGTGGCTTTCGCCCGGAAGATGCGCGCTTCCCGGTCGATGATGGCAAAGAATCTCGTCGCCGGATCCGCCGATTCAGCCGATCCCAGGAACAGGCATCCATTCGATTTCAGCCCGTAGTGGAACAGGTTCAGCAGCTGTTCCTGCAGGGCGCGTTCCAGGTAAATCAGCAGGTTACGGCAGACGATAAGGTCCAGCCGCATGAACGGCGGATCCTTCAGGACGCTGTGAGAGGCGAACAGCACGATGCCCCGCACCTCCTTGCGCACCCGGTAGTGCGTGCGCTCGTCCACGAAGAACCGGCTCAGCCGCTCCTCCGAGACGTCAGCCGCGATCGACTTGGGATACCGGCCTTCGCGCGCGGTCCCTAGGGCACCTTCATCGAGGTCGCTGGCGAAGATCTGGATCTGCGGGCAGACCTTGAGCTTTTCGGCCTCCTCCAGCAGGATGATCGCGAGGCTGTAGGCTTCTTCCCCTGTCGCGCAGCCCACTGACCAGACGCGCACATCCTGCTGCAGGCTGCCGGCGTCCTCGACCAGCGGGGAAAGTACCTTCGTCGTCAAGCACTTGAAATGGTCCTCATCCCGGAAGAACTGCGTGACCGAGATCAGCAGGTCGCCGAAAAGCTCCTGCGCCTCTTCGGGTGCGGTCCTCACGTATTCGCCGTATTCCCTGAGATCGGTGATCCGGCACACCTGCATCCGGCGCAGGACGCGCCGCATCACGGTGGCCCGCTTGTAACTTGAGAAGTCATGCCCGGTCCGGGCACGAAGGAAGGCAACGATCCTGCGCAGGTCGTTGGATGCGCTGTCCTGGTCCAAGGATCGCACCGCTTCTTTGCTTCTGGCAACCTCCGAGATCCGCTCGGCGAGGGTGCTGAGGGGCGCGATGAAACTGACAACTCCTGTCGCGATCGCGTTCTGCGGCATCGCGCTGAATTCGGCCTCCGACGGTTCCTGCGCGAAGACGACGCCGCCGGCCTCCTGTATGGCCCGGACGCCGGAGGATCCGTCATCGCCTGCGCCGCTCAGGATCACCGCCATGCCGTCGCCACGGGCCGAGGCGACAGACCGGAAGAACACGTCGACCGGCGCACGCCGGCCGCGCGGTTCCGTGAAATCGCGGGCATGAACGTTGTCACCTTCGATCACCAGTTCCTCGTCCGGGGCGATGACGTAGACGTGGTTTGCGCAGAGTTCTGGCGTGTCGTTGACCTGGTGCACCGGCATTCCCGTGCACCCGCCAATGATCTGGGCAAGAACGCTCGGATGCTCCGGGGACAGATGGACGATAATGACGTAGGCCAGCCCGAGATCCTCGGGCAATTGGCTGAAAAGGTGTCGAAGAGCTTTGACGCCTCCGGCCGAGGCTCCAATGGCGCAGATTGGGATATTGCTGCTGATGGCAGCTGAGGTGGGCGGCGGGTTTTCCGGGGCGCTCATGTATTCTCCATGGCGGCCCCGCACCGCTGCCGAATGCAGACTGGCAGGGCCACCGTTCGTCAATCTGTAACGCCGATCGGCCATTCTCTCCAGCCTTCGCGTATTCCATGTGATCGTGCGTTGCCTACTGGCCAGGGCCGCTTTCGTCCTGATTGCACTGGCCGGCCATTTCATCGTGGCCTTGAAACCCTGGCGCAATCAGTGCTGAAACCCCAACAGTCGCGCTCCGCAAATGTTCCCGGTGACGTGCGGAACCATCACTGGTTCAGAAACGTTTTGTTCCCGAAGCGAAACAATGGATAAGGGTCATGCAGCAGAATGTCCGTCGCGTTCTCGTGGTCGAGGATGATTATTTGCAGGCTCAGGACATCAGTCACTTTGTGCGCGGCACAGGTGGCCATGTTCTCGGACCGGTGCCTTCTCTGCAGCGCGGGTTCGATTTCGCCGACAAGGCCGATGCCGCCGTGCTGGACATCGATCTTAGCGGACAGAAGGTCTTTCCGCTCGCGGATTTGCTCATGTCGCGGAACGTGCCGATCGTGTTCTACAGCGGCCTCCCGGCCGAGGTGAACCTTCCCAGGCGCTTCTGGCGGGTTCCGATCGTCCGAAAGCCGGTAGTGAACCTGTCCGATGCCGCCATCATCACGATGTCCAATTTTAGTGGCGGCTCGGAAGACGATCTGTTGGTGATCCTGCCGAAGTTACGTCTTGCCGCGCGATTGATATACAATGACCCTGTGGTCGCCGACCGCCTCGTGGAGCGGCTCCTCGAGGACGCGATCGCGTATCTCAAGTCGGGTGGTGACATGTCGGGCGGGGACGTCAAAGTCCGGTGGCTGATGGACCGCCTGCGCCGGATCGTTTCTGATGGCGGCCGCGATTTGCTCAACTGACCTCTCCCCGACATAGCCATCACTTTTCGCCCCTGAACATTTCTCCGGACGACGGGGGGACTTGGCCCCCTGTCGCCGCCGGCACGAAGCACTGGTCTTGGGCAGCGTCGCCAAGGCCGGGAAGATCACGCGCCCGTGTCACGGTCCACGAATTTGTTGAACCGGCTAGGCTGACCGCCTTCGGTCTTATTCAGATGCAGAAAGGCCAGCTTGCGGTCCTCGAAGACGGTGAAGAATTCGCCCCATTCGATGGTCTTGAGACCGTCGTCGGGCGGGTGGAAATCGATCCGCAGCACGCCGCCGTCACCCGTCCCGGCGACACGGGTGGGATGGCCGCCGCGCGATTCCGTCCATTTGCGGATGACATCATGATCCGTCGTGATTTCTGCTTCGCTCATGTCATTTCATTTCTTTGGTGACACTCGGACTCTCGGGTTCAGGAAAACCGGCGCGGGCGTAGATCGCGTCCAGGGTTCGCGCGACGGTCACAAGCTGCGCGCACTCTGCGTCGAACCCCTCTCCGTGCGCCAGGCGGGAGAGCCAGTCCACAGCCGCGCGTCCGCCCCAGTCGTCGGGCGGGGCGGACAGAAGCCGCGTCTCGCAGCCGTCGTGGCGCCAGGCCTCGAAGTTGAAGAAGGACCCGCCCCTGTTCACGATCGAGACGCCGCCCTTCGTTCCGAAGAAATCCAGGCGCAGCACGCAGTCGCAGCCCGCAGGAAGGTTCCACGAACAGGCCAGCCGGATAGGCACCCCCGTCGCGGTGTCCAACGTGGCGAAGGCGAGATCCTCGACCGCCTCGCCTGCAGGATCCAGCGGCCGACCGGCTGCCTTCAAAGCTGCCGCCGTGCATTCGACCTGGGGCCAGTCGAGAAGCCAGAGCGCGAGATCCACCAGATGCACGCCCAAATCGATCAGGCATCCGCCCCCCGACAGCGCCCGGTTGCGGAACCAGGGTTTGTCGGGGCCGTAGGCGTTGTGGAAGGTCAGATCCACCGCGCAGATCTCTCCCATCCCGCCCGAGGCGATTTCCGCCGCGATGGCACGCACCGCCGCCGTGTGGCGATAGGACATGTCGGTGGCTAGCAACCGGTCCGCCGCCCTTGCGGCGGCGACGACGGCGGCCGTTTCTCCGGCATTCCGGCCAAGCGGCTTCTGGCAGAACACGGAGGCGCCCGCTTCCAGCGCCTGGATCGCCTGTTGCGCATGCAGCGCCGAGGGGGTCGCGATGACCACTCCGTCCGGCTGCAGGGCAAGAATTTCCTCAAGCGAATCCGTGCGCGTGGCGGTGGCCGCCAACGTGTCGCTCTCGGCCACCGCTTGCGGATCAAGATCGGCATAGGCGACGATCTCGCCCATGTCGGTGGCGGCCATGGCCTCCATCCGGTTGCGGCCGATCCAGCCGAGACCGAGGAATCCGAGCCGGGGGCGGGAACGAACCACATCGTCCCTCATGGCATCACCACGACGGCCTTGACGAAGCCCTTCGGCTTGTCGCGGGTTTCGTTCAACGCCTCGGCCAGGTTGTCGAGCGGGTGGTGGTGCGTCAACAGAGGTTCGGGGGCCAGTACGCCTTCCTTCACCAGTTCCATCGCCTCCCGCATCGCGGCGAGGTTGGTGGCCCGGTCGCGGACGTGGGCGTTGACGATGTCGAAGGCCTTCCAGTTCCACAGCTGCATGTTCACCTGGCGCGGCCCGTCCTGATGATAGCCCGCGATGACCAGCCGCCCCTCTTCGCGCAGCGTCTCGGCCGCGAGGTCGAGCGGCCACTGGTATCCCGTGCATTCGATGGCAATGTCGCAGCCGGCGCCGCCCGTCAGTTCATCCAGTCGGCCGAGGATCGCGTGGTGGTCATCCATCCCGACGGTGTCGCCGGCGCCCATCTTCCGGGCGAGTTCCAGGCTTTCCTCGCGGCGGGAGATCGCGATGACCCTGGCGCCCGCGCGGCTGGCCAGGCGGATGAGCACGGCGCCCAAGAAACCTATCCCGATGATCGCGACGGTATCTCCGGTGTCGATGCGGGCGGCACGGAAGATCGATACGGCGCAGCCGAGCGGTTCCGCCGGGATCGGCCGCTCGCCCAGTTCGGGGGGCACCGGCAGGGCGGCATCCTCCCGCACGGTTTCGTGGCTGGCGAAGCCGCGCGTGCCGAAGACCGCAACCCGCTCTCCAAGCCGCTCAGGCGGCACGCCGGTGCCGGTCGCTTCGACATGACCCCAGGCTTCGTGCCCCAGGTCGCCGGGCGGCAGCGGGAAGTCCATCCACTCCGGTCCCGCCCATGGCCCCAGGTTGGAGGCGCAGACACCGCAGCCTTCGATCTTGATCCGGACCTCGCCCGGCCCCGGCTCGGGCAGCGGAAGGTTCTTCAGTTCCGCCTCTCCAGCCCGTGTGATCTGCGCTGCGACCATCCGTGTCTGCAAACTGGCTCCGTCCATGGTTCCTACCTTCCGAATTTCTGGCTTACGAAGCGGACGAACAGGATCATCCCCGAAATGTTCCAAGCCAAGGCGCCGACATTCGGTCGAAGACCGGGGGCATGTCCCGAACCACTTCGTTTCCCACAGCGGAAGTCATTGAAGTCTCTGCACAAGAAGCTCCGGCCGGGTCGCGCTACGGCTATGTCACGGATTGTGCGGGAACATTCTGCGCCACCTCCTGTTCAGACCCTCGTTGATGCCCGGAAGGAGACCCACCATGAGCACTGTCCTGATCACCGGAGGCTGCGGCTTCATCGGCCGCCACGTCGCCGCGGAGCTGATCCGCGAAGGCCATGCCGTCAGACTGTATGACGCGATGATCGAGCAGGTCCACGGCGAGGCCGGGGCCGACCCGGTGGCGGATGTCCCGCCCGAGGCAGCGGTCATTCGCGGCGACATGCGTGATCAGCCGAAGCTGGCAGAGGCGCTAAGGGGATGCGACGCGGTGATCCACCTGGCCGCCGAGGTCGGCGTCGGCCAGTCCATGTACGAGATCGTCCGCTATGTCGGCGCCAATGATGTTGGCACCGCCGTGCTGCTGGAAGCCATCGCGGCGCATCCGGTCCAGCGCCTGGTCGTCGCGTCCTCCATGAGCATCTATGGCGAGGGCTACTACGTGCTGCCCAGTGGGGAGCTGTTCGACGGAGCGCGGCGGCGGCAGGTCAATCTGCACGAAGGCCTGTGGGAACCACGCGGTCCGGGCGGCGAGGCCCTGGCCGCTGTTGCGACGGATGAGACGAAACGACCCGACCTCGCCTCGATCTACGCCCTGACGAAATTCCAGCAGGAGCAGGCGGCGCTTATCTTCGGTGCGGCCTACGAGGTGCCGACAGTGGCGCTGCGGCTGTTCAACGTCTTTGGCGCAGGGCAGGCGCTGTCCAACCCCTATACCGGTGTACTGGCCAATTTCGCCGCGCGGCTGGCCAACGGTGAGCGGCCGACGATTTTCGAGGACGGGCAACAAAAGCGCGACTTCGTGCATGTCCACGACGTGGCCCGTGCCTTCCGGCTGGCGCTGGAATCCGAGGTCGCGGGAGAGGTCTTCAACATCGGCTCAGGCAATGCCTACTCGATCGAAGAGATCGCGAGCCTGCTGGCCGAGGCGATGGAGCGGCCTGATCTGCAGCCCGAGATCCTCGGCCGGTTCCGCGCGGGCGATATCCGCAACTGCTTTGCCGACATCGGGCGCGCCCGTGAAATGCTGGGCTTTGCGCCGGAGTTCCGTCTGGAAGAGTCCCTCGGGCCCTTCGTGGACTGGGTGCGGCAGTCCCCTGCGATGGATCGCGGTGGCCAGATGCGCAACGAACTCGAAGTCAGGGGACTGGTATCATGAGCCGCTTCGGCTTCGTCGAATGGTTTCGCCCGGGCGACCGGGAGAGGGTGGAGGCGGTGCTGCCGATGCTGGAGGAAACCGGTGCCTCGTGGCTGCGCACGCATCTGTCCTGGGCCGATTACCACGCGCCTGGCGGGCCCGAATGGTACGACTGGCTGATCCCGCGCCTGTCGCGCAACCTCGAGCTGGTGCCCTGTGTCCACTACACGCCACCGTCGCTGTCGCGCACGGGGCGCACGTCGGGCGCGCCGAAGGTTCTGAAGGACCTGCCGGATTTCTGCGACACCGTGATGAGCCGCTATGGCGCGCATTTCGAGCACCTGGAGTTGTGGAACGAGCCCAACAACCTGCTGGATTACGACTGGCGCGAGGACCCGGGGTTCGAGCTGTTCTGCGAAATGATCGACATGGCTGCCTACTGGATCCGGGAACGCGGCTGGAAACCGGTGCTGGGCGGGCCCTGTCCGTTCGATCCCTATTGGCTGGACCTGATGGGCCAGCGCGGGATCCTGTCCTACATGCACGCGGTCGGATTTCACGGCTTTCCAGGAACCTGGGACAGCGAAGAGGGATCCTGGACCGGCTGGGACATGCATCTGGGAGAAATGCGCGCAATCCTCGACAGGCATAACCGGGACGCGGAGATCTGGATCACGGAGACCGGCTATTCGACCTGGCGTCGCGACGAGATGGAGCAGGTACGGCGTTTCATGCAGGCGCTCGACGCGCCCGCCGCGCGGATCTTCTGGTACGGCTGGCAGGATCTCCAGCCCGACGTGGCGGTGCAGGAAGGCCTGTGGTTCGATCCCCGGCACTATCATCTGGGCGCGATCACCGCCGACGGACAGCCCAAGCTGCTGGCACGCATGCTGGCCGAGGGCGGGGTCGCGCGGCTGCGCGAGGTCACCCGGCTGTCCTTTCCGGCACTGGCCGGTGGCAAACGGCCCGTGGTGGTGACCGGCGGCGCGGGTTTCATCGGGTCCAATCTCAGCGAAAGTCTCCTTGCGGACGGACAGGAGGTCCTGGTGCTCGACAACCTCTCGCGACCGGGTGTGGAGGAGAACCTCGGCTGGCTCAGCGCCCATTTCGGGGCCCGGGTCCATCCCGCGCCGTTCGACCTGCGCGATACGCAGGCATTGAACAGCGCTGTCCGGGACGCCGCAGCGGTTTTCCATCTGGCGGCGCAGACCGCCGTGACCACCAGCCTCGACACCCCGGTCGAGGATTTCGAGGTGAACGCGCGCGGGACCCTGAATGTGCTGGAGGCCGTGCGCGCCTCGGGACGCGAGATACCTTTGGTCTTCGCCTCGACGAACAAGGTTTACGGGGCCCTCGCCGACATCGACCTGCATGAAACGGCGGAGTGCGTGGTGCCCGCCGATGCCGCGCAAGGCCGGGGCGTGACCGAATGTCGTCCGCTCGATTTCTGCACCCCCTATGGCTGTTCCAAGGGCGTGGCGGACCAGTACGTGATGGATTACGCGCATAGCTACGGGCTGAAGGCCGCGGTGCTGCGGATGTCCTGCATCTACGGTCCGCGCCAGTTCGGTACTGAAGACCAGGGATGGCTCGCGCATTTCCTGATCTCGGCGCTGCGCGGCGATCCCCTGACGATCTACGGTTCCGGCCGACAGGTCCGCGACGTCTGCGAAGTCTCGGACGCCGTGGCTGCCTATCGCATGGTGCACGACCGCATCGATGCGCTGTCGGGCCGGGCGTTCAACCTCGGCGGCGGTCCCGCCAATGCGATCAGCTTGCGACAGGCCCTGGCAGAGATCACCCGCGTCACCGGCGTGACACCCGAGGTCGTCTACCGGGACTGGCGGCAGGGCGATCAGCCCTGGTTTGTCGCCGACACCGCCGCTCTGACAGCGGCGACAGGCTGGCGGGCGCGGACCGACTGGCGCCAAGGCATCGCGCGACTGGCGGGCTGGCTGGCCGAACACCGCGTCCACCCGGAACCCGAAAGGATCCTCGCATGAGCCTGAACATTCTCGTGACCGTCGACGCCGTCGGCGGGGTCTGGCGCTATGCGGTGGACCTGGCCGCCGCCCTGGCAACCGAGGGATACGGCATCGCCTTTGCCGGGTTCGGACCCGAACCCGACGCTGCGCAACGCGCTGAGGCGCGGTCGATCGGCACGCTCGACTGGAGCGACGCCCCGCTCGACTGGATGGCCACAGGACCACAGGATCTGGCGAAGGTTGCGAGCTGGCTCATGTCGGTGGCGCACAAGAGGCGGACGGACCTGATGCATTTTAACCAGCCCGCCCTGGCTGCGGGATTGCGCGGCGGACCGCCGAGGCTCGGGGTGACGCATTCCTGCCTCGCCACGTGGTTCCAGGTCATGGAAAACGGTTGCGTGCCCGACCGCCTGTCCTGGCAGGTGGACATGACCCGAGCGGGATTGCGCAACCTGGACCGGATCGCCGCGCCCTCGGCCGCCCATGCCGCCCTGACGGAGCGGGTGTACGACCTGCATGGGATCGTCGCCGTTCCGAATGCTGGACGGTCGCCGCTGATCGCCCCGGACGAAGGAGACGGAAGCGTCATCGCGGTGGCGCGCTGGTGGGACCGGGCCAAGAACGGGGCGGTGTTGCACCGTGCGGCGTTGCTGAGCGGTGCGACGGTGACAATGATCGGCGATGCCGAGGGGCCGAACGGCCAGCGCTTTGAGCCGAACTGCGCCCCGGCGCCGACTGCGCAGCCCCATGACGCCACATTGCAACGCATCGCCCGGAGCAGCCTGTTCGTCTCGCCCTCCTTGTACGAACCCTTCGGTCTCGCCGCGCTCGAGGCCGCGCGGGCGGGGCGTCCCTTGCTCCTAGCGGACATCCCCGTCTACCGCGAGATCTGGGGCGAGGCCGCGCGCTTTTTCAACCCGCACGACCCGGCCGAACTGGCGCGGGCGATGACGAACCTGCTGGATGATCCCGCGACACGGCTGGCCCTTGGCCGGGCGGCCCAGGACCGGGCGCTGCGCTATTCGATGGACGAACAGGTGCAAAAGACGACCGCGCTCTACGCGGGCATCATCGCGGACGCGCAGGTGACATCATGAAATTCACGTTCTTCACTCACTCGCTGGTTTCAGACTGGAACCACGGCAACGCGCATTTCCTGCGCGGTGTGATGCGGGCGCTTCAGGCTGCGGGGCACGAATGCCTTGCCCTCGAACCTGCCGATGGCTGGTCACGCAGTAACCTGATCGCCGACCGGGGCGAGGCCGCCCTACGCGCCTTTCACGCCACCTTTCCCGATCTGCGCAGCGAAAGTTACGGCGGTCTGGACGAAGTGGCGGAGGTGCTGGAGAAGAGCGATGTCGTTGTCGTTCACGAATGGACCGACCCGCAGGTCGTGGCGGATCTGGGACGAATGCGGGCCCGTGGGGCGCCGTTCCGCCTTTTGTTCCACGACACGCATCATCGCGCCGTGTCGGCGGGAGAGGAGCTTCGCACGCTCGACCTGTCGGCCTATGACGGCGTGCTGGCTTTCGGCGAGACCTTGCGCCAACGCTACTTGGCCGAAGGCTGGGGAAGCCGCGTCTTTACCTGGCACGAGGCCGCGGACGACACCGTGTTCCGCCCGCTTCCCGAGATCGCGCCGGAGCGCGACCTGATCTGGGTCGGAAACTGGGGCGACGGCGAACGCTCGGCGGAGCTGCACGAATTACTCGTGCGTCCGGTGGCCGAACTGAACCTGTCGGCGACCGTGCACGGGGTGAGATATCCGGAGGACGCGCGGCGGGCCCTGTCTGCGGCGGGCATCGACTATGCGGGATCCATCGCGAACGCGGACGTTCCCGAGGCCTTCGCCCGTCACCGCGTGACGGTCCACATACCCCGCCGACCCTACGTAGAGGCGCTGTCCGGCATTCCCACCATCCGCCCCTTCGAGGCGATGGCCTGCGGCATCCCGCTGGTCTGTGCCCCGTGGGAAGACTCAGAGGGGCTGTTCCGTCCCGGGACGGACTATCTGATCGCCGCGAACGGAGAGGACATGAAGTGCCGCTTGCGGGACATCCTTGCCGACCGCGCCCTGGCGCAAAACCTTGCCGCCTGCGGACTGGAAACGATCCGCGCCCGCCATACCTGCCGCCACCGCGCGGCAGAACTTCTGGCAATCCTCGACACGATCGGAACCCGCACCAGGGAGACTGCCTGATGACCACAATCGCCTTCTACGGATCAAGCCTGCTGTCGTCCTATTGGAACGGCGCCGCGACATACTACCGGGGCATCATCCGTGCTCTGGCCGCGCATGGCTGCGAAACGACCTTTTACGAACCCGACGTGTGGGACCGGCAGAAGCACCGAGACATGGATCCGCCGGACTGGAGCCGCGTCGTCATCTGGGAGGGCACGCCCCAGGGGCTGCGCCGGGCGGCGGAGGGGGCCGCGCGGACCGATGTGGTCGTTGTCGCCTCGGGCATCGGATACGAGGATGACGCGTTGCGCCGCGCGGTGCTGGACCGGGCCGCGCCTGATGCGCTGCGGGTGTGGTGGGATGTCGACGCCCCGGCCACGCTGGCCGCCATGCGGGCCGATCCGTCGCATCCGCTGCGCCGGGATCTGCCGGACTTCGAAACCGTTCTGACCTACGGCGGCGGGCAGCCGGTGATCGATGCCTACCGCGCGCTTGGCGCAAGGGATTGCGTCCCGATCTACAACGCGCTCGACCCCGCGACACACTTCCCTGTGCCGCCCGACCCGCGCTTCGCCGCCGAGCTGGGGTTTCTTGGCAATCGCCTGCCGGACCGGGAAGCGCGCGTGGCGGAGTTCTTCCTTTCGCCTGCGCGGGCGAGGCCGGACCGGCACTTCATACTTGGCGGATCGGGGTGGAACGGATCCGAGCTGCCGCCGAACGTCCACGCCATAGGCCACGTCGGCACGGACGATCACAACGCCTTCAACGTGACGCCCCGCGCCGTGCTGAACATCGCGCGCGACAGCATGGCCGAAACCGGCTTTTCCCCGGCGACGCGGATCTTTGAGGCCGCGGGCGCGGGGGCCTGCCTGATCACCGACGCCTGGGAAGGGATCGAGCTGTTCCTCGCCCCCGGCCGCGAGGTGCTGGTCGCCCGCGACGGAGCCGACGTCACGGACATCCTGCGCGACCTCACGGCCGAGGACGCGCAACGGATCGGAGAGGCCGCACGGCAGCGGGTCCTCTCCGCGCATGCCTACGGAAACCGTGCGGAGGAGGTCACCGCCCTCTTCGCCAGACTCGCGCAAAGGGAGCTTCAGCCATGAGTGCACCGCTCGACATCGTGATCTTCGGCCTGTCCCTGTCTTCGTCCTGGGGGAACGGACACGCAACCACCTACCGCGCCCTTCTGCGCGGGCTTGCGGCAGGAGGCCACAGGGTTCTGTTCCTGGAGCGGGACGTGCCGTGGTATGCCTCGAACCGCGACCTGCCCGAACCGGATTTCTGCGACTTCGCGCTCTATGACGGCCTCGACGACCTGGACCGCTGGCAGGACCGGATCGCGCGGGCCGATGCGGTCATAATCGGGTCGTACGTGCCGGATTCCGTGGCGCTGCTCGACCGGCTGGCGGAATCGGTGCGTGGCCGGCTGGTCTACTACGATATCGACACGCCGGTGACGCTGGCGGCTCTGGAGTCCGACGGTGCAGAATACATCAGGCGCCGGCAGCTGCCGCTGATCGATCTCTACCTGTCCTTCGCCGGCGGCGCTGCGCTGGACCGGCTGCGAGATCTGGGCGCACGTAAGGTGGCGCCGCTCTACTGTTCGGTCGATCCCGAACGTTACCGCCCGGAGGACGTCGAAGAGAAGTGGGACCTCGGGTATCTGGGCACATACAGCCCTGACCGGCAGCCGGGTCTGGAAGAGCTTCTGATCGAACCCGCACGGCGTCTGCCGGAATGCCGTTTCGTGGTCGCCGGGTCGCAGTTTCCCGATGATGTGGACTGGCCGTTCAACGTCGAGCGGCTGGAACATGTCGCGCCACCGGATCACGCCGCCTTCTACAACGCGCAGCGGTTCACGCTGAACCTCACGCGCTCGGCCATGCGCAAGATCGGCCATTCGCCCTCGGTGCGGCTGTTCGAGGCCGCGGCCTGTGGCACCGCGATCATCTCGGACCCCTGGCCGGGGATCGAGGAGGTGCTGGTACCCGAAAAGGCGATCCTTCTGGCGGATCGGACCGAGACGGTCGTGACGGCGCTGTCGATGTCCGAAAGCAGAAGGAAGGCGCTGGCGAAAGCCGCCCGGGACAGTGTTCTGGCCGATCATACCGGTCAGGCGCGGGCGCGCTATCTCGCGTCGCAACTCGGGGCACTGCCCGCCACGTCGGGGGTGCCGGCATGACCTTGGTCCGCATTCCCCTTACGGCCCTTGTCGCGGGCGGGGCCGGGTTCGTCGGCTCGCATCTCTGCGACGCCCTGCTGGCGCGTGGCATACGTGTTGTCTGCGTCGACAACTTCCATACCGGTCGGCGCAGCAACGTTGCGCCACTGGAGAACGACCACAACTTTCGGCTGGTCGAGGCCGACGTCGCCACCGATCCGCTGCCGGAGGAGCCTGTCGACTGGATCTTCAATCTCGCCTCTCCGGCCTCGCCGCCGCATTACCAGGCCGATCCGGTCCGCACGATGATGACCAACGTGGTGGGCACGCGCAACCTGCTTGCCCTGGCCGCGCAGTCGGGCGCGCGGTACCTCCAAGCCTCCACCAGCGAGGTTTACGGCGACCCCGAACTGCACCCGCAGCGCGAGGATTACTGGGGTCACGTCAACCCGATCGGCATCCGTGCCTGCTATGACGAGGGCAAGCGGGCGGCGGAGTCGCTGTGCTATGACCACCGGCGGGACCTCGGTGTGGATGTCCGCGTCGCGCGGATATTCAATACCTATGGCCCCAGGATGCGGTCCGATGACGGGCGGATCGTATCGAATTTCCTGGTCCAGGCGCTGGAGGGCAGGGACCTCACCGTCTATGGCGACGGCAGCCAGACGCGCAGTTTCTGCTACGTGAGTGATCTGGTGCGCGGGCTGATCGCCCTGGCGGCGGTGGAGGCGACCCCGGCAGGTCCCGTCAATCTTGGAAATCCGGCCGAGATCTCGGTCCTCGACCTGGCGCGGCTGATTCTGCGGGCCATCCCCTCGTCATCGGAGATCGTGTTCCATCCGCTGCCCTCGGACGATCCCAGACGTCGCCAGCCCGACATCGGCCTGGCGCGCGACCTTCTGGGCTGGGAGCCCAGGGTGCCGTTCCATGAGGGCCTTGCCAGCACAGCGGCATGGTTCGCAATCCCCGAGCATCGCAGCGTCGCCGGAGACGACGTGGCAAGAGCGGCGGAATGACGGATCTGGGCACCCGCATCAGGGACCTGCAACCCTGGTTCCACAATCTCCGTCTGGGCGGGATCGAAACCGCGCCGGACCATCCGCTCGGGGACTACCCTTCGTTCAAATGGCAGGGTTTCCGCCATATCGTGCCCGATGACCTGACAGGCCGCACGGTGCTCGACATCGGCTGCAATGCCGGGTTCTATGCGATCGAGATGGCCCGGCGCGGCGCAGCGCGCGTGGTCGGGATCGACAGCGACCCGCGCTACTTGGCGCAGGCAGAGCTGGCGGCAAGGACAGAAGGGGTCGAGATCGACCTGCGCCAGATGTCCGTCTACGACGTCGCGGAGCTTGGTGAACGCTTTGACATGGTGATCTTCATGGGCGTCTTCTACCACCTCCGACACCCGCTGCTGGCGCTCGATCTGTTGTGGGAACACGCTGCGGGCGACATCATGCTGTTCCAGTCGATGCAGCGGGGCAGCGACGCCGTGGCCAAACCTGCCCCGGACTACGCCTTCGAGGATGAAACACCGTTCGACCGCAACGACTGGCCCAGGCTGCATTTCATCGAACATCGCTACGCGCAGGACCCGACCAACTGGTTCGTTCCGAACCAAGCGGCGAGCGAGGCGATGCTGCGCAGTGCGGGGTTTCAAATCGAGGCGCATCCCGAGCCCGAGGTCTATCTCTGCCGTCGCGGTCCCCGGCCAGAGGCGGTCGATCCACCCCCATGCGGCGGACGCTGACGGGGTCGGCATGGCACTCCTGAGCTGGATACAGCAGTATATGGATCTTCTGAACCTGGTACTCAATGCACTGATGCTGCTTGTCTGGGTCGTCTACCTGCACCTGATCCTGATGGGGTTCCTGCGGCAGAGGCAGTGCATTCTGCATCTCGATCTGGGGGCCGCGACGGACGAGAACGCCCGCTGCATCGTCACCAACATGGGGTCCGAGCCGGTATATCTGGCGGCGGTGGTCATCGATCTGTCCTTCGAGAACCGGCAGGAGCGCTATGTCATCACCGACCGGAGCGAGATGCCCCTGGACCAGGCCGACCGCCCGCTCGAGCGGACGATCAAGGGCCCGCTGGCAGGCGGCGAGGCGCTTGACCTGGGTAGCTTCCGTGACCTCGTGGGCCGCAGCGTCGCGACGAAGGCCATCGACGAGACGATGGAAGCCCTGACGGCGGTCACCGTGACGGCCGTTGCGGTATCGAACCACGCGCAATCCCTGACAGGTGGCTACAAGCGGTTCGACGTGTACTGGGATGGTCATATCCGCATGTTCCGGCCCAACAGCGTGATCACCTCACAGGTGCGCGGGATCTGGCGACGGCGGGACCTGGCCGGCGCCATCGCCGGGTATTGAACATATCGCTCGAGCGATCATTGCCCGGTGAGCCATGCCCGGTAGCTCTGATTGGCGCGACCACCCAGCCCGAGGCGGTCCCTCAGCCACGTCGCCGCGCAGGATCATGCCGTCCGCCCCTTCTCCATGACCTCCTGCAGGGTGGCCTGTGCATCCGCGTCCTCGCTAAGTAAGGTGCAGGATCGCGGCCCGGGCGCCTTCGCGGGTGAACAGGACAGCAGTCGCGCGCCCGATGCCTGAGTCGCCCCAGTGATCAGCGCCACGCGCCCCTCGAGCCGACCGGACCCCGGGTCGCGGGGGGCGTGGTTGGGCTGCTGCGACATTTCGTGTTAGCGCCCGGGCCCCTGGTCCTGCACAGGGTTGTCCGAAAATTGGGTCATGTCTCAGATCCTTTCATTTGATGGTCACGACAGGGCCACACCCAGACCGATCAGGCTGAGCACCCTGAGGAGCACGGCCAGGACGGCAAAGGATTTGCCGGACGTGGATGAAACGCCTGCAGGCTCCTGCTTGTGCTCGGCGGCAGACGCGCGCGCCGTCTCGCATCGTGCGGCCTGTTCAACCTGCGCCTTGGTCGGTGGTGTGCCGGCCGCTTCCGGAAGCAGGCAGGCGACAACATCCACGTGGTGCGCGCCTTTGAGGACGCCGGCGTCCCCCCGAAAGCGAAGGTGTGAGGGCCATTGTGGACACGGATTGCCACGCATTCCTTGTACGCTGCGGCCAACTGCGCGTCTGGGATAGAATGTGAAACTCGGCCTGACCGTTACCCCCTTTGACGGGGAGACCCCTGCGAGCATCATTTCGCGGATCGCGGCGAGAAACGGGATCGTTCCACCGGGTCTGTGTTCGGATTTGGGGTCGAGGTGGCCTTTTCTTTGCTCCGGATATCCGGAGCAGCTGTCTGGCCTTGCCGGTGTTGCAGGGCGCGGGCTCGCGAAGCTGGAGTGCTGGAACCGGGAAAAGATCGGGATCGGGCGCTACCGGGTCTGGCAGACCCGAAGCAGTACCGGCGTCTTTCGGTGGACTTCGCTGTTACTATACAAAGCGATATTTGCGTGGGTCAGAAATGTCTGACATTTGGGTTGGTATTGCTTGGCAAAGCCTGAGAGGCTACCCAAGATTTTAAGGTTGTTCCGCTCGCCAGAGTCATTTGCGCATGGCATTCGACACCTGGTTCTCAACTGATTTCACGGGCGTTGTCGTCCAGTCAGGTGGCACGCGCACCGAACAACTTCGTTCTTCTGCCATATCGGAAAGCAGGCGCTTTCCAAGGTCTTTAGGGGGGCGACGGTTCTCTTTGAACGAGTCGCTGCGCGCACATCCGGGCGTCGCGCCTGTACGGGCTTGCTTTGGTGTGCGGGCCGTGGCTCGTCTTGCCGGGCAGCCTGGCCATCCGACCTAGCTGCTCAGGCGTCCCCACAAGTCATACTCGCCCGCCTCGTCTACCTCGACACTGACGATATCGCCCGGTTTCAACTCTTCGAACCCTTCGTCGATGAAGAGGTTGCCGTCGATCTCGGGCGCGTCGGCCATGGTGCGGCAGGTGGCGGCCTCGTCGTCCACCTCATCCACGATCACCTGCAGCACCCGGCCGACCTTGGCGGCCAGCCTGGCCTCGGAAATCGCCTGTGCCTTTTCCATGAACCGGTCCCAGCGCTCTTGCTTGACCTCGGGCGCGACGTGATCGGGCAGGGCGTTCGACCGGGCGCCGGCGACATTCTCGTACTGGAAACACCCGACGCGATCCAGTTGGGCCTCGTCCATCCAGTCCAGCAGGGTCTGGAATTCCGCTTCGGTCTCGCCCGGATACCCGACGATGAAGGTCGAGCGCAGGGTGATCTCGGGGCAAACCTCGCGCCATGCGGCGATTTCATCCAGCGTTTTCGCTGCCGCGGCGGGCCGCGCCATGCGTTTCAGTGTGTCGGGGTGGGCATGCTGAAACGGAATGTCCAGATAGGGCAGGATCAGCCCTTCCGCCATCAGCGGGATCAGGTCACGCACATGCGGGTAGGGATAGACGTAGTGCAGTCGCACCCAGGCGCCCAGGCTGCCCAGATCGCGCGCCAGATCGGTGATATGGGCGCGGTGGTCACGCTCGGTGGAATGTTTGATGTCCACGCCATAGGCCGACGTGTCCTGGCTGATCACCAGCAATTCGCGCACACCCGCCTGCACCAGCTTTTCCGCCTCGCGCAGCACGGCATGGGCCGGGCGGCTGGCCAGACGGCCCCGCATGTCGGGGATGATGCAGAACTTGCACTTGTGATTGCAGCCCTCGGAGATCTTCAGATAGCTGTAGTGGCGCGGTGTCAGGCTGACGCCGCTGGCGGGCAGCAGGTCGATGAACGGATCGGGCGATGGCGGCACCGCGCCATGTACCGCGTCCAGCACCTGTTCATATTGATGCGGGCCGGTCACGGCCAGAACCGACGGGTGTGCGCCGGTGATATAGTCGGGCTCTGCCCCCAGACAGCCGGTGACGATGACCCGGCCGTTCTCGGCCAGCGCCTCGCCGATCGCCTCGAGCGATTCCGCCTTGGCCGAATCGAGAAAGCCGCAGGTGTTGACGATCACCGCATCCGCGCCGCTGTAATCGGGCGAGATGGCATAGCCTTCGGCGCGCAGCCTCGTCAGGATGCGTTCGGAATCGACCAGCGCCTTGGGGCAGCCCAGGCTGACCATGCCGACGGTCGGCTGGCCGGGGCGGCGCGTATCGGCCAGGCGCGGCGCGGGGGCAAGGTCGGGGCGAAGGTTCGGCGGGTTGGTGCTCATGCCCGCGCATATATACCCGAAGGCCGCGCCCTTGAAGGGCTATTCCTCGGGGCTTGCTGCGGATCGGGCCTGCGCCGGCCTAGGGGCGGCTCCGATGCCGGGGCTCCGGCGCGGGGCGGAGAATCCTTGCCGGTTCTGGCGGGTTGGCGGCGCGGCGCTTGCCCCGGGCGGCGCGGCCTCCTATTTGTCGGGCAACAACGCGGGGGTGCATGATGCGCTGGCTTTTCCGGATCATTCTTTCGCTCGTGCTTTTGGTGGTGGTGCTTGTCGCGGCGGTGTTTCTGCTGCCGGCCGAGCGGATCGGCGCGCTGGCAGGTGATCAGCTTCGCGCCGCCACCGGGCGCGAGGTCACGCTCGGCGGGCGGCTGCGGCCCTCGCTCTATCCCAATATCGGGGTCTCGACGGGGCCGGTGACTGTCTCCAACGCCGATTGGGCGAGCGGGGCGCCGCTGCTGCAGGCCGAAGGGCTTTCGGTGGGGCTGGATCTTGGTGCGCTGCTGCGTGGCGATGTCGAGATCAAGGAGCTTGGCATCCGCGCGCCCCGCATCACCCTGGAACGCGCGGCGGACGGGCGGGCGAACTGGGTGTTCGACACGCAGGCCAATGCCACGGCGGCCGGGCCGGACGGCACACAGGGGGCGCAGGCCGGACGACGGGCGCTGACCATCGGTCAGGCCACGATCACGGACGGCGCGCTGAGCTTCATCGACCACGGCACCGGCCGGACCCAGAGCGCCGAGGCGGTGGAGGCCACCCTTTCGCTTCCCGCGGTGCAGGGGCCCGCCACGCTGAGCCTCGAGGCCCGTGTCAACGGGCAACCGGTGTCGTTGAACGCCACCGCCGCGGCCGCCGCGCCGTTTCTGGCCGGTGACGACACCGCGCTGACGGCCGAGCTGCGCGCGGGCGGTGCGCGCATCGCCTTTGACGGGCATGGCGGGCAGGCGCCGCTGGCCGCCAGCGGCACGCTCGACGCCGATCTTGCCGACCTTCCGGCGCTGTTTCGGGCCGCAGGGCAGCCCGCACCGGAGCTGCCGGCGGGTGTGGGCAAGATTCTGCGGCTGACGGGGCAGGTGACCTATGCGCCCGAAGGCTCGCTACATCTGCGCCAGGTGGCACTGACGCAGGACAGTAACCGGATCACCGGCGAGGCCGATCTGTTCCTTGACGGCAAACCCCGGCTGAACGGCCAGTTCACTGCCGGCGCGCTGGATCTTGGCGCCTTCCTCACGGCCGGCCCCGCCGGGCGGGGCGGCAAGTCGGGCGGCGGGGGCGGGGCACGTGCGGGCGGCTGGTCCACCGATCCGATCGACGTCAGTGCCCTGTCGGCGCTGGACGCCGAGCTTGCCCTGGCGGCCGACAGCATTGATCTGGGCCGCGTCCGGCTGGGCCACAGCCGCCTCCTTGCCACGCTGAACGACAGGCGGCTGACCGTCGACCTGCGCGAGGTGCGGGCCTATGACGGGCTGGTCACCGGCAACCTCGTGCTGAACGGGCGCGGCGGGGTGTCGGTCGGCGGCGACCTGACGCTGGCGGGCATGGCGATGCAACCCCTGCTGGGCGAGGTGGCCGATTTTCGCAGGCTGCGCACCAGCGCCGACATGCAGCTGACGTTTCTTGGCAGCGGCGCATCGCCCGCCGCGATCATGCAAAGCCTGTCGGGCAGCGGCGCGCTTGCCTTCGGGCAGGGCGCGTTTCTGGGGCTCGATCTGGCGCAGATCCTGCGCAGCCGGACGGTGCCCGGCGCTGGCGCTGGCGCGGATGCGCGGACGATCTTTGACAGTATCACCGGGCAGTTCAGTATCAAGGACGGTGTGCTTGGCAATTCCGACCTGACCTTGCTTGCCCCGCTTCTGACCGCCTCGGGCAAGGGCGTGGTGAACCTCGGCGCGCAGACGCTGGACTATCGGATCGTGCCGGTGGCCCTGCCGGGCGCCGACGGGGCCGGGGGGCTGAGCCTGCCGCTGCACATCAGGGGCCCGTGGTCCGGCCCGCGACTTTCGATCGATCTGGCGGCCATCGCCGAGGGGGAGAAAGAGGAGCGGCTCAAAGAGCTGCGCGAGGATATCGGCAAAGAGCTGGGCGTGGACCCGGCCACCGACGGCAGCCTTGAAGACGCGCTGAAGAAAAAGCTGGGCGACGAGGCGGCACGGGGTCTGCGGAACCTTCTGAAGGGCGATTGAACGGCCTGCCCGTGGCGGGGTGAAAAAAGGCGCCCGCGGTTTCCCGGGGGCGCCTCGTTTCTACATGTGGCTGGCTTGCGTTCAGCGCTTGCGGTCGCGGCGCGAGCTCATTGGCTGAAACGCGACGCCGACATGGGCCTCGCAATAAGGTTTGCCCTGCTGAACCGACAGGCCGCAGAACCAGAAATCCTCGGTCGCCGGATCGCCGATCGGCCATTTGCACGTCCGCTCCGTCAGATCCATCAGGGTCAGCTTCTTGGCCTTCTTCTCGACCTCGCGAACCGAGGCCAGCGCCTCGGGGCTGATCTCATTGGCCGAAGGCTGCGGCGGCAGCGGCTGCCCGGCCGGAATGATCTGGCGCCGCGCCGGGGCGGCGGCGGCGGGAACGACGGAAACCGGCGCGGCGGGTGCCTTCTCTTCGGCCTCGGCTTCGGTTTTCACCTGAGGCTCGGGCTTCGGCGCGGCGGTGGCGGCGGGTTTGGCGAGCTTTTCCTTCGGGGCGGCCTTGGCCGATCCGCCGCCGCCGGTGCGGTTGGAAAGGCCCAGGCGATGCACCTTGCCGATGACCGCATTGCGGGTGACGCCACCCAGCTCTTTCGCGATCTGGCTGGCGGACTGGCCTTCGCCCCACATTTTCTTCAGCGTCTCAACGCGCTCTTCGGTCCAGGACATGTCATTTCCTTGGCTGGCGGTGTCCGGCAGACCCATGGGCCCATTCCAGGCCGGTCACCTTTGAAAATTCTTCAGACCCCATTCTATTCGGGGTGGGCACCGGGATACAAGCCCGGCGCAGACACGCATATCTGGGGGGCGGCGGCGAAATTTCAACCAGTTGCGGTGGCCGCCCCCCGGCTTTTGCGCCCCGCACCGGCGATCACGGGCAAAATTTCCTTCGCCCGGGCGTTTCGCGGGTGCAGATGCGCGGGGTTTTCATGCCCGCCGCGGCCCCTCCGGGGCTGGACAGGCGCAGCGTTTGGGATTATCGCCATGGCATGATCACACGGACCCATATCCCCGCTGTCCGACGTCGACGCCGCCGCGCCTGACGCCTGATCCCGCGTGCCCGGCACGCATCCTTCCCACAATCGTTGACTTGCCCGCGTGCCTTTGGCACCTATCGGGCTTCCATTTGCAAGGACACGTACCATGATCCCGTCCGTTCTGCCGACCTACAACCGCGCGCCGCTCAGCTTCGTCAAGGGCGAAGGCTCCTGGCTGACAGAGGCGGACGGGTCGCGATACCTCGACCTTGGCGCCGGCATCGCGGTGAATGCGCTGGGCCATGCCAACCCGGCGCTGATCGCCGCGCTGACCGAACAGGCGGGCAAGCTGTGGCACCTGTCGAACCTTTATCAGATCCCCGAGCAGCAGGCGCTGGCCGATGCGCTGGTGGAACACAGCTTCGCCGACACCGCGTTCTTCACCAACTCGGGCACCGAGGCCTGCGAGCTGGCGGTGAAGATGGCGCGCAAATACTGGTACGACAAGGGCCAGCCCGAACGGGTGAAGATCATCACCTTTTCGGGCGCGTTCCACGGCCGGTCTTCGGCGGGCATCGCCGCGGCCGGCTCCGAAAAGATGACCAAGGGCTTTGGCCCGCTGCTGCCCGGTTTCGTGCATCTTGAATTCGGCGATCACGAGGCGCTCTTCGCGGCGATGAAAGACCCCGAGGTCGGCGCCGTGCTGCTGGAACCGGTGCAGGGCGAGGGCGGTATCCGCCCGGTGCCCGATCAGTGCCTGAAGGGCCTGCGCGACCTGTGCGACGAAACCGGCGTGCTGATGATCCTGGACGAGGTGCAATGCGGCATGGGCCGCACCGGCAGGCTGTTCGCCCATGAATGGGCCGGCATCGCGCCCGACATCATGATGGTGGCCAAGGGCATCGGCGGCGGCTTTCCGCTGGGTGCGGTGCTGGCAACCGAAGAGGCGGCCAGCGGCATGACGGCGGGCACCCACGGCTCGACCTATGGCGGTAACCCGCTGGCCTGCGCGGTGGGGCTGGCGGTGATGAACGCCGTGGCCGCGCCCGCGTTCCTCGACGAGGTGAACCGCAAGGCGGGGCTGCTGCGGCAAAGGCTGGAAGGGCTGGTGGCCGCGCATTCCGACGTGTTCGAGGCGGTGCGCGGTTCGGGCTTGATGCTGGGGCTGAAATGCAAGGTGCCGAACGGCGATATGGTCAAGGCAGGCTATGCCCAGCACGTGCTGACCGTGGCCGCGGCCGACAATGTGATCCGCATCCTGCCCGCGCTGAATATCCCCGACGCGGATATCGCCGAGGCCATCGAACGGCTGGACCGGGCCGCGCAGACGCTTGGCGCCGCACTGCGGCCAGAGACAAATTTGAAGGGGGAAGCCCCCAAGGGACAGTAAGATGACGCATTTTCTGGATATCAATACTACCGACCCCGCCGACCTGAGGGCGATGATCGATCAGGCCCGCGCGATGAAACAGGCCCGCGCCGGCCGGCCCAAGGGCGCGCCGGATGCCGGTCTGCCGCTGGAGGGTCGGATGGTCGCGCTGATCTTCGAAAAACCCTCGACCCGCACGCGCGTGTCCTTCGACGTGGGCGTGCGCCAGATGGGCGGCCAGACGATGGTGCTCTCGGGCAGCGACATGCAGTTGGGCCATGGCGAAACCATCGCGGATACCGCCCGCGTACTGTCGCGCTATGTCGATCTGATCATGATCCGCACCTTCGAAGAGGCAACGCTGCTGGAGATGGCGGAATATGCCACCGTGCCAGTGATCAACGGGCTGACCAACCGCACCCACCCCTGCCAGATCATGGCCGATATCCTGACGTTCGAAGAGCATCGCGGCCCGATCGCGGGCCGGAAAGTGGTCTGGACCGGCGATGGCAACAATGTCTGCGCTTCGTTCATCCAGGCGGCGGGGCAGTTCGGTTTCGATTTCACCTTCACCGGCCCGCCGACGCTGGACCCCGAGGCCGCGTTCCTTGAGGAAGCCCGCGCCAAGGGCGTGAAAGCGGAGATCGAGCGTGATCCGCGCCGCGCGGTCGAAGGCGCGGATCTGGTCGTCACCGATACCTGGGTGTCGATGCACGACCCGCAATCGGCGCGCGAACGCCGCCACAACCAGCTGCGCCCCTATCAGGTGAACGAGACGCTGATGTCCCACGCCAAACCCGACGCGCTGTTCATGCACTGCCTGCCCGCCCATCGCGACGAAGAGGCGACGGGCGCGGTAATGGACGGGCCGCATTCGGTGATCTTCGACGAGGCGGAAAACCGCCTGCACGCGCAGAAGGCGGTGCTGCGCTACTGTCTGGGGCTGTAGCTGCCTTCATCTTTCCTGAAAATATCCCCGCCGGAGGCATGGAATCTTTTCGCCGCGCCAGAACTTTCTTGCCTCCGGCGGGGATACTTGTCGAAAGATGAAGAAGATCACCCTCCGCGCCGTTTCGCCCGCAGCGTCGGCGCGGCGACGGTCGGATCTTCGGGCCACGGATGGCGAGGGTACCGCCCGCGCATGTCCTTGCGCACATCGGCATAGGAGCTTGCCCAGAACCCCGGCAGGTCCATCGTGGTCTGTACCGGCTTTTGTCCGGGCGACAGCAGCGTGATCCGCAGTGGCAGGTGGTTGGGCCCGATCACCGGGTGCACGGTTACCCCGAACATCTCTTGCAGCCGCACCGAAATTTCCGGTGCCGTGCCGGAATAGTCGATCGGCACTCGCCGCCCCATCGGCGTTTCGAAATGGGCGGGCGCCAGGCGGTCGACCAGCTGTTGCTGGTTCCAGGTCAGCGCGGCGCGCAGGGCGGGGGTGACGTCGAACCGTTTCAGCGCATCGGCGGTTTTGACGCCGCCCAGATGCGGCAGCAACCAACTCTCCAGCCGGTCCATCAGCCCGGTGTCGGAGAAATCAGGCAGGTCGGCACCCGCGTCGTGCAGCAGTTCCACCCTTGCCTGAAACCGCCGCGCGGCGTCGGACCAGGGCAGCCCCAGTTCGCGTACGCCGTCCAGCATGGCGCGGGCGATCGCGTCTTCGGACGCGTTCTTCCAGATCCGGTCATCCAGGATCAGCGCGCCGAACATCTCGCGCTGGCGGGTCATCACGCGGCGCTCGCGGCGCGACCATTCACAGACATCTGCCCATCTGATCTGATCGGCGTAGAGTCCGCGCAGCTCTGCCTCGGCAAGCGGCGCGGCCAGCCGGATCCGTGCCTCGCGCGCGTCGCCGTCCAGATCGAGCGCCACGATCAGGCGGGCGCCGGCCATCGGATCGTCTTGGTCGATCACCGCGCCCTTACCGCCCGACAGCACGAAGCGGGGCGCGTCGCCCTTGCGGCGCAGCCCGATCCGGTCGGGGTAGGCGAGTGCCGCCATTTCCGCCACGCTCATCGCGGGGGCATCGGGCGCGGCGCGGGCCAGCCGTTTCGTCTCGGCGCGGATGCGCTCGACCACGGCGCGGTTGGGCGCGAAGGGGCGGCGTTCGGCGAAGCCACGCGGATCGGTCACGGCCTCCAGCCGCAGAGACAGATCCACCGGCGCGCCGCGCAGCGGGTCGCGTTCGGCCAGCAGTGCGGCCAGCGGTGCGGCCGTCCTGCCAGCCATGAGCAGCATATGGCCCAGGCGGGGATGCAGCGGCAGGGCGGCCAGCGCACGGCCGTGCGCGGTGATCCGCCCTTGTGCATCCAGCGCGCCCAGGGCGGTCAGCAGCCCCCGTGCCTCGGCCAGCGCGCCGGGGTTGGGCGGCGTCAGGAAGGCCAGTTCCTCGGCCCGCTGCGCGCCCCACACCGCCAGCTCCAGCGCCAACCCCGTCAGGTCTGCGGCCTCGATCTCGGCGGGTGGGAAGGGTTGCATCCCGCCTTCTTCGCCTTTGGTCCAGAGCCTGTAACAGGTGCCTTCGGCCACCCGGCCGGCGCGGCCCCGGCGTTGTTCGGCCTCGGCCCGGGTGACCCGTTCGGTCACCAGCCGCGACATGCCCGACGACGGATCGAACCGCGCCCGCCGCGCGCGGCCGCCATCGACGACCACGCGAATGTCCTGAATGGTCAGCGAGGTTTCGGCGATCGACGTGGCCAGCACCACCTTGCGCCCGGTTTGTGCCGGGGCGATCGCCGCCCGCTGGGCCTTGAACTCCATCGCGCCGAACAGCGGGCGAATCGCGCAATCCGCGGGCAGGTGGCCTTTCAGCAATCCCTCGACCCGCCGGATCTCGCCCTCGCCGGGCAGGAAGACCAGAACGCCGCCGGATGTTTCCGCCACCGCCTGTTCCACCAGCGCGGCGACGGCAGGCTCATAGCGCTGGCTCTTGGGCAGGGGCCGCTCCAGCCAACGGGTTTCCACCGGAAAGCTGCGCCCCTGCGAGGTGATCACCGGCGCGTCGTTCAGCAGTGCGGCCACCGGCGCCGCGTCCAGCGTGGCCGACATCACCAGCACCAGCAGATCGTCGCGCAGCGCGTCGCGCACTTCCCACGTCAGGGCAAGCCCCAGATCAGCGTTCAGCGAGCGTTCGTGGAATTCGTCGAAAACCACCGCATCGATGCCCGAAAGCGCGGGGTCCGATTGCAGCATCCGGGTCAGGATACCCTCGGTCACCACCTCGATCCGCGTCGTCTTGCCGACCTTCGCCTCGCCGCGCATCCGGTAGCCCACGGTCTGGCCGACGGTTTCGCCCAGCGTTTCGGCCATCCGCTCGGCCGCGGCCCGCGCGGCCAGACGGCGCGGCTCGAGCATCAGGATGCGGCCTTCGCACAGCCCCGCCTCCAGCATCGCCAGCGGCACCCGCGTCGTCTTGCCCGCGCCGGGGGGCGCCTGCAGCACCGCGCGGCCCGCATCGCGCAGGGCACGCAGCAGGTCGGGCAGGGCATCGTCGATCGGCAGGGCGAAGCGGTTCATCCCGCCGTTATCGGTGATTTGCCGGAGCGGGGCCAGTGCCGGCGGAACAGGGCGGAAGGTCAGGCCGCGGATGCGCAAGTCGCGCGATGCCCGCACCCCATCCCAGCCATGGCGGCCCGTGGCCCGCCCGCTGCTCGTAAACCGGCGGCATCGCCGGAAAATCCTGCCTCTGCTCTGGACAGGGCGGGCCCGGCAAGGGCAAACAGGCCTTCAGATCAGCCGGAGGCCGCAATGGATATCGCCGAACTTGCAGACCGCATCCGCGCGGGCGAACGCCGGGCGCTGGCCCGCGCGATCACGCTGGTCGAAAGCGGCCGCGACGATCACCGCGCCCGGGCCGTGGCGCTGCTCGACCGGCTGGCCGGCAGCGGGCGGCAGGCGCTGCGCATCGGGCTGTCGGGTACGCCCGGCGTCGGCAAATCCACCTTCATCGAAAGCTTCGGCATGATGCTGACGGGGCAGGGGCTGCGCGTGGCGGTGCTGGCGGTCGATCCCAGTTCCGCCCGCTCCGGCGGTTCGATCCTGGGCGACAAGACGCGGATGGAGCGGCTGACGCGCGAGCCGAACGCCTTCATCCGCCCCTCGCCCAGCCAGACCGCGCTCGGCGGCGTGGCGCGGCGCACCCGCGATGCGGTGGCCCTGTGCGAGGCGGCGGGGTTCGATATCGTGCTGATCGAAACCGTGGGCGTGGGCCAGTCTGAGACCATGGTCGCCGAAATGGCCGATCTCTTTATCCTGCTGCTGGCCCCGGCCGGCGGGGATGAATTGCAGGGCGTCAAGCGCGGTATCATGGAGATGGCCGATATCATTCTGGTCAACAAGGCCGATGGTGATCTGAAACCCGCCGCCATGCGCACCTGCGCCGATTACGCCGGTGCCTTGCGCCTGCTGCGCAAACGCCCGCAGGATCCCGAAGGCTTTCCCAAGGCAATGACAGTGTCGGCGCTGGAGGAGGAGGGGCTGCAAAACGCCTGGGGCGAAATGCAGGCGCTTGCGGCGTGGCGGCGCGAAAACGGTCATTTCGATGCCCGCCGCGCCGAGCAGGCCCGCCACTGGTTCGGCGAAGAGGTGCGCCTGGGTCTGCTCGCCCGGCTCGAGAAAGACCCGGACGCGCGGGCGCAGATGGACAGGCTCGGCGCCGCCGTCGCGCGTGGAGAGATCAGCGTTTCCGGCGCCGCGACCCAGATGCTGGCGGCGCTGAACGGATGATGCCGCCCGGAACCGGCGCACAGCCTGAGATGAATCACTTGACGCCGCCCCGGTTTTGCCCTTAAAGCACCCGAACGGAATTCGAGGCGCTGCTCATGCGGCGCCCTAAGTGTTTATACGAGACAAGGAAGAGACCCATGTCGCGCGTCTGCGAACTGACCGGAAAAGGCCCGATGACTGGCAACAATGTCAGCCACGCCAAGAACAGAACCCGCCGCCGGTTTCTGCCGAACCTGAATGACGTGACGCTGATCTCCGACGCGCTGGGACGTTCGTTCAAACTGCGCGTGTCGGCATCTGCGCTGCGCACGGTGGATCACCGCGGCGGCCTCGATGCGTTCCTGGCCAAGGCCAAGGATGCCGAGCTTTCCGAGAAAGCTCTGAAAATCAAGAAAGACGTCGAAAAGACTCAGGCAACCGCCTGATTGTCTTTCGGCTGTGATGTGCAGCGGCCCCGTCGGCAACCGGCGGGGCCGCTTCCTTTTGGCGCGTTCCGCCGCCGGTTCCGCACCTCTATACCCTGCCCGATGACCCTGCTGCGCCCCCTCCTTGCCACGCTGCTGGCGCTAATGCTCAGCCTGACCTCGTTCACCCTCGCGGCGGCGCGCGGCCAGGCCCCGGCCGCGGGCGAGATGGTCATCTGCTCGGGCCTCGGGCTGCAGACCATCACCGTCGATGCCGATGGCAACCCGGTGGGCCCGCCGCATATCTGCCCCGATGGCGTCGCCGCCTTCATCTCGGTCACGACCTCGCCCCCGGTGCTGCCGCTGCGCCGGCTGGCCGATGGCGAATACCTGTCCCTGCCCGCGGCCCTGACCCTTCCGGGGCGGGCCCGTCTGTCTGCGATGGCGCGCGGGCCCCCGGTGCCGGCCTGACGCAAGACAGACCAGCAAACAGACAATCCAATACCGGGAGGACGTCATGTCCCTGAAGAAATCCGCTTTCGCGGCGCTTGCCGCCATCTCTTTCGCCCTGCCTGCCCTCGCAGACGGCATCATGATCGAAGATCCCTACGCCCGCGCCTCGACAATGCTGTCGCAATCGGGCGCCGCCTTCATGGTGCTGAAAAACAGGGCCGACAGCGATGACCGGCTTGTGGGTGCCACTTCCGACGTGGCCGAACGGGTGGAACTGCACACCCATATCTCCGACGCGCAGGGCGTGATGCAGATGGTCGAGGTCGAAGAAGGCTTTCCCATCCCCGCCGGCGGCAGCCACGCCCTCGCGCGTGGCGGTGATCATGTGATGTTCCTCGGGCTCACCCGCCCGCTGCAGCAGGGCGACGTGATCCAGGTCACGCTCAGCTTTGAAAAGGCCGGCGACATCACCGTGGACATCCCCGTCGATCTTCAGCGCAAGCCGATGCACGGCCAGATGAATCACGGCACCACGAAAATGACCAACTGATACCCCGGCGCGGCGCGCCGAACCCGGCCCGCCGCGCCCCTTTCATCTTTCCGAAATATCCTCGGGGGTCCGGGGGCAGACAGCCCCCGGCGTCCTCGGCCGAAACGCCGATCTTGGTCGCGGCCACCCCCTTGCGCTAGTATCGCGCAAGGAGGAGAACGAAATGACCACACGCATCCTGTTTGTCTGCCTGGGAAACATCTGCCGCTCGCCCACCGCGCATGGGGTCTTCGCCCAGCTTGCCGCGCAGGCGGGGCTGGACGTCGCGGTGGAAAGCGCCGGCACCGGCGGCTGGCATATCGGCGATCCGCCCGATGCCCGCGCCACGGCCGAAGCGGCGGCGCGGGGCTATGACCTCAGCCCGCTGCGCGCACAGCAGGTCACACCGCGCGATTTCGCCCGGTTCGACCTGATTCTCGCCATGGACCGCGCCAATGTCGCCGCGCTCGAGCGGATGCGCCCGGTCGAAAGCGAAACCCCGGTGGAGCTGTTTCTGACCTATGCCAACAGCCCGCGCGCCGAAGTGCCCGATCCCTATTACGAAGGCGGGTTCGACCTTGTGCTTGATCTGATCGAGGCTGCCAGCCACGGCCTTGTGGCCGAGTTGCACAAGACCCGGGTGCCCGGCTAGCGGCAGAAGGTCTCGGCCGCCGTGCCGAAGGCCTTGTAGCGCAGCCAGAACGCCTCATGCCCGCGGTTGTCCGACTGGCGGATTTCCTGTGCCTTGTGCGGATCGCGGAAGAATGTCGCGGCCAGCCTCTGGTCGCCGCGATTCAGGGTCAGGTCGGCGGCATCCTGGATGCAGCCGCACATGGCGCGCGACACGCCCTTGCGCCCCGATGACAGACAGGCGCTTTCGATCGCGCCGGCCTGGGCCACGGGGGCCGTGAATGCGGCGATCAGCGCCGCGTAGAAAAGTTTCTGCATCTGCTACCGCCTCGTATCCCGTGACGGGGGCCTGACGTTGGCGTCAATGTCGCCCCGGCAAGGTTGCTGCCTGTGGTGATGGTGCCGGATTCGGCCGATATTTTCAATTCACAAGATGGCCTGCGCGGCTGCGGCAAATTCGGTGACCGGCGGGCGCGCCGCATATGCTACACACGGCACGCGGCAGCAGGGAATCGGACGGCACATGGATACAGGCATCTTCTTTCTTCTCTTTCTCGTCTTCGCCCTGCAGCCGCTGGTCACGGGCCAGATTTTCGCCGCACGCCGGGCGCAGGCGATCCGCCGGATCGAACGCAAGCGTGCCACGCGCGTCATCACCATGATCCACCGGCAGGAAAAGCGCAGCCTGTTCGGGATGAGCGTGGCGCGTCATATCGATCTGGAGGATGCCCAGACCATCATCGCCGCGATCAAGGAAACCCCCAGGGACATGCCGATCGACCTGATCTTGCACACGCCCGGCGGGCTGGTAATCGCCGCGCTGCAGATCGCCCGCGCGATCGAGGCGCATCCGGCGAAGGTAACGGTACATGTGCCGATATACGCTATGTCGGGCGGTACGCTGATCGCGCTGGCGGCGGATGAAATCGTGCTGGGAGAGTTTTCCATGCTCGGGCCGATCGACCCGCAGATCGTGGGTGTGCCCGGTGCCAGCATCGTCAAGGCGCGCGATTCCAAGCCGATCGAGGCGGTGTCTGACGTGACGCTGGTGCTTGCGGATGTCAGCGAAAAGGCCATCGCGCAGGTCAAGCGCGGCGCGATCGAGATTCTGACCCCCCGGCTGGATCTGGCCGTGGCCGAGGCATTGGCCGAGAAACTGGCCGGCGGCTACTGGACGCATGACTATGCGCTGATGGCCAGCGAGGCGCAGAGCCTGGGGCTTCCGGTGACGGTCGGAATGCCGCTGGAGGTGCTGGAGTTGATGAAGCTCTACCCGCAGCCGGTCAAACGGGCCGGTGTCGAATACCTGCCGATCGAGAACCCGGCGCGGAAGATATTGTAAACGCTGATCACCGAAGCGCAGCCGGCGCGATATGTGGCGGACAGGATGAGGGGTGATTTGGTGGAGCCAAGGGGAGTCGAACCCCTGACCTCTTGCATGCCATGCAAGCGCTCTCCCAACTGAGCTATGGCCCCGACCGTGTGGCAGGCTATGCCGCCTGCCCGCGTGTATCTATGGAAGCAGGCGGTGGAGATCAAGCGAAAAAACCACCGCCCTCTGCTCTTCAGGTCTCGTCGTCATCCGTTGCGACATCGGCGATATCGTCCAGCGAGACGTTGTCGTCTTCATCGTCTTCCAGAACATCGTCACCCAGATCGACCTCGGTGTCGTCATCGTCCAGCACGTCGTCATCCGTATCCAGATCGGCAACCACTTCGGGTTCGGACTTGGCATCGGATTTGTCGGCGACAAGCGTGCGGCCCTTGCCGCTGGCCAGGCTTTCCAGCGAAAAGCTGTGTCCGCAGGACGGACAGGTCATCGGGTTCCGCTGAAGGTCGTAAAACCGGGTCGAGCAGTTCGTGCAAACGCGCTTAACGCCCCATTCTTCCTTGGGCATAGAGGTCCCCTTCAATCGATAATGTCTGTTCAGAGTCGCAGCCAACTGCCACAAGTCCCCCAGGGTGTCAAAGCCGTTTTGAACACAATCCGCGAAAGCCGCGCATTTGAGGCTGCACAGGCCGGGCGGCGTTGCTAATCTGGCGGCGATGAAACGCGCCGAAGTCACCTCCGCCGAATTGCCGGGCGAGCCGCCGATCGAGGTCGCGCTGCGCCGGTCGGCGCGCGCGCGCCGCTATTCGCTGCGTGTGTCGCAACTGGACGGACGCGTGACGCTGACCCTGCCCAAAAGCGCCCCGCTGGACGAAGGGCTGGCCTTTCTGCGCGACAAGGAGAGCTGGATTCGCGGGCACCTGACATCGCATCCCGGCGTTGCGGTGGTGCGAATCGGGGAAACGGTTCCCTTCGAAGGGGTGCCGGTGGCGATCACCGCCGCGCCGGTCCGCAGCCCCAGGCTAGAGGGCGGGCGGCTGCTGGTGCCGGCCGATCCGGCCCGGGTGGGCCAAAGGGTCGCGGCCTTTCTGAAACACGCGGCGCGCGACCGGCTGGCGCTGGCGTCGGATCGGCACGCGGCCGCCCTGGGTTGCGGCTATGGCCGGTTGACCCTGCGCGACACGCGGTCGCGCTGGGGATCGTGCTCGTCCAACGGGGATCTGATGTATTCCTGGCGCCTGATCATGGCCCCGCCCGAGGTGCTGGATTACGTGGCCGCGCATGAGGTGGGGCATCTGCGAGAGATGAACCATTCGGCGGCGTTCTGGGCGCTGGTGGAACAGCTTTGCCCCACGTATCGCGCGCATCGGGGCTGGCTGCGTGCCAACGGATCGACGTTGCAGCGGGTTCGCTTTGCCGATTGACGGTGTCACGGTTTGTGATCACACTCGAAGGATGCTGCTACAGAATCGGCCGGGCGATGCCGGAAGCGCCACCCATGACCGCCTTTATCGCACGCTGCGCACGCGCATCATGCATGGCGAGTTGACGCCCGGCGCCTCGATGACGCTACGCGGGGTGGGCAAACAGTTCGGCGTGTCCATGACGCCGGTGCGCGAAGCGATGCGGCGGCTGGCGGCGGAGGGGGCGCTGACGATGTCATCCTCGGGGCGGATGACCACGCCCGAACTGTCGAACGAGCGGATCGAAGAGCTTGCCGCGCTGCGGGCGCTGCTGGAACCGGAGCTTGCGTCGCGGGCGCTGCCGCGTGCGCATCTGGCATTGATCGACCGGTTGCAGACCATCAATGCCGCCATTGCCGAAGTGGTCAGCAGGAACGATGCGGTCGGGTATATCCGCACCAATCTGGAGTTTCACCGTACCTTGTATCTGCGGGCGCAGGCCCCCGCGATGCTGGCCATGGCCGAGACGGTCTGGCTGCAGCTCGGGCCGACCATGCGGGCGCTTTATGGCCGGTTGGGGCGGACCGAACCGCCGCAGCATCACCGGATGATCGTGGCCGCCCTGAAGGCGGGCGACGAACCGGGGCTGCGTCTGGCGGTGCGCACTGATGTCACGCAGGGGTTGCGTCTGCTCGCGGCCTGATCTTGCGCGGCGGGATCGCCGGCGGCCGCAAGAGGACCGGGCCAATCGGGGCAACCGCCGCCGCCGGCCCGGTTTTGCTTAAGCGTGGATCGCGCCGTCGCCGCAGGCCAGGGCGGCCTCGCGCACCGCTTCCGAATAGGTCGGGTGGGCGTGGCAGGTCAGGGCCAGATCCTGAGCCGAGGCGCCGAATTCCATCGCCACGCAGATCTCGTGGATCAGATCGCCCGCCGCCGGGCCGATGATATGCGCGCCCAGAATGCGGTCGGTTTCCTTGTCGGCCAGGATTTTCACGAATCCGTCGCCGGCGAACACCGCCTTGGCGCGGGCATTGCCCATGAAAGAGAATTTCCCGGCCTTGTAGGCGCGGCCTTCCTCTTTGAGCTGTTCCTCGGTCTTGCCGACGCTGGCGACCTCGGGGTGGGTGTAGATCACGCCGGGGATGACCCCGTAATTTACATGCCCGGATTTCCCGGCGATGACCTCGGCCACGGCCATGCCTTCATCCTCGGCCTTGTGGGCCAGCATCGGGCCTTCAATGGCGTCACCGATAGCATAGACGCCGGGCAGGTTGGTGGCCCAGTGGCCATCGGTCTTGATCTGGCCGCGCGGCAGAAGCTCGACGCCAAGCGCCTGAAGCCCCAGCCCGTCGGTGAAGGGCTTGCGGCCGGTGGCGACCAGCACCACGTCGGCGTCGAGCGTGGCCTCGCTGTCGTCCTTGCGCAGCTTGTAGCCTACCTTCGCCTTGGTTTTCAGGGGCTCGACCCCCTGAACGGCGGCGCCGAGGACGAAGTTCAGCCCCTGCTTCTTCAGAAGCTTCTGAAGGCTGCGGCTGATCTCGGCATCCATACCGGGGGTGATGTGATCGAGGTATTCGACGACCGTGACCTCGCTGCCCAGCCGGGCATAGACCGAGCCCATTTCCAGCCCGATCACACCGGCGCCGATCACCACCATGGATTTCGGGATCTTCGGCAGTTCGAGCGCGCCGGTGGAGGTGACGACGATTTTCTCGTCGACCTCGATCCCCGGCAGCGAAGATGCCTCGGACCCGGTGGCGATGACGATGTTTTTCGCGTTGTGCAGTTCTTCGCCGACCTTGACCTGGCCGGCGGCGGGGATGGAGCCCCAGCCTTTCAGCCAGTCGACCTTGTTCTTCTTGAACAGGAATTCGATGCCCTTGGTGTTCTGCCCGATGACATCATCCTTGTAGGAGAGCATCTGTTTCCAGTCGACGGAGGGCGATTTGCCCTTCAGGCCCATGGTGGCGAAGTTATGCTCGGCTTCGTGCAGGCTGTGGGTGGCGTGCAGCAGGGCCTTGGAGGGGATGCAGCCCACGTTCAGGCAGGTGCCGCCGAGGGTTTCGCGGCCTTCGACACAGGCGGTTTTCAGGCCCAGCTGGGCGCAGCGGATGGCGCAGACATAGCCGCCGGGGCCGCCGCCGATCACGATCACATCATAGTCTGCCATGGGTCATTTCCTTCGGTTATTTTGGCATCTGCGCCGGGCGGGGTACGCGGGCACAGGAATTTCGGCCGGGGGGTGGGGGCTGTCTGCCCCCTCTTGGTCTTCGACCAATTCACCCCCGAGGATATTTCGGCGAAGAAGAAACATCACAGCACCGCTGCAAGCAGCATGGCGACGGTGGCGACAAAGCCCAAGGCCCAGATCAGCGTCCGCCAGGGGGAAAGGCCGAGGGCGTAAGCCGGCACATAGGCCACGCGCGCGGCGAGATAGACCCAGCCGCAGGTGGCGGTGAAGGGGCTGGCCTGATCCGACAGGGTGGTGACCACGACCGCGATGGTGAAGAGGGTCAGCCCTTCGAAATGATTGCTCAGCGCGCGATGGAGCCGGCCAGCCAGCCCGGTGACGTGCATGGGGGTGTCGCGCGGGCCCATGGCGGTTTTGGGGCCGACCTGTGCGTTGGCGGCCACCGCATAGGCGAAGAACTGGAGCACCTGCAGCAGTGCGGCGAGGGTGAGGGCGGTGAGTTCAGGGGTCATGGGCGACTCCGGGGGTGGTGCACCCCTGCCGTGGCAGGGGGGCCGATCTATCACAGATCCATCAGCAAACGGCGCGGATCTTCGAGGGCTTCCTTGACCCGCACCAGGAAGGTGACGGCGCCTTTGCCATCGACGATGCGGTGGTCATAGGACAGCGCCAGGTACATCATCGGGCGGATCACGATCTCGCCGCCGACCACGACCGGACGGTCCTGGATCTTGTGCATGCCGAGGATGCCGGACTGCGGCGGGTTCAGGATGGGCGAGGACAGGAGCGAGCCGTAGACGCCGCCGTTGGAAATGGTGAAGGTGCCGCCCTGCATTTCGGCCATCGACAGTTTGCCGTCACGGGCGCGGGCGCCTTTTTCGGCGATCGCCTTTTCGATTTCGGCAAAGGACATCGCGTCGGCGTCGCGGATCACGGGCACCACGAGACCTGTGGGCGTGCCTGCGGCAATGCCCATGTGAACGAAGTTCTTGTAGACGATATCGGTGCCGTCGATCTCGGCGTTGACCTCGGGCACTTCTTTCAGCGCATGGCAGCAGGCCTTGGTGAAGAAGGACATGAAGCCGAGGCGCACACCGTGCTTCTTCTCGAACAGATCCTTGTATTCCTTGCGCAGGGCCATCGTCGCGCTCATGTCCACCTCGTTATAGGTGGTCAGCATGGCGGCGGTGTTCTGGCTGTCTTTCAGGCGCCGGGCGATGGTCTGGCGCAGGCGGGTCATTTTCACCCGTTCCTCGCGTGCCGCATCATCGGCGGCGACAGGCGCGCGCGGGGTGGCGGTGGCGGCGGCGGGGGCGGCAGCGGCGGCCTGGGTGCCAGCGGCGATCGCCTTTTGCACGTCTTCCTTCATGATCCGGCCATCGCGGCCGGTGCCGCTGACCTGGGCGGCGGACACGCCTTTTTCCGCCATCAGCTTTTTGGCCGAGGGCGCATCTTCGACGTCCTTGCCGGATGACGGGGCCGCGGCGGGGGCGGGGGCCGCGGCGGGGGCGGGGGCCGCGGCGGGGGCGGGCGCGGCGGCGCCCGCGCCGGTGCTCAGTACGGCGAGCTTGCCGGCGGCTTCGACGGTGTCACCCTCTTGCGCCAGAATGGAGGTGAGCGTGCCGGCGGCGGGGGCGGGCACCTCGACCGAGACCTTGTCTGTTTCCAGCTCGCACAGCATCTCGTCCTGGGCGACGGTATCGCCGACCTGTTTGAACCAGGTGGAGACGGTGGCCTCGGTCACGCTTTCACCCAGGGTCGGCACCATCACGTCGATGCTTTCGCCGCCGGTTTCCGCAGGGGCGGCGGGCGCTGCGGCTTTCGCGGGGGCCGGGGCGGCGGCGCCTTCGCTGATCATGGCCAGCAGCGCGTCGACGCCGACGGTTTCGCCTTCGGCGGCGACGATCTCTCCCATCGTGCCGGCGACGGGCGAGGGCACCTCTACCGTGACCTTGTCGGTTTCCAGTTCACACAGCATTTCATCGACCGCGACGCTGTCGCCGGGTTTCTTGAACCATGTGGCGACGGTGGCCTCGGTGACGCTTTCACCAAGGGTGGGTACGCGAACTTCAGTGGACATAGTGGATTACCCTTCGATGGTCAGCGCTTCGTTTGCGAGCGCTGTTTGCTGTGCTTTGTGCTGGCTGGCCAGGCCCGTGGCGGGCGAGGCAGAGGCGTTGCGGCCCACGTAGCGGGGGCGGGCGTGTTTGGCCGAGATGCGGGTCAGAACCCATTCGAGGTTCGGTTCTACGAAGGTCCACCCACCCTGGTTCTTGGGCTCTTCCTGGCACCAGACGACTTCGGCCTGTTTGAAGCGTTCAAGCTCTTTCACCAGGCTGATCGCCGGGAAGGGATAGAACTGTTCGAGGCGCAGCAGATAGATGTCGTCGATGCCGCGAGCATCACGTTCCTCGAGCAGGTCATAGTAGACCTTGCCCGAACAGATCACCACGCGCTTGATCTTGTCATCGGCGGCGAGGGTGATGCCGGCGGCGCCCTTCTCGGCGTCGTCCCACAGCACGCGGTGGAAAGACGAGCCGGTGGTGAAATCGGCCGCATCGGACACGGCCAGCTTGTGGCGCAGCAGCGATTTCGGCGTCATCAGCACCAACGGCTTGCGGAAGGTGCGGTGCAGCTGGCGGCGCAGGATGTGGAAATAGTTCGCCGGGGTCGAGCAGTTGGCGACGATCCAGTTGTCTTCGGCCGAGTTCTGCAGGAACCGCTCCAGCCGCGCCGAACTGTGTTCAGGGCCCTGGCCCTCGAAGCCGTGGGGCAGCAGCATCACAAGCCCCGACATGCGCAGCCATTTGCGTTCGCCCGAGCTGATGAACTGATCGAACATGATCTGGGCGCCGTTGGCGAAATCGCCGAACTGCGCTTCCCACATCACCAGCGCGTTGGGTTCGGACAGCGAATAGCCGTATTCGAAG
Source organism: Actibacterium naphthalenivorans (assembly GCF_014196965.1). Lineage (GTDB taxonomy): Bacteria > Pseudomonadota > Alphaproteobacteria > Rhodobacterales > Rhodobacteraceae > Actibacterium_A > Actibacterium_A naphthalenivorans. Next base: position 990,609 of record NZ_JACIEQ010000001.1, on the reverse strand, counting down.
CCGAGCACCGCATATTCCGAAAGCATCGAATCGATGACTTCGTAATGGGCCTGGCCTTCGCGGATATGGTTCAGCGGATAATACCGTTCCTCCGTGTCCTGGCTGATGAAGGCCGAGTGGCGCTGAGAGAAGGTGCCGCGCGTGCTGTCCTGGCCGGCGAGGCGCACGGGGTATCCTTCGGTCAGGAGCGAGCCGAAGGCCAGCGACTCGGCGGTGGCCCAGTCGAAGCCCTTTCCGGTGGCGAACATCTCCTTCTTGGTTTCCAGAAGGCGCCCGACCGTCTTGTGCAGGGCAAAGCCCGTGGGGGAGGTGGTCAGCGCGGCGCCGACCTGTTGCATCGTTTCTTCGGTGATCGAGGTATCGCCGCGCTGGTATTCCTCTCCCTCGCGGTTGAGGTGCGACCAGCGGCCATCCAGCCAGTCGGCCTTGTTGGGCTTGTAATCCTTGCCGGCCTCGAACTCTTCGTTCAGATGGGCCTGGAACGCGGCCTTCATATCCTCGATCTCGCCCTCGGGGATCAGCCCGTCCTTGACCAGGCGATCGGTGTAGAGCTGAAGCGTGGTCTTCTGCTTCTTGATCTTCTTGTACATCAGCGGGTTGGTGAACATCGGCTCGTCGCCTTCGTTATGCCCGAAGCGGCGATAGCAGAAGATGTCGATGACCACATCGCGGTGGAATTTCTGGCGGAACTCGGTGGCCACCTTGGCGGCATGCACCACCGCCTCGGGGTCGTCGCCATTGACGTGGAAAATCGGCGCCTCGACCATCAGCGCGATGTCGGTGGGATAGGGCGAGCTGCGCGAGTAATGCGGCGCGGTGGTGAAACCGATCTGGTTGTTCACGACAATGTGGATGGTGCCGCCGGTGCGGTGGCCGACAAGGCCGGACATGCCAAAGCATTCAGCCACGACGCCCTGGCCGGCAAAGGCTGCGTCGCCGTGCAGCAGCACGGGGATCACCGTTTCGCGCTTGGGATCGTTCAGTTGAAACTGCTTGGCGCGGGCCTTGCCCAGCACCACCGGGTTCACCGCCTCGAGGTGGCTGGGGTTCGCGGTGAGCGACAGGTGCACCTTGTTATTGTCGAATTCGCGGTCGCTGGAGGCGCCGAGGTGATATTTCACGTCGCCCGAGCCATCGACATCTTCGGGCTTGAAGCTGCCGCCCTGGAATTCGTTGAAGATGGCGCGATAGGGTTTGGCCATCACGTTGGCCAGCACCGACAGGCGGCCCCGGTGGGGCATACCGATGACGATCTCGCGCGCGCCAAGGGCGCCGCCGCGCTTGATGATCTGCTCCATCGCCGGGATCAGGCTCTCGCCGCCGTCCAGCCCGAAGCGCTTGGTGCCCATGTATTTGACATGGAGGAATTTTTCGAAACCCTCGGCCTCGACCAGCTTGTTGAGGATGGCGCGGCGGCCTTCGCGGGTGAAGGTGATTTCCTTGCCGAAGCCTTCGATCCGTTCCTTCAGCCAGCCGGCCTGTTCAGGGTCGGAGATATGCATGTATTGCAGCGCGAAGGTGCCGCAATAGGTGCGTTTGACGATGTCCAGAATCTCGCGCAGCGATGCGACCTGCAGGCCCAGCACGTTGTCGATGAAGATCGGCCGGTCCATGTCGGCGCTGGTGAAGCCGTAGGATTTCGGGTCCAGCTCGGGGTGCGGGGTCTTGTCCTGCATGCCGAGCGGATCGAGATCGGCCACGAGATGGCCACGGATACGGTAGGCGCGGATGATCATCAGGGCGCGGATCGAATCCAGCACCGCGCGCTTGACCTGCTCGTCAGACAGCGCAACGCCCTTTTCGGCGGCCTTGGCCTTGATCTTCTTGCCGGCGTCCTTCGCCTCGGCCGGGGGGGCGGGCCACTGGCCGTCAAGGGCGGCGGTCAGATCGTCGTCGGGTTGCGGCGGCCAGTCGGTGCGCGCCCACGAGGGGCCGGCGGCCTCTTTCTTGACGTCCATCTCTTCGTCGCCGAGCGCGCGGAAGAACTGCTGCCACGCCTCATCGACCGCGTTGGGATCGTTGGCATAGCGGGCGTAGAGCTGTTCGATATATTCCGCGTTATGCCCCTGCAGGAAGGACGAGGAATGGAAAACGTCGTTGGGGCTTTGCTCGGTCATGGCGACACCTGATGAATTGGCGCCGCGCCCCGTTCGCCGGGGCGCGGCAATTGGTTTGAGGATGGATCAGCCGATAGCCTTGAGCACGGCTTCGCCAAGGCCCGCCGGGCTGTCGGCGACGACGATACCGGCGGATTTCATCGCTTCGATCTTGTCTTCGGCGGCACCCTTGCCACCGGCGACGATGGCACCGGCATGGCCCATCCGGCGGCCCGGAGGCGCGGTGCGCCCGGCGATGAAGCCCGCAGTCGGTTTCCAGCGGCCCTTTTTCTTTTCATCGGCCAGGAATTGCGCGGCTTCTTCTTCCGCGGACCCGCCGATTTCACCGATCATGATGATAGACTGGGTTTCCGGATCGGCCAGGAACATTTCCAGCACGTCGATATGCTCTGTCCCCTTGATCGGGTCGCCGCCGATGCCCACGGCGGTGGACTGGCCCAGACCGGAGTCGGAGGTCTGTTTGACCGCCTCATAGGTCAGCGTGCCCGAGCGCGACACGACGCCGACAGAGCCACGCTTGTGGATGTGGCCGGGCATGATGCCGATCTTGCAGGCGTCGGGGGTGATGACGCCGGGGCAGTTCGGGCCGATCAGGATCGACGAAGACCCTTCCAGCGCGCGCTTGACCTTCATCATGTCCAGCACCGGGATGCCTTCGGTGATGCAGATGATCAGCGGGATCTCTGCGTCGATCGCCTCGAGGATCGAATCCGCCGCGAAGGGCGGCGGCACATAGATCACAGAGGCATTGGCGCCGGAAACGGCGACCGCTTCGTGGCAGGAGTTGAAGACCGGCAGGCCCAGATGGGTCTGCCCGCCTTTGCCGGGGGTCACGCCACCGACCATCTTGGTGCCATAGGCGATCGCCTGTTCGGAGTGGAACGTGCCCTGAGAGCCGGTGAAGCCCTGACAGATAACTTTGGTATTTTCGTCTACGAGGACTGCCATGATTGGTCCTTTGAACTTTAAACTAGTGTTGCGATGTAGATGCGGCTGGTGCCGTCTTCGATGCAGATATTGCCGCCCCGTGCAGAGGAAATGGCGATGAATTCCGGCAGTTCTACGCCACGTTCGGTGAATACCGCGCAGACGGGGGACTGGTCTGCCGGCGCTGCGGTGCTGCCGGGCAGACCGCTGCGCAGGTATTTTCCGGGTGAACGCTGCGCAAGCATCGCACCAATCATCTGCGAGGTTTCGGTAACGCCCATATAGTGGGTTGTTACCGTGCAATCGGGGGCCATCTGTCCCAGATAGATCACAGCCGATGCGGTGTCGGCCGGGGCGGTGAAATGGTAGTTGAGATCACCATTGCCCAGGTTTTCCACACGCTCGGCAAACCCGGCGGCCCTGAAGGCCCCAAGCCAAGCCTCTGAACCCGGATAGGACGCACCGCACAGCTCGACTGCAATGGCGACATTGGCGCGGGCGGCCTCTTTATGGCTTTGGGCCGCGACGGGCGCCGCCGCGAAAACCATGCCAAGAAAAAGGCCGAACCCGCGCATCGCCTTACCCCTTCACCGCTTTAACGATTTTCTCGGCGGCATCGCTGAGGTTGTCGGCGGCGATGACGGCCAGGCCGGATCCGTTGATGATCTCCTTGCCCATCTCGACGTTGGTGCCTTCGAGCCGTACCACCAGCGGAACCTGCAGGCCGACCTCTTTCACCGCGGCGATCACGCCCTCGGCGATGACGTCGCAGCGCATGATGCCACCGAAGATGTTGACGAGGATGCCTTTCACGTTGGGATCGGAGGTGATGATCTTGAACGCTTCGGTCACCTTTTCCTTGGTGGCGCCACCGCCCACGTCGAGGAAGTTGGCAGGCTCGGCCCCGAACAGCTTGATGATGTCCATCGTCGCCATGGCCAGGCCGGCGCCGTTGACCATGCAGCCGATTTCACCGTCCAGCGCGATATAGTTCAGATCGAACTTGGACGCGGCCAGTTCCTTGGAGTCTTCCTCGGTTTCGTCGCGCAGCTCGAGGATGTCGGGCTGGCGGTAGAGCGCGTTGCCGTCGAAGCCGACCTTGGCGTCGAGGCATTTCAGATCGCCGCTGTCGGTCACGATCAGCGGGTTGATCTCCAGCATCTCCATGTCCTTCTCGGTGAAGGCGCGATAGAGGTTGCCCATGAGCGCGACGCATTGCTTGACCTGCTTGCCGGTCAGGCCCAGCGAAAAGGCGATACGGCGGCCATGGAACGGCTGATAGCCGGTGGCCGGATCGACGGAGAAGGACAGGATCTTCTCGGGCGTGGACTCGGCGACCTCTTCGATGTCCATCCCGCCTTCGGTGGAGCAGACGAACGAGATGCGGCTGGTCTGACGATCGACCAGAAGCGCAAGGTAAAGCTCGGTCTCGATGCCCGAGCCGTCTTCGATATAGATGCGGTTGACCTGCTTGCCGGCCGGGCCGGTCTGGTGGGTCACCAGGGTGTGGCCCAGCATCTTGCGGGCTTCCTCGGCGGCTTCCTCGACCGACTTGGCCAGACGCACGCCGCCTTTTTCACCGGCGGCGGCCTCTTTAAACGCGCCCTTGCCGCGGCCGCCGGCGTGGATCTGCGCCTTGACGACCCAAAGCGGACCGTCAAGCTCGCCCGCCGCCGTCTTGGCGTCATGCGGGGTAAGGACGACACGGCCGTCAGAGACCGGTGCGCCATAGTCACGAAGAAGAGCCTTCGCCTGGTATTCATGAATGTTCATGAAACTGTCCCGTTCTAGTGCAATTCTCTGATGTAATGGCACAGTCCGGCGGGGCGGAGAAACGGTTTTCGCGCGGTTTCGTTGAATTATTCCGGGTTTTCAGCTTTTGTGATCACACTTTGGAAAGCTGTGATCACAAATGGCAAGCGGCTATCGCTAACAGAAATTTTGATGTTTCGATTCGGGCGCCAGGCGCCGTTTGCACGCCGCGCCGCAGCATGTTCGCGGGCCCTTGCCTCTTCTGGAACGGCAAAGGGCCGGGTGTGGCAACCCGGCCCTTCACATGTCTGTAGGGCCGAGGCTCAGGCCAGGGTGCTGTCGATGCCCTTGCAGGCCGCGACGAGGCCCTTCACCGCGTCGACCGACTTGTCGAACATCACCTGCTCGTCCTTGTTGAGCTTGATGTCCACGACCTTTTCGATGCCGGCCGCGCCGATGATGGTGGGCACGCCCACATACATGCCCTTCAGGCCGAATTCGCCATCGCAGTAGGCGGCGCAGGGCAGCAGGCGCTTCTGGTCTTTCAGATAGGCCTCTGCCATTTCGATCGCCGAGGTGGCGGGCGCATAGAAAGCAGAGCCGGTTTTCAGCAGGCCGACAATCTCGGCGCCGCCGTCGCGGGTGCGCTGTACGATCGCATCCAGCTTGTCCTGGGTGGTCCAGCCCATCTCGACCAGATCGGGCAGCGGAATGCCGGCAACGGTGGAGTAGCGCGCAAGCGGCACCATGGTATCGCCGTGGCCGCCAAGCACGAAGGCGGTGACGTCTTTCATCGAGACGCCGAATTCGACGCTGAGGAAATGGCGGAAGCGGGCGCTGTCGAGCACACCGGCCATGCCGACGACCTTGGCATGGGGCAGGCCGGAGAATTCGCGCAGGGCCCAGACCATCGCGTCCAGCGGATTGGTGATGCAGATCACGAAGGCGTCGGGGGCATGGGTGGCGATACCTTCGCCGACCGATTTCATGACCTTCAGGTTGATGCCCAGCAGGTCATCGCGGCTCATGCCCGGCTTGCGGGGCACGCCGGCGGTGACGATGCAGACGTCGGCGCCCGCGATATCGGCATAGTCGGTAGTGCCTTTCAGCGACGCGTCGAACCCTTCGGAGGGGCCGGATTCAGCGATATCAAGCGCCTTGCCCTGGGGGGTGCCATCGGCAATGTCGAACAGGACGACGTCGCCAAGTTCCTTGATCGCGGCCAGGTGGGCGAGCGTGCCGCCGATTTGTCCCGCGCCGATGAGAGCGATCTTGGGTCTGGACATGAGGTTATTCCCTGTCTGTTTGAATTGGCCGATGCCTAGCCATTCGCAACGCGTCGTGCAAGCCTGCTGCGGCGCGGCGGCGCTGCATCGGCGCTTTTGCTGGCGCTAACGTTAGGGTATGGCTGGAAAATGTGCAGGTTTTCGGGGTGGCGCGGATGTTGAGCATGGATACCTCTTTTTTCGCCCTGGCCATACCGGCGGTGATGTTCGCGGGTGTTTCCAAGGGCGGGTTCGGAGGGGGAGCGGCATTTGCCGCAACGCCGATTCTGGCGCTGATCCTGCCGCCGGCGCTGGCGCTGGGGATGATGCTGCCACTGCTGATGCTGGCCGACCTGGCCATGCTGGGGCCGTTCTGGCAGCAGTGGCACTGGCCCTGCGCGAAGCGGCTGATCCTGGGGGCGGTGCCCGGCGTGGTGCTGGGGGCGCTGCTTTACCGGGCTGCCGATCCCGATGTTTTCCGCCTGCTGATCGGCGTCATGGCGGTGCTGTTCGTGGCGTTTCAGCTGGCGATGCGGTTCAGGCTGTTCCGGTTCCGGGCGCAGCCGTTTTCGCCGCAGGTCGGCGCGGCGGCGGGGGTGGCGGCCGGGTTCACCAGCTTTGTCAGCCATGCGGGCGGGCCGCCGGTGGCGGTGTATCTTCTGGCCGAGGGGCTGGGAAAGACCGCGTTTCAGGCCACTACTGTTCTGGTGTTCTGGGTGGTCAATGCCCTGAAATTCGTTCCCTATTCCTTTCTGGGAATTTTCAGCGCCGATACGGTGAAGGCGGATCTGTATCTGGCGCCATTCATGCTGATCGGCGCGTGGCTCGGGGTAAAGGCGCATCGCATGGTGCCGGAGCGGGTGTTTTTCGGTATTACCTATACCCTGCTGACCCTGACTGGCAGCAAGCTGATCTGGGACGCGTTGACATAAATCAGCCCCGGCGCGCATCGCTTCATCAGGGGCAATTCTGCGCCGCGGCAAATCAAGGGTTGCCTGTTGCTGCGCAGATGTGATGGTTTGCGCAACAAAATTGCGGGAGAGAAGAATCATGGATCAGAACGCACGGCCTTACCGGTCTGTCCTATATATCCCCGGGTCCAAGGAACGGGCGCTGGACAAGGCGCGCGGCCTGGCGGTGGATGCGATCATCTTTGATCTGGAAGACGCGGTCGCGGTTGAGGAAAAGGCGAATGCCCGAACCTTGCTGGCCGAAACGCTGAAGGCGGGCGGCTATGGGGCGCGCGCAAAGATCGTGCGGATCAACGGGCTCGATACCGATTGGGGCCGGGCGGATATCGCGGCGGTCGCGGGCTGTGGGGCGGATGCGATCCTGATCCCGAAGGTGGGATCGGCGGCGGATGTTCAGGCGGTGGCCGAACTTGTCCCCGATGTGCCGCTCTGGGCGATGATGGAGACCTCGGCCGGGATGCTGCATGCCGAAGAGATCGCCGCGCATCCGCGCATGGCGGGTTTCGTGATGGGCACCAATGATCTGGCGAAAGAGCTGAAATGCCGGTTTCGGGCCGACCGGCTGCCGATGCTGACCGCGCTGCAGCTTTGCCTGATGGCGGCGCGGATGCACGGGATCGTGGCGGTGGACGGGGTTTATAATGCGTTCAAGGACGAAGAGGGGCTGAAGGCCGAATGTGATCAGGGCCGCGACATGGGCTTCGATGGCAAGACGCTGATCCATCCGGCGCAGGTGGCCATCGCCAACGCCGCCTTCGCCCCGACCGAAGAAGAGATTGATCTGGCCCGCCGTCAGATCGCCGCCTTCGAGGCGGCCGAGGCCGCAGGGCAGGGCGTGGCGGTTGTGGATGGCCGGATCGTGGAAAATCTGCATATCGTGACGGCAAGGGAAACCCTGGCCAAGGCAGAGGCTATTGCCGGGCTTGGATAAGCGCTATGATGTGAATGCATTTCACATTTGAGGAGAGACATGATGCCCCTGTTGATACTCGGTCTGCTGGTCTGGTCGGTCCCGCATCTGTTCAAGCGCCTGGCGCCGGAGATGCGGGCGGGACTGGGCGACAAGTTCAAGGGCGTCGTTGCCCTGCTGGTGGTTGCCGGCGTGGTGCTGATGGTGATCGGCTATCGCGGCGCCGAGGTGGTGCCGCTGTGGTATCCGCCAAGCTGGACGATGCATCTGACCGATCTGCTGATGCTCTTCGCCGTCGCGCTGTTCGGGCTTGGAAATTCCAAGAGCCGGTTGCGCGGCCGGTTGCGGCACCCGATGCTGCTGGGTGTGATCACATGGGCGGTGGGCCATCTGCTGGTGAATGGCGATCTGGCCTCGGTCGTGCTGTTCGGGGGCATGCTGATCTGGGCGGTTTTGTCGATCTTCGCGATCAACGCCCGCGAACCCGAGTGGGAGCGGTGGCAGGGTGGCAGCGTGGCAGGTGATATCCGGCTGGGTGTGATCACGGTTGTGGTCTATGCGGCCATCGCGGGGATCCACTACTGGATCGGCCCGTCGCCCTTTCCCATGTGATGCCGATGAAAGCCTATCGTTTGCTGACCGAGGAAGACACGTCGGCCTTTTGCCACAAGGTGACGGAGGCGCTGTCGAAGGGCTGGGTTCTTTATGGGGATCCGGCCTATGCCTTTGACGCGGCCACCGGAAAGATGCGCTGCGCACAGGCCGTGGTGAAGGACGTGGCGGGCGACTATGCGCCCGATGTGAAACTGGGAGCGTTGTGAGCATGGCCAAGACCAATCCGGGCCGGTTTTTCGAAGATTACAAGCTGGGGCAGGTGATCGCCCATGCGGTGCCGCGCACCCTGTCGGGCGGCGAGCGGGCGCTGTATCACGCGCTGTACCCGGCGCGGCATGCGCTTTATTCCTCGGATGACTTCGCGCGGGCCTGCGGCCTGCCCGCCGCGCCACTGGATGACATGATCGCCTTTCACACGGTGTTCGGAAAGACGGTGCCGGATGTTTCGCTGAACGCGGTGGCCAATCTGGGCTATGCCGAGGGGCGGTTTCTGATGCCGGTCTATCCGGGTGATACGCTGCGGTCCGAGAGCGAGGTGATCGGGCTGAAGCAGAACTCCAACGGTAAATCAGGGGTGGTTTACGTGCGGACGCGCGGGCTGAACCAGCGGGCAGAGGTGGTTCTGGAGTACATGCGCTGGGTGATGGTGCGCAAGCGCGACCCGGAGGCGGCGGCGCCCGACACGGTGATTCCGGCGCTGGCCGATGTCGTCGATCCGGGCGATCTGATGATCCCGCCGGGCCTGGATTTCAGCGGCTATGATTTCACATTGGCGGGCGAGCCGCATCGCTGGGGCGATTACGAGCCGGGTGAGACCATCGACCATGTCGATGGCGTGACCATCGAAGAGGCCGAGCACATGATCGCCACGCGGCTGTGGCAGAACACCGCCAAGGTGCATTTCGATGCCACCTTCCGGCCCGACGGCCAGCGGCTGATCTATGGCGGGCATGTGATCTCCATGGCCCGGGCACTTTCGTTCAACGGGCTGGCCAATGCGCAGATGATCGTGGGGCTGAACGGCGGAGCCCATGCCAACCCCTGTTTCAGCGGCGACACGGTGAAGGCCTGGTCGGAGGTGCTGGACAAGGCGGAAACCGATGCGCCGGGCGTTGGCGCGATCCGGCTGCGGTTGGTGGCGGTGAAGGGTGATGCGGAACCGTTCGCCCTGAAGGGGACGGACGGGAAATACAGCCCGGACGTTCTGCTGGACCTCGATTATTGGGCGCTGATGCCCCGGTAGGCCAGGGTGGGGGTTTTTGTGATCACGCAAGCAATTTGCGTGATCACAAAGCGGCACTTTTCGCGTCGGGAAGCTGAAATTCCGCATGTTCAGCGCTAACGAGCCGTGACTCGACGGAAAAAATCGGTAACACCACACCCAAGCTACCAGACAGAAAGAAGGTCCAATCATGGCAGACGTGAACCGGGGGAACCGGCCGCTTTCCCCCCACCTTCAGATTTACCGGCCGCAGCTTACCTCCATCACCTCGATCCTGACACGGATCACCGGCAATGCGCTGCTTGTGGGCGCGATCCTGGTCGTGTGGTGGTTCCTGGCGGCGGCGAGCGGGCCGGAATATTTCGCGTTCGCCGATGGTATCATCACATCCTGGCTGGGCGATCTGGTGATGTTCGGATCGGTCTGGGCGCTGTGGTATCACGCGCTGGCCGGTGTCCGGCATCTGATCTGGGATACGGGCCGCGGCCTGGAGCTGCCTGTCGCGATGAAGCTGGGCTGGGCTGCCATCATCGGGTCTGTCGTTCTGACGATCCTTACCGTTATCGTGATTTGAGGAGGGAAGCGGGATGGCATTTCTGACCGATCGCAAACGCGCCGTGGGCATGGGTGCGGCCCATTCCGGGGCGCATCACATGTGGGGCATGACCGTCAGCTCCGTGGCGCTGCTGATCCTGGTGCCGCTGTTCGTCTTCACCTTCGGGCCGATGCTGGGCAAGCCCTATGAAGAGGTGATCGCCTATTTCGAACATCCCTTCCCGGCGATCGTGGCGGCGCTGACCATCGTGGTGGGCTTCGTGCATTTCAAGAACGGGGTGCAGTCGCCGATCGAAGATTACACCGACGGGCTGACCCGCAAGATCCTGATCATTGCGATGACCTGCCTGAGCTACGCGGCGGCGGCGACGGGCGTGTTCGCCATCGCCCGTATCGCGCTTTAAGGAGCACCGAAAAACATGGCTGCATACGAATACGAGACGCATACCTATGACGTCGTGGTCGTTGGTGCGGGCGGCTCCGGCCTGCGCGCCACGCTGGGCATGGCCGAGCAGGGGCTGCGCACCGCCTGTGTGACCAAGGTTTTCCCGACACGGTCGCACACGGTTGCCGCCCAGGGCGGTATCGCCGCATCGCTGAGCAACATGGGCCCCGACAACTGGCAGTGGCACATGTATGACACGGTCAAGGGTTCGGACTGGCTGGGCGATACCGACGCGATGGAATATCTGGCGCGCGAGGCGCCCAAGGCCGTGTATGAGCTGGAGCATTACGGCGTTCCGTTCAGCCGCACCGAAGAGGGCAAGATCTATCAGCGCCCCTTTGGCGGCCATACCACCGAATTCGGCGAAGGCCCCCCGGTGCAGCGTACCTGCGCGGCGGCCGACCGCACCGGCCACGCCATTCTGCACACGCTCTATGGCCAGTCGCTGAAGAACAACGCCGAGTTCTACATCGAATATTTCGCCATCGACCTGATCATGTCGGAAGACGGGCAGTGTCAGGGCGTTGTCTGCTGGAAGCTGGATGATGGCACGATCCATGTGTTCAACGCCAAGATGGTCGTGCTGGCCACCGGCGGCTATGGCCGCGCCTATTTCAGCGCCACCTCGGCCCATACCTGCACCGGCGACGGTGGCGGCATGGCCGCGCGGGCCGGGCTGGCGCTGCAGGACATGGAATTCGTGCAGTTCCACCCCACCGGCATCTACGGTTCGGGCTGCCTGATCACCGAAGGCGCGCGCGGCGAGGGCGGATATCTGACCAACTCCGAAGGCGAGCGGTTCATGGAACGCTACGCGCCGACCTACAAGGATCTGGCGTCGCGCGATGTGGTCAGCCGCTGCATCACCATGGAAATCCGCGAAGGGCGCGGTGTGGGCCCCGAGAAGGACCATATGCACCTGCACCTGAACCACCTGCCGCCCGAAGCGCTGGCCGAACGCCTGCCCGGCATTTCGGAAAGCGCCCGGATCTTCGCCGGGGTGGATGTGACCAAGGAACCGATCCCGATCCTGCCGACCGTGCATTACAACATGGGCGGCATCCCCACCAACTATTGGGGCGAGGTTCTGAACCCGACCGCCGACAACCCGGACGCCATCGCGCCGGGCCTGATGGCCGTGGGCGAGGCGGGCTGCGCCTCGGTGCATGGGGCGAACCGGCTGGGCTCGAACTCGCTGATCGATCTGGTGGTGTTCGGTCGCGCCGCCGCAATCCGTGCCGCCAAGGTGGTGGATCCGGAAGCCGAGAACCCGGTGCTGAACCAGGCCTCGATCGACAAGGCGCTGGACCGGTTCGATACGCTGCGCAACGCCAACGGCTCGATCCCGACCGCCGATCTGCGGCTCGAGATGCAAAAGACGATGCAGGCCGACGCCGCCGTGTTCCGCACCGACAAATCGCTGGCCGAGGGCGTCGGGAAGATGCAGGCCGTCGCCGCCAAGATGGCCGACATCAAGGTTTCCGACCGCAGCCTGGTCTGGAACAGCGATCTGATGGAAACGCTGGAGCTGACCAACCTGATGCCCAACGCGCTGGCCACCATCGTCGGGGCCGAGGCGCGCAAGGAAAGCCGCGGCGCCCATGCGCATGAGGATTACCCCGATCGCGACGATGCCAACTGGCGCAAGCATTCGCTGGCCCGGATCGAAGGCAATACGGTACAGCTCGATTATCGCCCGGTTCACCTTGATCCTCTGACCACGCAGGATGAAGGTGGGATTGATCTGAAGAAAATCGCGCCCAAGGCGCGGATTTATTAAGGAGACGGAACGATGGTTCAATTCACGCTTCCGAAGAATTCCAAGATCAAGACCGGGAAGACCTGGCCCAAGCCCGAAGGCGCGACCAATGTGCGGAAGTTCCAGATTTACCGCTGGAACCCCGATGACGGGCAGAACCCGCAGGTAGACACGTATTTCGTGGATATGGATAGCTGCGGCCCGATGATCCTGGACGCGCTGATCAAGATCAAGAACGAGATCGACCCGACGCTGACCTTCCGCCGCTCGTGCCGCGAGGGCATCTGTGGATCCTGCGCGATGAATATCGACGGGATCAACACGCTGGCCTGCATCTATGGCATGGATGAGGTGAAGGGCGATGTGAAGATCTATCCGCTGCCGCATATGCCGGTGGTCAAGGATCTGATCCCCGATCTCACCCATTTCTACGCCCAGCATGCCAGCATCATGCCCTGGCTGGAAACCAAGACAAACCGCCCGCAGAAAGAGTGGCGCCAGTCGATCGAGGACCGCAAGAAGCTCGACGGGCTTTATGAATGCGTGATGTGCGCCTCCTGCTCGACCTCCTGCCCCAGCTACTGGTGGAACGGCGACCGCTATCTTGGCCCCGCCGCGCTGTTGCATGCCTATCGCTGGATCATCGACAGCCGCGACGAAGCCACGCCCGAGCGTCTGGATGATCTGGAAGATCCGTTCAAGCTCTACCGTTGCCACACGATCATGAACTGCGCCAAGACCTGCCCCAAGGGGCTGAACCCGGCCAAGGCGATTGCCGAGATCAAGAAGATGATGGTCGAGCGCGCGGTCTGACGGGCGCCGCGCGTGCTGCCCGAGAGCCTGGTCGGCGCGCTGTTGCTGTCGTCGATAGCGGGGGCCGCCATACCGGTCGGGGGCATCATCGCGGCCTTCGAGAATTTCCGGCCCGGCTGGATGGAGCGCGAGTTCCGGCATAGCGTCGTCGCCTTTGGCGGCGGCGTTCTGCTTTCGGCAGTGGCGCTGGTGTTGGTGCCGGAAGGGGCGGCACGGCTGCCGTCACCGGCCGCGCTGGCGCTGTTCGGCGCGGGCGGTTTCGTGTTCTTTCTGTTCGATCGCCGGTTGCATGAACACGGTGGATCGGGGGCGCAGCTTCTGGCGATGGTGCTGGATTTCGTGCCCGAGGCGATGGCCCTTGGCGCGATGCTGGTCAGCGATGCGGCCACGGCGCGGCTGCTGGCGCTGCTGATCGCGCTGCAAAACCTGCCCGAGGCGTTCAACGCCTACCGTGAGCTGAAATCCGGCTATGGACTGTCTGCCCGGCGTCTGATCGGCTTTTTCGCCGCGCTTGCCCTGCTTGGCCCGGCCGCCGCGTTGCTGGGCGAAGAGGTGCTGTTTGCCATGCCACGATTGCTGGGCGGCATCATGCTGTTCGCGGGTGGCGGCATTCTTTACCTCACCTTCGCCGACATCGCGCCGCAGGCCAAGCTGGAACGGCACTGGGCGCCGCCGCTCGGCGCGGTCGCGGGGTTCATGGTGGGCCTCGCCGGAGAGCTTTACGTGACCTAGGCCGCAGCGGCATCAGGGGAGTTGCGTGGCCCGCAGGGTGGCGCGGTCGATCGACCAGCGGATCAGTTTGGTCGGGCAGCACCGGGGATCGTCGGGTCCGAGGGTCAGGGTCGTTACCTCGATCCGGTCGGGAAAGAAGCGGGGATCTTGCGGCTCCATCCCGAACAGCCCCTGCAACGGGCCGACGAAGGCAAAGCCGTTTGCGCCCTTGCGGAAATAGCCGGTGGTCAGCTGGATTGCATTGCCGCCGGTCGGGCTGGATTGATACAGCAGTGCGATGGCTTCGGTCGCGCGGGCGCTGTCGGCACTGTCGGGCAGCCAGACGGCACCGCCGTCGCCGGTATAGGGGCCCAGCGTGCTGCCGATCAGCGCGCCCAGGTTGCCCCATTCATCGCTCTGGGCCAGAACCGGGGTGCCAAGGGCCATCAGTGCCATCAGGCAGGCAGATCTAAAAAACGTCATTTCAAATCCCTTCTGAAATACAGGCGCCCGGTCTGGCGCGCCGGGCCTAGCAATATCGTTCCACCCCGATGATTTGTGCGTCGCTGTAGCGATCGCCATGGGCAAAGCCGGCGGGCAGCAGCCGCTCGATTTCGGCGCGATCATCTTCGGTGAGGGCAATGTCGTACGCACCCAGCCATTCGCGCAGATGCGCGGCGCTGCGCGTGCCGGGGATCGGGATCAGGTGTTCGCCCTTGTCCAGCACCCAGGCCAGCGCCGCGGCGGAGACCGCCCAGCCGCGATCCCGGCAAAAGCGGCGGAACCCGTCGACGGCGGCAAGGTTGTAGCCGTAGTTCGGCTGGGTGAACCGCGGGTTGGTGCGGCGCCAGTCCTTCGGCTCCATCTGTTCGGGGTCCAGCGGCACCTCGCCCAGCATGCCGCGCGCCAGCGGTGAGAAGGGGATAAAGGCTACGCCAAGCTCCCGGCAGGTCTGGAGCAGGCCCAGTTCGGGCTGGCGGGACCACAGCGAATATTCGTTCTGCACCGCCATGCAGGGGTGCACCGCATGGGCCCGCCGCACGGTAGAGGGGGCAACCTCCGACAGGCCGTAGCCACCGATCAGCCCTTCGCCGATCAGCGTAGCCAGGGTTTCCACCACTTCTTCGACCGGCCGCTCCGCCTCGCGCCGGTGGATATAGTAAAGCTCCACATGGTCGCGGCCCAGCCGCTTCAACGAAGCTTCGAGTTCCGAGCGGATGTAATCGGCGGAATTGTCAAACCGGCGCGGCGGGCCGGGGACGATGCCGACCTTGGTGGCGATGGTGACCCGGGCCTTGCTTTCCGTCAGGAACCGGCCGACCACGTTTTCCGAGCGACCCATGCCATAGATATTGGCGGTATCGAAAAAGTCGATCCCGGCGTCGACGGCGGCTTGCATACAGGCCATGCTGGCGTCTTCGTCGGTGCTGCCGAAGAAGCCGGCAAAGCTCATGCAGCCCAGGCCGATGGCGCTGGCCTCGGGACCGGTGGCGCCAAGTCTGCGTTTTTGCATGTTCGTCTCTCCCAAGGTCAGGCGAAGGCGGCCTGAAGCGCGATTTCGACCATGGCGCCGAAGCCGGTTTCGCGATCTTCGGACGGCAGCGCCTGATGTGTCAGCAGGTGGTCCGATACGGTGAGCACCGCCAGCGCCCGGCGGCCATGGCGGGCGGCGAGATTGTACAGTTCCGCCGCCTCCATCTCGACCCCCAGAATGCCGTGGCGGACCATCTGTTCGTTCAGATCGGGGCGTTCATCGTAGAAAACGTCTGATGAATAGATGCCGCCGACATGGGTGGTAACGCCTTTGGCCGCCGCCGCATCCGCCGCCGCGCGCAGCAGCCCGTAATCGGCGCAGGGGGCAAAGTTCAGCTCTCTGAAAATGCCGCTCGACGGGGTGGAGAGGCTGGACGAGGTCATCGCGAGGATCACGTCGCGCAGTTTCACGGTTTCCTGCATCGCCCCGCAGGAGCCGATGCGGATCAGGGTTTGCGCGTTATACTCGGCGATCAGCTCGTTGGCGTAAATCGAGAGCGACGGCATGCCCATGCCCGAGCCGTGGATCGTGACCCGGTTTCCCTTCCACGTGCCGGTGAAACCCAGCATCCCGCGCACCTGGTTCACGCAGACAGGGTTTTCCAGAAACGTCTCGGCCGCCCATTTCGCACGATAAGGATCGCCGGGCAAAAGGACGGTTTCGGCGATGTCGCCGGGTTTCGCGCCGATGTGGATGGTCATCGTGGACCCTCAGATCGCCAGATCGCTCAGCGGTGTTCCGTTCTCGAGCGCTTCCTTCATCCAGCCGGGCGGGCGCCCCTTGCCGCTCCAGGTCTGGCTGGGGTTTTCGGGGTTGCGGTATTTCGCCGGCAGCTTGGTCTTTTTGGCGGGCTTGGCGCCATCGACAAGCGGCATCAACTCGTCCAGCGTGAAGCCATGGGTCTTGGCGGCTTGCTTGACGGCCTCGAGCGCTTTCTTCTTTTCCTCTACGGCCAGCCGATCCAGCGCCTTGTCGATCCGGCTGCGCAGCGCCAGCAGATCTTCGCGCGACATCGTGTTCAGGTCGGTGTTCATTGCGTACTCCCCAATTTATCCCGCAAAAGACAGGAAAAACGGCGGTTTCGCAATGAAAATCCGTTAAAATCCGTGGCGGGGCCTGTACTTACTCGGCTGCGGCGGCGCCGGGGTCGACCAGCCCGACGATATCGAACATGATCCGGTTCAACTCGAAATCCTTGGGGGTGTAGACCCGCGCCACGCCCATGGCCGCCAGTCGGCGGGCGTCTTCCTCGGGGATGATGCCGCCGACGACCACGGGGATGTGGCCCAGCCCCTCGGTCTGCATCCGGCCCATCAGATCCTCGATCAGCGGGATATGGCTGCCCGACAGGATCGAAAGGCCCACAACATGCACCTCTTCCGCCTTGGCGGCGCGCACGATTTCCCCGGGCGTCAGGCGGATGCCTTCGTAAGAGATATCCATGCCGCAGTCACGCGCGCGGGCGGCGATCTGTTCGGCCCCGTTGGAATGGCCGTCGAGGCCGGGCTTGCCGACCAGAAACTTCAGCCGCCGGCCCAGCTTGTCTGACACAGCATCAACCTGGGCGCGGATCTGCTCCAGCCCTTCGGTGCGGTTGGAGGGGTTTTTCGATACGCCGGTGGGGCCGCGATACTGGCCGAAGGCGGCGCGCACCATGTCACCCCATTCGCCGGTCGTGGCCCCGGCCTTTGCCGCCTCGATCGAGGGCGGCATGATGTTGGTGCCGCTTGCCGCCGCCGTGCGCACCTTGTCCAGTGCGGCCTGCACGGCGGTTTCATCGCGGCTTGCGCGCCAGGCGGTCAGGCGGGCGATCTGATCGGCCTCCGCCTCGGGATCGGCGACCATGATCGCCTCTTCCCCGGCGGTCAGGGGGCTGGGCTCGGCCTCTGTCCAGCGATTCACGCCGACGACCACGGTGTCGCCGCCCTCGATCCGGGCGATACGCTCGGCGTTGCTTTCGACCAGCCGGGATTTCATATAGTCGATGGCCGCCACCGCGCCGCCCATACTGTCGATCTGGGCCAGTTCGGCCCGCGCGCCGTCTTTCAGCGCCTCGACCTTGCGGGTGACGGCGGGGTTGCCGTCGAACAGATCGTCATATTCCAGAAGATCGGATTCATAGGCCAGAATCTGCTGCATCCGCAGCGACCATTGCTGATCCCACGGGCGCGGCAGGCCGAGCGCCTCGTTCCAGGCCGGCAGTTGCACCGCGCGGGCGCGGGCGTTTTTCGAAAGCGTCACGGCGAGCATTTCGATCAGGATGCGGTAGACGTTATTCTCTGGCTGCTGTTCGGTCAGCCCCAGGCTGTTGACCTGAACGCCATAGCGGAAACGGCGGAATTTCGGGTCGGCCACGCCGTAACGCTCCAGGCAGATCTCATCCCACAGTTCGACAAAGGCGCGCATCTTGCACATCTCGGTGACAAAGCGGACGCCCGCGTTCACGAAGAAAGAGATGCGCCCGACCATGCCGGGAAAATCCTCGTCGCTGACCTTGCCCTTCAGATCGTCCAGCACGGCGGTGGCGGTGGCCAGCGCGAAGGCCAGTTCCTGCTCGGGCGTCGCGCCGGCCTCTTGCAGGTGATAGGAACACACGTTCATCGGGTTCCACTTGGGCAGGTGTTCGCGGGTATAGGCGGCCACGTCGGTGATCATCCGCAGGCTGGGCTTGGGCGGGCAGATATAGGTGCCGCGGCTCAGGTATTCCTTGATGATGTCATTCTGCACGGTGCCCTGCAGCTTGCTGATGTCGGCGCCCTGTTCCTCGGCCGCGGCGATGTAGAGCGAGAGCAGCCAGGGCGCGGTGGCGTTGATCGTCATCGAGGTGTTCATCTGTTCCAGCGGGATATCCTGAAACAGCATCCGCATGTCGCCCAGATGGCCGACCGGAACGCCGACCTTGCCGACCTCGCCCCGCGCCAGTTCATGGTCGCTGTCATAGCCGGTCTGCGTGGGCAGGTCGAACGCCACGGAGAGGCCGGTCTGGCCCTTTGCCAGATTGCCCCGGTACAGCGCGTTGGAGGCCCGGGCGGTGGAATGGCCCGCATAGGTGCGGAACAGCCATGGGCGGTCTTTCTGCATCTCGGTCATCGCGGGCCTCGTGAATCGCTCTGGTAACTTTGTTTCGTTCTGTGGGTGATACGTGGAATTTTATGCCAATGTCAATTCGCCGCGCTGCGGCACATCTTAGGCAGTTACGTTACCATAGCTGGAATTGGAGGAATATGTCCGGAAATCCTGCTATACAGGTTGTATAAAGGCAGGTTCGCAGCAGCTTAGGGTGTGCTGAATTTTCTCGGGCGAGACATAAAATTACAAAATTTTTGCTTTGTAGGTTGCAAAATTGCGCAACCAAATTTAATTCACCCTAGATCAGCGCGCCGATTCTGCGGCGCGGCAACCCAGATGACTGCAAGGAGGCATTGATGGCACTCGACACCAAGACGGACGTCATTTCCTACGAAGCGCCCGAAAAGGACCTCTACGAAGTCGGGGAAATGCCCCCGATGGGCTATGTGCCCAAGAAGATGTACGCTTGGGCCATCCGGCGCGAGCGGCACGGCGAGCCTGACAAGTCGTTCCAGATCGAGGTGGTGGATACCCCGGTGCTCGACAGCCACGAAGTGCTGGTTCTGGTGATGGCCGCCGGCGTGAACTACAATGGCATCTGGGCCGGCCTCGGCGTGCCGATCAGCCCTTTCGACGTACACAAGGCAGAGTTTCACATCGCCGGCTCGGATGCCTCGGGTATCGTCTGGGCCGTTGGCGACAAGGTGAAGAACTGGAAGGTGGGCGACGAGGTCGTGATCCACTGCAACCAGGACGATGGCGACGATGAAGAGTGCAACGGCGGCGATCCGATGTTCTCGCCCAGCCAGCGGATCTGGGGCTATGAGACCCCCGATGGATCTTTCGCCCAGTTCACCAATGTGCAGGCGCAGCAGCTTTTGCCGCGACCCAAGCACCTGACATGGGAAGAAAGCGCCTGCTACACGCTGACGCTGGCCACCGCGTACCGGATGCTGTTCGGCCATCATCCGCATGAGTTGAAGCCGGGCCAGAACGTGCTGGTCTGGGGCGCGTCGGGCGGTTTGGGCTCGTTCGCCATCCAGCTGATCAACACCGCAGGCGCCAACGCCATCGGCGTAATCTCGGATGAGGACAAGCGCGAGTTTGTCATGAGCCTGGGCGCCAAGGGCGTGATCAACCGCAAGGATTTCAACTGCTGGGGGCAGATGCCCACGGTCAACAGCCCCGAATACAAGGCCTGGTTCGGCGAGGTCCGCAAGTTCGGCAAGGCGATCTGGGATATCACCGGCAAGGGCAACAACGTGGACATGGTGTTCGAACACCCGGGCGAGGCGACGTTCCCGGTGTCTGTCTTCGTGGTGAAGAAGGGCGGCATGGTGGTGATCTGCGCCGGCACCACGGGGTTCAACCTGACGCTGGACGCGCGCTATCTGTGGATGCACCAGAAGCGGGTGCAGGGCAGCCATTTCGCCCATCTCAAACAGGCCGCCGCCGCCAACCGCCTGATGCTCGAGCGCCGGATCGATCCGTCGATGTCCGAGGTGTTTCCGTGGGATGAAATCCCGATGGCGCATATGAAGATGCTGCGCAACGAGCACAAGCCGGGCAATATGGCGGTGCTGGTGCAGGCGCCGCGCACCGGGTTGCGCACCTTCGCGGATGCGCTGGAGGCGGGCGACGCGCTCTAACAACCGACCCTGACAGGAAAAGCCCCGCCGCCAGACCCATGGCAGCGGGGCTTTTTGTTGCGCAGCCGGCGGGCATCGAGGCTATGCAAGCGGGAAATACACGTTAAAGTTGTTTCCGGTGATCGGATAATCTGCGGAAAGGTGCCCAACTATGACAAACGAGTGGATAGTCGAGGTGCTGACGGACCTTCGGGCCTTCGCGCTGGAAAACGGGCTCGCGGACCTGGCGAGCGAGCTGGACAATACCGTGGCGGTGGCCTGCCGCGAACTGAACGCCGGGGCGGAGGATCGTGGCGGCGCGGTGCCGCGCGACGGGCGAAAGGACCGCTGGCGCGGCTGATCGCGCTGGTGCCCACCGCGCGCGGGCGGTAGGGTCCGCGCCATGTCCGTGCCCGCAGTACAGTTCTCCGAAGATCAGGCGGAAGCCTTCGACAGCGTCAGCGAGGCGCTGCGCGGCGTCGGCGTGGATGTTGACCAGGGTGTTCTGACGCCCCGCGCCGATGGCCAGACATCGCGCGTTCTGGCGGTGATCGGCAAGGCCGGATCAGGCAAGACGCTGCTTCTGGCCAAGCTCTACGAAGCCCTGCAGGAGGCGGGGGTAGACATCGTTTCCGGCGATTACGAAGGCAAGCGGCGCAAGGATCGGCGGACACTGGCCATTCTCGCGCCGACCAACAAGGCGGCCAGCGTGCTGCGCAACCGCCGCGTGCCCGCGACCACCATCCACCGCATCCTCTACACTCCGGTCTATGACCCCGAATATGAGAAGATCGCCGACTGGCTGGCCGGCAATGGCGAACGGCCCACCGTTGAGGGGCTGACCGATGCGGCGCTGGACCGGGCGTTCGCCTTTTACCAGTCCAACACGTCGATCCCCGGCGCGCTGGCGGCGGCGGGGCTCCGGGGCAGCGATTTCATTCTGGGCTGGAAACGGCGCGAGGATCCGCTGGATATCGGTTTCGTCGATGAAGCCTCGATGCTGGATGCCAAGCAGTTCGAGGATCTGCAGGAGATTTTTCCGACGCTGATCCTGTTCGGCGACCCGGCGCAGCTGGCGCCGGTGAACCAGTCGGGCCAGATGGTGTTCGATGCGCTGCCGGAAAAGCGCAAGCTGATCCTGCACCGCATCCATCGTCAGGCCGAGGATAACCCGATTCTGGATCTGGCCCATGCGCTGGGTGATCCCGACGTCGGGTTCGAGGAGTTCGAACGCCGGGTGGAGCAGTTGGCCGCGCGCGACGCGCGCGTCGTGCTGGCCGGGCGGGTCGAGGCCGATCTGATGGCGCGCTCGCCGGTTCTGGTCTGGCGCAATGCCACCCGCATTCGCCTGATCCACGCGTTCCGCAACGCCTATGGCGCGCCCGTCGACGAGCTTTTGCCCGGCGAGCCGCTGATCTGCGACGGGATAGAGCTGCCGCTGAAGCACCGCAAGAAACGGCTGGATCTGGAGGCGCGCGGGCTGATCAAGGGGGCGCAGGTGATCTATCTCGGCCCCGGCCGCAAACCGGGTTTTTCGCGGCTGCACGTGATGGGCGCCGAAGATCCGCAGGTTTCGGCCGCTTCGATCATCAAGATCGAACTGCCGGACGAGGAAGAGCCGTTCATTCCCTTCGCCGCCAACATGGGCGCGGCGTTTCTGCACGGGGCGGCGGTGACGATCCACAAGGCGCAGGGCAGCCAGTGGGAGAATGTGCAGGTTTTCGCGCCCGACCTTTGGGCCGCTGCGCGGATGGGGCGGGTCGAGGCGGGGCAGCCCTTGTGGAAACGGCTGGCCTATGTCGCGATCACCCGGGCGGAAAAGCGGTTGTTCTGGGTGGTGCGCAACCGGCTTTCGCGGCCCACGGCGCCGCTTTCGGTGGATGATCTGCGCGTCGCGCCCACGCCGCTGGAGTTGACCGCGCAAGAGCAGGCGCCCTGAACGGTCAGCCCCGGATATAGCGGAAGGCGGTCGATGCGGCCCAGCCCGCACTGGCGGCGATCATCAGCGACAGCAGGCCGTAGATCAGCGGCTGTTCATGCGCCAGGTTGAAGGCCCAGCGTTCGAGCCCCACCATGGTGACGTTGATTTTCGTCTGGTAGACGTCGATCACCCGCCCGCCGCGGGTCAGGAAGATGCGGGTGGTGTAATCGCCTTCGGCCAGATTCGCCGGCAGCGCGATGGAGGTGCGAAAGAGCGTGTCTTCGGTCAGCGACACCGCGCCTTCTTTCACCACATAGTGCCCGTTGCGGTCGCGTATGCGGATCAGCGCGCTGACAAAGGCCTCCGCGTCGGGGATATCCACGGGCGCCCCGACGGCGCGGATCATCTGCGGCACAGACACCTTGTAGCGCAGATCCTCGGTAAAGGTCAGCGCGTCGGTCAGCGGCGCGGTGGCGGCGATGGCGTAAAAGCCGGGGGCGGCGTCCACCTCTATCGAGGCGGTGTTCACCCAGATGCCGAAGCTGCGGCTCTTGCGGCGCACGGTGACGGGCTCCAGCGGCCCGGCGACGGTGACGATCACCTGTAGTGGCGGCTCTTCGGGGTAGGGAGCGTTGCGCTTGACCGCGCCGAACACCAGGATTTCGGAGCCTGCGAAATCGGTGGTGATGGCCACGCGCGCCTGGCTGAGCCCGGCGACCACCTGTTCCCCGGCCCGTGCGGGCAGGGACAGAAGGCACAGGGCGGCAAGGGCGAGGATCAGCCAGCGGCGCATCACATCGCCCCTTGCGTCAGTGAGTAAAGCTCTGACGGGCGCAGCAGCAGATCCAGCGCCAGCTTGCCGCAGACGGCGATGACCAGAAGTGCCAGCAGGATGCGCAGCTGTTCGGCCTTCAGCTTCAGCCCGATCTGGGTGCCAAGCTGCGCCCCGATCACCCCGCCGAGGATCAGCACGATGGCCAGGGCGATATCGACCGTCTGGTTCGTCACGGCATGCATCAGGGTGGTAAAGCCGGTCACGAAGATGATCTGGAACAGCGATGTGCCAACCACGACCTTGGTCGGCATGTTCAGCAGGTAGATCATCGCAGGCACCATGATGAAGCCGCCGCCCACGCCCATGATCGCGGCCAGGATGCCGACAAACGCCCCTACCGCGATCGGCGGAATGATCGAGATGTAAAGGCCGGAGGTGCGAAATTTCATCTTCAGCGGCAGGGCATGGACCCAGCCGTGCTGGCGCCGTTTGGGCAGCGCGCCCGTGCGTTTGGAACGGTGCAGGGCGCGCAGGCTCTCGATCAGCATCAGCGTGCCGACGACGCCCAGGAACAGGACATAGCAAAGCGTCACCAGCAGATCGACCTGCCCCAGCCGGGTCAGCAGGTTGAAGATCCAGATGCCCAGGCCCGACCCCAGCAGGCCGCCGAACAGCAGGACGGTGCCCATCCTGATGTCCACCGTCTTGCGCCGCAGATGCGCCAGCACGCCCGAGACCGAAGAGGCGACGATCTGGTTCGCGCCGGTGGCCACGGCCACGGCGGGCGGCACCCCGATGAAGAACAGAAGCGGTGTGATCAGAAAGCCGCCGCCGACGCCGAACATGCCCGACAGCACCCCCACCATGCCGCCAAGGCCGAGCAGAAGGAACAGGTTGACCGAGACCTCGGCAATGGGAAGGTAGATCTGCATATCCTACCCTAGTCGTGCGCGGGCGCTTGCGGCAAGACGCGCCGGTGGGGCCCGCCAAATCTCTTTCAGCGTTCCTTCACATAGGGCTCGCCCCCCGCGCGCGGCGGGATGGCCTTGCCCACGAAACCGGCAAGGATGACGACGGTCAGGATATAGGGAAGCGCGTCCATGAACTGTACCGGCACCACGACCCCGCCCAGATCGATGTTCTGATAGCGCAGGGCGATGGCCTGAAGAAAGCCGAACAGCAGGGTCGAGGACAGCGCGTACCACGGCCGCCATTTGGCGAAGATCAGCGCGGCCAGCGCGATATAGCCGCGCCCGGCCGTCATGTCCTTGACGAAGCCGGCCTGAAGCGCAGTGGCCAGATAGGCCCCGGCAATGCCGCACAGCAGGCCGCAGATCGCCACGGCGGCATAGCGGTTGCCCACCACCGACACGCCGGCGGTATCGACTGCGGCGGGGTTTTCGCCCACGGCGCGCAGGCGCAGGCCGAACCGGGTGCGGAACAGCAGCCACCATGTCAGCGGAACCATGGCGAAGGCCAGGTAGACAAGGATGGTATGGCCCGAGATCAGTTCGTAATAGATCGGGCCGAGGATCGGCACCTCGCGCAGCGTGTCGGCCAGCGGCAGCTTGACCGGCGTGAACCGCGCCCCGCCGATCAGCGAGGGCGTGCGGCCGCCCTGCTTGAACCAGTCCTGCGCGATGACGACGGTCAGGCCCGCCGCGAGAAAATTGACCGCCACGCCCGAAATCAGTTGATTGCCGCGGAAGGTGATCGCCGCCAGCCCATGGATGCCCGACAGCGCCGTCGAGGCCGCGATGCCGGCCAAGAGCCCCAGCCAGACAGAGCCGGTGACGGCGGCGATGGCACCCGAAAAGAAGGCGGCGGCCAGCATCTTGCCTTCCAGCCCGATGTCATAGATTCCCGCCCGCTCGGAATAGAGCCCGGCCAGACAGGCCAGCAGCAGCGGCGTGGCCAGCCGCACGGTCGAATCGAAAACCTGAAGGATGGTCGCGAAATCCATCATGCGTCATCCTTGCGCAGGGCCAGGAACAGCTTTTCCAGCGGCATCCGCACCATGTTGTCGAGCGCGCCGGTGAAGAGGATTACCAGCGCCTGGATGACCACGATCAGTTCGCGCGGGATGCTTGTCCAAAGCGCGAGTTCGGCCCCGCCCTGATAGAGAAAGCCGAACAGGATCGCCGCGAGGAACACGCCGAACGGGTGGCTGCGGCCCATCAGGGCCACGGCGATACCGATGAACCCCGCACCTTCGACCGAGTTCATGATCAGGCGCTCGGCCTCGCCCATCACGTTGTTGACGGCCATCATCCCGGCCAGCCCGCCCGAGATCAGCATCGAGATCATGATGATCCGCGTGGGCGAAATGCCGGCGTAGACTGCGGCGGGCTCGGATTTTCCATAGGCGCGGATGGCATAGCCAAGACGGGTGCGCCAGATCAGCAGCCAGACCAGAAAACAGGCCACCACCGCGATCAGAAAGCTGATATTGGCCGGGGCCGCCCTGGAAAACGGGATGCCGACGACGGCAAGGATATCATGCAGGGTGGGCAGATGCGTGCCCGGCCCGAATTTTGCCGTTGCCGGATCCATCGACCCGACCGGCCGCATCACATTGACCAGAAGATAGTTCAACAGCGAGGCGCCGATGAAGTTGAACATGATCGTGGTGATCACGATATGGCTGCCGCGCCGGGCCTGAAGATAGGCAGGGATGGCCGCCCATGCCGCCCCGAACAGCGCTGCGCCCAGCACCGCCACCGGCAGCGCCAGCGCCCAGTGCGGCCAGGGCAGCGCCAGACAGACGACAGCCACGCCAAGCCCGCCCAGGGTCGCCTGACCCTCGCCGCCGATGTTGAACATCGACGCGTGAAAGGCCACGGCCACGGCCAGCCCGGTGAACATGAAATTGGTGGCGTAATAGAGCGTATAGCCCCAGCCATAGGTCGATCCGACCGCGCCGTTGACCATCATTTTCACGGCGGCCACCGGATCTTCGCCGATCGCCACGATCACCAGGGCCGACAGGATGAAGGCCATCAGCAGGCTGATCAGCGGAACAAGGACCACATCGGCCCATTGCGGCATACGCTCCATGCTAGGCGGCCTTTCCGTTCATGCCGGCCATCAGCAGGCCCAGCTCTTTTTCATCGGTTTCGCCGGGCAGTCGTTCGCCCATGATGCGCCCGTCGAACATCACCGCGATCCGGTCGGACATCGAAAGGATCTCTTCCAGCTCGACGCTGACCAGAAGGATGGCCTTGCCGGCATCGCGCAGTTCTATGATGCGCTGGTGGATGAACTCGATCGCGCCGATATCCACACCGCGGGTGGGCTGGCCGACCAGAAGCAGGTCGGGATTGCGCTCGATCTCGCGCGCCAGCACGATTTTCTGCTGGTTCCCGCCCGAGAAATTCTTTGCCGCCAGGGCCGGGTTCGGCGGGCGCACGTCGAACCGGGCCATCTTGGCCTCGGTATCAGCGCGGATCGCGGGGTTGTCCATCAACAGCGCGTTCTTCTGCCAGGCCGGATCATTGTGATAGCCGAAGATCATGTTCTCCCAGGCCATGAAATCCATGATCAGGCCTTCATGCTGCCGGTCTTCGGGCACATGGGCGATGCCGCGCGCCCGGCGCGACTGGCCGTCGGAATGCCGGCCGCTCAGGTCGATCTCCTGGCCGTTGACACGGATGCTGCCGGTGGCGCGGGTGATGCCGCCCAGAACCTCGAGCAATTGCGACTGGCCGTTGCCCGACACGCCGGCGATGCCGAGAATCTCGCCGGCGCGCACGTTCAGAGAAACGCCTTTCAGCCGCTCGACGCCGTCGTCATCCACGACGCGCAGGTTTTCCACCTCCAGGATGTTCGGGCCGGGGGCGGCGGGCTTTTTATCGACCCGCAGCAGAACCTTGCGCCCGACCATCAGCTCGGCCAGGTTTTCGGGGCTGGTTTCGGCGGTCTTGACGGTGGCTGTCATCTCTCCGCGCCGCATCACGCTGACGGTGTCGGTGATATGCATGATCTCGCGCAGCTTGTGGGTGATCAGGAGGATCGTCTTGCCCTCGCGCCGCAGGTTTTCGAGGATGCGGAACAGGTGGTCGGCCTCTGCCGGGGTCAGAACCCCGGTTGGCTCGTCGAGAATGAGGATATCGGCGGCGCGGTAGAGCGCCTTGAGGATTTCGACCCGCTGCTGATGGCCCACCGACAGATCCTCGATCAGGGTGTCGGGGTCGACATGCAGCTCATATTCCTCGGCCAGGCGTTTCAGCGTGCCGCGCGCCTTGGACAGCGAGGGTTTCAAAAGCGCGCCATCCTCGGCCCCGAGGATCACGTTTTCCAGAACCGTGAAATTCTGCACCAGTTTGAAATGCTGGAACACCATTCCGATTCCGGCGCTGATGGCGGCCTGGCTGTCGGGGATGGGGGTGGGGGTGCCGTTGATGAAAATCTCGCCCGCGTCGGCCCTGTAAAAGCCGTAGAGAATGGACATCAGCGTCGATTTTCCGGCCCCGTTCTCGCCGATGATGCCGTGGATCGTGCCGGGCATGACGCGGATCGAGATATCCTTGTTGGCCTGAACCGGGCCGAAGGCCTTGGAAATGCCCTTGAGTTCAATGGCCGGGGCGGCCCCGTCAGACCGCCCCGCTGTTTGTGTTCCCGCCATCGGGCTTATTCTGCCGGGCAGGTGTTGTCGGACATGTAATCGTGGACCGTGACTTCGCCGGTGGCGATATCCAGCGCGGCCTTGTAGGTGCTGGCCAGCATCGCATCCGTAAGCAGCGGCGCGTTATGTTCATCCACCGCGAAAGAGATGCCGCCATTGGCGATGCCCATCACGTTGATACCGGGCTCCATATCGGTTCCGGCCATGAAGGTGTCGTAAACGGCGTTGTCCACGCGTTTCATCATCGAGGTCAGAACCTTTCCGGGGTGCAGGTGGTTCTGGTTGCTGTCCACGCCGATCGACAGGATGCCCTCATCGGCGGCGGCCTGAAGCACACCCACGCCGGTGCCGCCCGCTGCGGCATAGACCACATCCGCGCCCTGGCTGATCTGCGCCTTGGTCAGCTCGCCGCCCTTGACCGGATCGTTCCAGGCCGCAGGGGTGGTGCCGGTCATGTTCTGGATCACGGTCGCATCGGGATTGGCCGCTTTCACGCCCTGCACATAGCCGCAGGCGAATTTGCGGATCAGCGGGATATCCATGCCGCCGATAAAGCCGACGGTGCCGGTTTTCGAGGCCATCGCCGCCATCATGCCGACCAGATACGAGCCCTCATGTTCGTTGAACACGACGGAGCGCACGTTGGGCGCATCGACCACCATGTCGATGATCGCGAATTTGGTGTCGGGGTAATCCGGCGCGACCTCGGCCAGAACCGAACCGAAGGCGAAGCCTGTCATGACGATGGGGTTGTTGCCGGCCTCGGCAAAGCGGCGCAGGGCCTGTTCGCGCTGCGCTTCGGACTGCAGCTCGATCTCGTTGAAGTTGCCGCCGGTTTCGGCCTTCCACTTTTCGGCACCGGCAAAGGCGGCCTCGTTGAAGGATTTGTCGAACTTGCCGCCAAGATCGAAGATCAGCGCCGGATCGGCCAGCGCCGCGCCGGTGCTGAGCGCAAGGGCGGCGGTGGCGCCGAGGAACTTCTGCAGTGTGGTCATAAGCAAACTCCCGATTGTTGATCTGGGTCATTGACGTTCGCGGCGTTTGCCGTGACCCAGCCCCCGTTTTTCCGTGTCATGCGCAATTAAGGCCGCAGCGCCGGAAAAGCGTCAACCGATTTTTGTCCGATAGATCAATGAATCGCGTGACGCTGGGTCAGGTTTTCGCAAGCATTTTGCGCATCACCAGCGCGTCGATGCGCGGGCCGGCCGGGGGCGTGTAATAGGCGTTGCGGCGCCCGGCGACGGTGTATCCGGCGCGCTGGTAGAGGCGCAGGGCGGCGGCGTTGTCGGCGGCGACTTCGAGAAACGCGTCGGCCGCGGCGCGGCTGCGGGCTGTGGCCTCGAACGCGTTTAGCCAGCGGCGGCCAAGGCCGCGCCGCCGGGCCGTGGGATGCATCGCGAGCGTCAGCAGTTCGGCCTCGCCCGCGATGACCCGGCCAAGGGCAAAGCCGGTCTCGTCGCCGCACAGGAAAACGCCGGGACTGTCGCGCAGGGCGGCGAATTCTGCGGTGCTCCAGGGGCGCGGGGTGGTGAAACAGGCCGCGTGCAGCGCGGCCAGATCCTCTGGCGTCACGGCAGGATCACTGGCGGCGGGTCCGACGCGGGGGCGGCATCGGCACCACGGATGTAGAACGGCGTGGGGCGCGGGGCGGGGGCGGCGCCGCGCCGCGCGGCGATCCGGGCGATGGCCACGGCGACGGGCAGGGCGGGCGTCAGGGCGCGACCGCCGGTCACGGCGGCAAAGGCGGGGGCGTTGTGGCCGGTGCAATCGAGGCCGCTGTCGATCAGCTCGGCGGGCAAGGTATCGGGCGAGAGTTGTTGCGGCGCTGTGTCTTGTCCGACGACCTGCGCGTAGGACAGGCCGCGCCGGGCATCGACGGTTGCCAGAACCGGCCGGGGCAGGCCTTCGGCCAGTGCCTCGAAGGCGGATACGCCGATGGCGGGGGCACTCAGCGCCAGCGCCAGCCCGCGCGCGGCCGATACCGCGATGCGGATGCCGGTAAAGTTGCCGGGCCCGGTGCCGACGCCGATCGCGGCCAGATCGCCCCATGCGGCCCCGCCTTCGGCCAGCACCTGTTCCAGAAGCGGCATCAGCCGCTCTGCCTGCCCCTTGGCCATCTCTTCGGTCCGCTGGGACAGGACCGTTTCGCCGCAAAGCAAAGCGGCCGCGCAATGCGCGGCCGATGTGTCAAATCCCAGAACCAGTGGCTCAGGCGGCAACGGGCCGTACCTCCACCACCTCGGGGATGTAATGGCGCAGCAGGTTCTCGATGCCCATCTTCAGCGTCAGCGTGGACGAGGGGCAACCGGCGCAGGCGCCCTGCATATGCAGGTAGACGACGCCGCGCTCAAAACCGTGGAAGGTGATGTCGCCCCCATCCTGCGCCACGGCAGGGCGCACGCGGGTGTCGAGCAGCTGTTTGATCTGGTTGACGATTTCGGAATCCGGGCCGTCATGCGCGGCATGGCCCGCGGCCTCTGCCTCACCCTCCAGAACCGGCTGGCCGGACTGGAAATGCTCCATGATCGCGCCCAGGATCGCGGGCTTGATATGCTCCCAGGCGACGGCATCCTGTTTGGTGACGGTCACGAAATCCGTGCCGAAAAACACGCCGCTCACACCCTCCACAGCGAAGATGCGCCCGGCGAGGGGCGATTTTCCGGCGGTATCGGCTGTCGGAAAATCCGCTGTGCCGGCTTCCAGCACGGTCTGGCCGGGCAGGAATTTCAGCGTCGCGGGGTTCGGGGTCGACTCGGTTTGGATGAACATGGGCGTGTCTCCGTATATCCCACCGGATATGCGGCCTCGGGGGCCACGAGTCAAGGTTTAGAAGAATTCTAAGGTATTCAGGTGACCGCTTCCAGCCGCTCTTTGGAAAGCTCGCCGGGCACGATCGTAAGCGGTACGGGCAGCGAGCCGGCGCTGCGCGTGAGCTGGGTGATGACGGGGCCGGGGCCCTTCTTGCCGCTGCCCGCACCCAGAACGATAACGCCGATGCGCGGGTCTTCACGCACCTGGGCCAGAATTTCTTCGGCCGCCTCGCCTTCGCGGATCACCAGTTCCGGCATGATCTTGTGCTTGTCGCGCATCCATTTGGCGAACACCTCGAAATGCGCCTCGATCCTCTCGCGGGCCTCTTCGCGCATCAGGTCGCCGACGCCGATCCAGTGGTTGAACTCTTCGGGCGCGATCACCGACAGGATCAGAACCGCGCCGCCGGTGTTTTCCGCGCGCATGGCGGCAAAGCGCATGGCGTTCAGGCATTCGCGGCTGTCATCGAGCAGAACCAGAAACTTGCGCATCGTCGGCCCCTCCTGAGCCTTGGCAGAGAATGGGGGGCCGGCGCCCGCGTTGCAAGCGTGGCGTCAGCGGGTGGAATGGGCCCAGTCCCAGTAGAGATCGCGCACCCTGCGGGTCATCGGACCGATCTGATAGGGGGTGCCGTCGAATTCCGTCACCGGCGTGACCTTCATCATGTTGCCCGACAGGAACACCTCGTCGGCCTGGCGGAAATCGTCGAAGCTCAGCACTGTTTCGTGCACCTTCACGCCTTCGGCTTTCAGGTTGTCGATATGGCGTGCACGGGTGATGCCCGCCAGGAACGTGCCGTTGGCGATCGGGGTGAACACCTCGCCATCGCGCACCATGAAGACATTGGCGCTGGCGGTTTCGGCGACATTGCCCAGGGCATCGGCCACAAGCGCGTTGCCAAAGCCCTTGGCGCGGGCTTCGGCCAGCATCCTTGCGTTGTTGGGATAAAGGCAGCCGGCCTTGGCGTTCACCACCGCGTCTTCCAGCACCGGGCGGCGGAACCGCGTGGTCGTCAGCGTGGTGGCGGAGCTGGGCGCGGCCATCGGGATTTCCTCCAGGCTGATCGCAAAGCCGGTGGCGTCGGGTTTGGGAACGATGCCAAGCTCGTCGCCATCCAGCGCCCAGTACATGGGCCGGATATAGACCGGGGCGTTTTCGGGATAGGCCTGCAACCCTTCCCAGATGACGTCGTGCATCTGCTGGGCCTCCACCGTCGGGGTGATCATCAGCGCTGTCGCCGAGCGGTTCACTCTTGCGCAATGGGCCAGCAGATCGGGCGCGATGCCTTCGAAATAGCGCGCGCCGTCGAAAACGGTGGTGCCAAGCCAGCTGCCGTGGTCGGCGGCGTTCATCACCGGCAGGTCGCCGTCATGCCATGTGCCGTTGAAATAGGTGCGGATGTTGTTGCCGGTCGCCATATTGTTCCCCTGAAGTTGCGGCGACGGTATCCGAGCATCCCGCGGCGCGCCAGACCCTGAGGCAAAACGCCCCCAGCACGAGGCTGGGGGCGCGGCGCCATGGGCGGGGAACCCGGAAAAGCACCGAAAGAACCGGGGGCGCGGATCGGGACAATCCAATCGCTCTTGGGGATGACGAGAGACAGACCCCCGGGCAGGCCGCTGGACGTACGACCGGGCATCGAAAAGGTAGGGGGCGGGCGATTCTTTTTGTTGAAGATTCTGAATCGGTTTGATGACGCTATGCGCGCCGCTCCGCCAGCAGGGCCGGTATGTCGAGCGGGCTGTTGCGCATTTCGAGGTTGCCCTGCGCATCGCGGGGCCATTCGGCCTCGGGGCGGTCGCGGTAAAGCTCTACCCCGTTGCCGTCCGGATCGCGCAGATAGACCGCCTCGCTGACGCCATGATCGGCGGCGCCGTCAAGCGCGATGCCGGCCTTCAGCACGCGCGCGATCGCGTCGCCCAGCTCTGCCCGGTCGGGGTACAGGAAGGCGGTGTGGTAAAGCCCGGTGTGGCCCGGTGGCGGCGGGGTCGCGCCGCGGCTTTCCCAGGTGTTCAGGCCGATATGGTGGTGATAGCCGCCCGCCGACAGAAAGGCGGCGGCGGTGCCATAGCGTTGCTGCAGCTCGAACCCAAGCACGCCGGAGTAGAAACCGATGGCGCGCTCGAGGTCGGCGACCTTCAGATGCACATGCCCGATGCGGGCGGCGGGGTGGATGGGGGGGGCCATGTCAGTACGTCCTTTCCTTTGCTTCGGAAAGATACGTATGTGCGAAAGATGAGGGAATACGGCGAATTCGCAGGGGTTTTGTGCGAAAATATAGAGCGGCGGCACGATCAGCCGCGCCGCTGCCCAAGCTTCGGCTTACCGCCCCCGAGAGCGGATCATGCCGACGATGTCGTAGGTCCGGTGCAGGATCGGGGTCGCGATCTCCATCGCCCTGTCCGCGCCCTTGCCCAGAATATTGTCGATCTCGGCCGGATCGTTCATCATGCGTGCCATTTCCACGGAAATCGGCGCGAGCTTCGATACCGCCAGTTCGGCAAGGGCCGGTTTGAACTGCCCCCAGCCCGCGCCGGCGTAATCGGCCAGAACCTCTTCGGGCTTGGTGTCGCTCAGTGCCGCGAAGATATCGACAAGGTTGCGCGCCTCGGGGCGTTCGGACAGCTCGTCATAGGTTTCCGGCAGCGGCTCGGGGTCGGTGCGCGCCTTCTTGAACTTTTTGGCGATGGTGTCGGCATCATCGGTCATGTTGATGCGCTCCATGTCGCTTTCGCCGGATTTCGACATCTTCTTGGTGCCGTCGCGCAGGTTCATGACCCGGGTGGCGGGGCCTTCGATCACCGGCTCGGGCAGCGGAAAGAACTCCGGCACCTTGTAGTCATGGTTGAACTTCGCGGCGATGTCGCGGGTCAGCTCCACATGCTGTTTCTGATCCTCGCCCACCGGCACGTGGGTGGCGTGATACAGCAGAATGTCGGCCGCCATCAGCGAGGGATAGGCGTAAAGGCCGAGCGACTGTTTCTCGGCGTTCTTGCCGGCCTTTTCCTTGAACTGCGTCATCCGGTTCATCCAGCCAAGCCGGGCCACGCAGTTCAGAATCCAGCCCAGTTCGGCGTGGGCGGACACCTGGCTCTGGTTGAACAGGATCGATTGCGCCGGGTCGAGGCCGGAGGCGAGGTAGCCGGCGGCCACCTCACGCGTGGCGTTGGTCAGATCGGCGGGGTCTTGCCAGACGGTGATCGCGTGCAGATCCACCACGCAATAGATGGTTTCCATGCCCTGACCTTGCGTCGCCACGAAGCGTTTGATGGCGCCAAGATAGTTGCCAAGGGTCAGGCCGCCCGAAGGCTTGATGCCCGAAAAGACGCGCGGTGTGTGGGCCACCTCGGTCATAATGCGTTCTCCGTCTGGAATTTCATGCTCCGCTCGCTTACCCATGCGGCGAACGCCCGTCAACCGGAGGCGCCTTATGGCCCATGACCCGAACGCCCCGCCGATCAACCCGCTGCCGCCGGTGGTGTGGATGCTGGTGCTGCCCATCGCCCTGATCGAACTGGCGCTCAGCGCCGGAACGCGCGGTATCATCGGCGGGCCGCAGGCGGTGGGCTGGCGTCTGGGGGCGATACAGGATTACGCCTTTTCGGGCGTGGTGTTCGACTGGATGCTGGCCACGGGCCAGTTTCCGCCCCAGCATATGCTGCGCTTTGTCAGCTATCCGTTCATCCACCTCAGCTTCACCCATGCGCTGTTCGTCATCGTGTTCCTGCTGGCGCTGGGCAAGATGGTGGGCGAGGTGTTTCGCGCCTGGGCGGTGCTTGTGGTGTTCTTCGTGTCGGGCATCATCGGCGCGCTGGCTTATGGGCTGTTGCTGAACGATCCGGCGCCGCTGGTCGGGGGCTATCCGGCGGTCTACGGGCTGATCGGGGCGTTCACCTTTCTGATGTGGGTTAGGCTGGCGGCGACGGGCGGCGACAGGTACCGCGCCTTTTCGCTGATCGGGTTTCTTCTGGGCATCCAGCTGCTGTTCAGCGTTCTGTTCGGCGGCAGCCGCGACTGGGTGGCCGATATCGCCGGTTTCGGCGCCGGTTTCGTGCTGTCGTTTCTGGTCAGCCCCGGCGGGTGGGGCCGGGTGCGGCAGCGGATACGGCACCGATAGCGGGCGGGGCTCAGCCGCGCCGCATGGCCCGCCTGAATTCGCCCAGTCGAAACGCACCCAGAAGGTGGCCGAGCCCGAAATAGCTGACCATGCCAAGCGCCACCAGCACGGCCAGCGCCAGATAGCGCAGCCGCCCGGCATGCAGCCACGGCGCCAGCACCAGCGCCGCGCCGTAGAGCAGCGCCCCCATCAGCAGCGCGGCCGCGATGATCCGCACCAGCCGTTTGCGAAAACGGGCATCGACCAGCGCGGCATCGCCCATATGCCGTGATCCACGCCACAGCAGCACGACCATGGCCCAGCCCGCAAGCGTGGTGCCAAGGGCTGCGGCCAGATAGCCGATGACGGGCGTCAGCCCGACCGCGACCACCACACTCACCAACAGGGACACAAGCGCGTAGTAGAACGGCGTTTTCGTGTTTTCCCGCGCGAAGAACAGCGGTTGCAGCACCTTCTGGATCACGAAGGCGGGCAGGCCGAGCCCGTAGACCGCCACAGCCGCCGCCGTGGCGGCGGTATCGGCGGGCCCGAAGGCGCCGCGCTGAAACAGCACGCCGATCAGCGGGCCGGGGATGGCCATCAGCGCCACGGCGGCAGGGATGGTCATCGCCAGCGACAGCTCGCCCGCGCGGTTGAACGCATCGCGCCCGCCCGCCGTATCCCCGGCGCGCAGGCGGCGCGACAGGTCGGGCAGAAGCACCACGCCGATGGCGATGCCGACCACACCCAGCGGCAGTTGATACAGCCGGTCGGCATAGTTCAGCCACGCAATCGCGCCGTCGTAGAAACTGGCCACCTGACGGCCCACCAGCAGGTTCACCTGCACCACGCCCCCGGCCAGCGCGGCGGGCCCGGCGATGATCGCCAGCCGTTTCAGCTCTGGTGTGAGACGCGGGCGGCGCAGGGTCAGCCGGTAGCCCGCGCGCGACGCGGCGACCCAGACCAGCGCCATCTGCGCCGCGCCCGCCACCGGCACTGTCCAGGCCAGGGTGTCGCCGATGGGCCATCCGGCGAACCGGGCGATGACAAGCGTGCTGATGAACAGAAGGTTCAGCAGCACGGGCGCGGCGGCGGCGGCCACGAAACGCCCGGTGGCGTTCAGAACGCCCGACAGCAGCGCCGCCAGCGAGATGAACAGGATATAGGGAAAGGCGATCCGCCCGAAATGCACGGCCAGTCCGAAGCGCTCATCCTCCAGAAACCCCGAGGCCATGGCCAGCACCAGCCACGGCATGAAGACCTGCGCCACGACGGTAAAGCCGATCAGCACCGTGGCCAGCCCGGTAAAGGCGTCGCGGGCGAAGGTTTCGGCATCCTCGCCGCCTTCCAGCTTTTTCGAGAACATCGGCACGAAGGCCATGTTGAACGCGCCTTCGGCAAAGAAGCGGCGGAACATGTTGGGCAGGGAAAAGGCGATCAGAAACGCCTCGGCCACCGGGCCCGCGCCCAGATAGGCGGCAATCAGGATGTCGCGCGCAAAACCCAGCACACGGCTGAGCAGGGTCCACATGCCGACCGTCAGAAACCCCGACACCAAGCTGATGGGAATCATCAGTTGCGCGCCCTTTCCGCACCTTTTTCGATCACGCCGCGCAGTTTCTTTTCAAGGCTTTCCTGCTTGGATGTCGAATGCAGTTTCAGCCCGAACATATCCTTCACATAGAAGGTGTCGACCACCTGCGCGCCGTAGGTCGCGATCATCGCCGAGGCGATGTAGATATTGGCATTGGCGAGAACCCGGGTCAGATCGAACAGCAGGCCGGGGCGGTCGCGGGTATCAACCTCGATGATCGTGTAGATATCGGAGCCTTCATTGTCGAAGGTGATCGAGGTGGGGAATTGAAAACCGCGCTCGCGCCTGCCCAGCTTGTCACGATCGGCCAGTTTTTCACGCGGAACGACCTCGCCGCCCAGCGTCTTGCCGATCATGTCGCGCAGCCGGGGCAGGCGGCTGGATTCATAGGGCGCGCCGTCGGTATCCTGTATCCAGAACACAGCCGTGGCATAGCCATCCTTCGACGTGTAGGTGCGCGCGTCCACCACATTGGCGCCGACCATGGCCAGCGCCCCGGCAAGCCGCGAGAAAATGCCGGGGTGATCGGCCAGAACAAAGCAGGCGCGGGTCGCGTCGCGGTCCTTGTCGGGCATCAGGTCGATGCGGATCTCGTTCTCGGACACTTGGCGCAGCAGCCGGGCGAAGACGATCTGGGTTTCGGTCTGCAGCCCCTGCCAGTAGGTGCCGTAGTGGCGGTTGGTTTCGGTGCGCAGGTCTTTCTTGTCCCAGTCCGCGAGCGCGGCGCGCAGGGCCTTTTTCGCCTCGGCCTCGCGGGCTTCGCGGTTCAGGTCTTCCAGCCCGTTTTCCAGCGCATCCGCCGTCTGCCAGTAGAGGCTGCGCAGCAACTGCGCCTTCCAGTTGTTCCAGGTGCCCGGGCCGACGCCGCGGATGTCGCAGACCGTCAGCACGGTCAGCAGATCAAGCCGCTTTTTCGTCTTCACCAGCTTGGCGAAGTCGCGCACCGTGCGCGGATCCGAAATGTCGCGCTTCTGCGCCATGTCGGACATCAGCAGGTGATAGCGCACCAGCCATTCCACGGTTTCGCATTCGTCGGGCTTCAGCCCCAGCCGGGGCGCGACCTTGCGGGCGATGCGCGCGCCCAGGATCGAATGATCCTCTTTGCGGCCCTTGCCGATGTCATGCAGCAGCAGCGCCACATACAGAACCTTGCGGTTGATGCCGGCCTTCAGGATGCGGCTGGCGACGGGCAGGGTTTCCTGCAGCTCCTCACGCTCGATCTGCGCCAGAACGGAGACGCATTGGATGATGTGCTCGTCCACCGTGTAGTGGTGATAGACGTTGAACTGCATCATCGCCAGGATCGGCTCGAATTCGGGAATGAAGGCGGCCAGAACGCCCAGCTCGTTCATCCGGCGCAGGGCGCGCTCGGGGTTGCCGTGCTTGAGCAGCAGGTCAAGGAAGATGCGCTGCGCTTCCTTGTTGTTGCGCGTGTCGTCGTCGATCAGCTGAAGATTCGCCGCGATCAGGCGCATCGCGTTGGGATGGATCAGTGTGCCGGTGCGCAGCGCTTCCTCGAATATCCGCAGGATGTTCAGCCGGTTATCGAAAAAGCTCTCCTCATCGGCGATGCTCAGCCGGTTCTGGACGATCCGGTACCCCGCCTTGGCGCGTTTCTTGCGCTGGAACAGGCCGATCAGGCTGGGCGCGGTCTTGACGTGGCTGGCCTCCAGCGCGGTCAGGAAGATGCGGGTCAGCTCGCCGACATGGGTGGCGTGGCGGAAATAATCCTGCATGAAATGCTCGACGGCGCGGCGGCCGCCATGGTCTGTATAACCCATCCGCGCCGCCACCTCGACCTGCATGTCAAAGGTCAGCTGATCCATCCCGCGGCCCGCGATCAGGTGCAGATGGCAGCGGACGGCCCACAGGAAGTTTTCGGCGCTGCGGAATTCCTCGAACTCTTCCGGGGTGAACACGCCCAGCCCGACCAGCGCGGCGGTGTCGTCTTCATGATGTACGTATTTGGTGATCCAGAACAGCGACTGCAGGTCGCGCAGCCCGCCCTTGCCCTCTTTCACATTGGGTTCCAGCATATAGCGCTGGCCGCCCTGCTTCTTGTGCCGCTCGGCGCGTTCGGCCAGCTTGGCCTCGACGAAATCCGACGCGGTCGCGCTGAACAGATCGTTCCAGAGCCGGTCGTTCAACTCCTGGCTCAGCGGGGCATAGCCGCCCAGAAACCGGTTCTCCAGCAGGGCGGTGCGGATGGTGTAATCCTCCCGCGCGAGACGCACGCAATCCTTTACGGTGCGGCTTGCATGGCCGACCTTCAGGCGAAGGTCCCACAGGATATAGAGCATGGATTCGATCACGCTCTCGGCCCAGCCGGTGATCTTGTAGGGGGTCAGGAACAGCAGATCGACATCGGAATAGGGCGCCATCTCGGCCCGGCCGTAGCCGCCGACCGCGAAAATCGCCAGGCGTTCGCCTTCGGTGGGGTTGGGAAGGACGTGCAACCGTTTCGTGGTCACTTCCATCACAGCGCAGACGATGCTGTCCGTCAGATAGGCATAGGAATGCACCGCACGCCGTGCCGACAGCGGGCTCTGCTCAAAAGCTTCGGCGATCGCGTCATTGCCGGCCTTGCGGGCGGCAAGCAGGATCTGCACCGTGGCGGCGCGGATGTCGCGCGCGTCGGTCAGGGCCTCGATGTCACTCTCCAGGGCGGCGGCAATCGCGGCGCGGTCGAAAATCTCGACGGCAGGGCGGATCAGCTGATCGGGCGCGGGTGTCGTGCCGTTTCCGGGGTGCGTCCGGTCAGAGACCAGGGCCGCCGAAGCTTCTTGGGGCAGGGTCAATCACAACCACCTGATTGTTGCGGATTTCAGCCACGGCAAGGCCGCGCTCGTTGGTGCCATCGGGCAACAGGCGGAATACACCGTTCACGCCGATAAAGCCAGAGCCCTGCGTCAGCGACCGGACAGAGAGCGCATCGGCGCCGCCCTTGCGTACAAGCGCGCCAATCGCCGCTATGCCGTCATAGGCCAGCCCGGCGATGTGATGCGGCGCCTCACCATAGGCGGCCTGATAGCGTGAGCGGAACTGGGCGCTCAGCGCGGGGTCGGGCAGCGCGAACCAGCCACCCTGTGCGCCGGGAAGCGCCTGGAACGACGGCGGTATATCCCAGCGGGTCAGGCCGATGAACTGGAAGCTCGCGCTATCGACACCGTTTTCCGGCAGAAGCTGCACCAGAAGCGGAAGCGCGGCATCGGTGTTGGCGGTGAAGAAGATGGCTTGCGCGCCGGAGGTTTTGGCCGCATTCGCGATGAGCGGCACCGCCTGCACGACACCGTTTTGCGAGAATTCATAAGAGCTTTCGTTGACGACGTTCGCGCCGTTGGCGGCGGCGGCAGAGCGGATTGCCGCCGCGCCCAACTCTCCGGCGATTTGCTGATCACGCACGATCATCATATCCGGCTTTCCGGCCCGCACGGAATAGCGAACCAGCCGGTTGGCCGTGTTCTGGAACGTCGGGCCAAGAACAAAGACGTTGCCACCGGCGATCTCGGTATTGTTGGAAAAGCTCAGGACATTGATGCCCCGGCCGGCAACGGCGACGCCGACGGCATTGGCCGATTGCGCGAAAACCGGGCCAAGGATGATCTTCGCGCCGTCGTTCACGGCCGTCGCCGCGACCTCGGCGGCCAGTGCCGCATCGCCGGCGGTGTCGTAGACGCGCAGATCAATCTGCACCCCGTCAAGATCGGCCATCGCCAGCCGCGCAGCGTTTTCGAGGCTCTTGGCAAGCAGGGCATCGCCCATCTGGCCCGACCCGCCCGGAACCAGCAGCGCCACGGGCACCGCGCGCCTGGTGTTCAGCGACGGGCCGTTGCCGACCGCGCCCGGGTCACAGGCGGTAAGGGCCAGGGTAAATGCAAGAAAAACGATCAGCCGTGCGAACGGCTTGCGCAATTGCGCGAAAAGGACAACCATGACACCTCTCCTGAATCCCGGATCCGGACCCTTCACTTTCCCGGACCCTACGGGCTTCGGCAGATCAAGTAAACGTCAGAGAAAGCCTCGTGCCCGTGCAACTCCAGATCGTTCCGCTTCAGCCCGGGCTCTACTTCGTCGCTACCCCGATCGGGGCGGCGCGGGATATCACGCTGCGGGCGCTGGATATACTGGCCTCGGCCGATGTGATCGCGGCGGAAGACACGCGCACGGCCCGGCATCTGATGCGCATTCACGGAATTTCGGCAGGCGACCGCCCGATGATCCCCTATCACGACCACAATGGCGCAGAGATGCGCCCGCGGCTGATCCGCATGATCGCCGAAGGCAAATCGGTGGCCTATGCCAGCGAGGCCGGAACCCCGCTTGTCGCCGATCCGGGCTATCAGCTTGCCCGCGAGGTCATCGGCGCCGGCCTGCCGGTGATCTCGGCGCCAGGTCCGTCGGCCGTGCTGGCGGCGCTGACCGTTTCGGGCCTGCCCACCGACAGATTCCTGTTCGCCGGATTTCCGCCGACGGCAAAGGGCGCGCGGAAAAAATGGCTGGCGGAACTGGCGGAAATCCCGGCGACGCTGGTGCTCTACGAATCTCCGAAACGCGTTCAGGGATTGTTAGGCGACCTTGTGCAATGCTTCGGAGCAGAGAGACAGGCAGCAGTGTGCCGGGAGCTTACGAAACGATTCGAGGAAGTGTCGCGCGGTAGTTTGGCAGAGCTGGTCGAGGCATATGAAGGGCGCAGCGTGAAGGGCGAGATCGTTGTTCTTGTCGATCGGGCGCCGGTGCGTACGGCCGATGCCGCGTCGATGACCGCGGCGTTGCGCGCGGCGCTTCGGCAAAAGTCGGTGAAGGATGCCGCAGCAGATGTTGCCGAGGCTTTGGGGTTGCCGAAGCGGCGGGTTTATCAGGCTGCGCTGGAATTGGAGAAAGAAGAATGAGCGGAACGGTTTCCTACCATGCGGGGCGTGTTGCCGAAGACAGCGTGGCGGAAAATTATGCGCGCCGCGGGTTTGCCATTGCGCAGCGGCGCTGGCGGGGGCGTGGTGGTGAGATTGATCTGATTGCGCGTGAAGGTGACAGTCTGGTGTTCATCGAGGTCAAGAAAAGCCGGTCTTTCGCGCGGGCGGCAGAGCGGATTTCGCGCCGGCAGATGGAGCGGATACTCATGGCGGCCTCGGAATTCGTGGCGGGCGAGCCGCGCGGACAATTGACGGACATGCGTTTTGACGTGGCGCTGGTGGACGGGACGGGCAGGATCGAAATTCTGGAAAACGCGTTCGCGGCCTGATGTGAAAGTGCGATTGCAACATGGCGCGCGGCAGGCCATGTAGTCTCTAACTTCCGGGAGAACGCGCATGTCGCTCAAAGTTGCAATTCAGATGGATCCGATCGGCCCGATCGACATCACCGCTGACAGCACCTTCCGCCTTGCCGAAGAGGCGCAGGCGCGTGGGCACCAGCTGTTCTACTATACGCCCGACAAGCTCTACTGGAATGATGGGCGGGTCATGGCGCGCGGCTGGCCGCTGACCGTGCGGCGGGTCAAGGGCGACCATTTCGCGCTGGGCGACGAGATGGATGTGGATTTGTCGGAGTGGGACGTGGTCTGGCTGCGGCAGGATCCGCCCTTCGACATGGGCTACATCACGACCACCCATCTTTTGGAACGTCTTCATCCCGCCACGCTTGTGGTGAATGATCCGTTCTGGGTGCGGAACTTTCCCGAAAAGCTTCTGGTGCTGCAGTTTCCCGATCTGATTCCGCCGACGCTGATCGCGCGGGATCTTGTCACGATCCGCGAGTTCAAGGCGCTTCATGGTGACATCATCCTGAAGCCGCTTTACGGAAACGGCGGCGCCGGGGTGTTCCGGCTGGATCCGAATGACCGCAACCTGTCATCGTTGCACGAGCTGTTTACCGGCCTTAGCCGCGAGCCGCTGATCGCCCAGAAATTCCTGCCCGACGTCTCGAACGGTGACAAGCGGGTGATTCTGGTGAATGGAGAGCCGGTCGGCGCCATCAACCGGGTGCCCCAGGCGGGCGAGACGCGGTCGAACATGCATGTGGGCGGGCGGCCCGAAAAGGTTGGCCTGACCGCGCGGGATCTGGAGATCTGCGCGGCCATCGGTCCGACGCTGCGGGATCATGGTCAGATTTTCGTGGGGATCGATGTGATCGGTGATTATCTGACCGAAATCAACGTGACCTCGCCCACCGGCATTCAGGAGCTGGAGCGGTTCGACGGCACCAATGTCGCCGAGCGGATCTGGCAGGTGATCGAGGCAAAGCGCGCGGGCTGATGTCCTGGCAATTGCGCCTGTTGACTCTTTGGTTGCGACGCGTCGAAAAGCCTGCGCTGGCGCGCATAGAGCCGGCGGTTGCGCGCGCCCGGTTCGAGCGGCAGGGGCACATGTTCCGCAACCCGCCCTACGCGCTCTATCTGCAAGACCGCGTTGGTGATGTTCCGATCACCTGGGCATCCTGCCGCGTCCGACGGCCTGGTATCCTCCTTTATCTGCACGGTGGTGCCCATCTGATGGGTAGCCCGTTCACCCATCGCGCGATGCTGGCGCGCCTTTCGGCGATGACGGGACAGCGGGCTTGCCTGCCCGCCATGCGGCTGGCACCCGAGCATCCGTTTCCCGCGAGCCTGGACGACGCCGAGGCGGTTTGGGAGGGGCTGGTCGTGCGCGGCTATCCGCCCGGGCGGATCATCCTGGGCGGCGACAGTTCCGGCGGCGGGCTGATGCTGGCGCTGCTGGCCCGGCTTCTGGCGCGGGGGGTGCGGCCCGCGGCCGCCTTCGCCTTGTCGCCCTGGGTGGATCTGACGGCATCGGGCCGGTCGATGCGGGAGAACGCGGTTTCGGACCCCTTGTTGCCCGCCAGCCGGCTGGCGGAGGTGCGGCGCTATTATCTTGCCGGGGCCGATCCGCGCGATCCGGGCGCCTCGCCCCTGTTCGCGGCATTTCCCGGTTGTCCGCCCGTCTTCCTGCAGGCCGCCCGCACCGAGATTCTGCGCGACGACTCGCTGCGCATGGCCGCGCGTTTGCGCGGCTTCGGTGCGGCGGTGACAGTCGACATGTGGGACGACCCGCCGCATGTCTGGCCGATCTTTCAGGGCTGGCTGCCCGAGGCTGACGCGGCGCTGGCGAATATCGCGGGGTTTCTTACGTCTCTTTCAGCGACACCAGCCGAAAGCTGACCGCCTCTGCCACATGCGGTTTGCACACCTGCGCCGATCCGTCGAGATCGGCGATGGTGCGCGCGACCCGCATCACTCGGTGAAAGCCGCGCGCCGACAGGCCGAACCGTTCGGCCACGCGCGACAACAGGGCGCGCCCTTCGGCATCGGGCGTCGCGATCTCGTCCAGCAGGCGACCTTCGGCATCGGCGTTGCTGCGCGCGTCCTCGTGCCCGGCGAAGCGCGCGGACTGAACTGCGCGGGCGGCCGCGACGCGCTTGGCCACGTCGGCGGAGCTGTCGCCCGATTCAGGCAGGTTGAGGTCGGTATAGGCCACGGGGGGCACCTCGACCCGAAGATCGAACCTGTCCATCAGCGGGCCCGAAATGCGGCCGAGGTAATCCTCGCCACATTGCGGCACGCGGGCGCAGGCGCGGGACGGGTCGGCAAGATAGCCGCATTTGCAGGGGTTCGCGGCGGCCACCAGAAGAAACCGGCAGGGGTATCGCATGTGCGCGTTGGCGCGGGCCACGACAACCTCGCCCGTTTCGATCGGCTGGCGCAGGGTTTCCAGCACGGCGCGGGGGAATTCGGGGAATTCATCCATGAACAGCACCCCGTTATGGGCCAAAGAGATCTCGCCAGGTTTGGCGCCGCGCCCGCCCCCGACGATGGCGGCCATCGAGGCTGTGTGATGCGGTTCGCGGAACGGCCTCGTGCGCGAGATCCCGCCCTCGTCCAGCAGGCCCGACAGGGAATGGATCATCGAGGTTTCCAGCGCCTCGACCGGTTCCAGCGGCGGCAGGATGCCCGGCATGCGCGCGGCCAGCATGGATTTGCCCGACCCCGGCGCGCCGACCATCAGCATGTGATGGCGCCCGGCGGCGGCAATCTCCAGCGCGCGTTTGGCGCGTTCCTGCCCTTTGACGTCGCGCAGGTCGCGGGTCTGGGCTGGTGCGGTCACCTCGCCCGGCTCGGCGGGGGAGAGCGGAGATTGCCCGGTGTAGTGGCGCACGACCTCGCCCAGCGATCCCGCCGCCAGCACCTGTGTCGCGCCCACCCAGGCCGCTTCGGGGCCGCAGGCGCGGGGGCAAAGCAGCGCCCTGTCCGCCTCGGCCGCCGCCATGGCCGCAGGCAGGGCCCCGAGCACTGGCACCAGCGATCCGTCCAGCGACATTTCCCCCAGCGCCACGGTCCGCTCCACCTCGTCGCGCGGCACGACATCGAGCGCGGCCAGCAGCGCCAGTGCGATCGGCAGGTCGAAATGCGAGCCTTCCTTGGGCAGGTCGGCGGGCGACAGGTTGACGGTGATGCGTTTTGACGGCAGCGCCAGCGCCATCGCGGTCAGCGCCGCGCGCACCCGGTCGCGCGCTTCGCTGACCGCCTTGTCGGGCAGGCCGACGATCGAGAAGGCGGGCAGGCCGGCGGTGATGGCGCATTGCACCTCGACCATCCGGGCATCCACCCCTTCAAAGGCCACCGTATAGGCCCGCGCAACCATTCCCGCCTCCGCCTTTACCTTGGTTAACGGGTAAGGCGGGAAGGTTTACGAATGGTAAATGGCCATGAAGGCGGGGAAGGCTTCGGGATCGTTCACTGTCTTGTCCCGGCAGGTGGTGTTGCAAAAGCCGAAGATGCGGCCGTCGAGCTGCATGAAATGCCCCGCCGGCAGGCCGGAATAGGGGCAGGCGGCATTTTCGGCAGGCCCGCTTTGCACCGCGCGGGCAGGCAGCGGGGCGGG
Organism: Actibacterium naphthalenivorans; assembly: GCF_014196965.1. GTDB lineage: Bacteria > Pseudomonadota > Alphaproteobacteria > Rhodobacterales > Rhodobacteraceae > Actibacterium_A > Actibacterium_A naphthalenivorans. The sequence goes on along the minus strand of NZ_JACIEQ010000001.1, from coordinate 945,622 downwards.
GCCCGGCCAGGGCCTGAATGGCAGATCCATGGCATAGGGTTCGGTATCGTAGCGCTGCGTCAGCCCTTCAGCGCGCCAGCGCCGGAAGGCCGGGTCTGCCAGATGGGCGGCGACATAGGCGGCGGCCTCATCCTCGACGGGCAGGTCATAGCTGGCGATGCGGGCGGCAACGGGGGCGTAGAACACATCGGCCAGGGAATACTCGCCGAACAGCCACGGCCCGCCGCCGCCGAACCGGGAACGCGCGGTGGCCCAGAGCAGCGCGATACGGGCAAGATCGGCGCGCACCGCATCGGATGGCGCGAACCCCTGATAAGCGCGCGACAGGTTCATCGGGCAGGCGCCACGCAGGGCGGTAAAGCCCGAGTGCATTTCCGCGGCCAGCCAGCGGGCGAGGATGCGGGCCGACGGGTCTGCGGGCCACAGCCCGGCGTCGGGGTGTCGCTCGGCCAGGGTTTCGGCGATGGCCAGCGTATCCTGCAGCGGGTCGCCTTCGGGCGTGCGCAGGACCGGCACCAGACGCGCCGGCGCAAGCGGGGCCAGATCGGCCGCCATGGTGCCGGAGTAGAGCCCGACCGCGGTTGTGCGCACGGGCAGGCCAAATTTCTCGAACATCAGCCAGCCGCGCAGCGACCAGCTGGAATAGGTTTTGTCGCCAAGGTAAAGATCATATGTCATGCCGGGCAGGCTAGCGCGCCTTTTGATATTTCAGAAACGCTGTTTTGTGCGATTTGCCATCATCGGTGTTGATGGTCTGTGAGCACAGGCACAGGCCCTGTGCAAGCACCTGGGCCGGGCGCGCGGCGCATATTTTCGCATTTGCTGCGGAGGAGAGAAATTTTGTTTAAAATCAGTTATTTAGATTGGGCTCTGCTATCCTGAAAGCGTGCAGGAATCGCCTTTTGTGTGGGCGTTTCATCCGAATTCCCGCGGGTCGGGGAAACTATTCGTGATCCAGCCACGTTTCGCTTTCGTATAATATTGCAAGGCTGCACCCTTGGGGCAGCACGCCAATCCAACCCAGGAGGCGAAAATGGCACTTGATGGATTTTCCGACAGAACCCTTTCCCGGCAGGCGATGAAGGCAGAGTTGCTGGATGCAGAGACGGAGCTGAAGCTTGCCTATGCCTGGCGCGATCAGCGCGACGAAGAGGCGCTGCACCGCCTGATAACGGCGTATATGCGCCTCGCGATTTCGATGGCGACCAAGTTTCGCCGCTATGGCGCGCCAATGAACGATCTGATCCAGGAGGCCAGCCTTGGCCTGATGAAGGCCGCCGACAAGTTCGATCCGGATCGGGGCGTTCGGTTTTCGACCTATGCGGTGTGGTGGATCAAGGCGTCGATCCAGGACCATGTGATGCGCAACTGGTCGATGGTGCGCACCGGCACGACCTCTTCGCAGAAATCGCTGTTCTTCAACCTGCGCCGGGTTCAGGCCCGGCTGGAGCGCGAGGCAAGCGCCCGGGGCGAGACGCTGGACCGGCATCAACTGCGCGAGAGGATCGCATCGGAAGTGGGTGTTTCGATGTCTGACGTCGAGATGATGGAGGGGCGGCTCGCCGGCACCGATTTTTCGCTCAACGCCACCCAATCCGCCGAAGACGACGGGCGTGAATGGATCGAATCGCTGGAAGATGACAGCGCGCAGGCCGAGGAGCGTGTGGCGCGCGCGCATGATCTGGCGACGCTGCGTGGCTGGCTGCGCGCCGCCATGGCCGGGCTGAACGAGCGCGAACAGTTCATCGTGCGCGAGCGCAAGCTGCGCGATGACCCGCGCACGCTGGAAAGCCTGGGCCAGGAACTGGGCCTGTCGAAAGAGCGGGTGCGGCAGTTGGAGGCGGCCGCCTTCGGAAAGATGCGCAAGAGCCTTGAAGCGCAGAGCCCCGAGGTGCATGACTTCTTCGCGTGACACAGGTGAATTTCATTTTCGCCGGGCTGGCCGCCGCCATGCTGGCGTCCGGCGCGCAGGCGGCGGAGATCGGCGCAGAAGCGCTGGCCTCTTTGCCGCCCGTCGATGTGGTTGTTCTGGGCGAGGTTCATGACAACCCGGTACATCATGCAAATCAGGCGCGAGCGGTTTCCGCGCTGACCCCCCGGGCGCTGGTGTTCGAGATGCTGACGCCGGCGCAGGCGGCGCGGGCAACCCCGGCCGCGCGCGGCGACGCGGCTGCCCTGGAGGCGGCGCTGGGCTGGGCTGACTCGGGCTGGCCCGACTTTGCGCTTTACTATCCGATATTCGCGGCGGCGCCGGAGGCCGCGGTCTACGGTGGCGGCCTTCCGCGCGGCGACGTGCGCCGGGCCATCGCGGAAGGCGCGGTTGCGGTGTTCGGGGATGACGCGGCGGCCTTTGGGCTGGCCGCGCCGCTGCCGGAGGACGAGCAGGCGCTGCGGGACGAGGGGCAGCAGGCCGCCCATTGCAATGCGCTGCCCGCCGAGATGCTGCCCGGGATGGTCGAGGCGCAGCGCCTGCGCGACGCGGCGCTTGCGCGTGCGGTGGTGCGGGCGCTGGCCGGGAATGGCGGCCCGGTTGCGGTGATCACCGGCAATGGCCATGCGCGCAAGGACTGGGGCCTGCCCGCCGCGCTGGCCGTGGCGGCGCCTGACGTGACACTCCTGTCGATCGGGCAGTTCGAGGAGGCGCCGGAAGATGATCCGCCGTTTGACCGGTGGTTGATCACCGCCCCGGCCGAGCGGGATGACCCCTGCGCCGGATTTTCCGTGCAGTGAGCGTTTGTGAATTGCGCGGAGGGTATTGCGTTGCTTTTGCGTGCGGGACGCCTCCGGCGGGAGTATTTTTGCCGAGAAGATGAGCCCGGTGATTTTAGGGCGACCGGTCGGGTTTTGCCTTGGTGGCGGGTGAGTGAACTTGTTTCACCCGGCGCGGCGTCCTAGACAGGGGGCGAAGCCTTGAAAGGGGTTGCCCATGCTGGCAGGCAAACGCATTCTTCTGATCATCGGCGGCGGAATCGCGGCGTTCAAGTCGCTTGATCTGATCCGCCGGCTGCGCGAGCGCGGTGCGCGGGTGACGCCTGTGCTGACCAGGGCCGCCGAGGAATTCGTGACGCCGCTTTCCACCTCGGCGCTGGCGGCGGAAAAGGTCTACCGCGATCTGTTCGATCTGACCGACGAGGCCGAGATGGGCCATATCGAGCTGAGCCGCGCCGCTGATCTGGTGGTTGTTGCGCCCGCCACGGCCGATCTGATGGGCAAGATGGCCGCGGGGCTGGCGAATGATCTGGCCTCGACCCTGCTGATGGCCACGGACAAGCGCGTGCTGATCGCGCCGGCGATGAATGTGCGGATGTGGCAGCATCCGGCGGCGCAGCGCAACATCGCCACGTTGAAGGGCGACGGTATTCTGTTTGCCGGCCCGAATGAGGGTAGCATGGCCTGTGGCGAATACGGGCCGGGCCGAATGGCCGAACCGCTGGAGATTGTCGCCGCGATCGAGGCGGCGCTGGCGGATGGGCCGTTGAAGGGCAGGCGCATCATCGTGACCTCGGGGCCGACGCATGAGCCGATTGATCCGGTGCGCTATATCGCCAATCGCTCTTCGGGGGCGCAGGGCACGGCGCTGGCACGGGCGCTGGCAGGTCTGGGGGCCGAGGTGGTGTTCGTCACCGGCCCTGCCGATGTGCCGCCGCCCGCAGGCGTGACGGTTGAGCGGGTCGAGACCGCGCGGCAGATGCTGGCTGCGGTAGAGGATGCGCTGCCGGCCGATGCGGCCGTGTTCGCGGCGGCGGTCGCCGACTGGCGGGTGGCCAACGCTTCCGCTTCGAAGGTGAAAAAGGATGGCGGGGGCAGGCTGCCCGCGTTGGAATTCGCGGAAAACCCGGACATTCTGGCGAGGGTGGCGCAGATGGGCGACGGGCGCCCCGCGCTGGTTGTGGGCTTTGCCGCCGAGACCGATGATGTGATCGCCCATGCCACGGCCAAGCGCGGGCGCAAGGGATGCGACTGGATTGTGGCCAATGACGTCTCGCCCGCCACCGGAATCATGGGCGGAACGGAGAATGCCGTGACGCTGATCACGGCGGAGGGCGCGCAGAGCTGGCCGCGCATGGCCAAGGAGCAGGTGGCCAACCGGCTGGCGCAGATGATCGCGGAGGCGCTGGCATGACCCCGACCATCCGCATCCTGTGGGAAGACTGGGCCGATACCGCGCTTGCGCTGCCGTCTTACGAAACCCATGGCGCGGCGGGGGCCGACATCCGCGCCAATCTGCCGCCCGAGATCCGGGACGAAGGGTTCACCCTGCAACCGATGGAGCGGCGTATCGCCCCGACCGGATTCCGGATGGAATTTCCGCATGGGTTCGAAGTGCAGATCAGGCCGCGCTCGGGCCTTGCGCTGAAGCACGGCATCAGCCTGCCCAATACGCCCGGCACGATCGACAGCGATTATCGCGGCCCGCTGGGCGTGCTTTTGGTGAATTTCGGGGCCGATCCCTATACCATCCATCACGGCGACCGCATTGCCCAGATGATCGTCGCGCCGGTGGTGCAGGCGGTGTTCGAAGTGGCTGGCGAGCTTGGTGACACCGCTCGGGGCGATGGCGGGTTCGGTTCCACCGGACGCGGCTGATGGTTTTGGTTTTCATCATGGCGGCCGCCCTTTGGGGTGTCGGGTGGCTGATGAAACTGCCTGCAAGGGCGCGGCTGATGATGCTCGGGCTGCTCTATGTCGGGGTGCTGATCGTGCAGGTGGCGTTCCCGGGTGGGCATGCGCTGCGTGTCGCGACGGGCGGGTCGAAAGAGGCCTGGCTGGGGCTTGGCGTTATCCTGGCGCTGGTGCTCGGTTATCGCGCGCTGCTGGGCAAGCTGCGCGCCCGAGCCCGTCCGCTGGAGAAACCGAAGCCGCAGGGCGCCTTCCGCCCGGCCGAACTGGAGCGGTATGCCCGCCATATCGTGCTGCGCGAGGTCGGCGGGCCGGGGCAGAAACGTTTGAAGGATGCCAAGGTTCTGGTCATTGGCGCGGGCGGGCTCGGCTCTCCGGCGCTGATGTATCTGGCGGCGGCGGGGGTGGGAACCATCGGTGTGGTGGATGATGACGTGGTCGATGCGTCAAACCTGCAACGGCAGGTCATCCATACGGACGCCCGTATCGGCATGCCAAAGGTATTTTCGGCGGAAGAGGCGATGCGCGCCCTGAACCCGTTCATCACGATCGAACCCTATCAGCGCAGGCTGGAGGAAAAGGATGCGGCCGCGCTATTCGCCGATTATGATCTGATCCTTGATGGCACCGACAATTTCGCCACCCGTTACATGGTCAACCGGGTGGCCGTGGCCACCGGCAAACCGCTGGTTGCTGCCGCGATCACCCAGTGGGAAGGGCAGATCAGCCTGTATCACCCGGCCACCGGTGCGCCCTGCTATCAATGCATTTTTCCCAAGGCCCCCGCGGTCGGACTGGCGCCGAGCTGCGCCGAAGCCGGGGTGGTCGGTGCCTTGCCGGGGGTCGTCGGGGCAATGATGGCCGTGGAGGCGATCAAGGAGATCACGGGCGCGGGTGAAACCCTGCGCGGCCGTATGCTGCTCTATGATGCCCTCTACGCGGAAAATCGGCAGGTCACCCTCAAACGCCGCGACGACTGTCCGGTGTGCGGCGGATGATGCGCTGCAAGCTGTTTTCTTTTTCGTGAAAATATCCCCGCCGGAGGCAAGAATACTTTTGTCGCAACAGTAGATTCCATGCCTCCGGCGGGGATATTTCTGCGAAAAAGAAGCCGTCATCTGGACCTTTCTCCCGCCCGTGCATAGCTTTCCTGTCAAAGGAGATGCTGATGACAAACCCGCTTCTGGCCGATTGGTCCACGCCGTTCCAACTGCCGCCCTTCGCCGATATCTCTGACGCCGATTTCGCACCCGCCTTTGAGGCGGCCATGGATGCGGCACGGGCAGAGATCGCGGCGATTGCCGAGTGCTCCGATGCGCCGACTTTTGCCAACACGATCGAGGCGCTGGAGCTTGCCGGACAGCGGCTGGACCAGGTGCTGGGCATGTTTTACACGCTGGCGGGGACCGACAGCAATGATGCGCGCGAGGCCCTGCAGCGGGAGTTTGCCCCGAAACTGTCGGCCTATTCTTCGGAAATCACCATGAATGCCGCACTGTTCGGCCGGATCGAAACCCTGTGGCAGGCGCGAGAGACGCTGGGGCTGAGTGACGAGCAGATGCGGGTTCTGATGCTGACGCGGCGCAGCTTCGTGCGGGCGGGGGCCCGGTTGCAGGGCGTGGCGCGGGATCGGCTGACGGCGGTGAAATCGCGGCTGGCGGTTCTGGGCACCGAATTCACCCAGCACCTTCTGGCGGATGAGCGTGACTGGTTCATGGAACTGTCCGAGGATGATCTAGAAGGCCTGCCTGATTTCGTTGTCGCCAGCGCGCGCGCCGCGGGCGAGGAGAAGGGGGTGGAAGGCCCGGTCGTGACCCTTTCCCGGTCGCTGATCGTGCCGTTCCTGCAATTCTCGCCCCGGCGGGAGCTGCGTGAGAGGGCATATGAGGCCTGGACGGCGCGTGGCGCCAATGGCGGGGCGACGGACAATCGCGGGATTGCCACCGAGACCCTGCAGCTGCGGCACGAGCGGGCGACGCTTCTGGGCTATGCCGATTTCGCGTCGTACAAGCTGGAAACCGAGATGGCCCGGACCCCGGCGCGGGTGCGTGAGCTGTTGATGGCCGTGTGGGAGCCCGCCCGTGCCGTCGCTGTTTCGGATGCCCGGACGCTGGAAGAGATGATGCATGCCGATGGCGTCAACGGGCGTTTGGAGCCTTGGGACTGGCGCTATTATTCCGAGAAGCGGCGCAGGCTGGAGCATGATCTGGATGAGGCGGAGCTGAAGCCCTATCTGCAGCTTGACCGGATGATCGAGGCCGCGTTCGATTGCGCCAATCGCCTGTTTGGTCTGGACTTTCAGCCGCTCGACGTGCCGCTCTACCATCCCGACGCGAGGGCCTGGGAGGTGACACGAGACGGGCGCCATATGGCCGTTTTCATCGGCGACTATTTCGCGCGCGGATCGAAACGTTCGGGCGCGTGGTGTTCGGCCAGCCGCTCGCAGCGCAAGCTGGGTGACGCGGTGCGGCCGGTTGTTCACAATGTCTGCAATTTCGCCAAGCCCGCGAAGGGGGCGCCTGCGCTGTTGTCCTATGACGATGCGCGGACGCTGTTTCACGAGTTCGGCCATGCGTTGCATCAGATCCTGTCGGATGTCACCTACCCGTCAATCTCGGGCACATCGGTGGCGCGTGATTTCGTAGAACTGCCGAGCCAGCTGTATGAGCATTGGCTGGAAGTGCCCGAGGTGCTTGCGCAATACGCTACCCATGCCCGGACGGGCGCTCCCATGCCGCGCGACATGCTGGAACGGCTGCTGGCCGCCGCGACCTATGACATGGGGTTTCAGACCGTCGAATATGTGGCCTCGGCGCTGGTCGATCTGGCCTTTCACGAGGGCGACGCGCCGGCGGATCCGATCGCCCGGCAACAGGCGGTGCTCGATGCGCTTGGCATGCCGCATGCCATCCGTATGCGCCATGCCACGCCGCATTTCGCGCATGTGTTCGCGGGCGACGGCTATTCCAGCGGCTACTACAGCTATATGTGGTCCGAAGTGATGGATGCCGACGCGTTCGAGGCGTTCGAGGAGGCCGGTAGTGCTTTTGACCCGGAGGTGGCGCGGAAGCTGGAGACGTTCATCCTGTCGGCGGGTGGTTCGCGCGAGCCTGAAGAGCTTTATACAGCGTTTCGTGGCCGGATGCCCGGCGCGCAGGCGCTGTTGAAGGGGCGCGGGCTGCTGAGTGCGGCGTGAGCCGCCCGGTTACCGCCGCAGGTCGGCCGGCGGCTGGGCCACGTCCTTGTGGATGATCACGTCGGCCCGCGGATAGGCCTTGACGATGGCGCGTTTCAGGCTGGCGCTGATGGCATGGGCCTCTGTCAGGGTCTGGTTGCCGTCCAGTTCGATGTGCAGGTTCACGAACAGTTTGCTGCCGGAGGTGCGGGTTTGCAGATCGTGATAGCCGCGCACCCGGGGCCAGTTGGCGGCGATCCTTTCGATATCGGCGATGATCTCCGGGCTGGCGGCGCGATCCATCAGCGCGTCCCACGCGCCCTTGCCGATCCCCAGCGCGCCGACGGCAAGCATCACCGCCGCGCCCATCGCCACGACGCTGTCCACCTGCGTCAGCCCGAACCGCGACGCCGCCCAAAGCGCCAAGATCGCGCCGATATTGGGGATGAGATCGCCCAGGTAATGCAGTGAATCGGCTTTCACGATCTTGCTGCCGGTGGTGCGTGCGACCCGCCTTTGCCAAAGCACAAGGCCGAGCGTGAGGGCGATGGAGGCCGTCATCACGATAATGCCGCGCCCTTCATCCGCCAGCGCCACCGGGGCATCAGACAGCAGCCGACGGAAGGCCGCCCAGCCGATGACCGCCGCCGACACGAGGATGAACAGCGACTGCCCCAGCGCCGCCAGATCCTCGGCCGAGCTGTGGCCGAAGGAATGATCCTCGTCGGGCGGGCGGGCGGCGTAGAAGATGGCGGCCAGCCCGCCCAGCGACACCATCAGATCCAGCGCGCTGTCGGCCAGCGACGCGGCGACGGAAAGCGCATGGGTTTCGCCCAGGGCCCAGAGCTTCAGCAGCACCAGAACGAAGGCCACGGCGACGGAGGCGACCCCGGCGGATAGGTTCATCAGATTGCTGTTGTTCGGCATCGCGGCTGGGGGCTCTTGGGCGGCGGTATCTCCCGCCTAACGCGCTGCCGCGGGGCCGGCAAGCCTAGTCTCGCAATTCGTCGGGGGCCACGCCCCACAGAACGGTCTTGCGGACCCAGCCCGAGCGTCCGCCGGCGGTGATGCGGCACCAGTCGGGCAGGCATTTTCCGAGACGCGCGATCACGCCCTGTTCGACATGGGCGTTCACCTGCGCTCCCTCCTCGGGGATGCGCAGAAGCGACACCAGATCGGCCTCGACCAGCACGGTGCGCGTGCCCGACAACAGCGAATAATGCATCCATCCGCCCACGCCGTCACGGTCGCGCACGCGGCGCCAGTGGCCGTATTCCGCCGTGATTTCAAGCGGCTGATTGCGCTGTTTGTAGACCCAGTCGATGCGGTGCGTCTTGCCCGGTCCGTGGCGGGCATAGCCTTCGGCGGCCTTCATCGACACGAATCGAGGCAGGGGCAGGTTGGTGACCGGCCCGAGCTCCTGCGACAGGGCCATGCTCTGGCCCGCGGCAAGCAGTGCCAATACTATCAGAAACACCCGCATTTTCGCCTGGTTCGCCCGCTGCCCGTTCGTGTGTTCGCGTTTCAAGGTCTTGTGCCTTGCTTCGATCTCGGACAGTTTGCCACTAAGCCTGCGGGATTGAAAGAATGGGGAGGCTCCTGATGTCCGCTCAACGTCTGAGTGTTGTCGTGACGCGACGGTTGCCCGAGGTCGTCGAGACCCGGATGAAAGAGCTTTTCGATGTCGAGCTTTCGGAAACCGACCAGAAAATGTCGCGCGATGAGCTGGTTCAGGCGATGCAGCGGGCCGATGTGCTGGTGCCGACGCTGACCGATACGATCGACCAGGGGATGCTGTCGCGCGCCGGCGACCGGCTGAAGCTGATCGCGAATTTCGGGGCGGGGATCGACCATCTGGATATTCAGACCGCGCGGCAGCGGGGCATTCTGGTGTCCAACACGCCGGGCGTTGTGACCGAAGACACCGCCGACATGACCATGGCGCTGTTGCTGGCCGTCACCCGCCGCATCCCCGAGGGGATGGCCGTGATGCAATCGGGCCGCTGGGAAGGATGGGCGCCGACCGCATTCATGGGCGCGCGCGTCGGCGGGCGGCGCCTGGGCATTCTGGGCATGGGGCGGATCGGTCAGGCCGTGGCCCGGCGGGCGCGGGCGTTCGGAATGCAGATCCACTATCACAACCGGCGGCGGCTGCGCCCCGAGATCGAAGACGAGCTGGAGGCGACCTGGTGGGAAAGCCTTGACCAGATGGTCAGCCGGGTCGATTTCATCTCGGTCAACTGCCCGCATACGCCGTCGACCTTTCATCTGATGAACGCGCGGCGGCTGAAGCTGATGAAACCCGGCGCGGTGATCGTGAACACCTCGCGCGGGGAAGTGATCGACGAGAACGCCCTGACCCGGATGCTGCGCGCGGGCGAGATCGGCGGCGCGGGCCTGGATGTGTTCGAGCACGGGCACGAGATCAACCCCCGTCTGCGCGAGTTGCCCAATGTGGTGCTGCTGCCCCATATGGGCTCGGCCACGGTCGAGGGGCGCAACGAGATGGGCGAGAAGGTGATCATCAACATCAAGACCTTCGCCGACGGCCACCGTCCGCCCGATCTTGTCGTGCCGAGCATGCTTTAGGTGGTGTCTGCGGTGACGCGGGCCGCGACGCGCCAGGGGGCCATGTTCGTGGCGGCCATCACCGCCTATTTCGCGCTGCAGACCGTGCTGCGGCTGTGGCTGGGCGGGGCGCTGGAGACGGACGAGGCCGAGATGATGGTCATGACGCCCGGCCTGCGCTGGGGGTACGGGCCGCAACTGCCGCTGTACAATTGGCTGCAATGGGCACTGTTCGAACTGTTCGGGCGCGACCTGTTCGCGCTGTCGCTGTTGAAGAATCTGCTCCTGTGGGCGACCTATCTGTTCGTTTTCATCGGCCTGCGGCTGTTTGTGCCGGCCGGTGTGGCGGCGGCGGGGGCGCTGTCGCTCTATCTGATCCCCGATGTCGCGTGGGAGGCGCAACGCGCCACCACCCATTCCAACATGCTGCTCTTTACCTCGGCCATCACGCTGGCGGCCTTTCTGTGGGTGTTGAAAACCGGCCGCTGGGCGGCCTTTGGCGCGCTCGGGCTGGCGATCGGGCTGGGCGGTCTGGCCAAGTATAACTACTGGCTGGTGCCGATCGGGCTGATTGCGGCGGCGCTGACGCTGCCGGCGTTCCGCGCGCGGGTGCTCCGCCCGCGCCTGCTGTTGTCGCTTGGCATCGCGGGGCTGGTGCTGGCCGGCCCCTATGGCTGGATGCTGGGCAACCCCGGGCTGGCATTTTCATCCTCGGGCAAGCTGGCGATGGGCACGGCGCCGGGCTTGGCCGAACAGGCCTTGGACGGGTTGGGCCAGTTGCTGGCCGGGGCCGCGATCCTGAGCGTTCTGGCCGTGATCGTGGGCGCCATCGTCTGGGCCGTGGGCCGGGGCGGACGGGCCGGGGATCCGCCGCCCGTGGCCGCGCTGCTGCTGCGCGCGGGTGCCGTGGTGCTGGTGCTGATGGCGGTGGGCGTCGTGGCGGCGGGGGTGGGCCGGATCACGCCGCGCTGGCTGCTGCCGCTGGTGTTCCTGGCGGTGCCCGGCGGGGCGGTCTGGCTGGGCGCGCGGATGCGTCCGCGCGGCGGCGTGGCATTCGCCGCCATCCTTGCCGTGCTGGCGCTGGCGGTGCTGACGGGGCTGGGCTTTGACCGATACAAGGATCGCGCGCGCCGGGCGGTCGATTTCATGCCGCTGCCCGAGGTGCTGGCCGGGGTTGCGCCGCAGCCCGGCACGCCCGTGGTGGCCGAATTCTATACCGCCGGCAACCTGGCGCGGCTGCGCCCCGACTGGCGCATCGCCCCCTATCTGCCCTTCGCCATGCGTGAGTTCGGCGGTGGCCCGGTGCTGTTCGTGCTGCGCGAGAACACGCCCGAGACGCTGGAGCAGGGGCTGCGCGAGGCCGGGTGGGATGATCCGGGCGATCCGCAGATCCTGGATCAGGGCGCTTTCACGCTGATCTTCACAACCTCGGGCGAGCCTATGAAAATGCGCTATTATCTGGTCGATACTCCGGGGCCGGGCGGCGATGACTGAGCCGGTTTCTGCCGAAGACCGCCGCGCGGCGCGGCTGTTCCTGATCGCGCTGGCGGGCTATTTCGCGGCACAGGTCGCGCTGCGCTGCGCGCTTGGCGGCGCGTTCGAGGCCGACGAGGCCGAGATGGTGATCCTGAACCGGGCCTGGCATCTGGCCGCCGGGTCGCAGACGCCGCTCTATGACTGGTGGCAGGCGCTTTGGTTCCAGGTTTTCGGCACCAACACCTTCGCGCTGGTCGCACCGAAGAACATCCTGCTTTTCGGAACCTATGCGGCGATGTTCGCGGGGTTGCGGCGGGTCGTGCCACAGCATCTGGCCATGGTGGGGGCGCTGTCGCTGATCCTGCTGCCCAATCTCAGCTGGTGGGCGCAGCGGACGGGATCGCACACGATCGCGCTGGTCTTCATGGTCTCTGTCACGGTCTGGGCCTTTCTGCGGCTGCTGCAAAGGCCCGATACGCGGGGCTTCGTGCTGTTCGGGCTGGCGGTCGGCCTTGGGGGGCTGGCCAAGGTGAACTACTGGCTCGTGCCCATCGCGCTGGTGGCGGCGGGGCTGAGCATGCCCGGCCCCCGCGCCGCGCTGCGCGACCGGCGGCTGGCGCTGGCGGCGGCGATCGCGGCGGCACTGGTGGCGCTGCCCTATGGCTGGATGCTGCTGCACCCCGGCCCGACCTTTTCCGACACATGGGAGTTCTACAAGGACGGGGGCCGTTTGCCCTGGCTCGCCGGGCTGGGGCGCGTGCTGGCCGAGACGCTGGCCGGCACCGCGCCGCTGTTGATCGCGCTGGCGATTGGCCTGGCCTGCGGGCTGCGCTTTCGCCGGGGAGGCGACGGCGAAGGCGCCTTGCTGCGGGCCGCCGCGATCGGGCTGGTGCTGGTCTGTGCCGTGATCGTCGGTTTCAACGCGTCCTTCGTAAGGGCGCGCTGGCTGCTGCCGCTGTTCATGCTGGCGGGGCCGGTGCTGACCATTGCGCTGTTCCGCGACGCCGGGCGGCGGGGCATCCGCAATTACCTGATCGGGATCGCGGGGCTGGCGGCGCTGCTGCTGGCGGGGATCGCCGATGTGCGCCTGCGCGGGGCGGGCAGCGACTCGCTGCGCATCGCGGTGATGGCAGAGCAGCTCGAGGCGGAACTGGGCGAGGTGCCGGTGATCGTCGGGCCGCATTACTATACGGGCAATCTGGCGCTGCATCGCCCCGGCTGGAGCTATCTGCCCCCCTATCCCAGCTGGCAGCTCTCCGGGCAGGGCGGGCAGGTGCTTGTGCTGGGCGCCCCGGACCGTGCTCAGGCCGACCGCTGGCTGGCCGAACACGGGGTGGCCGATCCGGCCGCGGCCACGGTCTTGCGGCAGGGGCGGCTCTATGTGCCCTATCGCTTCTCCGATGGCGAGACCCGGCAGGTCGACTACTGGCTGATGGCGCTGCCCGCCGCGAACTGACCGGCCCGCGTCGGTTTTCGCCGCGATTGGGTCGGATGCCCCCTTCGGCGGCGGCCCTGATCGGGCATAAACGGGACAAGAGGCCATCCAACAGCGAGTCGCCCCATGAAGACCCATGTCAAAGCTCTTGTCGTCGGTGGTGGCGCGGTCGGCACGTCTGTGGCCTATCACCTGGCCCGCGCGGGCTGGCGCGACGTGATGCTGCTGGAGCGGGACGAGCTGACCAGCGGATCAACCTGGCATGCGGCGGGCCTGCTGCCCTATTTCAACATGTCCTTCGCGACGACGCATATCCACGATTATTCCATCCGGTTCTACAAGACGCTGGAAGAGGAGACGGGGCTGAACCCCGGTTTCGCGGTGGTGGGCAACCTGCGCATGGCGCAAAGCGATGCGCGGATGGACGAATACATGGTCTACGCCGCCACGGCGGAAACCTGCGGCGTGCCATTCGAGTGGCTGACGCCGGCGCAGATCAAGGAGCGTTGGCCGCTGGTGCGCACCGATGATCTGAAGGGCGCGATCTTTCACCCCACCGACGGCTATATCAACCCGGCCGACGTGACACAGGCGATGGCGCGCGGCGCGCGTCAGCGCGGCGTGGTGATCGAACGCCGCTGGCAGGTGGACGGGTATGAATGGACCGGGTCGGAGTGGCGCGTGACCTGCACCCGGATGGTGGAAAAGGGCGGCAACCTCGTGCCCTCTGACGAACAGACGGTCATCACCGCCGAGCATGTCGTCACCGCCACCGGCAACCACGCGCAGCGCACCGCACGGCTGCTGGGCCTCACCCTGCCCGCGATCCCGGTGGAGCATCAGTTCATCGTCACCGAGCCCGACCCGGCGCTGGTGGAATACCGCAAGACCCACGGCGAGCATCCGGTTCTGCGCGATGCCGATGCCAAATGGTATGTGCGCGAAGAGCGCGGCGGCTGGATCCTCGGCCCCTATGAACGCGGCGCGCCCGCGCGGTTCGAATATGGCTGCCCCGACACGTTCCGCGCCGATCTGTTCCCGCTGGATCTGGACCGGATCGAGGCCGAATACCTGTCGATGATCCACCGTATCCCTTCCTCGGAAGAGGTGGGGCTGAAGGATGATTTCAACGGTCCGATCTGCTACACCCCCGACGGCAACCCGCTGTTGGGCCCCGCGCCGGGGCTGCGCAACATGTGGCTGGCCGAGGGGTTCAGCTTCGGCATCACCGCCGCCGGCGGGGCGGGGGAATATCTGTCGCAGTTGATGGTGGAGGGCGAGGCCGCGATCGACATGGCCAGCCTCGATCCCAGACGTTTCGGCGGCTGGATGACCACCGAATACGCGATGCGCAAGAACGAAGAGGCGTATGAGCATGTCTTCATCCTGCACCATCCCGACGAAGAGCGCCCGGCCTGCCGCCCCCTGCGCACCGCGCCCGCCTACGACCGGCAAAAGGCCGCGGGCGCGCAGTTCGGGCAGGTGAACGGCTGGGAGCGGCCGAATTACTACGCGCCCGAAGGCTTCGATGATCACGCGTCGCGCAGCTTTCGCCGCGGCGGCTGGTGGCCCCATGCGGTGGAAGAGGCGCGGGCGATCCGCGAAGATGCCGGCCTGATCGACGCCACCGCCTTTACCAAGCATCTCGTGCGCGGGCCGGGGGCAACGGCGTTTCTGGACTGGTTCACCACCAACACCCTGCCGCGCGTGGGACGCATCAACCTGACCTATGCGCTGACCGGCGCGGGCACCACGCGCAGCGAATACACCATCGTGCGGCTGGCGCAGGATGAATACTACCTCGTGTCGGCCGGCGCGTGGCAGGATTACGACCATGATTTCCTGATCAAGGCGGCCGAAGACAAGCGCGACGCATTCGGCTGGATCGACATTCACGATGTCACCACGCAATGGGGTGTTTTTGCCCTGGCCGGGCCGAAATCGCGTGACATTCTGAACGGGATCGTAAGGGATGCGGCGCCCGATACAGTGCTATCGAACAAGCGCTTCCCCTGGCTTTCGATGCGCGGGATAGAGCTGGGCATGTGCCCCGTCCGCGCCATCCGCGTCGCCTATACCGGCGAACTGGGGTGGGAGCTGCACCATCCGATCGAGATGCAGAACTACCTGTGGGATCTGCTGATGGGGGCGGGCGCGGCGCAGGGGCTGAAACCGGTGGGGGCGCGGGCGCAGAACTGGCTGCGGCAGGAAAAGAGCTATCGCGCCTTCGGCACCGAACTGGGCCGCGACGCCACCCCGCTGGAGGCCGGTCTGGACCGGTTCGTGGATCAGGGCAAGGAGTTTCATGGCAAGGCGGCGATGCAGCAAACGGGCCTCCGCACCCGATGCGTGACCCTGCTGATCGACGGCCCGGCGGATGCCGATCCCTGGGGGCGCGAGGCGCTTTACAGCGGCGATACCCGCGTCGGGCGGCTGACCTCGGGCGGGTATTCGGTGGCGTTCGGCAAAAGCATCGGCATGGGCTATGTGTCGCCCGATCTGGCCCAGGTGGGCACGAAGCTGTCGGTCAGGATGTTCGATCGGCTCTGGCCGGCCGAGATCGTTGAAGACAGCCCCTATGATCCCGCCAACGCGCGTATTCGCGCCGACGGATAAAGGAAAAGCCCCGGCGCCGGGCGCGCGGGGCTTTCGACGGCCGCAAGGGCGGATCAGCCGCGCGGGCTGAAATCCCCGGTGGTGACGACGCCGTCTTGGTTGGTGTCGATCCGAGCGATCCAGCCGGCGGTGTTGGCCAGAAACTCTTCGCGGCTGACGCGGCCGTCGCCGTCAGTGTCGTTGAAGCTCAGGGCCATGCCAGCTTCGGCGCGCTGCAGCGTCCGGTTGCCGGGGCCTGCGCCCATGTCATTGGCGCGCGCCTCGTCGAAGAACACGTATTCCTCGGCCGACAGGGCGCCATCCTCATCCGCATCGAAGGTCGTGAACACATCGCCGCGCCGTTCCTGCGCTTCGGCGAGGGTGACCTTTCCGTCCCCGTCCAGATCCCAGTTTTCGATGAAATGCAGGCCGGGCACGCCCTGCGCCAGGGCGAGCGTCGCGCCACAGACCAGCATGGCCGCGCCAAGAAGGGTTTGCATCGGACCGTTCATCCCGTTTCGCCTTTCGCATAGGTGACAGGTGGCGCCGGCGGTCATGCGGCTTTCTCCGCCATCAGCTCGTCGAAGCACTCCATGGCCTTGGCCGCGTACATCATTGCCGGGCCGCCGCCCATCTGCAGCGCCATGGCCAGCACATCGCCCACCTCTTCGCGCGTGGCCCCGGCCCCGATCAGCGCTTCGGTATGCAGCACGATGCAGGCCTCGCAGCGCAGCGCGATGGCGATGCCCAGAGCGACGAATTCCTTTTCCTTGAACCCGAGTGTGCCGCCTTCCTTCACCGCCCTGGTCAGCGTGGCGAAGCCGCGCGTGGCATCGGGGATGGATTTGTTCAGGCGGCGCAACTGGTTCTTGGTTGCGTCGCGCTTTTCGGTCCAGCTCATGTCATAACTCCTGTCCTGATCGGCCGGAGCCAGACCAGCCTTCCGCCCCTTCGGCCTTGATCCGCATCAAGAAACTCATGCAGCCTGGTGAATATCGGGGCCTGAACGCAAAAAGGCCCGCAGATGCGAGCCTTTCCGGGGGGCGCGCCGTGGCGGTTACTGCGGAATGTCGCCCGTCACGCCTTCGACATAGAAGTTCATGCCCGCCAGCGTGCCATCGTCGGCCACTTCGCCCTCCGCCAGCCAATCCGTGCCGTCCTGCTTTTTCAGCGGGCCGGTGAACGGGTGATAGTCGCCCGCCGAAATCGCCTCTTTCAGCGACTCCGCCTCGATCCGCACCTGTTCGGGGATCACTTCCGAGAACTCGCCGATGCCGACCATGCCTTCCTTGATGCCGTGCCAGGTGTTCACGCTTTCCCATGTGCCGTCGATCACCGCCTGCACCCGGTCGATGTAATAGGGTGCCCATTCGTCGATGATCGAGGAAATCCGCGGGGCAGGGGCGTATTCGGCCATGTCGGCCGCCTGGCCAAAGCCATAGCCGCCCGCCTTTTCAAGCACGGCCAGCGGCGCGGTGGAATCGGTATGGGCCAGAACCACGTCGACGCCCTGATCCAGCAGCGCCTGGGTCGCGTCGGCCTCTTTCGCCGGATCGAACCAGGTGTTGATCCAGATCACCGAAAGCTGAACATCGGGGTTGGCCTTCTTCGCATGGATATAGGTCGAGTTGATGCCGCGGATCACCTCGGGGATGGGGAAGGAGGCGATATAGCCGATCTTGTTGGATTTCGTCATCTTGCCGGCCAGAAAGCCGGTGATGGCGCGGCCTTCGTAAAAGCGCGCGGAATAGACCGACACGTTATCGGCGGTCTTGTAGCCGGTGGCATGCTCGAATTTCACATCGGGGAATTTCGCGGCGACATTGATGGTGGGGTCCATATAGCCGAACGAGGTGGTAAAGATCAGATCGGCCCCCGAAAGCGCCATCTGCGTCATGGTGCGTTCGGCATCCGCGCCTTCGGGCACGCTTTCCTGGAACACGAAGTCGATCTTGTCGCCGAAATGCTCTTTCATCTTCAGCGCGGATTCGTGGTGGTGCTGGCTCCATCCGCCATCGTTGATCGGGCCGACATAGACAAAACCGACCTTGACCTTGTCCTGCGCCAGCGCGGCGCCGCCCAGCCCGAGGGCCAGCGCGACCCCCGCGAGGATTGATCCGAATTTCATAAGCTTACTCCCATGTTGAACGGGCACGGCGGCCCGGGGTTTGCGGCAGTGCCCCTAGCTTGAGGCATGGAACACGCGACCCAGACAGGCCGGCGCGCTCAGCGCGGCCCTGCCCCGGTCGGCGGACATGATGACCAGCACGAGGATGGTTATCAGATAAGGCGACATCGACAAATACTGCACCGGCACCGCCAGCCCTGCGGCCTGCAGGTTCAGCTGCAACACGGTCACCCCGCCGAACAGATAGGCCCCCAGCAGCGCGCGGCCCGGTTTCCACGAGGCGAAAACGACAATGGCCAGCGCGATCCAGCCGGCGCCGGCTGTCATCCCGTCGGTCCATTGCGGCACGCGGACCAGGCTCAGATAGGCCCCGCCCAGCCCGGCACAGGCCCCGCCAAAGGTGATCGCGGCCAGCCGGATGCGTACCACCTTGTAGCCAAGCGCATGGGCGGCATCATGGTTTTCACCGACCGCGCGCAGGATCAGGCCCAGCCGGGTGTATCTCAGCATGGCCCAGACCGCGACGACCAGCGCGAGCGAGACATAGACGATCATGTCATGGGAAAACAGAACCTTGCCCAGAACCGGAACGTCACCCAGCGGCCCAAGATCCAGCTTGCCCGTCGGCGGCGGTTTCAACCCGTTGTAACCCTGGCCCAGCAAGGCCGAGAGCCCCAGCCCGAACAGCGTCAGCGCCAGGCCGGTGGCGACCTGATTGGCCAGAAGGATCTGGGTCAGAACCCCGAAGATCAGTGAAAGCAGCGCCGCCCCCGCCATCGCCGCCAGAAAGCCCAGGGCGGGGCTCTGTGTCTCCACCGCGATGGCGAAGCCGCAGATCGCCCCGGTGATCATCATCCCCTCGACGCCAAGGTTCAGGACGCCGGCCTTCTCGACCACCAGCTCGCCCAGAGCGGCCAGCAGGATCGGTGTGGCCGCAACCATCAACGAAGCGATCAGGACCAGCGGATTGATGGTGGACAGATCCATCACGCCGCCTCCGTCCGGCCGATGCGAATGCGATAGTTGGTCAGCACGTCCACCCCCAGCAGAAAGAACAGAAGCATCCCCTGAAACGCCTGAATGGCAGCGGCGGGCAGACCCAGCATGAACTGCGCCAGATCGCCACCGATATAGGTCAGCCCCATCAGCAGCCCGGCCAGCAGAATGCCGACCGGGTGCAACCGGCCCAGAAAGGCCACGATGATCGCGGTGAAGCCATAGCCCTGATTGAAATCAATGCTGATCTGGCCCGCCGGTCCGGCCACCTCGAACAGCCCGGCCAGCCCGGCCAGCGCCCCTGATGTGCCCAGGCAGATCAGGATCAGCGCGTTCGGGCGGACACCGGCAAAGCGCGCGGCGCGCGGGCTCTGCCCGGTCAGGCGGATGTGAAATCCCAGCATGTGCCGGTTCAGCAGCACATAGGCAAGGATCACCGCGATGAACGCGGCCGCGACGCCCCAATGCATCCCGGTTCCGGCTATCAGCTCGCCATTTGCGGCGGCGGGATATTGCTGCAGGTTGCGGCTGCCGGGAAAGCCGCCGCCCGCGGGGTTGCGCATCAGACCAAGCGCCATCGAGGCCAGCAGCTCTTCGGCCACATAGACCAGAAGCAGCGACACCAGAATTTCGTTTGTCCGGAACCGGGTCTTGAGCAGCGCCGGGATCATCGCCCAGGCCCAGCCGCCAAGCGCCCCGGCGATGACCATCAGCGGGAAGACGTACCACGCCTCCAGCGGATAGAAGGCCAGCGCCACGCCCGCGCCGCAGATCGCGCCGATGATATACTGCCCCTCGGCACCGATGTTCCAGATGCCGGCCCGAAACCCCAGCGAAAGCCCGATCGCGATCAGGATCAGCGGCCCGGCCTTGACCAGAAGCTGCGGCCGGGAATAGCTGGCGAATTGCGGATGAAACAGCGGATCCCAGAAAATCGTGCGGATCGCTTCCAGCGGATCCTTGCCCAGAAAGGCAAAAAGCAAACCGCCCGCGATCATCGTCAGGATAACCGCAAGCAGCGGCGTGGCCAGCGTCCAAAACCGCGAGGGTGTGGGGCGTTTTTCCAGCCGGATCATTGTGAGGCTCCTGTCGCGGCAGAGATTTCATGCCTCCGGCGGGGATATTTGGAGAAAGATGAAAAGATCGCCCATTGCTTCATCTTTCCGGAAATATCCCCGCCGGAGGCAAGAAAGTTCTCGTCAGGCGTCCACATGCGGCGTCTCCATGTCATGGGCGCCGCCCATCATCAGGCCGATCTCTTCCATCGTCAGCCCGCGCGCGGGGCGGGGCGGGGAAAGACGGCCCTCGTTCAGGGCGGCGAAGCGGTCGGAGATTTCCATGAGCTCGTCCAGATCCTGGCTGATCACGACGACCGCCGCGCCGTTTTCGGCAAGGTCGAGCAGGGCCTGACGGATGGCGGCCGCGGCCGCGGCGTCGACGCCCCAGGTGGGTTGGTTCACCACCAGCACCTCGGGGCGTTGCAGCACCTCGCGGCCGATCACGAATTTCTGCAGGTTGCCGCCGGACAAAGAGCGCGCGGCGTTGGCGGGGCCGGGGGTGCGGACGTCGAAGGCCGTGATGACCCGTTCGGCGAAGGCGCGGGCGGCTGGCCATTTCAGGAAGCCGCGCGTTGTCAGCCCTTCGCGGATGGCGCCTGTCAGCAGCGCGTTTTCGGTCAGGCTCATGTCGGGGGCGGCGGCGTGACCCAGCCGTTCTTCGGGGGCGGCGAGGATGGCGATGCGGCGGCGCTGGTTGGGGCCGAGGGCGCCGATCGGCGTGCCGCGCAGCCGGATCGACCCGGCGCGGGCCTGTGCCTCTCCCGAGAGGGCCGCCAGCAATTCATCCTGCCCGTTGCCCGCAACGCCGCCTATGCCCAGGATTTCGCCCGCGCGCACCGTGAAGGTGACATCGCGCAGCGATGTGCCGAAGGCGCTGGCCGATCTGACCGACAGCCCGGCCACGTCCAGCACGATCTCTCCGGGGGTGGCGCCGGGGCGGCTCGGGGTCTGAAGTTTGCTGCCGACCATCAATTCCGCCAGTTCAGCCGCCGATTTCTCGCGCGGGTTGCAGCTGTCGACGACTTTGCCGCGGCGCAGGATGGTCGCGCTGTCGCACAGCGTGCGGATCTCTTCGAGCTTGTGCGAAATATACAGGATCGCTGTGCCTTCGGAGGAGAGTTTGCGCAGGGTGCGGAACAGGATTTCCACCTCTTGCGGGGTCAGCACCGAGGTCGGTTCGTCCATGATCAGCAGTTTCGGATCCTGCAGAAGGCAGCGGATGATTTCCACCCTCTGCCGTTCGCCGGCCGAAAGCTCGCCCACCGTCCTGTCGGGGTCGAGCGGCAGGCCATATGCGTCCGATACCTCGCGGATGCGGGCGGCCAGCTGGCGTCGGGGCGGCGGGCTTTCCATTCCCAGCGAGATGTTTTCGGCCACGTTCAGCGCGTCGAACAGCGAGAAATGCTGGAACACCATGGCCACGCCCGCCGCGCGGGCGGCGCGGGGTTCGGCCGGTTCATAGGGGTGGCCGTGCAGTATCATGCGCCCGCTGTCGGGTTTGACGAGGCCATAGATCATCTTGACCAGCGTCGATTTGCCCGCGCCGTTCTCGCCCAGAAGCGCGTGAACCTCGCCCTCGGCGATGGCGAAGGACACGTCGCTGTTGGCCACGACGCCGGGGTAGGCCTTTGTCAGGCCTTCGATTGTCAGCAATGTCGTCACCCGGTCGCGTCCTTCGCGGCGTGTTGCGTTTTATCACGGGCAAGCAGCGCGGCGGCGACGCCCACGGCGATGGCCTGCGGGTGTTTGCCAAGCTCGGGCCGTCCGATCGGGCATTGGATGCGGGAAATCTGGGCCTCGGAATGGCCCAGCCGGGCGAGCCGGGTGCGAAAGCGGGCCCATTTCGTGGCCGAGCCGATCAGCCCCGCGCCGCCGAACCCGCGGGACAGGAGGCGGTGGCACAGCTCCAGGTCGAGCGCGTGGGAAAAGGTGAGGATCAGGTGATGCGCGTCGGGCGGGGCGTAGGCCACCGTTTCGGCGGGGTTTGCCGCGATCAGCCGGGTGACGCCCTCGGCTATGTCGTCGGGAAAGCGCGTGGCGGCGGTGTCGACCCAGGTGATGGCGAAGTCGGGCAGCGGGGCGAGGGTGGCGATCAGCGCGCGCCCGACATGCCCGGCGCCGTAGATCCAGAGCGGCAGGGCGGGCTCGGCCAGCGGTTCGACCATCCAGCCGCCGGTGAATTGCGCTGCGGGCGGCTGGCCGGTGCTGCGCGCGGCGCGGATCAGGCGTTGCACAGGCAGCGGTGGCCGGACGGGGCCGTTCACGTTGCGGGCAAAGACCGCATCGGGCAGGACGGCCAGCGCGCGCGCGTCGAACACCTCTGTCAGCAGGGTGACCGCGCCGCCGCAGCATTGCCCCATCGCAGGGCCCAGCGGGATGCGCGAAAGGCTTTGCGCGCCACCGCCGGCAAGCAGCGCGCGCGCGGATCTCGCCGCTTCGAATTCCAGCGCGCCGCCGCCGATCGTGCCGGACTGGCCGTCGGCCCAGACCAGCATCGCCGCGCCCGTCTCGCGCGGGGTGGAGCCTTCGGCGCGGGCCACCAACAGCCGGGCGACGCGCCCGTGTGCGGCCACCGCACGGGCCAGGGTTTCACGATCGAGGCTCATGCGGCGCGAACCCGATGTACCGCGCGGAGAACCTGTTCCGCCGTGGCGGGCGCGTCGAGGTCGGGATAGGCTGTGCCGCAGGCGGCGACCGCGGCTGACAGGGCCATCAGCGCCGAGATGCCCAGCATCAGCGGGGGTTCGCCCACCGCCTTGGAGCGATAGATCGTTTCCTCGGCATTGCGCCCCTTGTTCCACAGCGCGACCCTGAACACATCGGGCCGGTCGGAACAGGCGGGGATCTTGTAGGTGGAGGGCGCGTGGGTGAGCAGCCGCCCCTTGCTGTTCCACACCAGCTCTTCGGTGGTCAGCCAGCCTGCGCCCTGAACATAGCCGCCTTCGATCTGGCCGATGTCCAGCGCCGGGTTCAGCGAGGCGCCCGCGTCATGCAGGATATCGGCGCGCAGGATGCGGTTTTCGCCGGTCAGCGTGTCGATCGCCACCTCGGTCACCGCCGCGCCATAGGCGAAGTAGAAGAACGGCCGCCCGCGCCCGGCGATGCGGTCCCATTCCACCTTGGGGGTTTTGTAGAAGCCCGTGGCCGACAGCGACACCCGCGCCAGATAGGCCGATTGCACGGCCTCGGCGAAGCTCATCTCATCGTCACCGACGAAGACCTTGCCGTTCTCGAAATGCACCCGGCGCGGTTCGGTCTGATGGGTCTGGGCCAGATGCGCGGCGATCCTGTCGCGTATCGTGTCGCAGGCGGCCTTGACCGCCATGCCGTTCAGGTCGGACCCGCTGGAGGCGGCAGTGGCAGAAGTGTTGGGCACCTTGGCGGTGTCGGTCGCGGTGATCTTCACCGCGTCCATGCCAACGCCGAAGGATGCCGCCGCCACCTGCGCCACCTTCTGGAACAGGCCCTGACCCATTTCGGTGCCGCCGTGGTTCATGTGGATCGAGCCGTCCTGATACACATGCACCAGCGCGCCGGCCTGATTGAGATGGGTGAGGGTGAAGGAGATGCCGAATTTCACCGGCGTCAGCGCGAGGCCCTTTTTCAGGATCGGGTTGGCGGCGTTCCATTCGGCGATCGCCGCGCGGCGCTGGTGGTATTCCGCGGTTTCGGTCAGTTCCTCGATCATCTCGTCCAGCACGAAATCCTCGACCACCATGTGATAGGGCGTCGTCTGGCCGTTCTGATAGAAATTCGCCCGCCGCACCTGAAGCGGGTCCTTGCCCAGGGCGTGGGCGATATGATCCAGCACCCGTTCGATGCCCACCACCCCCTGCGGGCCGCCGAAGCCGCGAAAGGCGGTGGCCGACTGGGTGTGGGTTCTGAGCCGGTGGCTCTCGATCCTCGCATGGGGCAGGTGATAGGCGTTGTCGGCATGCAGCATCGCCCGGTCGGCCACGGGCAGTGACAGATCCTGGGCCCAGCCGCAGCGGGCGTATTGCACGAAATCCACCCCGGCGATCCGGCCCTCATCGTCGAATCCGGCACGATAGGTGATGCGGAAATCATGGCGTTTGCCGGTGATGATCATGTCGTCATCGCGGTCATAGCGCATCTTGCAGGGTCGCCCCGTCAGCCGGGCGGCCACCGCACAGGCAACGGCCAGCGCGTTGCCCTGGCTTTCCTTGCCGCCAAAGCCACCGCCCATCCGCCGCACCTCGACGCGAACGGCGTTCATGGGTACGGCCAGCGCCTCGGCCACCTTGTGCTGGATCTCGGTCGGGTGCTGGGTCGAGGAATGAACCAGCATGTCGCCGCCTTCCAGCGGCACCACCATCGCGGCCTGGCTTTCCAGATAAAAGTGCTCCTGCCCGCCGATCTCCATCTCGCCCTCGACGACATGGCGCGCGCCGGCAATGGCTTTCTGCGCGTCGCCCTTGGCATAGATGCGCGGGCCATCCTCGAACCGGCTGTCCGCCGCCAGCGCATCGTCGATCGTCAGGATCGGGGTGGCGTCGCGATAGCCGACCTCGGCCAGCCGTGCGGCCTTGCGCGCGGCGAGGTGGGTTTCGGCGACAACCAGGAAAAGCGGCTGGCCGAGGTAGAAAACCTCGCCCTCCGACAGCAGCGGTTCGTCATGGGCCGAGGGCGACACGTCATTGGCGCCGGGCAGGTCCAGCGCCGTCAGTACGGCGACGACGCCGGGGGCGGCGCGCACCGGATCAAGGTCGAGCGTGGTGACGGTGCCGCGCGCGATCGCGGAGATGCCGAAGGCCAGGTGAAGCGCCGCGCCGGGGGTGGGAATATCGTCGACATAGCGCGCCTGTCCGGTGACATGCAGCCGCGCGGCATCATGGGCGAGCGGTTTTGAGATGCTCATGGGCGCACCTCGAGCACGCGGGTTTGTGCGCCGATGTCTTCCAGGAAATAGCGGCTGAGCATTCCGCGCGCGGCATCCATCCGGTAGCCTGCAGAGGCGCGCATATCGTCCAGCGGGGTAAAATCCTTTTCCCACGCGTCCCACGCGGCTTCGATACTGTCTTCGGTCCAGGGCTGGCCCGTCAGCGCCGCCTCGACATGGGCGGCGCGTTTGGGAATGCCCGCCATGCCGCCAAAGGCGATGCGCGCGTCAGACACGACGCCGCCCGAGACCGACAGGTTGAAACAGCCGCAGACCGCGGAAATATCCTGATCGAAGCGTTTCGACAGCTTGTAGCATTTCAGCCGGTCGGGCTGCCGCGGGATCGAGATCGCCTCGACGAACTCTCCCGCCACGCGGTCCTGCTTGCCATAGTCCAGGAAAAACCGCTCCAGCGGGATGCAGCGGCGCTTGCCGCCGTTGCGCAGGTGCAGCATGGCGCCAAGCGCGATCAGCGCGGGCGGGCCGTCGCCGATGGGCGAGCCGTTGGCGATGTTGCCGCCGATCGTGGCGGCGTTGCGGATCTGGACCGAGGCATAGCGGCGGATCAGCCCGGCAAAATCGGGGTGATGATCGGCGATGAATTCGCCCAATGCGCTGAGTGTGACGCCGGCGCCGATGAACAGGTCGGTCTGCGTGACCGAGGTTTGTTTCAGATCGGCGCAATTGCCCAGAAAGGCCACCGGCGCCAGATCGCGCAGTTGTTTGGTGACCCACAGCCCCACGTCGGTGGCGCCGCCGATCAGGGTGGCGCTGGGGTTGGCCTTGTACCATTTCGCCAGATCATCGGATGTTTCGGGCATGAACACGGCCGGCATGGCAAGCGGGTCGGCCTTGAGGGCCGCAAGGTCTTCGCGCATCCAGGCGGGCACGGGCGCCCCCGCCGCCGCCTGGGCGGCGCGGATGATCGGCGCATAGCCGGTGCAGCGGCACAGATTGCCGGCCAGTTGCGTATCGAAATCCTCCGCGCCATTCAGATGCGCGGTGGCCATCGAGACGACGAAACCGGGCGTGCAGAACCCGCATTGGCTGCCGTGATGGGTGATCATCGCGTCCTGCACCGGATGCAGGCTGCCGTCGGGGCCAGCGATGCCTTCGACGGTGCGCACCGCCTTGCCGTGAAGCTGCGGCAGGAACAGGATGCAGGCATTCAGCGCGCGCGCCCCGTCGGCATCCGTCACCATGACCGTACAGGCGCCGCAATCGCCCTCGTTGCAGCCCTCCTTGGTGCCGGTCAGGCCGCGCGTTTCGCGCAACCAGTCAAGCAGGGTACGGGTGGGCGGCTGGTCGCCCACGCGCACGGTCTCTCCGTTCAGAAGAAACGCGATTTCCATTCGCGAAACCCGCCGCTTTCTCTGCGTCAGACCCAAAGCGCCCCCGCCCGATGCGGCAGAAAGCAGGAGCGCGGGTTTTGGATGCCCAGCAAAACGGCAAATCGTGGGATTGGCAAGGCCACGGCCCCCCTGACTGCCATGTTTTGCGCCGGGTGATCAAGAATTGGGCGCTGTGGCCAATGGCGGGGCTTTGCCCGACGGCCGGCGATGGGATAGGGATGTCAGCGGCCGCACCTGGGGCGAGGGACCGGAATGAAACTTGCAGCGCTTCATCATGTTCAGCTTGCCATGCCCAAAGGCGAAGAGCCTGCGGCGCGCAGTTTCTATGGTGAACTTCTGGGCCTGGCAGAGCGGGCCAAGCCGCCGGTGCTGGCGGCGCGCGGTGGCGCGTGGTTCGAGGCCGGGCCGGTGCGGCTGCATCTGGGGGTCGAGGCGGATTTCCGCCCCGCGACAAAGGCCCACCCGGCGCTGGTGGTCGATGGGCTCAGGGCGCTGGCCGCGCGGCTGGGCGAGGCGGGGTTTCCGGTGGTCTGGGACGATGATCTGCCCGGCTTTCGGCGTTTTTATACCGCCGATCCCTTCGGCAACCGGATCGAGATGCTGGAACCTGACGCCGTGCCCGGATAGTTTCACGGGATGAGCAGCGCACCCCGATTCATCCACCTTCGTCTTCACACCGAATATTCGCTTCTCGAGGGGGCGGTTCGGGTGAAGAAACTGCCCGATATGTGCAAGGCCGCCGGGATGCCGGCGGTGGCGGTGACCGACACCAACAACATGTTCGCCGCGCTGGAGTTTTCCGTGGGCGCCAGTGGCGCGGGCATTCAGCCGATCATCGGGTGCCAGGTGGATCTGGCCTATGACCCGCCCGCCCCTGGCGAAAAGCCGCGCGCGCCCGCGCCGCTGGTTCTGCTGGCGCAGAACGAGGCGGGGTACATGAACCTGATGAAGCTGAACTCCTGCCTCTATCTCGATGCGGGCGGCGCGCTTCCCAGTGTGTCGCCTGAGGATCTGGCGCACTATGCGGGCGGTCTGATCTGCCTGACCGGCGGCCCGGAAGGCCCGGTGGGCAAGCTGTTGCAGGCAGGGCAACGCCCGAAGGCCGAGGCGCTGATGGCCCGGCTGGCGGCGCTCTATCCGCAGCGGCTGTATGTGGAGTTGCAGCGCCACCCCGGCGAGGGCGGCAAGCTGACCGAGGCCGAACAGGCGACCGAGCGCGGCCATGTGGAAATGGCCTATGCGATGGATTTGCCGCTGGTGGCCACCAATGACGTCTATTTTCCCAAGGCGGATATGTACGAGGCGCATGACGCGCTGATCTGCATCGCCGAGGGCGCCTATGTCGATCAGCAGCAGCCGCGCCGCCGCCTGACCGCCCAGCATTATTTCAAGACACCCGAAGAGATGGCCGCGCTGTTCGCCGACCTGCCCGAGGCGCTGGCCAATACCGTGGAGATTGCCCGGCGCTGCGCCGTGAAGGCCGAGCGGCGCGATCCGATCCTGCCGAAATTCGCCGATGACGAGGTGGAGGAGCTGCGCCGCCAGGCCAAGGCCGGGCTGAAGGCGCGGCTGGCGGTGATTCCGCACGCCGCCTCGGTCGAAGAGTACGAGGCGCGGCTGGAATTCGAGCTGGGCATCATCGAGGGCATGGGCTTTCCCGGCTATTTCCTGATCGTGGCCGATTTCATCAAATGGGCCAAGGATCACGATATTCCGGTGGGGCCGGGGCGGGGCTCGGGCGCGGGCTCTCTGGTGGCCTATGCGCTGACGATCACCGATCTGGACCCGCTGCGCTACAGTCTGCTGTTCGAACGGTTCCTGAACCCCGAGCGGGTTTCGATGCCCGACTTCGATATCGACTTCTGCATGGATCGCCGCGAAGAGGTGATCCAGTATGTGCAAGAGAAATACGGCCGTGAAAAGGTGGGCCAGATCATCACCTTCGGCGCGCTTTTGTCCAAGGCTGCCGTGCGCGATGTGGGCCGGGTGCTGCAGATGCCCTATGGCCAGGTCGACCGGCTGTCGAAGCTGATCCCGGTCGAGGGGGTGAAGCCCGTTTCCATCGCCCAGGCGCTGGTCGACGAGCCGCGCCTGCGCGAAGAGGCGCGCAACGAAGAGGTGGTCGAGCGCCTGCTGACCTACGGCCAGCAGGTCGAGGGGCTGCTCCGCAACGCCTCGACCCACGCCGCCGGCGTGGTGATCGGCGACCGCCCGCTGGACGAGCTGGTGCCGCTCTATCAGGATCCACGCTCCGACATGCCCGCGACCCAGTTCAACATGAAATGGGTCGAGCAGGCGGGCCTTGTGAAATTCGACTTTCTCGGGCTGAAGACCCTGACGGTGATCCAGGGCGCGCTGGATCTGCTGAAGCAGCGGGGGATCGAGTTTGACATCGGCCTGATCCCGCTCGACGACGAGCCCACCTACCGCCTCTATGCCAGCGCCAGAACGGTTGCCGTGTTCCAGGTGGAAAGCTCGGGCATGATGGACGCGCTGCGCCAGATGAAGCCGACCTGCATCGAGGATATCGTGGCGCTCGTGGCGCTTTACCGCCCCGGCCCGATGGAAAATATCCCGACCTATTGCCAGGTGAAGAACGGCCAGAAGGATCTGGAATCGATCCACCCCCTGATCGACGATATTCTGGAAGAGACGCAGGGCATCATCGTCTATCAGGAACAGGTGATGCAGATCGCGCAGGTCATGGCGGGCTACAGCCTGGGCGGCGCCGATCTTCTGCGCCGCGCCATGGGCAAGAAGATCAAGGAGGCGATGGATGCCGAGCGCCCGAAGTTCGTGGAAGGCGCCAAGAAGAACGGGGTCGATCAGAAAAAGGCGACGGAAGTCTTCGACCTGCTGGAGAAATTCGCCAACTACGGCTTCAACAAATCCCACGCCGCCGCCTATGCGGTGGTCAGCTATCAGACCGGGTATCTGAAGGCGAACTATCCGGTCGAGTTCATGGCCGCCGTCATGAACTGCGATATCCACCTGACGGACAAGCTGAACACCTATGCCGAAGAGGTGCGCCGGGGGCTGGAGATCGAGATCATCCCGCCCTGCGTCAACCGCTCGGGCGCGGTATTCGGGGTGAAGGACGGCAAGCTGGTCTATGGGCTGGGCGCGCTGAAAAACGTCGGCACCGATGCGATGCGCCTGATCGAAGAGGGGCGGCGTGCCGACCCCGCCAATCCCGCATCGCCCGACAAACCCTTTGCGACGTTGTATGATTTCGCCCGCCGGGTCGATCTCAAGCGTATCGGCAAGCGCCCGATGGAAATGCTGGCCCGCGCCGGCGCCTTCGATCAGCTCGACCCCAACCGCCGCCGGGTGTTCGACAGCCTGGACGCGCTGGTGAACTATTCCGCCGCCATTCATGAACAGCGTTCATCCAATCAGGTGTCGCTGTTCGGAGAGGCGGGCGACGATCTGCCCGAGCCACGCCTTTCGCCGATAGCCGACTGGCTGCCGAACGAACGGCTGGCCGAAGAGCACAAGGCGATCGGGTTTTACCTGTCGGGCCATCCGCTGGACGATTACATGGCGCCGCTGAAGCGCAAGAAGGTGATGACCCTGGCCGAGGTGACACAGGCCGCCCGTTCCGGCCCGGTGATCGCCAAGATCGCGGGCGCCGTGGCCGGGCGGCAGGAACGCAAATCGGCCAAGGGCAACCGCTTTGCCTTTGCGCAGCTTTCCGATCCCACCGGGCTTTACGAGGTCACGCTGTTTTCCGACGTGCTGGAGGCATCGCGCGACAATCTGGAAACCGGATCGAACGTAGTGCTGACGGTCGAGGCGACGATGGAAAGCGAGCAGCTCAAGCTGCTGGCGCGGGCGGTTCAGCAGATCGACAGCGTGGTGGCCGACGCGGGGTCGATGGGGCTTCGGATCTTCGTGGATGAGGTCTCGGCCGTATCCGCCGTTGCCGGGCTGCTCGACAGGGCGAAGGGCGAAAGCGGGCTGCGCGGGCGCGGGCCGGTACAGTTCTGCCTGATGGCGCCGGATCTGCCGGGCGAGGTGGAAATCGCCCTGCCCGAGGATTATCCGGTGAACCCTCAGATCAAGGGCGCGATCAAGTCGCTGCCGGGTGTGATGCAGGTGGAAGAAGTCTGAGCCCGCAGAGCCCTTGGCGCGGCCTTCGCTGCGATGCAACGCTCTTGCCGGTTGCCCGGATTCAATAGATTGATGGCGCGGTGAGTCTCTGGTGAAAGGCCCCTGCGGTCGTGGAAGAGTTTCTGCTGTTTGTTCTCGTCGGCTTTGTCGCGCAGCTTGCGGATGGGGCGCTTGGCATGGGGTTCGGTGTCATATCCTCGGCCATCCTTTTGGGGCAGGGCGTGACGCCTGCGCTGGTTTCGGCCTCGGTGAATGCCGCGAAGATCCCGACCGGTACGGTGGCGGCGCTGTCGCATCAGGCCAACCGCAACACCGATTGGCCGATGGCGCGGCGGCTGGCGGTGTCGGGCATCGTCGGCGGGCTGGTCGGGGCATTGGTCCTGTCGAACCTGAAGGGCGATCTGCTGAACCTGATGATCGCCAGCTACCTGTTGCTGATCGGCACGCTGATCATTCTGCGCGGTCTGCGGGGATCGGCGCCGAGGGTTCTGGGCACCACGCGTCTTGGTCTGATCGGCGGGGCGGGCGGCCTGATCGAGGGGATCGGCGGCAGCTGGGGGCCGATCGTCAGCTCTGCGCTGCTGGGGGCAGGCGTCAACCCGCGCAACGCGATCGGCAGTTCCGCCTTTGCCGAGCTTATGGTGTCTTTCGCGGTGTTCCTGACGCTTGGCGCGACATTCGCGGGCGGTATGTGGGGCGAGAATACGGATTGGTCCGACGTGGGCAGTTCGGTCGCCGGGCTGGTTGTCGGGGGGCTGCCCGCCGCGCTGATCGGCGGGCATCTGGCGCGCCGGGTGCCCAAACGGCCGCTGACGGTTGCTGTCGGCATTCTGGCCTTCGGCATCGGGGTCCGGCGGATGCTGCTTCAGTTCTGAGCGCTACCAGTGCGGCGGCTTCTGATCGGCCAGCGGCACGGTGCCGCCCTGATCGAACTCGCGCTCGGCCTCACGCTGCATCAGCATGCGCACCCGGTTGGTCAGCAGCGCGATCTCGGTCGCCTGTGCCGCGACCACATCTGACAGATCGTCCACCGCCGCGGTCAGATGCGCGATCCGCTCTTCCAGAAGTGTCAGCCGGTCATCGCTCATTGCGGGCTCCGATATGCCAATTTGTCCTGGGGGCTTCATAGCGAATTCCCCCGGAAATCACATGCCCGATTTCCGCCCCGCCTTGCCCCGCCGTTCCCCATCCGCTATGCCCCGCGCGAACCCGACGGAAGGGACGAAAAGCGATGGCCAAGGACAAGAAACCCCGGCGCCCCAAGGCGGAAACGCCCAAGGGCTTCCGCGACTATTTCGGCGCGGACGTGACCGAGCGCAAGCAGATGCTCGATGCGATTGCCGATGTCTATCATCGCTATGGCTTTGATCCGCTGGAAACGTCGGCCGTGGAAACGCTCGAGGCTTTGGGCAAATACCTGCCCGACGTGGACCGCCCGAACGCCGGTGTCTTCGCCTGGCAGGAGGAGGACGGCGACTGGCTGGCGCTGCGCTATGACATGACGGCGCCGCTGGCGCGCGTGGCGGCGCAGTTCCGCAACGATCTGCCCACGCCCTACCGGCGCTATACGATGGGGCCGGTCTGGCGCAACGAAAAGCCGGGGCCGGGGCGGTTCCGCCAGTTCTATCAATGTGACGCCGATACGGTGGGCAGCGGTTCTGTGGCCTCTGATGCCGAGATCTGCGCGATGCTGTCGGACACGCTCGAGGCGGTGGGCATTCCGCGCGGCGATTACATCGTGCGGGTCAACAACCGCAAGGTTCTGAACGGGGTGATGGAGGTGGCCGGCGTGCTGGACCCGTCCGACCCCGACAGGTTCGCCCATGAGCGCGGCATCGTGCTGCGCGCCATCGACAAGCTGGACAGGCTGGGCGAGGCGGGCGTGCGCGCGCTGCTGGGCGCGGGCCGCAAGGACGAAAGCGGAGATTTCACCGACGGGGCGAATCTGAGTGACGCGCAGGCCGGGGTCGTGATGGGCTTTCTGGCCGCGAAGCGCGACAGCGGCGCAGAGACCTGCGCGCGGCTTGAAGAACTGGTCGAGGGCTCTGCCATCGGCGCCGAGGGCGTGCGCGAGCTGGAGACGATCGCGGCGCTTCTGGCCGCGCAGGGCTATGGCCCGGAACGGATCGAGATCGACCCGAGCGTGGTGCGCGGCCTTGGCTATTACACCGGCCCCGTGTTCGAGGCCGAACTGACCTTCGAAATCCTGGATGAAAAGGGCCGCCCGCGCCAGTTCGGCAGCGTGGCGGGCGGCGGACGCTACGACGATCTGGTCAAGCGGTTCACCGGGCAGGCCGTGCCCGCGACCGGCGTTTCGATCGGGGTGGACAGGCTGTTGGCCGCGCTGCGCGCCAAGGGCCGGATCGGCGCCGCGCCGCAGGGCCCCGTCGTCGTGACCGTAATGGACCGTGACCGGATGGCCGACTATCAGTCGATGGTTGGTGAACTGCGTTCAGCGGGTATCCGGGCAGAGGTTTATCTGGGCAATCCCAAGAACTTCGGCAATCAGCTCAAATATGCAGATAAACGCAATTCGCCCGTCGCGGTCATCCAGGGCAGCGACGAGGCGGCGCGCGGCGTGGTGCAGATCAAGGATCTGTTCCTGGGCGCCAAGATCGCGCAAAGCGCCAGCCACGAGGAATGGAAATCCCAGCCCGCGCAGTTCGAGGTTGCCCGCGCCGATCTGGTCGCCGAGGTGCGCCGGATCATAGACCGGGCCGAGGGCTGAGCATGGATACCAAGGCGGCAAACCGCGCCGAGGCCGCGCGGCTTTTCGAGATGTTCAAATCCGCCGGCGCGTTGCCGGTGGAAACCGACATCCTGCAACCGGCCGACACGCTTCTGGATCTTTATGGCGAGGATATCCGGTCGCGCGCCTATGTCACGTCTGACCCGCTGCGCGGTGAGATGATGCTGCGCCCGGATTTCACCGTGCCCGTGGTGCAGATGCATATGAACGACGGCGCGGAACCGGCGCGCTATACCTATATGGGCGAGGTGTTCCGCAAGCAGGAACATGAGCTTGGCCGGCCCAGCGAGTATTTCCAGGTGGGGTTCGAGCTGTTCGACCGGGCCGATCCGGATCACGCCGATGCAGAGGTGTTCGGCCTGTTCGCCGAGGTTCTGCAGCCGCTCGGGCTGCGCGCCGCGACGGGGGATATCGGCATTCTGCTGGCTGCGGTCGATGGGCTTTCGACCACGGATCGCCGCAAGGCCGCGCTGAAGCGCCACCTGTGGCGGCCCCGGCGGTTTCGCGCGCTGCTGGACCGGTTCGGCGGGCGCCTGGCCGAGCCCGATGAGCGGGTGCGCCTTTTGAACGACGTTCAGAAATTTGGTGCCGAGGCGGTTCTGGATCAGGCGGGCCCCGAGATCGGGCTGCGCAGCCGGGCCGAGGTGATGACCCGCATCGCCGCGCTGGAAGAGGATGCCGCGACCCCGCCGATCGGCGCCGGCGAGGTCGAGATCCTCGACCACATCCTGTCGCTGCGCGAAACCTCGCCCAATGCGCTGGAAAACCTGCGCGACGTGGCCGTGGACCTGCCCAATATCACCAGCGCCGTGGCCCGGATGGAGCGGCGGCTGAACGCGCTGACCGCGCGGCGCATCGATGTGGACGGGCTGGATTTCGAGGCAAGCTATGGCCGTACCACGATGGAATATTACGACGGTTTCGTGTTCGGCTTCTACGCCGAGGCGCGGCCCGATCTGCCGCCGGTGGCCACAGGCGGGCGCTATGACGCGCTGACGCGGGTGCTGGGGCAGGGCCGGTCGATTCCCGCGGTTGGCGGCGTGATCCGCCCGGCGCAGGTTCTGGCGCTGAGGGAGGCCGGGCAATGACGCTGAAACTGGGCGTGCCGTCGAAGGGGCGGCTGATGGAAAAGACCTTCGACTGGTTCGCGGAGCGGGGCATCTCGCTGCGCCGGACAGGGTCGGAGCGCGAATATGCCGGTGCGGTCGACGGTGTCGACGGGATCGAACTGGTGCTGCTGTCGGCGGGCGAGATCCCGCGCGAACTGGCGGCGGGGCGGGTTCAGCTTGGCGTCACCGGATCGGATCTGGTGCGCGAGAAGATCGCGGATTGGGAAACCAAGATCCGCGAGCTGGAACCGCTGGGATTCGGCCATGCCGATCTGATCATCGCGGTGCCGAAGTTCTGGGCCGATGTCGATACGCTGGCCGATCTGGATGCGGCGGCGGCGGCGTTTCGTGCCACGCACGGGTTCCGGCTGCGCATCGCCACGAAATATCACCGGCTGGTGCGCGAATTCCTGCGCGAGGCCGGGGTGGCGGATTATCAGCTGGTCGACAGCCAGGGCGCGACCGAGGGCACGGTGAAGAACCTGACGGCAGAGGCGGTGGCCGACATCACCTCGACAGGTGAGACGCTGCGGGCCAACCATCTGAAGATGCTGTCGGATGGCTGCGTGCACAAAAGCCAGGCCACGCTGTTCCGAAGCCGCCGCGCGGGGTGGAGCGACGAGATGCGCGCCAGCTTCACCGAACTGTCTGCGCGCCTCGGGCTGGGCGACTAGCGCAGGCCGATTTCGGCCAGCGCCGCCATCAGCCCGGGCGGCAGCGCATCGTCGCGGGCGCGCCCTTCGGGCAGGTCGCGGGGGCTGTCACCGGGCGCCAGATAGCGCCAGCCCTGGAACGGGCGGCGCGGCACGGCCTCGGTCCGGATCACCTGCGGGTCCAGCACGATGCCGCAGCGCCGGATGCCATCCTCGCCCTGCACCTCATCCAGCCGCAGCACCTTCTGGCGGGCCAGAATCGCCCCCTTGAACACCCAGTAAAGCGAGCCGCCGTCAAGCAGCTCTTCGGCGCGTTTCGGCCACATGCGGGTGACATGGCGCGGCGCGGCGCCGGTTTGCGCGTGGCGTTCGGCCTGCCATGCGATCAGATCCTCGACCTTTTCGGCGCCGACGCACAGTTTGACGAGGTTGATATGATGTGACTCGGGCATTCGCTTAGGATAGTATTTCGCGCGTCCGGAGCAACCAAATCTTGCGCCCATGCCGGCGAAATTCTATTGTCGAAAACCCCACCCCTTCCGCCAAGGACCAATACATGACGCGCTTTTCCGCCCCCATCGCCGAGCAGATCTGGGATATGAAATACCGGCTGAAAGAGGCGGATGGCACCCCCGTGGACCAGACGGTGGAGGACAGCTGGCGCCGAATCGCCCGCGCCCTGGCCGCGCCCGAAGAGCAGCCCGGCGCGTGGGAGGATGCGTTCTTTGCCGCGCTGGAGGATTTCAAGTTCCTGCCCGCGGGCAGAATCACGGCGGGGGCCGGCACGGCGCGGGCGGTGACGCTGTTCAACTGCTTCGTGATGGGCACGATCCCCGACACGATGGGCGGCATTTTCGACATGCTCAAAGAGGCCGCGCTGACCATGCAGCAGGGCGGCGGCATCGGCTATGATTTCTCCACGATCCGGCCCAAGGGCGCGGATGTGAAGGGCGTGGCGGCGGATGCGTCCGGGCCGCTGTCGTTCATGGATGTGTGGGACGCGATGTGCCGCACCATCATGTCGGCGGGGTCGCGCCGGGGCGCGATGATGGCCACGATGCGCTGCGACCACCCCGATATCGAAGAGTTCATCACCGCCAAGCAGGATCCGGCGCGGCTGCGCAATTTCAACCTGTCGGTGCTGGTGACGGATGATTTCATGGAGGCCGTGAAGGCCGACGGCAGCTGGGATCTGGTGTTCGATGACAAGATCTATCACACGGTCGAGGCGCGCGACCTGTGGAACCGGATCATGCGCGCGACCTATGATTATGCCGAGCCCGGTGTGATCTTCATCGACCGCATCAATCAGATGAACAACCTGAGCTATTGTGAAACCATCGCCGCCACCAACCCCTGCGGCGAACAGCCCCTGCCGCCCTACGGCGCCTGCCTTCTGGGCTCGATCAACCTGGCGCGGCTGGTGCGCAACCCGTTCGACGCGATCGCCGAGCTGGACGAGGCGGAGCTGGATACGCTGGTCGCCACCGCCGTGCGGATGATGGACAACGTGGTGGACGCCTCGCGCTTTCCGCTGCCGCAACAGGCTGAAGAGGCCGCCAACAAGCGCCGGATCGGGCTGGGGGTGACGGGGCTGGCCGATGCGCTGCTGATGGTCGGCCTGCGCTACGGGTCCGAGGAGGCGGCGCGCCAGACCGAGCGCTGGCTGCACCGGATCGCGCGCGCCGCCTATCTGGCCTCGGTGCAACTGGCCAAGGAAAAGGGCGCGTTCCCCCTGTTCGACGCCGAGAAATATCTCGCCACCGGCCACATGGTGCAGATGGACGCGGACGTGCGCGAGGCGATCCGCGAACACGGCATCCGCAACGCGCTGCTGACCTCGATCGCGCCCACCGGCACGATCAGCCTCTATGCCGGCAATGTCTCGAGCGGGATAGAGCCGGTGTTTGCCTATGCCTATACCCGCAAGGTGCTGCAAAAAGACGGGTCGCGCACCGAGGAAGAGGTGGTGGATTATGCCGTGCGGCTGTGGCGCGAAAAATTCGGCGACAAGGCGTTGCCCGACTATTTCGTGAACGCCCAGACGCTGGCGCCGCTGGATCATGTGCGGATGCAGGCGGCGGCGCAGAAATGGGTGGATTCGAGTATCTCCAAGACCATCAACTGCCCCGAGGATATCTCCTTCGACGCGTTCCGGGAGGTCTATCTCGAAGCCTATGAGACCGGCTGCAAAGGCTGCACGACCTATCGCCCGAATGACGTGACGGGGAGTGTGCTGAGTGTGGCGACAGAAGAGTTGCCACTGGCAGGTGAGACGATCGCTGAACGTATCGAATCGGCGATGAAGTTGCGGAACACCAACGCTAAGAAAGTTGCCGAAAAGGCGGGGACGAATGCAACAGCCGTATACGACATCCTCAAGGGGAGGGTGAAATCCCCCACTGCTGATACGTTGCAGAAAATCGCCACCGCCCTGAACGTGGCGCCCGCTGCTCTTCTTCTCGGTGAAAATACTCAGGATTCCGCACCCGAAGTCGCCGCCGCCCTCGGGCAAGAGCCGGCGATCCCCCACGGCGATGTCATCTACATGGCCGAACCGCTGGACCGGCCGCAGGCGCTGGAGGGCAATACCTACAAGCTGAAATGGCCCGACAGTGAACACGCGATCTATATCACCATCAACGATGTGGTGATCAACGGCCACCGCCGCCCGTTCGAGGTGTTCATCAACTCCAAGAACATGGAGCATTTCGCCTGGACGGTGGCGCTGACCCGGATGATCAGCGCGGTGTTCCGGCGCGGCGGCGATGTGTCTTTCGTCGTGGAAGAGCTGAAAGCGGTATTCGATCCGCGCGGCGGCGCGTGGATGCAGGGCAAGTACATCCCCTCGATCCTGGCGGCGATCGGCGGCGTGATCGAGCGGCATCTGGTGGCCATCGGTTTCATCGACGGCGAGGGGATGGGCCTGAAGACGGATCCGCAGGCCGAGGCGCTGGCGGTGGGCGAACGCCCGCGCGGCAAGGCCTGCCCCAGCTGCGGCCAGTATGACATGCGCATGGTCGAGGGCTGCATGACCTGCATGAGCTGCGGCTATTCGAAGTGCGGTTAGGTGACACCCGCTGCTTCGTTGCATGCAAGGGCTAGGCTTGGCGTGCAACCAGAGGTATTACGTCGGCCCACAGGCAGGAACATAACTTCGAGGTAAGGCATGAAATTCGTCATCCGGGCGGCGCTCGTCCTGGCGCTTTTTCCATTCAACGCAGGCGTGGCGCAAGAGCGGCAGACCCTCGGCTATGGCAGCATTTTCAGCAATGACCGCCTGGGCGACGGCAAAGACCGCTGGCGCTCGGGTTCCTACAGCTTCAGCAAGGTCACCGGCCGGAGCTGGGATGGCGTGCTTCCGAGTGCGATGGGCGAGATCCTGGAATACCGCCTGCGCGCCGAGATCTTCGCGCCGGAGTCGCTGACCAACCCCTCGCCGCAGGATCGGCGCTATGCCGGCGCGCTGAGCTTCGGGCTGCACACGCATTTCGGCCGTGGCGGCACCGAGATTTCCTATGGCGCCGATCTGGTGGTCACCGGGTCGCAAACCGGCATCGCGAGCTTTCAGGATACCATTCACGACTGGATCGATGAGCCTTCGCCCGATACGGCGGCGGACAACCAGATCGGCAACGCGATCTATCCCACGATCTCGATGCAGGCGGCGCGGCCGTTCCATATATCGCAACGCGCGCGGATGCGCCCCTTCATCGAGGCGCAGGCCGGGGTCGAGACTTTTCTGCGGATCGGCGGCGACCTCGTGATCGGCAATGTGGGCGCCGGCGAGCTTACGCTGCGCGATGTCACGACGGGGCATCTCTACGGCGCCACCTATGGCGGGAACGAGGGCGTCTCGATGGTGCTGGGGGCGGACACGGCACTGATGGTGGACAGCCGATACCTGCCGTCCCACGGAAACGTCGACATGAGCACGTCCCGCACGCGGCTGCGGGCCGGCATGCACTGGGAGGCCGCGCGTATCGGCATCTTCTATGGCCTGACATGGCTGAGCGAGGAATTCGACGAGCAATCCCAAGGCCAGACGCTGGGCACGCTGAACCTGCGCTACCGTTTCTGAGGGACCCGCCGAATCACCCTCTTCCAAACCTTAAGAATGCGTGCTAACCTGCCGGGTAATAATAATATACTGAGGCAGGCAATCAGGTATGAAAACGGGCTTTCGTGGCACGTTCGTCATTCCCTGGGCGCAAACAGAAGTTGACGGGGTGCTGGCGGCACCTGTCGGGGCATTGGCGGTCGGGTCGTCATGGCGCAGAACAGGCGCGGCGACGCGGCTCGATGGGCCGGCGGACCTTCTTCTTCTGGATGGCGCGGACGGGGAGGAGGACTCTCGCAGGCGCGCGGCGAAATCCGTGCACCGCCTTGTCGGCACGGCGTTGGACCCTGCCAGATCCATTCATCATGCGTCGGACGAACCGTTGCTTGATCGCGGCTTTGTGGTGACGGATGGCACGCACAGCTTTACCGCCACCGAAATCAGCCTGGGCGCCGGGCGCGCGCCGCTGCTGATGTTCATCAACGAATTGCCGCCGGCCGACACCGATCTGTGGATCGTGCGCCAGATCGCGGAGACGTCGCAGCCTACCCAGCATCTGGACAAATCCCAGGGTGTGATCTGTTTCGCCGAAGGCACGCTGATCGACACGCCCGAAGGCCCGCGCCCGGTGCAGGATCTGCATCCGGGCGACCTGCTTCACACGAAAGACGACGGCGCGCGGGAAATCCTGTGGACGGGCCGGCGCAGGATGTCGGGCGCGCGGCTTTACGCGATGCCGCATCTGCGCCCGGTGCGTATCCGGCACGGCGCGCTGGGAGAGGACAGGCCCGGGGGCGATCTGATCGTATCGCCACAGCACCGCCTGCTGATCAAGGGCCGTGCCGCCGAGGTTCTGTTCCAGACGCCCGAGGTTCTGGTGGCCGCCGAAGATCTGCTGAACGACAGGACGATCACCATCGACCACACGCTGCGCGAGGTCACCTATATTCATCTGATGCTGGAACGGCATCAGATCGTCTGGGCCAACGGGGTAGAGACCGAGAGCTTTCACCCCGCCAATACCTCGCTTGATGCGGTCAACCCCGATCAGCGCGCGCGGCTTCTGGGGCTGTTGCCCGCGCTGAAGCATGATCCGCACAGCTATGGCGCATTCGCCCGCCGGAACCTTTCCAATTCGGAGGCGGCGATTTTGCAGCATGAGGGCGGGCTGCGGCATTGACTCTGCGCGGACGGGCTGTATAAGCCCCCATTCCCGGCCGCCAAGGCCGGTCTATTCATTGGTGTTGGTGGCCCCCGCAAGGGGATGCCTGTCTCCCGTCAGGGAAAGGACAACGCCCTTCACGGGCGCCTCCGGGCGCCGCTCTAACGAAGGAGATCAGCCGTGACCAAACGCACGTCTGCCAAGTACAAACTCGATCGCCGGATGGGCGAAAACATCTGGGGTCGTCCGAAATCCCCGGTCAACCGTCGCGAATACGGCCCCGGCCAGCACGGCCAGCGTCGCAAGGGCAAGCTGTCGGACTTCGGCATCCAGCTGCGCGCCAAGCAAAAGCTCAAGGGCTATTACGGCGACCTGACCGAAAAGCAGTTCCGCCGCATCTATGGTGAAGCCGAGCGTGTCAAAGGTGACACCGGTGAAAACCTCATCGGTCTGCTCGAGCGCCGCCTGGACGCCGTTGTCTACCGCGCCAAGTTCGTGCCGACCGTCTTTGCCGCCCGCCAGTTCGTGAACCACGGCCACGTGACCGTGAACGGCCAGCGCGTGAACATCCCCTCCTACCGTGTGAAAGAGGGCGACGTGATCGAAGTGCGTGAGCGTTCCAAGCAGATGGCGCTGGTTCTGGAAGCGATCCAGCTGCCCGAGCGTGACGTGCCGGATTACCTGGAGGTCGACCATTCCAAGCTGACCGCCACCTTCACCCGCACCCCGTCACTCGGCGACGTGCCCTATCCGGTGATGATGGAGCCGAACCTGGTCGTGGAATTCTACGCGAAGAACTGATCTTCGCCGACCCCTGCAGAGAATTTGGAGAACCCGCCCCAGTGGCGGGTTTTCTTTTGCGCGGTGCCGGTGTCTTAACCGGCGGTCAGCAGTGCGCCGATCTGCGCCGGGTTCAGCACTTTGCCGGTGGAAACCACCTTTTCGTCGATGACCAGCGCCGGGGTGGACATCACGCCATATCCGGCGATGGCCGCCTGATCGGTAACCTTCACGATCTCGGGCGAAAGCCCCGCAGCCTCTGCCGCCGCTTTCGCGTTCTCGCCCAGTGCCGTGCATTTCTTGCAGCCGGTTCCCAGAATTTTGATGATCATTCCTTGTCTCCGTTTCAGATGAAAAGATGCTGGGCGCTGTTGAACGTATAGCCGATCACGATGATTCCCACGGTCACGATTGTGATGAACACGATCAGCAGCGGCAGTTTCACGACCCGTTTCAGCATGATCATCGACGGCAGCGACAGCGCCGTGACCGACATCATGAAGGCCAGCGCCGTGCCCAGCCCGACGCCCTTGGCCACCAGCGCCTCGGCGATCGGCAACGTGCCGAAGATGTCGGCATACATCGGAATCCCCGCCAGCGTCGCCACCAGCACCGACCACCACTGATCCTGCCCGAGCAGGGCAGAGATCAGATGTTCGGGGATCCAGTTGTGGATCGCCGCGCCGATACCCACCCCGATCAGCACATAAAGCCAGACGCGGCCGGCGATTTCGGCCACCTGCTCGCGGGCGAAGGACAGCCGCTCGCCCCGGCTGAGCGTCTCGTTGCCGTGGTCGATCACGGGGCTGTTATAGGCGAAGGCTTCCACCTGATCTTCCATGTTCAGCCGGCTGATCAGCGTGCCGCCGATCACTGCCAGAACCAGCCCGACCAGCACATAGGCGAGCGAGATCCACCAACTGAAGATGCTGGCCAGCAGAATGACAGAGGCCAGATCGACCAGCGGCGAGGAGATCAGGAAAGAGAAGGTCACCCCGAGCGGCAGCCCGGCGCTGGTGAAGCCGATGAAAAGCGGGATCGACGAGCAGGAGCAAAACGGCGTGATCGTGCCCAGCAGCGCAGCCAGGATATTGGCCCCCAGCCCGGTGTGCCGCCCCAGAATCCGCCGGGTCCGCTCTGGCGGGAAATAGCTCTGGACATAGGAGATGGTGAAGATCAGCACCGACAGCAGGATGAAGATCTTGATGACGTCATAGATGAAGAAGTGAACGCTGCCGCCGATGCGCCCCGTCACATCCAGGCCGAAGCCATCGCGCACCAGCAGCGTCACGAGATCCGAGAGCCACTGCATGCGCAGAAGCTGATCGTTCAGCCATATGAAAATCTCGCTCATCCGGGCCCTTTTCCCTGCCGCGCCGGGGCCTTGCCACGGGGGCCGCCAGCCTGTTCGCCTGTCCAAGTCCTAGCCGATTGTCGCGGCTGCGCGTTGATTCAGGTCATGCGATTGCCGCATTGCCGCATTGCGCCACGCCCGCCGATGCCCTATCCGCGCGTATCAGGCGAACAGGGGGCAGCGACATGGCCGACAAATCCGTTATCGAACGCAAATTCGAACAGGGGCTTTTCGCCTCGCGCTGGCTGATGGCGCCGATGTATCTGGGGCTGGTGGTCTCGCTGGCCATGCTGATGGTCGTGTTCCTGCGGGAACTGGCCTATTACGCGCCGCAGGTTCTGGTGATGAGCAGCGACAAGGCGATCCTTGCCATCCTGACGCTGATCGACCTGACGCTGGCGGCGAACCTTCTGGTGATCGTGCTGTTCTCGGGCTATGAAAACTTCGTCTCCAAGCTTGATATCGACGATGGCGGCGACCGGCCAAGCTGGATGGGCACGGTCGATTTCTCGGGGCTGAAGATGAAGCTCATCGCCTCGATCGTGGCGATTTCTGCCATTCATCTGCTGAAACGCTTCATGGAGATCGGGCAGGCGGATGCCGATGCAGCCTTCGGCGCGACCGAGCTGAAATGGCTGGTCGTCATCCATCTGACCTTCGTGATCTCGGGCGTGCTGATGGCCGCGATGGACTGGATGACGGCGCGCAGCGGCAAGAAATACTGACCATCCGCGCCGCACGGTTGTGTTTCCGTCTGGCCATGCCCCCGCAGCGGGGCTAGAAATCGGGCTAGCAGGAGAGAACCATGTCACAGATACGCCCCCAGCCCGGAATATTGGAGATTGCGCCTTATCAGGGCGGGCAATCCCATCTGGACGGCGTGGCGGAGGTCGTCAAGCTTTCCTCGAACGAGAACCCGTTCGGCCCGTCCGACAAGGCGAAGGAGGCCTTCGCGCGGACGGCCCATCAGCTGCACCGCTATCCGCCGACCGATCACGCCAAGCTGCGCCAGGCCATCGGCGACGTGCACGGGGTTGATCCGGGCCGCGTGATCTGTGGCGTCGGGTCGGACGAGATCATCACCTTCCTGTGCCAGGCCTATGCCGGCCCGGGGGACGAGGTGATCCACACCGAACACGGGTTTTCGATGTACCGCATCTCTACCCTTGCCGCCGGCGCCACCCCCGTGGAAGTGCCCGAGCGAGAGCGTGTGGTGGATGTGGATGCCATCCTCGACGCCTGCAACGAGCGTACCAGGCTGGTGTTCATCGCCAACCCGGCCAATCCCACCGGCACGATGGTCGGCGGGAACGAGGTCGCGCGCCTGGCCGACGGGCTGCCGCCGCAGGCGATCCTGGTGCTCGATGGCGCCTATGCCGAGTTCGTCGAAGGCTATGACGGCGGCGCGGCGCTGGTCGAGGCGCGGGACAACGTGGTGATGACGCGCACGTTTTCCAAGATCTACGGGCTGGGCGGGCTGCGCATCGGCTGGGGATATGGCCCGGCAGAGATCATCGATGTGCTGAACCGTGTGCGCGGGCCGTTCAACCTGAGCCAGACACAGCTTGAAACCGCCGAGGCCGCTGTGCGCGATGTTGACTATACCGAACGCTGCCGGGCCGATAACGCCCGTCTGCGGGCCTGGCTGGCCGAAGCGCTGGCCGAGGCCGGGGTGCCGTCCGACACATCGACCGCGAATTTCATTCTGGCGCGCTTCGCCTCGCCGGCAGAGGCCGAAGCCTGCGATGGATGGCTGAAATCGCAGGGCATCATCGTGCGCCGCGTCAACGGCTACAAGCTGCCGCACTGTCTGCGGATCACGGTGGGCGACGAGGCATCGTGCCGCCGGGTGGCCCATGCCGTCCGGGCGTTCAAGGGCCAGGCCTGATGAGCGTGATCTACGACCGTGTCGCCCTGATCGGCCTTGGACTGATCGCGGGATCGATGGCCCACGCCATGCGCCGCGGTGGCCTGGCGAAAGAGATCGTGGGCACCGCCCGTTCGGCCCAGACACGGCAGGTGGCGCAAGAGATCGGGCTGTGCGACCGGGTGGTGGAAACCGCCGCCGAGGCTGTGAAAGACGCCGATCTGGTGGTGCTGGCCGTGCCGGTGGGCGTGATGGGCGCTGTCGCCGAAGAGATCGGGCCGCATCTGAAACCGGGCGCGACCGTCACCGATGCCGGTTCGGTCAAGCGCGCGGTGATCGAGGCGGTGGCGCCGCATATCCCAGAGGGCGTGCATTTCATCCCCGGCCACCCGCTGGCCGGGACCGAGCATTCCGGCCCGCGCTCGGGCTTTGCCGAACTGTTCGACAACCGGTGGTGCCTGCTGGTGCCGGCCGAAGGCACGGATCCGCAGGCGATTGCC
Organism: Actibacterium naphthalenivorans; assembly: GCF_014196965.1. Classification (GTDB taxonomy): domain Bacteria; phylum Pseudomonadota; class Alphaproteobacteria; order Rhodobacterales; family Rhodobacteraceae; genus Actibacterium_A; species Actibacterium_A naphthalenivorans. The sequence continues at coordinate 900,972 of NZ_JACIEQ010000001.1, read as the reverse complement.
CGGCTGCGCCGCCTCTGGGAGGCGATGGGCGCCCATGTCGATGAGATGGACCCCGACCACCATGATCTGGTGCTGGCCGTCACCAGCCACGCGCCGCATCTGATCGCCTACACGATGGTCGGCGTGGCCGATGACCTGCGCAGGGTGACCGACAGCGAGGTCATCAAGTATTCCGCCGCCGGGTTTCGGGATTTCACCCGCATCGCGGCCTCCGACCCGACGATGTGGCGCGACGTGTTTCTGAACAACAAGGACGCGACGCTGGAAATCCTCGGCCGGTTCACCGAAGAGCTGTTCGCGCTGCAACGGGCGATCCGCACCGGGGATGGCGACCATCTGTTCGATTACTTCACCCGCACCCGCGCGATCCGTCGCGGCATCATCGAAGCGGGGCAGGATACGGACGCGCCGAATTTCGGGCGCGCCAAGACGGGATCATGAGGCGCGGCGCCGCCCTTGTCGCCATGCTGCTCGCCCTGCTGGCGGGCGAGGCCGCGCCCGCGGCGCCCGACCATTCGCCCCTGCCGCGCCCGCGCCCGGTTCTGATGCCGCGCCTGTTGCCGGTGTTCGCCCCGCCCGTCGATGCGGTGCGTCCTCGCCTGCGCCCTGCCGCCCGAACCGCTGCCCGAAGCGCGCCGGTTCGGATGTCCGGCGCCGCCAGCGCCTCCCTTGCCGGCATGCGCTCCCTGTGGCCCCGGCTGCGCCCGTCCGGGTTGGTCAGACCCGCCGCGGCCGCGGTGCGCGCACCCGCCGCGCCTGTCGCCACCTCCAGCGCGGGTGCGGTGTGTGGCGACCGGGGAATCATCGGCGTGCGACTGGCGCCGATCGAGGGGCGGCTGGCGGGCTGCGGCATCGATCGCCCGGTGCGGATCACGTCGGTCGACGGGGTGATGCTGAACCGGCCGGCGACCATGGATTGCGAAACCGCCAAGGCGCTGAAGAGCTGGGTGAAGAAGGGCGTGAAGCCGCATGTCAAACGGCTGGGCGGCGGTGTCGCCAAGCTTGAGGTGGCATCGGGCTATGCCTGCCGCACCCGCAACAATCAGCCAGGCGCGAAGGTTTCGGAACACGGCCGGGGCAAGGCCGTGGATATCTCTGCCATCACGCTGGCCAACGGGGCGACGCTCAATGTGCAAAGCGGCTGGGGCAAGGGCGCGGAAGGCGCGCTTCTGACACGGATGCACAAATCGGCCTGCGGCCCCTTTGGTACGGTTCTGGGCCCCGAATCAGACCATTTCCACAAAGATCATTTCCACCTGGATACGGCAGATCACCGTTCCGGCCCCTATTGCCGCTAGGCGCACTGGCCGCAATGCGTCACTTGGACAGTATTGAGGCATGGGCTGGGCGGACAGAGAACGTCATGGCGCATTTGTCGGGCCGCACGCCGGTTGCTTTGCGAAGTATCTTCACCGATTGGCCTTGGTGTCGGCACCAATGGCCAAAGCCTCTCAAACGCCAGTCGCGCCGCCGTTCAGCGCAATCTGGCGTGGGTGGAGGCACACGGGCTCATCCGAGAAGTGACTGGTCACGGACGGTATCGAATGTGGTCTCTCGACAACTGAAGGTTGATCCTCCAGGTTTGCTAGATACGTTGAATGTGCCAGCATGACAAAAATTGTCATGCTGCTCTGGCATAGTCAGCGCAATCCGGGAATGAGTTTGTCTGAATGACCTTCTCAAAAGCTGCCAATCTGTTGCGCGTCGCTGACATGGCGACCTCGCGGTATGACCGAATCCGATTGCAGGACGTGACAGACGAATTCGGCTGTGAACACCGAACAGCACAGCGTATGGTGCACGCTTTTGAAGCGGTGTTTCCTCAGGTTAACGTCACTGGGCATCAACGGCTTGTGAAGGGGGTATCACTTGCGCTTCCGCGGCGGCCCGTTCGCCAGTTTCTTGTTCTGGGAATGAACGGCAACCGCTGGCCACACAGCCCTGGGTCGGATCCTTTCTTCACCGAGGCGGAGATTGCCCTGATCCGCCAGAAAACCGGTCTGCAACTTAATGGCCGCCGGGGGAAGCTCGCGCGTGGATTGGAACTCTTCCGCCGTCAACCGCCTGCCGCACCGGCAGGCCCGGACAGATGAGCCCGGAGTGACTGATGGCACTTTTGGATTGGCCAGGTAAGTCCGCACCCGAGGACGGAACCGAACATCCTGCACTTTATCACATGATTGACGTCGGGGCGGTCGCGGAGTGCCTTGTTGCGCGGCTCGACATTCCTGCCGGGCGCAAGGCTTTTTATTCACTGGCCGCAGCTTTGCACGATCTGGGCAAGATTAGCGACAGCTTCCGGGACATGCTGCGCGACGGAAAGCCGCAGACGGAGGGCCGGCATTGGGAGGTAACCGAGCTTTGGTTGCAAGATTTTGATGACGATCTTGCCACGCTTGCCGTGAATTCCCATGCCCGAAAAGCGCTTTATGCGGCGATTGCCGGTCACCATGGATGCCCGCCGAAGAAAGAGGATTTCTACAGGATGCGGGTGGCGGCGGGTCCAGGCGCGCCGGGTGATGCGCGGGACTGTCTGCGCCAGTTCATTGCACTGTGGCCCGAGGCACGTTTCGAAATGCCCTTGCAAGAAATCGTGGCGCAAAGCTGGTGGTTGCCGGGGTTGATCGCGACGGCCGACTGGATTGGATCGAACCCGGCATTCTTTCCGCCGGTCGCTGCCGGGCCGGATGCCCGGGCCTATCTTGATCTGGCGCGCGACAAGGCGGCGCAAGCGGTGCGGCGCGCGGGGCTCGATATTCCGCAAGTGTCGTCGTGTTCGATCATCCCGCAGACGTGGAGTTTGCGGCCCATGCAGCGGTCCGTCTGCGATGTGGACCTGCCCGACCACCCGATCCTTGCGCTGATCGAAGACGAGACCGGCTCTGGCAAGACCGAGGCGGCGCTGATCCTTGCGCAGCGGATGATGCGGGCGGGCAAGGGCCAGGGGCTTTACTTTGCCCTGCCGACGATGGCCACGGCCAATGCGATGTTCGACCGGGTCGCCGATCTGGTCGGCGGCCTTTTTGACGCGCCGCCAAGTGTTGCGCTGGCGCATGGGCGGGCGACGCTGTCGCACCGGTTTCGCGAGGTGATCCGGACAGAACCCGATCCGGTGCTGCCCTCGTGCACCACATGGCTTGCGGATGATCGACGGCGGGCGCTTTTGGCCAATGTCGGCGTGGGGACGATCGACCAGGCGCTGTTGTCCGGCTTGCCCGTACGCCACGCGATGCTGCGCCATTATGCGTTGAGCCAGAAGATCCTGATCGTGGATGAGGTTCATGAAATGGGCGATCCTTATATGGCAGGGCAGCTGTGCCAGCTTCTGCGGCTGCATCGGCGAATGGGCGGTTCGGCGATCCTGATGACGGCAACCCTGCCGGTGGCATTCCGGGAGATGCTCTGCGAGGCGTTTGGCGTTTCGCCGCCCACGAGCCGCGCCTATCCGGCGCTGAGCATCGCGGGGCATTCGCAGGTTACCGGCCTGACAACGGTAAGCAGGCGCGGTCCGGTTGCGGTCAAGCGCGTGCCGGACGTGGCATCCGTTCTCGACCTGCTGGATCGGGCCGTGACCGATGGGGCGGCGGCGCTTTGGGTGCGCAATGCGGTCGACGACGCGATCCAGGCGGCCACTGCCTTGCGCGAGCGAGGCATCGAAGCGGACCTGCTGCATGCGCGGTTCGCTCTGGCGGATCGAATGCGCCACGAGGCGCAGGCGCTGGCGACGTTTGGCAAGGGGCGGGGCGACAGGCCGGGGCGGGTGCTGGTGGCAACGCAGGTCGTCGAAAGTTCGCTGGACCTGGATTTTGATGTGATGGTCTCTGACCTGGCGCCGATACCGGCGCTGGTGCAAAGGGCAGGGCGGCTATGGCGGCATATGGACCGTCGGCCGCAAAATACGCGCCCTCGGCCGTCGCCGGTGCTGCATGTGCTGTCCCCGGACCCCGACCAGGTGGCGGATGACCTCTGGCTGCGCCAAGTGCTGGATCGCGGGGCGTTCACCTATCCGCTGGACCTGCAATGGCGGGCGGCGCGTGCCATTTTCAGCGCGGGTTCGATCGACGCGCCCGGCGGTCTGCGTGACCTGATCGAGGCGGGGCTGACAGATGGGGAATTGCCGCAGGTGCTGGATCAGGCGGAGCGCGACCGGGTCGGCAAGAGTTATGCCCAAAGCGATCTTGCGGAACAGAATCTGATCGATCTTGCCAGCCCATATCGCCGGATCAAAGGCTTTTCCGATGAGGCCGATTTTCCGACCCGGCTGGGACGCGAGCAGCGGGCCCTGGTCTTGGCGAGGATTACGGACAAGGGGCTGCTGCCGCTCGAAGGCGAGGTCTGGTCGGCCGAGACCCGTCAATACGCCGAGGTCAGCGCGGCGGCCTACAAGCTGGACCGGCTACCCCTGCCGGATCAGATGACCCCGGAGGTCAGTGCGGTAAAAGAAGGCTGGCCCGACTGGATGCAAACCCGCCTTGTCGTTTGCCCGCTTGGCGAGGCTGGCGCCATTTGTGAGGGCTTGTCTTACGACCGGGAAAGAGGTTTAGTTTTTGGCAGTTCCTGACTGTTCGGGATGGCCCGTCTGTGATGGGAGTCAGAGTAAGCTCCCCGCCCATGCGGGGATAAGGGGATAATAAGTCTGTAATTGGGGTTAGTATGAAAGGGGATTATTTTCTGTTGACAGGTCATTACCTGTGACCCGATACTAACGAAGAAAGGGCGGGAATCTCCTCTCACCCCTTCGCTACTTCTCTAATCCGGCTGTTGACGCAGCCGCGCAGTGAGGCGGAGGTTGCCAAGATGATCAAGATGCCTTCCTAGCCTTTCACTGCCGTTTCAGTATTGCTGGAGGGGCAACTGCGGGCACGATTTTTCGCCCTGATCCCATTTTTTTGAGAATTACATGCCGCTCAACCTGATCTCTGATTCTTGGATCCCTGTCCGTTTGAAGGACGGGTCGCGCCGCACCATCGCGCCGCATCAGATGACCGATCCTGAAATTGCTGCACCCGACTGGCCGCGAGCCGATCTGAACCTTGCGTGTTATGAGCTGCTGATCGGGATGGTGTTCATGGCGACGCCGCCTGAAGATGACTTTTCGTGGGAAGGGGGCAGGTCCGATCCGGTGCGATTGCAGGAGAGGCTGGCGGAATACGCGTCGGCATTCTCGTTGCTGGGCGACGGGCCGAAGTTCTTGCAGGACCTTGAGGATCTGCCCGGCGCGCCATCGGGGCCGGATCTGCTGTTCATCGATTCCGCAGGTGGCAACACGGCGAAGAACAATGCCGATCTGATGGTGCATCGCGATCGCTACGCGGCACTCGACCTGCCGCTGGCGGCGATGGCGCTATATGCCTTTCAGCAGTTCGCGCCCTCTGGCGGGGCGGGGAACCGCACCTCGATGCGGGGAGGAGGGCCGCTGGTGACGCTGGCCGACCCGGGAACGGGGCTGTGGGATCTGGTCTGGGCGAATGTGCCCTGCGGCCGCCCCGCAAACCCAGGTGATCTGCCCTGGATGCGACCCACCCGGACTTCCGAGGCGGACCAAAGCGTTGGAGCAGGTCAGGCGCATCCGGTCGAGGCGTTCTTTGGAATGCCGCGCCGGCTTCGGCTTGTGGCAGAGCCGGACAGGGTCACCGGCGTGGTTCAGCGACCCTACGGAACGAATTACGGGCTTTGGCGGCACCCTTTGTCGCCCTACTACAGGCCGAAGGAAGGGGCCGAGCTTTTGCCGCGCCACCCGGCCACGGGGCGGCTGCCCTGGCGCAACTGGATCGGCATCTTGCTGAGCGATCCGAAACAGGAAAGCGGGCTTCGTTTGCGGGCAGCCTGTATCGAGGGGTTTTATGAACGCTATGGGCGTCAGGCGAAGCGGATGATCGCCGCTGGCTGGGCGATGGACAACATGAAGCCCAAGGATTTCCTGTGGGAGGAACTGCCGCTTCTGACGTTCGACGCGGCGGCGCAAAGGCAGGCCGAGAGCATGATCGGCGCGGCCGAGACGGTGGCATCGGCACTGCGCCGGGCGTTGACGGCGCTTGTAGCCGAAGGGTCGGCCCGCGACGCGGAATATGAACAGTTCTGGAGCGCGACCGAAGGCGATTTTCTGGATGCGTTGGCGGTGCTGTCCGCGCCTGATTTCGATGCGGCGGATATTTCGCAGAAGTTTCTTGGGGCGCTTGGCCGTCAGGCGCTGGCGCAGTTCGACGCGTTGGCACTGCCGGGGCTGTACTGGAAAAAGTTCCCCAACATTGAAGACAAGAAGAAAAAGGCGACGGGCGTTCTGAAAATTGTGGAAGAGCGCACAACACTGATGGCGCTGGTGTATGGGCGCAGCAAGCAGGGCAAGTCGCTTTGGGCTGGTCTGGATGTGGTGCCACCGGAAAGAACGACGCAGCGAGAGGTGATGACGTGAGTAAGCATGAGAAGACCAAAAGACCGGGTCAGATCATCCTTGGCTGGTGGACACGCGAGCTTGGATCGCGCAAGACCGGGGAGCAAAAGGCGCTGTCGGCGCGGCTTCGGCGGGGCGACGATGTGACGGTGCTCTGCCACAAGCCGGTGCATCAGCTGGCGCAGGCGCTCGGCCTGCGAGACGGTACCAGGATCGCCCGTCTGGCGCGGGTTCTGGCGCATGTGCGCGAAGACGCGAAGGCCAGTTTGCCGCGCCGGTTAGGGGTGGGCGATCCGCCCGCGTTGTCGCCGCTGCGGTTCGAGCGGCTGGTGCAATCATCGGACGAAGATGTTGAAACCGCCATCAGGCGAGCCCTGCCGACGGTTCGACATTCCGTCAATGTCGCGCATCTGGGAGCGGCGATCCTTTTCTGGAACGACCGGACCCGCACCAACTGGTGCTTTGATTATTACCGGGCGGTTGCGCCCTGGGACAACCAGCCTGAGGACGTTTCCCAATGACAACATTTGTTCAATTTCACTTGCTTACAACCTATCCACTGTCGAACCCGAACCGCGATGATCAGGGGCGGCCGAAACAGGCGCTGATCGGCGGCAGTCCGCGGCTTCGGATCTCGTCGCAATCGCTGAAGCGCGCGGTGCGGGACAGCAGCTATTTCGCCCAGGATCTGGCCGGGAATATCGGCACGCGGACGCAGCGGCTGGCCACGGTGCTTGCCGAGGAGTTGACGCAACAGGGAGTGACCGAGGCCGAGGCCAAGAGGATCGCGATCGAGATTGGCACCGTGTTTTCCAAGCTGGAGAAGGGTAGCACCAAGGCCACGACGCTGGCCTTTGTTTCGCCCGATGAATGGGCGCTGGCGCGCGCTTTGGCCGCGAAGGCCGTGGCGGGCGAGGACTTTCCCAAGGACAAGGAGCTGAAGCAGGCGATGCTGCGGCGTGCCGACGGGGCGGTGGATATCGCCATGTTCGGACGGATGCTGGCCGATAGCCCGGCCTATAACCGCGAGGCCGCAGTTCAGCTGGCGCATGCCTTTACCACCCATCGCGCGCAGGTGCAGGATGACTGGTTTTCGGCGGTGGATGATCTGAAGACCCGCGACGAGGACGCCGGCGCGGGCCACCTCGGCGAGAATGGGTTCGGATCGGGTATCTACTATCTTTATGCCTGTGTGAATGTCGATCTGCTGGTGGAAAACCTTGCCGGCGACAAGGCGTTGGCGGCGAAAGGCATCGACGCGCTGGCCAGGGCGCTGGCGACGGCCACGCCAAAGGGCAAGCAGAATAGCCATGCCCACCACCCGCGCGCCGGATACATTCGCGTCGAGCGGGGGCCTGCGCAGCCGCGCGACCTGTCGGGCGCGTTTCACAAGGCGGTAGCCCCGGATCTGGGTGGGAGTATCGACGCCCTGACCGATATGGCAGACAAGATCGACCGGGCCTATGGCATATCTTTTGAGACCCGCATGATGGATGTTCCAAAGGGACACGGGACGCTTGCCGAGATCGCCGCTTTCGCAGCCGAAACCGCAAGCGGTTTGTGCGCCGATGCGTGAGTATCTGATCTTTCAGCTGGTCGCCGCCATCGGCGCCATGGGCGAGTTCGGCGGGCACGACCGGCGCGGTACGCTAAGCCTGCCGGGCCGTTCGGCGGTGATCGGGACGTTGGGTGCCGCGCTTGGACGCAGGCGCGATCAGCCGTTTGCGGATCTGGAGCAGCTGGATATTGCAGTCGCCAGTTTTGGGCGCTCCGCCCCGTTGCGCGACTATCATACTGTTCAGACCGTGCCCTCGGCCGCTGTAAAGGCACCGCAGTCCCGGCCCGAGGCGCTGCGGGAAGCGGCCGGCAGCGACAAGCTGAACACCACGCTGACCAGTCGCGACTACCGATGCGATTGCGTTTTCGGGGTGGCGGTGTCGGGCGGCGATCTGCCCGGGCTGGCGCGGGCGCTGCAACGCCCGGCATTTCAGGTCTATCTGGGCCGCAAGTCCTGCCCGCTTTCGGCGCCGTTCGATCCGCGGATCGTGGCGGCAGACAATCCGGCCCGGGCCTTGACGCAGTTGCGCCTGCCGCCGTGGATCGGGGCGCGACAGATGATCGAGATCGTCGCGGACGAGGGCACCGATCTGGACGCGCCCGCGCGACAGCAGACCCGGCACGACCGTGCCATCGATCGTGGGCTCTGGCATTTCGGCAAGGGGCGCTACAGCGTTGCCCATCCCGAGGTCAACGCCGCCATGGTGCAAGACCCGGGCGAGGGGGCGCCATGATCTATTTGTCCCGTGTGCGTCTGTCGCGCGATCCGCAGGTTGCCGCCCTTGATGCGCTTCTGGATCCGGCACAGGGCGGCGCGCGCGCAGACGCACATCACCGGCTTATCTGGTCGCTTTTCGCGGGCGACCCCACGGCGGAACGCGATTTCCTCTGGCGCGCGGAGGGCGAGGGAGCGTTTATCGTGCAATCTGTGTGCCCGCCGCAGACCAGCCCGCTTTTCGAGCCACCGGAGATTCGCGAACATGCTCCGGACCTTCGGCCGGGTGACCGGTTGTCCTATCTTCTGCGCGCCAATGCCACGCGCGACTTGCGTGGAGAAAAGCGCAACCGGGTCGATATCGTGATGCACCGGCTGCACGGCCTGCCCAAGGCGGATCGCAATGCCAGGCGGCTGGATCTGGCGGCGGAGGCGGCTTCAGAATGGATGGCAGGGCAGGGCGCGCGCGCGGGCTTCGAGGCGCTGCGAACCCAGGTGCAACACTACCAGACTCTGACCCTGCCGGGCCATAGGGGCAAGCGCAGGGGAGAGCCGCGGTTCGGTATCCTCGACCTGACCGGAGAAATCGCCGTAACCGACCCCAAGGCCTTTCTTGCAAAGCTGGCGCAAGGCTTCGGTCGTGCCAAGGGGTTCGGCTGTGGGCTGATGCTGATCCGGAGGGCGTAAAATGACCGGGATGCCTGGCCTGCCGCCGCCGCGACCCATCCCGCTCAGGGACCGCGCACAGCTGGTCTTTGTCGAACGCGCAAGGCTTGACGTGCGCGACGGCGCCTTTTGCGCGGTCAATGCCGACGGGACGGTGACCCAGCTTCCGGTGGGCGGTTTGGCGGGGCTGATGCTGGAGCCCGGCGCGCGGATCAGCCATGCCGCTGTGGCGCTTGCCGCGCGGACGGGCACATTGATCACCTGGGTTGGCGAAGGCGGCGTGCGGCTTTATTCCGCCGGTCAGCCGGGCGGGGCGCGATCCGACAAGCTGTTGTGGCAGGCAAGTTTGGCTTTGAACGACGCCGCGCGATTGCGCATCGTGCGTCGCATGTACCAGATCCGATTTGGCGAGGCCGCACCGGAGCGGCGCTCCATCGACCAGCTGCGCGGGATCGAAGGTGTGCGGGTGCGCGAAAGCTACGCACTCCTGGCGCGGAAGTACGGGGTGAAGTGGAGCCGCCGCAAATACGATCCCAAGGATTGGGAGGCGGGCGATACCCCGAACCGCTGCCTTTCGGCCGCAACCGCCTGCCTGCACGGGCTGACCGAGGCGGCCGTTCTGGCGGCCGGTTATGCCCCGGCCATCGGTTTCCTGCACACCGGCAAGCCCCTGAGTTTCGTTTACGACATCGCCGACCTGTGGAAGCTGCAAACAGTGGTGCCCGAGGCCTTTCGCATCGCGGGAGAGGCGGCGAAGGGCAGGCTTGACATGGCGCCCGACCGGGCGGTGCGGCTTGCCTGCCGCGATGCGTTTCGCCGTTCGGGGCTTTTGTCGAAAATCATACCGCAGATCGAGATCGTTCTGGCGGCCGGTGACTTGCCCAAGCCCGTGCCCGCCCCCGACATGCTGGGTCCGGCGTTTGAGGACGAGGAGGACGGCGGCGATGATGGTCATCGTGGTTAGCCGCGCACCGCCGCGCCTGCGCGGGCGTCTTGCGGCCTGGCTGCTAGAGATCCGGGCAGGCGTGTTTGTTGGCGATTATTCGGCTCGGACGCGCGGGCGGATCTGGGATCAGGTTCTGGGCGGGCTGGAAGACGGCGATGCGGTTATGGTGTGGCGCGCCCCCAACGATCAGGGCTTCGACTTTGCCACTGCCGGCCAGAACCGGCGAATGCCCGAGGATTTCGACGGTTTGAAACTGGTGAAGTTCCTGCCGCGTTCAGGTTAATATTTCACCTGAAAGAATCGGTGCGCTCTTTGACAATTGAATAACCCAGTGATTCCAATCATCTTCGGGAAGACCGTTCCCCGCCCACGCGGGGATCAACCGAAATTCCGACCCATGAGGTATTCGCCCTGATCCCGTTCCCCGCCCACGCGGGGATCAACCGAAGGGTTACCTGATCGGCTCGAACAGTCAGATCCGTTCCCCGCCCACGCGGGGATCAACCGCTGCAAGAGAGCGACACCACGACAAGCGGTGACCGTTCCCCGCCCACGCGGGGATCAACCGTCGATATAGCCCGTCACGCCCGTTGCGGCATTCCGTTCCCCGCCCACGCGGGGATCAACCGCAGCTGGCTATACTGCGCGAGACGGATCCGGTCCGTTCCCCGCCCACGCGGGGATCAACCGCGCTCGCTGCGGCAGACAAGTTCGCAAAGCGGCCGTTCCCCGCCCACGCGGGGATCAACCGGTGACGTAGTTGCGGGTGTTTTTGCGGCGCTGCCGTTCCCCGCCCACGCGGGGATCAACCGCAAATCGAAGCCAAGGGTGCCGCCGACCCGGTCCGTTCCCCGCCCACGCGGGGATCAACCGGATTTCAACCCGCTGGATGACTGGTACGGCTTCCGTTCCCCGCCCACGCGGGGATCAACCGGTGCCCGACGCCTATGGCGGGATGTGCCTTTAGAGGCCTGTCACCATGCGGCTGCAGACGTCCATCGCAGGCGTCAGCCATGAAGGACGAGTGCGTCAGGCGGCGCCGAGGTCGCAAGCCCGGAGGTGGAGACGAGGGTGATCTTTGTGTCGGATGTCTGGGCGAAGGCCCGAACGAAGGCGCTCGAGCGGGAGAACCGCGAGCTGAAGCAGGCAAACGAGATCCTGCGCAAGGGTGAGACCATTTTACGGAACCTGGGCCATGCGCGGATCGTAATCGCTGCCCGGGCAGCCGACAACAACACGGAACGCCCGCACTCGTCCTTGGAATACCAGACCACAGCCGATTTCGCGCGGACCCTGACCATCGCAATCGCCCGCCTTGCTGCGCAAGGTGAAGCTCCGCGCGTCGGGCCATTGCTCAATCGGCGCCAATCGGAGTAAACGCCAGCCGCACTCCGGGCGCGGCTGAAGGAAAGTTCAGTGACAGATCACAAGTCGCGCCGCGCGAAGTCGCCATCACAAGGCGTGACAAGTTTGACTCGCTGATCTCGTCTATCTCACCAAGGATCGGGCCAAGACCAGCGTTCTCTTCGGGCTCATCTCTGCGCGATACGAACGGTGCGCCATCACGCCTTATCATTTCGCCATCTTATATCGGAAATCGCAATGGCTCGCGCCTTTCATGAGGGTTTGGGTTCGAGTTAGTTCTATCTGCGGGTTGTAGCCAACGCAGAAATCACCATCGCGATTGCACGACAGCAGATGACCGATGTCCCCCAGCCCCATTTCCCGGTACATTTCCGCATAGCGACAGCGCGTGACGTTGAACTCCATCCGGTCGGGTTCAGTCACCAAGACCTCCATTTCCAATGCATCCTCTTTCGTCCAGTTCGGCAGTATGGTGGCGAAATCTGACAGATCGGGGGTGTGGCCGAGATCGCTCGCCAAGGCCTGTCCTTGTTCAATCGCGGAGCGCGAACAGGTCTCGCCTATCACCATCTCGGCCTCGGCGCGGCCGGATCTTTCGGTGATGACGTCCAGCACGTGTTTGAGGATCATCGCCTCAATGCGGCGGCGTTCAAGAATGGGGAGGTTTTGCATGGCGGTGCCTTTTTCAGGGTTTCGTACTGTTCATATTTTTGGCTCTTTGCGGTCATTGCGTTGCAGCCACGTCATGTACAGCGGCGCGACACGCCGGGCGATCGCGTGAAATGGAAAGGGGTGCGGCTCGGTGACCGGAAGCGCCAGCCCGCGCACATCTTCGCCATCGACCGCCCGGGCGATTTCACGCCCCAAGGCGTTGCCAAGGGCGACCCCACGCCCGTTGCAGCCGATCCACGTCCAGCCATTTGGACCCAGTTGATGCACGCGCGGGAAGTGATCCCAGTTCATTGCAAGATAGCCGGACCAGACATGGGTCATTTTCGGGGGGGCGAGTTGCGGGAAACTGTCGGCAAGGTTGTCTGCGACTTTGCGGGCAATCCGTGCGTGGACATCGCCGCCGCCAACGATCGCGCCGCCCGTGATCAGCCGGTTGCGTGCGTCATAGCGGAAAAACCGCAAATCGCCGCGCGTATCAGACACCGCCTGACGGCCCGGCAAAAGCGTGGCGCGCACAATGTCCGAGAGCGGTTCGGTGGACATTTGCCACGAATGCACCGGGATGACGGAATGGGCCAACTGGCGTGCCAGACGCGGCGCCAATTCGCCAGTGTAGGCATTGGTGGCAAGGATCAATGCGCGGGCTTTTATCATGCCTTTCGGGGTTTTGACGAGCCATTCCGTGCCAGTGTGGGCATAGCTGTCGACGCGCGTTTGCTCATAGATTTTCCCGCCATGGCGTTCCACCGCACCTGCGATTCCGCGCGCCAGGGCCAGCGGGTTGATGTGTCCGCCAGAGGGAGCCAGCATTCCACCAAACCAGTGATCCGTGCCCAGCATCGCCGTGGTCGCGGTGTGGTCGAGGTATTCGACCTCAAGACCAAAGCGCCGCCATGCGTCGACCCGGTTTTGGCTGAGTTTTGTGCGGCCGGGGGAATGTGCGGGTTGGAACCAGCCGGTCTGTTCGGCCTCGGCCTCAATACCTTCCTCGCGGATTTTATCGAATAGCATTGCGGCAGAGGCGCCGATGAGTTCGGCAAACTTCCGTCCCGTCTCGCCAAAGCGCGCGACCCACATGTCGGGCTCGGCGGCGGTGAGTGTCGGGATCACCTGGCCGTTGTTGCGCCCGGACGCCCCCCAACCCACGGCATGGCCTTCAAGAACTGTCACATCGCGCCCGACTTTCGCCAGATGCAGCGCCGCAGAGAGGCCGGAAAATCCGCCGCCGATGATCACGCTGTCGGTTTCGACTGTGCCGACCAGTGGGGTATTGGGCGTGCGGGCGGGGCTGGTGTCGGCCCAAATCGATGGCGGGAAGGGGGCGGCGTTTTGCATGGGGCGTCTTTCGGGGTGGGATTCTAACTTCTATGAATTTTCATTTTTGTGGTAAACATGTCTACGTTTGCGCAAAAGTGTGAGATAGATGTCGTGGCTTGGGCCGGGAGTGCGTGATGAGCGACATGAGTTTTGACGAGATCGATCAACGTATTCTCGACATCCTGCAAGTGAACAGCGATCTTCCGATTGCGGAAGTCGCGGATCGGATCGGGTTGAGCCCGACGCCGATCTGGCGCCGGATCAAGCGCATGGAGACGGCGGGGCTGATCCGGGCGCGGGTGGCTTTGGTCGATCAGAAAGTGGCCAACGTGCCGATGACGATTTTCATCGGTGTGACCGCGCCGCGCCATGCGATGGAGTGGTTCAAGCAGTTTCGCGCACTGATCGAGGACATTCCCGAGGTTGTGGAGGCTTATCGCCTGACGGGGGCCACGGATTACATCATGAAGGTCGTCGTGCCCGACATTGCCACCTACGACGTGGTCTATCAGCGCATGATCGAGGAAGTTGAGTTTTCGACGGTGAACTCGTCGATCTCGATGGAAGAACTGAAATTCACCACGGCAGTTCCGACCAAGTATCTTTGAGCCGGACCGGGGCGTGGACCCGCACGGCAGCAGTGTGTGCTGTCCCCCCGTATGCATATTTTGTCTACGCACTCTCATGGACGTGACCGCCCAGATATGCCTCGGCCACACGCGGATCATTAGACAGCGCTTTGGCGTCGCCTTCTATCACGATTTTGCCGTGCTCGATGACCGCCGCCATATCGGAAATCCGCAGTGCGGCTTTCACGTTTTGCTCGACGAGCAGCACCGCGTAGCCTTCTGAGCGGATTTTCGACACCAGATCACAGATAAAGCCAACAAGACGTGGGGCGAGCCCCAGCGATGGTTCATCCAACAACAGAACCTTGGGCTTGCGCATCAAGGCCCGCCCAATACAGAGCATCTGTTGTTCGCCGCCCGACATAGAGCCCGCCTGTTGTTTCAGACGTTCTTCGAGACGCGGGAAGAGGGCCAGAACATGGTCCAACTCCTGACGCCCCAAAGGTCCGCCGCCGATGATGAGGTTTTCCAAAACCGACATGTTGGAGAAAATCTGACGGCCTTCGGGGGCCTGCATGATGCCGCGATCGACGATTTGATGGCTTTTGAGTTTGGAGATGTCTTCGCCTTCGAGCAAGATCTGCCCGCCCGTAGGGTGATAAATGCCGGAGATGCAGCGCATCAGGGAGGTTTTCCCGACCCCATTGGCGCCTAGAACCGACACGATCCCCTGCTGGGGCACAGTGACGGAGATGTCATGCAAAATGTCCTGGATGCCGATTTTGAGCGACAGTTTTTTGATCTCGAGAATATTGCTCATTCCTCATCCCCCCCAAGGTAGGCCGCGAGAACGCCCGGATCCTGCCGCACCACAGCGGGCACGTCGTCGGCGATTTTGCGGCCCGAAGCGAGCACCACGAGGCGCTCGCAAATGCCCATGACGAGTCCCATATCGTGTTCGACCAACATGATCGTGAGCCCTTCCTTGTTGAGCCCGGTGATGAACCGAGCAAGCTCTGTGGTTTCCGAGTCGTTCATCCCGGCGGCAGGCTCATCAAGGATCAACAAGTCTGGTTTCATCGCCAGGGCGCGCGCGATCTCGAGGTATTTGCGTTTACCGTAGCTGAGGTTCGCGGCAAGGTCGTCGGCATGATCGGCAAGGCCGACTTTCTCCAACATTTCCCAGCTGCGCTCAGATATCTCTTTGGCATGGGAACTGCGGCCAAAGAGCGAGGAGAAGGGGCCGACGCCCAGCATTCCCAAGGCCCCCACAGAGATATTGTCGAACACAGTCATGTTCGGAAACACCCGCAAGTTCTGAAACGTGCGCGACATGCCCTTGTGGGCGATTTGATGCGCAGAAAGGCCAGTGATTTTTTCACCCTTGAACCGCACCTCGCCCGAGGAGGGTGGGGTAAACCCGGAGATCAGGTTGAAAAGCGTGGTTTTGCCCGCGCCATTAGGCCCGATCAGGCCGAACAGTTCGCCGTGATCGACCCGGGTGGTGACGTTGTCGACCGCTTTGAGGCCGCCAAAGGCCCGGGTCAATCCGTCGAGTTCGAGAATGGCAGTCATTTCCAGCCGATCCCCTTCTGGCCCTCGTCATTGCTCCAGTTCGCGCCAAGCAGACGGCGCGCGAAATTCAGGGCGGAAACCTCGCCAAAGAGGCCTTTTGGCAAAAACAGGATGGAGCCAAACATCACGAGGCCGACGATGATGTTGCGGATGTCCCCCACAGAGCGGAGCGCCTCCGGCAAAAGGATGAGCAACAGCGCCCCGATCAACACCCCCGGAAGGCTCCCGAGACCGCCCACCACAACCATGGTCAGGATCAGGATGGATTGCGAGAAGTGGAAGTCATTGGGGGAAATGTAGCCGGTGGTGTAGGCCCAGAGCGCGCCAGCGATTCCCGCGAAAAAAGAAGATATCACAAAGGCCTGGATTTTCATCACAGTGACATTGATGCCCATGGCAGAGGCGCATTGATCGTCCTCGCGCAGGGACCGCAAGGCGTTGCCATAATAGGAATGGCTCAGCCGGTTCAGCACAAGGATCGAGACTGCGACCACAGCTGCGACGACGTAGTAGATGCCCAGATCACTCTCGATCTCAATACCAAAGAGGTTGATGCCTGAGAACAACATAACCCCGTTCGGACCATTGGTCAGATCGACCCAGTTGAGAAAGACGAGGTAGAGCATCTGCCCGATGGCAAGTGTTGCAACGGCGAAATAAATCGACATCAGGCGCATCGTCGGGAGTGCCACAAGAAAGGCGATGGCGGCCGCAGACAGACCCGCAAGCGGTAAGCCGACGGTGAAGCCAACCCCATGATCCGCACCCAAAATGGCTGCCACATAAGCACCCACGCCGTAAAACGCAGCATGGCCGAGCTGCAGCAGACCCGCAACGCCAGTGACAAGGTGAAGCGAGGCGGCCAAAAGCATGAAAATAGCCGCAAGGGTGGCGATTTGGTAATAATAGCCTTTGTCAAAGCCCACGAGGACCGCCGGGACCACGGCAAAAGCCGCAAGCACTAGCCCGGTTTTGATGAGACGTGATTTAGACACGTTCCCTCCTCGCCCCAAAGAGGCCTTGCGGGAAAAAGATCAGTGTCAAAAGCAGGAAGGCATAGGCGACCATGTCGGACCAGACAGAGGACATGAAGCTGGTCGACAGGCTTTCGGACAGACCCAGAATGATGGCGGAGATTACGGCACCCGGGATCGAGGACAGCCCGCCCATCACCATGGCGACAAAGGCTTTGATTCCGGGCGTGAAACCCATGGACGGAAAGATTGCACCATAATAAAGACCGACAAGGATGCCCGCGAGCGCACCCATGGCGGAGCCGATGACAAAGGTGATGATGATGGTGCGATCTGTGTTGATGCCGCAGTATTTCGCACCCAGCGCGTTGTTGGATACGGCGCGGATCGACAGGCCGACGGGGCTTTTTTTCAACAGCCATTGCAACCCGCCGAGCATCACCACGGTGATGCCAAAGATGATCAGATCGCCGTTGACGATGGTTATCGGGCCGATGCCGATCGGTTTATTGATCAGATAGGCCAGGTCGACGGATTGGAATTGCGAACCAAAGATCATTTCCATCGCTTCGCGAGCGATGATCGACATGGCGAGCGAGGACATCAATGTCGCCTCGCGCATGGCGCGCGATTTTAAAGAGGCCTCATCAGAGAAACGACGGAACGGGCGAAAAGCGAGGCGTTCGAGCCCAAACCCTGCCAAGGCCCCCGTAGCCAGCGCGATGAACAGTACGACCAAGAGCGGCGGACCAAAGACAGAGATCACCATGAGTCCGGCAAACGCGCCAATGGTGTAGATTTCGCCATGGGCAAAGTTGACCACGTTCAGAACGCCGAAAATCAGCGTGAATCCAATGGCCATAAGCGCGTAGATCATGCCCAGAGACAGACCGATGGCCAATTGTTGCAGGATATAAGGATCGAGCACGTCGTCCCCCTTTTGCTATCGTCCCTGTCCGTTCAACAATCACTCAGACGGACAGGGGTAAGGGTTTATTGAACTTCGACAAACATGCCGTTGGAAACCGACGCTTTGGTCAATTCTTTGAGTGGCTCGCCGTTTTCGTCAAACGAGGTATTGCCGGTCACGCCCGGGAAATCCGTGGTCTCCGCCAAAGCATCGCGTAGGCTCTCGCGGGTGATCTCCGGATAGGCTTTGACGACAGCGGACAGCATGATGTTCACCGCGTCGTAGGCCTGTGCGGGGAATTGACCGGGGGCGGCATCGTGGGTTTTGGACCATTCGCCCACAAACTCCTGAACATTTGCATCCATGCGGGTCGGCAGGAACGTTGCGGTCAGAAAAAGCCCCTCTGAGGCGTCGCCCGCAAGTTCGATGAGTTTGTCGTTATAGGCCGCGGAGGTCGAATAGACCGGAATTCCGGCGTCGAGTTGCTTCATCTGTTTGAGGAACTGCCCACCATCCTCATAGAAGAAACCGGTATAAACCGCATCGGGGGTATTGTTTTCGAGTTTGGTGATGATCGGCCGGAAATCGGCCAGCCCGCGATTGAAGAATTCAGTGTAGACAATCTCGCCACCGGCGGCTTCAAAGGGCTCTACAAAGCCTTTGACCACAGATTGCCCCCAGTCGGTCTGTTCGGCGATCACGGCAACCTTTTTGATGCCTTGATCCAGCATCCACTGCGCGTTGACCGAACCTTCTTGGTCCTGGGTGGTGATGTTGCGGAACTGCCATTTGGAGATTTTGGCGAAATCCGGGTGCGACGCGGTTTGTGACAGTTGCGCCATGCCTGCCTTTTTATAGACCTGCGCGGCGGCCATCGAAACGGTCGAGGTGAAATCGCCCAGCACGCCGACAATCCCGTCGTCGTCAACGAATTTGCGGGCGATGGTCACGCCCTCTTTTGCATCCGAGCGCGAGTCTTCATAGATGATTTCGACCGGCACGGGCAGGGCGCCTGAGGCATTGAATTTCGTCAATGCAATTTCGGCCGCGTCTTTGAAATCCTGACCGTATTGCGCGGTGTTGCCGGTGAGCGGTAGCTGGTAGCCGATTTTGACAGTTTCTTCGGCAAAGGCCGCAGCCGGCGTCAACGCTGCCGTGACAGCGATTGCGATGGCTGTTCTTCGTGTAAGTTTCATTCCTGATTTCCTCTGTTGGACGGAGAATGGGTTGTGTTGAGTTTAGATGTGCCCGTTTTCCCGGGTCTGATGATTGTGTTCTTTGGCGGGGCCTTTGGGGGCGCCTTTGTAGGGGCAGCGCGTTAATCCGCAGCCGCCAGGCCTGGTTCAACGATCAGGCGGCAACAGCCGGTTTTGCCGGGCTTCCACGTCTCGCCCTTGAAGGTGAACCCGGCCGCGCCAAACAAGCCCGCGTCGATCGCGCCCGCCGCACGGCACAGCATCTCAAGCTCGTCACCTTCACGCCCTGCGGCTTCCCAATTGTCTTTGAGCGGGCAGCGGTGAAATTGGATTTCCATCCCCTCCGCATCGCATTTGAGCAGCTCCGGCGAAAACAGATGATCGCGACATGGGATGCCGTTGAGGAACTGTTCTGTCAGCGCCTCGATGTTGGCGGGGCCGTGGGCTTTGAGCTTTTCCCCCATCTCGACGCCAAGGCGAAACGTAGCTTTGCTCATCAATTCGATGGTCTTGTCAGGCCCGTATTCTTCGCGCAGCACATCAAACATGTGCATGTAAAATTTCGCGCGCATCGCGTAGGCGCCGGAGAGCTGTTCCAGCGTGATTTCCGGGGTGGCGGGGGCGTCGGTCATTCCATCTCCTGTCGGGTCAACTATTTTAGCGCTTTGCGGTATGGGGTCGGTTCGCAAAGTCAAAGGGCCGTAATCGGGTCTTCTGTCGTCTCCTCGCTGTGCATCACATCCTGCGGCATCCAGAACCCACGAAGTGCTTCGCAATCCGGGGCGAAAATGGCACGCTGTTTCATGAGAGGCACGTCACGGGCCGAAGCCATTTCTTCAGCAGCTGTGATAAACGTACTCATCTGTTGAAATTTCGCGCGCTTGGTATGGCTTTTGAACATCCAGAAATTTTTGAGCGAGGTTGGCGCGGTCGTTGGGCCATTTTTGTGTCGCCAAACCCCCCGTGCGATATCAACATCATAGTCGGCGATAAATCTCAAGCCATTGTTACATATAAATAAAATCCCAGATATGATGTAATCTGTCGTTTGTGTGTCAAAGAAGTAGTTAAAGCCAAGGCGCACCCAGCCGGGCCGCATCAGGCTTTGCCCCTCAGAAACGGCGGTCTCGTATGTTGCGGCTGTCTGCGGCGGAATATGGAGCAGTTCATGCCCGTAAGGTCCCGCACAAGAACAGCCGCCGCGGGCCTGAACGCCAAAGAGATCGTTGAGCAGAGCTACGACAAAGCCATAGTGAAGATGGCGCCCCTCAGTTGAAATATTGAAAGACAGAACCCCAATCCGCTCCTTGTCCAAAGGGCCGAGGATGTCGATGCCCGGCGCGTTGGACAGGCGGGAAAATGCCTCGGTCATGAGGGCGTGTTCCCGAGCTTCGATTTCTGCCGATCCGATTGCTTCCTTCAGCGCCATGACGGCGCCTGCGCGAATATCGCCAATGATGCCGGGTGTGCCGGCCTCTTCGCGGCGCTCAATGTCGCGCACATAGGTATGGTGGTCCGCGGTGACATAGCTAACCGTGCCACCGCCGGTGATACCGGGGCATGTGGAGGTGAAAAGTGCCTTGTCCGCGACCAACACGCCTGAGGCGCCGGGGCCGCCGACGAATTTATGAGAGGAGTAAAACAGTGCGTCGATCCGGGCCATCGGGTCGGCGGGGTCGAGTGAAAGGCGCATTTCGATATAGGGCGCGGCGGCGGCGAAATCACAGACGAACAGGGCCCCATGGAGATGGAGAAGGTTAGCGATCGCTTTCAGGTCGGTGCGCACCCCCGTCACATTGGAAGCGGCGGAAAACGCGCCGATTTTGACACAGTCTTCGGGGTGTGCGTTTAGGCGCCTGGCCAAATGTGCAAGATCAATCTGGCCTGCCGTGTCCAAGGGGATGCGCTCGATCTCCGCACCGGTTTCGCGCCACGGCAGGTCGTTGGAATGGTGCTCATAGGGGCCAACAAACACCACAGGCTTCTCGCCCGCGCGCGCTCTGGCCTCAAGCTCCATGCCGCGCACCAATCGGTCCACTGCCGCAGTGGCGCCATTCCCGGTGAAAATCACCGCATGAGCCTCGGTTGCGCCGACGGCCATGGCGATGGTCTGGCGGGCCTCTTCGCGCAGTGCGGTGGTCACGCGCCCCGTGTGAGAAGCCTCGGTGTGGGTGTTGCCGTAGACGGGCAAAACCCTGTCCTCAATCGCCGCTTCGATAAAGCTCAGGGATCGGCCCGAAGCGATGAAATCGGCGTAGACGAGGGGGCGCGGGCCGTAGGGTCCCGGGATCGGATGGCCTTCGCCAATGACGCTGTCGCGGATGCGTTCAATCAATGCATCGATGGGTTCCCTGGACGCGCCATCTCTGTCGGGATGTGTCGGCGCTACCGCACTTGGAGCCATCGTCAATTTTCCTCGCGTGATCTGCTTCGGGCGCGACGATTGCTAGCCTCTACTAGCGGCGCGCAATCACCGGCTATGGTGATGAAAAATTGGCATTATTCGGATAAATTGCGCAATGAGTTTCTAGTAATTTATGGTGGAAAGCAAAATTAAACTAAAAAATAGGAGAAAGGGGAGTTGGTGGGGGCGGGGATTTTCCGCAATACAGGGTTTCAGGGCAAAATCTTCGACAATTTCACCCGGACGTATGAGAGATGTTTTGCCCGAGCGCACGTAATTCGCTAAAACACAAGGTGAGCTTTCACACCGGCCCGTGTAAAATCGCCTTAAACTGTCTGATGAGCGCTTGCGTCAGACGCTTTTGTGCGTCTCCGGTTATATGCAGCTCTAAGGCATCGTCGTGCGTCTCATCGGGCAAACGGTCGAAGACGTATTCCACCAACTCGGCGGTCTCGGCCACCACGCACGAACCTGCGTCCAGCCACACGCTATGCATCCGCGCGATCAGGTGGAACGGCCCCTCCCAAGCCGTTGATTTGCAGGTATAGCTCCCTCGGAAAGCCGTGTTCTTGCAAAAAAAACCGACGCTTGGGCATGCTCCAGCATTCTGCTGCCCTCCATGAGGGGAAGGCATCAGCGACGGCTGCGTTGTGCTTTGACTGTGGAAAGGAAAGGGCGCGCCCAAGCTTCGTCCGGGGTCACGTCGGAATTTTCGGCGGCGAGCTCCGCGAGGATCTTGCGGTATTCCACCGTCATCCGATCCGCGCGTGTGTGCATTTCCGTCTGGATATCCAGCGGAAATTCGGGCCTCACACCGGCAAGCAATTTGCGGTCCTCCGCTTGAATGCGCCGGTCGAGCGCGACGATGCCCGCGATCTTTTCGGCGTCCGGGTCGTCATTGCGGGCGATGAACTGACAAAACAATGTGTGGCTGTCATCTACCGGGGTCGCGGTCTTGTAGAGCACATGACGCAGCCCGTTTTCATACTCCATCACGTCCTTGTACATCAGCGGCTGGACAAGTTCGGAATTAGTCACGCGCGTGGTAAAATCGCCAGTCAGGCCCGTGTTCCTGCGCAGCGCTTCGGTGATCCGCGCGCGATAGCTGATCCGGGCGGAGAGGTGATGGCCATCACGATGGATTTCGAAACTCTCGAATTGCGAGGCGTTGCTGTCGCCGATGGTGTTTCGATGCGTCCAGGCCACATGGGAGATGTCGAGCGCGTTGTCGATCACCCGCGGCGCTGAGGTGTCCCAAATCTCCATCATCTCATGGATCAGGGTGAAGCCGGAGTCTTCGGCCTCCTCGAGAGTTGGGATATCGGCGCGGGGCATGCCGACGCACAGCCAGACCAACCCGTATTTCTCGTCGACCAGCATCGGCAGCGTGCGCGCGCGCGGCGGAATCGGCCTCTCAGGGTCGTTCTGCGGGATGCGGGTGCAAGCGCCCGTGCCGTCAAACGCCCAGCCATGATAAGGGCACACGAGCTGGCCGTTTTCGACCCAGCCCTGCGACAGGCGCGCGGCGCGATGGGGGCATTCGTCAACGGCACAGGCGACTTTGCCACCGGTCGCGCGCCAGATCACGTAAACATCGTTCAACAGCCGCACAGGACGCGGCGCATCGGTCAGGTCGGCGCTGTAGGCGACTGGATACCAGTAGTCGCGCAAGGTGGGAATTTCGCTGACATACATTGCGAGAGTTCCTTTTGAGGGGGGGCGTCAGGCCCGGCGGAACGGTTTGCCGACATCGGCCGGCCCGGAGGCGCGTCCGACGAAGGTTGCCAGCGCCACGAGCGCCAGCAGATAGGGAAGGGCAAACAGAAGATCATGCGGCAGTTCGTCGGTAAAGATCTGGGCCCGAAGCGCCACCGCATCGGCGAGACCAAAGCCGAGGCAGACAAGAAAGGCCGGTCCCACCCTCCATTTGCCAAAGACCATGGCCGCGAGCGCGAGGAACCCGCGCCCTTGGGTCATTGAGGCCTGAAACAGATCGAGCGTCACAATGGACAGGTAGGCGCCCCCGAGCGCGGCCAGAACGCCCGAGAGGATTACCGCGGCGATGCGGACCCTGGTTACCGCGATCCCGGCGGCATCGGCGGCGGCGGCGCTTTCGCCACAGGCGCGCAGGCGCAGCCCGACATCGGTGCGCATCAGTACCCACCAGACGATAAAGACCAGTGCGAAGGCGAGCACGTCAATCATCGACAGTTCCCCCAAAAGCGGCCCGATCACCGGCAGCTGCGGCAAAAGGGGAAGCGGTAAGGTCGGTATTTTTGGCACGCTCGGTGTTGTCCCGTCGATACCCCAGATAATTGGCACCAATGCTGCGGTCAGACCGGCACCGATCAGATTGATCGCCGTCGAGCTGATCACCTGATCGCCTCGAAGGAGCACCGACATGATCGCGAGCATCCCACCACTGATGAGCCCGGAGAGCACTGCGCCGCCAAGGCCAAGCCACGGGTTGCCGGTCAGATAAGAAAAGACCACCGCGCCAAAGGCGCCGCTGAGCATCATTCCTTCGAGGCCGATATTGACCACGCCGCTACGCTCGCACAAAAGGCCGCCCAGCATCGGCAGGATCACCGGGACCGACAGGTGCAGCGTTGAGGCGAAGAGGGACAAGGTAATGAATTCGCTCATCTGTTCTCTCCACTCGCCAGGGGAAGGGATTGAGTGCTGCTCGGGTCTGCTTCGGGTGGTCGGTTGCCACGTTGAATCCGTCCGCTCAAATGCACGATCGCGGGTTGGATTGCGACAAAGGCGACAACCAGGCCAGACACGACGCCGACCATCTCGCGACTGATGCCGGCGACTGCCTGCATCTGAACCGCGCCGGAGTCGAGCATGGCAAAGAAAAAAGCAGAGACGATCATTGCAATTGGTGACAGGGCGGCGAGCAGCGCAACCGCGATGGCGTCATAGCCGTAGCCCGCTGAAAAGGCATCGAAGAATCGCCCATAAACGCCGAGCACCTGGACCGCACCGGCCAATCCACCAAGCCCGCCGGAAATGAGCAGCGTCGAATTGGTCATGCGTGCCACCGAAACTCCGCTTGCCAGCGCCGCGCCGGGGTTCGCACCCATCAGGCGGATACGAAAGCCCAAAGGTGTGCGGTAGAGTAGCCACCAGACCCCGATCATCGCCGCAACCGCAACTATCAGCCCTGAATGCAGGCGCGTACCCTCCCAAATCACCGAGAGGCGCGCGTCACGTGGAATTTTATCGGTCGCCGAAGGCTGGGACGCAGAAACGAATGGCCCCTTCGGCGAGACCGCGTAAAGCGCGACGTAGACCGCGACAAAGTTGATCATGATCGTGGTGACGACCTCGTGAACGCCACGATAGGCTTTCAGCAGCGCCGGGATCAGCGCGGCAAATGCGCCGCCAGCGATCCCGCCCGAAAGGCACAGAAACGTGAGCAACGCCGGGGAGACATCAAGTTTCGCGCCGATCACCCCCGCGACCAGCCCCCCAAAAATAAGCTGGCCCTCCACGCCAATGTTGAACAACCCTCCATGAAAGGAGAACGCCACCGCCAGCCCGGCGATCAGAAGGGGGATCATCTGGACAAGCGTTTCGGCCAGTGCGAACTGAGAGCCGAGAGAACCGATAAAGAAGGCCCGCGCGGTAACGCCAAGATCAGCGCCGGAGAGCAGCAGAAATGGCAGCGCACAGAGCATCGACGCCCCCAGCGTGAGGACAAATACCAACGCTCGCGCACCAAGTGTGCGCGCCCGGTCGCGCGTCAGCGCCGCGAAGGCCCCTAGCGTAAGTGGTGTGGTGTTGCGGGCATCTAGCGCCTCCGCAATGATAGGATCGAGACGCGCCGTGCCTCTGCGTGGAAGGGCGGGGCGTTTGGAGCTCATAAGGCAGTGTCCATCTGTTTTGGTGCATCCGGGCATGGGGGACCGGGCGCCGGGTCACCCTGACTGCCGGACATCCAGCGGCCGATCTGATCGATCTCGAATTGTGCGGCGGTCATCCGACCCACGATCTGCCCCTTGCGCAGCACGACGAGCCGATCGGCAATTGCGAAAACCTCGGCCAGATCAAGGCTCGGCAACAGGATCGCGCTGCCGCCCGCGCGCAGATCCAACAGCGCGCGATGTACCGCAGAGGTAGAGCCAACGTCGAGCCCTCGCGTAGGCTGGGCCGCGATCAAGAGGCGGGGCGCGCGCGCGAGTTCGCGCCCCACCACGAGTTTCTGCTGGTTGCCACCCGAGAGGCTCGCCATCGGAATGTCGGCGGCGGGCGGGCGGACCTGGTGCCTTTCGATCAGGGTTTCGGTCAACAGCCGCCTTTGGCGCAGTGAGAGGAACCACGGCCCGGTACTGAAGGGTTTGCCGTCGACGAAGCCGATGGAGGCGTTGTCGATCAGGCTCATCCCGTCGGCCACGCCGGTGGCATGGCGGTCTTCGGCAATGTGCGCGATCCCGGCGTCAAGGCGGCGCTGGGTCGACCAGTCGATCACATTGTGCCCGTCGATGGCGATGAGGCCATCGGTGGCCTTGCGCAAGCCCATCAACAGGTCAACCAATTCGCTCTGTCCGTTCCCTTCGACTCCCACAACCGCAACAATCTCGCTGCCATGAACCTTGAGATCGAGCGGGCCGAATTGCACTCCGTCGGTCAGACCGCGCACATCAAGGATCAGCGGCCCTTCCTTCGGCGCCCGCTGGGGGAGTTCGGGATTGCCGCGCCCGATCATCATCTGGACGAGATGAGCCTCAATCAGTTGACGTACCGCTGGGCGAGCAAGGTCTTTGCCGGAAAGCTCTGCTTCACCGACAACGGCCCCGTCGCGTAGCACTGTCACCCGGTCACACAGGCGCATGATTTCCGGCATTTTGTGGCTGATCAGGACAATCGTCGTTCCCTCGGCCCGCAAGCGGTCGAGCAGTGCATAGAGCTCCTCGGCCTCGGGAGGCGACAGCGCGGCGGTTGGCTCATCGAGTACCAGCGTACGCGCGCCGCCCCAGAGCGCCTTGAGGATTTCTACCTTTTGCCGCGCTCCGACCGAGAGCGTCGAGACCCGCGCGAAAGGGTCGATGCCGAAGCCGAAACAGTCCGAGAGTTCCTGTGCCCTCCGCGCCGCGCGGGGCAGATCGAGCCGGCGCACCATCCTCATGGCAAGTGATCCGGTGGCCCGCCCCATGATGAGGTTTTCCGTCACGCTGAACGCGCCAATCAGGCTGAAATGCTGTTGCACCATGCCGATCCCAGCCCCGAGCGCTTCTGCCGACGAGCGGAAGGTAACCGGCGCACCGTCGATTTCGATCATGCCGGCATCGGCGTGGATCATGCCGAAGAGGATCTTCATCAGTGTCGATTTTCCAGCGCCATTCTCGCCCAACAGCCCGTGGATCGAGCCGGACTGAACGGTCAGATCGATAGCGCGATTGGCGTGGACCGCGCCAAACCGCTTGTCGATGCCCGTCAGCCGGATGGCTGCGGGGCAGAGGGGGGGCTCCAGGCTCACAGTTGCGCGGGTACGAACGCGTCGAGCGCTTCGTAGGTGTCCGGCGGGGTGACTTCGCCAGAGGTGATCTTGTTTTTGGCCGCGTCCACCTTTGCCAGAATTTCCGCTGGAAGCGTGTCGATGTTGTCGGCACAGAGGCCGACAGCCCCCTCGGCAAGGCCGAGGCTTTGCGGCCCGCCCTCGAAGGTGCCCTCGTGCACCGCCTTGTTTTCGTAAAACACCGCGCCCGCGACGTCCTTCACTGCGGAGGTCAGGAAATTGTTAGGTGCCAGATGGCCCTTGCAGGTATCCGCTGCGATGACCCAGTGATCCGCGCCTTCGGCGATAATCGCGTCGTAAATCCCACGCCCGCCGCCGCCTGCAACATCCATAATCACGTCCACATCGCTGTCAAACATGCCCTCGGCCAACACCTTGGCCTTCGCCGGATCGCGGAAGGAGCCGACAAACGCATGTGAAACCTTGATCTTCGGGTCGATCGTGGCAACCCCGGCCTTGTAGCCCGCGAGAAAGCGCACCACCGGCGGGGTTTCCATGCCGCCGACAAAGCCGATATGGCCGGTTTTTGACGTCATAGCCGCAACAATCCCGGCAAGAAAGGCCGCCTCCTGTTCGCGAAAGGTGACACTTGCCACATTCAGCAGCGGTGTTCCGTCGTCGTCGGTCGACACCGCGTCGATCAGGGTGAAATGCGCGTCGGGCCTGGAGGACGCCACCTCGGTCAGCGCATCGTTCAAAAGCGAGCCTACGCCCACCACCATGGTGGACCCGCCGGCCACCGCCTGGAGCAGGTTGGGAACGAATTGCGACTGGTCGGTGGATTGGATCACCTGAGCGCGCCCGCCGAAGGCTTCGACGGATTTGTCGAGCCCAAGCTTGGCGAGGTCGTTGAACCCGTGATCTCCCAACCCGTTCTGATCGGTAATCATCGTCCAGATCGGCGCATCTCCGGCCTGCGCGGCGAGCGGCATGAACGCACTCGTGGCCACCGTCGCGAGTGAAAACAGAGCGGCACGGTGGATGCGGCCCCCGGTGGCGAGAAATGCTGAGAAGGCAGTCGTCATGAGAGGCTCCATTGGCTGTGGAAAAAGGAAAGCATTGCCGAGAATATGGGCTGGTCGGGCCTGGTCATCCGCCGGCCCACCCGGTGAGGGCTTCGAGTTTCGAGCCGCTGCGGGGCTCGTCGGCGCGGCGAAGGGCGATCTCGACCGCCTCGTGTGGGGTTGCCGCGAAGCTCACGGGAAGCACGCGTCGCTCATCGAGGTAACAGCCGTCATAGAGGGTTTCACGCAGCCGATCCGACCAGCCGCCGAGGCCCTCGAGCGCCACGACAGGTACGCCAGCGTCATAAGCGACGGTAAGTTCGTTGAGCGTTCCAACGCCTCCGCCAATCATGATCAGGCTGTGGCACACCCGCGCCGTCAGCACGTTGCGCAGCGTACCCATGCCGGTCGGAAAGACAAGATCCACATACGCGTTTGCCCGTTCCGCATCGCCGTAGGGCAAAAAGCCAACGGTCAGGCCGCCGGCGGATTTCGCGCCGCGGGATGACGCCTCCATCACGCCGCCCGTGCCGCCCGTGATCAAAGCGGCTCCCGCATTTGCCACGTGACGCCCGATCTCTTCGGAAGCGTCGAGAAGTGCGGGCGGCAATTGCTCGCCGGGCCGGGCCGAGCGGCCGATAAGGCCGACCGTGATCATCCGGGTCATTTCCGATCTCCTGTGATTGTCGCGACCATGCCCTCTGTGCTGCGCGCTTCTGGTGGCAGGGGGCGGGCGGTCTTGAGCAATATGCGCGCCCGCGCGTTCACTGCGGCGCGATCCACCTCGAACAGGTCGAGCGGATTGGCCGTTGCCAGCGCGAAAGAAGCGCAGGCGGAACCAAGCGCGGCGGCCTCTATCAAATCGGCCCCCCCCACGCGTCCGGCCAGAAATCCGCCGCAAAACGCATCGCCTGCCCCCGTCGGGTCAATGGGGTCTGCCAGATAGGCGTCAAGCTGAATGCGCTGGCCCCCGTCATCAACAAAGACGCCTTCCGGCCCTGCCTTGAGCACCACCGTGCCCGCGCCGTGCGCACGGAAAGCCGTGAGCGCGTCGCGCGGCGCCAGACCGGGGGCGACGACCTCAAGATCAGAAGTGGAGGGCAGGAACACATCAAGTTTGGGCAGGGTCTGCGCAAGCCTGGCAAAGGGATCGCCCACGAGCTCATGGCGGGCAGGGCAGTCGGTCTGCACCACGCCTCGTGCCTGCGCCAAGAGCGCGACCAATGCGCGGTGACGTTCGAGTGGTAGGAGCGGCAGATGCCAGAACGCCACCCGGTCGAGCCAGGCCTCTGGAATGTCCGCAGGCGCGGGCGCCCCCAGAACCAAAGTTTCTGGCGCGCCGGTGGTATCGATAAAGGCCGCTCGGTCCGTGTTCGGCAGATGGGCCAGAAGCGAGGCCGGGACCGGGTGCAGCCGCCCGCCATCAGGACGATGCGCATAGCTCACCCGCACAGGATGATCGCACTCAAGGTGCACTAGCGCCGAGAGGTCGAACCCGCCGTTGTCGAGCCGATCGAGCACCTGTGGGGGATAATCTCGCCCGACCCGGGCGACGAGATGCGGCGTCCTGCCGCCCAGATACGCGCCCATCGCTGACCATAGCGCATTGCCGCCGGGTTTGGCGGGCAGGGCGCGGCCGGTCGGAGTCAGCACGCTGTCAATGCTGAACGAGCCGACGATGGCGAGCCCTGATGGAGAGATGTTAGTCATCTGTGTGGTCCTGTCGGGGTCTTGTGGCAGCGCACGGGCCTTGGTGATCTCCCCGGGGGGGCTGCACATTCAGGTGTTAATATCAGGGGGCTCTAAAAATCCATTGTTCAACAATGAAATGTTTTCCTGTCTGAATTCTTCAACATCAGACGTAAGGCGCCCATTTTTCACGCGACAGTTCGGCGGGATTTTCCATTGGAGGTCGATTTTTTGGCGAAGCTGGGGGTGGGGCGGGATTCATGTGCGGTCTGCGTGGATGAGTCATTATGCGCGCCGTTGTGCGAGTTTCTGTCACGCGCTCACTGGGCTCAGCAGCGGCGCTTCTCGCGCGCGAGTCCTTCCGGCACCCAGCCCGCATTGCGCGGGTCGACATTGACGCCCGGCGCCACCACGCGGTCGATCGCGTCGAGCAGAGTTTCATCGAGGCGGACGTCTTCGGCGCCGAGCAAGGCGTCAAGTTGCGCCTCGGTGCGCGGCCCGATCAGGGTGCTCGTTACATCGGGATGTGCCTGGGTCCAGGCAAGGCTCATTCGCATCAGGGACAGGCCTGCCGCTTCGGCCAACGCACGTAGCTGCTCCACGAGGCCGAGTTTGGCTGCGTCATCAGCGCGGATGAAGGGGTTGCCGCTTGCAGCGCGTGAGCCCTTCGGTGCGGCTTCGTTGCGCCGGTATTTTCCAGTCAGCCACCCGCCATTGAGGGGACTCCACGCCAGGACCCCGAGGCCGTAGCGGCGGCAGGTGGGCAGAACTTCACCTTCAATCCCCCTTGCTAATATGGAGTATGGCGCCTGTTCAGCGACCGGAGGGGGTAGGCTCATCTGTGTCGCCACCCATTGCGTGCGCACCAGCATCTCTGCAGGAAACACCGAAGTGCCTGCATGTCGGATCTTGCCTGTGCGGCGCAGGTCGTCAATGGCCTGAAGGGTCTCTTCAAGTGGAGTCTCGGGGTCGGGGCGGTGCAGTTGATAGAGGTCGATGGAATCAATGTCGAGGCGGCGTAGCGAGTCTTCGACCGCCTGGATGATCCACGCCCGCCCGCCCCCTGAACGGGTTGGATCTCCTTGCATGGGCAGTCCCACTTTCGTCGCCAGCACCACCTTTTCGTGACGGCCTTTGAGTGCTTTTCCTAAGACCTCTTCCACCGCGCCATCGTTGTAGATATCCGCAGTATCGATCAGAGTGATACCCGCGTCGAGTGCGCGATGAACGAGGCGGATTGCCTCGTCTTCGGAATTCGAAGTGAGCAGCGACATGGTACCCAGACCGAATTGCGATACGGAAAGGTCCGACGTGCCCAAAGTCTGCGTTTGCATATGCGTGTCTCCTGTTGCGGCGCGTGGGGCGGTGTTTGCAGTAACGCATCTTTTCATTCATTGTTCAACAATAGTATATGGGCATTCATTGCTAGCGATGTATGGCGCGATTGTTCTGTCTGGGGGTGGGCGCTATGATTAATGCGGCAGGGGGACGAAGGATTGAGCATGCCCGAGGATCAGCAGTTGCAGTTTCAGCGCGTCAAGGATCGCCGCGCGTTATCGGTTCAGGTCTATGATCAACTCGTCGATGTATTGCGCAAGGATGCCGTGCCAGGTGCGCTCATTCCGCCCGAACTTCAGCTTTCACAAGATCTCGGAGTGAGCCGAACGGTCCTGCGCGAGGCGCTGCGGTTGCTTGAGGAAGATGGGGTGATCGAACGCGCCGTCGATCCGCGGCGACGTCAACTTGCGCAGCCGGGAAGCAATCCGCCGGCCTTCAACGCACCGCTTGAACAAATGCTTTCGGTGTCCGGAGAAATGAGCCTGCGCGTCGTGCGTCACGGGCCACTCGCGCCAACAAGCTGGAGTCGCAACCTGTTGGAAACCCCACCAGACTGCAATGAGGTGATAGCGCGCGAGACCCTATTTTTGCAGGGTGACGAACCGATTGCGTCGGCACTGGAGGTTGTCACGACGGAGGTATTGAAAGGCGCGCGTCCGATTGACGCCGGCGCACCGCCCGCCACTTTGCTCCACGACCTCGGGCCGAAGTTCCGCTCAAAATGTGTCGCGACCCTTTGGCGCTTGTCGAAAGCCACATCAGGCGGCCGATCTCGCGCAGGTTTCAAAGATATTGATCGCGACGTGCCTCTGGTCACACTGACCACAGTGCTGAGGCGGAACGGTAAGCCGGTCTTTCTGGCGAAATATCTTCTGAGATTGGATATGTTGTCTTTGAATGTCGGAAATATCTAACGGTTGGCAGGAGGCTGAAAAATCCTTACTCGGCAGCGATCTGGGAACGCAATTCAGCCTATTGACGGTGAAGACGGGGTTGGGATGTGTGGGGCGGATGAGACGAGCGGTTCGCTGTTCAGCTAATTCGATCTGGAAGAGCGCGTCCCGGCCAAGCACCCGCTTTGCACGATCCGTCAGGTCGGCAATGAGGCGCTGGCCAGCCTTGATGCCCAGTTCGGCCGGCTTTGTTCGACGGAAGGCCGTCTCTGGATCGCACTGACCCGTTCGCCTACCTGCGGCTCTGCCCGCAGATATGCCGACAGCGGGACTGATGGTCGGCGAACTTCTGATGGTCGGCGAACTTGGTGACGAGCACATGCGCGATGGCGCCCTCGGTCGGCAGGCAGGCTTTCCCGCCCCTGAGTCATTTTGCCACAGCCGGGCGGAGCGCCTCCAGGGACCGCACCCGCCGCCAGTCCAGCCCGGCGAACAGCGCCTCGAACTGGGCGCGGTTCAGGGTCATCGGCCCGGGCTGGCGCGGGGTTGCGCGCAGGAGGCCGAACCGGATTAGGGGATTGTCAGTCGAAGGGATGGAGCCAGAAGGCGGAGACAGGCGGGGAGCCCATGCCAGACCCTGCCACCCTGCCAATCGGGACTCCCGACTGCGGCGAATAACGCTATCGGCAGCGACAAAACTTGCTTCGGAAGTTATTCGGCTGGCTACGGGTGGGCGACGATGGCGGCGTCCTGTTATGCCGTCTGTTCTGCTGCCGGTCATGGGATCAATGCCACGCAAAACCCGATCCTCCAGCATCTGGCGCGTCACCGCACCTTCATGCCGCTGAGGCCCGTGCCTCTGAGCCGCTAGTCGAGGCGCAGCGGCGGCAGGGTGCCGAGCGGGATCGGCCCCATGCTGACGTGCCCTTCACGAACGCTCAGCGGCAGGTCGAGGTCATCGCCGCCACGGGCCAGCGCCTGCAGCCCGCGGGCCAGTTGGGCGGCGGTGTCGGGGTCAAGCGCGCCGCTTTCCACGCTCAGCGCCAGAACCCGGCGCCAGTTGGTCACGCCCAGCCGCAGCGTGCCATCCAGCAGACCGCCCTGGCCCACGCTCAGTTCGCCTGACGCATCCAGCCCGATATCGCCCCATTCCAGAAGGGCCTGCTCCAGCCCGATTTCGGTAATCGTCAGCGGCTGTTCCAGCGCGAACCGATCCAGCGGGCGGTCAAAGCTCAGGGTGGCGTCGATCTTCAGCCGTTCGATCAGCGCGGGCAGGCGCCCGTCCGGCGAAAGCCGGGCCAAAAGCGCGGCCGAGGGGACGAGCCCCGTCACCTCCGCCCCGATCCGATGCGCATCAACCCGGTCGGGGGCAAGGCGTGTGGCAAAACGGGCGTTTTGCGCGGTCAGAACGTCGGCGTTGCCGCTGCGCGCGGTCAGCGCCTTGACGACGAAGCCGGAGTGATCCAGCGCCAGGGACGTGCTGGGCCGGAACACCGCGCTGCCGCGCATATCGGCGCTGGCGATCGCGTAATCGCCCAGCAGCGTGTTCAGGCGCTGTTCATGCGGCCAGACGACGATCACATGGTTGGGCCGATAGCTCAGCGCCATGACCTGCAGGAACGGCGCCTGCCAGAAGAACCCGTCACCCTCGACCAGCACGTTGTCGAGCGTGGTGTCCAGACGGTTGGGAAAACCGCGCACCGCCAGCTTGTCATAGCTGACCTGCCAGCCAGTGCCGCCCGTGCCGTTCAGCCAGGCGCGCAGCCCGGCCTCCAGCCCGCGCGCGGCCACGAACCAGTAACCGCCCCACAGCGCGGCGGCCAGCACGACAAGCCCGATCAGTCTTCGCATGGTCGCCCCTTTTCCTTCCCGGCCTGCTGGTGTTTACAGGGCCGGAGCAGAGAGGGCCAGAGACATGCCGCGCGCGCCGCTTTGGGTTTTCGGATACGGGTCACTGATGTGGAACCCCGGCTTTGCCGTGGCCGAACGACAGATCGCGCGGCTGGCCGATTACCACCGCTCGTTTTGCATGCGCTCGGTCCATCATCGCGGAACACCGGATGAACCGGGGCTCGTTCTGGCGCTTGATGCCACGGCTGGCGCGGCCTGCACGGGGCTGGCCTTTCGCGTCGCACCGGGGGCCGAGGATGCGACCGTCGCCTATCTGCAGGAGCGAGAGCTGATTTCCTCGGCCTATCTGGAGGCGGAGCTGCCGCTGGATCTGCGCGGCGGCCCGCAGGTGCGGGCGCTGACCTTCATCATCGATCCCGACCATGTGCAATATTGCGGCGGATTGCCGTTGGAAGAGCAGGCGGGCATCATTGCGCGGGCCGTCGGCGGGCGCGGGGCGAACACCGAATACCTCTATAACACCGCCGCCCATCTGGCCGAGCTTGGCATCGAGGATGCCGAACTGAGCTGGCTGACGCGCCGGGTGCGCGAAATCACAACAGGTTCGGAGGCCTGACACGGCGCCGTGCGATTGCGTGTTGTCGCGGCGCGGCGCATCCCCTAGTGTTTTTTCAACAATATCAGGGTCAGGGCCCGTCCAGCAGATATGACCGACCGCGAGGCAGAACCACATTTCTCCCAACCCGTCCGCCAGATCTTTCTGATGCTGGTGGCGGTCGGGCTTTTCTCTTTCGGGGCCTATGTGGCCTATCCGCGCGTCGGGCCGGTGTTCCTGTCGAACCCCTATCTGAACGGTGTCATCCTTCTGGTCTTCGTCGTGGGGGTGCTGGCCTGTTTCTTTCAGGTGTTTCAGCTGATTTCCTCCGTCCACTGGATCGAAGGTTTCGCGGCCGAACGGCCGGGGCACCAGATGACCCGCGCGCCGCGCCTGCTGGCGCCGCTGGCGGCGCTGCTGCGCAGCCGGGGGGCGCGGATGCAGATCAGCTCTTCCTCGTCACGGTCGATCCTGGAATCGGTCGCCACGCGGATCGAGGAAGCCCGCGACATCACGCG
Organism: Actibacterium naphthalenivorans; assembly: GCF_014196965.1. Classification (GTDB taxonomy): domain Bacteria; phylum Pseudomonadota; class Alphaproteobacteria; order Rhodobacterales; family Rhodobacteraceae; genus Actibacterium_A; species Actibacterium_A naphthalenivorans. The sequence goes on along the minus strand of NZ_JACIEQ010000001.1, from coordinate 866,303 downwards.
CTATATCGTCAACCTGCTGATATTCCTGGGCCTTCTGGGCACGTTCTACGGCCTTGCCACCACGGTGCCGGCGGTGGTCGAAACCATCCGCTCGCTCGCGCCGAGCGATGGCGAAACCAGCGTTGATGTGTTCGCACGGCTGATGTCGGGGCTCGAGGCGCAACTGGGCGGCATGGGCACGGCGTTTTCATCCTCTCTTCTGGGGCTCGCCGGTTCGCTGGTGGTGGGGTTGCTGGAGCTGTTCGCGGGCCATGGCCAGAACCGGTTCTACCGCGAACTGGAGGAATGGCTGTCGACCATTACGACGCTGGGTTTTTCCAGCGGCGATGGCGACGGGGGCGAGGCCGGTTTCGCCTCCGGCGTGCTGGAACAGATGGCCGGGCAGATGGACGCGCTGCAGGCGATGTTCACCCAATCCGACGTCAGTCGGGCGATGGTTGATGAACGGCTGGGGCAGGTGGCCGACGCGGTAGAGCGGCTGACCACCCGGATCGAGGCCGACAGTACCGCGGCCGGCACCACGGCCACCGCGCTGGCCCGGCTTGCCGAAGGACAGGAGCGGATGATTGCAGCCCTGGAAGGGCGCGCCGCCGAAGACACGGATGTGAACCCGCATGTGGATGCCGAAAGCCGGATGCGCCTGCGCTCGATCGACGTGCAGCTCTTGCGGATTCTCGAGGAGATTTCGGCGGGGCGGCAGGAAACCCTGACCGATCTGCGCGGCGATCTCGCGACGCTGACCCGCACGATCCGCCAGGCCACCGGCGAGCCGGGAGAATAGGCCCATGGCCCTGACCCGACGCAGCGGCAACCGTTTTCAGGCGTCGATCTGGCCGGGCTTCGTCGATGCGATGACGGCGCTCTTGCTGGTGCTGATGTTCGTTCTGACCATTTTCATGGTGGTGCAGTTCATGCTGGGCGAAACCATCGCCGGGCAGGAAACGGAACTGACAGAACTGAACGCCGAACTGGCCGCCCTGGCCGAGGCGCTGGGGCTGGAGCAGCAGCACAGCTTTCAGCTGGAAGCCGAAGTGGGGCAGCTGGGCGGAGAGCTGGATACCGCCCGTATCCAGGCCGAGGCGCAATCGGCGCTGATCGCGACCTTGACGTCACAGCTTGACGCGCGCGCGTCTGATCTGGCCACGGCACGGGCGCGGATCACGGATTTCGAGGCGCAGGTCGCCAGCCTGCTGTCGCAGCGCGATGCCGCGCGGAACCGGGGCCTCGCGCTGGAAGAACAGCTTGCCACGCTGGAAGAGGATCGCAGCCGCCTGCTGACCGAGCAGGAGCAGTTGCAGCTGGCGCTGGCGCAGGCCCGCGATGAGGTTGACGCCCAGGCCGAGGCCGCGCGGCTTGCCGCCGCCCGGCGCGAGGCGCTGGAGGCGCTGATCGCCGATCTGCGCCGTGGCGCTGACGAGGCGGGGCAGGCGAATGCGGCGCTGAGTGACCGGATCGGCGCGCTGGAAAACCAGCTGTCAGAGGAAGAGGCGGCAAGGCTGGCCGAGGCGGCGGCGGCGCAGGCCCTGCGCGACCGGCTGAAAGGCGCCGAGGATGAGTTGACGGCGATGACGCTGGCGCTGGAAGAGCAGCGCCGACGGGCCGAGGAAACGCTGACGATGCTTGCCGCCGCGCAGGCTGCCGAACGGGATCTGGACGCGCGGCTTGCGGCCGCCGTTTTGGCGCGCACGCAGCTGAGCGAAGATCTGGCGGCGGCGTCGCAAGAGCAGGAAGGTTTGGCCGAGGCGCTTGCCCGCGCCGAGGCCGAGCTTGAGGCGCTGCGCGGTACATCGGGCGATGCGGGCGATATTCAGCGCCAGCTTGCCGCCGCGCTGGCGGCCAAGCTGGCCGCTGAACAGGTGGCCCAGGAACGGTTGAGCGAGGCCGAAGAGCGCGCCGTGCTGCTTGCCTCGGCCAATCGGGCGCTTGACGAGGAGCAGGCGAAATCGGCCGAAAGCCAGCGCAAGCTGGCGCTGCTGAACCAGCAGGTGGCGGCGCTGCGGGCGCAGCTCGGCTCGCTTCAGGCGCTTCTCGATGAATCGGCGGCGCGCAATTCCGACGCCAATGTTCAGATCGAAACGCTCAGCAGCCGCCTGAACGCGGCGCTGGTTCAGGTCACCGCCGAACAGCGCGCGCGGGCCGAACTCGAGGCGGCCGAACGCAAGCGGCTGGAGGAAGAGGCGCGGCGCCTGGCGGAAACGGCGAAGAACCTGGAGAATTTCCGCTCTGAATTCTTCGGCCGCCTGCGCGAGGTTCTGGCTGGCCGCGAAGGCGTGCGCATCGTGGGCGACCGTTTCGTCTTTTCGTCGGAGGTTCTGTTCGAATCGGCCTCGGCCGAGCTGTCGGCGGGGGGGCAGGCGCAGATTGCCAATGTGGTGGAGATTCTGCGCGACGTGTCCGACGAGATTCCCGCGGGGATCGACTGGATCATTCGGGTGGATGGCCACACAGACAATGTGCCGCTGCTGGGCACGGGCAAATATCGCGACAACTGGGAGCTGAGCCAGGGCCGGGCGCTGGCGGTGGTGCGCTATATGACCGATGCGCTTGGCTTTCCGCCCGAGCGGCTGGCCGCGACCGGGTTCGGGGAATATCAGCCGGTGAATAGCGAAAACACGTCCGAGGCGCGGGCGCAGAACCGGCGCATCGAACTGAAACTGACCGAACGCTGAGCGACGGGCGGCGGGGTTTCCGCCGCCCGCTGTTTGTTATTCCGCCGTCAGAAGCGGGGGCTTTTTCGAAGAGATCTGGCGCTTGGTCGGCTCTTCGATCAGCAGGTCGATCTTGCCGTCCTTGACGCCTACGGTCACGACGCCGCCCTTGGCCAGCTTGCCGAACAACAGCTCCTCGGCCAGCGGCTTCTTGATGTGCTCCTGAATCACACGGCCCAGGGGGCGCGCGCCCATCTTGTCGTCATAGCCCTTGTCGGCCAGCCATTCTGCGGCGGGCTGGGTCAGCTCGATGGTCACGTCGCGGTCCATCAACTGGGCCTCAAGCTGGAGGACGAATTTCTCGACCACCTGCATGATGACCTCCTTGGGCAGCGGCGCGAAGCTGATCACCGCGTCCAGACGGTTGCGGAACTCGGGCGTGAAGGTGCGCTCGATCGCCGCCGTATCCTCGCCCTCGCGCCGGTCGCGGCCAAAGCCGATGGCCGATTTGGCCTGTTCTGCGGCACCCGCGTTCGAGGTCATGATCAGGATCACGTTGCGGAAATCCACCTGACGGCCGTTATGGTCAGTCAGCTTGCCGTGGTCCATCACCTGCAACAGGATGTTGAAGACATCCGGATGCGCCTTTTCGATCTCGTCCAGCAGCAGCACGCAATGCGGGTGCTGATCGATGCCATCGGTCAGCATGCCGCCCTGATCGAACCCGACATAGCCCGGAGGGGCGCCGATCAGGCGCGAAACGGCGTGTTTCTCCATGTATTCCGACATGTCGAAGCGCAGCAGTTCCACGCCCAGCGTATCGGCCAGCTGTTTGGCGACCTCGGTCTTGCCGACGCCGGTGGGGCCGGCGAACAGGTAGTTGCCGATCGGCTTTTCAGGCTCCCGCAGCCCGGCGCGGGCCAGCTTGATCGCCGACGACAGCGCCTCGATCGCCTTGTCCTGACCAAAGACCACGCGTTTCAGCGATGGCTCCAGATCCTTCAGCACCGCGGAATCGTCCTTGGAGACGTTCTTGGGCGGAATGCGGGCAATCTTGGCCACCACCGCTTCGATCTCTTTCGCACCGATGGTCTTGCGGCGTTTGCCGGCGGCCACCAGATGCTGCGCCGCGCCGGCCTCGTCGATCACGTCGATCGCCTTGTCGGGCAGCTTGCGGTCATGGATATAGCGGGCCGAAAGCTCGACCGCCGACTTGATCGCGTCGGAGGTGTATTTGATATGGTGATGATCCTCGAAATAGGGCTTCAGGCCTTTCAGGATCTTCACCGCATCCTCGACCGACGGTTCCTTGACGTCGATCTTCTGGAACCGGCGCGACAGGGCGCGGTCCTTTTCGAAATGCTGGCGGAATTCCTTGTAGGTGGTCGATCCCATGCAGCGCAGCTTGCCGCCCTGAAGCGCGGGCTTCAGCAGGTTGGAGGCATCCATCGCCCCGCCCGAGGTGGCGCCGGCGCCGATCACCGTGTGGATCTCGTCGATGAACAGGATCGCGTCGGGGTGATTTTCCAGCTCGGTCACCACCGCCTTCAGCCGCTCCTCGAAATCGCCGCGATAGCGGGTTCCGGCCAGCAGCGCGCCCATGTCGAGCGAGTAGATCGTGGCGTGTTGCAGAACCTCGGGCGTTTCGCCCTTGACGATCTTGCGCGCCAGACCTTCGGCGATGGCGGTCTTGCCAACGCCGGGATCCCCCACCAGAAGCGGGTTGTTCTTGCGCCGGCGGCACAGCACCTGCACGCAGCGCTCCACCTCGAGCTCACGCCCGATCAGCGGGTCGACATCGCCTTCCCGCGCCTTGGCGTTCAGGTCCACGCAATATTTCGACAAGGCCGATTCCTTTGCATCCCCGTCGTCGGGCTGAGAGCCGTTGCTTTGCGTTTCCTCGTTGAACTCAGGCGCGCCGGAAACCGGGCGGGTTTCGCCGAAGGACGGGTCTTTGGCGACGCCATGGGCGATGAAATTCACGGCGTCGTAGCGGGTCATGTCCTGCTCCTGCAGGAAATACGCCGCGTTCGACTCGCGTTCGGCAAAAATGGCGACAAGGACATTCGCGCCGGTCACTTCGGTCCGGCCCGAGCTTTGAACGTGAATGGCAGAGCGCTGAATCACGCGCTGGAAGGCGGCCGTGGGCACGGCTTCGGAGCCTTCGATCTCGGTCACGAGGGTCGAAAGCTCTTCGTCGATGAATTCCACCAGGGTCTTGCGCAGCTCTTCCAGATCGACCGAACAGGCCTGCATCACCTTGGCGGCGTCGGGTTCGTCGATCAGGGCCAGCAGCAGGTGTTCCAGTGTAGCCAGCTCATGGCGCCTGGCATTGGCCAGCGCGAGGGCTGCGTGGATGGCTTGCTCGAGAGTGTTTGAAAACGAAGGCACGTGGCGTGCTCCTTTCCTGTAGGGCCGAGGGGGGCTGTCGGGCCCGTCCTCAACCGTGGCCTCATATCTTTAAGGTTCGGTTTTTAAGGCCGTGCTTCAAGTCTTTTCTCTTCAATTCCGATCACAGGTTGCGCAAGGGCGCAAAAAATGGGCGTTTCTTTTGCGCTCCGGCCTTGGCCTGTGGCTCAGAATTGATCTTTTCGCCGACGGATTTCAGCGAAAACCTCTGCGTCGGGGTGCCCCGCCAAACCGACGGCCTGTTTCATTTCCGGCAATCCGGCGCGCAGAAAGGGGTTGGTCGCGCGTTCGTCCGACAGGCGGGACGGGACGGTGGGTCTGCCGGCCGCGCGGGCCGATCCTATCGCCTGCGACCGTGAGATAAGCGCTGAATTGTCCGGTTCAATAGTCAGGGCGAAGCGGGCGTTGGCCGCCGTATATTCGTGGCCGGAATAAACCATGGTGTCGTCGGGCAGCGCCGCCAGGCGCGACAGGCTGGCCCACATCATGTCGGGCGTGCCTTCGAACACGCGGCCGCATCCCAGCGCCATCAGGCTGTCGGCGGTGAACACCGCGCCCGCGTCGGGGAAGTAGAAGGCGATGTGGCCGACGGTGTGGCCCGACACATCCAGCACCTCGGCCAGCTCGCCGCAAACGGTCAGGTTGTCGTCATCGCTCACGGCGAGGTCCAGCGGCGGCAGACGGTGCGCATCGGCCGCCGCGCCGATGACGCGGGCCCCGGTTTCGGCGCGCAGTTCGGTCACGCCCTGGATGTGGTCGGCGTGGTGGTGGGTGATCAGGATATCGGTCAGCCGCCAGCCCCGCGCCTTCAGCGCCTCCCGGATCGGCCCGGCCTCGGGCACGTCGACAACCGCGGTCTCCGCGGTTTCGGGATTGTGGAGCAGATAGGCGTAATTGTCGCTCAGGCAGGGCAGGGTGATGATCTCAAGAGGCATGGCATTCTGGCTCCGCTTGGCTATTCTGCCCTCAACTGTTGCCGATCCCGAGGCGGGCCGCAATGCACCTGGACGTGCTTGATCTGAGGAACTTCTACTACCGCACCAATCTGGGGCGCGTGGCGCAAAGGGCAATCCGTGATCAGGTGAAAACCCTGTGGCCCGAGGCAAAAGGGCAGACGGTGGTGGGCTTCGGCTTTGCCGCGCCGCTGTTGCGGCCCTATCTGCCCGAGGCGCGGCGGGTCGTGGCGCTGATGCCCGGCCAGCAGGGGGTGATGCCCTGGCCGGCGGGGGCCGCCAATGTTTCTGTCCTGTCCGAGGAAACCCGCTGGCCGCTGCCCAACGGGCTGGCCGACAAGCTGGTGCTGCTGCACGGGCTGGAAACCAGCGAGCATCCCTCGGCCCTGCTGGAGGAATGCGCGCGGGTGCTGGGGCCGGGCGGAAGGGCGCTGTTCATCGTGCCCAACCGGTCTGGCCTGTGGGCGCGGCGCGATGTGACGCCTTTCGGGTTCGGGCGCCCCTATTCGCTCGGCCAGCTTGAAGGGCAGCTCAAACAGCACGGGTTTCAGCCCGAATGCCACCGCGCCGCGCTCTACACCCCGCCGAGCCGCAAGCGGTTCTGGCTGAAATCGGCGCCGATGCTGGAAAAGGCCGGACGGCAGATCAGCGGCTATTTCGCCGGCGGTGTGTTGATGGTCGAGGCGTCCAAGCGGGTTTACCGGCCAACCGGCACCGGCGTGGAAGAGGGGGTGGCGCGGCCGATGCGGGTTCTGGAAGGGGTGACGCAGCCCGGCGCAGAGCCTGTCTGAGCGTCCGTCCGGCACGAATTTCGGGGAATCGCCGGGCCCTCATGTCGCGCCAGAAAGTCGCAGAGCGGAATGTTAGCGCCAAACCGTCACATTTGGTCCTCAGTGTGGTATCAGATCGGTGTTCATGACGGTTGCCGGGGGGGATATGCTCTGCTACACCCACGCCGATTTCGGAAGCGTACCCGACCGGGTGCGCAGCTAGAGCTGCCCCTTGTCGCGCCCTGCGGCAATCCGGGGCTACAGACATCGGAAGGGTGGACGTGTCCGAACCAGCTTCGATCTCGACAGGCATCGCCGCGCGCTATGCCACGGCCATTTTTGAACTGGCCAAGGAAGGTAGTCTTCTCCCCTCGCTTGAGAGCGATCTTGACGCAATCGAAGCGGCCATGGCCGAGAGTGCGGACTTCCGTTCGCTGATCGCCTCGCCGGTCTATTCGCGTGAGGAACAGGCCGGGGCGATTGCCGCGATTGCCACCGGTATGGGGCTTTCGCCCGTGGTGTCGAACGCGCTGCGCCTGATGGCGGCAAAGCGGCGGCTGTTCGTGCTGCCGCAGCTTGTGGCCACGCTGCGCGGCCTGATCGCCGAGGACAAGGGCGAGATCACCGCCGATGTCACCGCCGCCAAGGCGCTGACACAGGCGCAACAGGACAAGCTTGCCGCGTCGCTGAAAACCAGCACCGGCAAGGATGTGAAAATCAATATGGCTGTGGATGACTCGCTCATCGGCGGCCTTATCGTCAAGGTGGGCTCGAAGATGATCGACACCTCGATCCGCTCCCGGCTCGCGGCACTCCAGAACACCATGAAAGAGGTCGGATAAATGGGTATCCAAGCAGCTGAGATCTCTGCGATCCTCAAGGAGCAGATCAAGAACTTCGGTCAGGAAGCCGAAGTTGCCGAAGTGGGCCGCGTGCTCTCTGTCGGTGACGGTATTGCGCGGGTCCACGGCCTCGACAACGTCCAGGCGGGCGAGATGGTCGAGTTTCCGGGCGGCATCCGCGGCATGGCGCTGAACCTCGAGATCGACAATGTCGGCGTCGTGATCTTCGGCTCCGACCGTGACATCAAGGAAGGCGACACCGTCAAGCGGACCAACGCCATCGTGGACGTGCCCGCCGGCGAGGCGCTGCTGGGCCGCGTTGTCGATGGTCTGGGCAACCCGATCGACGGCAAGGGCCCGATCGCGGCCACCGAGCGCCGCATCGCGGACGTCAAGGCGCCGGGCATCATCCCGCGCAAATCGGTGCATGAGCCGATGGCGACCGGTCTGAAATCGGTCGACGCCATGATCCCCGTCGGCCGTGGCCAGCGCGAGCTGATCATCGGCGACCGTCAGACCGGCAAGACCGCGATCGCGCTCGACACCATCCTGAACCAGAAATCCTACAACGATGCCGCCGGCGACGACGAGAGCAAGAAGCTCTACTGTGTCTATGTCGCGATCGGCCAGAAGCGTTCGACCGTGGCACAGCTGGTGAAGAAGCTGGAAGAGACCGGCGCGATCGACTATTCGATCGTCGTGGCCGCCACCGCATCCGACCCCGCGCCGATGCAGTTCCTGGCGCCCTACGCCGCCACCGCGATGGCCGAATATTTCCGCGATAGCGGCCGCCACGCCCTGATCGTCTATGATGACCTGTCCAAACAGGCCGTTGCCTACCGCCAGATGTCGCTGCTGCTGCGCCGCCCGCCGGGGCGTGAAGCCTATCCGGGCGACGTGTTCTATCTGCACTCCCGCCTGCTGGAGCGTTCGGCCAAGCTGAGCGAGGATCACGGCGCCGGCTCGCTGACCGCGCTGCCGATCATCGAAACCCAGGGCGGCGACGTGTCGGCCTTTATCCCGACCAACGTGATCTCGATCACCGACGGTCAGATCTTCCTGGAAACCGAGCTGTTCTATCAGGGCATCCGCCCGGCCGTGAACACCGGTCTGTCGGTGTCGCGGGTTGGCTCAAGCGCGCAGACGAACGCGATGAAATCGGTGGCCGGCCCGGTCAAGCTGGAACTGGCGCAGTACCGCGAGATGGCGGCCTTCGCGCAGTTCGGTTCCGACCTCGACGCCTCGACCCAGAAGCTGCTGAACCGCGGTGCGCGCCTGACCGAGTTGATGAAACAGCCGCAATACGCGCCCCTGACCAACGCCGAGATCGTCTGCGTGATCTATGCGGGCACCAAGGGCTATCTGGACAGCATCCCGGTGAAGGACGTCGGCCGTTTCGAAGCCGGCCTGCTGGCGCATCTGCGTCAGAAAAACGCCGACCTGCTGGCCGATGTCACCAACAACGACCGCAAGGTCAAAGGTGAGCTGGAAGACAAAATCAAAGCTGCGCTTGACGATTTCGCAAACGATTTTGCCTGAGCGGGCCTGAGGGAGAGGACATATGCCAAACCTTAAGGACCTCAAGAACCGGATCGCGAGTGTCAAGTCGACACGCAAGATCACGAAGGCCATGCAGATGGTCGCGGCGGCCAAACTCCGCCGTGCCCAGGATGCTGCCGAAAGCGCACGGCCCTATGCCGAGCGCATGAATGCGGTGATGGGTGGCCTTGCGGCCTCGGTCGCTGGCTCGGAGAGCGCGCCAAAGCTGCTTTCGGGCACCGGCAAGGAAGATGTCCACCTGCTGATCGTCATGACGGCGGAGCGCGGGCTGTGCGGGGGCTTCAACTCCAGCATCGTGCGTGCGGCGCGGGTCAAGGCGCAGGCGCTGCTGGCTGCGGGCAAGACCGTCAAGATCCTGACCGTCGGCAAGAAGGGCCGCGAGCAGCTTAAGCGCGAATACGAAGCGTATTTCGTGGGCCATGTGGACATGGGCGAGGTGAAACGCCTTGGCTATTCCACGGCGCAGGATATCGCAAAGGGCGTGCTGGCCCGGTTCGATGCCGGCGAATTCGACGTGGCGACGATTTTCTACAGCAGGTTCCAGTCGGTGATCAGCCAGATCCCGACGACGCAGCAGATCATCCCCGCCACCTTCGCCCAAACCGAAGCCGAAGGCGCAAGCATCCTTTACGACTATGAACCGTCGGAAGAGGGGATTCTGGAAGACCTGCTGCCGCGTGGTGTGGCGACGCAGATCTTCGCCGCCCTGCTGGAAAACGCCGCCTCGGAACAGGGCGCCCGGATGAGCGCGATGGACAACGCCACGCGCAATGCCGGCGAAATGATCGACAAGCTGACCATCGAATTCAACCGCTCGCGTCAGGCTGTCATCACCAACGAGCTTATCGAAATTATCTCGGGCGCCGAGGCGCTCTAAAGGAACCGGAGAAACGACATGGCAAACGCAAAAGGCAAAGTGACCCAGGTCATTGGCGCCGTTGTGGACGTGCAGTTCGAAGATCAGCTGCCGGAAATTCTGAACGCGCTGACCACTGACAACAACGGCCGCAAACTGGTTCTGGAAGTTGCGCAGCACCTTGGTGAAAACACCGTTCGCACCATCGCGATGGATGCGACCGAAGGGCTGGTGCGCGGCGCCGCGGTGGAAGACACCGGCGCGCCGATCTCGGTGCCGGTCGGGGATGCAACGCTGGGCCGCATCCTGAACGTGATCGGCGAACCGATCGACGAGAAGGGCCCCGTGGTCGCGTCTGAAACCCGCGCCATCCACCAGCCCGCCCCCGAGTTCTCCGAGCAGGCGACGACCTCGGAAATCCTGGTGACCGGCATCAAGGTCATCGACCTTCTGGCGCCCTATTCCAAAGGCGGCAAGATCGGCCTGTTCGGCGGCGCCGGCGTGGGCAAGACCGTTCTGATCATGGAGCTGATCAACAACATCGCCAAGGTGCACTCCGGCTACTCCGTGTTCGCCGGTGTGGGCGAGCGGACCCGCGAAGGGAACGACCTGTACCACGAGATGATCGAATCCAACGTCATCAAGCCTGACAACCTGTCGGAAAGCCAGGTGGCCCTGGTTTACGGCCAGATGAACGAGCCTCCGGGGGCGCGTGCCCGTGTTGCGCTGACCGGCCTGACCCTGGCCGAGCAGTTCCGCGACCAGTCCGGCACCGACGTTCTGTTCTTCGTCGACAACATCTTCCGTTTCACCCAGGCGGGCTCCGAGGTTTCGGCGCTTCTGGGCCGTATCCCCTCGGCCGTGGGCTATCAGCCGACGCTGGCCACCGACATGGGCGCGATGCAGGAACGCATCACCTCGACCAAGCAGGGCTCGATCACCTCGATCCAGGCCGTGTACGTTCCCGCCGATGACCTTACCGACCCGGCGCCGGCCACCACCTTCGCCCACCTCGACGCGACGACGGTTCTGAGCCGCGCGATCTCCGAGCTTGGTATCTACCCGGCGGTTGACCCGCTCGATTCCTCGTCGCGGATCCTTGATCCGGCGGTTGTCGGGGAAGAGCACTATCAGGTTGCCCGTGACGTTCAGGGTATCCTTCAGCGCTACAAGTCGCTGCAGGACATCATCGCCATTCTCGGCATGGACGAACTGAGCGAAGAGGACAAGCTGACCGTGACCCGCGCCCGGAAAATCCAGCGCTTCCTGTCGCAGCCGTTCGACGTGGCCAAGGTGTTCACCGGCGCCGATGGCAAGCAGGTTCCGCTGGAAGACACGATCACGTCGTTCAAGGCGGTTGTCGCGGGCGAATATGATCACCTGCCCGAGGCTGCCTTCTACATGGTTGGCGGCATCGACGAAGTGATCGCCAAAGCCGAGAAAATGGCGGCTGACGCTGCCTAAAGGGGGCCGTTATGGCTGATACGATGCAATTCGATCTGGTGTCGCCCGAGCGCAGGCTTGCCTCTGTTCAGGCCACCGAGATCCGGATCCCGGGCGCCGAGGGCGACCTGACGGCGATGCCGGACCACGCGCCGCTGATCACCACCCTGCGCCCCGGTGTGCTGGAGGTGATCACGCCCGCAGGCTCCACGACCTATGTCGTGACCGGCGGCTTCGCCGAGGTGACGGGCGAGGGCACGACGGTTCTGGCCGAACGCGCCCATCCGGTCGAGGAAGTGACCCAGGCGATGGTGGACGAGATGATCGCGGAAGCGCATGAGGCACACAAGGCCGCGCATCCCGACGTCGCCGACGTGACCGCCAAGCTGCTGTCCGACATGGTTGCCATGAGCGGCCATATCGGGCTGGACGCGAACGTTCCGAACTTCTGATCCTGGCGCAACGCGCTTTTCAATGGCCCCGCATGTCGGGGCCATTGCCATTTTTATATCGAATTCCTGCCGGTTTCCCGCGATAACGTCAGTTATCGGAACAGGATCGCCAATGCTCAGACTGGACAATCGAAATATCGGGGTCGATCAGGGCTCTATGATCCTGTTTTCCGATTTCGAACATGACGGCGTGATGTGGACAGGCACCGGGCCGCGGGCCACCACCGTCAAGGTTCGGTTTTCAAAGCCCTTCCGCGCGCCGCCGGTGGTGACCGTCGGCATGTCGATGTGGGACATGGATCAGAAGACGAACGCGCGGGCGGATATCTCGACCGGAGAGATCACCCGCGAGGGGTTCGAGATCGTGTTCAAGACATGGGGCGACACCCGTGTTGCGCGGGTGCGGGCAGACTGGCTCGCGATCGGCGAGCTGCCCCATGAGGATGACTGGGAGGTGTACTGAGCCGCGCTCAGAGGCCGACCGAATACATGCCTTCGTAGATCGGTGCCAGCGTCCCGTGTTCGAACAGGGACGAGACCGAGGTGCCGTGCCAGATGTTCATGATCGCCTGCGCGAACATCGGCGCGGTGGGCACGATGCGGATGTTCTTGGTGGCGAGAACCGCATCGGTGGGCTGGATCGAATCCGTGATGACGAGGTTCTTCATCTTGGAGTTCCTGATCCGCTCGACAGCCGGGCCCGACAGCACGCCATGGGTGATATAGGAGTGGACCTCTTTCGCGCCCTTCTCGATCAGAACCTCGGCGGCCTTGCACAGGGTGCCGGCGGTGTCGCAGATGTCATCGACGATGATGCAGGTCTTGCCCGTCACATCGCCGATCACGGTCATCTCCGCAACCTCGCCGGGCTTTTCCCGGCGCTTGTCGACGATCGACAGGGGCGCGTTGATGCGCTGCGCCAGTTCGCGGGCGCGGGCCACGCCGCCGACATCGGGCGAGACGATCATCAGATCACCCATGCGGCCCTTGAAATGGTGCTGGATGTCCAGCGCGAAGACGGGCGAGGCGTAGAGGTTATCCACGGGAATGTCGAAGAACCCCTGAATCTGCGCGGCGTGCAGATCCATGGTCAGAATGCGCTCGATCCCCGCTTCGGTCAGCAGGTTCGCCACCAGCTTGGCCGAGATCGGCGTACGGGCCTTTGTGCGGCGGTCCTGGCGGGCATAGCCGAAATAGGGGATCACGGCGGTGATACGGGCCGCCGACGACCGGCGCAGCGCGTCCGAGATGATCAGCAGCTCCATCAGGTTGTCATTGGCCGGGTTCGATGTGGGCTGGATGATGAACATGTCCTCGCCCCGGACGTTTTCATAAACCTCGACGAAGATTTCCTGATCATTGAAGCGTTCGACGCGGGCGTCGACCAGCCCGACGTTCACGCCGCGATGCATCGACATGCGGCGGGCTATGGCGGCGGCCAACGGGCGGTTGGCGTTGCCGGAAATCAGTTTCGGTTCGGTGACAGAGGGCATGGCAGGGTCCTTGGGCGCAGCGTCCTGATGACAGAATCGTGACGTTGACACCGCTTACCACCCGGATACGGTCTTGCAAACCGGATGCGGCAGGGAGGGCGCAGAATGGCTGACATTGATTACTTCTTTTCCACACTATCCCCGTTCACCTATCTGGCCGGCGCGCGGCTGGAGGAGATCGCGGGGCGGCACGGGGCCGGCATCAGCTATCGTCCGCTGGATATCATGGCACTGTTCGCGCGCACCGGGGGCACGGCGCCGGCGCAACGCCACGAAAGCCGCCAGAGCTACCGGCTGGAAGAACTGGCCCGGCTGAGCGCGAAGAACGGTCTGCCGCTCCATCTGCGGCCCGCGCATTTTCCGACCAACGCGGCACCCTCCTCTTATGCGATCATCGCGGCGCGGATGGCGGGCGGTGGCGATCTGGGCGGGCTGGTGCAAAGTGTTCTGCGGGCCTGCTGGGCCGAGGAAAAAGACATCGCAGAGGATGCGGTGGTGCGCGCCTGTCTGGAAGGGGCGGGGTTCGACCCGGCGCTGGCCGACAGGGGCCTGTTGCAGGGCGCGGAAACCTATGCCGCCAATCTGGAAGAGGCGGTCAAGCGCGGCGTGTTCGGGTCGCCCTTCTACGTCACCGGCGACGGGGCGCGGTTCTGGGGGCAGGACCGGCTGGAGGATCTGGACCGGCATCTGGCCGCCTTGGGCTAGGCGCCGGGGGCTATTGCCCGATCACATCCAGAAAGGCGTCTACATCCGCGTCGGTGGTGCACCACGAGCACACCAGCCGGGCCGAGAGCGGCGTGTCATCCGGCCCGTCGAGCGACTGGTTCCCCGGCCACAGGTAATATGCGGCCCCCGCGTCATGCGCCCGGCGATGGACGGCGCGCGGCCAGGCTGCGAAAACCGCGTTGGCCTGCGCCGGGTGGACAAGTGATGCCACATCCAGCGAAAGAATGCCCCGCGACAGGCGCGCGGCGGCGGCATTGGCGCGTGTGGCCAGCTTGAGCCACAGGTCGTCCTCCAGATAAGCCAGCATCTGCGCCGACAGGTAGCGATGCTTGGAAAACAGATGTGCGCCGCGTTTGCGCCGCAGCTCGAATTCCCAGGCGCGGGCCGGATCGAACAGCACCACGGCCTCGACCCCCATCAGCCCGTTCTTGGTGCCGCCGAAGGACAGCACATCGACACCCGCCTTCCACGTCATTTCGGCGGGGGTACAGCCGGCGGTGATCAGAGCATTGGCAAAGCGCGCGCCATCCATATGCACCGGCACGTCATGCGCCTTGGCGATATCGCAGATCGCGCGCACCTCGGCCGGGGTATAGACCGTGCCGTTCTCGGTGGCGTTGGTCAGAGACACGGCGCCTTTCTGCACGTTGTGAACACCGGCGCGCGCGGCAAAGCCGATGGCCTGTTGCAGCGCCTCGGGCGACATCTTGGCATGGTCGCCGTCGATCAGCGTCAGCTTGGCGCCGCCGCTGAAGAACTCGGGCGCGGCGCATTCGTCTTCTTCGATATGGGCGTTGCGATGGCAGAACACCGTGGCCCAGGGCGGGCACAGGCAGGCCAGCGACAGCGCATTGGCGGCGGTGCCCGTGGCCACAAGGTAGACGGCGGCTTCGGGCGCCTCGAATATCTCGCGGATGCGGTCGCGGACGAGGCTCATCTCGGGGTCGTTGCCATAGGGCATGGAATAGCCGTGATTGGCTTTCAACAGCGCGTCCATCACCTGTGGCGGCACGGGCGAGGCGTTGTCAGAGGTGAAATGCATCCTACAGGTCCTCTTCGATTACGTAATCTTCCCAGTCTTCCACCGGCACGTCGAACTCGGGCACCGTCCATCCCCGGACGGAAACACCGGCGCGGTGCACGCTGTCCGGATCGCCCGAGATCAGCGGGTGCCAGTCGTAAAGCGGCTTGCCCTCGTAGATCAGGCGATAGGCGCAGGTGGACGGCATCCAGTAGGCGACCTTGGCGATGTTGCCGGGTTTCAGCACCACGCATTCGGGCACGATGGTCTTGCGCACCTCGTAATGCGCGCAGCGGCAGGTTTCGTCATCCAGAAGGCGGCAGGCGATGCGGGTGAACACCACCTCGCCGGTATCGGCATCCTCCAGCTTGTTCAGGCAGCATTTGCCGCAGCCGTCGCACAGCGCCTCCCACTCTTTCGGAGCGAGGTTCTTCAACGGGACACGTTCCCAGAACTCCGGGCGCAGGCCGTCGCGGTTGATCGGGTCTTTCATCAGGCGGAGCCTAGCGTTTGGAGGCGGAAAGGAAAGGGGTCAGGTGCCAGCCAGAACGGCGCGGGCCTTTTCGCAGTCCACGGCCATCTGCGCGATCAGCGCGTCGAGGCTGTCGAACTTCGCTTCGGGCCGCAGATACTCGACCAGCGCGACGGAAAGGTGCGTTCCGTACAGTTGGCCGCTGAAATCGAACAAAAAGCTTTCGCAGTTCGGAATGTTTTCGCCGAATGTCGGGCGAACCCCGATCGAAGCGGCGCCGTCATAGGTGCCGGCATGGGGGCCGGATAGCACATCCACCTTCACCGCATAGATGCCGAAGCGCGGCGGGTGCAGCCCCGAGATTGCCATGTTGGCGGTTGGAAAGCCAAGGTCGCGCCCGCGCTTGTCGCCGTGCAGAACCTCGCCCTCGATCCGGTGCCAGTGGCCCAGCATCGCGGCCGCGTCGCGGGGCCTGCCGTCGCTCAGCGCGGTGCGGATGGCGCTGGAAGAGACAGCGCCCGTCTGCCATTCCAGAATCTGCGCAAGCGTCACGCCGAACCCCATTTCGGCACCCATCCGCACCAGATCCTGCGCGGTGCCCTCGCGGCCGCGGCCGAACCGGAAATCCTGGCCCACCACCACATGCGACAGGCCGAGGCCATCGGCGATCACCTCGCGCGCGAATGCCTCGGCGGTGAGGGCGGCCAGCGCGGCGTCGAAGGGCAGTTGGTAAAGGTGATCCACGCCCAGCTTGGCCAGCCGGTTGGATTTGGACTCGGCATTCATCAGGCGGAAGGGCGGGGCGTCGGGGGCGAAATACTCCCTCGGGTGCGGCTCGAAGGTCAGGATGCCCAGCGGCGCCCCGGTCTGCGCGGCCTGCCGGCGAGCGATGTCGATGACGGCCTGGTGGCCCAGATGCACCCCGTCGAAATTGCCGATCGCGGCAGATGCGCCGCGATCTTCGGGGGGCAGGCTGGTCCAGTGGGTGAAGGTCTTCATCGGTCCCCGGTCACGCCGGAGAGCCGGCGCCGTCAGTCAAATTTGCGGCTTGGCGCCAAGACCAGCGCTTCGCCCTTCAGAACGATCGTATCGCCCACCGCGCAGTGACAATCAAGGGTCACGCGACGCTTGCCGTGATCGATCTTGCTGACCTCCACCTCGGCATAGACCACGTCGCCGGGCCGGACCGGGGCCATGAACTTCAACGACTGGCCGAGATAGACAGTGCCATGGCCGGGAAGCTGTTCGCCGATCACCGCGGAAATCAGGCTGGCGGTCAGCATGCCGTGGGCGATCCGGCCGTGGAACATGGTGTTTTCGGCATAGTCATCGTCAAGGTGGACCGGGTTGTGATCGGTCGATACCTCGGCGAACAGTTCGATGTCGCGGTCGGTGATCTCTTTGCGCAAATAGCGGCGCATGCCGATCTCCAGGTCTTCGATGCAAATTGTTCCGCGCGGCATGTTGTCCAACATCTCATCACTCCCGAGGCAGGGTTATGTTGCGATGCAGCATAGCGAAGGACCGCGCGCGGCTCAATCCGAAAGGTAATTTTCGGCCGCTCGTGGCTAATTTGACGCAATTTTATTGCTTCGCCAATTCCGGGTGCAGCTATCTGAGGAAGCCGATGGCAAAGGGCGGCGCAATTTTCACCTTGTCCAACAGGGTGTTAAGGGCATCCGGGTCGGGCTGGCGTTTGGTTCGGGTTTCCTGCGCGGCCAGGCCGCCGGTGATGAACAGGCTGTCGAGGTTTTCGCCCATCGCGCCGCGAATGTCGGTTTCCATGCCGTCACCGATGCACAGGATGCGCTCGTCGGCGATCTCGGCGATCTGTGCCAGCCGCCGCCGGGCAAGATCGTAGATCGGCGGATGCGGCTTGCCGAAATACAGGCTCTCTCCGCCCATTTCGGTATAGAGCGCGGCAACGGCGCCGGCGCACCATTCGCGCACTTCGCCCCGGTCGACCACGATGTCGGGATTGGCGCAGAGCAGTTTCAGCCCCTTCTGCTTGGCATAGAGCAATTGCGGCCGCAGGTCGGACGGGTCGGCATGCGGATCGAACGGGCCGGTGCAGACGATGCCCTCGGCCGCGTCCAGCGGCACTTTTTCGATCTCGACCGGGTTTTCGATGATGTGCAGCGGGTCGAAGAAGCTCTGATCATGGGCTTCGCCGATATAGAACACCCTGGAGCCGACGGTGCCGCGATACATCGCTGCCCGCGCGCTGTCGCCCGAGGTGGCGATCGTATCCCAGCAGTCGTCGGGCACGCCGATCTTGGTCAGCTGCGCGGCCACGCTTTTGCGGTGGCGCGGCGCGTTGGTGACAAGCACGACGATGCCGCCGGACTCGCGATAGTGGCGCAGGGCGGCGACCGCCTCGAGAAACGGTTCGCGGCCGTTGTGCACACAGCCCCAGAGATCAACGAACATGGCGTCGTATCCGCTGGAGATTTCGCTGAGGCTTTCGATGATCCGGGTCATGATCGGGCTTTCAAAAGGAAAAGGGGCGCTGGCCGCGCCCCTTTGCAAGATGAGTTGAGTTCAGACCTTCAGGCTCGGGATGATCTGCTTTTTCCGGCTGACAACGCCGGGCAGGATCACGGTGTCACCGGACACCGACACGCCGAAGCTTTTCTCGGCCACGTTCTTCACGAGTTCGTTGGGGACGAGCAGGGTGGATTGTTCGTTCAGGATGTCGACGACGAACAGCAGAACCTGATCGACGCCATCCTCGGCGGCGACGGTGGCCATGCTTTCGATCAGGCTGGCCTTGCGGTCGAGCACCGTGGCGGGGGAGGTGGTTTCCAGAACGCTGACGCGGAACTTGGTGCCGTCGACCTCATATTCCTTGCTGTCCATCCGCAGCAGTTCCGCATCGGAAAAGGCGGAGACGTCGGATTTCGCGGCGAAGAGTTCAGCGGCGTAATCGGGGATGGAGATGCCCAGCTCATCGGCCAGCTTTTCGGCCACGGCCTTGTCATGCGGGGTCGTTGTGGGCGAGCGGAATTCCAGCGTATCGCTGAGGATGCAGCTCAGCATGGCACATTTGATGTTCTCGGGCATCTGCGCGGCGTCTGCGCCCATCAGGTCATGCATGATGGTGGCGGTGCAGGCGAGCGGGCGGATGGTGATGTCGATCGGGGCCTTGGTCTTCAGGCCGCCCTGCAGCATGTGATGGTCGATCACCTGGATCACGTTGGCCTCGTTGATCGAGGCCGGAAGCTCGGCGATATTGTTGGTGTCCACGATGACGACATCATCATCGGCGCTGACGTCGGCGATGATTTCCGGCTTTTCGAAGCCCCAGCGCTCGAGCATGAAGGCGGCCTCGGTGTTGGGCTCTCCCAGCAGCTTGGCTTCGGCGGGGGTGCCTTGGACTTCGGTCAGATACCACGCCCAGATCAGCGGGGAGCCGGTGGAATCCGTGTCGGGAGCCTTGTGGCCGAGAACTTTGATGGTCATGTGAGCAATCCGGTTGGTCCTGTGTCAATCGGCGCCGTTATAGGCGCGGGCGGGGGCCTTGTCACGGGGGCGAAATGAAACGGTTTTATGGCCCCCGGGATTTCGCGGTGATGGCTGTTGACTCGTGTCGGCGGGTTCCTTAAATCCAAGGCGTTAGCACTCGAAGGAGGTGAGTGCTAACATCCAGGAAACACTTGAACCAAGGAGCGTTCAGAGATGGCATTCACTCCGTTGCATGACCGTGTGCTCGTCCGCCGTGTAGAAGGCGACGAAAAGACCAAGGGCGGTCTGATCATCCCCGACAGCGCGAAAGAGAAACCTGCGGAAGGCGAAGTTGTCGCCGTGGGCGCAGGCGTCAAGGACGAGGATGGCGACCGCATCGCCATGGACGTCAAGGCTGGCGACAAGATCCTGTTCGGCAAATGGTCCGGCACTGAAATCACGCTCGACGGCGAAGAGCTGTTGATCATGAAGGAAAGCGACATCCTCGGCATTATCGCCTGAGCCGTCGTTTTAAACTGAAATTCAGACAACCAGGAGCAAGCAAAAATGGCTGCTAAGGACGTCAAATTCGATACCGATGCCCGCAATCGCATGCTGAAGGGTGTTAACATCCTCGCCGATGCGGTCAAAGTCACCCTGGGCCCCAAGGGCCGCAACGTGGTGATCGACAAATCCTTCGGCGCACCGCGCATCACCAAAGACGGTGTGACGGTCGCCAAGGAAATCGAACTGGAAGACAAGTTCGAGAACATGGGCGCCCAGATGGTGAAAGAGGTTGCCTCTCGCACCAATGACGAGGCGGGCGACGGCACCACCACCGCCACCGTTCTGGCCCAGGCCATCGTCAAGGAAGGCATGAAATCGGTTGCCGCCGGCATGAACCCGATGGATCTGAAGCGCGGCATCGATCTGGCCACGGCCAAGGTTGTGGAAGCGATCAAGGCCGCTGCCCGCCCGGTGAACGATTCCGCCGAGGTTGCGCAGGTTGGTACGATCTCTGCCAACGGCGAAGCTGAAATCGGTCGGCAGATCGCCGACGCGATGCAGAAGGTCGGCAACGAGGGTGTGATCACAGTCGAGGAAAACAAGGGTCTGGAAACCGAGACGACTGTTGTCGAAGGCATGCAGTTCGACCGCGGTTACCTGTCGCCCTATTTCGTGACCAACCCGGACAAGATGATTGCGGATCTCGAAGACTGCATGATCCTGCTGCACGAAAAGAAACTTTCGTCGCTGCAGCCGATGGTTCCGCTGCTGGAATCGGTGATCCAGTCGCAAAAGCCGCTGCTGATCATTGCCGAAGACGTGGAAGGCGAAGCGCTGGCCACCCTCGTGGTCAACAAGCTGCGTGGCGGTCTGAAGATTGCTGCCGTCAAGGCGCCGGGCTTCGGCGATCGCCGCAAGGCCATGCTGCAGGACATCGCGATCCTGACCGGCGGTCAGGTGATCAGCGAAGATCTGGGCATGAAGCTTGAGTCCGTGACCATGGACATGCTGGGTTCGGCCAAGAAGATCACCATCACCAAGGACGAAACCACCATCGTGGACGGCCATGGCGAGAAGGCGGAGATCGAGGCGCGCGTTGCCCAGATCCGCACCCAGATCGAGGAAACCACCAGCGACTACGACCGCGAAAAGCTGCAGGAACGCGTGGCCAAGCTGGCCGGCGGTGTTGCCGTGATCCGCGTCGGTGGCATGACCGAAGTGGAAGTGAAAGAGCGCAAGGACCGTGTCGATGACGCGCTGAACGCAACCCGCGCCGCGGTGCAGGAAGGCGTGATCGTGGGCGGCGGTGTTGCTCTGGTTCAGGCTGGCAAGTCGCTCGACGGCCTGACCGGCGAGAACTCCGATCAGAACGCCGGTATCGCCATCGTGCGCAAGGCGCTCGAAGCGCCGCTGCGCCAGATCGCTGAAAACGCCGGTGTTGACGGTGCGGTCGTGGCCGGCAAGGTCCGCGAAAGCGCCGATCTGACCTTCGGCTTCAACGCGCAGACCGAAGAATATGGCGACATGTTCAAGTTCGGCGTGATCGACCCGGCCAAGGTGACCCGGACCGCGCTGGAAGATGCGGCTTCGATCGCCGGTCTGCTGATCACCACCGAAGCGATGGTTGCCGACAAGCCCGAGAAAGCCGGCGCAGCCGGTGGCGGCATGCCCGACATGGGCGGCATGGGCGGCATGGGCGGCATGATGTAATCCTGCCCGCCAGCAGTTCGGGAAAGGGGGCCTTTGCGGGCCCCCTTTTCATTTTGGCGCCATTTCGCCTAAAGTTTCGGCAACCGCTCGTTCCCCGTGCGTTTTGTGTTTGTTTCCGCGGCGGCACGGCGCCTTGCGCACAAGATTCTCTGTTCCGCGAAGGAATGTTGGGCGTAGGGGTGGAGCATTGAGTTGCAGATATAGACGGTGGGAAATTGACGGATTTCAAGGTTCGGCCAGCCGAGGAGAAGGACAGGCTTGGCGTGTCCATCCTGCTGGATACCGCCTTTGGCGGGCCGTCGGAGGCGCGGCTGGTGGCCGATCTGCGCGCTTCCGGCGCGATGGCGCTGGAGCTGATCGCCGAGCATGATGGCAGTTGCTTTGGCTATGTTGCCTTCTCTCATATGCGCTCGCCCGAAGGGCTTTGGGCACTGTCGCCCGTCGCGGTTCAGCAGGCGCGGCAGGGGCAGGGCATTGGCGGCGAGTTGATCCGGCAGGGGCTCGATCTGGCGCGCCGGGCCGGGGCGACGGCGGTGATCGTCGTGGGGGATTCCCAATATTACCGGCGTTTCGGGTTTTCGCTGAAAGCGGCGGAAAACCTTTCGACACCCTTCGCACGGGAAGCAACGATGCTTTATCCGATCGTGCCCGGCTCTGGCGGAATGCGCGGAGCGCTGAAATACCCCGAGGCGTTCTTTCCCGAGTAGCCGGCCTCTGGCCATGGCTTTGATCCGGCGCGCATTGATCTTTCGCAAGGCGGGTGGCCGGGCAATCGCTACCATCCAGGGCGAATCGTAGCGAGAGGATCACGCGATGCGGCAATTCCTGATGGCCTTTGGCCTTGTTGTGCTGGGCACATCGGCGCTGGCCGAAGAGGCGGCCCTGGTGAATGTGAGCGGGGATGTCTTCATGGCGGGTTCTTCCGTGCAGAGCGAAAGCGGCGCGGATGATCTGTTTCTCGTGGGACAAACGGTGCGCGCGGCCGGGGAGGCCACGGGATCGGCGCATCTGGCGGGCCGGCGGGTGGATCTGAGCGGCGCGGTGGGTGGCGATCTGTACGCGCTGGGGATGGATGTAACGGTGACCGGCGACGTGGCGGGCGATGCCACCCTGTCGGGCTACGACATTTCCGTCGGCCGTGTCGGTGGCGATCTGCGCGCCACGGGGTCGCAGGTGACGGTTGGCGGGCCAGTGGGCGGATACGCGTTTCTGGCCGCAGAGGAGCTTCGGGTCGACGGGGTGATCGAAGGCGACGTGCATCTTTCGGCGCGGCAGCTGGAATTCGGCCCCGACGCAAGGATCGGTGGGCAGCTGGTGCTGTATGAAGAGACGCCGGGCAAGCTCGAGGTGCCGGCATCCGTCATCGCCGGGGAGCGGATCGAACGGCGGGATATCGAAAGCCGCGATCGCCACATGCGCCCGTTCGGCTGGGCCGGATATATCGGCAGCTTCCTGTCGGCGGTGATCGTGATCGCGGCGCTCGCGGCGCTGATCGCCGCGCTGGTGCCCCAGCAACTGGCCGCGATGCGCCGGCGCATTCTGGATGCCCCGTTCCGCACGCTGTGGCTGGGCTTTCTGACGCAATCGGCGGTCATCGGCTCTGCGGTGCTGTTCGCCATGACGCTGGTCGGTGTTTTCCTGAGCCCGGCCGCGCTGTTGGTGGCGGCGATCGGCGGGTTCGCGGGCTATGTTGTCGGGATCTATGCGTTCGGCGTGGGGCTGCTTCTTGCCTGGGGCAGGGACGAGCCCGCGTCGATCGGCCAGCGGGCGCTGGCAGCCGGCTTCGGCGCGCTGGTGGCGGGGGTGATCGGGCTGATCCCGGTGCTGGGCTGGATTTTCCTTCTGGCCGTTTCCCTGGCGGGCGTGGGCGCCATCACGACATGGATCTTCCGGCCGCAGTTCTTCGGCGCGCTGCCTAGCGAATGATCGGCTCCAGCGGGTCATAGGACACGGCGCCGGGGGCCTGAAAGGCGATCTCGGGCAGGGTGTCGGGTTTGAGCCGGATGGCCGACAGTTCGGCGCGGGTGAAAAAGCGCCGCCGGGTCACGATGCCCTCGGGATCCTGCCACGCGTCGGTCAGGGCGCCGGCGGTGATCGTGCAGCGGAAATAGACATCGACCTGATGGAATGTGCTTGCGGGATCGTGGAATTCGTTGACCAGACAGGGCGCGCCCACGGCGATGCGCAGCCCGGTTTCCTCATATACCTCGCGCATCAGGTTGTCGGGCAGGGACTGGCCGCGCTCGGCTCCGCCACCGGGGGCGCACCACAGATCGCTCTGCCCCTCTGGCCAGGCGTTGACCAGAAGCAGACGGTTTTCATGAAGGATAACGGCGCGAACCGCGAGCCGGGGAGAGGTGTGGGCCATGGCGGCAGCCTGCACAATGACGTCATCCGGGGCAAGCCGGGCTTTTGGCCGGTCGGCGATCTCTCTATCCTGCGGCGATGCGCCTGTTCCTGCTTTGCACCCTGACGATGATCGCCTTTGCCGCCAATTCGGTTCTGAACCGGCTGGCGCTGGCCGACGGCGCGATGGGGCCGTCCGGCTTTGCCGCGATCCGGCTGGTCTCGGGGGCGGCGGTACTGGTCGGGCTGAGCGCGCTGACACGGGGCGGGGTCGGGTGGCGCGGGCGGGGCCGCCTGGCCGGAACGCTGTCTCTGGCGCTGTATGTGATCGGGTTTTCCTTTGCCTATGTCAGCCTGCCGTCGGGAGTGGGGGCGCTGGTGCTGTTCGGCGGGGTGCAGGTGACGATGTTCGCGGGCGCGCTGATGATGGGCGAGGCGGTGCCGGCCCGCCGCTGGCTGGGCGCGGCCATGGGGTTTGCCGGGCTTTTGTATTTGCTGTGGCCGGGGGGTGGCACCGCCCCGGCGCTGGCCGGGTGTGTGCTGATGGGGGCGGCGGCGCTGGGGTGGGGCACCTATTCGCTGCTGGGCCGGGCGGCGGGGGATCCGCTGCAATCGACGGCGGCCAATTTCGCGCTGGCCGCGCCGCTGGGGCTGGTCGCATTCGCGGTTCTGCCCGATGGCGTGACCACGCGTGGGGTGGCGCTTGCGGCGGTTTCCGGCGGGCTGACATCGGGGTTGGGCTATGCGCTTTGGTACACCATCCTGCCCCGGCTTGGCGCCGCGCGGGCGGCGGTGGCGCAGTTGACCGTGCCGGTGATCGCGCTGGCCGGGGGCATGGCGTTTCTGGACGAGGCGCTGACCCCGCGCTTCGTGATCGCCGCCCTGCTGGTGCTGGGCGGCGTCGCGATATCGCTGACGGGCGGGCGGCAGGCCTAGGTTGCGGGGCCGAGGCGGCGATTGACATGACCCATCTTGCGGCCCGGCTTTGCCTCGGCCTTGCCGTAGAGGTGGATCGCCACATCGCTGTCCTTGGCCAGCGCGGGCACCTGCGCCACGTCATCGCCGATCAGGTTGAGCATTTCGATATCCGAATGGCGGCGCCCGTCGCCAAGGGGCCAGCCGGCGACGGCGCGGATATGCTGTTCGAACTGGTCGATCAGGCAGCCATCCTGGGTCCAGTGGCCCGAGTTGTGCACGCGCGGAGCGATCTCGTTCACGATCAGCCCGCCGGGGGTCACGAACAGCTCCACCCCCATCACCCCGACATAGTTCAGCGTGTTCAGCACCTTGGCGGCCAGCAGCACGGCATCGGTGCGCTGGGAGGCCGAAAGCTGCGCCGGAATCGTGGTGGTGTGCAGGATGCCGTCTCGGTGGACGTTCTGGCCGGGATCGAAACAGGCGGTTTCGCCATCCAGCCCGCGCGCGGCGATGACAGACACCTCGTGCGAGAACTCGACGAAGCCTTCCAGAACGGCGGGCGCACCGGCCAGCGCGGCAAGCGCGGCTTCGGCATCGGCGGGCGCCATGATGCGGGCCTGGCCCTTGCCGTCATAGCCGAAGCGCCGGGTTTTCAGGATGGCGGGGGTGCCGATCTCGTCAATCGCCTCGGCCAGGTCGATCTCGTCATCGACCGCCGCGAAGGCGGCGGTTTGCAGCCCGATGCCGCGCAGAAAGGCCTTTTCCGCCAGCCTGTCCTGCGACACGCGCAGCGCCTTGCGGCCGGGGCGGATGGGTTTCAGCGTTTCGAGGAAATCCAGAGCCGAGGCCGGAATGTTCTCGAACTCGTAGGTGATGACGTCGACGCTACCGGCGAAAGCGCGCAGCGCGGCCTCATCCTCATAGCTGGCGGTGGTCAACCGGTGCGCTACATGGCCCGCCGGCGGCTCTGCGCCCGGTTCGTAGATGTGGCAGGTGAACCCGAGGCGCGAGGCCGCGACAGAGAGCATCCGGCCGAGCTGTCCGCCGCCCAGAATGCCGATCACCGCGCCGGGAAGAAGCATCTCAGTCATCCGAAGGCTCATCCGGGATCGAGGCCGACAGCGCGGCGCGCCAGTCATCCAGCCGCTTGGCCAGCGCGGGGTCGGTCAGCGCCATGATGCCGGCCGCCAGCAGCCCGGCATTGGCGGCGCCGGCCGAACCGATGGCCATGGTCGCCACCGGAAAACCCTTGGGCATCTGCACGATCGAATAGAGGCTGTCGACCCCGGAGAGCGCCTTTGTCTGCACCGGCACGCCGATCACCGGCACGCGGGTCTTGCTGGCCATCATGCCCGGCAGATGCGCCGCCCCGCCGGCGCCGGCGATGATCACCTGCAGGCCGCGTTCCACCGCCGTGCGGCCGTATTCCCACAGCCGGTCGGGCGTGCGATGCGCCGACACGATCCGGGCCTCGTAAGCCACGCCAAGTTCATCCAGAATTTCCGTGGCAAGCTTCATGGTCGGCCAGTCGGACTGGCTGCCCATGATGATGCCCACTTTCACGTTGCTCATTGTGCCCTCTTATTTCGGAAGCGGCACTATAGCGGGATCAAAGGGTTACGCAATAATGTCGGGGGTCAGCTGATCCTCGAGCGCGGCGATCCGGTCTTTCAGGGTGAGTTTCTGCTTTTTCAGCCGCCGGATGGTGAACTGGTCGGCCACGCCGCCCTTGTCCTCCAGCGCGCGGATGGCATCGTCCAGGTCGCGATGTTCGCGCCGAAGCACCTCCAGCTTCACGCGCAGCACCTCTTCGCTTTTCATTTCGCTGGCAATATTCATGCTTTTCCACTGTTCGTGAGTCGGCGCTTTCCCGGTTCGGGGAACATAGCGTTTTTCGCCTCTTGCGGGAAGGGTGCCCTTGCATGGCGGCCCCGGCCCGCCCATATCTTGTGCAGGTCGCCGAGAACGGGGCCGCACGGATCATCAGGTCGCTTCATCAAGGACTTGCACAAAATGACAAAACTTACCTTGGGATCGCACCCCTACCTTCTGGGCTTCGAACAGCTCGAGCGCTTGCTGGAGCGGAACGCGAAATCCGGAAACGAAGGCTACCCGCCCTTCAATATCGAGCAGACCAGCGATCACAGTTACCGCATCACCCTTGCCGTGGCCGGGTTCGGCGACGAAGAGCTTTCGATCACCGTGGAGGATCGGCAGCTTCTGATCCGCGGCCGCCAACGGGACGAGGACGAGGGCCGGGTGTTTCTGCACCGTGGCATCGCCGCGCGTCAGTTTCAGCGGTCCTTCGTGCTGGCCGACGGGGTCGAGGTGGCGGGCGCGGCCCTGGAAAACGGGTTGCTGCATGTCGATCTGGAACGGGCCGAGCCCGAGAAGATGGTGCAGACCATCCGGATCAACCGAACTTAACGCTCAGGAAGGGGAACCCAATGGATACCAAATACGATTTTCTGCCGAAAGACGCGAACAACATCGTCTATGTGCGCCCCGTTGCCGTGGCCGACCTGCCCGAGGAGGTGCGCGACCAGATGGTCGGGGTTGAACGGCTCTATGCTGTGCATGACACCAAGGGCGAACGTCTGGCGCTGGTGAAAGACCGCAAGCTGGCCTTTGCGCTGGCGCGCCAGCACGATCTTGCGCCGGTCAACGCGCACTGATGCCGGCCGCCGTTGCCTTCGACTGGGTTGACGCCTTTACCGATCAGCCTTTCGGTGGCAACGGCTGTGCCGTGTTTCACGACGCGGCCGCGCTTGACCCCGAGACCTGCGCCGCCATCGTGCGTGAAACCAGCCTGACGGAATGCACCTTTCTGGGGCGCTCCGACGCGGCCGATGTGCGGGTGCGCTATTTTCTGGCCAGCCGCGAAATCCCGTTTGCCGGGCATCCCACCATTGCCACCGTCGCCTCGCTGATCGAGCGGGGCATGGTGACGGGGGAGCGCCTGACGCTGGAGACGCTGGCCGGCGTCATTCCCATCGAGATCGAGTACGGACGCGGCGCGCCGCGCATCGCGATGATGCAGAACGCGCCGGAGTTCGGCGCGCCTGTCCGGGCCGCGCTGGTGGCCGATGCGGTGGGTCTGAAGCCGGCGGATATCATCTTTCCGCCGCAGGTCGTATCGACCGGCCTGCCGTTTTGCGTCACCGTCGTCAGCGGCCATGAGGCGCTGCGCCGCGCCACGCTGAACCCGCGCGGGCTGAAGCATTTTCAGGATATCGTCGGCGGCGCGGATGCGGATGTGATGGAACCGTTCCTTGTGACGCTGGAAGGCGCGACGCCCGCGGGGCAGACGTTTTCACGCCTGCTGCTGGCGCCGCCCGCCCCGGTCGAAGACCCGTTTACCGGATCGGCCACGGGCTGCATGGCGGCCTATCTGTGGCATAACGATCTGATCGACACACCGCGCTTCACGGCCGAGCAGGGCCACTGGATGAACCGCCCCGGCCAGGCCGAGGTTTCGGTTCTGGGCCCGCGCGAGGCGATCACCGGCGTGCGCGTCGGCGGGCAGGGCCGGGTGCTGATGCGTGGGGAAATCCTGCTGTGACAGGCGGCGCCCCTGCCGGGCGCCCATCGGCCGAAACGCAAACGGCCCCGGAGATTTCCGGGGCCGTAAACGTTTTGGAAGATAGCGGGATCAGCCGGCGACGAGGCCCATCTGTTCCAGCTTCAGCAGAACCTGATGGGCGCAATTGTCCACGTCCACACCTTCGGTATCCAGCACCAGCTCGGGGGTTTCCGGCACTTCATAGGGATCGGAGATGCCGGTGAATTCCTTGATCTTGCCTTCGCGCGCCAGCTTGTACAGGCCCTTGCGATCACGCTTTTCGCATTCTTCAAGCGAGGTCGCCACATGCACTTCGCAGAAGGCGCCATAGGCTTCGATCATCTCGCGCACCGCGCGGCGCGTGGCCGTGTAGGGCGCGATCGGGGCGCAGATGGCAATGCCGCCGTTCTTGGTGATCTCGGAGGCGACATAGCCGATGCGGCGGATGTTGATGTCGCGATGCTCTTTCGAGAAGCCAAGTTCGGACGACAGGTGTTTGCGCACCACGTCGCCGTCGAGCAGCGTTACCGGGCGGCCGCCCATTTCCATCAGCTTGACCATCAGCGCGTTGGCGATGGTCGATTTGCCCGAACCCGAAAGGCCGGTCAGGAACACGGTAAAGCCCTGCTGCGCGCGCGGCGGGCGGGTCTTGCGCAGCTCCGCCACCACCTCGGGGAAGGAGAACCACTCGGGGATCTCCAGCCCTTCGGCCAGACGGCGGCGCAGTTCGGTGCCCGAGATGTTGAGCACGGTCACGCCCTCTTCGATCTCATCCGCCGGTTCGTACTGGGCGCGCTCCTGCACATAGACCATGTGCTTGAACGGCACCATCTCGACGCCGATCTCGGCCTCATGCGCCTTGTAAAGCTCCTGCGCATCGTAGGGGCCATAGAAGTCTTCGCCGGCGCTGTTCTTGCCGGGGCCGGCATGGTCGCGGCCGACGATGAAATGGGTCACGCCGTGGTTGCCACGGATCAGCCCGTGCCAGACCGCCTCGCGCGGGCCGGCCATGCGCATGGCCAGGCTCAGCAGGCTCATGGATGTGGTGGCGGCCGGGTATTTGTCCAGCACCGCCTCGTAGCAGCGCACGCGGGTGAAGTGATCGACATCGCCCGGCTTGGTCATGCCGACGATCGGATGGATCAGCAGGTTGGCCTGTGCCTCTTTCGCGGCGCGGAAGGTCAGTTCCTGATGCGCGCGATGCAGCGGGTTGCGGGTTTGAAACGCAACGACGCGGCGCCAGCCCAGCTTGCGGAAATGGGCGCGCAATTCGTTGGGCGTATCGCGGCGGCCGCGGAAATCGTAATGCATCGGCGGCTGGATGCCGGTCACGGGGCCACCCAGATAGACCGGGCCGGCCTCGTGGTGCAGATAGTTGACGGCGGGGTGGGCCAGATCATCCGCACCGAAGACCTTTTCGGCTTCTCGTGCCTTGTTCGGTGTCCAGCTGTCGGTCACCGACATGATCGCCAGGATCACGCCTTCCTGATCGCGCAGGGCGATGTCCTGCCCCGGCTCCAGGCTGTCGGCGAAGGCCTGGCTGACGTCGAGGGTGATCGGCATCGGCCAGAGCGAGCCGTCGGCGAGCCGCATATTCTCGACAACGCCGTTATAGTCCTCTTCGTTCAGGAACCCCTTGAGCGGATTGAAGCCGCCGTTCATCAGAAGCTCGAGGTCGCAGATCTGACGCGGTGTCAGATCCCAGCTGGGCAGATCGCCGGCTTCGACCTTCAGTTTCTGGGCGCTTTCGTAAGAAACATAAAGCTCCGGGACGGGAGCGAGGTTGGGCATGGACATGTTTTTCAACTCGGCTTCTTGTCATTCACAAAAGACCGGTTCCCCCGCCCGGTCGTTTGGGGCGTAGCCCTTTAATGTGACAGAATTCAAGCTTTGGCAGCGTTCTTTTTGCAATTGCGGCGAAAAGGTCGCGTAATGGGCATCCGCGCGGGAAATTATCCCTGTTCCTGCTCCGCCAGCCACCGTTCCGCCTCCAGCGCGGCCATGCAGCCCATTCCGGCCGATGTGACCGCCTGGCGGTATTTGTGGTCGGTCAGGTCGCCCGCGGCGAAAACGCCGGGGATGGAGGTTTCGGTGCTGTCGGGTTTCGTCACCACGTAGCCGCCCATATGGGTTTCCAGCACGTCCTTGACCAGTTCGGAGGCCGGCGCATGGCCGATGGCGACGAAGAAGCCCTTGCACGGCACTTCGGTGATCTGCCCCGTCTCCACATGCCGGGCGCGCACGCCTTCGACGCCCCGCGGGTTGTCGCCGCCCACGACCTCTTCGATCGCGTGGTTCCACAGGATTTCCACCTTGGGATTCTTGAACAACCGGTCCTGCAGGATCTTTTCCGAGCGCAGGCTGTCGCGGCGGTGGATCAGCGTGACCTTGCTGGCGAAATTGGTCAGGAACAGCGCCTCTTCCACGGCGGTGTTGCCGCCGCCGACCACGACCACCTCCTGCCCGCGATAGAAGAAGCCATCGCAGGTGGCGCAGGCCGAGACGCCGAAGCCCTTGAATTTCTCTTCCGAGGGCAGGCCCAGCCATCTGGCCTGGGCGCCGGTCGCGAGAATCAGCGCGTCGCAGGTGTAGGTGGTGCCGCTGTCGGCACTGGCGGTAAAGGGGCGTTTGGACAGGTCCAGCGCATTGATGTGATCGGCGATGATTTCGGTGCCGACGGCGCGGGCGTGGGCCTCCATCTTGATCATCAGGTCGGGGCCCTGGATTTCCACCTCGCCGGGCCAGTTCTCCACCTCGGTGGTGATGGTCAGCTGGCCGCCCGGCTGGATGCCCTGAATGAGCAGCGGCTCCAGCATCGCGCGCGATCCGTAGACGGCGGCGGTATAGCCCGCCGGGCCGGAGCCGATGATCAGAAGTTTGGTGTGACGTGTGTCGGTCATGGCGAAGCCCTCTTGCGCAGCACTGCTTACTTAGACATCCGCCAAAACCTGCGCAACCGCCGTCGGGGCGCGGAGTGTCGCGGGGTGGCGGCGGGAGGAAAAGCTGCTTCTGTCATGTATTATAATAATTGCGCAAGCGTGAAATATAATTGCGCTTCCGGTGCCCGCTGCGTATCATCTGCCAAATTTCAGGAGAACGCACATGTCTGGGGCCAAGCTTGATCCCATAGATCGAAAGATCCTGGCCGAGTTGCAGGCCGATGGCCGGATGACCAATGTCGAACTTGCCCGGCGCGTCGGCATTTCGGCACCGCCCTGTCTGCGCCGTGTCCGGACGCTGGAAGAGGCGGGGTATATTCGCGGATATCACGCCGATGTCGATGCGCGCAAGCTGGGCTTCGAGGTGCAGGTCTTTGCCATGGTGGGGCTGCAGAGCCAGGCGGAGGTCGATCTTTCGGCCTTCGAGGCACGCTGTCGCGGCTGGCCGCTGGTGCGTGAATGCCACATGCTGAACGGCGAGGTCGATTTCATCCTGAAATGCGCCGCGCCGGATCTTTCGACCTTTCAGACCTTCCTGACCGAAGAACTGACTGCGGCCGAGAATGTGGCCAGCGTGAAAACCTCGCTGGTGATCCGCTGCGCCAAGGATCAGCCCGGTGTGTCGTTCGATGTTCTGGAGGCGCGGCTGGGAAGCGACGGCTGAGATCAGGCCGCGCGCATCCCTTCGAACTCATGCTCCGTCAGGCGCGGGATGTGCATCGGGCCGAAGTCGGTCAGGTTGCGGACATGGGGAAACAGCCCCAGGAACAGCTCGCGCATCTCCAGATCGACCATCACATCGGCGGGGGTGCCGGGGTGATAGCTTTCAACCTCGATGCCGTTGGCAAGCAGGATCTGCTGGCCATCGAGCACCAGATGGTAGACGCGCACCGGCGCGGCGGGGCGGACGGACACCATGTTGACCCCGTCGGTATAGCTGCGTGCCGGGGCGAAGGCCGAGCGGGTTCCGAACATCTGCTTGCAGCCGGTGTGGCGGAACAGAACCCGTGCGCGGGGGCCAAGCACCAGGTCATGCGCGGGCCGGGCCAGGCCGAAACTGTCGGCCGTCACCCGGATCAGGCGCACCGCGTCTTCGGCGACGTCGGGCAGGCTGGGGAAGATCATCATCGAGCCGACCCAGAGCAGCGGCATCGGCCCGTTGTCGGCGGTTTCGATCATCGTGCCGGGTATCAGATCCTCTACCGCGACGGGACCGTCGGCGGTGGCGATCAGCGTGCCGCGGGCGAAGGCGGCGAATGCCTCTTCGAAGGCTGGGGTCGCGGGGGCGACGCTGGTGAAATCGATCAGGGCGCCGGAGCGCGTCAGACCGGCAACCTCATATCGGCGCGTAAGAGGCGTTGCGCGCGGAGGCCGCCGGTCGGAACGAGCTGGCGAAAGAGAGCCTTTCATGGCCCGGGATGCCGCAATACCCGCGGCGGTCTGGTGGGGATAACCCATGCGATCAGTCCTTCAGGTCTGGTCACATCTGCTTCGGCCCCCACCGAAGTACTTGCAGAGGACATTCGTTACCGTTACGTCACCATTTGCACCAATCGTTAACGGACTGTCAAAAACTTCCTGTGATTTCAGCGCGCTTTGGCGCCAATGCAGGGTTCAGTGGCGGGATTGTTTCCGATGCTTCGCAAGAACTGCCACATTTCGGCGAGATTGGAAACGGAGATCGCCCGAATCAAAAAACCCCGCGCGTGATGCACGGGGGCAGGTCGATGTTTCGCGGGGCGCTCTGGCCCTGCCTGCGCGGCTTCAGGCGCGCGCGGCTTTGCGGGGTGCGATGGCGCGGGCGCGCGCCGGCCGGGTTGCCCGGGCCCAGGGCAGCTGCGTCTCGGCCTTGGCGCTGTCTTCGAGGATCCATTTCATCCAACGGCGTTTGGCTTTCATCTTGCGCACTCCTTGGTCTGTCATCGCTGCCCCTTTGCGGGGCTTGAGCGGTATGTCTGTGTCCCCCGGCCGTGACTGACCGAATGAGATGAACCTGACAGGGGAATCTGGCAGACATGTGGCTTTGGTTGTGTCCTTTCGTGGTCATGACAGGATGGAATTGTGGCGGCCATCGCGCGCCCGCTACAGCCGGATCGCGGAAATCAGCCGGCCATAATCCACTTCGCCCGCATGAGTGGCCCGCCGGTAAGAGAAGAACCGGCCGGGGTCTGAGTAAGTGCAATGGCGTGTCCATTGCGCCTGCCCGACGCCGGCTTCGCGCAGGCGGTGCAGGCCGAAGCCCGGCAGATCAAACTGCACCCGGTCGCCGTTGCCGCCCGAGAAGAAGCGGCCATAGGCCGGGTCTTCGTCCAGGAACGCCTCGAGGAATTCGGGGCCGACCTCATAGGCGCGCTGGCTGATGGTCGGGCCGATGACGGCGGCGGTATCGGCGCGGCGGGCGCCCAGCCTCTCCATCGCGTCGAGCGTGGCTTCCAGAATGCCGCCAAGCGCGCCGCGCCACCCGGCATGGGCTGCCCCGATCACCCCGGCGCGCGCGTCGGCGAACAGAACGGGCTGGCAATCGGCCGTCAGGATCGCCAGCGCGAGGCCGGGCGTGGCGGTCACCAGCGCGTCGGCGCGGGGCTTTTCGTCCGGCGGCCCCTCGATCACGGCGACATCCGCCGAATGCACCTGATGGATCGAGATCAGCGCCTCGGGCGCCACGCCCATGGCGCTGGCCACGCGGGTCCGGTTGATCTGCACCACCTCGGCCTGATCGGACGAGCCCTGACCGCAGTTCAGCCCCTGAAACACGCCCGAAGAGGCCCCGCCGCGCCGGGTGAAGAAGCCGTGCCGCAGCGGGGATAGCGCGTCTGAGGTGAGGATTTCCAAAGTCATGGCGTGAATCCGGGTGGGGGGGCAGAGCCCTTTGGTGTCAGGGCGATTGTTTTGAAGAGCGTTCCCATTTCCTGTGGGTGGGTCAAGCGGCGATGTGCGGCGACGTGGTTTTCCAGTGCAGTTCCGCTCAGCGCCCCTGCCAGCGCCTGCGCGCGGGCGGTAATCCCCAGCCGCTCCAGAAACACACCCTGAGGTGTCAGGTTTGTATGCGCAACGCCGGTGGCGGCCCGTGCAAGAGCTTCGAAATCGACATGGGCGGTGAGGTCGGCCTCACCGGAATGTGATAGCGGATCGACCGGCTGATGCGCTTTCAGCGCCTGCAGCGTGTCACCCAGAGAGCGCCAGCCGCCATAATCGATGATCAGCGCGGTGCCGCCATGCCTGGCGATGCGGCGGGCCAATTCGCCGATCATCGGCGCGGCGGCGGGGCAAAGCTCGACCACGTCGCCCGGCCGGGTGTCGGCCAGCCGATGGTCCAGCGCGGCGAGCGGTGCGGGCGCGCCAAGGGCGAAGGTCAGCCGCTGGCCGTCTTGCGCCACCTGCACCTCGCGCCAGCCGGCGCTGTCGCGCTGAAACTGGCGGATCGGCAGCGCGTCGAAAAACTCGTTGGCCACGAGGAAAAGCGGGGCCTCGGGCAGGGCGGCGATACTGTCGGCCCATGTCACGGCGTGCGTGGCCAGCCTGTCGCGCTGGGCCTCGCGCAGGGTGGCGGAGGCCTCGATCAGGTGCACCCGGGCGGCATCATGAAAGCCCGGCACCTTTGCCGTGGCGCGCAGGATGTCGGCCATCAGCGTGCCGCGCCCCGGCCCCGGCTCGGCCAGGGTGAAAGGGGCCGGGCGGCCCTGATCCATCCAGACCTGGGCCAGAAACAGGCCCAGCATTTCGCCGAACATCTGGCTGATCTCGGGCGCGGTGGTGAAATCGCCGCCGGCGCCGAACGGATCGCGTGTGGCATAATAGCCATGGGCGGGGTGCAGCAGGCATTCGGCCATGTAATCGGCAAGCGTGATCGGCCCGGTCGCCGCGAGGCGCCGCATCAGCAGATCGGTGAGCGGGGTCACGCCCGGCGCCGCGCGATCATGATCAGCGCGATCCCCAGCGCCACCATCGGCAGCGACAAGAGCTGGCCCATCGTCACGCCGATCCCGTGCCAGTGCAGGGCGAAGCCGATCGGATTGTCCGGGGTGATGAACTGATAATCCGCCTGCCGGAAATACTCGACGAAGAACCGCGCGATGCCGTAGCCGATAAAGAACATGCCCGTGATCTGCCCCGGCACCTTCAGCCAGCCGCTGCGATAGACCAGAACCAGCAGCACCGCGCCCAGCACCAGCCCTTCCAGCCCCGCCTCGTAAAGCTGCGAGGGGTGGCGGGCGCAGGGGCCTTCCCAGCCCGGCGGGCATTGCGCGGCAAGATCACCGGGAAAGACCATGGCCCAGGGTACGGTGCTGGGCCGGCCCCAGAGTTCGGCATTTATGAAATTGGCCAGCCGCCCGAAGAACAGACCCGGCGGCGTGGCCAGCGCCAGCGCATCGGCGGCCGAGAGCAGCATGATGCCGTGTTTGCGGCAAAACAGGATCAGCGCCACCATCACCCCCAGCAGCCCGCCGTGAAACGCCATGCCGCCATGCCACAGCATCGGGATTTCGGCCGGGTTCTGCAGGTAATAGCCGGGTTTGTAGAACAGCACGAAGCCCAGCCGCCCACCGAGGATCACCCCCAGAATGACCCATGTCAGCAATTCCTCGACCTGCTCGGGGCCCATCGGGGCGCGGCCGCCGGGCCAGAGCCTGTCGGTCTTGACCAGCCGCACCACGAGCCGCCAGCCCAGCAAAAGCCCCGCGATATAGGCCAGCGCGTACCAGCGCAGGGCAAGTTCGATGCCGAAAACGGAGATCGAAAAGATCTCGGGGCTGATGTTCGGGAAATTCAGGACTGCCTGCATGATGGCCTTTCTTGTGCTTTGCGCCACGGCGAAGTCAAGCTTGAGCTTCGCGCCTGCGCGGCCCATATAAGGGGAGAATGTAACGCCGGAGGCGCAGATGCAGACCCGCAACAAGTTTTTCGACGATATGTCCCAGTTGATGACCAACGCCATGGGTGTGGCGCAGGGCGCAAAGGACGAGGCCGAGACCGCGTTCAAGGGGATGATCGACCGCTGGCTGGCCGAGCGTGATTTCGTGACCCGTGAAGAATTCGACGCCACCCGCGCGATGGCGCAGAAAGCCCGTGAAGAGAACGAGGCGCTGAAAGCCCGGCTGGACGCGCTGGAGGCTGCGGCGAAGGCGTGAGCGTGGCGCGGATTTTCCGCTAGCCCCTGTCATTGCGGGTTTCCAGCAACGCCTCCAGTGTGGCCAGCGCGCCGGTCTGGCGCATAAGCCTGAGTTCATCGAAGATATCCTCCAGCGCGCGGGAATAGGCCGCGATCGCGATGTCGCGCGATCTGCCGTCGGTGCTGTTGTGCATGCGCTGGTAATGGTTCTCGGCCGCGGCCACCATCGCGATCAGCCTGCGGAAGCGTGTGGCGGTGTTAGGCATCGGGCTTGCCCTTGCGGGGAGGGCGAGGGCGGGCCCGCTGCGGCTCGACTAAAACATTCATCATAAATAAACGGCTTGTTTGTTGCATGGGTTGGTGCCGCGTCGACAGCCAGAGCGGGATTCGGTAACGGGTCTGTTTCCGCTTAAGATGAATAAATCTCGATAAGTCAAGATAAATTTGCCTTACCGTCGCATTCAGATTTAAACGTCCTGAAACGCGTGCCATTCTTCGGCGAAATGATGCTGAACTCCGCAAAATCTGCTGCGCTGGGCGCAAGGATACGCGACCTCGTCGAAGACGGGTTGCAGCGTCAGGGCGTGTCTGCCCGGCGGGCGTCGATGGATGTTGTGGGGCATGACGGGCTGATCCGGGATATCCGCGCCGGGCGCATCCCGAGCTTTGACCGTCTGGTCTGCCTGTTCGAATATCTGGCGATTCCCGTGGAATTCGGGGGGCCGGCCGCGCCCACACCCGGTGTGGCCGAGGATGACGGCTCCGGCGCGCCGGGGTTCGCCGGGCCCGAGGCGTTGCGCGCCGGGTTTCTGCCCTTTCCCTGGCACCGGATGGCGGGCCGGCGGGGCATGGGGCCGGTGGCATTTTCGGGTGACTGGCTGACGGAACGCCAGCTCGCGCCCGATACCCTGAGCTTTGTCGCGCCCGATCTTCTGATCGCCGATCCGACGGGCGGGCACAGGCCGCTTGCGCTGGTCGATCAGGCGGCGCGGCGCACGGGCGGGCCGGCGCTGTGGTGTTATGTCGAGAATGGCAAAACCGCGCTGGCACGGGCGCATTGGCAGAACCGGAGCATTCTGGTTCTGTCAGGTGACGGGCCGCAGGCCATCGCGCGGGTTCTGATCGGCGCAGAGCACGAGAGGGTGCAGTTTCTGGGCCGTGTCGTCTGGCTGGGAAGCTTCGTTCAGGGGGCGTGAGGGGCGCGCGGTTCGGACAGGTGATTCAGGTGGGGCGCTTTCAAACGCGCGCCCCAGCGAATTTTTCCTGCCAGCCTTCACGCTCTTCATCGGTGATCTTGCGGAACAGGACATCGGGCACGGTGAACGCATGGCCCGAGGGCAGGGCCGCCAGCGCGGCCGGCACATCATCGGGCCAGCTGTCATCTCGCGTCTGCATCGCGGCCAGCATCGACGCGGCGGCATCGGGAATGAACGGGCGCGACAGCACCGCGTAAAGCCGGATCAGGTTCAGCGCCAGGCGGATCTGCGCGGCGGCGGTCTCGGGATCTGTCTTGAAGGCCGACCAGGGCGCCGCCGACTGCAGGTATTCGTTGCCCGCGACCCAGATCGCGCGCAGCTCGCCCGCGGCCTTGCGGATTTCCATCGCCTCCATATGCGCCTCATAGGCGCGGATGCGGGGGGTCAGATCAGCGATCAGCGCTTCTTCGGCCGGGCCGAAGGTGCCGCCCGCGGGCACCGCCTCGCCGAATTTGGAGCGGCAGAACTTGGTGACGCGCGACACGAAATTGCCCAGCACGTCGGCCAGATCCTTGTTCACGCTGGCCTGGAAGTTTTCCCAGGTGAATTCACTGTCGGAGTTTTCCGGCGCATGGCTGAGCAGCCACCAGCGCCAGTAATCGGCCGGCAGGATCTCCAGCGCCTGATCCATGAACACACCGCGCCCCTGGCTGGTCGAGAACTGGCCGCCGTCATAGTTCAGGTAGTTGAACGACTTGATGTAATCGACCAGCTTCCACGGCTCGCGCGAGCCCATGATCGTGGCCGGGAAAGACAGCGTGTGGAAGGGCACGTTATCCTTGCCCATGAACTGCACATAGCGCACGTCGTTCCCGCCCTTGTCGGTGCGCCACCAACGTTCCCAATCGGCATCGGATTTGCCGTTCGCATCCGCCCATTCGGCGGTGGCGGCGATATATTCGATCGGCGCGTCGAACCAGACGTAGAAGACCTTGCCCTCCATGCCGGGCCAGTCCGCATCGCCCTTTTTCACCGGTACGCCCCATTTCAGATCGCGGGTGATGCCGCGATCCTGAAGCCCGTCACCGTCATGCAGCCATTTCCGGGCGATGGATGTGGTCAGGATCGGCCAGTCGGTCTGGCTGTCGATCCACCGGTCGATTTCGTCCTTCAGAAGCGACTGACGCAGGTAGAGGTGCTTGGTCTCGCGCACCTCCAGATCGGTCGAGCCGGAAATGGCGCTGCGCGGGTTGATCAGGTCGGTCGGGTCGAGCTGTTTGGTGCAATTCTCGCACTGATCGCCGCGCGCCTTGTCATAGCCGCAGTTGGGGCAAGTGCCCTCGATATAGCGGTCGGGCAGAAAGCGGCCGTCGGCGTGGGAATAGACCTGCTTTTCGCTCACCTCCTCGATCAATCCGTTTTCGGCCAGCTTGCCGGCGAAATGCTGGGTCAGCGCGTGGTTGCGCGCCGATGACGAGCGCCCGTAGTGATCGAACGACAGGCGGAAGCCCTCGGCCAGTTCGGCCTGCACGTCATGCATCCGGGCACAATACTCGGCCACATCCTCGCCCGTCTTGGCGGCGGCCAGTTCGGCGGGGGTGCCGTGTTCGTCGGTGGCGCAGATGAACATCACCTCATGGCCGCGCTGCCGCATGTAGCGGGCATAGAGATCGGCCGGAAGCTGCGAGCCGACCAGATTGCCCAGATGCTTGATGCCATTGATATAGGGCAGGGCCGAGGTGATGAGGATGCGTGCCATGTGGGGTATGCCTTTGTCCCGGTTTGCCGTCCCGTTTAACGCCGCGATGCAAAAAGGGCCAGAGGGCGTGTACCGGGCGCCGCGCGGTGCCGCTCAGAATTTGCTGATGGAGTTGCCTCCGTCGGCGATCAGCGCGGTGCCGGTTACGAAAGACGACGCGTCGGAGACCAGAAACAGCGCCGCTTGCGCGATTTCCTTCGGGCTCGCCATGCGTTTGAGGGCATGCAGGCCGCGCACGATGTCATGATAGGACGGGTCATCGCCCGCCATCGGCGTGAGTGTGCCTCCGGGCAGCAATGTATTCGCGCGCAGCCCCTGTGGCCCGTGCTCTGCCGCCAGCACCTGAGCCAGGCCTATGAGGCCCGCCTTTGCCGCCGCATAGGCGCCCATGCCCGGCAGCCCGACCGTGTGGCCGACGAAGGAGGAGGTGAACACGATCGAGCCCCCGCCCGCGTCAAGCAGCGCGGGAACCTGATATTTCGCGGCATAGAAGGCGGCGGTCAGGTTGGTTCCGATCACGCGGTCCCAGGTTTCGGTTGCCATCGCGGGGATGGGGCTCATCTCTCCGGTGATCCCGGCATTGTTGAAGGCGGCGTCCAGCCGGCCGAACCGGCGCCGGGCCAGCGCGACAAGCGCTTCCGCGTAGCCTTCATCCTCGACATCGCCGGCAAGAACGGCGGCATTTCCGCCCGCGCGGATGATTTCGGAGGCATGTGTCTCGAGCAATTGACCGCGCCGCGCCCCCAGCACGACATTGGCGCCCTCGGCGGCGAAGAGTTTCGCGGCGGCTTCGCCGATACCGCTGCTTGCGCCCGTGACGATGATGGTTTTTCCTGCCAACTGCATTGGTGCCTCCATGCTCCACAGATCGGGATGGCCTACACCTAAAGCGGGCGATTATGCCGCTCGACCCGGATCTTGCGGCTTCGGCGGGATGGGCCGCCGGGGGGGTGCGAAATCACAAGTTCCGGGGCGCAAAGGGCCAGAGGCGGTGTGCCCCCGGCCCCCTCACGCGCGCAGGCTTACTGCGCGGTATAGCCGCCATCGACCAGGTGATAGCTGCCGGTGACGAAGCTGGCCCTGTCCGACAGCAGGAAGGCGACAAGCCCGGCCACCTCTTCGGGGGTGCCCAGCCGCCCGGCCGGGTGCATCCCCGCCAGCGCGGTCAGCTGTTCGGGGGACATGGTGTCATCGACCATCGGGGTGTGGATGAAGGCCGGGCCGACCGCGTTGACGCGGATGCCCTTGGGCGCATATTCGATGGCCGCGTTTTTCGTCAGACCGACGACACCGTGCTTGGCGGCGACATAGGCGCCGGCGGTGGCAAAGCCCACGCTGCCCAGGATCGAGGCGATATTGACCACCGCGCCGCCACCGGCCGCCTCGATCGCGGGAAGACCGAAGCGCAGCCCGTAGAAAACCCCGCTCAGGTTTATGTCTATCACCTTGTGCCAGCCGTCGAGCGGATAGTCCGCCACCAGATCCGCCGGCCCGGCGATCCCGGCGTTGTTCACCAGATAGTGCAGCGCGCCGGTCTGCTCCACGGCGAAGGCGATCATCG
This sequence comes from Actibacterium naphthalenivorans, assembly GCF_014196965.1. Classification (GTDB taxonomy): domain Bacteria; phylum Pseudomonadota; class Alphaproteobacteria; order Rhodobacterales; family Rhodobacteraceae; genus Actibacterium_A; species Actibacterium_A naphthalenivorans. The sequence goes on along the minus strand of NZ_JACIEQ010000001.1, from coordinate 825,606 downwards.
CCTCGACGGTCTCGGGGCGGGCCGCGTCCACCGCAACGGGCAGCGCCGCCCCGCCCGAGGCCTTGATTTCATCGGCGATTTCCTGGGCGTGGGCCTCATTCAGGTCGGCGACGATCACTGTCGCGCCCGAGGCGGCAAGCTCCCGCGCGATCGCCGCGCCGATACCAGAGCCGCCGCCGGTGACGATGCCGGTTTTGCCGTCAAAACGGATGTCCATGTCACATCTCCAAATTGCACCGCGTTCCCATAGTGCAGATGGGGAATGCGCCGGGCCGGAGCAAGGGCAGGCGGGGGCCGGTTTGCCCTACGGCTCGTGCCGGTCACGGCTGCCTTTCATCAGGCGGCCGACGGTGAAAGAAGTGCGCGGCGACCAGACATAGGGCGTGCGCGTCTCGACCGTGGGGCGCACGCGCATCCGGGCCAGGCCGAAGACGACCAGAACGATATGCCCCACCGCGATCAGCAGGAACAGCGCGGAAGGGCCGAACCGGGTGATCAGCGCCGATGCCGCAAGCGGCGACGCGATGGCGCCCACCGCATAGAAGAACATCAGCGCGGCCGAAAGCTCTACCCGTTCGTGGCTTTCGGCGAAGTCATGGGCATGGGCGGCGGCGACCGAATAGATCGGGAAGGTGCTCATCCCGAACAGGCCCGCCGTCAGCAACACGCCAACCGTGCCCACGCCGCCCGCGGCGGTGCTGACGGCACAGGATACCGTGGCCGCGACCGACAGCCAGATCAGCACCCAGCGGCGATCGTATTTATCCGCCAGCCAGCCGATCGGATATTGCGCCAGCGCGCCGCCCAGCACGTAAACGGCCAGAAACAGGCCGATCTGATTGGCGGCCAGGCCCACCTCCTGGCCATAGACAGGCCCGACCATGCGGAACGCGGCGCTGGACAGGCCAGAGACAACCACCCCCGCCGCGGCCAGTGGCGAGCGTTCGACCGCCAGCCACGGGCGCAGCCGCGGCGTGTCGGGTGTTTCGGGCTGGCGCACGGTGGTCAGGGCCAGCGGCAGCAGGGCCGCGCAGCAGACGATCGTCAGCAGGTTGTATGACACATAGGCGGCCGGTTCGAGAATGCCGATCATGAGCTGCGCGCAAAGCGCCGCACCCATATCGACCAGCCGGTAGATGCCCATGGCCCGGCCCCGCGTCTCGTTCGTCACCTTGGCCTGCAGCCAGGCCTCGATCACCGTGTAGCAGCCGGCGATGCACAGGCCCGTCGCCACCCGCATCAGCGCCCAGGCCAGCGGATCCACCAGCATCATATGCGCCAGCAGGCCGATCGCCCCCGCAGCGGTGAAGGCGGCAAAGGCGCGCGAATGGCCGACCGACCCCATCAGGCGCGGCGCCCACCAGCAGCCGATGAAGAACCCGAAGAAATGCGCCGAGCCGAGCAGCCCGACCTGGGCGGTGGTAAAGCCGAGCGACAGGCCCGAAAGCGCGTCGAGCGGCCCGACGGCGCCTGACGAGAGCTGAAGCAGGGCCGCGGACAGCAGCAGGGCGGCGAAGGAGATGATCAGGCGCATGCGGGGGTGCTAGCCCGGCGGTTTGCGCCGGGCTGGCCCGTTCTCGACATGCGATGTCGTTTTGCTCTGTTCGCCCGTGGCATGTGCGGGGCCGGATCAGAACAGGAAGTTGTCCACATCGTCGAGCTGGCCGAGCCTGATATCCTCGACCGTGATCTCGACATTGCGAAAGCTGATGATCACGTCGCTGCCGCTCTTGTCGAAGTCGAGCTGGCCGATGTGAGACGCGCCCCTGCCGATCTGGATCAGATCCTCGCCGAGGGTGAAGTCCTTGATCGTGTCCTTGCCGTCGCCCTTGCTGAAAAAGAACGTATCCGCGCCGGCCCCGCCGAACAGCTTGTCGTTGCCGGCATCACCGCGCAGCAGGTCATCGCCGCCGCGGCCGAACAGAACATCCCGCTTGGCGCCGCCGAACAGCTTGTCCTTGCCGGCGCCACCGTCGAGCTTGTCGGTGCCGTTGTCACCATAGAGCCGGTCCTTGCCGTTGCCGCCTTCCAGGCGATCGGCCCCGCCGCCGCCAAAAAGCTTGTCATTGCCGCCATTGCCCCGCAGCAGATCGTTCTGCGACAGGCCGAAAAGCTCGTCGCCGCCGCCATTGCCCGAGATGCGATCCTTGCCATGCAGGCCATAGACACGCTCGCCGCTGTTGCCGCCATTGAAGACGAGATCTTCCGACAGCCAGATGTCGGGCACCTTCACGCCGTCGACCTTCAGCGTGGCATTGTCGAAAGAGGCCTCGTTTTCGATCGGGCCGGTGATCCTGGCCAGGGTGGTTCCATCGGGGTCTTTGAAGGTGATGCCGTCGACCGCGAGGTTGGGAATGGTCGTCAGGTCAACCGCGCCGGTGGCGAACGCCTGGGCGATTTCGACGACTTCCGCGAAATCCTCGGGCGCGGTGCCATCCACCGTCAGGCTGTAGCCGTCGAGTGTCACGCCAAGCTGCGTGGGGGTCAGGCTCAGCGCGGCAAGCTCTGTGCCGCCGTCCAGTATGGAAACGCCGCTGATGGCATAGTCATCGAGCGTGGTGTAGATGCTGTTCAGCTCCTGGCTGGACAGGTTGGCCATGTCCGACAGCATGCTGAGCGCGCCGACGAGGGCATAGAACTGCGCGAAACTGTTGAGCAGCGCGCCGTCGACCTGAAAGCTCTGATTGCCCGAGCTTAGCGTGTAGGCGGACGAAGACATCTGAAACGACAGGATTTCGGTTCCCGAACGGGTGACGGATATGCCGTCGAACGTGCCCTGGGCGAGGCCGGCGAAGATCGCGTCTTCGAGTTCGGAGATGCTGGAAATCGGGGAGATACCGCTGCCGCTGATGGTCAGATCGAACGCGCCGGAAGACAGGACGATCCTGGAGGCCGACAGTTGTGTCGGTGTCCAGCCAGAGGCGGAAACCTGATCGTCGAGCGCATCAAGCGCGGCCTGATGATCCAGTGCGAAATTGTCGACAGCGGCCAGATCTGGGGGTGTGTCGAGCAGATTGAAAAACGCGGAGGTGAAATTTGCAGTTGTCATTTCGGTACCTTTGGGAACATCAAGCATCGCGCCGGAACTCTATGAGTTTTTGACAAAAGGGAAAGCGGTTTGGCCGGGAGGATCATCGTATCTGGCATCTGGGATTGGTTTTTTTCATTCTATCGTTCGGCTTGGGCGGGTGCGGGCATCCGCTGGTAACAGATGCGAAAACCGCCCCGGTTTTCGGATATCGAAACGGTGAGGATATTTTCTATTCATTGGCGCTTCTGGACGAAACAGCGCGCCGGTTTCTGGCCCTGCCGCCGGCATCCACGCCTTCGGCGGAGCCCTCGGCGACGACAGGTGGAACCGGGCAGGGCGGGGTGGGGCCGGTCTCTCTGGGCGGCTCGGTCGATTACGACATCCGCCATTCGTCCGAGGTTTCGCTTGGCGTGGTGACCACGCTTCCGGTAACGCCGCGACTGGCGGTCGAAGGGCGGGTGGCCTTCGCCTATGGCCAGAGCCTTTATGTGCTGCCGGAGGGGATCGACATCCTGACCGATCCGATCGACATCGATCTGCGATCCAGATCCCTGGAGGCCGAGCTTGGCCTGCGGCTGCGACAACCCCTGGGGGGAAAGCTGGCCGGGTATCTGTCCGCCGGGGCCGGCCGGCGGATCGCGCGCGCGGACATGTCGCTGACCTCGGCGCTGCTGGATACCGGCGGGCAGATCACCGAGCATCAGGATTTCTTCGCGGTCGGGGCCGGGGTCGACCTGCCGGTGCTGGCCCGCAGCCGGGCCGCCCTTGGCACGGCCGTCAAGCACTACCCCGGTATCGGCACCAGCCTGCTGCTTGGTGTGGACATCAGTTTGCGCTGATCCTGTTTTAAGGGTTGCCCTGACGCGCGGCGGCAATAACTGTGCGCCCGGAACGTGGATATTCAGGGGCATCCCATGCAAAAAGTCAAACTCGGCCGCTGCGGTCTTGAGGTTTCCGAGATCTGCCTGGGGTCGATGACCTGGGGCAACCAGAACACGCTGGACGAAGGCCATGCGCAGATCGACATGGCACTTGATCGCGGCGTGAACTTCATCGACACGGCAGAGATGTACCCGGTCAATCCCGTGCTGCCCGAAACCGTGGGCCGCACAGAAGAGATCATCGGCGAATGGTTCGCCCGCACCGGCCGCCGCGACGAGGTGATCATCGCCACCAAGATCACCGGCGCGGGCAGCAAGGCCACGCGGGACGGCGCCCCGATCAGCCGTGCGAGCATCACCGAATGCGTCGAGGCATCGCTGAAGCGGCTGAAGACCGATGTGATCGACCTCTATCAGTTTCACTGGCCGAACCGGGGCTCGTATCACTTTCGGCAGCAATGGGCCTATGACCCGTCGAAGCAGGATCGCGCCGAGACGCTGGCGCATATGGAAGAGGCGCTCGATACGCTTCAGACCCTTGTTCAGGAAGGCAAGCTGCGCCAGTTCGGCCTGTCGAACGAAACCGCGTGGGGCACGGCCGAATGGCTGCGTCTGGCCGAGGCGAAGGGCGCGCCGCGCGTGCAATCCATCCAGAACGAGTATTCGCTGCTGTGCCGCCTTTACGATCTGGATCTGGCAGAGCTTGGCGTGAACGAGGATGTGACGCTGCTGGCCTATTCGCCGCTGGCCAACGGGCTTCTGAGCGGCAAATACGCGGGCGACGTGACGCCCGAAGGCACCCGCCGCGCGCGCAGCGCCACGCTGGGCGGGCGCGTCACGCCTTTTGTGTGGGAGGCCGTCTCGGCCTATATGGGCATCGCCAACGCGCATGGGCTGGACCCGGTGCAGATGGCGATCGCGTTTGTGATGGCGCGGCCCTATCCGGTGATCCCGATCATCGGCGCCACCTCGCTGGCGCAGCTGGATACCGTTCTGGGCGCGGCGGAGCTGACGCTGGGCCAGGAGGTGCTGGAGGATATCGCCGCCGCCCGCATGGCGTATCCGATGCCGTTCTGACGGGCCGGCGCGTGTGATCAGGTGATTTCGGCCCGGAGCGTTGCAAGATGCCCGGGCCAGTCGCGATCCGAAACCGTGGCCTCGCGCACCAGCCCGTCGAAATGGCGGGTGAACGCCTCGACCCGCTCGGTATCGCGGAAGGCAAGATAGTTCTGCCCGAGGTAAAACACCGCCAGCATCGGGCCGAAGACGGTGACGGGGGCCGAGAACACCCGCCGCGCATCGAACAGCATCAGCCGTAGCGACGGGAAAAGCTGGTCGTGCAGGGCCAGAAACCGGTCGATCTGCGCGCGCCGCAGATCGGCGGGCAGGCCGCGATAATACCCTTCGCCCCGGGCGAAGCTTTCCAGCTCGTGCAGGGGCACCGCGATCTCATAGTCGGAGCGCGCCCCGCGCATCCAGTTCAGCCGGTCTTCTGAGGCGCCGATGGCCTGTTCGGTGGTCCGGCCCAGATGGGGGCGATATTCCCAGCGCAGCACTTCATGCGTTTTCAGCATGTCGGGCAGCCCGGCCGGAACATGGCGGATCTTGTAGCCTGCCGCCTCGCGGTGCCATTCAAAGATCTGCTCGTCGATCAGCGCGCGCTGGGCCTTTGTCATGGCAAAGCTGGTGGCCAGAAGGTCTGCCGCGCTTTCGGGCCGGTCGCTGAGGCCGAGCAGCCAATCGGCCGACACGCCGAGCGCCGCCGCGCATTCCCCGACCACCTGCGCGTTGGGCAGCCGCGCGGCCCTGTCTGTCAGCAGTTGCGAAATGGTCGAGCGATCAACCCCCGCCGCGCGGGCCAGCGCGCTTTGGCTGGTGCCGCGCAGATCCATCGCGGCCAACAGGCGGGTGCGCAGCAGCCGGGCGCGGGTGTTTTTGTCGATTTTGATCACCATCGGTAAGCAAATACAGCAATTATGAAAATTTGGTAACCATTATTGGAATGTGCAGCCGCAGCATCGCCCGCTATCCCCAAGCTGTTCCGAACGGGGGAAGCGATGGAAAAACAACGGTTTCGCGGCTTGGCCGAATGGCCCACGCTGGCGCTTGCAGGCCTGTGCTATGGCGCATGGGGGCTGGGCAGCACATGGTTGGCCGACCTGTGGCTGCCGCTCGGTGTTGGTGTCACGGCCCTGGCCATCGTGCTGCATTCATCGCTGAGCCACGAGGTGATCCACGGCCACCCGTTCCGCAACCGCACCCTGAGCGCGGCGCTGGTGTTTCCGGCGTTGTCGCTTTGCGTGCCCTATCTGCGGTTCCGCGATACCCATCTGGCACATCACCGCGACGCAATCCTGACCGATCCGTATGACGACCCGGAATCCAACTATCTGGATCCGGGCCGGTGGGAGCGTCTGCCGCGCCCGGTGCAGGCCGTGCTTGGCGCGAACAACACCCTTGCCGGGCGGCTGCTGATCGGGCCGGTGATCGGGCAGGCGGCATTCATGGCTGCGGACCTGCGCGCGATCCGGTCGGGCGACCGGTCGGTGCTGGCCGGCTGGCTGTGGCACATCCCGGCGGTGGCGTTGGTGCTGTTCTGGCTGCGGGGCGCGGCGATGCCGGTTCCGGCCTATCTGCTGGCCACCTATATCGCCCTGTCGATCCTGAAGATCCGCACCTTTCTGGAACATCAGGCGCATGAGCGGGTGCGCGGCCGCACCGTGATCATCGAAGACCGGGGCCCGCTGGCCTTTCTGTTCCTCAACAACAACCTGCATGTGGTGCATCACATGCACCCCGCGGTGCCGTGGTACCGGCTGCCCCGGCTTTATGCCGGGGATCCGGGCCGCTATCTCGGCCGCAACGAGGGCTATCGCTTTCGCTCTTACGCCGAAGTGTTCCGCCGCTTTCTGTTCCGGGCGAAAGATCCGGTGCCGCATCCGCTCTGGCGGCGCTAGCACGGCCCTCGACCCGTGCCCGGCCGCATGGCATCAGGGGCCATGGAGCTTTGGGTTATCATCACACTCGCGGCTGCGGCGGTGCAGACCGTGCGCTTCATGCTGCAAAAACAGCTTCGGTCGGCGGGTCTCGGCACCGGCGGCGCGACGTTTTCGCGATTTCTGTTCGCCGCTCCGCTGGCGGCGGCGCTGGCAGGGGCGCTGATCGTGGCATCCGGGGCGCCCGCGCCCGGCATGCCTGCCCGGTTCTGGGCCTTCGCGCTGAGCGGCGGGCTGATGCAGGTCATCGCCACCTTCGCCACGGTGGCGCTGTTTGCAGAGCGCAACTTCGCCGTCGGCATCGCCTTCACGAAAACCGAAACCGTTCTGGTCGCGCTGTTCTCGCTGGCTGTGCTGGGCGAGGCGGTGAGCCTGGCGGGCTTTGCCGCCATCCTGATCGGGGTGGCCGGGGTCATCCTGCTGTCGCGCCCGCCCGGCGCGGCGGGGGGCAGCCCGTGGAACCGCGCCTCGGCGCTGGGGCTGCTGGCGGGGGCGGCGTTCGGCGCGTCGGCCATCGGCTATCGCGGGGCATCGCTGGCGCTGGAGGGCGGCGGTTTCTTCCTGCGGGCGGCGCTGACGCTGGCGGTGGTGACGGCATCGCAGACCATCGGCATGGCGCTGTGGCTGCGGCTGACCGAACCGGGCGCGTTGGGGCGGGTCATGGCAAGCTGGCGCAAGACCGCGCTGGTGGGGATCACGGGCATGCTGGGCAGCCTGGGCTGGTTCACCGCGTTCACCCTGCAGAACGCCGCCTATGTGCGGGCGCTGGGGCAGGTGGAGCTGGTGTTTTCGGTGCTGGTGGCATGGCTGGTGTTCCGCGAACGCTCTTCGGGGCGCGAGCTTGCGGGGATCGCGCTGATCGCCCTGTCGATCGCGGCCATCGTTCTGCTGGCCTAGGCGATCCGCAGAAACTCCGACGCTGCGGGGGTATTGTTGAAGAAGGGCACGCTTGCCGGTGGCAGGCCGGTTTCCAGCAGGCCCGCGATTTCCGCCAGAACGACCTCGGTGATGAAGGGCAGGTCGAAGCCGCGTGCCTTGGGCAGCGGAACCCATTGCAGATGGCTCAACTCATCCTCGGCGCGCGAGAAATCATCCAGATCGCCCACGGCCCGGTCGGCCTCGACCAGAAAGAACCGCGCATCGAACCGGCGCGGGCGGCCGAGCGGGGTGATGGCGCGAAAGATGAAATGAAACCCCTCGGGACTGGGCAGATGGCCCGAGGCGGCAAATCCGCGCCAGCCTCTGGGCGCATCTGCCGGCCAATCGCCGGGCCGGCCCAGGATCAGCCCGGTTTCCTCCCACACCTCACGGATGCCCGCGGCCACCAGCGCCGATGCCAGCGCCGGGTCGGCCCTGTCTTTGAGGCGGGCGTCGCAGGCCGGATTCAGGGGCGGCGACAGGGGCACGGCGGCATCCACATCATCCACCGCGCCGCCGGGAAACACGAACTTGTTGGGCATGAAGGCCGCCGCCGCGCCACGCTGGCCCATCAGAACCTTCGGCGCGGTGCGCGCGTCGCGCAGCATGATCACCGTCGCCGCGTCGCGCAGCGCGGATTTGTCGGGCGGGCTCAGCCCTTCGCTCCGAACCCGTGCATCTTCTTCGCCCATTGCAGCGCCACCATCAGCCCCTTCAACCGGGGAAGAAGGTAAAGCGAGAGCCCGACACAGCCAACCGAGAATATCGAGGCCAGCACCAGCGGGTCGGGGCGGAAGGTGGCGAAGGCCCACAGGATGACCGGCGCCATCAGATGGCCGACGATCAGGATCGTCAGGTAGGCCGGGCCGTCATCGGCGCGGTGATGGTGCAGCTCTTCGTGGCACACCGCGCAGGTGTCGCGGACCTTCAGATATCCGCGCAACATCGGGCCTGCCCCGCAATTTGGACAACGCCGGCGCCAGCCACGCCAAAGCGCGGGCCGCACCAGCCGTTCAATCGGCTCTGCCATATACATGCTTTCTCTTTGCGCCGACGCATCCCTCCATGCGCGGCAGACCATAATCTACAGGAAAATAGCCCGCCGCACAGGGTCGTGACAGCCGTTGCGGCGGGATGTCGCAAAAAAGATGTATCTTTGGCGACGGAAGTTTCCGCTTGGCGCGTTTGAATTTGTGAACGCGGGCGGTGGCCGGCGTTGGAAAACGCGAAGTTGAAAGCAGGAGACAATCAATGACTCGCAAGATTTTTCTGAGCACGATTTCCGCCCTTACGCTGGGGGCCGCGGTGCTGACCGCCGCCATGCCCGCAACGGCGCGCGGGCCGCAGGATGGCGCCGGGTTCGGGCCGGGGATGCAGAGCTTCGAGCAGCTTGATGCCAATAAGGACGGCGGCCTGACGATGGAAGAGTTGCAGGTGCCGATGAAAAACCGGTTCGACACGATCGACGCCGACAAGGACGGTACGATTTCGGCGGAGGAAATGCAGGCCGCGCGGCCGGCCGATGGCGGGCGTTGGGCCGACCGGATGGCCCGTCACGATGGTGGCATGCAGCGGTTCGAGGTGACGCCGGAAATGCGCGCGCAACGCGCGGCCCGGATGATCGAGCTTCTGGATCAGAATGCCGACGGGCTGCTGAGCCTTGAGGAACTGTCGCAGGCCCCGGCCGCCGACCGGATGTTCCAGATGCTGGATACGGATGGCAACGGCGCCATTTCGCCCGAAGAGTTCGACGCGGCCCGCGCGCGCTTTGCCGAAGGGCATATGGGTGGCCGGTTTCAGATGCACCACTGACGCGGCATGAAACAGCGCGGCCCCGCCCGGTATGGATGGCCGGGGCCGCGCACAGGGCCGTGATTGTCGCCGGAGACGATACAGGCTAGGCCTTCAGCAGGATGGACATGGCCTTCGACGCGCAAGATGAAGTTTCGGACGAGGCGCTGCTGGTGCTCTACGGCAACGGCGACGAGGCGGCTGCCCGTGCCCTGACGCTGCGCATGACGCCGCGCGCGCTGGGGTTCGCCATGCGCATGCTGGGCGACATGGCCGAGGCCGAGGACGTGGCGCAGGAGGCGATGCTGCGCCTGTGGCGGGTCGCACCCGAATGGCGCCAGGGCGAGGCGAAGGTCACAACCTGGCTGTTCCGGGTCGTGGCCAACCTGTGCACCGACCGGCTGCGCAAGGCGCGGGGCGTGGCGCTCGATTCGGTGCCCGAACCCGAGGATGATGCGCCGGGGGCCGAGGCCCGTCTGCTGGCCGCGTCACGGGCGCGGGCGCTGGACGAGGCGCTGCTCACGCTGCCGGAACGGCAGCGGCAGGCGGTGGTGCTGCGGCATATCGAAGGGTTGGCGAACCCCGAGATCGCCGAAGTGCTGGAAATTAGTGTCGAGGCGGTCGAAAGTCTGACCGCACGGGGAAAGCGGGCGCTGGCCGCCGTATTGGCGGAGCGGCGTGAAGAACTGGGGTATACCGATGGCTGATCTGTACGAACAGGAACGAGAGCTGGAAGATTTCTTCCAGGCCGCGCGCGATACGGCGCCGGTGCCCTCTGCAGCGCTTCTGGCGCGTGTCCTTGCCGATGCGTCGGCGCAACAGCCCGCACCCGTGGCCGCGCCGCGCCGGGGGATCTGGCGGCGCCTGTCCGGGGCGGTGGGCGGCTGGCCCGCGCTTGCCGGTCTTGCGACCGCCACGCTGGCGGGGGTCTGGATCGGCTATGCGGCGCCGGGCGCCGTCGGGGATCTGGCAATCAGCGTCTGGCCCGGCGGCGGCGTGGCCTATGACGTGGTCGATCTGATCCCGTCGATGGATGGCTATCTGACGGAGGATGGCGCATGAGCATGAGCGAACAGCCCGCGCCCAAGGGGGTTCGCTGGGGGCGTGTGATACTGGCGCTGTCGCTGGCGATGAACCTTCTGGTGCTGGGGCTGGTGGGGGGATCGGCTCTTTATCATTCAAGAAACGGGGCACCCCCGGGCCGCGAAATTCTGGAATACGGGCCCTATACGCGGGCGCTGAGCCCCGAAGACCGGCGCGCCTTGCGCCGCGCGCTCAGGCATGACGCGGGCGCGATGCGCAGCACGCGCCACGAGGTGCGGCAGGATTTCGAGCGCCTGCTGCAATTGCTGCGCGCCGAACCCTTCGATGCGGCGGCGGCGGCGGGTCTGCTCGAGGCACAGCAGGCGCGGGTGGGCGAGCAGGTCGAACTTGTGCGCCGGCTTTTTCTGGAACAGATCAGCGCGATGGAGCCCGAAGAGCGGGCCGCCTTCGCCGACCGTCTGGAACAGGTGTTGCGCCATGGCCCGCCCCGCCACGCGCCCGCGCGGGACTGAGCGGCGGGCGGATCACGCGGCGGAATTGCGGATCGTCACCTTGTTGCGCCCGTCGGCCTTGGCGGCATAAAGCGCGGCGTCGGCCTCTTCCATCAGCACGTCAACCGCGCAGCCGGGACGATCGCACAGGGTCAGCCCGATGCTGACCGAAACCGAGATCACACCTTTGCCGCCGGGCAGCAGCACCGGCGTTTCGCCGATCTGCAGGCGCAGACGCTCGGCCGTGGCGGTGGCGATCTCCAGGCTGGTTTCGGGCAGGGCGATCAGAAATTCCTCGCCCCCGATGCGGGCCACCAGATCCACGGCGCGCAATTCGGCGCTCAGCAGCCGCGCGACCTGTTCCAGTACCGCGTCGCCCGCCGCATGGCCGTGGCGGTCATTGACCTGCTTGAACCGGTCCATATCCAGCAGCATGACGGCGCAGGGCCGCCGGGTCTCACCGGCGCGGCTGACGATGCGCGCCAGATGCGGCAGCGCGTAGCGGCGGTTGAACAGGCCGGTCAGCGGGTCGGTGACAGCCAGCCGCAGCCCGTCCTTGACCGAGGCGCGCAGCCGGTCGGATTGATATTTCCGGCTGAGCTGGGTGGCCAGCCGCAGCGCCATTTCCGGCCCGTCGAACGGGCTGTTGACCAGATCGTTCGCGCCCAGATCCAGCGCCATTGCGGCGGCTTCGCGTGCGCCTTCGGGCACGACCATGAGCACGGCAGAGTGGCGCGTCGCGGCGCGCGAACGCAGATCCGTCAGCAGGCGCAGCCCGGCGCCGCTGCGCTCCAGATCGGCGGAGATCACGAACAGATCCGGCACCGGCCCGCCGTCCGACAGGGCCAGCGCCCCGTCGCGGGTCATCACCGTCAACTCGGCATTCAGATGCCGCGACAGCGCGCCCTTCCAGTGCAGCGCCTGCGCCTGCCGCGCCGCGATCAGAGCGATGCGCCCCTTGCGGGCGAAATCCTCTGCCGGTTCATCAAAGCCCAGCACCCGGCGCGTGCCGTCGCGCAGCGCCAGTTCGCGCGCGGTTTCACGGGCGCGCAACAGGCTACGGACGCGGGCCAGCAGCGTCAGCTCGTCCAGCGGCTTGGGCAGGAATTCTTCGGCGCCTGCCTGAAGCGCGCGCAGCTTTTCTTCGGAATTCCGCGCGGCGGTGACCATGATCACCGGGATCTCGGCGGTGTCCGGGTCGGCCTTCAGGCGGCGGCACACCTCGATCCCGTCCAGATCGGCCATCATGAAATCCAGCAGGATCAGATCCGGCCGTTCGCGCCGCGCCAGATCCAGCGCGGCCAGCCCGCCATCGGCCTGCAGCACCTGATAGCAGGCCTCGGCCAAGCGCACCTTCATGACAATCCTGTTCGTCGCGACGTCATCCACGACGAGGATTTTCCCTGGCATTGAGCTTTCTCCCGCGCTCTGATCTGGGTTGATTTTTCGTGTTCAGTATTGAGCAGGAAGTGTTAACAAACCCTTTAATGAGCACGGAACGGGGGCGGCGCATGCGGGCGGATCAGGCGGAAACGGTGGCGTTGAAGGCCCTGGGCTGGCTTGTCGGCAACGAAGAGCTGTTGCCGGTCTTCCTGGGCGCCAGCGGGGCCACGCCCGACGATCTGAAGGCGCGCGCGGCCACGTCCGAATTCCAGATTTCGGTGCTGGATTTCCTGACGATGGACGATGCGTGGGTGATGGCCTTCTGCGAGGCCGAGGGGCTGGCCTATGACATTCCCATGCGCGCCCGGCAGGCGCTGCCGGGCGGTGCCGACATGCACTGGACCTGAGGCCGGAACAGGCCCCTTGGCCCGGCCTTTTCCCTTTGCCGCACAGCGCGCCGGGCCGATTCCGGCCGCCGCGGCAACCGCGAGGCTGGCTTTGGGGCGGTCTGCGCGGTATTCCCCCGGTATCCGCTGAAAACAAGGGTGTGTCATGGCCGAGATCCGGGGAATCCTGTTCGACAAGGACGGCACGCTGTTCGATTTCCACGCCACCTGGGGCGCCTGGGCGCAGGGGTTTCTGAGTGATCTTTCCCAAGGCGATGCCGGCCGGGCTCAGGCCCTGGGGCAGGCCATCGGGTTTGACCATTCGGCCGGTGTTTTCGCGCCCGACAGCCCGGTGATTGCCGGCACGCCCGGCGACATCGCCGCGTTCCTGCTGCCGCATCTTCCCGGTACCTCGCCTGATGTGCTGATCGCGCAGATGAACCGGGCTGCGGCTGCCGCACCGATGAAAGAGGCCGTGCCGCTGGCGCCGATGCTGGACGGGTTGCGCGGGATGGGGCTGGCGCTGGGGGTCGCGACGAATGATGCCGAGGCCCCGGCGCGCGCGCATCTTGCCGCAGCCGGGGTGGCGGGGCGGTTCGATTTCATCGCCGGGAGCGACTCGGGCCACGGGGCGAAGCCCGCGCCGGGGCAGCTGCTGGCCTTTGCCGATGCGGCGGGGCTGGCCCCTGCATCGGTGCTGATGATCGGCGACAGCCGCCATGACCTGACCGCCGGCCGGGCGGCGGGGATGGGCACGGTCGGCGTTCTGACAGGGCCCGCGACGGCGCGCGATCTGGCCGATCTGGCCGATGCCGTCCTGCCCGATATCGGCCATCTCGGCGCCTATCTGACCGCCCGCCTGCGCTGAACGCCGGCGAAAAACGACGCCTTGCTGTCGCTTTCGATGCGGCACGGGGGCGGGGCCCGGTGTCTTCTTGGGGGAAACGCAAGGAGGCGCATCATGGCCGGTACATCCCTTCGCAGGCGACGTTCGGGCGGGCATTCGGGAAAGGCACTGCGTCAGGGCGGGGCGGTGATCGAGCAGATGCCGTGGCGCATTCCGCGCAACACCGACCGCCCGACAGAGCCGCTGACCGAAGAGGGCGTGGCCGCGATTCACGACGGCGCGATGCGCATCCTCGAAGAGATCGGCATCGAGTTTCTGAATGACGAGGCGGTCGCGATCCTGAAACAGGCGGGTTGCACGGTGGACGGGCACACCGTCCGCATGGGCCGTGATTTCGTGATGGAGATGCTGGCCAAGGCGCCGTCCAGCTTTGCCATCACCCCGCGCAACCCGGACCGCCGGGTGACCATCGGCGACGGGCATATGCTGTTCATCAACGTCTCTTCCCCGCCGAACTACTGGGATCTGCACAGCGGCAAAGTGCCCGGCACGCGCGCGCAATGCCGCGACCTGCTGAAGCTGACCCAATATTTCAACTGCATCCACATCGCCGGCGGCTATCCGGTGGAGCCGGTGGATGTGCATCCTTCCGTCCGGCACCTTGATGTGCTGTTCGACAAGCTGACCCTGACCGACAAGGTGGCGCATGCCTATTCACTGGGCCGCGAACGTGTCGAGGATGTGATGGAGATGGTGCGCATCGCCGGCGGGCTGAGCCATGACGAGTTCGAGGCGGCGCCGCGCATGTATACCAACATCAACTCCACCTCGCCGCTGAAGCATGACATCCCGATGCTCGACGGCTGGATGCGCTGCGTGCGGCGCGGGCAGGCGGTGGTGGTCACGCCCTTCACGCTGGCCGGTGCCATGGCGCCGGTGACGATGGCGGGCGCGGTGGCGCAATCGCTGGCCGAGGCGCTCTGCGCGATCGCGCTGGCGCAATATATCCGCCCCGGCGCGCCCTGTGTGCTGGGCACCTTTACCTCGAACGTGGACATGAAATCCGGCGCGCCGGCCTTCGGTACGCCGGAATACATGCGCGCCACCCAGATGACCGGCCAGATGGCACGGTTCTACGGCCTGCCGCTGCGCGCGTCGGGATCCTGCGCGGCGAACGTGCCGGACGGGCAGGCGATGTGGGAAACCTCGAACGCGCTGTGGTCGGCGGTGCAGGCGGGCGCGCATATGGTCTATCACGCGGCTGGCTGGCTGGAGGGGGGGCTGATCGCGAGCCCCGAGAAATTCATCATGGATTGCGAGATGCTACAGCAGATTCAGCGCTATTTCGACCCGGCGCTGGTGGCCACCACGCCCGATGACATCGCGCTGGAGGCCATCCGCGAGGTCGGAAGCGATGGCCATTTCTTCGGCTGTGCCCATACGCAGGAGCGCTACGCGACAGCCTTCTACCAGCCCTTCCTGTCGGACTGGCGCAACTACGAATCCTGGTCGCTGGATGGCGCGTCCTGGACGGTCGAGCGGGCGCACCGGGTGTTCAAGGAGATCGTCAATGGTTTCGAGGCCCCGCCGATGGAGGAGGACATCCGCGAAGAGCTGGAGGCCTTCGTCGAGAGGCGCAAGGCGGAGGGCGGCGCGCCGACCGATTTCTGAGCGCCGGGCGCCCGGACATCGGCCTTGTCTTGGCGAATTGTTAAGGTTTCCTCTGCAAAGCTGCCCCTACGAAAAACCGAGGGCGTTTCATGCATGGTCTGATCAACAGATCCATCCAGTGTTTTGTGCAGGATACCTACGGCGCAGAGCTGTGGGCCGATGTGGCGGCCGATGCGGGCCTCCGCGCCGAGGGGTTCGAGGCCCTGCTGATCTATGACGACGCGCTGACCGAGGCTGTTCTGACGTCGGTGTCGCGGCATCTGAAGAAATCGCGCGAGGTGGTGCTGGAGGATCTGGGCACCTTCCTGGTGTCCCACGCCAATCTCGAGCCGCTGCGCCGGCTGTTGCGCTTCGGCGGCGAAAACTTCATGGAATTCCTGCATTCGCTGGATGACCTCGCCGATCGCGCCCGGCTGGCCGTGCCCGATCTGGACCTGCCCGATATGGAGATTGTGGACGAGGGGCCATCCACCTTTCGCCTGCTCTGCCGCTGGCATTTCGCGGGCTCTGGCCATGTGATGCTGGGCATCCTGCGGGCCATGGCGGATG
Source organism: Actibacterium naphthalenivorans (assembly GCF_014196965.1). Classification (GTDB taxonomy): domain Bacteria; phylum Pseudomonadota; class Alphaproteobacteria; order Rhodobacterales; family Rhodobacteraceae; genus Actibacterium_A; species Actibacterium_A naphthalenivorans. The sequence continues at coordinate 809,618 of NZ_JACIEQ010000001.1, read as the reverse complement.
ATTACGGCGCGCTGGTTCTGCTGGAATACCTGGGCGAGGCGGCGGGGCGCGCCGAGGTGCAGGTCGAACTGCTGGACTGCCGCTTTGCCGAGGGGCGCAGCTTCAAGCTGGCCATGCCGGCGGGGTAGGGCGGATGCGGGATGCGATGCGCCTTTCGCCCGATGCCATGGCCTGCCTGATGCCGATGCATGTCTGGGTCTGCCCGAAGGGGCTCATCCGCCGGGTCGGCCCCACGCTTCAGAAACTGCGGCCAGCGGCGCCGCTGGCCGGGCGCCGCTTCCTGGATGTGTTCGAACTGCGCCGCCCGCGCGGGGTGCACACGCTGGATGATTTCGTCGGGCCAGATGGCGCGCGGCTGCAACTCGCCTTTCGGTCCGCGCCCTGCACCGCCCTGAAGGGCCTCATCATCGGGTTGGGCGAAGGGGAGGGCGCGCTGATCAACCTGTCTTTCGGGATTTCGGTGGTCGAGGCCGTGGCGACCTACGGGCTGACCGTCGGCGACTTCGCGGCGACCGACCTGACGGTGGAAATGCTCTATCTGGTCGAGGCGAAGAGCGCGGTGATGGAGGAATCGAAAAAGCTCAACCAGCGGCTTCAGGGGGCCCGCATCGCGGCCGAGGAGCAGGCGTTCACCGACACGCTGACTGGGCTGAAAAACCGCCGCGCGATGGATCATGTGCTTGCCCGGCTGGTGGATGAGCGGCGCGCCTTCAGCCTGATGCATCTGGATCTCGATTTCTTCAAGGATGTGAATGACAATCTGGGCCATGCCGCCGGCGATCACGTGCTGCAGCATGTGGCACGCATTCTGGTGGAGGAGACGCGGGATACCGATACGGTGGCCCGCGCGGGCGGCGACGAGTTCGTTCTGATCTTTCGCGATCTGGTGGATATGTCGCGCCTGAAGGGTATCGCCCTGCGGATCATCCGGCGGCTCGAGCAACCGATCCTCTTCAACGGCGAACCCTGCCGGGTGTCGGCCAGCATCGGCACCGCGGTCTCTACGCAATATCCCGCCGCCGAGGCCGCGCAGATTCTGCATGACGCCGACATGGCGCTTTACGCTTCCAAACGCGCCGGCCGCGCCCGCGCGACCTTCGCGGGCGAGGCGCTTCGACGCGGGTCTGACGCTGCCGGAAACGGGGATGCGCCTTTGCATTGAGCGGCCCGCCGTCTGACCGGCGCGCGCGCTGCCTGGCTCCGGGCCGGGGCTGCGCCCGAGCGTCGCACTGGATGCGGTAGGGCCAAAAAGGAATTTGCGGCTTTCGCGATTCGCTATATAGGTGGTCTATATAGCGATATCCGGAACAGTCACGATGAGCATCCGCGCCGAAGTTTCCTTTGCCTCATCCGGGGCCTCCCGCATGGGAAAGGAGCGTGTTCGCCTGCTCGAGGCTGTCGGCCGCGAAGGCAGCATTTCCGCCGCGGCGCGGGCCACCGGCGTAAGCTACAAGGCCGCGTGGGATGCCATCACCGCGATGAACAACCTCGTCGGGCAGCCGCTTGTCGCGGCGCAGACCGGCGGGCGGCAAGGTGGCGGCGCGGTGCTGACCGAGGAAGGCCTGCGCGTCGTCGAAACCTTTCACCGGCTGGAAAGTGAAATCGCCCGGACCTTTCGCGCGCTCGAGCCCGAGCTGGCCGGAACAGGCGTGGCCGCGGCAGGGATGTTATGGGGGTTTTTCATGCGAACCAGCGCGCGCAATGCCCTGCGCGGCACGGTCGAGAAGGTGGTCAACGGGGCGGTGAACGCAGAGGTCACCCTGCGCGTTTCCGACCGGACCACCCTGACCGCGATCATCACCCGCCAGAGCCTGCGCGAACTGGGCCTTGTGCCCGGCCGCCCGGCGATCGCGCTGATCAAGGCGCCGTTCGTCATTCTGGCGCCAGTGGACGAGGCGCGGCGCACCTCCATGCGCAACCGGATTGAAGGCGTGGTGAGCAACCGGGAAGATGGCGCCGTGAACTCGGAGATTACGCTGGATATCGGCGGTGGCAAATCGCTGACCGCCACTGTCACCCTGGCCAGCGCAAAGCAGCTGGGGCTGGAAAAAGATGCCGCCGCCTGCGCGCTGATCGACGCCGCGCATGTCATTCTGGCCGTCGACTGAAAGGGAAACCAGTGAAAAACCTTCTGCTGGCAGTCTTTATGGCCCTCGCGGGCGGCTCCGTTCGGGCCGAAGAGATCAACGTTGCCGTCGCAGCGAACTTCACCGAAGCGGCGACCGAAATCGCGACCGCCTTTGAGGCCGCGACCGGGCACCGCGCGCTTCTGAGCTTCGGCCCGACCGGGCAATTGTTCACCCAGATCACCCAGAACGCGCCGTTCGACGTGTTTCTGGCCGCCGACAGCGCCCGCCCGGCCCGCGCCGTGGAAGAGGGGCTGGCCGTGGCCGGAACGAATTTCACCTATGCGATCGGCAAGCTGGTGCTGTGGAGCGCGGATCCCGGCCTCGTGACGGATGAAACGGTCCTGTCCTCGGATGGTTTCACCCGGATCGCGCTGGCCAACCCCGAAACCGCGCCCTATGGCGCCGCGGCGGTCGATGTCATGCGCAACCTTGGCGTCCATGATCGGCTGGAGCCGAAATTCGTGCGCGGCAACAGCATCGCGCAGACCTATCAGTTCGTGGCCACGGGCAATGCCGAGCTGGGCTTTGTCGCCCTGTCACAGCTTGCCGGGCGGACAGAGGGATCGGCGTGGATCGTGCCGGATGATCTCTATGCGCCGATCCGTCAGGATGCGGTATTGCTGAGCAACGGCGCGGGGAACCCGGCGGCGCAGGCCTTCGTCGGGTTCCTGAAGGGGCCCGAGGCGGCGGCAATCATCGCGCGCTACGGCTATGGCACCGATGCCGGCTGAGATCTGGGGGCCGGTTTTCCTGACGCTTCGGCTGGCCACCCTGTCCACCGTCATTTTGCTTGTGCTCGGCACGCCGCTGGCCTGGTGGCTGGCGCGCGCGCAGGCCCGCTGGAAAGAGGCGGTGGCAACGCTGGTGGCACTGCCGCTGGTACTGCCGCCAACGGTGCTCGGGTTCTACCTGCTGATCGGGCTTGGCCCCAGCGGCCCCGGCGGGTGGCTGGCGGGCCTTTGGGGCGGGCGCTCGCTGGCCTTCACCTTCGAAGGGCTGGTGATCGGTTCGGTGCTTTATTCGATGCCCTTCGTGGTGCAGCCGCTGCGCAACGCGTTCGAGGCGGTGGGCGACCGCCCGCTGGAGGTTGCGGCGACGTTGCGCGCTGCCCCGCTCGACCGGTTTCTGACCGTGGCGCTGCCGCTGGCCCGGCCGGGGTTTCTGACCGGCGCGGTGCTTGGATTTGCCCATACGGTGGGGGAATTCGGTGTCGTGCTGATGATCGGCGGCAATATTCCGGGTGAAACCAGGGTGCTGTCGGTCGCGATCTACGACTATGTCGAGACCCTGCAATGGCCGCGCGCGCATCTGCTGGCGGGCGGAATGCTGGTGTTTTCCTTCGTCGTCATTCTGGGCATGACGCTGCTGGAAAAGCGTATCGGGCGGGCACGCGGATGAATGCGCCGGGCCAGATATCCGCCCGTTTTCGCGGGCGGCGCGGGAATTTTCCGGTGGACCTGGAATTCCGGGCGCCCGCCCGTGGCGTGACCGCGCTGTTTGGTCCGTCGGGTTGTGGCAAGACCACGCTGTTGCGCTGCATCGCCGGCTTGCAGCGGCTGGAGGAGGGGTATTTCGCTCTCGGCGGCGCGGTCTGGCAGGATGGCCGGCGGTTCTTGCCGCCACACAAACGCCCCGTCGGCTATGTCTTTCAGGAAGCGAGCCTGTTTTCGCATCTGTCGGTGCGCCGCAATCTTCAGTACGGGCAGCGCCGTGCCGCGAAGGGCGGTGCGGATCAGCCGATCCGTTTCGACGACGTCATCGATCTGTTGGGCCTGGCCCCCATGATGGAGCGCGCGCCGGCGACCCTGTCGGGCGGCGAGCGGCAGCGCGTTGCGATGGGGCGGGCGCTGTTGTCGAACCCCGGCGTGCTGTTGATGGACGAGCCGCTGGCCGCGCTTGACCAGTTCAGCAAGAATGAAATCCTGCCCTATCTGGCGCGAATCCGCGACAGGCTCCCGCTTCCGATCCTCTATGTCAGCCATGATATCACCGAGGTCGAGCGGCTGGCCGATCACCTGATCCTTCTGCGCGCGGGCCGGGTTTCGGCCGCTGGTCCGTTGGAGGTGCTGCAGGCCGATCCCACGCTCGCGATCGCGCGGCTTCCGCAGGCGGGCGTTGCGCTGCCGGCCCGAACCATCGGCTATGATCCGGCCTATGGGCTGACCACGCTGGCCGTGGCGGGCGGAGAGATTATCCTGGCCAATGATCTACAGCCGGCGGGGGCCGAGCATCGCATCCGGATCGCTGCCGCCGATGTCAGCCTGTCACGGCAGCCGGTGCCGGGCAGCACCATCCTGAACGTGCTGCCGGGCCGCATCATGGGGGCCGAGCCGCAGGAGGAATTCATGATGCTGGTCGTGATTGGCCTGGGGGAAGACGGGGCGGGGGCGCGGATCATGGCGCGGATCACGCGCCGGTCCTGGGACCATCTGCAACTGGCCCCCGGCCAGCCGGTTTTCGCACAGGTCAAGAGCGTCTCGCTGACCCTGCCCACCGGCGGGGCGGACACGGCGTGAACTGGCACCGGGCCTGATCCGAAAGGCGCCGTGCCGCGCGGGAATTTTCGGGAAAACCCGCCGCTGCAAACATCTCTGTCAAATACTGCAAACTTTAGTGGCGAGCTACAGCAGGCACCCTGTCATGGAAGATTCGCAAATTTTGTTCTTTACAGGCTCGACCTTTCGGCACACCATATCTAGTAAGGTCACCGGCGAATGAACGCCCGACCTAGAGCAGGCACCTAGGCTTAGTGGGACTGCCATCCACGCTAAGCTACAACCAATGAGGCCGGGCATGTCACTTTCCGAAGATTTCCTTCACACCGAGGAACTGCACCCCATCGATATCGTCGAGCATATCGCCGAGCATCATGAGTGGGATTTCGATCGTGTTACCGACGATCAGATCGCCATGGCGGTCGAGGGGCAGTGGCGGACCTATTCCATCACCCTCGCCTGGTCTTGCGTCGACGAAACCCTGCGCCTGATCTGCACATTCGAGATGGAGCCGCCCGAAGACAAGCTGCCGCAGATCTACGAGACGCTGAACCGCACGAATGACATGTGCTGGGCCGGTGCCTTCACCTATTGGAACGAGCAGCGGCTGATGGTCTACCGCTATGGCCTGGTTCTGGCCGGTGGCCAGATCGCCACCGCCGAACAGATCGACCGGCTGATCGGCGCGGCCGTGGGCGCGTCGGAGCGGTTCTATCCGGCGTTCCAGCTCGTGTCCTGGGCGGATCAGACGCCGGAACAGGCGATGCAGGTGGCCATTGCCGAGGCGTACGGCCGGGCCTAACCTGCACCCGGATCACGACCGGGAGAAACTTATGAATATCAGTGACGTCAGCAGCCGGGGGCTTGTGCTTCTCGGCTGCGGCAAGATGGGGTCGGCGATGCTGGCGGGCTGGCTCGGGCAGGGGCTGCCCACCAATGCTGTCTGGGTGATGGACCCGCACCCGTCGGACTGGCTGCGCGGGCTTGCGGGGCAGGGGCTTCATCTGAACGCGGCGCTGCCGGAAAGCCCCGCCATCGTTCTTGTCGCCGTGAAACCCCAGATGATGGAACAGGCGCTGCCGGTGCTGGCGCCGCTGGGCAATGGCGCCACGCTGTTTCTTTCGGTCGCGGCCGGAACGCCGCTGTCGTTCTACGAGAGGGTTCTGGGCGCTGACACCCCGATCATCCGCGCCATGCCGAATACGCCTGCCGCCGTGTCGCGCGGCATCACCGCGCTGATCGGCAATGCCGTGGCGGGCGAGGCCCAGATGCAACTGGCCGAGGCGCTGCTTTCGGCGGTGGGTCAGACGGTGCGGCTGGAGCATGAGGCGCAGATGGATGCGGTGACGGCGGTATCGGGGTCGGGGCCGGCTTATGTGTTCCATCTGATCGAAACGCTGGCGGCGGCGGGGCAGGCCGAAGGGTTGCCCGCCGATCTGGCGATGACGCTGGCCAGGGCCACCGTGGCCGGAGCCGGGCATCTGGCGGAACAGGCGGACGAAGACCCCGCGCAACTGCGTGTCAACGTCACCTCTCCGGGGGGCACCACGGCGGCCGCGCTGGCGGTTCTGATGGACCCTGACACGGGCTTTCCCGCATTGATGCGGCGCGCGGTAAAGGCCGCCGCCGACCGCAGCCGGGAGCTGGGAAAATGAGCGTGATCAGCTTTGACGATTTCCTGAAGGTGGATATCCGTGTGGGGCAGATCACCCGCGCCGAGCCCTTCCCCGAGGCGCGCAAGCCCGCGATCAAGCTGTGGGTCGATTTCGGGCCGGGGATCGGCGAGCGGAAAAGCTCTGCCCAGATCACCGCGCATTACACGCCCGAAGATCTGCCGGGCAAGCGGGTGATGGCGGTGGTCAACTTTCCGCCGCGCCAGATCGGCAAGTTCATGTCGGAGGTGCTGGTGCTGGGCGTGCCCGACGCGGCGGGCGAGGTGGTACTGCTGACCCCCGACAAGGACGTGCCGCTCGGCGGGCGGCTGTTCTGATGGCGCGGATCCTGATCACGCGGCCGTTGCCCGAAGCCGTCTGCGACGCGGTGCGCGACTTTGCCGAGGTCGAGGTGCGGGCCAGCACCGCGCCGATGAAACCGGCGGAAATGCGCGCGTCGCTGACGGTGTTCGATGCGGTGTTGCCCACCTTGGGCGATGCGTATGACGCAGAGATTTTCGACGAGGTGCCGCACCCGCGCGCCCGGCTTCTGGCCAATTTCGGGGTGGGCTACAACCATATCGACGTGGCGGCGGCGCGCGCGGCCGGGGTGACCGTGACCAACACGCCGGGGGCGGTCACGGATGCCACCGCCGATATCGCGCTGACGCTGATCCTGATGAGCTGCCGCCGCGCGGCCGAGGGCGAGCGGCTGGTGCGCTCGGGCGCATGGCAGGGCTGGCACCCGACGCAGATGCTGGGCCAGCATGTCAGCGGCAAGACGCTGGGGATTGTCGGCATGGGGCGGATCGGCAAGGCGATCGCACGGCGTTGCCACCATGGCTTTGGCATGGACGTGGTGTTCTTCAACCGCTCGCCGGTTGATGATCCTGGCGTCCCCGCCACCCCGGTGGAGAGCATCGCAAAGGTGGCGCGGGCCGCCGATGTGCTGGTGACGGCGGTGCCCGGCGGCGCGTCGACCCGCCATCTGATCGGGGCGGAGGTGTTCGAGGCGATGAAGCCCACGGCGCATTTCGTGAATATCGCGCGCGGCGATGTGGTGGACGAGACGGCGCTGATTTCGGCGCTGCAAACCGGGCAGATCGCCGGGGCGGGGCTGGATGTCTATGAGTTCGAGCCGGAGGTGCCCGAGGCGCTGCGCGCGCTGGACAATGTCACCCTGCTGCCGCATCTGGGCACTGCCGCGCTCGAGGTGCGGGCGGCGATGGGGATGATGGCGGTGGAAAACATCCGCGCATTCCTCGCCGGCGAAACCCCGCCGAACGTCGTCTGAACCCCGGAACCCGCGGCGCCCGGGCGCGTTTCATTTCCGAACGCTTAAGGAAAGGAGCTTCGAAATGAACTGGGATATCGTTGAAGGCAACTGGAAACAGCTCAAGGGCGCCGCTCAGGAAAAATGGGGCGAGCTCACCAACGACGAGCTGGATCAGGCCGAAGGCAAGCGCGAAAAGCTGATCGGCCTTGTGCAGGAGAAGTACGGGCAGACAAGGGATGACGCCGAACGTGCCGTGGATGATTTTTACCGCGACCACACGTAACGAGCGTCGGGCGACACCCTATCTGGTCTGGGTGTCGCCCATTTCCTTGCGCCAGTGCCTGCGGCAGAGCGAAACATAGGTTTCGTTTCCGCCGACCTGCACTTGCGCCCCTTCGCGCAGCGCCGTGCCGTCAGGCCCCCTGCGCACCACCATCGATGCTTTCTTGCCGCAATGGCAGATGGTGCGTACCTCGCGCATCTCGTCGGCCAGCGCCAGAAGGGCGGCCGAGCCCGGGAAAAGCTCCCCGCGGAAATCCACCCGCAACCCATAGCACATCACCGGAATCTTAAGGTCATCGACCGCGCGGGCAAGCTGCCACACCTGCTGCTTGGTCAAAAATTGTGCTTCGTCGATGAAAATACAGGCGCATGGCCCGTGGCTCAGCCGCGCCTCAATCACCGCGAACAGATCATCTGAGGCATCGAAGGTTTCGGCGTTTTCGCCGATGCCGATGCGGGATGCGATGCGGCCGTTCCCGGCGCGGGTGTCCAGCCGGGCGGTCAGCAGGAAGGTTTCCATGCCGCGCTCGCGGTAGTTGTGCGACGCCTGCAGCAGGATCGTCGATTTTCCCGCGTTCATCGTCGAATAGTTGAAATAGAGCTTTGCCATAAACTGCTTATCCCGCTCCGGGGGCGGGCGATCAAGGGGGGCAGGGCTGGAAAACAGCGGCGCAAACGGGGTTGGAAAACAGGTCCGGCGCAAGTCTGTTCTGGGGATGACGACGGGGCCGGACCTGAGCAAGTTTATGGTGCGTGATGGGGCCGCTGCGTTGCCTCCGGTCGCCCGGAGTTGTCGCTCCCGTAAGACGAACCGCAGCGGGCCCCCCACAAAATACCAGCGCTGGGGACGCAGGTTACTCGCACCTTTTCCCTACGTTCGGGATGGTTTTAAGTATTACAAACCCGTAAGAGCAGATTAATGGGAAAAGACGGCGAGGGTTCCCCGCCCGGAATTAAATGATTAAGGTCAGGTGGATGACGAAGGCTGGAATTGGCAGTTACCTGAAAAAACACAGCGAAGCGCTGGTCAAGGATGTGGGGATCGAAGCCGCCTGCAGCCTGACCGGCCGCTCGAAGGCGACATTGGGGCGCTATTATTCAGATGCGGAGGAACACGCCGACCGGTTCATGCCGGTCGATGCGGTCGCGGCGCTGGAATCCGCCGCCCGGTTTCCGCATGTGACCACCGCACTGGCAGAGCTGCAGGGGATCACGCTGTCCTATTCGATGGAAAAGCGGAACTCGGAAGGCGGCGGGGTGAATGCCGATGTCGTCGCCCTGTCGCAGCGGTTTGCGATGCTGATGGCGGAATACAGCCAATCCATCGAGGATGGCATCATCACCTTCAACGAGGCCAAGCGGCTGCTGCGCGAAACGACGGCGCTTCAGCAGGTGTTGTTGCAGATGAAGCTGCATCTGGAGGAAGAGGCGACCTGAGCGGCCGCCCCTTCCCGATCTGAGTCACCCGTCTCAGGCGGCCATGCGCTGGCTTTTGCCGCCACGGCCACGCTGCGGGCGGCGGCTGCGGGGCTTGCCCGCGGGGCCCTTGCGGGCGGGCTTGCGTTCTTCCACCGGCGGCTGGCCCGAGGCGACGGGGATGGAAATGCCCATCACCTTTTCGATGCTGCGCAGCTCGCCGATCTCGTCAGGAGAGCAAAAGGCCACCGCGGCCCCGTCGGCGCCGGCGCGGGCGGTGCGGCCGATGCGGTGCACATAGTTTTCGGCAACGTTCGGCAGGTCATAGTTGTAGACATGCGCAACGCCCGGAATGTCGATGCCACGGGCCGCGACATCGGTTGCGACCAGTACCTTGATGCGGCCATCGCGGAAAGCCTGCAGCGTGCGTTCGCGCTGGCCCTGGCTCTTGTTGCCATGGATGGAACCGGCGGAAAACCCTGCGGCGTCAAGCTGTTTCATCAGCCGTTCGCAGCCGTGCTTGGTGCGCCCGAAGACCAGCGCCAACTCGCCCGGATGGGCGGCGAGCAGCGTTTTCAGCTTGCCCGGCTTGGCGCCCTGATCGACAAAATGCACGCATTGCGTGACCTTGTCGGCGGCCTTGCCCGGCGCGCTGACCTGCACCCGGACGGGGCTGTCCAGGTAGGTTTGGGCAAGCTCGTTCATCTGCTTGTTCATCGTCGCCGAAAACAGCAGGGTCTGGCGCGGCGTGGCCAGCATCGCGGCGATCTTGCGCAGCGCGTGGATAAAGCCCAGGTCCAGCATCTGGTCGGCTTCGTCCAGCACCAGAAACTGGGTCTGGCCAAGCGACAGGGCGCGACGTTCGATCAGGTCGAGCAGGCGGCCCGGCGTGGCGACAAGGATGTCGGTGCCGCGCGACAGCTGCTTGGTCTGGTTGAAGATCGAGGCGCCGCCGACGACCTTGGTGATTTTCAGGTGGCTGCCCTTCACGTAGACGAACAGGTTGTCGTTGATCTGGTTCACCAGCTCGCGCGTGGGGGCCAGGATCAGGGCGCGCACGGTCTTGGGCGCAGGGGCGGTGCCGATCTCCATCAACTGGTGGATCAGCGGCAGGCCGAAGGCCGCCGTCTTGCCGGTGCCGGTCTGGGCGAGGCCCATCATGTCACGGCCCTGCAGGATATGCGGGATCGCCTGAGACTGGATCGGGGTGGGGTCGGTAAAGCCTTGCTCTTCAAGGGCTTTCAGAAGGCGCGGCGCGAGGCCGAGCATGGAAAAATCGGTCAATTCAGAACCTTTCAGGGGGCAGCCGAAGCCGCCCGTCATCGAAACACGCAGCCCGACGGACCGCGCGATAGCATGGGTTGCGGACGGGGCGACGCCAAAGGACCGTATTGTCCTGAAAGCTGCCAGACCGCCGGGACCCTGCGTGAAATGGGAACCTGTTGTGCGGGGCGAATGCCCCATGATCCGGCGCCAGGTCTGGCTGCTCACGCGGCAGCGGGGCGACGGGTTGACGCACACATGAGGCTTTGGCGGCGCCAAGTCAAGGGTCGCTTGGGCGGCGGGGCGCCTTATCCCTGCAGCGCCCGCACCTCCAGCGCGCCTTCGCCGCGCGATTTCATCGCCATCGCGGCGGCGTGGCTGGCTGCGGCGGTGGTGTAGTAGGGGATCTTGTCATAAAGCGCGACCGAGCGGATGCCGCGCGAATCCTCGACCGCCTGCGCGCCCTCGGTGGTGTTCATCACCAGCGCGATGCCGCCGTCCTTCATCATGTCGACGATATTGGGTCGGCCTTCGTACACCTTGTTCACCACCTCGCAGGCAATGCCGTGTCCTTCCAGAAACGCCGCCGTGCCTCGCGTGGCGACGATGAAGAAGCCAAGATCCACCAGCGTCTGCGCGGTTTCCACAAGCTGCGGTGTCTTGTCGGAATCCTTGATCGAAAAGAACACGCGGCCCTCGGTGGGCAGCACCACGCCGGCGCCCATCTGGGCCTTCAGGAAGGCCCGTTCGAAGGTGGCGTCCGACCCCATCACCTCGCCGGTGGAGCGCATCTCGGGGCCCAGCAGCGTATCGACGCCGGGGAAGCGCGCGAAGGGCAGGACGGCCTCTTTCACGGCGAACGTGTCGATGTCGGGGTCTTTCAGTTCGAAGCCCGACAGCTTTTCGCCCGCCATCACCCGCGCCGCGATCGACGCGATGGGAGAGTTCACCGCCTTGGCCACGAAGGGCACGGTGCGCGACGCGCGGGGGTTGACCTCGATCAGGTAGATCTCGCCGTTCTTGACCGCGAACTGGATGTTCATCAGCCCGACAACCCCGAGCGCCAGCGCCAGCGCCTCGGTCTGGCGGTGCAGTTCGGTGATGATATCGGGGGCGAGCGAATAGGGCGGCAGCGAACAGGCGGAATCGCCGGAATGCACGCCGGCCTCCTCGATATGCTGCATGATGCCCGCCACATGCACCAGCACGCCATCGCACAGCGCATCGACGTCAATCTCCGTCGCGCCGGAAAGGTAGCTGTCGAGCAGGACGGGGCTGTCGCCCGACACCACGACCGCCTCGGAGATATAGCGCTCCAGATGTGCCATGTCGCGGACGATTTCCATCGCCCGGCCGCCGAGCACATAGGACGGGCGGATCACCAAGGGAAAGCCGATTTCCTCGGCGATCGCCAGCGCCTGCGCGTCGGTGCTGGCGATGCCGTTCTTGGGCTGCTTGAGCCCCAGCTTCTGCACCAGCGCCTGAAACCGCTCGCGGTCTTCTGCAAGGTCGATGGCGTCGGGCGTGGTGCCCAGGATCGGGATGCCCTCGGCCTGCAGCGCATCGGCCAGTTTCAGCGGGGTCTGCCCGCCGAATTGCACGATCACGCCGTGCAGGGTGCCGGCCTCCTGCTCGACCCGCAGGATTTCCATCACATGTTCCAATGTCAGCGGTTCGAAATACAGCCGGTCCGAGGTGTCGTAATCGGTGCTGACGGTTTCGGGGTTGCAGTTGATCATGATGGTTTCATAGCCGGCCCCGGTCAGCGCGAAACAGGCGTGGCAACAGCAATAGTCGAACTCGATCCCCTGGCCGATGCGGTTCGGCCCGCCGCCCAGGATGACCACCTTCTTGCGGTCGCTGGGGCGCGCTTCGCATTCCACATCGCCCATCACCGGGGTTTCGTAGGTGGAGTACATATAGGGTGTCTGCGCCTCGAATTCGGCGGCGCAGGTATCGATGCGCTTGAACACGGCGGTAACGCCCAGGTTCTGGCGGCCGCGGCGCACCTGCGCCTCGTCCCGGCCGGTCAGATGCGCGAGGCGGGCATCGGTGAAGCCCATCATCTTGAGCCTGCGCAGCCCGTCCTCTGTCATCGGCAGGCCGGATTTGCGGATCTCTGCCTCTGTCTCGACGATCTCGCGGATGCGGGCGAGGAACCAGGGATCATAGGCGGTGGCGGCATTGATGTCATCGTCGTTCAGCCCGTGGCGCATCGCCTGGGCGATGGTGCGCAGCCGGTCGGGCGTGGCCCTCGACAGGGCGGCGACGACGGCGGCCTTGTCGGGCGCGCCCTCGATGGTGATCTCGTCGAACCCGGTCAGGCCGGTTTCCATGCTGGCCAGCGCCTTTTGCAGCGATTCGTGGATGGTGCGGCCGATGGCCATCGCCTCGCCCACGGATTTCATCGCGGTGGTCAGCTCGGGCTTGGAGCCGGGGAATTTTTCGAAGGCGAAGCGCGGGATCTTGGTGACGACATAGTCGATGGTCGGCTCGAAGCTGGCGGGCGTGACCTTGGTGATGTCGTTGTCCAGCTCGTCCAGCGTATAGCCCACGGCCAGCTTCGCGGCGATCTTGGCGATGGGAAAGCCCGTGGCCTTGGAGGCGAGCGCCGAAGACCGCGACACGCGGGGGTTCATTTCAATGACCACCATGCGGCCGTCTGCGGGGTTCACCGCCCATTGCACGTTGGAGCCGCCGGTTTCCACGCCGATCTCGCGCAGCACGTTGATGCTGTGCGTGCGCATGATCTGATATTCCTTGTCGGTCAGGGTCAGCGCCGGGGCCACGGTGATCGAATCCCCGGTATGCACGCCCATCGGATCGACGTTTTCGATGGCGCAAACGATGATCGCGTTGTCGGCGGTGTCGCGCACCACCTCCATCTCGAATTCTTTCCAGCCCAGCAGGCTCTCGTCGATCAGGATCTGGCTGACCGGCGAGGCATCGAGCCCGGTGCGGCAGTAATGTTCGTAATCGTCGCGGTTATACGCAACGCCGCCGCCAGTGCCGCCAAGGGTGAATGCGGGGCGGATGATGGCCGGCAGGCCGATATGCTCGAGCGCGTCCATGCATTCGGCCATGGTGTTGGCGATGGTGGCCTTGGGGTTTTCGATGCCCAGCCTATCCATCGCCTCGCGGAACAGTTTGCGGTCTTCGGCCATTTCGATGGCTTCGCGCTTGGCGCCGATCAGTTCTACATTGAACTTGTCCAGCACGCCCATGTCGGCCAGCGCCAGGCTGGTATTCAGCCCGGTCTGCCCGCCCATGGTGGGCAGCAGGGCATCGGGGCGTTCCTTCTCGATGATCTTGGCGACAATCTCCGGCGTGATCGGCTCGATATAGGTGGCGTCGGCCATGTCCGGGTCGGTCATGATCGTGGCGGGGTTCGAGTTTACCAGAATCACCCGGTAGCCTTCCTCGCGCAGGGCCTTGCAGGCTTGGGCGCCGGAATAGTCGAACTCGCAGGCCTGACCGATGATGATGGGGCCGGCGCCGATGATCATGATCGAGCTGATATCGGTTCTTTTTGGCATGTCCCGTCCCTCGGATTGGCAAATTCTTGGGGGTTATAGACTTGCCGGAGTTACGCGCAAGCCCCAAGCGTGTCAGGCGGGCACCGTGGCACAGGGCGCCGGCGCGCGGCGGGTCGGGATCAGCAATCCTGCGAAGAGCAGCAGCATCATGCCGGTGTTCAGCGCCATGAACGGGATGTCGCCCGGAAAGCTGGCGTGGATGAAGTCGGCGCCTGCCTTGCTGCTAACGACCTCGACCAACAGGACAAGCGGAATCGCCCGTCGCGCGGGCAGCAGACCGAACAGGCCGGGCAGTAGCAGAAGCTGCAGCAGGAAGTAATGCGCCCAGGAAACCGGGCCGAACAGGTTCAGCAGCAACGACAGGGCGAACAGCCGCGTGGGCAGGCGCGTGGCATCGGGCAGCCTGGCGGTGGCACGGATCAGAAGGGCGATGCCGCCCAGCAGCAACAGTTTCGAAATCACGCCGACCGCAGGCGGTACCGCCGGGATGCGGATGTTATGCGGGGCTGGACCGAGCGGCGGCAGCAGCCCGGTCAGCGCCCCCGCGCCATGGATCAGGGCCGGAACCGAAAAATTGACCGGAGTGATGAACAGGCCCGCGCCGATGCGGCCGAGGCTGTGCAGGAACTCCAGATGCAGCGCGGGGCCTGCCACGGCAAGGCCGGCCAGCCCGATCAGGGCGCAGGCGCCGGCGAAGCCGGCCAGCGCGCGCCAGCGGCGGTCGAGCACGAAGATCAGAACCAGCCCGGCCGGGGCAAGCTTCAGCATCGCGGCCAGCCCCAGCACCGCCCCGGCCAGCACGAACGCGCCGGCGCGGTAGCGTTCGAAGGCCAGCAGGATCAGGAAGATCACCGTGATCTGCGGCTGCATCAGGATCAACGCGAACCATGCGATTACCGAAGACTTCAGCAAGATCACCGTCACCACCGACCATTGCCAGAACGGCAGCGCTGCGGGTCGCAGGATGCGCCAGGCCAGCACCGATGACAGCGCGATCAGTGGCACCTGCACCGTGGTTACGAGATTGAAGAACGCGTAGGGCCCGAGCATTTCGGCCAGCGGCGCCAGCAGCACCGCCCAGAGCGGCGGGTAGACATAGGGAAACGCGTCCTGTTCCGCCACGCCAAGCGCTATGAGCATATCGGTCCAGGCGGCGGGGGAGCCGCCGAAAAAGCCTTCGGGCGCGGCATAGATCAGCTCGGCCTGCCCTTCGGCATAGAGCCGCGCGGCCATGTAAACCGCCGACAGATCCGGCATCCAGATGTTCCAGTGGCCCATGACGGTCAGAACGGCCCAGCCGGCCAGAAGCATCACCCCGGCCAGGGTCGCGATATTCACCTGTCTGCTCTGCGTGCCCACGGCTGCCCCTGTTTCAACGAGGTTTCCGGCGGGATAGGCGGTGATCCGGGCGATTTTTGGGCGCGGGGCGGGTTTTGTTGCCGGCTTCGGGTGTGCGGGCTGGAAATTCAGGCGCGTCGACCGGATATCTGTGAAAACGGCAAAGAGGCGAATGATGGAACGAGCGGATCTGCCCGCCGGGCGCGATGCCAGCAGAATGCAGCTTTGGGCGGAGTTTCTGGCGCTCTATATCGTGGCGCCGGTGGCCGTGGCGATCGTGCTGCCTGCGCAGGCAATGTTTCCGGTGCTGTTTGCCGTCACCGCCTGCGGCATCGCGCTTTTGCACCTGACGGAGGGGTTCGCCTGGCATGATCTCAGCCGGAACCGGCGCGCGATCGACTGGCCCGCCGTCGCGGCGTTTTCCGGGCTCACGCTGGCGGTTTCGCTTGCCGTGATGCTGGCCACCCGCCCAGAGGCGCTGCTGTTCCTGCCGCGCCATCAGCCGCTGCTGACGCTGATGATCCTGCTGCTTTATCCGGTCCTGTCGGCACTGCCGCAGGAGCTTGTGTTCCGGCCGCTGTTCTTCCGCCGCTACGGTGCGCTTCTGCCGGGGCCGAAGCGGGCCATCGTGCTGAACGCGGCGCTGTTTTCACTGGCGCATCTGATGTACTGGAGCTGGATCGTCGCGGCGATGACCTTCGCCGGTGGGCTGGTCTTCGCCTGGGCCTATGAGGCGCGGCGCAGCTTTGCCATGGCGGTGCTGATGCATTCCATCGCCGGGGCGATCCTGTTCACGCTCGGGCTGGGCATCTATTTCTATTCGGGCAATGTGGTGCGCCCGTTCTAGGCATCACTCGGCGGCCTGCTGCGCCCTTCCGGCTTCTGCGCGGTAGAGATAATCGCGGGTCAGCGGCACGGCATCCTGTTTGCGGGCAAGCTGAAACTGGAACACAACCTGATGATGCAGACGGAAGCTCAACTCGCTGCCGACAAGATAGTAGCGCCACATCCGGCAGAACCGTTCGTCATACAGCGCCCGTGCCTCGTCGATACGGGCCACGAAGCGGTTGTACCAGTGGCGCAGCGTTTCGGCGTAGTGCAAGCGCCACACCTCGACATCGGTGGTGAAAAGCGTCTCTTTCTCGATCGCGGCCATGGCCTCCGACATCGCCGGGACATAGCCGCCGGGGAAGATGTATTTTTGAATCCACGGGCTGGTCGTGCCGGGCGGATCGGCCCGCCCGATGGTGTGGATCAGCGCCACGCCGTCATCTGCCAGCTTGTCATGCACATGGCGGAAATATTCGCGGTAATGCGGCACGCCGACATGTTCGAACATGCCGACTGACACGATGCGGTCGAACCGGTCGTTCACATCGCGGTAATCGGTCAGGCGAAACTCCACCTGATCCTGAAGACCGGCCGCGCGGGCGCGTTCGCACGCCAGTTTGTGCTGTTCCTGGCTCAGCGTCACGCCCAGCACCTGCGCGCCGTAGTCGCGTGCCAGCGTCAGCGCCATCCCGCCCCAGCCGCAGCCGATATCCAGCACCCGCATCCCCGGCTGCAGCAGCAGCTTGCCCGCGATATGCGCCTTCTTCTGCGTCTGCGCCTGTTCCAGCGTGTCCCGGGGCGTCTGGAAATAGGCGCAGGAATATTGCTTGTCTTCGTCGAGGAACAGATCGTACAGCGCGCCGGACAGGTCGTAGTGATGCGCCACATTGGCCTGGGCTTTGCCGACGGGGTTGTATTGCTGCAACCGGCGCATGAACTGGCGCAGCAGCAGGTTGAGCTGGATGGCCCAATGGGTGCCGCCGTCGCCGCGGTTGCGCAGGATCACGCCCAGAAAGCCGTAGAGGTCATCACCCTCGATGGTCAGCGTGCCGTTCATATAGGCCTCGCCCACCGCCATGTCGGGGGTCATGATGATCCGGCGGGGCAGGGTGGCGTCGTGCAGATGCACTTCGACCGCTTCGGCGCCCGCGTCGCCATAGGTTTTTACCGTTCCGTCCGGAAAATGCGCCGTCAGCCTGCCCTTGCGGATCAGGTGGGTCAGCAGTTCATCCAGTAATCGATTCCACATAAGCTCCCCCATCGGGCCGCCAGATGGCCCTCTGAATTTGCGTCTCGCGATTTCTTGGCGCCGGGCCTTCGCCCGTTCGACCTCTGCGCTCTTCGAAACTTTACGAAAAATTAATGTACTGTCCAGTTTTGTAATGCAAAAAATGGCTGGCGGTTCCCGCGAGCCTGTGCGCCGGGGGCGGGCGGACGAAGGCGGGCGGCCCGGTTTCCCTTGTAAACAAGCGCGCGGCGGGCCGCCCTCCCTTGACTTTGCCGTGCAGGACGGGTGTATCGGCGCGACACTGAATTTACCCCGAGGGACGACCATGCACGCCTTCCGCAGCCATACCTGCGCCGAACTGAACAAATCCCACGTGGGTCAGAGCGTCCGCCTGTCGGGCTGGGTCAACCGGGTGCGTGACCATGGCGGCATCCTGTTCATCGACCTGCGCGACCATTACGGGGTGACGCAGATTCTGGCCGATCCCGACAGCCCGGTGTTTGCCGGGGTGGAAAAGCTGCGCTCGGAATGGTGCATCCGCATCGACGGCGAGGTGAAGGCCCGCGACGAGAGTCTGATCAACCCGAAGATCCCGACCGGCGAGATCGAGATCTTCATTCGTGACCTCGAGGTGCTGGGCGCGGCCGACGAACTGCCGCTGATGGTGTTCGGCGATCAGGAATACCCCGAGGAAACCCGCCTGCGCTATCGCTATCTCGACCTGCGGCGCGAGGCGATGCAAAGCAACATGAAGCTGCGCAGCGACGTGGTGGCCAGCATCCGCCAGCGGATGTGGAACAGCGGCTTCCGCGAATTCCAGACGCCGATCATCACCGCGTCCAGCCCCGAAGGCGCGCGCGATTTTCTGGTGCCCTCGCGCCTGCATCCGGGCAAGTTCTATGCCCTGCCGCAGGCGCCGCAGCAGTTCAAGCAGCTGATCATGGTGTCTGGCTTCGACAAGTATTTCCAGATCGCGCCGTGCTTCCGTGACGAAGACCCGCGCGCCGACCGAAGCCCGACCGATTTCTATCAGCTCGACATGGAGATGTCCTTCGTCACCCAGCAGGATGTGTTCGACACGATCCAGCCGGTGGTCGAAGGCGTGTTCGAAGAGTTCGGCGGTGGCCATACGGTGGACAAGCACTGGCCACAGATTTCCTATGCCGATGCCGCCAAATGGTATGGCACCGACAAGCCCGACCTGCGCAACCCGATCAAGATGCAGGACGTGTCCGAGCATTTCCGGGGTTCGGGCTTCGCGATCTTCGCCAAGCTGCTGGAGCAGGAAGGCACCGAGATTCGCGCCATCCCCGCGCCGAATGGCGGCTCGCGCAAGTTCTGCGACCGGATGAACGCCTACGCCCAGAAGGAAGGTCTGCCCGGCATGGGCTATATCTTCTGGCGCGAGGGCGAGAACGGGATCGAGGCCGCCGGCCCGCTGGCCAAGAACATCGGCCCCGAACGCACAGAGGCGATCCGCCTGCAACTGAAGCTGGGCAAGGGCGACGCCGCCTTCTTCCTTGGTGGCAAGCCGCAGGCGTTCGAGGCGGTGGCTGGCCGCGCGCGTGTTGAAATCGGCAATGCGCTGGGCCTGACCGATAACAAACGCTTCGCCTTTTGCTGGATCGTCGATTTCCCGATGTACGAGAAGGACGACGAAACCGGCACCATCGACTTTTCGCACAACCCGTTCTCCATGCCGCAGGGCGGGATGGAGGCGCTGCAGGGCGATCCGCTGAAGGTGCTGGGTTATCAATACGATCTGGCCTGCAACGGGTATGAACTGATTTCCGGCGCGATCCGCAACCACAAGCCCGAGATCATGTTCAAGGCGTTCGAACTGGCCGGCTATCCGCCCGAAGAGGTTACCAAGCGCTTCGGCGGCATGGTCAATGCGTTCAGGTTCGGCGCGCCGCCGCACGGCGGCTGTGCCGCGGGCATCGACCGGATCGTGATGCTGCTGGCCGATGAGGCGAATATCCGCGAGGTCATCATGTTCCCGATGAACCAGCGCGCCGAAGACCTGATGATGGGCGCGCCGTCCGAGCCGCAGAACGAGCAGTTGCGCGAACTTTCGCTGCGGGTGATCCCGCAGGAGTGATTTCCCGCCGATCCCCGGAATGTGACCAAACCGGTTGATGAAAGACCGGTTTGGCTCTGCTATGCTGCGCCTGCACGATCTCGCGCAGGAGCGGTGCCTTGACCTTTGATCCAAAACTTGCCGAAATCAGGTTCGGCACCGGGCTGAGCCCGGTGCGCGCCGCCCCCGCCAGCACGGACGGCATGTTGCGGCGGCTGCAGGGCCCCGATGCGATGGCCGCCCGCCATCCGATTCCGCGGTTCGAAACGCTGATCCCCGCGCTGACCGAATTTTTCGAGCAGTCGCGCCTGCTGCGCCAGAAACGCGGCAGCGAAGAGGCGAAAGCGGCGCAAAAGAGGATTCGTGCCCTGCGCAAGGCGGGCCGCGAAAACCAGCAGCTTTATCTGAACGCCACACTCCGCCGCGCCGCGGGCACCGAAGACGGGCTGCGCGAGCGGCTGACCCGTTTCTGGGCCGATCATTTCACCGTCAAGGGCAAGCAGGGCATCCTGATCTTTTCCGCCGCGACCTATGTCGAAGAGGCAATCCGCCCGCACCTGACAGGCTCTTTCGCCGCGTTGCTGAAATCGGCGGTGACCCATCCGATGATGCTGGCCTATCTGGATCAGGTGAATTCCGCCGGGCCGACCTCGGCCAAGGTCAAGAAGCAGGGCGGCGGGCTGAACGAAAACCTTGCGCGCGAGGTGATGGAACTGCACACGCTGGGGGTGGGGGCGGATTATTCGCAGGCCGACGTGCGCCAGTTGGCCGAGCTGTTCACCGGCCTGTCTTACGATCCGCGCAAGGGGTTCCTGTTTCGCCCCTTTTTCGCCGAACCGGGGGCCGAATCCGTGCTGGGCCAAGAGTATGGCGGCGGCCAGCCGGCGCTGGCGGATGTGCATGCGGTGCTCGACGATCTGGCCCGTCACCCGGCCACGGCCCGGCACATCGCAACCAAGCTGGCCACGCATTTCGTGGCCGATACCCCGGAGCCGGCGCTGGTCGATCACATCGCGGCGGCCTTCCACGACAGCGGCGGCGACCTGATGGCGACCTATGGCGCGCTGCTGGATCACCCCGCCGCCTGGGATCCCCGTCTGGGCAAGGCGCGGCAGCCGTTCGATTTCGTCGCCGCCACGCTGCGGGCGCTGGATGTGCCGGGCAAGCAGATAGAGGCGCTGGGGCCAAAGGACACCGGGCTTTACCTGGCGCTGCCGATGCAGGTGATGGGGCAAAGCTGGGAGGCGCCGGTGGGCCCCGACGGCTGGCCCGAGGCGGAGGCGGACTGGATCACGCCGCAGGGCATGGCGGGCCGCATCCAGTGGGCGATGATGGTGCCCGGCCTGCTGCGCCCCGAACTGCCCGACCCGCGCGCCTTCGTCGATACGGCGCTGGGCGGTACCGCGTCCGACACGCTGCGCTTCGCGGCATCGGCAGCGGAAACCCGCGCCGTCGGGATTGGTCTTGTGCTGATCTCGCCCGAATTTCAACGGAGGTGACGATGAACCGGTCTGCCCTTACCCGCCGCGCCTTGCTGATGCGCTCGCTCGCGCTGGGGTGTTCGGCCGCGGCTTCGCCCCTGTTGACGCCGGTCACGCTGGCCGCCGCGCCCTGGGATCATCGCCTTGTCGTGATCATCCTGCGCGGCGCGATGGACGGGCTGGATGTGGTCCAGCCCTATGGTGACCCTGATTTCGCCGCCAGCCGCCCCAAGCTGAAATTCGGAGAGGCGGCGGGCGCCGCCGATCTGGACGGGTTCTTTTCGCTGCACCCCGCGCTGTCGTCGTTGGCGGGGCTGTGGCAGAAGGGCGAGCTGGGCTTTGCCCATGCGGTTTCGACCCCGTACCGCGACAAGCGCAGCCATTTCGACGGGCAGGATCTGCTCGAGGCGGGCACCGGCTTCGATCTGGGCGCGGCGCATGTGCGCGACGGCTGGCTGAACCGGATGTTGCAGGCGGTGCCGGGGGTGAGCGCCGAAACCGCCTTTGCCATCGGCCGCGACGAGTTGCTGGTGCTGGGCGGCCCCGCGCCGGTGTCGAGCTGGTCGCCCGATGCGCGGCTGTCGCTTTCGCCCCAGGCGCAGAAGCTGGTGGAAATGGTCGCCCAGAACGATCCGCTGTTCCGTGATGCGGTGGGCGAGGCGATCCATATCGCCGAAAGCCTGGAGACGGGCGCGAATATGCAGGCCATGGCCGAGCCCGGCGATGCGGAGGCGATGCGCGAGCAGATGATGGAGGCGACGCGCGGCAAGACCCATCTGAAAGTGGCCGATTTCGCGGTGTCGCGCCTGTTGGGTGAAACCCGCATCGCGGCGTTTTCGATCAACGGCTGGGACACGCATAACAATCAGGCCAACACGCTGAAGCCGCCGCTGACCCAGCTTGCCGAAACCATTCTGGCGCTGAAACAGGGGTTGGGCCCGGTCTGGAGCCAGACCACGGTGCTGGCGATGACGGAGTTCGGACGGACGGCGCGGGAAAACGGCACCGGCGGCACCGATCACGGCACCGGTGGCGCGATGGTCATGGCCGGTGGCGCGGTGCGCGGCGGCAAGGTCTGGGCCGACTGGCCCGGCCTGTCGGAGGCGGAGCTGTATCAGGGGCGCGACCTGCGGCCCACGACCGATGTGCGCGCCTATGCGGCCTCGGCGATGCGCGGGCTGTTCGGGCTGGACCGGTCGGTGCTGGAGACGGCGGTGTTTCCGGGGCTGGATATGGGCGGGATCGGCCAGATCATTCTTTAGGCGCCGGTTTTCGGGGTTTCCCTGCGGGTTTCTTTGCGGCTAGATCGCCGGAAGCCGACCAGGGGGAGCGCCGCGACATGACCCAGACCCGTCTTCCAGGCGTGCCCGTGCCCGGCTGGGCGGCGCCGCGCCGCCCCGATGCGCCGGTTCTGGAGGGGCGCCATGCCCGGCTGGAGCGGCTGGACGCCGCGCGCCACGCCGCCGATCTGTTCGCGGCCTATGACGGGCATGACGCGCTTTGGGATTACATGCTGGGCGGCCCGTTCCCTTCGGCGGCGGCGTTTCATCGCTGGGCGGCCGAGGCGGCGGCAACGGACGATCCATATTTCTACGCGATCCGCGATCTTCAGACCGGCCGCTATGCCGGGCAGGCCAGTTTCATGCGCATCGCGCCGGAAGCGGGGTCGATCGAGGTGGGCTCGATCACCTTTTCGCCCGCGCTGCAACAGACCCGCGCCGCGACCGAAGCGATGTATCTGATGATGCAATGGGCCTTCGAGACGGGCTATCGCCGGTACGAATGGAAATGCAATGCGCTGAACCTGCCCTCGCGGCGGGCGGCGCAGCGGCTGGGTTTCAGCTACGAAGGCGTCTTTCGGCAGGCGGCCGTGATCAAGGGGTGCAACCGCGATACCGCCTGGTTCGCCGCGATCGACAGTGAATGGCCCGCGCTGAAAGAGGCGTTCGGGGCCTGGCTTTCGCCCGCCAATTTCGATGCCGCCGGGCGGCAGCGTGCGCGGCTGGCCGATCTGACCGAGCCGGTGCGCGTGGCATCCGATCCGGCGTTGGCGGGCGGCGGCTGACACCACCGTTCAGATCGGTGCGGCGGTGCTGATCCGGGCCTGCAGCAGCCCGCTGACCCGAGCCAGCGCCGCCTCGGCGGCCATGCCTTGCGCGCGCCGGTCGGCCAGACCCGCCGCCGCCTGTTCCAGCGGCGCATCGCGGGCCGAACGGGCGACGCCGGCCAGAAACTGGGCAAGGTAGTCCAGTGTCCGGGCATCCGCGCCTTCGGTCAGCAGGTCGGCGGCATGGATCATGTCGTCGCGAAAGGCGAACGTGTCGGGATGTATCTCTTCGTCGGGCAGGGCGCGGAGGGCCCGCCCGCCGGCGGCCTCGGGCAGAGGTGCCAGAATCGCCTGTTGAAACGCGGCAAGGCTGGTGATGGGTTTGGCCAGAAACCCGTCGGCCCCTGCGGCGCGGGCCCGCGCCTGCGCCCCGTCATCGCCACTGGTGGCCAGGATCACACCGACCCGCGGCGTGGCCTGCGCCAGTTCCGCGATCAGCCCGTCGCCAGCGCCATCGGGCAGGCCAAGATCCACGATCACCGCTGTCGGGCGATAGACCTGCAGGTGCCGCCGGGCCGAGCGCAGGCAATCGGCCCGCCTGATCCGCGCGCCCGAGCGCAGGCACAAAAGCCGCATCGCCTCTGACGCGAAGCGGCTGTCTTCGACCACCAGAACAGTCATGCCCACCAGGGGCCGGCCGGGCAGGTCGGGGGAAAATGTCGTCAGGGTTCCAAGGTCATCTGTCATGTCACGCTCTCCTGCATCGGGGCAAGTAGAGCGCGGTGGTGCTTAATCTTCGGTAAACGTCCCGCGGCATTCCGCGCAGCCCCTTGCGGTATGGGCGCGGTGGCCGCATAACCTGCGCCAAACCGAGGTAAAGGAGTGTGCCCATGATTGGCCGGCTGAACCATGTCGCCATCGCCGTACCGGACCTGCAGGCCGCATCGGCGCAATATTCGAACACGCTGGGCGCAAAGGTCGGCGCGCCGCAGGATGAGCCGGATCATGGCGTGACGGTGGTTTTCATCGAACTGCCCAACACCAAGATAGAGCTTTTGTATCCGCTGGGCGAAGACAGCCCGATCAAGGGGTTTCTGGAAAAGAACCCCTCGGGCGGCATCCATCACATCTGTTACGAGGTGGATGACATTCTGGCCGCGCGTGACAGGCTGAAGGCGTCTGGCGCCCGCGTGCTGGGCACGGGAGAGCCGAAGATCGGCGCCCATGGCAAGCCGGTGCTGTTTCTGCACCCCAAGGATTTCAATGGCTGCCTGATCGAGCTGGAGCAGGTCTGATGTCTATCACCGCCGCCCTGGTTCTGTTCGCGGTGATCTGGTTCATGGTGCTGTTCATCATCCTGCCGATCCGCCTGCGAACCCAGGGCGACGAGGGCGATGTGGTGCCGGGCACCCATGCCGGGGCGCCCGCGAATTTCAAGGCGGGGCGCACGGCAAGGCTTGTGACGGTGATCACCGTGGTGCTGTGGGCGGTGATCGCGGGGATCATCCTGTCGGGGGTGATTTCCATCCGCGATCTGGATCCGCTGAACCGGATGACCTTGCCCGCAGCCGGTGGAACTGATGGGTGAAGGTGGCCGCGCCCAGAACCGGCACCAGCAGGTTTACGATCGGCACCGATAGCGGAATAGCCATCAGCGTTCCGGCCAGCCAGATCCGCAGCCAGTATTGGTTGCGCAGCGCCGTGGCGCCCTTGCGGCCCAGCCGCCGCATCGCCACCATCTGAAAATACTCGCGCCCCAGCAGCAGGCCGTTGACCGCCCAGAACAGCACCGGTGTGAACGGGCCGACGAAGAAATACAGCGCCAGCGCCACAAGGTTCACGGCGATCAGCACGCCGAAGAAGTTGACGCTGTCGCGGAAGATTTCATACCAACCGATGCGCGGTACCGGGGGCAGGTTCGGGTAATGCCTGTCTTCCACCGCCTGGGCCACGTCATCCAGAAACAGCCCGGTGAAGGCCGAGGCGACGGGCACCATCAGGAAGGTGGACAGGAAGATCATAAGCCCCACGGTGGCGAAAGACAAAAGCTCGCCCAGCCAGTGAACCTCGCCGATCAGGGGCAGCACCATGCCTTCGGGCACCAGCCAGCCGATCAGGGCGATGAACACCAGCGTCACGCCCATCAACAGGGCCACGGTCAGGCCCAGCCCCAGAAACAGCACGCGGCGGAAACGCGGATCGGAAAGCTGCGCCAGCGCTTTCAGGAAATCCGAAAGGATCATGCGCCGACCCAGGTGGTCAGCGCGTTGACATCCGGGCGCGGACGCTCGGGCGGCGGTGCGGTTTCGGTGCCCATATGGACGAACCCGGCCACGCTTTCGCCCGGGGCCAGCCCCAGCCCCTGTTCGGTGATGACCGGATCGTAGGCCGGCCAGCCGCTCAGCCAGTTCGCGCCCCAGCCCGAGGCCAGTGCCGCATTGACAAGCGCCAGGCAGACCGCGCCGGCGGAATAGACCTGTTCGATCTGCGGCACCTTGTCCGACTGTTTCGGCGAGGAGATCACCGCCACCGCCAGCCCGGCGTCGGCAAAGGCCTGACGTGCCTTTTCCACCTGTTCGGGCGCCATCCCCAGCGCGGCGCCGCGATCAGCCACCAGCGCCGCCAGCCGCTGCATCGCGGGCCGTTCCAGCACGATGAAGCGCCAGGGTTCAAGCTTGCCATGATCGGGGGTGCGCGCGGCGGCGGTCAGGATCGGCATCAGCGCGTTGCGGTCAGGCACCGGCGCCGTCAGCGTTTTCGCGGGGCGCGAGCGGCGGGTGAGGAGAAACTCCATCACCGCGGGATTCGGATTGGGCATGTGGACTCCGGTATTGGTTGCAACAGATTTCGGCGCTGCGGGCGTGTAATTCAACCCGAAAACAGGAAGCTCCGGGCTTTGGCACGCATGCGGCCACGGCGCCTGTGGCCAACGCGGGCGCAACCGGCCATGCTGCGCTGCGGAACAAACCATCCGGAAAGGCAGCGCCGCGTGACCATCCCCGATTTGCGCCACCTTGGCGCCCCCGGCACCGAGATCACGCTGCGCGTGACGCCCAAGGCTTCGCGCAATATGCTGAAGCTCGAGGAGGGAGGCGCGTTGCGGGCCTATGTCACCACGGTGCCGGAGGGCGGCAAGGCCAACGCGGCGGTGGTGAAGCTGTTGTCAAAGGCGCTGGGCGTGCCGAAATCGCGGCTGGCGCTGCTGCGCGGGCACAGCGCGCGCGACAAGCTGTTCCGGGTGCTGGAGTAAGCGTCAGCCCTGCGCGGGCGACAGTTTATAGACACCTTCGGGCAGGTCCAGCGCGGCGGCCAGTTCGTTCAGCTGCACCATCGACAGGGTGACCTTCATGACCGCATCGCTGCGCGGATCGTATTGCTCGATGGTCACGCATTCCTCGAACGCCTGAATGGTCACGTCTTCCTGCAGATGGCCGGGGCCTTCGTCCACAAGGGTCACGACAGTCGCGTCGAATTCATGTTCGATGGTAAACATGCCCGCAGGCTAGCGCGTGGGCCGGGCGAAGGGAATAGCGCAATTGCTTTGCCGTTGCGCCGGGGCGCTGGGCCGGGCAGAAGTCTGCCCGTGGCTTTGGGCGGTGGTTGGCCTTCGGGCGCGGACCGCCTATCTTGCCATACGGATCTTTCGGAGACACCCCATGCGCCTTTTCCTGCCGCTGATCTTTCTGGCCCTGTCGGCCTGCGTCACCACCACCACGCCCAGCACGCCAACCGCGCCGCCGGTTGCCAGATTGGCCCCCGACGTCGCCGCCCGCAATTTCATAAGCGTGGTGGAGCGGGTCGAGCCGGTGGCCGAATCGGAATGTCGCGCACGCACCGCGGGCACGAATTGCGATTTCCAGATCGTCGTCGACCGGCGCGGGGATCAGCCCGCCAACGCCTATCAGAGCCTTGACGCGCGGGGCCGGCCGGTGATCACCTTCACGCTGGCGCTGATCGCCGATGCGCAGAACCCCGATGAGCTTGCCTTCATCATGGGCCATGAGGCCGGCCATCACATCGAGGGGCATATCCCCAAACAGCAGCAGACCTCGCTTGTCGGGGCGTTGCTTCTGGGCGCCGGTGCCACGCTTTCGGGCGCCGATCAGGCCGGCGTGGACAGCGCCCAGCGGCTTGGCGCGACGCTGGGCAGCCGGGTGTTTTCCAAGGACATGGAGCTGGACGCCGACGGGCTCGGCACCGTGATCGCGCACAAGGCGGGCTACGACCCGGTGCTGGGCGCGCGCTATTTCACCCGCATCCCCGATCCCGGCGACCGTTTCCTGGGCTCTCACCCGCCCAACAGCCAGCGTCAGCAGAAGGTGGCGCAGGTCGCGGCCACGCTCTAGCGGAATTTGACACGCATCAAGGCGCGGCGGCGCCTTGTCTGCTCTTCTGAAATCGGTGGCGGATTTCGGAGAGGAGAAGTTATGTTTGGTTTCAAGAAGCTTGACGAGCACGCGGAATTGGTGACGCGCATGGCCGATACGCTTGGCGTGGATCTGGCCGAAGAAGCGCAGCGCGGCCACATGCGGCCCGAGCAGATGCGCAACACGGTGCTGCGCTGCGTCGGTTGCCTGCAGGCCGGGGCGTGCCGGGATTTCCTGGCCGAGCATGTGGACGGGGCGGATGCCGCGCCGGCCTATTGCCGGAACAAGGATCTTCTGGATTCGTTGCGCGTGGGGTGAGCCATGGAAGACCGTGGCAGACTCTCGCGGCATTTCTGGCTGACACAGGGCATGGCGCGGACCATCGGGGTGAACCTGAACGCCGCGCTGAAATCCGGCAGGTTGACGCGGGATACCTATGGCGAAACGATCGCCCATTGCTGTGCCTGCGGGCGGGCGCAGCGCTGCATGGGCTGGATGGGGCGGCAAAGCGCCGGGGCGGACCGGCTGCCGCGTTTTTGCGAGATCGCGCCCGTGCTGGAGCAGCTGAAGAGCTAGAACACAGGTTCGCTGCGACACTCCGACGTATTCATAATATTATATATATCTTTACCTTCCCTCATGGAACGCGTGGCAATTTCCCCCATGGAAGGACATCCCATGATGAAGACCGTAAAGGCCGCTTTCGCGGCGCTCGCCCTTTTGGCGACACCGGCCCTGGCCGAAGAGGCCGACAAGTTGGTCACTGTTGTCACCTCGCCCGATGCCCAGACCCAGCTCATGAGCATGGTGCTGACCATGCAGGCGGTGCAGACGGGGCGTGACGTGCAGATTCTGTTGTGCGGCCCAGGCGGCGACATCGCCCTGAAAGCGGCGCCCGAAAGCGCCACCGCGGGCCAGCCGCCCAAGGGAATGAGCCCGCAGGGCCTGTTGCAGGCGGCGATCAAAAACGGCGCGAAAGCAAATGTCTGCGCGATCTATCTGCCCGGGAAGGGGGCCTCGCCCGACGTGCTGATTGAGGGTGTGGGCGTTGCGGCGCCGCCGGCAATGGCCGGGGCCATGCTGGGCGAAGACACGGTCGTCTGGTCCTTCTGACGGCACCGCCCCAGGCGTGGCGCGGGCCGATTACATCTCGGCCTGCGTCTGTTGTGCCTCCGAAGAAATCGCTTCGCCGGCGTTTTCGATATCCTGTCCGGCGCCGTCGATGGTTTCACAGGCGGTCAGGGTCACAAGGGCGGCGATGGTCAGAAGGATGCGGGTCATTTCAGTCTCCGTTGTTGAGTGTCGCCGGCCCAACGCGCCGCGCCGCGAATGGTTCCCGCGCTACATGCCCGCCTGTGCCTCACGCGCTTCGCTGGAGATGGTTTTCCCTGCGGTTTCAAGGTCTTTGCCAACCCCTTCGACCGTCGCGCAGGCGGTCAGGGCGGCAAGGGCAGCGAATGTCAGAATGATGCGGGCCATCGGTCTCTCCTGTTTCATCATGCGCCGAGTGATAGCGCGGCGCGCGGCCCGCCGCCACTGTTCCGGCAGGTGCAATAAGCGGTCGCCAGCGTGGGCCAAACCGGCTATCCCGGCGGCACACAACAGACCGGAACCAGCATGACCATTCAGGATACCTTGATCGCCCGCAGCGGCGGCGTCTGTGAGCTGTGCGGCGGCACCGACGGGCTGGAGGATTGCGCCGTCGGCCCCGACGCTGACGGCAGCGCCGACATGGCCGCCTGGCTGTGCCAGACCTGCCGCGAACAGATCGCGGGAACGCCGGAGCCGGACCACTGGCGCTGCCTGGGCGCCTCGATGTGGTCAGAGCACGCGCCGGTGCAGGTGTTGGCCTGGCGGATGCTCGACCGGCTGAAAGACCACGCCTGGGCGCGCGACCTTTCCGATATGCTCTATCTTGAGGATGACACCCGCACCTGGGCCGAGGCCGGGGCGGCGGTGGCCGCCGTGGCGCATCGCGACAGCAACGGAACCGTGCTGGCCGCCGGCGATACCGTGACGCTGATCAAGGATCTGCCGGTCAAGGGCGCGGGCTTTACCGCCAAGCGCGGCACGGCCGTGCGCGGCATCGCACTGGTGCCCGATAA
This sequence comes from Actibacterium naphthalenivorans, assembly GCF_014196965.1. Taxonomy (GTDB): domain Bacteria; phylum Pseudomonadota; class Alphaproteobacteria; order Rhodobacterales; family Rhodobacteraceae; genus Actibacterium_A; species Actibacterium_A naphthalenivorans. The sequence continues at coordinate 780,092 of NZ_JACIEQ010000001.1, read as the reverse complement.
CGCCGGGCAGATCGAAGGCCGCGTCGAAGGCCAGCGGATTGTCATTCTGACCGAGTTCGTGAAAAAGCGCTAACCGCCCCTGACCTGCTGCCAGGCGCCGGGATCGACCTGTTTCAGCCGCGCCAGCGCCGCTTCGGCCTGGGCACGGATGGTGCCGCGGCATTCGGCCTTTTCGGCCTCGACCCGGGCGATCAGATCGGTGATGGCGGGCAGGGGGGTGCCGGTCGCCTCTGACAGCACCTCGAGCGCCTCGAGGATCTTGCCGAGCTGCTTGCCGTAGCTGGCGACGTTCATGTGAATGCGCTCTTCCATCTCTGCGTCGCCGGCGATGTCCGGGGAAAAGACGCGCGGTTCGATGTTCTGGATCACATCGCCGGAAAACGGGGCGCAGAAATGGCTGCTCCAGTCGGGGTAGGGGGGAAATGTGGGGTAGGGGAACATGATATACCTCGATCGGGAAATGAATGCCCCAGCGTCACCCGCTGCCAGCGCGGCTGTCAATGCCCTGTGCCGCGCTGCGGCATATTTCCCGCCTGGCGAGTTTTCGTGACGGAACCCCGCCGCCGCGGCGTACAATAGGGGTGAACCGCGCCACGTCATCTGGAAGAGGAACCCCGCATGCCCAGCCCCACCGGCTATTCCCGCCTTCAAATCCGCCTGCATTGGATCATCGCCGCGCTGATCATTCTGCAATATCTGCTGCACGAGTCGATCGTCGCCGCATGGGAGCTGCTGGAAGAGGGCGGAACCGTCGACTTCAGCCCGCTGATCGCCAGCCACGTGTTCGGCGGATTGCTGGTGCTTGTACTGGCGCTGTGGCGGCTTGTCGTGCGGATGCAGCGGGGCGCGCCGGTGCCGCCGGAAGAGGAACATCCGGCGCTGAAGATGGCTGCCGCTGTCATCCATTGGAGCTTTTATGCGCTCATGATCGTGATGCCGATCACGGGCGCGCTTGCGTGGTTCGGCCGTGTCGATGCCGCCGCCGGCGTTCACAGCGCGCTGCGCATCCTGCTGCTGGCGCTGTTCCTGATCCATGTGGTCGCCGCGCTCTATCATCAGTTCGTTCTGAAAACGAACGTCATGATGCGGATGAAACAACCCGAAGCCTGACGGGATCGCAGCTATTGCGCGCCGCGGATCGCCTCGGGGTGGTCCGCGATAAAGTGTTGCAGCACCGTGAACAGCTCTCGCGCGTGCGTCAGGTTGCCCGCGTGAAGCGCCGCGCGCGCATCATCACAGATCATCCGGTTCACGGTTTGCGGGCCCTTGGGCAGATGCATCAGATATTCCGCAAGCATCGTGGCGTCGAATTCCGGCACGTGCTCATGTTCCGCGATCGCCGCGATCTCTTCGCGCGTCAGGGTGCACATGTCTTCGATGTCATTCAGGTTGATCACGCTGTGTTTCCTCCCAGGCCTTGATGCCTGGGTGGCAGCCTATCACCAGCCGGCCAGATCCCGATTGATGCGGATCAATCGCGCGCGGCCTGATCCACACCCGTTTCCCTGCGCAGCACGAAGAAGAACGGCGCCTGCGCCCCGCGCATATCCATCAGGCAGAGCAGCGTGTCGTCGTCGATCTTGCGGAAGATATCGTTGATCGGCAGCGCGTCATAGAGCATCGTCGCGCTTGTCACGCCGCGATATTCGGTCATCCGCAGCCGCGCCGCAGGTTTTCGGGTGCGCAGAAAGCTGCGCAGCGTCGGAAACAGGCACGCGGCGAGCCGGCTGTTGAAAAGGCCGGGATGGCTGGCGATCAGCCCCATTGGCACCCTGGCGGGGTTCACTGAATAAAGCTGCGTGCCGCCGCCTGAAAATACCAGCGGATGCACATCTTCCGGGCTGTCAAATCGTTTGCCATGCCAGTTGGCGCGTTCCAGCAGCCCGTCCAGCGGATGGCCGGTCGGCAGGCCCGATCCGCGCCACGATCCGATCATCGTGCCGAGCGCCACCGGCTGCAGGCTGTCGAAAAACGCCATCGCGGCTTCGGCCGTCGTTCCGGCCTCCAGCGCGGTCAGCGTTTCGACCTTGCCGGCTTCAACAGCGTTCATCTCTTGCGTTCCTGTTCTGCCGGCGGCTGTCGATCCTTGCAGTTTATTCGATCTCCGGCGCCCGCGCCACGAGATCCTTCAGCGCCACGCCGCTCTGACCCGTGCGGCGCATGTCCGACAGCAGCGCCGCGATCTGCGCGGCGGCGGCGTCGGGCGGCAGCCCGCCGTCGCGGATGTTCGATACGCAGTTGCGCCGCGAATCCGGCGTGCCCGGCGCAGGGGCCCAGGTGACATAGGCGCCAAGGCTGTCGGCCGAAGACAGGCCCGGCCGTTCGCCGATCAGCACGACAACGGCGCGCGCGCCTAGCGCCGTGGCCGCCGCGTCGCCCAGGGCGACCCGCGCCTGCTCGGCCAGGATCACCGGCCCGGCGGTCAGCCGCGTCTGCGCCAGCCGGGCCAGCAGGGCGCGCACCACCGGCGCCGCGTTCAGGTTGACGGCGGTGGCCGACAGCCCGTCGGCGACCACGATGGCGACATCCGCGCCACCCGCCCCGGCCAGCGCCGCCGCAGCGCCCGGCCCGAGCCTGCGCCCCAGATCCGGCCGGCGCAGGTATTCGGCCCGGTCCGCCGCCGCGCTGTGCAGGCGGATCGTGCGCACATCCTGCAGCGCGCGCTCCAGCGTGTCGCACTCCATGGCCGACCAGACCGCCTCGCGCGCGCGGGCGTGATCAAGCGCAAAGGCCTGAGCGGCGCGCGTGGGCTGCCCCGCGCCCGCGCGCCCCAGCGCCACGCGGGCCTGTGTCAGCGCGGCGAGCGATTTCAGCGGCGGGGCAGCGGGGGCGCGGGTCATGGCGCGGCCTCCAGCAGCCCGGTGCCCGACAGCCGCTCGGTCAGCGCCGGGGATGCCGCGCGCAACGTGCCGTCCGCCGCCGTCAGTCCCACCGTTTCCAGCCAGGTGGCGAATTCCGGCGCGGGCGGGCGGCCCAGCGTTTCACGCGCGAAGATCGCGTCATGATGCGACAGTGACTGATAGTTCAGCATGATGTCATCGGCCCCCGGCACGGTGATCACGAAATTCACCCCCGCCGCGCAAAGCAGGGTCAGCAGCGTGTCCATGTCTTCCTGATCCGCGTCGGCATGGTTGGTGTAGCAGACATCGACCCCCATCGGCAGGCCCAGCAACTTGCCGCAGAAATGGTCTTCCAGCCCGGCGCGGATGATCTGCTTGCCGTTGAACAGGTATTCCGGCCCGATGAACCCCACGACGGTATTGACCAGAAGCGGGCGGAATTCACGCGCCACCGCATAGGCGCGCGCCTCCATCGTTTGCTGATCGGTGCCGTAATGCGCCTCTGCCGACAGGGCCGCGCCCTGGCCGGTTTCGAAATACATCACGTTGTCGCCCAGCGTGCCGCGCTTCAGCGAAAGCCCGGCTTCCTGCGCCTCGCGCAGGAGCGCCAGATCGATGCCGAAGCCGGTGTTGGCCTTGGCCGAGCCGGCGACGGACTGGAAGATCAGATCGGCGGGGGCGCCGGCCTCGATCGCCTTCAGCGCGACGGTCACATGGCCCAGGCAACAGCTTTGGGTCGGGATCTCCAGATGGTTGCGGATGTCATCGAGCAACTGCACGATGCGGATGTAATCGGCCACCGTGTCGGTCGCCGGGTTCACCCCGATCACTGCGTCGCCCGATCCCATCATCAGCCCGTCCACCGCCGAAATCGCGATGCCGAGGCTGTCATCGGTGGGATGGTTCGGCTGGTTACGTGTCGAAAGCCGCCCGCGCAGGCCGATCGTGTTGCGAAACCGGGTGACGACCTGGCGCTTGGCGGCAACCGCGATCAGATCCTGCAGCCGCATGATCTTGGACACGGCCGCCACCATTTCAGGGGTCAGCCCCCATGTCAGGGCCTGAAGTTGATCGTGCTGCACCGCAGGGTCAAGCAGCCATTCGCGGAATTCGCCCACCGTCATCGACGCAATCGGCGCGAAGGCGCGCGCATCATGGCGGGCGGCGATCAGCGCGGTTACCTCGTCGTCATCGACCTGCATCAGGTCGTGGCGCAGGAACTCTGACAGTGGCAGGTCGGCCAGCGCCATCTGCGCCGCCAGCCGTTCGACCGGGCCGCTGGCGGCAATCCCTGCCAGCTCATCCCCGCTGCGCTGCGGGGTGGCCCGGGCCATCAGTGTTTTCAGATCGGGAAATACGAACCGCGTCTGTTCCAGCGTGATCCGATACGCCATGCCGTTTCTCCGTGCTGCGCCTGCCGCCTATCGGGCCATCATTCGGGCGCGGGCGCAAGGGTGCCGGGGTTGAAGGCCCCGCCGAAGGGCGACGGATTGCTGGGCGCCGCCGGTTCTGGCGCCGCGCTCTCCGGCGCAAGCCCGCCGGTGAACGCCCCGCCGAAGGGCGATGGGTTCCCGGCCCCGCCTTCCGCCGGGGTTTGCGTCTGGCCGCCGGCCTTTTTCTGTGCGTCGATCCGGCTGCGCTGCTCTTCCTGAAGCTGGCGCTGGATGGCGCGTTTTTCTTCCAGAATGCCGGCTTCGCAGACCGAACTGTCATGCTTGCTGCCCAGCCAGACCAGCCCGCCGGCGATGCAGAGCAAAAGCGCGAGCACCGCGCCCGGGTGGGTCAGCAGCCGCAGCACCGGGTTGCCGAAAATCGCCGATTGCTCTGCCTTGCCGCTGTCCAGCAGCGTTTTGCGCCGGATATACGCCTCATGCGTCAGCGCGCCGATCAGGGTGATCGAGATGATGATCACCGCCAGCGCCGAAAGCGACGGATCGGTGCCGTGCCGCACTTTCGAGGCCAGCGCGGTGGTAAAGGTGTTGCCCGACAGGATGGTGAAGACGGTGGTGTTGTAATTCTCGAACGACGCCAGCAGCGTGATGAAAGCCGCCGATCCGATCGCGGGGGCCAGAAACGGCAGCAGGATCTTGCGGAACGCCTGCCCGGGGCTGGCGCCGAGATCCAGCGCGGCCTCGGTCTGGGTGGCGTCGAACCGTTGCAGCCGCGCGATGAAGACCAGCATCGCATAGGCCGAGATAAAGGTGACCTGACCGGCGATCGTCAGAAAATAGCCGTTGTAGAAAAACGCCTGCGCCGGGCCGCCCAGCGTGCGCCCGATCTGCCCCCAGAACACGATTGTCGAAATGCCCAGCACCACGCCGGGGATCAGGATCGGCACGATCAGCACGGTGTACAGCGTCGCGCGCAGCCGCGCGCTCAGCTCCGACAGGGCCAGCGCGCCGGCCAGCCCCACGGGCACCGCCACCACGATCACGCCGATGCCGATGAACAGGCTCGACAGCAGCCCGCTCATCAGCCGGTCATTGGTGATCAGCACGTTGAACCAGCCGGTGGTGAAACATTCCCACGGCGTGACCCGCGGAAAGCGCGACGAGTTGAAGGCGGTGATCACCATAATGATCAGCGGGCCGAACAGGAAGGTGAAGAAGGCCAGCGCATAGGCCGCGCTGAAGACCGATCCGCGCGGGTTCATTTGCCGATCTCCCCGACCGAAACCTTGAAGACGCGCATCATCAGCGTCACGAAGGCGATGCAGACCAGCAAAAGGATGACCGCATAGGCCGATCCGCGCTGCCAGTTCGACGACTGGTTGAACCACTGATAGATCACCTGCGTGAACCACAGGCTGCTGGGCCCGCCCAGGATTTGCGGCGCGGCCAGCGCGCCCGAGGTCAGCATGAACACCATCGTCGCGCCCGAGGCGATACCGGGCTTGGCAATCGGCAGCACGATCCGCCAATGCACCCGCCACCAGGGCGCGCCCATGTCGCGCGCGGCCTCGATCTGGGCGCGGTCCAGCGCCTCGACGGCGTTGTAGATCGGGAAGATCATCAGCAGGATATAGGCATAGGCGAGGCCCGAATAGAGCGCGACATCGGCCCGGATGAAATCGACCGGCGCATCCCACAGCCCCATGCCCAGCCCGACCGAATTGATCAGCCCGGTCGCCCCGAACAGCACCCGGAAGGCAAAGGCGCGCAGGATCTCGTTGACCCAGAACGGAATGATCAGCCCGATCACCATCAGCCGCGCCGATACCCCGCTGGCCGAATGCGCAAGGATGAAGGCGATAGGATAGCAGATCATCACGTCCAGAATGGTCACGAATACCGCCGCGATCAGCGTGCGCAGCAGGATGCCGATATCGAGCGTGTTCAGCCCGTCGTCATTGCCGAACATGAAATAGCGATAGTTTTCCAGCGTATAGGTGTCATCCGGTCCGCCGATCTGACTGGCCGGAAGGTTGTGACGGAACGAATAATCCAGCATCGAAAGCTGCGGCAGGACGATCAGCAAGATCACCCAGGCGGCAACGGCGATGGCCACGAACAGGGCCACGCCCATGCCGTGGCGGCCTGCAAAGCTGTTGAACGCGGTGCGAAAATTTCCCATGGGTTATTCCGATGCCATCGGACCGGCGGGCAGCACGGTGGCATGCTCCGGGGCAAAGGCCAGCGTCAGCGCGGCGCCGGGGGCAAGCGGCGCCGCCGCAGCCCCGGTGTTGATCTGGCTCAGCCGCAGACGGGTGCCGGCACAATCGGCAAGCAGATGGGTGCTGGCGCCTTCGAACGCCTGGCTGCGCAACGTGGCGCTGATCGTGTTCGGCCCGGCCTCGCCGGTCAGGGTCAACTGCTCGGGGCGGATGAACAGGCTGCATTGCTCGCCCGGCTTGTACTTGCGCCCGCCCGCGGCGCGGCCGCTGACCGGGCCGACGGGCGTGTTCAGCGTGACCATCCCTTCGGTCTGGCCCGCGACCTTGCCGGAGATGGCGTTGTTTTCGCCGACGAAGGACGCGACGAAGGCCGTGCGCGGGGCGTTGTAGATCACATTCGGCGCGCCGACCTGTTCGATCACGCCGCTGTTCATCACCGCCACGCGGTCCGACATCGTCAGCGCCTCGCCCTGATCATGGGTGATATAGATGAAGGTGACGCCGACGCGCTGCTGAATCGCGCGCAGCTCGGCGCGCATGTGCTGGCGCAGTTTCAGGTCCAGCGCCGAGAGCGGTTCGTCCAGCAACAGGATGTCGGGCTCCACCGCCAAGGCGCGGGCGATGGCCACGCGCTGTTTCTGCCCGCCCGACAGTTCCGACACTTTCTTGTCGCCGATGCCGGGCAGCGCGATCATGTCCAGCAATTCATCTGCCCGCTTGCGGCGGTCTTTTTTGGATGCGCCGCGTACCTCCAGCGGGAAGGCGATGTTTTCTGCCACGCTCATCAGCGGGAACAGCGCCAGATGCTGAAAGATCAGCGCCGTGGGCCGCTTGTTGGGGCCGACGCCCTTCATGTCCTTGCCGCCGATCAGCACCTTGCCTTCGGTCGGATCGGAAAACCCCGAGATGCAGCGCAACAGCGTGGTCTTGCCGCAACCCGACGGGCCGAGGAACGAAAAGAACTCGCCACTGTCGATCTTGAGGTTGGCATTGTCCACGGCGGTGAAATCGCCAAAGCGGATGGAGACGTGATCGAGAAGGACGGTTCTGTTGCGCATGTCGGGCTTGGGTCCGCTGGGAAGGGCCGCGCCGGGGGCGGCGGCTCGGGAAAGGAAAAGGGCGGGGGTGGTCCCCCGCCCGTGGCCGGGCGCGAGGCCCGGTTTGCCCGTGTCAGGCCGACAGGAACTTGTTGGTGAATTCCGTGCGCATCTCGGAATACCACGGCCCTTCGGCCGGCCAGGCGTTCAGGTTGGCCAGTGCCTCGCCGGGGTAGGCATCGGCGAAGTTCTGGGCGTAGATCTCGCCGCCAAAGGCATCGGCGCCCAGCACCGGGCTGTTATAGCCATGGGTCTGGATCGCCGTGCCGGCCCATTCGGGGTTATAGCAGGCGTCGATGAAGGCGTAGACCTGCTCGATGTTCTTGGCGCCGGTGGGCAGCGCCATGCCGTCGACCCAGGCCATCGCCCCTTCGACCGGCGCGCGGTACATCACCGGCTCGCCTGCGGTTTTCAGCGCGATCGGCGGGCCATCCCATGTCTGGCCCACGATGACGCCTTCGTTCAGCAGCCCGTTCTTCTGGGTGTCGGCGTCGTTCCAGATCAGCTTGATGTTGCCCTTCTTGGCGATGGCGTGATCGACGACCTTGGTCCAGACCTCGGTCATCTTTTCGGGGGTGGTATAGGCCGCCCACATCGAACCCGGCTCCAGCTCGCCGATCCGCTCCAGCCCCAGGCCGAGGCCCAGCAGCATGGAATGGCCGCGGCCCATGGTCTTGCCGGCATTCGCGTCATCCCAGATGTCGTAGTAGGAGGGGAACTCGCCCGCCGGGGTGAACAGATCGGTGCGCCACGCCACGCCTTCGGTGCCCCAGATATGCGGCACCCAGTGGCTGCCCTTGCCGTCGAAATTCCAGTGGGCATCGCCCAGCGCCATCGCCGGGTTGACCTTTTCGATGGCGATCTTGCTCATGTCGAAGGGCTGCAGCAGGCCCAGTTCGGCCCAGAGCAGGTTGCGGTTCACGGTGGGCGACACGATGTCGAACCCTTCGCCGCCGGTGGCCTTCAGCTTGTTGATGATCTCTTCGTTCGAGCCGATGCCGGTGAAGTTGATCTTGATGCCGGTGCTGCCCTCGAACGCCTCGACAAAGCTGGGCGGCAGATAGTCGGACCACATCATGATGTTGATCTCGCCCGACGAGGCCAGCGCCTGTCGGCTGACGATCGCGGGTGCGGCAAGGCCGGCGGTGACAGCCGCCGAGCTTTGCAGAAAGCGCCGCCGGTTCAGGTTGCGGAGCGTTTTGGAAGGTGTGGTCATGAAGTTCCCCATTGGATTTATTCGTAACTCGTTTTTTGGGCGCAGGACCGGCACTTCGCGACGATCCGAAAGCAGAGGGGCAAGAGCGATCGCCCACAGTTTCTGCGCTTGCAAAAAGGTTAGGATAGGGTTTTGCTGAGAGCTTAGAGCCAGATAGTGAAAACTATGGTGCCAGGGCGGTTTTCGCGCGATGACGGTATTGGAGTGCCTATGTCTTTGGCACCACGCTGTGCCTTGCCGTGAAATCCAGGAAGGAAGCGGGCATCGCATGCTAGAGCGCATATTCGAAACGCCGTTCCGCGCGGATCAGACCCTGCAGCAGCAGATACAGGAACGCCTGATAGAGGCGATCCTTGCCGGCAAGGTGTCGCCCTATGATCCGCTGCCGGCAACCCGCGTGCTGTCCGAGCAGATCGGCGTGTCGCGCAACACGGTGATGCTGGTCTATGAGCGGCTGGCGCAGGACGGTTATATCCGCACCGTCAACCGCCGGGGTTATTTCGTCGACGAAAGCGTTCTGCGCGACAAGCTGAATGTCGATGTAGGTGGTCTGGTCCGGCCGGGTGAGCCGGTGGAAGCGGTTGATTTCACCGCACATATGACCGGCCGCTATTCGCGCCAGCCCAATATCGTCAAGCGGGGCGACTGGAAGGGTTATGCCTATCCGTTCATCTACGGTCAGGTCGCGGCGGACGAAACCTCGATCGCGCGCTGGCGCGATTGCGTGCGGATGGCGGGCACGCGCCGGCATGCCCATGCCTGGGTCGGCGATCTGGTGGATGGCGACGACCCGATGCTGATCGAACAGATCCAGCGCCGCATGCTGCCGCATCGCGGGTTTCGCGCGGGCCCCGAGGAATTGCTGGTAACAGTGGGGGCGCAGAACGCGCTGTTTCTGGCCGGGGGGCTGTTTTGCAGGCCCGGCGCGCAGGTGCATCTGGAAGATCCGTGCTATGTGGACGCGCGCAACATCTTTGCCGCGCAGGGCGGGCAGCTCGTGCCGCATGCGGTGGACAGCAACGGCATGCGCATGGGCGATTTTTCAGGCGCTGCGCTGGTCTATGTCACGCCGGGGCATCAGGCCCCCACCAACGTCACCATGAGTATGGAGCGCCGCCTTGCCTTGCTGGAAGCCGCCCGGCGCGACGACTTTCTGATCATCGAGGATGATTACGAACATGAGCTGAACTTCATCGGTGCCCAGCACCCGACGCTGAAAAGCCTGGATGTGTCGGGGCGGGTCATCCACATCGGCAGCCTGACCAAGCCGCTGTTTCCGGGGCTGCGGCTGGGCTTTGTCGCCGCCGCCGCCCCGGTGATCCGCGAGCTTCGGGCGCTGCGGCGGCTGATGTACCGCCACCCCTCGGCGCTGGCGCAGCGGGCGATGGCGCTGTTTCTGGCCGAAGGGCATTACGACACCCATATCCGGCGCCACCGCAAAGAGCTTGCCGCCAGGTGGAAGCTGATGATGCGCGAGCTTGACCGCCAGCTGCCCGATTGCGCGGTCACCATGACGACCGGCGGCTCCGGCATCTGGCTGGCGCTGCCCGAGGGCGTCAGCGCGCGCGCGGTGCAGCGCCGGGCCGAACAGCAGGGCCTGCTGGTCGAGGCCGGGGATGTGCATTACCACGGTACGAACGCGCCGAAAAACCGCCTGCGGCTGGGGTTCGGCGCGATCGAGGCGCGCAAGATCGCAGAGGGTATCACGCTGCTCGGGCAGGTGATCGCCCAGGAGCGGGCTCAGCCGCCACGGTAGATCTGGAACGGCGCCCAGCTTTGGCTGACGGGCATCACCTCCAGGCTGTTGATATTCACATGCGGCGGCTGGCTGGCGACCCAGTAGATGGTGTTGGCGATATCCTGCGGCTGAATCGGGTTGGCACCACCATACAGCGCATCATGGGCCGCCTGATCGCCCTTGGTGCGGACCAGCGTGAATTCGCTTTCGCACAGGCCCGGCTCGATCGAGGTGACGCGCACCCCGGTGCCGTGCAGATCCGACCGCAGACCAAGCGAGAATTGCCGCAGGAACGCTTTCGTCCCGCCATAGACATTGCCGCCCGGATAGGGGTAATGCGCCGCGACCGACGACAGGTTGACGATCATCCCCTTGCGCTCGATCAGGCCGGGCAGCATCAGATCGGTAATCGTGACCAGCCCGGTGATATTGGTGTCGATCATCCGTTTCCAGTCCGACAGGCTGGTGTTCGGGGCGGGCGCGGTGCCGAGTGCGAGGCCGGCATTGTTCACCAGAACGTCGATCCCGGCGAAATCGTCGGGCAGCGCGGCCAGCGCGGCGCGTGTGCCGGCTTCGTCGGTGATGTCGAAGGCCGCGCCGTGAAAGCTGTTGCCCAGCTCGTCGGCCAGTTCCCGCAGCCGCTCGGCCCGGCGCCCGGTGCCGACCACTTTCCAGCCTTCGGCGACGAAACGGCGGCTGGTCGCTGCGCCGAAACCGGCGGTGGCGCCGGTGATCAAAACGGTTCGGGTCATGTCTGGGCCTTTCTGCTGCTTTAACGCGCCAAGTTGAACGCCGGGGCGCGGGGCAATGCAACCCCGACGCCGGCATTGGCACCTAGGTTTATATGCTGTGGCTCTAATCCTTCGGGGTCTGATTTGGCTAGCCTGCAATCACCGCTTTATAGGAGTTGCGCGCCATGAACATGAACACGCAGGCGATGGCGATGGATCACCACTGGCTGCCCTTTACCAACAATCGCGCGTTCCGGCAGAACCCGCAGGTTTTCGCGAAGGCCAAGGGTGTGCGTTACTGGACGCCCGAAGGCGATGAACTGCTGGATGGCTCGTCGGGCCTGTTTTGCAGTGCGGCGGGCCACGGGCGCCCGGAAATCGCCGAGGCCGTCAGCCGCCAGTTGATGGAGCTGGACTACACGCCGCATTTCCAGCGCGCCGCGCCGGTTTCGTTCGAACTGGCCGAGCGGCTGGCCGCGCTGCTGCCCGAGGGGATCGACCGTGTGTTCTTCGGCGCGTCCGGGTCCGAGGCCGTGGACAGCGCCATGAAGATCGCGCTGGCCTATCACCGGGCCAGGGGGCAGGGCCAGCGCACCCGCTTCGTTTCGCGCGCCTGGGCCTATCACGGCGTCAACCTAGGCGGCACCGCCCTGGCCGGGATGGTCGGGAACCGGCGCGACTTTTCGGGCGCCACCTGCGACGTCGTGCACATGCGCCACACCTGGAGCGAGGATCAGCGCTTTACCCGGGGCCAGCCCGATGACGGCGCGCATCTGGCCGACGATCTGGAAGAGATCTGCAAGACCTACGGGCCTGAAACAATCGCGGCGGTGTTCGTGGAACCGATCGCCGGCTCGATCGGCACCATCGTGCCGCCCAAGGGCTATCTGGCACGGCTGCGCGAGATTGCCGACCGGCATGGCATCCTGCTCGTGTTCGACGAGGTGATCACCGGCTTCGGGCGCACCGGATCGGCCTTTGCCGCGCAGGAATTCGGGGTCACGCCCGACATCATCACCATGGCCAAGGCCCTGACCAACGGCGCCGTTCCGATGAGTGCCGTGGGCGTGAAAACCGAGATTCAGGATGCGGTGTTCGCCGCCGCCGAGGGCGCGGATCGGCCGGAGCTCATGCACGGCTATACCTATTCGGCGCATCCGGTGGCCTGTGCTGCGGCGCTGGCGGCGTTGAACATCTATCGCGACGACGGCCTGTTCGAGCGGTCCAGGGCGCTGTCGCCGGTGTTTCTGGATGCGGTGTTTGGCCTGCGCAACCTGCCGCAGGTCAGTGATCTGCGCGGCTATGGCATGGTGGCGGGGGTGCAGCTTGCACCGGGCGATCAGCCGGGTGCGAAAGGCATGGCGGTGCAGCGCAGGCTGTTCGACGCGGGCCTGCATGTGAAGGCCACGGGCGACGCGCTGATCCTCGCGCCCGCCTTTGTTGCCAGCGAAAGCGAAATCGGGCAGATGGCCGATATCCTGCGCGGCGTGCTGGGGCAGGCGTTCTGACCGGCAGCGCGCGCCGGAGCATCCTCAGCGCTGCCGCGTCTGCCAGTCTGGAGGTACCCAGGGCGCATCGTTCAACGGTGCAAGGGGGCGGCGGCCAAGAATATGGTCGGCCGCCTTTTCGCCTACCATTACCGAGGGTGCGTTCAGGTTGCCGTTGGTGATGCGCGGAAACACCGAACTGTCGGCAAGCCGCAGCGCATCCACCCCGATCACGCGGGCCTGGTTGTCGACCACGGCCATCGGATCGTCCCGCCGCCCCATCCGGGCGGTGCCGCAGGGGTGATAGGCGCTTTCGGCGTGGTCGCGGATGAAGGCGTTGAGCTCTTCGTCGGTCTGCGCCCCGGCGCCGGGCTGAATTTCATCGCGCACATAGGGGCGGAAAGCCTCTTGCGCGAAAATCTCGCGGGTCAGGCGGATGCAGGTGCGGAAATCCGCCCAATCCTGCGGATCGGACATGTAGTTGAAGCGGATGCACGGGTCCTCTCCCGGATCGGCCGAGCGCAGGGTCACCGCGCCACGGCTGGCCGAGCGCATCGGGCCGACATGGGCCTGAAACCCGTGCCCCTCGGCGGCGGCCTTGCCATCATAGCGCACCGCGATCGGCAGGAAGTGATACTGGATGTCGGGATATTCGACGCCGGGCCGCGAGCGGATGAAGGCCGCGCTTTCAAACTGGTTCGACGCGCCCAGCCCCCGCTTCGACAGCAGCCATTGCGCCCCGATCAGCGCCTTGGACAGGATGTTCCAGTGTTTATACAGCGTCACCGGCTGTTTGGAGGCCATCTGGATGTAAAGCTCCAGATGATCCTGCAGGTTCTGCCCGACGCCGGCACGGTCGGCCACGATGCCGATCCCGTGCTCGGCCAGATGCGCGGCGGGGCCGATGCCCGACAGCATCAGCAGTTTCGGCGAATTCAGCGATGACGCGGCAAGGATGACCTCGCGCCGGGCGTGGATGGTCTCGATGCCGCTGCCGCGTGCCACCTCGACGCCGGTGGCGCGGCCCTCCTCGATCACCACCTTGCGGGCGAAAGCGCGCACGAGGCCACAGTTTTCACGTCGCAGCGCCGGGCGCAGATAGGCATTGGCGGCAGACCAGCGGCGGCCTTTCCAGACCGTCTGTTCCATCGGGCCAAAGCCTTCCTGCCGGGCGCCGTTGTAGTCATCGGTCAGTTGGTATCCGGCTTGCCGCCCGGCCTCGACGAATGCCCGGTGCAGCGGGTTGTCGCGCGGCCCGCGCGTGACATGCAGCGGCCCGTCGGTGCCGCGCCAGGCCGCGTCGCCACCATGCCCGCCCGAATGCCAGTTTTCCATCCGTTTGAAATAGGGCAGCACATCGGCATAGGCCCAGCCCTCGGCGCCGCTTTCGGCCCAATGATCAAAATCGCGCGCGTGCCCCCGTACATAGACCATGCCGTTGATCGAGGATGATCCGCCGATCACCTTGCCGCGCGGCGTGGCCAGGCGGCGGCCGCCCAGATGCGGTTCCGGCTCCGAACGATAGCCCCAGTCGTAAAGCGGCATGTTCATCGGATAGGACAGGGCGGCCGGCATCTGAATGAACGGGCCGGCATCGCTGCCGCCATGCTCGATCACCAGCACCGATGCGCCCGCTTCCGACAGCCGGTAGGCCATGGCGCAGCCCGCGCTGCCGGCCCCGACGATGATGAAATCCGCTTCCATGTCCTGCCCTTTTCCTTGCCCGTCGCCCGCCGGTGCCCCGCCCGATCAGAACGGCGCGTCGACCTTGCCCATCGCGACATAGACGGATTTGAGCTGCGAATAGTGCTCTATCGCTGCCCTGGAGTTTTCGCGCCCCACGCCCGATTGCTTGACGCCGCCGAACGGGGCCTCGACCGGGGCGAGGTTGTAGGTGTTGATCCAGCAGCTTCCCGCCTGCAGCCGCCCGATCACCCGGTGGGCGCGGGTCAGATCGCGGGTGAACACCCCGGCCGACAGCCCATAGACGGTGTCATTGGCGCGGGCGATCACCTCGTCCTCCTCCTCGAAATCCAGCACCGACATCACCGGCCCGAAAATCTCTTCGCGGGCGATGGTCATGTCGTCGGTGACATCGGCAAAGACGGTGGGCTCCAGAAAATACCCCGGTCTGTCGATCTGGCGCCCGCCGGTAATCAGCCGTGCGCCTTCGCCGGTGCCGCTGGCGATGAAGCCTTTCACGATCTCCATCTGACGGGCGCTGACCATGGGGCCGAAGCTGGTGGCCTCGTCCATCGGGTCACCGATCACCGCATCGGCCAGCCGTTCGGTCAGCCGGTTCAGGAACGCCTCCTTGATCCGGCGGTGCACGAAAACCCGCGTGCCGTTGGAACAGACCTGCCCCGAGGAATAGAAGTTCCCCAGAATCGCGCCGCCGACGGCATCGTCCAGATCGGCGTCGTCAAAGACGATCAGGGGGGATTTTCCGCCCAGCTCCATCGTCACATGTTTCAGCCCGGCGGCTGCGGCGGCGTAAACCTTGCGCCCGGTCGGCACAGATCCTGTCAGCGACACCTTGTCGACACCGGGATCGGTGGCCAGCGCTGCGCCGACATCGCCCAGCCCCTGCACCACGTTGAACAGCCCGGCGGGCGCCCCGGCCTCGATCAGGATCTCGGCGATCCAGAGCGCGCAAAGCGGGGTCGTCTCAGAGGGTTTGAACACCATCGCATTGCCGCAGGCCAGCGCCGGCGCGGCCTTCCAGCAGGCAATCTGCGTGGGGTAGTTCCACGCCCCGATCCCGACGCAAACCCCCAGCGGTTCGCGCACCGTATAAACAAAGTCGGCGCCGAGCGGGATATGTTCGCCCGTGAGGCTTCCGGCCAGCCCGCCGAAATATTCGAGCGCGTCGGCGCCGCTGGTGGCATCCGCGACCAGCGTTTCCTGCAGCGGTTTGCCGGTGTCGAAGGTCTCTAGAATGCTCAGTTCGCGATTGCGCACACGTATGATGTCGGCCGCGCGGCGCAGCACCCGGCCGCGTTCGGTGCCGGTGCGCGCGGCCCAGGCGGCCTGCGCGGCGCGGGCACTTTCCAGCGCGGCGCGGATCACGGCGGGCGTGGCCGAATGCAGCCGGGCGATCACCTCGCCGGTGGCGGGGTAGATCACGTCGAACGGGGCGCCGGCCTCATCCTCGAAAGGGGTGCCGTTCACGAAATGGCTTGCGGTCGGTTGGCAGCGTAGGGTCACGGGGTTCTGTGCCTCCGGCGGTTTGGGGTCTGGCTATTCCCCGCGGGGAAAGCGCTGGTTCTCTTCGACCTGGTTCAGGTCCATGTGGTTGCGCATGTAGCGCTCGGATGCTTTCTGAAGCGGCTGGTAATCCCACGGATAGTAACCGCCCTTGCGCAGGGCCTCGTACACCACCCAGCGGCGGGCCTGGCTTTCGCGCACGGCGGCATCGAAAGCGGCCAGATCCCAGCGCGCCTCGGATTTCGCGCGCAGGCTGTGCAGGGTGCCCTGATGGGCCGGATCATCCGCCAGGTTCGTCAACTCGTGCGGGTCCGCCGCCAGATCGAACAGTTGATCCGGGTCCAGCAGGCAGCGGTTGTATTTCCACCGGCCATAGCGCAGCGACACCAGCGGCGCATAGGAGCCTTCGGCGGCATATTCCATCGCCACCGGGGTGTCGCGGCGCCCGCCCCGGCCCAGCGGCACAAGGCTTTCGCCATCTGTCCAGGGCATCACCTCGTCCATCGGGACGCCGGCCAGATCGCAGAGCGTGGGGGCCACATCGAGGTTGGAGACCGGGGTTTGCACAAGGCCCGGCGCCATCGACGGGGCAGCGATCATCATCGGAACCCGCGCCGCGCCTTCGTAGAAGCACATCTTGAACCACAGCCCGCGTTCGCCCAGCATGTCGCCGTGGTCGGACGCGAACACCACGATCGCCTCCTGCCGCGTCGCCGCCAGCGCGTCCAGTATCTCGCCGATCTTGTCGTCGAGGTAGGAGATATTGGCGAAATAGGCGCGGCGGGAGCGGCGGATGTCCTGCTCGGAAATGTCGAAACTGCGCCAGTCGTTCGCGTCGAAGATGCGCCGGGCGTGGGGGTCGTGATCGGCATAGGCCATGGCGGGCACCTGCGGCAGAAGGTGTTCGCAATCCGCATAGAGATCCCAGTATTTCCGGCGCGCGACATAAGGATCATGCGGGTGGGTGAAGCTGACCGTCAGCGCCCAGGGCCGTGGATCGTGCCCGCGGGCCAGATCATGGATCTTGCGGGTCGCGTGAAAGGCGACCTCGTCGTCATATTCCATCTGATTGGTGATTTCCGCCACCCCGGCGCCGGTGACGGAACCCATGTTGTGATACCACCAGTCGATGCGCTCACCCGGTTTGCGATAGTCCGGGGTCCAGCCGAAATCGGCCGGGTAGACATCGGTGGTCAGCCGTTCCTCGAACCCGTGCAGCTGATCGGGGCCGACGAAATGCATCTTGCCCGACAGGCAGGTCTGATAGCCCGCGCGGCGCAGGTGGTGGGCATAGGTCGGGATGTCAGACGCGAATTCGGCGGCATTGTCATAGACCCGCGTCCGGCTGGGCAGTTGCCCCGACATGAAGCTCGCCCTTCCGGGCGCGCAGAGCGGCGAGGCGGTATAGCAATTGGCGAACCGGGTCGAACGGGCGGCCAGCGCCCTGAGGTTCGGCACGTGAAGAAACTCTGCCGGGCCGTCGGGAAACAGGGTGCCGGCCAGTTGATCGACCATTACGATGAGGATGTTGGGCCGGGTCATGCGCCCCCCTTCAGCCGAAGCGACATGTCGAGATAGTCGATCACATAACCTTCGGTCGCCTGCGGATCGAGCGCTTCGTCGCGCAGCGCCTGACGGATGTAGAGACCGTCGATCATGGCGGCCAGCCCCTGTGCGATGGCGGGGGCCTGCGCACCGGCCAGCGGGCGCAGGTGAAACACCAGATTCGATCTCAGCCGCCGCTGATAGACCCGGAGCAAGCGCCCGGCATCGCCTGATGTTTGGGCAAGGACGTAAAAATTTAGCCATGCGCTCACGACCTCAGCCCGGAAATTGATCGGCGAGAAGCTTGCCCTGATGATCGCCTCGACGCTGGCGCGGGGCGTGTCGGCCATCGACATCGCGCCGCGCACCTCTGCCGCGTAGAGCGTGAGGATATGGCGCATGGCGGCAAGGAAGATGTTGTCTTTGCTGCCGAAATAGTGATGCGCAAGGGCGCTGGACATGCCCGCGCGCCGCGCGATCTGGCTGACGGTCACATCAAGCGATCCGGTGCGGCCGATCTCGGCGATCGTCGCCTCGACCAAGGCGCTCTTGCGTATGGGTTCCATCCCGATCCTGGGCATAAAGTCCTCGTTTCCTGTTGCCGTCTGGCGTAGTGTAGACTTAATTAACCCGTCAATCAAAATAACAGGGAGCCAGAAATGACGTACAAATCAACCGTATCTGCTGCGGCACTTTTGTTTGTCGCGGGTCAGGCGATGGCGGATTGCGGCACCGTCGTCTTTTCCGACGTCGGCTGGACCGACATAACCACGACCACATCGGCCACCAAACAGGTGCTCGAGGCGCTGGGCTATGATGTCGATGTCAAGGTTCTGTCGGTGCCGGTGACCTTTGCCTCGCTGGAAAGCGACGATGTGGATGTTTTCCTCGGCAACTGGATGCCCGCGCAGGCCGGCGCGATCGGCCCCTATATCGACAGCGGAGAGATCGAGGCCGTGGCGGTGAACCTCGAGGGCACCAAATACACCCTTGCCGTGCCGGCCTATACCTATGAGGCGGGCCTGAAGGACTATGCCGATATCGCCAAGTTCGGCGACTCGCTGGATGAAAAGATCTATGGCATCGAGCCGGGCAACGAGGGCAACGCCTATCTTGTCAGCCTGATCGAAGAGAACAAGTTCGGCCTCGAGGGGTTCGAGGTTGTCGAAAGCTCCGAACAGGGGATGCTGGCCCAGGTCGGCCGCGCCGTTGCCAAGAACGAGGATGTCGTGTTCCTGGGTTGGGAGCCGCACCCGATGAACGCGAGCTTTCCGCTGAAATACCTGACCGGCGGCGAAGAGTTCTTTGGCGGGGCGGGCGTTGTGCACACGGTCACGCGCAAGGGATATGTCGCCGAATGCCCGAATGTCGGCAAGCTTCTGACCAATCTGGAATTCAGCCTGCCGATGGAAAACGAGATCATGGGCGCGATCCTGAACGACGGCGAAGAGGCGGATGACGCGACCATGGCCTGGATGAAGGCCAATCCCGCCGTTCTCGACGGCTGGCTCGACGGGGTGACGACGCTGGATGGTGGCGAGGGCCTGACGGCCGTGAAAGCCGCGTTCGGCCTCTAACCCGGCGCACCCGCCGCTTGTCCGGCGGATGCCCCTACCTGCGCGCTACTCACCGGAGACGGAATGGACTGGCTGACAGAGGCGAAGATACCGGTCGGCAAGACCGCCAAGACCGTGTTCGACTGGTTGCAGAGCCACGGCGCGGTGTTTTTCGACGGGCTTGCCGCAGTCATGGAAGCGCTGATCGATGGCATTCTGTGGCTCATGCAAACCCCGCATCCGCTGATCGTGATCGGCTTTTTCGTGGGGCTGACATGGTTTCTTCAGCGCAGCTGGAAAACCGTGGCTCTGGTCACGCTGGGGTTCTTGTTCATCCTCAATCAGGATTATTGGGAAGAAACCACCGAAAGCCTGACGCTGGTCCTGTCGGCCTGTGTTGTCTGCATGGCCGTCGGCACCCCGATCGGGATCGCGACGGCGCATCGGCCAAGGCTGTTTCAGGCCATGCGCCCGATCCTTGATCTGATGCAGACCCTGCCGACCTTCGTGTATCTGATCCCCGCCATCGTGTTCTTCGGCATCGGCATGGTGCCCGGCCTGATCGCGACGGTGATCTTCGTTCTGCCCGCGCCGATCCGCCTGACCCATCTGGGCATCAGCTCCACCCCCACGCCGCTGCTCGAGGCGGCGCGGGCCTTTGGCGCCACTCCGCGCCAGACCCTGTGGAAGGTGGAGCTGCCCTTTGCCCTGCCGCAGATCATGGCGGGGCTGAACCAGACGATCATGCTTTCGCTTTCGATGGTGGTTGTCGCGGCCCTTGTCGGGGCTGACGGGCTGGGCGTGCCGGTGGTGCGCGCGCTCAATCAGGTGAACACGGCGCTGGGGTTCGAAAGCGGCTTCATCATCGTTGTGGTGGCGATCATTCTGGACCGCATGCTGAGGATGGAGCGCAAGTGACCAGGGCCGTGGAATTCGACAATGTGTCCATCGTGTTCGGCGAGCAGCCGGCAAAGGCCCTGCCGTTGATGGATGCCGGCCAGAGCCGCGCCGAGGTTCAGGAGGCGACGGCACAGGTGCTTGGCGTTCACAACTGCTCGCTCAGCGTGGGCGAGGGCGAGATTCTGGTGCTGATGGGGCTGTCGGGATCGGGCAAATCCACGCTGCTGCGCGCGGTCAACGGGCTGAACCCGGTGGTGCGGGGCGAGGTGCGTGTCAATGACGGCGACCGGATGGTCAGCGTCACCCATGCCGCCCCGGCCGAGCTGCGCCGGATGCGGCAGACCCGCATCGCGATGGTGTTTCAGCAATTCGGCCTTCTGCCTTGGCGCACGGTGCGCGAAAACGCCGGCCTGGGGCTGGAGCTTGCCGGGCTGGGCCGCCGCGACGTTGCCAGACAGGTTGACCGGCAACTGGCGCTGGTCGGGCTGTCGGACTGGGCGGATCGCCGCGTCGGCGATCTGTCGGGAGGGATGCAGCAGCGGGTGGGCCTTGCCCGCGCCTTTGCCACCGATGCGCCGATCCTGCTGATGGACGAGCCTTTCTCGGCGCTCGATCCGCTGATCCGCACCCGGCTTCAGGACGAACTGATCGACCTTCAGAAAGAGCTGAAGCGCACGATCATTTTCGTCAGCCACGATCTGGACGAAGCGTTCAAGCTGGGCGACCGGATCGCGATCATGGAAGGCGGGCGCATTGTTCAATGCGGCACCCCGCGCGAGATCTTCTCGGCCCCCGCCGACGAATATGTGGCCGAATTCGTCGCCCATATGAACCCGCTGGGCGTGCTTTGCGCGCGCGACGTGCTGCAGCCGTTGACGGGCGCGCGGCCGGTCACCGTGCGGGCCGACGACAGGATTCAGAAGGTGGTACGGCTGCTGGACGAGACGGGCGCGCCCGTCGGTGTGACCGAGCATGGCAAACTGATCGGTGAGGCCACGAAAGACACCATCCTGGCGGGTCTGTTCAAGTAGGGCCGGGCCGGCGTCTGAGTCAGGTTTCCACGAGCCGCTGCCGGGGTTGTTCGACCCGGCGCCATGCCAACGCTGCGCGGATCAGCGATGCCGCGACCACGCCAGCCCGCGCAGCCCGACAATGATGGCATGGGGCAGGTGGATCTAAAAGGACATGTCGCCCAGCCATGTCAGGTTGTCCGGCCGGGCAGTGGGGGCTGACCCTTCGGTCCGGGGGGCGGCGCGGAGGCGGGCGGAAAGCCGAGGTTATAGCCGAAGAAGCGCAGCAGCAGGATGCCGATATAGCCGCAGCCGATCGCGAGCATCACGTAAAATATACCGGCGAGAAAGAACCCGGACCATGCCGAATAGAGGGCCAGCCCCGCCCCGAGCGCACCAAGGCCCAGCGTGCCGATCACATAGCCCGGCAGCCGCCGGGATTTGATCAGGGCATGATGCCCGGGCGAATTCGCGGTCGTGCCGCTTTTGGGGGTCACCTCCCACACCGGCTTTTGCCAGAACCCTTCGAATGTCGCCTGGGTGAGAGGCCATAGCGTGCCCATGCTGAACAGCAGGTAGTTGAGCGGAAGGAATTTCAGAAGCGGATGCAGGGCGATCGGGGCGCGGGCGTTCGGATCTTCGATCAGCGTCTTTTGCTCGAAATGGCGCGTGACGAGCGAGATCACGAGGCCGGACGTGTAAAGAAGGGTCGCGGGCAGCGACAGGCCGTATTTCGCGGCGATCGAAAAATAGGGCAGAACGCTGAGGATCATGATCAGCGCGCCGATCGGCCCCCAGGTCAGGTGAATCCGCAGCAGCAGGTCAAGCTTGTTGCGCCAGGGGATATCGCCCCGCAGGATAAGCCCGGAGTAATGAGCCGTGACCCTGCTCCAGCCCCGCCGCCAGCGCATCTGCTGCCGCAAGAAGCCGTTGATGGTTTCGGGCAGTTCCGACAGCAGCCGAAAGTTGTCCAGATAGACCACCCGCCAGCCGGCAAGCGTGGCGCGGACCGTGATCTCCACATCCTCGACCTCGCTCATGCAATCCCAGCCACCGGCCTCGGCCAGTGCGGAGGCGCGCCAGACGCCTGCGGTGCCGTGAAAGATCACCGGACGGCCCGAACGGGCGCGCGCGGTCTGTTCGAACATCTGGTGGGCATCCAGCTTGTTCGCCTGCAGCCGAGTGAACAGCGATTTGCCTTCGTTCACATAGTCCCACCGGGCCTGTACCGCACCGACGCCCGGATCGGTGAAGAAGTGGATCGTCTTGCGCAGGAAATCCGGCGGGATGATGAAATCGGCATCGAATATCGCCATGTATTCGCCGGTGGCGCGCTCGGTGCCGTAAAGCAGCGCCCCGGCCTTGAACCCGTGCCGGTTGCCGCGCCGGAGATACTGGAAGGTGATATCGGGATATTCCTTGCGCAGCTTCTCGACAGCGGCCTTGCCGATTTCCGAAGTGGTTTCGTCATCGGAATCGTCCAGATACTGGATCTCGAGCTTGTCTCCGGGATAATCCAGCGCTGCAGCAAGGCGCAGGCATTGTTCGGCCAGCGTGCCTTCGTTGTAGACCGGAAGCTGCACCGTCACCTTTGGCAGATCGGCATCCGAAAACAGGGCGGCGGGCTCGGGGTCGGGCCCGCGCTTGGCGCGGTAGGTCAGGACCAGCGCGATATTGTACAGCGCCATCGTCAGCAGGAAGACAATGGCGACCGTCACGACAATCATGAAAAAAACTTCGAGAAAAACCACCACTATACCCCCTGGCCGCAGAAGATCGAAAGAACGGCCGAATCCATACTTTCAACTAACCCTTTCAACATAAACAGAATTGATCCCGTTTTGCCAAAAAAATGCGGTAGCTGTGCGGGGCGGAAACGGCTGCCGCACTCTTCATAGGATGGCGGTATATAAACCCCGCAACCGCAGATTGTTTTGTGCGCGGGGTTTTGCTGCACTGCCGCAAAACGGCCCAATATATTCCCAAGTTTTTCGGAAATTCAGGTCCACAACCCTTACGCAGGGTCACACAGTGCGCGCGGCTATTTCCGTTACCGCTGTTGACCTTCGTTCCGGTGCACACATGCGCATTATTCCGGAAGTCATTTTATATGCGAGGACGACGGTGGAAAATTACCGGATTTCATTCTTGTTTATCTATCTTCGGATTGCCTTTGTTGTTTTTCTGTCGGGGGCGATGACGATGGCGGCGGTGCCGCTTCTGGTGCCCTCTTTCAATCAGTTCGCGGCCGGCCAGCCCTGGGTGCTTGCGACGATCCTCGCCGCGCTTGTCGCGATCCTTTCCAGCCCGGCCCTGTATTACTGGACGGTGCGGCCGCTGAGCCTGCTGCGCGATCAGGCGATCGTGGAGGCGCGCAAGACTGTGGGCTACCTCAATGAAACCCAGAGCATCGGCAAGATCGGCTGTTGGGAAATGTCCATCGCGGAGGGTACGATCCATTGGTCGGATGAAATCTACCGGATCTTCGAGGTCGACCCGGACGGTTTCGACGGATCCTACGAAAGCTTTCTGGAACTGGTGCATCCCGACGATCGCGCCGCCAACGACAGGGACTACAAGGCGTCGCTTTCCGACGGCACGCCTTATGATGCGATTTACCGGATCGTGGTGCCCAGCGGGCGCGTCAAGTGGATACATGAGCGCTGCAACACCGCGTTCAATGACGAGGGGCAGCCGGTTTCATCCTTCGGCATCGCGCAGGACATCACCCAGATCAAGCTGGCGGAAAAGGCGAAATCCGATTTCGTGGCCACGGTCAGCCACGAGCTTCGCACGCCCCTGACATCCATCAAGAGCGCGCTGAGCATGATCCGCTCGGGCGTGACGGGTGATCTGCCCGAAAAGGCGCATGCGCTGTGCGAGATTGCCTACAAGAACAGTGATCGCCTGAGCCGGCTGGTGAACGACATTCTGGATTTCGAGAAGATCGGGGCCGGAAAGATGCGGTTCCATATGGTCGAGCTTGATCTTGTCGAGCTTATCGAAAACGCGATCGAGGCGAACAAGGCCTACGGCGATCAATACGGTATCCGGTTCGAGGCCATCGAGATCGACGAACCGGTGCGGGTGACGGGCGACCCGGACCGGCTGATGCAGGTCATGGCCAACCTGATGTCGAACGCCGCGAAATATTCGCACAGGGGCGATAA
Organism: Actibacterium naphthalenivorans; assembly: GCF_014196965.1. GTDB lineage: Bacteria > Pseudomonadota > Alphaproteobacteria > Rhodobacterales > Rhodobacteraceae > Actibacterium_A > Actibacterium_A naphthalenivorans. The sequence goes on along the minus strand of NZ_JACIEQ010000001.1, from coordinate 755,982 downwards.
GGTCGAGGTTTCGCTGGGCAAGGGCACCTCGGGGGCCCGCATCGCCGTGCGGGATTTCGGCCATGGCATTCCCGAATCCGCCCAGGCCACCATCTTCGAACAGTTCACCCAGGCGGAGTCCGCATGGCAGCACCAGGTGGGCGGAACGGGGCTTGGCCTGAGCATCGCGAAGTCGATTGTCGAAGGCCATGGCGGCACCATCGGGTTTGCCAGCGAGGTCGGCAAAGGCACGATGTTCTTCTTCGACCTTCCGGCCTGACTCCGCTTTGGATCATCGGCCCGCGGGGCCTCATACGGTGAGGCGCAGCACGACCTCGGCCTCCTGCGCCTCCATGAGAGCCTGGGCGGTTTGCATATGCGCGACCATCGTCGTCCGGGCGGCATCGCTGTCGCCCGCGCGCAGGGCCCGCAACAGATCGCCCTGATAGGTCTTGCCCTCGGCCCAGAGCGCGTGGTTGGGCGGGTCATAGAGCTTGCGGTAGACGGTGAGATCGCTGAGCGTTCTGGTGACGAAGGCGATGATGAACGACAGCAGCGGGTTGTCCGACATCTCCGCCAGCGTGGCATGAAAGCTGAGCGACGCGATATGCTGTTCGCGTTCCTCTTCGGCGGTGCGGGCGGGGGCGTTGTAGCCGGCCATGATGTCTTCGAGCTGCTGAAGCTGGCTGTCGCTCAGCTTGCCGGCCAGGCTGGCGGCGACCTCGGGTTCCAGCGCGCGGCGGACCTGATAGATGTCGGCCAGCGACAGATCGCGGAAATAGAAATAGCTCGACAACAGCGCCCGCGCCCTGTCCGACGACATTTCATGCACAAACGTGCCGCCGCCCGGCCCCGAGCGTGTACGCACCAGCCCCTGAGCCTCGAGAATGCGGGTGGCTTCACGGATGGTGCCCTTGGACATGCCGAACCGTTCGATCAACTCGGCCTCGCCCGGCAGGCGGTCGCCGGATTTCAGCCCTTGCTCCATGACCCAGGCCTTGATCGCCTCGGCCACCATCGTGGGGCGGCTCTGGCGGGGCGCGGGCTCATCGGGTGATCGGGTGGTGGCAGGCGGCAAGCTGGGTCTCTCCCATCGGGGTCAGGGGTGGTTCGGTCGTTCTGCAAAGATCCGTCGCGTATGGACAACGCGCCGCGAAAGAGCAACCCGGCGGCGGGTTCAGCGGGTCGGGCAGCTCGGTCTCGCGGCCCTCGGGCGGGCGCAGCGGGCGGCCCACCACCGGTGCGCTGTCGGCCAGCAGCCGGGTGTAGGGATGGCGTGGCTGGCGGAAGATATCCCCGGCCCTGCCGATCTCGACCACCGCGCCGAAGTAAAGCACCGCGACACGGTCGCTCACCGCCTCTACCACCGCCAGATCGTGGCTGATGAACAGATAGGTCAGCCCGAGTTCGGCCTTCAGATCGGCCAGCAGGTTCAGAACCTGCGCCTGCACCGAAACATCCAGCGCCGAGACCGGTTCATCAAGGATCAGAATGCGCGCATTGGCAGCCAGCGCACGGGCGATGCCGATCCGCTGGGCCTGTCCGCCGGAAAACTCATGCGGATAGCGTGTCAGGAAATCTTCGCGCAGGTTCACGGCCGCAAGGATCTCGCGGAGGCGCGTATCGCGTTCGGCGCGGCCCATGCCGTGCAACAGCTTCAGCGGCGCCTCGATGATCTGGCGGATGGTCTTGCGCGGGTTCAGGCTGCTGATCGGATCCTGGAACACATATTGGATGCGCCTGCCGAAGGCGGCGGGATCGGTGGTATCCTGCGCTTCGCCCTCGATCTCGATCGAGCCGGTGCTGGCCGGCAAAAGCCCCACCAGCATCCGCGCCAGCGTGGACTTGCCGCACCCGCTTTCGCCGACAATGCCCAGCGTCTCGCCGGTTTCCACGCGCAGCGACACGGGCCGGACGGCGCGGACAATGGCCTTCGGTTTGCCGAACAGCGGTTTGCCCACCGGAAAGCTTTTCGACAGTTCGGTCAGTTTCAGCGCGTCGGTCATGGCTCCTCCACCTCGGGATAAAGGCAGCGGACGCGGCGCGCGCCGCTGCCCTCCAGGCCGATCTCTCCCGCTTCGCAAGCGGGCTGTTTCCGGCCGCAGCGTGGCGCGAAGGCACAGCCGGGCGGCAACTGGTCAACCGCCGGCGGCAGGCCGGGGATGGCGGCCAGCCGGCGCCGCCCCGCGCCCAGTTCGGGCACACAGTCGATCAGCCGCCGGGTATAGGGATGGGCCGGGCTTTCAAGCAGGACGCCGGTGGGCCCTTCCTCGACGATCCGCCCGGCATACATCACTGCCACCCGATCGCAAAGCTGCGCCACCACACCGAAATCATGGGTGATGAAAATGATCGCCAGCCCGCGCGCACGGCGCAGTTCATCCAGCAGGCTCAGGATCTGCGCCTGCACCGTCACGTCCAGCGCGGTGGTAGGCTCGTCGGCGATGATCACATCGGGATCATTGGCGAGAGCCATGGCGATGCCTACGCGCTGCCGCATCCCGCCAGACATCTCGTGCGGATAGGCTTTTGCCCGGCTCTCGGGGTTGGGAATGCGCACCGAATGCAGCAGCGCCACCGCCCGCGCCCAGGCCTCGGCCCTGCCGAGCGGGTGATGCACGCGGATCGCCTCGGCCAGCTGGTCCCCGACACGGTAGAGCGGATGCAATGTCGCCAGCGGATCCTGAAAGATATAGGCGATGCGGTCGCCGCGCAGGCTGCGCAGCGTCTCGTAGGGCGCGCCGATCAGATCGTCGCCGCGATAGCGCGCCGCGCCGCCGGTGATCACCCCCGGGGGCGAGGCGACCAGCCCCATCACGCTCAGCGCCGTCACCGACTTTCCCGATCCGCTTTCGCCGATGATGCCCAGGCATTCGCCCGGATGCACCGACAGGCTGACCTTGTTGACCGCCCTGTAAACCCGCCCGCCCACGTGAAACTGCGTCTCCAGCGCCTGCAACGTCAGGATGCCATCGCCCTGCGGCTCCGGCACGGTATCGCGCGCCACACGTGTCGCCGCCATCGGCCGGCTCAGCGCGCCAGAGCGCAGCCGGGGGTCCAGCGCATCGCGCACCCCGTCGCCCAGCAGGTTGATGCTCATGACGATGATCAGAATCATCACCCCCGGCACCACCGAGGTATGCGGCGCGGTGATCAGTGCTGCCCGCGCCTCGCCCAGCATCGATCCCAGATCGGCCTGCGGCGGCTGGCTGCCCAGCCCCAGAAACGAGAGACCGGCGGTTTCCAGGATCATCCAGCCGATGGTGGTCGACATGGCGATCACGATCACGGGCACCACATTGGGCAGGATTTCCGACCAGATGATGCGCCAATGCCCCATCCCCGCAAGCCGCGCCGCATCCACGAATTCCCGGTTGGCGATGCCCACGGTTATCCCGCGGATGTTGCGCGCGAAGAACGGCACGTTCACCGCCGCCACCGCGATCAGCGCATTCAACAGCCCCGGACCCAGCGCCGCGACAATCGCCAGCGCCAGCAGAATATAGGGAAACGCCATCAGCATATCGACGCCGCGCATGATCAGGTTATCCGTGCGCCCGCCGAAATACCCGGCCACGATGCCCAGCGCGGCACCGATCACGGCGGCAATCACCGCCGCCGCAAAGCCGACCGCCAATGACAGCCGCGTGCCCCACAGCAGCCGCGACAGCAGATCCCGCCCCAGGTGATCCGTGCCCAGCAGATGCCCCTCCGACAAGGGGCGCAGATAGCGCGCGGCTGTGTCCGTTACATTCGGCGCCCGCACCGGCAACACCGGCACCAGCAGCGCCAGAACCGCGACCGCCGCCAGAACCACCGCCCCGACCAGCGCCAGGCGGTTGCGGGCCAGCAGACCGGCAAACAGCCTCATGTCTTGATCCTCGGGTCCAGCAGGCTCTGCGCCACATCGACCACGATGTTGAACAACACATAGCACGCCGCCACGAACACCACGCCGCCCTGCACCAGCAGGATGTCGCGTTTCAGAATCGCATCAACCAGCATCCGGCCGACGCCGGGCCACTGGAACACCATCTCGATATACACCGCGCCCGACAGCACGAACCCCGCCTGGATGCCCAGCACCGGGATGATCCCCACCATCGCCGCGCGCAGCGCATGGCCCTGGATCACGCGGCGTTCGGGCACGCCCTTGGCGCGGGCGGTGCGGATGAAATCCTGCCGCAGCACCTCCAGCATGGCGCCGCGCGACAGCCGGGCGATCACGCCGGTGGCCACCACCGCCAGTGCCGAGGCCGGCATCACCAGATGGCGCAGCAAGTCCTGCAAATCGCCACCGCCATAGATCGCATACATCCCCGATACCGGCAGCCAGCGCAGCTTCACCGCGAACAGCAGGATCATCATCATGCCCAGAAAGAACGACGGGATCGAAATCCCCAGCAGCACCACGAATGTAATCGCCCTGTCGGCCGGCCCGTATTGCCGCGCCGCCGATACCACCCCGGCCAGAACACCCAGGCCCGAGCACAGCACAAAGGCAACGCCGGCCAGGATCAGCGTGGCGCCGAACCGCTCCAGTACCTCATCCAGCACCGGCCGGTTCAGCGCATAGCTCTGCCCGAAATCGCCGGTCAGCATATTGCCCAGCCAGATGAAATAGCGCTGCACCGCAGGCTTGTCGAGGCCCAGCTCCCGGTTCAGCTTCTCCACATTCTCGGGCGTCGCGTAAGACCCCAGAATGGCGGTCGCCGGATCGCCGGGTATCATCTCCATGATGGCAAACACGATCACCGTGATCCCCAGCAACACCGGGATCGCGGATATCAGCCGCCGGAGTATATAGGCGCCCATCGCCGGCCCCTTTCATCTTTCCGAAAATATCCCCGCCGGAGGCATGAAAATGCCGCGCAGCGGCGGATCGGGCCGGGCAAGCCCGGCCCGAAACCCGATCAGTTCTTGACCACATCCTTCAGCAGCAAAAAGAATGACGGTTCCAGCGCGAAATGTTCCACCTTGTCGCTCGTCACCGCATTCTGCTTCCAGTTGGCGACAAAAACCCAGGGCGCATCCTCCTGCACGATCACCTGCATCTTCTTGTAAAGCGCGGCCCGCTCTGCCTGATCGGTGGCCACCCGGGCCTCCTCCAGCAGCGTGTCCACCTCCGGGTTCGAATAATAGCCGGAGTTGAAGCCGCCCTTGTCAGGCCAGGCCTCGGTGCGCAGCGCAAGAAAGGGCAGGGTGTCCGGATCGTTGGTCATCCAGGCCATCTCGGCCATATCGGCCTTGCCCTCCAGGCCGGGGTTCACGTTGCCCAGGAAAGTGTTCCATTCATAGGTCTCGATCTTCACGTCGAATCCGACGGCCTCCAGATCGGCCTGAATGGCGGTGCCCATCGCCACCGGGTCCAGCATCCCCGAGCCGCCCTCGGTCACGTAGAAGGTCAGCGAAAGATCCTCCTCGCCCGCCTCGGCCAGCAGCGCCCTGGCCTTTTCCGGATCATAGGGATAGGGTTCCAGCGCGTCGTTATACGCCCAGGCAAAGGCCGGCGGTGTGGGGCCTGCGGCCACCTCGGCGGTGCCTTCCAGAACATCGTTCACAAGTGCCCCCTTGTTTACCGCGTAATTCGCCGCCTGGCGCACCAGCTTGTTGGCGAAGGGGCCTTCCTTGGCGTTCAGGATCAGGAACCAGACATGCGGCCCGGCCTGTTCGACCACGCTGAACGCATCGCCCTGAAACTGCGACAGGGCCACCGGCGGCACCTCGACCATCAGATCGATCCCGCCCGCCAGCATCTCCGCGGTGCGGGTGTTGGCATCGGTGATCGGGCGAAAGACGACCGCCTCGAGAGACGGCGCGCCATCCCAGTAATCGGGATTGCGCTCCACCACCACCGCTTCGTTGCTGCGCCATTCGGCGAATTTGAACGGCCCGGTGCCCGAAGGGTTGCGCCCGAAATCGGCGCCAAACTTCTCCACCGCCGCCTGGCTGACGATCAGGCCCGTAGGATAGGCCAGGTTCGACAGGAAAGGCGCGTAGGGCGCGCTGAGGGTGAACTTCACGGTCAGCGGGTCCACCACCTCGGTCGCGTCGATCGACGAAAAGAAGAAGGACAGCGGGAACGGCCCGGTATCGTGATAGGGGTGATCGTCCTGCAGCATCCGGTCGAAGTTGAACTTGACCACATCGGCGGTCAGCGCACTGCCGTCATGGAAGGTGACGCCCTCGCGCAGTTTGAAGGTGTATTCGGTGCCATCCTCGCTGATGGTCCAGCTTGTCGCCAGCGCCGGTTCCACCTCCAGCGTGCCGGATTTATAACGCACCAGCCCGTCATAGACGTTCATCAGGATGCGGAAATCGTTGACGGCCGTCACCGCCGCCGGATCCAGCGCCTTGGGCTCTGCGATCTGCCCGACGATCAGAACGCCCGGCGGCGTCTGCGCCTGCAGCGCGGGGGCAAGGCCCGACAGCGCCGCCGCGCCAAGCACCGCGATAAACCCGCGCCGCGTCCAGTCAAAGAGTTGCATTTCGGTTCCCTCTCTGTTGTGTGTTGATCTGTTATTTATCATGATAAATCGACGTCCCCGGATTTATCATGATAAATTTGGCCAAAACGAAGAAGACCACGGTGAATGACCTTTTCAATCCTCGCGTTCGATGAAGAAACAGGCATCTGTGGCGGCGCTGCCGCCACGGGCAGCCTTTGTGTGGGCGGCTGGGTGCTGCGCGGTGATTCCCGCAGCGGCATGTCTGCCTCGCAGGGCACCTCGCCGTCGACCCTGTGGGGCGAGGATGTTCTGGAGCATATGAGGAACGGCAAAAGCGCCCGCGCGGCGGTGGATGCGGTCGTCGGCCCCGACGGCGGGCGCGCGCACCGCCAGCTTGCCGCGCTGGATCTGGCCGGAACCACAGCGGTGTTCACCGGCTGTGACAGTATCGCCGAGGCCGGCCAGCGGCAGGGGCCCAAGGTGGTCGTGTCGGGGAACATGCTCAAAACCCCTGCGGTGCTCGACGCGATGCTGGATGGGTATCTGTCCGCCACCGGCGCCTTTGCAACACGTCTGCTGCGGGCGCTGGAGGCCGGTCATGCCGCCGGCAGTGACAGCCGCGGCCTGCTGTCGGCCGCGCTGCTTGTCGTTGGCCGTGACATGGCGCCGCTATCGCTCAGGATCGATTGGTCCGAGACGCCCGTTCCCGCGCTCTGGCAGCTTTACCACAAAAGCCAGGCCTCGCCCTATGCCGACTGGCTGCAGGCGGTGCCCACCCGGAATGATCCGCATCGCTCTGAAATGTAAAGCGGCACCTCGGGTGCGGTGGCCCAAGGCCGCGGCCAGATGGCTGGCCCGGGCATTGCGGCATGGTTTGCGGGGGCGGCTCAGGCCGCAGGCACGATCATGGTTTTGGGCAGATCGGCAGAGTCGAAGGCCTGCATCTGATCTTCGGCCCAGAACCGAACATCCTGTTTCCGGATGATCTCGCGCATCAGCTTCATCCGCTCCCGGCGCTCTTCCTCGGGCATTTCGAGCGCCAGGGAAATCGCGCTGTCCATGGATTTGTGCGAGAACGGGTTGGTGATGACGGCGGAATACAGTTCGACCGCCGCGCCGGCGAATTCAGACAGCACCAGCACGCCGTCGCCATCAGCCCGCGCGGCGCCATACTCCTTGCACACAAGGTTCATCCCGTCCGCCAAAGGCGTGATCCAGGCAACATCGGCGGCGCGGTAATAAGCCACGAGCTGATCAAACGGCACCGCCCGCGAAAGCAGCGCAAGCGGCTGCCAGTCGAGGCTGCCAAACCGGCCATTGATCCGCCCCGCGATATGCTCCAGCTCGCTCTGGATCTCCTCATAGGCAACCATGTTGCTGTTGGCGGCCACCGAGACATGCATCAGCCGCAGCTTGCCGCGCAGATCGGGGCGCGTTTCCAGCAGACGCTCATAGCTGTGGAGCTGTTCGATACCGCCCTTGGTGTAATCGGTGCGCCCGACCGACAGGATCAACTGCGCATCGCCCAGCTCCTGCTTGATCTGCTTAACCTTCGCGGCGGTTTCCTCGCGGGCCACGAGCTGTTCGATATAGTCCACGTCAACCCCCACGGGCGAGGCCTGAAGGTTGATCGTGCGGCCGTCGAACGTGATCTGGGTGGGCACGCTTTGCTCGGACAGGGCCGAGGTTTGCGAGGCGAGTTCCGGTTTCACCTTCTCGCGGGTCTTCGTATCGACCTCAAGCAGCGAGCGCGCGGCGGAGACGAAGTTGTTCACGTAGCGCGGAATGTGAAAACCCACGAGGTCGCAGGCCAGAAGGCTTTCGAGGATTTCATTGCGCCAGGGCAGCACGTTGAACATATCCGCGCCGGGAAAGGGGGTGTGGTGGAAGAAGCTTATCTTCACGTCCGGGCGCAGTTTGCGCAGATACCCCGGTACCAGCCACAGGTTGTAGTCATGAATCCAGACCACGGCGCCGTCTGCAGCCTCGGCCGCGGCGGCCTCGGCGAAGGCCCAGTTCACCTCGCGAAAGGTCGGCCAGTCCACCGGGTCATAGTTGTAGCGCTCCTTGAACCCGTGCAGGATCGGCCAGAATGCTTCCTTGGAACTGACGTGGTAGAAGCTCGTGATCTGTTCGGCGGTCAGGGGCAGGCGCGAGACGGTGTATTTTCCATATTGGTCGTCGATCTCGATCACCCGCTCGAAATCCGGGTGTGCGGGGTCTTCGGCCTGTTTCCAGGCAACCCAGGCGCCTTTTTCAAAGCGGCCGAAAAAGCTTTTGAGCGTGGGGACGATGCCGTTCGGGCTTTTGTTTTCCCGATATTCGATGCGGCCGTCCACCTCGACCTCCTCATAGGGCTGGCGGTGGTAAACGATGACAAGATTGGAGGACATGTCAGTCTCCTTTCGGAATGTCGTGAAGTTCAAAAGCGTCAATCGCCTCGAGAATGCCGGCAGCCCCGTGGGCGCGGGCGTGATGGACCTTGGGCAGATCCGCGAGCCGGGCCGAAAGCGCGGGTTCGGAATTTCCCACCGCCACGGCCTGCAGCCCGGAGGCGAGCATCGACAGATCGTTGAGCGTGTCCCCGGCCGTCAGCACCCGCGTCTCGTCAATCCGCAGATGGTCGATCAGCCGCCTGAGCGAGGGCCCCTTGGACACGCCCCTGGGCAGGACATCGAAATAGCGGTCGGCGGAAATGAGCCAGTCGAGCCCCATCGCGGCCACCCGATCTTCCGCGGCCGCGTCATAGGCCGCGGGGGCCAGATCATAGCTTACCCGATAGCGAAACAGGGTCGGCTGCAGGCGCAGCCCGGGATGCCCGTCAAGCATGGCGCGCACCGCTTGTCCCTTGTCGCCCCAGCGCGCGGCGATGTCTTGCTCCAGCGGTTCGATGGGCGCGATCGCGCCATCCGGGCGCACTTCGGCGATCGTAGTGCCGACATCACCGACCACATATTCGGGCCAGGGCAGATCACGCTCGGCGCACATCTCGATGATGAATTCGGGGTCGCGCCCGGTGACGAAGATCAGCCCGATCGTGTCGCGATTTGACTCGATCCAGCGGTAGAGCCGCTGCTTGTCATGCTCGGCGCCGCCGAGAAACGTGCCGTCGAGATCGGTGGCGAGGATCAGGCGCCTGTCTGCGATCGCGGGGCGGGGGGAGGTCTGCAGGTTCATGTCAGTTGCCCTCGAATTGCAGCGGCAGATCAGGCGCGGGATGATCGAGCAGCAGCTCCATGGCGCGCGGCTCGGCCTCGATGGGGCGTGCCCAGAGCGCCGAGAAACTGTCCTGAAGATTGGCGCCCCTGTGCAGGATCGCATTCACCGTTTCGCAGATCGGCATGGGCACGGCGATGCGATGGGCAAGATCGGTGACAGAAACCGCGTTGACCTCGCCCTCGACCACCACGGGGCGTCCCCCGAAACAATCCGCGCGCGCGATGCCCTGACCCAGTTGATGGCCCAGCGACATGTTGCGCGAGGTGGTGGAAGAGCATGTGAGTGTCAGATCTCCGGCCCCGGCGAGCCCTGTCACGGTTTCGCGCCGGCCGCCGAGGGCTTCGGCGAGCTGCTTCATCTCTTCGATGCCGCGGGTGATCAGCGCCGCGCGGGTGTTTTCGGCAAAGCCCGCGCCGGACATCATCCCGCAGGCGATGGCGACCACGTTCTTGACCGCGCCGCCCACTTCGACGCCGACAAGATCGTCCGAGACATAGGGCCGAAACCCGCCCCCCGAAAGCGACATGGCCAGGCGTACGGCGGGGCTTTGATGCGGCTCCAGCCGGTCGAGATAGCGAAAGGGGAAGGCCACGGTCGCCGCCGTGGGATAGTCCAGCGCCGTTTCCAGCGCGAATGTCGGCCCCGAGACGGCGCCGACCGGATGCCCCGGCAGTTCTTCGGCGACGACCTCGGACAAAAGGAAACCGGTCTGGCGTTCGACACCCTTGCAGGCGAGCGCGATGGCGGTGCCTTGCGGAAGATGCGGCGCAATGCTTCGGCACACGTCGCGCAGCGAGGAAGACGGCGTGGCGATCACAACCGCCTCGGCGCCTGCGAGCGCGGTGGCCAGATCCGAGGTCGCGCAAAGCCCGGGCGGAAGATCCAGGTCGGGCAGAAAATCGCTGTTGCGGCCCGTGGTGTTGATGGCCTCGGCCAGTGCCGGCCTGCGTGCCCAGAGCATGACGTCGCCGCCGTTGCGCGCCAGAACGGTGGCAAGGGCCGTGCCCCAGGCGCCGGCGCCCAGCACGGTGATCTTGTGAAATGGACGTGATTGCGGTTGTGCGGTTGAATCCTTGATGGAGAGCCCCTTTGGCCTGCTCGGTTTTATGTGTTTCTCGGCTTTTAACATGGATCCCAAGTGATCGTTTCGGCACCGGAGCACAAAGCCACGGGCGGGAGCCATCGCTGTCAGGCACCGCGGCGCATGGCCATCGTTCTATCCAGCTTGGTGAACACGATAGTCTTGTTGGCCAAGGATTCAAGGCAAAATGCCGCATTGCGGCACCTGGCGCGCCAGGGCGCCAGGGATTTCGCGGAAGGCGCGCGCGGTGTTTTCAGTCGCTGGCGGGATCGGTCAGCCGGAAATGCGCCATGATCTGGCCGTGGTCCGACGCCAGCTTGTTATAGGGCGCTTCGGGGTGGGAGCCATCGGTCAGATGGTCGTTGAACACACTGAAATATTCCATCTCGCCGATCCGGCGGGCGTAATCCGGGTGAAAGTGCCGCGACATCAGGATCTGGTCGATGGATTCGAACACCCCGCCGAAGGCCGAGGTATAGACCATGTCGCGCAACGATTTGCGCACAAACAGTTTTTCGGCGGAATGCAGGCGCACCCGTTCCACACTTTCAAGGATGCGCGCGGCCTCTTCCTTGGTGTAGCGGTCATTGGCGGTTTCTGCGTCGTGGCGGCGCATCCAGGCATAGTTGCGGAAGGGCCGCTCGCCGCTGATGATCTCTGACGACACGGCGTGTTCGCCATCGTTGAAATCGCCCAGAACCATCACCGGATGGCCGTGGTCCAGCTCTTCCAGGATCAGCTTGCGCAGCACCCAGGCCTCGGCCATCCGCCGCAGCCCGGCGCGCAGAAAACCCATGGCGCGGCCCTCGGCACGATAGTGCAGCAGGTCCAGTTCTGGCGAATGGCGCGCGCCGTGCGGGCGGATATATTCGCCCAGCTTCGATTTCATGTGGCAGTTGAACACGGTGATCACGCGCCCGCCCACCGGTACCCGCGCCTTCAGAATCGGGCGTGACAGGCGGTTGACGCGGTAGCTGCCCGCGTCGCCGCCGCCCAGATGGTGGAACGGGATCTCCAGTGGCGGGTCGAGCTGTTGCACCACCTCCGGTTCGGCGGCAAAGCCGAAGCGCGACAGAATGGCGATGCCCGGCCGCCGCTCTCCGGCGCCGCTGTCCGACAGGTTGGGGGCAAAAGCCAGCGCGGCGCCGTCATAGGGATCATAGGCCAGCTTGCGGAAGATCGCCTTGCGCGCATAGCGCTTGGACCGGTCGGGCAGGCTGGCGGCGTTCGAGGCCATGCCGCGCGCGTCGGTTTCGGCGATCACGGCGCGCAGGGGCGGTTCTTCGAAAATCTCCTGAAAGCCCACGATGTCGGCGTTCATCGTCATCAGCTGATCGGCCAGCCAATCCTCTTTCCAGGCGTATTCCTCGGGCGTGTATTGCTCGAACCGGTAATATTCCTTTTCGGCGCCGATCAGGTTCTTGACGTTGAAACTGGCGATGGTGAATCCGGTCACGACCCGTCTCCGAAGCGGGTGAGCGCGTCGCAGAACAGCTCGGCATCCACGTTGCCGCCAGAGGCGACAGCGATCACCGCGTCGCCGCCGATCCGGTCGCCATGATATAGGGCGGCGGCCAGCGCCACGGCGCCGCCGGGTTCCAGCACAATCTTCAGCCGGGTAAAGGCGGCGGCCATGGCGCGGCGGGCCTCATCCTCTGTCACCACGAGGCCGGGGCCGCAAAGCCGCGACAGGATCGGAAAGGTGATCTGGCCGGGCGACGGCGTGATGATCGCGTCGCAGATCGAGCCGGTGGTGCGCGGGTTGCGTTCGATCCGCCCCGACAGCAGCGAGCGGGCGGTGTCGTCGAACCCTTCGGGCTCTACCGGGCGGGCGCGCAGGCCGGGGGCCGTGGCCTCCAGCGCCAGGGCGATGCCAGAGGTCAGCCCGCCGCCGCCGCAGGGCACCAGAACATCGGCCTCGCGCACCCCCTGATCGGCGGCCTGGGTGGCGATCTCCAGCCCGGTGGTGCCCTGGCCGGCGATCACCTGGGGTTCGTCAAAGGGTTTGATCAGCGTCAGGCCGCGCTCTTGCGCCAGTCGGGCGCCGATCGCGTCGCGGTCTTCGGTGGCGCGGTCGAAATGCACCACCTCGGCCCCCAGCGCCCTGGTGTTCGCGATCTTCAGGCGCGGCGCGTCGGCGGGCATCAGGATCACGGCCGGAACCCCGTGTTCGCGCGCGGCAAAGGCCACGCCCTGCGCGTGGTTGCCCGACGAAAAGGCGATGACACCCTCGCGGCGCTGTTCCGCCGGCAGCGCGGAAAGCGCCGACCAGCCGCCGCGAAACTTGAACGATCCGGTGTGTTGCAGGCATTCCGCCTTGACCAGCACCCGCCGCCCGGCGAGTTCGTCAAGAAACGGCGACGACAAAAGCGGGGTGCGGCGGGCGTGGCCGCGCAGCCTTTCGGCGGCGGCGTTGATCATGTCGATATTCATTGGACCTCCGCCAGAAAGGCCCGGATCGCGGCCAGCGCCTCGGGTTCGTCAAGGAAGGGCACATGGGCGCGGTCGGGCACTTCGGCATGGATCATGCCGGGGTGGCGTCTTGCCATCTCTTCGACAACGCGGGGCGACAGAAGATCCGAATTGGCACCGCGGATCAGCGCCACCGGCTTGGCGGCCAGCAGATCGTAGAGCGGCCAGATATCGGGCTGCTCGACCTCATAGGCCGCCAGGAACGCGTCGCGCAGCGCCGGGTCGTAGTTGATTTTCAGCCCCTCGGGCGTTTCGGTATAGTGCCGCCGGGCCTCTTGCAGCCAGCGGTTTTCGGGCACATTGGCGAACCCTGTCATCGAATGGGCCAGCGCGGCGGCGGCCTCGGCATGGGTCTTGGCGCGGGGATTGCGGCCGATGTAATCGGAGATCCGGCCAAGGCCGATGCTTTCGACCTCGGGGCCGATGTCGTTGAAACAGACCCCGGCCACCCGGTCGGCCGCCATCGCCGCCAGCATAAGCGCCACCAGCCCCCCGCGAGAGGTGCCAAGGATCGGCGCGCTGGCAAGGCCCAGATGGGTGTAGAGCCCGATCACATCCTGCGCCTCGCGCAGCACCGTATAGCTGGCCGCGCCGGACCAGTCCGACGCGCCACGCCCGCGATAATCCATGCAGATCATCCGCACCCCATCGAGATGCGGGGCCAGATAATCGAAATCGGCGCTGTTGCGGGTCAGGCCCGAAAGGCAGATCAGCGGCTGGCCGCTGCCTGTATCGCGATAGGCGATCCGGGCGCCGTCATCGGCGGTGAAATACTCCATCAAAGTCTTCCTGCTAGTTCGGGGATGGGGGTCAGGTCGCTCAGGATATGGGCCGGAACCCAAGGCAGCCGGTCCACCGGTTCGTCCGCGCGGTTGACCCAGGCGGTGGTGAATCCGTAGCCGGCGGCCGCGGCCGCGTCCCAGCCGTTGGAGGAGATGAACAGCACCTGTTCCGGCGCACAGCCAAAGCGCCGGCCGACAAGATCATAGACCGATCTGTGCGGCTTGAAGACGCCGACACTCTCGACCGACAGCAGATCGTCCAGCATGTCGCCGATGCCGGCAGAGGTCACGGCATCGGTCAGCATCGCGGGCGATCCGTTCGACAGGATCGCGGTGTTCAGGCCCATGCCCTTCAGCCGGGACAGCATGGCGGGCACTTCGGGAAAGGCCGAAAGGGTGCGGTAAAGCGCCAGCAGCCGGTCGCGCAGGGCCGGGTCGGCCAGCCCCGCCGCCGCCATCGCCCAATCCAGCCCGTTCTGCGTGACCTCCCAGAAATCGGCATGGTCGCCGGTGACGGCGCGCAGCCATGTGTATTGCAACTGCTTTTGCCGCCAGTCCCGCGCCAGCGCGGGCCAGATATCGGCCAGTGCCGCGTTTTCGGGTTCCGCCGCGGCCTCGCGCGCGGCGGCACTGACATCGAACAGCGTGCCATACGCGTCGAAGATACAGGTTGTGAGTGTCATGGCTCCTCCCTTCCGCGCGGAGAGTGGCACAGGGCCCGGCAGGGGGAAAGACCCGATGTCTGCCACATCGGGCGGGCGCGAATCCGCGTGGATCGGCGGCGTCACGGCGCGGTTCCCGCCGATCCGGGCCGGCGGGGTTTACATCCCGGTCAGGTTTCCTAGTATCGTGGCGCACCCGGAGAACCTGCGCCCCTTGCGTGGCCTCTGCAAACCCATCCCAAGACATCAGAGAGAGACGCGATGACCCAGGTAAAAGCGGGCGACAAAGTTCGCATTCATTACACCGGCACCCTGGCCGACGGCACCACGTTCGACAGCTCGCAAGGCCGCGATCCGCTGGAATTCACCGTCGGCGCGGGCGAGATCATCCCCGGCCTCGACAAGGCGATCCCCGGCATGGCCGCGGGCGACACCAAGACCGTCGAAATCCCCTGTTCCGAAGCCTATGGCGACCACAACCCGGATGCCCGCCAGTCGGTGCCGCGCGCCCAGGTGCCCGCGGATATTCCGCTGGAACTCGGCACCCAGCTTCAGCTTCAGACACCGCAGGGGCAGGTGATGCCCGTGGTGGTGGCCGAGGTGACCGAGCAGGAGGTGGTGCTGGACGCCAACCACCCGCTGGCCGGCAAGGATCTGACCTTCGCGATCGAGCTGGTCGAGATCGCCTGACGGTTCGCCATGGCCCCGATGCCGCTTGTGTGTTGTTATGACCCGACGCCGCATGCACGAAAGGGCCGGGGCCATGGAAACCCAGATCGACAAGCTGCGCGCCCGAATCCGAGAGATGCAGGAGGCGCTGCAGGATGAGTTCGACGCCCGGCGCGAACGGTTCCGCTATCGCGTGACCCGCCGGCGGGTGATCTTCGAAGACGACGCCCGCCGCGCCCACCGCGCCGAGCGTGAAAGCCTGCGCAGTTTCCTCAGCCGGGCCCAGTTTCTGGTCATCGTGACCGCGCCGGTAATCTATGCGCTGATCATCCCCTTTGTACTGCTCGACCTTTTCGTGACCGTCTATCAGACGATCTGCTTTCCCGTTTACGGCATCGAAAAAGTACGGCGGCGCGATTACATCGCCATCGACCGGCAGCATCTGGCCTATCTGAACTGGCTGCAAAAGGTGAACTGCATCTATTGCGGCTATTGCAACGGGCTGATCGAGTTCGTGCGCGAAGTGGCGGGCCGGACCGAACAGCGCTGGTGCCCGATCAAACACGCCCGCCGTCTGGCCAGCACCCACGCCAGATATGACGGTTTCACCGATTACGGCGATGCCGCGGCGTTTCAGGCGCATGTCCGGCAGCGGGCGGGCAAGTCGGGCCCGCCCGAGCCGTGACTACAGGTTTTCCGGCTGCGGCATGCCCAGAACGTGCACGCCGCCATCCACGGTGATGATCTCGCCCGTGGTGCAGGCGCCCTGATCCGAGGCCAGATAAACCGCGGTGCCGCCGATCGCCTCCAGCGTGGCGTTGTCGCGCAGGGGCGCGTTGGCGGCGGTATAGCGGAAGGTCTTGCGCGCGCCGCCGATGGCCGCGCCGGCCAGCGTTTTCATCGGGCCGGGCGAGATCGCGTTCACGCGGATGCCGTCGGGGCCCAGATCGTTTGCCAGATAGCGCACCGCCGATTCCAGCGCCGCCTTGGCCACGCCCATCACGTTGTAGAAGGGCGTCACCCGGTTGCTGCCCTGATAGGTCAGGGTCATGATGCTGCCGCCCTCGGCCATCAGCGGGGCGGCGCGGCGGGCCACGTCGATCAGCGAATAGCACGAGATCACCAGCGAGGTCTTGAAGTTCTCGCGGGTGGTGTTGATGAACCGGCCGGTCAGTTCGTGCTTGTCGGAATAGGCGATGGCGTGCACCACGAAATCGAGCTTGCCCCAGCGGTTCTGCAACTCGGCAAAGGCGGCGTCCAGCGATGCGTCGTCGGTGACGTCGACATCGACCAGAATGTCCGAGCCCAGGCTTTCTGCCAGCGGTGCCACGCGTTTGCCGAACGCCTCGCCCTGATAGCTGAAGGCAAGTTCCGCGCCCTCTGCGTGCAGCGCCTTGGCGATGCCCCAGGCGATCGAGCGTTCGTTGGCGACGCCCATGATCAGGCCGCGTTTCCCGTTCATCAGTTCAGGCATCAGCGTTCATCCGTGATATTTGCTCAGCAGCATCGAGCCGTTGGTGCCGCCAAAGCCGAAACTGTTGGTCATCACCGTGTCCAGCCCGGCGGCATCCACGCGGGTGGTGGCGATCTCGGCCGGATTCAGCGCCGGATCCAGCGTTTCGACGTTGATCGAAGGTGCGATGAAATCATGCTCCAGCATCAGCAGGCAGTAAACCGCTTCCTGCGCGCCGGTGGCGCCCTGGCTGTGGCCCGTCATCGACTTGGTGGAGCTGATCGGGGGCGTGCTGCCCTCGCCGAAGACGCGGCGCACGGCCTCGACCTCGCCCACATCACCGACCGGGGTCGAGGTGCCGTGGGCGTTGATATAGCCGACCTTGCGATCGGGGCCCAGCGACTGCAGCGCCAGCCGCATCGCCCGCTCGCCGCCTTCGCCCGAAGGGGCGACCATGTCATGCCCGTCGGACGTGGCGGCGTATCCGGTAACCTCGGCATAGATCTTGGCGCCGCGGGCCAGCGCGTGGTTCAGGTCTTCCAGAACCACGATGCCGCCGCCGCCCGAAATCACGAACCCGTCGCGATTGGCGTCGAACGCGCGCGAGGCTTTTTCCGGCGTGTCGTTGAACTTGCTGCTCATCGCGCCCATCGCGTCGAACAGGCAGGACAGGGTCCAGTCCAGTTCTTCGCCGCCGCCGGCGAACATCACGTCCTGCTTGCCCATCATGATCTGCTCGGCCGCGTTGCCGATGCAATGCAGGCTGGTCGAACAGGCCGAGGTGATGGAATAGTTGATGCCCTTGATCCTGAACGCCGTCGACAGGTTGGCCGAGATCGTGGATGACATACACTTGGGCACGGCGAAGGGGCCGATCCGCTTGGGGCTGCCCTTTTCCAGCACGGTCTGATGCGCCGCCAGCATGGCCGAGGTCGACGGCCCGCCGGAGCCGGCCACGAGGCCGGTGCGCGGGTTGACGATATCGGCCTCTTCCAGCCCGGAATCGGCGATTGCCTGGCTCATCGCGATATGGGCATAGGCCGCACCCGGCCCCATGAAGCGCAGGGTGCGCTTGTCCACATGCTCGGTCACGTCGATCGAAAGAGCCCCGGCGACCTGGCTGCGGAACCCGTGTTCGATCATCGCGGCATTGGCGGTGATACCCGATTTCCCGGCCTTCAGCGCGGCCAGAACCTCGGCGGCATTATTCCCGATCGAGGAGACAACCCCCAGACCTGTGACGACGACACGGCGCATTGGCGTGCTCCCTCCCTGATGGTGGCTTAGCCTTCGGCTGCGGCCAGCCCGACCTTCATGTCCTTGACCTGATAAATCACTTCGCCATCCGCCTCAACACGGCCGTCGGCGACACCCATCTTCAGCCGGCGGTCGATCACGCGGGTGAAATCGACGTAATAGGTGATCATCGTGCGGTCGGGGCGGACCATTCCGGACAGCTTGACCTCGCCCACACCCAGGGCAAAGCCCTGGCCCTGCCAGCCGCGCCAGCCCAGGTTGAACCCGGTCAGCTGCCACAGCCCGTCAAGGCCCAGGCAGCCCGGCATCACCGGGTTGCCGGGAAAATGGCATTCGAAGAACCACAGATCGGGGGTGATGTCGAATTCGGCCACGACATGGCCCTTGCCATGCGCGCCGCCGTCGGCGCTGATGTCGGTGATACGGTCCATCATCAGCATCGGCGGCAGGGGAAGCTGGGCATTTCCGGGGCCGAAAAGCTCGCCCCGGGCGCATTTCAAAAGCGCGTCCTTGTCAAAACTGGTCGGATAATCGGCCATTCAGCCCTGCCCCTTTTTGGTCGGTACTCGTTGTCCCAACCCCTCTAACATCGCCCTTTGCGGGCTTGCAATAGGGCGCCGCCGCCAGTGGTGCCCCGCCCCGGGCCAGAAATTCAATTGAAAACGGTCTCTGAAAACGACTATATACAGGCCCCAAGGGAAGTGTGGATGCAAAAGATGGCACCAGAGGCGATTGATCGGGGAACCGAATGGCTGGCCGGCGCGGGTTTGCGCCCGACACGGCAGCGGCTGGCGCTTGCGGCGCTTCTGGTCGGAGACGGGCAGCACCGCCACGTGACAGCCGAAAGCCTGTTCGACGCGTCCTGCGCCGCGGGCGAACGTGTGTCGCTGGCCACCGTGTACAACACGCTCAAGGCATTCTGCGATGCCGGGCTGCTGCAGGAGGTGATGGTGGACGGGTCGAAAAGCTATTTCGACACCAATACCAGCAATCACCCGCATTTCTTCTGGGAAGACGACAGCGAACTGACCGACGCGCCCGCCGACAATCTGAAGATCGCCGGCCTGCCCGATGCGCCCAACGGGGCGGAGATCGTGAAGGTCGATGTGGTGATCCGGCTGCGCCGGGCCTGAGCGGGCCGCTTATTGCGCGCCCTGCCTGCGGTTGATCATGGCGATCAGGATCATGGCGATCACCGCCCCGCTTGCGTTGAACACCAGATCCAGGGCCGTATTGTAATACCCGCCGACATTCGTATCGGGTATCACCAGAACGGCGATGAATTCGATGATCTCGTTCACCGTGCCAAGCCCCATCGCGCCAAGCGCCGGATAGACATAGATCGAGCGCGAGTTGCGCAGCGGCGGGAAATGTGTTGCCAGAATGTGCCACAGCATCCAGGCCGTCACGCCAAATCCATAGGCGTGGACGAGCTGATCATATTTCAGCACCGTCAGCTCGCCATTGACCGCGACCGGAAGCACGACCAGCGAATAGAGCACGCCCTCGCCGACCTGAACCCCGCCGCCCGCCATATGCGCCAGCCCCCACAGGCTGAGCGACCACAGGAGTGCGGGCGAAAACTCTGCGACCCGCAGGTTGCGCGCGACCAGGGCGATGATGCCGACCATGGTGATGACGTACCAGATGAACTCGAAATTCCCCTGGGCAAAGAACCAGGCGGTGAACACGCCGACATAGGCGATCGTGAACCAGAAGACGGCCCATTCGCCGCGGTTGATGTTCATGCCGGTGCCTTTCGCAGTTTCAGAACCATTGCCCCGGTTCCATCAGCCCCAGATCCAGCAATTGCTGCGAGGTCCATTCGAACTCGGTCGAGTTGTGCCATTTGAAGGTCGGGATGTCGAAGGTCGAGCCCGCATTCGTCTTGAGCGCCTTGGCGGTGCGGAACGAACAGATGGCGGCGGTCAGGTTGTGGTGCCAGGGGCAGGAATAGGTGTTGTATTCCTCGTCGTTGAAGGTGTTGTCGCGCCGCAGCTCAAGCCCCGGTTTGGCCCGGAACAGCGCGATCCGGTCGATCTTGCGCCGGGGCTTTGGCACATGCTCTTCGAACCGCCAGCGCAGCCCGCCGAAAAAGTCGAGCTGGCGTTCCTTCGGATTACCCTCGGCATCCGCCCGCGCCAGCGCGTAATAGCCCGACTTGTCCAGCAGCGCGGTTTCCAGCGAGACCGCATCGGGAAACCTGTCCACGTCGGCGGCGTAAAGATCGATGACATAGGTCAGCATCGCGTCGCGCCGCTCTTCGCCGTGAAAGGCCAGCATCTCGCCCACCGTGCGGGTTTCGCAGAAGGGGAAGAACAGGAATTCGGCGTTGTAGCAAAAATACATCCACTGCCCGTCCGCCGCCGCGATGACCCGGTTCAGCGCGTTCTGAAACGCCTTGTCCTGAAACACGTCGATCGCCACCCGGTGCACCTTGCCGGCGATGTCGGCGGGCAGGCGCAGCTCTTCGGGGGCGAAGACGATGACGGTACGAAACCCCAGGTTCAGATGATGGCGGATCGTGGTATCGACCTCGACCAGATCCTCGACAAGGATCACGGCAATCGGCCCCTTGGCCAGCGCGTCGCCGGCTTTTGCCAGAAAATCGCTTGTCCCGTCGTAGTTCATTCCGCGCCTCGCCGCCCTGATCCCCGGGCCTTTTCCGAAACTCCTGTAAATCGGGTATCATTGCAAGCGTTGCGGCTTTTGCCGGCATTGTGTAGGAGGGCGCCTTGAATTGGCGGGGTGCGGATCATGGCGGACCAGAAGAAACTGTTCATCAAGACCTATGGCTGTCAGATGAATGTCTATGACAGCGAGCGCATGGCCGAGGCGCTGGGCGGGGCGGGTTATATTGCCACCGACACGCCCGATGATGCCGACATGATCCTGCTCAATACCTGCCACATCCGCGAAAAGGCGGCCGAAAAGGTTTATTCCGAGCTTGGCCGCTTCAAGGGGCTGAAGGCCGCCAAGCCGGAGCTGAAGATCGGCGTAGCCGGCTGTGTCGCCCAGGCCGAAGGCGCCGAAATCATGCGTCGTCAGCCGATGGTCGATCTGGTGGTGGGGCCGCAAAGCTATCACCGGCTGCCCGCGATGGAGGCGAAGGCCGGGAACGGGCAAAAGGCGCTCGACACCGATTTCCCCGAGGAAGACAAGTTCGCGCATCTGGCCGCCCGCCCCAAGGCGCAGCGCGGCCCGTCCGCGTTTCTGACCGTGCAGGAAGGCTGCGACAAGTTCTGCGCCTTTTGCGTGGTGCCCTATACCCGCGGCGCCGAGGTCAGCCGCCCGGTGGACCGCGTGCTGGACGAGGCGCGCGACCTGGTGGAGCGCGGCGTGCGCGAGATCACGCTGCTGGGCCAGAACGTCAATGCCTATCACGGCGCGGGCGCGGGGGGCGACTGGTCGCTGGCGCGGCTGATCCGCGAACTGGCCAGGATCGACGGGCTGGCGCGGATCCGGTTCACCACCTCGCACCCGAATGACATGGACGACGACCTGATCGCGGCTCATGGCGATTGCGACAAGCTGATGCCCTATCTGCATCTGCCGGTGCAGTCGGGCTCTGACCGTATCCTGAAACGGATGAACCGCAGCCATACCGCCGAGCAATATCTGCGGCTGATCGAGCGTATCCGGGCCGCGCGGCCCGATATCCTGCTGTCGGGCGATTTCATCGTCGGCTTCCCCGAAGAGACGGAAGCGGATTTCGCCGCCACCCTGGCGCTGGTGGAGCAGGTGCGCTACGGCCAGTGCTATTCGTTCAAATACTCCACCCGTCCCGGCACTCCCGCCGCCGAGCGCGCGCAGGTGGATGAGGATGTGAAAGCAGACCGGCTGCAGCGGCTGCAGGCGTTGCTGTCGCGCCAGCAGGCGGAAATCCAGGATGCGATGGTCGGGCGCGAGGTGGGCGTGCTGTTCGAAAAGCCGGGGCGCGAGGCCGGGCAGCTTGTGGGCAAGTCCGATCACCTGCATGCCGTGCATGCGCAGGCGGGCGCCGAGCGGATCGGGCAGGTCGCGCGGGTGCGGATCACCGGATCGGGGGCCAATTCCCTTGCCGGGCAGGTGGTGGAGGTTTGAGGCAACTCGCCCCTGGCGCGAGTTGGCCTGAAACGTCGGGCGGATTTCCTTTGTTTTGGCGGATAATTGCCAGATTTCGCGGCGATTGTATCGGCAACGGGGCGGTCCTTGGGATTAACCTTTCACAGAATCGGGGGAAAACGGTAATGTCTTCAGGTGTTTCA
Source organism: Actibacterium naphthalenivorans (assembly GCF_014196965.1). Taxonomy (GTDB): domain Bacteria; phylum Pseudomonadota; class Alphaproteobacteria; order Rhodobacterales; family Rhodobacteraceae; genus Actibacterium_A; species Actibacterium_A naphthalenivorans. The sequence continues at coordinate 733,712 of NZ_JACIEQ010000001.1, read as the reverse complement.
GAGTGATTGAACAATGGTAGAGATTTCAAGTTTTCCGAAATACCGGCATTGGCCTGACGGGCTTTCCTGCGGGGCGTTCCACGCGTTGCGCGGCATCGCGCTTGCGGGGCTGGCGGTTGCCGCCCTGATGCTGTCCGGCATGGCTGGCTGGGCGCAGCAGGATGTGATTCAGGGCGAACGCTATATCCCCACGATCTGGGTCGATCCCGATGGCTGTGAGCATTGGGTCATGGATGACGGCTGGGAGGGGTACATGTCTCCGCATGTCGATCGCCAGGGCCTGCCCGTGTGCAATCGCGCGCCGACCTGCGGCACGCTGAATTCCGATCAGCTTTTCGCGACCAACCAGTCCACGATCAGCGCCGACGGTCGCCGCCGTCTTGTTGAATTCTTCCGCTCCTCCACCGCGACCTCTTTTGCCATCGCTGGGCATACCGACAGCCGCGCCTCGGACGAGTACAACATGTCGCTTTCGCTGCGCCGCGCGAATGCGGTGGCCGCCGTGGCCAAAAGCGTCGGCGCGCGGATCACCGATGTGCGCGGATACGGCGAGCGGGACCCGATCGACACAAACGCGACAGCCGCGGGCCGGGCCCGGAACCGGCGCGTCGAAATCATCTGTTTCCGTTAAGGGGTCGGGCATGACATTCTTCAAGGCTTTCACGCTTCTGCCCATCGTCGCCCTGGTGGCGGCCTGCGAAACCAATCACGGCGACAAGACCATCGACGGCGGTGTTCTGGACAACAAGCGCCTGAGCGAGATGCGCGCCGGTATCTGGGTGGATCCCAACGGGTGTGACCACTGGATGATCGATGACGGCGCCGAGGGCTATATGGACATCCGGCGCGACAAATACGGCCGGCCTGTCTGTTCGGGCATCGCCCCGCCGGGCTCTGTCGTCGGGCCGTTCAAGGCCGGCTCGCCGGTCGAGGATCCGGTCTGACGGCATCGCGAGCGCATCGCAAATGGCCGCAGGGCAATGCCCGGCGGCCTTTTTTGTTGCAATTCCGTGAAACCTGTCACCCAACGCTTGCGTATCGGGCCAGAGAGCGCCACCATATCTATGCAGGCTTTAACAAACGGAGTCGTTTTTGGGCATCAGCGCTCTGACCCCCCCGCCAAACACGGAAGACGTTCACGAAACGCTTCTGGAGTTCCCTGACAACCGCCTTCTGATCGACCTTTGCGGAGAGTTCGACCGCAATCTCGCGCAGATCGAGCATAAGCTCGGGGTGCATATCCTGCGACGGGGCAACCAGATTGCCGTTGTCGGAGAGGGGGATGCGCGCGGCCGGGCCGCGATGGTGCTGCAGCAGCTTTACGGGCGGCTCGAGGCCGGAAAGACGCTGGATGCCGGCGATATCGACGGCGCGATCCGTCTGGGCGATTCCGGAGAGGGCACCGGCGCCCGCCAGGGCGACCAGCTGGAGATGTTCCAGGGCGGCCATGTCGAGATCAAGACCCGCAAGAAACTGGTCGAGCCGCGCACCGAGGCGCAGAAAGCCTATGTGCGGGCGCTGTTCTCGCACGAGCTGGCCTTCGGCATCGGCCCGGCGGGCACCGGCAAGACGTATCTGGCGGTGGCGGCGGCGGTGAACATGTTCATCGGCGGCCATGTCGACAGGATCATTCTGTCGCGCCCGGCCGTCGAGGCGGGCGAGCGGCTGGGCTTTCTGCCCGGCGACATGAAGGAAAAAGTCGATCCCTACATGCAGCCGCTCTACGATGCGCTGAACGATTTCCTGCCCAGCAAGCAGGTCGCCAAGCTGATCGAGGAAAAGCGGATCGAGATCGCGCCGCTGGCCTTCATGCGCGGGCGCACGCTGGCCAATGCCTTCGTGGTGCTGGACGAGGCGCAGAACGCCACCACGATGCAGATGAAGATGTTCCTGACCCGGCTCGGCGAAGGCTCGCGCATGGTCATCACCGGCGACCGCACGCAGGTGGACCTGCCGCGCGGCACGTCCTCGGGGCTGGCGGATGCCGAAAACCTGCTCAAGGACATCGACAAGATCTCGTTCAACTATTTCACCGCCAAGGACGTGGTGCGCCACCCGCTTGTCGCCAGGATCATCGAGGCCTACGACAAGGCCGATGCCTGATCTGGTCGAAACGCTGATCGAGGATGATCGGTGGCAACGGGAGGGGCTGGAGGCGCTGGCCGAAACCGCCTGCCGCGCCACGCTGGCCCGGCTGGGGCTTGCCCCCGACGCCTATGAGATCAGCCTGCTGGGCTGTGACGATGCCCGCATCGCCGTGCTCAACGCCGATTTCCGCGGCAAACCGTCGCCCACCAATGTGCTGTCCTGGCCCGCCGAAGACCTTGCCGCGCCGGGGGACGGCGATGCGCCGGGCCTTCCCGCCCCGGGCCCGGCCGGCATGGCCGCAGAGCTGGGGGATATCGCCATCGCCCATGAAACCTGCGCCCGCGAGGCGGCGGAGCAGGGCAAGAGCATGGCCGACCATGTGACCCATCTTCTGGTTCACGGCTGCCTGCACCTGTTGGGTTATGACCACATAAGACCAAAGGATGCGGCCGTGATGGAAGGTTTGGAGGTGGAAATACTTGCAACCTTGGGTCTTGCTGACCCATATGGCTGATACGGGCGTGCACGTCCGGCTTAACTGGTAAGGACTGATGGGCGACGAGACCGACGGGTCTTCTATGGCAGCGCAAGGCGCGCCGGACATTGAAGAGAACAACAAGGGTGGCCTGCTGGGCCGGCTTATCGGGGCTTTTCGTGCCCCCGACCCGATAGACGAACAGGACCAACGCGCGGAAATTTCTGCCACAGGCACCACGGGTGCCCTGTCTCCGCTTGGCATGGCCAACCTGCGCCGGATGCGGGTCGAGGATGTGGCGGTTCCGAAGGTCGAGATCGTGGCGGTGCCGCTGGACATTTCCAAGGACGATCTGGTCAAGGTTTTCCGTGACAGCGGCATGACCCGCCTGCCGGTGTTCGACGGCACGCTGGACACGCCCGTCGGCCTGATCCACCTGAAGGATTTCGCGCTGGAGCACGGGTTCAACGGCCCCAGCACCGATTTCGCGCTGCGCCCGATGGTGCGGCCGCTGCTCTATGCGCCGCCGTCGATGCCGATCGGCGTGCTGTTGCAGAAGATGCAGAACGACCGGATGCACATGGCGCTGGTGATTGACGAATACGGCGGGGTCGACGGGCTGGTCACGATCGAGGATCTGATCGAACAGGTCATCGGCGAGATCGAGGATGAGCATGACATCGCCGAGGGCAGCCCCTGGGTCGAGGAAAAGCCGGGCATCTACCTGGTACAGGCCCGCGCGCCGCTGGACGAGTTCGAGGCCAAGATCGGCATCAAGCTGGCCGACGAGGAAGACGAGGAAGAGATCGACACGATGGGCGGTCTTGTCTTCATGATGACAGGCCGGGTGCCCACGCGGGGCGAGGTCGTGCCGCATGACAGCGGCGCCGAGTTCGAAGTGGTGGATGCCGATCCGCGCCGAATCAAGCGGCTGCGCGTGCGCCTGCCCGAGGCGAAGGACGGCTGAGCCGATGCGCATGCGCCAGGCCGCGCTGACCGGTGAAAAGGCGCGCGGCGGGGCGGCGGCCTTCGGTCTTGGCATTGTCGCCGCGGCGGGGCAGGCCCCGCTGGGCCTGTGGCCGCTGGCCCTGCTGGGGTTCGCCGGGCTGATTGCTCTTGTCCTGCCGGCGGCCACCCCGCAGCGGGCCGCGAAACTGGCCTGGATGGGCGGGGCGGGGTATTTCGGCGCGGCGCTGGTCTGGATCGTGCAGCCCTTTCTGGTGGATATCGCCCGCCACGGCTGGATGGCGCCCTTCGCGCTCGGCCTCATGGCCTTTGGGCTGGCGCTGTTCTGGGCGGTGGCGGGCTATGCCGCCGCGCGTTTCACGCAACGGCCTGGGCTTCGATGCGCAGCGCTGGTGCTGATGCTGACAGTCGCGGAACTGGCCCGCAGCTATGTGCTTACCGGTTTCCCCTGGGCGCTGATCGGCCATCTGTGGATCGGCACCCCGGTGATGCAGCTCGCCGCGGTGACCGGCCCGCACGGGCTGACGCTGCTGGCGCTGCTGGCGGCGGCGCTGCCGGTGGCGCTGCGCACCCGCGGGGCGGTGCTGGCGCTTGTGCTGGTGGCGGCGGCCTGGGGCTACGGCGCCTGGCAACTGACCCGGCCGATACCGCCGCGAGAGGCCGCGCCCGTCGTGCGTCTGCTGCAGCCCAACGCGGCGCAGCATCTGAAATGGCGAGACGATCTGGTACCGGTGTTCCTTCGCCGTCAACTGGCGCTGACGGCCGAATTCTCCGACCCGGCGCCGGATCTGATCGTCTGGCCCGAAACCGCCGTGCCCTACCTTTTGGGTCAGGCGGAGCCGGTGCTGAAGATGATTTCCGACGCCTCCGGCGGGCGCCCGGCCATCCTGGGCATTCAGCGGCGCGACGGGCGGCGGGTGTTCAACGCGCTGGCGGCCATCGGCGCGGGCGGCGCGGTGACCCATGTCTACGACAAGTATCACCTGGTGCCTTTCGGGGAATACATGCCGCTCAGCGGGTTTTTCGCCCGGTTCGGCATCTTCGGCCTGGCCGCGGGCGAAAGCTTTGGCTATGCCGCCGGCCCCGGCGCGCAGGTGCTGGATCTGGGCGCGCTGGGCAAGGTGCTGCCGCTGATCTGCTACGAGGCGATCTTTCCCCAGGATCTGCGCGCCGCGCCAATCCGGGCCGACTGGATCCTGCAACTGACCAATGACGCGTGGTTCGGCACATTCTCCGGCCCCTATCAGCATCTGGCCCAGGCGCGCCTGCGGGCGGTGGAACAGGGGCTGCCGGTGCTGCGCTCGGCCAATACCGGCGTGTCGGCGGTGATCGACGCGCGGGGCAGGGTACTGCGGGACCTGCCGCTGAACACGGCGGGGCAACTGACCGCGCCGGTACCGCCCGCGCTGCCGCCCACGCTTTATGTGCGTTTCGGCGACTGGCCGGCGGGCCTCGCCATTATTGTTGCGCTGGCGGCACTTATATACAGGCGCTTCTCAGTATCCCGTTGACCAGCGCCGCCCCCAAGCGTAAGCCGCACTGACCTTACCGTCACAACGGCTTCCTGGCGTGGCGGGTATTTTCACAATGGAGCACTTCCCATGGCCCGGCAGAACTACATTTTCACCTCCGAATCCGTGTCGGAGGGGCACCCCGATAAAGTGTGCGATCGTATCTCGGATGCGATCCTCGACGCATTCCTGACAGAAGAACCCAATGCGCGGGTCGCATGCGAGACATTCGCCACCTCCGGCATGGTCGTGATCGGCGGCGAGGTCGGCCTGTCGAACCAGGAGCGGCTGAAGGACTATATGGGCCGCATCGGGCAGATCGCGCGCGATTGCATCAAGGACATCGGCTATGAGCAGGAGAAGTTCCACTGGAACACCTGCCACGTGCTGAACTTCCTGCACGAGCAATCCGCCCATATCGCCCAGGGCGTCGACAAGGACGGTGCTGGCGATCAGGGTATCATGTTCGGCTATGCGGTGGATGAAACGCCGGAGTTGATGCCGGCCCCGATCCAATATGCGCATGCGATCCTGCGCCGCCTGGCCGAAGTCCGCAAATCCGGTGCCGAGCCGACCCTGCGCCCTGACGCCAAATCGCAGCTTTCGGTGCGTTACGAGGGCGGCAAGCCGGTCGAGGTGACCTCGATCGTCCTGTCCACCCAGCATGAGCGTGAAGATCAGGATTCCGCCGCGATCCGCGCCATCGTAGAACCCTATATCCGCGAGGTTCTGCCCTCGGGCTGGATCACCGACAAGACCGAATGGTGGGTGAACCCCACCGGCACCTTCGTGATCGGCGGCCCCGATGGCGACGCCGGCCTGACCGGGCGCAAGATCATCGTCGATACCTACGGCGGCGCGGCCCCGCATGGCGGCGGCGCGTTTTCCGGCAAGGATCCGACCAAGGTGGACCGTTCGGCCGCCTATGCCGCGCGCTATCTGGCGAAAAACGTGGTGGCCGCGGGGATGGCGAAACGCTGCACGCTGCAGCTCTCCTATGCCATCGGGGTGGCCAAGCCGCTGTCGATCTATGTCGATACCCACGGCACCGGAGAGGTCGACGAGACCGCGATCGAAAAGGCCGTGGCCCAGGTTATGGACCTGACCCCGCGCGGCATCCGCGAGCATCTGGACCTGAACAAGCCGATCTATCAGCGCACCGCGGCCTACGGCCATTTCGGCCGCGCCCCCGATGCCGATGGCGGGTTCAGCTGGGAAAAGACCGATCTGATCGACGCGCTGAAAAAGGCGGTGTGACAGGGCGATGGCGAAAACCGATGTATCTGGGCTGAGCCAGCTGGGCCAGGCCGTGGCCCAGCCTGCCTCGCCCGAAGAGGCGGCGCTGGAAAAGGTGCCCGCCAGCCACGCGGGCACGAAATACGTCGTGCGCTTCACCGCGCCGGAATTCACCTCGCTCTGCCCGATGACCGGCCAGCCGGATTTCGCCCATATCGTGATCGATTACATCCCGCGCGACTGGCTGGTTGAAAGCAAGTCGCTGAAGCTGTTCCTGACCTCGTTCCGCAACCACGGCGCCTTTCACGAGGATTGCACGATCGACATCGCCAAGCGGCTGGTGGCGCTGCTCGATCCCGAATGGCTGCGGATCGGGGCCTATTGGTACCCGCGCGGCGGCATCCCGATCGACGTGTTCTGGCAGACCGGCCCGGCACCCGACGGGGTATGGATCCCCGATCAGGGCGTCGCGCCCTATCGCGGCCGGGGCTGACCTGCCGGTGCGCCTGCGGCGCAAGTCCTGTATTGCGGCCCTGCGGGCCGGTTTGCCTCCGGCGGGGATATTTCGCCCAAAGCAAGGCTGAGACCTGCTTTTCCTCAGATTGCTTTGGTGCAAATATCCCGGGGTTTGGGGCGGAGCCCCAACAGGCAGAAGGCTTGCGCCGAAGGCGCGCGTTTCCTGCTCATGTCCAACTGCACGATTGCACCTTGGGGCGCGATTTCGTAGCACCCCCGCCATGAGCGAAGATACCCACCCCACCGGCGCCCCCTGGCGCAATTTCTATGGTCGCCGCCACGGCAAGACGCTGCGCGACAGTCAGCGTGCATTTCTGGATGAGGATCTGCAGGCGCTGGCGCCGCGCGGGGTGAGCTGGGAGGAAAACCCAGAGCGTCGCCCGCTCGACCTGGGCGCGCTGTTTGGGGCGCGCGATGTGTGGCTCGAGATCGGTTTTGGCGGTGGTGAGCATATGGTGCATCAGGCCGCCGCGAATCCCGGGGTCGGTATCATCGGCTGCGAGCCATTCATCAATGGTGTGGCCATGCTGCTGGGCAAGATACGCGATGCCGGGGTAAGCAACGTTTCGGTCCATCCGGGGGATGTGCGGGATATGTTCGACGTGTTGCCAGAGGCTTCGATCGCACGGGCCTTTCTGCTCTATCCCGATCCCTGGCCGAAGAAGCGCCATCACCGGCGCCGTTTCGTGACGCCCGAGCATCTGGAGCCGCTGGCGCGCGTCATGAAGCCCGGCGCGATTTTCCGGGTGGCCACGGATATTCCCGATTATGTGCGTCAGACACTGGAGCAGGTGCCGCGCCAGGGCTTCGAATGGCTGGCAGAAGGACCGCAGGACTGGCGGACGCCTTGGGAAGACTGGATTTCCACGCGCTATGAGCAAAAGGCGCTGCGCGAGGGGCGGGTGCCGCATTACCTGACGTTCCGGCGGGTGTAGCGCCGGGGACGGGAGGTTTTTGCCTCCGGCGGGGGGCTTCTGTCATGGACGCTTCGTTTGCCGTGGGCTATCACGCGCGCAACCAACGAATGAGGCAGATATGTCCGGCCATGGCGATCCTATCCCGATGACCGCCCGCAGATCCGCGCCGCTGAAGGGCGTGGCGGATGTGCCGGGAGACAAGTCGATTTCCCACCGGTCGCTGATCCTTGGCGCGCTGAGTGTGGGCGAGACCCATATCACCGGCCTGCTGGAAGGGCAGGATGTGCTGGACACGGCCCGGGCGATGCGCGCCTTCGGGGCCGAGGTGACGCATCTGGCCCATGGCGAGTGGGTTGTGAGCGGTGTGGGGGTTGGCGGGTTTGCCGAGCCCGAACAGGTGATCGACTGCGGCAATTCGGGCACCGGTGTGCGCTTGATCATGGGGGCGATGGCGACTTCGCCGATCAGCGCGACCTTTACCGGCGATGCCTCGTTGCGGTCGCGCCCGATGGGGCGGGTGACCGATCCGCTGGGGCTTTTCGGGGCGGCGGCTTACGGGCGCGCGGGCGGGCGGCTGCCGATGACGATCGTCGGTGCGGCAGAGCCGGTGCCGGTGCGCTATGTGGTGCCGGTGCCCTCGGCCCAGGTGAAATCGGCGGTCTTGCTGGCGGGGCTGAATGCGCCGGGTCAGACCGTGGTGATCGAGAAGGAGGCCACGCGCGATCATACCGAGCGGATGCTGGCGGGATTCGGCGCGGAGGTTTCGGTGGAGCAGACCGAGGAGGGGCGGGTGATCACCCTGACCGGCCAGCCGGAACTGCGGCCGCAGAGCATCGTGGTGCCGCGCGATCCGAGTTCGGCCGCGTTTCCGGTGTGTGCGGCGCTGATCGTCGAGGGGTCGGATGTGCTGGTGCCTGGGATCGGGCTGAACCCGACGCGCGCCGGGCTGTTCATCACCCTGCAGGAGATGGGCGCCGATCTGACATTCGAGAACATGCGCGAGGAGGGCGGCGAGCCGGTCGCCGATCTGCGCGCGCGTTACTCCACCGCCATGCGCGGGATCGACGTGCCGCCGGAGCGGGCGCCGTCGATGATCGACGAATATCCGGTCCTCTCGGTTGTTGCCGCCTTTGCCGCCGGCAAGACGGTGATGCGCGGGGTGAAGGAGCTTCGGGTCAAGGAAAGTGACCGGATCGACGCCATGGCGCGCGGGCTGGAGGCCTGCGGCGTGACCGTGGAGGAGGATGAGGACACGCTGATCGTGCATGGCATGGGGCCGGGCGGGATGCCGGGCGGGGCGGTTTGTGCCACCCATCTGGATCATCGGATCGCGATGTCCTTTCTTTGTGCGGGGATGGCGGCGCAAAAGCCGGTGTCGGTGGATGACGCGGGGCCGATCTCTACGTCCTTTCCGGTGTTCGAGCCGCTGATGGAAGGGTTGGGCGCGCATCTGGGGCGGAGCAACCGGTGAGCTTCACGGTGGCGATTGATGGCCCCGCCGCGGCGGGGAAGGGCACGATTTCCCGTGCTGTGGCGGCGCATTTCGGCTTTGCCCATCTGGACACCGGCTTGCTGTACCGGGCCACCGGGCGGCGGGTGCTGGACGGGCTGGAGCCGGTCGCCGCGGCCAGGGCGCTGCGACCCGAGGATCTGGCGCGTGACGATCTGCGCACGGCCGAGGTGGCACAGGCAGCTTCGAAAGTGGCGGCGATACCGGAGGTGCGCGCGGCGCTGGTGGATTTTCAGCGCGCCTTTGCCCGGCGTGCGGGCGGCGCGGTTCTGGATGGGCGCGACATCGGCACGGTGATCTGCCCCGAGGCGCAGGTGAAGCTTTATGTGACCGCAAGTGATGCGGTGCGGGCCCGGCGGCGGTTTCTGGAACTGTCGGGCAAGGGCGCCGATGTGACCCCCGACGGGGTGCTGGCCGATCTGCGCGAACGCGATGCGCGCGACAGCGAGCGGGCGGCGGCGCCGCTGGCGGCGGCGGCGGATGCGGTGGTTCTGGACACCTCCGCGCTGACGATCGATGAGGCCGTGGCAAAGGCCATCGCGGTCATTAACGCGCGGCGCGGCTGACACGGCGGCTGGACTTTTCCGTACCCCCCACCCATCTCGGAAGGATGGAGAGGGGGCACCGGACGTGGCTGGCAGATTGATCGGATGGACAGGCGCGATGGTCTTGGCGGCCATTCTGGGCATCGTGGCCGTGCTGGCCGCCCCGGCGGGCGAACCGGCATCGGGCTTGGCTCATGGTCTTTTGTGGCGCAACAGCCCGCTTGCGGCGGTGTTCCCGCTGGTCGTGCAAACGCCCGAGGGGCGCGATTTCTATCTCAGGGTGGAAGATGCCGAGACGGGCGAGGCGGTACTGGCCGCGGGCATCACCGGCGGGCAGTTCTTTCGGGTGCTGGTGCCGAACGGGCGCTTTGTGCTGGATTTCGCCTATGGCACCGATTGGCGCGGCGAGGAGGAGGGTTTTGCCCCCGCACCAAACACCGGCGCGCTGAGGATCGACAGCCCCCTGAGCTTTGGCGTGGAGGGGTTGGCACGCAAGGCCGGGCATGTGGTGACGCTGACCGAACAGGAGGGCGCGTTCACCGTGGCGGCGAAGGGGCAGGCGATCTGTCAGCGCACGCGTGTGATCCATGTGCGACCGCTGCGCCCTCTTATAAGCCCCGATGGCGATGCGTTCTATGACCCGGATCCGTTTTCCACCGACCGGCGGTCGCTCAAGTCCCGCCCGCAACCCAGCGACTTTTACACCACCTACGAATATGACAGCTGGTCCTACGTGTGCGACTGAAAGGGGCGGGTCGTCCGCAGGGCGCTTTTCTGCGGCTTTCCCTTGCCTGGCTGGGGACATGTCTGTATAGAGCCCGATGTCGACAAGGCAGTCAAAGCCATAGAACACACATATGGGCAGGGTCGGGAACAATCTCCGGCCCTCATTGTTGTTGGCGCGGCTGCAAATGACCAACCCAAAGACCGGCGGAGACAACCGCGTGGCCAGAAAAAACATTGTAAAGGAAACCGAGACCAGATGGCTCAAAACGTATCGATGGAGGATTTCGAAGCCCTCCTGCAAGAAAGCTTCGAGATTGACACGCCCAGCGAAGGGTCCGTTGTCAAAGGCCGCGTGATCGCAATTGAAGCGGGTCAGGCCATTATCGACGTCGGCTACAAGATGGAAGGCCGCGTCGAACTGAAAGAATTCGCCAATCCCGGCGAGGCCCCGGAAATCGAAGTCGGCGACGAGGTCGAGGTGTTCCTCGATCGCGTGGAAAACGCCCGTGGCGAGGCTGTCATCAGCCGCGACAAGGCGCGCCGCGAAGAAGCCTGGGACCGTCTGGAGAAAGCCTACGCTGACGAAGAGCGTGTCGAAGGCGCGATCTTCGGCCGGGTCAAGGGTGGCTTTACCGTCGATCTGGGCGGCGCCGTGGCGTTCCTGCCCGGCTCTCAGGTTGACGTGCGCCCGGTGCGCGATGCCGGCCCGCTGATGGGGCTGAAGCAGCCGTTCCAGATCCTCAAGATGGACCGTCGCCGTGGCAACATCGTCGTGTCGCGCCGCGCCATTCTGGAAGAAAGCCGCGCCGAGCAGCGCGCCGAGGTGATCGGCAACCTGACCGAAGGCCAGGCCGTGGACGGTGTTGTCAAGAACATCACCGAATATGGTGCCTTCGTCGATCTGGGCGGCGTTGACGGCCTGCTGCACGTCACCGACATGGCCTGGCGCCGTGTGAACCACCCGTCGGAAATCCTGTCGATCGGCGAGACCGTCAAGGTTCAGGTCATCAAGATCAACAAGGAAACCCACCGTATCAGCCTGGGCATGAAGCAGCTTCAGGCCGATCCGTGGGATTCGGTGGAAGCCAAATATCCGCTGGAATCGGTGCATACCGGCCGCGTCACCAACATCACCGACTACGGTGCGTTCGTTGAGCTGGAGCCGGGCGTCGAAGGCCTGGTTCACGTGTCCGAAATGTCGTGGACCAAGAAGAACGTCCATCCCGGCAAGATCGTCTCCACCTCTCAGGAAGTGGAAGTCATGGTGCTGGAAATCGACACCGCCAAGCGCCGCGTGTCGCTGGGTCTGAAACAGACCATGCGCAACCCGTGGGATGTGTTCGCCGAAACCCATCCGGTGGGTACCGAGGTCGAGGGCGAGGTCAAGAACATCACCGAATTCGGTCTGTTCATCGGTCTCGACAACGACATCGACGGCATGGTGCACCTGTCCGACCTGTCGTGGGACGAGCGCGGCGAAGATGCGATCCAGAACTACCGCAAGGGCGACACGGTCAGGGCCGTCGTCACCGAGGTGGATGTGGACAAGGAGCGTATCTCGCTTTCCGTCAAACAGCTGGGCGGCGACAAGTTCGCCGATGCCGTGGGCGGCGTGAAGCGCGGCTCGATCATCACGGTCGAAGTGACCGCGATCGAGGATGGCGGCATCGAGGTGGAATACGAAGGCATGAAATCCTTCATCCGCCGCTCCGATCTGTCCCGTGACCGTGCCGACCAGCGCCCCGAGCGTTTCCAGGTTGGTGACAAGGTTGATGTGCGCGTGACCAATATCGACAGCAAGACCCGCCGTCTGGGCCTGTCGATCAAGGCGCGCGAAATCGCCGAGGAAAAGGAAGCGGTCGAGCAGTACGGCTCGTCGGATTCCGGTGCGTCGCTCGGGGATATCCTGGGTGCCGCGCTCAAGGGCGACGACAACTAAGACACCGTGCCTTTGGCATGAAATGGACGGCCCCGCAGCGATGCGGGGCCGTTTCGCGTTTCCCGAATCAACGCCGTTTGTGACGCCCGGCAGGGCCGTCCGGCGCGTTAACCTTTCTGTGCAAGAGCCGCGCTCGCTGCCCGGAATGTGAAACTTCGCCGCTGAAATCTCTGTTTTCCAAGCTTTTCCAATGGTTTCTGTTTCTCATGGCGAAAAAGGAGATTATAGTCGTGAAGCTTAGAACATAGACAAATGCGCATTCGAAGGCGCAGGGCGGGGGGGCCGATTTTTTAATGATCAGATCAGAATTAATTCAGAAGATCGCGGACGAGAACCCACACCTTTACCAGCGCGACGTGGAGCGCATCGTGAACACGATCTTTGAAGAGATCATTGACGCCATGTCAAACGGCGATCGGGTGGAGCTGCGCGGTTTCGGGGCGTTCTCCGTGAAGAAACGCGATGCGCGCACGGGCCGGAATCCGCGCACCGGCGCATCGGTGGAGGTTGAAGAAAAATCCGTGCCGTTCTTTAAGACGGGTAAGCTTTTGCGGGATCGTCTGAACGAGAAATGAACGGAATTTTCTGATGTTTCGATATTTGCGCTATCTCTTTCTCGTCTTGCTCGGGCTGAGCCTGATCACGGTCGCGCTGGCCAACCGTGGTTTCGTTTCGCTGCGGCTTTTGCCCGAGGGTGTATCGGGCTTCATCGGCGGCGACTGGGAGATCCGCCTGCCGCTGTTCCTTGTGGTGTTCGGCGGCATTGTGGCCGGTCTTCTGATCGGCTTCATCTGGGAATGGCTGCGCGAGGCGCGCCACCGCGCCGAAGCGACCCGCGCCAAGCGCGAGGCCAAGACGCTGGAGCGCGAGGTCAAGCGGCTCAAGACCGCCACCGCCCCCAAACCGAATGACGACGTGCTCGCCCTGCTTGAGGATGGCGGCAAGGCAGGCTAAACCGCCTGTCATGGCAACCGGGGACATCAGGGTAAAGATCTGCGGACTTTCCGAAGCCGCGCATGTCGCGGCGGCGGTCGAGGCCGGTGCGGCCTATGTCGGCTTCGTATTCTTCGCCAGATCCCCGCGCAATGTAAGCATCGAACAGGCGCACGGGCTGGCGGCCGGGGTGCCGCCGGGCGTCGCCAAGGTGGCGCTGACGGTGAATGCCGACGATGCCGCGCTGGACGAGATCGTGGACCGCGTGCCGCTGGACATGCTTCAACTGCACGGCGCCGAAAGCCCCGCGCGGGTGGCGCAGGTGAAGGCGCGCTACGGGCTGCCGGTGATGAAGGCGGTGGGCGTGGCCGACGCCGACGATCTGCCTGCTCTGGCCGAATATGGCCGTGTGGCCGACCAGCTACTGGTCGATGCCAAGCCGCCGAAGGGGGCCGATTTGCCCGGTGGCAACGGTCTGGCCTTTGACTGGCGGCTGATCGCGGGCCGGCGCTGGCCGGTGCCGTGGATGCTGGCCGGGGGGCTGACGCCGGAAAACGTGGCGCTGGCCATTCAGATGACGGGCGCGCGGCAGGTGGATGTCTCCTCGGGCGTGGAAAGCGCGCCGGGGGTCAAGGATGCGGCGCTGATCGGGGCCTTTATCGAGGCGGCGCTGGCATGAGCCTGCGGTTCCGCGAAGCCCGCCGCGATGACGTGGCCGCGGTGGTCGCGCTGTTGGCTGACGACGCGCTGGGCGCCGCGCGCGAAGGGGCGGGCCTTGCGCCCTATCTGGCTGCTTTCGACACGATGCAGGCCGAGGGCGGCAACCTGTTGATCGTGGGCGAGGATGCGGGCGGCCGGATCGTCGCTACCTATCAGCTGACCCTGATTTCTGGCCTGTCACTGAAAGCGGCGCGCCGGGCACAGGTCGAAAGCGTGCGGGTGGCCGGTGATCTGCGGGGGCAGGGGCTGGGGGCCGCGATGATGGCCGATGCCGAGGCCCGCGCCCGCGCCGCCGGCTGCCGCCTGATTCAGCTGACCACCAACAAAAGCCGCAACCGCGCGCAGGCGTTTTACCAGCGGCTCGGCTTTACCGCGTCGCATATTGGCTTTAAACGCGAACTGGATTGAACGGGAGAGAGCGATGGCGTTTGTCAGATCAATCGAAAGGGATGACAAAGAAGTTCGATCTGCTCACCCGACCCAACTTGTATGTAAATACATGGTTGGCGAACGCGACGGAATGAAAGTTCTTCAGCTGAATAGTTACGGTTCTGATGATCGTGACATGCCTGGGAAACTCAGCCAGACGCTTCAGTTTAGCGAAGAATCTGCCAGACAATTGTACCAAATTCTGCACGCTGAATTTGGATTTGGAGACGTATGACCATGGCCGAAGACCTTATCAACAGCTTCATGACCGGCCCGGATGAAAACGGCCGGTTCGGCACCTTTGGCGGGCGGTTCGTCAGCGAGACGCTGATGCCGCTGATCCTGTCGCTGGAAGAGGAATATGAACGCGCCAAGACCGACCCCACGTTCTGGGCGCAGATGGACGATCTGTGGAAGAACTACGTCGGCCGCCCCAGCCCGCTCTACCATGCCGACCGGCTTTCCAAACATCTGGGCGGGGCCAAGATCTATCTCAAGCGCGACGAGCTGAACCACACCGGCGCGCATAAGATCAACAACGTGCTGGGCCAGATCATCCTCGCGATGCGCATGGGCAAGACGCGCATCATCGCTGAAACCGGGGCCGGGCAGCACGGTGTGGCCACGGCCACGGTCTGTGCCAAGTTCGGGCTGAAATGCGTGGTCTACATGGGCGCGCATGATGTGGAGCGTCAGGCGCCCAACGTGTTCCGGATGCGCCTTTTGGGGGCCGAGGTGGTGCCGGTGACATCCGGCCGCGGCACCCTGAAAGACGCGATGAACGATGCGCTGCGCGACTGGGTAACCAACGTGCGTGATACGTTCTATTGCATCGGCACGGTGGCGGGTCCGCATCCCTATCCGGCGATGGTGCGTGATTTCCAGTCGATCATCGGCAAGGAAGTGCGCTGGCAGCTGGAAGAACAGGAAGGTGAGGGCCGCCTGCCCGATACGCTGATCGCGGCCATCGGCGGCGGGTCGAACGCCATGGGGCTGTTCTTTCCGTTTCTGGATGACAAGGACGTGCGCATCATCGGGGTCGAGGCTGGCGGCAAGGGCGTGAATGCCAAGATGGAGCATTGCGCATCGCTGACCGGCGGTCGCCCCGGCGTACTGCATGGCAACCGCACCTATCTGCTGCAGGACGATGACGGGCAGATCCTCGAAGGGTTCTCGATTTCGGCCGGGCTGGATTACCCCGGCATCGGGCCTGAGCATTCCTGGCTGCACGATACCGGCCGGGCCGAATATGTGGCGATCACGGATGCCGAGGCGCTGGAGGCGTTTCAGCTTTGTTGCCTGCAGGAGGGGATCATCCCGGCGCTGGAGCCCAGCCACGCGCTGGCCCACGTGATGAAGATCGCGCCGGAGTTGCCCGCTGACCATATCATCGTGATGAATATGTGCGGGCGCGGCGACAAGGATATCTTCACCGTGGCCAAACACCTCGGGTTCGACATGAACACCGGCGACTGACGCCGGCGCGGCCCCGTCTGCACGGCGGGGCCTGCGCATACAGCGCCTAAACTTTGGTTTATGCGCGGTTTCCTGTGGTTTAGGCGGCCGGCTTTAAACCTGCGGGCAATATCCCCGGCTTCCGGGGTGGGCTTACCTCCTTTCACGAGGCGCGCATCGGCGTTGCCATGACAGTGAAAGGAAGACCCCATGAAATTCAGGAAAACCCTGGCCGTTCCGGCCATCGCCCTGTTGATGTCCACCGCCGCCCTTGCCCAGACCACCCCCGATCCGGTTGTCGAGGGGATCGTGTCCGACCTGTCCGGCAGCGGCTATTCCGGCATCGAGATCCGCCGCAGCGCGACCCGATACCGGGCCGAAGCCACCGGCGCGGCGGGCAAGCTGGAACGGACCTATAGCATCGACGGCACGTTGATGAAGGAAGAGCTGAAGGCCGGAGGCAAGGAAATCGAGCGCACGTTCGATGCCCAGGGCAATGTCGTCAAGGAAGAGATCGACGATTATGACGATGAGAGTCTCGAGGACGAGGACGAGGGTGAAGACGAAAACGAAGCTGAAGATGACGACAGCAACGATGATGACTCTGATTCTGACTCTGATGACGACGAAGGCGACGACAGCTGATCTGCGCTGACGCCCCCTTGCCACGGTGCCTTCGTTTCGGGAATGTGAAGCGAAGGCGCCATTTGGCACGCCCCGAAAGGATATCATGCAACGCAGACTGTTTCTGAGCTGTGCTTCGGCGGCCCTGATCTGGGCCGGCGGCGCCTTTGCGGCTGACCTTCAGGAGCGTATCGTCGCTCAGCTGCGCGGCCAGGGCTTTTCGGAAATCCGTGTGTCGCGCACGTTGCTGGGGCGGACCCGGATCGTCGCCCATGGCAACGGCGTCGAGCGCGAAATCATCTTCAATCCGCGGACGGGAGAGATCCTGCGCGATCTGTGGGACGACGAGGATGACGACGACGAGGACGACGCCGAGCTTTTCGATCCGCGCGACAGCCATGCCCCGGGCGGGTCTGGCGGCGGCCGGGGCGGGCCGAACGAAGACGACGAAGATGAGGATGAAGACGAAGACGAAGACGAGGATGAAGATGAAGACGGGTAAGGCGGCCATCCCCTTCGGGGGGCCACGAAACCCGCACCGGGGGGACTGAAGGCATTTGAAAGACCGGGTTTTCGTGATCGCGATATTGCTGGTTCAGGCAATCTGCGCGGTGTTCTTCGTCTCTGACATCGTTCTGAGCGTCGTCGGCCTGCGCACGACGCCGATCAGCTGGCAAACCCGCGAGCTGCTGGAGATCGGCGCGGCGGTCGGCTTGATCCTCGGGCTGGTGCTGGGGGCCGTGGCGCTGCGGCGGACGATGCAGAAAACCCAGCGCTATCAGGAACAGCTGCGCGTCGCCTCGGGCGCCTTCGCGGAATTGATGCAGGAGCGGTTCGCGCAATGGGCGTTGACCCCGGCAGAGAAGGACGTGGCGCTGTTTGCGATCAAGGGGCTGTCGACGCAGGAAATCGCCGCGCTGCGCAATACCTCCGAAGGCACGGTCAAGGCGCAGACCAACGCGATCTACCGCAAGGCAGGCGTCAGCGGCCGGC
This sequence comes from Actibacterium naphthalenivorans, assembly GCF_014196965.1. Lineage (GTDB taxonomy): Bacteria > Pseudomonadota > Alphaproteobacteria > Rhodobacterales > Rhodobacteraceae > Actibacterium_A > Actibacterium_A naphthalenivorans. The sequence continues at coordinate 716,129 of NZ_JACIEQ010000001.1, read as the reverse complement.
CCCAGCTTCTGAGCCTGTTCATCGACGATCTGATGGACGACGCCTTGCTGGGCAAGGCCGGCTAACCCTCAATCGGGCAGGGCGTTGAGCTGCAGGATCTCCAGCGGCACGATCTCCAGCGCGCGGGCATGGGTGGCCGAAAGGCGCACCTTCGGCGCGCAGCCTTCCTCATGCGCCTGCAGAAAGCGGGCGGCGCACAGGCACCATTGATCCCCCGGCTTCAGCCCCGGAAAGCGGAACTCGGGGCGCGGGGTGGAAAGATCGTTGCCAAGGTATTTCGACAGGGCCAGAAACTCCGCCGTCACCTCCACACAGACGGTATGACTGCCGTGATCGTCGGCGCAGGTGTTGCAATGCCCGTCGCGGAAGAACCCGGTCAGCGGGCGGGCGGAGCAGGGGGCCAACTCCTGGCCGAGGACGTTGGTCGCGGGGTCTTTCTGCATCTCATGCGGTTCCTTCTGCCGTGCCGCTTTGCCAGTCGACCCAGCGGCCATGGAAATCGACGCGTCCCATCGGCAACACCTGACCCTCGGGCCACAGCTGCAGGGTCAGGGCGGCGCCGGGCGAGGCGCCATCCGCCTCCATCGCGAAACGGGCCAGCGGGGCCTCGGCGCTGGCTCGTGCGCCGGCGGCGTCGATGATGGCGTTGCCCCTGGCCTGCGCCTGTGCGGGCAGGTATTGCCAGGCGATGGTGTGATAGATCAGGTGCAGGTGTCCGGGATATTGCCGGGCCAGATGCGGCCCCAGCCAGTCGAGCGCGTCGGCCCGGTCCACCGGCGCGCGGGCCACGGCGATGGCGGCCTCTGTGCGGGCCAGCCGGTCGGGCTGATCGGGCCAGATATAGGCGCGCAGGCGCAGGGCATCCGCCGGATTGGCGGGATCGAGCGGGTTCAGATCGACGCCGCGGCGGTCTGCGATCCGGGGGGCGGCCAGCGGCGGCAGGTCGCCGCGCCAGTCAGGGTCGAGCACGAGTGCCGCATCCCGCGGCCCGCGCCGCCCGTCGGGCAAGTCCAGCGCGAAGTGATCCCACATCAGGTTCAGGCCGGCGCTGGCACCGATTTCCGACACGATCAGCGGCAGCCCGTAGCGTGCGCTCAGCCAATGCCCGGCGGCGATCAGTGGCGCGCTTCGGCGCACCTCGTTGGTCTGTGGGGCGCTGTCCAGCCAGCGCTGCAGCCGGTCTTCCTGCGCCGTCAGCGCCCCGCTCACCGCCTGCCACAGCGCATCATCGGTGGGATCGTGCGGCGGATAGGCGGCGGCCAGGTCGGGCGCTTCGCCCGACAGCACCAGCCCGTGCAGCGCCCCGGCAAAGCGCAGTGGCACCGATTGGCCACGGGGGCCGAAATCGCCTTGCCAGGTCAGCATCCGGTCGGCGACGGGCGTGCCGGGGCGCAGCCGGTCGGCTGTCAGCCGCAGCAGCCGCGCGGTGAAGGGCGAGCCGAGCGCCGCGCAGTTCTCTGCCTGTTGCAAGAGGGCCGCGCGCAGGGTCACCGGAACCGGTCCGCGAGCTTTTGCAGAGGGCTGCGCGAATCCGCTTTCCTCTCGGGTATGGGCGGGGTTTCGGGTTTCGCCACCGGCTCGGTCTTGGACGATCGCGGCGGCGCCACCCGCAGGGCGACCGCGTTCAGAAACCGGCCCGTGTCGCCCGCGGCCAAGGCCGGGGCGCCGTCGGACAGCCCGCGCAGCAGATCGTCCAGCCAGACCTGATCGGCCTTGGCAAAATCGCTCAGCACATACCCCGCCACGCGGTCCTTGTGGCCCGGATGGCCGATGCCCAGCCGGACCCGGCCATAGGCTTCGCCGATATGCTCGTGGATCGAGCGCAGGCCGTTGTGCCCCGCGTGCCCGCCGCCCTGTTTCACCCGGCACTTGCCCGGCGCAAGGTCCAGCTCGTCATGAAATACGGTGATGTCGCCCGGCGTCAGCTTGTAGAATCGCATCGCCTCGCCCACCGACTGGCCCGAGCGGTTCATGAAGGTTTCAGGTTTCAGCAGCAGCACCTTTTCGCTGCCCAGCCGGCCTTCGGCCATCTGCCCCTGAAACTTCGCACGCCAGGGGGCAAAGCCATAGTCGGCGGCGATGCGATCCACCGCCATAAAGCCGATATTGTGCCGGTTGCCCGCATATTTCGCGCCGGGATTGCCCAGACCTACGAAAAGCCGCATCGCGCGCCTCCTGCTGTTTCCCTGCCCCTTACCTAGGGCGCGTCCGCCGGAGCGGCAAACAAAAACGCGAGGCCGGGGCCCCGCGTTTTCAAATTCTGCCAGAGGCCGGGGATCACTCCTCGGTGGTCTCTGCCTCTTCTTCGCCTTCTTCGTCATCGGCCGAACGCAGGCCCGACGGGGCCGAGATATTGGCGATGACGAAGTCACGGTCGGTGATCATCGGGCGCGTGCCCTCGGGCAGGGTGATGTCCGAGATGTGGATGGTATCGCCGATGTCGCGACCGGTCAGATCCACCGTCAGCTTTTCGGGGATGTCACCGGCGGTGACCTTCAGCTCGACCTCGGGGCGCACAACGGTCAGAACGCCACCCTTCTTGATGCCGGGTGCGATTTCCTCGTTCAGGAACTCGACCGGGATGAACAGGTTGATGCGCGAGGTGCGGCGCAGGCGCATGAAATCAACGTGGATCGGCAGATCCTTGACCACATCGCGCTGCACGCTGCGGCAGATCACGCGCACGTCTTCCTGGCCTTCGACCTTCATGTTGAACAGCGTCGACAGAAAGCGCCCGGATTTCAGCCGCTTCAGCAGCTCGTTGTATTTCAGATTGATCGCGACAGGGTTTGCCCCGCCGCCATAGATGATGCCCGGTACGAATTGCTCACGACGAGCTTGACGAGCGGCCCCCTTGCCTGTCCCCGTCCGTACCGTGGCGTGAAGATCAGGGATCTCACCAGCCATAGTCGTTCTCCAATGTTATGGGCATCCTCCAAGGGTGCATGCCCGAATGAAGCCGCGCGTATAGGCGAGAACGGCGAAGATTGGAAGGGGAAAACCGTCGCGGCCCGCGCTTTGCCGGGGTCAGGCCAGGTTCGCGGCCACGGCGCGGGCGCGCGCCCACCGCGCATCCCAGCCCCAGCCCGAAGCGCCCGCCGCGGCGGAGCCGTCGCGGTTGGTGGTCGAGGAGGGCGCGAACGGGTCGGAAAACACCGCATGTTCGACCATCCGCCCCCAGGCCTGTTCGGCCGCCGGAAGCGTCGCGGCATGGCCCTTGAACGCTTCCTGAAACTTGCGCTGCGCCAGAAGCGCCGTCGCCGAAGACGATTTTTCCCCCGCGATGGCCACCGCCAGCGCGGCGAACACCGCCGTCACCGCCTTTTCCACCGCGCTCATCGACGCTTTCAGATCGGCCGGGTCCTGTTCGGACGTGGCCAGCACGCCCGAGGCCAGCAACCCGGCGGCAACGATCACCGCCAGCAGGGCCAGAACCCAGAAGGCGCGCATTTCAAACAGAAACAGGGCGGCCACAGGCGCGCGTTTGATGGCATATCCGCCAAGAAACGGCAGCACGATGCCGATGGCCAGCATCGCGAGCAGCACCCAAAGCGCTACGGGCCAGTCAGCGGGCGCAAAAAGCGAGAACCCCGCCCAGGGCTTTTTCAGATAGAGGATCGCGCCGAAGCCGACGGAGACCAGCGAAAAGATCGCGCTGCGCACCTTGCTGTCGATCACCTCCCACAGCATGGATCAGACCTTGACGCAATGGGGCGGAACATGGGTGCAGCACCATTGCAGATCGCCATCCTCGGTGATGATCGGGCGCAGGGGGCGATAGGGCTGTTCCTGCCGGCACTCGCCCATCAGGTTCATTGAAGCCGCCGACAGGACCACCTTCGCCGCCTCGAGGTTCACGCGCAGAAGATCGTCGCTGCTTTCGTGGGAAAGCGCGGCGGTGCCGCTGCCGAAGGTGGATATGCCCGCCGGGCGCCGCGCCTCGAGAATATCGTCGATCTTCCGGATGACGGCCTTGATCTCTTCTTCCGGGTCTAACATCGGCAATCTCCTCCGTCATGCAATCGGGTCAATGAAAGGCGGATCGGCGCGCTTGAAATCCGGCGCGCACGTGCCGGATGGTGGCATGATTCGGCGTGCCGGCCAAAGGTTTCGCGGATGCCCGGGGCCCGCGAGCCCCGGGCGCTGCGGATCGTTTCAGCCCTGACCGTCAAGCGCCGGGTTCAGGATCGGGGTCACGCCGAACACCGCCGGATCATCGGGGGTCACCGTCACCTCGACCGCGTGCATGTCGGCAGAGCCGAACACTTCCAGCGCGGTCATCTTGGGGGCCGCCTTGGGGAAGGGGCGGAACACGCGGAACTTGTGGCTGTCGCCGAAGATCAGCAGAACCGGCTTGTCGAAGGCCGCGGCCTTTTCGGTCAGCACCCCGGCGAAGTTGATGAAACCCGAATGGCGCAGAAATCCTTCGGGCGCCCATGCGGGGCCGAAATCGAACTCGAACATATCGGCATGGATCGACAGAACCACGGCGGCGGCATCCGCGGCGATGGCCTGATCGAAACTGTCGGACAGCCAGGCGACATTGGCGGCGTCACGGGCAAAGAACTCCATCGCCGCTTTCTGGTCGCGGGCCTCCAGGTTGTTGTTGGAGCCGACAACATGGGCCTGGATGAAATGCACGCCTTCATGGGCAAAGCGGGTGTTTTCCACGTAGGTGGCAAAGCGGTCGGCCATCACCACCGCCTGGCTTTCCAGCGCGATCGGATCGGTGCCGAAACTTGTCGATGGATCGGTGAAATAGGTGCGGCGGATGTAGTCCAGCCGTTCCAGCGGATCGAAGCCGCCGGCCTTGGGGCGGTGGCAATCCGTCCATTCATTGTCGCCCGGCGTATAGACGGCGGCCGGCGCGAAGCTGTTCAGAAAGCCAAGCTGCGCATCCAGCATCGCGTCGTCGCAAGGGGTGGAGCCGGATTTGGTATCCCCCACATGGATGGTGAAGGCGGGCTTGCGCGCGTTGACCGTGGCGATCAGCGTTTCGAAGGGGGCGAACACCTCTTCGGGCGTGCCATAGGGCGCATCGCCAAGCGCGACGAAGGTGAAGGGCTCGGACTGGGCCGTCAGGGCGCCGGCCGTCAGGGCGACGGCGCCGAAAAGAGCGTGTTTGAACATCAGTGCACTCCGGATGCTGAGGGGAAGAACGGTGCTACACTGCGAACAAAGGGTGACAGGCCGGTGACCGGGGGGCGAAACCTCGGTTACCGTTTCATTGCCATTTTCCGGCAAACCCCTCGGGCACCAGCAGCACGTCACGGTCCAGATCGCGGGCATGCTTGCGCCCGCACAGCGCCATGCTGGTGTCCAGCTCCTTGTGGATGATCTCCAGCGCCTTTGTCACGCCGGCCTCGCCCATCGCGCCCAGCCCGTAGATATAGGCGCGGCCGATGTAGGTGCCCTTTGCACCCATCGCCAGCGCCTTCAGCACGTCCTGGCCCGACCGGATACCGCTGTCGAGGTGGACCTCGATCTTGTCGCCCACCGCATCCAGGATCGCGGGCAGGGCGCGGATCGCCGAAAGCGCACCGTCCAGCTGCCGCCCGCCGTGGTTCGATACCACGATCGCATCGGCGCCCACCTGCAGCGCCATCCTGGCGTCCTCGGCATCCAGAATCCCCTTCAGGATCAGCTTGCCGCCCCACTGCCGTTTGTAATCCTTCACTTTTTCCCAGTCGAGCCGGGGATCGAACTGCTTTGCCGTCCATGTCATCAGCGATGAGGCATCTTCCACATCTGCGGCATGGCCCACGATATTGCCGAACTGGCGCCGCTTCGTGCCCAGCATCCCCAGCCCCCAGCGCCATTTGGTGGACAGGTCCAGCATCGTCGGGATCGTCATCTTTGGCGGCGTCGTCAGCCCGTTCTTGAGATCCTTGTGCCGCTGGCCCAGGATCTGAAGATCCAGCGTCAGCACCATCGCGCCGCATTTCGCATCCTTCGCGCGCTGGATCAGCCGGGCGATGTAATCGGCATCCCGCATCACGTACAGCTGGAACCAGAACGGTGCGCTGGTGTGTTCGGCCACATCCTCGATCGAACAGATCGACATGGTGGACAGGGTGAAGGGCACTCCGAATTTCTCGGCGGCGCGGGCGGACTTGATCTCGCCATCGGCGCATTGCATGCCGGTCAGGCCGACCGGTGCCAGCGCCACCGGCATCGCGACGTCCTGCCCAATCATCCGCGACGTGGTCGAGCGGCCCTCCATATCCACCGCCACGCGCTGGCGCAGGTATATGTCTTGGAAATCACTGCTGTTTTCGCGAAAGGTCTGCTCTGTCCAACTTCCGGCCTCGGCATAGTCATAGAACATCCGGGGCGCGCGGCGCTTGTAGAGGCGGCGCAGGTCTTCGATGCTGGTGATGACGGGCATGGGGCGTCCTTCCGCATTGGTCATGTCTCGTTACCAATCGGGCGGATTTCTGGCAATCTCCCTGTGCCACAAAGCGCTTGGCCGGGGCGCGGGTTTGGCGCAAGGATGGGCCCCATGAACATTGTCACGATGGGTCTTCTGGCCAGCCTCGCCGCAGGGATGATGACGGCGGTCGGCGCGCTGCCGGTGCTGCTGGGGCAGAGCGTTTCGCGCCGCGCCAACGACGCGATGCTGGGCTTCGCGGCGGGGGTCATGCTGTCGGCCTCGTTCTTTTCTCTGATCCTTCCGGGGATCGACGCGGCCGAGGCGATGTATGGCTCTGTCGTGATCGCGGCGCTGATCTCGGGGGCGGGCATCGGGCTGGGCGCGCTGGTGGTGGCGGGGCTGAACGAAACCCTGCCGCATGAGCATTTCTTTCAGGGCCACGAAGGCGCCGATGCCGGGGCGCTGGCGAAAATCTGGCTGTTCGTGCTGGCCATCACCATCCACAATTTCCCCGAGGGCATGGCTGTCGGCGTCGGCTTCGGCGGCGGCGATGTGGCGAACGGGATTTCGCTGGCGACGGGCATCGGGCTGCAGAACGCGCCCGAGGGGCTGGCCGTGGCGGTGGCGCTGCGCGGGCAGGGCTACAGCCGGCGCCGTTCGTTTCTGGTGGCGCTGGCCACCGGGCTGGTGGAGCCGGTGGGCGGGCTGCTGGGTGCGGCGGCGGTCAGCCTGTCGGCGGTGTTGCTGCCCTGGGGGCTGGCCTTCGCGGCGGGGGCGATGATCTATATCATCAGCCACGAGATCATTCCCGAAACCCACCGCCACGGCCATCAGAATGCCGCCACGACGGGGTTGACCGTGGGGCTGATCCTGATGTTGTTGCTGGACGTCATTCTGGGCTGACGCCGCCAACAAGAGGGATGTGAATGAACGACCAACCCGCAGGCCCCGGCCCCCTGCGCATCCGCGCCGCGGCCCCCGATGATATCGCCGCCATCCTTCCGATCTGGAACGCCATCATCCGCGACACGCTGATCATCTTCAGCCCCGAGGAGCGGACGGCGCAAGGCGTGGCGCAGCTGCTGGCCGCGAAGGCGGCGGCGGGGGAACCGTTTCTGGTGGCCGAAATCGGCGGCCGGGTGCAGGGGTTTGCCACCTACGGCCCGTTCCGGGGCGGCGCCGGATATGTGCACACGATGGAACACACCATCATTCTGGCGCCGGGCGCGCGTGGCCACGGCGCGGGCCGCGCCCTCATCGCCGCGCTCGAGGATCACGGCCGCGCCGCCGGCATCCACTCGCTTTTCGCCGGCATCAGCGCCACGAACGCCGAAGGCATCGCCTTTCACGCCGCCATCGGCTTTGCCGAGGTCGCCCGCCTGCCGCAGGTCGGCCGGAAATGGGGCCAGTGGCTGGACCTCGTGTTGATGCAGAAATTTCTGTAATCGCGGCCTGACAGCCCGCGCCGCAGCCGATACTCTGCCCGCATGTCGATCTGGACCCGCATCTCTGACGCCATTGCCGCCCTTGCCAAAGGCGAAAGCCTGGCAACGGTCTTTGACCGGCTGCGCACGCCGCCAGAGCGCAGCGTTGCCTTTGCCATCGCGGTGATCGCGCTGGGGGCCAAGATGGCCAAGGCCGACGGGCATGTCACCCGTAACGAGGTCGCGGCCTTCCGCGAGGTGTTCACCATCCCCCAGGCCGAGGCGCGCAACGCCGCGCGCGTCTTCAATCTGGCGCGTCAGGACGTGGCCGGGTTCGAGGAATACGCCCACCGTATCCGCCGGATGTTCGGCGACGATGAAGGGCCGCTGGCCGATCTGCTGGAAGGCCTGTTCCACATCGCCGTGGCCGATGGCGAATATCACCCGAACGAGGATCAGTTCCTGTTTCGCGTGGCCGAGATCTTCGGCCTGTCGGGCCCGTGCTTCCGCGCGCTTCGCGCGCGTTTCGTGGCCGATACGCCGCCCGATCCCTATGACGTGCTGCGCGTGCCCCGCGAGGCCTCGCTGAACGAGATCCGCAAGGCCTGGCGCGACGCGGTGCGCGCCTCGCACCCCGACCGGATGATCGCGCGCGGGGTGCCGGAAGAGGCGGTGAAACTGGCCGAAACCCGGCTGATCGCGATCAACCGCGCCTGGGAGGAAATCGTCGAGGAGCGCGCGGCGTGAGGATCGCCACCTATAACGTCGAATGGTTCAACTCGCTGTTCGACGACGACGGGCTGCTGCTGGACGACGGCGGCTGGTCGGGCCGGCGCGATGTGCGGCGGCGCGATCAGATCGCGGCGCTGGGTATCGTGTTCACCGCGCTGGACGCGGATGCGGTGATGATCATCGAGGCGCCCGACCATAACGGCCAGCGCGCGACCGTGCCCGCGCTGCAGACCTTCGCGAAACGGATGGGGCTGCGCGCGCGCCGCGCCATCGTCGGGTTTCGCAACCATACCCAGCAGGAAATCGCGCTGCTTTACGACCCCGATGCACTGACGCCCCGGCACGATCCGCAGGGCGCGCAGACCGGCAAGAAGGGCTCTTCCGATGCGCCCCGGTTCGATTCGGTGTTCCGCTGGGACGTGGATGTGGACATGGCGCCGGAACTGATCCGGTTTTCCAAGCCGCCGCTGGAGCTGGCCGTGGAAACGCCGGGGGGGCAGCGCTTCCGCATGATCGGCGTGCACGTGAAATCCAAGGCGCCACATGGCGCGCGCACCGCCGACGAAATCATGCGCGTGTCGATCGACAACCGGCGCAAGCAGCTTGCGCAATGTATCTGGCTGCGCCAGCGGGTGGTGGACCATCTGCGCGCCGGCGATCCGCTGATCGTGCTGGGCGATTTCAACGACGGCCCCGGCCTGGACGAATATGAAAAGCTGTTCGGCCATTCCGGGGTCGAGATCGTGCTGGGCACGGCGGAAGAGGAAGAGGAAGAGGAAGAGGCGCTGCGGCTTTATGACCCACATGCGCGCGAGGCGCTTCAGGGGCGGCTGTGCGCCCAGCCCGCCACCGCGCGGTTCTTCATCGAAAGGGAAATGCGCTATCTTTCAGCGCTGCTGGACTATGTGATGATCTCGCCCGATCTGCGGGAAAGGGCACCGCGCTGGCGCATCTGGCACCCGTTCGACGACCCCAGCCTTTATGCGGTGCCGGAGTTGCGCGACGCGCTGCTGACCGCGTCGGACCATTTTCCGGTGACGCTCGACCTCGCGCTCTGATCTTCAAATGGGGTGCGCGCGCGCTTATACTCGGATCATGAAACACCTTTTCGCCCTTGCCCTTTCGGCCAGCCTGCTTGCCGCCCCCGCCCATGCGCAGGGCGATATGGAAGAGGGGCTGAAACGCCTTGAGGAGGGCGCGCGGCAGTTTTTCGAAGGGCTGGCCGACGAGATGGAGCCGGCGATGCGGGGCCTGGCCGCGCGCCTGGAGCCCACGATGCGCGCGCTGCTGCGGCTGATCGACGATTTCGATGCCTATGAGATGCCCGAGCGCCTGCCGAATGGCGATATCATCATCCGGCGCAAGCCGCCCGCGCCCGCCTTGCCCGACCCGGAGCACGGGATCGAGATCTGAGGCGCCGGAAAGTTTCATGCCTCCGGCGGGGATATTTTCGGAAAGATGAAAGGGTCAGGCCCGTTTGATCTTTACGCCGGTTTCGACGCCCAGGGATTTGGCCAGCGAGGCGAAGCGGGCCTCGGCGACCTCGCCGAACAGATCGCGGGCGGCGGGGGCGAGCCAGAGTTCGAGCCGTTTCTGCTTGGGGTGATAGTGCAGCTCGGCCATCTGGTCGAGCGCCTTGGACGAGAACATCGCGCCGAAGCGCATCGCCTTGCCCAGCACTTCGGCATCGCCGATCTGCTTTTCGCTGAGCAGGGCGAAGAGCGGGTCCAGCCGGCTGCCGGCGCGGTTGTTCTTGTAGCGGTGCAGCAGCGCCAGCCCCAGAAACACCCGGCCCTCGTGATCCAGCCCGCCCAGGTTGGCGCGGGTGGCGTTGTCGAAGCAGACCTCGTGCCGGTAATCGGGATGGGCGCGCCAGGCGGTGTCGTGCAGCAGGCAGGCGGCCTTGACCAGGCGCTTGCGCTGATCGCCCGAGGTGCTGAACAGCGGCTGCACGAAGCGGAAAAGCTGGGCGCCGAAGCCCGGCAGCCGGGCCGAGCTGGCCTCGGCGAAGCGGCAGGCCTCTATCAGCGGGTCGCGGGCGCGCAGCCGTTCGGGCATCTGCTCGTACAGCAGCCCTTCGCGGATGCCGTAGCTGGAGACGAAGATCTCCTTTGGTTTCAGCGTATAGAGAAGCTGGCGAAGCACCTGCGCCGCGACCGGCACCAGCGCCATCCTCGTGGACGAGACGCCGGTGCGGGCGCGCAGTTCGTCGGTATCATTTTCGGCGATCCAGCGGATGGTTTGCAGGATCGATTTGCGTGTCATCCGGTATTCGTGCAGCACCAGCAGCGGATAGCCGCGCCGCTCCATATCCAGGCGGGCGATGGCGCGCCATGATCCGCCGACGAGGTAGAGCCGGTCATGGCCGGTGCCCATGGTCGCGGCCAGATCGGCCATGATGCCCGAGACATAGCTGTCGAGCGCCTTGGCGCCGCCCTTCACATCGCGCAGCTTCAGCGGACCCAGCGCCGAGGTCACGCGTTTGCCCACCCGGCCTTCGTGCAGTTCGGCCAGTTCCATCGACGAGCCGCCGATATCGCAGACCAGCCCGTCGGCGCCGGGCCAGCCCAGCAGCACCCCCTGGGCCGACAGGCGGGCCTCTTCCTCGCCGTCGATGACCCAGGGTTTCAGCCCGGTCTCGCGTTCGATCTCGGCGCAGAATTCGGGGCCGTCCTCGGCCTCGCGCATGGCGGCGGTGGCGACCACGGTGAGCGGCACGGCGCCCATGCCTTCGGCCAGCAGCGCGAAGCGGCGCAGCGCCGACAGCGCCCGCCGGCGGCCTTCGGGGTTGAGCCGGCCGGTTTCGCCCAGCCCGGCGCCCAGGCCGCACATCAGCTTTTCGTTGTAGAAATAGGCCGGGCTGCGCGCGGCGCCGTCGAACACCACCAGCCGGACCGAGTTCGACCCCACATCGACCACGCCGACGCGCGACAGGGCCCGCGCCGAGGGGTCTTCGAAGAGCGGGCGGCCGAACGGCCCCCAATCGTCAGAGCGCTGGTCTGCGCTGCCATCCATGTGCTTAACCCCCGCAGGTCTGCCCGGACCTTGCCAATACCGGCCCCCCGGCGTCAATCCTTGGAATGCGCCAGTTGCGGCACATCGGCCGCGCCGGCGGTTCCCCGCCCCGAAAGCGACGGGTTTTCCATGAAGAACCGGTGGCAGTTGAACGCGCCCTCCGTGACGGGATGGCGGGTAAAGCTGTTGTCCGGGTTCATCACCCAGCTTTGCGCGGTATCGGCCAGGTTGGCGGCCATGATCTGATTGACGATCTGTTCCTTCACCGTGTCATTCCTGATCTCGACCAGGGTTTCCACCCGGCGGTTCAGGTTGCGCCCCATCCAGTCGGCCGACGAGATATAGACCTTGGCCTTTTTCGACGGCAGCCCGTGACCATTGCCGAAACAGGCGATGCGCGAATGTTCCAGAAACCGCCCGACGATGGATTTGACGCGGATGTTTTCCGACAGCCCCTTGATGCCCGGCCGCAGCCCGCAGATGCCGCGCACCACCAGGTTGATCTTCACTCCCGCCTGGCTGGCGGCATAGAAGGCGTCGATCATGTCGGGCTCGATCAGCGAGTTGACCTTGCCCCAGATCTCGGCCGGGCGGCCCAGGCGGGCGAATTCCGCTTCGCGGCGGATCCGGTCGAGCAGCGTGGATTTCAGCGAGATCGGCGAGATCGAGAGGTTTTCCAGCCCTTCGGGTTCGGCATAGCCGCCGACATAGTTGAACACCTTGGTCGCATCGCGCCCCAGCGCCGCGTCGCAGGTGAAAAAGCTGAGGTCTGTATAGATCTTCGCGGTGATCGGGTGGTAGTTGCCGGTGCCGTAATGGGTATAGGTCACGAGCTGATCGCCCTCGCGCCGGACCACGGTGCTGATCTTGGCGTGGGTCTTGTATTTGATGAACCCGTAGACGACCTGCGCGCCCGACCGCTCCAGCCGGCGGGACTGGCGGATATTGGCGGCCTCGTCAAAGCGCGCCTTCAGCTCGATCAGCGCGGTGACCGATTTGCCGTCTTCGGCGGCCTCGCAGAGCGCCGAGACGATCGGGGAATCCTTGGAGGTGCGGTAGAGCGTTTGCTTGATCGCCACCACGTCGGGATCGCTCGCCGCCTGTTGCAGGAAGCGGACCACCATGTCGAAGGTTTCGTAGGGGTGGTGCAGCAGCATGTCTTTCTGGCGGATCGCGGCGAACATGTCGCCGTCATGATCCTGCACACGCTCGGGCACCCGCGGCGTGAAGGAGGGCCACAGAAGATCTGGCCGGTCGTCCAGCACCAGCTCCCGGAGGTCGGAGACGCCGATCAGCCCGCGCACCTCGATCACCTCGGCCTCGGTGATGTGAAGCTCGTTCATGATGACCGAGCGCAGCTCTTCGGGGGCGCCGGCGGACAGTTTCATGCGCACCACCTCGCCCCGGCGGCGGCGTTTCAGGGCGACTTCGAATTCGCGCACCAGATCTTCGGCCTCTTCCTCGACCTCCAGATCGCTGTCGCGCAGCACGCGGAAGGTGCAGCTTCCCAGCGCCTTGTAGCCGGGAAAGAGCGAGTTGACGTGGATCAGCAACAGCTCTTCGAGCGGCAGCACCCGGTGTTCGCCTTCTTTCGCGGGCAGGGACACGAACCGGTCGATCTGATGCGGGATCGGCAGCAGTGCCTGCAGCGGGCGGCCGTCGCGGACCCGTTCGAGCTGCAGCGCAAGGCAAAAGCCGGTGTTGGGGATGAACGGGAAGGGATGCGCCGGGTCGATCGCCAGCGGCGACAGGACGGGGAAGACCTTGTTGAGGAAATGGGTCTCGAGCTGGACCCGGTCGCGCTTTGTCAGCTTGGAGCGGGTGAGGATGTGGATGCCTTCCTCCTCCATCTCGCGCTTGAGCTGGTTCCACACGGTCTGCTGCGCCTGCAGCAGTTTGCGCGCGTCCTTGTCGATCAGCACCAGCTGTTCGGCCGGGGTCAGCCCGTCGGCGGCGGGGGTGGTGTTGCCGGCCTTGGCCAGCTCACGCAGGCCGGCCACGCGGACGGTGTAGAATTCATCCAGATTGGTCGCAGAGATCGACAGGAACCGCACCCGCTCCAGCAGCGGCACGCGCGGGTTGCGCGATTCATCCAGCACCCGCCAGTTGAAACCCAGCCAGCTCAGTTCCCGGTTGCAGAACCGCTTGGGCCCGGTGCGATGGCTCTCGGGCACCTCGACGGGGGCGGGCAGGGGGGATTTCAGGAAATCAGCAGGTGTCATGGAAGGGTCGGATACCATTTTGGGAATATGTCGCCGTTATCACCCGCGGGTCGGGCGATTGTCCAGAACCTCGGCGGCCAGACGCTCGCCGATCTTGCGCCCGGTGGCCAGGGCGCGGGCGTCCAGCGCGGTGACCAATGCCTGTGCGGCGGCGAAAGAGCGTTCCATCCGCCCGACGAGATAGGGAATCAGGCCCGGCGGCACCGCAAGCTGGCGGTCGGTGAACAGCTTCACCAGCAGCGCCGACAACAGCATGTCGTCGGGCGGCTCCAGCGTGGCGGTGGCGGTGGCCTCCATCCGGCTTTTCAGATCGGGCAGGGCCAGCGGCCACAGGCGCGGTGCGATGCGGGCCGTCAGAAACAGGGTGCCGCCTTCGGCCAGCAGCAGGTTGTGCAAGTGGAACAGCGCCTGTTCGGCGGCGGTGTCGCCGGCGGTGCGGTCGGCATCCTCCACCGCCACGGCGCCGCAGCGCGACAGGGCGCTGATATCGGCGCCGGGCAGGGCGGAGGCGGCGATGATCGTGGCCCCGGCCAGCCCGGCCCAGACATGTGTCAGATGGGTCTTGCCCGCACCGGCCGGGCCGACCAGCACCAGCTTGCGCTGCGGCCAGTCGCCCCAGCGTTCGATCTGCGCGACCGCCAGCGCGTTGGCGGGCGAGACGAAGAAATCCTCCCGCCCCCGGGCGGCGCGCAGGGGCAGGTCGAAGACAAGCTGCTCTGCCATCAGTCGTCCTCGCGCGCCTCTAGCCCGCGATAAAGCCGGCCGGCCATGTACTGTTCGACCCCGAACCGCGCCAGCACGCCGATCGAGGCCGCCACCGGCACCGCGATCAGCATGCCGACAAAGCCGAAGACCGAGCCGAACGCCGTCAGCGCCAGGATCAGCCAGACCGGGTGCAGCCCGACGCTGTCACCCACCAGCTTGGGCGTGATGAAATTGCCCTCGACGATCTGCCCGCCGATATAGATCACGGCCACCAGCCCGATCATCAGCCAATCGCCCCAGAACTGGAAAACCGCCAGCCCGATCGCGACCACCCCGCCAAGGATGGAGCTGATATAGGGGATGAAGGCCAGCAACCCCGAGAACAGCCCGATCACCAGCCCGAACTGAAGCCCCACCAGCATCAGTGTGACGGCATAAAACCCCGCCATGATCAGGCAGACCGTGCCCTGGCCGCGCACGAAGCTGGACAGGGTGCCGTCGATCTCGTGCGCCAGCCGGCGGATGACCGGCGCGTGATCGCGCGGCAGCAGCCTGTCGATCTGGGCCACCATCTTGTCCCAGTCGAGCAGCAGGTAGAAGGCCACGATCGGAACGATGAACAGCAGCATCAGGATGCTGATCAGGCTCATCGCCGAATTGACCACCTGGTTCAGCAGCTCGCCGCCGCGCGCCTGGATCGCGTCGCCCAGGCTTTGCAGCGAACGGCGCAGCAGCGAATTGGTCTCGGTCAGGTCGGGGAACCGCTCGGCCACGAATTTCTGCAGGTTGTTCAACAGCTCCGGCGCCACCTCGATCAGCGCGGTTGCCTGATCGACCACAAGCGGGATGATCAGCAGCATCGCCAGAATGACGATCAGCGCCACGCCAAGCATGATCAGCGCGGTCGACATCGCCCGCGACAGGCCCCACGCCTCCAGCCGGTCGGCGGCGGGGTCGAGGAAATAGGCGATCGCCCCGCCCAGCACGAAGGGCAGGATCACATCGCCCAGATACCACAACAGCACAAAGAACACCGCCGCGGCGACGCCCCAGTACCTCAGCTGTTGTCTCTCCGGCAGTGCCATCATGCCTCCTGCGCTTGCCGGTTCAGTCTTCGCCCATGCACGCCCATCTTGCAAGGGGCGCGAGGTGCTTGTCTGGGGCGTGTCGATGGCATAGGAGATTGCGGACCGTTTCAGCCAAGAGGCCCGCCCGCACATGCGCCTGTCCCGCTATTTCCTGCCCGTTCTGAAAGAGACGCCCGCCGAGGCGCAGATCGTGTCGCACCGCTACATGCTGCGGGCCGGCATGATCAAACAGGCCAGCGCGGGGATCTATTCCTGGCTTCCGCTGGGCTTCAAGGTGCTTCGGAAGATCGAGCAGATCGTGCACGAAGAACAGGCCCGCGCCGGGCACATCCCGATGCTGATGCCGACGCTGCAATCGGCGGATCTGTGGCGCGAAAGCGGCCGCTACGAGGATTACGGCGAGGAAATGCTGCGGATCACCGACCGGCACGGGCGCGATATGCTCTATGGCCCCACCAACGAAGAGCTGATCACCGATATCTTCCGGTCCAATGTCAACAGCTACAAGGACCTGCCGCTGACGCTGTACCACATCCAGTGGAAATTCCGCGACGAGATCCGCCCGCGCTTCGGCGTGATGCGCGGGCGCGAATTCTACATGAAGGATGGCTATAATTTCGACCTGACCAAAGAAGACGCGCTGCACGCCTATAACCGGCATCTGGTCAGCTATCTGCGCACCTACGAGCGGATGGGGCTGCAGGCGATCCCGATGCGCGCCGACAGCGGGCCCATCGGCGGCGATGATACCCATGAATTCCTCGTGCTCGCCGACACCGGCGAAAGCGAGGTCTTCTATGACAGCGCCGTCACCGACATCCGCCTTGGTGCGCGCGAGATCGACTATGACGACAAGGCCCAGTGCCAGGCGGTGATGGAGGAGTTCACCTCGCTCTACGCCCGCACCGACGAAACCCACGAAGAGGCGGCCTTTGCCGAGGTGCCCGAAGACCGCCGCCGCAGCGCGCGCGGCATCGAGGTCGGGCAGATCTTCTATTTCGGCACCAAATATTCCGAACCGATGGGCGCCAACGTGGTCAACCACGAAGGCGCGCGGGTGCCGGTGCATATGGGCAGCCACGGCATCGGCGTCAGCCGCCTTGTGGGGGCGATCATCGAGGCCAGCCATGATGACAAGGGCATCATCTGGCCCGAAGGCGTCACGCCCTTCCACTGCGGCATCATCAACCTCAAGCAGGGCGACGCAGAGGCCGACGCGGCCTGCGAGGCGCTCTACAAGGCGCTCGAGGGCGCGGGGCTGGAGCCGCTGTACGACGATCGCAACGAGAGGGCCGGGGGCAAGTTCGCCACGATGGATCTGATCGGCCTGCCCTGGCGCATCACCGTCGGTCCGCGCGGGCTGAAGAACGGCGTGGTCGAGCTGACCAGCCGCCGCACCGGCGAAAGCGAAGAGATGCCCCCCGAGGCCGCCATCGCCCGCATCACCGAAATCTACGCCGGGGTCTGAGGCGCGGAAATTCCAAGGGTTTTCCGCGGAGAATCTTTTACCGCGCCCGCCGACGGGCGCAGCACAAGGAGCAGACTTGGCCAACCGCACCGCCCCTTTCGCAGGTTTCGAATGGATGATCGCCTGGCGCTATCTGCGCGCGCGCCGCGCCGAGGGCGGGGTCAGCGTGATGACCTGGATCAGCCTGATCGGCATCACCCTGGCCGTGTTCGCCCTGATCGCCACCCTGTCGGTGCGGGCCGGGTTCCGGGCGGAATTCGTGGATACGATCCTCGGCGCGAACGCCCATGTCACCGTCTACAATTCGCTGCGGGTGACCGAAACCGGGCAGACCACGCGCACGATCGCCGACTATGCCGAAATGGCCGGCCGCATCGCAGCGGTGCCGGGGGTTACCCGCGCCGCGCCGCTGGTCAAGGGCCAGATCATGGCGTCGTCCCTGGGGCGCAATGCCGGGGCAGAGGTTTACGGCATCGCCCTGGACGACCTGAAAACCATCCCGCGCATCGCCGCCCCCGAGGATTTCAGCGGTGATATCGACAGGCTGAACGACGGCATCGCCATCGGTTCGGGCATCGCGCAATCGCTTGGCGTGGCGGTGGGCGACCGGGTCAAGCTGATCTCGCCCGAGGGGGTCAAGACGGCCTTCGGCACCTCGCCCCGCGTCAATGCCTATGAGGTGGTCTATATCTTCACCGCCGGCCGCTATGACATCGACCGCACCCGCATCTACATGCCCTTCGACGAGGCGCAGCGCTATTTCAACCGTGAAGGCGTGGCCGACGAGATCGAGGTGATGGTGCGCGATCCCGAAAACGTTTCCGCCCTGTCCGCCGCCCTGCTGGGTGCCGCGGGCGAAGGCACGAGGCTGTGGAGCTGGCGCGATGCTTCGGGTGCCTTCCTGCGGGCGCTGGATGTCGAAGATAACGTGATGTTCGTCATCATGGCGATCCTGGTGCTGATCGCGGCGATGAACATCGTCTCCGGCCTGATCATGCTGGTCAAGAACAAGGGGCGCGATATCGGCATCCTGCGCACCATGGGCCTGACCGAAGGCTCCGTTCTGCGGGTGTTTTTCATCTGTGGCGCCTTTGTCGGGCTGATCGGAACCGCGGCGGGGGTGGCGCTGGGCTGCCTGTTCGCGCTTTATATCGACCCGATCTTTTCCTTCGTGAACTACGTCGCGGGCGGCGGCGTCTGGGATCCGTCGATCCGGGGCATCTACAACCTTCCGGCAAAGCTGCAGCCGGGCGATGTGCTGTCGGCGGTGGGTCTGTCGCTGGGCCTGTCTTTTGTCGTCACCATCTTTCCCGCCCGCCGCGCGGCGCGGATGAACCCGGTAGAGGCGCTGCGTTATGAATGATGCCGTGCTGGAGCTGAACGGGATCGCCAAGGCCTATAACAAGGGCACGCCCGGCGAGGTGATGGTGCTGCGCGATGCCGCGCTGCGGGTTCAGCCGGGCGAGGTCGTGGCGCTGGTGGCGCCGTCGGGCGCCGGAAAATCGACGCTGCTGCACATCGCGGGGCTGCTGGATACGCCCGATGCCGGAACGGTTGCGATCAACGGGCAGGACATGACGCGCCTGCCCGACCGCAAGCGTACGGCGGCCCGGCGCAACGACGTGGGGTTCGTCTATCAGTTCCACCACCTGCTGCCCGAATTCACCGCGCTGGAAAACATCGTGCTGCCGCAGCTTGCCAACGGCATCCGCCGCCGCGATGCCGAGGCCCGCGCGCGGGATCTTCTGGGCCGCGTCGGCATCGCCGCGCGGGCCGATCACCGCCCCGCCGCCCTGTCAGGGGGGGAACAACAGCGGGTGGCCTTCTGCCGGGCGCTGGCCAACGCGCCGCGCATCCTGCTGGCGGACGAGCCCACGGGCAATCTGGACCCGGCGACATCGGACACGGTGTTCGGCACGTTGATGGAACTGGTCAAGGGCACCGGCCTGTCGGCGCTGATCGCCACCCATAACATGGCGCTGGCGGCGCGGATGGATCGCACGCTGCGGCTGGAAAACGGGCGCCTTGCCTGATGCGCCGCGCTTGATCCGGGTCAAGGCATGGCGCAGACTGCGGGCCTAGCCTCGCCGCGTGACCGAATGGAGATCCAGATGCGCCTGACCCTGTCCCTGCTGTGCGGTATCGCCCTTGCGCCGCAGCCCTCCTGGGCGGATACAACCGGCTGGGGCGCATTGCTGTATCGCCAGTATTGCGCCACCTGCCACGGGCTGGACGCGCGGGGCGGCGGGCCGATGACCGCGGTGCTGACCATCGCGGCGCCGGATCTGACCGCGCTTTCGGCGCGCAACGGCGGCACCTTCCCGATGCTTGACGTGGTCGGAGTGATCGATGGCCGGGCCGAGCTGCTTGGCCATGGCGGGCCGATGCCTGTCTTCGGCGCCCTGCTCGGCGGCGAAAGTGCGGTGCTTGACGGGCCCGACGGAACGGTGGTCGAAACTTCGGCCGATATCGTCGCCCTTGCCGAATGGCTGGAGACGATCCAGAAATGAGACGCAGCGCGCTCGTGCTGTTGCTGTGCCTTCTGCCAGCCCTGTCGCTGGCGCAGGCCGTCACGGTGCGCATCGACCTGTCGGATCAGAAGATGACCGTGTTCGCGCGCGAAGAACGGCTTTACGAATGGCCCGTCTCCACCGCGCGCGAAGGCAAATGTACCCCGGTCGGCACGTTCACCCCGGTCTGGATGACGCCGTTTCACCGCTCGACGATCTACAACGGCGCGGCGATGCCCTGGTCGATCTTCTTTCTGGGCAATTACGCGATCCACGGAACCGAGGCGGTGGGTCAGCTTGGCGCGCCCGCCTCGGCCGGCTGCATCCGTCTTGCGCCCGAAAACGCCGAAACGCTGTATCACATGGTCGAAAAGGCCGGGCTGAAAGACACCCGCGTGGTGATCGCGGAATAGGTTCAGGCCCGCAAGGTCACGAACACGCCCACCGCCATTACCGCGATTCCGGTGGCGCGGGTGGGCGTCAGCGGCTGGGGCAGGGCGCCCATCAGCCCGAAATGGTCGATCGTGGCGGCCGAGACGAGCTGCCCCAGCAGCACGAAGAACACCGCGTTTCCGACACCGAAACTCGGCGCGATCCAGGTGATGGACAGCACGTAGAACGCGATCAGCCCGCCCGCCAGAAACAGGTGTTTCGGGGCCCCGGCCACTGCCTTCAGCGGGCCGGGGCCGGTGAGCAGCAGAACCACGCAGGCGCACAGCAGCGCGACGGCGAACAGGCAGGCCGCGGCGGCGGCCGGGCTGCCCAGCCGAATCCCCAGCGCCGCGTTCAGCGCCGCCAGCACCGGAATGCCCAGCCCCGCCGACAGCATGATCGCGGCGAATTTCAATGTGGTGATATCCATCTGCGGCCTCCGGGCTATGCGCGCACAGGCTAGCGAGGCCGGCGCGCCGTGCAAAGCCGCAATCGGCGGGTGGGCAATCCATCGCAGGCCGCGCGAGCGACAGGATCATTGCGCGCCGCAAATGCTCATGTCAGGCTGGGCGCAAACGAACCGGCAAAGGGGCAAGGCGATGCGGCGAAACAGGATTGTGGCTTTGATCGGGGCGGCGGCGCTGCTGGGTGGTTGCGTGCAGGAGTCACAACAGGTCGGGCGCGCCAATTTCGAGGCGTATTGCGCCGGATGCCACGGCGACAACGCGCGCGGCAACGGGCCTCTGGCCGGCGAGCTGGAGGTGGCCCCGCCCGACCTGACCCTGATCGCCCTGCGCAACGGCGGTGATTTTCCCATGACCCGGGTGATGTCGGTGATTGACGGCTACACCCGGGCCGATCAGCACGGATCGACCATGCCCGAATTCGGCGCCTTGCTCGAAGGGCCGACGGTGATGGTGGAATACGAGGGCGGGGTGATGACCCCGACCCCGGCCACGCTGGTGGCGCTGGCGAATTATCTGGAGAGCGTGCAGCGATAGGGCGGTGCGGGCCACGCAGTCGGCGGCCCGCTAGATATCCAGCTCTTCCACGAATTGCGCGTTCGCCTGGATGTACTGAAACCGCATCTCCGGCTTCTTGCCCATCAGCCGTTCCACAAGATCGGCTGTCTCTCCCGGCTCGTCCTCGTCGATGCTGACCCGGATCAGCTTGCGCGTCTCGGGGTTCATCGTCGTGTCCTTCAGATCCTTGGCGTCCATCTCGCCCAGACCCTTGAAGCGGCTCACGTCGATCTTGCCCTTGCCGCCCAGCCCCTTGGCCAGCCATTCGTCGCGCTCCGCCTCGTCCAGGCAATAGACGCGGCGCGCGCCCTGGGTCAGCCGGAACAGCGGCGGGCAGGCGAGGTAGAGATGCCCGCGGTCGATCATCGGGCGCATCTGGGTGAAGAAGAAGGTCATCAGAAGGCTGGCGATATGCGCGCCGTCCACATCGGCATCGGTCATGATGATGACCTTGTCATAGCGCAGGTCATCGACGTTGAACTTGGTGCCCATGCCCACCCCCAGCGCCTGGCACAGGTCGCTGATTTCGGCATTGGTGCCCAGTTTGGAGCTGGCCGCCCCCAGCACGTTCAGGATCTTGCCGCGCAGCGGCAGCAGCGCCTGGTTCTTGCGCTCGCGCGCCATCTTGGCCGAGCCGCCGGCCGAGTCGCCCTCGACGATGAAAAGCTCGGTACCCTCGCGGTTGGCGCTAGAACAATCGACCAGCTTGCCGGGCAGGCGCAGCTTCTTGGTGGCGGTCTTGCGCGCGGTTTCCTTTTCGGCCCGGCGGCGCAGGCGTTCCTCGGCCTTCAGCACCAGATAATCGAGGATGGCGCCGGCGGCCTTGGTGTCAGCGGCCAGCCAGTTGTCGAAATGGTCACGCACCGCGCCTTCGACAAGGCGTGCGGCCTCGGTCGTGGCCAGGCGGTCTTTGGTCTGTCCGACGAATTCGGGCTCGCGGATAAAGCATGACACCAGCGCGCAGCCACCCGTGACCAGATCGTCGCGGGTGATGTCCTTGGCCTTGCGGTTGTTCACCAGCTCGCCGTAAGCGCGGATACCCTTCAGCACGGCGGCCCAGAACCCGGCCTCATGGGTGCCGCCCTCGGGCGTGGGCACGGTATTGCAGTAAGACTGGATGAAGCCGTCGCGCGAAGGCGTCCAGTTGATCGCCCATTCCACCGAACCGGGCTGGTTGAACTTTTCCTGAAAGCTGACCTTGCCGGCAAAGGGCCGGTCGGCATAGGTGGCGGCCTTGCCCAGCGTTTCGGTCAGGTAGTCGGCCAGCCCGCCGGGAAAGTGAAACGTGGCTTCGGTGGGGGTTTCGCCATCGTCGATCGCCGATTTCCAGCGGATCTCCACCCCCGAAAACAGATAGGCCTTGGAGCGGATGGATTTGAACAGCCGCGCGGGCTTGAACCGGTGCTTGCCGAAGATCTGCTCGTCGGCATGGAAGGTGACGGTCGTGCCGCGCCGGTTCGGGGCCGGGCCGACCTTGGCCACCGGGCCTTGCGGGATGCCGCGCGAAAACTCCTGCGCGAACAGTTCGCGGTTGCGCGCCACCTCGACCCGCATGTGATCGGACAGCGCGTTGACGACCGACGCGCCCACCCCGTGCAGCCCGCCCGATGTCTGATAGGCCTTGCCGCTGAACTTGCCGCCCGCGTGCAGGGTGCACAGGATCACCTCCAGCGCGGATTTTCCGGGGAACTTGGGATGCGGGTCGATCGGGATGCCGCGGCCGTTGTCGCGGATCGTGACCGAGTAATCGGCGTGCAGCTCCACCTCGATGCGGTTGGCATGGCCGGCCACGGCCTCGTCCATCGAGTTGTCCAGCACCTCGGCCACCAGATGGTGCAGCGCGCGTTCGTCGGTGCCGCCGATATACATGCCGGGCCGTTTGCGGACAGGCTCCAGCCCTTCCAGAACTTCGATGGAGGAGGCATCGTATTGGTCGGGATCGGCCCCGGAGAGGAGGTCGTTGGCCATGGGGTGCTGCTCTTTATTGGTGCTTTGCTTGGGGTCGTATTAGAGCAGGAGAGGGGGGGCGGGGCAATGGGGATTGGCGGGGATTGGCGCCGGGCGCGCAACCGCGCCGGGGGCCGTTGTTGTGTAACATTTATTTGACACCCATCAAGGCGCCGCGGCGCCGCATCGGATACCATACCGGAAATTTTTCAACGGAGATGCTTATGACCGATGCCGCCCCCGCCCTGAACGCCGCCCTGCCGAAATCCGCCGCCAAGCCTGCGGCGGCAAAGCCCACGCCGGCCACGATCGCCCATGCGTTCGAAACCGGCGAATACCCCTATGACACGCGGCTGTCGCGCCGGTCCTACGAGGTGCAGAAGGCCAGGCTTCAGGCGGAATTGCTGAAAGTGCAGATCTGGGCGCAAGAGACCGAGCAGAAATTCGTGATCCTGTTCGAAGGGCGCGACGCGGCCGGCAAGGGCGGCACGATCAAGCGGTTCATGGAGCATCTGAACCCGCGCCAGGCCCGGGTGGTGGCGCTGAACAAGCCGACATGGGAAGAAAAGGGCCAGTGGTTCTTTCAGCGCTATATCTCCGAACTGCCCACGGTGGGCGAAATGGTGTTCTACGACCGCTCGTGGTACAACCGCGCCGGGGTCGAGCGGGTGATGGGCTTTTGCTCGCCCAACGAATATCTGGAATTCATGCGCCAGACGCCCGAGTTGGAGCAGATGCTGGTGCGCTCGGGCATCCGGCTTTACAAATACTGGTTCTCGGTCACGCAAGACGAACAGCGCGCCCGCTTCAAGGCGCGCGAGACCGACCCGCTGAAACGCTGGAAACTGTCGCCGATCGACAAGGCCAGCCTGGACAAGTGGGACGATTACACCGAGGCGAAAGAGGCGATGTTCTTCTACACCGACACTGCCGACGCGCCCTGGACTGTCATCAAGTCGAACGACAAGAAACGCGCGCGGCTGGAATGCATGCGCCATTTCCTCAGCTCGCTTGATTATCCCGGCAAGAATCCCAAGATCGCCCATGCGCCGGACCCGCTGATCGTCAACGGGGCGCAGCATGTCATTCACAAGTCGGACCATATTCTGGGCGCCTCGATGCATCCCGAATTGCGCAAGGGGCGTGCGGAGGAGGAGGAGGGCAACGCGGTTTGAACGCGCCCCCGCGCCGCGCTATCCTGCCGCCAGAGGGGGCACCGGACCGGAAAGGGGGATGCCATGTGGAATGACCGTTTCGCGGACGAGGGCTATCTGTTCGGCAAGGAGCCTTCCGCATTCCTGCTGCGGGCCAGGCCCTGGCTGCGGCGGGGGCAGAGCGCCCTGTCCGTCGCCGATGGCGAGGGGCGCAATTCGGTGTGGCTGGCGCAGCAGGGGCTGCGGGTCACGGCGATGGACAGCGCGCCCAACGCCATCACGAAGGCCCGCGCCCTGGCGGCGGAGCGCGGGGTGGCCGTGGATTTCCGCCTGGGTGACATCACCACATGGGATTGGGGCGCGGCACAGTATGATGTCGTGGTGGCGATCTTCATCCAGTTCGCGGGCCCGGCGCTGCGCGAGCGGATCTTCGACGGGCTGAACCGGGCGCTGAAGCCGGGCGGGCTGTTGCTGCTGCACGGCTATGCGCCGCGACAGGTGGGCTATGGCACCGGTGGCCCGCCGCGGCGCGAGAACATGTACACCACCGACATGCTGCGCAGGGCGTTCGGTGGCTATGAGTTTCACCGGCTGGCGGATTTCGACGCCGAGGTTTCCGAAGGGCAGGGACATTCCGGCCTGTCGGCGCTGATCGACCTGATTGCGACAAAACCCGCCTGAGCCTGCTGCCCCTCTTGCCGTGCAAGGATGGCTCGCCTAAGGGGGCGGCATGAGCCCGCCTTTGACATATGCCCAACATGCGCGCGCGACGCTGGCGCTTGGCCTGCCGCTGATCGGCAGCCATCTGGCGCAGTTTGCCATCAACCTGACGGATGCGGCGATGCTGGGCTGGTACGACGTGGAAGCGCTGGCCGCCCAGGTGCTGGGCGGCACGCTGTTTTTCGTGCTGCTCATCATGGGATCGGGCTTTGCCTGGGCGCTGGTGCCACTGGTGGCCACCGCCGCCGCTTCGGGCGAGGAACGGCAGGTGCGGCGCGTGACCCGGATGGGGCTGTGGATGTCGATGGCCTTTGCCCTGCTGACCCTGCCGGTGTTCGCGTTCGCCGGCCCGATTCTGCTTGCCGCCGGGCAGGCGCCGGGGGTGGCCGGGCTGGCGCATCAGTATCTGGCGATCACCGGGTGGGCGATCGTGCCGGCGCTGCTGGTCATGGTTCTGAAAAGCTATCTGGCCGCGCTGGAGCGGACCCGGGTCGTGCTGTGGGTCACGCTGGGGGCGGTCGCGGTGAATGCGCTGGTCAATTACATGCTGATCTTCGGCAACTGGGGCGCGCCCGAGCTGGGCATTCGCGGGGCGGCCTGTGCCTCGCTCGCGGTGCAGATCGTTTCCGCGCTCGCGCTGATCGTCTACACCGCCCGGGCAACGCCGGAACATGCGCTGTTCCACCGGCTCTGGCGCCCCGACTGGGAGGCATTCGGGCAGGTGTTCCGCCTGGGATGGCCGATCGGGCTGACCAGCCTGGCCGAGGTGGGCCTGTTCTCGGCCTCGTCGGTGATGATGGGCTGGCTCGGCACGCTGCAACTGGCGGCGCACGGGATCGCGCTGCAGATCGCCTCGGTGGTGTTCATGGTGCATCTGGGCCTGTCGAGCGCGGCGACGATCCGTGCCGGGCGGGCGCGCGGGCAGGGTGACACGCTGGGCCTGCGCCGGGGAGCGACGGTTGCCATCGCCCTGTCGCTGCTGGTGGCTGTACTGACCGTTATCGCGTTTCTTGCCGTTCCGGTGCCGTTGCTGGGCCTGTTCGTGGCGCCGGACGATCCGGCCCGGGCCGAGGTGCTTGCCATCGGCACGGTGCTTCTGGCCGCCGCGGCGCTGTTTCAGCTGGGCGATGCGGCGCAGGTGATGGCGCTGGGGCTGCTGCGCGGGGTGCAGGATACCCGCGTGCCGATGGTGATGGCCGGTATCAGCTATTGGCTGGTCGGGATGCCGGTAAGCTATGTGCTGGGATTCGTGCTGGGCTGGGGCGGGGCGGGGATCTGGCTGGGGCTCGCCTCCGGGCTGGCGCTGGCGGCGGTGCTGATGATGACCCGGTTCTGGCGCCATGCGGTTCGGCCCGCGTGAAGAGATTTCTTGCCTCCGGCGGGGATATTTGGGGAAAGATGAAGGGGCCGGTCAGCCCTTGTCGGCACTCATGATCCGTTCGGCCTTTTTGCGCACCAGCACCGAGCGCAGATCGTGCATGGCCAGCAGCAGCGCGTCGGTCACCATGTCGAGCTGATCGGCGGTGGCGCGCGACTGGGCCCATTGGGTGGTGAGGTTCAGGTGATCGACCGCGCGCAGGATATCGTCGATGTCCCGTTCGGCGAGCACCGCGCGGCGGTCGACGATCCAGCCTTCGATGACCGCGATATCGGCGGCCGACAACACCCGGTCGCCATGCGGCCGGATCTCGCCGCTGCGGATATTGACCACCGCGATCTGATCCATGTCGATGCGGCGCTGGCGGTTCTCGGTGTCGATCCGGAACACCAGCGCGCCGTTTTCACGGATGCGGAAGTAATAGTCTGGCAGTTCGCCGGCCATGCGGGGGCCCTTTGTCAGGTCAGGGTGGCGCAGAAATCCCGGATGCGGGTGCAGGCTTCTTTCAGCGCGTCGTCGGATGTGGCGTAGCTGACGCGGAAATTGGGGGACAGCCCGAACGCCGCGCCGAAGACCACGGCCACGCCCTTTTCCTCGAGCAGCGCTTTCGCGAAGGTTTCGTCATTGTCGATCTTCACGCCGCCGGCCGAGGTCTTGCCGATGCAGCCCGCGACCGACGGGTAGACATAGAACGCGCCTTCCGGCACCGGGCAGGAAATCCCCTCTGCGGCATTCAGCATCTCGACCACCATGTCGCGGCGGCGCTGGAACACCTTGTTGTTCTCGGCGATGAAATCCTGCGGGCCGTTCAGCGCCTCGACCGCCGCCCATTGGCTGATCGAGCAGGGGTTGGAGGTGCTTTGCGACTGGATCTTGCGCATCGCGGCGATCAGTTTTTCCGGGCCCGCGGCATAGCCGATGCGCCAGCCTGTCATGGCATAGGCCTTGGACACGCCGTTGCAGGTGAGTGTGCGGTCATAGAGCCCCGGTTCGACCTGCGCCGGGGTGCAGAATTCGAAATCGCCGTAGGTCAGGTGTTCGTACATGTCATCGGTCATCACCCAGACATGGGGGTGGCGCATCAGAACGTCGGTCAGCTCTTTCAGCTCGGCGCGCGTGTAGCCCGCCCCGGTCGGGTTGGAGGGCGAGTTGAAGATGAACCATTTGGTCTTTGGCGTGATCGCCGCCTCGAGCTGATCGGCCGTCAACTTGAAGCCGGTCTGGATGGATGCCTCGGCGATCACCGGTTCGCCGCCGGCCAGCAGCACCATGTCGGGGTAGCTGACCCAGTAGGGCGCGGGGATGATCACCTCGTCTCCGGGGTTCATCGTGGCCACCAGAGCGTTGTAGAGGATCTGCTTGCCGCCGGTGCCCACGGACACCTGCGCGGGGGTATACTCCAGCCCGTTGTCGCGCTTGAGCTTGGCGCAGATCGCCTCTTTCAGTTCGGGGATACCGTCGACGGCGGTGTATTTCGTCTTGCCGGCGTCGATGGCGGCCTTCGCGGCCTGCTTGATATTGTCGGGCGTGTCGAAATCCGGCTCTCCGGCGCCGAGGCCGATGACGTCCTTGCCCGCGGCCTTCAGCTCGCGCGCCATGTTGGAGACGGCGATGGTCGGCGAGGGTTTCACCCGGTCAAGTGTCGCGGAAAGAAAGGGCATGGTCGCCTCCGGTTTGAAAACGCATGACTTCTCTCATAGGGTGCGCGCGAAGGCCGTTCAAGCAGGTTCGGCGGAAAGGCGGAAGCGATGCAGAGCGAAACAGACGGCGAGAACGACTGGTATTCGGACGAGGCCGCGACATTCGGCGACCGGATGGCCGGCGCGCGCGAGGCGCTGGGGCTGACACAGGCGGAGCTGGCCAGGCGCATGGGGGTCAAGCTGAAAACCGTGCGCGCCTGGGAAGAGGATCTGAACGAGCCGCGCGCCAACAAGCTCCAGATGTTGGCGGGGGTGCTGAACGTATCGATCATGTGGCTGCTGAACGGCGAGGGCGACGGGCTCGACGCGCCCGAGCAGGAGGTGCCGGTCTCGCCGGACATGCGCGATCTTCTGACCGAGATACGCGGAGTCAAATCGGAGATGGGCCTGTTGGCCGACAAGCTGGGGCGGCTGGAAAAGAAGCTGCGCGCAACGCTGAAAGAGGGGATGTGATGCAGGAAACGCATGAAAACCGGCTCAAACGGATGGTGATGCGCGCCGGGCATCGCGGGATGAAGGAGATGGATATCATCCTGGGCAATTTCGCCCGGTCCGAGCTGGCGGCCATGGCCACGGTCGAGCTGGATGCGCTGGACGCGCTGATGGAGGAGAACGATCAGGATCTCTATCGGTGGGTCACCGGGCAGGCGCAGCCGCCCGCCGCCTTTGCCGGTCTGATCGAACGGATCGCCGTGCATGCCGGTGCCCGCTGAGCGCGCGCAGGCGTGATGCGGCCTTAACCAAATCTTCTGACCTTGGCGTTTATCCCTGTTCCCACGCAGTGACGGACGGAGTGACAGATGAGTATCCAAGGCCCTATTTCGGCGCCGGCGCGCCCCGGATTCATGTCGGGGTATCTGGAGGCGCTTGCATTGGTGGAGCGGCTGCACCGTCTGCTGCTTGATGTCATCAAGGATGAGTTCGAACGGGTCGGCGTGCCCGAGATCAACCCGGTTCAGGCGCTTCTTCTGTTCAACGTCGGCGACAACGAGGTGACGGCGGGCGAGCTGAAAAGCCGTGGCTACTATCAGGGGTCGAACGTGTCCTACAACCTCAAGAAACTGGTCGAGATGGGCTATATGCACCACCAGCGGAGCGAGGTTGACCGCCGTTCGGTGCGTGTCCGGCTGACCGCCCGTGGGCGGGAGGTGCGCGATCTGGTGGGCGATCTGTTCGCCCGCCACGCCGAGGGGCTGCAGGAACGGGGTGTCATCGGCATGGACGGGCTGGAGAATATCACGGCCTCGCTGCGCCGGATGGAACGTTACTGGACCGATCAGATCCGTTATATCTACTGATCCGGGGCCAGCCGGGCCACGCTGAGGCCCATGAGTTCCTTCAGCAGTTTGCGCACCATCGCATCCTCGAATTCCCTGAACCCGTGCGCCGGCTCGACAAAGGCGCCGGGCCCCTGAATGACCTCGGCCCGGAAATAGGCCGTCAGTTCCGCGGCCGCATCGCCGGTCTCTTCGCCGATGACGAGCGCGTTGATCGTGAGGCCGCGCAGCAGGGTATCGGGCCGGACCTCGCGCGGGCGCGGCCCGTCGTTCGATTCGCCGTCGCCTGTCAGATCCAGCGTGCGGGTCCAGCATCCGGCCTGATCGCGCAGCAAACGGCCCCCGGTCAGAAGCGCGGCGCCGATGGCGGTGGCCTGGCCGGCAAGCTGGCGCCGGGCCCCGGTGATGGCCGCCGCCGCCTCTGTCAGCGTTTGCGCGCTGTCCACTTGCGTCCAGGGCAGAAGGACCGCCTGATCCTCTATGCTGCTCCATTCGTAGACGGCCAGCATCACCGGCGCCTCGGGCATGGCCAGCAGCGCCTGCTGCACCTCGGGGTGAAGCAGCGCCGCCGCCAGCCCGTCGAGCTGAAGCCGGTATTCATGCACATCGACCGAACCCGACACATCAAGCCCGATCGCCAGCGCCTGCCGACAGGCCGCGCCCGCCATCGCGGGCATGACAAGGCCGAGACCAACGGCCATGCCCAGCAGGGCAGGGCGCAGATCTGCATGGGGCGTCTTCAGCGTATTACCTTTCCGCCCCATGTGGAGGGGCTACCAATGGCCGGTGTTTTCCATGCTGGCCCAGGGTTCGGCCGGCTCCTTGGCGCCGCCCGCCTGCAACAGCTCGATCGAGATATTGTCGGGGCTGCGCACAAAGGCCATGTACCCGTCGCGCGGCGGGCGGTTGATGGTCACGCCATTGTCCATCAGATGCTGGCACATCGCGTAGATATCCTCGACCTCATAGGCCAGATGCCCGAAATGACGGCTGTCCGATGGCAACCCGTCGTCGCCGTCCCAGTTCCACGTCAGCTCGACCGGGCATTCCTCCTGCCCGGGCGCGGCCAGATAGACGAGGGTAAAGCGCCCGCCTTCGCTGTCGATGCGCCGCGTCTCCTTCAGGCCGAGAAGTTCATAAAATGCCATGGATTTTTCCAGATCCAGAACCCGGACCATGGTGTGAAGGTATTTTACCTGCATGGGATGTCTCCTGCTACCGGTCGAAAACCTAGCACATCGCGGGGGGCGGTAAAGGCCGCCGGACCATTCCGTCAAAAGGCCGAGCGCACGCCGATGCTGATGCCGTATTCCTCGTTCTCATAGAGCGATACGTTGGACAGGTTGCGGCTGGCCTTCAGCGCGATTTCCGGGGCGAACCCGTAATAATCACGCTCGGCGAAGAAGGCGGTCAGCCGCAGCGTCGTCTTGTCGTCGGCGCGGGCCGAGGTGCCGTAAAGCGGCTGGTCATACTGCCGCGCCTCATAGCTCAGCGAAACGCCCAGCCATGCCCCGATAACGGGCTTGCCGTGGTTGTAGGTCACGGTGGCGATGCGCGCGTCATGGGCGATGGCCGGCCCGTCGGATTGCGCATCGCGCAGGCCAAGCCCAAGCTGCAACCCGCCACCCCCCGGCAGGCGCCGTGACCACGCCGCCTCGGCCGTCCAGGTGGTCGAGTCGTTGATGCTGTAATCCTTGCGCCACTGCTCTTCGGCCGACAGCGAAAAGCGCAGCCTGCCCGTCTGCCCCAGCCGGACGCCCTGCTGCGCCTGAAGCCGCAGGTAATCGGCCAGATGCGCGCCGCCCGACCACGCCTTGCCAAAGGTGGTCGACAGGGTGGTTGGCCCGGTTGCCCGCGACACGAAGGTGGTGCCGCCGAATGTCAGCTGCGCCTCCTGATAGGCCAGATCGCCACTGTCGACGTCGGGCGCCTGGGCCCGTGCCTCGGATGACAGGCTATAGGATTTGGTGTCGAGCGCGCCGGAAACGAACAGCCACGTGCGCTCTTGCACCCGGCGCCGGTATTCCGACTGCAGGCCGAACCGGTACTCGATCCCCGAAAGCGCCCGCGCATCGCCGCTGAGGATGAAGGAAAGCCCCCCGATATCAATGGTGTCTGATTTGGAGCCGTTGTTGACGTTGGACGAGGGCGTGATGCCGAAGGACAGCTGGGTAGACCATGGGTTGCGGCCGCGCACATAGCGGAAATCGCGAACGGCCAGCGCCCGTGCGGTATCGCTCGGCGCGACCTGCGCGGCGCGGCGCAGCCAAAGCTGGGCACGGGTCCGCGCCCCGGCCGAAGACAGCGCCTGCGCCACTGAAAGAGCCGCAAAGTAACGGTCGTTCTCGGTTTCCGCCAGTTGCCAGGCCGCGCGCCCCGCGGCGCGTGCCGTATCGTACTGCCCCAGATTCCGTGCCGCGCGCGATTTGGCGATCAGGGCGAACACGTCCTGCGGGTCGCGCTGCAGCAGCGCCTCTGCCAGGCGCAGGGCTGTCGCGTCGTCCCGCTGTTCCAGCGCCAGGCCGACGGCGGCGCGCATTTGATCCGGGCGCAGGGTGACCGCCGTCTGGGCAACGGCGGGCAACGCGGTCAGCAGCAGGCCGGCGCAGAGCCAGGCCAGCCGCAGGGGCCGGGCGAAACGCATCGCCTCAGGGCCGGTACAGGATGAACCCGCCGGTTTCGCGCACCGTGACGTTGTCATAACGTGGATCTTCAGCCTCGGCCGTCAGCACGCCGACGATTTCATCCGCGTTGTCGCCGGAGATGACGGCATAGTATTTGCCGGTTTCGAACCCCTGCAGCGCGCCGGTCGCGTCGGTGACATTGCTGCTCACGCCGCCCAGAATCTCTCCATTCGTATCGAGAACGCCAGGGCCGACCACGAAGTTAATCTGCGGTAGCGCGGTATAACTTCTGCCGTATTGCGTTCCCAGGGCGCTGATAATCGACTCGGTTATATCGCTGCCGTTCACATCGTAAACACGGCGGTTGGTCACTTTGCCCTTTACCGCGTCGCCGGCGTTGAAATCGTTGAAGTCGATGGCCGCGGTCATGTCGCCGGTGGCATATTCCAGCCCGCCCTTGCCGTTGAAGTCGCGCAGCGCGGCATATTGGCCGGAATAGGCCGCCTGACCGGTGGTGGGCAGGGTCACGCCGCCGTCGCGCTGATAGACGAAACCGCCGAAGCCGTAGCCTACATAGGCGCCGGTGCGCACGATGGCGAATTGCGTGGTGGCCAGCCCGTTGGCATCGGTATTGGTGCTGACGCCGTAGATCGCCTTGTGCTCGAACTGAGAGATCGGAACGCCGGTGACCGGATCGTTGAACACGCCGTCACCCTCATAAACCGCGTAGGGGCCGAGGCTGCCGACTATATCGTCGCGCTGATAGGTGTTGGCGCCGTCGAAGGCCAGGTTATCAACCGAAAACGTATCGGTGGCGGCATCATAGCTGACCGATTGTGCATAGCCGTCGCCGGTGTCGGTGGGCGGCTCGTAGCGATAGATACCCAGATCGGCGGTGGGGCTGGCCGTGCCGGGGGGCACGGTGCGGTCACTGTCGATGCCGGTGCCCGGATCGGTCGTCGGGTCGGTGGTCGGATCCGTGGTGGGATCCTCGGTGTCATCGGTCGGGCCGCCGGTGATCGGGTTGGTGCCATCGCCGCCGGAACAGGCGGCAACCGCAAGACAGGCCGCCGAGGCAAGGAAAATGCGTTTCATGATGCTGCTCTTTGTTTATTCGTTTTGCGCGAAGCGTCTTGTTTGCGGGGCCAAAAGTCAATTCCCGGCGGGTGGCTTTTGCCGATGCGTTGCGTAAAATCCCGCCTTGCCGGGGTCGCGCGAAATTCACCGCATATCGTGGTTCCGCAAAGGTGCCGCCATAGATATAGTGGCCTCCGACTCGTTTGAAGAACAACAAGGATCGCCCCCATGCCGCTGAGCCCCGAGCAACAGGCCGAGATTGACACCCTGCGCGCCACGCCGAAACCCACGCTGCGGGCGGTGTCCGAAGGGATGGAGGCGCATCTTTACAAGGCGATCCCGGTGCTGGATCACGGGTTTGTCCGGGTTATCGACTATATGGGCGACGATGCCGCCATCTGTCAGGCGGCGCGCGTGTCCTATGGAAAGGGCACCAAATCTGTCAGCAACGATGCCGGGCTGATCCGCTATCTGATGCGGCACTGGCATTCGACCCCGTTCGAGATGTGCGAGATCAAGCTGCATGTCAAACTGCCGGTCTTCGTTGCGCGGCAGTGGATCCGCCACCGCACCGCCAACGTCAACGAATATTCGGCCCGCTACTCGATCCTCGACCGAGAGTTCTACATCCCCGAGCCGGGCGCGCTGGCGGCGCAGTCGGTTGTGAACAACCAGGGCCGCGGCGCGGTTCTGGAAGGGGCAGAGGCCGCCCGCGTGCTGGAGATTCTCAAGGCCGACAGCAACCGCGCCTATGACAATTATGAGGCGATGATTTCCGACGAGGGCCAGCAGGGCCTCGCGCGAGAGCTGGCCCGGATGAACCTGCCCGCGAATATCTACACGCAATGGTACTGGAAGGTTGATCTGCACAACCTGTTCCACTTTCTGCGTCTGCGCGCCGACGTCCATGCGCAATACGAGATCCGGGTTTACGCCGACGCGATCTGTTCGGTCGTGGCCGACTGGGTGCCCGCCGCCTTCGCCGCGTTCGAGGATTACCGGATGGGCGGCGTCACACTTTCCTCAAAGGCGCTCGACTGTCTGCGCCGGATGCTGAAGGGTGAAGAGGTGACGCAGGAAAATTCCGGCATGAGCAAGGGCGAATGGCGGGAGTTCGAGGGCGTGTTGGGGGAGTGAGGCTCTGAGCCTCATGTCTTTCGTACATAACCGGGGGGCGTTTCGTGCGGAAGGTGCGATCAACCGGCGATTGAAGCCCCGCCGCGTGTCAGCGCAAACATCCCGCGAGGCCGCGCCGCCGCGCGCCCGACTCGATTGACTCCGCCCCCCAAGAGATTAACGTTTCGTTAATAAAAAGATTTTCGAGCAGTAAAACATTTATTGGTGGGGGTACCATGTTGAACACGACCTATGCGGCCGCCTTGTGCGGCTCTCTTGTGCTGTCTGCGGTTTCGGCGCTGGCCGGAACCGATACCGCACCGAACAATCCGAACTCCACGCCGGTGCGGTCTTATCCGTATACGGTCAACAACTGCCCGCTTCAGTTGGCGCCGGTCCAGGCGCCCTCGGGCGTGTCTTGCGATGGAACGCCGGTGTTCCCGTTCCAGCAGGTGGCAGAGGTTCCGCAGCATTATAACGGCCGCGTCTTCATCCTGAACGTGAAGGACTCGGGCTATCAGGAACTGGGCTGGTAAGGGGGCGGATAAGCTTATCCGTAAATTTGATCCACGGGTCGTCATATTCCTGTTACACTTGGTTCAGAGCCAAGAACAAGAAGGACCGACTCACCCGTGCCCTCTCTCCGCATCGCTGTTCTGACAGCCGCCTTGCTGGGCGGGTCGGCGGTTGCCGCCTCGCCCATTGCCGAAATCATCTGCGCCCCGCGCGATGAGATGACCCAAAAGCTGACCCGGCAGCTTGGTGAAACCCGCGTGGCCACCGGCATACGAGATATCGAACGGATCATGGAAGTCTGGCGCTCGGAATCATCCGGCGACTGGACCCTTGTGATGACCTATGCCGATGGCAAAAGCTGTATCGTCGCCATGGGCGAAGACTGGAGCGATCTGTCGCCCAGGCCGGAAAAAGATCCGGCCTGACAGGGGCTTGGCCTAACCGTCGATCAGTTTCAGCGCCCCGGCCTGTCGCAGATGCCGGACGGTGCCGGGATGGTCGGTTTCCCACGCCTTGAACCGAAGGTACCCGTCGCGCAGCCCCGCCGCCCGCGTGGCCATGGGGGCACCGGCAAGGGCGGCCAGTTCCTCTTCGGTCAGGAAATGCGCTTTGACCCGGCTGTAGGCCACGGCGCAGATCTGCGCTTCGGCGGGGGGCAGAAATGTGCTCTGCGCGGCCAGATCGCAACTGTAGTAGATGGCCAGAATGGTCAGAAAATCAGGCATGTCACCCTCCTTCGCTGGGGAAGGTGAGCGTGCGCAGGAAGAGGGATCAGCCCTTGCGGCCGCTCACCTCCCATTTTTCGTTCGCGTCGTGGGGTCAGGATAGATGCGGCGTGCTGTCGCGCCTAATCACGATTGCCGCGTCGCGGCGCGCTCCGGACGGGCGCGAACCGAATGAGCGAAATAGCAGCGTTTGCCGAAAAACAAAGCGCCGCCCGGAGGGATCGCGCGGCGCAGATGTGAAAGTGAATCGTCGGTCAGAGCGCCTTGAGATCGCCGGCGGACTGGCGGCCATCCCGGCCTTCGATCATTTCAAAGGCGACCTTCTGATTGTCGGCCAGCCCGGTCATTCCGGCGCGTTCAACGGCCGAAATATGCACGAAAATATCCTTGCCGCCATCATCGGGCGCAATGAAGCCGTAGCCTTTGGTGGTGTTGAACCATTTCACGGTGCCGGTGGGCATTCCGTTTCTCCTTTCGTCAAGGCCCGTCCGCGGTATTGCTTCGGGCAGGTCACAGCCAGGGTCTTCCAAGTCTTCCGGCTGCCCCTGAAGGAGGAGCGGTCGTCATAGAAACTCTGTCGTCACGTCAAAATCATGGGGGGCGAATCGCGTGAAAATCAAGGGTGAAGTCTCGCCTTCCGCGCCGCCCGGCTATAGTCTGCGCAAAACGAGGGCGAAATGCAGGTTTATGGGCTGAAGAACTGTGACACCTGCCGCAAAGCCATGAAATCATTGGCTGCGGCAGGGCATGAGGTGACGTTTGTCGACGTCCGGGCCGATGGTTTGCCGGAGGCGGAGGTGCAGCGGTTTCTGACCGAATTCGGGGATGACCTGCTCAATCGCCGCTCAACGACGTGGCGCGGCCTGAGCGAGGAGGAGCGCGCGGGCGACCCTCTGACGCTCCTGCGGGCGCATCCGGCACTGATGAAACGACCGGTCATAGACCAGGGTGGGCAGCTCTGGCTTGGTTGGGGCAAAGACGTTCAGGCGGCGCTGCTGTCATAGGGCGCGTGGCGCCGCAGCAGCCGGTCGAGCGAGAGCGGGCCGGCCCCGCGGATCACCAGCACCATCAGGACGGTAATCCAGAACAGCCGCTGATCCAGGATCGGGCTGTCGGGCACCCGGTCGAACCACGCGCCCAGCGTTTCGGGCTGGCTGATCGCGCCATGGCCGAACAGATCGGTCAGCGATTGCACCGCGATGAAGCCGATCATGCCAAGCGCCGACAGACGGGTGGCAAGGCCGAGCAGCAAAAGCAGCGGCAGCAGGAACTCGGCATAGGTACCGGCCAGAACCACCAGCCGGTGAAACAGGCCGAGCTGACCGACATCATAGCCGACGGCCTCCATCGCCTTGGGGAAGATCTGCGCATAGGCGCCCAGCGACGGGGCAAACAGCCCGCCGATGCCGCCGCCGAGTTTGGTCAGGCCCGAATTCCAGAAGTAAAGCAGCAGCGTCGCGGCGAAGGTGAAGCGCGCCAGCGTCGGCAGAAGCCAAGGGGCGGCGGCGTTTTCCAGCCGGTCGAACGTGGCGTCATGAATGGAAATCAGGGTGTTCACAGCAATACCTTCTCTTCGATGGCGATGATCGCCTGGCCGCTGATCAGCAGGCCTAGTGTTTCTGTCAGGTCGAAATCGGGGGTCTCTGCCTCGGCCATGGCCAGGGCGGGGGCCAGCGGTTGACCCGAGAGCAGGCCGGCGACGAAGGCGCCGCCGCCCGGGGGCAGCGCGCTGACCACCGGGTCAAAGCCGGGGCGGGTGATCAGCGCGGCTTCCGGGCGCATCGCGGGCTTGGGCGCATCCGCCTGCCTGTGGGCCAGCCAGATCGACGCCACCGGAAAGGGCGCCTGCAGAAGGCGCAGGGCAGGCGCGAGGCGCAGCCGCGCCTGCATCAGCCGGTCGGGCGGCAGCGCCAGCAGCACCTCGGGGGCGACGGGGGTGGCGTCTTTGGCGTGATAGCTTTCGCGCAGGGCAAGCTCCAGCCGCGCGATGTCTGGCAGGTAGGCCAGATGCCGGACGGGGGCGAAACCGGCCAGAAAGCCGGGCATCTGCGCGCCATAATGCATCATCAGCGGTGATTCCGGCGGGTTGTCGCGCAGGAACACGCCGGCCATCGCCTCGAAGAACGCGTCGCCCACCAGCGCGCGCAAAACCGGGAAGGCGGTTTTCAACGCTTCGGTCAGGCTGACCGCCACATTGTTGCGATACACGTTGAAACGCTTGCCCGCCGGGCGCCCCGCGGGCCCGGTGAGGCCGTGCGGGACAGGCGCCGCCGGGTTCAGCAGCGCGGTGGTGAAATCATGCTGGCGCACCGTCATGCCGGCACCCGGTCAAGCACGGCCGCCGCGCGCGCCGCCTCGGCGGCCAGAACCGGCCAGTCGGGCACGTCATTGTCCCATTCGATCAGGGTGGGGCGGGGCCCGGTGCGCGCGATCGTATAGGCATAGAGCGCCCAGACAGGATCCACCACCGTGGCGCCGTGGCTGTCGATCAGCAGGGGCGCGCCGTGGTCGTCGGCATCCTCGTCATGGCCGCCGAGGTGGATCTCACCGACGAGATGCAGCGGGAAGGCGTCGATATAGGCGCGCGGGTCGGTCTGCTGATTGGTGGCGGACACGAAGACGTTGTTGACATCCAGCAGCAGGCCGCAGCCGGTGCGGCGGGCGATCTCGGCCAGAAACGCGGTTTCAGGCATATCGCTTTCGGCGAAGGCGAGATAGGTGGACGGGTTTTCCAAAAGCATCTGCCGCCCCAGCGCCTCCTGCACCTGGTCGATATGGTCGGCCACGCGGGTCAGCGTTTGGGCGGTATAGGGCAGGGGCAGCAGATCGTTCAGGAACTGCGTGTCATGGGTGGACCAGGCCAGGTGTTCGGAAAAGCGGGCCGGTTGCAGCCAGCCGGTCAGGTGCTTCAGCCGGGCCAGATGGTCACGGTCCAGCGGCGCCTCGCCGCCGATGGACAGGCCGACGCCGTGAACGGAGATCGCGAACCGTTCGGCCAGATGCCGCAGCTGCGCAAGGGGGCGGCCGCCGTCGCCCATGTAGTTCTCGGCATGGATCTCGAACCATTCGACGGGCGCGGGCGCCTCCATGATCGCGGCGAAATGCTGGGGTTTGTAGCCGACGCCGGGGCGATCGGGCAGGTGGTGATGGCGGTGTGTCGCGGTATCGAGCATGGTGATCCTCCCACAGGAAAAGCCCCCGGCGCCGGGCCGGGGGCCTTGTCGTTTTATGCCGGCAGGTCGCGGTCGAGCGCTTCGAGCGCGCCCATGCGGCCGTCGGGCAGTTCCATGGTGGTGCAGGTGCCGGCCGGGACGAGCTTCCAGGCGTTGCCCTGATAGTCGACGCTGGCGGTGCCGGCGCAGGTGGTGCCGGGGCCGGCAGCACAGTCATTCTGGCCGGCCAGCGAAACGCCGAAGCATTTTTCCATCTCCTGCGCCTGCGCGGGGCCGGAGATATGTGCAGTCAGGGCGGCGGCCAGTGCGCCGGCAACGGCGAGCGTTTTAACGTGGTTGGACATGGTGAATTCCCTTTTAACAGTTTTCCAGACGTCGCTGTCTGCGACACGGGAAGAGCTATCGAAGGTGGGTCATCAACTGCCACTCACATGGGAGTGTTGCACGTGGGCGTTATGGATTGTAATAATGCAAAATCTTGAATGTATTTGGCGTATGAAACGAGAAAAGCGCTGAAAACCAGCGCTTTTCTCGGTATTGATCCCCGGCTCAGGCCAGGTCCGGCGCCTTGGCTTCCTGCGCGAGCGTGGCCACGATCTCTGCCAATGTTACAACCGTGGTCTGCTTTTCGCCCAGCCGCCGGGCGGTGACGGTGCGCTCTTCCACCTCTTTCTGGCCGATGGCCAGGATCACCGGCACCTTGCCG
Source organism: Actibacterium naphthalenivorans (assembly GCF_014196965.1). GTDB lineage: Bacteria > Pseudomonadota > Alphaproteobacteria > Rhodobacterales > Rhodobacteraceae > Actibacterium_A > Actibacterium_A naphthalenivorans. Next base: position 677,025 of record NZ_JACIEQ010000001.1, on the reverse strand, counting down.
ACCGAATGTTCGCGCACCTTGTAGTTGATCTTTTCGTTGCGCACATCGGCCTCGGCGTGAACGCCTACGGCTTTCAGCGCCGCCACGACCTCTTGCACGAAGTCGTCCGCATCCGACACGATCGAGGCGACGACGACCTGACGCGGCGCCAGCCAGAAGGGCAGCTTGCCGGCATGCTCTTCGATCAGGATGCCCAGGAACCGTTCGAACGAACCCAGCGTGGCCCGGTGCAGCATGACGGGCCGATGCTTGGCGCCGTCTTCGCCGATGTAGTTTGCGTCGAGCCGTTCGGGCAGCACGAAATCCACCTGATGGGTGCCGCATTGCCAGTCGCGCCCGATGGCGTCGGTCAACACGAACTCCAGCTTGGGGCCGTAGAAGGCGCCCTCGCCGGGGTTCAGCGTGGGCTCGATTCCGGCGGCGCGGGTCGCGGCCAGCAGGGCGGCCTCGGCCCTGTCCCAGACCTCGTCGGAGCCGGCGCGCATATCGGGGCGGTCCGAGAACTTGACCTTGAAACTGTCGAACCCGAGATCCCGGTAGATCGCCGACAGAAAGGCGATGAACTCCTTGGTCTCGCTTTCGATCTGATCCTCGCGGCAGAAGATATGGCCATCGTCCTGGGTGAAGCCGCGCACCCGCATGATGCCATGCAGCGCGCCCGAAGGCTCATAGCGGTTGCATGATCCGAATTCGGCCATGCGCAGCGGCAGGTCGCGGTAGGATTTCAGGCCCTGGTTGAAGATCTGCACGTGGCACGGGCAGTTCATCGGTTTCAGCGCGTTCACCGCCTTTTCGCGGGCATGCTCTTCGTCTACCTCGACGATGAACATATGCTCCTGGTATTTTTCCCAGTGGCCCGAGGCTTCCCACAGCTTGCGGTCGACCACCTGCGGGGTGTTGACCTCGACATAGCCGCCGGCGTTCTGGCGGCGGCGCATGTAATCCTGCAGCGTGGTGTAGATGCGCCAGCCGTTGGGGTGCCAGAAGATCTGGCCCGGCGCCTCTTCCTGCATGTGGAACAGATCCATCTCGCGGCCCAGCTTGCGATGGTCGCGCTTGGCGGCCTCTTCGAGCATGTGCAGATGCGCCTTGAGGTCTTCCTTGTTCTTGAAGGCCACGCCGTAGATGCGTTGCAGCATCGCGCGGTCGCTGTCGCCGCGCCAATAGGCGCCGGCCACGCTCATCAGCTTGAACGCGTCGGCGGGCACCTGACCGGTATGCTGCAGATGCGGGCCGCGGCACAGATCCTGCCAATGGCCGTGCCAGTACATGCGCAGCGGTTCGGTGCCGGGAATGGCCTCTATCAGTTCGACCTTGTAGGGCTCGTTGTTGGCCTCGTAGAATTTCACCGCGCGGTCGCGGTCCCAGATCTCGGTGGTGACGGGGTCGCGGCGGTTGATGATTTCCTTCATCTTCTTTTCGATCTCGCCCAGATCCTCGGGGGTGAAGGGCTCTTCGCGGTCGAAATCGTAATACCAGCCGTTTTCGATCACCGGGCCGATGGTGACCTTCACATCCGGCCACAGCTCCTGCACCGCGCGGGCCATGATATGGGCCAGGTCGTGGCGGATCAGCTCCAGCGCGGGGGCGTCGTCTTTCATCGTGTTGATGGCGATCGACGCATCCTGGGCGATCGGCCACTGCAGATCCCAATGCGCGCCGTTGACGGTGGCGGAGATCGCCTTTTTCGCCAGAGAGGTGGAAATGTCGGCGGCGACCTGGGCGGGGGTTACACCGGCCGCGTAGTCACGCGCATTGCCATCAGGGAAGGTGAGAGAAATCTGGGCCATGCGGGCCTCCTCGTCGGTTTGGCGCCCACGGAACGCCCGGTTGCGGGTTATGGTGCGGGTGACATGCGAGTTGGGCGCGAAAATGTCAACTGTCGCGACGGCGCCGGAGGCGGAAAGAGCTTCATGCCTCCGGCGGGGATATTTCCGCGAAAAAGAAGATCAGGCCAGTTCGGCCAGCCGTTTCAGCGCGGCGTTCAGCCTGTCGGTTTCCTCGACCTTGGCGGCCGCGAGCTCTTTGGTTTCCTCGATCACCTCTTGCGGGGCGCTTTCGATGAATTTCGGGTTCTTCAGCCGCCCCTGCAGCCCGCCGAGTTCCCTGGCGAGTTTCTGCAGGGATTTTTCCAGGCGGGCCTGTTCCTCGGCCACGTCGATGACATCGGCCAGCGGCAGCGCGAAGGTGCCGCCCTCGACCGCGATGGTGATGCAGCCCTTGGGCAGGGCATCGGCCGGGGTCAGGCTTTCGATCCGGGCCAGCCGTTTGATCAGCGTTTCGTTGCGGCTCCAGGCGGCCTGGCCGGGGGCGTCCAGCTCCAGTTGCAGCATCGGCAGTTTCAGCCCCACCGGCACATGCATCTGTGCACGGGCCGAGCGGATTTCCTCGATCAGGCCGATGGCCCAGTTCATCTCACGATCCGCGGCATCATCGACCAGTTCGGTGCCATAGGTCGGCCAGTCGGCGTGGACCAGCATCTTTTGCCGCGCGCCCAGCGTGCCCCAGAGCTCTTCGGTGATATAGGGCATGATCGGGTGCAGCAGGATCAGGCACTGGTCGAGCACCCAGGCCATGGTGGCGCGGGTTTCCGCCTTGGTCGCGTCGTCACCATCCAGCAGCAGCGGCTTGGAAAATTCCACGTACCAATCGCAGACCTTGCCCCAGACGAAGGCGTAGAGCCCGTTGGCGGCATCGTTGAAGCGGTAGGCTTCCAGCGCCTCGTCGGTGGCGGCGCGGGCCTTGGCGGTTTCGCCGATGATCCATTTGTTCACCGTTTCGGCCGGTTGGGGGATCGTGCCGTCGGGGGCGTAGCCTTCGAACACATCGTTCATTTCGGCGAAGCGGGCGGCGTTCCACAGCTTGGTGCCGAAATTCCGGTATCCGGCGATACGCTGCGTGGAAAGCTTCAGGTCGCGCCCCATGGCGGCCATGGCCGTGAGGGTGAAGCGCACCGCGTCGGCGCCGTATTCATCGATCAGATCGAGCGGGTCGAGCACGTTGCCCAGCGATTTCGACATCTTCTTGCCCTTCTCGTCGCGGACGAGGGCATGGACATAGACGGTGTGGAACGGCACCTGGCCGACCACGGCAAGCTGCATCATCATCATCCGGGCGACCCAGAAGAAGATGATGTCGAAGCCGGTGACCAGGACATCGGTGGGGAAGTATTTGTGCAGCTCGGGTGTGTCTTCGGGCCAGCCGAGCGTGCCGATGGGCCACAGGCCCGAGGAGAACCAGGTGTCGAGCACATCGGGATCGCGCCAGACCGGATAGACCAGTTTGGTCGGGTCCTGATCGATGTTGTACTCGGCGAGGCTTGTGGCCAGCGCCTCTATCGCGGCCTGCTTGTCGGGCACTTCGACGATGCGGGCGTGGTTGAGCGGCGTCGGAATGTCGGCGATCTCATCGCGGAAGGAATCCTCGACCGCGCCGAAGTCATGGGCGCAGTGATGGATATCGCCCAGATGGACCATCCCGTCCAGAAGCAGGCGGCCCAGTTCCACCTCGTCGAGGGCGCCGTCGCCCTCGTCATCGCGGAAATCGGGGGCCGACAGATCAAGCCCGTACCAGACCGGAATCTGGTGCCCCCACCACAACTGGCGGGAGATGCACCAGGGCTCGATGTTCTCCAGCCAGTGGAAATAGACCTTTTCATGCTGTTCGGGCAGGATCTTCGTCTCGCCGGTGTGGACCGCGTCAATCGCGGGCTGCACGATCTGCGCGGTATCCACGAACCACTGGTCGGTCAGCATCGGCTCGATGACCACCTTCGAGCGGTCGCCGAAGGGCTGCATGATCTTCTTGGCTTCGACGTAGGGAATGACGTCGGGCTCGTCCTCTTTGCCCGCATCGGGGTTGGGGATCATCACGGCCAGACCTTCGGCGGTGATGTCGGCCACGACCCGTTTGCGCGCCTCGAACCGGTCGAGGCCACGATAGTCGTCAGGGACGAGGTTCAGGCTGTCCACCTCGATCTCGCTGAAGCCCGCCCCGGCGGCAATCTTCTGCGCCCGCATCGCGGCTTCGGCGTAGGGGGTGCCGTCGTCGCGCATGGTGCCGCGGGTATCCATCAGCCGGTACATCGGGATGCCGCCGCGCCTGGCCACCTGATAGTCGTTGAAATCATGCGCGCCGGTGATCTTGACCGCGCCCGAGCCGAAATCCTTGTCGGGGTAGTCGTCGGTGATGATCGGGATCAGGCGGCGGTGCTCCTTGGGGCCCACCGGGATTTCGCACAGTTTGCCGACGATCGGCGCGTAACGCTCATCGCTGGGGTGCACGGCCACGGCGCCGTCGCCCAGCATGGTTTCGGGCCTTGTGGTGGCGATGGAGATATAGTCGCGGATTTCGCGCAGGGTGACGTTTCCGTCTGCGTCTTTTTCGACATATTCATAGGTCTCGCCGCCCGCCAGCGGGTATTTGAAATGCCACATGTGGCCGTCGACCTCGATGTTCTCCACCTCGAGATCCGAGATCGCGGTTTCGAAATGCGGGTCCCAGTTCACCAGCCGCTTGCCGCGATAGATAAGCCCCTTGTGATACATGTCGACGAAGACCTTCAGCACCGCGTCGTGGAAGCCTTCGTCCATGGTGAAGCGGTTGCGTGACCAATCGCATGACGCGCCGAGGCGCTTGAGCTGATTGACGATGGTGCCGCCGGATTTTTCCTTCCATTCCCAGACCTTTTCCAGGAATGCCTCGCGCCCCATTTCGCGGCGCGTGGCGTTGGATTTATCCTTGGCCAGGTCGCGTTCGACCACCATCTGGGTGGCGATGCCGGCATGGTCCTGGCCCGGCTGCCACAGCGTGTCGAAGCCGCGCATCCGGTGCCAGCGCACAAGAATATCTTGTAGGGTGTTATTGAAGGCATGCCCCATATGTAGGGAGCCGGTCACATTCGGCGGCGGGATCATGATGCAGAAGGTTTCATCCCGCGAGGCGTTGGCCCCGGCCACGAAAGCCCCGGATTTCTCCCAGGCATCGTAGAGCCGCGCTTCGGCATCGGCGGCGTCGAATGTCTTTTCCATTGGCATCGGATGTCCCACTCATAAGTCCTGGCGTCACCGTCTAACGATTCGAGCCGTCAAGGCCAAGCCATGCGATCCGTCAGGTTCGGAATTTAGCGACATTCCTGGGCGTTTTTCGGGATTGTTCCGGTTCGGGAAAAGCGCGCCGCCTTTCTTTGGACATTTTGCGGCCACATTCCGAATTCCACTTCCCCGAGTCAGGCGGGCTTGGTATCAAGGGCCAGAAGTTGAAATTTGGTTGGGAGTGGTAACGATGAAGAAATTTCTTTCTGCCCTCTTCGCAGCAGGCATGGTCGCATCCGCGGCTGATGCGTCTGTTGTGGGAGGTACTGTAACATTCGGTCCGGGTTCGTTCGTCGAACTGGATTCGACCGTGCCGATGACCATCGGTCAGGATAACTTCGATACGCCGGACTTGTATGCGTTGAACGAGCTGCAGGATTACACTCTGGGCGTCGATCTGGTTATTGATGGCGGCGTGATTGGCGCCGGTACGAAAGTGTCCAGCCACTACGTCGGCTTCGATCCGCTGTTTTGGTCTCGTCAGGGTGGAAGCGTCAGCTTCTCGGGCAAGATCCTGGGTGTGATTTCGACCACTGATACCCTGTTGGCCTCGGACTTTCTTGGTGCGCCGGCTGTGTCCTATACTGCGGCATGGGAGCGGGGCCTTGAACCTAACTGGGACAAGTATTCGATCAGCGACAAAACTGTCAGCGTAAGCTGGTGGGCCATCAGCCCGGGCGATTACATGCGCGTAATCACGGCCGCCGCGGTTCCGGTGCCGGCAGGTGGTCTGCTGCTGGTTGGTGCTCTGGGCAGCCTTGCTGCTGTGCGCCGCCGTCGCAAGTCGGCCTGATATCGGTTCGATATCTTCCGATCGATGTTTACGAAAGGCCGGGTGAAACCCCGGCCTTTTTCATGCGTCCTGCTGCCCGGCCCGCTGTACCTTTTGTGACAGATGGATCAGGCTTTCCGACGAGCGGATGCCGGGGATCGCGCCGATCTGATCCAGAATGTCGTCCAGCGCTGCCGTCGTTTCCGCCGTGACCTGAAGCAGAAGGTCGAACCGGCCGCTGGTGGTATGTGCCGAGTCGAGCTCGGCGATGGCTCGTAGCCGGGTGATGACGCCGGCCTGCGCCCGCGGATCGACCGACAGCAGCACCGTTGCGCGGATCCGGCCTTTGGCGGCAGCCGAGCCAAGGCGCAGCGTATAGCCGGCGATGATGCCCGAGCTTTCCAGCCGCTCCAGCCGTGCCTGAACCGTCGATCGCGCGACATTCAGGGCGCGCGCCAGAACCGCGACCGACATGCGAGCGTCCCTCGCGAGGTGGGAAAGAATTCGCCGATCCAGCTCGTCCATGTCAAAATGCCATTGGTTTCGTCATATCGCCGAATATAGCATTCATTTCGCCCAGATTGTATGGTGATTCTGCCCTTCGCTTGCGAGACCCTGAAACCGGGAAACGGGAGCATCACATGGGTTTGAAACAAAATATCTGGACGACGCCCGCAGAGCATCTTCGCCTGACGCGGCCGGATCACCCGGTTATCTATGCGGCGCCTCGGCGCATTCAAAGCGCCGCGCGCCGCTTTGTAGACGGGTTTCCGGGGCAGGTGAGTTATGCGGTAAAGGCCAACCCCGAGGCTGTCATGGTGTCGAATCTGGCGGCGGCGGGCGTTTCGGCCTTTGATGTCGCCTCGCCGGATGAAATGGCGCTGGTCCGGGCGGCGGTTCCGCAGGCGGCCCTGCATTACAACAACCCTGTGCGCTCGACCGAAGAGATTGCCCGCGCCGTCGAGCTGGGGGTGGTGTCTTATGCCGTCGATTCGTTCAGCGAGCTGGACAAGTTGATGGCCGCCCTGCCGCGAACGGCCGAGATTGCGGTGCGTTTCAAGCTTCCGGTCAAGGGTGCGGTCTATGATTTCGGGGACAAGTTCGGCGCCCCGCCCGAAAAGGCGGCCGCGCTGTTGCGCCGCGTCGGGGCCGCCGGCTTTCGGCCCTCGATCACGTTTCATCCGGGCACCCAATGCAATGATCCCCGGGCCTGGGCCACTTATATCGCCGAGGCGGCGCGCATCTCGGACAAGGCCGGCGTGCCGCTGGCGCGGCTGAATGTCGGCGGCGGTTTCCCTTCGCATCGCGAAGGCGGGCGGGCGCCGGCGTTGGGGCCCATTTTTGCCGCCATCGGGCAGGCGGCGCGCGCGGCGTTCGGGCCGGAGGGGCCGGCGCTGCTTTGCGAACCGGGCCGGGCGCTTGCCGCCGAAGGCGTCGCCCTGGCCACACGGGTCAAGGCGCTGCGCGATGGCGGCGATGTGTTCCTCAACGATGGCATTTATGGCGGGCTGGCCGAGGCGCCGCTGATGGGGCGCATCGACCGTATCGCGGTGCTCGACCCGGCGGGCGCGCCCCGGTGTGGCGCGCCGGTGGAGAGGGTCTTGTTCGGCCCCACCTGCGACAGCCTTGATCGTCTGCCGGGTGTGCTGCGCCTGCCGGGTGATATGGCCGAGGGCGACTATATCCTGTTCTTCGGCATGGGCGCCTATTCGACCGCCACGGCGACCCGGTTCAACGGCTATGGCGCGTTGGAAAAGGCGGTGGTCCTCGGGCTGCTGCCATAGCCCGAAGGGGCAGGGAGATGCCGTTCCTATATGCTGGACAGCGCCGCGCGGCAGGATGATGATGGCCCGGAACGCGCCGGGCAATTGCCGCCGCGGCGCGGCGGGCTATGTTCCCTAAGCGGTCTGCGCATGGCGGGCGCTGCTTTCACGCGCAACCGGGCCGGGACAGTTCTGATCGGGGCGAGCATTGCGTCTGGCGAGAAACATATTGCAGTGGCTGCGCGGCTTTCGGGAAACCGAGGCACGCCGCCGCACATCCGCCCGCCCGCCGGTGACGCATGTGGTGATCCTGGATGGCACGATGTCCGCGCTTTCGGGCGAAAACCAGACCCATGCGGGAACCACCTACAAGCTGCTGCGCGAGCTTCCGGCCTCGGCGCTGGTCTCGCTGTATTACGAGGCGGGCATTCAGTGGCCCAACTGGCGCAGCACCCATCAGGTGGCCACCGGCCGCGGGATCAACCGGCAGATCCGCCGCGCCTATGGCTATCTTGCCTCGCGCTATCATCCGGGAGACCGGATCATCCTGATGGGCTATTCGCGCGGGGCCTATGCCGCGCGATCGCTGGCCGGGGTGATCGACAAGGTCGGTCTGCTGCGAACCCATCACGCGACGGTGCGCAACGTGCGGCAGGCCTATCGCCACTATCAGAACGCCCCCGGTTCCGACACGGCGCGCATCTTTTCGCAGACCTATTGCCATCCCCGCACTGAGATCGAGATGGTCGGGGTGTGGGATACGGTCAAGGCGCTTGGCTTGCGCCTGCCGTTCCTGTGGCAAAGAAGCGAGGCGCAGCACGCCTTTCACAACCATGCGCTAAGCGATGTGGTGCGGCACGGGTTTCACGCGCTGGCGCTCGATGAAACCCGCGAGGCGTTCGCGCCGGTGCTGTGGTCCTGTCCGCCGAACTGGAACGGGCGGGTGGAACAGGTCTGGTTCCGGGGGTGCCATGGCGATGTCGGCGGGCATATCGGAAGCTATGAACCGGCGCGCGCGCTGGCCAATATTTCGCTCGTGTGGATGCTGGACAAGCTGGAGTTTTGCGGCGTGCCCTTGCCCGAGGGCTGGATCGCGCGTTTCCCCTGCGATCCCGAGGGGCCATCGGTCGGCAGTTATCGCGGCTGGGGTAAGGTGTTTGTGATCCGCAAGCCGCGCATCGTGGGGCGTGATGCGTCGGAATCACTGCACCCGACGGCACAGCCGAAAAACCGCACGCGGGACTTGCCGTTCTACGATCCCGAGATGCTGCACGGCGTCTGAAACGGGCCGGTCAGGCGACGTTTTCGAGGATCATGCCGGGCTGAACCCCCAGGGTGTGGCAGATGTCGCGCGTCAGATGCGGCTTGTTGAGGGTGTAGAAATGCAGGTCTTCCACGCCGCCGTCGATCAGCTCAGAGCACAGCTCGGTCGCGATGGCGGTTGAAAGCAGCTCTTCGCGGCCATCGCGCGCGGCGGCCTCGAACGCGTCATCCAGCCAGGCGGGGATATGCGCGCCGCAGCGGGCCGCGAATTTGCGCACGCCCGACCAGTTGTCGATCGGCAGGATGCCGGGAATGATCGGGGCGTCGATCCCCTGTTTTTCGCAGGCGTCGCGGAAGCGGAAGAAGGTTTCGGCCTCGAAAAAGAACTGGGTGATCGCCGAAGAGGCGCCGGCATCGATCTTCTTTTTCAGCCAGCGCACATCATCGCCGCCCGTTTTCGCCTCCGGGTGCGGATCGGGATAGGCGCCGACACGGATGTTGAACTTGCCCGTCTCGGCCAGCGCGGCCACCAGTTCGGCCGAATCCGCAAACCCATCGGGGTGGGGGGTGAAACCGCTCTGCCCCTTGGGCGGATCGCCGCGCAGCGCGACGATCTCGGTCACGCCGGCCGCGGCATAGGCGTTGACGATTTCCATCGTTTCATCGCGGGAGGCATCGACGCAGGTCAGATGCGCGGCCACGTTCAGCCCGTAATTCTTGTGGATCGTCGTCACCGCATCATGGGTCAGCTTGCGGGTGGTGCCGCCCGCGCCATAGGTCACCGACACGAACTCCGGCTTCATCGGCGCCAGCGTCTGTACCGTGTCCCACAGCCGAAAGCTCGCCTCAAGCGATTGCGGCGGGAAGAACTCGAAAGAGATGCGCGGGGCGGGCATGGGAATATCCAGTTTGAATTCAGGGTTGGCAGTCTTGTGACACAGCCTTACTTGTGAAACAAATTCATAATTCTCAAGAACAATATGAAAATGGCGACAATATGCACCTGGAACTGAGGCATCTTCGCACAATCCGGGCGATTCATGAAGCCGGCGGGCTGGCCCGCGCGGCCGATCAGTTGCACATGACCCAATCGGCGCTGTCCCATCAGGTGAAGGGGCTCGAGGATCAGGTGGGGATGGAGCTGTTCGTACGCCGCTCCAAGCCGCTGAAACTGTCGGTGGCGGGGCTCAAGCTGTTGCGGCTGGCCGAACGGGTGCTGCCCGAGGTGGCCGCGACCGAAGAGGAGTTTCGCGCGCTGCATTCTGGCAAGTCGGGCCGGTTGCACATCGCCATGGAGTGCCACGCCTGTTTCGACTGGCTGCTGCCGGTGCTGGAGGAGTTTCGCAAATCCTGGCCCGAGGTGGATGTGGACATCCGCGCCGGCCTTTCCTTCGGCGCCTTGCCCGCCCTGGCGCGCGAGGAGATCGATCTTGTCATCTCCTCCGACCCCGAGCAGATCGACGGTATCACCTTCACGCCGCTGTTCGACTATGCCCCGGTTTTCGTGGCCGCAGCCGGGCATCCGCTGGCCGCGAAGGATTATATCGAGGCCGAAGACCTGCGCGACGAGCTTTTGATCACCTATCCGATGGATCGCGCCCGTCTGGATGTGTTCACCGAGATGCTGACGCCCGCCCGGATCGAGCCCCGTTCGATCCGTCAGGTGGAGCTGACCGCGGTTATCCTGATGCTCGTGGCGTCGAACCGGGGCGTTGCCGTGCTGCCCGACTGGGTGGTGCGGGATGCCCGCTCCAACGCCGAATTCGTGACCCGGCCGCTGACAAAAGAGGGGGTCACGCGGCGGATGTATGCGGCCACGCGGGATGAGGATACGACCAAGCCCTTCATGGCGCATTTCATCCGGCTGGCCCGCACCGAGCCGGTGAAGCTGCAGCGGGCGTAGCCGGGGTTTCCATGAGAATCCGGGGTGATTTTGCGCATCATGATCGGGGCCGGCGGCGGCGGGCATGACCCTTGGCAATCGCAGCGCATCAGCGTATACGCGCGGCCTGACAAAGGAGTCCCGTCATGCAAGGCAGCGCAAACCTCAACATCATGATCAAGGCCGCGCGCAAAGCGGGCCGCAGCCTGGTGAAGGATTTCCGCGAGGTCGAGAACCTTCAGGTCTCGATGAAGGGTGCCGGGGATTTCGTATCGCGCGCCGATATCGCCGCCGAAAAGATCATACGCGACGATCTGATGGAGGCGCGCCCGAACTACGGCTGGGTGGGTGAGGAAAGCGCGCCCGTCGAGGGCGCCGACCCGACCCGCCGCTGGATCGTCGATCCGCTGGACGGAACCACCAACTTCCTGCACGGCCTGCCGCACTGGGCCGTTTCCATCGCGCTGGAGCACAAGGGCGAAATCGTTTCCGCCGTGGTGTTCGACGCCGCGAAAGAAGAAATGTTCGTCGCGGAAAAGGGCGCCGGGGCATGGATGAACGACACCCGCCTGCGGGTATCGGGGCGCCACCGCATGATCGAGTCGATCTTCGCCACCGGTCTGCCTTTCGGGGGCCGCGCCGATCTGCCGGCCACATTGCAGGATCTTGCGCGCCTGCTGCCGCAATGCGCCGGGGTGCGCCGCTGGGGCGCCGCCGCGCTGGATCTCGCCTATGTGGCGGCGGGGCGTTATGACGGGTTCTGGGAACGCCGTTTGAATTCCTGGGACATGGCCGCCGGGCTGTTGCTGGTGCGCGAGGCGGGCGGCCTGATCGCCCCGATCCGTGTGGATGGCGACATCATGGAGGATGGCGAGGTTATTGCCGCCAACGAACCCATCTTCGACAGTTTCGCGAAAGTCGTCCGCGGCGGCTGATCTCAGGGGTTCGGCTGGTCGGACTCGTGGTTCACCCCGTCCGACCAGGGAATCTCGCCCAGTTTGCTCGGGTTGACGCCTTCGAGCGCGCCCACGTTCACCCCGTATTCATTGGGGTTCGAGCGGCGCTGATGGTGGGTGTAAATCCCGCAGGTCGGGCAGAAGTAGTGCTTCGCCACACCCGTGCCCCAGGTATAAAGCGCGATGTGATCGGCACCTTTCACGATGGTCAGCCCGCCCAGCGGCACCGACGCCATGATCGCGCCGCGCCGGCGGCAATAGGAACAATCGCAGCGCCGCGCGGTGTTGAGGCCATCCGACAGTTCCACCTTCAGTTCGATCGCGCCGCAATGGCATGTTAGCTTTCGGGTCATCTGCGCCTCCTGACAACGGGGATGGTGGTGCGGCGGTAAAGTTTCTCGGGGTGGGGCGGAAGGCCGTGGGTGCGGCTCCAGTACCCCGGCCCGCCGCGCCTGAGCCAGGAGGGCAGCATCATGACCAGCCCGGCGGCGAAGCCGCCCGCATGGGCCCAGTATGCCACGCCGCCGCCATCCGCCGGTGTCGAGGCGCCGCTGAAGATCTGCAGCCCGAACCACACCCCCAGCAAGACCCAGGCGGGCAGCGGGAAGATCCGGAAGAAGATGATGAAGATGAACAGCACATCGACGCGCGCGCGCGGGAACATCAGAAGATATCCCCCCATCACCGCCGCGATCGCCCCCGAGGCGCCGACCACGGGAACCGGCGAATGCGGGGCGGCCAGAATCTGAAACAGCGAGGCCGCCAGCCCGCCGACGAGGTAGAACCCCAGAAAGCCGCCATGCCCCAGCTCGTCTTCCAGGTTGTCGCCGAAGATCCACAGGAACACCATGTTGCCGATCAGATGCATCAGCCCGCCGTGCAGAAACATCGACGTGAAAAGCCCATGCCATACGCCGTGCTCGGTCAAGGCCGCCGGGATCAGCGCCCAGGTATAGAAAAACCGCTGCAGCTCCATCTGGTCGGCAAACAGGGGCCAATAACTGACAAAGACAACCACGTTCACCGCGATCAGCGCATAGGTGACGAAGGGTGTGCGGCTTGACGGGTTGTGATCGCGGATCGGGAACATGGCGCCACGCTACCCTGCCTTTCCGACAGGTCAAGCCATTGCGGGCGGATGCGGCTGTTTTGAGCGGGGCGGCGGGCACGGCCCGCATGCCGGCCCGGGCGCTGGAAAACATCCCAGCCCGCTTTACTCCGGCCTCTCAATGCCTATTGTCCCCGAACCAGAGGCCCGCGAGTTGGCATTGGTAACCCTCGGGGCCGTGCGGCGAAACCTGTGGGGGCCAAGCTGTTGCACAGAGGCTGCCGCGTTGGGCTCTAGTGACGGTAAGAGTGACGGCGCCAAGATGCGGGCGTGATGGAATGGTAGACATATCAGACTTAAAATCTGAAGGGGTTCGCCCCGTGTGGGTTCGAGTCCCACCGCCCGCACCACATATCCGAAATCGGACGGTTGAGGGATGTATCCCGTCGGGGCGACGTGCCGGGGCCGTGTGAACAAAGCATGGCGCCTTCGTGCCTTTGGCGTTTCACGGTAAAGCGCTGTTTGCCGAAAATGTGCCGATTGGTCTGAAACGGCCCTGAAATCGTACGCCGCCGTGGCCTTAGCAATATTCGTCGTAATCATCCGCCACGGCGCGCAGCATGTCGGTCATCAGCGCTGAATCCGCGGCGTTCACCCGGCTCCATGTCGGGATGAACGGGCTTTCCGACGGGTTGTCGAGAAAGATGTGCCCGGCCTCGACGATGTTGCGCGCGAACAGCTCGATCAGCTTTTCTTCCTTGTGGCGGTCGATATGCAGGCCGTTCATCCGGGCGTCGCTGTGATAGCAATCCAGCAGGTCCAGCGCCGAACGGTAATAAGTCGCCTTCAGCGAGCGGAAGATCTCTTCGGAAAAGACGGTGCCATCGGTGGCCAGTTTGCGGAAAATCGACTTGCAGATATCGATCGACATGCGCGACAGGCCGGTGCTGGCGTCGTCTTCCGACACCTCTTGGTGCTTGTGGTCGTAGTTGTCGGCAATCTCGACCTGACAGACCGATTTCGGCGCCAGGTTGCGCCAGGCCTCGGACAGAACACCGATTTCCAGCCCCCAGTCGGACGGGATGCGCAGATCGGGAAGCGGGGCCACGCGCATCGCGAATTCACCCGACAGCGGATAGCGGAAGCTGCGCAGGAAATCGAGGTAGTCACGGTCGCCGATCACCTTCTTCATCGCGATCAGCAGCGGGCTGACAAGCAGCCGGCTGACCCGCCCGTTCAGCTTGCCGTCGCCCACGCGGGGGTAATAGCCCTTGGCCAGTTGATAGGGAAAGTTCGGGTTGGCCACCGGATAGACCAGCCGCGCCAGCATCTCGTGTGAATAGGTCACGATATCGCAATCGTGCAGGGCCACCACGGCGCTGTCCTTGCAGGCCAGTGTATAGCCAAGGCAGAACCAGACGTTGCGGCCCTTGCCCGGCTCGCCCGGAAACAGGCCCAGATCGCCCAGCCGCCCGTGGATCGCCTTCATGCGCGGGCTGTCGTTCCAGATTACCACATGTTCCTGCGGCAGCCGCGAAAAGAACTGCCGGGCGTGGCGGTATTGCGCCTCGTTCGCCCGGTCGAGCCCGATCACGATGCGGTGCAGATAGGAGACCTCCGACAGCTCGTCGAGAATGTGGGGCAGGGCGTCGCCCTCCAGCTCCGAGAACAGCGAGGGCAGGATCAGGCTGATCTTGCGGGTCTGGGCGAAAGTCGCAAGCTCATGGGCGAGCGCCTCGGGCGTTGTCGTGCGGAGGTTGTGCAGCGTCGCCACATTTCCGTTCTGGTGAAAATCAGCCACGGTCGCGTCTCCTCCTCAAATGCCACGCTCGACGATAACGTCTAACATGGCACGGTTCCATCCCGAAGGTCCGGGTTCTGTTGTGCGTCGGATATGGCCGGCGTCTTCGCCGGCCATATCCGGAAGTGGTGCGCGGTGCGGATTGGCGACGACGATCCCGAGATCGGCGCGCTCCAGCATCTCGGTGTCATTGGGGGCGTCGCCAAGCGCCACGATGAAAGGGTTGCCGTATCGCGCGGCAATCGCGCCCATCTGCGCGGCCTTGGTGCCGCCGAAGGACAGCGTCAGAAACCGCCCGCCCTCGCGCGCCCGCACGCCATGTGCCGCCAGCGCGTCAAGGAAGGCCTGCCTTGCATCTGCCGCCCCCGACCACAGGCCGGGTTCGGAAAAACTGCGCCGCGCGGCGAGCGCGGCGGACTGGGGCGAAAGCCCGGTTTCCCGCGCGATACCCTCGGGGCCCCAATCACCAAAGCCTTGAAAGCCCGCGCGCAGCTCTGCCGGCAACGTGGCCAGAATGCGCCGCAGCCGGGCATAATCGGCATCACCACCGTCCGCCCCGGCGCCGGGGGCCAGAACGCCGGCCCCGTTTTCGACAATCGCCGGAACGTGGGAAAACCCGAGCTCTGCCCGCAATGGCGCGATCTCTGCCGCGGTCTTGGAACTGGCCAGCACCACCGGCACGCCCTTGTCGCGCAATTGGCGCAGGGCGGGCGCGGCGGCGGCATGTGAATAGCTGTCATGATCCAGCAACGTACCATCAAGATCGGTGAAGACGATCAGGGCAATGCCGGGCATGCGGTGCGATTCTCCGTTTGTGACCGACCCAGCCTGCCACGGTTTCACCCCGAGTGCACCCGCCGAAATCGCCGCGCCGCGCGGCCATTCTGCGGATGCGAAAAAAACCGGATAGTCTAAGCTTTGGATTTGTGGAAGGTTGAACACATTCAACGAGGCCAAAACAAAAATGTCCATCAAAGCCGCCATTCACCATCTGACCCACTATATATACGATCGTCCGGTGACGCTGGGGCCGCAGGTCATCCGGCTGCGGCCCGCATCGCACAGCCGCACGCGGGTGATCTCGCATTCACTGAAGGTCAGCCCGGCGGATCACTTCGTGAATTATCAGCAGGATCCATATGGTAACTGGCTGGCGCGCTATGTGTTCCCCGAGCCGGTACGCGAGCTGAAGATCGAGGTTGATCTGGTGGCCGACATGTCGGTCTACAATCCGTTTGATTTCTTCGTGGAAGACAGCGCCGAACACTGGCCCTTCGACTATTCCAACGACATTCTGCCGGATCTGTCGATCTATCGCACCGCAGAGCCCGCGGGGCAGGCGCTGCAGGAGTTTCTGAACGGCATCGACCGCTCGGAAGAGCGGACGGTGGATTTCCTTGTCGGGCTGAATGCCCATGTCGCCAACCAGGTCGGCTATGTCATCCGGATGGAGCCGGGGGTGCAGACGCCCGAAGAAACGCTGCATGTCGGCAAGGGATCATGCCGCGATTCAAGCTGGCTTCTGGTGCAGGTGCTGCGCCATCTGGGCTTTGCGGCGCGGTTCGTTTCGGGCTATCTGATCCAGCTGAAACCCGATCTGGAGGCGCTGGACGGCCCGTCGGGCACGGATCACGATTTCACCGACCTGCACGCCTGGTGCGAGGTGTACATCCCCGGCGCCGGCTGGATCGGGCTGGATCCGACCTCGGGCCTGCTGACTGGCGAAAGCCATATTCCGCTGGCCGCGACGCCGCATTACCGCAACGCCGCGCCGATCACCGGCATGGCCAGCCCGGCCGAGGTGACGTTCGATTTCGACATGAGCGTGACGCGGGTGGCCGAACATCCGCGTATCACCAAGCCGTTCTCCGACGATGCCTGGAACGCGCTGGATGCGCTGGGCGCGAAGGTGGACAAGATACTGGCCGAGGGCGACGTGCGCCTGACCATGGGCGGCGAGCCCACCTTCGTTTCGATCGACGATTTCGAAAGTGACGAATGGAACACCGCCGCCGTCGGCCCCACCAAGCGCGAGCGTGCCGATCTGCTGATCCGCCGCCTGCGCGATCGCTTCGCGCCGGGCGGGTTTCTGCATTACGGGCAGGGCAAGTGGTATCCGGGCGAAAGCCTGCCGCGCTGGACCTTCTCGCTCTACTGGCGCAAGGACGGCGCGCCGATCTGGCAGAATCCCGATCTGATCGCCCGCGAAGGGGCGCAGACGGGGGCGAATGCCGACAGTGCCGAAACCCTGATGAAAGACATCGCCGGCGCGCTGGGGCTGGAGCCTGATTTCGTCGCTCCCGCCTTCGAGGACCCGGCGGAATGGATCATCAAGGAAGCCAATCTGCCAGAGAATGTGACGCCGGAAAATTCCAAGCTGAAAGACCCCGAGGAACGGCACCGCATCGCGCGGGTGTTCGGGCGCGGGCTGACCGAGCCTTCGGGTTTCGTGTTGCCGGTGCAGCGCTGGCAGGCCAGGGCGGGCGGGCGGCGCTGGCGCTCGGAAAAATGGAAGGTGCGGCGCGGGCATATCTATCTGGTGCCGGGTGACAGCCCCGTGGGCTATCGCCTGCCGCTGGGCACCCTGCCGCATGTGCCGGCCTCTCAATACCCCTATACCAACATCGCCGACCCGACCGAACCGCGCGGGCCGCTGCCCGGTTTCAAGCCGCAGGAGGCGGGCGGGCCGGAAATTTCGGCGGATCACACCCAGCGGGTGACCAAGATCGAAGACGCCGAGGGCACGGGGCAGCAGGATGTGGTCGAGCAGGAACTGGGCACGATCGGCGGCGCCGTGCGCACCGCGATTTCGGTCGAACCGCGCGACGGGCGGCTGTGCGTGTTCATGCCGCCGGTGGAACGGGTCGAGGATTACCTGGAGCTTGTGGCCGCGGCAGAGGCGGCGGCGGCGCGGCAGGGCCTGCCGGTGCATATCGAAGGCTATTCGCCGCCGCATGATCCGCGCCTCAACGTGATCCGCGTGGCCCCCGACCCCGGCGTGATCGAGGTGAACATCCACCCCGCCGCCAACTGGGACGAATGCAAGGCCACCACCGAAACCGTCTATGAAGAGGCGCGCCAGACGCGGCTCGGGGCGGAGAAATTCATGATCGACGGGCGCCATACCGGCACCGGCGGCGGCAACCATGTGGTGGTGGGCGGCGCGACGACGCTGGACAGCCCGTTCCTGCGCCGGCCCGATCTGCTGAAAAGCCTGATCCTGCACTGGCAGCGGCACCCCAGCCTGTCTTACCTGTTCTCGGGCCTGTTCATCGGCCCGACCAGCCAGGCGCCGCGCATCGACGAGGCCCGGCATGACAGCCTCTATGAGCTGGAAATCGCGCTGGCGCAGATCCCGCGTCCGGGGCAGGGCACGCCGCCGATGCCCTGGCTGCTGGACAGGCTGCTGCGCAACATCCTGATCGACGTGACAGGCAACACCCACCGCGCCGAGATCTGCATCGACAAGCTCTATTCCCCTGACGGCCCCACCGGCCGGCTTGGCCTGATCGAGTTCCGGGGCTTCGAGATGCCCCCCGACCCGCGCATGAGCCTGGCCCAGCAGGTGTTGATCCGCGCCCTGATCGCGCGGATGTGGCAAAGCCCGCTGGGCGGGCACCCGATCCGCTGGGGCACGCGGCTGCACGACCGGTTCATGCTGCCGCATTTCGTGTGGGAGGATTTCCTCGACGTGTTGCGCGACCTTCGGGAGCATGGGTTCGATCTGTCGCCCGACTGGTTCAAGGCGCAGGCAGAGTTCCGCTTTCCGTTCTGCGGCGAAGTGGAATATGAAGGCGTGCATCTGGAAATCCGGCAGGCGCTGGAACCGTGGCATGTGCTGGGCGAAACCGGCGCGATCGGCGGCACGGTGCGTTATACCGACAGTTCGGTGGAACGGCTGCAGGTGCAACTGACCACCACCGACCCGGAACGCTATGTCGTCACCTGCAACCAGCGCCGGGTGCCGTTGCAGAAAACCGAAACCGGCGGCGTGTCGGTCGGCGCGGTGCGCTTCAAGGCGTGGCAGCCGGCGCAGGCGCTGCACCCGGTGCTGCCGGTGAACGCACCGCTGACCTTCGATATCTTCGACACCTGGACCGGTCGCGCGCTGGGCGGATGCGTCTATCACGTGGCCCATCCGGGCGGGCGCAGCTATGATACCTTCCCGGTCAACGGCAATGAGGCCGAGGCCCGCCGCCTGGCGCGGTTCGAGCCGCGCGGCCATACCCCCGACGCCTACCTGCCGCCAGACGAGACCCCGCACCGGGAATTTCCGATGACGCTGGATCTGCGCCGGATGCCCGGGATCTAGGCCATGAAAGCGCAGGGGGAGGACATGTCGACCGACGCGCTGGCGGCGTTTCTGAGCGCCTACCGCCGCCCCGACGGGGTGCCCGACGAACTGCTCGGGCCCGACGGGCAGGTGCGCCCGGTCTGGTCGGCCTTCATGCAGCGGCTGGCGCGGATCAACCCCGAGGACATGGCCACCCGGATGAGCCGGGGCGACCAGTATCTGCGCGACGCCGGAGTGTTCTACCGCCGCTATGCCCCGGCCGAGGCAAGCGACCGCGACTGGCCGCTGAGCCATATGCCGGTGCTGATCGCCGAGGCCGAGTGGCATGAGATCGCCGCCGGCCTGACCCAGCGCGCCGATCTGCTGGAGGCGGTTCTGGCCGATCTTTACGGCGACAACCGGCTGGTCGCCGAGGGCCACCTGCCGCCGCCGCTGGTGGCGCAGAACGCCGACTGGCTGCGCCCGCTGGTCGGGGTGCGGCCGCGTTCGGGGCATTTCCTGCATTTCGTGGCCTTCGACATCGGCCGCGGCCCCGAAGGACAGTGGTGGGTGCTGAGTGACCGGACGCAGGCGCCCTCTGGCGCCGGTTTCGCGCTGGAAAACCGCATCGCCACCGCGCGTGTCTATTCGGGCCTTTATGACAATGCCAATGTCACCCGGCTGGCCGGCTTCTTCCGCGCCTTTCGCGATGCGCTCATGGGGCTGCGCGCCAGCGAAAGCAGCCGTGTCGGCATCCTGACGCCGGGGCCGATGAACGATACCTATTTCGAACATGCCTATATCGCGCGCTATCTGGGCTTCATGCTGCTGGAGGGCGAGGATCTGGTCGTGGACAGCGGGCGGCTCATGGTGCGCACGGTCGACGGGCTGAAGCCGATTTCGGTTCTGTGGCGGCGGCTGGATGCCTCATGGGCCGATCCGCTGGAGCTGAACGAAGGGTCGCGGCTGGGCACGCCGGGCCTTGTCGGGGCGCTGCGCAACGGGTCTGTCACCATGGTCAACGCGCTGGGGGCCGGGGTTCTGGAGGCGCGCGCCTTTCTGGCGTTCCTGCCGAAACTGTCGAGGGTGCTGCTGGATGAACCGCTGCGCATGCCGAATATCGCCACCTGGTGGTGCGGCGGCGCCAAGGAGCGGGCCTATGTGCAGGCCAATGCGCGGGGGATGACGATCAGCGGGGCCTATTCCACCGGCCTGGCCTTCGAGCTGGAGGACATGCTGCCGCAGGATCTGGGCGCCGAGGCGCTTGCCGCGC
The DNA here is from genome assembly GCF_014196965.1 of Actibacterium naphthalenivorans. GTDB lineage: Bacteria > Pseudomonadota > Alphaproteobacteria > Rhodobacterales > Rhodobacteraceae > Actibacterium_A > Actibacterium_A naphthalenivorans. The sequence continues at coordinate 656,901 of NZ_JACIEQ010000001.1, read as the reverse complement.
GGATCGCCCATGACGGCCCGCGCCTGGTGGGGCAGGAACAGGTGCAGCTTTCGACGACCCCCGCCTTTGTGGACGGCCGCCTGCAGCCCCGGCCGATGAGCCTTCGGGTGTTTCTGGCGCGCACCGCCAGCGGCTGGCAGGTGATGCCGGGCGGCTTCGCGCGGATCGGCCTGTCGGATGCGTCGACCGGGCTGGCGATGCAGAAGGGCGGGCTGGTGTCCGACGTCTGGGTGATCGGCGCGCGCCGGGCACAGAGCGAGACCATGCTGCCGCGCGCCGCCGAAACCGTGGACCGCAACCAGCCCGGCGCGCTGCCCAGCCGTGCCGCGGACAACCTGTTCTGGCTGGGCCGCTATGTGGAGCGCACGGAGCATATGCTGCGCATCCTGCGCGCCTATCACGCCCGCCTGGCCGAAACCGCCAACCCCGAGGCGCCGCTGCCGGCGGCGATCGCGACCTATCTGGCCGGGCTCGGGGTCGACCCGGACGAGCCCATCCCCGATGCCCTGATGGGCGCGCTTTCGGCCGCCAATTCAAGCGCGGGGCATGTGCGCGACAGGTTTTCCGTCGATGGTTCGGCCGCGCTCAGCGAACTGATGGAAACCACGCGGGGGCTGATCGGCAAGGTGGCGCCCGGCGATGATGCGGCACGGGCAATGGGCCGGCTTTTGCGGCAGGTATCGGGCTTTTCGGGGCTTGTGCAGGATAACATGTACCGCTTCAACGGCTGGCGCTTCCTGTCGATCGGGCGGGCGCTGGAGCGTGCCGCGAACATGACGGGCAGCCTGCTGGCCTTTTCCGATCCCGACGCCGCCGAGGGCGCGCTCGATCTGGTGATCGAGATCGGCGACAGCGCCATGTCGCACCGGCGCCGCTATTCGGTATCCACCGACAGGGGCACGGTTCTGGACCTGCTGGCGCTTGACGGGCTCAACCCCCGGTCGGTTCTGTTTCAGCTTGAGGAGATCCGGCAGCATCTGCAGTTTCTGCCGGGCAACGCGCCGCACCGGCGGCTCTCGGGGCTTCAGCGCTCGGTGCTGCGGGCCCATACCGATCTTTCGCTGCAAAACCCCGAAGATGTCGATGGCGATTTTCTGGCGCGGCTGTCGACGGAGATCCTGAGCGTGTCGGAAAACCTGACCCACGCATATCTGCGATAGGCTGGCCATGATCTACGATATCCGCATGGAAATCGAATACAGCTACGATCGGCCCGCCGCGTCGGGGCGCAACCTGCTGCGCCTGATGCCTGCCGATCTGCCCCTTGAACAGCGGCTGATCGCGGGCAGTCTGACGATCGAACCGCAGCCGCGTGAATGGCTGGGCGGGAGCGATTTCTTTCAGAACGTGACCAACGAGGTGGTGTTCGACACCCCGCACAAGACCACCCTGTTTTCGGTGCAGGCGCGGGTCGAGCGGATGCTGCGGGGCGGGTGGCTCGATATGTCGCCGCGGCTGGATCTGCTTGAACGCGAAGTCGCCGATTACCGCGAGTTGGATCCATGGGCGCCGCATCATTTCCTGGGGACGTCGCCGCGCATCGCCTTTGATCCGGAGATGGAGGCCTATGGCATCGAGGCCACCGCCAACGCGGCCACCGCCTTTGACGCGGTCGAGGCGCTCGGGCAGGCGCTGCACCGTGACATGACATTCGACGCGGAGGCGACCACCGTCGATACGCCCGCCTCCGAGGCTTTCGCCAACCGCCACGGCGTCTGTCAGGATTTCACCCATATCATGATCACCTGCCTGCGCAGCCTGGGCATGCCCGCCGGATATGTCAGCGGCTTTCTGCGGACGGTCCCGCCCGAAGGGCAGCCCCGGCTGGAAGGCGCGGATGCGATGCATGCCTGGGTGCGGGCCTGGTGCGGCCATGAAATGGGCTGGGTCGAATACGATCCCACGAACGCCGTTCACGTTTCGATGGATCACGTGGTGATCGCCCGCGGGCGCGACTATTCCGACGTGGCCCCGGTGAAGGGGGTTTCGCGGTCGTCGGGGGCGCATACCACGCGGCAGTCGGTCGACGTGGACGTGCTGGATTAAGGATCACGGCGCAGCGGCGGTCACTTCGACCTCCACCAGAAATTCGGGCCGGGTGAAGCCCGAGACGATCACAAGGGTCGAGGCTGGCGGCTGCGCGACATCCGCCAGCCAGGCATCACGCGCCTGCATGTAGCCCGACATATGCGCCCGGTCGGTGACGAAGGCGTTGATGCGGATGGTATCGGCGGGCGCCATGCCGGCCTCGGCCAGAATGGCGGTGATATTCGCGAAACACTGCGTGGCCTGTTCGGCCGCCGTCTTTGCCACGGTATCATCCGCGCGCACGCCAAGCTGGCCGGAGGTGACCACCAGCCGCGCCCCGGCCGGAACCTCTATGCCATGGGCGTAACGGGCGAACGGGGCGCGGATGGATGTGGGGGTCAGCGGGCGCATGGCGGCCTCCTTCAGCGAGCGGCGAGTGTTTCGGAAATGAGCGTGGCGCTTCGGAAATTTCCGCGCAAATGACCTTGGGGCGCAAAAGCGGGAATGACGGAAATATATGCGAATCTTCTGGAAACATGCCGCATTAATGTGCAATTTTCCGAAACACACAGGGTTCGTGCTCTGCGGTCTGGAACCTGCGCACCGACTGCTTCTAGCGTCGGCTCGCACATATATTTACGGAGGCTCCCATGATCCTGAAACGCGCGGCCGCAACCGCTGCCATGGCGCTTGCGGCGACATCCGCCGTGGCGCTGGAAAAAGTATCTTTCGGCACCAACTGGGTGCCGGAAGCCGAGCATGGCGGCTATTATCAGGCCGTCGCCGACGGGACCTATGAGGCCTGCGGCCTGGACGTGACCATCGTGCCCGGCGGCCCGCAGGTGAACAACCGCGCGCTGCTGATGGCGGGCAAGCTCGACTTCAACATGGCCGGCAACCTTCTGCTGCCGTTCAACGCGATCGAGCAGGGGATTCCGCTGAAGGTGGTGGCCGCGCATTTCCAGAAAGAGCCGCAGGTGATCCTGACCCATCCGGGCAAGGTCAGCAGCTTCGAGGATCTCAAGACGCTCGACAAGCTGTTCATCGGGGATGCCGGCTATCAGTCTTATTACCAGTGGATGATCAACGAATACGGGTTCGCGCCCGAAACGCGCGTGCCCTACACGTTCAACCCCGCGCCGTTCATCGCCGATGAAAACTCGGGCCAGCAGGGCTACGTGACGTCGGAGCCCTTCGCCGTCGAGCGCGAGGGCGGGTTCAAGCCCGATGTCTTCGTGATCGCCGATGCCGGGTTCGACACCTATGCCACGCTGGTCGAGACCATGCAGAGCACCATCGACGAAAAGCCCGAAGTGGTGAAGTGCTTTGTCGAAGGCTCGTCGATCGGCTGGGCCAACTACCTCTATGGCGATCCGTCGGCGGGCAATGCGCTGATCCAGTCGCAGAACCCCGAAATGAGCGACGAGCAGATCGCGTTTTCGATCGAGGCGATGAAGGAATACGGCATCGTCGACAGCGGCACCTCGCTGGAGATGGGCATCGGGGCGATGACGGCCGAAACCATCGAGGGCTTCTACGACAAGATGGTCGCGGCCGGTGTCGTGGCGCCGGGGCTGGATCTGTCGAAGGTCTATAGCCTCGAGTTTTCCAACACCGGCGTGGCGCTGCCGGTGAAAAAGAAGCTGATGGGCGAATAAGCGTGCATCAAGTGCAACAGGGCGCGGCGGCCGGGGTCGCCGCGCAAACACAGAGCCGCATCCTTTCGGTTGCCAATGTCACCAAGGTTTTCAACGGCGATCTTGTCGCGCTGAGCGGCATGTCGCTTGATGTGAACCGGGGGGATTTCGTATCACTGCTCGGCCCCTCGGGCTGCGGCAAATCCACCGCGCTGCGGCTGATTTCCGGGCTCATGCACCCGACCTCCGGCGCGATCCGCTGGGACGGGGGCAAGGGGCAGGGCGATCTGGGCGTGGTGTTTCAGGAACCCACGCTGATGCCCTGGGCCACGGTGGCGCAAAACGTGTGGCTGCCGTTCCGGCTGCGCGGCAAGACCTATAATGCGGTGAAGGACGAGGTGCTGGAGACCCTGCGGCTGGTCGGGCTGGAGAAGTTTCTCAACGCCTATCCGCGCGAGCTTTCGGGGGGCATGAAGATGCGCGTCGCCATCGCCCGCGCGCTGGTGACCCGGCCCCGGCTGATCCTGATGGATGAACCCTTTGCCGCGCTTGACGAGATCACCCGCCACAAGCTGAACAACGACCTGCTTGACCTGAAGGCCAAGATCGGCTGCACCATCATCTTCGTCACCCATTCGGTGTTTGAATCGGTTTTCCTGTCGAACCGCATCGTGGTGATGGCGGCGCGGCCGGGCCGGGTGATCCATGAGCTGACGGTGGATCAGGGCTATCCGCGCGACGAGGAGTACCGCACCTCGCCCGAATATGCCGCCTATTGCCGCTCGGCCAGCGCGGCGCTGCACGACGCCATCGGAGAGCACGCATGACCCTTGCCGAACCCGCCGAACAGGCCGTGACGCAGATCGTCGATGCGGAAGAGCTGCGCCGTGCCCGCGCCCGCCGGCGCGAGAAAATCGGCAAATGGGTCTTGCCCACGATCGTGGTCATTCTGACCCTGTATTTCTGGGACAGGATCTGTGTCTGGAACGAGATCCCGCATTACATCCTGCCCCGCCCCGGACTTGTGTTCCAGACCCTGATCAACGATTGGCCGATCCTGTTCGACGCCCTGCTGGTGACGCTGCAGATCACGCTGATGGCGTTGACCGTGGCGGTGCTGGGCGGGGTCGGCCTTGCGGTGCTGTTCACGCAGAGCAAGTTCATCGAGATGTCGTTCTTCCCCTATGCGGTGATCCTTCAGGTCACGCCGATCGTGTCGATCGCGCCGCTGATCTTCATCTATGTCGACAGCAAGATCGCGGGGCTGCTGCTCTGCGCGTGGATCGTGGCTTTCTTCCCGATCCTGTCGAACACCACGCTGGGGCTGAACTCGGCCGACCATAACCTGCGCGATCTGTTCAAGATCTACGGCGCCACGCGCTGGCAGCGGCTGCGGTTTCTGCAACTGCCCTCGGCGCTGCCCTATTTTCTGGGCGGGCTGCGCATCGCCGGCGGGCTGGCGCTGATCGGGTCGGTGGTGGCGGAATACGTGGCGGGCACCGGCGGCATCGGATCGGGCCTGGCCTTTACCATTCTGGAGGCGGGTTACCGGCTGAACATCCCGCGCATGTTCGCGGCGCTGTTCCTGATCGCGGCCACGGGGGTTGCGATTTTCGCCGGCCTGTCATTCCTGAGCCATATGCTGCTGCGCAAATGGCATGAAAGTGCACTCAAACGGGAGACTTGATGGATTTTAGCGTTCTGCCCAGCGGCGCGTTGACTCTGAAAAACCTGCGAACACCTGCCTGCCTGCTTGCGCAAGACGGCGATCTTACATCCATCGAGCTGACCATAGAGAACGGCCATATCACCTCGGGCAAGGGCACCGAGGTGGATATGGGCGGCGCGATGGTATTTCCCACCTTCACCGATATGCACACCCATCTGGACAAGGGGCATATCTGGGGCAGGGCCCCGAACCGCGATGGCACCTTCACGGGCGCGCTCGATACCGTGGCGGCGGATCGCGCGGCCAACTGGTCGGCCGAAGATGTGCGCCGGCGCATGGCGTTTTCGCTGCGCTGCGCCTTTGCCCATGGCACCTCGGCGATCCGTACACATCTCGACAGCCTGCCGCCGCAGGACGAGATCAGTTTCCCGGTGTTCCGCGAAATGCGCGCCGAATGGGCCGGGCTGATCGATCTTCAGGCCGCCTGCCTGGTGGCGATCGACAACGTGTCCGAAGATGGCCCCTATGCCCGCACCGCCGATATCGTGGCCGAAAGCGGCGGGGTGCTGGGCATGGTGGCCTTCCCCGTGCCCGACCTCAGAGAGCGGGTGCGCGCCTTTTTCCGCATGGCCGATGCGCGCGGGCTGGAAACCGACATGCATGTCGACGAATCCGTGGACCCGACCGTGGCCACCCTCCGGGTGATCGCCGAGACCAAGCTGGAAATGGGCGTCGAGATGCCGCTGACCGTGGGCCATTGCTGTTCGCTGTCGGTGCAGGACGAGGCCGAGGCGATGCAGACGCTGGATCTGCTCGCGAAGGCCGGGATCAACGTGGTCAGCTTGCCGATGTGCAACATGTACCTGCAGGATCGGCACGCCCACCGCACCCCGCGCCTGCGCGGCGTGACGCTGGTGCATGAGATGCGGGCGCGCGGCATCAACGTCAGCTTCGCGTCGGACAACACGCGCGATCCGTTCTATGCCTATGGCGACTTGGACATGATCGAGGTGATGCGCCAGGCCACGCGCATCGCCCATCTGGACCATACCGGCACCGACTGGCCCCATGCGTTTCTGACCAACCCGGCGCGGGCCTGCGGGTTCGCCGCGCCCTCGCTCGCGCCTGGCGCGCCGGCCGATCTGGTGATCTGCAAGGCCCGCAGCTGGACCGAGCTTTTCGCCCGCCCGCAATCGGACCGCATCGTACTGCGCGCCGGGCAGGCGATCGACCGGGCGCTGCCCGATTATGCCGAACTTGACGATCTGATGAGGTAACCCATGACCCCCGATGTTGCTGCCGCCAAACAGGCGCTGTCTCATATAGAGATGGATGAAAACCCGGCCACGATCCGGTCGAAAAGCCGGGATTTCTTTTGGTATTCGCCGATGCTCAAGGCGCGGCTGGATCATGTTCAGGCGGATTTCGTGGTGAACCCGAAATCCGAAGCCGAGGTGATCGAGGTGTTGAAAACCTGCTATGCCCATGATGTGCCGGTCACGGTGCGCGGGGCGGGTACTGGCAATTACGGGCAGGCGATGCCGCTGGCCGGTGGCTGCGTGATGCATATGAAGAACTTCGCGCAGGTGAAGGAAATTCACCCCGGCCGGGTGATCGTGGAACCCGGCTGTATCATCAAGGATCTGGATGCCGCCACCCGCGCCCATTCGGGGCAGGAGGTGCGGATGATGCCCTCCACCGCCAACACAGCCACCATCGGCGGTTTCGTCGCCGGCGGCTCCGGCGGGGTTGGCTCTGTCAAATGGGGGGCGCTGCGCGATCTGGGCAACATCATCCGTCTGCGCGTGATCACCATGGAGGCGGAGCCGCGCGTGCTGGAGTTTCGCGGCGAAGAGCTGGCCCGCGTTTCCCACGCCTACGGCACCAACGGGATCATAACCGAGATCGAGATGCCGCTGGCGCCGGCCTATGACTGGGTGGATATGTTCGTGGCGTTCGACAGTTTCCCCGAGGCCGCGCAATATGCCTGCGATCTGGCCAATGAGGATGGTATCGTGCTGAAGCTCGCCTCGGTCTACGAGGCGCCGATGGCGCATTCCTATTTCCAGCGGGTGAAGGAGCATGTGACCGAAACCGATACGCTGGTCGGCCTGATGGTGGCGCCGCATTCGATGGATGGGTTCGAAACCTTCACCGCGCGGCGGCCCGGGGCGCGGATCATCTTTCGCTCCGACGCGAACGACTGGCCGCGCGATCCCGGCCCGGTGTTCGAATTCGGCTGGAACCACACCACCCTGCGCGCTCTGAAGTTCGACCCGAAGATCACTTATCTGCAGGTCCGCTACCAGTTTCCGAAGCATCTGGAGCTTGTCGAAAAGGTGCGCGCGACCTTCGGCGCGGAGGTGCTGCAGCATCTTGAAGTTCTGCGCGAGGGCGGCAAGGTTTGTTTCGCGGGGCTGCCGCTGGTCAGCTATACCAGCGACGAACGGCTGGAAGAGATCGTTCGGATGCACGAAGACATGGGCTGCATGATCTTCAACCCGCATCGCTATACGCTGGAAGAGGGCGGGCGGCAGTCTGCCGATGCCCGCCAGCTTGCCTTCAAGCGCGAGGCCGATCCCAAGGGCCTGCTGAACCCCGGCAAGATGATCACGTGGGACGATCCCGATTGGGCCTATGACCGGATCTATGATTATCCCGGCATGTTGCAGGTGGAACCATGACCCGCGCGCTGATCCTTTATGCCCATCCCTGCCCGGAAAGCTTCAACGCCGCCGTGCATCGGGTGGTGGTCGAAACGCTCGAGGCGCGCGGCTGGCAGGTGGATGATTGCGATCTGAACAAGGAGGGCTTTTCCCCCGTTCTGACCGAGGCGGAGCGGCGCGGCTATCACGACGAGCCGGAAAATATCGAACCGGTGCGCGCCTATGTCGAACGGCTGCGCGCGGCCGAGGCGCTGGTGCTGGTGTTCCCGGTCTGGAACTTCGGATATCCGGCCATTCTGAAGGGCTTTCTCGATCGGGTGTTCCTGCCCGGCGTGTCCTTCAAGCTGGTCGATGGCAAGGTGAAACCGAACCTGACCCATATTCGCAAGCTGGCGGCCTGCACCACCTATGGCGGCACCCGCACCCGCGCCTTTCTGGCCGGCGATCCGCCGCGCAAAACGGTTACACGGGCGATCTGGCATGTCTGCCGGCCCGAAAAGATGCGCTACACCGCGCTGTATGATCTGAACCGTGCGGATGACGCCGCGCGGGCAAGGCATCTGGCGCGGGTCAAACGGGAAATGGAGGCTTTGTGAGATGCATGCGCTGGTGATCTATTGCCACCCCCGGCCCGAGAGCTTTACCGCCGCCGTGCGCGACGTGGTGCTGGACCGGCTGCGCGCGGCGGGGGCGGAGGTGCGGCTTGTCGATCTTTACGCGCGCGGCTTTCAGCCCGCGCTGACCGCGGCCGAGCATGAAGGCTATGAGGATTGCCCGGCCAACCGGGCGCCGGTGGAGCAGGATTGCGCCGATCTGGAATGGGCCGATGCGCTGATCTTCGTCTATCCGACATGGTGGTACGGCCTTCCGGCGATGCTGAAGGGCTGGCTCGACCGCGCATTCCTGCCCGATGTCGCCTTCATCATGCCGCGGGCCGAGGGCCAGACGATCCGCCCCGGCCTGACCCATATCACCCGGCTGGGCGTCTTCACCACCTGCGGCGCCAGCCGGTTGCTGACATGGTTCGTCGGCGCGCCGGGGCGGCGGACCCTGATGCGCGGGATCGGGGTGATCCTTGCCCGGCGGCGGCGCACCGCCTTCGCGGCGCATTACCTGATGGACAGTTCCACCGCCGAAAGCCGCGCGAAACACCTGGCGCTGGTGGCCCGCAGGATGGATCGGCTGATTGCCGCCCGCGCTCCGCGCCCGGCCCCGCGAGGGGAGATGCCCGCATGATTCCCGTGCTCGATTGGCAGCGCTTTGCGGGCGGAACCGACCGGGCGGGCTTTGTGGGCGATCTGGGTCGCGCCTGCCGGCATACCGGGTTTTTCCTGCTGTCGGGGCACGGGGTGGCGCAGGCGCTGATCGACGGTGTGTTCGCGCAGGCGGATGCGTTTTTCGCCCTGTCGCCCGAGGCCAAGGCGCCGCTGGATATCCGGCGCAACCCGCACAACCGGGGGTGGGTCGCCACCGGATCGGAGTCGCTGGATGAAACCAGCGGCCAGATGGACCGGAAAGAGGCGTTCAACATCGGGCTGGATCTGCCCGCCGACGATCCGCGCGTGCTGGCCGGCGAGCCCTTCCGGGGCGTCAACGTCTGGCCCGGCCTGCCCGGTTTCCGCGACACGATGCTGGCCTATTACGATGCGGTCCGCGCCCTGGGCGTGGCGCTGCACGGTGCGTTCGAGCAGGAACTCGGGCTCGAACCCGGCTTCTTCGCGCCGCAGTTCAGCGCGCCGATGGCAACGCTGCGTGTGCTGCATTACCCGCCGGCGGCGGGCGGCATCGGGGCGGGGGCGCATAGCGATTACGGCTCGGTCACGCTGTTGCTGACCGATGGCGTGGCCGGGCTTCAGGTCAAGCCGCGCGGCGGCGACTGGGTGGATGTACCGCATGTGCCCGGCGCCTTTGTCGTCAATATCGGCGATTGCCTGATGCGCTGGACCAATGACATCTACATCTCGACCCCGCACCGGGTGCTGCCGCCGCAGAGGCAGCGCCGTTCGATCGCCTTCTTTCTGGATCCCGACCCCGACAGCGTGATCGCCGCCCTGCCGGGCACGGGGGCCGCCAAATACCCGCCCATCACCGGTGCCGACTATCTGCGCGCGCGCCTTGACGCCACCTATCGCCCGGAGCCTTCCGCATGAGACGCCTTGACTGGGCCCAGCACCGCACCACCGAATTCGCCGGCATGGATCCGGCGACCACCATCGCCATTCTGCCCACGGCGGCGATCGAACAGCACGGGCCGCACCTGCCCACGGGCACCGATACGATGATCGCCGAGGGGATGCTGGCGCAGCTGCGTTCCACCTGCCCGGAGGATCTGAACATCCTGATCCTGCCGGTGCAGGCGGTGGGCAAGTCGAATGAACATCTCCACGCCCCCGGCACCCTGACGCTGAGCGCAGAAAACGCGCTGCGGGTGTGGACGGATATCGGTCTTTCGGTGGCGCGCGCGGGGCTGCGCAAGCTGGTGATCGTCAACAGCCACGGCGGCAATCTCGATCTGATCTCGATCCTGTCGCGTGAGCTGCGGGTGCAGGCGGGGATGCTGGCGGTGAAATGCCAATGGGGCGCCTTCGGCCACCCCGAGGGGATGTATTCGACGCATGAGCGCGCCTTCGGCATTCATGGTGGCGATGTGGAAACCTCACTGATGCTGGCGTTCCGCCCCGAAGCCGTGGACATGGCCGAGGCGCGGAATTTCGCCTCCAGCGCCGAGGGCGCGCCGATCTCGCCCATCGGGCCGGTGTCATATGGCTGGGTGTCGAGCGATCTGAACCCGGCGGGCACGGTCGGTGATGCCTCGCTGGCCACGGCGGCCAAGGGCCGCGAGACCTGCGCGCATCAGGTGGCGGGGTTCGTCGAATTGCTGCGCAAGGTACGTGACCTGCCGCTGGACGGGTTCGCGCCGACCGCCCGCTAAAGCGGCAGGGCTGCTTATGGCGTGGTCAAAGCGCCTGTTCGGGCGGGGCGCAAACGCGGGCGCGCTTGGCCCGACAGCAGCGCGATGCTATTCTGGCTTTCGAGTAGAAGCAGGAGGCGCGGCAGCGTCAGACATTGCTCATTGGTTTAACCCAGCCGCAAGGCGAACCGATGCGCATGCTTCCGGGCCACCCCGCACGCATTCCGTTCCGCCCCGGCACCCATGATGGAGATGGCCATGAGCTATGCGATGAAGGAACTGAACCAGGAGGCCCGGATCGGCGGCAAGGGCGTGGAGGTGCATCGCGATACCCCGCGCATCGACATGTCGGATTTTTATGCCCGCAAACCGGAGATCACCGAGGCGCTATGGCGCGCGGCGACCGAAATCGGGTTTTTCCAGCTTGAAAACCACGGCATTCCGCAAGGCCTGATCGACGATGCCTTTGCCATGTCCGAAGGGTTCTTCGGGCTGGAGGGTGCGACCAAGGCGCAATATCCGCTGAAGCCGGGCACCAACGCGGGCTGGGAATACAAGGCCCAGGTGCGCCCCTCCACCGGGACGGCGGATCAGAAGGAAAGCTATCAGATCACCCTGCCGCGCATGTCGGGCCTGTGGCCCACCGGCGCGGAGCTGCCGGGGTTCAAGGCGACGATGCTGGCCTTCGAGCGGGAAAACTGGGCGCTCGGCATGAAGGTGCTTTCGTGTTTTGCCGACAAGCTGGGTTTTGGCCCGGATTTCTTCACCGAAGGGCATGACCCGTTGGTGCCCGAGTATCAATCCACCCTGCGGCTGATCCATTATCTGGAGATGGAGGGCGCCAAGCCCGAGGATTTCGAATTCTGGCGCGCCGGCGCCCATACTGATTTCGATTGTCTGACCCTTCTGCATCAGCGCGAAGGGCAGGGCGGGCTGCAGCTGTGCCCCGGCAAGGAAGCGGACGAACTGGCCTGGACAGACGTGCCGCCGCTGCCCGGTATCGTGACCTGCAATATCGGCGACATGCTGATGCGCTGGAGCGATGACACGCTGCTGTCGACCCTGCACCGGGTGCGGATGCCGAAACCGGGCGAATACATGGGGCCGCGCTATTCCATCGCGTTCTTCTGCCAGGGCAATACCGACACGGTGATCGAAGGGCCGCAAAAGCGCTACGCGCCGATCACGGCGAAGGATTACATCCTTCAGAGGCTGGGCGCGAATTTCAAAGCGTAGCGGCGGCGGCCTCAGGCCTGCAGAAACCGCAGCCCGTCGGCGGCCACATGGGCCGCCGTCAGGCGCCCGGTGGCGTAGGCGCCGGTGTCTATCGAAATGCGGCCCGCCACGGCCACGGGATCGTCAACCATCGTATGGCCGTGAACGATCCAGATTCCGTCGGCGCGGGCACGTTTTGCAAAATCGGGATGCCCCCAGATCAGCGTTTCGGGCGTCTGCACATCCAGCGGCAGGGCGGGGTCGGCCCCGGCGTGCACCACCGCCACATTGCCGCTTTGCCAACGCGTGGGCAGCGCGCGCAGCCAGCGTTCCAGCGGTTCGCCCATCGCCGCGCGCAGCCTGTCACGCGCGTCCGTCAACTCGTCGGCGCTGCTGCTTTCGGTGACATTGCCGATGCCGAAGCTCGCCATCGTCTGCAGCCCGCCGTTGCGCAGCCAGCGCGCGCCGTTTTCGGCGGGCATGTCAAGAAACCGGATCAGCATATCCTCGTGATTGCCCATCAGGCAGGTGATGCCCGGGCCAAGCGCCATCAGCCGGCGCAGCACCCCGGCGCTGTCTTCGCCCCGGTCGATATAGTCGCCCACACAGATGATGGGCCCGGTCGATTGCGCATGGGCGATCTTGTCCAGCAGCCGCGCGAGAAGGTCGTCGCGCCCGTGGATGTCGCCGATGGCGAAGAAGGCCGCATCCGGCGCGGGCGGGGGCATCCCAACGCTCTCCTTCTGGGCGGACAGCGCGGAAAACAAGCGGTTCAGCAGGCTCATGACACAGTCATATGGTAGCGGAACGGCCCGTGTCCATGGGCGGGGCGGGCGTCATCGCGCCTCGGTCACAAGCGCGCGGATTTCATCGACCCGCCGGGCCAGAAGCGCCCTGTCGCCCGCCGTTTCCACGTTCAGGCGCAGCAGCGGCTCGGTGTTCGATTTGCGCAGGTTCACGCGCCAGTCGGTGAACTCCAGGCTCAGCCCGTCCAGCCGGTCGACGGTGCGGGCCTCGGGGGTATAGCGCGCATCCACCGCCGCCATCGCGGCACCCGGATCATCCAGCCGGAAATTGATCTCGCCGGACGAGGGGAAGCGGCTTTTCATTTCGGCGATCAGGGCGGAGAGGGGGCGGCCGGTGCTGGCCATATGCTCGACCACCAGAAGCCATGGGATCATGCCGCTGTCGCAATACATGAAGTTGCGGAAATAGTGATGCGCCGACATCTCGCCGCCATAGGCCGCATCGACGCGGCGCATGGTGGCCTTCACGAACGCATGGCCGGTTTTGGAAACCACCGCCTCGCCGCCCATGTCGGCGACAATGCTGCGCGTGTTCCAGACGACGCGGGGATCATGGACGATCTTCGCGCCCGGCTCCTTTTCCAGAAAGGCGGTGGCAAGAAGGCCGACGATATATTCGCCGTCGATGAAGGTGCCGGTTTCATCGAAGAGAAAGCAACGGTCGAAATCGCCATCCCAGGCGACACCGATATCGGCGCCGCTTTCGCGCACCGCGTCGCCGGTGACCGGCTGGTTCTCGGGCAGCAGCGGGTTGGGGATGCCGTTGGGAAAGCTGCCGTCGGGCGTGTGGTGCAGCCGCACGAACTCCAGCGGTGCGCCGGCGGCGGCCAGCGCATCGGCCAGCGCATCGAACGTGGGGCCGGCGGCGCCGTTGCCGGCATTCACCAGAACCTTCAGCGGGCGCAGCCTGGCCGGATCGATGAACGACAGAACGCGCGCGGCATAGGCACCGCGCGGATTGTCCTGCCGCAGGCTGCCGCGCTTTTCGGCCACGGGGCCGAACTTGTCGGCAGCGGCGAGATCGTGGATGGCTTGCAGCCCGTCGGCGCTGGAAATCGGGCGCGAACCGGACTGGACCATCTTGATGCCGTTGAAGTTGATCGGGTTGTGCGAAGCGGTGACCGTCAGCCCGCCGCCCGCATTGAAATGGGTCGTGGCGAAATAGACCTCTTCGGTGCCGCACAGGCCCAGGTCGATCACATCGACGCCTTCGTCGCGCAGCCCTTCGACCAGCGCATCCTGCAGCTCGGCACTGCTGGCGCGGCAATCACGCCCCACGACAACGCTGCCCGGAACCATCGCGCGGGCAAAGCCCCGGCCGATCCGATAGGCGATGCCAGCATCGAAATCGACACCAAGCTCTCCGCGAACGTCATAGCTTTTGAAACAGGTGAGCCTGGGCAATGTCATACCTCCCGGTGGCAGAAAAGCAGATCGGAGCGAGGCGCCGCCGCGCCCTGACATCCGGGTTCAGTTCCGCGCATAGACGTCTTCGTAGCGGATGATATCGTCTTCGCCCAGATAGGAGCCGGTCTGCACCTCGATCAGCACCATCGGCACCTTGCCGGGGTTCTCCATCCGGTGGATCGCGCCCAGCGGGATATAGACCGACTGGTTCTCGGTCACCAGCGTGACCTCATCGTCGATGGTGACCTTGGCGGTGCCTTCCACCACGATCCAGTGCTCGGACCGGTGAACATGGCTTTGCAGGCTCAGGGCGGCGCCGGGGTGTACGACGATCCGCTTGACCTGAAACCGGTTGCCGACAACCAGGCTTTCGAACCAGCCCCAGGGGCGGTGATCGCGCGGGAACTGTTCGGCCTGTTTCGCCGCCTTGCCCTTGAGCGCCGAGACGGCCAGCTTGACGTCCTGCGCGCGGCTCATGTCGGCGACAAGCACGGCATCGGGCATGGCAACGGCCATGATGTTTTCCAGCCCGATCCCGACAAGCTCCAGCGTATCGGATTCCGAGCGCAGCAGGGTGTTGTGACAATCGATCGCGGTGGATTCGCCGCTGGTGGCGACGCCTTCGCCATCCGGGCCGGTTTCGCGCCAGACCGCATCCCAGCCGCCCAGATCCGACCAGGCGCTTGAAAAGGGAACGACGGAGAGGTTCTTGGCCTTTTCCATCACCGCGTAGTCGATCGAAATATCCTCGGCCTGCGACCATGCGTCGGGGGCGAGACGCAGAAAGCCCAGATCGGCCTTCGCGCTGTCCACAGCGGCCCCGACCGGACCGATCAGGCCAGCGGCATGGGCCTTGAAGGCGGCCACGATATCACGCGCGGAAAACAGGAAGATGCCGGCGTTCCACAGGAAGTTCCCGGCGGCCAGCATCGCGGCGGCCTTGTCGGCATCCGGCTTTTCCACGAAACGGCCCAGGCTGACGGGAGCGCCCGACCCGTCCGGCGCGGCGCTCAGCTCCAGATAGCCATAGCCGGTTTCGGCGCGGTCGGGGGAGATGCCGAAGGTGACCAGATCGCCGCGTTTCACCGCCTCGAGCCCCGCGGTCACGGCGGTATGAAAGGCGGCGACATCGGGCACCACATGATCGGAGGGCGCGACCAGCATCACCGCATCGGGATCGGATTTCATCAGATGCAGCGCCGCCGCCAGAACCGCCGGCGCGGTGTTGCGCCCCTGCGGTTCGATCAGGATGGCGCCGGGGTCGATGCCGATTTCGGAAAGCTGTTCGGTCACGATGAAGCGGAAATCGGAATTCGTAAGAACCATCGGCGGGGTGAAGGATAATTGCGCGTCCTGCCCGGCCAGTCTGCGGGCAGAGGCCTGAAACAGCGTTTCCTGGCCCAACAGCCGGGCGAATTGTTTGGGATAACTCTTGCGCGACAGGGGCCACAAACGCGTGCCGGAGCCGCCACAAAGAAGAACCGGAGTTAGCTGCAATTACCTAGTCCCTATCGAATTTTACGGTCACGTGAAAAATTAGTAGGCAGAGTTTGTGACGGTCTCAAGGCTGTTTGTAGACGGGGGTGGGCCCTTGGCCGCCGCCGCTCATCTTTCCTGCGCCGCGCCGTAATATTCGCGGTACCACTCCACGAACCGCGCCATTCCCTCACGCACGGTGGTTTTCGGGGCATAGCCTGTCAGCTTTTTCAGCAACTCGGCATTCGCCCAGGTCGCGGGCACGTCGCCGGGCTGAATCGGCATCAGGTTGCATTTGGCCTTGCGTCCGGTCGCCTCTTCGATTGCCGCGATGAAATCGGTCAGTTGTACCGCGTCGGAATTGCCGATGTTGATCACCCGCCAGGGCGCGACCGGCGACAGGCTGTCGCCCGGTTCGGGGTGTTCGCCCATCGCGGGCCGGCGCGGCACCGTGTCGATCAGCAGGCGAATGCCTTCGACCAGATCCTCGACATAGGTGAAATCGCGCTTCATGTCACCGTAGTTATATACGTCGATCTTCCGGCCTTCGAGGATGGCGCTGGTGAACTTGTAGGGCGCCATGTCGGGGCGGCCCCAGGGGCCGTAGACGGTGAAGAAGCGGAACATCGTCACCGGCAGATCGAACAGATGCGCATAGGAATGCGCCATAGATTCCGTTGCCTTCTTGGTCGCGGCGTAGAATGACATCTGGTGATCGGCCTTGTCGGTCTCGGTATAGGGCATGTCGGTGTTGGCGCCGTAGACCGAAGAGGTGGAGGCCAGAAGCATATGCGCCGGCGGAAAGGCCCGCGCGGCTTCGAGCAGGTCGAACGTGCCGGTGATGTTCGATTCCAGATAGGCGCGGGGGGCCTC
Organism: Actibacterium naphthalenivorans; assembly: GCF_014196965.1. Taxonomy (GTDB): domain Bacteria; phylum Pseudomonadota; class Alphaproteobacteria; order Rhodobacterales; family Rhodobacteraceae; genus Actibacterium_A; species Actibacterium_A naphthalenivorans. The sequence continues at coordinate 640,213 of NZ_JACIEQ010000001.1, read as the reverse complement.
TATCGAATAGCGCACCCCGGCCTGCGCGGCCAGATGGATGACCACCTCGGGGCGGTGGGTTTCGAACAGCCCGAGCAACAGCCCCGGCTCCTCGACCCGGCCGATGACGGCCTGGAAGCCCGGGTAGTGCATCAGCATGTCGTGCCGCCGCTGCTTGAGCGCGACATCGTAGTAATCCGTCATCGCATCAAGGCCGATCACGCGGAACCCGTCGTCCAGCAGCCGCTTGGCGGTGTAATAGCCGATGAAACCGGCCGATCCCGTTACCAGTGCCGTACGCATGTCGTCTTCCTCGCTGGCCGTGCCGCCATCGTGCCGGCGGAACCTCAGGTCGCGCGGGGCAGAGCCGCCCCGGCGCAGGGTTTTTCTACGGTTCGTGCGCCACGGGTGCAATGCCGACATGGGAACCCCGCCGAAACGGCACGCGCGTGATGCGCGGCGGCATCGACCGCGCGATGGTGGTTGAACTGCACGGAATTTGCGCAACCGTGCCGGAAATGCGCAGATCGCCCTTGCGAAGCACAGCGTAACGCCGCAGTAAATGTGATCAGGTTGCGCATTTGTGCAGTTGCAGCGAAACGATGGTTCGAACGGATCAGATAAGCCACATGCCCGATGCCCTCTCCATTGTTGTCGTCGAAAAGGACCGCGAGCGCGCGCTTCTGATCGTCGACAGCCTGCGCGAGGCGGGCGATTTCGACATCTTCGTGATCTCCGAAGAAACCGGGCTGGCCCGCCGCATTTCCGAACGAAACCCCGATGTGGTGCTTGTGGATGTCTCCAACCCGTCGCGCGACATGCTGGAGGAGCTGACGCTGGCCTCCAGCCCGATGGACCGGCCGGTGGCGATGTTCGTCGACCGTTCCGACAACAGCCTGACCAAGGCCGCGATCGAGGCGGGGGTGTCGGCCTATGTGGTCGACGGGATGCGCGCCGACCGGATCAAGCCGATCATGGATGCCGCCATCGCCCGGTTCCACATGTTTCAGCGGATGCGGGTCGAGCTGCAGGCGACCAAACGCGCGCTCGAGGAGCGCAAGGTGATCGACCGGGCAAAAGGGCTGTTGATGAAGGCCAAGGGGATCGACGAGGATGAGGCCTATGCATTGCTGCGCAAGACGGCAATGGATCAGGGGCGCAAGGTGGTGGATGTGGCGCAGGCGCTGGTGACCGCGGCGGGGCTGCTGTCATGAGTACGGTACGCCTGCGCGCGGGGTTCATCCCGCTGGTCGATGCCGCGCCGCTGATCATCGCGCATGAGTTCGGCTTTGCCGAGGAAGAGGGGCTGGCGCTGGATCTGACGGCGGCGCCCTCTTGGTCGACCCTGCGCGACATGCTGGCGCTGGGCCAGATCGAGGCGGCGCATATGCTCTCGCCGGTGCCGGTCGCCATGGCGCTCGGGCTGGGGGGGATGGCCACCCGGTTCGATGCGCTCATGGTGCTGTCGGTCAACGGCAACTCCATCGGCGTGTCACGGGATCTGGCGGCACGGATGCGCGACAATGGTTTCCGCTTCGATTTCGCGGATGCGCATGCGGCGGGCCGCGCCCTGATCGCGGCCTCGGGCGCAAGGCCCCGCATCGGCGTGCCGTTCCCGTTTTCGATGCATGCCGAGCTGCTGTATCACTGGCTGGGGTCGCTGGGCGTGTCGGCACCGCAGGCGCTGCAGGTCAAGACGGTGCCGCCGCCGCTGATGGCCGAGGCGATGGCCGCGGGCGAGATCGACGCGTTTTGCGTGGGCGCCCCGTGGGGGTCGATCGCGGTTGAAACCGGCGTGGGCGAGCTGTTGCTGCCCGGAAAGGCGATCTGGGCCTTCGCGCCGGAAAAGGTGCTGGCCGTCCGCCACGACTGGGCCGAAAGCGAACCGGATCTGACCAGCCGCCTGATGCGCGCGGTCTGGCGCGCCGGGCGCTGGCTGGGGGATGCCAACAACCGCATTACCGTGTCGGAAATCCTGGCGCGTCCCGAATATGTGAATGTCGGCGCCGAGATCATCGAGCGTTCGCTGACCGGCCGTCTGGTCATCTCGCCCCGCGGCGAGGTGCGCGAGACGCCGGGTTTTCTGGAGTTCTTCGCGGGCGCCGCGACCTTTCCCTGGCGCTCGCAGGCGGCGTGGATCGGTGGCCAGCTTGCCGCGCGCACCGGGCTGGATCAGGCCGCTGCCGCCGCTGCGGCGCGCAATGTGTTCCGCAGCGATCTCTATCGCCGCAACCTGCGCGACGTGGGCGCCGAGCTGCCCGGCGCGTCGGAAAAGCTGGAAGGCTCGCTGCACCATCGATCAGCAGTTTCTTCGGAATCCGGTAAGCTGATTCTCGAGCCTGATGCGTTTTTCGATGGCTACATTTTCGATCCATCCGCGTAATAGTGTTCGTTTTTTGCGCATGTGGCGAAAACGCGTGGCGATCGATCGTCTAAATAAAGTCTAAATTGCGAAGCAGGCTCGGGGCCGCCTTGACGTCGGGATGCTGCATCTGCATCTTCTCTGCATCGACGGAGCAAGGGCGTTCCGTCGCAGATTTACCCTCATAGTTGTGGGACGCTGAGCATAGCCGCTCGACCCTTCGGTTTCATCCGGAGTGTGTCAGCGGCTTTTTTGCATTTTTTCGCCCTTTCCCTCCGGGCATTCCGAAAAAAGGACCAGAGAACTGATGAAACGTGCATTCGCCATTCTTGCCGCCACCACCTGCCTGACCAGCCCCGCGCTGGCCGAGATGCTGGACGTGGAAAAGGACGAGTTGAAATTCGGCTTTATCAAACTGACCGACATGGCGCCGCTGGCGGTGGCCTATGAGCTTGGTTATTTCGAGGACGAAGGGCTTTTCGTGACGCTGGAGCCGCAGGCGAACTGGAAGGTGCTGCTGGACCGCGTGATCGACGGCGAGCTGGACGGTGCGCATATGCTGGCCGGTCAGCCGCTCGCGGCGACCATCGGGTTCGGCACCGAGGCGCATATCGTCACCCCGTTCTCGATGGATCTGAACGGCAACGGCATCACGGTTTCCAACGAAGTCTGGGAAATGATGAAGCCGCATATCCCGCAGGAAGACGGCAAGCCGGTGCACCCGATTTCCGCCTCTGCGCTGAAGCCGGTCGTCGAGAAGTTCAAGGATGAAGGCAAGCCGTTCAACATGGGCATGGTCTTCCCGGTCTCGACCCATAACTACGAACTGCGCTACTGGCTGGCGGCCGGCGGGCTGGAGCCGGGTTTCTACAGCCCCGAAAACGTCAGCGGCCAGATCGCGGCCGATGTGCTGCTGTCGGTGACCCCGCCGCCGCAGATGCCCGCCACGCTCGAGGCCGGCACGATCTACGGCTATTGCGTGGGCGAGCCGTGGAACCAGGCTGCCGTGTTCAAGGGCATCGGTGTGCCTGTCATCACCGACTATGAGCTGTGGAAGAACAACCCCGAGAAAGTGTTCGGTCTGAACGCCGAGTTCACCGAGCAAAACCCCAACACCACGCTGGCCGTCACCAAGGCGCTGATCCGCGCCGCCATGTGGCTGGACGAGAATGACAACGCCAACCGCCCCGCAGCGGTGGAGATCCTGGCCCGTTCGGAATATGTCGGCGCCGATTACGAGGTGATCGCCAACTCGATGACCGGGACCTTCGAATACGAAAAGGGCGACAAGCGCGACGTTCCCGATTTCAACGTGTTCTTCCGTTACAACGCGACCTACCCCTTCTATTCCGATGCCGTCTGGTACCTGACCCAGATGCGCCGCTGGGGCCAGATCGCCGAAGCCAAGCCCGACAGCTGGTATGACGAGGTCGCCAAATCCGTCTACAAGCCGGAAATCTATCTGGAAGCCGCGCGCATGCTGGTGGACGAAGGTCTGGCCGACGAAGCGGATTTCCCCTGGGACAGCGATGGCTACAAGGCCGCGACGCCCGCCGAAGATATCATCGACGGCATCGGCTATGACGGCCGCACGCCCAACGCTTATCTCGACAGCCTGCCGATTGGCCTGAAGGGCAATCAGAAGGTTGTCGGCAACGAGGTGCAGGGCTGACGCCCGCGCTGATCGGCGCGCCGGCGATGGCCCGGCGCGCCTTTCCAACCCTTCTACCGGAGATGTCCGATGACCGCAGTTGACCCGCAGATCCTCGCCGATGAGCAGAAAGAGGCGCGCCGCGCCCGGCTGTTCACCCAAATCAACAAGGCCGACGGCTGGTTCCGTGTCCTTGGCCTGAGCTGGATGACCCCCATTCTGAAAGCCGCTGCGGGGGACAACCCGAAAGCGCAGATGAAGGAAATCTGGCGCCTGCTGGGAATTCCGGTCATGGCTATCGTCGGGTTCCTGATCGTGTGGGGCGCGCTTGCCCCGACCGTGCAGACCTCGCTCGGCGCCATTCCCGGCCCGGTGCAGGTGTGGGAGCAGGTGGGCGTTCTGCACGCCGATCATGTGCGCGAACGCGAAAAGGCCAGCGCCTTCTTTGAGCGTCAGGACATCCGCAACGAAAAGCTGATCGCCGCCGGCAACGCCGACAAGGTCAAGTACCGCGAATATACCGGCAAGCCGACCTATTACGACCAGATCTGGACCTCGATCAAAACCGTGTTCTTCGGCTTTCTGCTGGGCACCGTGGTTGCCGTGCCGCTGGGCATAGTGTCGGGCCTGTCGCCCGCCGCCAACGCCGCCATGAACCCGCTGATCCAGATTTTCAAGCCGGTGTCGCCGCTGGCCTGGCTGCCGATCGTGACGATGGTCGTCTCGGCCGTCTACGTCACCAATGACGGCATGTTCTCCAAGTCGTTCCTGACCTCGGCCATCACCGTGACGCTGTGTTCGCTGTGGCCGACGATCATCAACACCGCGCTGGGCGTGTCTTCGATCGACAAGGATCTGGTGAACGTGTCCAAGGTGTTGAAAATGAACACCTATACCAAGATCACCAAGCTGGTGCTGCCGTCTGCGTTGCCGCTGATCTTCACCGGTCTGCGCCTGTCGCTCGGTGTGGGCTGGATGGTGCTGATCGCGGCAGAGATGCTGGCGCAGAACCCCGGGCTCGGCAAGTTCGTCTGGGACGAGTTCCAGAACGGATCGAGCAACTCTCTGGCCAAGATCATGGTGGCCGTGTTCACCATCGGGATCATCGGCTTCATCCTGGACCGGCTGATGTTCGCGATCCAGTCGATGTTCACCTTCTCGGCAACACGGTGATCGGTATGGCATTCGTTGAATTCAAAGATGTCTCCAAAGGGTTCGGCGAAGGTGCCGGACGCCAGGAGGTACTGAAAAACGTCAATCTGAAAGTGGAGGAGGGCGAGTTCCTTGCCATCCTCGGGTTCTCGGGCACGGGCAAATCCACCCTGATCAACCTGATCGCCGGGCTGAACCTGCCCGACAAGGGCAGCGTGACCTTCAAGGGCAAGCCGATCGAAGGGCCGGGCCCCGAGCGGGGGCTGGTGTTCCAGTCTTATTCGCTGATGCCGTGGCTGACGGTGCAGGGCAATATCGGCCTGGCCGTCGATGCGGTGCACAAGGGCAAGTCAAAGGCCGAGCGCGCGGCGCTGGTGCAGAAATACATCGCCATGGTCGGTCTGACGCCCGCCGCCACCCGCCGCCCTGCGGAGCTTTCGGGCGGGATGCGCCAGCGGGTCGCCGTGGCCCGGGCGCTGGCGCTGGACCCGGAGATGCTGCTGCTCGACGAACCGCTTTCGGCGCTCGACGCGCTGACGCGGGCCAACCTGCAGGACGAGATCGAGCAGATCTGGGAAGCCGACCGCAAGACCGTGGTTCTGATCACCAATGACGTGGACGAGGCGATCCTGCTGGCCGACCGCATCATTCCGCTGAACCCCGATGGCACGCTGGGCGAGGCCTTCAAGGTGTCGCTGCCGCGCCCGAGGGACCGGACCGCCATGAACCACGACGCCACGTTCAAGAAGCTGCGCGCCGATGTGACCACCTATCTGATGGATGCGGGTATCGCCGCCAAGGTGGAAGAGACGCGCAAGCTGCCCGATGTCACGCCGATCCACGGGGTGCCGGCGGTGGTGGCCGATGCGGCAAAAAGCGGGATCGAAGAGCGCTATCTGGATTATTCCCAGATCCACAAGATCTATCCCACGCCGAAAGGCCCGCTGACGGTTGTCGAAAACTTCGACCTGAAGCTGAAGAAGGGCGAGTTCGTTTCGCTGATCGGGCATTCGGGCTGTGGCAAATCCACGGTTCTGACCATGACCGCCGGCCTGAACGACATTTCCAAGGGCGTGATCAAGCTCGATGGGCGCGCTGTCGAGGGGGCCGATCCCGAACGCGCGGTGGTGTTCCAGTCGCCGTCGCTGTTCCCCTGGCTGACCGCCAAGGAGAACGTCAGCGTCGGGGTGGATCGGGTGTACCCCCGCGCCAGCCAGGCCGAGCGCCAGGATGTGGTGGAATATTACCTCGAGCGGGTCGGACTGGGCGATTCCATGGACAAGGCCGCCAGCGAGCTGTCGAACGGCATGAAACAGCGCGTCGGCATCGCGCGGGCCTTTGCCCTGTCGCCCAAGCTGCTGCTGCTTGATGAGCCCTTCGGGATGCTCGACAGCCTGACCCGCTGGGAGCTTCAGGAAGTGCTGATGGAAGTCTGGTCGCGCACCAAGGTGACCGCCGTCTGCGTGACGCATGACGTGGACGAGGCGATCCTGCTGGCCGACCGGGTGGTGATGATGACCAACGGTCCCCGCGCCACCATCGGCAAGATCATGGATGTGAACCTGCCGCGCCCGCGCACCCGCAAGGCGCTGCTGGAGCATCCCGATTACTACGCCTACCGCGAAGAGCTGCTCAGCTTCCTCGAGGAATACGAGCATGGCGCCCACAAGAAAAAAGCCGCGTGAAGGAGACATGAAATGACGCCCGAACAGATTGACATGGTTCAAGGCAGTTTTGCCAAAGTCGTCCCGATCAAGGATGCGGCCGCCGCGATTTTCTACGCGCGCCTGTTTGAGATCGCGCCGGAAGTGAAGCCCTATTTCAAGGGTGACATGACCGAACAGGGCGCAAAGCTGATGGCCACGCTGGGGGTTGTCGTGAACGGGTTGAAGAACCTCGACGCGATCGTGCCGGTGGCGCAGAAGCTGGCCGTGGGGCATGTGGCCTACGGGGTGAAACCCGAAGACTATCAGTCGGTCGGTGCGGCGCTGCTCTACACGCTCGGCCAGGGCCTGGGCGACGGTTTCACCCCCGAGGTCGAAGCCGCCTGGACAGAAGCCTACACCATCCTTTCCGGTGTGATGATCGGCGCGGCCTATCCCGCGGCGGCGGAGTGAGAGCATGACACAGAAACTCGTTGTTATCGGGGCCGGCATGGCCTCGGGCCGGGCGATCGAACATCTGGTCGAAACCGCGCCGGACGCCTATGAGATCACGCTGTTCGGCACCGAGCCGCGCGGCAATTACAACCGCATCATGCTGTCGCCGGTCCTGTCGGGCGAAAAGACCTATGAAGAGATCGTGACCCATGATGCGGATTGGTATGCCACCCATGGGGTGACCTGCCGCTTCGGCGAAACCGTCACCGGGATTGACCGTGCGCGCAAGGTGGTGCTCAGCGCCGGGGGCGAGACGCCCTATGACAAGCTGCTGATCGCGTCGGGGTCGAACCCGTTCATCATCCCCATGCCGGGGCATGATCTGGACGGTGTTCTGGCCTACCGCGATCTCGATGACACCTATGCCATGATGAAAGCCGCGGAAAAGCCGGGCGCGAAGGCGGTTGTCATAGGTGGCGGCCTGCTGGGGCTGGAAGCCGCCGCAGGGCTGAAGATGCGCGGCATGGACGTGACCGTGGTGCATCTGATGGGCCATCTGATGGAACGCCAGCTCGACGAGGCCGCCGGCTATCTGCTGCGCAAGGAGCTGGTGGGGCGTGGCATCAACGTGCTGTGCTCGTCGAACTCCAAGGAAATCCTGGGCGAGGATGGCAAGGTCCGGGCGTTGCTGCTGGACAATGGCACCGAACTGCCTTGTGACATTCTGGTGATGGCGGTGGGTATCCGCCCCAACACCGCGCTGGCCAAGGAGGCCGAGCTGGCCGTGGGCCGCGGCATCCATGTGGATGACCAGATGGTGACCTCGGACCCCGACATCCTGTCCGTCGGCGAATGTGTCGAGCATGACGGCGCCATCTTCGGCCTTGTCGCCCCGCTTTACGATCAGGCCAAGATCGTCGCCAAGACCCTGCTGGGCGAAGCGGCGGCTTTCGCGCCGAAGCAGACCTCGACCAAGCTGAAGGTGACCGGGGTGGATCTGTTCAGCGCCGGTGACTTCGCCGAGGGTGACGACCGCGAGGATATCGTGTTCCGCGATCCGGCGCGCGGCGTCTACAAGCGGCTTGTCCTGCAGGACAACAGGATCATCGGCGCGGTGATGTATGGCGACACCGCCGATGGCAACTGGTTCTTCGGGCTGATGAAAGACGGCACCGACGTGTCGGACATGCGCGAGACGCTGATCTTTGGGCCGGCCTATCAGGGGGGTGCCGCGGCGGACCCTATGGCGGCCGTTGCAGCCTTACCGGCTGACGCAGAAATCTGCGGCTGCAACGGCGTCTGCAAGGGTCAGATCGTAGAGGCGATCCAGGGCGGGGCGACCACGCTGGAAGACGTGCGCGCCCAGACCAAGGCGTCGGGGTCGTGCGGCACCTGCACCGGGCTGGTGGAGCAGGTTCTGGCCGTCACGCTGGGCGATGATTTCGTGCTGCCGACGGCCAAGCCCGTTTGCACCTGCACCGACCTGACGCATGAGGACGTGCGCCGCCTGATCAAGTCGCAGGAACTGAAAAGCCAGCCCGCCGTCTGGCAGGAACTGGGCTGGACCACGCCCAACGGCTGCCATGTATGCCGCCCGGCGATCAACTTCTACCTGCTGGCCGACTGGCCGCTGGAGTATCAGGACGATCCGCAGTCGCGCTTCGTGAACGAACGCAATCACGCGAACATCCAGAAAGACGGCACCTATAGCGTCGTGCCGCGCATGTGGGGGGGGATCACCACCGCCGCCGAACTGCGCGCCATCGCCGATGCCGCCGACAAATACAACGTGCCGACAGTCAAGGTGACGGGCGGCCAGCGGATCGACCTTCTGGGCGTCAAGAAAGAGGATCTGCCGCGCATGTGGGCCGATCTGAACGCCGCGGGAATGGTGTCGGGCCACGCCTATACCAAGGGACTGCGCACGGTGAAAACCTGTGTCGGCACGGATCACTGCCGCTTTGGCACGCAAGACAGCACCGGGCTTGGCATCAAGCTGGAAAAGCGGCTCTGGGGGTCGTGGACGCCGCACAAGGTGAAGATGGCCGTCTCGGGCTGCCCGCGCAACTGTGCGGAATCCACCTGCAAGGATGTCGGCATCATCTGTGTCGACTCGGGCTATGAGGTGGGTGTTGCGGGCGCTGCCGGAATGGACCTGAAAGAGACCGAGGCGCTGGCCAAGGCCACGACCGAGCAGGAAGCGATCGACATGACCGTCGCCTTCGTTCAGCTGTATCGCGAAAACGCCAGATACCTCGATCGCCCCTATAAATGGGTCGACAAGGTCGGGCTCGACTGGGTCAAGGCCCGGGTCGTGGATGACGTGGAAAACCGCATGGCGCTGGTGGCCCGGTTCGACCTGTCGCAGACCGTTTACCAGAAAGACCCGTGGGCCGAACGCGCCGACGCCAAAACCCAACGCGCCTGGAGCGCGCTGGCCGATCTGACATTGGAGGCTGCGGAATGAGCTGGATTGATATCGGTTCAATTGACGACGTCCCGGTTCGCGGGGCGCGGGTGGTGAAAACCGCACAGGGCTGTGTGGCCGTGTTCCGCACCGCTGCGGACGAGGTGTTCGCGATGTCCGACACCTGCCCGCACAAGGCCGGCCCGCTGTCCGAAGGGATCGTGCATGGCCACAAGGTGACCTGCCCGCTGCACAACTGGGTGTTCAGCCTGGAAACCGGCGAAGCGCAGGGCGCGGATGACGGGCGGGTGCCGACCTATCCGGTGCGGATCGACGCCGGGCGCATCCTTCTGGATGGCGCCGAGCTTGCCAAGCGGACGGCCGCGTGATGGACGGGGCAGGGCAGCCGCTTCCCCTGACGGAGGAAAAGGCGCAGTCCGGCACGGTCTGCACCACCTGCCCCTATTGCGGTGTCGGCTGCGGGGTGCTGGCGCGCAGCAACGGCCGCGGCGAGATCACCATCAAGGGCGACAAGGCGCATCCGGCGAATGAAGGGCGGCTGTGTTCCAAGGGCTCGGCGCTGGGGGAAACCACGGATCTGGACGACCGGCTGCTTGCCCCGGTGGTGAACGGCGCCGAGGCCGACTGGGACAGCGCGCTGGATCTTGTGGCCGAACGGTTTCAGGCGACCATCGCCGAACACGGTCCCGACAGCGTGGCCTTCTACGTCTCCGGCCAGTTGCTGACCGAGGATTATTACGTGGCCAACAAGCTGATGAAGGGGTTCATCGGCTCTGGCAACATCGACACCAATTCCCGGCTTTGCATGGCCTCTTCCGTGGCGGGGCACAAGCGGGCCTTTGGCACTGATACGGTGCCCGGCCTCTACGCCGATCTGGACGAGGCCGATGTGATCGTGCTTGTGGGCTCAAATCTGGCCTGGTGTCATCCGGTGCTTTATCAGCGCATCGCGGCGGCCAAGAAGGCGCGGCCGGGGATGAAGGTCGTCAATATCGATCCGCGTCGCACCGCGACATCCGACATTGCCGATACGCATCTGTCCATCGCGCCGGGCGGCGATGTAGCCCTGTTCAACGGGCTGCTGGCCGAGATTGCGGCGCAGGGTGCGGTTGATGGCGATTTCGTTGCCAACCACGTCAGCGGGTTCGAGGCTGCGCTGGATGCCGCCAATGGCACCGACCTTTCCGTCACCGGCCTGTCCGGCGAAGAGCTTGCCGCGTTTTTCCACCTCTGGATCGGCAGCGAAAAGGTCGTGACGATCTACAGCCAGGGGGTCAACCAGTCGTCTTTCGGCACCGACAAGGTGAACGCGATCACCAATTGCCATCTGGCGACAGGGCGCATCGGCAAGCCGGGGATGGGGCCGTTTTCGGTAACCGGCCAACCCAATGCCATGGGCGGGCGCGAGGTTGGCGGGCTGGCCAACATGCTGGCCTGCCATCTGGACATCGAAAACCCTGAACATCGTTCAGCTGTGCGCGAATTCTGGGATGCGCCGACGATGCCGGAGGTTGCCGGGCTCAAGGCGGTGGATATGTTCCGCGCCGTGGGCGAAGGCCGGATCAAGGCGATCTGGGTGATCTGCACCAATCCCGCCGTCAGCCTGCCCGATGCCGATGGGGTGCGCGCGGCGATCGAGGGTTGCGATTTCGTGGTGGTGTCCGACATCACCGCCCAGACCGACACCGCGCAGCTTGCCGATGTTCTGCTTCCCGCCACCGGCTGGGGCGAAAAGGACGGCACGGTCACCAATTCCGAACGTTGCATCAGCCGCCAGCGCGGTGTCTTGCCGCCGCCGGGTCAGGCGCGCCACGACTGGCGCATCATCTGTGACGTGGCGGCGCGCATGGGGTGGGGGGCAGCGTTCGATTACAGCGGCCCGGCAGAGATCTTCCGCGAATATGCCGCCCTGTCGGGCATCGCGGGCAAGCTGGGGCGGGATTTCGACATTTCCGCGCTTGCCGCGATATCTGACAGGGATTTCGAAGCAATGGCGCCATTCCACTGGCCACTCACGGAAACCCGGCAGGGCGGGCGCTTTTTCGGCGACGGGCGGTTCTATACCCCCGATGGCAAGGGCCGGATGCTGGCCCTGGAGGTGAAGGCGCCGGCCTCGATGCCCTCCGCCGACTATCCCTTCCGCCTCAACACGGGCCGGGTGCGCGACCACTGGCACACCATGACCCGCACCGCCAAATCGCCGCGTCTGAGCCAGCACATGGCCGAACCCTATCTCGAGGTTCACCCCGATGATGCCTCGCGGCTGGGGCTTTTGCCCGCCACGCTGGCAAAGGTGCAAAGCCCGCAGGGCAGCGCCGTTCTGCGCGTGGTGGTAACCGATCGCGGCCGCAAGGGAGAGGTGTTCGCGCCGATCCACTGGAGCGGCCAGAACTCCGCCACCGGCCGCATCGACGCGGTGGTCACCGCGATCACGGATCCGGTTTCCGGCCAGCCCGACAGCAAGGGCGCGGTGGTGAAGGTGGAACCCTTCGAGGCAACCTGGTTCGGCTTTGCCCTCTCCGTCGATGATATCCATCCGCAAAGCGCCTATTGGGCCAAGGCCCGGGCCAAGGCGGGGTGGCGCACCGAACTGGCCTGCACGCAGACGCCGCAGGATTGGGAAGCCTATGCGCGCGGCCTGTTCGGCCTGGCTGATGCCGAAGCGGTGACGATGGTCGATGCCCGGCGTGGCTTTGCCCGGATCGCGTTTCATGAAGGCGGCCGGCTTCGGGCCGCACTGTTCGCGGCACCCGAGCCTGTGGCGGTGGCCCGGACCCACCTGACATCGCTTATGGGGGAAGAACTGGACCCGGCCACCCTGAGCGGTCGGCCGGCGGCCGACAGGCCTGATCCCGGCGCCACGATCTGCGCCTGTTTCGACGTGGGCGTGAACACGATCCTCGCCGCGATACAGAACCAGAACCTGACCACCGTCGATGCCATCGGCGCGGCGCTGCATGCGGGCACCAACTGTGGCTCCTGCCGGCCCGAACTGGCCGCTTTGCTGCTCTCGGCCACGCAGAAGGAAGCGGCGGAATGAGCCTGACGCGCTATATCCACGCCATGGGCCGCGGCCCGGGGCGCGCGCGTTCGCTGAGCCGCGACGAGGCCGCCGACGCGATGCGCCAGATCCTGGCCGGAGAGGCCGCGCCAGAGGCCGTGGGCGCGCTGCTGATGCTGATGCGCTATCGCGGCGAAACGGCGGAAGAGATCGCCGGTTTCGTTTCCGCGCTGCGCGACACGCTGCCCGCGTGGGAGGGTCCGCGCCCGGCGCTCGACTGGCCCAGCTACGCCGCCGGGCGCACACGCGGGGTTCCGTGGTTCTTGTTGTCGGCGCGGCTGGTGGCGCAGGCCGGGGTGCCGGTGCTGTTGCATGGCTGGAATTCGCATCAGAACCCGATCGCCTCTGTGCGCGGGGCGTTGGACGTGGCGGGCATTCCGGCGGCCGAAGATATGGCCGATGCCGCGCGGCGGCTGGGCGACGGCGGCATCACCTATCTGCCGCTCGAGGCGTTTTCGCCCCGTGCCTTTGAACTGTTGCGCCTGCGCGATGTGCTGGGCCTGCGTTCGGCGATCAACACGGTGCTGCGGGTGCTGAACCCCGCCGGGGCGCCGGCCTCGGTGCAGGGTGTCTTTCACCCGCCCTACCGCGATCTGCAGGCGGATGCGGGCGCCCTGCTGGGGCAGGCGCGGCTGACGGTGATCAAGGGCGGCGGCGGCGAGTTCGAGCGGCATCCGTCGAAGGACGTCACCCTGTTCGGGCTGCGCGATGGCGTGGTCTGGCAGGGCGCCGCCGGGCCGATCTGGGATGGCACCCGCCGTCTGGCCGATGACGCGCATGTGCCGCAGGATCTGGCGCGCCTGTGGGACGGCACGCTTGACGATCCGTTCGCCGAGGCCGTCGTGCTGGGCACCGCGGCGCTGGCGCTGGAAACCGCGGGCCTGCCCGAGCCCGATACGCTGGCGCGCGAGCTTTGGCGGAGCCGCAGCCCGGCCCAAGCCGCCTGAAAGGATTGAGACGATGAAAACCTTTCCGATGTTCCTGAAGATGGCCGGCCGCGACGTGGTGATCGTGGGCGGCGGCGAGCAGGCCGCGCAGAAAGCCCGGCTGATGCTGAAGACAGAGGCGCGGCTGATCCTGCTGGCCCCCGTGCTGGACGAGGAGCTTCAGGCGCTGGTCGATACTGGCCGTGCTGTGCATGACACCGGCGCCATTGGCCCCGCGCGTTTCGCCGATGCGGCGCTGGTATTCATCGCCACCGGCTGCCCCGGGCTGGATGCGGCCGTCCACGCGCTGGCCAAGGCCGCCGGTGCTGTGGTCAATGTGGTGGATCAGCCCGCGCTCTGCGACGCGCTGACCCCGTCGATCGTTGACCGTGATCCGGTGGTGGTGGCCATCGGCACCGAAGGCGCCGCGCCGGTTCTGGCCCGCCAGATCAAGACCCGGATCGAGACGATGCTGGAGCCGCGCCTGGGCGAGTTCGCATCGCTGGCCGGGCGGATGCGGGCTGCGGTGGCGCAGCGGGTTCCGCGCGAGGGCCGCCGCGCCTTCTGGCGCTGGGCCTTTTCCGAAACGCCGCGCCGGATGCACGCCGCAGGGGCCGAGCGTGACGCTGCCCGCGCCTTGAAAGATGCCATCGCCGGCGGCGGCGCGCCGGATGCCGATGCCCCGGGTGTGATCAGCCTTGTGGGGGCCGGGCCGGGCAGCGCGGATCTGCTGACCATGCGGGCCGTGCAGCGCCTGCAGGAGGCCGACATCATCTTTTACGACCGGCTGGTTGATCCGGCGGTGCTGGAGCTTGCGCGTCGCGATGCGGAACGCGTGTATGTCGGCAAGGCGGTAGGGGCCTGTGCCTGGCCGCAGGAGCGTATCGATGCCATCATCGTGGCAGCGGCGAAACAGGGCAAGCGGGTGGTGCGGCTGAAAAGCGGCGATCCCTGTGTCTTTGGCCGGGCCAGCGAAGAGCTTGCCGCCGCCCGCGCCGCCGGTCTGACGGTCGAGATCGTGCCGGGCGTCACGGCGGCCACGGCGGCGGCGGCCAGCATCGGCCAGTCGCTGACAGAGCGGGGCCAGACCGATCGGCTGGTCTTTGCCACCGGCACCTGCCGCGATGGCGACGAGGCGCCCGACTGGGGGCGGATCCTGACGCCCGGCACCGCGCTGGCGCTTTACATGGGCGTGCGCAAGGCTGCGGAGATTCAGCACAGCCTGCTTGAGTCGGGCCTGCCGCCCGAATCCATCGTCGAAATCATCAGCGCCGCGAGCACCGTCAACGAACGCCATGTAAGCGCCAGGATTGATGCGCTGGCCGAAACGATCGAAATCGAAAAGGTTCCGAGCCCGTCGATCCTTCTGGTTCGCCGCCCCAAGCATTTTGCCGACGCGCAATGCGCCGACGACGTGCCGCTGCGTTTGTCGGCCTGACGGAGGCTGCCGGGGGCGGGGTGCGGGCCTTTCGCGCGGGCCGACCCCGGATGCGGGCGGTGTATGTGGCCGCAGGATTTTCAACCGCCTTGCCGCCCCTTCCGACAGGGGCGCCGGGCAGGGTTCGCTGTCTTGCAAATCCAGGTGTGCATAGCCCCCGCGCGCTGCACGGCGGCCCGCGCGGCCACCTGTTCGGATATGTCCCGGCGCTGGCCGGCCGTGCTGGCGTGGGATGGCGCGCAGCGGCGGGGTACGGATACGCCGGGTCGGGCTCTGCCCGTTGCCGCGCCAGATAGGCCCGCGCGTTGGCGCCGGGAAAAGCGAAGCGGCATTGAACCACAGCCTCGCCCGCCCCGCCGTGCGGCTCGGGGCTGGCCCCGGCCCGCGCGGCGTGGCAGGCTGTATCCGAAACCTGCCGTACCGCCAAAGAGCGGGCGGCGGCAGGTGCGAAGCTTGAAGGGTTCCCCAACGGGGGCGGTTGAACATGTTTGTGCGTATCGCGGCGGCGGCTGCATTTATATTAATTTTATCAGCCATTTACTGGCTGTCGCGCTTTGGTGCCTTCAGCCCCGAAGACGCCGCTCCGGGCGACCGGGACTGGGCGCATGCTGTGGCGGCGCCGGCGCTTTCGGGGGGCTGCGCGGCGGTGCCATGCCCGGTTGAGGTGACGCTTTTCGGCGCCAGCATCTTTCGTCGCGGCGATTGGACCGATGCGCTTGCCGCCGAGTTGACGGCCTGCCACGGCGCCCCGGTGACGATCCGCAAACTGGCGCTTTCGGGGGCCTCCAGCGCCTGGGGGAGGGGCCAGATGGAGGGGCTGTTCGATACCGATCTTGTTGTCGTCAGCTTTTCCGGCAATGACGCGTCGCTGTGGCGTGGCCTTGCGCTGAAGCAGAGCCGCGCAAACCACATCGCCTTTATCGAAGCGGCGCGGACGCGGGGCATCCCGATCTATCTGGCGACGATGAGCCCGGCCCGTTCTGCCAAGGCATTGGCCCGCCCCGGCCAGGCCGCGTACAAGGCGCTCTACCGCACGCTCGCGCGCGACCATGGCGCGGGGCTGATTGACGATGCGCCGCGCTGGGCCGCGCTGCCCGAGGCCGCGCTGAAGGCGGCCATCCCCGATGGGCTGCACCCCACGCAAGACGCCCTGCGCGCTATCGCCGTGCCCGGATTCTCGCGTGTTCTGGGCAACATTCTGTGCCGCAATCGCGGATCGCCCGATTGATTGGCCCGATCGCGTTGACAGGGCGATACCCCTGTTCTAATCGACAAAAAAGTTCGCATAACCAAGTGCATATGCTCAAGAGCGGAGATACAGGTTGTCAGTTGTAGCGGTAATCCGGCGCACGATCTTCAGGAAGGTCGTTCTGAACGTCACACATTTTCTGTATCGCAACATCTACGGCATGGATATCGGCGAAAACACCCGCATCTCTTGGGGGGCGCGGCTGGACAAGACCAACCCAAAGGGCATTCACATCGGCGACTACACCGCCGTCACCTCGGGCGCGTCGATCGTGACGCATGACTTCGTTCACCGCGAATGGAAGGATGTGCATATCGGCAAGAACTGCTTTCTCGGCTATAACTGCATCATCCTGCCGGGGGTGACCATCGGCGATGGCTGTATCATTTCGGGAAACACGGTTGTGGGGCGCGATGTGCCGCCCAACTCCGTGGTCATGGGGAATCCGGGGCGCGTTGTCGAACGTGACATCAAAACCGGGTATTGGGGCATTCGTCTGGACAAGGGCAACGACTCGCCCATTGAGCATTAAGTAAGAGGTACGTCTTGGATAATCTTGAAACCGATATCCGCCGGGTTTTCGCCGATGTCTGGCTTTCCGAAAAGGGCAGCGATGCGCCCGAGCTTGCCGATGACACGGTGCTGCTGGACAGCGGGCTGGACAGTCTGGGCTTCGCCATCTTCGTGTCCCAGCTTGAGGAAGAGCTGGGGTACGATCCCTTCACCCTGAGCGACAACGCCTATTATCCGCAGACTTTTCAGGAGTTTGTGGCGTTCTACCGCCAATACAAGCCAGCCTGATGCCCTGCCTGTCGCAACAGATCGCGGCAGCCAGCCGCGCGCGGCCCCTTGTCATCTCGGCCAGCGGCAGCCTGTCGCCGCAGGCGGCGGCGTCGATCGGCGCCGCTGCCGATCTTTCGCCCGATGACAGGCTGGCGATCAGCGTTTCCGATCCGCGTGTTCTGATCGAAACGCTGCTGGCGCTGGACGGGCAGGTGGAAACCCTGCTTCTGGTTTCCTATGCCCAGCCGCCCGAGATCGTGCGCAAGCTTGCCGATGCGGCGGGTTGCAGCGCGATCGTTACCGACCGGGCCGATCTGGCCGGGGCCGGCGATCTGCGCCGCCCCGATCAGGTGCGCGGCGACCGGCACCGGGCAGAGCCGCTGCCGACCCGGTGGTTGATGACCACCTCCGGAACCACCGGTGTGCCCAAGATCATCGCGCATTCGCTGAAATCGCTGTCACGCACCGTTTATCGCTATGGCGCTGATCGCAACCCGGTCTGGGGGCTGCTCTATGACCCGACCCGGTTCGCCGGGATGCAGGTCACGCTGCAGGCGCTGATCGGCGGCGGCACGCTGGTCGCGCCCGATACATCGCTGCCGCTGGCCGAACAGGTGGCCGAGCTTGCACGCCACGGCTGTACGTTCCTTTCCGCCACGCCCACCTTGTGGCGGCGGCTGATGATGGTGCCGGGCATCCGGGACGTGCCGCTGGGCCAGATCACCCTGGGCGGTGAGATCGTTGATCAGGGCATTCTGGACGCGCTGCGCGGGGCCTTTCCCGATACGCGGATGACCCATATCTATGCGTCCACCGAGGCCGGCGTCGGCTTTGCGGTGAATGACGGGCGCGCCGGCTTTCCGGCGGCCTATCTGAAGGCGGCGCCGACGGGTGTGAAGATGAAGCTGGTCGATGGCATCCTGTGGCTGCGCCCGCCGGTTGCCGGCGCGGCCGGCCACAAGGACCCCGCGATCGAGATCGACGCCGAAGGCTATGTCTGTTCGGGCGACCGGATCAGCCTTGAGGGGGACAGGGCGTTCTTTCTGGGGCGCGACAACGGCTCGATCAACGTGGGCGGGGTGAAGGTGTTTCCCGAGGTTATCGAACGGGTGATCACCGGCGTGCCCGGCGTTGCGATGGCGAAGGTTTCATCCAAGTCCAATCCGATCACCGGCGCGCTGATCGTGGCCGAGGTGCAGCTGGCGGGTGATGCGGACCGGGCGGAGATGAAACCGCGGATCATCGCGGCCTGCCGCGACGGGCTGGAGCGCGAGGCGGTACCCGCCATGGTGCGTTTTGTAGAGAGTTTTCAGGTTAACGCCGCGGGCAAGCTGGTCCGATCGGCGGCGAAAGGATGATGGAATGAAAACCGTAGTTATTACCGGCGTATCCCGTGGCCTCGGCCTGGCCACAGCGAAACGGCTGAGCGCGGACGGGTATAACGTGGTCGGCCTCAGCCGCAGCCTGAGCGATGGCTACAAGGCGCTGATGGCCGAACAAGAGGGGCGCGTGCATTTCATTCCTTTCGATGTCGGCGATCTGGATGCCATCCCCGGCGTTGTCAGCAGCATCACCAAACAGCACGGGCGCATCTGGGGGCTGGTCAACAACGCGGGCATCGGCGCGGACGGCATTCTGGCGACCATGCACAAGACAGACATCCTGCGCGTGATCGAGGTGAACCTGACGGCGCCGATCATCTTTGCCAAATATATCAGCCGGGGGATGCTGGCGGCGCATGAGGGGCGGATCGTCAACATTTCGTCGATCATCGCCTCGACCGGGTTCCACGGCCTGGCCGCCTATGCCGCCAGCAAGGCCGGGCTGGAGGGGTTCACCCGCTCGCTCTCGCGCGAGGTTGGCAAGATGGGCATCACCGTCAACTGCATCGCGCCCGGATATATGGAAACCGAGATGACCGGCGGGCTGGACGTGCACAAGATGGCATCGATCCGTCGCCGCGCGCCGCTTGGCCTGCCCGAGGTCGAGGATGTGACGGGCGCGATCGCGCTGCTTCTGGGGCCGGATGGCAACCGGATCACCGGAACCGTGATCACCGTGGATGGCGGCAGCACCGCCTGAGGGCGCCGGTCAGTCCGCCGACACCGGCAGGAACGCGCGCAGGGCGGCCTCGAATTCCCGGGGTTTCTCGGCATGCAGCCAGTGGCCGGCGCCGGGGATCCTCGCAAAGACCGCATTTGGAAACAGCGCCTTTATCAGGGGGCGGTGGCCGGGCTGCACGTAATCGGAGTCCGCGCCTGACAGAAACAGGGCCGGGCCGTTGAACTGGCCGGTGATATCGGGAAAGCCGATGATCCGGGGCATTTCCGTTTCCAGCACATCCAGATTGAGCCGCCAGCGCCGTTCTTTCACGTCCAGCGACTGCAGAAGAAAGGCGCGGACCGATGGGGTTTCAATCTCTTCCGCCAGCAGCGCATCGGCGTCGGAACGCTTTTCGACCTGCGCCAGGTCCAGCGCGCGCATGGCGTGGATCAGATGCGCCTGGGTGTGCCCATAGACCACCGGCGCGATATCGGCCACCACCAGACGATTGACAAGCGAAGGCTGCGTCAGCGCTAGCACCATCGCGGCCTTTCCGCCCATCGAATGGCCCAGCACATCCGCCCGGCCGCCATGGGCCTTGATGACCTGCATCAGATCATCCGCAAGATCGGGATAGGAATGGGTCGGAAACCACGGGCTTTCCCCGTGATTGCGCATGTCCACGGTGATCACCTGCCGCGTGTCGGACAAACGTTTGGCGATGACGCCCCAGTTGCGCGCGGACCCAAACAGACCGTGGACGATCAGAAGCGGCGGGTTGGCCTCGTCGGAGCCGAAAATCGTGGTGGCAAGCGGCATCGTCGGGGCGGCCTATTTGGTGGGGCGCCGGCATGCGCCGGCGCGGCAGATAAACACGGCGCCCCTTATGACAGGGGCGCCGAGAGATCATGCTCAGACAAAAAGAAAATCGATTTCGTTGTGGCTGAGCTGCATGTCTTCCAGTGTTATCGAATTGATGCCGCCATCGCCATAGGTGATTACAGTGTCTTCACCCACGAGTGACGTGCTGACGGAAGAGGCCCGGGCGCCGCCAAGGTCGATCTTGATGCTGTCGAGCTTGACCTGAAAATCGGTGATCGTGTCGTCGCCCATTTTGCCATGATCGAAAATGAACACATCGCCGCCACCGCCGCCCGTCAGCACGTCGTTTCCGGCGCCGCCGTTCAGCTTGTCCTGGCCCTTGCCGCCGAGGAGGGTGTCGACCCCGCCCTGGCCGAACAGCTTGTCGGCCCCGTCGCCACCGTTCACGACATCGCTCTTGTTGCCGCCCTTGAGCGTATCGTTTCCGCCCTGGCCCAGCAGGCTGTCCTTGCCGCCCCCGCCGAGCAGGGTATCCGCGCCGGCGCCGCCCTTGAGCGTGTCGTTCCCGTTGCCGCCGTTGAGCGTGTCATTTCCGCCCTCGCCGAGCAGGCTGTCCTTGCCGCCCGCACCAGTCAGATCATCCGCGCCGGCGCCACCCTTGAGCGTGTCGTTGCCGCCGCCGCCGTCAAGCGTGTCTTTGCCGGCCTCGCCTTTCAGTACATCCTTGCCGGCACCACCCTTCAGCTTGTCATTTCCACCCTGGCCCAGAATCCTATCGTTGCCCGCGCCGCCCGAAAACACATCGCGCGTGTCGGTGCCCGTGATCTTGTCGTTTTCCGTGATCGTGACGCCGGGAATATCGGCGATTGCGAATATCGTGCCAGGGCCAAAGGGGCCGGGGCCGGGATCGCCGAAGAAGGTTACCTGAAAATCGGCGAAATTCTCGAGGTCCAGGGTTCCCTCATACCATCCGGGAGGGCTGTCGCCGCCCAGAATGAGCATGAATTCATTGTCGTAATTGCTGCCGCTAGTCGTCCAGAATGAGCTTAAAACGGCGGAGTTTCCACCGCCCCAGCCTATTCCGGCGATCTCTTCATAGAAACTGTCGGACGTGAGGTCGAAGCTTGTGCCGCCGGTCGTTGTGCCGGTGAGCTGGTACACTTCGCCAACGTAATCGGGGACTGCCCCGCTTTCATCATCCCACTGCTCGCCGGTAAGAGTATAAGAAAGAGTGGTCGAATTGTCCGGTGCCACGATGGAGACCGAGGCACCGCTTTCCCAATCCGAACTTTCACTGTTGCCATAGAAGTAGTGCGTGCCAAAATAGGCGGGTATTGTGTAGGTTGTCATTGCTGTCACCCTGGGTGGAAAATAATGGAATGAGCCTCTTAAACCACTGGCACGTGAAACTCTTTTGACGAGGCTGCGGGAAATTAATCATTGTGAACGGGGCTTGCGTCTATCTTCATGCCGTCGTCTTGCTTCGTGCGGATGGCGCGTGGCCGAAAATTTGTGCGGGCAAACGTGAAACTGCCAATTCGCGCAGCACCGGGGCGGGAAACATGAACAGTTTGCCGGGAATCCCGGGGTGCCGGGCAGCATGCTGTGGTGAGCATCCATCCTTGGGAATTCAGGTATCCGGTAATTGGTAACTGGTAGAGGGGGGAGATGGCCGAGAATATCGCCCGAACACGCGAATCCGAGATTTCACGCCTGTTGCGTGACAAGCTGGGCGCGCGCGGAAACGATCTGCCGGCCCGGCTGAAACAAGCGCGCCGACAGATGCCATTCAAAGTGCAGCCGGAGGCGGCCGTGATGGCCGATGCCCTGGAAAAGAGGGCACATCCCAAATTGATGAAGCAGGTTGATCTGCCCCGCCTGCAAACTGCCGAACGCAGATTGCTTGATCATCTGAAGGCAATCGATACATCCGACCGGCGCAAAGGCGCCATTCTGGGCGCGTTGGCCGGTCTTTCGTTCAACCTGTTCGTGCTGACCGGGCTGATCACGGGCATTTTGCTCTGGCGCGGCCTGCTCTAGGCCAGAGGCGGAGGGGAAGGAGGGCAGGGGGCCCTCCTTCCGGTTTCTTCAAAGCTCGGGGTAGATCGGGAAGCGTTTGCACAGCGCCATCACCTCGGCCTTGACCTTAGCTTCCACCGCGCTGTTGCCCTCTTCGCCATTGGCGGCCAGCCCGTCGACCACTTCGACGATCCAGTCGGCGATCTGGCGGAACTCAGGCGCGCCGAAGCCGCGGGTGGTGCCCGCCGGTGTGCCCAGCCGAACGCCCGAGGTGACCATCGGCTTTTCCGGATCGAAGGGGATGCCGTTCTTGTTGCAGGTGATATGGGCACGCTCCAGCGCTTTTTCGGTGGCGTTGCCCTTCACCCCCTTGGGCCGCAGATCGACCAGCAGCACATGGGTGTCGGTACCGCCGGTGACGATATCGAGCCCGCCCTTCATCAATTGATCGGCCAGCGCCTGGGCGTTCTTGACCACTTGCGCGGCGTACTCCCTGAACTCGGGGCGCAGCGCCTCGCCGAAGGCCACCGCCTTGCCGGCGATCACATGCATCAGCGGGCCGCCCTGAATGCCGGGGAAGATGGCCGAGTTGATCTTTTTGGCGATCGCTTCGTCATTGGTCAGGATCATGCCGCCGCGCGGACCGCGCAGGGTTTTATGCGTGGTCGTGGTGGCCACATCCGCATGGGGGAAGGGCGAGGGGTGCTGGCCACCCGCCACGAGCCCCGCGAAATGCGCCATGTCGACCATCAGATAGGCGCCGACACTGTCGGCGATCTGGCGCATCCGGGCAAAGTCGATCTGCCGCGGAATGGCCGAGCCGCCGGCGATGATCAGCTTGGGCTGATGTTCTGTCGCCAGCGCCTGCACCTGATCGTAATCCAGCAGGCTGTCCTGCTTGCGCACGCCATACTGGATCGCGTTGAACCATTTGCCCGACTGATTGGGCCTGGCACCGTGGGTCAGATGCCCGCCGGCATCCAGGCTCATGCCCAGAATGGTGTCGCCCGGCTGCAGCAGCGCGGTATAGACGCCCTGATTGGCCTGAGAGCCGGAATTGGGCTGCACGTTGGCAAAGCCGCACCCGAACAGCTGCTTGGCGCGCTCGATCGCCAGGTTTTCGGCGATGTCCACGAACTGACAGCCGCCATAATAGCGCCGCCCCGGATAGCCTTCGGCGTATTTGTTGGTCAGGACAGAGCCCTGCGCCTCCATCACCGCCTTGCTGACGATGTTCTCGGACGCGATCAGCTCGATCTCGTCGCGCTGGCGGCCCAGTTCCAGGCCGATGGCCTCGGCGATCTCGGGGTCGCGGGTGGAAAGGGATTCGGTAAAGAATCCGGCGTCACGGTGGGGGGCGTTCATGTGCGTCTCCTGAAGGATGCGGATTTGCGGCGTATTTAACTGACAAATTTCTGTCACGAAAGGGCACAAAGGCGGCGGCAATCGGGGAATTCGCGAAATGCGCGTCGCGCATGGGAAACTTTTGTGCCTGGCAAGGCATCGAAACGCGCGGGTTGTTCCGGCTTCGGGAGTCTTTGCATATCCACCGGCATCCGCCTACACAAACCCGGCGGGGGTTGAGTTCCCCGCGCGGCGCGGGAAACTATGCGCCATGGAAGGGGCCTGTCATGCCAAGAACCAAAATCGCCTTTATGGCAAGCGGGACCGAAACGTCGAACGCGGCGCATCGCGCATTGGCCGCCGAATATGGCGACGTTCCCGCCGAAGAGGCCGATGTGATCGTGGCACTGGGCGGTGACGGCTTCATGCTGCAGACCATGCACGCCACCCAGCATCTGGATACACCGGTTTACGGCATGAACTGCGGCACCGTCGGCTTTCTGATGAACGAATACCACGAAGCGCACCTGCTCGACAGGCTGTCGGCGGCCGAGGAAGAGGTGGTCAACCCGCTGCGGATGCGCGCCATCGGGGTGGACGGCAAGGTGCATGAAGCGCTGGCGATCAACGAGGTGTCGTTGCTGCGCGCGGGGCCGCAGGCCGCCAAGCTGCGGATTTCCGTGGATGGCAAGGTGCGCCTGGACGAGCTGGTTTGCGACGGCGCGCTGGTCTCGACCCCGGCGGGGTCCACAGCCTACAACTATTCCGCGCACGGGCCGATCCTGCCGATCGGCTCGGATGTTCTGGCCCTGACGGCGATGGCGGCGTTCCGGCCCCGCCGCTGGCGCGGCGCGCTGCTGCCGAATACGGCGCAGGTGCGGTTCGACGTGCTGCAACCCTCCAAGCGCCCGGTGATGGCCGATGCCGACAGCCGCACCGCCGGGCTGGTCATCTCGGTCGAGATCACGAGCGATCCGACGATCCGGCACCGCATCCTGTTCGATCCCGGTCACGGGCTCGAGGAGCGGCTGATCCGCGAGCAGTTCGTCTAGGCGCCGTTCTTGCCGGTCTTGGCCCAGCTTTCGCGCTTGCGGTAGAGCGTCGAGGGCGAGACATCGAGCACGCGCGCCGCTTTCGGCACCGAGCCGCCATGGCGCGAGATCGTTTCCTCGATCACCAGCTGCTCGATCTCGGCCAGGGTCATGCCCATCAGCCCGTCGAGCGTGATATGCGGCTTGGCCTGCTCGACGGTCGCGCCCGGGGCGAAGGGGCTGGCCAGCCGCTCGCGCTCATGGTGAAGCTCGATCGGAAGCATGTCGAGCGTGACCAGCGGCCCGTCGTTCAACACCACCACATGGCGCAGCACATTCAAAAGCTGGCGCACGTTGCCCGGCCAGCTGAGGTTGCGGAACAGGGATTTCACCTCGTCCGAGAGGCCGTGAAAGCTCCGCCCTTCCTCGCGCGCGAACTGGCTCAGTGACACTTCGGCGATCTCGACCACATCGCCACCGCGCTTGCGCAGGGGGGGCAGGTGGATGGGCACCACATGCAGGCGGTAATACAGATCCTCGCGGAAGCGCCCGCGCCGGACCTCTTCCAGCGGGTCGCGGTTGGTGGCGCAGATGATCCGCACGTTCACCTTGTGCGGCTTTGGCGCGCCCACCGGCTGAATCATCGAGGTTTGCAGGAACCGCAGCAGCTTGGTCTGCAGGTTCAGATCCATCTCGCAGATCTCGTCGAGAAACAGGGTCCCGCCATCGGCCACGGCGGCGGCGCCGGGCTTGTCGACGATGGCGCCGGTGAACGACCCCTTGAGATGGCCGAACACCTCTGATTCCAGCAGGTCGGAGGGGATGGCCCCGCAATTGAGCGGCACGAACGGGCCGCTGGCGCGATGCGAGGTGGAATGCACGGCCTGCGCGCAGATTTCCTTGCCGGTGCCGCTTTCGCCGGTGATGAACACCGTCGCCATCGACCGGCTGACCGAGCGGATGCGGTCGTAGACCTCTTGCATGACGGACGAAGAGCCGACGAATGTGCTGATCAGCGCGTCATTGGTGGTATGGCGGGGGCGCTGGCCGCGCGCGCGGGCGCCGTCGGCCAGCGCGTTTTCCACCGCATGAAGAAACCGCTGTTCGTTGAATGGCTTGAGCAGGAACTCGTATGCCCCGTTGCGCATCGCCTCGACCGCGCTGTTGATCGACCCGTTGGCGGTGACAACGATGACGTTCGTCTCTGGCTCCAGCTCAAGGAAATCGCACATCAGCTCCTGGCCGGAGCGGTCGGGCAGCATCAGGTCGAGCAGCACGACCAGCGGCCGTATCTTGCGGAAATGTTGCAGCCCCTCTGCGGCGGTTCCGGCAGAGACCACATCATAGCCCGCGCCGCGCAGCACCGATTCATATACCATCTGCAGTGACGGGGTGTCTTCGATCAGCAGCAGCTGGGTCATGCCACCCCCGCGTTGAAACGGTCGGAATATTCGGTGTCCAGCATCAGCAGCACATCGTCGATCAGTTTCAGCACCCGCGGCGCCAGCGGCTGGATGAGCATCAGATCCTTTTGATGCGCCGCGTCGTTCAGCGTCTCGGCGACCCGTTGCAGCTCGGCCGAGCCGATCGCCCCCGCCAGGGAGATGAGAACATGGGTCCGCCCGCGCAGCAACGCGAAATCGGTGCGCTGCAATCCCTCGTGGACACCGGCGCGGACGTTGCCGATATCCTGTCGAAGACGGTCCAGCAGCTCCTGCGCGTCCTTGTCGCCCGCCAGCGCGAGAAGGCGATCCAGATGCACGGCGCTGACTGCGGGCGTATTCGGCTTTTCGATCGGGCGGACCGCGCCGATACTGCCGATACTCTTGTCCAGGATCGCCGAGATCGCCTCTCCGAAGGCCTCCAGGCTCATGATCGGCTTGGCAAGGATGCCATCGGCGCCGGCTTCGTAAATCTCATCACGGTTGGCCGACAGCACATAGGCGGTGATGGCCAGAACCGGCAGCGTGTCGGCCGCGAAGCCAAATTCCTCGCGGCTGCGCAGGGTGCGGATCAGATCGAGCCCCGACAGGCGCGGCATTTCGATGTCTATCAGGGCGAGATCGAATTCGTTGCTGTTGAGAAGCTCGAGCGCTTCGCGGCCGTCGGCGGCGATCAGGCATTGCGCGCCGAGCGTGTCCAGCATCTGCCGTATCAGCAGTTGGTTGGTCGCGTTATCCTCGGCCACCAGCACGGTCCAGCCTGACAGGTCGGGCAGTTTGTCGGCGCGGCCCGGTACGCTGACGCCGGGCGCCCAGGCGGCGCGCGGCAGCAATATCCCGACCTCGGCGCCGCCTTCGGGGCGATTGCGCACCTCCATGCGGCCGTTGATCTGGTGAACCAGGTCATGGACGATGTGCAGCCCCATGCCGGTTCCCGGCGTTTCGCTTTCGGGCGGGCGGCCGCCGCGTTCGAACAGCAGGGACTGTGCCGCCTCGCTGAAGCCCGGCCCGTCGTCCCGAACCGTCAGGTGGAGCGTTTCCCTGGCGCCGATGCCAACCGACAGGGTGACGTTTCCGGCCTTGGTGTGTTTCATCGAATTGCCGATGAGATTGGCCAGAATACGCTCCAGCGCATTCTGCTTGGTCCCGATCATCGGCGGCAGATCCGCCGCCAGATCCAGTATAAAACCAAGCCCGTGCGAATGCGCATGCGCCGCCCAGCGTGCTTCCACATCTTTCAGGAACGAAACGAAGTTCAGATCCCGCGGCTGCGCGTCGCCGGGGCCCGCCTCGCCGGTGACAAGGGCAAGCACCTCGTCGCTGAGGCGGGCAAGCTGTTCGCCGGCGCTTCGGGCCCGTTGCAACTGTTGTTTCGATGCGTCGTCCAGCGGTTCCAGATCGGCCAGCGCCAGCCCGCCAATGATATCGGAGACGGCGTTGCGGATGTCGTGGCCAAGAAGCGCCGCCCGCGCGCTGACAGCAGATTTGCCCTCGGGTCGGGAGTGTCGGCTTTCTGTTGGGGTCACGAACCAGCTCCCTTTCCTATACGAGTACTACAATACACGATGCACTCGTTAAGGTTGCATCACCCCTTTTTAACGCGCGCGGGATCGGTGCACCAACCTGTCTTATTTGGCAGGTTGGTGCACCGGGAGCCGCCTAATCAGCAGCAGCAAAGCCCAATGTTCTCAACGCGTCCGCAATTTCGTCCAGAATTGCGGGATCGTCAATCGTGGCGGGAATCTTGAAGGGTTCGCCATCGGCGATCTTCACCATCGTCGCCCGCAGGATCTTGCCCGAACGGGTCTTGGGCAGGCGGTCGACCACGCAGGCCAGTTTGAAGGCGGCCACCGGGCCGATCTGATCGCGCACCATGGCGACGCATTCCCGGATCACATCGGCCTCGGCCTTTTCGCTGCCGGCGTTCAGGCACAGAAACCCGAGCGGAAGCTGCCCCTTCAGCGCATCGGCCACGCCGATCACCGCGCATTCGGCCACATCGGGATGGGCGGCCAGCACCTCTTCCATCGCGCCGGTCGAAAGGCGGTGGCCCGCCACGTTGATCACGTCATCGGTGCGGGCCATGATGTAGAGATAGCCGTCGTCGTCCAGGTATCCGGCATCGCCGGTTTCGTAATAGCCGGGGAAATGCTCCAGATAGCTTTTGCGGAACCGGTCTTCGGCGTTCCACAACGTCTGCAGCGTGCCGGGCGGCAGCGGCAGCGGGGTGACGACCGCGCCCAGCTCGCCCTTGGGCAGTTCGTTGCCATCGTCATCGAGGATCTTCATCGCGTATCCCGGCAGCGGCACCGAAGGCGAGCCCAGCTTGACCGGCAGCAGTTCGATCCCGACAGGGTTGCAGACGGCGGGATAGCCCAGCTCTGTCTGCCACCAGTGATCAATCACCGGCACGCCAAGCTGATCCTGCGCCCAGGTGATGGTGTCGGGATCGGCGCGCTCGCCGGCAAGGAACACCGCGCTGAGGTTGCTGAGATCGTACTCGCGGACAAGCTCGCCCTTCGGATCCTCGCGCTTGACCGCGCGAAAGGCGGTGGGGGCGGTGAAGAAGCTCTTGACCTTGTGCTCCTCGATCACGCGCCAGAACGTGCCGGCATCGGGGGTGCCGACCGGCTTGCCCTCGAACACCACGGTGGTGTTGCCGTGAACCAGCGGCCCGTAGCAGATAAAGCTGTGGCCCACGACCCAGCCGACGTCGGACGCGGCCCAGAACACCTCGCCGGGTTTGACGTTGTACACATTCTTCATCGTCCAGTGCAGCGCCACCAGATGGCCGCCGGTCGAGCGCACGACGCCCTTGGGCTGGCCCGTGGTGCCGGAGGTGTAAAGGATATAGGCCGGGTGGTTCCCTTCGACCGGCACGCAGTCGGCCGGCTGCACGCCGTACTGAAAGCCGTGCCAGTTGTAGTCGCGGCCTTCCTCCAGATGCGCGACTTCCTGTTCGCGCTGGAAGATCACGCAGAAATCGGGCTTGTGGCTGGCCTGCTCAATGGCGCCGTCGAGCAGCGGCTTGTAATGCACGATCCGCCCCGGCTCGATGCCGCAGGAGGCCGCGATGATGCATTTGGGTTTGGCG
The DNA here is from genome assembly GCF_014196965.1 of Actibacterium naphthalenivorans. Classification (GTDB taxonomy): domain Bacteria; phylum Pseudomonadota; class Alphaproteobacteria; order Rhodobacterales; family Rhodobacteraceae; genus Actibacterium_A; species Actibacterium_A naphthalenivorans. The sequence continues at coordinate 611,290 of NZ_JACIEQ010000001.1, read as the reverse complement.
TCGTCGATCCGCACCGCCAGCTCATGCGCCGCGAACCCGCCGAAGACCACCGAATGCACCGCGCCAAGCCGGGCGCAGGCCAGCATCGCCTCCAGCGCCTCGGGGACCATCGGCATGTAGATGATCACCCGGTCGCCCTTTTCCACACCCTTGGCCCGCAGCGCACCGGCCAGGTTGGCAACGCGGTTGCGCAGCTCGAAATACGGGATCTCGCGCTTGGTATGGGTTACCGGACTGTCATAGATCACGGCGGTCTGATGCCCGCGCCCGGCCTCTACGTGGCGGTCCACCGCGTTCCAGCAGGCGTTGACCATGCCGTCGGAAAACCATTCGTACATCGGGGCGTTCTCGTCGAACAGCGCTTTGGAAGGGGGCCTGTCCCAGTCGATCGCCTGTGCCGCGTCCATCCAGAAAGCTTCCGGATCCTTTTGCCACGCCTCGTAAACTTCGGTGTACCCCATGGTATGCTTCCTCCTCCTCTTTGTAATCGTGTTACGAAGCGGCGAGGCACGGGGCAAGCTATATCCGTCGGTAAGGGCACTGCTGCGCGCCAAAGCCGCGCAGCACCCCGCTTGGCAGAGCCTCAGCCGTAATGCGCGACCGGGGTTCCGGCCAGCGCGGACATGTTCAGCAACCCGCGTGCGGTGATCGACGGGGTGGCGATATGGGCGCGGTTGCCCATGCCCATCAGGATCGGCCCGACCTCGAGCGCGCGGGCGCGGAGCTTCAGGATGTTGCGCACACCAGAGGCTGCATCGGTATTGGCGAAGACCAGAACATTGGCGGCGCCTTCGATCCGGGAGCTCGGGAAGATGCGCGCGCGCAACGCCGGGTCCAGCGCGGAATCGATGTGCATTTCGCCTTCATAGCGGAAATCCGGCTCGCGCAGTTCCAGAAGCTCCAGCGCCCCGCGCATCCGGCGGCCGGTATCGCAATCGAGGTTGCCGAATTCGGAATGCGAGCACAGTGCAATATTGGGCTCCATGCCGAAGCGCCGCACATGGCGGGCGGCGCCGATCACGGTTTCGGTGATCTGTTCGGGCGTCGGTTCGGGGTGGACATGGGTATCGGCGACGAACAGCGGACCATCCTCGAGGATCATGAGGCTGAGCGCGCCCACCGGATGCAGCCCGTCGCGCGCCAGAACCTGCCGCACATAGTTCAGGTGCCACAGATACTGCCCGAAGGTGCCGCAGATCATGCTGTCGGCCTCGCCCCGGTGCACCATGATCGCCGCGATGGCGGTGGTGTTGGTGCGCATGATCGCCTTGGCCAGATCGGGCGTCACGCCGCGCCGGGCCATCAGCTCGTGATAGGTGCCCCAGTAATCGCGGTAGCGGGGATCGTTTTCCGGGTTCACGACCTGGAAATCCCGGTCTTCGCGGATCGTCAGCCCGGCGCGTTCGCAGCGGCTGGCGATCACGTCGGGGCGGCCGATGAGGATGGGCTTGTCGGTGGTTTCCTCCAGCATCGCCTGCGCGGCGCGCAGCACACGCTCGTCCTCGCCCTCGGCGAAGACGATGTTGCGCTCGGCCTGGGCGGCGGCGGCAAAGACCGGGCGCATGATCAGCGCCGACCGGAAGACGGAGCCGTCGAGCTGTTCCTTGTAGGCGGCGAAATCGGTGATCGGGCGGGTGGCGACGCCCGATGTCATCGCCGCCTTGGCGACGGCCGTGGCCACGATCCCCATCAGGCGCGGGTCGAAGGGTTTCGGGATCAGATAGTCGGCGCCGAAGGTCAGTTGCTCGCCGCGATAGGCCTCTGCCGCCTCGGCCGATGTCGTCGCCCGGGCCAGCGCGGCGATGCCCTCGATACAGGCAAGCTGCATGTCATCGTTGATCTCGGTCGCGCCCACGTCCAGTGCGCCCCGAAAGATGAAGGGGAAACACAGCACGTTGTTGACCTGGTTGGGATAATCCGACCGGCCCGTGGCGATGATCGCATCGGGCGCCACCGCGCGGGCGGACTCGGGCATGATCTCGGGCGTGGGGTTGGCCAACGCGAAGATGATCGGGCGTTGTGCCATCTTGCCGACCATTTCGGGCGTCAGGACATTCGGCCCCGACAGGCCGAGAAACAGGTCGGCGCCTTCGATCACGTCGCCCAGCCCGCGCAGATCGGAGGGCTGCGCAAAGGCCGCCTTTTGCGGGGTCATATCCTCTTGCCGGCCTTCGTAGACCAGCCCCTGGATGTCGCAAAGCCACACGTTTTCACGCTTGACCCCAAGCTTGAGCAGCATGTTCAGGCAGGCAATCCCTGCCGCGCCGCCCCCGGTGGACACGACCTTGATCTCGCTGAAATCCTTTCCGGCCACGCGCAACGCGTTGGTCGCCGCGGCGCCCACCACGATGGCGGTTCCGTGCTGATCGTCGTGGAAGACGGGAATGTTCATCCGTTCGCGGCACAGCTTTTCGACGATGAAACACTCGGGCGCCTTGATGTCTTCGAGGTTGATCGCGCCGAAGGACGGCTCCATCGCGCAGACGATATCGGCCAGCTTTTCGGGGTCGCTCTGGTTCAGTTCGATGTCGAAACAATCGATATTGGCGAATTTCTTGAACAGGACGGCCTTGCCCTCCATCACCGGTTTCGCGGCCAGCGCGCCGATGTTGCCCAGCCCCAGAACAGCGGAGCCGTTGGTGACCACCGCCACGAGATTTGCGCGTGCGGTATAGCGCGCGGCGGTCTGGGGGCTGGCCTTGATCTCCAGACAGGCTTCGGCGACGCCGGGCGAATAGGCGCGGGAAAGATCGCGCCCGTTGGCCAGCGGCTTGGTCGCGCGGATCTCCAGCTTTCCGGGCTTCGGATATGCGTGATAGTCGAGTGCTTCGTCGCGCGCCGATTTTGCCTTGTCGTCCGCCATGGCTCCCCTCCCTGAAGATAGTTTAATGCTAAACTAAAATGCGCATACCGCATACGCGGAAACATTTCGGCATGCAAGCCGAACATCGCATCCGCCGCTTTCGCCGCTATCTTGCCGGAAATTTTGCCGGGCTGCCATGGCTGAAATCGCGGTGCTTTGCCGCCGGTCGGGGGTGTTTTCCCTCGCCGGGCCGGGCGGGGCGCGGATTAACGTATCGGCAAGGATCGCGCTCAGGCTTGCATCCCCCTGCGCCCCGCCGCAGATTGCAGGCAGGAGGATCGCCAATGACACTCGTCGATGCAGCCAGGGCCGTGCGCGAGAACGCCCATGCCCCCTATTCCAATTTCAAGGTCGGCGCCGCGATCCGTGCCAAAAGCGGCGCGGTCTATACCGGCTGCAATGTCGAAAACATCGCCTATCCCGAAGGAACCTGCGCCGAGGCCGGCGCCATCGCCGCCATGTGCGCGGCCGGGGAATACGAGATCGCCGAGGTCGCCGTGATCGCCGACAGCCCGGCCCCCGTGCCCCCCTGCGGTGGCTGCCGTCAGAAACTGGCGGAGTTCGCCGCCGGCGACGTGCCCGTGACCATGGCCACCACCGCGGGCCTGCGCGAAACCGTCAGCGTGGCGGGCTTGTTGCCCGGGGCCTTTGGCGCCGCGCATATGGAAAAGGGATAGAGCATGGATGCCCGCGTCATTATCGCCAAGCTGCGGGACGAAGAGCGGCTGAGCGACGAGGAAATCACCTGGTTCGCCAACGGGCTGGCCAATGGCGGCGTGACCGACGCGCAGGCCGGGGCCTTTGCCATGGCGGTTCTGCTGAACGGCCTGGTCAAGGAAGAGCGTGTCGCCCTGACCCGCGCGATGCGCGACAGCGGGCAGGTGCTGCAATGGGATCTGCCCGGCCCGGTGCTCGACAAGCATTCCACGGGGGGCATCGGTGATTGCGTGTCGCTTTTGCTGGCGCCCGCGGTGGCGGTCTGCGGCGGGTATGTTCCGATGATCTCGGGCCGGGGGCTGGGCCACACCGGCGGCACGCTGGACAAGCTGGAGGCGATCCCCGGCTATCGCTGCGACGTCTCCGTCGAGCGGCTGCAGGCGATCACCGCCAGCATCGGCTGCGCCATCGTCGGCGCATCGGCCGATATCGCCCCGGCCGACAAACGGCTTTACGCCATCCGCGATGTGTCGGGCACGGTTGAAAGCGTCGATCTGATCACCGCCTCGATCCTGTCAAAGAAGCTTGCCGCGGGGCTGGAGGCGCTGGTGCTCGACGTCAAGGTCGGCTCGGGCGCGTTCATGAAAACGATGGAGGATGCCGAGGATCTGGCGGAGTCGCTGGTCGAGACGGCGCATGGCGCGGGCTGCATGACCTCGGCCCTGATCACCGACATGAGCCAGCCGCTGGTGGCCGCCGCCGGCAACGCGCTTGAGGTGATCGAGGTGATGGAAACCCTCACCGGCTCCGGCGTGACCCCCGCGCTGTGGGATATCACCTGCGCGCTGGGCGGCGAATTGCTGGCGCTGGGCGGGCTTGCCGCCGACGCGGGCGACGGGGCAGGGCGGATCGCCCGCGCGCTGGAAAGCGGCGCCGCGGCCGAGAAGTTCGGAGAGATGGTGGCAGAGCTTGGCGGGCCGCTGGATTTCGTTGAGCGTTGGCCCGATCGTCTGCCATCGGCCCCGGTGGTGCGCGAGGTGCCGGCGCTGGCCTCGGGCGTGGTGCGGGCGATCGACGGGCACGCGCTGGGCCTGGCCGTGGTCGAGCTTGGCGGCGGGCGCAAGCGTGAGGGCGACAGGATCAACCCCTCGGTCGGCCTGTCGGAACTTGCCCCCTTGGGCGAAACCGTCAGCCCCGATGTGCCGCTGGCCCTGATCCATGCGGCCACCGAAGAGGCCGCCGACGCGGTTGAACAGGTGGTTCGCGCCGCCTTTACCATCGGCGATGCCCATCCGACCATCCCGCCGCTGGTGCACCGGAGGCTGCGCTGATGCCGCGCGCGTTTCTCGTGGTGATGGATTCCGTCGGATGCGGCGGCGCGCCGGATGCGGATGCGTTTTACAACGGGGAAACGCCCGACACCGGCGCCAACACGCTGGCCCATATCGCTCAGGCGCGGCCGCTGGCGATGCCCAACCTCGACAGGCTGGGCCTTGGCGCCGCGATCCGGCTGGCCTCGGGCGAGGACGCGCCGGGGCTGGAGGCCGAACCGCAGGGGCTGTGGGGCGCCGCGACGGAAGTGTCGCGTGGCAAGGACACGCCATCCGGCCATTGGGAGCTGGCGGGCGTGCCGGTGCCGTGGGAGTGGCATTATTTCCCCGACACCGTCCCGAGCTTTCCGCCCGATCTGGTGGCCGAGGTCTGCCGCCTTGCCGGCGCTGACAGCATTCTGGGCAATTGCCACGCCTCCGGCACCACCATCGTGGCCGAACTGGGGGCCGAGCATATGCGCAGCGGCCGGCCGATCTGCTATACCTCCGCCGACAGCGTGTTTCAGATCGCCGCGCATGAGCAAAGCTTCGGCCTCGAGCGGCTGCTGGATCTGTGCCGGGGCATCGCGCCGATGGTGCATGAGATGAAGGTGGGCCGGGTCATCGCCCGCCCCTTCATCGGGTCGGAGGCCGAAGGCTTCACCCGCACCGCTCACCGCCGCGATTTCGCCATCGCCCCGCCGGAGCCCACGCTGTGCGACTGGGTGCAGGCGGCGGGCGGGCGCGTTCACGCGGTGGGCAAGATCGGCGACATCTTCTCGATGCAGGGCATCGACGATGTGTGCAAGGGCACCGATGCGCAGTTGATGGACCATCTGGAAGGGCTGATGGGCACGGCCGAAGACGGCAGCCTGACCTTCGCCAATTTCGTGGAATTCGACAGCCTTTACGGACACCGGCGCAATGTCGAAGGCTATGCCGGGGCGCTGGAATGGTTCGACGCGCAATTGCCGCGCATCTTCGCCAGGGCGCGGGCGGGCGATCTGATCCTGTTCACCGCCGATCACGGCAATGATCCCACGTGGGTCGGCACCGATCATACGCGGGAACGGGTGCCGGTCGTGGGCCATGGCGTGGGACTGCGGGCGGTGGGGCTGATCGGGTTCACCGGCGTGGCCGAGATCGTGGCGCGGCATCTGGGCGTATCGCCGCCGGAAGGCAAGGCCTTATGAGCCTGAAGAACGTTCCGAAGGTTGAATTGCACCTGCATCTGGAAGGCGCCGCGCCGCCGGCCTTTATCCGTGGCCTGGCGAAGCGGAAGAATATGGACATCTCCGGCGTTTTCGATGCCGATGGCGGGTATGCCTTCACCGATTTCCGGCATTTCCTGCAGGTCTACGAGGCCGCGACCGCGACCCTGCAGACGCCCGAGGATTACCACCGGCTGACCCTGGCGGTGCTGGAGGAAAGCGCCGCGAACGGCGTGATTTATACCGAAAGCTTCCTGTCGCCGGATTTCTGCGGCGGGCGCGATGTCGGGGCGTGGCGGGAATATCTTCACGCGATCCGTGACGCCGCCGATCAGGCCGAGCGGGAGTTCGGCATCGTGATGCGCGGCATCGTCACCTGCATCCGCCATTTCGGCCCCGAAAAGGCCCGGCAGACCGCGCTTTGCGCGGCCGAAACGGCGGGCGACTGGCTGACGGGGTTTGGCTTGGCGGGGGATGAGAGGGTCGGCAAGCCGAAGGATTTCGCCTATGCGTTCGACATGGCGCGCGAGGCGGGCCTGCGCCTGACCGCCCATGCCGGCGAATGGGGCGGGGCGCAATCGGTGCGCGACGCGCTGCACGACCTGCGGGTCGAGCGGATCGGCCACGGAGTGCGCGCCGCCGAAGATCCGGCGCTGGTCGAGGAACTGGCAGAAACCGGGACCGTGCTGGAGGTGTGCCCCGGCTCCAACATCGCGCTCGGGCTGTTCCGGTCCTGGCGCAGCCACCCGATCGGCGGATTCTTCGACAAGGGGCTGAAGGTCACGGTTTCCACCGACGACCCGCCCTTCTTCCACACTTCGATGACCCGCGAGTATGACCGTCTGGCCGATGCCTTCGGCTGGGACGACGCGGTGTTCACCACCCTCAACACGACCGCCGTCAATGCCGCCTTCTGCGACGATGACACCCGCGCGGCCCTTCTCAGACGCCTGGAGAAAAGCGATGCCTGATTACCTGACCGTTGTTGACCACCCGCTTGTGCAGCACAAGCTGACGATCATGCGCGACAAGGAAACCTCGACGGCGGGGTTCCGGCGGCTGTTGCGCGAAATCTCGCATCTGCTGGCCTATGAGGTGACACGCGATCTGGAGATGACGACGAAAACCATCCAGACGCCGATGCGCGAGATCGAGGCGCCGATCCTGGATGGCAAGAAGCTGGCGCTGATTTCCATTCTGCGCGCCGGCAACGGGCTGCTTGACGGTATTCTGGAACTGATCCCGGCGGCGCGGGTCGGCTTCGTCGGGCTCTATCGCGACGAAGAGACGCTGCAGCCGGTTCAGTATTATTTCAAGGTGCCCGAGGCGCTGGAAGACCGCCTGGTCATTGCCGTCGACCCGATGCTGGCGACGGGCAATTCATCGGTCGCCGCGATTGACCTGTTGAAGAAGGCGGGGGCCAGGAACATCCGTTTCCTGTGTCTTCTGGCCGCGCCCGAAGGTATCGCGCGCATGAAAGAGGCCCACCCCGACGTGCCGATCGTCACAGCATCTGTGGATGAGGGGCTCGATGAGCATGGATATATTGTTCCTGGGCTAGGGGATGCGGGTGACCGCATGTTTGGCACAAAATAAGCTTTAAATCCCTTTACTGCTTGTGTGCAATCAGTCATGATTCGCCCATATCTTGTGGGTGATGATATGCGACTGATTTCCCTGGCTGTGGCGGCTGCCGCTGCGGCCGTGCTCTTGGCCAATGCCCTGTCGGCACAGCCGCTGGCCGATGATGACGGACCGGCAGAGCTGCCACCGGCGGACTATGCGGCCAATCAATATGTCGACAGCCGGGGCTGCGTCTATATCCGCGCCGGCTATGGGGGAACCGTCACCTGGGTGCCGCGCGTGAGCCGTGGCCGGACGGTGATGTGCGGGTTCAAACCCACCTTCGCCGCCGCCGCCCCGGCCCCCGCGCCGAAGCCGCAGCCCGAGATCGCGGAAATTGTTGCCGCGCCTGTTCCCGTCGCTCCGCCGGTGCCACCCGCGCCTGTTGCAGCCAAGCCGGCGCCCGCCGTAGCGCCTGTTGCGGCACCGGTGAAAGTCGCGGTCGCACCGGCTCCGAAAACCGTTTCGGCCCCACGGCCGGCCTCGGTCCGTGCATCGGTGCCGGCACCCGCGCCGATGGCCGTCACCATCACGCCCGCGCCCATCACCATTCCCAAAGGTTACGAAAGGGCGTGGAAAGACGACCGGCTGAACCCGCTGCGCGGCGTCGGAACCGCCCGGGGAGAGGCTCAGATGAACCTGGTCTGGACGCAGACCGTGCCGCGCCGTCTGGTCGCCGAAGGGAAACCGGGGCCGGTTGCGCGCGCCGCTGCGGCACCCGCGAGCGCCCGTCAGCGCCTGACCGCCCGCGCGTCGACCAAGACCCCGGCGAAGGTACGGCCCGCGGCGGGATATGTTCAGGTCGGCACTTTCGGGCTGCCGGCGAATTCCGCCGCCACCGCCGCGCGGCTTCGTCAGCTCGGGCTGCCGGTTGCGGTGGCGCAAGGCCGGATGAACGGCAAGCCGGTGCAGATTGTGCTGGCCGGGCCGTTTGCCGGGCAAGAGCATCTCAATTCCGCCCTCGGGGCGGTTCGAATGGCAGGGTACCGGGACGCATTCGTGCGGAGATAAAAAACAAATCCGGGACAGTGGAGCAGCGCCTCGCCAACATGTGCGGGGCGCTGTCTTCTTTCGCGGGGTGGAAATTCAGCCGCCGCAGATGCCCTGAAGGCGGATCCAGTCGGCATCGCTGAGCACCGGCTTGTAGGCCCGGCCGCGCAGCGGGTCGGCCTCGATCAGGCCCAGAACGGTTTCGCCCGACACATCCAGTGCATAGGCATAGGGCGTCGATGGCACCTCCGCCGCCGCGAACCGTGCCAGCAGCGCCGCGTCCGTCAGCGAGGCGGGGGGGCGGGTGAGCACGGTTTCGGCATATCCGTTCAGCGCCTCGACCGGCAGCGCGCCGGTTGTCAGCAGGTGGAACGTGGCCCGCGTGCCCACATTCCGAAGCATCAGATCCAGCGGGTCCTGCCGGGCGGCACGTTCGGCCTCGGCCAGAATGAAACCGGCGGGAATGTCGGCATCGTCGAAATCCTCGACGATCGCGCGATTCAGCAGGATCAGCCCGCCCGGAAGATGCGCCGCCTGACGGACACCACCGGGCAGCACCACCAGCACGCCGGGGCCCGGCCCCAGAAGCCGCGCGCGCAGCCGCGCCAGCGCGCGGTCGCCCGCGGTGGTATGGCAGGGTGCGCCCGAAACGCGGGCGATGCGGGAAAGCAGGCCCTGCCCGATTTCGGCCCGCACCGTGGGGGGCACCACCGCAACCGTGTGGCGCCGCAACGCGCCGGGCATCCAGAACACCAGCAGCCCGATCACCAGCGCGAGGCTGGATCCCAGCATGATGAGCCGCAGCCGCCCGGGCCGGGGGCGGCGCTTTTCGATCGCCGCCGTCACCTTCGAGATGGCGCCGATCATCACCTCGTCTTCGATTTCCAGGATTTCCTCGGCATCGGTGCCGGGGCCGAACAGCGCCGGCATCGCGCCGGGGTTGAGGCGGGTCACGGCGGCCAGTGACCAATGGGCGAGCGCCCGTTCCCGGGTGTCGGAAATCACCAGCGAGGCGTCGCCGAACGACACGATCACATCGCGCCGCTGCGCCTGGGGCCCCTCGCGCCAGAGGCCGGAAGATTCCAGCCGTTCAAACTGTGAAAGCGCCGTCATGCGCGGCCCTGATCCTGCCCGGTTCGTTCCGTGTTTGTGACGCCATGATAGCGGCTTGGACGCCGCGCCACAATGCAGGGGGCAACGGGGCGCATCAGTCGGGCAGGCCCTTGGCGATCTCGCGCAGTTCGAATTTCTGGATCTTCCCGGTCGAGGTTTTGGGCAGGTCTTCGAACACCACCCGCTTGGGTGTCTTGAACCCGGCCAGATGTTCGCGGCAAAAGGCGATCAGTTCCGTCTCGCTCACCTCATGCCCCGGCTTCAGTTCGACAAAGGCGCAGGGCACTTCGCCCCATTTCTCGTCGGGTTTGGCGACCACGGCGCAAAGCTCCACCGCCGGGTGGTGCATCAGCGCGCCCTCCACCTCGACCGAAGACACGTTCTCGCCGCCCGAGATGATGATGTCCTTGGCGCGATCGGTGATCTTGATGTAGCCGTCCGGGTGGCGGAAGGCCACGTCGCCGGAATGGAAATAGCCGCCGGCAAAGCTTTCGGCGGTGGCTTCGGGATTTTTGTAGTAGCCTTTCATCACGGTGTTGCCGCGCATCATGATCTCGCCCGTGGTGACGCCGTCGCGCGGCACCGGGGCCATGTTTTCATCGGTCACGGTGGCCTCTTCCAGCATCGGCATGGCAACGCCGGTGCGGGCCTTGATATTGGCACGCTCGCCCTGCGGCAGGTCATCCCACAGATCGTCTTGCCAGATACATTCCGTGGCGGGGCCGTAAACCTCTGTCAGCCCGTAAACCTGGGTGACGTTGAAGCCAAGCGGTTCCACCTTCGCCAGCGTCGCGGCGGCGGGCGGGGCGCCGGCGGTGAATACCTCGACGGTGTGATCGAACGGCAGCCTGTCGTGCTCATGCGCATTGACAAGCGCGTTCAGAACGATCGGCGCGCCGCCGAAATGCGTCGCCCCGTCGACCGAGATCGCGTGATAGATGTTCTTCGCGGTGACATCGCGGCAGCAGATGATCGTGCCCCCCAGCGCGGGCATCATCCAGCTGTGGCACCAGCCGTTGCAGTGGAACAGCGGCACGATGGTCAGCAGCCGGGGGTGCATCACCATGCGCCACGAGATCACGGTGCCCATGGTGGCCAGATAGGCGCCGCGGTGGTGATAGACCACGCCCTTGGGCTGTCCGGTGGTGCCGGAGGTGTAGTTGAGCGCGATGCTCTCCCACTCGTCCTCGGGCATGATCCAACGGAAACCGGGATCGCCGCCCGCCAGCAGGTCTTCATATTCCATGTGCCGGCCATCGGGCATGAAACCGGCCTCGTGATCCGCCACTTCGATGATCTCGGGCGCGTCGGCCTCGGCCATGCGCGAAATCGCGGCCTCGGCCAGCGGCAGCAGCGCGTTGTCGACCAGCAGGATCTTCGCGCCGCCGTGGGACAGGATGTAGTTGACCGTCTCTGTCTCGAGCCGGGTGTTGATCGCGTTCAGCACCGCGCCGCAGGCGGGCACGCCGAAATGCGCCTCGATCTGGGCGGTGATGTTGGGCAGCAGGGTTGCGACCACATCGCCCGGCCTTATGCCGCGTCCGGCAAGGGCGGAGGCAAGACGCGTGACGCGTTCGTGCATCTGCGCATAGGTGAAGCTGCGGCTGCGGTCCACCAGCGCCTGGCGCTGGGGAAAGATATCCGCGGCGCGGTTCAGGTGTGACAGGGGCGTCAGCGGCACATGGTTCGCATCGCATTTGCCCAGCCCGGTCTCATCGGCCAACCAGCCCATTCCATCCTCCCTCGTTTCTCCTCGGACCCGGATAGTGGCGGGGGCCGCGCGGCTTGGAAAGGGGCAAACGCATCTTGGCGGCACCGACGCGCAGGCGATAAGGTGAATGCCATGATCATCTCGCGCGGGCGCCGCTATATCTTCGTGCATATCCCCAAGACCGGCGGCACCGCCCTGAGCCTGGCGCTGGAGGCGCGGGCGATGGCGGATGACATTCTGATCGGCGACACGCCCAAGGCGGTGAAGCGACGGCGGCGGCTGCAGGGGGCGCGAAGCTCGGGCCGGCTTTGGAAACATTCCCGTCTGCGCGATATCGAGGGCCTGGTGACGCGGCAGGAGATGGCGGAGCTATTCACCTTCACCCTTGTGCGCAATCCGTGGGACCGGATGGTCAGCTATTACCACTGGCTGCGGGCGCAGGGCTTCGATCATCCGGCGGTGCATCTCGCGAAAGGGCTGGAGTTCAGCGCCTTTCTGAACCACGCCCAGACCCGCGCGGTTTTTCAGGCCGAAAGCTACGGCGCCTACATGCAAGACCCCGAGGGGCAAGAAAGATGCGGCGCCTTCATCCGGTTAGAGCATCTGGCGCAGGATCTCGCGCCGCTCGAGGCGCATCTGGGGTTCTCGCTGGGCGATATTCCGAAGGTGAACCAATCAGAAAGGGCCGCGGATTTCCGCAGCTACTATTCCGATGCCGACGCGGCCCTGCTGGCGCAGCTTTGCGGCGAAGACATCGCGCGCTTCGGCTACGGGTTTGGCGGCTAGGGACCGCGCCGCTGTGTTGTCACCGCTCAGGCGGCCTTGGCGCCCGGCGCGAACCGCGCGTAGAACGTATCGCCCTGCGCGGCCATCTCGCGCAGCAGCGCGGGGGCGGCAAAGCGGGCGCCATGGGTTTCGGCCAAGGCATCGCACAGCGCCACCGCGCGCGGCGCGCCGATGATGTCGAGCCAGCTGAACGGCCCGCCGGACCATGGCGCGAAGCCCCAGCCCAGAATGGCGCCGACGTCGCCCTCGCGAATATCGCTCAGAACACCCTCTTCCAGCGCCCGCACGGCCTCGAGCACCTGCACGAACAGCAGGCGGTGCTGGACCTCGGACACATCGGGCTGCGCCCCCGCCAGCGGGTATTGCGCGGCCAGCCCCGGCCACAGGCCCTGGCGCTTGCCCTTCTCGTCGTAGGCATAGAAACCCGCGCCCGCCTTTCGGCCAAGCCGGCCATCATCGGCCATGCGGAACAGTACCTCGTCCACCGCGCCGTCGGGATAGGCATCGCCCATCGCGGCCTTCGTGGCCCGGGCGATCTTCACCCCCAGATCGATCGAGGTTTCATCGACGAGTTGCAGCGGGCCCAGCGGCATGCCCACCAGCCGGGCGGCATTCTCGATCAGGGCGGGGGTGACCCCCTCTTTCACCATGCGGATGCCTTCGTTGATATAGGGGATGATGCAGCGGTTGGCGTAGAAGAACCGCGCGTCGTTGACCACGATCGGCGTCTTGCGGATCTGGCGCGCGAAATCCAGCGCCCTGGCCACGGCCCGGTCGCCGGTCTCCGCGCCCCGGATGATCTCTACCAGCATCATCTTGTCGACGGGGCTGAAGAAGTGGATGCCGATGAACTGGGCGGGCCGTGTGCTGGCCTTCGCCAGTTCACCGATCGGCAGGGTCGAGGTGTTGGTGGCGAAGATACAGTCCTCGCCCACCACCGCCTCGGCCCGCGCGGTGACATCGGCCTTGATGCCGGGGTCTTCGAACACGGCCTCGACAATCAGGTCGCAGCCCTTCAGCGCGGCGTAATCGGTGGTGGCGGTGATCAGGCCAAGCACCTGTTCCTTTTTCTCGGGCGTGGCTTTCTTGCGCGAAATGCCCTTGTCCATGTAATCGGCGGTATAGGATTTGCCCTTGTCGGCGGCTGCCTGGCTCTGGTCGATCAGCACCACCTCGATCCCCGCCAGCGCCGACACGAGCGCGATGCCCGCGCCCATCATCCCGGCCCCCAGCACGCCGACCCGGGTGACCGACTGATCCGGCACGGCGGCAGGGCGCACCGCGCCCTTCTCCAGCGCTTCCTTGTTCAGGAACAAAGACCGGATCATGGCGGTGGACGACGGGTTCATCAGGATGTTGGTGAACCAGCGGGCCTCGATCTTCAGCGCGGTATCGAAGGGCACCAGCGCCCCTTCGTAAACCGCCGAAAGCAGCGCCTTCGCGGCGGGGTAAACACCCTGCGTCTTGCCATTGACCATGGCGCTGGCGCCGACGAAGGTCATGAAACCGGCCGGGTGATAGGGCGCGCCGCCGGGCATCTTGTAGCCCTTCGCATCCCACGGTTTCAGGATATCGGCATCCTTGGCGGCCAGCACCCATTCCTTCGCGGCCGACATCAGTTCTTCGGCGGGGACAACCGCGTCGATGACGCCGGCCGCCTTCATCTTCTTCGGCTCCTGCATCTTGCCTTCCAGCAGGAAGGGCGCGGCGGCCATCGCGCCCAGCTTGCGCACCAGCCGCGTGGTGCCGCCGGCGCCGGGAAAGATGCCGATCAGGATCTCCGGCAGGCCGATCCTGGCCCTGGGATTGTCGGCGGCAAAGATCCGGTGGCAGGCCAGCGGCAGTTCCAGCCCGATGCCGGCCGCTGTGCCGGGCAGGGCGGCGGCGATGGGCTTGCCGCCCTTGTTGGTCTTCGGGTTCATCCCGGCGCGCTCGATCTTGCGCAGCAGGCCATGCATCTGCATGACGCCCTCGAACAGGCCACGGGCCGGATCGTCGCCCGCGCTCTCCTTCATCCCGGCCAGAATGTTCAGATCCATCCCGCCCGCGAAATCCTTCTTGCCCGAGGTGATGATCGCGCCCCTGACCGCATCATCGGCCAGCGCCCTGTCGACACAGGCTTCCAGCTCGCGCAGCCCCTCCAGCGACATGACGTTCATGGTTTTGCCGGGTACGTCCCAGGTGATGATCGCAACGCCGTCCGGATCGACGGAATAGTGGAATTCGCTCATGTCCGCTCTCCCTTGAACGGGGTGCCGTCCCTGTAGGTGAAGCTGGTCTTGCCATCCGCCACGTCCATCACCAGATCGACATCTGAATAGGTGCAGGTTTCGCGCGGGGCGCGGCTGCCGACCACCAGAAACCGCGCCTCGCGCCCGGTCCGGTTGATGAAATGATGGCCGTCCGTGTCGCCCGCCGGAAAGGCGGCGCAATCGCCCGGGCGCATCGGCGTCTCGCCCGCGTCCTGCACCAGAATGATCTCGCCCTCGGTCACCATCACGAACTCGTCCTCGTTCAGATGCCAGTGCCGCAGCGACGATTTCGCGCCGGGCTGAAGGATCACCAGATTGGCGCCGAACTGCGTCAGCCCGCCCGCATCGCCCAGCCGCAGCGATGACCGCCCGGCCATCTGGCTGGCATAGGGCTCGGGGTAGATCGACCCGGTCTTGACCGGCACGTTGCGCTTGTCGATGATCCCCATCACACCCTCTCGATGATTGTGGCGGCACCCATGCCCGAGGCGACGCACAGCGTTGCCAGACCTGTTTCCTTGTCGCTGCGCTCCAGCTCATCAAGCAGCGTGCCGATGATGATCGCGCCGGTGGCGCCCAGCGGGTGACCCATGGCGATGGCGCCGCCGTTGACATTGACCTTGCCGTCATCGACGTCAAAGGCCTGCATGAACCGCAGCACGACCGAGGCGAAAGCCTCGTTCACCTCGAACAGGTCGATATCCGAAATCGCCATGCCATTGTCGGCAAGGATCTTTTCGGTCACGGGCACCGGCCCGGTCAGCATGATGGTGGGGTCGGTGCCGATCTTCGCCGTGCCGCGGATGCGCGCGCGCGGCTTCAGGCCATGCTCCTCGCCGAAGGCCCTGCTGCCGATCAGCACCCCGGCCGCGCCATCGACGATGCCCGAAGAGTTGCCCGCATGGTGGATGTGATTGATCCGCTCCAGATGCGGGTATTTCATCAGCGCGACCTTGTCGAAGCCGGGCATCACCTCGCCCATATCCTTGAACGCGGGTTTCAGCGCGCCAAGCGCCTGCATGTCGGTGCCGGGGCGCATGTATTCGTCATGCTCCAGGATCGGCAGTCCGTTTTGGTCCTTCACCGTGATCACCGACCGGGCAAAGCGGTCTTCGCCCCAGGCCGCGGCGGCGCGTTTCTGGCTTTCCACGGCCAGCGCATCGGCATCGTCGCGCGAAAAGCCGTATTCGGTGGCGATGATATCGGCGGAAATGCCCTGCGGCACGAAATAGCGGCCCATCGCAAGCGACGGGTCAACCGCAATCGCCGCCCCGTCGCTGCCCATGGCCACGCGGCCCATCATCTCGACCCCGCCGGCGATATAGGCCGCACCCGCGCCGCCCCTCACCTGATTGGCGGCCAGATTCACCGCCTCCATGCCGCTGGCGCAGAACCGGTTGATGGACAGGCCCGGGATCGACTGATCAAGCCCCGAGGCCAGAACCGCAGACCGCGCCAGGCACCCGCCCTGTTCGCCCACCTGGGTGGCATTGCCCCAGATCACATCCTCCACGGCGTGACCTTCCAGAGCATTGCGGGCTTTCAGGGCATCCAGAACCACAGCGGACAGGCGGACAGAGGTGACCTCGTGCAGCGCGCCCTCCCTGCGTCCCTTGCCGCGCGGTGTGCGCACGGCATCATAGATAAAGGCGTCGGTCATGGCGGCCTCCGTTCTCAGGTGGCCCGGTCGGCGGGCGAGCCGGGCATCAGATCATAGGGGTGCTTCCAGCCGGGCAGGGCGGCGATGCGATCCAGCCAGGCGTCGATATTGGGCCAGTCGGCGCGGTCAAAGCCGAAGGGCTCGGGGTAATACAGATACCCGCAGCAGGCGAAATCGGCGATGGTGGGCTGATCGCCCACCAGCCACTCCTTGCCCCCCAGCGCGGCCTCCAGCGTCTTGAACGCGCCGCGCAGCCGGCCCTGCAGCCAGGTGATCACCTCGGCCGGGCGCTTCTCCTCGGGCAGGAAGTTCATCAAGAACCGCACCGTTCCGCATTGCGAGGACATCTTGTGATTGTCCCAGAACACCCAGCGCAGCACCTCGCGCCGCTCATTGGCGCTGCGGCCACCGAACTTGCCGGTCTTTGAGCTGATGTAATCCTGAATGACACCCGACTGGCTGAGCGTCACGTCCCCGTCGACCATCACCGGAACTTCGCCCATCGGGTTCAGCGCCAGGTATTCCGGGCTGCGGGTCTCGCCATGGAAGAAGTCGACGAAGACGGGCTCCCACTCCACCCCGGCAAGTTGCATCGTCAGCGCGGCCTTGTAGGCATTGCCGCTTTCACCAAAGCAGTAAAGTTGGATCGTCATCAGGCTCTCTTTCTGAATTTCTGACCGACCGAGGGGCGGCCGGTGCTGGATCTGAGTATTTTTGCCGAGAAGAGGAACAGGCCGGTATTCGATAACCGGCCGTTAACCTTGGTCCGGCAGTGTTGATGGTGCGGTACAGGCTGGAGAGCCGATGACCGCCCGAGGAGACGCCCTGCCGTCCCGCGCGCCCCCGGCCCGGACCGGAAAGCGCCGGATGGCAGGGCGCAGACTGTTCATCTTCTCGGCACAAATACTCTCGCCGAAGGCGGCATGACGGGGCGACTGGCGGTGCGCTCATCGTTTGCGTGCCTCCAGCTCGGCGTTGAACAGGCGCAGCCGGTGGCTCAGGTTGTCATGATCAGTGACGCTGTCAAAGTACTCGAACAGGAATGACAACGCTTCGCCTTCGTCCAGCCCGGCCTCGGCGGCGAAGCGTTTCAGCCGGCGGTAACCATCCTCGGTCATCGCAACATTGAAGCGGCGGGTCAGGCGCAGGCGTTTGGGCAATGAAGCCTCCCTATTCGGTCATCATCATGTCCTGTTTTACGCGTTATGCCATCAGAACGCGTCCGCCGCGAGTGCCATCACCGGGTCGGCCCCGGATTCGATCCGCGCCAGATGCAGGCCCGTCGCCGGAAGCTGGCGGGACATGTAGTAGCGGCCGGTAGCGATCTTGGTCTCGTAGAAGGCCGCGTCGGGTGTGTCCGCGTCAAGCGCCAGCATCGCGGCCTTTGCCATTCGGGCCCACATCAGGCCAAGGCAGACATGGCCGAACAGATGCATGAAATCATAAGAGCCGGCCAGTGCGCTGTTGGGGTTTTTCATGCCGTTCTGCATGAAATACATCGCCGCTGCCTGCAGGTCTTTGGAGGCTTTCTTGAGCGGATCGAGGAAATCCTGTTTCAGCGCGCCGTTGCCTTCGTTTTCCTTGATGAACGCCTTTACCATATCGAAGAAGGCCATCAGATGCGCGCCGCCGTCCTGCGCCAGTTTCCGCCCCACCAGATCAAGCGCCTGAATGCCGTTGGCGCCTTCGTAGATCATGGCGATGCGAGCGTCGCGGGCGAATTGCGACATGCCGGTTTCCTCGATATAGCCATGCCCGCCGAACACCTGCTGCGCCGCCACGGCCATCTCGAAGCCCTTGTCTGTCTGGAAGCCCTTGATCACCGGCGTCAGCAGAGAGATCAGCCCCTCGGCCTTCGTGTCACCCATACGGTGCGCGCGGTCGATCAGATGCGCGCCCCAGAGGGTAAGCGCGCGGGCCCCTTCAACGAAGGATTTCTGATCCATCAGGTTGCGCCGCACATCGGGGTGCACGATGATCGGATCGGCCGGGCCGTCGGGGTTTTGCGCCCCTGTCACGTCGCGGCCCTGAAGCCGGTCATGGGCATAGGCGACCGCGTTCTGATAGGCGGCTTCCGCCTGGGCATAGCCCTGCAGGCCGACGCCGATCCGGGCTTCGTTCATCATGGTGAACATCGCGCGCATGCCCTTGTGCAACTCTCCGATCAGGTAGCCGGTGGCGCCGTCGAAGTTCATCACGCAGGTGGCGTTGCCGTGAATGCCCATCTTTCTTTCCAGCTTGCCGCAGGATACGGCATTGCGCCCCCCCGGCGCGCCGTCGTCGCCGATCAGGAACTTCGGGACGATGAACAGGCTGATGCCCCTGGTGCCTTCGCCGCCGTCCGGTGCCCTGGCCAGCACCAGGTGGATGATGTTTTCCGACAGGTCGTGATCGCCCGCCGAGATGAAGATCTTCTGGCCAGTAATCTTGTATGATCCGTCATCCTGCGGTTCGGCCTTCGTGCGCATCAGCCCCAGATCGGTGCCGCAATGCGGTTCGGTCAGGTTCATCGTGCCGGTCCATTCGCCGGTGACCATCTTCGGCAGATAGATAGCCTTTTGCGCGTCGCTGCCATGGGTGTGGATGGCGGAATAGGCGCCGTGGGTGAGGCCCTGATACATGTTGAACGCCATGTTGGCCGAGACGAACAGCTCGCCCACCGCGATGTTCAGCACATAGGGCATGCCCTGGCCGCCAAAGGCCGGATCGCAGTCCAGCCCCATCCAGCCGCCTTCCCGGACCTTGCGGTAAGCGTCGCGGAACCCTGCCGGCGTGCGCACCGTGCCGTTTTCCAGAACACAGCCTTCGGTATCGCCGACCACGTTCAACGGCGCCAGCACGTCGCTGGCAAGCTTTCCGGCCTCGTCGAGGATGGCGGACGTGACGTCGCGCTCCAGCGCGTCACAGCCTTCCACACCGCTTTGGCTTACGTTCAGCAGGTCGTGTAATACGAACTGCAGATCCTTCGTGGGAGCGTTGTAGGACGGCATCAAGGTCTCCTCCCTTTGAGCGTCTATTCCGCGGCTTGTTGCTGCCCGAAGGCATCCAGCCTTTCTTCCGCCCAGGCAAGCTGTTCTTTCAGATCGGTGATGGATTCGTCCAGTTCGGCGCGCTGGCGTTCCATGTCGGCCAGATGCCGGCAGGCGGCTTCGTAGGTGCGGCGCAGCTGGGTCTGCTGCTGGTCGCCGATGTCGTAGAGATCCAGCAGCTGGCGGATTTCCTCGAGGCTGAACCCGAAGCGCTTGCCGCGCATGATCAGCTTCAGCCGGGCACGGTCGCGCTTTGGGAACAGGCGCTTCTGACCCTCGCGGATCGGGAACAGCAGCTCTTTGGCTTCGTAGAAGCGCAATGTACGCGGCGTTACATCGAACGCATCGCACATCTGTCGGATGGTCATAATCGTATCAGTCATTTGGTCGCCTTTGAACGAGCGTATTCTTAATTGATGGCCCCATTGGCCGGATCCGGTGGGCTATAGCAGGGAAGTTGACCTAGACGTAAGCGAGACGCTGCGTCACATCGTGCCTACCGAAGCCGTGCCGGGGAATATTGCCGGAAAGCGAACTATCGGAGTCGTTTTGCGAAGTCCTGTTGGCGATCGAGCAGGCGCCTGGCCCTGTCGCGCATCTCTTCGAGATCGCAAATGGTATCGTCCAGCTCGCGCCGCTGGGTCTTGAGATCCGCCAGCTTGAGCGTGGCTTTCTCGACCCACGCGGCATTCTGGGCGGCGGAGCCCTCTTCTTCGTAGATGGAAAGCCACTGGCGGATTTCCTCGAGGCTGAACCCGAAGCGGCGCCCGCGCAGGATCAGTGTCATCCGGGCCACGTCGCGGGCCGAATAGTAACGGGTGCGGCCTTCGCGCCTCGGGCTGAGAAGCTCAATATACTCGTAGTACCGCAGCGTTCGCGGAGTCACATCGAACTTCGCGCACATCTGCTTGAACGTCAGGTGCCCGTCCGACACCGCCGCCTCCCGTTCCTACGTGTCTGGTACAACCTTAGGCGTTTGTGCGGGTTGGCGCAAATCAGTTCATGAAACCGGGCGCCAGGAGGTAAAACCCGTAGGCCACGATCAGCGCGGGAACGGCCGAATAGACCGTGGCCAGCATCGCCGCCTTGGGGTTGAGCGCGATCGCAGGAAACAGCGCGTCGCCGTCGTTGGATATCGCATTGCCGATGAGCGCCGCGAAGGGGATCGCCCCGTTGACGTAGAGCGTTGCAACCAGCACCTGCGGGCCGCAGCCGGGAACGAACCCGACCGCGATGGCGATCAGCGGCAGGATCGGGGCGACGGCCTGAAACCACATCTCCAGATCCAGCCCGGCGAATTCGGACGCGTAGTCATAGGCCAGATAGGCCGCGATGACCCAGATGGTGATGAAACTGGTTTCCTCGGCGGCGCGGGTCACGGGGGTGTCGGCAGGGTTGGTCATGGCCCGGACCGTGGAGGTGGCCCAGATCAGCAACCCGGTCGTGATCCCGGCCATCGCGAGCCACACCACCGGAATGCCGAGCAGATCGTCGATCGTGATCTGGGCAAGCTGGGCCACGCCGACCACAAGACCTGGCAGAATGAACATCAGATAGACCCAATCCTTGGCGCGGATACGCCCGATCGGCGCGACCACGGCGCAAGTGTCGCCTGACGGGGCGAATGTGACCTTGTTGAACCTGTCCACGATCCAGCCGGTCAGGGTGCCCACGACCAGCGAAAGCGGCAGGATCACCGCCGCGGCATCGGGGCGCGTGGCGAGCAGCAGGAACGCGGCATCGCCCATCGTTGCGGTCAGGGTGGCGACCATCGCGCCGAGACCGACATTGCCCGAACTGTAGGCCGCAACCACGATCACCGCGCCGCCACAGCCCGGCGTCGCGCCCAGCAGCGCGGCCACCGGCACCTGCCAGCCCTTCGCGCCCTTCAGCGCATCGGCCATGTCAAATTTGAAAAACCGCTCGGCCCCGTAGAACAGCAGGAAGGTCGCCGCCACGAATACGGCGACCTGTGTATAGGCGTCAGTCATCAGCCCGCGCGTCACCTCGCCCAGCCGGCCGGGCGCGAAGGACAGCGCCAGATAGATCAGCACAAGGATCAGGCGCTTGACGCGGAACGGGCCAAGATATTCCGGCAATACCAGCGCGGCGCGGTCAGGGTGGGGCTGTGGTGTCGAGGACATGGGTGTGATTCGATATTTTGCTTTTGCGAATTAATTTCAATTTAAGAAATTATCACTTGCAGCATGCTTGGCAAGGTCCAATAACCGAAATCACAAGAGGGGATGGTGCATGAGCGAAGAAAATATGCGGCAAGCCCGGGAAATGTTCGATCTGGTTCCCCATTCCCGCGCGCTGGCGATGCGGCTGGACTATCTCGGGACCGGGGTCGCGGAAATCTCGATGCCATATGACGAACGCTTCGTCGGGGATCCGCATAGCGGGGTGATCCACGGCGGTGCGGTGTCGGCGCTGCTCGACACCTGCGCCGGATCGGCGGTGGTCAGCCATCCCGACACGTCGGATTCGACCGCGACGCTGGATCTTCGGATCGACTACATGCGCCCGGCGACGCCCGGCCAGCGGATTGTCGCCCGGGCGGAATGCTATCACGTCACCCGCAGCGTCGCCTTCGTGCGTGCCACCGCCATGGACGAAGACCGCGCGAACCCCGTGGCGATGGCCACCGGCGCGTTCACGGTGGCGCAGCCCGAAGGAGACGCGGTATGACCCGGCATCCGCCCGAACCGGTTCAGATGGTGAAACAGCGCCGGGACGCGGCGCTGTCGGCGCTGGTGCGGGGGGTGCCCTATATCCGCTTTCTCGGGATCACGTTCGAACGCAGGGGCGACGAGCTGACCGGCGTTCTGTCCTATGACGAGAAACTGATCGGAAACCCTCATCTTCCGGCCCTTCACGGCGGGGTGACGGCGGCGTTTCTCGAGGTTACGGCGATTATCGGTCTGTCCTGGACGATGCTGTGGGAGGAGATGGAAAGCGGCGCGCTCGATCCCGAAACGCTGATCCGCGCGCGCGTGCCGCGCCTGCCCAAGACCATCGACTTTTCCACCGATTTCCTTCGGTCGGGCCTGCCGCGCGACGCCTATGCGCGGGCGCGGGTCAACCGCTCCGGCCGTCGCTATGCCTCGGTTCATGTCGAAGCCTGGCAGGACAATCGCGACCGGCTGTTCGCCCAGGCCACCGGCCATTTTCTGATGCCGCAACGTGATGGTTGAGGCCGCGCCGGCGCTGACGCACCGGCGCGTTCTGAAGATCGCCCTGCCGATCGTGCTGTCAAACGCGACCGTGCCCATCCTGGGGGCGGTGGATACCGGCGTCGTCGGGCAACTTGGCCTGGCCGCGCCGATCGGCGCCGTCGGCATCGGCGCGATCACCATCACCGCGCTTTACTGGATTCTCGGCTTTCTGCGGATGGGCACGACCGGCCTGACCTCTCAGGCTCAGGGGGCGGGTGACAGCGCCGAGGTTGCCGCGATGCTGTCGCGCGCGCTGATGATCGGCGTTGCGGCCGGGGTGGTGCTGATCCTGTTGCAGGCGCCGCTGTTCTGGGGGGCGTTCCGGCTTTCGCCCGCTAGCCCCGAGGTCGAGACGATGGCCCGCAGCTATATGCGCATCCGGGTCTGGTCCGCGCCGGCGGCGATTTCCATCTATGGCCTCACCGGCTGGCTGATCGCGCTGGAACGTACGCGCGCGGTGCTTGCCATTCAGCTTTTGATGAACGGCATGAACATCCTTCTGGATCTGTGGTTCGTGCTGGGGCTTGGCTGGGGCGTCGAGGGCGTGGCGACGGCGACCTTCCTGGCCGAATGGTCGGGCGCGGCGATGGGCCTTTGGCTGTGCCGCGACGCGTTTCGCGGCAGCGCCTGGAAAGACTGGCCGCGCGTGTTCGACCGGGCGCGCCTGACCCATATGATGCGGGTCAATACCGACATCCTGATCCGCTCGCTTCTGCTTCAGGCGGTCTTCGTGTCGTTCCTGTTCTTCGGCGCGGATTTCGGTGATGTGACGCTGGCGGCGAACCAGATTCTGGTGCAGTTCCTGGAAATCACCGCCTATGCGCTCGACGGGTTCGCCTTTGCGGCCGAGGCGCTGGTGGGGCAGGCGCTCGGGGCGCGGACGCGGATGTCGCTCCGGCGCGGCGCGCTGTTGACGAGTTTCTGGGGCCTGGTCTGCGTGATCGGGCTTGCCATCGCCTTCGCGCTGTTCGGCGGGCGGATCATCGACATCATGACCACGGCCCCGGAGGTGCGCACAGAGGCGCGGGCCTATCTTGTCTATATGGTCGCGGCGCCGCTGCTGGGCCTTGCCGCCTGGATGCTGGACGGTGTGTTCATCGGCGCCACCAAGACCGCAGACATGCGCAACATGATGATCGTGTCGTTCGTGATCTACGGCATCGCGGTCGCCGTGCTGATGCCGCTTTGCGGCAATCACGGGCTGTGGATGGCGCTGCTGATCTCGCTGGTGGCGCGCGGCGTGACCCTGGCCCTGCGCTATCCGGCGCTCGAGGCGTCGGTGGACGGCTGAGCGATCCCCCGGCGCGCCGCGCCCCAATCAGCGCCGGCGCATCTTGCTACAGGATATCCAGCACCCGCTCGGGCGGGCGGCCGATGGCGGCCTTGCCGCTGGCGAACACGATGGGCCGTTCGATCAGCACGGGACTTTCCGACATCGCCCGCAGCAGAACCGCATCCTCCGCGTCCTTCGACAGGCCCAGTTCGGCAAAGCGCTTTTCCTTTGTGCGCATCATCTCGATGGCGCGCAGGCCCAGCGTCGCCTGTGTCAGGCGCAGTTCATCGAGGCTCGGCACGTCTTCCAGATATTTGCGGATCACCGGGTCTTCGCCGCGCGCCTGCAACAGCGCCAGCGCTTCGCGCGATTTCGAACAGCGCGGGTTGTGCCAGATGACGATATCGCTCACAGCCATTCCTTTCGTCCGGTGCCGACCGCTTGGGCCACATTGGCAAACCCGTCGCGCGCGAGCAAGCGTTCCAGCCCGTCGACGATCCGGGGCACGAGCGTCAGGCCCTGATAGACCATGGCCGAATAAAGCTGCACCGCCGAGGCGCCCGCGCGGATCTTGGCATAGGCGTCTTCCGCGCTGCAGATTCCGCCGACGCCCACCAGCGGCAGCCGCCCTTCGGTGAGCTGCGACAGGCGGGCCAGCACCTGCGTCGATTTCGTGAACAAGGGCGCGCCCGACAGGCCGCCCGCCTCGGCCGCCTGCGGGCTTTTCAGCCCGTCGCGCGACAGGGTCGTGTTGGTCGCGATGATCGCGTCAAGGCCGGAGGCCAGCGCGACCTCGGCAATCTCGGCCAGTTCGGCCTCGCCCAGATCGGGCGCGATCTTCAGGAAGACCGGGATCGGGCGGGGCAGCGCCGCGCGGGTCTCCATCACCCCGGCCAGCAGCGCCGAAAGCGCCGCCTTGCCCTGCAGGTCGCGCAGCTTTTCGGTGTTGGGGGAGGAGACGTTGACGGTGGCGAAATCCACATGCGGGCCGCAGCGGGCCAGCACCTGCGCGAAATCGCCGGCCCGGTCGGCGCTGTCCTTGTTGGCGCCCAGGTTCAGCCCGACGATGCCGCCCGCCGGGCGTTTGGCAAGGCGCGCCGCGATCGCCTCCATCCCGTCATTGTTGAAGCCGAACCGGTTGATCACGGCGGCGTCTTCGGTCAGGCGGAACAGGCGCGGGCGCGGGTTGCCGGGCTGCGGGCGCGGGGTGGCCGCGCCAACCTCGAGAAACCCGAAACCGGCGCGCGAAAGCGGCGCCAGCGCCTGGGCGTTCTTGTCGAACCCCGCCGCCAGCCCCACCGGGTTGGGCAGAACCAGCCCGGCCAGCATTGTGCGCAGCCGGGGCGATGTGGTGACACCGGGCAGGGGCACCAGCCCAGCCCTCAGCGCGGCGATGGAAAGCCCGTGCGCCCGTTCCGGATCGCAACGGTGCAACAGGGCCAGGCCCAGCCGCTCGGCCACGCTCAAATCACACCTTCCGGGAAGATATGGCCGGTGGCGCCCAGCGGCAGGGATTTGTCCCAGATCACCTCGTCCATGCGAAGCTGGCGGTAGAGATGCGGGAACAGCGCGCCACCGCGCGAGGTTTCCCATTTCAGATCCGCGCCCATCGTGTCGGGGTCGAAGGCGACAAGCACCAGATCGCTTTCGCTGGTGAAGTGTTTTGCCGCGGTTTCCGTCACCTGTTCGGCGGTCGAAAAGTGGATGAACCCGTCCGCGACATCCACAGGCGCGCCATCGGTGCTGCCTGCGGCGCGGAACTCTTCCCATTCGGGGCGGCGGAAAATCTTGAAAATCAGCATGGTATTCCCAATGCCGAAACTCATGCGTCCGGTCAATGCCGTGACGTCATCCAAGTGTCACTCTTCACAGATAGCCATCAGGATGCTCAGGCTTTGACTCTGCATCTGTAACAGGTCAACATTCTGTTACAATTACGTCATGTTCCAACGGGAGTTTCTTCATGATTGCGCGTCTCCTTGCCGCCTCGACCGCCGCCCTGGCGCTTTCTGCGGGGATCGCAGCGGCCGACTATTCGCTGACCATCCTGCATACCAACGACTTCCACGCCCGTTTCGAGCCCATTTCCAAATATGATAGCGGCTGCTCGGCCGAGGACAATGCCGAAGGCAAATGCTTCGGCGGTTCGGCCCGTCTGGTGACGGCGCTGGAGGAAGCCAAGAAGCGGACCAACAATTTCATCCTCGTGGATGGCGGCGATCAGTTTCAGGGCACGCTGTTCTATACCTATTACAAGGGTAAAGTCGCGGCCGAGATGATGAACAAGATGGGCTATGACGCGATGACCGTGGGCAACCACGAATTCGACGACGGCCCCGAGGTTCTGCGCGGGTTTGTCGATTCGGTCGACTTTCCGATTCTGATGTCGAATGCCGATATCTCCGGCGAGCCGCTGCTGGCCGGCACGATCCAGAAATCAGTGATCATCGAACGGGGCGGCGAAAAGCTGGGCCTGATCGGCCTGACCCCGCAAGACAATGACGAACTGGCCAGCCCCGGCAAGAACATCATCTTCACCGATCCCTCCGAGGCGGTTCAGGGCGAGGTCGACAAGCTGACCGATGCGGGCGTGAACAAGATCATCGTGCTGTCGCATTCCGGCTATGGCGTCGACAAGAAGGTGGCGGCGAACACCTCTGGCGTAGATGTGATCGTCGGCGGGCACACCAATACGCTGCTGTCCAACACCTCCGACAGCGCCGAAGGCCCGTACCCGACCATAGTCGGCGACACCGCCATCGTTTCGGCCTATGCCTATGGCAAGTTTCTGGGTGAGCTGAACGTGACGTTCAACGACGCGGGCGTGATCACCAAAGCCACCGGCGAGCCGCTGATCATGGATGCCGCCGTCACCGAGGACGAGGTGACCAAGGCCCGGATCAGCGAGCTGGCCGTTCCGCTCGAGGAGATCCGCCAGAAGGTCGTGGCCCAGGCCGCCGAAGCCATCGAGGGCGACCGTTCGGTCTGCCGCGCGATGGAATGCCCGATGGGCAACCTCGTGGCCGATGCGATGCTTGCGCGGGTCGAGGGGCAGGGCATCCAGATCGCGCTTCAGAACGGCGGCGGACTGCGTGCCAGCATCGACGCGGGCGACGTGACGATGGGCGAGGTGCTGACCGTGCTGCCGTTCCAGAACACGCTGGCCACGTTCCAGACCACCGGCCAGACGGTGATTGACGCGCTTGAAAACGGCCTGAGCCAGGTCGAGGAAGGCGCCGGCCGCTTCCCGCAGGTTGCCGGGCTGAAATTCGTCTGGGATCCCGCCGCCGCGCCGGGCAGCCGCGTTGTCGAGGTGATGGTGCAAGAGGGCGATGCCTTCGTTCCGCTCGACCCGGCCAAGACCTATGGCGTTGTCACCAACAACTATGTCCGCAACGGCGGCGACGGCTACAAGATGTTCGCGACCCATGCCGAGCATGTCTATGATTTCGGCCCCGACCTGGCCGATGTCACGGCCGAATACATGGCCGAGGTGGGGCCCTATACCCCCTATACCGACGGGCGCATCGCGCAGAAATAAGCCGGCGATCCGCGACGAAAGAGGCGCGTCCGAAAGGGCGCGCCTTTGTCGTTCCGGGGGGCGGCCGCCGGCGTCTTTGAACGGCGCTCAAACAGGTATTTTCCGCATCGAATTTATCGAGGGCCGCAATTTGCGCCATCCGGCGCGGAGGCTGGCTTTTTTGTGATCGCGGCGCCGGATGCTTCTGATTCCGGGGCGGTTTTCCATCTTCGCGATGCTGCGAATGCAAAAAGCGTCACATTCTGCCTGTATCCAAAAACCAACCTACGCCGGAACATCGCATGTTTTCATTGAACGGTTTCAAGGCGCTTGTCGTGGGCGTCGCGAATGATCAGTCGATCGCCTGGGGATGCGCCAGGGCGCTCCGGGCACAGGGGGCCGATCTCGCCATCACATACCTCAACGAAAAGGCCGAACCCCATGTGCGCCCCCTGGCCGAGGAGCTGGGCGCCGAGCTGATCCTGCCGCTCGACGTCGCCCAGGCGGGCCAGCTCGAGAGTGTGTTCGCCCGGATCGACGAGAAATGGGGGCGCCTGGATACGCTGGTTCACGCCATCGCCTTCTGCCCGCGCGATGATCTGCATGGGCGGGTGGTGGACTGCTCCGCCAAGGGCTTTTCCCAGGCGATGGATGTCTCGGTGCATTCCTTCATGCGGATGGTGCGCCTCGCCGAACCGCTGATGCCCTCGGGCGGCACCTGCATGACGGTCAGCTTCTACGGCTCCGAAAAGGTGGTGGAGCATTACAACATCATGGGGCCGGTCAAGGCCGCGCTGGAAAGCGTCACCCGCTACATGGCGGCCGAGCTTGGACCCAAGGGCATATCGGTGCATGCGCTTTCTCCCGGCCCGCTGGCGACGCGCGCGGCCAGCGGGATCGACCATTTCGACGAAATTCTGGCGCTGGCTGCCGAACGGGCCCCGACCCATGCGCTGGCGACGATCGAGGATATCGGCGCCTACGCCGCCTTTCTGGCCAGCCACGAGGCGCGCAACGTGACCGGCGTCGTTCACCCGATCGACGGCGGATATCAGATCATTGGATGAGGCCCACATGATACAGCAACGCCATCAGGAAAACCTGACCCAGCTTGCCGGCGACGCGACACTTCAGGCGGAACTCTCGGGCATCGCCGCAAGGCGACATGCCGAGCGGGCCAACAAAACACTGCATGACACGGCGGGCCGCGTCTCGCGGCAGGGGCAGACGCTGACGCGCCAGATGGCCGCCGCCAGCTCTCCGGCGGCGCTGATGGCGGCCTGGTCGGGCTATCTGCTGGATGCCGGGCAGCGGGCGCTGCTGACCGGCGACGCGATGCGCCGGCGTGCGGATATCTTCGTGGAACACCAGGCCGCCGGAAGCCCGCCGGTTCTGATCTACGAATACGAGGTGATCGTCGAGGGGCGCGACCTGACACCGCCCAGCAACTACATGCTGTTGCGGATCCTGCCCCCCGAAGGGGTCGAGGTGCTGAACTGGAAGCGGCCCTACGTCATCATCGATCCGCGCGCCGGGCATGGCGCGGGCATCGGCGGGTTCAAGAACGACAGCCAGGTCGGCGTCGCCCTGAAAGACGGGCACCCGGTCTATTTCGTCGCGTTCCACCCGGACCCCGAGCCGGGCCAGACGCTGGCCGACGTGACCCATTCCGAGGCCGAATTCCTGCGCGAGGTCATCCGCCGCCATCCCGACAGCCCCAAGCCCATCGTCGTCGGCAATTGCCAGGGCGGCTGGGGCACGGCCATCCTGGCGGCGACCCATCCCGATCTTGTCGGCCCGATCGTGCTGAACGGCGCGCCCATGTCCTATTGGGGCGGCAAGCTGGGGCAGGATCCGATGCGCTATTCCGGCGGGATCGTCGGCGGCGCGGTGTCGGCGCTCGTCGCGGCGGATCTGGGCGCCGGGCAGTTCGACGGCGCCAACCTGGTGCAGAATTTCGAAGGGCTCAATCCCGGCCGCACCTGGTTTCGAAAGTATTACGACCTCTATCAGAATGTCGACGAGGCGGTCGACAGGTTCCTGGAATTCGAACGCTGGTGGGGCGGGTACTACATGATGACGGAGGCCGAGATCCGCTGGATCGTCGAGAACCTCTTCATCGGCAACAAGCTGGGCAAGAACGAGGCCTATCTGCAGCCCGGCCGCCTGATCGACCTCAAGGCGATCCGCACCCCTGTCATCGTGTTCGCATCGCATGGCGACAATATCACGCCGCCCGCGCAGGCGCTCAACTGGATCGTGGACACCTATACCGACGAGGTCGAGATCGGCATTCGCGGCCAGCGGATCCTTTACATGGTGCACGAGCAGGTCGGGCATCTGGGGATTTTCGTGTCATCCTCCGTCGCGCGGCGGGAACACAGCCAGATGGCTTCGACCCTGAAAACCATAGAGGCGCTATCGCCCGGCCTCTATGAAATGCTGATCGAGGATCACGAGGGCGAGGGCAGCGAGAAAACCTTCACCGTCAGCTTCGCCAGGCGCAAGATGACCGATATTCTGAAGGTAACCGGCCCGCGCCGGGACGAGGCCGCCTTTGCCGGGGTGGCGCGCGCGTCCGAGGCGATTGTCGACAGTTACGACGCTACGCTACGCCCGCTGATACAGGCCAGCGTTCCGCCGCAGATGGCGGAGTTTCGCCGCCACACCCACCCGATGCGCATGAGCCGTGCCGCGTTTTCATCCGCCACCCCCGGCATGGCCGCGCTGGAACGGGCGGCGGAGCTGGCCCGCGAAAACCGCAGGCCGGCAGATCCCGAAAACCCCTTTCTGCTGGCCGAGCGGCTCTGGGCCGACATGATGGAAAAAAGCCTCGACGGCCTGCGCGATATCCGCGAGGCGCTGACCGAGCTTGTGTTCCTGTCGGTCTGGGCCTCGCCGCTTGCGCTGCGCTATGGTGCCCCCCACGCCCACACCCGCACCCACAAGGCGCCGCAGGATCTGCGCGCGCTGCCCGAGGTTCAGACCGCCCTGTCGCGGATCGAGACCGGCGGGCTTGCCGAAGGCATCGTGCGGATGCTGGTCCTGCTGGCCGACACGCGGGGGGATGTGCGCCGGGATCGGCTGGAGCGTTCGTCGGAACTGCTGAGCACCCACGCGCCGTTCAACGATATCGCCGTGTCCGTCCGGGCCGGGATCATCCATGAGCAAAGCCTGATCGTGACTTTCGCGCGGGACGCCGCGTTTGACACCCTGCCGCGCCTGTTGCGGACGGATGCCGAACGGCAGCGGGCGCTGGAGGCCGTCGCCTATGTGCTGGGCAGCGAAACGGAGATGGAGCCTGCGACGCTTGCAATGCTGGCGCGGATGCGGAACATTCTGGAGCACCCGAAACAGGTGGCGGAGTGACCATGGCGGATGAAACAGTGCGGTGCGACGGCGCGGTCATGCGGAGCCGGACGGCCCGATGAGTGCGATACTGACGCTGAACGCGGGTTCGTCCTCGCTGAAATTCGCGGTCTATATTTCCGATCACGAACCGCAGCTTCTGGCCAGGGGGCAGGTGGAAAACCTGGGCCCGACGGCGCGGCTGATCCTGGAAAACGATGGTGAAAAGGTGGTGCGCGCGCTGGGTGTCGCCGACCACGCGATCGCGCTTCGGGAAATCATCGCCAGCGTGACACCGGTTCTTGCCGGCCGCAAGGTCGACGGGGTCGGGCACCGGATCGTGCATGGCGGCGTGGATTTCCACGCGCCGGAAATTCTGACGCCGCAGGTTATCGAAAAGCTTTCCGCGCTGGTGCCGCTGGCGCCGCTGCATCAGCCACACAATCTCGCGGCGGTCGCCGCGGCGCAGGTGGCCTTTCCCGATGCGGTGCAGGTGGCGTGTTTCGACACCGCCTTTCACCGCGACCACCCTTGGGTCAACGACACGTTCGCGCTTCCCCGCCGCTTTTACGAAGAAGGCGTGCGCCGCTACGGGTTTCACGGGCTGAGCTATGATTTCCTCACCGGAGACCTGGCACGGCGCTTTCCCGAACTCTCGGGCGCGCGGCTGGTGATCGCGCATCTTGGAAACGGCGCGTCGATCTGTGCGGTGAAGGACGGTAGAAGCGTTGGCTCGACGATGGGGTTCTCGGCGCTGGACGGATTGCCGATGGGCACGAGATGCGGGCAGATCGATCCCGGCGTTCTGCTTTATCTGATGGATCAGAAGGGGCTGAGCGCGCCCGAAATCTCGACGCTCCTCTACAAGGAAAGCGGGTTGAAGGGGCTGTCGGGGATCAGCAGCGACATGCGCACGCTCGAAGCGTCAGAGGCGCCGGAGGCGGCGCAGGCCATTGATTACTACGTGTTCCGCATCCGCCGGGAGATCGGCGCCATGACCGCGGTGCTGGGGGGGATCGATGCCCTGATCTTCAGCGGCGGGATTGGCGAGAATTCCGTGACGGTGCGGGGTCGGGTCGCCGATGGGCTGGATTACCTCGGGATCACGCTGGATGAGGGCCGGAACGCGACGAGCGAGATCGAGATCGGCGCAGGCCCGGTGCGGGTCTTCGCGCTTCCGACCGACGAAGAGCGCGTGATCGCACGGGCCGTTCAGAAACAGGTGTGACGCAGGGCGAGGTATCGGGTTTCCCTGAACGGGGCCGATTGCCCCGAGCGGATGTTCGCGGGGCCGCTGGCCGCTCCACGCATCCGTTCAGCGCCGCCAGATTTCGGCGGCGCCCTGTATTCAGCCGTTATTCGGTGGCCATTTCGGCCGAGCGCGGTGCGGACAGGATGTTCATGCGGCGCATCAGCAAGAAGACCAGGAAGACCGCCATCGCCAGAAGCGTGCCGTAAACGCCGCCAACCGCGTAGGACCACAGTGCCATCAGAAGCGAGCCACCCGAAATCAGTGTACCTGCGGCAGCGGCGGTTGCGAACATCGCCCCGATTACAAGAAATCCTATAAACATTGGTTTTTCCCTTCCTAGTGCGTCGTCTGAATTGTTCTTGATCCCCACTCGCCATTCTTCTGTTCAAATACGGCCTATATATGGCAGCTCTATAGTAATATTGCGCCCAGTGCCTGATGGTTTTGTCAATGAATTTATGGGCTTAGATGGGTTATCCCGAATTTCGGCCCGGTTTTGGCCCCTTTTGGGAACGTCAACTAGACCCATTCCCACGGTCGGGTGTACTCTCCCAAAACGTGTGCCACCGCGTCATCGTCGACGTCCGAATCGCGCATGATACGCGCGACCAGCCCGCGCTTTTTGTCCTCGATCACCTCTGCCACATGGGCGCGGTGCCCGGCGCCCGCCAGCGCTTCGTCATAGACGCGGGCAATCGCGCGCTTGCGCAGATCGGGCTTGAACACCTTGCCGACGGCCGTCTTCGGCAGCGCGTCTAGGATTTCGATATATTTCGGGATCGCCGCGCGCTGATGGATATGCACCCTGGCATAGCTCATCAGTTCTTCACCGGTCACTTCGGCGCCGTCGACCAGTTCGACATAGGCGCAGGGCAGCTCTCCGGCGAAGCTGTCTGGCTGACCGATCGCGCCGACAAAGGCGACGGCGCGATGGCCCGAGAGCGCCTCTTCGATCTCGGCCGGGTCGATGTTGTGGCCGCCGCGGATGATCAGATCCTTGGCGCGCCCGGTGATGAACAGATAGCCCTCGGCGTCGATCCGGCCCAGATCGCCGGTCCGCAGGTATTTGTCATCGGCGAACAGCCCGGCGTTCTTGCCAGCCTCCGTATAGGTCGCGCCGACCACCACGCCGGGGTTGAACACACAGATTTCCCCCACCTCGTCGGTGGCGCATTCGCGCATCACCCTGCCATCGTCATCGCATTGCAGGATGCGGACATCGGTATGCGGAAAGGGAATGCCGACAGAGCCGGATTTCTTGGGCCCGTCGGGCGGGTTGATCGAAACAAGGCATGTCGCCTCGGTCAGGCCATAGCCTTCGCAGATCGTCACACCGGTGGCCTTTTCGAAGCGGTTGTACAGCTCCACCGGCAGAGGGGCGGAGCCGGAGAAGGCGTAACGCAGGGTCGAGACATCGGCATCCACCGGGCGCTGCATCAGCGCGGCAAGCGCTGTCGGCACGGTGATCACGAAGGTCACGCCCCAGCGTTCGACCAGCTTCCAGAAATTGTCGAACACCCCGTCGCCGCGATATCCGGCGGGCGTGGGAAACACCACATGCGCGCCCGAGGCGATGACCGACATCAACACCGGATAGGCGGCAAAGACATGAAACAGCGGCAGCGGGCAGATCAGCGTGTCCTGCTCGGTGAACAGCAGGCGATGGCCGACCCAGCCGTTGTAGATCATCCCCGAATGCCTGTGCTGCGCCACCTTGGGCATTCCGGTGGTGCCGCCGGTGTGAAACATGGCGCCGATGCGGTCCTGCGTGTTTTCGGTGAAGCGAAGCCGATCCGACGGGTGCTTTGCCATTTCGCGGCCGAAATCCAGCAGATCCGCGTGATGCCCACCGGGGGCCTTGGGCCGGAGAAAGGGCACGATCCATTTCTTGGGCGGGGCCAGATAGCGCTTGAGATCGACCTCCAGCACCGTGTTCACGGTGGGGGCGTGGCGCACGGCCTCGGCCACTTTCCGTGCCACGTCGGATTTGGGAAAGCTCTTGAGGGTGACAACAAGCCTGGCCCCGGTTTCGCGCAGAATGGCGGCGATCTGTTCGGGTTCAAGAAGCGGGTTGATCGGATTGACGATCCCCGCCGTGGCGCCCGCCAGAAGGGTGATCGCGGTTTCGCTGCAATTGGGCAGGACATAGGCCACGACGTCATTCTCGCCGATACCCAGGTCGCGGAACATGTTCGCGGCCTGCGTGACCTTCGCATGAAGCTGATCCCAGCTCAGCGTTTCCGCCTTGTCCTTCGGGCCGGACAGCAGCTGGAAGCTTATGGCGCTTCTGTCGCCATGCCTTTCCCGCGTCCGGGAAATGTACCGGTAGATTGTCGCGGGCAGGTCGCGGTCTTCCCAGGCGCTTTCCGCCTCCAGGGCATTCCTGTCTGCAAGCGATGCGTAGATACCCATCGAACTCTCCTCCCCAAGGCCTCTTGCGGGCCCTTCAGTGCCCGAAGCATTGCCAGAAATAGGGAATGTCGCAAGTTTGTCGTACAGGGCGTTGCGCCCAATGAAAACGGCAGGGGCGCTGAACACCCCTGCCGCACAGCCGGATTTTTCCTGGCCTAGTCTTGCGGGATGCGCAGAACCTGACCGGGGTAGATCTTGTCCGGGTCGCTCAGCATCGGCTTGTTCGCTTCGAAAATATCGGTGTAGCGCGCGCCGTTGCCCAGCGTCTTTGCCGCGATCGCCCACAGCGTGTCGCCCTTTGCCACGGTGTGGAACACGGGCTCGTCGCCGCCCGCACTGTCGTCAACAGCGGCCACGCCCTCGACATTGCCGACCGCGAGGATGACCTTTTCCTTGATCTCCTGGCTGACAGCCTCACCGCTGACCTTGACGGTGTCACCCTCGACGGTAATGTCCAGACCGCTGGCGTCGAGGCCCAGATCGTCGATCTCTTTCTTCAGGGTGTCCTCGGACGGCGCTTCCGACGCCTCGGCGGAACCGACAAGGTTCTTGCCCGCCCCTTTGATGAAATTCCACAAACCCATGTGCCGGGTCCTCCGTTGTTTATCCGCAAGCGAGCGCAAGCCCTAGCTCACGCCACGGGCGCGGTTAAGGGGAATTCAGGCCGCGTCTTCCACCCCTTCGGTGAATTGCAGACGTGCCAGCCGCGCGTAGAGCCCGCCCTCGGCCACCAGCGCGTCATGGGTGCCCTCGGCCACGATGCGGCCCTCTTCGAACACCACGATCCGGTCTGCCTTTTTCACCGTGGCCAGCCGGTGCGCGACGATGATGGTTGTCCGGTCGGCCGACATCTCGTCGACGGCGTGCTGCACCGCCCGCTCGCTTTCGGCGTCCAGCGCCGATGTGGCCTCGTCGAGCAGCAGCACCGGGGCGTCGCGCAGGATGGCGCGGGCGATGGCGATGCGCTGTTTCTGCCCGCCCGACAGCATCAGGCCGCGCTCGCCCACGTAGCTGTCATAGCCATCGGGAAGGCGGGCCAGAAAATCATGCGCGGCCGCGGCCCGCGCCGCCGCCTCGACC
The DNA here is from genome assembly GCF_014196965.1 of Actibacterium naphthalenivorans. Lineage (GTDB taxonomy): Bacteria > Pseudomonadota > Alphaproteobacteria > Rhodobacterales > Rhodobacteraceae > Actibacterium_A > Actibacterium_A naphthalenivorans. The sequence continues at coordinate 575,982 of NZ_JACIEQ010000001.1, read as the reverse complement.
TCGGCATCGCTGGCGTCGGGCCGCCCGAAGCGGATGTTTTCGCGCGCGGTATCGGCGAAGATCACCGGATCCTGCGGCACCAGCGCGACGTGGTGGCGAAACTCTGCCCGTGTCACATCGCAAAGGGAAATCCCGTCCAGCGTGACGCGGCCCTGTTGCGGGTCATAGAATCGCAACAGCAGCTGGATGATGGTGGATTTGCCCGCGCCCGACGGGCCGACCAGCGCGATGGTCTCGCCCGGTTTCACATCCAGATTGATTCCGGAAAGCGCTGACTGGCTCGGGCGGGTCGGGTAGTGGAAGGTCACGCCCTCGAACCCGATCGCGCCTTTCACCGGCTCGGGCAGCGTCCGGGGCTGCGCAGGATCCTTCACGCTGTCTTCGGCATGCAGCAGGTCCACCAGCCGCTCGGTCGCGCCGGCGGCGCGCTGCAGCTCGCCCCAGATTTCCGACAGGGCGCCGACGGCGCCGGCCACCATGACCGAGTAGATGACGAACTGAACCAGCTCGCCCACGCTCATCACGTCGGCCCGCACATCGCGCGCGCCGATCCACAGCACGCCGACAACGCCCGAGAACACAAGGAAGATCACGATGATCGTCATCACCGCGCGGGTGCCGATGCGTTTCCTGGCAGACACAAAGGCGCGTTCGGTCACGTCCGCGAAGGACGCGCGGCTTTGCGCTTCGTGGGTGAAGGCCTGCACCGTCTGAACCGACAGCAAAGCCTCCGAGGCCGAGCCGGAGGAGGCCGCGATCCAGTCCTGATTTTCACGCGACAGGGCGCGCAGGCGGCGGCCCAGCACGATGATCGGCACGATGACGGCGGGCACCAGCAGCAGCACCATTCCGGTCAGCTTGGCCGAGGTCAGCAGCATCAGCACGAGCCCGCCCAGGAAAATCAGCACGTTGCGCAGCGCGACCGAGACCGACGACCCGATCACCGACAGGATCAACGTGGTGTCGGTGGTGATCCGGCTGAGAACCTCGCCGGTCATGACCTTTTCGTAGAAGGCGGGGCTCATCCCGATCATCCGGTCGAACACCGCTTTGCGGATATCCGCCACAACACGTTCGCCCAGCCGGGTGACAAGGTAGTAGCGCAGCCCGGTTCCCAGTGCCAGAAGCCCGGCAATGGCCAGCGCGGCCGAGAAATAGCTGTCCAGAAGCTGGGCGTTTTCGGTTTCGAACCCGTCCACCACCCGGCGTACCGCCAGCGGCAGGATCAGCGAAACCGTCGCGGTCAGCACCAGCGCCATGCCCGCCAGAACAACCAGCCATTTATAAGGAAGGATGAAGGGCGCGAGCCCCGCCAACGCGCCGATACGCTTTGACTTTTCGCGTTCTTCGCCGGATTGGCCCTGCGGTGCCGCCATGGCTGCCCCTTTCCCGTTTCGGTCTGTCTTAAGACACTGCCGGCACCGGAACAAGGTACAGATGGTCACGCATGGAAGAAGCTGGAGCGGGCAGCGGGAATCGAACCCGCATCATCAGCTTGGAAGGCTGAGGTCTTACCATTACACAATGCCCGCAAGAGCGTAGACTAGGTATGCGACGGCGGCGCGCAGGTCAAGAAGCCATCGAGTGGGCGTGGACCTTGGCGGCGGGGCCGGGCCTCAGGCTATCCTGCGAAAGAACATGTAGGCGACGCACGCCAGCGCGCCCATCAGCGGTATCAGCACGCCCATCGCCAGGATAGGCGCGCCGATCATCGCGCCGATCGTGCCGAAAAGAAGGCCCGATCCCATCTGGATAAACCCCATCATCGCGGACGCGGCCCCCGCGTTCCGGGAAAACGGCGCAAGGGCGGCGGTTGTCATGCTCGGCATCACAAAGGCGATGCCGAAGGAATAGATCGCCACCGGCACCATGACGCGCAGAAAGCCGGGCCCCCACACAAGCAGCAGCGTCATCGCCAGGCTGCCGGCCAGAATGAACCCGAGCCCGACCAGCACAAGTTTTTCCGAGCGGACGCGCGCCATCAAGACCCGCATCAGCATGGAACCGGTGAGGAATGCGCCGGAATGCAGCAACATGCCCGCGCCGAACTGGGTCGGACTCAGGCCGACCATGTCGATCAGGATGAACGGAAGGAACGTGCTCTCGGCATAGATCGCGCCGACCGCCCCCCCGATGACAAGCGAGGCGGTCAGGAACTGCCGGTCCGCCAGCACCACCCGGTAGGCGGATGCCAGGCCGCGCAGCCGCAGCGGCGCCCGGTCGGGCGACGCGGTTTCGCGGGTGCCCAGGGCAATGATCAGAATGATCGACATCCCGAACAGCGCCATCAGCAAAAAGACAGACCGCCAGCCCGCAAGTGTGATCATCAGGCCACCGATCGTGGGGGCCAGCGCCGGGCCGAGCCCGAGGATGATACCGATCAGGTTCATGATCCGCACCGAGTCTTCGCCGCTGAACGTGTCGCGCACGATCGCCCGTGACACCGCGACGCCGGCCGACGCGCCGACGCCCTGAAGAAACCGCGCCGCGATCAGGAACTCGATGGTGGGGGCGAACAGGGCCAGCAGGCTGGCCGCGGAAAAGCCGCCGATGAACAGAAACGTCACCGGCCGGCGGCCAAGCGCATCCGACAGCGGCCCGGCGACCAGCTGGGCGCAGGCAAAGCCGCCAAAATACAAGGTCAGCGTCAGTTTGACCATCGCGGGCGTGGTGTCGAACGCCCTGACGATTTCGGCCATCGACGGAAGGTAGAGCGACATCGCGATCGGGCCGACGGCGACCAGAAGCGCCCCGATCAGGCTGACACGGCGCGCGCTCATGGCGGGTGCGGCATGGGCGCTCATTTTTCGCTCCTTCTGGATTTCTCGCGGTCTTCACGGGCCTCGAGCAGGTTCCTCCGGGTCTCGCGTGCCGCGTCGGTGAAGGCCTGCCATGCCGCGTCGGACATCCCGCCACGCGCGACGCTCCGTGTTTCGGCGCCGATCGTGGCGAGCTGTGACAGGATCGGATCGGCGGCGTCGGTCAGCGACACCAGTTTGGCGCGGCGGTCGTCGGGATCGGCCTCGCGCCTCACAAGGCCGGCGGCCTCCAGGCTGTCGATGAAATTCGTGGCGCTCATTTTCGCGATGCCGAGCCGGTCTGCCAGGATGTTCTGCCGCACCGGGCCAAAGCGGCGCAGGGCAGACAGGATGCGCGCTTCGGCCGGGGTGATGCCAAGCCCGGCCCGCGCGACCCGATGCTCGAAGTCCGCGCGGAACAGGCGCGTAAGGTCGAGAAAAATGTAAGCGAGGCTTTCGCGTGCCGGGGGAAGCATGAGGGGGAGCCGTTGGGTTGGGGTGATTGGTATGGTTTTCTTATTATATGGCAGGCTTATGTTTGTCCAGCGCGGTCGCGCGGGCCGTCCCCGTCAAGACGGGCGGGAGAGCAGCACAAACAGGCCGCCCCTTGCGCCGCCGGGCATGCCGGCGCAAGGATGAGGCGTTTGCCACGCGACAAGGACGGACCCTGCCATGACCATTCCCGATCTTCTGAAAGGGCGGCTATCGGCGCCCGTGATCGCGGCGCCGCTGTTCCTGATCTCCAACCCCGATCTGGTGGTGGAAACCTGCCGGGCCGGTGTGGTCGGAACCTTCCCGACGCTGAACCAGCGCACGACCGAAGGCTATGAGGCCTGGCTGAACGACATCGAAACCCGCCTGACCCGCGCCGATGCGCCCTTCGGCGTCAATCTGATCGTCGGCAAGGGCAACGATCGGCTGGAGGGTGATCTGGCGGTGACGGTTGCGCATGAGGTGCCGATCGTCATCACCTCTCTGGGGATCGACGAGGCGGTGATCCGGGCCGTGCAGGCCTATGGCGGGCTGGTGTTTCACGATATCACGACGATCCGCCACGCGCGCAGGGCCGCGGCGGCGGGTGTCGACGGGATCATCGCGGTGGCCGCCGGCGCGGGCGGGCATGCGGGTGCGAAAAGCCCCTTCGCGCTTGCCGCCGAAATCCGTGAGTTTTTCAACGGCGCGCTGATTCTGGCGGGGGCGATCAACACCGGGCGTCAGGTTGCCGCCGCGCGGCTGATGGGGGCCGATCTGGCCTATATCGGCACGCGGTTCATCGCCACGCAAGAGGCGCAGGCGGACCCGGAGTACAAGCAGATGCTGCTTGAGTCCTCGGCCGACGATATCGTCTATACCCCGGCGATTTCCGGCATGAACGCGAATTTCCTGCGCAACAGCATCATCCGCGCCGGGCTTGACCCGGATGCGCCGTCCGCCGGGGCGGGCAGGGGCGGCAACGCCGGCGACATTGCCAAGGCCTGGAAGCACGTCTGGTCGGCCGGGCAGGGTGTCGGAACCATTTCCGATATCTGCACCGCGTCGGAGCTTTGCGCGCGTCTGGTCTCGGAATACCGAAGCGCGGCGCAGGTGCTTGGTGCCTAGCGCGACTCTCCCGCGCAAAACCCGCGAAACCGGGGCGCGGCGTCGGCGGCAACATGATATACGTCAATCCATCGCGGGCGGGTTCGGCCATATTGTAGACCTAACACCGCACAGCAACATGAGGGCGCGATGACCGCAGACACGCAAAACGAAAGAGATCTGGACGTTCCCGCCGTGAGGGAGGACGCCCGAAGCGCCGTTGCACAGGGCGATGACATCAGCGACGCGGTGCGCGATGTCGTCCTGCGCGCGCTGAGCCGCCGGCCGCTGGAGCGTGAGAACATCTCCCAGGTCATGCAGACCGTTCTGGAAGGCGCGGCAGAGGGTGCGCCCGAAAGCAGTGTCGAGACCACCGAGGCGCTGAAGCGCGCCGTCGCCGGCATCGACGCCGCGATGATGAGCGCGGCCGAAGCCTCCAGGCTTGCGATCGAGGAAGCGGCGGGGCGCGCCGATGAATTCTCGGAAACCGATCTGAAGCAGGCGCTCGATGATCTGGTCGAGCTCGACAAGCTCTTTGTGGATGCGATCGGCGATCTGCTGAAAAGCGGCGCCGCCACGTCGGGGGAGATCCTGAAGGATCTGATCACCCATATCCAGCGGACGGGAACCGATACCGGGCGGTCGGTGCGTGGCTCGCTGAGCACGCTGAACCAGACCGTGTCGAGGGTGCGCCGCCCGGATCTGTCCGATGCGCACAAGACGGCGCGCACCGGGCTTGCGACGATCGCGTCGATCGGCAGCGGCATACTTGCGGGGCTGTCCGAGAGTCTGGCGCCGCCGGCGAAAGATGTCGACACCAAAGACAGCGCTGCACCGGAAAAGAGCTGAGCGTGTCGCGGCTGCTGGGCACACCCCATGATCTGGGCCGGCTGACCGAGATATCGTCGATCCTGATCCGCTACGGGTTCGGCGATCTCGTGCGGCATCTCGGCCTCGACAAGATGGTGGAAAAGGTGGGGCGCATCCTGCACTGGAAGGCCGCGGCCGAATACGTGCATCTGAGCGCGCCGCAGCGCATCCGCCGCGCGCTGGAGGATATGGGGCCAACCTTCGTCAAGCTCGGGCAGATCCTGTCGACCCGTGTCGATCTTCTTCCGCCCGAGTATATCCGGGAGCTTGAAAAGCTTCGGGACAAGGTTCCGACCATCCCCTATGACGCGCTCGTCGCGGAGGTCGAGGCCGGACTGGGGTTTCGCCTGACAGACGCTTTCGCCCTGATCGACGAGGTACCGCTGGCGGCCGGGTCCATCGCGCAGGTGCACCGCGCGCGGCTGCTGACGGGCGAAGAGGTTGTGCTGAAGATCCGGCGCCCCGGTGTGCGCGCGGTGATCGAGGCCGACCTGAGGCTGTTGATGCGCATTGCCGAACTGGCCGCCGCCGAAGTCGAGGACATTCGCCGCTTTCACCCCAAGGAGGTGGTGGCCGAGTTTTCGAAGTCGATCCACAGCGAGCTGGATCTGGCCAACGAATGCCGCAACGCCGAGCGCATCGCCAACAGCTTTCGCGACAACCCCAATATTCACGTGCCCCGGGTGTACTGGGAATGGACGACCGAAGCGCTGAATGTTCAGCAATTCATTTCGGGGGTTCCCGGCAGCGATCTGGCCGCCGTGGCCGAGGCCGGGCTGAACATGAAGACGCTTGCGGCAAGGGGGGCGGATGCCGTTCTGGAAATGATCTTCCAGGATCGGTTCTTTCATGCCGATCCGCATCCGGGCAACGTGTTCTACCTGCCGGGCGAGCAACTGGTGTTCATCGATTTCGGCATGGTCGGCCATATCTCGCTCAGCCGCCGCGACGAGCTTGTGGATCTTCTGTTCGGCGTGGTGGAACACAGGGCCGAGCGTGTGGCCGAAATCCTGCTCAAATGGGCAAACGCGCCGCGCGCGGAAAATGCGCAGCTTGTCGGCCAGGTGGATGCTTTCGTTGATTCCGTGCATGGGGTGCCGCTGAAAGACCTGAATCTTTCGGCCGTCGCGATGGATCTGATCGCCGTTCTGCGCGCGCACAACCTGACACTGCCACCCGATCTGACGCTTCTGACCAAGGCGTTCACCTCTCTCGAAGGGATGGGCCGGCAGCTAGATCCCGATTTCGACATGGTCTCGGCGGCGCAGCCGTTTCTGCGGCGGCTGATCCTGGAGCGGTATTCGCCGGCGGAACTGGCGCAGCGTGTCAGGCAAGGGTTTCTTGACGGGCTCGATCTGGCGACCGGTCTGCCCAAAGACGTGAAAGACCTGATCGGCCTGACCCAGCAGGGCCAGCTGAAGCTTGGTATCGAAGTCAAGCAGATGGACCATTTCCTTGATCGCCTCGACAGGTCGATCACGCGGGTGACGATCGGAATCGTCATCGCGGCGCTCACGATGGGCTCGTCCATCGTGATGACTGTTTCGGGGATCGAGTTGCCGGTGGGCCTGTCGGTGTTTGCGCTGCTGGGCTTCTCCGGGGCTGTTGTCGGGGGGCTCTGGCTCATCTTCTCCATCTGGCACGGGCGCAAGGACTAGCCGATCCGTACCCGGCCGGGCGCGCGGCCCTGATCCCTGCGAAGGCGCGGAAACCGGCCCGCCGAAGTGTGAAATGAACGTGGTTCACATCGTCCGGCCGCGCGTGCGCGCATTGACCTTGATCAATTACCCATGACCGCGTTGCCTGTAGCGTGAGCAAAGGAGCGCGGCCGCGGGCTCTTACGGCCGTACCATCGAAAGCCATGCCGCCCTGCGGTTCGTTGATCCAGTTCATCGGGGGAATAAACAGATGCTGCTATTTTCAAGAACAATGAAACGCGCCGGCACGGGCCTTTGTGCCTGGCTTGCGGCGGGATCGATGGCTGCGGCCTTTACCGCCTGCCAGGTGACCGATACCGGCGGGATCGACGACAACAGCTTCAACCAGACCGCCTGGAAAGGTGTGCTGGACGCGCAGGAGCAGCTCGGCATTTCCGGCCGGTTCCTCGAATCCCAGGCCGAAACGGATTACGAGGCGAACATCAATTCACTCCTGGGCGGCCAGTGCGACATCATCATCACCGTGGGCTTCCTTCTGGGCGACGCGACAAAGGCGGCGGCCGAGGCCAACCCGGATCAGCGCTTCTCGATCGTGGATTATTCCTATGAACCGGTGATCCCGAACGTCCTGGGCCAGATCTATGCCACAGACGAGGCCGCGTTCATGGCCGGCTATCTTGCCGCCGGGGTCAGCGAAACCGGTATTCTGGGCGTGTTCGGCGGGATCAACATCCCCACCGTGACCGTGTTCATGGACGGGTTCGTGCGCGGCGCGGAATATTACAACGCGCAACACGGAACGGCGGTGTCGGTTCTCGGGTGGAACCCCGAAACCAAGGAAGGGCTGTTCACCAACAACTTCGACTCGCTGGATGACGGGCGCGCCTTTGCCCAGAACCTCTATGACGAGGGCGCCGATATCGTGCTGCCCGTGGCCGGCCCTGTCGGCCTTGGCTCGGCGGCGCTGGCGGATGAGCTGGGTGTCGAAAAGCTGAAGATCGTCGGGGTTGATGCGGATCTCTATTACACCGACACCGAAAAGCAGCATGTCTACCTGACCTCGATCACCAAGCAGATGGATGCGACCGTGATGCAGGTGATCGAAAACACGATGAACGACACGTTCGAGGGCGGCAATCTGGTGGGGTCTCTGTCCAATGGCGGGGTCGATCTGGCGCCGTTCCACGACATGGACGCGCTGGTGCCCGACAGCCTGAAGCAAGAGCTTGCCGGCATTCGCCAGGGTATCATCGACGGCACGATCGCGGTTGACCGCTGACCCCGCCCGGCCCGTTCCCGGTTTGCGCCGGTGACGTGGCCACGATCCGCCCCCAAGGAGCTTTGCCCATGGATATCGAACTCCGCGGCGTGACCAAACGTTTTGGCGAGGTGGTCGCGAATGCCGATGTGAACCTGACCATCCGGGCGGGCGAGGTGCTTGGCCTTCTGGGTGAGAATGGCGCCGGAAAATCCACCCTGATGAACGTTCTCAGCGGGCTCTACCGCCCCGACGAGGGCGAGATCCTGATCGACGGAGAGCCCGCGCGCTTTGAGGGGCCGGGCGATGCGATCCGGGCGGGCATCGGCATGGTGCATCAGCATTTCATGCTGGTTCCCGTCTTCACCGTCGCCGAGAATGTGGTGCTGGGCGTAGAGCCTACGGGCCGTGCCGATTTTCTCGACCTCGAGACGGCGCGCAGGCAGGTGCATGACATCAAAGAGAAATACGGGCTCGAGGTTGATCCCGACGCGCGGATCGAAAACCTGCCCGTCGGGGTGCAGCAGCGGGTGGAGATCATCAAGGTGCTGTTCCGCTCGGCCGATGTTCTGATCCTCGACGAGCCGACGGCGGTGCTGACGCCGCAGGAGGTCGAGGAGTTTTTCGGGATCGTCCGTGCGCTGCGCGATGCGGGCAAGGCGCTTGTTTTCATCACCCACAAGCTCAACGAAATCCGCGAGATCGCCGACCGGATCAGCGTCATCCGCGCCGGCCGTATCGTGGGCGAGGGCGACCCGAAAAGGCTCGACCGCAAGGAACTGGCCGAGATGATGGTCGGCCGCCCCGTCAGCTTTGACGTGGTCAAGGCGCCCTATGCGCCGGGGCGCACGCTGCTGGATGTGCAAGACCTGACCATCCTGCGCGACAATGACGAGATCGCCGTGGATCACCTGAGCCTGTCGGTTCGCAGCGGCGAGATTGTCGGGATCGCGGGGGTGCAGGGCAACGGACAGTCCGCCCTGATCGAGGCGCTGACGGGCCTGCGCCGCGCGGCCAGCGGCCAGATCCTGTTCGAGGATCAGGATATCACACATGCCTCGGTCCGCGCCCGACACCGCATGGGGATCGCCCATATCCCCGAAGACAGGCAGCGCGTGGGCATCATCAAGAATTTCACGGTGGCCGAGAACATGGTCCTGGATACCTATTACGACGAGCGGTTTTCCAGCGGGCCGCAGATCAACTGGAAAACGGTCAACGCGCGGGCGGCGGCCTTCGCCGAGGATTTCGATGTGCGCACGCCTTCGGTTTTCGAAAGCGCGGGCCATCTTTCGGGCGGGAACCAGCAAAAGCTCGTCGTGGCGCGCGAGCTGTCGCGCGAGATCACGCTGGTGGTGGCCGGGCAGCCGACGCGCGGGCTGGATGTCGGCTCGATCGAATATATCCACAAACGTCTGGTGGAGGCCCGCGATACCGGCGACGGCGTGCTGATCATCTCGTCCGAGCTGGACGAGATCATGGCCCTGTCCGACCGCATTCTGGTGATGTTCAAGGGCCGCATCGTGGCTGAATTCGATGCAACCCAAGGCGCCGTCGACAAGGGCGCCGTGGGGCTTGCCATGGCGGGGGCAGCCGCATGACCGACCGGACGACAACCGAAAAACTGGCCAGAGGCAGGCTGATCGGGCGCAGCGAGTTCGAGGATCTCGTGCTTGTCCCGATCATCGCCGTGGCGGCGGCCCTGATCCTGGGCGCGCTGACGATGCTGGCGACCAATGTCGATCTGGCGACGATCGGGCGGTCTTATGTGGCGCTGCTGGTGGGGTCGGTCGGATCGCTCAACGCGTTGTCCGAAACCCTGACGGCGGCGACCCCGCTGGTACTTGCCGGGCTGGGCCTGGCGCTGGGCTTTCGCGCGGGGCTGTTCAACATCGGGGCCGAAGGGCAGGTTCTGATGGGCGGCATGGCGGCGGTGATCTTCGGCTTCAGCTTCGCCGCCCTGCCGGCGGTGCTCTTGCTGCCGCTCTCGCTTTTGGCGGGTGCGCTTGGCGGGGCGCTTTATGCCTCTGTCGCGGGGTGGCTGCGGGCCACGACCGGGGCGCATGAGGTGATCCTGACCATCATGCTGAACTCGATCTCCTACCGGCTGGTCGATTTCCTGCTCAGCCTGCCTGCGGTCCAGAAGACCGGGCGCGCCGACCCGATTTCCAAATCCGTGCCCGAGGCGGCAGAACTGCCGCGCCTGCTGACCTGGATCGACCCCAATCTGCGGGTTCATGCCGGCATCTTTCTGATGCTGGCGGCGGTGGCCGTGATCTTTTGGGTTCTGTTCCGGTCGAAACTGGGGTTCGAGTTTCGCGCCAGCGGCGAAAATCCCGAAGCCGCGCGTTTTGCCGGCATGCGCTCGGGCGTGATCATCGTGGCGGCGATGGCGGCGTCCGGGGCGCTTGCGGGGCTGGCGGGGGCCAACCAGGTGCTGGGTGTGCTCGGCCGCGCGACACCGGGGTTTTCGGCGGGCATCGGGTTTACCGCGATTTCCGTCGCGCTGCTGGGGCGTTCGCACCCGGTGGGGGTACTGCTGGCCGGGTTGCTGTTCGGCGCGCTCGAGGCCGGGGGGCGCCAGATGCAGGTGGATGCCGGCGTCAGCATTGACCTCATCAGCATCATCCAGGCGCTCATCATCGTATTCATCGCCGCCCCGCTTCTGGTGCGCGCGATCTTTCCCTGGGTGTTTCGCAGGGCCCAGGGGGCAAAAGGGTAGCACGGCATGGCAAGCATGACAGAAAACCTTCCGCCCGCATCCCGCAAGATCGCGACGGGCAAAGAGCGGCAGGCCCGCATCGCCGGCGGCGTGCTGATCGCGCTGGCTGTGCTGGTGGGGCTTATCTTTGCGCAGGGCACGGTGGGGGATGCCACATTCCGGCTGTCGCGCCCGAATGATCCGATGGCGGTGCCCAATCTGGTGGTGCCGGCAGGGCCCTTCACCTACCTTGCCGCCGCGCTGCTGGCCTTTCTCGGGGCGCGGCAGTTTCTGCGCGGCGGGGTGCGGTGGACGGCGCTGTCGCTCGGCTTCGGGCTGGTCCTGGTGGTGGCGGCCTTTCTGGTCTGGGCCACGGCGGGCAAGGCGTTTTCGCTGACCGGCATGTTGCAGGCCACGGTGGTGCGCGCGGTTCCGATTGCCCTGGGCGGGCTGGCGGGGGTTCTGTGCGAACGCTCCGGCGTGGTGAACATCGCGATCGAGGGGATGCTGCTGGCGGGTGCCTTCGCGGGGGCGCTGGTCGGATCGGTGCTTGGCGGCTGGGGCGGGCTTCTGGCCGCCGTGGTGATCGGCGGGCTCTTCGGTTTCATACTGGCGGCGCTTGTCGTCACCTACAAGATGAGCCAGATCATCGCCGGCGTGGTGATCAACCTGTTTGTGCTTGGCCTGACCTCTTATGTCAGCAGTCAGGTGTTTCAGGAATATCGCCACCTCAACAACGCGCCGGTGTTCCGGTCCATCAAGATCCCGGTGCTGGGCGATATTCCGGTGATCGGGCCGGTGTTGTTCAACCAGAACATATTCGTCTATGGCGCGGTGGTGATGGTGGCGGTGGCGACCTATTACCTGTTCTACACCCGCAGCGGGCTGCGCACCCGCGCGGTGGGCGAGCATCCCCGGGCCGCCGATACGCTGGGCATCAACGTCTACCGCATACGGTACATCAACGTGACGCTGGGCGGCATGGTCGCCGGGTTCGGCGGCGCGTGGTTCACGCTGGGCTCGGTGGGCCGGTTCGACGAAGGCATGACCGGCGGGCGCGGCTATATCGGGCTGGCGGCGATGATCTTCGGGCGCTGGCATCCGGTGGGCGCGCTGCTGGCGGCGCTGATCTTCGGATTTGCGGATTCGCTGCAGCAAAAGCTGGCGTTGCTGCAAACGCCGATCCCGTCGGAATTCCTGGCGATGGCGCCCTATATCGCCACGATCATCGTTGTGGCGGGGCTGATCGGGCGCGCCCGCGCGCCAGCGGCCGATGGCGTGGCCTATGAGAAGGAATAGCGCGGCTACATGTGCGCCGGGATGAACAGGACCAGCACGGGGAAGATCAACAGCAGCGCCACCCGGATGATATCCATCGCGACGAAGGGAAGCAGGCCGCGAAAGATCGTCTTCAGCGCGACATCGGGCACCACGGAGCGCAGCACGAAGGCGTTCATCCCCACCGGCGGGGTGATATAGCTGATCTCGGTAACGACGACGACGAAGATGCCGAACCAGATCAGATCGAACCCCTGTGCCGCGACCACCGGATAGAAGATCGGCACTGTCAGCATGATCATCGACAGCCCTTCCAGCATGCAGCCGAGCACCAGATAGATCGCGAGGATCGTCAGGATGACCGCCGTCGGGCTGTCGCCGAAGAAGGTCAGGGCGATCTGCATGTCGCCGGTCATGCCAGACAGGTTCACGTAGTTGGTGAAGGTCAGCGCCCCGAACAGGATGAAGAACATCATGGCCGTGGTCTTGGCGGTTTCGAACAGGGTCTCGAATGTGGTTCGCAGGCTGAACCTGCCCTGCAGGATGGTCAGCAGAAAGGCGCCCGCCGCACCCATGCCGGCGCTTTCGGTCGGGGTGAAGACGCCAAGATAGATCCCGCCCATCACGAAGACGAACAGCGCCAGCGCCCCCGCCGTGCCCCTCAGCGACCGGATGCGCGCGGCCAGCGGCAGTTTCTCTTCGACCGGCAGATCGATCCGGCGCATCCTGACCGAAATCATCACCGCGATGGCATAGCCCAGCACCCCGATCAGCCCCGGCACGATCCCGGCAAGAAACAGCTTGCCGATGTCCTGTTGTGTCAGGATGCCGAAGAACACCAGAATGACGGAGGGCGGGATCAGGATGCCCAGCGTGCCGCCCGCGGCGATCGAGGCGGTCGACAGGTCGTCGGGGTATCCGAACCGCCGCATCGAGGGCAGCGCGATCTTCGTCATCGTCGCGGCGGTGGCCATCGACGATCCGCAGACAGACGAGAACCCGCCGCAGGCCACCACGGTCGCCATCGCCAGCCCGCCCCTGCGGTGCCGCAACCAGGCATTGGCGGAGCGGTAAAGCTCTTCCGCGATGCCCGATTGAACCACGAAATTGCCCATCATCAGAAACAGCGGCAGCACCGAAAGCGAATAGTTGCGGCTGTTGTCGAAAAAGGTCTGGCCCAGCAGCGACAGCGACGGCCCCCAACCGATGATCGCCGCCGTGCCGATGGTGCCGACCGCCGCCAGCGCAAGCGAGATCGGCATGCCAGAGAGAAGCAGAACGAACAGGATGGACGCGCCGACGGGCCAGTTGCTCATGATCGGTCCTTTGGGAAATTCAGTCGCGCGGGGGGCGCATGGCGGCCGCAAACGTGATGCCGGCCGCGAGCCCGGTGCATATCGCGCACAGATAGGCCACCGGTGCGACAGGCAGGCGCAGGCTGTTGGTGGTGCCGCCGTAACCCGCGATCTGCCCGGCATGGGCCCAAAGCCGCCACGCGATCACCGCAAGCACCACGCCGGAGGCAAGCAAGAGGATCGCACGGCGAAAGGGCTGGATGGCCGCGGGCAGCTTGCCCGTGATCAGATCGACGGTGACATGTTCGTCATCCAGGCTGACCGCGGGCAGCCCGATGAAGATGACGCAGGCCAGCAGGATCTCCGTCAACTCGGTGGCGCCGGTCAGCGGCGCGCTGAACAGATAGCGCCCGATGACATCCACCACCGTCAGCCCCATCATCGCAAACAGCATGACCCCGCAGATCACACCAAGCGCGGCGCGCGCCGGGCCGGCCGGCGAGGGCAGGGAAGGCGCCCGGCTCATTCGGTGCCGGCCGCCGCGATCTCGGCCTTCATCAGGGCCAGCGCCGCCGCACCATCCACGCCGGTTTCCGATACTTCGGCCAACTTGGCGTCGATCACCGGCTGCAACTGCGCCGCCAGCGCCGCCACCTGCGCGTCAGAGGCCGTGGTGATGGCGATCTTGCCCTCCATCTCGGCAAGGCCGGCGGCATCGACCCTGTCCCACATCTGCCCCGCCAACCGCGCCAGCGCCTCGCCGGACACGCTGTCGATCGCGGCCTTGTCTTCTTCGGGCAGACTCTCCCATTTGGCCTTGTTCATCACGATGTAGAACGAGGTGTTGTAAAGGCCCCCGGGCACCGCCAGCCCCTGATCAAGCAGCGGGATCAGCTTGAAAAAGGCAACAGATTCGTAAGGGAAAAGGATGCCGTCCGCCACGCCCTGCGACAGCAGTTCATACGCCTTGGACGAAGGGCCCTCGACCGGCGTGGCCCCGATCCTGGTGGCGATTTCATGCACGATGCCCCCGCCCACCCGCATCTTCACGCCCTTGATGGCATCGACCGATGTCAGATCACGCCCCTTGGTGAACACCTGCCCGGGGCCGTGGGTGAAGACGGCGAGAACCTTTACCCGGTCATATTCGCCGGCGTCGATCAGCATCTCGTCGAAGGTCCGCCAGTAGGCGACGGAGACGGCTTCGGCGCTGTCGCCCAGAAACGGAAGCTCGGCGATATTCGTCGTCTTGAACCGGCCGGGGGAATAGCCCTGCACGCCGAAGGTGATGTCGGCGATGCCGTTGACCGCGAAATCGAAATGCGCGCCCGGCGGGCCAAGCGGGGCGCCCATGATATCGACGGTGACACGGCCCTGCGTGGCCTCGGCGACCTGCTCGGCAAAGGGCACCATCACCTCGGCCACCAGAGGGTGCGACGGCGGCAGCCAGTTGGCCATCCTCAGGGTGGTTTCGGCCTGCGCCAGCCCGGCGGCGAAGCCAAGGCAGGCGGCCAGGGCGAGTGTCATCTTGTTCATGGTCGGCTCCTGTGTTGGTCGTGTCGTCAGCTTGGCCGGGGCGGGCACGGCACAGCATGATATTTTCGTTACCGTCTTTTCCCGGCTCCACCGGATATGGCGATTCCGGCGCTGGGATAACCGTGCCATACCCGGCGGCCTCGGGGTGAGATTTTGGGCATCGGCGCTGTCGTTTTCAGATTTGAACAGAACGATTGCCGGGCGAGGAGGTCAAGAAATTCAGTGCGTTCCGAGGAGCTGCTGCAGAAATGCAGATCGAAATCCGCGCCCAGGGCCTGCAATCTGTGCGTCGCTGAAAAAAGCGGCGTGATCCCGGCGTCTGCGGCCCGGCGGCACCTTCCGACGGCACGGCGACAAAATGCCGACATGCCCGGCAAGCCATCTACAAATGCCCGCAGGTCTCGGCTACAGTCCCGGCGAATGTGGGGGCGGTTTCGCCAATCGGGCGAAACAGATGCCATAATGTCCGAAAAAGAGGATCCGGGAACCATGAGAACACGCGCAGCACTGGCTATCGAGGCGGGCAAGCCCCTTGAAGTGACCGAGGTGAACCTGGACGGCCCGCGCGCGGGCGAGGTTCTGGTCGAGATCAAGGCAACGGGCCTGTGCCACACCGATGAATTCACCCGTTCGGGCGACGATCCCGAAGGCATCTTTCCCGCGATCCTCGGCCACGAAGGCGCGGGCATCGTGCTGGAGGTGGGGCCGGGCGTGACCAGCCTGAAACCGGGCGATCATGTCATCCCGCTCTACACGCCAGAGTGTCGGGAGTGCGAATATTGCCTGAACCCCAAGACGAACCTGTGCCAGTCGATCCGCACCACCCAGGGCGCCGGGCTGATGCCCGATGGCACCTCGCGTTTCACGACGCTGGATGGCGATCCGATCTTTCACTACATGGGCTGCTCGACCTTCGCCAATCACACCGTGGTGCCCGAGATCGCGCTGGCCAAGGTGCGCGAGGACGCGCCCTTCGACAAGATCTGCTATATCGGCTGCGGCGTGACCACCGGCATCGGTGCGGTGATCAACACCGCCAAGGTGGAAATCGGCAGCCGCGCCATCGTCTTCGGTCTTGGCGGCATCGGCCTGAACGTGATCCAGGGGCTGCGGCTGGCGGGTGCCGATCAGATCGTCGGCGTTGACCTGAACCCCGGCAAGGTCGAAATGGCCACCCGCTTCGGGATGACCGATTTCGTCAACCCCGCAGAGGTCGAAGGCGATCTGGTGCCCTATCTGGTGGCCCTGACCAAGGGCGGCGCCGATTACACCTTTGACGCCACCGGCAATGTCAACGTCATGCGCACCGCGCTGGAGGCGGCGCACAAGGGCTGGGGCGAAAGCATCATCATCGGCGTGGCGCCCGCGGGGGCCGAGATTTCCACCCGGCCTTTCCAGCTTGTGACCGGGCGAACCTGGAAGGGCACGGCCTTTGGCGGCGCGCGCGGGCGCACCGATGTGCCGAAGATCGTCGACTGGTACATGGACGGCAAGATCGAGATCGATCCGATGATCACCCACACGATGCCGCTGGAAGACATCAACAAGGGGTTTGATCTGATGCATGCGGGCGAAAGCATCCGCGGCGTGGTGCTTTACTGATCGCCTGCGGCCCTCCCGGCATGCCGGCCGGGGGGCGCCGCGACTTCAGTTGGCGCAGGTCCGGTTTGCCACCGCGGCCATGGCGCTCTCGCCCAGATCCCGGCTGACGAAACGGCTCCAGCCGAGGCGATAGGTCTTGCCGTCGGTGGCGCGGTTCACGAATTCCGCCGCCAGTGCGCCGTCGGACGCGAAGACCAGAAAACGGGCGGAATTCTCTTCTTCCACCATCAGATAGCCGCCGGGCAGGATTTCGAACAGGCCTTCGCTGACGGTGGCAATCCGCTGCGCCGCGAACAGCGGCGCGAACGGGCGCGATACCCGGTCCTGCGCGAAGTCGTAAAAGATGATCTGGTTGGTGCCGTCGACCCTGCCGCGCCCCGAGGTGGAAAACCGGAAGGCGTTGTTGCTGAAAACCGCGATCGTGTGATCGTCGACGACATCAACGTCATGCTGGGCGACCCAGGGGCCCTGTTTGCTCCAGACGATTTCATTTGTGGCGGTGCGGTAGAGCGCGACCATGGACAGATGGCGCAGGCTGAGAAACAGAACACCCTTCTGCCAGTAGGGGCCATCGCCGGGCACCGGTTGAACGTCGTTCAGATGGATCAGATCGTCCTGATACCGGCCGGTCGCGAAAAGCTGCCACGCCAACCCGTTGTCGACAAGGATCTTGGCCACCGAGCGTTCGTCTATAATGACGCCCTCGGGGGAAACATGCGCGATGGTTTCATCGCGGAAGGACGGGGGCGCGCCCTCGATCACCGAAGGCTCGATCCGGCCGGGCACCCAGAGCGACCCGTCCGTCGCAGGTTCGGTGGTGTGGTGAAAGAAGCTGCCCTCGCGCCGCCAGACCATTTCGCCGCAGGCGTCCGTCCGGATCAGCGGGGATTGGTGATCTTTCAGCACAAGTCCGCCATCGGGCAAAAGCAGTGGGTGAATGAACCGGAAATATCTGGTTCGCCAGCGTTCGAAGGTGATGACGGTGGATTGGTGCGTGGTGCCGGCCAGCAGGCTGTCTGCATCCGGGCGCCAGGTGTGTGCGACACTGCCGTTCGCGATGTCGACGAGTTCGATGATGTGACGCCGCGCATCGCCATCGTAGCGGCTGAGCAGGAGATAGCCGGGGAACGCCTGCGCGGCGGGGTCGAACTGCCAGCCGCGCGTGCCTTCGACGGCAACGCTGCGGAACGCCACCATTGTTTCATCGTCCCGAAGCAATTTGCGGGCAGTGGCCGGAATTTCGGCAAGGGCGAGCGCCGAGGCCCCCAGCGTGCCGAACCGCTGATTTCCAAGGGCGGCATTGCGCACGACCGAGCCGAAGAGGATCAGCGCGGCGAAGCCGATAAGGCGCAGCACCAGCAACACCCAGAGTTCGATCTTCCTGAATAGAAAACGGTCCATGCGGCGGCCCTCAAATCATTTCAGATGGTCCGCGCGCAGGTTTGGAAAAGTGCTTGGATCTGCAATATCGACGGTGGTGTGCGGCCCTGACCTGCCGCAATTATGCGCAGGCATTTCTTTCTGGCCAAGGGAAACGGGGCGCGGCACGCCGGCCCGGCGGAAATTCGTCGATGGGGGCGGGCCGGATCAGACCGAAACCGCCTCCATCAGGGCTGCTTCGGATACGTCCGATTTGGCGCCGCTCAGCGTTACCCGGCCCTGATTGAGTACATAGAACCGGTCGGCCAGCCCGTAGGCGAAGCTGAAGAACTGTTCGACCAGCACGATCGCCATGCTGTTCTGATCGCGCAGATATTCGATGACCCGGCCGATCTGCTGGATGATATTGGGCTGGATGCCTTCCGTCGGCTCGTCCAGCAACAGCAGTTTGGGTTTGGTGATCATCGCGCGGGCGATGGCCAGTTGCTGTTGCTGGCCGCCTGACAGGTCGCCGCCGCGCCGGTGCTGCATTTCCTTGAGCACCGGGAACAGTTCATAGATCTCGCCCGGCACCATATGTTCCGCGCGCGGCAGGCAGGCATAGGCGGTTTCCATGTTCTCCTTCACCGTCAGCAGCGGAAAGATCATCCGCCCCTGCGGCACATAGCCAACGCCTTTATGCGCCAGAACATGGGCCGGGGGTTTGCCCAGCCCCTCGCCATTCAGAACCACCTCGCCGCCCGAGCGGTGATGCGTGCCCGACAGCGCCTTCAGCAGGCTGGTCTTGCCGACGCCGTTGGTGCCCATCACGCAGGTGATCTGGCCGGTCTCGGCGGCCATGTCGATGCCATAGAGGATCTGGCTGCCGCCGTAATGCAGGGTCAGGTTCTTTGTCTCTAGCATCTCAGCGCCCCAGATAGACGTCGATGACGTCCTTGTTTGCGGTTACGTGATCCAGGCTGCCCTCGGCCAGAACCGAGCCTTCGTGAAACACCGTCACCTTGCAGCCCAGCCGGCGGACGAATTCCATGTCATGCTCGACCACGACCACGGCGCGGGTTTTCGCCGCTTCGACCAGCAGCGCGGTGGTGTGTTCGCGTTCCGCCGGGCTCATCCCCGCCGCCGGTTCATCGACCAGCAGCAGGCGTGGTTCCTGGGCCAGCAGCATGCCGATTTCCAGCCATTGCTTTTGCCCATGCGCCAGTTCGCCCGCCTTGCGCGGCAGTTCGGCCTTCAGCCCGATCTCTTCGGCGAGGGCGCGCACCTTGTCGGCATCCTCGGCCGAGCGGCGATAGGTCAGCACCGCGAACGGCCCCCGATCATTTTTCAACGCCATCAGCAGGTTGTCGAACACCGACTGATCCTCGAACACGGTGGGGCGCTGGAACTTGCGGCCGATGCCCTGGCGCGCGATCTGGCTTTCCGACATCTTCAGCAGGCTGACGTTCTTTTCGCCCCAGATCACGCGCCCCTCGTCGGGGCGGGTCTTGCCGGTGACGATATCCATGAAGGTGGTCTTGCCGGCGCCATTGGGGCCGATGATCGCGCGCAGCTCGGCCTCGCCGATCCGAAAGCTCAGGTTGTTGATGGCGCGGAACCCGTCGAAGGTGACGGAGATGCCGGAAACCTCTAGCAGCGTGCTCATTCCTCGGCCTCCTTCTCGCGCAAGGCGCCGGGATCGGGGCCAAGATCGGCCCCGTGGCGCTCGGGCGATCCGCGCCCGGCGATCAGGTCGAACAGCCCGCCGATGCCCTTGGGCGCGAACAGGGTGACCAGCACGAAGCTGAGGCCCAGCAGGATCAGCCACCAATCCACCCATTGCACCGTGTAAAAGCCCAGCGGAATGTCGGGCGCCTGCCCGCCGGTGAACCAGGTGGACACGAGGCTGACGAGGGCGGCGCCGATCACCGCGCCGTAAAGCCGCCCGCGCCCGCCGATCGCGACCCAGACCGCCAGATAGATGCTGGCGATCGGCGCGATCTCGGCCGGGTTGATGATGCCCGCCTGCGGATAGTAGAGCGCCCCGGCGATGGCGGCGATCACGGCCGTGAGGGTGAAGACGAAAAGCTTGTAGCCCTCGACGTGATAGCCCAGGAACCGCACCCGCGCCTCGTCATCGCGGATGCCACGGATCACCGAGCCGAACTTGCCGCCCGCGACCCAGGCCGCCAGCAGATACCCCAGCCCGAGCGCCAGCGCGGAGGCCCACAGGAAATAGATCGAGATCAGGGTTTGCGGCACGTTTTCGGCGCCCGGCAGGTTCTGCAGCCCCGACAGGCCGTTGTTGCCGCGCAACCCGCTGTCATTCTGGAACAGGTAGAGCGACAGGGCCAGTGTCATCGCCTGGGTCAGGATCGACAGGTACACCCCGGCCACGCGGCTGCGGAAGGCGAGCCAGCCGAAGATCAGCGCCAGAAGGCCGGGCACCAGCACCACCAGCGCAAGCTGGATGGTCAGGCTGTCGGCGAAATACCAGATCGGTGGGATCTCCGATCCGCCGACCACACCGAAGATCTGCACGCCGATACCTTCGCGGATTTCCTCGGGCGTCGCGGGCAGGGGGCCGCCGGCGGTTGCCGAAATCACGATGGCCTTGGTGCGTTCATACATCAGCCACATGCCGATCATGTAGCCGCCCAGCCCGAAAAAGGCGAAATGGCCCAGCGAAAGGATGCCGCAATAGCCCCAGACAAGATCCATCGCCACGGCAACCAGGCACAGGCAAAGCGTCTTGCCCAGGGTCTTGACCATGGAGGTGGAAACCACATCCATGCCGAAACCTTCGGACAGCAGGGTGACGCCAAGGGTGAAGGCCGCCAGCAGCAGGATGAAGATCAGGGCCGAAGGGTTGCGGGCGAAAAAGCTGCGTTCCATGGCCTAGTCTCCCGCCGCGCGGCCCTTGAGGGCGATGATGCCCTTTGGCCGGAACTGGATGAAGATGATGATGAAGATGATCATGTAGGTCTGCGCGGCGAGAGTGTTGGAGGGGTTCATCCACTCGATCCCTTTTTGCAGGAAGCCGATCAGCGCCGCCCCCAGAAGGGTGCCCCAGATATTGCCGACCCCGCCCACGACCACGGTCATGAAGCTTTGCACGATATAGTCGCTGCCCAGTTCCGACGTGACCTTGGCGTAAAGCCCGATCGCCACGCCCGCGATCCCGGCGATGCCCGAGCCGAGCCCGAAGGTCAGCATGTTCACCCGGTCGGGGTTGATCCCCATGCTGGCCGCCATGCGCGGGTTTTGCGTGACCGCGCGCATCTCCAGCCCCAGC
This sequence comes from Actibacterium naphthalenivorans, assembly GCF_014196965.1. Taxonomy (GTDB): domain Bacteria; phylum Pseudomonadota; class Alphaproteobacteria; order Rhodobacterales; family Rhodobacteraceae; genus Actibacterium_A; species Actibacterium_A naphthalenivorans. Next base: position 554,754 of record NZ_JACIEQ010000001.1, on the reverse strand, counting down.
CGGGTCTTGTTCAGCACGAACAGCAGCAGGAACAGGAAGATGATCCCGAGCACGAAGATCGCGATGCGGATGTAGCTGATCGACACCACATCGTTCAGCACCAGCGCCCCGTCCAGCCAGCCGGGGCTGGTCAGCGGGCGGGCCTGGGTGCCGAAGATGTTCTTGGCCAGTTGCTGCAGCGCGATGGAAATGCCGAAGGTCGCCAGCAGGGTTTCCAGCGGGCGGTTATAGAGCCAGCGGATCACCAGCCGCTCCATCGCCACGCCGGCGGCGAAGGTCACGGCAAAGGCCAGCGGCAGCGCCACGATGATGGACGCGGTATAGTTGGGCACGAATTGCTGCACCACATAGCCGGTATAGGCGCCCATCATGATGAACTCGCCATGTGCCATGTTGATCACGCCCATCACGCCGAAGGTGATGGCCAGCCCGATCGCGGCCAGGAAATAGATCGACGCCAGCGACAGCCCGTCGAGCGCCAGATCAAGGGCCTGGTTCACCCCGACGCGGGTCGAGACCGACGAAAGCGCCTCTTCGGCCGCGGCGGTGATGGCGGCGTCGGGTTCGTTATACTGATCGAAGAAGACATGCGCCCCCAGGGCCGCGTCGATCCCGTCCTCGGTGACGTCGGGCGGGGCAAGCCCCTGGTCGGCGAGGGCGGCATAGGCCCGTGCCCGCGCCTCGGCGGTGCCAAGGGTGTGGATGGGCATGCCCGCGACGGTGCCATCCGCGATATTGGCGATCAGCGCCTCTTTCTTTTGCGCCGCGGTGACCAGCGGCGGCGCCAGATCCGCCGCCACCAAAAGCGCGTAGGCCTCGCTTCGGGGCAGGGCGCTGCTGCCGGGTTTCAGAACGTTGGCGATGTTCACGCCCTCGGGCAGCGCGGGCGCGGCCTTGCGCGTGGTGGCCAGCAGCGGGTTCAGCGCGGCGCGGGCGTCGACGCCCAGGTCGGTGGAAAAGCTTTCGATGGCGGCCACGCGCAGGGCGCTGTCATCGTCATAGGCAATGGTCAGCAACCGTTCCAGCCGCTGTTTGCGGGCCAGAAGCCCGGAGTCGTTCTCGCCCTCGATCGAGGCGCGCAGCGCCTCCAGATGCGAGGCTTCGGGGCCGCGTTCGATGGCGGTCAGCCCCTCGGCGCGCTTGGCCGGATCGGGGTCTGTCAGCTGAAACCGCACAAGCGCCGTGGCGATCACGCTGCGCACGCCGCTGTTGGGCTTGAGCTGGCTGACCAGCTTCTTGTCATACTCGCCGACCGCTTCGCCGGTGGCGATGTCGATCAGGCGATAGGTGTTCCCGTCCACTGCTTCGGCGAAAAAGAACAGCCCGTCCTCGTCGCGCTGCCACAGCTCTTTTTCCCGCCATCTGGCAAGAACCTCGCGGGTTTCGGGAAGGCCCGAGGCCAGCAGCGCCCCGATCACGTCATCTATGGTCTTGCGCGAGGCCTTTTCGACCGCCGCGCGGTTTTCCTGAAGAAGATCCTGAATGGGGCTTTGCGCCTGAACGGCAAACGCGGCCAGAAACCAGAACAATGCCGCGCGGAGCCCGATGAGAAATATGCGTGTCATTCCTGCCCAAACCGGAGGGGGCGCGTGGCCCCCTCCTTCTTGTCGTCGTGAAAGTCCAAGCCCATGAGGCGGCTCAGTAGTTCGACTTGATCTGCACGCAGGTCTCGGTCTCGGTGTTGTACATGCCGCAGCCAAGACCCGGCCAGTCTGCCTCCAGAACCGCAGATTCCGGCAGGTAATCGGTCCAGGCATCACCCGGCACTTCTTCGGTCTGGCTGATGATGTCGAACTGGCCGTCGGCCTGGATTTCACCGATCAGAACCGGCTTGGTCAGGTGGTGGTTCGGCAGCATCGTGGCGGTGCCCCCGGTCAGGTTCGGCACTTGCAGGCCATACATCGCCTCGCGCACCGCATCGACATCGGCGGTGCCGGCTTTCTCAACGGCCTGAACCCACATGTCGAAGCCGATGACATGGGCCTCCATCGGGTCGTTGGTCACGCGATCTTCGCCCATCCGGGCTTTCCATGCGGCCACGAACTCTTCGTTGACGGGCGCATCGGCGGACTGGAAGTAGTTCCAGGCTGCCAGGTGGCCGACAAGGTTGGAGGTGTCGAGGCCGGAAAGCTCTTCCTCACCCACCGAGAACGCAACGACGGGGATGTCGTCGGCCGAGATGCCGGCGGCGGCCAGCTCCTTGTAAAAGCCGATGTTGGCGTCGCCGTTGATGGTGGAAATCACGCCCACCTTCTTGCCGTCGGCGCCAAGCGCGACAACGTCAGCCACGATCTTGGACCAGTCGGAATGACCGAAGGGTGTGTAGTTGACGAAGATATCTTCGGCCGCAATGCCCTTGTCCTTGAGATAGGCTTCGAGGATCTTGTTGGTTGTGCGCGGATAGACGTAATCGGTGCCCAGCAGCGCGAATTTCTCGACCCCCAGTTCCTCGAGGAAGTAATCGGTGGCGGGGATTGCCTGCTGGTTGGGGGCGGCGCCGGTGTAGAACACGTTCTTGGAGCTTTCCTCGCCCTCATACTGAACCGGGTAGAACAGCAGGCCGTTCAGTTCTTCGAGCACCGGCAGGATCGCCTTGCGGCTGGACGAGGTCCAGCAGCCGAAGATCACGTCCACGCCTTCGTTGCTGATCAGCTCGCGGGTTTTTTCGGCGAAGAGCGGCCAGTCGGATGCCGGGTCGACGACCACCGGCACGATCTCTTCACCCAGCAATCCGCCCTTGGCGTTCTGCTGCTCGATGAGCATCAGCATGGTGTCTTTCAGCGTCGTTTCGGAAATGGCCATCGTTCCTGACAGCGAATGCAGAATGCCGACCTTGATCTCGGCCTGCGCCGCGCCAGCGAACACAGCCGTAAGAACGGCGGCGGAAAGAATTTTTTTCATCATGAGCAGATAGTCCCTGTTACGTCCCGTGGAGCGAGACGCCCCACCGGCGCAAAGCGTTGATAATTTTTGCTGTTGGTGTCTCCTGCAAAAAATGAACAGGACCGGTGAGCAAAATGCACCGGTTCGGACAAAAAGGGTATTTGAGATGCGGGTTTTGCAACCGGGAGCGGATCGCGCGGCAATTGCGGATAAGCCCAACGCTTTGAAAGAAATGTGGATTTTTTATGGCGCTGGGCCAGGGTGACATAGCGTCACCCTGACCGCAGCGGTGCGGCATACTTTCGCAGTGGGCGGGGGCGCGTGCCGGCAAATGGGGGGGGCGGCCGGGGCTTGTTAATTAATTGCGCTGTTTGATTATTAAATGTGCAAATGCGTAATTTGTAGCAGCCGCGCGGAACCCGCGCGCAAGAAACCGGTTCCCCGAGTCGGCGGCCGGCCGGGAGGCTGGTTGGAGAGCCGTTCCCCCGGCGATCAGCCGGGCGTGATCTCATAGGGCGGCAGGCTGTCGATCGCTATTTTCAACGCATCGCCCCAGCCATGGGAAATCGTCTGGAAATAGGCGTCATCGCGTTCGACCCGGTGAATCTCTCCCGGTTGCAGGCTGCCGGTCTCGTAGATCTGAAAATCCAGCGGCAGGCCGACCGAGAGGTTGGCCTTGATCGTGCTGTCAAAGGACACGAGCAACAGTTTGATGGCGTCGGCAAAGCTCATGTCCGGGTCGAAGGCGCGCACCAGAATGGGGCGGCCGTACTTGGTTTCGCCGATCTGGAAAAACGGCGTGTCGGCAGAGGCTTCGATGAAATTGCCCTCGGGGTAGATCAGGAACAGCCGGGGCTCGCCCAGGCCGATCTGGCCGCCGACGATCATTGTGGCATTGAACGCCGCGTCGGCCCGCTGGCCGGATTCCGCATGTTCGGCGATCACCTCGCGCAGGGTTTCGCCAATCAGCCGGGCCACCTGAAACATCGACGGCTGTTCGAAGATCGACGGGTTCCGTTCGCCGTGCGCCTTGGTGCGCTCGTCCAGAAGGCTGATGACTGCCTGGGTGGTGGCCAGGTTTCCGGCCGTCAGCACGGTGATCACCCGTTCGCCCGGCACCGACCAGCACTGCATCTTGCGGAAGGTCGAAATATTGTCGACCCCGGCATTGGTACGGGTGTCGGACATGAAGACCAGTCCGGTATTGAGGCGAAGGCCAACACAATAGGTCATGAAACGCTCCTGTCCGCGGTGACCAACACCTATTGCTGCTGTACCTGGATGTCTACGTTCAAAGCTTCATGACCGCTATTGCCAATGCGTAGCCCGTGGATCGGCGCCGCCTCGCGATAGTCGAGCCCCGTGGCCACGCGCACATAGCGCTCATCGGGGGAAATGCCGTTCGAGACGTCGAAGCCGACCCAGCCGATATTCTCCACATGCGCTTCGGCCCAGGCATGACTGGCCTCCTGATGCACGCGGTCGTCCATCATCAGATAGCCCGACACATAACGGGCGGGAACGCCCATCGACCGCGCCGCGGCGATGAAAACATGGGCATGGTCCTGACACACGCCATGGCCGGCGGTCAGCGCATCTTCGGCTGTTGTTTTCGCATTGGTATGGCCGGGATCATATTCGACGGCCTCCAGCACATTGGCCGAAAGCTGATGCATCCGCGCGACCGGGTCTTCGATCTCGCTCAGCAGGCCCTTGGTCAGCTTGCGGGTCAGGTTGCCGGCGCGGGTCAGATCCGTGGAGTGGGCGAAATACCACAGCGGGGCGCAACCCGCGTGCTTGCCGCAGATGCCGGCCGTATCGAAGGTTTCGACCGTGCCCGAACAGGTGATGGAGATCTCGTGCCCGGCGCCGTCGAAGGAAATCAGCAGGACGCGGTTCATATGCTGATCTTCGAACTCCAGCTCGCGCTTGCCGCCCTCGATCTCGACGCTCCAGTTCACGACATGCTGCGCCGGGCGGTTCTTGGGGATCAGGCGCAGTTCCTGCAGGCCATAGGCCACGGGGTTTTCGTAGGTGTAGATCGTGCGGTGGGAAATCTGAAGGCGCATGCGGGCTCAGCCAATAAACCGGAAGTCTTTTTCAATCTGCGCGGCCAGGGCGGCATTGTCACCCAGGAATTCCGTCAGAAACTCGTGCAGCCCGGTTTCGAAGATGTCTTCGATATCGGTTTCCAGCAGTTTGCCGCGCAATGACCGCACCATATCGAGGCTGGCGTATTGATTTTCATACTGTTCCTGCAGATAGCCCAGATTGCCCGAAAGCTTTGACACGCAAAACGCCAGAGACCGGGGCATCCGCCTGTCACGGATCAGGAATTCGGCGATGCCGCGCGGCGTGATATCGGTGCCGTTCAGCCAGCGATAGGAACGCTGCCCCGCAACCGAGCGCAGGATGGTTTCCCATTGCACGTTGTCCAGTGACGATCCGATCTGGCTGACCGACGGCAGCAGCACATAGTACTTCACGTCCAGAATGCGCGCGGTGTTGTCGGCGCGTTCCAGAAAGGTGCCGATGCGGGCGAAATCGAAAATGTCATTGCGCAGCATGGTGCCGTGAAGCGCGCCGCGCACCAGTGCGCTCTGGCGCCGGATCAGCCCCAGAATGCCGGGCAGGTCGGCCTCGCGCACCGGGCGGCGCAGCGCCTCTTTCAGGCTCATCCAGCTTTCGTTGACGGCCTCCCACACCTCGCGGGTCAGCGCGGTGCGCACCATGCGGGCGTTGTTGCGCGCGGCTTCGATCGCCGACATCACCGAAGAGGGGTTTGTCTTGTCGCGCAGCAGAAAGTCGATCACCGCCGCGCCGTCGAAATCGTCATGCCGCGCGAGATAATCATGCCGCACGCTCGCGGTTTCCAGCACCGAGGCCCATTCGTCTTTCGCCGAGTCGGGGCGGGTCAGCGCGATCCGGAACCCGGCTTCGATCAGGCGGGCCGTGTTTTCGGAACGCTCCAGATAACGGAACATCCAGAAAAGCCCGCCGGCAGTCCTGCCCAGCATCCTCTTATCCCCCCAGCACCCATGTGTCTTTCGTTCCGCCGCCCTGGCTCGAGTTAACCACGAGCGAGCCTTTCTTCAGCGCAACCCGTGTCAGCCCGCCCGGCGTGATGTCAATCCGGTCGGGCGAGACCAGCACATAGGGGCGCAGATCCACATGGCGCGGGGCAAGCCCCTCCTTGGCGAGGATCGGAACGGTGGAAAGCGCCAGCGTGGGCTGGGCGATATAGTTTGACGGCTTGGCCTCCAGCTTGGCCCGGAACGCCGCGATTTCCTTTTTCGATGCGGCCGGCCCCACCAGCATGCCGTAACCGCCAGAGCCGTGAACCTCTTTCACCACCAGCTCTTCGAGATTGTCGAGCACGTAGGAAAGCGCCCCCGGCTCTGAGCAGCGCCAGGTGGGCACGTTTTGCAGAATCGCCTTTTCCCCGGTGTAAAACTCCACGATATCAGGCATGTAGCTATAGATTGCCTTGTCGTCGGCAATGCCCGTGCCCGGCGCGTTGGCGATGGTGATGCCGCCCGCGCGATAGACATCCATGATCCCCGGCACACCCAGAAGGCTGTCCGGGTTGAAGGTCAGCGGATCGAGAAATTCATCATCGACGCGGCGGTAGATAACGTCGATCGGGGTATAGCCCTGCGTCGTGCGCATGGCGATGCGCCCGTCGACTACGCGCAGGTCGCTGCCCTCGACCAGTTCGGCACCCATATGGTCGGCCAGAAAGGAATGTTCGAAATAGGCGGAGTTGTGGATGCCCGGCGTCAGCACCGCCACGTTCGGCCCGCCGTTGGCCATCGTCGGGGCGCAGGCCGCAAGCGAGCGGCGCAGGCGCGTGGGATAGTTGGAGACCTCCTGCACCTTGATCCTGCTGAACAGCTCGGGAAACATCTGAAGCATGGTTTCGCGATTTTCGAGCATGTAGGACACGCCCGAAGGGGTGCGGGCATTATCCTCCAGCACGAAGAAATCATCTTCGCCTGTGCGCACCAGATCGACGCCGACGATATGGGTATAGACGCCGCCCGGCGGGCTGACGCCGATCATCTCTGGCAGGAACGCGTCATTCTGGGCGATCAGCTCGGCCGGAACACGGCCCGCGCGCAGAATCTCTTGCCGGTGGTAGATGTCATAGAGAAACGCATTGATCGCCCGGACACGCTGTTCGATGCCCTTTGTCAGTTTGCTCCATTCATGTTCCGAAATGATGCGCGGCACGATGTCGAACGGAATCAGCCGTTCGTCGGCCTCGGCCTGGCCGTAGACGTTGAAGGTAATGCCGGTACGGCGGAAAAAAGTCTCCGCCTCACGCGATTTTTTCTGCAGCCGCCGCAAGTCCTCGTTCGAGAACCATCCGAAATAATCTTCATAGGGGCGGCGGGGGGTGCCGTCGGGGTTCTGAAGCTCGTCAAAAAAGCGTGTGTTTTCGTTCATGGGATCAGGTTAAGAAATTGCGAAGCGGCTGCAACAGCTTGCCGTTGATCAACCGGAAACTCCCACCGATTTGGTGATGAACAGATAGGTGAATGCCTATTTTTTGGGCGCTCACTGGTCCAGCCAGATCGTGACCGGGCCGTCATTGGTCAGGCTCACCGCCATGTCCGCGCCAAAGCGGCCGGTTTGCGTTTCGATGCCAAGCGCGCGCATCTGTTCGGCGAAATGCAGATACAGCGCTTTGCCGGCCTCGGGCGCCGCCGCGGCGGAAAATCCGGGGCGATTGCCGCGGGACGTGTCGGCGGCCAGCGTGAACTGGCTGACCACCAGCGTGGCGCCGCCGGTATCCAGAAGGCTGCGATTCATCTTGCCCGCCTCGTCGCGGAAAATGCGCAGCTTCGCGATCTTGGCGGCAAGCTGTTCGGCCTGCGCCGTGGTATCGCCCGCCATCGCGCAGACCAGAATCACAAGGCCCGGCCCGATCTGCCCGATCACCGTGCCCTCGACCTGAACCGACGCTGCGCTGACCCGCTGTATCAGGGCCCTCATGCCAGATCCTCTGCCATGGGCGGGTTGGCGCCGGCCCGCGAAACCGTGACCGCCGCCGCCCGGAGGCCAAGCGCCAGCGCCGTCGCCATCGCGTCCTTGCCGATCCCCGCGAGCGCGGATTTGTTCAGCCGGCCTTCGGCGTGCAGCGCGGCCAGAACGCCGGCGTTGAACGTGTCGCCGGCCCCGATCGTATCCACGACCTCGGCCCGTGGCGCGGGCAGGAACAGCTCTTCCCCGGCGCCCAGAACACGGGCGCCGCGCGCGCCCTCGGTGATGAACACCAGGCTGGGGCCCCTGGCCAGCAACCCGTGCGCGAGATCGGAAACATCGCCATCGCCTTCGATCCAGCGCAGATCGGCGTCGGACAGTTTCACGATATCGGCCAGCGCGAACAGCCGGCCCAGCCGGGCGCGATAGGTGGCCTCGTCCGCGATATGGGCGGGCCGGATATTCGGGTCGATCATCGTGACGCGCGCGGCGGATTCCCGGGCCATCAGGGTTTCATAGGCCGCGCCACAGGGCTCTGTCATCAAGGAGAGGCCGCCGAAAAACAGGGCATCCACATTGTCGGGCAGGGCGGGCAGATCCGCCGTCGACAACAGCCGCCCGGCGGTGTTTTCATCATGGAACGAATAGCGCGCTTCGCCGTTTTCTAGCTGTACGAAGGCCAGTGTGGTCGGGCTGTCGCAGGTCTGGGCAAGGCCCGTGTCCACGCCGGCGGCGCCAAGCGCGTCGCGCAGCATCCCGCCGAACATGTCCGACGACAGGCGAGAAAAGAACCCGGTGGGCACACCGAGACGCGCCAGCGCGATGGCCGTGTTGAACACCGCCCCGCCGGGGTTGGGCACAAAGGCCCGCTCGCGCGCCATCGTCCGGCGCGGTAGCATGTCGATCAGCGCTTCGCCGCAGCACAGGATCATGAGCGACTCCTTTCGGGTTTGCGGGTCTTCTGCATAGCGGCGCGGGCACGGCGGTGCAAAAGGGGGCGGCGGAAATTGACCGGCGTCAGTGACCGGACATCGGGGTTGTTACATGAGTCTGCTATTCACAACATTGGGAAAAGGAGGCCCGAGATGGTGGAAAAAACACATACGACAGGGCTTTGGCCGTCGCTCTACGATCCGTTCCGCAGCGTGGGCGCGCGGGTGGCCGACTGGTTCGCGCCGGCATCCGAAGCCTCGGTTCGCGACGAAGGCTATCGCATCGCGCTGGAGCTGCCGGGCGTGGCGGAAAAGGATATCTCCGTCACCGTTGAAGATGGCGTTCTGACGGTGAAGGGCGAAAAACGATCCGAGAGCGAGCAAAGCGGCGACAGCTGGTATTTCAGCGAGCGCCAGTACGGATCATTCTCGCGCAGTTTCCGCCTGCCGCCCGAGGCCGACCCCGGCCTTGTCAGCGCCGCGCTGAAGGATGGTGTGCTGACGCTTTCGGTCGGGCGGAAAGATCCGACCCGGGGGCGCGGCGCCACGGAGATTCCGATCTCGTCGGGCTGAGCCGGCTATTGCTGGTTCATTGCCGCCAGATAACCAATGATGCCGGCGACGATCGCGCCCAGCACGACGGCCAGCGCGATTTTCCAGGCCGACCAGGGGCGTTCCCCCTGAACCCGGCCGGTCTGGCCGTTGACGACGAAGCGATAGGTCTTGCCGCGATATTTATACGCGGCAAGCCAGACCGGCAGCAGGATGTGCTTGAAGGTTACGTCCGACACTCTGGTATCCAGCGCGTGAATGCGCTGCGCGTCACCGCCGATGTCGAATTTCACGTCCCGTTCGATGGCCCGGTCCATATGCGCGCGGGCCTCGTCGAAGCCCTGGGCCAGTTCGACGGAATAGCCTTCCGCCCGGAACCCGGCGAGGTATTCGGGCCGGTAGGGCTCCAGCGCCGACAGATCCCAGGGCTCCAGCGCGTCGGTAAAGCGTTTGGGCAGCGAGCGGGAGGCCAGAACCAGCACATCGTCGAAGAACCGCGCCACCCGGCCCGACACCGGGCGCCAGCGGATTTTCTGAACCCGGACCGTTTCACGCTTGCCATCGCGCATCACCGTGCGGGTTTCATAATAGACCGTGCCGCGTTCGCCCCGGTAGGCGGATTTCGTGTCGGCGTCGAAGGTCCAGTAGGGCACGTAGATGCCCTGCATCTTCCGCCCCTTGCGCGCATAATCCTGCAAGCCGTTGGGCGCGAACCACAGCCGCCCGAGCCAATCGGTCATCGCCTTGCGCGCGGTGGATTCGTCGAGCGCGAAGGGCAGGGCGCCGCGCGGCTTGATATGGCGGTGGAGGCCGGTATCGGTGACCACGGGGGTGGCGCAGAACGGGCATTCGGCGGCGTGGGTGTTCGCGTCGAACTCGACCTGGGCGCCGCAGTTCGTGCAACTCAGGACGCGGGTTTCCTCGATCTCGGCGTCGGGCAGCCGCGCCTTCAGCGCGGCGTGGAAATCCAGCTCGCGGATCACGGCGGCGCGGGGGGCGGGGCTGTTGACCGGCACCGTGTTGCCGCAGTGATCACAGACCAGCTTTGCCGCCGCCGGATCGAACCGGAGGTCGGCCCCGCACTGATCGCAGGGAAAGCGGTGTTCCGATTGTGCCGGTCGTTCGGACAAGAGTTTCACGCCTCCGGCGGGGATATTTGAGGAAAGATGAAACGGGTGGTCAGGCTGCGGGCGGCGGCGGCGGTGGCAGGATGGTGAAGAGCTGTGCCAGCTCGGCCACGTCCTCGGCCCGCATCCAGCCGTCCTGGCCCGGTGTCCAGACATAGGTTTGGCGCGTCAGCCCGCCTTCTGTGGTCATCCGGCCCAGATCGGCCTTGGAATAGGGCCCCCTGGTTTCCCCGTTTTCGGCGATGTGCCAGACATGTTCGACCGGCGGCGGGGGCGGTGCGGCCGGGGCGGTTTGCGCGGGGCGCGCGCCCCAGGGGCCCGGTTGCGCCATCTGGCCGGCGGCCGCCATGCCAAGGCCGATGCCGAGCCCGGCGCCCATGCCGCCGCCGCCCGAGGGGTTGCGCGCGGCGGCTGTCATCGCCTCGGCCGCCGAATACTGGGTGAACTTGCCCAGATCGCCCGCCAGCCCCATCGAGGTGCGTTTGTCGAGCGCCTCTTCCACCGCGGGGGGGAGTGAGATGTTCTCGATGTAGAGTTCGGGCATCGACAGGCCGTAATCTTCGAGCGTGCCGGAGATCTGCGCGGCGACCAGCTTGCCCAGATCGGCGGTGTTGGCGGCCATGTCGAGCACCGGGATGCCGGAGGCGGCGATCACGCGGGAAAATTCCTGCACGATGATGTTGCGGATCTGAAAGCTGATCTCGTCCATGGTGAATTCGCCGTCGGTGCCGACGATTTCGATCAGGAATTTCGCCGGATCGGAGACGCGTACCGAATAGGTGCCGTAGGCGCGCAGGCGGGTGGGGCCGAATTCGGGGTCGCGCAGCATGATCGGGTTCTTGGTGCCCCATTTGAGATCGTTGAACCGGGTCGTGTTGACGTAGTAGATTTCGGATTTGAAGGGCGATTTGAACCCGTGATCCCAGTGCTGCAGCGTGGTGAGCACCGGCATGTTGTTGGTTTCGAGCATATAGAGGCCGGGGGTGAACACATCGGCGATCTGGCCTTCGTGCACGAACACCGCCGCCTGGCCTTCGCGCACCGTCAGTTTGGCGCCGTATTTGATTTCATGGCCTTCGCGCTCGAACCGCCAGACCATCGTGTCGCGGCTGTCATCGGTCCAGTGGATGACGTCAATGAATTCGCCGGAGAGGAAATCGAAAATACCCATATCTGTGTCCTCGGGGTTGGGGCCCGCCGCGACCCGCGCGGCCGGAATTTCGGAGACCACGGTGCCGCGGCGGCGCCGTGGGGGATGTTCAACTCTCGCCTCCCAGCAGCTCTGCCGCGATCTGGCGCAGGATGGGGCGGGCCTCTGCGACCTGCATGCCGGGGCGCAGGCGCGGGTCGTAGAGCATTTTCAGGAGCAGCTCGTCATGGTTCGTCAGCAGCGCGAATTCCTCGTCGTCGTTGAAGATCGAGGGGCGCGCGGCGGGGCTGTCATTGGCCAGGCCAAGGCCCTGGGCGAGTTCTTCGTGGATGCATGACAGGCGCAGCAGGTCGGGGTGTTCGCCCCGGATCACGGCAACCGCGCGGGAATAGTTCGACGCATTGCCGCGGGAAAAGGCGAAGACCAGGCAGAGCGTCGAGCGGGGCATGCCGGTGATGGTGCGCACGGCGGTTTCGTCGATGCCCGGCGCGAGCCGGCGCAGCTGCGGGGCGTAGGCGCGCCTTTCATCCTCGTTCAGAACCAGCACGTGGAAATTCGCGGCCTCGGGGCTGGTCACGCCGATCGGCAGGCCGCTGACGCGTGACAGGCGGGCGGCATAGGCGGCGATGTCTTTGCGGTCTTGATTGCGCTGCGCCTCGGAGATGCTGGCACCGAAGGTGATGCCCAGGCGGACAGGCTCTTCCCAGCGGCGCAGGCGGCTTTCGGTGGTTTGGGCGACGAGGGCGCCGTTCCGGGCGACATATTCGTCATAAAGCGCGATCTGCACGAAGTTTTCCACAAGCTGCCTTTGGGAAAACGGCACGTCGGGGCCGCCGCCATCGCTGCGCAGCAGCCCCCGCGCCAGAAGATCCGACTGAACCCGGGCGAAATGCGCTGCCGTCGCCTGGCTGACCTCGGACGGCTCGGTGGGCACCGCGACGGGCGTGCTCGGGCGTTCCGGCGGGGCGGTGGCCGGCACCGGCACGGCCGTCTCGCAGGAGGCGAGGCCGAGGCCGGCGATCAGGGCCAGCGCCAGTCTGGTAAGGGGGGCTTTGATGACTGCCTCCCGTTCTCAGACGCCGGGCACGGCCGTGGCGGCCGTGTCACCCACACCATCGTGGCGGGCTTTGGCGGCGGCCAGCGTATCGCGCAGCTCGGCTTCCATCTTCTTGAGGTCTTCCTCGGCGGCGGCGCGCTTGGCCTTGCCCTCATCGGCGATCTGCAGGCTTTCCTGGATCGTGGCGATCAGCGTCGCGTTGGCCGATTTCACCGCTTCGATATCGAACACGCCGCGCTCCATCTCTTCGCGCACCACGCGGTTGGCCTGTTGCAGGTTTTCGGCATTGGCGGTCAGCAGCTCGTTGGTCAGGTCGGCCGCGCCGCGCACCGCCTCGGCGGCCTCCTTGGAGCGCTGGATCGTCACCGCCTGCGCAAGCTGGGTTTCCCACAGCGGCACGGTGTTGACGAGCGTCGAGTTGATCTTGGTGACCAGCGATTTGTCGTTTTCCTGCACCAGCCGGATCGAGGGCAGCGACTGCATCGTGACCTGGCGAGTCAGTTTCAGGTCATGCACCCGGCGTTCCAGATCGTCGCGCGCGGCGCGCAGGTCGCGCAATTCCTGCGCCACGATCACCTGATCCCCCTCGGGGGTGGCGGCGACCTCTTTTTCCTTGGCGGGGATGACGGTGCCGTCCAGCTCTTTCAGCTTCTCTTCGCCGGCGGCGATGTAGAGCGCCAGCTCGTCGTAGAAATCGAGCGTCTTTTCATAGAGGTTATCAAGCGACTTGATGTCTTTCAGCAGCTTGTGCTCATGGGTCAGCAGGTTGTCGGTGATCTTGTCGATCTGGCCCTGAACCGTTTCGAAATTCGCCAGAAACTTGGCGAAGGGGGCGGAACGGCCCAGAAGTTTTTCCCACCAGCTGCGTTCGCGCCGCACGTCCAGCTCGGACACTGAAAAGCCGCGGATGGTGGTGACGATGTTGCGCAGGCTGTCGCCGGCCGGGCCGACATCCTTGTTGCGCACATCGGCCAGCATCGCCTGGCTGATCTGCTGCAATTCCGCCTGCGCGGCCGAGCCGAAGGCGATGATCGAATTGGTGTTGCCCATGTCGATCTCGCCCATGCGTTTGCGGATCTCTTCGGCCACGGGCGCTTCGGCGGTTTCCAGCGGCACGATCTCGCCCACGGGTTCGGGCAGGATCACGGCGGTCAGCTTTTCCACTTCGGCCAGATCCTGGGCGGCTTTCTCACGAACATTCTGTGACATCGGAACTTTCCCTTTTTCTCTTGCGGGGCGCCTAGGAGCGTACCCCTTCGCGCTGTAGCCGTTCGCGCAGCACTTCGATTTCAACATCCAGGTCCGAACGGTCATCCAGCAACAGGCTGTTGGTCCGGGCCGCGAAATTCTGTTCAAGATCGGTCAGCAGCGCCTCGTAATCGGCGCGGACGCCGGCATCGCGGGTGCGGCTGTAGATATCGGCGAACTTGGCCGTCGCATCGCGCGCGCCCAGCAGGTAGACGCCCAGATATTTGCGCGCGGCGGTCAGATCGCGCGGGTCTTGCTCGACGGTGCGGAACATTTCGCGCGCGGTGGCCTGAAACGCGTCGACGCGGGCCTCGAGCTTGCGGTCGCCGGCGCGCAGGATGGCGTCTTTCATCGCGGCCAGGTGTTTCTCGGCCTCGTCCACGGCATGGGCGACGCGATCCTGCTGAAATGTATCGACCCCTTCCATGCCCTTGTCCGACAGCGGATCGAGGCCGAAGGCAAAGCTGTGCAGCACCGTGCCCAGTACCGCGAAGATCACCGGATTCAGCAGCCCGGCCTCGGGTGCGAAGCCGGCCAGAAACAGCCCTGCGCCGGTCAGCACCGAGGCAAAGATCTTGCGCGGGATGGCGGGGCGGCGGGCGACGCGGCGCGCCTCATAGGCTTCTTGGGCCTTCAGCCCTTCGCGGGTCAGCCAGGCGGCCAGGATCAGCACGCCGAAGGCCGCCAGATCGAGCGCCAGGCCCACGGGTTCGGATGCGAAGGCGGAAAACAGCAGCGGGAAGGGCGCGATGAACAGGAAATTCACCCGCCCGCCCGCGCGGGTGCGGGTCTTGCCGTGAAACGGGTTCTTCGGGGGCGGCGCATCCTTGGGGCCGCCGGTGCCCTGGGGGCTGAATTTCCCACCATAACGCTGTGCCATCACGTGCCTCCGCCGGCCGAGACGTAGAAGATCAGCGCCACCAGAAGGAAAAAGGCGATCTTTTGCAGCCCCGTGTCCGACATCCTGCCCCCGTTATCTGCACCGCACCGCTTATATAGGCGATGCAAAGGTTACGTGAAAGCGCGCGCTGCGCGTTACGACTTGAAGCTTTGCTCGGCCCGGCGTTCCGCGGCGAGTTTGCGCGAATAGCCCGATTGCAGGATTTCGACGGCGAAAAGTACCAAAACCGCGAAGTAGAAAGTGGTTTTCGACATCGGGATCAGCGGATAGCCGAAGATCTTGAGCTGCAGCGCATCGTCGTGCATCGCGTGGGCCGCGGCCGGGCCGGCCTCGCCCAGCAGCACCACGCCGACAATCAGCAGGACGAACAGGCCCAGCACCTCGTACATCCGGTTTTTCTGGATGAAGGTGGTGACGCCATCGGCCAGAAGAACCATCGCCGCGCCCGAAGCCAGGATCGCGGTGGCCAGTACCGGGAAAACATCGGTGATGGCCAGTGCCGACAGGATCGAATCGAAGCTGAACACCAGGTTCATGGTCACGATCAGGGCAATCACCTGAAGGCCCGATTTCCCCGGCTTGCCCTCCACGTCATGCTCCAGATGCTCGACCGACAGCATATGCGAGATTTCCTTGACCGCCGTGTAGATGATGAAGATGCCGCCGAGGATGAACACGACCGTGGCGAAATTCACGCCGCCTTCCAGCACGCCGGTCCAGTTCATCACGAAGAAAGGGGCCGACAGGCTGTCGATCAGCCGGATCATCACCAACAGCAGCACGACCCGCAGCGCCACGGCGATGATGATGCCCCAGAACCGCACCGCCCTTTGCTGCGCCACCGGCGCGCGCTGGCTTTCGATGCTGATGTACAGCAGGTTGTCGAAGCCAAGAACGGCCTGCAGGAAACACAGCATCAGCAGGTTTCCCAGGTTCTCGATCGTAAGCAGGTCTGCCATCCGCCGGCGCTCCCATCCGTGTTTCGTCTCGGGGCAGCAAGCCATAGTGCGTGACCTACGGCAAGGTGCCTTCGCTTATCGTTTTCCCCGTGGCTTGCGGGCAACGCGGGGCTTGGGCGTGGCCGCGGGCTTGAAATCCTTGTCCAGCCCAAGCTGGTCGCGCAGCACGCGCGGGCGGATTTCCTCGACCGCGCCTTCCTTGAGTTCGCCGAGCTGGAACGGGCCATAGCTGACGCGCAGCAGCCGGTTCACCACAAGGCCCACAGCCTCCATCGCGCGGCGGATCTCGCGGTTGCGGCCTTCGCGGATGCCGATGGTCAGCCAGGCGTTGGCGCCCTGCTGGCGGTCCAGTGACACATCCATGGGCTGAAACCGCTCGCCGTCGATGGTGATGCCCTTGCGCAGCGGCTCGAGCATCGTGTCATCGGGCCGGCCCTTGACCCGCACCCGGTATTTGCGCAGCCATCCGGTCGAGGGAAGCTCCAGCCGCCGCTTGATCTCTCCGTCGTTGGTCAGCAGCAGCAGACCTTCGGAATTCAGATCGAGCCGGCCCACAGACATGACGCGAGGCATGTCTTCGGGCAGGGCGTCGAACACGGTCGGGCGGCCTTTTTCATCGCGCGCGCTGGTCACCAGCCCGGCGGGTTTGTGGTAGAGCCACAGGCGCGGCGGCTCGGGCGCGGCCAGCGGCTTGGCGTCCACGGTGATCTTGTCGGCGGGGGTGACGTTGAGTGCGGGGCTGTCAATGGTCTTGCCGTTGACGGAGACGCGACCGGCCTCGATCATCCGTTCAGCCTCGCGCCGCGAGGCGACGCCGGCACGGGCCAGAACCTTGGCGATACGCTCGCCCGGAGGGGGGGTGGTGTTCATACTGCCCCTTTACGCGGTTGCGCGGCGAAGCGAAAGCGCCTTGCGCGGGCCCGGCCGGGCAGGGCATGACGGGGCGATGAGCCCGTTCACCAGCCATATGCAGGCCGCCCTGGCCGAGGCCCGCGCCGCCGCCGCGCGGGGCGAAGTGCCGGTGGGTGCCGTGATCGTCGGCCCCAACGGGCGGATCGTGGCGCGGGCGGGCAACCGGACGCGTGAGCTGAACGATCCCACCGCCCATGCCGAAATCCTCGCGCTGCGGGCGGCCTGTGCCGCTGCGGGCTCCGAACGACTGCCGGGGCATGATCTTTACGTGACGCTGGAACCCTGCCCGATGTGCGCCTCGGCCATCAGCCAGGCCCGCATCGCGCGGCTGTATTATGGCGCGGCCGATCCGAAATCGGGCGGGGTGGCGCATGGGCCGCGGGTGTTCGACCACCCGCAAAGCCATCATGTGCCGCAGGTCTATGACGGCATCGGCGCGGCCGAGGCCGAGGCGCTGCTGAAAGCCTTCTTCGCCCCGCGCCGGTAGGCGCCCGTCAATAGGTGCGATAGGCCTGCCGGATCAGCGCGGCCAGATCGTCTGTCACCTTGCCGCCGGTAACATCCGAGACATAAAGGTTGATCTGCTTCGTCGGCAGCTCGGGCAGGGCGCCGCCATGCTGGATACGCTCGACATAGGGCGGCTCGCTGCCCTCGATCACCGTATGAACCGCCAGATCGGCGCTGACCGAGGCTTCGATCGTGCGGGTGGAATTGCTTTCCACCGCCATTTCCCAGGGGATGCCGGCGCGGTCCAGCGCCGACTGGACAGAGCCGCGGAAGATACAGCTGTTTTCATAGGCCAGCCGCAGCGGCCGCGATTTCCACGCCTGACCGCCAGGCGCGCCGATCCAGATCAGCGGCAGTTCGGTCAGGGTTTCGCCGCCGGCATCGGCCTCGTCTTCCGTTGTCAGGATGACATCAACCTCGCCCCGCGCGAACTGTTCCTTCAGGCGCCGGGTGAAGGATGACAAAAGCTGCACCTTCACGCGCGGATATTCGGTGTTGAACCGCTGCAGCACCTGCGGGATCGCCGGATAGACGATGTCATGGGGCACGCCCAGGATGACCTCGCCCTCGAATTCCTGCGCGGTCAGGCGGGCGTAGACCTCATCATTCAGGTCGAGCATGCGCCGGGCATAGCCCAGCAACTGCTCGCCCGTGGCGGTCAGCGCGATCTTGCGGGCGGTACGGTCCAGCAGTGTCAGCCCCAGCGCCTCTTCCAGACGCTTGAGCTGCATCGAGACGGCCGATTGGGTCAGGTTCAGAAACCCCGCCGCCCGCGTCACGCCCCCTGCTTCGGCGACGGCAACGAAGGAGCGCAGGGCGGTCATGTCCAGGTTTCGCGGCATATCACATTTCCTGATGGGTTGGATAACAATCATTCGTTTGAAGAATGTATCGCGCTCTGCCAAATATCAAGCATGATTATGGAAACGTGACGATGGTTCACAATTAAAGAAGAGTAACAGCTATGACCCAAGCAGCACCGCATTATGGCTCTGCCTTTGCCAAAAAAGGGCGCATTTCGATCCTTTCGCGTGTTTTTCATGCGGCGGGAGTGGCGCAACAGCGCCGTCGGCTTGCCAATCTGGACGACGCGCAGCTGCGCGACATCGGCCTGACCCGCGCCGAGGCGCTGGCCGAATCGCGCCGCCCGGCATGGGACGCGCCCACCGCGTGGAAATGCTGATCCGGATTTAATCGGAACAACTGTCCGGTTTCCGGGCGGAAACTCTTGAAAACAGGGCCGTGCTCGCCGATATTCCCGGTGAGGGCGGTCCTTTTCGTTGGTGCCGCCAGAAAAGTTACGCATTGGAGGCATCTTATGGCTGACTACAACACGATCCGTACGGGCCAGGCGGGTGTCCGCACCGCACAGGTCGACGAAGGGCTTCGCGCCCATATGAACAAGGTCTACGGCACGATGTCCGTGGGCATGCTGATGACGGCGGCGGTGGCCTGGGCGGTGGGGTCGAATGACGCGCTGCTGAGCATCTTCCGTGATCCGATCACGCTGCAGCCCAACATCCTGGGCTGGATCACCATGTTCCTGCCGCTGATCATGGTGTTCGCCTTCGGCGCCGCGATCAACCGGCTGTCGGCCGCCGGCGCGCAACTGTTCTTCTACGTTTACGCCGCCGCCATGGGTCTGTCGCTGAGCTATATTTTCGCGGTCTTCACCGGCTATTCGATCGCGCAGACCTTCCTTGTAACGGCGATTTCCTTCGCGGGGCTGTCGCTTTGGGGGTACACCACCAAGAAGGACATCTCCGGCTGGGGGTCGTTCCTGATCATGGGTGTGATCGGCCTGCTGGTCGCCTCGATCGTGAACATCTTCCTCGGATCGCCGGCGATCATGTTCGCGATCTCGCTTCTTGGGGTTCTGATCTTCGCGGGCCTGACCGCCTATGACACCCAGAAGATCAAGACCGACTATCTGCAACACGCCCATGCGATGGATGGCGAATGGCTCGAGAAATCGGCGATCATGGGGGCGCTGAACCTCTATCTCGATTTCATCAACCTGTTCATGTTCCTGCTGTCGTTCATGGGCAACCGCGAGTAAGCCAGACGACATGTGAATGCGAAAGGGCCGGCCATTGCGCCGGCCTTTTTTGTTCCGGCACGCAAGGAGGCGCGGAAAATGCTGCTTGAAGGATCCTGCCATTGTGGCGCTGTCCGCTTCACGGTTGAAGCCCGCCATCCCTATCCGTTCAACCTTTGCTACTGCTCGATCTGCCGCAAGACGGCGGGCGGCGGCGGGTTCGCGATCAATCTGGGGGCCTCGGCCGAGACGCTGACGCTCGAGGGCGGCGCGCATGTCCGCAGCTATCACGCCAGGTTGCACGAGGATGAAAGCGGCGAGGTGACGTATAGCGAGGGGGAGCGCAAGTTCTGCGGCCTGTGCGGATCGGCGCTCTGGGTCTGGGATCCGCGCTGGCCCGAGCTGCTGCATCCGCATGCCTCGGCCATCGACACGCCGCTGCCCGTGCCCCCCGAGCGCACGCATCTGATGCTCGGCAGCAAGGCGCCCTGGGTGGAGCCCTGCATTGGCCCCTCTGATCGGAGCTTCGAGGGATACCCGGACGAAAGCCTCGCCGCCTGGCACCAGCGCCTTGGGCTGGAACGCTGAGCCGCGCCACCGCCGCCCTCAGGGCCAAAGCCCGAAAACAAAAGGCCGCGCAGATCGCGCGGCCTTTCGGAACCTTAGGCGGGCAGGATCTTACTTGATCTTGCCTTCCTTGTACTCGACGTGCTTGCGCACGACCGGGTCGTATTTGTTCACCGTCATCTTCTCGGTCATCGTGCGGGCATTCTTCTTGGTCACGTAGAAGTGGCCGGTGCCCGCGGTCGAGTTCAGGCGGATCTTGATTGTGGTAGGTTTCGCCATGTTGCTTCTCCGTCGAGCGGGCCGCATATGCTGCCCGTCAAAAATCCTTGAAGCCCGCCTTTTACCTTTCGGCGGACGGGAGTCAACCGATAATCATGCGCGGATGGCCTGTAAGCCGGATTCTGTCCGGGGGCTTGCGCCCCCTGGATGACCATTCCTCTATGCCCGCCGTTACCGACGCGCTTTAGCTGCCAACCCGGATCTCTGGGGTGAAGCCCCCTGGGGGCGTGCCCCCGCGAAATCCCTATTTGGCATTGCTCCCGGTGGGGCTTGCCGTGCCGGCCCTGTTGCCAGGTCCGCGGTGGGCTCTTACCCCACCGTTTCACCCTTACCCCGGATCGGATCCGGGGCGGTTTGTTCTCTGTGGCGCTTTCCCTCGGGTTTCCCCGGCCGGGCGTTACCCGGCACCGTTGCTTCATGGAGTCCGGACTTTCCTCGGGTCGCCCCGCGGCCATCCAGCCATCCGCGCCTGATGCACTTAGGCAGTGCGCGGCCCCTGGTCAACGGGGAAGCGTTGGGCCAGTGCCTGTATCGCCCGCAAATCGGCGCCCTCCAGCGGGCCCGTGGCACCGGGGCGAAACCGCAGCCGGAACGCCGCCAGTATCGCATCCTCGCCGCAGTCCGCCGTGTAGCCAAAGCGGCGCGCCGCCGTCAGGAAGGCACCGTTCGGCGTGTCGGGCCGCGAAGAGCGCGACAGGTGCGCGGGCCAGACGGACAGGCCCTGAAGCGCCAGCCGCCGCCAGTCGAACCGCGCGCCGGGGTCGATCTTGCGGTTCGGGGCCATGTCGGAATGTGCGATGACCCGTTCGGGCGGAATCGCCCACCGCGCCATCGCCCCGGCCAGAAGCCGTTCCAGCGCGGCCATCTGCGGTTCGGGAAAGGGTGTGTCGCCGTCATTGGCCAGCTCGATGCCGATCGAGCGGGAGTTCACGTCGCCGACCGCGCCCCAGGCCCCGGCGCCCGCGTGCCAGGCGCGATTCTCTTCCCTCACCAGTTGGCAGAGCGTTCCGTTTTCGGCGATCAGGTAATGCGCCGAAACCTCGCTTGCCGGGTCGCACAGCCGATCGAGCGCGGCATCGGCGCTGTTCATCGCGGTGTAGTGCAGAACGATCAGATCGGGCCGGGCGCCATTGCGGCGCTCCCCGAAATTGGGGGAGGGGCGGGTCAGTACCCCCACCCCCGGATCACCGGTTGACGACCAGCCGGAACGGCGCGGGATCCCAGTAGCAGGCGAAACCGTCACCGTCGGGGTCGAGACTGTGCCGGTCCCGCTCGGGGCCGCCGGTGGCCAGGAACGCTTCTTGCGCAAGGTCGGGAGAGGCATATTTGGCGCAGTTGCGATCAAAGGCGCCGGCGCGCTGCAACCCGCCGCGGCGATAGATGCTTTCGCCCACGCGATTTGTCGTCGACAGCGCGAATTCCACGATGTTCGGGCCCGCAGAGCCGGCGCGCTCGGGCACGGCGGTGGGTTCGATGAACACATATTGCTCGCGCTGCGCCTCGATCCGCTCGCGGTCGCTCTCGATGGATTCGCGGGACGATACGGCCGAGAAATCCTGCTCGTCCGAGATGCCGGGGTTGTTCACGCTGGCCAGCGGTGTAGTGCCGGCCCCCGGTGTCAGCTCTTCCAGCCCGGCGGCTCCGTTCGGATCGTCGGACGGCAGGGCTGGGGATTCCCCGATCAGCTCGATCTCGCGATCCGACTGATAGGTGTCATAGCTGCCAAAGCCGGAATCAGGCACGGCCGGGGCGCAGGCGGATACCGCCAGAAGGCCAAGAACCGGAAAGATGAAACGCATCACAAGATCCTGCTCTTTACGAATTTTTTCGGGTTTTACCACCATTTCACCGGTTTGGAAACAAAGCCGGCGGCGGTCTCCAGCGCATAGGCCGTGTTCAACAGCGCGTCTTCCTGCCAGGGGCGCCCGATCAGCTGAAGCCCCAGCGGCAGGCCGGATTTGTCGAGCCCGGCGGGCACCGCGATACCCGGCAGCCCGGCAAGGTTGACGGTGACCGTGAACACATCGTTCAGGTACATCTGCACCGGATCGGCCTCTGCCATCTCGCCCAGGCCGAAGGCGGCCGAGGGCGTGGCCGGCGTCAGGATCGCGTCGATGCCGGTGGCGAAGACATCGTCGAAGTCCTTCTTGATCAGGGTCCGCACCTTGCGCGCGCGGTTGTAATAGGCGTCATAAAAGCCCGCCGACAGCACATAGGTGCCGATCATCACCCGGCGCTGCACCTCGTGGCCGAATCCCTGGGCGCGGGTCTTTTCATACATCTGGGTGATGCCGTCGCCCTGCGCCAGCGTCGCGCGGTGGCCGTAGCGCACCCCGTCATACCGGGCGAGGTTCGAAGACGCCTCGGCCGGCGCGATCACGTAATAGGCGGGCAACGCGTATTTGGTGTGCGGCAGAGAGATATCGACGATCTCGGCGCCCGCATCGCGCATCATCTCGGCGCCCTGGTGCCAGAGGCTTTCGATCTCTTGGGGCATGCCGTCCATGCGGTATTCGCGCGGGATGCCGATCTTCTTGCCGCGGATGTCGCCGGTCAGGGCGGCCTCGAAATCGGGCAGGGGCAATTTGGCGCTGGTGCTGTCCTTGGGGTCGTGCCCGGCCATGGCCTGCAGCATGATCGCGGCGTCGCGCACGGTTTTGGTCATCGGCCCGGCCTGATCCAGCGAAGAGGCGAAGGCCACCACGCCCCAGCGCGAACAACGGCCATAGGTGGGTTTCAGCCCGGTGATGCCGACAAAGGCGGCGGGCTGACGGATCGAGCCGCCGGTATCGGTGCCGGTGGCGGCAAGGCACAGATCGGCCGCAACGGCGGAGGCCGAGCCGCCGGACGAGCCGCCGGGGGTCAGGGCGGTATCATCATTGCCGCGCCGCCATGGGTTCACGGCATTGCCGTAGGCGCTGGTTTCATTGGACGATCCCATGGCGAATTCGTCCATGTTCAGCTTGCCCAGCATCACCGCGCCATTGTCCCACAGGTTCTGCGAGACGGTCGATTCGTATTCCGGGCGGAAGCCTTCCAGGATGCGGCTGGCCGCCTGCGAGGGCACGCCCCGGGTGCAGAACAGATCCTTGATGCCCAGCGGGATGCCGCACATGGCGGGCGCGTCGCCCGCCTTGATCCGCGCGTCGGCGGCCTTGGCCTGGGCCAGCGCGATCTCGGGGGTCTTGTGAACGAAGGCGCCCAGCGCGTCTGCGGCCTCGATCTCGGTCAGGCAGGCCTCGGTGATCTCGGCCGATGTGACATCGCCGGCGCGCATCGCGTCGCGGGCGGCGCTGATGGTCAGTTTCGAAAGTTCGCTCATTATTCAACCACCTTCGGCACCGCAAAGAAGCCCTCGCGCGCATCGGGCGCGTTGGACAGGATCTTGTCTTGCATGTTTCCGTCCGTCACCACGTCTTCGCGCCGTTTCAGCCGCATCGGCGTGACGCTGGTCATCGGTTCCACCCCGTCGATATCGACCTCGTTGAGCTGCTCCATGAAGGTCAGGATCTGCGAAAGCTCGCCAGCCAGCGCGGGCAGGTCGTTCTCATCCACGCTGATGCGCGCCAGATGGGCGACGCGGCGGGCGGTGTCGATGTCGATGGACATGGGTTTGCTCCGTTCAAGAGGTCGCGCATGGGTTTATCGCCGCGCGGGGCGGGCTGCAAGCCGCCGGTGTCGCGGATGGGGGCAAAGGTGCCGGGAAAGGGCTGGAAGAGGTTGGGGCGCACCGCTAGGAATGCCGAAATACCGGCAGAACCCATCCAGAGGCCCCGAAATGTCAGATCACAGTTTCATCCTTACGCTCAAATGCGACGACAAGCGCGGCATCGTGGCGGCGGTGTCGGGTGCGGTGTCGGCGCTGGGAGGGAACATTCTGGAGAGCAATCAGTTCCGTGATCCCGAAAACAACATGTTCTTCATGCGACTGACCTTCGCCACCGACGGCCGCGACGATGCAGATGAGCTGCGCGCGCGGCTGGCGCCGGTGATCACCGCCTATGACATGGATGCGCAGATCGTGGACGCCGGGCGGGTGCCGAAGATCATTCTGATGGTGTCGAAATTCGACCATGCGTTGTTGCATCTTCTTTACCAGATCAAGGTCGGCTGGCTGAAGGCCGAGGTGATGGCCATCGTCTCCAACCACGAGGACGCGCGCCGCGCCGCCGAGAACGAGGGGATCGCCTATCACCATTGGCCGGTGACGAAGGAAACCAAGCCGGCGCAGGAAGCCAGGCTGCTGGCGCTGGTCGAGGAGACGGGGGCCGAACTGGTGGTGCTGGCGCGCTACATGCAGGTGCTGTCGAACGATCTGAGCAAGCGGCTTGCGGGCCGGATCATCAACATCCACCATTCCTTCCTGCCCTCGTTCAAGGGGGCAAAGCCCTATCACCAGGCGCATGAGCGCGGGGTCAAGCTGATCGGGGCGACCGCGCATTACGTGACCGCCGATCTGGACGAAGGCCCGATTATCGAGCAGGAGACAGAGCGCGTCAGCCATGCCCTGACGGCCGAGGATTACGTGGCGGTGGGGCGCGATATCGAAAGCCGGGTACTGGCGCGCGCGGTGCGGCTGCATCTTCAGGGGCGGGTGCTGCCCAATGGCGCCAAGACGATCGTGTTCTCTCAGGCCTGAGGCACGGCGCGGTGGCGGCGATAGACCTCGATCATCCAGCCCAGCATGGCGGCGTTGAGGATATGCCACATGAAATGCGTGCCCAGAGGCCAGGCGGCGCATAGCGGCATGTCGAGCGTGCGGAACGTCAGCGAGACGATCAGCAGCGCTGCGCCGATGGCCAGCCCGCGCGCGGTGCCGGGGGCGCGGCGGCGCAGCAAGACCGCATAGATCGCGATCAGAAGCGGCACCGGCGCATAGCTGGCCGACGAGCCGAGCCAGGGCAGGCGGGCGAAAAGCGGCACCGTCGCCGCCGCGAAGGGAATGAACAGCGCGGTCAGCCCGAGGGCGGGCCAGGTCGCCAGGTTCCAGAAATGCCGGTTCGCCGTGTAGAGATAGAGCAGGATGAAACCGAGAATCGGCAGCACATCCGCCATCGAGGACCACGCCGTCGCATAGGTGTGGAACAGGAACGAGCCCACCCCGATCACCGCCAGCACGCCGGTCAGTGCCCGCGCCAGCGGCAGTTTTCCGGCGCCGATCCGCCGCCACATGATCAGCGCCGCGATCACGAAGGCGGCGTTCGTCAGCGCGTTGACAGGCTCGGCCCAGAAGGTGGCATCGACCCGCTCGCAATATGCGTCAACCTGTTGCGCCCAATTCATGTGACAATGCCCTCCGCTTTGCTAAGCTTGCCCCAGACAGACAGGGAGAGCGACATGAAAATTACGTGGTTGGGCCATTCCGGCTTTCGCATGGAGATCGGTGATCAGGTGTTGTTGATCGACCCATGGCTGACCGGCAACCCGATGTTCCCTGAGGCCCGGCGGGCCGAGGCCATCGCCGGCACGACCCACATCCTGATCACCCACGGCCATGGCGACCACACCGGCGACGCGCTGCCGCTGTCGCGCGAGCTGGATGCGCCGCTGGTGGGGATCTACGATCTGATGACCTGGTGGTCCGAGCAGGAGAACGTCAAGACCGTCGGCTTCAACAAGGGCGGGACCATCGCGCTGGGCGATGTCAGCGTGACGATGGTGAACGCGGTGCATTCCTCGTCGATCTCCGGCGCGAACGAGCCGATCTATACCGGCTCCGAGGCGGGCTTCATGATCGCCCATGGCGGGCGGACGGTTTATGTGTCGGGCGATACCGATGTGATGGCCGACATGAAGGTGTTCAACGATCTGCACGCGCCCGAGATCGGCATCCTGTGCGCCGGCGGGCATTTCACCATGGACATGCGCCGCGCCGCCTATGCCGCGAAGACGTTTTTCAACTTCAAGACGATCATCCCCTGCCACTATCGCACCTTCCCCCTGCTCGAGCAGTCGGCGGCGGTGATGAAGGACAACCTGCCCGAGGTGGACGTGATCGAGCCCGAGGTGATGGAGCCGATGACGTTCTGAGCCGCCGGGTTCAGAGCATCGTCACCACGACCTTGCCGGTGGATTTCCGGCCGCGCAGAAGCTCCAGTGCCTCGGCGGCGCGTTCCAGCGGCAGGACGTGGCTGATATGCGGCTTCAGTCGCCCGGCGGCGTGCCAGCCGAACAGCGTGGCCATGCTGCCGGTCAGCACCTCGGGGCGGAACGCCATGTAGCCGCCCCAGTACAGGCCGATGACGGAAATATTCTTCACCAGCAGGTGGTTGGCCGAAATCTGCGGAACCTCGCCGCTGGCAAAGCCGATGACGATGATCCGCGCCTCGGGATTGCAGGCGCGGAAGGCGGCCTTGAACTGATCGCCGCCGACAGGATCATAGACGACATCCGCGCCGCCCAGGGCCTTTACCGCCATGCGCAGATCCTCGGTCTCGCTGTCGATCAGGTGATCAGCGCCCGCCGCTTTCGCGGCCGCCAGCTTGTCGGCGCCGCGCGCGCAGGCAATCACGCGCGCGCCCATCAGCTTGCCGATCTCCACGGCCGTCAGCCCGACGCCGCCCGCCGCCCCCAGCACCAGAAGCGTTTCGCCGGGTTGCAGCCGCGCCTTGTGGTCCAGCGCCACATGCGAGGTGCCATAGGCGATCTGAAAGGCCGCGGCCTCTTCGACGCCCATGCTGTCGGGCAGGGGCACGCAGCGATCGGCCGGGAAGCAGCCGTAATCGGCCAGCCCGCCCGAGCCGGCGTAGACCGCCACCCGACGCCCCAAAAGCGACGGGTCGGCATCGGGCCCCAACGATTCGACCGTTCCGGCCAGTTCCAGCCCGAGGGTCGCGGGCAGCGGCGGCTTTTCCTGGTACTTCCCCTCGATCATCAGAAGGTCGGCGAAATTCAGCCCACAGGCCGCGATCCGGATCAAGACGGTATCTGCCTGCGGTTGTGGTATGGCACAGTGCGTCAGGCGCGGGGCTTGGCCGGTTTTTTCGATCTGAAAGGCACGCAAATCAATCCTCCTCCGGGGCCGGCCGGATCGCCGGGCGGCCATTCTTGCCAGATTTCGGAATAACGTAAAGCGCAGCTTGCCAGGGTCAGGGTTTTGCAAAGTGCATTGCAAAATGAAAAACACGCCAAAGGAGTATTCCATCTTTGCGAAACTTCCGGCGGGATAAGTGGGCCGAATTTCTGCATCTGCGTGGTGATGGATTTAAAGTGACTGAATAACAGGGATTTAACGGCGTTTCGATGCTGGCCGTGCGTTCCGTATGGACTTGGCACAATAATTGCTTACTTTTCTCAAAAGAGGAGTGCGACCATGAAACACCCCGTTGACGTTCATGTCGGCAAACGCATACGCCACCGTCGCTGGATGGTGGGTATGACCCAACAGCAACTTGCTGAACGTGTTGGAATCAAATTCCAGCAGATTCAGAAATACGAAACGGGAATGAACCGTGTCAGCGCCTCCCGGCTTTGGGATATCGCCGATGCGCTCGAGGTTCCCGTCAGCTTCTTCTTCGAAGGGCTGGGACAAAAGCACGCGGATGACATCGAAGCGGGCACAGCCCCCGCCGACATTCTGAGCGACAAGGAAGCGCTGGAACTGGTTCGCTCTTACTACGCGATCCCCGAAAATCAGCGCCGCCGCCTGTTCGAACTTGCCCGCGTCCTCAGCGACGCGGCGTGAGATCGGGTTGACGCCCAAGGCATTGGCAGGGTACCGCCGCAGGAACAGAGCGGAAATCACCCGCCTGAAATGCCGGGACCTTCGATGCAGGATATCAATCGTGACACGCTGATCGCCACGGCCCATGCCGTGGCCGATGTTGCGCGTGTCGAAACGCTGGCCTATTTCCGCGGGGCCGGGCTGAACATCGAAAACAAGGCCGATGGCGGGTTCGATCCCGTCACCGTCGCCGACCGTGCCGCCGAACGGGCGATGCGCGCCGAACTGGCGCGTCGCCGCCCCGAAGACGCGGTTCTGGGCGAAGAGATGGGGCCGACCGCCGGAACCAGCGGCCTGACCTGGGTGCTGGATCCGATCGACGGCACCCGCGCCTATCTTTCCGGCACGCCCACATGGGGGGTGCTGATCGCCGCCTCCGACGCGGACGGCCCGCGGTTCGGCATCATCGACCAGCCCTGGACGGGCGAGCGCTTTGTCGGCGGGCTGGGCGAGGCGCGGCTGGACAGCCCCCATGGCAGCCGCCCGCTGGCCACCCGCGCGCCGCGCCCGCTGTCGGAAGCGATCCTGTTCACCACCTTTCCCGAAGTGGGCACCGAGGCCGAAGGGCGCGCCTTTCACGCGCTTTCGGCACAGACGCGCCTGACGCGCTACGGGATGGATTGCTATGCCTATGCGCTGCTGGCGCTGGGGCAGATCGATCTGGTGGTCGAGGCCGGGCTGCAACCCTATGACATCCACGCCCCGATCGCGGTGATCGAGGCTGCGGGCGGTATCGTCACCAACTGGCGGGGCGGCCCGGCGCATGCGGGCGGGCGGGTCGTGGCGGCGGCGAATGAAACCGTGCTTGCCGCGGCTCTGGCCATACTTTCGAAGGCCGAAGACTGATCCGATGACACATGTTCTGATCCGCGATGCCGATACGATTCTGACGATGG
Source organism: Actibacterium naphthalenivorans (assembly GCF_014196965.1). GTDB lineage: Bacteria > Pseudomonadota > Alphaproteobacteria > Rhodobacterales > Rhodobacteraceae > Actibacterium_A > Actibacterium_A naphthalenivorans. The sequence goes on along the minus strand of NZ_JACIEQ010000001.1, from coordinate 526,037 downwards.
ACGATCAGCGCCGCGCGCTTTCGGGCGCCGATCTGCGCCTGCGCGGCGGTCAGGTGGCCGAGATCGGGCCGGGCCTGGCCCCCGGCGATGCCGAGATCGTGCTGGCCCGTGGCTGTGTCGTCACGCCCGGCCTTGTGAATACGCATCACCATCTGTTCCAGACCCTGACGCGGGCGGTGCCCGGCGGGCAGGATGCGCTGCTGTTCGGCTGGCTGAAGACGCTGTACCCGATCTGGGGCCGCTTCGGCCCGGAAGAGGTGCATGCCTCGGCCATTGTCGGGCTGGCGGAACTGGCGCTGTCGGGCTGCACCATGAGTTCGGACCACATGTATCTGCATCCCAACGGCGCGCGGGTGGATGACACGATCGCGGCGGCACAGCAGGTGGGGCTGCGGTTTCATCCGACACGCGGCGCGATGAGCATCGGCGAAAGCGCGGGCGGGTTGCCGCCGGATGGTCTGGTCGAGGACGAGGCGGCCATTCTGGATGACAGCATCCGCCTTATCGACGCTTTCCACGACGCGCGCGAGGGCGCGATGGTGCGGGTCGGGATTGCGCCCTGTTCGCCCTTCACGGTCAGCCGCGCGCTGATGCGCGATGCGGCGCTTCTGGCGCGCGACAAGGGGGTGCGGCTGCACACGCATCTGGCCGAGAATGACGAGGATATCGCCTATTCGCAGGCCCGCTTCGGCTGCCGCCCCGGGCAATATGCCGAAGATCTGGGCTGGACGGGCGACGACGTCTGGCATGCCCATTGCGTCAAGCTGGACGGGGCCGAGATTGACCTGTTCGCGCGTTCGGGCACGGGCGTGGCGCATTGCCCCTGTTCCAACTGCCGGCTGGGGTCGGGCATTGCGCCGGTGCGGGCGATGCGCGACGCGGGCGTCCGGGTCGGGCTTGGTGTCGATGGATCGGCATCGAATGACAGTGGAAATCTGGCGGCGGAGGCGCGTCTGGCGATGCTGCTGCAGCGGGTGTCACGCGGCGCCGATGCGATGGGCGCGTGCGAGGCGCTGGAGATTGCGACGCGCGGCGGGGCAGAGGTGCTGGGCCGGCCCGATTGCGGGCAGTTGAGCATCGGCAAGCGGGCGGATGTGGCCATCTGGGATGTGTCGGGGGTGGAAAGTGCCGGAAGCTGGGACAAGGCCGCGCTGCTGCTGGCGGGGCCGACCCGCGTGCGGGATCTGTTCGTCGAAGGGCGCCAGATCGTGCGCGACGGGCAGATGTGCACGATCGATCTGCCGCTGGCGGTGGAACGTCAGAACAGGCTTGCGGCGCGACTGGCCGACAAGCCGTTCATGCCATCGTGAGGCCGTCGGTGCCCCCGGCTCAGTCGGTCAGAGAGGGCGGCGGGCCGTCGTTCCCTTTTCCCTCGATATTCTGAAGCGGCAGGCGCCGGAACGGGTTGCGGGCGCTGCCCGTCATCCCGCGCATTCGGTGTGACACCGGGCCATTGCGCCTGTCCAGAGCCAGGCGAAACGCCATGATCTCTCGGGTTTCAAGGTTGAAGTAGCGGGCGATCTCGGCATCGCTCAGGCCGAGGTCGGTGAGTGTCCGAAGCGTGGCGGCCGGGAACGGGGCCATGGCTTCTTCCGCCGGGGTGATCATTTCAGCGGTCCGGTCCGGTTCGGACCATTTGGTGATTGAGCCGCATCTGGGCATTTCTGTTTCGGTTCCCCATGACTTTCCATACATCGTTTCCGCCTCCTCCTGCGGAAGTTCTCTGTCATGCCCCGTATCCGGGGCATTGGTCGTCGCGGTTCGCTGGTGTGTGATGTCCTTTCATGTTGCGGCGGGGTGCGGCCGCCGTTGCGAGTCCGAGGATAGGGACGGCCCGGTCCGCCTTCAACGGTCATGCCGCAAGGCGCCGCCGATCAGCCATCCCCCGCCGATGCGCGCGCAGCATGGTTCGCTCTGGTTTGAACGTAGTTCACAAGGCCTGCGCATAGGGTCTCAAGACGGGCTGCGCCGAAACGGGCGTATCGTCTGTTGCGGGGGCGGTGGCCGGAAGAAGCGCGAAACGCTTTGATTTCAATGAATAATATCAGAAGCTCGTCTTTTTATGTATCCCGTCGGGAAACAAAAAATGCTTCTGGGCGCGCATTGTTGCCCTGTGCGCGTGAATGCGCCGCAGAGCCATAAAGTTTGATCGGTGTCGCAGGATTCTTACAATCACTTGCGACACCCGTCGCGCTCGGCGACGGCGAGTTTTCAGGTGAATCAGCGGGGGCACTATGTCGATCATCTATCGCGAAGATTTCGAAACGGACGGGAACGGGACACGCTACACCACGTCGGTGCCCGAGTTCACCGATGGCAGCGGGGATTTCTTCACCCGCACTGATGGCAGCACGATCGGCTCGTTCTACTCGGTTACCGGGTTTTCCGGCGCCTATTACTTTGCCGTAATGGATACCAACGGCGAAGCGCCCTATGCCAGCACCGTCAGCCTGTCGATCGGCGGGATCGACATCGCGGGCTATTCCAGCATCGAGATTTCCGGCCTCTTTGCCGAGGATGACGACAGCACCAATCAGGATTGGGACGCGGATTCGCTGGTCTATGTCGAGGCGCAGGTCGACGGTGGCGGCTATGCCAAGGTGCTGCAATTCGCATCGGGCGGGTTCACCAATTCCGAACCGGGCCTCGATGCCGATTTCGACGGTACCGCCGACGGCCCCGCGCTGACCGCGACCTTCACCAACTATATCGCGGCCCTTGCCGGAACCGGTTCCGTGCTTGATCTGCGCGTCACCTTCGAAAACCTCGAAGCGGGTGACGAAGATATCTCGATCGACGACATCACCGTCAGCGGCACCGCCGCCTCGACCGATGTGACCGTTCTGGATGAAACCTTCGACGACGCCACCGGCTTTACCACCAGCACCGCCTTCTTCTCGGATGGCTATTACGATTACTTCGGCATCAGCGATGGCGCCAGCGGCGGCGATTTCGGCGGCGACCCGCAGCCGGGCGCGGATTTCACGGGCTACACCGGCACGACCGGGTCGTTCCTGACCGGGCAGGACCTTGACGGCGAAGGTGCCGCCCTGCCGATCACCGCGAGTTGGACCGGGCTTGATGTTTCCGGTCTGAGCAACCTGAGCTTCTCGGGCGAGTTCGCCGAACTGTTCGAAAACAGCGGCAATATCGACGCGGCCGATTACATCCGCGTCATCGCCGCGATCGACGGCGGGGCCGAGCAGACCGTGCTGGAATTCCGGGGCGCCGACTTCAGCTCTACCAGCGGGCCCTACAACGGCATCTTCCGCCTGGATACCGATGCCGACGGCATCGGCGACGGCACCGCGCTGACCAATGACATGACGGCCGTTCTGGCCAGCATCGCCGGTACCGGCAGCACGCTGGACCTGCGGCTCGAGCTCAGCGTCGATGCGGGCTATGAGGATTTCGCGCTGGATAACTTCAAGGTCGTCGGCACTTCGGGCGCCACGGTCAGCCCCGCCGTCATCGCCCGCACCGGCGACGGGCTGGCCGTGACCGAGGAAGGCGAAACCACCGACACGTTCACACTGGAACTGGCCACCAGCCCGGCCGCGCCGGTGACCGTCACCGTCACCGCGCCCGACGCGCAGACGCTGGTCAGCGCCGATGGCGTGACATTCGCCGCCAGCGCCGATGTGATCCTGTCGGACATGACACCGGCCACCGTGACCGTGCGGGCCGTGGACGACGCGATCGACGAGGCCGCGCCGCATCTGGGCGATCTGGCCTTCACCGTCGCCAGCGCCGACACCGATTACAACGGGCTGACCGTCGGCAATCTGAACGTCGCGATCGACGACAATGATTTCTCCATCACCCTGATTTCCGAAATTCAGGGGGCGGGCGCGGCCTCGGCCATGACCGGGCAGGAGGTTACGGTCGAAGGTGTCGTGACCGGGCTGATCACCGGCTCCAGCGGCGTGACCGGCTATTTCATCCAGGAAGAGGATGCCGACAGCGACGGTGACGCCGCCACCTCGGAAGGTGTGTTCGTTTACGCGCCGGGGGCCGCCGTGGCCGTGGGCGACAAGCTGCGCCTGACCGGCACCGTGGCCGAGTTCAGCAACCTGACCGAAATCACCAGCGTGTCTTACACCCAGGTGCTGGCCACCGGCGTGGCCCTGCCGACCGCCACGATGATCACCCTGGGCATGGGCCCGGATTTCGAAGCCTATGAGGGGATGCGGGTGGAGCTGGTCACCGGGTCCGCCGATCCGCTGACCGTGATCACCAATTTCAACCTCGACCGCTATGGCGAGGTTCAGGTTTCCGAAGGTGTGCAGACCACGCCCACCCAGATCCTCGATCCGAACACCCAGCAGGCCGAGATCGACGCGCTGACCACAGCGAACCTGACCAGCCGCCTGACCATCGACGACGGCTCGACCGCGCAGAACCCCGACACCTATACGCTGATCGATTCCGGCGACGGCACCCCGCTGACGGCGGGCGACCCGATCACCGCCGCCGGGCCGACGCTGCGCCTTGGCGCCGAGGTGAGCTCGGTCATCGGCGTGATGGATGAGCGTTACGGCGTCTACCGCATTCAGTCCGAAGGTCCGCTCGATACGGTGGACAGCACCAACGAAGGCGCCCGCCCGGCCACCGCGCCGGTCGTCGGCGGCGAGATGACGGTCGCCAGCTTCAACGTGCTGAACTACTTCACCACGCTGGATGACGGTTCGCTGACCGGCCCCAACGGCGATCTGGACCCGCGCGGCGCCACCACGGCCGCCGATCTGGTGCGCCAGACCGACAAGATCGTCGCCGCGCTGGTGGAGCTGGACGCCGACATCATCGGCCTGCAGGAGCTGGAGAATAACGGCTTCGGCACCGACAGCGCCATCGCCGCGCTGGTGGATGCGCTGAACACGGCGCTTGGCGCCAATGTCTACGGCTATGTCGATCCGGGCGTGCCCTTCGTGGGGACCGATGCGATCACCACCGGCATCATCTACAAGACCGCCGTTGTGGCGCCCGTCGGCGCGCAGGTTCTGACCTTTGCCGAGGATTCGGCGGCTGCGACCTATGCGCTGGTGGACACGATCCAGCAGCAGACCGGTACCAGCCCGGTTGGCGACTATCAGCGCAACCGCCCCAGCATCGCGGCGACCTTCGTCGATGCCGATGGCAGCGAGGTCACGGTGGTGGCCGATCACTTCAAGTCCAAAGGCTCCAGCGGTCTGGACACGCTTGTGTCCGACGCGATCGGCGCCGGCGTTTCGCAGACGCTGATCGACGCGCTGCTGGCCGATCCGAACTATGACAGCGGCGACGGCCAGGGCTTCTGGAACCAGGTGCGCGCGGATGCAGCGGCCGAGCTGACCGCCTGGCTGGCCACCAACCCGACCGGCGCCTCCGACCCGTCGAACATCGTGATCCTGGGCGATCTGAACGCCTATGCGATGGAGGACCCGGTTCAGACCATCGTCGGCGACGGCTACACCGATCTGGCCAGCGCCTACCCGGGCGATCAGGCCTATAGCTATGTCTTCGACGGGCAGCGCGGCACGCTCGATTACGGTCTGGCCAGCGGCGATATTCTGGACAATGTCACCGGCGTCGCCGAATGGCACATCAACGCCGATGAACCGGATCTGCTGAACTATTCCTCGCAATATTCGGATGTGTCTTTCTATAACGCCGATTTCTACGCGGCATCCGACCATGATCCGCTGGTTCTGGGCCTGACGCTGGATGACCCGACCGCGCTGGCGCGGATTGACTTCCTGTCGATCAGAAAACGCGATTATGCGGTCTATTCGGTTGACGGGGTCGAGGTGGATGAACAGCGCCTGCGCTATGTCCAGAAGTCGATCGACCTGCAGACCCCCGGCATCCAGATCGACGCGGCCGACGTCAACCTTGGTGCGGTCAAGCTGGCGATGATCGGCGACGGCCTCGGCGTGCGCTCGGCGCTGGGTGACCGGCCGATGAAACGGCAGGACGGCCGGACGCTCGACCAGGAGGAGACGGCAACCTTCAGCCTGACCGATGCCGGCGGCCTGGGTGACGCGCTGGAGGTGGAGTTCGAATTCGCCAATGTGAAGGGCTCGGGCGAGGTGGCGCTGGACTTCTATTCCAGCGGTGTTCTCGTCGACACGGCCCTGCTGAGCATTGCCAATGACGCGGTGTCCTATGATCTGATGGGCAACACGTCTTTCGATCAGGTCACGCTCGGGGTGACAGGCGATCTGGCGCTGGAAATTTCGGCGGTCGATTTCTATCGGCTCGAGACCGACACGTTCCTGTTCGGATGATGCGGGCGGGTCCGGCCAAAGGGCCGGGCCCCCATGCCGGTGGGTCGGTCAGTTCGCGATACCTTTGAGAAAGACCTGAAGCGCAAGTTCGAATCTCGCGGTGACGTATGCGTCGTTCGGCACGAAGCCGTTCGGATCAAGCAGCCGCTCGATCACGCTTTCGTACACCATGTCGCGTAAGAGCGCGGCCACGGCCCGGCTGTCGCAGGGGCCGATTTCGCCCTTGTCCACGGCGCGGTCAATCTCGACCTGAATGGTCGCGAGCAGCGCCTTCGGGCCTTCCTCGAGGAACGCCTTGGCAAGCTGCGGTTGCCTGAGCGCCTCGAAGATAATGACGCGCAACAGTTCGTTCGGCATTTCCCCGGACAGGTAAGTGGAGGCCGGAGAGAGCATGAGCCGCAGCCGCTCCACGAACGGAAGCTGCTTTTGCTGTTCTGACAAAGGCTGGGCAAAGGTCAGGCGAATGCGGCGGACACAAGCGGTGACCAGCTCTTCCTTGCTGCCGAATATGTCGTAGATCGTGCGTTTGGACATTCCGGCTTCGCGGGCGATGGCGGACATGGAGCTTCGGGCCATGCCGCGGCTGGCCATGACCCGCTCTGCCGCGTCCAGAATCAGTTTCTCACGCGCCTCGGGGTCCAGCTGGACGGGGCGGCCAGGGCGGCGGATGCCTTTTGTGCAAGCGCTCATTCTCGTTTCCATGTTGATCAGCGCACACAAAGTTTTTATGAGCGCGCAAAACTCGGCGCTTTACAAAACCGAGTGGTTTTCTTATTGCCATTAATATCAGCGACGATCAACGTTTTTAACCGTCTCAGGAGTCCGTCATGGTGCCTAGCCGCTCAGCGCTTAAATCGATCGTTCTTGCGGCCTCGTTGCTGTCGGGAATTCCGGCGGGCGTCGCCCTGGGCCAGGAGGATCGGCCACCGACCCCGGTCACGGTCGTGACGCTGGCCGAGCAGGATGTCACACTGACCTCGATTCTTCCGGGGCGTGTGGTGGCTTCGGGCGTTGCCGAGGTGCGCCCGCAGGTTGCGGGCATCATCACCGAACGCCTGTTCGAGGAAGGCAGCTTCGTTACCCAGGGGGACGAGCTTTATCGCATTGATCCGGCCAGCTACGAGGCGCAGGTGGCCGCGGCCACCGCCGCCGTCGCGCAGGCCGAAGCGACGCTGAGCTCCGCCCAGAAGGAAAGCGACCGGATGCAGGCACTGCTGGAGCGCAGGGTCGTCAGCCAGCAGAACCTTGATGACGCGAATGCCATCCGCGATGCCGCCGCCGCCGCCTTGCAGGTGGCGCAGGCGCAGCTTCTGGCGGCGAATATCGATCTTGACCGCACCACCATCCGCGCGCCGCTGACGGGCGAGGTGGGGCGCTCTTTGACTACGCGCGGCGCGCTGGTTACCGCCGGGCAGGCCGGGGCGCTTGCGGTGATCCGCCAGCTTGATCCGGTTTACGTTGACGTGACGCAATCGGCGGCCGAGCTGATCCGCTGGCGCCGGGGCGAAACCCAGGCCGAGCTTGGCAACGCCAACCGCACCGTGGTTCTGACTCTGGCCGACGGCGAACCCTATGAATTCACGGGGGAACTTACGGCCGCCGAGCCGCACGTGGACGAACAGACCGGGGTGGTTGTGCTGCGGCTGGAGTTTCCCAACCCGGACGAGCTGCTTTTGCCGGGCATGTATGTTCAGGTGGAAATGCCACAGGGGGTGATTGCCAATGCGGTGCTGGCACCGCAGGATGGCGTGACGCGTGACCGGCGCGGGCGCCCGATCGCGCTGGTCGTGAACGAGCAGAATGTCATCGAGGAGCGGACCCTGACGGTGGTGCGCAATATCGGCTCTGACTGGATCGTCAGCGCCGGGCTGGAAGACGGCGACCGGATTATCGTGGAGGGGTTGCAAATGGTGGGCGTGGGAATGACCGTTGTTCCCGAAGAACGGCAACCGACCCAAACGCAGACCGAGAACTGACCTCTAACCACAGAAAGCGCTCTTATGGCACGTTTCTTCATCGACAGGCCGGTTTTTGCTTGGGTCATTTCGATCATCATCATGGGGATCGGCGCGTTGTCGATCTTCAGCCTGCCGATCTCGCAATATCCGCCGATCGCGCCGCCGTCGGTGCGGATCAGCGCCGTCTACCCCGGCGCCTCGGCCGAGACGGTGGCGAACACGGTCACGCAGGTCATCGAACAGCAGATGACCGGGCTGGATGGCATGCGCTATATCAGTTCCAGTTCCACCTCGGCCGGCACCGCCCAGATCACCCTGACCTTCGAAACCGGGACGGACCCGGACATCGCGCAGGTCCAGGTTCAGAACAAACTTGCGCAGGCCACGCCGCTATTGCCGGAAACCGTACAGCGCCAGGGTGTCTCGGTTCAGAAAGCCACATCCAGCTTTTTGATGGTCATCGCGCTGATTTCGGACGATGGCACGCTCGAACAGGTGGATCTTTCGGATTATCTGAACACCAACCTCGTGGACGAGTTCAGCCGGATCGACGGTGTGGGCGGCGTTCAGGTGTTCGGCGCGCAATATGCCATGCGGATCTGGCTGGACCCGTCCAAGCTGGCGGCGTTCGAGCTGACACCGTCGGACGTGGTTGCGGCGGTGGCGTCGCAGAACGCCCAGATTTCGGCGGGGGCGTTCGGAACGCTACCGACGGTGGAAGGCCAGAAACTGAACGCGACGATCACGGCGCAATCGTTGCTGAGTACTCCGGATGATTTTGAACAGATCGTGCTGCGGGCCGAGACCGATGGCGGCCTTGTGCTGGTGAAAGACGTGGCGCGGGTAGAGATCGGCGCCGAGAACTACAACACGCTCGCGCGCTTCAACGGCAATCCTTCGTCGGGCATGGCGATCCAGCTTGCCACCGGCGCCAACGCGCTCGACACCGCGGAGCGCGTGAAGGAGCGGATCGAAGAATTCGCGGAGTTCTTCCCCGAGGGTGTCAGCTATGTGATCCCCTATGACACCACGCCTTTTGTCGAGATTTCGATCCACGAAGTGGTCAAGACGCTGTTCGAGGCGATCGTGCTGGTGTTCTTCGTGATGCTGCTGTTCCTGCAGAACCTCCGCGCCACGCTTATTCCGACGCTGGCGGTTCCCGTCGTGCTGCTTGGCACGTTCGGTATCCTGGCCGTCGCCGGGTTCACCATCAACACGCTGACCATGCTGGCGATGGTGCTGGCGATCGGCCTGCTGGTGGATGACGCCATCGTCGTGGTGGAAAACGTGGAACGTATCATGGAGGAGGAGGGGCTGGGCCCGAAAGAGGCCACCTATAAATCCATGGGCCAGATCACCGGAGCGCTGATCGGTATCGCGCTGGTGCTGTCGGCGGTGTTCGTGCCGATGGCGTTTTTCGGCGGGTCGACCGGGGTGATCTATCAGCAGTTCTCGATCACCATCGTCTCGGCCATGACGCTGTCTGTCGTGGTCGCCCTGACGCTGACACCGGCGCTGTGTGCCACGCTGCTGCGTCCGAAAGATGCCCATCACGGCAAGCGCGGCCCGTTCGGCTGGTTCAACACGGGCTTTGACAAGCTGCTCGGCGGGTATGCCGCCAGCGTCGGCTATATCATCACGCGCCCGGTCCGGATCGGGATACTTTATCTCGGCGTGATCGTCGCGATGGGCTGGCTGTATGTGAACACGCCCACGGGCTTTTTGCCGGATGAGGATCAGGGCATTCTTCTGACCCTGATCCAGGGGCCCACGGGCGCGACCATCGACAGGACCGTTGCCGTTGTCGAGCAGGTCGAGGCGCATTTTCACGATACCGAAGGGGATTCTGTGGAATCGACCTTTGGTGTGGGCGGCTTCAGCTTCGCCGGTCAGGGGCAGAACATGGGGCTGGCCTTCATCCGGCTGAAGGACTGGTCCGAGCGGGAGGACCCGGAGCAAAACGTTCAGGCGATTGCCGGCCGGGCCGCCGGGGCTTTCCAGCAAATCCGCGATGCAAGGGTCTTTCCGATCGTGCCACCGGCGGTGACCGAGCTTGGCAACGTCAGTGGCTTCGATTTCTACCTGCAGGCGCGTAACGGCCAGAGCCATGAACAGCTTCTGGAAGCCCGCAACATGCTGCTCGGGATGGCCTCGCAAAGCGAGCTTATCGGCTCGGCCCGCCCCAACGGGCTGGAGGATGCAGCGCAGTTCAACCTGAACATCGACTGGCGCGCGGCCGGGGCGATGGGGCTGTCGGCCACGGATGTCGGCAATCTTCTGTCGGTTGCGTGGGCCGGGCGGTATGTGAACGATTTCCTCGATCAGGGCCGGATCAAGCGCGTCTACGTTCAGGGCGAGGCCGACGCGCGGGCAACGCCGGCGGATATCGAACGCTGGTGGATCCGGAACAACAGCGGCGGCCTTGTGCCCTTCTCCAACTTCTCCGAAGGCGATTGGCAGTTCGGGCCGCAAGGTGTTGCTCGCTACAATGGTGTGCCCGCGATGCAGGTCCAGGGCACTCCGGCGGCGGGTGTGACAACCGGCGAGGCGATGGCGGAAATTGAACGGCTTGCAACGCAGCTTCCGCCCGGCTTTGCCCTTGCCTGGACCGGGCTGTCGCTGGAGGAACGCGAATCCGGCAATCAGGCACCGATGCTCTACGCCCTGTCGCTGGCTGCCGTGTTCCTGTGCCTTGCGGCGCTTTACGAAAGCTGGGCCATTCCCTTCGCGGTCATGATGGCCATGCCCACAGGCGTGCTGGGCGCGCTTATCGGCGCCAAGCTGGGCGGGTTTGAAAATGGTGTCTTCTTTCAGGTCGGCCTGCTGACCGTGGTCGGTCTGACCGGCAAGAACGCAATCCTTATCGTTGAATTCGCCAGGGAACGGGTGACTGCCGGCGAGTCGCTCTATGAGGCGGTGAAAACCGCCGCACGGCAGCGTTTCCGGCCGATCATCATGACGTCGATGGCCTTTTCGCTGGGTGTTTTCCCGCTGGTGATCAGCACCGGCGCGGGGGCCGGCGGGCGTAATGCGATCGGTGCCGGCGTGTTTTCCGGAACGATCACCGGAACGGTTCTGAGCGTTCTGTTCGTGCCGTTGTTCTTTGTGATGGTGCGCCGCTTGTTCCGCAACCTCGCCTGACATTTCGGGGCTGCCGGTGCGCTGGCGGCCCCGCTACACCCTGCCTGAATGCCCGAGCCGGGCACAGAGCCCTGGCCCGCTTCCGGCCTCCGAAAGCTGAATCGCGGCTGCCGAAAAATGCGGCTACACCGCACCGGAGAGCCAAGAATGCCAGCGATGTAGCGGCGAGCCGCGACAGAAACGCCCGCATTTCATTTCTTTGCAATCTGCAAATGGACAGTGCCCGGCGGCGCGTTAAAGTAGAATCAATTCAAGCTGTGAGGGTTCCGCAATGCAGATTGCCACAGCAGACCGACCCAGGAAATCCAGGAAACAGGGCGCGGCGGGCGCAGAGCGTATATCGCTCGATGTCGTGTATGAGTCTGCTAAGATACTGACCGGTGCAACCGATCCCATCAGCCAGATGGCATCCGTTCTGAACGTGCTGTCGTCTTTCATGGGGCTCAGGCATGGCGCGGTTGCCCTGCTGGCCGATCCGGACGCGGCCCATCCTTCCGCGAAGTCCAACCCCTATGTGATCGCAGCGACCAGCCTGACGACGGAGCTTCAGCCGCCATCCTGCGGGGCCATCCCCGAAGCCGTGGCCGCGCTTGTGTTTCGCACGGGCGTGGCAATGGTTTCGCAGGATGTGGTGGCGGAATTCGGCGCGGACGCGCTTCCGCCCAATGCGCGCGGTGACAAGATGGCGCTGTTCGCCGTGCCGATCCGCGAGCAGGCGAAATCGCCGCTGGTGCTGGGTGTGCTCTGTGTCTATCGGACGCTCGAAGAGCCTTCGACAAGCACGCTGGACAACGACCTGCGCGTGCTGACCATGATCGCCTCTTTGTTCGAGCAGTCGCTGCGGTTCCGCCGGCTTGTGGCGCGCGACCGGTCGCGGATCATGAACGAGGCGCGCAACGCGGTGAAGGCTGCGCAGGCGGGCGCCGGCAGCCAGACAACCCCGATCGACGGGATCATCGGCGACAGCCCCGAAATCGAAACCGTCATCGCCCGGATCCGCAAGGTCGCCAAGACCAGCGCGCCGGTTTTGCTGCGCGGCGAAAGCGGCACCGGCAAAGAGCTGTTCGCCCGTGCCATTCATGCCCTGAGCGAGCGCAAGGACAAGCCCTTCGTCAAGCTCAACTGCGCGGCGCTGAGCGAAACGCTTCTGGAAACGGAGCTGTTTGGCCATGAAAAGGGCTCTTTCACCGGCGCAATGGCGCAGAAGAAAGGGCGTTTCGAACTGGCCGATGGCGGCACGCTGTTCCTGGATGAAATCGGTGAGATCAGCCACGAGTTTCAGGCCAAGCTGCTGCGCGTGTTGCAGGAGGGCGAGTTCGAGAGGGTGGGGGGCACCAAGACGCTGCGCGTCGATGTGCGGATCGTCACCGCGACGAACCGCGACCTCGAGGATGCCGTTGCCAAGGGTGATTTCCGGGCCGATCTCTATTTCCGGATCTGCGTCATTCCGATCATGCTGCCACCGCTGCGCGACCGGCCGGGCGACATTCCGAAACTGGCGCAGAATTTCCTGGATCGGTTCAACCGCGAGAACAACCTGAGCCTGAGCTTTGCCGACGATGCGTTCGAAACGCTGTTTGCCTGCAAGTTCCCCGGAAATGTGCGCGAGCTGGAAAACTGCGTCAGCCGTGTGGCGGCGCTGGCGGCGGGGCCGGTGATTGCCGCGTCGGATATGGCCTGCCAGCAGGATGCCTGCCTGTCGGCCGAGCTGTGGCGGCTGCAAAGCGTCGACAGCTCGCCGATCGGCGGCTTGTCGGCCGGGCGGGTGGTGCGCCCGATCGTCAACCAGATGCCGCCGGCGACGGCACCGTCGAACTGCCCCGGCCAACCCCGCAAGACCGCCAACACAGAACGTGACGAGCTGATCGCCGCGATGGAACAGGCCGGCTGGGTGCAGGCCAAGGCGGCGCGGCTGATGGGCATGACCCCGCGCCAGATCGGGTATGCGCTGAAGAAGCACAATATCGACATCCGCAAATTCTGACCGGCTTTCCGCGGGGGCGGCGATGCCTGAGCGTGATTGTCGGGTTCCCTACCATCTGTCGGGGGGGCGACACTGACAGCACAGGGCGCGCGGCAAGTTCAGGCGATTTCAATGACTTAATACTTGGCACTCTGTTTGCTTCCTTAATCTCTGAACAGGGATCGAAAAGGAAGCAAGCCCATGACCGCCAATGTTATCTCGCTCGATGGTCTCAAGGTCGCGTCGCGCGACGACCTGTCGAAAGCCATCGAAGACAAGGGATGCGAAAGCTCCGCCTGCGGATCGTCCGATGGCCCTTCGGACATGGCCCCCGAAATCTGGGAGAAGGTGAAGGATCACCCCTGCTATTCGGAAGAGGCACATCACTATTTCGCCCGTATGCATGTGGCCGTCGCCCCGGCCTGCAACATCCAGTGCAACTATTGTAACCGCAAATACGATTGCGCCAACGAAAGCCGCCCCGGCGTGGTGTCCGAGCGGCTGGACCCCGAACAGGCGGCGCGCAAGGTGATCGCCGTGGCCAACGAGGTGCCGCAGCTTTCGGTGCTCGGCATCGCCGGGCCGGGCGACAGCGCCTATGACTGGCGCAAGACCAAAGAGACCTTCGATCTGGTCTACAAACAGCTTCCCGACATCAAGCTTTGCCTGTCGACCAATGGCTTGGCGCTGCCCGATCATGTCGATGATCTGCTCGAGATGAACATCGACCATGTGACGCTGACCATCAACATGATCGACCCGGAGGTGGGCACGAAGATCTATCCGTGGATCTTCTATCAGCACAAGCGCCACACCGGGCTCGAGGCCAGCAAGATCCTGCATGAACGCCAGATGCAAAGCCTCGACCTGCTGGCCGAGCGCGGGATTCTGGTGAAGGTCAATTCCGTCATGATCCCCGGGATCAATGACAAGCACCTGCTGGAGGTGAACAAGGTCGTCAAGGAAAAGGGCGCCTTCCTGCACAACATCATGCCGCTGATCTCTGCCCCCGAGCATGGCACGGTCTTCGGTCTGGAAGGTCAGCGCGGCCCGACCGCCGCCGAACTGAAGGAACTGCAGGATGCCTGTGCCGGGGGCGCCAACCTGATGCGCCATTGCCGCCAGTGCCGCGCCGATGCCGTCGGCCTGCTGGGCGAGGATCGCGGCCAGGAATTCACCATGGATCTGGTGCCCGAAGAGGTGAGCTATGATCCCGCCAAACGCGAGGCCTATCGGGAATGGGTTGCCGGTGAACGGATGGATCGCCGCGCCGCCGCCGAAGTGGCAAAGGGTGAAACCACCGCGACCGTGGCCGAGGACGCCAAGGCGATGCTGGTGGCCGTGGCCACCAAGGGCGGCGGCCGTATCAACCAGCATTTCGGCCATGCGACCGAATTCCAGGTCTTCGAGGTGGATGCCGATGGCGTGCGTTTCGTCACGCACCGCCGCGCCGACAATTACTGCGTCGGCGGCTACGGCGAGGATGACAAGCTGGATGAGGTGATCCGCACGCTGGAAGGTGTTCCGGTGATCCTGTGCGCCAAGATCGGCGACTGCCCGCGCGAGGCGCTGGAGGCCGCCGGAATCGAGGCGATCGACGATTACGCCTTCGACTATATCGAAACCGCCGTTTCGGCCGTGTTCCGCGCCCGCAACGGCCTGCCGGCCGAAGAGGCCGTCAGCGCCTGATCTGCCGACTGAAAAGGAGACTACCCATGAGCCTGAAAATCATCGTGTCGCAATGCACCGTCTGTGGCGCCTGTGAGTTCGAATGCCCCAACGCGGCGATCAAGTTCAAGAATGACACCTATGTCATCGATCCGGCGCTCTGCACCGAATGCGAAGGCAGCTATGACTCGCCGCA
This sequence comes from Actibacterium naphthalenivorans, assembly GCF_014196965.1. GTDB lineage: Bacteria > Pseudomonadota > Alphaproteobacteria > Rhodobacterales > Rhodobacteraceae > Actibacterium_A > Actibacterium_A naphthalenivorans. The sequence continues at coordinate 510,845 of NZ_JACIEQ010000001.1, read as the reverse complement.
ATGTGCCGAAGTCTGCCCGGTGCCCGACACCTGCGTTCCGGCCTGATCCGGCGATGCCCGAAGGTCCGGCACCGGTCGACTGGGAGGGCAGGCCCCTTGAGTGCGGGGCCTGCCGTTTCCGCGGCCGTCTGGATCTCGGGCAATGCGGGCAGGGCTGGGCCTGTGTGCATGACCGCTATGCCAAGCGGATCGAGCGGTTTTTCGTGCTGAACCCGGACCTGGCCGACGCGTGCCTGACCATGCCCTATTTCGAAACCCGGATGAACGCGGCGCGGGTGGCCACGCTGTTTCGCCTGCCCCGGCTTCTGAACGATGCCGATGCGGGGGTGCGGGCGATGGCCATCCTGCGCCTGCCGGTGACCCATGCCCGCCGGCGCATCAAGGATCCCGACCGGCGGGTGCGGATCGCGGTGGCGCATCGTCTGCCGCTGGAAAAGTTGCTGCCGATGCTGTCGGACCCCGACAGCTATGTCCGGCAGATCGCCACGCGCCGGGCCGATCCGGGAATGCTGCCGACCATGGTGCGCGACGAAGACCCCGAGATCCGCCGCATCGTCGCGCGGCGGATCGGCGAAAACTGGCTGGTGCATTTCGTCACCGACCCCGACCCGCTGGTGCGGCGCGAGGCGGCGGCGCGGATGCCCGCCGCCCGGCTGGGCGCCTATGCCCGGGACGATGACCTTCGGGTGCGCCACACCGTGGCCGAACGCGCCCCGCCCGATCTGGCACGGGCCCTGCTGGACGACCCCGAGGATGTGATCCGCGAAACCGCCGCCGAACGTCTGGCGCAATTGAAAGAGGTACCTGACGATGTCGACCGATGACCGCGAGATCGAGGTGTACAAGCCGCCCATCTACATGCCCGGCGCCAAGGTGCAGTCGAAAAAGAACATCCGCAACGACGGCACCATGATGGGCAAGGAGATTGGCGAGGTTGTCGTGAAAAAGGGCGATATCGGCTATGTGCGCGATATCGGCGTCTATCTTCAGCAGTTCTATATCTACGCGGTTGAATTCGTGGATCGCAACTCGATCGTCGGCATGCGCGGGCGCGAACTGATCGACCTGGAAAACCCGGAGGCCCGGCCATGAAGGTGATGATCCGCGAAACCGCCAAGGGCACCGAGGTTTACGTGCCCAAGAAGGATCTTGAGGAAATGATCGTCGAGACCGAGAGCCCCGCCCTCTGGGGCGGCTGGGCGCGCCTGTCGAACGGATGGGTGCTGGAACTGCCGGCCTTCGACGAAGCCCCGAAACTTCCGATCACGATAGAGGCCAGACGTCTGGCCAATGCAGAGGATTGAGCGATGAGCGATCAGATGACAGCGCTGCAAGAGGCCATCGAACAGGTCGAAGCCGGGCGCATGGTGCCCTATCTCGGCCCGGGGGTCGTGGCGCTTTCCGATACCGCCGCGCCAACCTCGCCCGATGCGCTTTGCGCGCTGGTCGAGGCCGAGGTGCGGGTGCCCAAGCGGGCGTCAGGCAATCTGTGGTCGGCGGCGCAATATGTCGAGAGCCGCAAGTTCCGCGCCACCCTGAACGACATCGTCGAACGGGCCTTCGCGGTGGGGCAGGCGGGCGACAACCCCGTGCATGGCTGGCTGGCCGGTCTGCGCCCCCCGATGGTCGTCGATGCATGGTATGACGACGGGCTGATCAACGCTTATGGCGCGCAGTCGAAGGATTGGGGCTGGGTTCAGGGCGTCAGCCGCAATGGCGAATGGATCGAGATCTGGACGCGGGCCTATAATTCGGCGGCCGAGGAGCGCCCCGAAGGCGCCGACCCGGCCTGGCCGTCGCTGATCTACAAGCCGCACGGGCTGGCGCGCAAGGGGTCGAGCTTTCTGATGTCCGACAGCGATTATGTCGAGGTGCTGACAGAGATCGACATTCAGACGCCGATCCCCGAAGAGGTGCGCGCCCGGCGCACCGGCCGCGGGTTTCTGTTTCTGGGCTGCCGGTTCGACGACCAGATGCTGCGGATCTTCGCGCGGCAGATCGTCAAACGCTCCGGCGGCAACCATGTCGCGGTGATCGAGGGGCCGCTGACCCGGATGGAGCAACGCTTTCTCGACGAGCTGGAGATCACCCGGCTCGACCTGCCGCTGTCGGCGGTTGCCGACGTGCTGGCGCTGGCGCCGGCCTGATAAGCGGCGGGCGCGGAAGAAGGGGCGGTGTGTTCCGACCGGGCAGAGCCTGATGACACGCGTCTGCAGCGCGCGCTTGTCGCGCTGCAGGGCGCGCGCCGGGCGCGGTCCGCGCCCGAGGTGGCGGAAGAGGCGCTGCGACAGGCCCTGTCGATCGCGCCCGATCATTTCGAGGTTCAACTCGCCGCCTACCGTTTCTATTTCTACAATCACCGCTATGCGGATGCGGTCGGCTTTGGCGAGGTGCTTCTTGAAACCGCCGCCCGCCGCCTGAACATTTCCACCGACTGGCGCCGTGTCCACCCCGGTGACGCCGCCTTTGCCGACATCGGTTTTGCGCCCGGCCTGTATCTGCAGGCGCTGACCGCCTGCGGCTATTGCCACCTGCGGCTGGGGCAGATGCAAACCGGGCGCGCGATGATGGAACAGGCCGCCGCGCTGGACCCGACCGGCCGTTTTGGCGCCAATGGCATCCTGGCCTGTCTTGACGCGCCCGAGGATTGCTGACCGGCGCCGCGCCGGCGCTCTTTCCCACAGATCCCCGACACGGAACGGTACAAAATTGTCGGGTTCGTCACACAGAGGTGAAGTCATGGAATTTCGGCCAAATATTTGATATTGGCGGATATTTTGGAAAATTTGAACTTGGCACGCTTACTGCTTCCTTAAAGGGGGAGAGCGGCGACCACGCCTTTCTCGTGACACATTACAGACCTGCAAAGGAAACACAGATGAGCGAACTCCGGCAGATCGCCTTTTATGGCAAGGGGGGGATCGGGAAATCGACCACCTCTCAGAACACGCTCGCGGCACTTGTCGAGATGGGTCAGAAGATCCTGATCGTCGGCTGCGACCCCAAGGCAGACTCCACCCGCCTGATCCTGAACGCCAAGGCGCAGGATACGGTGCTTCACCTGGCCGCGGAAATGGGCTCGGTCGAGGATCTGGAACTCGAGGATGTGCTGAAAACCGGCTACCGGGATATCAAATGCGTTGAATCCGGTGGCCCCGAGCCGGGCGTCGGCTGCGCTGGCCGCGGCGTGATCACCTCGATCAACTTCCTGGAAGAAAACGGTGCCTATGACGATGTGGACTACGTGTCCTACGACGTTCTGGGCGACGTTGTCTGCGGCGGCTTCGCGATGCCGATCCGCGAGAACAAGGCCCAGGAAATCTACATCGTCATGTCCGGCGAGATGATGGCGCTTTATGCCGCCAACAATATCGCCAAGGGCATTCTGAAATACGCGAACTCCGGCGGTGTGCGCCTGGGCGGCCTGATCTGCAACGAGCGTCAGACCGACAAGGAACTGGAACTGGCCGAGGCCATGGCCGCCAAGCTGGGCTCCAAGCTGATCCATTTCGTGCCGCGCGACAATATCGTTCAGCACGCCGAGCTGCGCCGCCAGACGGTGATCGAATACGCACCCGAAAGCAAGCAGGCCGCCGAATACCGCGAACTGGCCCAGAAGATCCACAACAACTCGGGCAAGGGCGTCATCCCGACCCCGATCACCATGGACGAGCTGGAAGAGATGCTGATGGATTTCGGCATCATGCAGTCCGAGGAAGAGCGCCTCGCGGCCATCGCCGAAACCGAAGCCGCCAACGCCTGATCAATACGGGGCCGGCCCGGTGGCCGGCCCCCAACCCACGCGAAGAGGAGCCTGCCAGATGGCCAAAGACTATACAAACGACGCGGAGAGCCACGAAAAGCTCATCGAGGAGGTCCTCGCCGCGTATCCCGACAAGGCGAAGAAAAAGCGCCAGAAGCACCTCGGTGTCGCCCAGCCGGGCGAAGAGGGCGAAACCGAAATCGCATCGAAATGCGACACGGTGAAATCCAACATCAAATCGATCCCCGGTGTGATGACCATCCGCGGCTGTGCCTATGCCGGGTCCAAGGGGGTGGTCTGGGGGCCGGTCAAGGACATGGTTCACATCAGCCACGGCCCGGTTGGCTGTGGCCAGTATTCCTGGTCTCAGCGCCGCAACTATTACATCGGTAACACTGGTGTCGACAGCTTCGTGACGATGCAGTTCACAACCGATTTCCAGGAAAAGGACATCGTGTTCGGCGGCGACAAGAAGCTGGGCAAGACGATTGACGAGATCGAAACACTTTTCCCGCTGAACAACGGCACCACGATCCAGTCGGAATGCCCGATCGGCCTGATCGGCGACGATATCGAGGCGGTGGCGCGCGAGAAGAACAAGCAGCATGAAAAGACCATGGTGCCGGTACGCTGCGAAGGGTTCCGCGGCGTGTCGCAGTCGCTCGGTCACCACATCGCCAATGACGCGGTGCGCGACTGGGTGTTCGAAAAGGGCGAAGGCGCCGGCGCCGGGTATGAAACCGGGCCCTATGACGTGAACGTCATCGGCGATTACAACATCGGCGGCGATGCCTGGGCCAGCCGTATCCTGCTCGAGGAGATGGGCCTGAACGTGGTCGGCAACTGGTCGGGCGACGCAACCCTGGCCGAGATCGAGCGCGCGCCGAAGGCCCGGCTGAACCTGATCCACTGCTACCGGTCGATGAACTACATCTGCCGCTACATGGAGGAGAAATACGGCGTCGGCTGGATGGAATACAACTTCTTCGGCCCCAGCCAGATCGCGGCCAGCCTGCGCGCCATCGCCAAGAACTTCGACGAGACGATCCAGGAAAACGCCGAAAAGGTGATCGCCAAGTATCAGCCGCTGGTCGATGACGTGATCAACCGGTTCCGTCCCCGGCTCGAGGGGAAATCCGTGATGCTCTATGTCGGTGGTCTGCGCCCCCGCCACGTGGTCACGGCCTATGAGGATCTGGGCATGCAGATCGCCGGCACCGGCTATGAGTTTGGCCATGGCGACGATTACAAGCGGACCGGCCATTACGTGAAGGAAGGCACGCTGATCTATGATGACGTCACCGGCTATGAGCTGGAGAAGTTCATCGAACAGATCCGCCCCGATCTCGTCGGCTCTGGCATCAAGGAAAAATACCCGGTGCAGAAGATGGGCATCCCGTTCCGCCAGATGCACAGCTGGGATTATTCGGGCCCGTATCACGGCTATGACGGTTTCGCGATCTTCGCCCGTGACATGGATCTGGCCATCAACAACCCCGTCTGGGGCATGTTCGACGCCCCGTGGACCAAGGCCGCCTGACCCGGCCCTGATCCCGCCCCGGATGGACGGGCGCCCCGGCCTGTCCATCCGCCCTTATCGAAACCCTCATCGGCGCGTCCCGGAATGCGGACGGCCAGGAGAAGGATGAAACCAATGCCTCAATCGGCAGATAAAGTGCTCGACCACGCACCGCTGTTCCAGCAGCCCGAATACACCGAGATGCTGAAGAACAAGAAGGCCAAGTTCGAATGCGGCCACCCCGCAGACATGGTCAAGGAAATCGGCGACTGGACGAAGTCCTGGGAATACCGGGAAAAGAACCTGGCCCGCGAAGCGCTGACCGTGAACCCCGCCAAGGCCTGTCAGCCGCTGGGCGCGGTGTTCGCCGGCGCCGGCTATGAAAAGACCATGAGCTTCGTACACGGCTCGCAGGGGTGTGTCGCCTATTACCGCTCGCACCTGTCGCGCCATTTCAAGGAACCGTCTTCCTGCGTGTCCTCTTCGATGACCGAAGACGCGGCGGTGTTCGGCGGGCTGATCAACATGGTTGACGGTCTGGCCAATACCAAGGCGCTTTACGATCCCAAGATGATCGCGGTATCGACGACCTGCATGGCCGAGGTGATCGGCGACGACCTGAACTCGTTCATCCAGCAGGCCAAGGAAAAGGGATCGGTTCCGCAGGAATTCGACGTGCCCTTCGCCCACACCCCCGCCTTTGTCGGCAGCCATGTGGATGGCTATGACAACATGCAGAAAGGCATCCTGCAGAATTTCTGGGACAAGGCCGAGCGCACGCCGGACGAGGGGATCAACATCATCCCCGGTTTCGACGGTTTCGCCGTGGGCAACATCCGCGAGATGAAGCGCCTTCTGGCCGAGATGGGCGTCGAGGCGACGGTGCTGTCGGACGTGTCAGACGTGTATGACACCCCCTCCGACGGCGAGTTCCGCATGTATTCCGGCGGCACCAGGCTGGAGGATGTGGCCGCCGCGCTGAATGCCAAGGCGACCGTGTCGATGCAGGAATACTGCACCAAGAAGACGCTGGAATATTGCGCCGAGAAGGGCCAGGAAACCGCCGCCTTCCATTACCCGATGGGGGTGCAGGGCACCGACGAGTTCCTGATGAAGATGAGCGCGCTTGCCGGTGTCGAGATACCCGAAAGCCTGCGGCTGGAGCGGGGCCGCCTGATCGACGCGCTGGCCGACAGCCAGTCGTGGCTGCACGGCAAATCCTATGCCATCTACGGCGATCCGGATTTCGTCTATGCCATGGCGCGTTTCGTGATGGAGATGGGCGGCGAGCCCAAGCATTGCCTGGCCACCAACGGCAACAAGGACTGGGCCAAGAAGATGGCGGCGCTGCTGGCGTCCTCGCCCTTCGGCGCTGGCTGCCAGGTCTGGGCGGGCAAGGATCTGTGGCACATGCGCTCGCTTCTGGCGACAGAGCCGGTGGATATGCTGATCGGCAATTCCTACGGCAAGTATCTGGAGCGTGACACCGGCACCCCGCTGATCCGGCTGATGTTCCCGATCTTCGACCGCCACCATCACCACCGCTATCCGACCTGGGGCTATCAGGGCGCGCTGAACGTGATGGTCAAGATCCTCGACACGATCTTCGACAAGCTCGACGACGACACGATCGTGCCGGGCGAGACCGACTATTCCTACGATCTGACCCGCTGAGGGTTCGGCGGCCCCGGATCGCCCGGGGCCGCCTTTGCACATCGAAACGCATCACGGGGTGAGCGGAATGGGCGACGCGCTGAAGCAGAAAATTCAGGATGTGTTCGACGAACCGGCCTGCGGGCAGAACGTCAACAAATCCGAACAGCAACGCAAGAAGGGCTGCGCCAAGCCCCTGACGCCGGGTGCGGCGGCTGGCGGCTGCGCTTTCGACGGCGCCAAGATCGCGCTGCAGCCCATCGTCGATGTCGCCCATCTCGTCCACGCGCCGCTGGCCTGCGAGGGCAATGGCTGGGACAATCGCGGCGCCTCTTCCTCGGGCTCGCAGCTTTACCGCACCGGTTTCACCACCGACATGACCGAGCTTGATATCGTCATGGGCCATGGCGAGAAAAAGCTCTTCCGTGCCATCCGCGAGGTGATAGAGGCCCACGCCCCGCCCGCGGTCTTCGTTTATTCCACCTGCGTGCCCGCGCTGATCGGTGACGATATCGATGCGGTCTGCAAGGCGGCGGCAGAGAAATTCGGCACGCCCTGCATCCCCGTCAACGCGCCGGGCTATGTGGGCTCCAAGAACCTTGGCAACAAGCTGGCCGGCGAGGCGTTGCTGGATCACGTGATCGGCACGATCGAGCCGGAGGAATGCACGCCTTACGATGTGAACATCGTGGGCGATTACAACCTGTCGGGCGAGCTGTGGCAGGTCAAGCCGCTGCTCGACAGGCTTGGCATCCGTATCCTCGGCTCGATCACCGGCGATGCGCGCTACCGGCAGGTGGCGATGGCGCACCGGGCCAGGGTCACGATGCTGGTCTGCTCCAAGGCGCTGATCACGCTCGCCCGCAAGCTGGAGGAACGCTACGGCATCCCGTTCTTCGAAGGTTCCTTCTACGGCATTTCCGACACGTCCGACGCGATCCGCACGCTGTGCCGGATGCTTGTCGAACGCGGCGCCGACCCCGATCTGCTGGAACGGTGCGAGGCGCTGATCGCCGAAGAAGAGGCGAAGATCTGGGCCGAGCTGGAAACGCTTCGCCCCAGGGTCGAAGGCCGCCGGGTGCTGCTTTACACCGGCGGGCACAAAAGCTGGTCTGTCGTGTCGGCGCTTCAGGAACTGGGGATGGAGGTGATCGGCACCTCGGTCCGCAAGGCCACCGACGATGACAAGGACCGCGTGAAAGAGATCATGGGCGATGACAAGCACATGTTCGAAAACATGGCGCCCAAGGAAATGTACCGCCTGCTGAAGGATGCCGAGGCCGATGTGCTGATGTCGGGCGGGCGGTCGCAATTCGTGGCGCTGAAGGCGAAAATGCCCTGGGTCGATGTGAACCAGGAAAAGCACGAGCCCTATGCCGGCTATATGGGGATGGTCGATATGGTCCGCGCCATCGACCGCGCGGTGAACAACCCGATGTGGGCCGATCTGCGCGCGCCCGCGCCCTGGGAGGAAGACACCGGCCCGGTGCGCGTGATGCCCGAGCTGCGCGGCACCTGCCCGGTTTCGGGCGTGTCGAACGATGCCGTCGACTTCGAGGATTGCTGACATGGCCAAGCTTGTTCATCCCCGCCGCGCGCTGTCGACCAACCCGCTGAAATCCAGCGCCCCGCTCGGCGCCGCGCTGGCCTATCTGGGCATCGAGGGGGCGATACCGCTGTTCCACGGCTCGCAGGGCTGCACCGCCTTCGCGATGGTGCATCTGGTGCGCCATTTCAAAGAGGCGGTGCCGCTGCAGACCACGGCGATGAACGAGGTGTCCACCATCCTCGGCGGGGCTGATCAGATCGAAGAGGCGATCGAGAACCTGCGCAAGAAGTCAGCGCCGAAATTCATCGGCATCGCCTCGACCGCGCTGACCGAGACCCGCGGCGAGGATGTTCCGGGAGAGCTAAGGGAGATCATCGCCCGGCGCGCCGATTTCGCGGATACCAGGATCGTCTATGCCTCGACCCCCGATTTCGCCGGCGGGCTGGAGGATGGCTGGGCCAGGGCGGTCGAGGCCATCATCGACGCACTGGTGCCCGAGGTTGATCCGGTCTGGCATTCGCCCGAGCTGCGGCAGGTCAACCTGCTGGTGGGCAGCCATGCCACCCCGGCCGAGATCGAAGAGATGGTGCGGATGATCCGCGCCTTCGGCCTGACGCCGATCGTGCTGCCCGATATCTCCACCTCGCTCGACGGGCATGTGTCGGAAAGCTGGGCGGGCACGTCGCTGGGCGGCACCGCGCTGGCCGATATCGAGAAGGTGGCGCACAGCGCGTTTACCCTGGCGGTGGGCGAAAGCATGCGCCCGGCCGCCCGGCTGATCGAGGAACGCGCCTGCGTGCCCTACCGCGTGTTCCAGTCGCTGACCGGGCTGAAGCCGGTGGATGCCTTCGTGCGCACGTTGATGGGCCTGTCCGGCGTCGATGACGCCCCGCCCAGCATCAAGCGCGATCGGTCGCGGCTTCTGGATGCCTCGCTGGATGCGCATTTCCATATCGGCGGGCTGAAGCTTGCCGTCGGTGCCGATCCCGACCTTCTGTTCGCCCTGTCCAGCACGCTCGCCGGGCTGGGCGCCGAGGTGGTGACGGCGGTGACCACCTCCAACACCAACGGCATCGTCGAGCGCGTTCCGGCCGAAACCGTGATCCTGGGTGATCTGGGCGATCTGGAACGCGCGGCGAAAGAGGCGGGGGCGCAGATGCTGATCACCAACGCCCATGGCCGCCATGCCGCCCATGCCCTGCACCTGCCCTTGATCCGTGCCGGCTTTCCGATCTTCGACAGGCTGGGCGCGCAGGATATCTGCCGCGTCGGCTATCGCGGCACGCGGGCCTTTCTCTACGAAACCGCCAATGCCGTTCAGGCCCAACATCACCGCGCGCGCCCCGAGGATTTCGGCGCCGCCCCCATCAGCGAGGAGTTCGAACATGTCCCGCCGACTGCGTCTCATTGAGGCCGAGGCCCCGGCCGAAACCGGGGAAAAGCCCCTGCGCGTCGCGATTGCGACCAATAACATGGAGCATCTGAACGCGCATTTCGGATCGGCCCGCAAATTCGCGATCTATGATGTCACCCCCGAAAGCGCGTGGTTTGTCGAGGCCGTGGCCTTTGACGATGTCACCGGCCAGTCGGGCAAGCATGACGATATCGACGACAAGATCACCCCCAAGGTCGAGGCGCTGAAGGGCTGCGCGCTTTTGTTCGCGCTGGCCATCGGCGGCCCGTCGGCCGCCAAGGTGGTGAAGGCCGGCATTCATCCGATCAAGCGGAAGGACCCCGAGACCATTCAGGAGGTTCTGGAACAGGTGCAGGTGATGCTGAACGGCACCCCGCCGCCCTTCCTGCGCAAGATCCTGGGCCGCCCGGCCACGCCCGCAAGTTTCATGGACGATGAAGAGGAGTTGGTCTGATGACCACCATGACAGACACCGCCCCCCGTGGCGGCGAGATGACCGACAGCCCGTTCCTGAAACAGCTCGCCGCCGTGATCCGCGCCGAAGACAGCTATGGCACCTGGGACGAAAAGAGCGATGCCCAGATCCTGGCCGATTTCATCGTGACCAGGGAAGAGCGGCGCGAGATCCCGATCATCGGCGACCCTGATCCCGACGTGATGTGGCGGGTCGAGAAGTTCTATGACGCGATCGGCCTGATGATCGAAAAGCAGACCGGCTGCATGGCCAGCCAGATGAGCAAGATGAGCCACGAGGGCTTTGGCCGCATCGTGCTGATCGCGGGCAAGCTGGTGGTGCTGTCCAAGCACCTGCGCGACATTCACCGCTTCGGCTTTGAAACCTATGCCAAGCTGGGCGAGGCGGGCGAAAAGCTGACAGCGGATGCCGCCCAAACCATCGCGAAATACCCCGACGCGGCGAAGGGCTGAGGCAGGAGGGCAGAATGGAGATCGAAGAACTGCGGAAGAACGTCAAACGCCTGTCGATGCGGGCCACGGACGCCAAGATGAACCTGCATGACCTGAGCGAGGAGCTGCCGACCGACTGGCAGAAGATCCCCGAAGTGGCCGAGGCCACGTATGACGTGTTCAGGCAACTCGCCGAAGCGCGCAAAGCTTTGAGACAGGCAGAGAAAGCCTCTGCCTGACACGGAAAGGACCAGCCGATGCCGATCACAGCCTTCACCCGCGGCGGCACTGAATACACGCCGGAGTTTCTGGTCGCGATCAATGCCGAAACCTGCATCGGCTGCGGCCGCTGCTACAAGGTTTGCGGGCGCGAGGTGATGACGCTGAAAGGGGTCACCGACGAAGACGAAATCGTCGACCTTGATGACGAGGAATACGAGGATGACATCGAGCGCAACGTGATGGCCCTTGTGAACCCGGATGCCTGCATCGGCTGCGGCGCCTGTTTCCGGGTCTGCCCGACGAACTGCCAGACCCATGCTGTCGCCGACTGAAGCCGCCGCCTCGGGGGCCTGTGCCAACGCGCTGGTTCAGTCGGACTTCGCCTGTATCATCGATCATGCCCTGGCCGAACACGCGGCCGGGCGCGGGCCGTTGAGCGCGCTTCTGGGGCTGGGGCCCGAAGCGCTGGAACGGCTCTGCGCCAAATGGTTTTCCGGCATGGCGCTGCCCGATCTTTCGGTGCCCGCGCCCGCACCCGCCGCCGATCAGGAGGCGATCGCGCTGTTGCTGATCTGGCGCGGCGGCGACGGGTCCGAGGAAAGCCGGTGGCTGGCGCAGATCCTGGCCCGGCGCGCGATGGAAGGCAGCCACCTGTGGGAGGATCTGGGCCTGCCCGACCGCCGCGCGCTGGGCCATCTCATGGCCCGCCACTTTCCCCGGCTGGCCGAGGCCAACAGCCGGAACATGCGCTGGAAGAAGTTCTTCTATCGCCAGATCTGTTCCGACAGCGAGTTCGCCCTGTGCCTGTCGCCCAGCTGCGACGACTGCCCCGAAAAGGCCGAATGTTTCGCGCCCGACGGCGCCTGACATCCGACAATCGCCGCTTGTCGCGAATCTGTCATTGTCACAATCCCCTCACCGCGCTTCTCCCATGTTCCATTCCAACTCATTGAAAATGCGTTAATTTCCGTCTTGGCACGCGGCTTGCTTCTCTTTTGTCAAACGACATTGCTCAGACAGGAGAGATCACATGCTCGAACTTACCGAAACCGCCCGAACGGCCATCAAAACCGCCATCGACGGCGCCGGACAGCCCGTCGCGGGCCTGCGGATCATGGTCCAGGGGGGCGGCTGCGCCGGGCTGCAATATGGCATGGCGCTGGAACTGACCCGCGCCGAAGATGATGCGGTGATCGAGGCCGAGGGCGTGACCGTGCTGATCGATCCCGAAAGCCAGCCGCATCTGGAAGGCACGACGATCGATTTCGTGTCGGGGCTCGAAGGGTCCGGCTTTGTGTTCAACAACCCCAATGCCAGCAGCAGCTGCGGCTGCGGCAAATCCTTCTGCTAGGGAGCGCGGGCCATGTGGGAATATACCGAGAAGGTCAAAGACCATTTCTTCAATCCGCGCAACGCCGGGGCGCTGGCGGATGCCAATGCGGTGGGCGAGGTCGGTTCGCTGTCCTGCGGCGACGCGCTCAAGCTGATGCTGAAGGTGAACCCGGAAACCGAGGTTATCGAAGAGGCGAAGTTCCAGACCTTCGGTTGCGGCTCCGCCATCGCGTCGTCCTCGGCGTTGACCGAGCTTGTCATCGGCAAGACCATCGACGAGGCGCGCCGGCTGACCAATCAGGACATCGCCGAATTCCTCGACGGGCTGCCACCGGAAAAGATGCATTGCTCGGTGATGGGTCAGGAGGCGCTGACGGCCGCCGTGGCCGCCTGGCGCGGCGAGGATCTGGAGGATGACGATCACGAAGAGGGCGCGCTGATCTGCAAATGCTTCGCCGTGGACGAAGGCATGATCGAACGCGCGGTGCGCACCAACAAGCTGACCTCGATCGAGATGGTGACCCATTACACCAAGGCCGGCGGCGGCTGCAATTCCTGCCGCGAACCGCTCGAAGAGCTTCTGGCCGACGTGAATGCCGCGATGGTGGCCGAGGGTATGCTGAAGCCCGAAGAGGCGTTCGTGTTCGGCGCCGCCCCCGCGCCGAAGCCGAAAAAGAAAAAGGCGCAGGGCTTTGTCATCCCCGACATGCCGCCGGTCGCCGCCGCGCCCGCGCCCCAGGCCCCCGCGCCGATCGCGATCACGCCGCTGGCCGCGCCCGCGCCGGTTGCCGAGGCGCCCGCGCCCGCCGGCCGCACCCCCGCGCAGGAGGCGATCGCCATCGCCAGGGTGATCGAAGAGCTGCGCCCCGTCTTCAAGGCCGATGGCGGCGATGTGGAACTGGTGGATTTCGAGGGCGGGCTGGTTCTGGTCAGCCTGACGGGCGCCTGTTCGGGCTGCCAGCTTGCCAACCAGACGCTGGGCGGGCTGCAAAAGCGGATCGCCGAAACCCTGGGCCGTTCGGTCCGCGTGATGCCTGTGGCGAAGACCTGAGGGAGAGCTGAGCAATGACACCGGTATATCTGGACAACAACGCCACGACACGGGTCTTCCCCGAGGTGGTCGAGGCCATGGTACCCTATTTCACCGAACAGTTCGGCAACGCCTCGTCGATCCACGCTTTCGGGTCCGACGTGGGCGGCGCGCTGCGCCAGGCGCGCAGATCGCTTCAGGCGCTGATCGGGGCAGAGTTCGACCACGAGATCATCTTTACCTCCGGCGGAACGGAATCGAACAACACCGCCCTGCGCTCGGCCCTTGCGGCGAACCCGGAGCGCAATGAGATCGTCACCTCCACGGTCGAGCATCCGGCCATCCTGTCGCTGTGCGACTGGCTGGAAAAGCACGAGGGCGTGACCGTACACCGCATCCCCGTAGACAAGCAGGGGCGGCTGGACATCGACGCCTATCGCGCGGCGCTGGGGCCGAAAACGGCGCTGGTCAGCCTGATGTGGGCCAATAACGAGACCGGCACGATCTTTCCGGTCGACGGGCTGGCCGACCTCGCCCATGAGGCGGGCGCGCTGTTTCACACCGATGCGGTGCAGGCGGTCGGCAAGGTGCCGATTGATCTGAAAAGCACCGCGATCGACATGCTGTCGCTGTCGTCGCACAAGTTCCACGGGCCCAAGGGGCTGGGCGCGCTCTATGTGCGGCGCGGCACCCGTTTCCGCCCGCTGCTGCGCGGCGGCCATCAGGAACGCGGCCGCCGGGCGGGCACCGAGAACGCGCCGGCCATTGTCGGGCTGGGCAAGGCCGCCGAAATGACCATGGCCACCATGACCGACGACATGGCCCGCATCACCGCGCTGCGCGACCGGCTGGAAAAAGGGCTGGTGCAGGCGGTGGGCCATTGCTTCGTCACCGGCGATCCGTATGACCGGCTGCCCAACACCTCGACCATCGCGTTTGAATATATCGAGGGCGAGGCGATCCTGCTGCTGCTGAACAAGCAGGGCATCGCGGCCTCGTCGGGGTCGGCCTGCACCTCGGGCTCGCTCGAGCCCAGCCATGTGCTGCGCGCGATGGAGATTCCCTTCACCGCCGCGCATGGCGCCATCCGCTTTTCGCTCAGCCGCGAAACCACGGATGCGGATGTCGACCGTGTGCTCGACGCCGTGCCCGCGATCATCGACCAGCTGCGCGAGATGTCGCCGTTCTGGTCGCGCGATGGTGCCGCGCCGCAAACCTTCGATCCGGCCTACGCCTGAGGAGCCCGCCATGACCGCTGACATGCCGTTCAACCCGCTTCCCCGCATGACGCCCAAAGGGCCCGTTACCTTCTGCGACACGACGCTGAGGGATGGCGAGCAGACCGCCGGTGTGGCCTTTTCGCTGGACGAAAAGCGCGCCATCGCGCGGGCGCTGGACGGGGCCGGGCTGACGGAAATCGAGGTGGGCGTGGCGGCGATGGGCTATGGCGAGATCGCCGATATCCGCACCATCGCCTGCGAATTGCGGCGCGCGGTGCCGGTGGTCTGGTGCCGGCTGCGCATGGTGGATCTGGATTATGCGCATAAATCCGGGGTGCGGCGGCTGCATTTCGCCGTGCCCGTGTCGGAGCGGCAGTTGATGGGCAAGCTGCGGGTCGATCGCCACTGGGCCCGGCGCAACACCGTGGAGCTGGTGCATACCGCCGTCAGCCGCGGGTTCGAGGTGTCGGTGGGCGCCGAGGATGCCAGCCGCGCCGATCCCGCCTTCGTGGCCGAGATTGCGCAGTTGGCCCAGGCTGCGGGCGCGATGCGTTTCCGGCTGGCCGATACGCTGGGCCTGCTGGATCCGTTTTCGACCCACGCGCTGGTCTCCTATCTGGTGCCGCGCATCGCGTTGCCGATCGAATTTCACGCCCATAACGATTTCGGCATGGCCACGGCCAATACCCTGTCCGCCGCCGCCGCCGGGGCCAGCCATCTTTCGGTGACGGTCAACGGACTGGGCGAGCGTGCCGGCAATGCCGCGCTGGAAGAGGTCGCCGCCGCGCTGGAGGCGGCTGGGGTGAACACCGGCATCGCGCTGCGGCGGCTGCATGCGCTTTCGGCGCTGGTGGCGCGCGCCTCGGGGCGGCCGCTGCCGGTGTCCAAGCCGATCGTCGGCGAGGGTGTGTTCACCCATGAGGCCGGCATTCACGTCGACGCGCTGCTGAAGGATCGCGGCACCTATGAAAGCGATGGCCTGGCCCCGGCGCGGTTCGGACGCGCGCATCAGGTGGCGATCGGCAAGCATTCGGGCATCGCCGGCCTGCGCAACGCCCTGGCCGAGGCCAACCTGCCCAGTGACGAGCACACCGCCCGCGCCCTGATCCCGCTGTTGCGCAGCTGGTCGGTGCAGATGAAACGCGCGGCGAATTCCGCCGATCTTGCCGGGCTTGTGGCCCAGGCGCAGCGCGGCGGACGCCGCAGCGGAAGGGGGGCGCAATGACACAGAGCCTTGCACAGCTTGTCGCCAGCGATTTCGCATCGATCCGCGCCCGCGATCCGGCGGCGCGGGGGCCGGTGGAAACGGCGCTGTGCTATCCCGGCCTGCACGCCATCGTGGCCTACCGGGTAGCGCATCGGCTGTGGCGGCGCGACTGGCGCATGGGCGCGCGGATCCTGTCATATCTCGCGCGGATGCTGACCGGCATCGACATTCACCCCGGCGCGAAGATCGGCCCCGGTTTCTTCATCGATCACGGCGCGGGCGTTGTCATCGGCGAAACCGCCGAGGTGGGCGCCGATGTCACGCTGTACCACGGCGTCACGCTGGGCGGTGTGTCCTGGTCCGAGGGCAAGCGCCACCCGACGCTGGGCGACGGCGTTCTGGTCGGGGCGGGGGCCAAGGTTCTGGGCCCGGTCGAAATCGGCGCAGGCGCGCGTGTCGGCGCGAATTCCGTGGTGGTTTCGGATGTGCCGCAAGAGGCAACCGTGATCGGCGTGCCCGCTCGCATCGTGCAGACCGAGCGCCCCAAATCCACCGATCCGCTGCGCGTCGATCTGAACCACCACCTGATCCCCGATCCGGTGGGCCGCACCCTGGCCCGCCTGGCCGACCGCATCGCCTTTCTCGAGGCGCGGCTGGCCGAACACCGCGCCACGACGGTGCACACGGTCGTCCGCGACAGCGCCGACACCCGAAACGAATGCCAACCCCACTGACCCGACAGGAGAGCAAAACATGACCAAGTTTGAAGGCAACACCGTACTCGACCATTTCAGCACGCTGTCCTCGGCCGAAGATTTCTTCGTCTATCTGCTGCTGCCCTTCGACCAGGAAGTGCTGCATGTGGCCCGGCTGCATATCATGAAGCGGATGGGCCAGTATCTGGCGAAGACCGATTTCAGCGGGATGGAGGACGAGGTGGTGTTCCTCGAGGCCCGCAAGCACCTCAAGCGCGCCTATCTGGATTTCGTCGAGTCTTCGCCGTTGCAGGAGAAGGTCTTCAAGGTCTTTGCCGACAAGGCCGCCGAGCAGGCCGCCAAATACGTCAGCATCGACAGCATCGCGCTGGTCGCCGAGTGATCCGCCGCAAACAAGGAGCCTGACCGATGGACGCCCCCGAAACCCCGACCGATGGTCTGAACATCGTCGTATGTATCAAGCAGGTGCCGGATTCCGCGCAGATCCGTGTGCACCCGGTGACCAACACGATCATGCGCCAGGGGGTGCCCACGATCATCAACCCCTATGACCTGTTCGCGCTGGAAGAGGCGATGCGCCTGCGTGATCAATATGGCGGGCAGGTCACCGTTCTGTGCATGGGTCCGCCCATGGCCGAAGACGCGCTGCGCCGCGCGCTGGGGCTGGGTGCCGACAAGGCGGTGCTGATCACCGACCGCCGCTTTGCCGGGTCCGACACGCTGGCGACGTCTTTCGCGCTGGCCACGGCGCTGACGCGGCTGGGCGCGGATCACCCCGTCGATATCGTGTTCACCGGCAAGCAGACCATTGACGGCGATACCGCCCAGGTCGGCCCGGGCATCGCCAGCCGGCTGGAACTGAACCAGCTGACCTATGTCTCCGCCATCGACACGCTGGATCAGGGCAAGGGCGAAATCGTGGTGCGTCGCCGGGCCGAGGGCGGGGTGCAGGTGCTGAAATCGAAGCTGCCCTGTCTGATCACCATGCTGGAAGGTTCGAACGAGATCCGCCGCGGCTCTGTCGCCGACATGTTGCGCGCGGCCCGGGCCGAGCTGACCGTGTGGTCCGCCGAAGAGGCGGGTGTCGAAGACGTGATGATGTGCGGCCTGCGCGGCTCGCCCACTGTCGTGAAACGCGTTTTCGCCCCCAGCGCCCGTGACGAACAGGCCGAGATGGTCACCGTCGAAGGCAAGCAACCCGCGCAGATCGGCGATGCCATCATCGACCTGATCTTCGCCGCCCAACCGAAACTGGAGGCGGATCTCTCCGCCGCCCTGAACTGAAGGAGCGCGCCATGGCTGCCCAACCGCCGAACAAGAAACCCGCCGGCCGCGCGGGGATGAAGAAAGAGCTGCCCGAGAAGTTCAGATCCTACAAGCATGTCTGGGTGTTCGTGGAGCTGGAGCGCGGCAAGGTTCACCCCGTATCGTGGGAGTTGATGGGCGAGGGCCGCAAGCTGGCCGACAAGCTGGGCGTTGATCTGGCGGGTGTGGTGCTCGGCCCGAAATCCGACGAAACCCGGCAGGCGATCAAGGAAACCTATCACTATGGCGCCGACGTTTGTTATATCTGCGAAGATCCGGCGCTGGCCGACTATCGCAACGAACCCTACACCAGGGCGCTGACCGATCTGGTCAACACGCACCAGCCCGAAATCATGCTGCTGGGCGCAACCACGCTTGGCCGCGATCTGGCCGGTTCGGTGGCAACCACGCTGAAAACCGGGCTGACGGCGGATTCCACCGAGCTTGACGTGGATGACGAGAAAAGCCTCGCCGCCACCCGCCCGACGTTCGGCGGCACGCTGCTGTGCACCATTCACACGCTCAATTTCCGCCCTCAGATGGCCACGGTGCGCCCGCGCGTCATGGCCATGCCAGAGCCGGACCGCAGCCGGTCGGGCCGCATGGTCTGGCATTCGCTGAAGATGGACGAGGCCGATATCGTCACCAAGGTTCTGGAATACGTGGCCGATGCCACCACCGACGACGCCAACCTGGCCTATGCCGATATCGTGGTGGCCGGCGGCATGGGCCTGCGCGTGCCCGAGAATTTCCGGCTGGTCACGCGGCTGGCCGATGTTCTGGGCGGCGAATACGGCTGTTCGCGCCCGGTGGTGCAGAAAGGCTGGTTGCCCGCCGACCGCCAGATCGGCCAGACCGGCAACACGATCCGGCCACGGCTATATATCGCTGCCGGCATCTCGGGCGCGATCCAGCACCGTGTCGGGGTCGAGGGCGCGGATCTGATCGTCGCCATCAACACCGATCCCGCCGCCAAGATTTTTGAATTCGCCCATATGGGTGTCGTCGCCGATGCGCTGACCGTTCTGCCCGCGCTTGCGGATGCGTTCGAGCGGCGTCTTGGCCGCCGCGCCATGGCCAGTTGAAGGAGGCTCAGATGTCAGAACATTTCGATGCAATCGTCGTCGGGGCGGGGCCTTCGGGCAATGCTGCGGCCTATACGATGGCCAAGGCAGGGCTCAACGTTCTGCAGATCGACCGCGGCGAATACCCCGGATCGAAGAATGTGCAGGGCGCCATCCTCTATGCCGATGCGCTGGAACGGATCATCCCCGATTTTCGCGAACATGCGCCACTGGAACGGCATGTGGTCGAACAGCGCATGTGGTTGCTGGACGAGAAATCCCACACCGGCGCGCATTACCGCAGCGACGATTTCAACGAGGACAAGCCGAACCGCTACACGATCCTGCGGGCCCAGTTCGACAAATGGTTCTCGCGGCAGGTGCGCGCCGCCGGCGCGCTGCTGATCACCGAAACCACTGTCACCAACCTTGTCAAGGATGATGCGGGCCGGGTGATCGGGGTAGAGACCGACCGCGAAGGCGGGCCGATCTATGCCGATGTGGTGGTTCTGGGCGAGGGCGTGAACGCGCTGGTCGGGCAGAACGCCGGGCTGCGCCCCGAGCTCAAGCCGCAGCATGTGGCGCTGGCGGTGAAAGAGACCCATTTCCTGCCCGAGCAGACCGTGCGCGACAGGTTCAACCTGGCGGGCGAGGATGACGGCGTGGTGATCGAGGTGGTGGGCTCCGTCTCTTCGGGGATGGTGGGCACCGGGTTTCTCTATACCAACAAGGAGTCGATTTCGATCGGCGTCGGCTGCCTGATTTCCGACTTCGCGGAAACCTGCATCCCGCCCTATGAACTGCTCGACAATTTCAAGTCGCATCCGTCGGTGGCGCCGCTGCTGAAAGGATCGGAGATGAAGGAATATGTCGCCCATCTGATCCCCGAGGGCGGCTATAACGCGATCCCGCGTCTGACCGGCGACGGCTGGGTGATCATCGGCGATGCCGGGCAGTTTGTGAACGCCGTTCATCGCGAGGGCTCGAACCTCGCGATGACCACCGGGCGGCTGGCTGGCGAAAGCATCGTGCAGCTCAAGGCAGAGCGCAAGCCGATCACCGAGGCCAACCTGAAGCTCTATCGCGACAAGCTGGCCGACAGTTTCGTGATGAAGGATCTGAAGAAATACCGCCGCATTCCCGCGCTTCTGGAACGTAACAAGCAGCTTTTCACCGCCTATCCCAAGGCGATGAGCCAGGCGCTGCAGATGTTCCTGCGGGTGGATGGCACCGACAAGCGATCGAAGGAAAGCGCCATGATGCGCAGCGTGAAACGCGCGCGCGGAAGCTGGCTGGGCGTGGCAACGGATATGTTCAAACTCATGAGGGCGTGGAGATGACTCAAATCGTGCAGAGAATGGAAGAACGGCTTTTTCAGAACCGCTATCTGGTTGATGAAGGACGGCCGCATATTCAGATCAACCGGGCCGCGGTCGACAGCCCGCAGCTGCGCTCGCTGATCAGCATCTGCCCGGCGGGCTGCTATACCGCCGACGAGGACGGGCGGGTGGAAATCGCCTCGGACGGGTGCATGGAATGCGGCACCTGCCGCATCGTCTGTCAGGCCACCGGCGAGATCGAATGGTCCTACCCGCGCGGCGGCTATGGCGTTCTGTACAAGTTCGGATAGGCCCCATGCGCATCCTTGCCGCCCTTTGTCTGAGCATGTTTCTGGCGCCGCCCGCGCGGGCCGGGCCGCTGATCTTCGCGGCGGCCTCTACCGCGCGGGCGCTGGACGCGGCGATTGCCGAAAGCGGAATGGATGTCACGGTGTCCTACGGCGCCTCGGGCGCGATTGCCCGGCAGATCGAACAGGGCGCGCCGGCCGATCTGTTCCTCAGCGCCAACCCCAAATGGATGGCGCATCTGGTGGATCTGGGGCTGGTCGCCGCCGATACGGTCGAGCCGCTCTTGTCCAACACGCTGGTGCTGATCGCGCCGAGCGGGGCCGGGGCGCTGATGCCGACGGCGGTGGCGATGGCCGCGCGGCTGGAGGATGAACAGTTCGTCATGGCCGATTTCACCACCGCCCCGGTGGGCCGCTACGGGCACGCGGCGCTGACCAGCCTGGGCCTGTGGGAGGCGGTCGCGCCCTCTTATGTGCCGACGCGCAACACCATCGCCACGGTCGCGGCGGTGGCGCGGGGCGAGGCGGCGCTGGGGCTGGTCTATGCCAGCGATGCCCTGGGCGTGGAGGGGGTGGAGGTGGTCTATGACATTCCGCCCGAAAGCCACCCGGCTATCCTTTATCTTGTCGCGCCCGTGGCCGGCGCCACCGAGCCAGAGCAGGCGGCGGCGCTGCTTGCCTTTCTGAGAGCGGATGCGGCGCGCACCGTCTTTGCCGGCTTCGGCTTCCGCCCGGCGGAGGGCGCGCCATGACCCCGCCGCTGGGCCTTTCGGTGATGGAATGGCAGGCGCTGACGCTCAGCCTGCGCTCGGCGACACTGGCGGTGCTGTGGTCGCTGCCTCTGGCGATCGGGCTGGGCTGGCTTCTGGCCCGCCGGCGCTTTCCCGGCCACTGGCTGCTGAACGCGGTGGTGCACCTGCCGCTGGTGCTGCCCCCGGTGGTGATCGGTTATCTTCTGCTTGTCCTGCTGGGCCGCGAAGGGGTGATCGGGGCGCCGCTGCACGCGCTTTTCGGGGTGCGGCTGGCGTTTTCGACCCAGGCCGTGGTCATCGCCTGCGCCGTCGTCTCTTTTCCGCTGCTGGTGCGGGCGATCCGGCAATCGGCCGAAAGCATGGATCACCGGTTCGAAGCGGCGGCGCGCAGCCTGGGCGCGGGCGAGCTGCGGGTGTTTCTGACCGTGACCCTGCCGCTGATGTCGCCGGGTATCCTGACGGGGCTGACCCTGGGCTTTGCCCGCGCGGTGGGTGAATTCGGCGCGACCATCACCCTGGCCGCCAACATTCCGGGCAAGACGCAAACCCTGCCGCTGGCGCTGTTTTCAGTCACGCAAAGCCCGGGCGGCGATGCGGCGGCGGCACGGCTTTGCGCGTTGTCGCTGGCGCTGGCCGGGATGGCGCTGATCGGGTCGGAACTGGTGTCGCGGCGCATGACATGGGAGGCGGCGAGATGATCGAACTGAAGCTGGAAAAATCGCAGGGTGCGTTCACACTGGATGTGGCCTTCTCGCTGCCGTTTTCGGGCATCCTGGGGCTGATGGGCCCCTCCGGTTCGGGCAAGAGCACGCTGTTTTCCTGCCTTGCCGGGCATGCGGTGCCCGATGAGGGGCGGATCGCCGTGCGCGGCACCACGCTGCTGGATACGCGGCGCCGGGTGAACCTGCGGCCCGCCCGGCGCGGCATCGGCATCGTGTTTCAGGACGGGCTGCTGTTTCCGCATATGTCGGTGCGGCGCAACCTGACCTATGGTGCCCGCGCCGGCGCGCCCGATCTGCTTGCCGAACTGACAGAGGTGCTGGAGCTTGCGCCGCTGATGGAGCGCCGGCCAGCCTCTCTTTCCGGCGGCGAACGCCAGCGGGTGGCGATCGGCCGGGCGCTGATGGCCGAACCGCGCCTGCTGCTTCTGGACGAGCCGCTTTCGGCGCTCGACCCGGCCCGGCGCGAAGAGGTGCTGTGCCTGCTGGAGCGTGTACATGACCGGACCGGCACGCCGATGATCTATATCTCGCACGCCCCGGAAGAGATCCGCCGCCTGGCGCAAACGGTCATCACGCTGGACCGTGGCCGCATCGCCGATATTTCCGCCAGCCCGGCGCCCCGCTTCGGCCCGCGCGGGCTGCAGCCCGCAGGGGGGCGGCCGCGATGGGCCGTCTGAGGGGCGCACCACCACCACAGCCGGGCGCGGGGGGCCTGCATGATCATCTGTTCCTGCACCGTCATGACGCGCGATCAGCTTTCGGCCACCGTTCGCGCGCTTCTGGCGGAAGACCCGCAGATGATCGTGACGCCGGGCCGCGCCTTTCACCGCCTCGGCCTGCGGATGCAATGCGCCCGCTGCGCCACGTTGGTGAACGAGAAAATCGCCGAAGAGGTTCGGCGCCACCGCCCCGACACACCCCCGCCACGCCCATGAAACAGACGTCCTGAAGGAGATCCCGCATGAAGGGTGATGAAAAGGTTATCGACTATCTCAACAAATCGCTGCGGCACGAGTTGACGGCGGTCAGCCAGTACTGGCTGCATTTCCGCCTGCAGCAGGATTGGGGCTATGCCAGGCTGGCCGCCAAATCGCGCGCGGAATCCATCGAAGAGATGGAACATGCGGACAAGCTGATCGAGCGGATCATTTTCCTCGAGGGTTTCCCGAACCTTCAGGTGCTGGATCCGCTGCGGATCGGGCAGACGGTGAAGGAAACGCTCGAATGCGATCTGGAGGCCGAATATTCCGCCCGCGCGCTCTATAAAGAGGCGCGTGGCATTTGCCGGGATCAGGGCGATTATGTGTCGATGGCGCTGTTCGAGGGGCTGCTGGCGGATGAAGAAGGGCATATCGATTTTCTCGAGACCCAGCTTTCATTGCTCGGCGATCTCGGCGAACAGAAATACGGGCAGCTGAACGCGGTTGCCGCAGATGCGGGCGAGGATTGAGCAGGTGTGATGCAGCGGGCGATTTCTGCGGCGAAAGGGCGGAATTCTTCGGGGCGGATGCGGCAAACCGCGCGTCTTGACCTGCGCGGCGCGGGCGGGTGTGATAGGCTGGCCTCATGGAACTGATACAGTCACTCAGTCAGAAAACCAGCCTGGCGATGACCCGGCGCATGCAGAATTCCATCCGGATTCTGCAGATGAGCAATCAGGACCTGTCGGCCTATCTGGCCGCCGAGGCGCTGGAAAACCCCTGCCTTGACGTGCGCCTGCCCGAAGGCGTGGCCCCCGCCGCGCGCCCGCTGGCCCAGGGCCCGACCCAGGCCGCATCGGAAGAGTGGGATCCGGTCGCCGCGCTGGCCGCCGCGCCCGAGAGCCTTTATGCGCATGTGGGCCGGCAGATCGACCTGCGCTTTGCCAGCACCGCCGAGCGCCGCGTCGCCTATGGGTTTCTGGATATGCTGGAACCAAGCGGCTGGCTTGGCGCATCGGTCGAAGAGGTCGCCGCGGCCAGCGCCTGTACGGTAGCCTTCGCGGAAACGGTTCTGTCCGCATTGCAGGAATGCGAGCCTGCGGGGCTTTTCGCGCGCTCTCTGGCCGAGTGCCTGCGCCTTCAGGCGCGCGAGCGTGACGTGCTGACATGGGAACTGGCCGCCGTTCTCGACAACCTGCCGCTGCTGGCCGCCGGCGAGCTGACGACGCTGGCCGGGATTTGCGATTGCGAGCCCGAGGATATCGGCGAGATTCTGGCCGTGATCCGCGGCTTCGACCCCAAGCCGGGCCAGGCCTTCACCGCGGACCGGCCGCCGGTGTTTCCGCCCGATCTGACCGCGCGCAAAGGCCCGCTGGGCTGGGAGGTGGAGCTGAACCGGTCGCACCTGCCCTCGGTCGCGGTGTCGGCCGATGCGCTGTCGGCCGCCGCTGGCAACAGCGAGGCGCGCGCCTTTTCCGCGCAGGCGATGTCTTCTGCGCGCTGGCTGGTGCATACGCTGGAGCGGCGGCAGGCCACGCTCTTGCAAACCGCCACCGCCATCGTGCGCCGCCAGACGGGGTTTCTCGAACACGGGCCGGGGCATCTGAACCCCCTGTCGCTGGAGGATATCGCGGGCGATCTGGGCCTTCACGCCAGTACGATCAGCCGCGCCACCTCGGGCCGGATGATCGACACGCCGCGCGGTGCCTTTCCGCTGAAAACCTTTTTCTGCCGGGCCTTTCCCTCCGGGGCAGGGCAACAGGACCTGTCGCAGGACGCGGTTCTTTCGCTGGTGCGCACCATCGTGGCGGCGGAAGATCCGGCCCGCCCGCTCAGCGATACCGCCATCGCCAAGCGCGCCCAGTCGGCCGGCACCAAGCTGGCGCGCCGCACGGTCACCAAATACCGCGAGGCGCTGGGCATTCCGTCGTCTTACGACCGCAGGCGCAAGGCCGAAGCGGGGCTGGTGCGCGCCTCGTGATCGCGTGCCGGCCTAACGGCCGAGAAAGGCGCGCCAGTCGGCGATTCCGGTGATGTCTTGGGCGCCTTCGGTGCCGATCGCCTCGCACACAAAGCCCTTGACGGTGCTGCCATCCTCCAGCCGCACGGTGCCGATGCCCAGCGGGGCGGGAATGCCCGCCATGAACCCGCCGAATTCCGAAAGGGGCAGGGCCCAGACCTCCATCGCGATGGCCGCTCCTTCGCCATCGGCGCAGCGCACCATGCCGGGCCGCGCCGGCGGGCCGCCGGCCAGCGCGTAGAAGCGGTAATCGGGGCTGGAGCGTGTGGTTTTCAGAAACCGTGCGCCGCGCCCGGTCAGCTCCTTGTTCAGCGGCAGGCCCGACATATGCGCCCCGCATACCGCCAGCGCGATTTCATCCGGCGCGGCGGCGGGCACAGCTTCGGCGCGCGCGGGCACCGGCCAGTCGGTGGCGCCCAGCGTGCGCGTGCCCGCAGCCTCCAGCGGGGCCGCGAGCGCGGCAAGATAGCCATCCTGCCCGGCGCGGGCCAGCAGGGTCACGCCGCCCGGCCTGCCATCGCTGCGGGGCGGGGTAGGAACCGCCAGCCCGCACATATCCATCAGGTTGACGAAATTGGTATAGGTGCCCGAGCGCGAATTGGGCGTGATCGGGTCCGCTTGCAGATCGGCGACGCTGACGAAGGTGGGCATCGTCGGCACGCAGAGCGCGTCGATCCCCGCCAGCAGCGGTTCGGCCTGCCGGATCAGCTCTTTCAGCCGGTACATGCCGCGAAACGCATCGGCGGCGGTCAGGCTCTCGGCGTGGGTGATGATCTGCCGCGTGACCGGCAGGATCGCCTCGGGATCGGTTTTCAGCAGATCCTCGATCACGGTATAGCGTTCGGCCACCCAGGCGCCGTCATACAGCATCTCGGCCACCGCGTAGAGCGGGGCGAAATCCACCTCTTTCACCGTGGCGCCGGCGCCGCGCAGAATCTCCACCGCATCGTTGAACGATGCCTGCTGCACCTGGTCGCCGAAGAAACGGATGCTGCCGGGCGTGGGGATGCCGATAACCGCATGCGGCGGCGTCGGCCCCGGCGGGGGCGCGGCGACAGGGCGGGCATAGGCATCGGCCGGGTCGTACACCGCGGCCACGCGGAACACCTCATAGGCATCCTCGACCGTCAGGGCGAAGACCGAAACGGTTTCGATGCTGCGGCAGGCAGGCACCACGCCCGAGGCCGAAAACGCGCCCAGCGTCGGCTTCAGCCCGACGATGTTGTTCAGCGCCGCCGGCACGCGGCCCGATCCCGCTGTGTCGGTGCCAAGCGCGAAGGCGACGATGCCGTGGCCCACCACCACCGCCGAGCCCGAAGACGAACCGCCGGGCGCCATGGCCGGGTCAACCGCGTTTTTCGGCGGTGTATAGGGCGAACGGACGCCGACAAGCCCGGTCGCGAACTGATCGAGGTTGGTCTTGCCGATCAGGATCGCGCCCGCCGCGCGCAGTTGCGCCAGGATGAACGCGTCTTCCCCGGCCTCATAGGCGAAGGCGGGGCAGGCCGCCGTTGTCGGCATTCCGGCCGCGTCGATATTGTCCTTGACCGCGAAAGGAACGCCCCAGAGCGGCAACGCGGGGTCATACGCGCCCAGCCCGCGGGCGGCGGCGCGGACCTCCTCCTCTTCCGCCAGGTGGATGAAGATGCCGGGATCATCGACCGCGCGTATCCGGGCGTAAACCTCGGCCACGACATCCTCGGGGCGTGTTCCGGCGGCATATGCGGCTTTCAGCGCGGGCAGGGTGAATGGCAGGGATTTCAACGGATCTTCCTTCAACAGAACGCTCTGGCCCGAAGGTCTGCGGTTGCCGTTGACAATGCAATTGCTATTAATTCACAAAACCGATGCAAAAAATGAACCGGAGAGCGTGCCGATGCGCCATTTGCAGACCTTTCGTTATATCGAGGCGGTGATGCGCGCGGGCTCGATCCGCAAGGCGGCCGAGGATATGAACATCACCGCCTCGGCGCTGAACCGGCGGATCAACCGGTTCGAAGAGGAGTTCGGCGCCGAGATCTTCGAACGCCTGCCGCGCGGGGTGCGGCTGAACCCGGCGGGCGAGCTGTTGATTCAGCATATCCGGGCGCAGAAGTCCGATCTGCTGCGGCTGCAATCGCAGGTGGCCGATCTTTCGGGAGAGCGGCGCGGCCATGTCTCCATCGCCTGTTCGCAGGCGCTGATGCCCTATTTCCTGCCGACCCAGATCGCCGCCTATCGCAGCGAACATCCCGGCGTCACCTTCAGCGCCAATGTGCGCGATCGCGTGGCGGCGGAGCGGGATCTCAGCACTTTCAGCAGCGACATCGCGCTGGTGTTCGAACCCAGCCATCTGGTGGATTTCGAGGTGATCCTGGCGCTGTCGCAACCGATCTACGTGCTGATGCGGCCCGACCATCCGCTGGCGAAAGACCCGGTGGTGCGGCTGCGCGATTGTCTGGATCATCCGCATGTGCTGCCCAGCCCGCAATACGGAGTGCGGGTGTTGCTGGACGCGGCGACGCACAAAAGCTCGCGCGCGGTATCGCCGATCGTCGAGGCGGAGTCCTTCGATTTCATGCGCCACTACGTGATGCATGAAAACGCCATCAGCTTTCAGTTTCCGATCGGGCTGAACCTGGGTGCGGCGGGCGATCTGGTGGCGCGGGAGCTTTCCACGCGGGATGTGCCGCCGGGCAACCTGTTGCTGGGGCAGATGCGGGGGCGGACGCTGCCGGTGGCTTCGGCCCGGTTCGTGCAGCAACTGGCGCAGGCGTTGCAGGACCATGCGTTCTGACGGCCGGCTCTGGCACGGCTGCCGGTTCTCAAAATGCACCGGTATTGGATAAAATTAGCATTAGTAAACACCACTTCGCCGCTCTATCGTCGATTCTGTCGAATGGAAACTGGCCGCGATCCCCGGGGGCACCGGAGCGCGCAAGCAGACGCCCGACCCGCGCGGCCCGCGAAGGAGCTTTACATGTCCAACACACTCAGCCTCTCGAGGCGCCGTTTTCTGACCACGACCGCAACCGCCGCCGGCGCCGCCGCCCTTGGCGCCGCCTTGCCGGCGAGCCGCGCCCATGCGGCGGGCGATCTGACGGTCGGGTTCATCTATGTCGGCCCGAAGGATGACTTCGGCTATAACCAGGCGCATGCCGAAGGGGCCGCGGCGGTCAAGGCCATGTCGGGCGTGACCGTGGTGGAAGAAGAGAACGTGCCCGAAACGGTGGACGTGCAGAACACCATGCAATCGATGATCAACTTCGACGGCGCATCGCTTCTGTTCCCCACGTCCTTTGGTTACTTTGACCCGCATATCCTTGAGATGGCGGTGAAATACCCCGATGTCCGGTTCGAGCACGCGGGCGGCATGTGGTCGGCCGACAAGCATCCGATGAACGTCGGCTCCTACTTCGGCTATATCGGCATGGGCCAGTTCCTGAACGGTATCACCGCAGGCCACGCCACCAAGACCAAGAAGATCGGCTTTGTCGCGGCCAAGCCCATTCCGCAGGTTCTGCTGAACATCAACTCTTTCCTTCTGGGCGCGCGCCAGGTTGACCCGACCATCACCTGCCAGGTGATCTTCACCGGAGAATGGTCGCTGGCGGTCAAAGAGGCCGAGGCGACGAACGCGCTGGCCGATCAGGGCTGTGACGTGATCACCTGCCATGTGGACGGGCCCAAGGTGGTGATGGAAACCGCCGCCGGGCGCGGCGCCTATATCTGCGGCTATCACGCCAACCAGAGCCCGCTGGCCCCCGACATGTATCTGACGGGCGCGGAATGGAACTGGGCCGGTGTTTATACCGGAATGGTGCAAACCGTACTGGACGGCGGCGAAATCGGCAATTTCGTACGCGGCGGTCTGGCCGAAGGCTTCATCAAGATGAGCCCGCTTGGCCCCGCCGTATCGGATGCCGCCCGCGCCCAGTTCGAAGAGACCAAGGCCAAGATCATGGCGGGCGGCTATGCGGTGATCAATGGCCCGATGAGCGACAACAAGGGCAATGTCATCGCCACGGCGGGCCAGTCCTTCGTGGAAACCGATGTGGCGCTGGAAAGCATGGATTACCTCGTTGACGGGGTGATCGGCTCGACGAGCTGAGCGGTCCGATGAGCGAACTGGCGACAACCCCGACCGTGCCCTCTAGAACATCCGCGCTTCAGGTGCTGATGCCGAGGGCCGAGGCTGTCGTCATTCCGCTGGTGGCGCTTCTGACCGGCCTGATTGTGTTCAGCCTGTTTCTCGTGGCGGTCGGAAAGTCACCGGCGGACTTCTATGCGCTGGTCTACAAGGCGGGGTTCAGCTCTTCGTTTTCGTGGCAGAACACGCTGTCGCGGGTGGCGCCGCTGTTGCTGGCGGCACTGTGCGTGGCGCTGCCCGCGCGGCTGGGGCTGGTGGTGATCGGCGGCGAGGGCGCGATCGCGCTGGGCGGTCTGGCGGCGGCGGTTGTCGGCGTGTGGCTGGCCGGTGCGCCGTCGGTCATCGGTTTCGCGCTGATGGTGGTGGCGGCGATGCTGGTGGGCGGCGCATGGATCGGCGCGGTCGGCGCGCTGCGGTTCAGGCGTGGCGTGAACGAAACCATCGCCTCGCTGCTGATGGCCTATATCGCCATCGCGCTGATGAACCATTGGGTCGAGGGCATGTTCCGTGATCCGACCAGCCTGAACAAACCCTCTACCACGCCGCTGCCCCCGGCGCTGCGGGTGGGTGAGATGCCGATCGGGATCGACGTGCACTGGGGCTTTGCCGCCGGGGTACTGGCCTGTATCGCAAGCTGGGTGCTGATCGAGCGCACCACGCTGGGCTTCGCGGCCCGCATCGCCGGTGACAATGTGCGCGCGGCGCAGGTGCAGGGCCTGCCGGTGGGCAAGCTGATCATCGGGTTCACCGCTCTGGGCGGGGCCTTTGCCGGGCTCGCCGGGTTTTTCGAGGTGGCGGCGGTGCATGGCTCGGCCAACGGCTCTTTGGTGTCGGGCTATGGCTATACCGGCATCCTGATCGCCTTTCTGGCGCGTCACAACCCGCTGGCGATCATCCCCGTGGCGATCCTGCTGGGCGGGTTCGAAGCCTCCAGCGGGTTGATACAGCGGCGGATGGACCTGCCCGACGCGACCGTTGTGGTGCTGGAGGGGATCGTGTTTGTCGCCATCCTGCTGAGCGAGACCTTCTATGGCCGCTTCCGCATCTTTACCGCAGCCTATTGGGCGAAACCATGAGCACATCCGCGGATATCGGGCTTTGGGGCGTGCCGCTGGCCATTCTGGGCGGCGCGATCCGGGTGTCCACGCCGTTTCTGTTCGTGTCGCTGGGCGAATGCCTGACCGAGCGTTCCGGGCGGATCAACCTGGGGCTGGAGGGCACCTTGGTATTCGGCGCGATGGCGGGCTATGCCATCGCCTTCCAGACCGGCTCGGCCTGGGCCGGCGTGCTGGCGGCGGCGCTGGCGGGCACGGTGTTCGGGTTGTTTCACGGCTGGATCTGCAAGTTCCGCGGCGTGAATGACATCGCCATCGGCATCGCGATGATGCTGCTGGGCTCCGGCCTCGCGTTCTTTTTCGGCAAACCCTACATTCAGCCCGTGGCGCCCGATCTTCCGGCGATCCCGCTGGGCTGGTGGTCGGATGTCACGCAGGTGCAGGCGGCGTTGCAGATCAACGTGCTGTTCCTGATCGGGGCGGCGTTCTCCGTAGCGTTGTGGTGGGTGTTCAAATCCACCCGCGTGGGCCTGACCATCCGGGTGGTGGGCGACAGCACCGATGCCGCCCGCGCCATGGGGCTGAACCCCGATCTGGTGCGTCTGCTGGCCACGGCGGCGGGCGGGGCGCTGGCCGGGGTCGGGGGGGCCTATCTTTCACTTTATTATCCGGGAAGCTGGAACGAGGGGGTTTCATCGGGCCAGGGCCTGATGGCGGTGGCGCTGGTGATCTTCGCGCGCTGGAACCCGGTCTATTGCTTCTGGGCGGCGCTGCTGTTCGGCGGGGCCGGGGCGCTGGGGCCCGCGTTGCAGTCGGTGGGAGTCAGCCAGGGCTATTACCTGTTCTATGCCGCGCCCTACGTGCTGACCCTCGGGCTGCTGATCGCCACATCCTCGCCCAACCGGGCGCTGGAGGGCGCGCCGGGCGAGTTGAGCATCACGAAATAGGAGAGCGCCATGAACGGGCTGGGCGGGCTGAACAAATCGGAAAACGGGGTGGTGATGGGGCTGGTGCAGCTTCAGCTGCCGGTGGTCGAGACGCCGGCCGATCTGGCCGCGCAGGTGGCGCGGGTGGTGGCGCTGGTCGGCAAGGCGCGGCGCAATCTCGGCACCATGGATCTGGTGGTGTTTCCCGAATACGCGTTGCACGGGCTGTCGATGGACATCAACCCCGCGATCATGTGCCGGATGGACGGGCCCGAGGTGGCCGCGCTGAAACAGGCCTGTATCGACAACGCGATCTGGGGCTGCTTTTCGATCATGGAGCATAACCCCGGCGGGATGCCCTATAACACCGGCCTGATCATCGACGACACGGGCGAGCTGCGGCTTTACTATCGCAAGATGCACCCCTGGGTGCCGGTCGAGCCGTGGGAGCCGGGCGATGGCGGCATCCCGGTTTGCGACGGCCCGAACGGCAGCAAGCTGGCGCTGATCATCTGTCACGACGGGATGTTCCCCGAAATGGCGCGCGAGGCCGCCTACAAGGGCGCCGAGATCATGATCCGCACCGCCGGCTATACCGCGCCGATCCGGCAAAGCTGGCGCTTCACCAACCAGTCCAACGCGTTCTGCAACCTGATGATCACCGCAAATGTCTGCATGTGCGGCAGTGACGGCACCTTCGACAGCATGGGCGAAGGGATGTTCGTGAATTTCGACGGCAGCATCATCGCCCATGGCACCACCGGCCGCGCCGACGAGATCATCACCGCCGAGCTGCGCCCCGATCTGGTGCGCGAGGCACGGCTGGGCTGGGGGGTGGAGAACAACATCTACCAGTTCGGCCATCGCGGCTATGTCGCCGTCAAGGGCGGCGCGCAGGATTGCCCCTACAGCTATATGACCGATCTGGCCGCCGGGCGGTATCGCCTGCCGTGGGAGGATGACGTCCGGGTGACCGACGGCACCGGCTGCGGCTTTGACGCGCCGACGCGGATCTACGGCGAAACCACCCCGGAGGCAGCGGAATGAGCCATATCGACGCCGACCCCTATAACTGGCCCTATAACGGCGATCTGCGCCCCGACAATACCGCGCTGATCATCATCGACATGCAGACCGATTTCTGCGGCAAGGGCGGCTATGTCGATGCGATGGGCTATGACCTGTCGCTGACGCAGGCGCCGATCGGCCCGATCAAGGCGCTGCTGGGCGCGATGCGCGACAAGGGCTATCTGATCATCCACACCCGCGAAGGGCACCGGCCCGATCTGGCCGACCTGCCGCCGAACAAGCGCTGGCGCAGCCAGCAGATCGGCGCGGGTATCGGCGATGCCGGCCCCTGCGGCAAGATCCTGATCCGGGGCGAGCCGGGCTGGGACATCATCCCCGATCTCTACCCGATCGCGGGCGAACCGATCATCGACAAGCCCGGCAAGGGCAGCTTCTGCGCCACCGATCTCGAGTTGTTGCTGCGTACCAAGGGCATCGACAACATCGTCCTGACCGGCATCACCACCGATGTCTGCGTTCACACCACCATGCGCGAGGCCAATGACAGGGGGTTCGAATGCCTGCTGGTCGAGGATTGCTGCGGCGCCACCGACAGGGGCAACCATGACGCGGCCATCAAGATGGTGAAGATGCAGGGCGGCGTGTTCGGCGCGGTATCGGACAGCGCCAGGCTGATCGCGGCGCTGCCATGAGCCACGAGCGCGCCCTTCCGACCGGGGCCATCGGGGTCGAGGCCGTGGGGATGACCATGCGGTTCGGCGATTTCACGGCGCTGGACAATGTCACCGTCAACATCCGCCCCGGCACGTTCCACGCGCTGCTGGGCGAGAACGGCGCCGGCAAGTCGACGCTGGTGAAGTGCATCATGGGGTTCTACCATGCCACCTCGGGCGGTGTGCTGGTGGACGGGCACGAGGCGCTGATGACCGATCCGAAGGCGGCGCATGCGCTGGGGCTGGGCATGGTCTATCAGCATTTCACGCTGGTTCCTTCGCTGACCGCGGCCGAGAACCTTGTGATCAGCCGCGCCGACGCGCCGCGCGTGATCAACTGGGGCAAGGAGCGCGCCGATCTGGCCGCTTTCATGGCGCGGATGCCGTTTCATGTGCCGCTGGATCAGCCGGTGAACCGGCTGGCGGCCGGCGAAAAGCAGAAGCTGGAAATCCTCAAGCAGCTTTATCTGGGGCGGCGGTTCCTGATCCTCGACGAGCCGACCTCGGTGCTGACCCCGGCCGAGGCGGAAGATGTGCTGGGCCATGTTCGCGCGCTGACCCGCGCGGGCGAGATCACGGTGCTGATGATCACCCACAAGTTCCGCGAGGTGACGCGCTTTGCCGATGATCTGACGGTGCTGCGCCGGGGCAGCCACGCGGGCGGCGGCGCCGTGGCGGAGCTGAGCCATGATGACATGGCGCGGATGATGATGGGCGCCGACCCGGATCTGCGCAGCATCGATCGGACAGGCGGCGCGGGCGCTGTCGTGCTGAAGCTGGACGGGGTGCGCGCCACCGACCGTTCCGGCCTGAAACCGATCGAGATCGACGCGCTGGACGTGCGCGCGGGCGAGGTGCTGGGCATTGCAGGGGTTTCGGGCAACGGGCAGATGGAACTGATGGAGATCCTGACAGGCCAGCGGGCGCTGGAAGGCGGGGCAGTGATGGTCAAGGGCAATGCGTTCACCGCGACGCGGGCCGAGGCGAAGGCGCACAAGGTACGCTACCTGCCCGAAGAGCCGCTGCGCAATGCCTGCGCGCCGAAGATGAGCGTGGCCGAAAACCTGGCGTTCCGGCTGTTCGACGTGGGCGCGGGGCCTAAGCCGCGATTCTGGAAAAGCGGGCGGCAGATCGCCGAGAACGCGCAGGCGATGATTGCCGGGTTCAAGATCAAGACCGCCTCGCCGCAAAGCCCGATCGCGGCGCTGTCGGGGGGCAATGTGCAGCGTGCGGTTCTGGCGCGCGAACTGTCGGGGGATGTCGATCTGCTGATCGTGTCGAACCCCTGTTTCGGGCTGGATTTCGCCGCCGTTTCGGCCATCCGCGCGCGGATCATCGCGGCGCGCAACAAGGGGGCGGCGGTGCTTTTGATAAGCGAGGATCTGGACGAGATACTGGAGCTGTCGGACAGGATCGTGGTGATGTCGGAGGGGCGGATCGCCTATGAAACCCCCGGCGCGACGGCGGACGTGGCCGAGATCGGGCGTTATATGGCGGGGCATGGCTGATGGGGGTGATCCGGGCAGAGCCGTTCGATTTTTCCTTCGATCCCGCAACGCTTGGCCTTGTGGTGATCGACATGCAGCGCGATTTCGTCGAGCCGGGGGGCTTTGGCGCCTCGCTTGGCAATGACGTGGCGCTGTTGCAGGCGATCATTCCCACGGTGCAGGCGCTGATCGGCGGGTTCCGCGCGGCGGGCCTGCCGGTCATTCACACCCGCGAATGCCACCGGCCCGATCTGTCGGACCTGCCGCCGGCCAAGCGCGACCGCGGCGCGCCGGCGCTGCGCATCGGCGATGAGGGGCCGATGGGCCGCATCCTGATCGCCGGAGAGCCGGGGGCCGACATCGTGCCCGAACTGGCGCCGGCGCCGGGCGAGCCGGTGATCGACAAGCCGGGCAAGGGGGCCTTTTATGGCACGGAATTCGCGCAGGTTCTGGCGGACCGAAACCTGCGCCAGCTTGTCTTTGCCGGGGTCACCACGGAAGTTTGCGTGCAGACCACGATGCGCGAGGCGAATGACCGGGGGTTCGACGGCCTGCTGGCAACCGATGCCACCGAAAGTTATTTCCCCGAATTCAAGCAGGCCGCGATCCGGATGATCATCGCCCAGGGCGGCATTGTCGGATGGGCCGCGCCCACCGCGCATGTGCTGGAGGCGCTGTGATGGCTGATCCGCAGATCACCCTGCCGCTTTTGCCGCCCGAGGCGCTGCGCGCCTGCGCCTTCGCGCCGTTCCGCGAGGGGGTCGAGATTTTCTGGATACGCGAAGGCAGCCCGGCGCTGGCACTGCTGCGCTATGCGCCGGGCGCCGGCGTTCCGCGCCACCGGCATGTGGGGCTGGAGACGATCCTGGTGCTGGAGGGCGCCCAGTCGGACGAGGCCGGGCGCTATGGCGCGGGGCAGCTTGTGGTCAACCAGCCGGGTTCCGAGCATTCGGTCTGGTCTGACGAGGGGTGCCTTGTTCTGATCCAGTGGGAAAAACCGGTGGCCTTCGTCTGACGATCACCTCCTCGCCGGCGCGGGCTGGAACAGGCCGAGGTATTTCACGAATTCGGGCACCGCGACCAGCGGCAGCGCCAGCGCCACGATCCAGCCCAGATGCGCGGCGCCCAGCGGGGCGGTCTGCAGCAGGATCTGAAGCGGCGGCCAGAACACCGCGGCGACCTGCGCCCCCAGCATGGCGACCAGGGCCAGCAGCAGATAGGGGTTGCTGAACCAGCCGATGCGCAGGCAGGGCTGATCGAGCGAGCGGAAGGCGAAGACGCTCATCTTTTCGAACACCACCATGGCGGTGAAGGCGGCGGTACGGGCCACCGCCTCGCCCTGGGGCAGGAAGGTGTAGAACACGAACAGGCTGGCGCTGCCGGTGTAAAGGCCGAAAGCCGCGATCACCATCAGCCCGCCCCGCCCGACGATCGGCATGCCCATGCGCCGG
The DNA here is from genome assembly GCF_014196965.1 of Actibacterium naphthalenivorans. Taxonomy (GTDB): domain Bacteria; phylum Pseudomonadota; class Alphaproteobacteria; order Rhodobacterales; family Rhodobacteraceae; genus Actibacterium_A; species Actibacterium_A naphthalenivorans. Next base: position 475,114 of record NZ_JACIEQ010000001.1, on the reverse strand, counting down.
GGCGGGCGCTGCATCTGGCCCGGCTCGCTTTTCTCGAGCCCCAGCGCGATCGCGGTCACGCCGTCGGTGATCAGGTTCATCCACAGGATCTGGGTCGCCAGAAAGATCAGCGGCCCGCCAAGAAACAGGTTGGCCGTGATCGCCACCACCTCGCCCGCATTCGACGACAGAAGATAGCCGACGAATTTCCTGACATTGTCGAACTGGCGCCGGCCTTCGGCAATGGCGCGCACGATGGTGGCGAAATTGTCATCCAGGAGCACGATGTCAGAGGCGTCCTTGGCCACATCGGTGCCGCGTATGCCCATGGATACGCCGATATCGGCCTGTTTCAGGGCCGGCGCGTCATTGACGCCGTCGCCGGTCATCGCCACCACCTGCTGCTGCGCCTGAAGCGCCTGCACGATGCGGAACTTGTGCTCGGGCGTGGTGCGGGCAAAGAGCACGCCGTCGGCGAGGATCGCGGTCAGCTCGGCGTCGGTCTTGTGTTCCAGCTCCGGGCCGGTCACGCACTGGCCGACGTCGAGGCCCAGCTGGCCGGCGATGGCGCGGGCGGTGACCGGGCTGTCGCCGGTGATCATGATCACCCGAACCCCGGCCTGACGCGCGCCACGGATGGCGGCCCGGACCTCGGGGCGCGGCGGGTCGATCAGCCCGACAAGGCCAAGCAGCACCAGCCCGTCTTCATCGGGTGTGTCCTCGGCGGCGGCGGCGGGTTTGCGGGCGATGGCGATGACGCGCAGCCCTTCGGCGGCGAGCCTTTCAAACGCCTCTTCGGCGGCCCGGCGGGTGGAAGTATCGAGCGGCACGGGGCCGGCTTCCGAAATCACCGCCGAACAGGCGCCGAGAATTTCCTCGGGGGCACCCTTGACGTGCATGACGGTTTCATCGCCGCTGCGGGCGATCAGGCTCATGCGCTTGCGTGCGCTGCTGAACGGGATTTCGAGCACGGTATCCTGCGGGTCGGGGATCGGGGCCCAGCCCTTGTAGGCGAGGGTGACCAGCGCCGCCTCGGTCGGCTCGCCGATCATCGTCCAGCCGTCGGGGGAATGGAACAGCCGGGCGTGGTTGCAGGTGATCGCGGTTTCCAGCAGGGCGGCCAGCGCGGTATCGTCCTCGGCGCGCACGCGCAGCCCGTCACGCGCGATATGCCCGGCGGGGTCATAGCCGGTGCCGGTGACGGAATAGGTCTTGCCGGGCATCCAGATCGTTGCCGCCGTCATCTTGTTTTCGGTCAGGGTGCCGGTCTTGTCGGTGCAGATGACAGAGGCCGCGCCCAGCGTTTCGATCGCCTTCAGCCGCCGCGCCAGCGCCTTTTGCCGCGCCATCGCCGAGGCGCCCAGGGCCAGGGTGATGGTGACGACGGCGGGCAACCCTTCGGGCACGAGCGCCACGGCCAGCGACAGGCCGGTCATGAACATCTCGACCGGCTCGCGCCCTGTCAGAACCCCGATGACAACGATCACCAGCGCGATGCCGACCGCGCCGAGGCCAAGCTGCCGTGACAGTTTGCCAAGCTGGATCTGCAGCGGGGTCGGCCGTTCGCGCACCGATCCGGTCATCCGGGCGATCTGGCCGAATTCGGTCTTGGCACCGATCGCCTGCACGATGCCCTCGGCGCGCCCGGCAACGACGGATGTGCCCATGAACAGGCGCGGATCTTCGTCAGAGGCGGTCTTGTCCACTGGCAGGGATTCGCCCGTCAGCACGCTTTCGTCCACGAGAAGCTGCACATCCGAGGTCAGGCGCAGGTCGGCCGGCACACGGTCGCCGGCATCCAGGATGACCAGATCGCCGGGCACCAGTTCGCGCGCCTGGATATGCTGCTCGCGCCCGTCGCGCAGGGCGCGTGCATTGGGCGAGAGCATGTTGCGCAGCGCCTCGATGGCATTTTCGGCGCGCCATTCCTGCACGAATCCGAGGATGCCGTTCAGCAGTACAACGAGCAGGATCGCGATCGTGTCGATGGCATCGCCCAGGGCAAGGGCAATGCCGGCGGCGATGAACAGGATCAGGATGAAAACGCCGGTGAACTGGCGCAGGAACAGCACAAGCGGCGAGACGCGCTTGGGCCGCGGAAGCTCGTTCCAGCCGTGAATCGCCCGCTGCGCGGCAACCTCGGCGCCGGTCAGGCCGGTTGTTTGCTCGGAAAGGGAAGCGGTTTGCGTCATGTAGGGGCCCACGGTTCAATGGGGAAACATTAGGTCATGCGGTGCATTTAACGTTGACGCGTGTCAAATGGATTGCAGATTGTGCGAAACCCGGGCGCACCATGCCGCACCGGCACGGCAGGCTGACGGGTTTCCAAGCAGACACGCCCGGGATTTCGGCGAAAGAGGTATGAACATGACAGCAGACAGCCACCCGCCATTCGACACGGCGTTGCGGGAAGACACGTCGCCCTTTCAGGCCCATCTGGGATATACGCTGCGCGACTGGCGGGCGGATTATGCGTGTTTCGAGATGCCGGTCGCGGAGTTCACGACGAACCGGCACGGGATTCCCCATGGCGGGGTCTACGGTGTTCTGCTTGATACGGCGATGGGATATGCCGGGTGCTATACCGGCGATCCCGCGAACCGGCGGTTCGCGATGACCCTGTCGATGAATGTGCTGTTCATTTCACGGCCGAAGGGCAAGCTGCTGATCGGCGAAGGGTGGCGCACCGGGGGCGGGCAGCGGACCTATTTCGCGGAAAGTGTCATTCATGATGAAACCGGCGAAAAGATCGCCACCGGCACCGGGGTGTTCCGCTACCGTTCGGCGGGCTGAACGCGGGCGCCGCGGGCTTCGCCGATGAACGCCTCCAGCCGGGCCGCGGCGGCGGTATCCAGGCGCAGGCCGAGCTTGCTGCGCCGCCACAGGATGTCGTCGGCGGATTTGACCCATTCGTTGCGGATGAGCCAGAGCACTTCGGCGGCGTGCAGCGTCGCGCCGAAATCCTCGCCCAGATCGGCGGGGCAGGTGGCCTGCCCCAGAACCGCATAGGCATCACGGCCATAGGCGCGCACCAGCCGTGCCGCCCAGGCCTCTGTCAGAAACGGGAAGACGGCGCGCAGCCGGGCCATCAGCGCGGAGGCGCCATCGACCGGGAAATCGCCGCCGGGCAGGGGCGCGCCTGCCGTCCACGGGCCGGACATCTGCGGGAAATGCCGCTCGAGCCGGGCCAGCGCCTGTTCCGCCAGCCGGCGATAGGTGGTGATCTTGCCGCCGAAGACGCTGAGCAGCGGCGCGGCGCCGTTTTCATCCTGCAGGGTCAGCACATAATCGCGCGTGGCGGCGGTGGCGCTGGAGGCGTTATCGTCATAGAGCGGGCGGACGCCGGAAAAGGACCAGACCACATCGGAGGGGGTCAGGGCCCGCGTGAAGACGCGGTTGGCGGCGGCGAGCAGATAGTCGCGCTCGTCTTCCGTGCAGATGGCCGCGCCGGGGGCGGCGCGGTGATCCTGATCGGTGGTGCCGATCAGTGTGAAATCGGTTTCATAAGGGATGGCGAAGATGATCCGCCCGTCGGGGAGCTGAAAGAAATAGGGCTGGCCGTGATCGAACAGCCGGCGCGTCACGATATGGCTGCCGCGCACGAGGCGGACGCCATGAGCCGCCTGCTGCCCCAGCCGGGTTTTCAGAATATCCTCGACCCATGGCCCGCCCGCGTTGACGATGCCCGCTGCGGTGACGTTTTGCGCGGTTCCTGTCTCGAGGTCGGTCAGTTCCACCCGCCAGCCCGCGCCGGTGCGCGCCGCGCTGTCGCAGCGGGTTCGGGTCAGGATGCGGGCGCCATGCGCCGCGGCATCGCGGGCGTTCAGCACCACGAGCCGCGAATCCTCGACCCAGCAATCGGAGTATTCGAAGGCCCTGGCAAAGCGCGGCTTCAGCGGTTTGCCCGCCGGGTGATCGGCCAGCCGCAGGGTTTTGGTGCCGGGCAGGATGCAGCGCCCGCCCAGATGATCATAGGCAAACAGCCCTGCGCGGATCATCCATGCCGGCCTGCGCCCGCGCAGAAAGGGCGCCGCATAGCGCAGAACCCGGCCAAGGCCGGAGGCATCGGCAGGAAAGCGCAGCGCCGGATCGTAAGGCAGCACAAAGCGCAGCGGCCACGAAATATGCGGCATCGCCCGAAGCAGGGTTTCACGCTCTTTCAGCGCCTCGCGGACGAGGCGGAACTCGAAATATTCGAGATAGCGCAGCCCGCCGTGAAAGAGTTTGGTCGAGGCGGAAGAGGTGGCCTGCGCCAGATCGCCCTGTTCGCACAGCAGCACCGAGAGCCCGCGCCCGGCCGCATCCCGGGCGATGCCGCAGCCGTTGACGCCGCCGCCGATGACGACAAGGTCGAAATGCGCCGCGCTGTCGCGCTTTGTCTTGCCGGTCATGGTTCCTGCGCCCTTTCGGCCTGTTCCGGCGCTGTAGAAAGGCGGGCGGCGGCGTCGGGTCAAGCCGGAAAATCGCGCGGGGGCGGAAAGCCGTCATGGTGTGCCCGGGCGCCCGGCCGCGCGGGCGAAGGGCGGCGGCGCGGCGCGGAACGGGACAGGCAACAGTGCGGCGTAAGATGGCGGATTGGCAAATGTTCGCCTCCAACAGGATGAAATGCTTCGTGTATTTTCGAAATTGTGTTTTATGGCGTGGCGGGTGACTCGCGTATTAAGCCTGCCGCATGTCAAACTCCGGCCCGGCCGGAACAGGGGCTGAGTAGTGATGGAACGATTTTTGTTTCGCAAGATCCAGGTCTGGGTCGTTCTTGTTTTGCTGTTTCTCGGTCTGCTTGGTGTCGTCGCCTTTGGTGTCGTGGTTCGAAGCCGGACGCTGGGATATCACAAATTCGGGGTTGCGGGCGAGATCGCCTATGCTCTGGCAAGCAGCCCGGACACGCTTCAGAAAATCCTGCGCCCCTATGACCGCATGATCGCGCAGCACTACCGCGACCCGCGCTTCCCCGGGCGGCGCGGCTGGGAGGTCAAGACGCCCGCGTCTGCGGCCGCGGTGGACGGGTACCTGCTGCTGAGCCGGTATGACGGTGATGCGCGCCGCCACATCGTGGAACTGGTGGATCTGTCGACGCTGGAAACACCCCATAGCTGGATGCCGGACTCGGACGCTCTTTTTGACGGATTCGTTCAGGGCAAGGAATACAACAATCTTCCGGTCAACGCCGAGACGTTCCGCATCCTGCATCCGTATCTGATGGAAAACGGGGATCTGATCGTCAAGGGCAATTTCTCGCCCATGGCGCGCGTCGATGCCTGTGCGCAAAAGGTCTGGGTCAACAGCGATCTCTTCCACCATTCGACCGAACGGGCCGCAGACGGAACCTTCTGGATTCCGGGCGACCGCGACCCGGCGGAGCTGGAGCATGTCCCGCCGACTTACTACAATGATTCCCTGACCCAGATCACCGAGGACGGGGAGGTTCTGTATTCCAAATCCCTGACCACGATCCTGATCGAGAACGGGTATGAATACCTGCTGACCAGCATGAACGCGGGCTATAGCGATGACCCGATCCACCTGAACGATATCGAGCCGCTTCTGCAAGACGGACCCTACTGGAAACGCGGCGACCTTCTGATCAGCATGCGGCACAAATCGGCGATCATGCTGTTCCGCCCCTCGACCAATGAAATCCTGTGGCTGCGGTCGGGCCCCTGGGCGTTTCAGCATGATGTGGATGTGCTGGGCGATGGCCGGATCGCGGTGTTCAACAACAACATGCGCTCGCGCCATGGCGGGCCGGTTGTCGACCCGTCGAATGACGTTGTGATTTACGATTTCGCGACAGACACTGTCAGCACGCCCTATTCGGATATTATGCTGGACGCGGACATTCGCACCGTCTCCGAAGGATTGTATACGTTTCTGCCCGGCGGGCAGCTGATGGTTGAAGAATCTGACTACGGACGTATCCTGTTTTTCGATCAGGATGGTAAGATTGCGCTTGAATATGTGAATGGCGGAAGCAGCGGAGTGCCATACAGGCTGGGCTGGGTCCGATATGTGACCAGGGAGTATGGTGATGCGGCATTATCCAACATCCGGAAATCGGCTTGCGACGGTGGCTAGGCGGGTTCTTCTTCTGGCGGCGCTCGGGTTTGTTCCGGTTGCGGCGCAGGCCTATGTGGGGCCGGGGCTCGGGGCCGGGGCCATCGCTGCGGTTCTGGGGGTGCTCGGCTCTATCTTTCTGGCGCTGTTCGCGGTGATTTACTATCCGATCAAGCGCATGTTGAAAAAGCGCAAGAAGGCCACGCCGGTGGAGATCGTCGGCGACAGCGCCGAGGAATGAACTGGGCGCTGATCTTCGCAGCAACGCTTGTTGCCTGTGAGATCCTGCTGGCGCTGCCGTTTCAGGCGAAACTCTCCACCGTTACCGGTTTTTCCACGAAAGCGGCCCGCGTGGTATCGAGCGCGAAGGTCTCGGACCACTGGAAAGAGCGTGCGCTGCCGGCGTTTGCCCTGCGCATCGGGCTGGCCTGCATGGCGCTTCTGGGCATGCTCGTGCTGATCATCGTTCCCTTCGGGCTGGCCGGGCTGCTGTATGATGGCGGACCCGCGGCCCTGACGGAAACCATGCTCCGCCCGCTGGTGATGCTCGGCATGATCGTGGGCTCCATCGGCTATATGAAACTGCGCGTCGGGGGCGGGGCGAAGGCGCAATCGGACTATTCGGCGACCGACAGGTTTCTGCACCGCGTGGCGCTTGGCGCGCCGGTGCTGCCCGAGGTGATCCATGATGTGGAGCGTGGCCTTTATCTGAAGGGCGCGCCGCCATCGCGCGAGGGGGCGCATGTGTTTGTCTGCGGGCTGGCGCGGGCGGGCACCACCATCCTGACGCGCGAGCTGTACAATACCGGCCAGTTCGGGTCGCTGACCTATCGCGACATGCCGTTCGTGATGGCCCCGAACCTGTGGAACAACCTGTCACGCTCCAGCAAGATGGAGGCCAAGGACCGTGCGCATGGCGATGGCATCCAGGTTGATCTCGACAGCCCCGAGGCGCTGGACGAGGTGTTCTGGCGCGTTACCTGCGGCGACGACTATATCCGCGACGACGGGCTGGCCCTGCACAAGCCGGATGCCGATGCGCTCTCGGGCTATGCCGATTTCATCAGCCTGGTGCTGCGTCGCACCGGGAAAGAGCGCTATCTGTCAAAGAACAACAACAACATCCTGCGCATTCCTGCCCTTGCCGGGTATTTCCCCAGGGCGCGGTTCATCGTGCCGGTGCGCGATCCGCTGCAGCATGCCAACAGCCTGCTGGGTCAGCACAAACGGTTTCAGACCGCCGATGCGTTCGAGACCGATTATTTCACCTGGCTGGCGCATCACGAGTTCGGCAAGGCGCACAGGCCCTTCCTGTTCAAGGGGCGGCCGCTGACCAGCCCCGATGACGTGAACTATTGGCTGGAAACCTGGATCGCCACCTATAGCCATCTGACCGCGGTGGGCGCCAAGGTGGGCGCGGCGCTGCGCTTTGTCTCCTACGAACGGCTGTGCGGCGATCCGGCCTATCGCGCCGCGCTGTGGCAAAGCCTTGGCATCGAGGATGCGGAATTCGCCGAGATGCGGAACATTCCGCAAAAACCCGTGGACGGTGTCCGGCCGGAGCTGGCAGAGGCCGCCGCCGCGCTCTATGCCGAGATCGGCCGTTTCTGAGGCGCGGGCGACAGCAGCCTGTCCCAGGCGGCATCCTTCAGCGCCCAGACGAGCGACCGGTGCCAGACGATCATCACCATGACGATCAGCAGTGCGGGCAGGCTCTTGAGCAGGGCAACGGCCAGGATTTCGGCGCGCGTGTCAAACCCCAGAAAAGCGTGGAGCTTGCGTATCACCATCAGGTTCTGGGCCGGGGCCAGCAACACCGCCAGAGACAACAGCGCGACCGCGCCGCCGGGCAGGTGGCTGCGCAGCGCCATCAGCACCGCCAGCGGAATGAACAGCATCGTCAGATAGTGCGACCAGATCACCGGTGACAGCACGACGACCAGCGCAAGGCCGGTGGCATAGACCGCGTGCCGTTCCGCCGCCGGGGGCAGGGTGCTTCGGATCTGGCGGGCCAGCGCCCAGAGCAGCGCGGCCGATGTCAGCAGGCGCAGGGCCGTGAGGATCAGGCCGGCGGTGGCCGGCAGGCTGGCTTCGGTCTGATAGGCTTCGGGGCGCACGAAGATCGGCTCTATCCACGAGAACGGGCTGCTGTTCATCCAGGGCGCCATCAGGCTGCCGCCCTCGGCCAGGACGCGGGCGAGAAATTCCTGATGCAGCGGCAGGCCGAACATCTGCAGCGAGAGCGCGCCGAGGCCCAGGCCGGCGGCCAGGGCCGTCAGCCGGAAGCGGTTGGAGGACAGTACAAACAGCAGGATCGCCGCCGGGGCAAAGGCGGGCTTGATCACGACGACCGCGCTGAAGGCCAGCGCCGTCCAGACAAGGGCGCCGCGGGTAAAGGCGATGTGCCCCAGCACAAGCAGCAGAAACACGAAAGGCGTGGTCTGGCCGCCGACGCGGTAGATCGTCCAGAATGGCTGGAACAGCAGGGCGGCGATGGTGAAGAGGGCGAAGAACACCGCCCGGTCGCGCGGCGTGTCGCCGGCCAGGGGGCGGCAGTGCAGGTAGAGCAGCACCAGCCCCGCGCCCTGCGCGAGCGTGCCGGCGAGTTTGAACCAAAGCAGCGCGGTGCGCGGCGGCAGCGCCGCCATCGGGGAATAGAGATAGCTGGTCAGCGGGGCGCTGAAGAAGGTCATGTTGCCCAGCGGCTTTTCCCCGGCGATCTGCGCGAACGGGTCGTAGAGGTCGGCGAACTTACCGGCCTGCGCCTTGCGCCCGGCATCGTAGAAATTGGCGAAATCGAGGCCCAGGCCCCAGGGCGTCATGATTCCCCACGCGATCAAAGCTGCGATCAGGATCAGCGCGGCGATGCCCGCTGAGCGAAATAAAGTCACGGACATACACAATCCCCCCGATACGCCGGTACTGTTAAACAGATGTTCTCAATTATTGCACTGTGAACCGATGAGCATTTGACAGGACTGCCCGATTTGCGCCACAATTTTTTCGTGGCGGCGTAACAGGTGTTTTGAGATGTTTCATTTTTCGCATATTCGGCGGGCCGCGCTTGTGACCTGTGTACTGGATGCGTTCCGGGTGCTTTTGCCGCCGCAACCTGAATACCGGGTGATCCGCTGCCGGGTTCACAGCACGCCACCCGCCTGCGCCCGCAATTCCCGAAATCTGTTGTAAAGCGTTCGCCCTTTGCCCGCGGGCGCATTTTTTATTGGATTGGTCCTGTCATGAAGTCGCCGGAGCTTTCTGAAAAGCCGATCTCGATCACAGATTACATCGCGATCGCGCGGCCCGATCACTGGGTGAAGAACATCTTCATGCTGCCGGGCGCGGCGCTGGCGCTGATCGTCGACGATCAGGCGGGGCTGGGCGCGCTGGCCTGGCTTGTGGTCGGCATCGTGTCGACCTGCCTTGTCGCCTCGGCCAACTACACGATCAACGAATATCTGGATGGCGAGTTCGATCGCCACCACCCGACGAAATCCAGCCGCCCCACGGCGCAGGGGCGCATCCGCCCGCAGTTCGTGTTGCTGCAATATCTGCTGCTGGGGGGGATCGGCCTTTATCTGGCCAGCTTTCTGAACCCCATGTTCTTTTATGCCAGTGTTCTGCTGCTGATCATGGGCATCCTGTATAACGTGGAACCGATCCGCACCAAGGATCGCGCTTATCTGGATGTGCTGTCGGAATCGGTGAACAATCCGATCCGGCTGGTGCTGGGCTGGGCGGCGATCACGACCATCGTGCTGCCCCCGTCGTCTTTCCTGCTGAGCTACTGGATGGGCGGGGCCTATCTGATGGCGATCAAGCGCTATGCCGAATACCGGATGATCAACGATCCCGCGCGGGCGGGGCTCTATCGCCGGTCTTTCCGGATCTACACCGAGAATTCGCTGATGCTGTCGGCTTTCTTCTATGCGCTGACGGCGGTGTTCTTTCTCGGGATATTCCTGATCAAGTACAAGATAGAGTTCATCATCAGCTTTCCGTTCTTCGCGCTGCTGTTCGTGTGGTATCAGAACATCGCGCTGCGCCCCAAGTCTGACGCGATCAACCCCGAAAAGATCTACATGGAGCCGAAGTTCCTGGGGTTCGTCGCCTTTCTTGTCGTTCTGGTTCTGGCGCTGTTCTGGATCGACATTCCCTATATCCAGTTCCTGACCGATCATTCGGTGGTGCGGGACATGCGTATCGAGTAATCGCCGGCCATCGGCGCATTTGTTAAGCAGGAAGCCTTCCCCCATGTCGAAATACTTTGTCTTCATCATCGTGACCGTCGTGCTGAACGCGGCGTCGCAGCTTCTCATGAAATCGGGGATGAGCCAGGTCGGGCAGGCGGAGTTTTCGGCCTCGCGGCTGGTGAACCTTTTGATGGGGGCGGTGACGAACCCGTTCATCGTGCTGGGGCTGGTGACGATGACGATCAGCATGGGCACGCATCTGATGTCTCTGTCGCGCTTCGATGTCAGCTTTGCCTTTCCGTTTTTGTCGATCGCCTATGTGATCGTGGCGGCCTGGGGGCATTTCGTGATGGGCGAGACGGTGAACCTGACCCGGATGATCGGCATCGGCACGATCATTCTGGGCACCGTCATTCTGGCGCGAAGCTGAGCGGGAAGACGGCGAATGAAACATGTACTGATCGGCGGCAACGGCTTTCTGGGGCGCGAGACCGTGCGCCAGATGCTGGAGCGGGGCGGGGCGGAGATCGTGGTGGTGGACCTGCCCGAAAGCTTCGTGAAATTCCCCAAGGTTACGAACCCGCGCGTCACTTATGTCGAGGCTGATATCGCCGCGCCCGGCGCGCTCGACGGTATCGCGCTGCAGCCCGAGGATGTGGTGCATCATCAGGCGACCAAGCTGATCATCCCCAATCAGCCGCGTTTCGGCCGCGACGCGTTTTTCCGGCTGTGCGCGGTGGATGGCACGCGCGAGGTTCTGGCCTGGATGAAACGGCAGGGCAACCGCAACCTGATCTTCTGGAGCACGGATATGGTTTACGGCCCCGCGATCCAGATCCCGCGCCCCGAAAGCCACCCGCGCCACCCGTTCGGGCCCTATGGCCGGTCGAAAGTGGCGGCCGAGGATCTCGTGAACGCGGCCGTGGCCGCCGGCGACATCACCTGCACCACATTCCGCCCGCGCCTTATTCTGGGCCCAGGCCGGCTGGGCATCCTGGAGGTGCTGTTCAAGCTGATCGACAAGGGCCGGCCGGTGCCGCTGATCGGGCCGGGCGAGAACCGGTTTCAGTTCGTATCGGTATCCGATTGCGCGCGCGCCAGCCTTCTGGCCGCCGACAAGGGCTGCCCGGTCGGCGTGTACAACCTGGGCTCGGAGAATTCGCCGACGGAGTATGAGCTGATGACCGAGTTCATCCGGCGCAGCGGCTCGCGCTCGCGGGTGATCCGCACGCCGGGCTGGCTGGTGAAGGGCATTCTGCGCGGGCTGAACCTGTTCAAGATCGCCCCGATGGACCCGGAGCAGTTCGAGATCGCCGATCTCGAGGTCTCGCTCGACATTTCGGCCGCCAAGCGCGATCTCGGGTGGGTGCCCGAGCATGAGGATACCGATATGCTTTATGCCGCCTATCAATCCTATCGCGACGGCGCGGCGAGCCTGCCCTGACGGGTCAGAACCCGGCGATGGTCAGGACGCCGACGCCGGGAATTTCGGTGACGAGCGGCGCGCCCGTCCCCACCACGGCGGGATCGGGCAGCTCTTTCGACCCGGACCCGACCGCGTAGGACAGTTTGTAGCGCCCCGGCGGCAGGCCGTGCAGCACAACCGGCCCGGCCTTTTCGGCCTTTACCACGACCGTATATTTGCCGTTGGTGTTGATGAAGGCCAGCGGGTCGAAGTTGCGCGGATCATCCGAGGTGGCGCCGATGCGCCGGGCGCCATGCCGGATATAGCGGAAATACTGCAGATTATAGCGGATCTCGGGGCGCAGGGTCAGGTTCGGGTGGGCGGAATCGCGGTTTTCGACATCGTAATGCCCTTCGATCACGCGCCCCTGCCAGGCCGAAACCTCGCCGTTCTTGAGATCATTGTGCAGCACCTTGTAGGTGGCCTTGCCGAACCACCATTCCAGCATCGCGGTGCGGATGCCCAGTTCGCGCCCGCGCGCGGCGATGTCGCGCAGCACCTTCTGCCCGCCGCCGCGATAGCGGTGATAGGAGAACTCGACCATATGTTCCTTGGCCCCGGGCACCGCGACGATGTCGTCCAGATAGGGCAGGGCGTTGCGCATGTCGGTGACGGAGGGGGCGACGAAGGCGGGCGAAAAGCCATTGGCGCGCAGCCGTTTGGCCGTGGCCGCCATGGCGCGGCCGATGTCGGTGCCGTTCCATGAGTTCTTGGAAAGGTCGGGCTCCAGGATCACCTCCCACATGTCGGGGACAAAGCCGTAGGTGTCGCGCATGTGGATATAGGTGGCGAGCACGAGTTCGGCGTATTCCTCGGGCTCCATGTGGTAATAGCGACCATCGCGGAAGGCGACATAGCACAGGTTGACGATCAGCCGCTCGCCCCGCGCCTGCAGCCGCCGCATCAGCGGCAGCACGCCATTTTCGATATGCCAGTCCAGTTCGGCGAAATCGAACCCGCGCCAGTTGATCGAGAACGGATCGCCGTTGTCGTTGGCGGTTTCATAGCGGCGGCTTTTCCAGCGATTATAGGGGAGCTTTCCGCTGATGAAATCGGACACGATGCCGGTGGAGCTTTCGGCGCCGGCGCGGATTTCCAGCCGCACCCGGTTGATCCCGACCTCCGAGACCAGACGGTCGAGCATTTCTTCGCGGTAGCGCACCCAGGGCGGGGTGTGCGGCGTGTCGACCATATCGGCCGTCGCCTCCCATCCGTTGATGGTCTGGAAGGTGGTGGCCGGATCGAGCGTGATTTCGGCGGCGCGGGCCGGGCCGGAAATCTGGGCGAGCGCGGCAAGTGCCAGGCAAATAAACAAATGGCGGAAAGCTGTCATTGGCATGTCGTGCCCCTGAATCGTGTCGGTCAAAGCAATTGCGGGCAAGATGCCGGATCGAGGCCGCAACCGAAAGACGTTCCCGCGTGAGACCCCCGTCTTTTCCGGCGTCCTTTTGCCACTCGCCCGGCCCGGCGCGCGCCGGTTTCACCGCGGGCGGGGACAATGTGTTTACAATACAACCCAGTTCTCCGTTTTTGTCGCCGCGTGGGCGCCGCAAAGGCTAAAACTGTTCGGAGAAACCGATTCTCATGCTATGAAACCGCCGGTGAGGGTCGGGAAGCAGGATCGGTGGCGTATTGACGCGTTATTTCAAGCCGGGCTGCGAAATTGTGTAAATCGGGCCTGCGCGCCCGCTGTTTGTGAATGAGGAGTAACCGCCATGGGTGTTGGCCAGGATATTACCGCCGGTAACGCGGGGTGGACGTTTGGCGAAGGCGTTCCCGAAACATTCGTTGATCACATTAAACTGTCGGTTCCGCTCTATGAATCCGGGCATGACCTGATCTGCCAGATTTCCGATTTCTTCGTGAAGAACGAAAGCGTCATCTATGAAATCGGAACATCGACGGGCGAGCTGATCAAGAAGCTGGCGCAGCACAACGCCACCAAGCCCGGCGCCCGCTGGGTGGGGATGGATGTAGAGCCGGCCATGGTGGGCAAGGCGCAGAAACATTGCGCCGATGTGCCCGCCATCTCGATCGTGCACGAAGATGCGCGGTTCATGGAGATGGAAAAGGCCGACATGATCGTCAGCTACTACACCATGCAGTTCGTCCCGCCGCGCTATCGGCAGGAGCTTTTCAACAAGATCTATGAAACGCTGAACTGGGGCGGTGCGCTGGTGATGTTCGAAAAGGTTCGCGGCCCGGATGCGCGGTTTCAGGACATTCTGACCCAGCTCTACAACGATTTCAAAATTCGCAACGGTTTCTCCGGCGAAGAGATCGTCGAGAAATCCCGCAGCCTGAAAGGCGTGCTGGAGCCGTTCTCGACCCAGGGCAATCTGGACATGCTGGCGCGGGCCGGGTTCAAGGATGTGACTTCGGTGCAGAAATACCTGTGCTTCGAAGGTTTCCTGGCGATCAAGTAATTGCACGGCCGGTGGCGGCCGCCTGTCTGGAAAAACGGCGCAATGCACTGTTCAGCCTTTGAAATGGCGATATGCCGTCAGTTTCCTGCCGGGGCACGGCAAGGGGCGCGGCGCGCGTTTTTTGCGCGGCGGCCCCGGCGTGCTGCCCAAAAAGCGGCTTTCAAACCGGCCGGGCAGGGATTTATGTTGCCCCTAGGTAACGCCCTTTGCGGCCCATGGGCAAATGCCATAATTCTGACGATGGCGTCTGTGATCGCAAGCGCGTTTGCCCCGGTTCGGCCGGTGCGGGCCATTCAATCGAAACGACCCGGGCCGCTGCGGTTCGGGGCTTATACAGGGCGCGTGGCATGAGTGTGACGTCGAAACGAGTGCTGGTGACCGGCGGGGCCGGTTTCCTTGGGTCGCATCTTTGCGAAACGCTTCTGGACGCGGGCAATGACGTGCTGTGCGTGGATAACTATTTCACCGGTCGCCGCACCAACGTGCGGCATCTGCTGGACAATCCGCGGTTCGAGATCATGCGCCATGACGTGACCTTTCCGCTCTATGTCGAGGTGGACGAGATCTACAACCTCGCCTGTCCGGCCAGCCCGGTGCATTACCAGCACGACCCGGTTCAGACCACGAAAACCTCGGTGCACGGGGCGATCAACATGCTGGGGCTGGCCAAGCGGCTGGGCGCGAAAATCCTGCAGGCCTCGACGTCCGAGGTGTATGGCGATCCGGCGGTGCATCCGCAGACCGAGGCCTATTGGGGCAACGTCAACCCGATCGGGTTCCGGTCTTGCTATGACGAAGGCAAGCGCTGTGCAGAGACGCTGTTCTTCGATTACCGCCGGCAGCACAATCTGAAGATCAAGGTGGCGCGGATATTCAACACCTACGGGCCCCGGATGCACCCGCAGGACGGGCGCGTGGTGTCGAACTTCATCATGCAGGCGCTGTCGGGCCTGCCGATCACCATCTACGGCGACGGGCAGCAGACGCGGTCGTTCCAGTTCGTGTCCGACCTGATCGACGGGATGGTGCGCCTGATGGACACGCCCGACGATGTAACCGGCCCGATGAATCTGGGCAATCCGGTGGAACTGACGATCCTGGAACTGGCCGAGGCGGTGATTGCCAAGACCGGTTCGAAATCCGAACTGGTGTTCGAGCCGCTGCCGCATGACGATCCGGTGCAGCGCCAGCCCGACATCACGCTGGCGCGCAAGACGCTGGGGTGGGAGCCGCGGGTGGCGCTCGACAGCGGCCTGGACGCCACGATCGCCTATTTCGCGCGGCTGCGCCACGATCTGGCGGCTGATGGCGCCACCGACAGGATCTTCACGGGGGAAGCCGGGAAGTGACGGACGACGCGGCCGCATTCAAACTGACGGACCCGCGCAGGGAAGCCCTGCGATCGGGGCTTTGGTATGCGGCCGCGCTGGCGGCCTGTCTTGTGGTTCTGGTGCTGAACGGCAAGCCGCTTTTCTATTTCGATACGGGATCTTACATCGATCAGGGCGAGGCAGCCCTGCGCCAGGCCGGGCTGCTGGAGCGCCGGGTGCCGGGCGCGCCCGGTGCGGGCCATGCGCCGGGTGCGGACGATACCGTGAACGGATCACGCTCGGCGGTGTTCTCGGTTGTGATGGCCGCGCTGGCACAGGGCGGAAACCTGGCCGCGCTGACCTTGCTGAACGCGCTTGCGGTGATCATCGCGGTCTGGCTGCCGGCACGGATCGCCGCGCGGCTCTACTGCCCGCCGCGGCCGGTGGCGGCGCTGGTCGGGCTTTCGCTGATCGCCGCGGCGACAGGCTCTTTGCCCTTCTATGTGGCCTATCTGATGCCCGACACATTCGCGCCTGTGCTGCTGCTGGTGATCGCGACGCTGACGGTGTTCGCCCGCGACATGAAGCCGTGGGAGGTGATCCTGGCGCTTTTGCTTGGCGTGTTCGCGGTGGTCAGCCATCTGTCGCATCTGGCCATCGCGCTGTTGCTGGTGCCGGTTTCGCTGGTGGTGTCACCGCTGCTGGCGCGGCGCCGGTGGTGGCTGCCGCCGCTTCTGGTGGCGCTGATCGCGGCCGGCGGGATCGCCGAGCGCTCTTTGTTCAAGGTCGCGGCGGCCACCGTCGGCGACAGCGAGGTCGTCTATAACCCGTTCCTGACCGCGCGGCTGATCGAAGACGGCCCCGGCCTGCGCTTTCTGGAACGGAACTGCCCGGACGCGTCCATCGCGACCTGCGCGCTTTACGATGCGCTGTCGCTGTCGGATGATCCCTGGCGGCTGACCGCGACGCATATCATCTTTGAGGATTCCCGCCGGCTCGGATCATTCAAGCTGATGACGCCCGAGGATCAGCGCGCCGTGGCGCAGGAGCAGGTGCCGTTCTTTCTGATGGTGCTGAAGGCCCTGCCGGCCCGCACTGTCTATGCTTTCGCACACAACACGATGACGCAGGTCGCGCTGTTCCGGGTCGACATGACGGTGCCGACCGAACGGATGATCGCCAAGCTCTCGGGCCACAAGGGGCTGGGGCCGGACGGGTTTTCCGGCGGCCGGCTGACGCAGGATACCGGCTGGCTGGCGGTCGTGACCCCGATTCAGGGGATGATCTATTCTCTGTCCTTCGCGGCCCTCTTGGTGCTGGTGCTGTGGCCGGGCTTTGCCACGCCCTATCTCAAGGCGCTGGCGATCATGCTCGTGCTTGGCATTCTGGCGAATGCCTTCGTCTGCGGCGGCATTTCGCAACCCGCGACACGCTATGGCGGGCGGGTGATCTGGCTGTTGCCGATGGCCGCGACGCTGCTGCTGATGTTCACGGAAACCGTATCGGTGCGCCGCCTCGCGCCGCTGGTGATCGAGCCATGACACGCGCGCGTCATATCCCGCCCCCATGTTGCGACGGGGCCAATTTCTTCATTTCTTCAGCGTCAGGTGTTTTCCATGGATAATTCACAACAGCTTTCGATCAGCGTGGTGATGCCGGCCTATAACGCGGTCAATCTGCTGCCGAAGGTGCTGACCCCGCTGATGGAGATGCTGGCAAGCGGCGAGGTGCAGGAGGTGATCGTGGTCGACGATCAATCGCCCGACGCGACCGCCGCCGAGGCGCGCAAGATGGGGGCGACGGTTCTGACCACGCCGGTGAACGGCGGGCCGGGCGCGGCGCGCAATCTGGCGGCGGAGCAGGCCAGGGGCGACATCCTGTGGTTCGTCGATTCCGATGTGATCGCCTGGCCGGGCGGGGCCGCGAAGATCCGCGCCGCCTTTGCCGAGGAAGGGGTGGATGCGGTGTTCGGCTCGTATGACACGACGCCCGCCGGCACGCCGTGGTTCTCGCGCTACAAGAACCTGATGCACCGGTTCTATCACCAGCATGCCAACCGGGATTCCACCACCTTCTGGGCCGGTTGCGGCGCGGTGCGGGCCGATGTGTTCCGCAAGATCGGCGGGTTCGACGTGGAAACCTACAAGGTGCCCTCGATCGAGGATATCGAGCTGGGCTACCGCGTCCGCTCCAACGGGGGGCGGATCGTGGTGGTGCCCGATCTGCTTGGCAAGCATCTGAAGGTCTGGACCGTGCGCAACGGCATCCATACTGATATCTTCCGCCGCGCGCTGCCGTGGTCGCGGCTGATGATCGCGCGCGAGGGGCTGACCAACGATCTGAACACCAGCACCGGCGAGCGGGTCAAGGCGGTGGTGGCCGGGCTGTTGCTGCTGTCGGTGCTGGGGCTTGTGGTGGCGCCGTCGATCTGGCCCTGGACGCTGGGCCTGCTGGCGCTGGCCTTTGCGCTGAACTGGTCGCTGTTTCAGTTCTTCCGTGAAAACGGCGGGGCCTGGTTCGCGCTGAAGGCGGTGCTTTACCACCAGCTTTACTATGTCTATTCGGCGGGGGCCTTCGCGTGGTGCCTGTTCGAATATCACATTCTGGGACGGAAGGATCGCCTTCATGTGCCCTGAGCCGCAGGATCACCGGGCCGATGCCGCGCTTTCGCGGGTTTCCGGCCATATTTATCCCCAGTTTGATCAAGATATTGTTTCCCGATGACGGGAAGGAAGGCAGAGATGGAAGGTTCGATTACCGAGGTTGAGGGCGCTGTCGCGGTGTCGCCGGAGCTGCAGGGGATGACCCTGAGCGTCGTGATCCCCGCTTATAACGAAGAGGGCGCCGTGCGGGCGACCGTGCAGGAGGTGTTTGACGCGCTGGACCCGACAGGGATCGAATACGAGGTAATCGTGATCGACGACGGATCCAGGGACAACACCCTGGCCGAGGCAAAGGCCAGCGGCGCGGTCGTCGATGCCAATCAGGTGAATTCGGGGTACGGCGCGACGCTGAAGCGCGGCGTGAAAAAGGCCCGGTACGAATATGTGGCGATCATGGATGCCGACGGCACCTATCCCGCGCGCTATCTGCCCGGCATGCTGGCCATGTGCCGCGATCAGGACATGGTGGTGGGCGACCGCGGCGCGGGCATGAAGAACGTGCCGCTGGTGCGCCGGCCCGCGAAATGGGTACTGAACAACTTTGCCTCTTTTCTGGCCGAGCGGAAGCTGAACGATCTGAACTCCGGCCTGCGGGTGTTTCGCAAATCCGAACTGATCCCGTTCCTGCCGCTGCTGCCGCAGAACTTTTCCTTCACCACCACGATCACCCTGTGCATGTCCTCCAATGGCAAGCGGATGGTCTATACGCCGATCGAATACGGCAAGCGCGTGGGCAAATCGAAGATCCGGCCGATTGATTTTCTGAACTTCATCATCCTGATCCTGCGCATCAGCACCCTGTTCAACCCGCTGCGCGTGTTCATTCCGCTGGGGCTGGGCCTGATGGGGCTGGGGGTGCTGAAGCTGATCTACGATCTGACGCAGATGAACCTCAGCGAAACGGCGGTGTTCCTGTTCCTGGCCTCGATCATGGTCTGGTCGCTGGGGCTGATCGCCGACATGATTTCGCGCCTGCATCTGAGGCCATGAAATGAGCAAACCGGCAGGGCTTTCGGCAATGTGGCGCAAATGGCTGATCCGGGCCGGGGGCTCTGCCGTCATTCTGGCGGTGTTGTTCTGGTTCCTGCCGCGCGAGGCGATCCTCGCGGGGTTTTCGGCGGTGCCGCTTTCGCTGTTCGTGTCGGTGTTCGGGGTTTTCCTGCTGGGCCATGTGGCGGCGGCGGCGAAATGGTGGGTTCTGCTGGATCGCGGGTTCCCCTTCCTGCTGGCGCTGAAGGCGCATTTCGGCGGGCTGGCGGCCAATCTGTGCCTGCCCGGCGTGGCGGGGGGCGATGCGGTGCGCGCCGCGATGGCGCAGGCGGCGATGCGTGACGGGCCGAAAGTGGCGGCGGGCGCGGTGGCCGACCGGCTGATCGACATGCTGGCGCTGGGCTTTCTGTCGCTGATCGGCCTGCTGATGCTGGGCGGTGGCGGGGCGGGGGCCGGCGTGGTGACGCAGGCGGTCGTGCTGGTTCTGGTGCTGCTGCTGGGCACGGTCTTTGGCATGCCCTGGGGTGTGCGGATGCTTTACCGGTTGAAACCCGGCCTGCCGGGCCAGGGCTTTGCGCTGAACATGGCCGGCGGGTTCGCGGCGCTTGGCCGGCGGCCCGGCCTGCTGTTTGTGACACTGGGCCTGTCGATGGCCATTCAGGCGACCTTCGTGATGCTGACGGTGCAGCTTTCCTATGCGGTGGGCGTCGATGTGCCGCTGGGGGCGTGGTTCGTGGCCTGGCCGCTGGCCAAGATCTTCGCGGTGCTGCCGATCTCGCTGGGCGGGCTTGGCGTGCGCGAGGCTTCGATGGCCGCCTTGCTGGCCCAGTTCGGCGGCAGCGCGCCCGAGGTGGTGGCGACAGGGCTGGTCTGGCAGGGCGTGCTCTGGCTGACCGGGGCGCTGGGGGCGTTGATCCTTCTGGTCTCGGGCCTCGGCGCGCGCCCGGTGGAAAAAGTGGCGAGTGAGTTTTCAGAGTAAAGGGTAAGAAGATGGCGGGTGCGATCCCTGGGGTGGCGGCGGGAAAAAAGCCGCTGGTAAGAATTATGGGCGCTGGGCCGGCCGGTGTTGCGGCGGCCTATGCGCTGTCGCGCAGGGGGGATGCCGAGGTCGAGGTGCTCGACAAGGCGGCGCGGGTCGGCGGCAATTCCACGTCTTTCATGATCGACGGGATCTGGTGCGACTATGGCTCGCACCGGTTTCACCCGGTCGCGGAACCGGCGGTGCTGGACGATGTGAAGGCGCTGCTGGGCGAGGATCTGCTGCTGCAGCCGCGCCACGGGCGCATCCGGCTGGGCGGCAAGTGGATCCATTTTCCGCTGAAGCTGCATGATGCGCTGCTGCGCCTGCCCAAAAGCTTCGCCGCCTCGCTGATGGGTGACATGGCGCTGAAACCGTTCCGCAAGAAATCCACGGGGCCGGAGACGTTTTCGAGCATCCTTTACGATGGGCTCGGCCCCACGATTTCCGAGAATTTCTATTTTCCCTATGTGCGCAAGCTGTGGGGGCTGGATCCTGACAAGCTGGCCGTGACGCTGGCAGAGCGGCGCGTTTCGGGCGGGTCTGTCGGCAAGATCCTGATGAAGATGCTGCGGCTGCTGCCCGGGCTGCGCAGTGAAACCGCCGGGCGGTTCTACTATCCGCGCAAGGGCTTTGGTCAGATCACCCAGGCCATGGCCGACAAGGCCGTCGAGCAGGGCGCGCAGTTCACCTTCGGCGCTGACATCACCCGGATCGAGCGGCAGGGCAACACCGTCACCGCCGTCTGGACGAAGGATGCGGCCGGCGGCGAGGCCCGGCATGAAAGCGATATGTTGATGTCGACCATCCCGCTGACCAGCATCGTGCGCCTGATGGATCCGCCGCCGCCGCCCGAGGTGGTCGAGGCCGCGAAGGCGATGCGTTTTCGCGGGATGATCCTGCTCTATCTCATTCTGGAGACGGACCGGTTCACCGAATATGACGCGCATTACTTCCCCGAGATCTCGATCCCGATCAGCCGGATGTCGGAGCCGAAGAACTACAATTCGGCGACAGAGCCGAAGGGGCTGACCCTGCTGTGCGCCGAACTGCCCTGTGACCCCGACGAAAAATGGTGGGGCATGTCGGACAAGGAGCTTGGCGAGCATTTCTGCACATGGCTGGGCGCGCTGGGCCTGCCGGTGACAGTGCCTGTGCGCCGCTGCGAAACACGGCGGCTGCACCATGCCTATCCGGTCTATGACCTGGACTATCAGGCGCATTTCGACACGATCGACAACTGGCTTCTGGGGCTCGACGGGATGCTGGTGTTCGGGCGGCAGGGGCTGTTTGCCCATGACAACACCCACCACGCCTTCGCGATGTCCTATGGCGCGGTGGACAGTGTCGATGCCGAGGGCAATCTCGACCATGAAAAATGGGCCGCCTATCGCGCCGAATTCGCCACCCATGTGGTAGAGGACTAGGCATGCCCGGGCCGGTTGTCGATGTTCTGATGTATCATTCGATTTCCGGTGTCGGCGGGCCGACCTGCATCGCGCCCGCCGTGTTCGCCGATCAGATGGCGGCGATCGCCGAGGCCGGGGTGCCGGTGATCACGCTGGATGATCTGGTCGCCGCGCGCGCCGGCGGGCCCGCGCTGCCGGCGCGCTCGGTCATCATCACCTTCGATGACGGGTTTCAGGATTTCGCCGAGACCGCCTGGCCGGTGATGAAACGGCACGGGTTCCGGCCGATGGTCTATCTGCCGACGGACTATATCGGCGGGGTCGAAGGCTGGAAGGGCATCGGCAAACCGCCCCGGCCCCTGATGGGCTGGCCCTGCATCCGCGATCTGTCGATCGAAGGGGTGCAGTTCGGCAGCCACACGGTGACCCATGCCAATCTCAACGCGCTGACACCCGCGCAACTGCGCGAAGAGCTGGCAACCTCGCGCCGTGAGATCGAGGCGCGGCTGGGCCGCCCGGTGGTGCATTTCGCGCCGCCCTACGGGCTGGCCAATGCGGCGGTGCGCGCGGCGATCGCCAGGCATTACGATACCTCGGTCGGAACGGTGCTGGCCCGCGCGACGGACCGGTCCGATATCCTGAACCTGCCACGGCTCGAGATGTTCTATTTCACCCACCCGCAGCGCTGGCGGCAGCATCTGGCGGGGCGGGGCGGGGCCTATCTGCTGCGCCGCAAGCTGCTGCGCCACGTGCGCGAGGCCATCACCAACCCGTGGGACGGGATCTGAGCGCCGCTACCAGATGGCATTGCCAAGGCGGTAGGTGAAGCTTTTCACCTCGCCCGACTGAAGCGTCAGCTCTACCTCGACGCTGTTGTCGCGCGGGGTGCCCCGCAGGCCGAAGGTGGCCGCGCGGTTCTTGCCCGCCGGTTTCAGGTCGAGCGGCCGGGGCGTACCGGGGCCCGGCGTGACGGTGGCCGATACAACTTCGGGCGCGCTGACCGTCAGCCTCAGCGGCAGATCCTCGCCAAGGCGCAGGTTCCCCTTGCTGGCCAGCCTGACATAGTCTTTCGCCTCGACCGGTGGCGGGATGCCTGCCCATTTCACGCCCGGTGGGCCATATTGCAGCACGACAACCGCGATCATGCCGAGGACCAGCAACAGATAGGCCCATCTGAACAGGCCCAGCCCGCGCCAGATCGTGCGCCCCGCGCCCGTATCGGCCCGCTGCCGCGCCGCGTAGATCAGCGCGCCGGTCAGCACCAGCCCGCCCGACGCCAGGCCGAAGACCACCCAGATCAGCCGTGTGGTGGTGCCGCCGACGGTGCCATAGTGGAACACCTTTGTCAGCGGCTCCAGCCGTGCCGCGCCGCCGCGATCTTCGATATGGGTGATCCCCAGAACCGCGAAATCGCTGGGGTCGATCGACACCGTTTCGCCGTCGCGCACCAGAAGCGCGTCACGGGGGCGGCCTTCGAAGACGATCCCGCCCCGCGCGTTATAGGGCATGGTCATCTTCTCGAACGCGACGTCGGGCAAGGCGGCCATCGCCGCCTGTTCGGCCGCCGCGATCATGGCCGTGTCGGCGCTATCGGGCAGCAGCCCGGCGCGGTCGCTGGCGATGGCAGGCTTCGGCCCGGTATGCGCCAGCCCCAGGGTGCGGGCAAAGAACACGGCGCTGCTCAACCCGACGATCAGCAGAAAGGGCATCGTCCAGAGGCCAATCAGCCGGTGCAGCCCGCCCAGCCATGTCCGCCGGTCCGCGCCGCGCGCCGGCAGCCGGAAGAAGCCTCGCCAGAACCGGCGATAGACGACCAGCCCGGTGATGACAGAGGTCAGCACCACGACCGACAGCGCGGTGATGAACAGCCGCGCCGGGGCCAGGGGGATCAGCAGATCCTCGTGCAGGCCATGCAGGATTCGGCGAAAGCCGATGGTGCGGGTCACATCCAGCACCTCTGCGGTTTCGGGGTGGGTCCAGATCGTGATCTCTTCGCCCCAGGCGGTGCGGGTGAAGGTACGGTCCGCCAGAAACGCGGTCGGGCGCTTCTCGACCCACATGATGGCGGTTTCCGGATAGGCCGTTTTCAGCGCGTCGTGGATTTCGGCGAAAGAGGCATGGGCGGCCTCGTCGGCCGGCGCGGACACCCAGGCGCGGGGGTGGAACACCATCTCGATCTCGTCGGCCATAACCAGCACCGACCCGGTGATCAGGACAAAGCCCAAAAGGATGGCCACATGCAGGCCAAGCCAGGTGTGAAGCTTCAGAAAGATACGCCTCAATTCTCTCACGGTTCTGCTCTCCGGCAGTTGGCGGCCGGGTTATTCCAAAAGCTTTTCGGGCTTTCGCAGGGATTTCGGGCCAATCAGTTGCTCATAGGTGCGTTCGAATTCATCATGGACGGTGGCGGGCCGGAAGCGATGCTCCAGGCTGCGGGCCAGCGCCGCCGCGCCCCTGGCCCGGCGCAGGCCGGGGTTTTCGACCAGCTCCAGCACGGCGGTGGCGATGGCGCCCGCATCTTCCACCGGCAGAAGCGCGCCGACCTCGCCGTCCACCAGCTCTTTGACACCGCCGCAATCGGTGGCGACGACGGGCAGGCCCGCGCGAAATGCCTCGACGATCGAGATCGGCAGGTTTTCCCAGCGCGAGGTCAGCAGGAAGATGTCAGACGCTTTGAGGTGCTGCGGTACGGTCGAAATCGCGCCGAGGAATTTCACGTTGTCGGCGACACCCGCGTCGCGCGCCCATCCGGCGGCGGCCTCGGCCAGCGGGCCCTTGCCGGCGATGGCGAACACCACGTCAGGGCGTTGCGCGACCACCCGCCGGGCGACCTCTATCATCACGTCGATGCCCTTTTGCGGCTGAAGCCGCGACAGGCTGAGGATGAGCACACCCTTCTTGCCGCCCATGATCCGCTCGCGCAGCGCCTGCGCCGCCGCCGCTGGAACGTCGGGCAGCGGGTGTATGCCCAGGCCGATCGTGCGCGCCTTTGCGCGCGGCAGGCCATGGGCGATCAGCGCGTCCAGCGCGGTGCGGCTGGGTGAGATCGTCAGATCGGCACAGAGCCGCGCGGTACGGGCCACGCCGGCCTCGCGCGCGGGGGCCGCGCCGTGGAAGGTCATCGCGATGGGGATGTCCATGCCGATGGTGGCCAGCCGCGCCACGATGGCCGGGGCGGTTTCATGGGCGTGGATCAAGTCGATCCCATGCGCCCTGATCGCTTTGCGAACGGTGAGGGCACAGGCGGGCAGCGCGCTGACGCGCCGGTAAAGCGATCCACCGACGCCCGCGACATTGTTCAGCGCGACCGGCACGAAATCGGGATCGGCGCCATCCGCGCTCCAGTCGCCCTGATCGCCGGCCAGAACGATCTTGTGCCCGCGCCCGCGAAGATCCTGCGTCAGGTCCAGCACATGCCTCTGGATGCCTCCGGGAAGGAAATTCGTGCAGATCTGCATAACGCGCATACTGGTCTGGTCCGCCATCTGGCCGGGGGAAAACGCCCCCGGGATCACCGCCACGATAGGACAGCAGGTTGACGTAACGCCAGCCGGAACACTCGACAGGGGGCGCCAAAACTGGCATCTGTCGCAAGGCCGCCACGATACCGGTGCTGCCGGACCGACGTTTGAAATTGTGGAACGGCCCGATGTCCATCACACGACAATTCAGCAAGGGTGTGGCCTGGATGGCCGCTGGCAACTGGCTGGAGCAGGCGATCAATTTCATTGTCTTCGTGGTGCTGGCCCGGCTGCTGGGGGCAGAGGCGTTCGGACTTCTGGCGATGGCCACGGCCTTTGTCATCCTGTCGGAATTTCTGGTGCGCGAAACACTTTCGGAATTCCTGATCGCCACCCCCGATCCCGAGGATGCGCATTTCAACGCGGTGTTCTGGTCTCTGGCCGGGCTGGGCGGGGTTCTGGCGGCGCTTTTGCTGATCTTCGCGGGGCCGATCGCGGCGTTCTATGGCGCCGGGCAGGTGCGCGGGCTGATCGCCGCGCTGTCGCCCACCGTCGTGATGATCGCGCTGACGGCGGTGCCGGTGGCGCTGTTGCGCCGCGAGTTGCAGTTCAAGACCCTCTCGCTGCGGGCGATTTCCGGTGTCTTCGTCGGTGGGGTGGTGGGCATCGGCATGGCTGCCGCCGGCTTTGGCGTGTGGAGCCTGGCCGGGCAGAGGCTGGCCCAGGTGGCCACCAATATCCTGATGGCCTGGGGCGCGGTGCGCTGGCGGCCGGGGCTGTCAACCTCGCAGCGCCATCTGCGCGAGGTGATCGGCTTTGGCGGGCAGGTTCTGGGCCTGCGCGCGGCCGAGCTGGCACTGGCGCAATCGCCTTCGGTGATCATCGGCGCCACGCTCGGCCCCGCCGCGCTCGGCCTCTTCTCGATCGCCTGGCGGCTGGTGGAAATCGCGTCTTTCCTGATCGTCACGCCGCTGCGCATGGCGGCCCAGCCCGCCTTCGCGGCGATGACGCGGCAAGGGGCGCGGGCGGCGGATCTGCTGATCGATATTTCGCGCCTGTCGGGGCTGGCCGCGTTCCCTGCCTTTGCCGGGCTGGCGGTGCTGGCCGAACCGGTGCTGCATCTGTTCTTCGGCGCGAAATGGGTGCCGGCGGCACCGGCGCTTTCGGTGCTGGCGCTTGTGGGGCTGTATTTCTGCATCGAGAAGGTGCAGCAATCTTTTTGCCTGGCGGCGGGCCGGGCCGGGGCGATCACCGTGCTGGCCTGGGCCGAAGTCATCCTGGGCGCGGCGCTGATCTGGGTCGCCACGCGCTGGGGGCTCGTCGCGGTGGCGGCGGCCTTTGTGGTGCCGCGCTATCTGCTCTGGATTTTCCGGTTTCGGGTGGTGGCGTCGATCGGGGGGCTGCGGGTTCGGGATCTGGTGTCATGCCATCTGCGCCCGGCTTTCGCGGCGCTGGTGATGGCGGCGGGCGTTCTGGCGGTGGCCCGTGCCACGGAGGGTTTTGCCCCGGCGATCCCGCTTGCGGCGGGGTTTGTCACCGGGGTTCTGTTGTTTGCCGGCCTCACTTTTCTACTTATGCCCGACCGGGTGGCGCTGTTGAAAACCTATGTTGGAAATCCGCGCGAAAATTCCGCAAAAAAAGGCTAGTTTCGGTCGTCGGCGTTGGATGAGTTCATATTTGCAATGGTTTCACTTCGTATCTTGATGTTCACCACCTTCTATCCGCCGCATTCATTCGGGGGCGATGCGGTCGGGGTGCAGCGCATGGCGCGGGCGTTGGTGGCGCGGGGCCATGAGGTGACGGTGGTTTACGACTCGGATTCCTATTTCTCGCTCGGGGGAAAACCGCCGGCGGCGCTGCCCGAAGAGGATGGCGTCACCGCGATTCCGCTGAGCAGCCGGACCGGCGTTCTGTCGAACCTTCTGACACAACAGCTCGGCCGCCCGGTGGCGCATGGCAGGCGTATCCGCCAGATCGTGCAGGAGGGCGATTTCGATATCGTCTGGTACAACAACGCCTCGCTTGTCGGCGGGCCTGGCCTGCTGGACATCGGAGACGGGCTGAAGGTGTTCGAGGCGCATGAGCATTGGCTGGTCTGCCCGACCCATGTGCTTTGGCGCTATAACAAAGAGCTGTGCGACAAGCGCGAATGCCTGCGCTGCGTGCTGAGCTATCGGCGCCCGCCGCAGCTTTGGCGCGCGACCGGCTATCTCGACCGGATGCTGGACAATATCGACCTGCTGATCGCCAAAAGCGAATTCAGCCGCGACAAGCACCGCGAATTCGGCCTGCGCCAGGAGATGGAGGTGCTGCCCTATTTCCTGCCCGATCTCGATCTTGACAGCGCACCGCCCGCGGCCACGCATGACCGGCCCTATTTCCTGTTCGTCGGGCGGCTGGAAAAGATCAAGGGGCTACAGGATGTGTTCCCGGCGATGGACAGATATCCCGATGCCGATCTGCTGATCCTGGGCGATGGCGATTACGCGGACGAGCTGAAAAGGCTGGCGGCGGGCAATGACCGGATCAGGTTCCTGGGCCGCAAGCCGCTGGACGAGTTGACCGCCTATTACCGGGGCGCACTTGGCCTGATCGTGCCGTCGGTTTGCTATGAGACCTTCGGAATTATCCTGATCGAGAGCTTCCGGCTGGGCACGCCGGTGATTGCCCGGCGGCTGGGACCCTTCCCCGAGATTGTCGAGGCGGCGCAGGGCGGGGTGCTGTTCGAGACCGAGGATGAGCTGATCGCCGCGATGCGCGGGCTGCAGGATGACCCCGCGCATCGCGACGCGCAGGCCCGTGCCGCGCGCGGCGCCTTTGATCGGGTGTGGCGCGAAGACCGGGTGCTGGCCTCTTTCGGGGCGGCGCTGGCGCGCGCGGCGCATCGCAAGGGCGACGCCCGGCTGGCCAAGGCGCTGGAGGGCGGCGCGTTCGAAAACGGCGCGGCGGCCTGATCAGGGCGCCGGTCAGAAGGCGACGCGCTGCACGAACCAGAACGCGCCCACCGCCGCGATCGCGCTCGAGCCGGGGATGACCACGCGCTGCCGGTACCAGGGTTTGTTCCCGAACCACAGGCCGACCAGCAGGAAACCCGCGGCGATGACCGCCAGCTGGCCGATCTCGACGCCGATGTTGAAGCTGAGCAGGGCGGGGACGAATTCACCATCGGGGATGTTGAATTGTTTCAGGACGCCGGCAAAACCCAACCCGTGCAACAGGCCGAACATGAACACGACAACCGGGCGCCAGGGGCTGAGCACCTCATGCAGGATATTCTCTACCGCGACATAGACAATGGAGGCGGCGATCAGGGGCTCGACGATCAGGGCGGGCACGTCGATGAGGCCGAGCGTTCCAAGCCCCAGCGTAACCGTATGTGCAAGGGTGAAGGCCGTGACCTGCGCCAGGATCGGGCGCAGCTTGATCGACAGAAGAAAGATGCCAAGCACGAACAGAATGTGATCCAGCCCCTTGGGAATGATATGCTGAAAGCCGATCACCATGAAGTCGGTGATCATGTCCACCATGGAGCGTGCCTTGAGATCGTCGATGACCAGCGGGGTGCTTGTCTCGCCGTTTTCGATGATTTCGATGTGCGAACTTCGGGCGCGCGCGCTGATCGTGCGCAGTGCCACAGTGCCGAAGGCCCCGTCCCATCCAAAGGTGAAAACCTTGGCGCCCGGGGGAAGCGCGCCGTTCAGCAAGACCGAAGAGGCCCGCGCAACGGACAGATCGCCCACATCCCGGAAGGTGTCGGTCTGTACCGTCACCTCGGCGGGTTCGCCATCGAGCTCGATCCTGAGGCCCGCGATGAATTCCGGCAGGAAGGCCTTAAACTCTTTCTGCAATTGCTCGGGCGGCAGCCGCCGCAACCGGTCGTATTCCTTGGCATTCGGACTGTCGGACGTGTCGGTCACGCCCGGGTCGATCCCGGCCAGAATAGCTTCGAGATTGAGGTTGAGCCGTAAGGCAAAGGACGTGGCATCGCGGTTGAAGAAGACAATCGCTTCCGAGCTCTGGAACACATGGGCCCGCACGGCGGTGCCAGCAAAGCCCAGGCACAGGTTCAGCGCGATAAACAGAAGGGCGACCTTCAGGCGCAACCCTGAAAGGTGGGGGCATCTGTCACGACAGGGAAGGGGAGAGCGCCATAGCGAAATGAGGGCGGTCTGATACATGGGAATCACCACGGAAATAAAATGGCTCTAACGGTCGGGAATGGGAACTATTCATATAGCTACAGGATTCCCTTCGAAATGTTCAGAAAATTGTTGCGATTGCACGTGGTCGGGCTGAACGCCGCATCCAGGGCTACCCGCCGCGGGAAAAGCTATCGGGCTTCGGCCCCGATGCGATGGGCGTTGGCCATGACGCTGAAGGTGATCGTGGTGGCCGGGATCGACGGCAGGACAGAGGCGTCCACGATGTGAACGCGGCGCAGGCCATGCGGGCGGCCCAGCCTGTCGGACTGGCCCGGTGCGGGGGTTGCGGCCATGGGCACTGTGCCGCCCACATGAAAGCTCGATCCCGGCGCGCCGGGCCGCGCGGCAAAGCCGAGTGCCACCAGCCCGGCCTGCGCCATGGCGCGCGACAGTTTCCTTTTGGCGGCGTCCAGAACACGCCCGGTGTCCGGGTTGACCTCGACCCGCGCGTTCAGGCGGCCATCTGCGGCAAGGCGGAGCCCGATGCGCGCGGAATGGTCTGAATGCAGGAACATCTGTGCCACGATCAGACGGCGCGACATTGCCATGAGCAGCGGCGCGGAGCCGGGAAGCCTGGCGCCGTAGTTTTGCAGCAGGTCGCGGGCATAATGTTCGTTCCATGTATAGAACTGAGCGTGAACCAGCCTGTCTGACACGTCTGGATGTTCGATTTCTGCAAAAAGCTGGGGCAGCGTATGATGCGGCGGACGGTCCGGGCGCAGCTTTGTGCGCCAGCGGTGCAGCAGCGGCAGGAAGGCATGCTGGCTGTCTTTCAGGATCAGCTCTCGCGGCGTGCCGGGGGCAGAGGCCAGCATCAGCCGCGCGGTTTCCAGCACACCGGCGCCGATGAAAACCCGGGTGCCGGTCACGGTGCGGCCATCGGCAAGGGCCAGTGTCACCCCGTCTTCGGTTTCCGAAAACCCGGCCACGAGCGCGCCGGGGCGATAGGTGAACCGGGGGTGGGCTTTCAACGTCTCGAGGGTCTTGCGCGCCGAATAGATATGGCCCCAGGGGCAGCCGTGCAAGCACATGCCGCAGCGGATGCAACCCGCCTCGACCGCCTGACGCGCGGCGCCGGTGTGAACCCCCATGGCGCGCAGCCTGTCGCGTTTCGCATCCAGCCGGGCCAACAGCGCCTCTGCCTGCGGCGGTGGCGGGATCTGGGTGGCGCCCGGGGCCAGATAGCCGGGCAGCAGATTGTCCAGCGCATCCTCACGCCCGGCGATCGGCATGAACCCGGCCACGGCGCGGTAATGCGGGGCAAGCTCCTCTGCCGTGACCGGCCAGTCAGCGATATCGTGCTGCCGGTAGGGCAGCACCGCGGCGCCCCAGAGGTTCGACAGCCCGCCCACCGCACGCGAGGCGCGCAGGGCAAAACCGTCGCACCCTTCGGCCAGCGTATCGGCGGCGGCCTCTTGCGCGAAGTCGGAGCCATAGCGGCGGGTCTGCCCCTCGGGCGCGGCGAATTGCGGTGCCTGATAGGCGGCCCGCTCGGGCTGTGACCAGTCTTCGGGCGCGCGGGCGGCCAGCGCGTCGCGGCGGGCGATGGCCTCGGGCTCCGGCAGCTTGCCGCCGTCCAGCAGCGTCACGCTGCGGCCCCGCGCCAGCAGGGCCGTGGCGGTGGCGATGCCCGAGGGGCCGGAACCGATGATCAGATCGGTCATGTCAGCCGCGCCGGAACACCAGCACCGCGCCATCGCCCAGCGTGCCCGGGAAACGGTGCAGAAGGGTCAGCGCGCCCTCGCTGTCGGCATCCAGATCGGGGAAGGCACGGAAGGTGCGGGCGGGGAAGGCGATGACCACAAGCGCGGGGCCGGGTTGCGCCATGGCGGCGGCATAGTCGGCGTTGCCGGTCAGCGGCACCCAGTCTGCGCCGAAATGTCCGGTGAAGGCGGGCGCGACCACGCCGACCACATAGACCTGTTCGCCCGGTTTGCGGCTGGCCTCGACCAGATCGAAGGCGCCGGCGAGGTTCTGTTTCGGCGCGCTATAGTTGCGGGCGGCCAGCCCGGCCGAGACCACGATCATCAGCGCGGCGGCGATGGTGAAAAGCCGCTGCGCCGAAAGCCGCGGGACGGAAAGCGCGCCCAGCCCCGTGCAGACCGCCCGCACGCCCAGCACGATCAGCAGCATCAGGAAACCGATGTCGGCAAAGAAGAAGCGCGGCCAGATGCGCATGCCAAGCGCCGAGAGCAGCGCCATGGTCAGCACGATATGCAGCAGCACGAGCGGTGCGAACAGCGGGGCGCTGCGGTGGGTCTGTCCCCCGCCCAGCACGGCCAGCCCGATCATGCCAAGCGCCACCAGCCCGATCACGGGGCCGGCGGAGCCGACGGCAGAGCGCACGGCTTCGTAGATCGTCCAGAGCGGGTTCTGGTATTCCTGCATCACATCCACGGCAGAGGTGCCCGCGACGCCGCCGACGGTTTGCAGCAGGCTGGGCAGGAGGGGCGCATAGAGGGCGATGGTCAGCGCCGCGCCGAGGCCGTAGCCCAGCAGCGGCAGCAGCAGCTTCGGGCGGGCCAGCCTGCCGCGCGCCGCATCCCACAGCACGACGGCCAGCCAGACAAGCCCCTGCGCGGCGAACAGGAACGCGCCCGTCAGATGGGTGAATACCGCCGCCGCCAGCACCACGGCATAGCCCAGCCACAGGCCCCGCGCCGGGGTTTTCATGCCGCGCAGGAACAGGATCATGCCAAGCGCGCTCCAGAACGCCAGCTCGGTATAGCCGCGGGCGTTTTGCGAAAACCAGATGTGGTGATAGGAGATCGCCAGCAGCAGGCCGGTCAGATGGGCCGCGGCGGCGCCCGCGATATCGCGGGCCAGCCACCAGATGGCGGCGATGGCGCCGAGGCCGAAGACAAGCGCGGGCAGGCGGATCGCCCAGATGGCCTCACCGAACGCCGCCACCGCCAGCTTCGACTGGAGATCGAAGAAATAGTGGTGGTTCATCGAATAACCCTGCATCATCTGCCCCCAGGGCAGGCGCAGGTGGGTTTCGACTGTCAGGATTTCATCATACCACAGCGGCGCGTTCAGCCCCCACAGCCGCAGCGCCAGCGCCAGCAGCAGGATGGCGCCCAGCCACAGATAGTCGCGCGTCGCGCCCATGTCACACCTGCTTTACGGCGCGCACCAGCACCAGCATTTCGTAGTTGGGGTCATGCACATCCAGCTCTGCCTGGTCGATCTCGCCCGCGCCCAGCCCGTGCAGGTTGCAGATGCAGGTGAAGATGTTGCCGACGGTCGAGACCTCGGTCTTTTCGCGCCCGAACACATCGCCGAACAGGCGGCGCTTGGATTGGGTGGTGAAATGCCAGTATTCGCCCCAGTCATCCACGCCTTCGCGCCGGGCGACCCGTGTCATGCCGTGCGAGGTGCACAGAACCACGCCGCCCGGCTTCAGGATGCGGTGCAGGGTGGCGATGGCCTTGTCGACCTCGTAGATCATCTGAAGCGTCTGGGTGATGATGATGCAATCGAACGTATCGTCGGGGATATGCGGCGCGTCTGTCAGATCGGCCACGATGGTGGCATGGGGGTTGCCCTCGACATAGTTCAGCACATCGGCCTGCGTGACCTTGTCGCCGCCGAATTTGTTGATATAGGCCGGGTCGCCCATTTCCAGGCAGCGGCCTTTCACGTCGGCGGCGTGTTTCTCGAGGAACTGTTCGATATAGTAGCGCTCGATCGTCAGCAGATCACGGTCCTGCCCGAAGATGGTGCTGATCGGCGACAGGCGGCGCAGCCCGCCGAAATCGACCTTGCCCACCGGCACCGATTGCAGCTTGTACAGGCGTTGTTGTTTGCGCACCCATTTGCGCAGGTCTTCGGGCAGCAGAACCGTGGCGGTATCGCGAACCAGCTTTTCTATCCGTGCAAGCGGCGTCATCGGCGGAAATCCTTGCTGGGGGCTCAGTTAAGGCCGGTGGCCTGCTTTTCGGCGATGATATCGTCAATGATCTGCGCCAGCGTGCGCATCGGGCGAAAGCCCACCGCCTTTTCCAGCTTCGAGACATCGGGGAGGCGGCGGTTCATATCCTCGAACCCTTCGGGATAGACGTCCGAATAGGGAATGAGCTGGATTTCCGAGGCAGAGCCGGTGGCGGCGATCACCTGTTCGGCCAGCGATCTGATCGTCACCTCCTGATCGGTGCCGATGTTGTAGACCTGGCCGAAAGCCTCGGGCGTGGCCATCAGGCGCATCAGCGCCTCGACCACGTCGTACACATGGCCGAAACAGCGCGATTGCTCGCCCGAGCCATGCACCATCAGCGGTTTGCCGGCCAGCGCGTTCTGCACGAAATTGGGCAGCACCATGCCGTAGCGCCCGGTCTGGCGCGGGCCGGTGGTGTTGAAGAAGCGCAGCACCACGACGGGCAGCGCGGCTTCGCGGGCATAGGCCAGCGCCAGAAACTCATCCAGCGTCTTGGCGCAGGCATAGGACCAGCGCAGGTTCTTGGTGGCGCCGATGGTCAGGTCGTCATCTTCGCTGAACGGAAACTTGGTGGCCTTGCCATAGACTTCGGAGGTCGAGGCGACGAAGGTCGGTTTCTTGTCCTTCAGCGCGGCGTGCAGCACGTTTTCGGTGCCGCCCACATTGGTCAGGATCGAGCGGCTGGGCTCTTCCATGATCAGTTTCACGCCGACTGCGGCGGCCAGGTGAAAGACAACGTCGGCGGCATCCACATGGGTCTGCACCAGGTCGCGATCCAGGATGGTGCCTTCGACGAAGGTAAAATCAGGGCTGTCGGAGATCGCCGCCAGATTTTCCAGCCGTCCGGTCGAAAGATCGTCAAGCGCGGTGACGCTGTGACCCCCGGAAACAAGACGTTCGGCCAGATGGGACCCGATGAAACCGGCCCCGCCCGTAATCAGAATATGCATCTTCCCTCGCACGCAAAACTTGGCACCAAAATACTGCTCCGGCTTATATCATGCTGCAACATGGCGGACTACCGGCCTGTTGTGAAAGAGTTTCCGGGCAGGCCGAATGTGGCTATCGTGCCGGCGCCGCCAGAAGAGGAGATCACATGCCGCAGTCGATGCAGGAATGGAGCGCGCCGCTGGCCGCACGGAAGGTGGCCGTGACCGGGGCCAGCGGGTTCATCGGGCGGCGGCTGGTGCGGGCGCTGTGCGCGGCGGGCGCGGATGTGACCGCGCTGATGCGCAGCCGGCACGAGGCGCAGACGATGGAGCGGATGGGCGCGCGCGTTGTGCTGGCCGGGCTGGTGCCGGGGCGGGCGCTTGATGCGGCGCTGACGGGGCAGGAGATTGTGTTCAACCTGGCCTATGATGTGCGGGTCGGCGGGGCCGAGAACCTGGCCGCGTTCGACGCGCTGCTGGCAGCGGCGGCGCGGGCCGGCGCGGGCCGGATCGTGCATGCCAGTTCCGCGGTGGTCTATGACGATTGGCCGGCCGGGCGGCTGGATGAGGAAGCGCCGATAGGTGCGCCGGGCGGTGGCGGCTACCGGCAGGCGAAAATAGCCATGGAAAACAGGTTGATGGAGGCCGGGTTCGAGGCCGCGATCCTGCAGCCGACGATTGTTTACGGCCCCGGCAGCGCGCTTTGGACAGACGCGCCGATGGCCGCGCTGCGCCAAGGGCCGGTTGTTCTGCCCGATCCCGTGGGCCAGTGCCCGGCGGTGTTTGTGGATGATGTGGTGCAGGCCGCCCTGCGTGCCGGTGCCGCGCCCGATCTGGGGCGCGAGCGGTTTCTGATCACCGGCGCCGATCAGCCCGGCTGGGACGCGTTTTTTCGCGGATATGCCGGCGTGCTGGGGCAGGGCGAGGTGGTTCTGAAGCCGCTTGCGGAGCTTGAGGCCCGCCTTGGCCCGCCGCCAGCGCCCAGCCCTGAAACCGCCTCTGAAACCGCCCCGCCGCTGGCCGCCCGCGTCAGCGCACGGCTGCGCCGGATGCTCGGGCGGCGGCGGTTCGAGGCGCTCATGACCCGCGCCCGCGCGCTGCGACCCGCCCGCGGGCCGGTCTATCCGAATCGTGCCCTGCTCGCGCTTTACGCGGCGCGCCCCGCGATCGAGATCCGGCGCGCGGAGGCCCGGCTGGGCTATGTTCCGGAATTTTCGTTCCAAAACGGATTGGCCGCAATTCAAGAGCAATTGCGCGAAACGGGGTGAATTAGCCACCAATTGCCGCTGCGGAAGGGTACAATAAGCCCTGCGGGCAAAACTCCCTGCTGATTCCCTTTGTCCTGTGTTAATTCGATTTCGACAGTTGTGATTTCCAGTGAGGTTCGATTGATGAGCAGTAATTTTTCGCATTTCGCCACGCTCAAGGACGGTATCGCGGGCAAGGACGCCAGGGTTCTGACGGTTGGTCTGGGCTATGTCGGGCTTCCGATGGCGCTGACCGTGCATGAGGTCGGGTTTGATACCACGGGCCTTGATATCAATGCCGAGCGTGTGGCGCGCATCAACGCGGGCGAGCAGGTGATTTCCTATTTCGCCGAAAATCGTATCGACGACGCGGTCAAAAGCGGAAAGTTCCGCGCCACGTCCGAGGCGTCGGCGATTGCCGGGGCCGACATCATTCTGATCTGCGTCCCCACGCCGCTGACCGCCGCGCGTGAGCCAGACATGAGATATGTCATCAGCGCCGCCGAAACGATTGCCGACTGGCTGCGCCCCGGGCAGCTCGTGGTGCTGGAAAGCACCGTTTGGCCGGGGGCGACCGCGAATGTGCTGCAGCCGATCCTGGAGCGGGGCGGGCTGCGCGCCGGTTCCGACTTCTTCCTTGGCTTCTCACCCGAGCGCGAGGATCCGGGCAACGCCTCGCACACCACGCGGACCATCCCGAAGGTTGTGGGCGCTGACGACAAGCAATCGCGCGATCTGCTCGAGATGTTCTATTCCACCATCGTCACCCAGGCGGTTCCGGTCAGTTCTTCGGCAACGGCCGAGGCGGTGAAGCTTGCGGAAAACAGCTTTCGCACGGTCAACATCGCGCTGGTCAACGAGATGAAGGTGGCGATGGATGCGATGGGCGTGGATGTGTGGGAGGTGGTGAAGGCCGCGGCGACCAAGCCGTTCGGCTACATGCCCTTCTACCCCGGCCCCGGCATCGGCGGCGACTGCATCCCGGTGTCACCTGTCTATCTGTCCTGGCGGGCGCGCGATGTAGGGTCGGAGACGCCGATCATCGATCTGGCCCGGTTCAACAACGAAGGCGCGCCAGAGGCGCTGGCCACCCGCATCCGCACCGACCTGTCGCGCCATGACGGGGTGGATGTGAACGGGGCGCGGATCCTGATCCTGGGGATCGCCTACAAGAAAGACGTGGAAGACACCCGCGAAAGCCCGGCGCTGGCCCTGCTGAAAAAGCTGGAGCAGATGGGGGCGGACGTCGATTATCACGACCCGTTCTTCCCGGTCATGCCGCTGACGCGCGACCACCCGGATCTGGCCAACCGCCTGTCGGTGCCGCTGGATGCCGGCACGCTGGAAGGGTACGATGCCGTCATCGTGACGACGGATCACACGGCGGTGGATTACGGGCTTGTCGCAGCCGCGTCGAAGCGGGTGTTCGACACGCGCAACGCCTTCGACGGGCGCGGTATCGCGATCGACCGGGCCCGCCTGATCAAGATCTGACTAATGCGTGGCGTCTGGCTCAGGCGAGCCAGGCGCTGAAATCCCGGCCGAGCAGGGTTTCGAGTTGGCGGATATCGCCCTCAAGCCGCTGCTGCAGGATGGCGCGGGCCTTGTCGGGCATCGTATCGTCGCGCTTGAGGTTCAACCGGGCCAGCCTGTCGCGGATGCGCAGCCGCCGTTCCTTGGGCACGACATATCCGATGGCCTTGGTCACCGGGTTCGGCTTCATCAGAAAATCCTGAAACAGCGTGTTCTTGGGCACCCCGCCGGCATTCGGTTTGCGCGACATGTCGGGGGCAAAGCCGGGGTCGGCGCCGATGAAGGTGAAGATGTCCGACAGAACCGAGGCGGGATCGGCCTGAAACTCTTCGTAGCTGCGGATCAGGAATTGTTCGCGCGGGAACAGCGCGAAGAAACGGCCGAGCTGCTCGGCGTAGCGCGGAAAGCGCGAATAGCCGAACAGGGGCTGCCAGCCCGCGGCAAGCCGCTCTTCCTCGAGCATCAGGGCGGCGGTGAAATCGGGCTCGGGCTCGATCCGCTCTTTGGTGGCATAGAGGAAGTGCGAAAACGCCTGCTCCACGGGGTTGCGCAGAATCGCGATCATGCGGGCCTGCGGCAGGCGTTTCCGAATCCGCGCGGGGGCCTCGGGCGCATAGAGGTAGAGCGGCGAGGCCTCGCCACGAATCGTGCCGGGGCGCGCGGCGGCGAAAAGGGCGTGATAGTCGGCGATTCGGGTTACTGAATTGTTGATGAAATCGGCGCCGGGCCCTTCGCAGGCCAGCGTTTCACCCTCGAACGCGAAGAAATTCGGCTCTTTCGTCTTCGGCATGAAGACCTGGGGGTGCTGGGACAGATAGGAATACAGCGCCGTGGTGCCTGCGCGCGCCGCGCCGATGACCAGGAAGTCTGGTAAATTACTCATTCAAAACCTCAAAACCCGTCCTTCTTTGGCTTACGATAACGCTTCGCGCCGGTTAAGGAAGAACCAGAAAACTGTGGCGTTGATGTGGTAAAGACACAGTGCCGCGAGGCCCGGCGGCGGATTTCGGCACTGCCGACGTTTCCCCGACGTCATTCTCCGCGATCCGCGCGCGCGGTCGAATCGTAGAACCCCTAGATTTTTCATCCGTTTCCGGTTTCAATGATGCCGAGGTGCCGGGTCTTGGCGCCAAAATTGTTTAATTTGACGGATTGGTTCCAAAGTCGCGACGGCATTTTGTTTTGTTGTCATACTTATCCAAGATGCTTTCGTGGAACTCGGGAAATCGGCTATAAATCGCCGTGAGTGGGGTTATTGGGTTAATTCTTGGGGAATGTAAGCGGTAGTCATGGAAAATAGTGATATCCCGGTCGTCGTTATTGGTGGTGGACCTGCTGGTCTGACTGCGGCCTATGAACTTCAGAAACGCAGCAGCGACCATCGGCCGATCGTTTTCGAAGCGTCCGACATGGTTGGCGGCATCGCCCGAACCGAAAGCCACAACGGCTATCGGTTCGACATCGGCGGGCACCGGTTCTTTACCAAGGTGCAGGAAGTCGAGGACATGTGGCACGAGGTGATGGGGGATGATTTCATCACCGTGCCCCGCCAGAGCCGCATCTATTACAAAGAGAAATTCTTCGACTATCCGCTGAAGCTGTTCAACGCGCTGATCAACATCGGCCCGTATGAGGCGGCGCGGATCGTCGTCAGCTATATCAAGTGGCAGGTGCGCCCCTACCGCGACGAGCAAAGCTTCGAGGAATGGGTCATCAACCGCTTCGGCGGCCGGCTGTACATGCATTTCTTCCGCAGCTACACCGAAAAGGTGTGGGGCATCCCGCCCACTGAAATCCGGGCCGACTGGGCCGCGCAGCGGATCAAGAACCTGTCGCTGTTCAAGGCGGTCTGGAACGCGCTGTCGGGCGCCAATGACACGGCCAGCCTGATCGAGGAATTTCAGTACCCGCGCCTCGGCCCCGGCATGATGTGGGAAAAGGTTCGCGACGACGTCCGCGAAAAAGGTGGCGATGTTGTCATGCAGTCCGAGGTCGTGGGCGTGAACCTTGACGGGAACCGCGTCACCTCGATCGACGTCAAGCACTGGACGGACGATGGCGCGCCCGCCACCACGGAAACCGTGGAAGCGGAGCATTTCATCAACTCGATGGCGATCAAGGATCTGATCCACGCCTTCAACCCGCCGCCGCCGCCCGAGGTGATCGCCGCCGCCGAGCGCCTGAAATACCGCGATTTCCTGATCGTGACCCTGGTGCTGGACCATGCCGATCCGTTCCCGGACAACTGGATCTACATCCATAGCCCGAAGGTGAAGGTCGGCCGTATTCAGAACTTCCGCGCCTGGTCGCCGGAAATGCTGCCCAACCCCGATACCGCCTCGATCGGGATGGAGTATTTCTGCCAGAAGGGCGACGGGCTGTGGAACATGAGCGACGAAGAGCTTCGCGCCCTTGCCTCGAAAGAGCTGGAAGAGCTGGCCCTTGCCAAGGCGAGCGACGTGATCGACGCCGCCATCATCCGCCAGCCCAAGGCCTATCCGGTCTATGACGGCGAATACAAGGAAGCGCTCGACACGATCGAGGCATGGCTGCGCACGCTGGAAAACTTCCAGACGGTGGGCCGGAACGGCCTGCACCGCTACAACAACCAGGACCATTCCATGCTGTCGGCGATGCTGGCCGCGCGGAACGTGCTGGGCGAAGAGCATGACGTCTGGAACGTCAACGTCGAGCGTTCGTATCACGAAGAGTTCGAGGTTTCCAAAAAGCCCGCGACGGCCAAGATGGTTGCCGCCGAATAAGGAAGCCGCGCTTCAAGCGCTTCGGAAATCCGCCCGCGCAGGTAGCCCCTGCGCGGGCGGTTTCGTTTTCTTGTGTGGCGCGAATGGTGGGCCCGGCTCAGATCGAGGTTTTCTTGAATACCGCCTCGGGGATATTGCGGATGATCAGCATCACCAGCGCCCAGACCGGTTTCACATAGATCACGTTCCGGCGCCGCTCTACGGCTTGCACGATCTTTTCGCCCAGCATCTCGGGCGCTGCGGTCAGCTTTTCGGGCAGGTCCATGCCGGCGGTCATGCTGGTGGCGACAAAGCCGGGCTTGACCGTCACCACGTGAATGCCCTTGCGTGCCAGGCGGTTGCGCAGCCCAGACAGATAGGCGGTGAACCCCGCCTTGGCCGATCCGTAGATATAGTTCGACGCGCGCCCCCGGTCGCCCGCGACAGAGCTGATGCCAACCAGCGTGCCGGTGCCGCGTGTCTCGAACCGGTTGGCGAACAGGCCAAGGATATTGGCGGGCGCCTCGAAATTGCTGCGCATCACGCGGGTGGCGGCGTCGAAATCGCGCTCGTCGTCATATTGGTCGCCCAGCAGGCCCACGGCGCAGACAACGATCTCGGGCAGCGCCGGAAGCGCGTCGATGAACCCTGCCTGCCCGGCCATGTCCAGCGCGTCGAATTCATGCAGAGTGACCGAAACGCCGTGGCGCAGCTCCATGTCTTTCCTGCTGGTCTCGAGGCTTGCGGCACCGCGCGCGGCAAGCTGGATCGGGTGGCCTTTGGCGGCGAAGGCATGGGCGACCGCGCGGCCGATATCGGACCGCCCGCCAAGGATCAGGACAGGGCCAGGGGTGCTCATAGGGTCAGCCTTTTCGATTGGGCAGAGGTGAAGGTTTCGGCGCGGGCATCCGCGCCGCGCATCTCGAGGAAACCGGCGACGCGGGGGTCGGCCGCGCGCAGGGTTTCGGCGCGCATCCGGCTGTCCTTGGCCAGATAGAACCGCCCGCCATGATCGAGCGTGATCCTGTCCAGCCGGTCCAGCAGCGCCAGCGTGCCCCGGTTCACCGGGAAATCCAGCGCCAGGGTGTAGCCTTCCATCGGGAAGGAAAACCGGCTGTCCTGCGGGCCGAAGCGTTTCAGCACGGCCAGGAAAGAGCCCATGCCGGCCGCCGCGATCGCCTTCAGCAGGGCCTGCAGCCCCTGCCGCGAGCTGGCCAGCGGCAGGGCGCATTGGAACTGGGCGAACCCCTTGCGCCCGTAGCTGCGGTTCCAGCCAAGGATGGCGTCGAGCGGGTAGAAGTAACTGTCCCAGTCCACAAGGCTTTCGCCCGCGTTGCGTGCGCCCTGGTTATAGTAGAGCGCATTGAAGGCGCGCAGGGTGGCGCCATTCAGCAGGAAACCGGGCAGGTCGAACGGCACTGTCAGCCGCCGCCTTTTCGGCGCCAGCAGCGGGTCACGCTTTTCGGGCAGTTTGAGCTCGGCGAAGGTGGCATGTTCGCCCAGCATGACGAGCGACCGGCCCAATCCATCACCCAGGCGCAGGCAATCGATCCAGGCCACCGAATAGGTCGCGTCGCCCGATGCCTCGAACGCGGCCATCGCGGCGTCGAGGTCGGGCGCGGGGATCATGGTTTGCCGGATCCATGCGGTCTCGACACGGGTCAGGCGAAAGGCGGCGCGCAGGATCACCCCGGTCAGGCCCATGCCGCCCAGCGTCCATCCGAAAAGCTCGGGGTTTTCGTGGCGCGAACAGCGGGTGACGGCGCCATCGGCGCCCATCACGTCGATCCAGTCGACGAACTGACCGAAGGAGCCATGCTTGTGGTGGTTCTTGCCATGCACATCCGCCGCGATCATGCCGCCGATGGTCACGAACTTGGTGCCGGGCGTCACCGGCGGGAACCAGCCGCGCGGCAGGAAGGCGGAGATCACATCGCCCAGCAGCACCCCGGCCTCGACGGTCAGCACGCCGGTGGCCGCGTCGAAGGCCAGCATATGGCGAAAGCCGCGCATATCCACGGTGTTGCCGGGGCTCAGGGCGCTGTCGCCATAGGCACGGCCGTTGCCACGGGCGATCAGCCCACCCTTGGCCACCTGCGCGCGCAGCGCGTCTTCGGTCAGGGGGCGCGTGACCTGGCAGTCGATCCGCGGAAACCGGCCCCAGCCCGACAGCATCATGCCGCCGCCCTCGCGACATCGGCGAAAACGAAGCGGCGGTCGAGGTTGTATTTCACCACATAGCCGACCGCCAGCCCCAGCACCGCGCCCGCCTCGCGCATCGCGTCGGTTTTCCAGGTCAGCCAGAAGGCGGTTTCGGCGCCCCAGAAGATCATCGTCGTGACCAGGCCCATCGCGGTGTAGAGCGTGAATTTCCGGCCATGCGCCTTCAGCCCGGTCGAGCGGTCGGCGAAGATCCAGCGTTTGTCGAGCAGGTATTTCACCACCAGCCCCGCGGCGGTGCCCACCGCCACGGCCAGGGCAAAGCCGGTGCCGCCGCCCGCCAGGCCAAGCACCGCGCGCTGGGCGCCCAGATTGGCCAGCGTCGCCAGCACCGCGAAGGCGGCATAGCGCAGGATCAGCCCGTGCAGGCTCATAGCAGCGCCCCCGCCGTTGCAAAGCCCAGCACCAACAGAAAGCAGAACTGGCTGCCCCGGTCTTTCACCGCGAAAACCACCGGATCGTCATGCATCTGGCCGCGATGGGTCAGCATGACCGTGCGGCTGATCCAGTAGAGCAGCACCAGGCAGATGCCCCACAGCCAGGAGGGCGAGGGGTAAAGCTTCTGCACCATGCCGGTATTCAGATAGAGCACCATCACCAGCACCGAGACATAGCCGGAGCCGAGCGCCATATTGGCGACCAGCGGCAGGTCATCCACCCGGTAGCCGCGCCCATGCGCCGTGATCTTGCCGTTGGCGGCGCCGTCCACCAGCTCTGCCTGCCGTTTGACGGCGGCGAGCGAGAAGAAGAAGAATATCGAAAAGGCGAGCAGCCAGATCGACAGCGGAATGCCCGTTGCCCCGCCGCCGGCGAGGATGCGCACCGCGTAAAGCAGGGCCAGCGTGAAGATATCCACCACGAGCTGGCGCTTGAGAAACAGCGAATAGGCGGTGGTGGTCACCAGATAGACCAGCATCACGACGATGAAGGACGGCCCCAGAATGATCGCGCTGAGCATGCCGTGCAGCAACAGCAGCGGCGCCAGCAGCGTGCCATGCGACAGCGGCATGTTCCCGGAGGCCAGCGGCCGGTTGCGCTTGCGCGGATGGGCGCGGTCGGATGCCAGATCGAGCAGATCGTTCAGCACGTAAACGCCCGAGGCGATCATGCAGAACACCACGAAGGCCATCAGAGATTTCGACACGGTGATCAGCGAAAGGTCATGCGCCATCAGCATCGGCAGGAAGATCAGCAGGTTCTTGAGCCACTGGTGCGGCCGCAGCGCCTTGAAATAGGGGCCGGGGCCGGTGTCTCGGGTCTGCATGAATTCCGCGTCGCCGCCCATCGCCCGCAGCCTGTCGCGGGTCTGGGCGGAGGCGTTGACGGCGATCGCCCGGCCGGCGTGTTTCCAGACCGCGAGATCGGCCGGGGAATCGCCCATATAGTCGAAACCGCCGTCGCCGAACCGCTCTGTCAGAAAGGCCGCCTTGTGCCGCCCTTTCAGGTTGCGCGTGTTGTCGGAGCCATGCACCTCGTCGAACAGGCCCAGATGGGCGGCGATCTGCTGCGCGATATCCTGATTGGAAGCGGTCACGAGCACCGTGCGCCCGCCGCCCTCGCGCCAGCGGCGGATACGGTCGATCACCGCATCGTCATAGGGCAGGGCGGTGACATCGACCTTCGCCAGATCGCTCATCTTCTGTTTCAGCGCGGCGCGGCCTTTCAGCAGGCTTGCGGCTGCCGAAAACGGCACGGTCCAGTCAGAGGCGAAGGCCGACCAGAAGGTTTCATACAGCATGTCGGAACGGATCAGTGTCCCGTCCAGATCGACCACAAGCAGGCGGCCGGTTGGCAATTCTTCGGTGACTGTCAAAACGGGTGGTCTTCTGCTGCCTCTTTTGTGCAGGTTGTCGCACCGGCATTGCGGCGCGCAAAGCGTTTTCCACCGGTTTCCCGCGCTTTGGCCCGCAGGGTGACGCCGGGAACACGTTTCAGGGCGTGAACGGGGCCACCGGATAGCGCACCGCCGCCAGATACAGGCCCTGCGGCGGGCAGACCGGGCCGCAGGCGGTACGGTCTCTGGCGTCGAGCGCGGCTTTCACGTCTTCCGGCGCCCAGGCGCCCGCGCCGACACGTTCCAGCGTGCCGACGAAGCTGCGCACCTGATTGTGCAGGAAACTGCGGGCGCGGACGTGGAACCGGAACTCGCGGCCATGGGGGATGTCGATCGCCTCGATCCGCAGCTCGTCCAGCGATTTGACGGGCGAGGCCGCCTGGCAGATCGACGCGCGGAAGGTGGTGAAATCATGCCGGCCCAGCAGGTAGTGCGCCGCCCTTTGCATCGGCTCCAGCGCCAGCGGGTGCTGCACCTGCCAGACCTTGCCCCGGTCATGCGTCACGGGGGCGCGGCGGCTGACCAGACGAAACATGTATTGCCGCTCGAGCGCCGAAAACCGGGCGTGAAACTCATCGCTCACCGCCACCGCCTGCAGGATCGCCACCGGCGCGGGTTTCAGGTGGTGGTTCAGCGCCTCGGACAGGCGAAACGGATCCCAGGCCTTGGCCATGTCGCAATGCGCCACCTGCCCAAGGGCATGCACCCCGGCATCGGTGCGCCCGGCGGCGGCGATGGAGGGCACGTCACGCTCCAGCTTTGCCAGCGCCGCCTCGACCGCGCCCTGCACCGAGGGCTGATCGGCCTGACGCTGCCAGCCTGCGAAGGGCGCGCCGTCATATTCGATTTTCAGTGCATAGCGGGGCATGGCTCCGGTTAACCCGCAACAGCGGGCTTGGCAATCGCGGCCGTGCCGGATCTTGGCTGGCGAAACCCGATGGCCGCGCCTATCTTGGGGCGGATAACATGAGGGGCAGGCGTGGGCATAGGCGATATTGCAGACGGTCTGGCGCGCGGGGTCGAAGGTATCGGCGCCACCGTATCGGACATATTCTTCGAGCCCGTGGTGCGGTTGGGCGTTACCGGGCTGTCCCGCGCGGGCAAGACGGTGTTCATCACCTCGCTGGTGGCGAACCTGCTGGATCGGGGGCGGATGCCGCAGCTTGTGGCGGCCTC
Organism: Actibacterium naphthalenivorans; assembly: GCF_014196965.1. GTDB lineage: Bacteria > Pseudomonadota > Alphaproteobacteria > Rhodobacterales > Rhodobacteraceae > Actibacterium_A > Actibacterium_A naphthalenivorans. Next base: position 430,327 of record NZ_JACIEQ010000001.1, on the reverse strand, counting down.
GAGCGGGTCGATCCTGAGCGCCTATCTACAGCCGCAGCCGGATGTGACGGTGCCGCGTTTCGATTATGAAACCCATCTGGCCGCGCTGACAGGCGACACCCCGCACTGGCCCGAAAGCACCCGCGCCGTGGCGCAACTGCGGCTGTCGTTCCGGGTTCAGCCCGGCGGATTGATCGGTGCGATCTCGGGGCCGCGCACGGTACATCTGGATATTGTCGATTACCCCGGCGAATGGCTGCTGGATCTGGCGCTGCTGGACAAGTCCTATGCCGATTGGTCTGCCGAAACGCTGGCCCGCGCCAAGAGCCGCGATTTCGCCGACGGGCTGCACGCGGCGTTGCGCGGCGCGGATGCCTCCGCACGGCTGGACGAACCCGTGGCCAAGACGCTGGCGCAGGTGTTCACCACCTATCTGCAGGCTGCGCGGGCCCAGGGGTTTTCCGATTGCACGCCCGGCCGGTTCCTGCTGCCCGGAGAGCTGGAGGGCTCGCCCGTGCTGACGTTCGCGCCGCTGCCCCGGCCCGCCGAAACCCCGCGCGGCTCGCTCTGGCGCGAGATGGAGCGCCGCTACGAGGCCTACAAGCGCGAAGTGGTCAAACCCTTCTTCCGCGATCATTTTTCCAGGATCGACCGGCAGATCGTGCTGGTCGATGCGCTGGGGGCGATCCACGCCGGACCGAAGGCGGTGGAGGATCTGCGCTATGCGATGCGCGAGATCCTTTCGGCGTTCCGGCCCGGGCGCAACGCCTGGCTGAGCCAGATCCTGCATGGCCGGCGGGTGGAGCGCATCCTGTTCGCGGCGACCAAGGCCGACCATTTGCATCACCGCCAGCACGGGCGGCTGACCGCGATCATGGAGGCGCTGTTGCGCGACGCCAAGGACCGCGCCGATTTCGCGGGCGCGCGCACGGCAGCGATGTCCGTCGCCGCCTACCGGGCGACGGTGGAAGAGACGCTGACCCATGAGGGCGAAACCCTGGACTGCGTGCGCGGCACATTGCTGGACAGCGGCAAGCAGGCGGCGTTCTATCCCGGCGCATTGCCAGAGGATCCGGCCCGCATTCTGGCCGCCGCCCGCAGCGGACAAGAGGCATGGCTGGACGCGGATTACCGGATCATGCGTTTCGCGCCCGCCCGGCTGACCCTGAAGCCGGGCGAGGGGCCGCCGCATATCCGGCTGGACAAGGCCGCTGAGTTTCTGATCGGAGATCGCCTGACATGACAGCAAAGCAAGGCCCGGTGCTGATCGAACTGGAAGAGGCCGGGGCCGAGACCCCGGCCACCGCGCCGCCGGTGCCCGATGGGGCGCCCGACATGCCGACGGGCCAGGCGATGCAGACCATGGCGGTGCTGGCGGCGCGCCGCCGGTCGCGGCTGGGCCGGTTCTTCTGGGGGGCGCTGGTGGCGCTGATCGGCTTTGTCGCCTCTGTCATGGCGTGGGATTTCATCACCGGGCTTTTGTCGCGGAACACGGTGGTCGGCACGGTGGCGCTGGGGCTTGTGGTACTGGTGCTGGTGGCCTGCGTTCTGGTGGCGCTGCGCGAGGTCGCGGCCTTTGCCCGGCTGCGGCGGGTCGACAGCCTGCACCACGCGGCCGAGGCGGCGCTGGTGGCCGATGATCTGGCGGCGGCGCGGGTCGTGACCGGGCGGCTGGAGCAGCTGTACCACGGGCGCGAGGATCTGGCCTGGGGGCGCCAGCGGTTCGACGAACGCAAGGGCGAGATGCTGGATACCGACGGGCTTCTGGCGCTGGCCGAGCTGGAGCTGCTGGCCCCGCTCGATGCCGCCGCCGCGCGCGAGATCGAGGCCGCCGCGCGGCAGGTGGCCGCAGTGACGGCGCTGGTGCCGCTGGCGCTGGCCGATCTGATCGCCGCGCTGACGTCGAATTTGCGGATGATCCGGCGCATTGCCGAGATTTACGGCGGCCGCGCCGGTGTGCTGGGAAGCTGGCGCCTGACTCAGGTGGTGATGACCCATCTGGTGGCCACCGGCGCGGTGGCCGTGGGCGACGACATGCTGGGCTCTTTCGCGGGGGGCGGGGTGCTGTCGAAAGTGTCGCGCCGGTTTGGCGAGGGCGTGGTGAACGGCGCGCTGACCGCCCGCGTGGGTGTGGCGGCGATGGAAGTGTGCCGCCCGCTGCCCTTCGTGCGCAAGAAGCGCCCCTCGGTGACGGCGCTGGTCAAACGGGCGCTGACCGGGCTGTTCGGTGAAGGCGGGGCGTGATCCGGCGGTGCGGGCCGCGCCTGCGCGCGCGTCCCGCAAGAGATGCCTGCCGCCCCACGGCACGGGCCGCGCAAGCCGCGCAGAGCGGGCGGCCTCTGGCTGATGTCTTTACGGCCCGGCGGCGGCGGCCTATAAGCCGGTGCATGATGTACCCCGTGGCGATCATCATTCGAATTACCGGCCCGGCGCTCTGACAACATGAGCTGCCGGGACAAGGCGTTTGACCGCTCGCGCCGCCCCCTCCATACATCCGCGAAGACCCTTTGAAGGAGCACGCCCCATGTGTGCCGACACGCCCGACTATAAAGACACGCTGAACCTGCCCGAAACCGATTTCCCGATGCGCGCCGGACTGCCCAAGCGCGAGCCGGAATGGCTGGCCCGCTGGGCCGAGATCGGGGTTTACGACCGCCTGCGCGAAAAGCAGGGCCGCACCCCATTCATCCTGCATGACGGCCCGCCCTATGCGAACGGGCATCTGCATATCGGCCACGCGCTGAACAAGATCCTGAAGGATATGGTGGTGCGCAGCCAGCAGATGATGGGCCGCGATGCGCGTTATGTGCCGGGCTGGGATTGCCATGGTCTGCCGATCGAATGGAAGATCGAAGAGCAGTACCGCAAGAAGGGCCGCAACAAGGATGACGTGCCGATCGTGGATTTCCGCCAGGAATGCCGCAAGTTCGCCGAGGGCTGGGTGGATATCCAGCGCGAGGAATTCAAGCGTCTGGGTGTGACGGGCAACTGGGCCGATCCTTATCTGACGATGAATTTCCACGCCGAGGCGGTGATCGCCGAGGAGTTCATGAAATTCCTGATGAACGGCACGCTCTACCAGGGCTCGAAACCGGTGATGTGGTCGCCCGTCGAGGAGACCGCTCTGGCCGAGGCGGAGGTCGAATATCACGACAAGGAAAGCTTCACCATCTGGGTGAAGTTCCGCGTGGCCTCTGGCCCGTCCAACACCGCTACGGACGCCGACACCTCTGACCTGGTGGGCGCCAGCGTCGTGATCTGGACCACCACGCCCTGGACGATCCCGTCCAACAAGGCGGTCGTCTATGGCGCGGACTATGCCTATGGGCTTTACGAGGTTACCGACACGCCCGAGGAATGCTGGGCCAAGCCGGGAGACAGGTTCATCCTGGCCGACAAGCTGGCCGCCGATGTCTTTACCCGCGCGCGTCTGTCGGACGAGATGTGGACCCGCGTCCGCGACGTGCCGGCCCGGGAACTGGCGGGCCTGTCGCTGGTACACCCGCTGGCGGGCGCTGAAGGCTCGAACGGCGAGTGGGACGAGCCGCGCGACTTCCGCGCCGCGGATTTCGTGACTGACGAGGAGGGCACCGGATTCGTCCATTGCGCCCCCAGCCACGGGATGGAGGAATACGAGCTTTACCGCGATCTGGGCATGCTGCCGCAGGTCATCACCTATAACGTGATGGACGATGGTTCTTTCCGCGCCGATCTGCCGTTCTTCGGCGGCAAGCGCATCCTCAAGCCCAACGGCAAGGAGGGCGACGCCAACAAGGCGGTGATCGACAAGCTGGCCGAGGTGGGCGGGCTGCTGGCGCGCGGCAAGATCAAGCATTCCTATCCGCACAGCTGGCGCTCCAAGGCCCCGGTCATCTATCGCAATACGCCGCAATGGTTCGCTGCCATCGACCGCGAGGTGGGCGACGGGCAGGATCGCTATGGCACCACGATCCGGCAGCGCGCGCTGACCAGCATCGACAAGCTGGTGGAGTGGACGCCGAAGACCGGGCGCAACCGGCTTTATTCGATGATCGAGAACCGGCCAGACTGGGTGCTGTCGCGCCAGCGCGCCTGGGGCGTGCCGCTGACCTGTTTCGTCAAGAAGGACGCCTTGCCCACGGATGCCGATTTCCTGCTGCGCGATCCGGCGGTCAACGCCCGCATCGCCGTGGCGTTCGAGGCCGAGGGCGCGGATGCCTGGTACAAGGCGGGCGCGAAGGAACGGTTCCTTGGCGATGCGGTGAACCCGGATGACTATGAGCAGGTGACCGACATTCTGGATGTGTGGTTCGATTCCGGTTCGACCCATGCGTTCGTGCTGCGCGACCGTCCCGACGGCGCGGAAGACGGTATTGCCGATCTCTATCTCGAAGGTACCGACCAGCACCGCGGCTGGTTCCATTCCTCGATGCTGCAGGCCTGCGGCACCAAGGGGCGCGCGCCCTATCGCGGGGTGCTGACCCACGGGTTCACGCTGGACGAGAAGGGCATCAAGATGTCCAAATCCATCGGCAACACGATCGTGCCCGAGGAGGTGGTCAAGCAATATGGCGCCGATATCCTGCGGCTTTGGGTGGCGCAGACCGACTATACCGCCGATCAGCGGATCGGGCCGGAAATCCTGAAAGGCGTCGCCGACAGCTATCGCCGGCTGCGCAACACGATGCGCTTCCTGCTGGGCAATCTGGCCGGATATTCGCCGGACGAGCAGGTGGCGCCGGGCGATATGCCCGAGCTGGAGCGCTGGGTGCTGCACCGGCTGGCCGAGCTGGACGAACGCGTGCGCACGGGCTATGGCGCCTATGATTTCCAGGGTGTGTTCCAGGCGTTGTTTACCTTTGCGACGGTGGAGCTGAGCGCGTTCTACTTCGACATCCGCAAGGACGCGCTTTATTGCGATGCCGCCGACAGCCTTGAGCGGCGCGCCGCGCGCACCGTGCTGGACATCCTGTTCCACCGGCTGACCACCTGGCTGGCGCCGGTTCTGGTGTTCACCATGGAAGAGGTCTGGCTGGAGCGATTCCCGGGCGATGACAGTTCGGTTCATCTGGTCGATATCCCCGACACGCCGGCGGACTGGCGAGACGACGCGCTGGCGGCGAAATGGGCCGGTATCCGGCAGGCCCGCCGGGTGGTGACGGCGGCGCTGGAGGTACAGCGGCGCGACAAGGTGATCGGCGCCTCGCTGGAGGCGGCGCCGGTGGTGCATGTGGCGGATGCCGATGTGCTCAAGGCGCTGAAATCGGTGGATTTCGCCGATATCTGCATCACCTCCGATGTGGTTCTGACCGGCGACCCCAGCCCGAACGAGGCGTTCCGGATGCCCGAGGTCGAGGGCATGGGCGTGGTGTTCGAAAAGGCCGATGGCGAGAAATGTCAGCGCTGCTGGAAGATCCTGCCCGATGTGGGGACGCACAAGCATGCGGGCGTGTGCCGGCGGTGCGATATGGCGCTGGGGTAGGCTGGCGGGCGCGCCTGCGGCGCGGCGGTATTGTTTGCGCCGCGCGGGGCGCGCGGCGGTGCCTCCGGCGGGGATATTTGGGGAAAGATGAAAGGGGCGCGGGCCACCCGCCGCGTCATGCTTTGGGATGGGCCTTGTCGTAGACCTCCATCAGGCGCGCGGTATCGACCGCCGTATAGGCCTGGGTGGTGGAGAGCGAGGCATGGCCAAGCAGCTCTTGTATCGCGCGCAGGTCGCCGCCGGCGCCGAGCAGGTGGGTGGCGAAGCTGTGGCGCATCGCGTGGGGGGTGGCGGTGGCGGGCAGGCCGAGTTGCATCCGCGCGGCCTCCATCACGCCCGAGATCAGCCTCGGGTTCAGCGGGCCGCCGCGGGTGCCGCGAAACAGCGGCGCATCGGCGGGCAGGTCATGCGGGCAAAGCGCGGTGTAGCGGTCCACCGCCTCTCGCGCGGCGGGCAGGACCGGCACCAGCCGCTCTTTGCCGCCCTTGCCGCGAATGCGCAGCACGTCGGGCAGCGGCGCATCGGCGCCGGTCAGGCCTAGCGCTTCGGAGATGCGCAGCCCGCAGCCGTAGAGCAGGGTCAGGACCGCTGCGTCACGGGCGGCGACCCAGCCTTTTTGCGCCTGAAGCTCGACCGTGTCGATCATCGCGCGCGCGGCATCCTCGGCCAGCGGGCGCGGCAGTTTCTTCTGGAATTTGGGCGCGCGGGTGGAGAGCACGGCGGTGGGTTCGAACCCTTCACGCTCTCCCAGCCAGCGGCAGAAGCTCTTGACCGCCGAGAGCGACCGCGCCAGCGAGCGTGCGGCCACCCCGCGCCCGCGTTCATGCGCCATCCAGGCGCGCATGTCGGTGACGCTCAGCCGGGCCAGCGGCGCCAGCCCGGTAGAGGCGCCGAAATGGCCGGAGAGGAAGGCGAGAAAGCCGAGCACATCGATGCGGTAGGCTTTCAGGGTGTTGGATGCGGCGCCGTTCAGCGCCTTTTCATGCTCCAGCCAGCTTTGCAGCGCATCGCGGGCCGCCGGAGAGATCGACAGGCTCACGACAGCCAGCGGCGCATCGTTCTTTCGAAGACGCCCGCGAAGAAGGCCAGAAGATCGGTGCCCTGATTGGGGGTGAACTGATGCGGATCTTCGGCGCCCATCACCAGAAGGCCAGGCAGGCGGCCGGGGCCGAAATCGAGTTTCAGCAGCGCCTCTGACCGGATCCAGTCGGCCATGTCGCCATAGACACGATCGCTTTTGGGTTCGACCTGGCGCAGGGTCACGTTGCGCGCGGGGGCGTTGCGGCCCATGGTCAGGTAGCGGTTGATGAAGCCCGGTTCGACCACGGTCAGCACGCCGCCGAGCCGCTGAACCGCCGGATCGGTGCCCGCCTGCCGGGTTTCCAGCACCAGCCGGATGCAATCGACCCGCAGGATCGTGGCGACGTCATCGCCCAGATTGCGCAGGAAGCTTTCGAAATCGGCCGGATCGAGCAGCTTGAGAAGCGCGCGGTGCACCTGATTGGTGCCCGCGAGATTTTCATAGGCCGCCGCGATGACCGAGCGGTGGGTGTCTTCCAGCCGTTCCAGCCGGGCCTCGAGCCGTTCCATCGCGATGCCGCGCAGATCGATGATGTTCCCGCCGAGGCTTTTTTCATTGGCCGCGATCAGGGCGTGCAGCACGTCCTGATCTTCGAGGATCACATCCGGGTCCGCGATGATCTGCTCGCGCAGTTTGGTTTCGGTCAGGGCTGTGCCGCTCATCCAGTCGCCTCGCTCTCGTCTTTTTTCATGACCTTACATGAAAGTCAGAGGATTTTCTGCCCCGTTTTTGCCCAATCTTTCAGGAAGGCGTCCAGTCCCTTGTCGGTGAGCACGTGATGGGCCATGGCCTTGATCACGGCGGGCGGGGCGGTGGCCACGTCGGCACCGATCAGGGCCGCGTCCTTCATGTGGTTGACCGAGCGGATCGAGGCGGCCAGAATTTCGGTTCCGAAGTTGTAATTGTCATAGATCGTGCGGATATCGGCGATCAGATCCATTCCATCGAGGTTGATGTCATCCAGACGCCCGATAAACGGCGAGATGAATGTCGCGCCCGCCTTGGCCGCCAGCAGCGCCTGGTTGGCCGAGAAGCACAGCGTGACGTTCAGCTTGTTGCCTTCGTCCGACAGCACCTTGCAGGCTTTCAGCCCGTCCCAAGTGAGCGGCACCTTGATGCAGATGTTTTCGGCGATCTGGGCCAGCTTGCGGCCCTCGGCGATCATGTCGTCGGCATCGGTGGCGACCACCTCGGCCGACACCGGGCCCTCGACCAGATCGCAGATCTCCCTGGTGACTTCGAGGATGTCACGGCCGGATTTCAGGATGATCGAGGGGTTGGTGGTGACCCCGTCGACCATGCCCAGATCGTTGAGTTCGGCAATGGCGGCCACGTCGGCGGTGTCGACAAAGAATTTCATGGTATCCGTCCTGCGGTTTGATAAGCCTGTTCGCGCCTCTGATACCCCAAGCCCCGCGTGGCGGAAAGCCCCGGACGGAATGCTCTGACATGGATCTGCCCGAATTCTACGACGAAGGTGCGCTGGTGGCGGTGCTGACCACGCAGCCGCTGGACCGGACGCTGGATTACCGCGCGCCCGAGGGCGGATGCCATCTTGGCGCCTTTGTCGAGGTGCCGCTGGGCCCGCGCAAGGTGCTGGGCGTGGTCTGGGGGCCGGGCGAGGGCGGCTATGATCTGGGCAAGGTGCGCCCGGTGAACCGGGTGCTGGACGCCGCGCCGATGCGCGCGGAGATGCGGGCGTTTCTGACCCGCGCGGCCGAATACACGCTGACGCCGATGCCGGCGATGCTGCGGTTGGCGACGCGGGCGCCGGGGCTGGGCGGGGCTGTGTCGATGCGCAAGGTGTTTCGCCTGGGGCAGGGCCGGCCGGACCGCGAGACGGAGGCGCGCGGCCGGGTGCTGGCGGTGCTGGAGGAATATGGCGGGCTGGCCTTCACCCTGAGCGAGCTGTCGGGGATGGCGGGGGTTTCGACGTCCGTTATCAAGGGGCTGGTCAAGCAGGGCGTGGTGTCAGAGGAAGACACGCCGCGCGACATGCCCTATCCGCGGCTGGACCCCGCGATGGCGGGCCATGCGCTGACCGGCGATCAGGCGGCGGCGGCGGCGGCGCTGCGCGCGGGCGCGGCGAGCGGCTGCTATGGCGCGACGCTGCTGAAGGGTGTCACGGGATCGGGCAAGACCGAGGTTTACCTCGAGGCGGTGGCCGAATGTCTGGCGCAGGGGCGGCAGGCGCTGGTGCTTTTGCCCGAGATCGCGCTGACGGCGGGGTTTCTGACCCGGGTGGAGGCGCGGTTCGGCGCCAAGCCCTCCGAGTGGCATTCGGGCGTGACGATGACAGAGCGGCGGCGCTGCTGGAAGATGGCCGGGCAGGGCGGCGCGCAGCTGATCGTCGGCGCGCGGTCGGCGCTGTTTCTGCCGTTCCGCGATCTGGGGCTGATCGTGGTCGATGAAGAGCATGACACGTCTTACAAGCAAGAGGATGGCGCGCTTTACAATGCGCGGGACATGGCGGTGCTGCGTGCCTCGCTTTGTTCGGCGCAGGTGGTGCTGGCCTCGGCCACGCCGTCGCTGGAAAGCTGGGCCAATGTCGAGGCGGGCAAATACCGGCGGCTGGATCTGACATCCCGTTTCGGGGCCGCCGTGCTGCCCGAGATGCGCGCGATCGACATGCGCGAGGAAGACCTGCCGGGGAACCGCTGGATTTCTCCGACGCTACAGCGCGAGGTCACGGCGCGTATGGCGGCGGGCGAGCAGGCGCTGCTGTTTCTGAACCGGCGCGGCTATGCTCCGGTGACGATCTGCCGGGCCTGCGGCCATCAGATCGGCTGCGATCATTGCGATGCGCGGATGGTCGAGCACCGGTTTCAGAAACGCCTTGTCTGCCATCAATGCGGAGAAACCAAGCCGATCCCGCGGGCCTGCCCGTCCTGCGGGGCCGAGGACCGGCTGGCGCCCGTGGGGCCGGGGGTGGAGCGGATGGCCGAAGAGGTGGCGGCGCTGTTTCCGCAGGCGCGGGTGGCGGTGCTTTCATCCGATCTCTATGCCTCGGCGCGGGCGCTGAAGGAGCAGATAGAGGCGATTGCGGCGGGTGCGGCTGATATCATCATCGGCACCCAGCTGGTGGCCAAGGGGCATAATTTTCCACTGCTGACGCTTGTGGGGGTGATCGACGCCGATCTGGGGCTGCAGGGGTCGGACCTGCGCGCGGCAGAGCGGACGTTTCAACTGATGCGGCAGGTATCGGGCCGGGCGGGCCGGGCGGAGAAGCCCGGCCTGGCGCTGTTGCAGAGCTTTCAGCCGGAACACCCGGTGATCCGTGCCATTCTGTCGGGCGATGAGGAAGGGTTCTGGCAGGCCGAGGCGGCCGAGCGGCGGGCGGCGGGGGTGCCACCCTATGGCCGTATGGCCGGGATCGTGCTGAGCGGCCCCGATGCGCAGGAGGCGTTCGATCTGGGCGCGGCGCTGGCGCGGCAGGATGCGCCGCTGCGCCGGATCGGGGCGCAGGTCTTTGGCCCGGCGCCCGCGCCGATCGCACGGATCCGCGGGCGGCACCGGGTGCGGCTGCTGGTGAAGGCGGACAAGAGCGCGCCGTTGCAGGCGGCGCTGAAGCTCTGGGTGGCGCAGGTGAAGCTGCCGGCTAATCTGCGGCTGCAGATCGATATCGACCCGCAGAGCTTTTACTGAACGGTTGCTCTTGGCGGGCACCTGCGATCACGCCTGTCCGGGCGGAAAAGCGGTTCAGATCAGTTGATCATAGGCGGCCAGCGCGATCCGGCGCAACGCGTCGCGCGGTATGTCGCCGACCACCGCGTAGTTCAGGGTGCCGTCCATCCAGTAGAAGCTTTGCATATCGCCCTGTTCGGCGAACTGGAATGCGGTCTGCGCGCCGCCGGTTTCGGGCGCGACATAAAGTGTGACCCGGCGGCCCAGATCATCCTCATACATGAACAGCGCCGCCGCGCCGGTATCGCCGGGCAGCACCCGCCCGCCCATCAGGCGAAAGCCGAGGGCCGCGAAATCGGGCGGCGCGATGCTGTGGCCCAGCCGGTTGGAGATCCAGCCTGTCAGATGCGCGGCCTGCGTCGCCTCGACCTCCACCGGGTGGATCACCTCGACCACATAGGTTTCATGCGCGGCGATGGCGGCCTCGGCCAGCGCGCGCGGCGCGTCGGGGCGCAGGTCGGCGGCCAGCCAGCCGCCCGCGCCGCCAAGCGCCAGCAGGCCCAGCATCGCGGCGATGCGCAGCAGCGGCGCCGGTGTTGCAATGGTGGGCGGGCGACGGCGGGTGACGGCCAGAAGACGTTCCGGCACCGGCTCTTCGGCCACCGGGGCGTAGAGCGCGGTGATGGCGGCGTTCTGGCGCGCCCAGACCTCCAGCAAGGCCCGCGCCTGCGGCTCGTCGGGCAGGCGTTCGGCCAGCGCCCGGGCGTCTTCGGCGCCAAGCGCGCCTTCGAAATAGGCCAGAAGCCGGTCTTCGGGGATCTGGGTCATGGGGTCTGCCTTTTCGGTGTCGGGCGCGCGGGGCGTTCGCGCCCTGTCTGGACGCGCAGTTTTTCCCGCGCGCGGCCAAGGCGCGACATCAGCGTGCCCTTGGGGATGCCGAGCGTGGCGGCGGCTTCGTCAAAGCTCATGCCATCAAGCGCGACCAGCAGCAACGCCTCGCGCTGGTCGTGGGGCAGGGCGGCGATGGCGGCCTGCACCTCGGTCAGGGCCAGATGCGCCTCCTGATCGCCGGGGAGGGCGGGCTCGACGGCCAGATCCTCGACCGCCGTCAGATGGCGGGGGCGGCGGCGCAGGTTGTCGCGGTGGCAGTTCAGCAGGATGCGGAACATCCACGCCCGGGCGGGGCCGTCGCGGCGCCAGTGATGGCGTTTGGCGACGGCCCGTTCCAGACAATCCTGGACAAGATCGTCGGCCGCGTCGCGGTCGCCGATCAGCCCGTGCGCATAGCGGCGCAGGGCGGGGATGGCGGCCTCGATCTCATCCAGAAGGGTCATGGCGCGGGCTCAGGGTCTGGCCAGATGCCACACGCCCTTGACGCCATCGCCGCTGATGTCGCCGGGGGCCTTGTCATTGATCCACAGGTAGAGCGGCTGGCCGCGAAAGCTCCACTGCCGGGTGCCGTCGGCGCGCAGGATGATGCCGAACTCGCCCTGCGGGCGGGCGTTGGATTTCGCCTCGAGCGGCGGCCAGTTAGTGGCGCAGGCGTCATAGCAGGCCGACACGGCGGGCGTGTCATTGTCGAAGGTATAGAGGCTCAGCCCCGCGCCATCGGTCAGCACCTTGCCGGTGGCGGTGTCGCCGGTCTGGATGGCAACGGCAGAGAAGGCCGCGGTGGCCGACAGCGCCAGGGCGGCGGCAAGGGCAGGAAGGGTCGGTTTCATGGTCAGGCTCCGGTATAAGGGTCTGTTCGGGCGCCCCGTTGCGGGACACCTGCCATGAATGACGCAGGCGCGGCGGGAATAATCCCGGCCGCTCACGCATTTGTCAGGCCGCGGCGCGCAGGCCGGGCTGATCGATCACGAAATCGGTGACGATCGCGCCCACCCACATGCAAAACAGCGCCAGCCAAGCGGTGCCCGCGAAGATCGACCCGCCGGTGACGCCCGCGCCGATGGCGCAGCCGCCCGCCAGCATCCCGCCAAAGCCCATCAGCGCCGCGCCCGTCATCGCGCGTTTCATGTTGTCGGCATCCTGAAAGCCCTGGAACCGAAGCTCGCCCGCCAGCGCGGCGGCGAGGAAGGCGCCGATGAAGACGCCGGGCACCAGCCCGATGTCGAACTCCAGCACCGGGTCGCTGACCAGAAAGAACATCAGCGTATTGGCCGAAGGGCCGGTGAACGTGGCGCTTTCGACCTGAACCGGATCAAAGCTGACCTGTGCCAGCCCGAAGGTCAGCACCCAGCCCACCGCCACCGCAAAGCCCACGCCCGAGGCGAAGATCAGGGTGCGTGCGCCGATCCGGTTGCGGTGCGAAAACCACAGCGCCACCAGCGCCAGCGCCAGACCCAGCGCCAGCCCGCTGCCTGCGGGCACGCCCGTCGCCTCCAGCAGGTTGACGTTGCGCCCGCCCGGCGTGATCCAGAGCCCCGCCAGCCAGTTGCGCAGGGGCGCCATCCAGCCGTGCAGGCTCATCTGAGCGACGACGGCGAAGATCAGCCCAGAAATCACGGCGCGCAGGTTGCCCGTGGCCGCCAGCACCAGAAGCCGCCCCGAACAGCCCCGCGCCAGCACCATGCCGACCCCGAACACCAGCCCGCCGATCACCGCGCCCGACCAGGAGCCGGTCACCGCCATCATCCGCGCTTCTTCGGCCCGCATCAGGCCCAGCATCTGCGCGCCCTGCACCCAGACCACGGCGGTGGAGAATGTCAGCAGCCAGACAGAAACCCGGGGCCCAAGCTGGCCGCGCGCGAATTCCACGGTCGCCGCGCGCAGGCAGAAAGAGGAGCGTTGCGCCGCCACACCGAAGACAATGCCGGTGATCAGCCCGAAAATCGCCGCCGCGCGGGCCTCTCCGACCCATTCGACCACACTCAGAACATCCATCGCGCACCCTCCCCTGCACATCGGGTTTGCGGAGTTTTGCCTTCAACGGGGTTTTTTGCCTTGATCCAGATCAGGGGGGGGCGTTGGCCAATCGGGGGCCGGGCGGCATTTTACGCTCGCCAAGCCCGCGCGAAGGGAATATCGGGATGGCATGGCCCGGATCGTTCCCCTTGCACAGGCGCATGACCTGCCGCGCTGGCGGCAGCCCGTTGTGCTGCTCGTGCTGATGGCCATGGCGATGCCGGTGGCCTTTGCCACTTGGTCGGCGCTGTTGAACAACTTCGTGATCGAGGTGGCGGATTTCACCGGGGTCGAGATCGGCTGGCTGCATACGGTGCGGGAAATTCCCGGCTTTCTGGCGGTGGGGGTGATCGCGCTGATCATCTTCATCCGCGAACAGGTGCTGGGGCTGGTGGCGCTGGGCCTGCTGGGCGCGGCGACGGCGGTGACCGCGTGGTTCCCTTCGCTGGGCGGCATTCTGACCATCACCATGCTCAGCTCGATCGGCTTTCACTATTACGAGACCGTCAACCAGTCATTGCAGCTGCAATGGATAGACCGCGCCCGCGCGCCACAGGTGCTGGGCTGGCTGGTGGCGGTGGGCTCGGGCGCGTCGCTGGTGGCTTACGGGCTGCTGGTGGTGGGGTGGAAGGCGTTCGATCTGTCCTACAACTTCGTTTACATGGTGTCGGGCGGGTTCACGCTGGCGGTGGTGGCGTTTTGCATTCTGGCCTATCCGCAGTTTGAATCGCCGCATCCGCAGGTGAAGAAGTTCATCCTGCGCCGCCGCTACTGGCTGTATTACGCGTTGCAGTTCATGTCGGGCGCGCGGCGGCAGATCTTTGTGGTATTCGCGGCCTTCATGATGGTCGAACGTTTCGGGTTCGAGGTGCACGAGGTGACGGCGCTGTTCCTGATCAACTTCTTGGCCAACATGATCTTCGCGCCGCTGATGGGCCGCGCCGTGGCCCGCTGGGGCGAGCGTCGGGCGCTGATGTTCGAATATTCCGGCCTGATCTGCGTTTTCCTGGCCTATGGCGGGATCTATTATTTCGGCTGGGGTGTGATGCTGGCGGCCACGCTTTACGTGATCGACCATCTGTTTTTCGCGCTGGCCTTCGCGCTGAAGACCTATTTCCAGAAGATCGCAGACCCCGGTGATATCGCGCCGACCGCCGCCGTGGCCTTTACCATCAACCATATCGCCGCCGTGTTCCTGCCCGCCGCGCTCGGCTATCTGTGGGTGACGGCGCCGGGCGGCGTGTTCGCGCTGGCCGCCGGGATGGCCATGGCATCGCTGTTGCTGGCGCTTATGATCCCGCGCCACCCGGAACCGGGCAATGAAACCATCTTCGCGCGGCTCCTTCCTGCCCCGGCAGAGTAGGTTTTTCCGTGTCGTCCTCTATATTCTGTTAAGATTACCGGAAACGGAGGAACCGATGTTCGCCTTTGCCCGCAACAAGACCCAGATGGTCGCCCCGCAAGATGCCCTGCCGGGCCGGCCCACGCCGATCCCCACCGCCGATACCCATTTCGTCAACGGCCGCCCGCTGAAGGCGCCGGTGCCGGAGGGGATGGAAGAGGCGATGTTCGGCATGGGCTGTTTCTGGGGCGTCGAACGGATGTTCTGGAAGCTCGACGGTGTCTATCTGACGATGGCTGGCTATGCTGCCGGCTTCACCCCCAACCCGACCTATGAAGAGGTCTGCACCGGCCAGACCGGGCATAACGAGGTTGTGCGCGTCATCTATGATCCGGCCGTGATCGGCTATGACGATCTGCTGCGCATCTTCTGGGAAGGGCACAACCCGACGCAGGGCATGCGCCAGGGCAATGACATGGGCACGCAATACCGCTCCGGTATCTACGCGGCGTCCGACGCGCAGCTGGAGGCGGCGCAGCGCAGCGCGGCGCTGTTCGCGCCGCGGCTGGCGGCGGCGGGGCTTGGCGCGATCACCACCGAAATCCTGCCCGCCCCGGCCTTCTTCTACGCAGAGGGGTACCACCAGCAATATCTGGCCAAGAACCCCGGCGGCTATTGCGGGCTGGGCGGTACCGGTGTGACCTGTCCGATCGGGACGGGGGCCTGACGGCCGACGGCGCCCGCCCGCGCCTAGGGGCTTCATCATGGTGCCGTTCCCTTGCATTTGCGGGGTTGTTCGCCGGATCTGCGTGACGTTGCGGCATCATCACGGGTTGCCGGTGTGCTCGCGCAGGCGCTATAGCTTGGGCAGCAAGATCGCACGAGGATCGCGCCGGATGTTTTGCCTGATATCTGACTGCCGCGGGGGCCTGTGACGTATGGGCAAGCGGATTCACATCATGGGCGCCAGCGGCTCTGGCACCTCGACGCTGGCCCGCGCCATGGCGACGGCGCTGGCGACGCAGGCCTTTGATACCGATGACTTCTACTGGTACCCGTCGGACCCGCCATTCAGAGACAAGCGCCCGGCCGCCGAGCGGCTGGTGATGATGAATGCGCTGTTCGTGCCGCGGGCGGACTGGATCCTGGCCGGCTCTTTCGCGGGCTGGGGCGATCCGATCATTCCGCGGCTGACCCATGTGGTGTTCCTGTCGCTTCCGTCCGGCGCTCGGCTGGCCCGGCTGCGCGCGCGCGAACGCCGGCGCTACGGCCGCGCGATCGAGCCGGGGGGCGCCCAATCCAGGGCGTTCCAGAGCTTTCTGGACTGGGCGATGAGCTATGACGATCCGCAGTTCACGGGCCGCAGCCGCCGGGTGCATGACCTGTGGCTGAAAGAGCTGGAATGCCCGGTGATCCGCCTCGACGCCCGCCTGCCCATCGAGACTTTGACGGCACAGGCGCTCGGCGCGCTTGACCAGACCCGCGCGGACGCCTAGGCGCAGGGGCGAAACAACAGACCGGAGCCGCCCGATGCCGACATTCACCGCCCTGACGACCCTGCCGGGAAAAGACAGCGCCGAGGCGCTGGGCGAGGCGATGGAGCGGCTGGAGCCAGAACCTACCGGTGTCGGCGTGTTCGAGATCGAGGACGGGTCCGGCCTGTGGGAGGTCGGCGGCTATTTCACCGAAGTGCCCGACAGGGCGGGGCTGGCGCTGCTGGCGGCGATGCATGGCGCGCAGGATTTCGCGATTTCGGAACTGCCCGAGGTGGATTGGGTTTCCAAGGTCAAACGCGAACTTGCGCCGGTCGAGGCGGGGCGCTTTTTCGTCTATGGCAGCCATGACGCCGACAAGGTGCCGGAAGGCGCGGTGCCCCTGTTGATCGAGGCGGCCATGGCCTTCGGCACCGGCCATCATGGCACGACACTGGGCTGTCTGCGCGCGCTCGACCGGCTGGCGGCGGAAGGCTTTCATGGGCATAACGTGGCCGATATCGGCTGCGGCACGGCGGTTCTGGCGATGGCCGCGGCGAAGATCTGGCCCGAGACGGTTCTGGCCTCGGACATTGATCAGATCGCGGTCGAGGTGGCGCAGGCCAATGCCGTCAGCAACGGGCTGGAGGGGCGGGTGCGCTGCGTCGAGGCGGCCGGATTCGATCATCCGGATCTGAGCGCGGCGGCGCCGTTCGATCTGGTGTTCGCCAATATCCTGAAAGGGCCGCTGGTGGCGCTGGCGCCGGACATGGGGGCGTATATCGCGCCGGGCGGATATGCGATTCTTTCCGGAATTCTGAACGAGCAGGCGGAAGAAGTTGTCGCCGCATATGCCGAAAACGGGCTGATTGTTCACACCCGCGAAGCGATCGGCGACTGGACGACGCTTTGTCTCAGGAAAAGCGGCTAAACCTGCCATAATTGTGCCTTTTTCTCACCTTACAAACGTCGCATGGGGGCGTAGATGAGTGTTTTGAAGGGGCGTTGTTATGCTCGATCCTCAGATTCAGGATTTTCGCGGCCGGCTGACCCGCATTGAGCGTATTCACCGGCGCGGCGGCGGCTTTGAAGCGGCCGGTACGCTTGGCCGGTCCAGCTATACCCGCCGTGTCGGGCGCCGGTCCTTGCTGCGGCCGATGTTTCTTGTGGTGTCCAGCGCATTGGTGGCCAAATCGATTCTGATCGCGCAGATCGGCGAAGCCGATTATCAGGAACGTGTCGGGCGCCTGAACCAGGGCACCCAGATCGAACAGGTCGGGGCCTATGTCATGCAGGCAGATCCGGTGACACTCTGGATGTCGGGCTATGTGCGGGAGTTGCTGAAGGCACCGCTGTAAAACGCGTCATCCGCAGGGCGAGAAACAGTGCCAGAAAAAAAACCCACTCCGGCCATGCGTGGCGGGGTGGGTTTACATGTTTTTCGAAGGTGGCCGGGCCGTTCAGGCCCGGATGTCGTCGATCGCGCCCCGTTCCAGGCCGATATCGCTCAGTTCCCGGTCGGTCAGCTTTGCCAGCATGTTGCGGGTCATGCGGGCATTGTTCCACGCAGTCAGTGTTGTCACCAGACGCTCCACACGACCCACCAGAAGGCGGCCGTCGGCGAGCGGGCGGGTGGTGTTGTATACAGCCATCTTGGTCGTCCTTGTTGCCGTTTGAGACTCAGGGATCAGTCGCCCTGACAGGCGGCAGATAGGGTGCCGGTTGTGCCGGCGCAAGACAAATGTTCAACATGGCGCCCGCGCGTTTTTCACATTGTCGAGACTCCCGTTAACGGACTGTTACAAAGTGAAAAATTATGAACGGCGCGGTGTCGTTTTCCGGCCTCGCAATGACGGTTTCATGCCGTCTCTGACCCCATGCCGGCGCACGGGCGGATTTCCGCTGTTCCGCATTGGCACTGGCCGATGTTCGCTTTTCGTGCTACTGCGTCTGAAAAGACACGAAAATCGGGGTGAGCATGCGCGTTTTGGGGGTGGACCCTGGGCTTCGCAACATGGGCTGGGGCGTGATCGAGGTTGACGGATCGCGCATTTCCCATGTTGCCAACGGCATTTGCCACACTGCCGCCGGCGATCTGGCCGCGCGGTTGCTGAGCCTTCATGCGCAGCTGACGGGTGTCGTCGCGCAATACGCCCCCGATACCGCGGCGGTGGAGCAGACATTCGTCAACAAGGATGCGGTGGCGACGCTGAAACTGGGCCAGGCCCGTGCGATCGCGCTGCTGGTGCCGGCGCAGGCGGGGCTCGAGGTGGGCGAATATGCGCCGAACGCGGTGAAGAAAACCGTGGTCGGGGTGGGCCATGCCGACAAACGCCAGATCGATCACATGGTACGGTTGCAGCTTCCGGGGGTCCGGATCGCGGGGCCGGATGCGGCGGATGCGCTGGCGATCGCGCTGTGCCACGCGCATCACGCGCAAACGGCGGGGCGGCTGGCGGCCGCGGTCAGGCGGGCATCATGATCGGCAGGATCGCCGGGCGGCTCGATTATCGCGGCGCCGATCACGTGCTGATCGATGTGCGCGGGGTCGGTTATATTGTCTATGTCTCTGACCGGACGATGGCGGGGCTGCCGGGGCCGGGCGGGGCGGTTGCACTCTATACCGATCTGCAGGTGCGCGAGGATCTGTTGCAGCTTTACGGTTTCCCGACGCTCGTGGAAAAGGAGTGGCACCGTCTTCTGACCAGCGTGCAGGGGGTTGGCGCCAAGGCCTCGACAGCGATTCTGGGCACTTTGGGCGCCGAAGGTGTTTCGCGCGCGATCGCGTTGGGCGACTGGGCGGCGGTAAAGGCCGCGCCCGGCATCGGCCCCAAGCTGGCGCAGCGCGTGGTGCTGGAGCTGAAGGACAAGGCGCCCGCGGTGATGGCGATGGGCGGCGGTTTGCCCGCCGCGACGGGCGACGCCCAGGCGGAGGTTCTGGAAGACAACCCCGCGCCGCCGCCCGCCGCGCCGGCGGTGCAGAGCAGCGCCTCGGTGCAGGCTGATGCGTTGTCGGCGCTTGGCAATCTGGGCTACGGCCCCGGAGAGGCGGCAGGGGCGGTGGCCGAGGCCGCGGGTGCCGCGCCCGGGGCCGACACGCCCGCGCTGATCCGCGCGGCGCTGAAGCTGCTGGCGCCCAAGGGATGACGTGGATGGCAGGCCCATCGGCCCTTGCGGGCCTTTTCGCTGAGACGACCGGGGGGCGTGGCCGATGACCGAGCCCGACCCAACGCTGCGCCCCGAGGCCCAGCCGCAGGATGCCGACCGCGCCCTGCGCCCGCAGACGCTGGACGAATTCATCGGCCAGGCCGAGGCGCGCGCCAACCTGAAGGTTTTCATCGAAAGCGCCCGGATGCGGGGCGAGGCGATGGATCATGCCTTGTTCCACGGCCCGCCCGGCCTGGGCAAGACCACGCTGGCGCAGATCATGGCGCGTGAGCTGGGGGTGAACTTCCGCATGACGAGCGGCCCGGTGCTGGCCAAGGCGGGCGACCTGGCGGCGATCCTGACCAACCTCGAGGCGCGTGACGTGCTGTTCATCGACGAGATTCACCGGTTGAACCCGGTGGTCGAAGAGGTGCTTTACCCGGCGCTGGAGGATTTCGAGCTGGACCTGGTGATCGGCGAAGGCCCCGCCGCGCGCACCGTGCGGATCGAGTTGCAGCCTTTCACGCTGGTCGGCGCCACCACGCGGCTGGGTTTGCTGACCACGCCGCTGCGCGACCGGTTCGGCATCCCCACGCGGCTGCAGTTTTATACCGTCGAGGAGTTGCATGAGATCGTCACCCGGGGCGCGCATCTGATGGGCGTACCCGCCGACACCGGCGGCGCGCGCGAGATTGCGCGGCGGGCCCGCGGCACACCGCGGATCGCCGGGCGGCTGTTGCGGCGGGTGCTGGATTTCGCGGTGGTCGAAGGTGACGGGCGGATCACGCAGGGCATCGCCGACAATGCGCTGACCCGGCTGGGCGTGGATCATCTGGGCCTCGACGGGGCCGACCGGCGCTATCTGCGGCTGATCGCCGAGAATTACGCCGGGGGGCCGGTGGGGATCGAGACGCTGAGCGCGGCGCTTTCGGAAAGCCGCGACGCGCTGGAAGAGGTGATCGAGCCGTTCTTGCTGCAGCAGGGGCTGATCCAGCGGACGCCGCGCGGACGGATGCTGGCGGCGAAGGCCTGGCGGCATCTGGGGCTGGAGGCGCCCGGGGCGCCGGTGCAGGGCGGATTGTTCGAAGGCTGACGCCGCGCCGGGTTGCGGGCGGGGCGCGGAACTTTTATGCCTCCGGCGGGGATATTTCCGGAAAGATGAAGGATGTTCGGATGACCGCCGAAGAGGTGCAGGCGCTGTTCACGCGGGAGGACGGGCAATATCTGTTCGCCCGCTGGGGCAGGCCGATCGTGCCGGTGGTTTTCGGGGTGACCGACGAGACGCTGGCGGTGGTCAAGGGCGCGTGCGAGGCGGTTGTGGCGCTGGCGGGGCACAGGATGGCCGAGACCGACCCCGAGCTGGGCGCCAATCTGATGGTGTTCTTTATCCGCGACTGGCAGGAGCTTGCCGATACGCCGAACATGGATCGGCTGGTGCCGGAGCTTGGCCCGCTTCTGGCGCGGTTGCGGGCGGCGGGGGCGACCCAGTACCGGTTTTTCCGCTTCGACGCGGAGGGGGCGATCCGGGCGGCCTTTGTTTTCATTCGCATGGAGGGGGCGCTTGCGGCGCTGCCCGCCGAGGAGCTGGCGCTGAGCCAGATGGTTCAGGTGATCTTGCTGTGGTCGGAGAACGCCTTTGCCGGGCGCAGCCCGCTGGGCCGGATCGCGGGCGGGGTGAGTGTGCTGCGGCCCGAGATCGCGGATGTGATTCGCGCCGCCTATGATCCGGTGATGCCGGCGGCGGCCGGGGATGCGAGCCATGCGCTGCGGCTGGCCGCGCGGATCGGGGCGGGCTGATGGCGCATCGGTTTTCCATTCGCGTCTATTACGAGGATACCGATCTGGCCGGGATCGTCTATTACGCCAATTACCTGAAGTTCATCGAGCGTGGCCGCAGCGAGTGGGTGCGGGCGCTGGGGGTTGATCAGCTGCGGCTGAAGGAAGAGCAGGGGCTGGTCTTCGCCGTGCGGCGGGTGGAGGCTGATTATCTGTCGCCCGCCCGCTATGACGACATGCTGGTGGTGGAGACGATGCCCGAGGCGGTGACCGGCGCGCGGGTGGTTCTGGCCCAGCGTGTGATGCGCGGCGACGACGTGCTGTTTGCGGCCCGGGTGACGCTGGCGATGCTGGCCGCGAGCGGTGCTCCGGTGCGGCTTCCGGCCGATATTCGCCGATCATTTGGCGGGGGATAGGCGCAATGCCGCGATGACGCGGATGTATTGGCATTTCCCCTGAAAACATTGTACGGTCCGGCGTAACCAGAGCCGGACAAACGCGGCCCAACAACGAGCAGGCAGATGGAAACCCAAACCCTTGCAATGGCGCAGGAGATCGATTTCTCCATGCTTGCGCTTTTTGCGCGTGCGACATTCGCCGTCAAGATCGTCATGATCCTTCTGATCGCCGCTTCTTTCTGGAGCTGGGCGATCATCATTCAGAAACTTCTGACCTTCCGCAGGTCGCAGCAGGAGGCCGGGGTGTTCGATCAGGCGTTCTGGTCGGGCGAGCCGCTGGATGAGCTGTTCGAGAAGGTCGGGCCCGAGCCGGCCAGCGCGCCCGAGCGGATTTTCGCCGCCGGCATGATGGAATGGCGCCGGTCGCACCGACAGGATGGCGGGCTGATCCCCGGCGCCGCGCCGCGCATCGACCGGTCGATGGATGTGGCGATCGCGAAAGAGGCCGAGGGGCTGAATGGCGGGCTGTCCTTTCTGGCGACGGTGGGGTCGACCGCGCCGTTCGTCGGGCTGTTCGGCACCGTCTGGGGCATCATGAACGCGTTCGAGGAGATCGCGATTCAGCAGAACACCAACCTGGCGGTCGTGGCGCCGGGGATTTCGGAAGCGCTGCTGGCGACCGCCCTTGGCCTTCTGGCGGCGATTCCGGCCGTGGTTTTCTACAACAAGCTTTCGGCGGACAGTGACCGGATCGTCGGCGGGTACGAAGCCTTTGCCGACGAGTTCTCCACCATCCTTTCGCGTCAGCTGGACAGCTGAGCGATGGGCGCGGGGGTCGTTCAACGCAAGGGCGGGAACCGGCGGCGGCGCAGCCGGGGGCGCTCTGCCGCTATGTCGGAAATCAACGTCACGCCGATGGTCGACGTGATGCTGGTGCTGCTGATCATCTTCATGGTCGCGGCGCCGCTGCTGACGGTGGGGGTGCCGGTGGAGCTGCCGAAGACGGCGGCGGAGGCGCTGCCGGGCGAGCAGGAAGAGCCGCTGACGGTGACGCTGACCATCGACGGGCTGATCCTGCTGCAGAACACCGAAACGCCGGCGGACCAGCTGATCCCCAAGCTGCGCGCGGTTGCGGCCGAGCGTGAGAATGACAAGATCTTTCTGCGGGCCGACGGGGCGATTCCCTATGAGCGTGTGATCCAGGTGATGGGCGCGCTGAACGCGGCCGGGTTCCGCAATATCGGGCTGGTGACGGATACCGGCGGGCCGACCCTGGGCGGACAGGGCGGGTAAGGCAGGGGCCTTCATGAACACGGGCACCTATATTTCGGGCATCGGGCATATCGGCCTGATCCTCTGGCTTCTGGTGGGCGGTCTGTTCGACGCCCGCCCGCCCGAGCCTTTGGAGGTGGCCGAAGTGTCGATCATCACCGGCGAGGAGTTCGCTGCGCTGAGCGCGCCGGCTTCGGCGCCGCGTGCCACGGCGGAGGCGCCCGCACCGGTGGCGCCGCCTGCCGAAGAGGCCGTGGCCGACACGCCGGTGCCCGACACCGCGCCGCAAACGCCCGCCGTGCCCCTGGCCACGCGGCCCGCGCCGCCCGATCCGGCCCCAGATGTCAGCGAGATCGCGCCGCTGCCCGAGGCCGAGGTGACAGATGCCGCGCCGACACCGCCCGCCCCGCCCAGCATCGAGGAAGGCACTACGATCCTGACCGAGAGCGCGCGGCCGCGGCCTGCGCCGCGCGTTGCTCCGGCTCCGGCGGCACGTCCGGCGCCGGATGCCGACGTGTCGGACACTGTGAAGGAGGCGACAACGCCGTCGCCCGAGCCCGAGGCCGCCGCGCCGCCGCAGGAGCGTGCGACCGCACCCGAGGAGGCCACGACCGAGATCGTGACCGAGGCCGAGGAAAAACCGGACGCCGAAACCAGCCTGACCGCATCGCTGCGGCCGCGTACGCGGCCCGCGCCGCCGGTTCGCCCTGCGCCCGCCGCCGCCGCGCCGGTGACACCTGCGCCGGCAACGCCCGCGCCCGCGCCGGTGGCGCCGCCGCCCGATGTGTCGGCCGCGGTGAACGATGCCCTGGCCGAAGCGCTTGGCGGCGGCGCCGCCGAGACCACCGGCAACGGCGCCGCAGCCCTGGGGCCGCCGATGACCCAGGGCGAAAAGGATGCGCTGCGCATCGCCGTCGGGGCGTGCTGGAACGTGGGGTCACTGTCGAGCGAGGCGATGCGCACGACCGTCGTTGTCGCGCTGTCGATGGCCGAGGATGCCAAGCCGAAGATCGACACCATCAGCATGAAATCGTTTTCGGGTGGATCCGAGACCGCGGCGCGTCAGACCTATGAATCCGCCCGGCGCGCCATTATCCGCTGTGGGGCGACGGGCTTTGATCTGCCGAAAGAGAAATACGGCCAGTGGCGCAATATTGAGATGACATTCAATCCGGAGAACATGAGGATCAAATGATGCGACGTATTCTGACCCTCCTCGCGGCCCTTCTGGGCCTTGCCGCCGCGCCCGCACTGGCGCAGGACGGCCCGCTTCGGATCGTGATCGACGAGGGCGTGATCGAGCCCTTGCCCTTCGCGGTGCCCGATTTCGTGGCCGAAAACGCCGCCGCGGCGCAATATGCCAAGGATATCGGCAGGGTGGTGGCCGCCGATCTGGCCGGAACCGGCCTTTTCCGCGAAATTCCGAAAGAGGCGTTCATCGCAAACGTCACCAGCTTCGACAGCCCCGTGCAATATGCCGACTGGAAGGCGATCAACGCGCAGGCGCTGATCACCGGCGCGGTCAGCGTGGACGCGGGCGGGCGGCTGACGGTGAAGTTCCGCCTGCTGGACGTGTTCGCCGAGGCGCCGCTGGGCAACGGGCTGCAATTCGCGGGCACCACGGCAGGCTGGCGGCGGGTGGCGCACAAGGTGGCCGATCAGGTCTATGCGCGGATCACCGGCGAGGGCGGGTATTTCGACAGCCGCGTGGTGTATGTTGCCGAAACCGGCCCCAAGAACGACCGGCGCAAGCGGCTGGGCATCATGGATTACGACGGGGCGAATGTGCAATATCTGACAGACAGCACATCGCTCGTGCTGGCGCCGCGCTTTTCGCCGGATGGGGCGCGGGTGCTCTATACCAGCTATGAAACCGGGTTTCCGCGTATTTTCCTGCTGGATGTGGCCAGCGTCGGCCGCCGCGCGCTGGATGATCAGCCCGGCACGATGACCTTTTCGCCGCGTTTCGGGCCGGATGGCAACACGGTGCTGTTTTCGCTGTCTTCCGGCGGCAACACCGATCTTTACAGTCTGAACCTGGCCAGCGGCCAGCGCACGCGCCTGACCTCTGCCCCGTCGATCGAGACCGCCCCCAGCTTTTCGCCCGATGGCAGGAGCATCGTGTTCGAAAGCGACAGGTCGGGCACACAGCAGCTTTACATCATGCCCGTCGGCGGCGGCGAGCCGCGGCGCATCAGCTTTGGCAGCGGGCGCTATTCCACGCCGGTCTGGTCGCCGCGCGGCGATCTGATCGCCTTTACCAAACAGAACGCCGGGCGGTTTCATATCGGGGTGATGCGGGTGGACGGCTCGGAAGAGCGGCTGCTGACGGCCTCGTTCCTCGATGAGGGGCCCACATGGTCGCCCAACGGGCGCGTGATCATGTTCAGCCGCGAAACGGCCGGGGCGTCGGGCACATCGGCGCTTTATTCGGTGGATATTTCCGGGCGCAACCTGCGCAAGGTGCCGGTTGCCGGGGCCGCGTCCGATCCGGCATGGTCGCCGCTTTTGCCTTGAGCGCGCCCTGCGCGGCGCGTTTCCAAACCCGCGCCCGGCTGATATGCTGGGCGCATTCGAGCCAAGAATGACAACAAGGATTGTCCGATGAAAACCGTTTCCAAATCCATTCTGGTCGTGGCGGCGCTGACGCTGGCGGCCTGTTCCGATCCGGCCCGCTTCGACACGGCCGGCGCGGGCGCGGGCACCACAGGTGCCGCCGGCTTTGCCGGCAGCGTGAACGACCCGAGTTCCGTGGCCTATTTCGAGCAGACCATCGGCGACCGGGTGCATTTCGCCGTGGATCAGAGCAGCCTGTCCGACAGCGCGCTCGTGACGCTGGCGGGGCAGGCCGAGTGGCTGCTGACCAATACCGAATACAGCGTGATCGTCGAAGGCCATGCGGATGAGCAGGGCACGCGCGAATACAACCTCGCGCTTGGCGCGCGGCGGGCCAATGCGGTGCAGGAATATCTGGTGTCGCGCGGCGTGTCGCCGGCGCGGGTGCGCACGGTGAGCTATGGCAAGGAGCGTCCGATCGAGATTTGCTCTGACGAATCGTGTTATGCGCAGAACCGGCGCGCGGTTACCGTGGTGACCGCGGGCGCGGGCAGCTAGGGGGTATCGGCGGGATGACGCGGTTTGGGGTGGTCGGCCTTGCGGTCTGCATGGCTTTCGGGGCGGCGGGCATGGCGCCGGCGCAAAGCCGCGAGGCCACGCTGGCCGACATTCGTCAGCAGCTTTCGGTGCTTTACGTCGATGTGCAGCGGCTGAAACGGGAATTGTCGACCACCGGTGGCGTTCAGGGCGGCACGGGCGGCGGCTCTGCCCTGCAGCGCATCGACGGGATCGAACAGCAGTTGCAGCGCCTGACCGCCAGGTCCGAAGAGCTTGAATTCCGCATCAATCAGATCGTCGCGGACGGGACCAACCGGATCGGCGATCTGGAGTTCCGCCTGTGCGAGCTGGAGGCTGACTGCGACATCTCGAAGCTGGGCGAGACCTCGACGCTTGGCGGTGAAGCGGCGGCGCCCGCGCCAATTGCACCTGTCACGGTACCGCCGGCGGGCGGCACCGAGCTGGCGATTGGCGAGCAGGCCGATTTCGACCGGGCCAAGGCCGCGCTCGACGCCGCTGATTTCGAGGGGGCGGCGAGCCAGTTCGCCGCCTTCACCCAGACCTATCCCGCCGGCCCGCTCAGCGGCGAGGCGCATTTCTATCGCGGCGAGGCGCTGCATGAACTGGGGCGCACCACCGAATCCGCGCGTGCCTTTCTGGAGAGCTTTTCGGGCGCGCCCGACGGGCCGCTGGCCCCCGAGGCGCTGTACCGGCTCGGGCTGGCGCTGAACGATCTGGGCCAGAAATCCGAGGCCTGCGTGACGCTGGGCCAGGTTCCGGTGCGGTTTCCGGCCGCCGCCGTCGCCGCCGATGCAAACGCGGCGATCCAGAGCTTCGGCTGCAATTGACGGGTGAAGACGCGCGGCTGCTGCACCGGTTCGGGGCGGCTGTCGAGGCAGCGCAGGTTACCGGGCCGCTGGGGCTGGCGGTGTCGGGCGGCGGCGATTCCATGGCGATGCTGCATCTGGCGGCGCGGGCGGGGCTGGCGCTGCGCGCTGTAACGGTCAACCACGGGCTGCGCCCGGAAGCGGCGGCCGAGGCGCGGTTTGTCGGCGATGTCTGCGCCGGGCTGGGCGTGCCGCATGATATTCTGACATGGCAGGGCTGGGACGGCCGCGGCAACCTGCAGGCGGCGGCCCGCGGCGCGCGCTATGGGTTGATGGCGGATTGGGCGCGGGACGGGGGCATCGGCACCGTTGCGCTGGCCCATACGCTGGATGATCAGGCCGAAACCTTCCTGATGCGCCTGGGGCGCGCGGCGGGGGTGGATGGCCTGGCCGGCATGCCGCCGCAACGGCACGCCTTCGGAGTGGCCTGGCTGCGGCCGCTGCTGTTTGCCGAACGCGATGAGCTGCGCGGGTTTCTCAGGCGTGGGGGTCACGGCTGGTGCGAGGATCCTTCGAATGCCGATGCGCGGTTCGCGCGGGTCAGGGCGCGTCAGGCGCTGGCCGCCCTCGCCCCGCTGGGGATCGATGCGCATGTGCTTTCGGAGGTGGCCGGGCACATGTCCGCCGCCCGCCATGCGCTGGAGGTGCAGACGACCGCCGCGGCGCTGGATTGCGCGCGGGTGGACAGGGGCGATGTGGTGTTCGACCGCGAAAAACTGTTTGCGCTGCCGCCCGAGATCACCCGCCGCCTGCTGGAGCATGCGTTGAAATGGGTGTCATCGGCGGAATTTGGCCCGCGCGCGGGATCGCTGGCCGAGTTCACCGCCGCACTGGCATCGGGGGCCGAGGTCACGCTGCATGGCTGCCGTGCGCTGGTGGCGGGCGGGGCCATCCGTGTCACGCGGGAATATCAGGCGGTGCGCGATGCGGTCGCGGCCCCAGGGGCGCTTTGGGATGGCCGCTGGCGGGTGACGGGGCCGTGGGAACAAGGGCTTGAGCTGCGCGCGCTGGGAGAGGCCGGGCTTCGCGCGTGCCCCGGCTGGCGCGATACGGGGCTGCCCCGGCCCAGCCTTCTGGCCTCGCCGGGGGTGTGGCGCGGCGCGGTTCTGGTGGCCGCGCCTCTGGCCGGCCTCGGCCCCGGATGGCGCGCCGAACCGGCAAATGGGCCCGAAGGCTTCGTTCAATCCATTATATCGCATTGAACCTGCGCCACTTATCTCTATTTTAGAGACACACCGGTTCGCTCGCCGGCTAATCATTCAGGGAGTTCACCGTGGGCAACGCGAGAAACATCGCCTTCTGGGTCGTCTTATTTCTTTTGATCCTGGCATTGTTCAACCTCTTCAGCGGTGGCCAGACGACGATGACGTCGCAGACGATCAGCTATTCCCAGTTCCTTGACAATGTTGAGGCGGGCGAGGTGGCGCGCGTGACGCTGGATGGCGAAAAGGCGGTGATCCGCGGCAACGACGGATCGACCTATACCGCGATCGTGCCGCAGGGCGTGGACCTGACCGACCGCCTGATCGAGAACAACGTGGACGTGACCGCCGAGCCGCAAGAGCGCAGCGGGCTGCTGGCCTATATCGGCACGCTTCTGCCCTTCCTGATCCTCATCGGCATCTGGATCTTCCTGATGAACCGGATGCAGGGCGGCGGGCGTGGCGGCGCGATGGGCTTTGGCAAGTCGCGCGCCAAGCTGCTGACCGAGAAACATGGCCGGGTGACGTTTGACGACGTGGCCGGCATTGACGAGGCCAAGGACGAGCTGGAAGAGATCGTGGAATTCCTGCGCAACCCGCAGAAATTCAGCCGTCTGGGCGGCAAGATCCCCAAGGGCGCGCTGCTGGTGGGCCCTCCGGGCACCGGTAAGACGCTTCTGGCGCGTGCCATCGCGGGCGAGGCGGGTGTGCCCTTCTTCACAATTTCCGGCTCCGACTTCGTCGAGATGTTCGTGGGTGTCGGCGCCAGCCGCGTGCGCGACATGTTCGAGCAGGCCAAGAAAAACGCGCCCTGCATCGTGTTCATCGACGAGATCGACGCCGTCGGGCGCAGCCGTGGTGTAGGCTATGGCGGCGGCAATGACGAGCGTGAGCAGACGCTGAACCAGCTTCTGGTCGAGATGGACGGGTTCGAGGCGAACGAGGGGATCATCATCGTGGCGGCCACCAACCGCCCCGACGTGCTGGACCCCGCGCTGCTGCGCCCGGGCCGGTTCGACCGTCAGGTGCAGGTGCCCAACCCCGACATCAAGGGCCGCGAAAAGATCCTGGGCGTGCATGCCCGCAAGGTGCCGCTGGGCCCCGATGTCGATCTGCGCATCATCGCGCGCGGCACGCCGGGCTTTTCCGGTGCCGATCTGGCCAACCTGGTGAACGAGGCTGCGCTGACGGCCGCGCGCATCGGCCGCCGTTTCGTGACGATGGAAGATTTCGAGAACGCCAAGGACAAGGTCATGATGGGCGCCGAGCGCCGCTCGATGGTCATGTCCGAGGATGAGAAGAAGCTGACCGCCTATCACGAGGCCGGCCATGCCATCGTGGGCCTGAACGTGCCGCAGCATGACCCGATCCACAAGGCCACGATCATCCCACGCGGCCGGGCGCTTGGCCTTGTGCTGTCGCTGCCCGAGCGCGATCAGTTGAGCGTGACCTACACCAAATACACCTCGAAGATCGCCATGGCGATGGGCGGCAAGGTGGCCGAAGAGCTGATCTTCGGCAAGGAGAACGTGACCTCGGGTGCCGCTTCGGACATTCAGCAGGTCACGCGCATCGCCCGCGCAATGGTGACGCAGTTCGGTATGTCCGAAACGCTGGGCAACATCGACTATGCCAACGAGCAGCAATCTTATCTGGGCAACTACCAGGGTCAGGCCCATGCCTCGCCCGAGACCCAGGAGAAGATTGACGAGGAAGTGCGCAAGATCGTGGATGAAGGTTACGAAACCGCCAAGCGCATCCTGACCGAAAAGAGCGAAGACCTGCACCGGCTGGCGCAGGGGCTTCTGGAGTATGAAACCCTGACCGGCAATGAGATCACCCGGGTGATCGCTGGTGAGCCGCTGAACCGGGGTGATGACGAAGACACCCCGCCGGATCAGGGCGGCGCGCCGTCGATCACGGCCATTCCGAAAACCACCAAGCCCAAATCCAATCCGGATGGCGGGCTGGAGCCGGAACCGACGCTCTGAGCCAGACCGCAGAACAAGGCAGAACCCCGAAACCCCACCCGGTTTCGGGGTTTTCTTTTGCGCCCGGCGCTCTGCCCGCTGGCGCGGCTCTGACGGGGTAATCGCGCCTTGTGATGCGCGTCTTCAGCATCTTTGAATTGCGGCCTGCGTCGCGCTGCCCCATGCTGCGCGGGCCACAGCAGGAGATTGCCGATGCCCGCCCTTAAACCAACCGATTTCACCGCCCGGATCACCTGGCTTGGCCGCGTTGCCGATCGCGCCGCCAGCCTGACGGCGGAGCCGTTGCAAGAGGTGATGGCGGGGTTTGCCGGGGTCGAGGGGGAGGAACACGCGGGGCTTACGCGCCCGTCCTGCTCGCGCGTGTTGTCACAATACGCTCGGGGCACCGAAATCCGCAACGTCCGGCAGTTTTCGATCCTGTCGGCCGAAGAGCTTGCCGCGATCGCCGCGGAGATGGGCGTGCAACGGCTCGACCCGTCTTGGCTGGGCGCGTCGATCGTGATCGAGGGGATCCCGGATTTCAGCCATGTGCCGCCCTCGTCGCGCCTGCAGAATGCGGGCGGCACGACGTTGACCATCGACATGGAGAACCGCCCCTGCCAGCTTCCGGCCAAGGTGATCGAGGCGGAACTGCCGGGCGCGGGCCGTGCCTTCAAGCCGGCGGCAGAGGGGCGGCGCGGCGTCACCGCCTGGGTGGAGCGTGAGGGGCCGCTGCGGCTGGGCGACGTCCTGACGCTGCACATCCCCGATCAGCCCGTATGGTCTTGCCTGGATGCGGCGCGGGCCGGATAGGCGCCGGAGGTTCATCATTCGAAAAGGGGTTGCGACGATTTCGGCGGCGCGCGCGTCGAAACGCTGCTGTACAACCGCCCCCCGCCCGCTATAGCCAACCCCGAGTGTCGCCGCAGGAAAACGGAGGTTCCATGGCCCATAAGACCGATATCGAAATCGCGCGGGCAGCCTGCAAGAAACCGATCCGCGACATCGGCGCGAGCCTGGGCATCCCCGAGGCGCATCTGGTGCCCTACGGCCATGACAAGGCCAAGGTCAGCGCCGATTTCATCCGGTCGCTCGGCGACCGCCCGAACGGCAAGCTCATTCTCGTGACGGCCGTCAACCCGACCCCGGCGGGCGAGGGCAAGACGACCACCACGGTGGGGCTTGGCGACGGGCTGAACCGGATCGGCAAGCGGGCGGCGATCTGCATCCGCGAAGCCAGCCTTGGCCCCTGTTTCGGGATGAAGGGCGGAGCGGCGGGGGGCGGCTTTGCCCAGGTCGTGCCGATGGAAGAGATGAACCTGCATTTCACCGGCGATTTCCATGCCATCACGGCCGCGCATAACCTGCTGGCCGCGATGATCGACAACCATATCTACTGGGGCAACGCGCTGGAGATCGATCAGCGCCGGGTGGTCTGGCGCCGGGTGATGGACATGAACGACCGCGCCCTGCGCGATATGGTGACCAGCCTGGGCGGGGTGGCCAACGGCTTTCCCCGCCAGACGGGATTCGACATCACCGTGGCGTCCGAGGTGATGGCGATCCTGTGTCTGGCGCGCGATCTGGATGATCTGCAGCGCCGGCTGGGCGATATCATCGTGGGCTACACCCGTGACCGCGCGCCGGTTTTTTGCCGGGACATCAAGGCCGATGGCGCGATGACCGTGCTGCTGAAAGAGGCGATGCAGCCCAATCTGGTGCAGACGCTGGAACACACCCCGGCCTTCGTGCATGGCGGCCCGTTCGCCAATATCGCCCATGGCTGCAATTCGGTCGTGGCCACCACCACGGCGCTGAAGCTGGCCGATTACGTGGTGACGGAGGCGGGCTTCGGCGCCGATCTGGGGGCCGAGAAGTTCATGAACATCAAGTGCCGCAAGGCCGGGCTGGCGCCCGCGGTGGTGGTGATCGTCGCCACGGTGCGGGCGATGAAGATGAACGGCGGCGTGGCCAAGGCCGATCTGGGGGCCGAGGATGTGGCCGCCGTGACGGCGGGCTGTGCCAATCTCGGGCGGCATATCGAGAACATGAGCGGGTTCGGGGTGCCGGTGGTGGTGGCGATCAACCATTTCGCCACTGATACGGATGCCGAAATCGCTGCGCTTCAGGCTTATGTGGCACATCAAGACAGCACGGCAATCCTTTGCCGTCACTGGGAAAAAGGTGGTGCCGGGGCAGAGGAGCTGGCGCGCCGTGTGGCCGAGATCGCCGATGCTGGGGCGGCGGATTTCACGCCGCTCTATCCCGATGACATGCCTCTGTTCGAAAAGATCGAAACCATCGCCAAACGCATCTACCGCGCCGACGGGGTGCAGGCCGCGCCGGCCATCCGCGACCAGCTTCGCGCGTGGGAACAGGCGGGTCATGGCAATCTGCCGGTCTGCATGGCCAAGACGCAGTACAGCTTTTCCACCGATCCCGCCCTGCGCGGCGCGCCCACCGGGTTCACGGTGCCCCTGCGCGAGGTGCGGCTGAGCGCGGGTGCCGGCTTCGTCGTCGCGATCTGCGGAGAGATCATGACCATGCCCGGACTGCCGCGCATGCCCGCGGCCGAGACGATCGGCCTGAACGACCTGGGGCAGATCGAAGGGCTGTTCTGAGCCTGACTTGAGGCGCGTCGCAACCTGCCGTAAGAGGGGCGCGACGCGTCAACCGGGAGAATGATTGTGAAGGCTCCTCAGGATTGCAATTCGATGCTCGAACTTCGTGCGCAGATCGACGCGCTTGACCAGCGGCTGATCGAGATGCTGGCGCGGCGCGCGGCCTACATCGATCGCGCGGCAGAACTCAAACCGGCCGAAGGCTTGGCCGCGCGGATCGACGCGCGGGTGGAGCAGGTCGTGGCCAACGCCCGCAGAAATGCCGATGCGGCCGGGCTCGACCCGGATTTCGCCGAAACGATCTGGCGGCAGATGATCGACTGGTCGATCGCCCGTGAAGAACGGGTGCTTGGCCCATCGCAACACGACTGAGGAGGCCGGCCCATGAGCGCGGATCTGATTGACGGAAAAGCCTTTGCCGGGCAGGTGCGGGCCAGGGTGGCCGCCCAGGTCGCCCGCCTGAAAGAGGTGCATGGCATCACCCCCGGCCTCGCCGTGGTTCTGCTGGGGGAAGACCCGGCAAGCCAGGTTTACGTGCGCAACAAGGGCAAGCAGACCGCCGAGGCCGGCATGGCCTCGTTCGAGCACAAGCTGCCGGCCGAGACCACCGAGGCCGACCTTCTGGTGCTGCTGGATGCGCTGAATGCCGACAGCGCGGTGCATGGCATCCTCGTGCAACTGCCGCTGCCGCCGCATATCGACGAGAATCTGGTGGTCGGCCGGATCGACCCCGCCAAGGATGTGGACGGGTTTCACATCTCGAATGTTGGTCTGCTGGCGACCGGGCAGAAGGCGATGGTGCCCTGCACGCCGCTGGGCTGCCTGATGATGCTGCGCGACCGGCACGGCGATCTATCGGGGATGAACGCCGTCGTGGTGGGCCGGTCGAATATCGTGGGCAAGCCGATGGCGCAGCTTTTGCTGCGCGACAGCTGTACCGTGACCATCGCCCATTCCCGCACCCGGGAGATCGAGGCGCTGTGCCGTGGCGCCGATATTCTGGTGGCGGCGGTGGGGCGCCCGGAAATGATCACCGCAGACTGGGTGAAACCCGGCGCAACGGTCATCGACGTGGGCATCAACCGCATCCCCGCCCCGGAAAAGGGCGCGGGCAAGACGCGCCTTGTGGGGGATGTGCATTTTGAAAGCGCGGCCGCCGTTGCCGGCGCGATCACGCCGGTGCCGGGGGGCGTCGGGCCGATGACGATCGCCTGCCTTCTGGCCAACACGCTGACCGCCTGCTGCCGGGCCAACGGCCTGGCCGAACCTGCGGGGCTGACCGCCTGAGCGGCCGGCGAGGGCTCATGGTTGAGCGGGCCGGTTTCCGGGCCGCTCTGGGTTGCAACTTTTATCTGCCCGTGCGATAGGCCCGGACCGTCGGACCGGCCGCCGCCCGGCCGGTGCCTGGCAACAGGTATTGAGCATTGAATATAAGGGGAAGCAGGGCGGTCTGCTCCCCGTGATGAAAAATTTTCCATCTGTAAGATATGTTTATGGTTTCTCTGGTTAAGGAATATAAGGCAGTACTCAAATCGCCCGTGCCGGTGCTGACATGGGCGGTGGTGACGGTTCTTGTGTCCTATGCCGGCCCGTTCGGTACGTTCAACAAAATGCCCTTTCAGCTGCGCCTGGCCTATTGGGCGACGGTGGTGGCGGTTTCCATCCTGTTGGGGCTGGCGGTGCGGCTGACGATCCGGCGGTTGATGCAGGGCTACGGTTACTGGCCGATGTCCGGGGCTATCGCGGTTGCCATGGCCGCGATGCTGAGCGGGCCGCTCACCTGGTTTTCCGCCCGTGTATCCACCGGGCAGAACCATAGCTCGCCCGCGTTGCCCGAGATGTTCTTTCTGGTCCTCGTGGTCAGCCTCGGGGTCAGTGCTGTCAGGCGGATCCTCGCGGGGAATTCCGTCGCGCCCGAGATGACCCCCATCGAGCCGCGGCTGATGCGGCGGATCGCACCGCCGCTGCAGGGGCGGCTCATCCGGTGTTCGGTGTTCGATCACTATGTTCTGGTGGTCACCGACAAGGGCGAGAGCAAGCTTTTGCTGCGGTTTTCCGATGCGCTGGATGAACTTGAGGGCGCCGACGGCCTGCAGGTGCACCGCTCTCACTGGGTGGCGACGGATGCGGTGACAGGGCATGAGATGGAAAAGGGGCGCCTGATGCTGTTGCTCGAGGATTGCAGCAGGGTGCCGGTCAGCCGCAATTACCGCGGCGACGTCGAGGCGCGCGGCCTGATCTGAGCGCGCGGCATCGGGATGGCATGCGCGGCCTTCCCCGTCAGCACGGCAATCGCCCGGTCATCCATCAGCGCGCAAAGCGCCGCGTCATCGCTGCGCAGCCCGCCGGTATAGGTGCCGTAGGCCGGCAGGATCACCCGCGCCGCGTCGATCAGGAAACAGGGCCGCGACAGGCCGCCAAGCCGCGCCTTGGGGTGGTAATGGCCGGACACCTCCGCGGCCGCGCCGGGGGCGGCGATGTGGCGGAAGGTCAACGGGGGCAGCCGCAGCTCGGCCAGATGGGTGCCGCCAAAGCTTGTCGGGCCGGGGTCGTGATTGCCCTCGATCCAGATCCAGCGGCGCCCGGCCATCAGCCGGGTCAGCCACAGCGCCTCCTGCTCGGGCAGGTTTTCCATCGCGGTCAGGTCGTCGAACGTATCGCCCAGGCACAGCACGGCGGCGGGGCGCGTCGCGGCGATATCGGCCTCCAGCCGCGCCAGCGTATCGCGCACCTCATAGGGGGGCAGCATCGTGCCGCCGCGCCGGGCCAGCCGCTCGGATTTGCCCAGGTGCAGATCTGAAACGGCCAGCAACCGCTCCGCCGCCCACCAAAGCGCGCCAGAGGGCAGGGCGGCCAGATCGGCGCCGTTCAGGGTGAAATCAAACCCGTTCATGCTTCGTTCTGATCGCATTCGGCGTGGAAATGCAAGGGGTCATGACAGGCCCGCCGCCGCCATCGCGCTGGCCGCCGCCTGCGCCAGCAGCCGTTCCGCGCCCGCTCCCTTGATCGGCACGCGGCCGACCTCCTGAAACAGGGGCGCGGCCAGCGGGCTGACGCGGGGCAGGGGCATATGGTCGATCCGGCCTTCGATACGCTCCAGCATCGCCTCGATCCGCCCGAAATCGACCAGGCCTTTCAGCGCCTCTTCGCGGGTGATCCGCAGCATCAGGTGGTGGGGGTCGTATTTGACCAGCGTGTCATACAGGATGTCGGAGCTGAAGGTCGCCTGCCGCCCCGATTTGCGCTGGCCCGGCACGTTGCGCTCGATCAGCCCGGCGATGACGGCGGCGCTGCGGAAGGTGCGTTTCATCACCGCGTTTCCGGCCAGCCAGGTCTCGAACCCGTCGCGCATGGCGGCGGCGTCGAACAGGGGGGCGGGGTCTGTCACCGGGTCGAGCGCCCAGATCAGCGTGGCGTAATCGGTGGCGACAAAGCCCAGCGGGTGCAGCCCGGCCTGCTCCATCCGCTGGGTCAGCAGCAGGCCCAGCGTCTGTTGCGCGTTGCGGCCCGCGAAGCCGTAGATGCAGCTATGCGCGCGCCCCTCGTGCGGGAAGGTTTCCACCAACAGCCGGTCGCGGCGCGGAAGCTGCGACACGTCGCGCTGCAGCGCCAGCCATTCGGCGGTGTGGGCGGGCAGGCCGGGCCATCTCTCCTGCTGGAACATCGCCAGAATGCGGTCCGAAAGCTGGGTGGAGGTGGCGAATTTGCTGCCAGAGAACACGGCGATCTTCGGGCTGCCAGAGGCGCGGCGGGTCACCTCTACCGTCATCTCGCGCAGCCCCTCATAGCGCACGATCTGCCCACCGATCAGGAAAGTGTCGCCCGGGGTCAGCGTGGCGGCGAAGGCTTCCTCGACCTCGCCCAGCGGGGTGCCCCCCCGGCTGTTCTTCAGCCTGACCTTCAGCAGATCGGTATCGACGATGGTGCCGATGTTCATGCGGATCTGACGCGCCGCGCGCGGGTCGCGCAGGTGCCATTTGCCGCCGGTCTGTTGCAACCGCTGCCAGCGGTCATAGCGGCGCAGCGCATAGCCGCCAGTGGCCGCGAAATCGAGGCAGGCATCGAATTCGGCCCGGCTGAGCCCGGCATAGGCGCCGGCGGTCGTCACCTCGGCAAAAAGCGCGCCGGCATCGAACGGGCCGGCGGCGGCGGTGATCAGGATGTGCTGGCACAGCACATCGCGCGGTCCGGGCGGGCGCGGGTCGCCATCCAGATCATGGGCGCGGACGGCCTGAAGCGCGGCGACGCATTCCACCACCTCGAACCGGTTGGCAGGCACCAGCAGCGCCTTGGACGGGGCGTTGTAGCGGTGGTTGGCCCGGCCGATGCGCTGTACCAGCCGCTTGACGTTTTTCGGTGCACCGACCTGTATCACCAGATCCACATCGCCCCAGTCGATGCCCAGATCCAGCGATCCGGTGCAGACCACGGCGCGCAGTTCACCGGCGACCATCGCCGCCTCGACCCGTTCCCGCTGTTCGCGCGACAGCGAGCCGTGGTGGATGCCGATCGGCAGGGTGTCTTCGTTGGCCAGCCAAAGCGCGTGAAAGAAAAGCTCGGCCTGGGCGCGGGTGTTGTGGAAGATCAGCGTGGTCTTGTGCCGTTTCACCTGCGCCAGAATTGCCGGGATCGCGTAGCGCCCGCCGCCGCCGGCCCAGGGCGGCGGCGCGCCGGTTTCCAGCATGGCGATGTCGGGATCGGGGCCGGGGTCGGCGTGTAGAATATCGCACGGATCGGGGTGGCGGGCCAGAAACCGGGCGATGGCGGCGGGGTCTTCGACCGTGGCCGACAGGCCGACCCGGCGCAGGCCGGGGCAAAGCGTGGACAGGCGCGACAGGCACAGCATGAGCTGATCGCCCCGCTTGCTTTCGGCGAGGGCATGGATTTCATCGACGATGACCCGTTGCAGCCCGGCGAAAATGCGCGGCGCGTCTTCATAGCTGAGCAGCAGGGCCAGGCTTTCGGGTGTGGTCAGCAGGATGTGGGGCGGGTCGGCCCGCTGGCGCCGGCGCTGGCTGTGGGAGGTATCTCCGGTGCGGTCTTCGATGCGGATGTGCAGGCCCATTTCTTCGACCGGGGCGCGCAGATTGCGGCGGATATCGGCCGCCAGCGCCTTGAGCGGCGAAATGTAGAGCGTGTGCAAGCCGGAATGGGTATCGCTCGCAAGCTCGTGCAGCGAAGGTAGAAATCCTGCAAGTGTCTTGCCACCGCCGGTGGGCGCGATCAGCAGTTGGGCGGGCGCCATGCGCCGTGCCAGAATCGCTTTCTGGTGCGGATGGGCCGACCAGCCGCGCGCGGCGAACCAGGCGGCGAAGGCAGGTGGCAGCTCGTTCATGCGGCTGAATGTAGGCATGCCGCCAGGGTTTGCACAGGTCGGGCCGGTCGCGGCGGCGCGGCCGGGCGCCGTCAGTGAACGATGGCTTCCTGCTTGACGAACATGTTGGCCCAGGCGCGGTCGATCAATTCGGGGGTCATCTGATAGGGGATGCCTTCGAATTCGCAGATCGCGATCATCTGGTCGATCAGGAAGACCGGCTGATAGTTCGCATATTCATTGGCGATGGTCGGGTATTTCTTCTGCAGCAGATGAACGATCGCCCGTTCATCCAGCGGGATCTTCTTCTTGCGGGCCACCAGGGCGAAGATCTTCAGGAAATCCTCTTTGCAGGGGCCATCGATCTTGATCTTGAAAAAGATCCGGCGCAGGGCGGCCTTGTCGAAAATCTCGTTGGGGTGGAAGTTGGTGGAAAAGATCACCAGCGTGTCAAAGGGGACCTCGAACTTCTCGCCCGATTGCAGGGCCAGAATATCGCGGCTTTCCTCCAGCGGCACGATCCAGCGGTTGACCAGCGCCTGCGGCGGTTCGGCCTGGCGGCCGAGGTCGTCGACGATGAAGACGCCGCCGGTGGATTTGAGCTGCAGCGGCGCCTGATAGGTGCGCGCGGTGGGGTTGTAGACCAGATCGAGCATCGACAGCGACAGCTCACCGCCGGTGACAACCGTCGGCCTGTCGCACAGCACATAGCGCGTGTCATAGCGGCCGGCAGAGCGGCGCAGGGAGTTGGGATCATCCACCTGTTCCTGGGCGGCGGTATGCACGATCGGGTCGTAGACGGTGATGACCTGGCCGGTATATTCGATGGCGCGCGGGATATAGATCTTGTCGCCGAGCGCATCCCGGATGCCGTTGGAGATGGAGGATTTACCATTGCCCGGCGGGCCATACATCAGGATCGAGCGCCCGGCCGAAACCGCGGGCCCGAGATGATCGAGAAGCGAGCGCGGCAGGATGAGGTGGCCCATCGCGGTGGTCAGCTGGTCGCGCGTGACCTGGATGTTGCGGATCGACTGACGCTTGACCTGCTCGCGATAGACATCCAGCGGCACCGGCATCGCCCCGTAATATTCCGACTGGCTGAGCGCGTCGAGCGCGCGGCTTTTTCCGGTATCGGTCAACTGATACCCCATCTCGCCGCCCGAATTGGCGTGCAGCGTGCCTGTTGCCTCGACCAGTTTCTGGGTGCGGGCCAGATCGACAAGCTCTTGCGTGACGGAGACGGGCAGGCAGATGGAGCGTGCGATTTCGGTGACGATTTCAACGTTCTGCCGGAACATCGTTTTCAGAAGGATATCGCGCATCATGACCATGGGCAGGCGCATCTGATCGAGGCTGCGGGGGGCCGGGGGCGCCAGAACCGGGGAGGATTGCATATTCATCGTTGTGCCTTAAAGCTGCTCGAATATCTTGTGACAGAGGGTCTGCCTGAGGGGGTTACGACAAGACGCGCCGCGACCGGCCGGGTCGAAACCACGCCTGGCGGGCGAGAACTGGCTAACACCCAAATGGGGCAAAAAAATGAGCAGACCCAATCCGATCTACATGGCGGGCTTCCTGCTGCTTGTGGTGGCGATCTATGGCGCCGCGGCCCTTTTGAAAGGCGGGCTTTACGTCGGGAATTATGAGGGCGATACGGCGCATCTGGTCGATCTGGTGCTGCGGCTGGCGGCCGGCGAACGCCCGCATCAGGATTTCATGACACCGCTGGGCATTCTGGGCTATGCGCCGATTGCTCTGTTCGTCCGGCTGGGGGCGGGCGTGGGCCACGCGATCATGCTGGGCCAGGTTCTGGTGGCGCTGTGCCTGGTGCCGGCGATCTGGTGGGCCGGGGTCAGCCGCCTTTCGGGGGCGTGGCCCTATCTCTTCGGTTTTTTCGCGCTGGTGCTGGTGCTGGCGCTCAGCCAGGGGCAGGTGTCGTCTGCCACATCGATCGCGATGTATTACAACCGCTGGGCCTGGGCGGCGGCCTATGTTGCGGTTCTGGTGGCGGTGACCGAGCCGCGGCACCGGCGCAGCGCGCTGGCCGACGGGCTTTCGATCGGGATGCTCATGGCGTTTCTGGCGCTGTCGAAGCTGACCTATTTCATCTCCTTCGCGGTGCCGCTGCTGCTGGCGCTGGCGCTGCGGCGGCAATGGGCGGTGATCGGCATCGCGGCAGGGGCGGGGGCGGGGGTTGCGGCCCTCGTTACCCTGGTGGCCGGGGTCGCCTTTTGGGGCGGCTACCTGGGTGATCTGATCACGGTCGCCAGTTCCGGGGTCCGCCCCTATCCCACCGCGCCGTTTCTCGAAACGCTGCGCCTGCCCACCCATATCGGCGGCACGCTGCTGATGTTTCTGTCGGTGATCCTGCTGCGGCAGGCGGGGCAGCGGTATGAGGGGCTGATCCTGCTGGTGCTGGCGCCCGCGTTTTTCTACGTGACCTTCCAGAATTTCGGGAATGATCCGCAATGGACGGTTCTGGCCGGGTTTCTGGTGCTGCTGATGCGGCCGGGCGAAGAGGTGAAAAACCCGTTTGGCTGGGATCTGCGTCAGGCACTGAACATGGCGGCGGTGGCGTTCTTTGCCATCGGGTCGCCTGCGGCGTTCAACATGATCTACAGCCCCGTCGTGCATTTCGGCGCGGCCGATGCCGATTACACGCCGTTCCTGCCAAACCGCCCCGACCATGCCGATCTGAAGGGTGAGCTTGAGCGCAGCTATCAGTTCAAGGTCTCCTCGGCGCCCGAGTATCCGGCCGTGGCGGCGCAGGCGCGCGCCCTGCGGCCGGTGGCGGAGAAGACGGTTCTGAACGGCGAGGTGCTGAACTGGTGCGAAATCGGCAACGGCCCGGTCGGCTGGTATCGCAGCATGGCGCAGGAGCTGGACGCGGCCGGCTATGGCGGCGAGGACCGCATCATGGTGGCCGATATTCTGAACGTGCTCTGGATGTTCGGCGATCTCAAGCCGCTGAAGGGAAGCGGGCCGTGGTATTACGGCGGCGCGCCGGGGCTGGAAAACACCGACTACGTTCTGGTGCCGTTCTGCCCCTACAAGACGTCAGAGCGGCGGCGCATCCTCAAGGCGATCGAGGCGCGGGGCGTGCCCCTGACCGAGGTGTATCGCAGCGAGCTGTTCATCCTGCTGCGTCGGGGCGCCATTCAGGGATAGGTGGCCGCAATCGCCAGATAGGCGATCAGCGCGGTGCCAAGCGCCAGGCCCATGGGGAAATCCCGCCGCTCCCACGATTCCCAACCCGGCGCGGCCCGTTTGACGGCGGGCGTGGCGCGGGCGATGCGATGCGCGAGGAAAGCGAGAACCAGCACCACCGAGAACAGCATGGCGAATTTGCCCGCATCGGGCAGCGCCACGAAGGGCGCCATGGCGGCGGCGAACTTGGCATCGCCGGCACCGATCATCCGGGCCATGTTCATCACGAAGCCGACCACCAGGATCACGGCCAGATGCGCCCAACGCCACAGGAATTCCTGCATCGGCAGCACCAGCACACCGGTGACGGCGAAGGCCAGCACAAGCACCCAGACCGATTTGTTGGGGATTTTCATCGTCTTCA
Source organism: Actibacterium naphthalenivorans (assembly GCF_014196965.1). Classification (GTDB taxonomy): domain Bacteria; phylum Pseudomonadota; class Alphaproteobacteria; order Rhodobacterales; family Rhodobacteraceae; genus Actibacterium_A; species Actibacterium_A naphthalenivorans. The sequence continues at coordinate 389,186 of NZ_JACIEQ010000001.1, read as the reverse complement.
TGTCGCTCCAGGCGGCCCAGACGCAGATCGGGGCGGCGACAATCAGAAACCACAGGGCGGGATTGGCGGAAAGCAGCATCGGCGGATCAATTGACCGTTCTGGGATCGAGCGCGCGCAGCGAGCGCACGGCAGCCTCGAAATGCTGCGGATGGGTGTCGATCGCCTCTTCCAGCAGGCCCTTGCCGATGGCGACATCGCCCTGTTTCACCGCCGACAGCGCCAGCGTGTACAAAAGCTGCGCCCGTTCCACTTGGCTCATCTGGACCACCGGCATCTGATAGTTGCGCTGCGCGCCACGCGCCAGGATCAGGTTGTTCTTGGCGGTGAACAGGTTCGGGTCATAGACGATGGCATCGACGAACAGACGCTCGGCCGCGGAATAATCGCCGCGCGACAGTTTGGAATAGCCCCAGTTGTTCAGAACGCCCGCCGGTTTCGTGGTCAGGCCCACGGCGGTTTCATAGAAGCTGTCGGACCGGCCCCATTCCTTGTTGCTGTCGGCGACCATCGCCTCCAGCTTGTAGCGCTTGAAGGTTTCGATCGTGGGCGGAACACTGTCGAGGGTCTTTTCGGCCTCTTTCCACTTCCCGGCCCGGATCAGGGCATCGGCGTAATCGATGCGGTCGTCATTGGTGGCATCGGGATCGTCCACCACCTTGGCCCAGACGGTGACCGCCTCGGCGCTGTGCCGGGCGCGGATCAGCGAGCGGGCCAGGTTGCGCTTCAGGTCGATCCGGTCGGGCTGTTCTGCGGCGGCGCGTTTGAAATAGGCCACCGCCTCGTCGGGGTCGGCCACGGTCAGCATGATGTCGTTCAGGCTGCTTTCGTCAGAGGAGATCACGTCCTGCACGGCGCGCTCGACCTCTTCGTCGGATTTTCCGGTACAGCCTGAAAGCGCAAGCGCGCCGCCCACGCACAGCACGACAAAATAACGATGGCGCATTTTTGCGTCCTTTATACTGCTCTGTCCTCAGGGTGTGGAGAGAAGCAGGTAACGCCCGTCGCCCCGCCGCACCAGATCGAAATTATTATTATCACCCTCATCATACGCGGGATTTTCCGATTTTGCGATAGCCAAGCGCAGGTTTTCACGGATTTCATCGGATTGTGCGCTGTCCAGCGCGAAGGCGTTCTGGAACACCAGCCGCGCTTCGCCCGGTTTGCCCTGTTCCATCAGCACGACGCCCAGATTGTTCCAGGCCGGCACGAATTCCTCGTCCCGCTTGATGGCTTCGCGCAACAGGATTTCGGCCTGGCCCAGACGGCCCAGCCGCAGGTTGGCCGAGCCGAGGGCCGAGAACACATCCGCGTCGGTGCCGTTTTCGGCCGCGGCGCGCAGATAGGCTTTCAGCGCCAGCTCGTATTCCCCGGCCGCCATCAGCCTGTGCCCGACGACCAGCCCGTCAACCGCCTCGGTGATACGCGGCGTGCCGGGGGGCGGGGCAAGCCCCTTGTAGACAGGCGAAAGGCCGCCCGTCGTCTGACAGGCGGCCAGAAGCCAGACCAATGTGAATACCCCCGCCCGCGCCGTGATCATGCAATCAGAATTCTACGTTGCCCATCATTTGCGCAATACCATAAACCGAAGGTCCGATCAGAATAATCAACAAAGGCGGAAGCGTGAACATCATCGTACCAAGGGTGAGCTTTGTGGGCAACTTGTTGGCCTTTTCCTCGGCCCGCATGACACGTTTGTCGCGCATTTCACCGGCATAGACCCGCAGCGCATCGGCGATCGAGGTGCCGAAGGTGGCCGATTGCACCAGCACGGTCACGAAAGAGGAAATGTCCATCACGCCGCAGCGCTCGCCCATGTCCTTGAGCACGGTGATCTTGTCCTTGCCGGCCTTGATCTCGTAAGACACGATCTCGAATTCCTCGGCCAGCGCCGGAAAGCCGGCGCGCAGCTCCTTGGACACACGGATGATCGACTGATCGAGAGATTGCCCGGCCTCGACGCAGACAAGCATCATGTCGAGGCTGTCGGGAAAGCCGTTGGTGATCTGTTCCTGCCGCGATTGAACGCGCCGCTCGACCCAGTATTTCGGCAGGAAGTATCCCGCCCCGCCCGGCACCAGGATCGACAGAACCACCTTTTGCATCGACACGTCGCTGGTGGCCGACAGGATGACCACATAGAGCACCCCCAGGAACAGGAACCCCAGCCCGAGCGCGAATTGCGCGAAGTGGAAGGTGCGCACCGCCGATTTCGAGCGGTACCCGGCACGCAGAAGCTTCAGCCGCGACGCCGTCAGTTCCTCTTCATCCTGCGGCTCGAGAAAGGTGGCGAACTTGTCGAGCTTTTCGCTCGATTTGGAGCCGTGCCGCAGGCGCACCTCGTCCGCGTCCTTCTTCTGCGTCTTGGTCTGGCGCGCGGTTGCGCCCGCGGCCTTGAGCCGGTCGAGCGGGTCGGGCTTGCGCTTGAGCAGCATCGGAAGGGCCAGCGCGATGAAGACGACGCCCAGAATGCCAACCGCATAGAGCGGCCCGAGCGGGCCCAGTTTTTCCGTCAGCAGGCGGGTGAGTGTGTTGAACATTTCCGTGTCCGTTCTCGCTATACCTTGATGTTGACCATGATCTTCATGAAGACCACGTTCATCACCAGAAACACGCCCACGGCGATGGCCGCCGGAATAAAGACCGGGGTGTCGATTACATCGTCATAATAATCGGGCTTGAGGATGTTGATCACCACGATGGCGATGACCGGGAAGGCCGACAGGAACATGCCCGACCATTTCGATTCCGCCGTGATCGCCTTGACCCTGCGAAACAGCTTGAACCGGGCGCGGATCACCTTGGCCAGACCTTCCAGGATCTCGGCCAGGTTGCCGCCGGATTGCTGCTGGATCGTCACCGCCACCGCGAGGAAACGCAGATCCTGCATATCCATGCGTTCGGCCAGATCCTTGAGGCTTTCCGACACGTCGCGGCCATAGGCGGCTTCGTCGGCGATCATGCCGAACTCGGTGCCCAGCGGGTCGGGCACCTCTTTAGCCACGATACTGACCGCCGAGGAAAACGGATGGCCCACGCGCAGGCTGCGCACCATCAGTTCGACAGCTTCGGGAAGCTGTTCCTCGACCAGGCTCAGGCGTTTCTTGGCCTTGTTGCTGACCCAGACGAACACCGCCCCCACACCCATCCCGACAGACACCAGAAGCCGCGCCGGCAGCGATGCGCTGGTGCCCACGGTCAGGCCCAGGAAAGCCAGCACCGACAACAGCCCCATGATCATGATCAGCGCCTTGGGCGAAAAGGCGATGTTCGCCTTCTGCGCCTTGTCGGCCAGGATCGAATAGAGCGGGATGCCGCGGGCGTTCAGATGCTGGCTCATCTCCTTGCGGAGCTGCTCCAGAACCTGTTCACGGTCGGCGCCCTTTTCCAGCATGTCCAGCCGGCGGTTCACGCGGCTGTTCAGACTGATGGATTTGCCGAAGACAGTCAGATACAGCCCCTCGACCAGCGCCAGAACGCCGACGAAGATCAGGCCATAGATAATCGGTTCTGCGCTGAGCACCATGTGCGTTCACTCCGCGGCGATGGGTTCAAAGATGGTTGGTGGCAGGTCATAGCCCCATTGCTTGAAGCGCTGGGAATAGTGCGAGCGCACGCCGGTGGCGTTGAAGCGGCCGATGATCTTGCCATCCGGCGCCAGCCCGAGCCGCTCGTAGCGGAACACTTCCTGCATCGAGATCACCTCGCCCTCCATGCCGGTGATCTCGGTGATCGAGACCATGCGGCGGCTGCCGTCCTGCAGGCGGCTGGCCTGCACGATCAGGTTCACGGCGCTGGAAATCTGGCTGCGCACGGCTTTCAGCGGCATTTCGATGCCCGCCATCGCGATCATGTTTTCCAGACGCGATACGCCGTCGCGGGCAGAGTTGGCGTGGATCGTGGTCATCGACCCGTCGTGGCCGGTGTTCATCGCCTGCAGCATGTCGATCACTTCCTCGCCGCGGGTCTCGCCGACGATGATGCGGTCGGGGCGCATCCGCAGGGCGTTGCGCAGACAGTCGCGCTGGGTGACCGCGCCCTTGCCCTCGACGTTGGCGGGGCGGCTTTCCATCCGGCCGACATGGGTCTGCTGGAGCTGAAGTTCGGCGGTATCCTCGATCGTCAGGATGCGTTCGGAATTGTCGATGAACGACGACAGCGCGTTCAGCGTGGTGGTCTTGCCCGACCCGGTGCCGCCCGACACGATCACGTTCAGGCGGCAGGCCACGGCGGCCTGAAGGTAAACGGCCATTTCCTCGGTGAAGGCGCCGAACCTGACCAGATCGTCAATGCCCAGCTTTTCCTTCTTGAACTTCCGGATGGAAACCAGGCTGCCATCCACCGCGATCGGCGGCACCATCGCGTTGAAGCGCGACCCGTCGGCCAGGCGGGCGTCAACATAAGGATTGGATTCATCGACCCGGCGGCCCACGGCCGACACGATCTTGTCGATGATCCGCAGCAGGTGCTTTTCATCCTTGAAGGTGATTTCGGTGAGTTCCAGCTTGCCCGAACGTTCCACGAAGATCTGTTGCGGGCCGTTGACCAGGATATCGTTGACCGTGTCGTCCTTCAGAAGCGTTTCCAGTGGGCCCAGGCCCATCACCTCGTCGAACAGATCCTGGTTCAGCGCGCCGCGTTCTTCCTTGTTCAGAACGACGCTCATCTCGGCCAGCGCTTCTGAAGAGATCGACTGAATCTCGGCCTTCAGATCGGCCTCGCTCGCCCGTTCGAGGGCGGCAAGGTTCAGGTCTTCCAGCAGGCGCCGGTGCAGCTCGACCTTGATCTCGCCCAGCCGCTCCTTGCGCTTGCGGTCCTTGTCGCTCTGGACGGGCTGGGCCGGCGGCTTGGGCTTTTGCTTGGCCATGGTCGGGCGGGGCGCCGCGGCCTGGGGGGTGGGCTGCGCCGCCGCCTGTCCGGCGGAAGGCGGGGTTCCTGCGCCCGCTGCTGGTTTTTTATAACGCGAAAACATGGCTCGACTCTCTACCTGTTGCGGCGGGTCATCCCGCCGCCGCGGCCGCCTGCAGCGCATGCTCGTGCAGCGAAACGGCCAGTTTGTGAATTTCCTTGCGCAGAAGCGCTTTCGGCGCGCTTTCGGCCAGCGGCAGGCCGTGATCGGCGGCCTGGGCGACCGGTTTGCCGCCTTCGGGCAGCATGATCTCGATGTCGATATCCAGGTTTTCGGCCATGCGCTTGGCGCGGCTCTTTCCGGAAAGATCGGTGAATTTCGGCGCGCGGTTCAGCACGTAGCGCAGTTTTTCATACGGCAGCTCTTCGCTTTTCAGCGCCCGTATCATGCGCAGCGTGTTTTGTGCCGATCGCATGTCCAGCTCCAGCAGCGCGAAATAGACTTGGGCCTGGCTCAGCGCGGTTTCCGTCCACTGCACAAGAGTCTTGGGCATATCGATGATCACGAAGTCGAAATTCGCGCGGGCGGTGTCGATCAGCCGGGCGACATCCTCCGAGGCCAGAATTTCCAGCGGCAGCATGTCGGCCGGCGCGGTCAGGACATGCAGCTTTTCGTTGAAGGTCAGCATGGCCTGCATGAAGCTTTCGTTGTCCATCGACGCGGTGTCGGCCAACAGCTCGTAGACCGCTTCGCGGCGGGGCAGGTCAAGATAGGTCGACGCCGACCCGAACTGCAGATCAAGGTCAAGCAGGCAGACCTTGGGCGCGTCTTCCTTGGTGACGGTGGCCAGCTCCCACGCCAGGTTCACCGCGAATGTGGAGGCGCCGACACCGCCCGCAAGGCCGTGAACCGGCAGCACGATGCCGTTGCGATCCGCCACATGCCCGCGCGCCTTGCTGAACTCGCCGGGATGTGTGGCGACGGGCAGCGCGGGTTGCGGCGCAGGCGCAGGTGTGCGCAGACGTTCGATCGATTCATGCAGCGCGCCCTCGGGCAGGGGGTAGGGCACGAAATCATCCGCGCCGAGACGCAGCAACTGATGCAGGGCCATGGCGCCGACGTCACTGGCGATCAGGATCACGCGGATGCGGTTTTCCTTGGCGGTGCGGATCAGCTCTCCGATGAAGCCGAGCTGCTGCTCATCCCGGTTGTCCACAGCAATGGCCACGAATTCCAGCCCGGCGGCATCAGGTTGGGTAAAGAAGGCGGCGGCATCGTCAAATGACAGATCCCCCCAGCTTTCCCCCAGTTCGGCCTCCATATCCTCGATCAGAAGGTCGAAATCCTGCACATCCCGCGACACCGTACAGGCGACGATCGGCGCCGGCTCTGGCATTAGTGCTGCACTGCCCGTCATTGCTCATGCATCCTTCCGTTGCAGGACACCGCGGCGCGTTCGAGGGACGATCTCATTTTTTTCCGTTCCCCACACCACAGCCATCCCGATACGACTCAGCGCCGTATCTGCTGCTCACTCCAGGAAAAGATGGATGGTAATCTGGGCAACATTACGGCTTAAAAACCGAAATTGTTGGGTGATCGGGGCAGGTGGAAGGGCGGCGCAGAGCCGCCTTTCCCGCATGCCTCAGCGCTCTTCGGCGGCTGCATCCGGCTCAAGCGACACATCCGTGTTGATCTCGTTGGCGCTGCGGATGTATTCGTCATACTCGAACAGGGCGTATTTGCCGTCGAGCAGCTGTTCACGCGGCTTCAGAAAACCCGACACCTCGGTCACGGTGCGGCGGTTGCGGCGTTCGCGGCCTTCGGTCACGATCAGCGGCTGGGTTTCCCCGTAAGAGACGACCGCCTCCAGCCGATCTCGGGAAATGCCCTGCGCCACGAGGAAGTTCACCACTGTGCGCGCGCGGCGCAGGCCGAGCGCCTTGTTGTAGCCGTCGGAGCCGACCTTGTCGGTGTGGCCATAGACGCGGAACTTTGCCAGCGAATATTCCTTGATCCACGCGGCCTGCAACCGCAGGGCGGCCTGTGCGTCGGCGTCCAGCGCGGCGCTGTTGAAGGCGAAATTGACCGTGCTGGGCACTTCGGCCGCGAATTTGCGCGACAGGCTGACCGCGAGGTTCCGCGCGCCTGTCATCACCTGGATATTGTTCACGGTCGAGTTTCCGAAGCTGCCATCGTCCAGCGTGGCGCCGGCGGGCGAATAGAAGCTGATCGCGCTTTGCGGCGAACAGGCGCCCAGCGTCATGAGTGCGGCAGTCGTCACAAGGGCAAAGGGCGCGCGCATGGCCATCACTCCATCACATAGCCGTAGGAGCCCGAAAAATCCTGCCGGGCGACCTCGCCCGCGGGGCCGTTTCTGGGGCGGTTGGGGGCGGCGACCTGGCCGAACAGGAACAATTCGCTTTCGGTGGGGGGGCGCACACGGTCGGTCGGCAGGGCGAATGCCTCTCCGGTGGTCGGGGTCACCAGATGCGCGGTGACGATGATCACCAGTTCACTTTGCTGCCGGTTATACTCGGAGCTGCGGAACAGCGCGCCGAGGATCGGGATGTCACCCAGCCAGGGAACCTGCCCCTTGAGCGAAGAGAAATCATCCTGCAACAGGCCGGCGATGGCAAAGCTTTCGCCATCATGCATTTCCACGGTGGTCGCCGTCGAGCGCTTGGAAAAACCGGCGATCGACACGGCGCCGTCGGTGTAGCTGACCGAGGGGTCGACGCCGCTGACCTCTGCGTTCATGCGCAGGTTGATGTTCGGCCCGACCACGCGCGGCGTGAATTCAAGCACGATGCCGAATTTGCGGAAATCGACGCTGATGGCGCCGTTTTCATTGGCAACCGGGATGGGATATTCGCCACCGGCCAGGAATTCGGCCTTCTGGCCCGACAGGGCCGTGAGGTTCGGTTCGGCCAGGGTGCGCACGAAGCCCTTGGTTTCCAGCGCTTCCAGCAGGATGGCGAATTCAACATCACCGGCGCCGATGCCGAAGGAAAAAACGCCCGTGCTCTCGCCCGTGCGTCCCACGTTGGTGGCGCTGTCGCCGTCGAACAGGTTGAGCAGATTGTCGCCTTCGGTAAAGGTGCCGTTGCCGCCGGTATAGCCGATATCGCCGCCGCTGCCGATGCCGTTGACGGCCATGCTGGCCGACAGGCTCTTGCGGACCGAGCGGTTCATTTCGGCAAAGCGCACCTTCAGCAGCACCTGCTGGCTGCCGCCGACCATCATCAGGTTGGAGACCCGCCCCGGCGCATAGCGCTGCGCCAGATCAAGCGCCCGGTCGACCACGAGCGAAGAGGAAACGGTGCCCGACAGCACCAGGCCGTCATTGGCCGGGCGCACCTCGATGGCCTCGCCCGGGATGACTTCGCGCAGCCGCTCTTTCAGTTCGCTGACATCGGCGGTCACGCGGATCTCGACATTGGTGATCAGGCGGCCGTCCGGCCCGAGCAGCGTCAGCGTGGTGCGGCCCGGCTCCCTGCCCAGTACATAGATGGTGCGATCCGACAAGGTGGAGATATCGGCGATCGAAGGGTTGGCGATGGACAATTCGGCGAAGGCCACATCGCTTTCCACGACAACGGCCTGGTTCATCGGCACGCTGAGTTTGCTGGACGCGCTGCCCTGCATCACCCGAAGCGTTTCCGCGCCCGCGACGGGTGCGTGACCAAGATTCATGGCGGCGCCGAGAAGGGCCGCCTGAAAGAACGTCTTTAAATTCATGTGATCCTGCCTCTCCGATCACGCCTCAATGCGGGTCTTTTTTGCCCTGTTACCGCGCAGAATGCGGCAATTGTCGTTTTTTTGCAAGAATCAAGCGGTTGGGCGCGGATACTTATGTGGATAAGGCGCAACAGACGGGTTTTGCCACAGAACGGAAAAGCGCGGCTCCCCATCCGGTGAAGCCGCGCCAAGCTGTTGTTCTCAGGCGTTTAGTTGGTGCAGGGGATCGGGATTTCCAGCACCTCGGATCCGCGCCGCGTCCGGATGGTGCAGACCTCGGGTTTCGCTGCCTCGACGACTTTTTGCTCTTCCTCGATGCCCAGAAGCTGGTTCTGGTCGATCTCGACAGCCGAGGAAACCGTCTCGTCCTGGGCGCCGACCAGCGACAGCGAGAGCTGCCCGGTCGATTGGGCCTGCGCCAGGGCCGCGACCTGCCGCGGGCTGGCCTCGACCGTTACGGTGCGGGCGATGGCGGGGCTGGAGCGGTTTTCGTCGGCGGTCTGGTCCACGGCGATCAGGCGCACGCCGGCCTCGATCAGCTTGGTCACCTTGGCGCGTTCCCGGACAGAGCCTGTCCAGTAGACATCGACCCGGTCGCCGGGGCGCAGAAAGCCGGAGACGCCGGATTTCACGTCGACGCTGATGGCGAAGGCACGCATGCCCTTGCTCAGGCGCGAGGTGATGCCCGCGTCTTCGCCGGGGGCAGTGACCTTGATGGCCAGAAGCGGTTCGTTGGCTTCGATCGGGCGCAGCACGGTGCGGGCATTTTCGGCGCCTTCGGGGAAAAGCTCATCCTCGGTCGCGAATGCGCCCTCGGGCACAACCTCGGCCGGCCATTTGACCAGCGTCGCGTCTTCAAGCGTGAAGGTTTCGCCATAGGCCAGGGCGCGGTTGGCGACGTAGATCTCTGTCAGCTTGATCTGGTTCGCGCGCGCCGATTTCTCCTGCGCCAACGCGACCTGATATTGCGAGATATACCCCTGGGCCATGTAAACCGCGAACCCCGCGAGCCCCAAACCGACAAGCAGAACCAAACCAAATACCAGCCGCATGATACATTCACCCTCGTAATTTTCGCATGTCCGTCGCCCGTTTCAGGCCGGTCAAAGCGATGCTTGTTTGTCGATTAAACCCTGCCCTGAAATTGCGGCAAAAGCTTGGGCCCAACGCGGCCAAAGAAAGGACTTTTGCGAAACCGTGAACAGAGCGTTGTCCGTTCGCCCCTCAGGTGGCGGGCGATCAGTCTCCCGCCTTCACCGAAATCGCGCCGACCTTCGTGGCAAAGGTCGTGGCCAGGTTGGCCGGGCCGTTGTTGAAGATCACCATGACGGCAAAGGCCATGCCGACCACGGCCGCGGTCAGCACCACCCAATCGACGGTGACGGCACCGTCTTCGGCGGCTAGAAATGTTTTCAAACTGCTGCGCATTGCGCTCTCCATAGTGCTCTTGCCGCCACGCGATCCGGTCGCAGACCTTCGACGGACCTTGCGCCCACAACCCTCTCGGCGGCGACACTGCCTGCATATTGGGGCGAAAAAATGGCCATATCCTGCTGGTTGATCGGCGATTTGGGTTTTAGCGAAACTGTTTGTTTCAAAAGGAAAATGCCGCACCCTGAGGCGCGGCATTTGATTTTCGTCGGCGGATGCCGGGGCGCGCATTAGTCGCCGGCAGCAACCGTTACACCACCAACTTCGGTGGAGATGGCGGAACCCAGAGTGGTCAGGCCGCCCTTGACGGTGCCCAGAACAGCGAAGCCCAGGCCAACGACCGCAGCGGTCAGCACAACCCAGTCAACGGTCACGGCGCCGGATTCGTCATTGTGGAAGTTTTTGATCATTTCGAACAGTTTCATTGGAAGTCCCTCTCAGTTAAGATCGTTAGCTCGTTTCAGTTCGCCTCTTTGGATCGTCTCGGGCCGGCCTCTGTGTTGGCCCGATCCCCGCCGTGGCATGGCCCTAATAAGCCGTTGGATTGGGGCAGGAGTTGGGCGCAGTTAAGACAATTTTTGTAAGCCCGGAAAAGTCGGGGTGGATCTTTATAACATACTGATTATAAACGAAAAAAAGTGATAAGATTTTTTCCGAAGGTCCCCGAGGTACAGCTTTTCCGGGTCGGGAATCGTCTGTCACCTGCCGCAGCGTCATGCTTTTGGTGGTATCAAAAGAGGAATTTTGCGATAATTTTCCAAACAACGCCGGATTGGAGCAGGATCCGATAGATGCGCCGCACAGGTTCCGTCATTCTCATTGCGGCCGCGCTGGCCGCGACGCCGGGGCTGGGCGAGGCGCCGCCGCCGTTTCCGGAGTTCACGTTCAAACGGGCAAAGCCCCCGGCGCCGGGCGCATCGCGGCGGATCACGGTCCAGATCGCGCCCAAACCCTTCACGCCGCCGCCCGGCGAAGAGGCGGCAGAGGCACCCCCGGCTGGAGGGGCGCGCTACGGCTGGTACTGGGAGGTGGTCTCTCCGGCCCGGCAGGACAGTGCGCCCGGGCGGCTGGGCCCGGCGGTGGCAGCCTTGGCAAACGGGCCGGGCGGGGCGCGCGTTCATGCGCCCCGGCTTGGGGATCTGCAGCAGATCGCCCAGGAGTTCGGGGCGGAAATCCTGATCGCCACGGCGGGCACGCAGGTGTCGCCGGCGCTGGTTCTTGCCGTGATCGGGGTTGAAAGCGGCGGCAGCGCCGATGCCGTCAGCCCCAAGGGTGCGTCGGGGCTGATGCAGCTGATGCCCGCCACCGCCGCGCGGTTCGGGATCGAGGATCCGTCGGACCCGTCGCAGAACATCCGCGCGGGTGTGGCTTATCTGGACTGGCTGATGTCGGCCTTCGAGCGCGACCCGGTTCTGGTGCTGGCGGCCTATAACGCGGGCGAAACCGCTGTCAGCGACAATGGCGGCGTGCCCGATTATCCAGAGACGCGCGACTATGTTCCCAAGGTCCTGTCAGCCTGGACCGTGGCGCGCGGCCTGTGCGCGACCCCGCCAGAGCTGATCAGCGACGGTTGTGTCCTGCGGGCGCTTGATACGCTCTGATCCTGCTCAGCCCTGCTGCGTTTACAACGTTCCAAATTTCCACAGCTTATGTGCAGATTTGAACAAATTGCTGATAATGCTCACGCTTTTGTGCGTTGAAGGGAGGAGTCATCCCACCCAACTAAGGTTCACAAGGCGGGAATATCCCCGCCATGTCGAAATTCAAAAGGATGACCGAAATGAAAAAACTTGCTCTGACAACCGCTCTGCTCGTCGGTGTTTCCGCCCCGGTCTTTGCCGGTACGTTTGACGCCTCTGGTTATGTGAATGGCACGGCCGCGCGGATCAGCACGGATATCTCGCGCCAAAGCGACGATGGCAATGACCGGCTGTTCGCGAAATCCGGGGCCGTTCTGCCGACGACTGCCGGACACTCGGGTCCCGCCAGTCGGGGTGCCGTCAATTCCTCTGCGGCCGAGATTTTCGCCAACCTCAACGCCGCGAGCGATGATGGCAATGATCGCCTGTTCGTGGGCAACACCGGCACCGTGGCTGGCAATGGCATCGTCAACGCCCGCGCCGCCGCGATCTTCGACCAGTTGAAGAATGACGCCGACGGATAAACGGGGCGAAGGCACCCGTGAAAAAAACAACGAGGGCCGGTTGGCCCTCGTCTATCGTTCCGGCGTCTGGCCGATCAGCCGACGATGGTTGCCTCGGTGGCGGCGCGCAGTTCTTGCTCGGTGACGCCCTCGGCGGTCTCGACGATCTTCAGGCCGCCCTCCACCACATCCAGAACGCCCAGATTGGTGATGATCCGGTCCACCACGCCCTTGCCGGTCAGCGGCAGCGTGCATTCCTTCAGCAGCTTGCTGTCGCCATGCTTGTTGGTGTGGTCCATGACCACGACCACACGGCCTACGCCTGCCACCAGATCCATCGCGCCGCCCATGCCCTTGACCAGCTTGCCCGGGATCATCCAGTTGGCCAGATCGCCATTCTCGGCCACTTCCATCGCGCCCAGGATCGCCATCGCGATCTTGCCGCCACGGATCATCGCAAAGCTTGTCGCGCTGTCGAAATAGGCGGTCTGCGGCAGCTCGGTGATCGTCTGCTTGCCGGCGTTGATCAGATCGGCATCCACCTCATCCTCGGTCGGGAAGGGGCCCATGCCCAGCATCCCGTTTTCCGATTGCAGCGTCACATGCACGCCCTCGGGGATGTAGTTCGACACCAGCGTCGGAATGCCGATGCCAAGGTTCACATACCAGCCGTCTTCCAGCTCCTGCGCCGCGCGGGCGGCCATTTGATTACGATCCCACATGATACGCTCTCCTTATGCCGCAGGGCGCGTGGTGCGCTGTTCGATGCGTTTTTCGTGCTCGCCCGCGATCAGGCGATGCACATAGATGCCGGGCAGGTGGATACAATCGGGGTCCAGGCTGCCGGTCGGCACGATCTCTTCCACCTCGGCCACACAGATCTTGCCGCAGGTGGCGGCGGGCGCGTTGAAGTTGCGCGCGGTCTTGCGGAACACCAAGTTGCCGGTCGCATCCGCCTTCCAGGCCTTCACGATGGCCAGATCGGCGACGATACCCTGCTCCAGTATGTAGGTCTCGCCGTCGAAGTCCTTGTGTTCCTTGCCATCGGCGATCACGGTGCCGACGCCGGTCTTGGTGTAGAACCCGGGGATGCCGGCGCCGCCGGCGCGCATGCGCTCGGCCAGGGTGCCCTGCGGGTTGAACTCCAGCTCCAGCTCGCCTGACAGGTACTGGCGCATGAATTCGGCGTTCTCGCCCACGTAGGAGCTGATCATCTTCTTGACCTGCTTGGTCTGCAGCAGCAGGCCGATGCCGAAATCATCAACCCCGGCGTTGTTGGAGGCGAAGGTCAGGTCTTTGGTTCCCGCCGTCTTGATCGCGTCAATCAGAAGTTCGGGAATGCCGCACAGGCCAAAGCCCCCCGCCGCGATGAACATGCCGTCGAACAGAAGCCCATCAAGAGCCTCTGACGCCGAGCCGTAAACCTTTTTCATGGATGTCTCCCCAAGAGCGTAATTGTCGGATGTTTTGACGCCGGTGTTCCGCAGAGTCAATGAATTGGCCCTTCGTAATTCCGAACAAGCGGCGCCGGTCGCCCCCGCAAGGGCCGGCGGCACACGGGCAGGGGGCTATTTCTTCTTTCGCCCGCCCTTCTTGGCCGCCTTTTCAGCGATCAGCCCGACCGCCATTTCCATGGTCACATCCGCCGGCTCGACGTCCTTGGGCAGGGTGGCATTCACCTTTTCCCATTTGACATAAGGGCCGTAGCGCCCCTCCATCACATTGACCGCGCCGCCCTTTTCGGGATGCTCGCCCAACTCCTTCAGCGGCTTGGCGGCGGCGCGCCCGCGCCCCGTCTTGGCGGCTTTCTGGGCCAGCACCTCGACCGCGCGGTTCATGCCGACGGTGAAAACCTCTTCGACATCGGGCAGGTTGGCGTAGATGCGCCCGTGTTTGACATAAGGGCCATAGCGCCCGATGCCCGCCTCGACCGGCTCGCCATCCTCCGGGTGCGGCCCGATCTCGCGCGGCAGGCTGAGCAGCAGCAGCGCCTTGTCCAGATCGATCTCAGCCGGCTCCCAGCCCTTGGGCAGAGAGGCGCGCGGCGGTTTGGGTACCTCTTCGGTCGGCTCGCCGCGCTGCACATAGGGGCCGAAACGGCCCATGCGCAGGGTGATTTCCTCTTCGCCGTCATGGCCCAGGATCTTGCCATCCAGCTCGGCGCTGCCGTCATCGCCGTTGGGGGCCGACAGCGGCCGGGTATAGCGGCATTCGGGATAGTTCGAGCAACCGATGAACGCCCCGCCGGAGCGCGCGGTTTTCAGGTTCAGCCGCCCGGCGCCGCATTTGGGGCAGAGCCGCGGATCGGTGCCATCTTCCTTGGGCGGGAACAGATGCGGCGCCAGAACCTCGTCGATCTTGTCCAGAACCTCGGTGATGCGCAGATCGGCGGTTTCGGCGATCGCGGCCGAAAAATCACGCCAGAACCGCGCGAGGACCTCATGGTAATCGCGCTCGCCGGCGGAAATGTCATCCAGTTCGGATTCAAGATCGGCGGTGAAGTCATAGCCCACGTATTTGCGGAAGTAATTCTCCAGAAAGGCCGTTACCAGCCGGCCCTTGTCTTCGGGGATCAGGCGGTTCTGGTCTTTCTTCACATAACCGCGATCCTGGATCGTGGTCACGATCGACGCGTAGGTGGAGGGGCGCCCGATGCCCAGCTCTTCCATCCGCTTGACCAGCGTGGCCTCGGTATAGCGCGGCGGCGGCTGGGTGAAATGCTGCTCCGGGGTCACGCTTTGCTTGGCCGCGGGTTCGCCCTGCGCGATCTGCGGCAAGCGCTTGTCGTCATCGTCGACCACCACATCGTCGCGGCCTTCTTCGTAGACCTTCATGAACCCGTCGAACAACACGACCTGGCCGGTGGCGCGCAGCTCGACCTGGCCGTCGGCGCTGCCCACGTCGACCGTGGTACGCTCCATCCGGGCGGCGGCCATCTGGCTGGCCAGCGTGCGTTTCCAGATCAGATCGTAAAGCTTGCGCTGGTCGGGCTCCGACACCTTGAGGCTGGCCGCGTCGCGGGTCATGTCGGTGGGGCGGATACATTCATGCGCTTCCTGCGCGTTCTTGGCCTTGTTCTTGTACATGCGCGGGCTTTTGGGCACGTAATCCTCGCCATAGCGATCCTTGATCGCGTCGCGCGCGGCCATCACCGCCTCGGGCGCCATGTCGATGCCATCGGTCCGCATGTAGGTGATATAGCCCGCCTCATAGAGGCGCTGCGCCGTGCTCATGGTCTGGCGCGCGCCGAAGCCGAACTTGCGGCTCGCCTCCTGCTGCAGGGTCGAGGTCATGAACGGCGCGCTGGGGTTGCGGCTGGCGGGTTTCGCCTCGACCGATTTCACCGTCAGATCGCGGCTGTTGATCGCCTGCACCGCCAGTTCAGCGGCGGTTTCGTTGGCCAGATCGAACTTATCGAGCTTCTTGCCGCCCAGTACCGTCAGCCGCGCCTCATAGCTCTGGCCGCGCGGGGTGGTCAGGATCGCCTTGACCGTCCAGTATTCGCGGGCGCGGAACGCCTCGATCTCCATCTCGCGCTCGACGATCAGGCGCAGGCAGACCGATTGCACCCGGCCCGCCGATTTCGCGCCGGGCAGCTTGCGCCACAGCACCGGCGACAGGTTGAAGCCCACCAGGTAATCCAGCGCGCGGCGGGCCAGATAGGCGTGAACCAGCGGTTCGTCGACCTGGCGCGGGTTCTTCATCGCCTCGGTGACGGCGGATTTGGTGATGGCATTGAACACCACGCGGCTGACAGCGGTGTCTTTCTTGATCGCCTTGCGCTTGCGCAGGGTTTCCTCGAGATGCCAACTGATCGCCTCTCCTTCGCGGTCGGGGTCGGTGGCGAGGATCAGGGTGTTGTCGTCTTTCAGGGCGTCGGCGATGGCCTTGACATGTTTCTTGCTGTCACTGGCCACTTCCCATTTCATCTCGAAATCATGCTCGGTATCCACCGACCCGTCCTTCGGCGGCAGGTCTCGGACATGGCCGTAGGAGGCAAGCACAGTGTAGTCGGAGCCCAGATATTTATTGATTGTCTTGGCTTTGGCTGGGGACTCAACAACGACAACAGGCATGAATTTCCTTTCGAGTCGGGCAGGGGGCCCATGGCGGCGCAAGATGTGGCGCATGCGGCGAGATTGTCAATGCGTTGGCGACACTGCCACCGGGTGCGGCCGGCCGCACCACTATAGTGGTGAATATCGGGGCATCGGGGGCGCGGCGGGGTGGCCATCGCTGTTTTGCGGTGAAAGAGCGCTTGGCGCGCCATCTGGGCGCCCTGCCCGGAGCCGGCGTCTGTTTGCCGTGGGATGGCCCCGTGGGTGTTGCGCCCGTACTCTGCCGGACAGCCTGCCGTGGCCTATATCTCTGCCCGGCCGGGCGGGTTCAGTCGGCCCGCGACAACAGGCCGCCCGCCTGCCTGGTGATCCGCCCGTCCAGCTCCAGGGTCAGCAATTCAGGCGTGACCGCCCCGGCGGGCAGGTCCAGATCGCGGATCAGCTGATCCTCGGCCAGCGGCGACGGGCCGAGCCGCGACAGGATTTCGGCGTGAAGCTGCGGGATCTCTGCCGCCGCGCGGACGCGGCGCGCGGGCCCCGGCGGGATTTCGGGAAACCGGGCCGGCTGTGCGGGCGCGGCGGGTTCCGCGGGTACGCCGAGCGCCTCGAGCACGTCACTGTCGCCGCGCACCAGTGTCGCGCCGTCGCGGATCAGCATGTTGCAGCCCGAGGCGCGCGCGTCGAACGGGTGGCCGGGCACCGCCAGAACCTCGCGCCCCTGATCGAGCGCGTTTTTCGCGGTGATCAGGCTGCCCGAGCGGGCTGCGGCCTCGACCACGATCACGGCGCGCGCCAGGCCCGAGATGATGCGGTTGCGTTGCGGGAAATGCCGCGCCTGCGGGGTGAGCCCGACGGGCTGTTCCGACAGCAGCAGGCCCTGCGCGGCGATCTTTCCGGCAAGCTCGGTATTCTCGGCCGGATAGATGACATCAACCCCGCCGGCCATGACCGCGATGGTTCCGGTGTCGAGCGAGGCGAGATGCGCGGCCGTATCGACGCCACGCGCCAGCCCCGAAACGGTGACCATCCCGGCGGCCCCCAGCCCTTCGGCCAGTTTGCGCGTCATGCGTGTGCCGAGCGAAGAGGCGTTGCGCGCCCCGACCAGCGCCACCTGCGGGCGCCGCAGCAGATCGGCCCGGCCGCGCGCCCATAGCATCGGTGGCGGGTCGGGGATATCGGTCAGCGCGGCGGGGTAGCCGGGTGTGCCGAAGGCGATCAGCCGCGCACCGGCGGCGCGACCCGCCGCAAGCTCGCGCAGGGCATCGTCACGCGGGCAGGCGCCATAGTGTTCCACGCCGGCGCTGCGGGCGAGTTCGGGCAGGGCGGCGAGGGCGGCATCGGCGCTGCCATGCTCTGCCATCAGCCTGAAAAAGGTGGTCGCGCCGACACGGCGCGACCGAATGAGACGGAGCCACGCCACCAGGTCCTCTTCCTGGGTGGGTGGTGCGAGGGGGTGGGTGGAAGAATATATGTCCACTGGCTGCACGACTCCGCTCATTCACGAGGTCAGTGTTCCGCCAAGAGGGTTAACGGGTGGTGAATCCGCCGCTGTTCAATTCAAATTTTTTCGGTCAGGCGGTCATGCCGCCGACCCGCCCACCGTCAGCCCGCCGATCAGCAGCGTCGGCTGGCCCACGCCCACCGGCACCCACTGGCCCGCCTTGCCGCAATTGCCGATGCCGGGGTCCAGCGCCATGTCATTGCCGATGGCGCGGATCTTCTGCATCGCCGCAGGGCCGTCGCCGATCAGCGTGGCGCCCTTCACCGGCGCGCCGATCCGGCCGTTCTGTACCCGGTAGGCTTCGGTGCAGGAGAACACGAACTTGCCGTTGGTGATATCCACCTGCCCGCCGCCGAACCCCACGGCGTAGATGCCGTCCTTCACATCGGCCACGATATCCGCCGGATCGGCATCGCCGCCCAGCATGATGGTGTTGGTCATGCGCGGCATCGGGACATGCGCATAGCTTTCGCGCCGCCCGTTGCCGGTGGGCTCCATCCCCATCAGGCGGGCGTTCTGGCGATCCTGCATGTAGCCGACCAGAATCCCGTCTTCGATCAGCGTTGTCTTCGAGCTGGGCGTGCCCTCGTCATCGAAGGTGAGCGAGCCGCGCCGGTCGGGGATTGTGCCGTCATCCAGAACGGTCACGCCCTTGGACGCCACCCGCTGGCCGATCCGCCCGGCAAAGGCGGAAGAGCCCTTGCGGTTGAAATCGCCCTCGAGCCCGTGGCCCACGGCCTCGTGCAGCAGGATGCCGGGCCAGCCGGCGCCAAGCGCCACGTCCATCACGCCCGCGGGGGCCGGGACCGCCTCGAGGTTGACCAGCGCGATGCGCAGCGCCTCGCGCGCGGTGGCCTGCCAATGGGCCGGGTCGATCAGCCCGGTCAGGCCCACGCGCCCGCCGCCGCCATGCCCACCGCTTTCGCGCCGGCCATTCTGCTCGACGATGACGGAGACGTTCAGCCGCGTCATCGGCCGGGTATCGTGCAGCAGCGCGCCGTCGGGGCGCAGGATGTAGACTTCCTGCAGCGAGGCGGCCAACGTGGCGGAAACCTGCACCACGCGCGGGTCCATCGCACGGGCGAAGGCGTCGATCTCGCGCAGGGTTTCGATCTTGACCGGGAATTCCGCGTCTTCCATCGGGTCGGCGTCGGAATAGAGGCGGCGGTTGGTGTGCTGAGGGGCGGGGGCCAGAACCCCGCCGCCATCGCCCACCGCCAGCCGCGCGGTTTCGGCGGCACGTTTCAGCGCGGCTTCGCTGATCTCGGTGGAATGGGCATAGCCCGCGGTTTCGCCGCGCACCGCGCGCAGGCCGAAGCCTTCGGAGGCGTCGTAGCTGGCGGTCTTGATTCGCCCGTCGTCGAAAACCAGCGCCTCGGAGCGGCGGCGTTCCAGGAACAGCTCTCCGTCATCGGCGCCGTCGGTGGCGGCGCGCAGGGTGGCCAGGGCGCGCGCCTCGTCGAGCGCGTCAGAGAAAGGCATGAATCTCGGGTGGTTCATTTATGTGTCCCAGATACGTCTTTGACTTGGATCAAGTCGCGGCCCAATGCCGCAACAGATTTGCTTGTTTCATCCGACCTAATATGGTTTTTGGGGCCGGGAACACAACGGATGCTCGAAAATCAGCTTCCGTTCAGCGGCCATGGGTCGCACTACGTACAGGGAAAGAACATGCGGATTTCAACTTTGCTTTCCGGCCTCTGGGCCGCAGGTGCGGCTTCGATGGCGGCGACTTCGGCGATGGCGCAGGACGGGCTCGAGGGCCTGAAGATCATCGGTCAGCCAGAGCCGCGCGCCCTTGGATTTCAGCCCGCGGCGACGGAACTCGCCCGTGATCTGCAGGGGCTGGACCATCTGATCCTGATCATCATCACCGCGATTACCGTCTTTGTCGTGGCGCTGCTGGCGATCGTCATCCTGCGCTACAACAGCCGGATGAACCCCAAGCCCGCCACCTTCACACACCATTCCCCGATCGAGGTGGCCTGGACGGTGGTGCCGATTCTGATTCTCGTGTTCATCGGGGCCTTCTCGCTGCCGGTTCTGTTCAAGCAGCAGGAGATTCCGGATGCGGACGTGACCGTGAAGGTCACCGGCTTTCAGTGGTACTGGGGCTATGAATATCCCGATCACGAATTCGCCTTCGACAGCTACATGCTGGAGAAGGATGAACTGGCCGATTACGGCTATGACAAAGAGCAATATCTGCTGGCCACCGACACCGCCATGGTGGTGCCCACCGGCAAGACCGTCGTTGTGCAGGTCACCGGCGCGGATGTGATCCATTCCTGGGCGATGCCGGCCTTCGGCGTCAAGCAGGACGCGGTGCCGGGCCGTCTGGCCGAGCTGTGGTTCAAGGTGGATGAAGGCATGGAAGGCATCTATTTCGGCCAGTGCTCCGAGCTTTGCGGCCAGTCCCACGCCTATATGCCGATCACCGTGAAGGCGGTCAGCCAGGCCGATTACGAAAAATGGCTCGATGGTGCCATCGAGGAATATGCCGGCAAGCCGCGCGCCGTCACGGTTGCGTCTGCCGAGTAATGCCTTCGGGGGCCGGGCCGGCGCGCCCGCCCCTGGCAGGAGGACAGAATGACCGATACAACCGCCGTCTTTGATCAAAATCCCGAGGCGAGCTTCGGCGATTACGTGGCGCTTCTGAAGCCCCGCGTGATGTCGCTCGTGGTGTTCACGGCGCTGGCGGGGCTGGTCGTGGCGCCGGTTTCGGTGCATCCGATGGTGGCCTTCACCGCGATCCTGTTCATCGCCATCGGCGGCGGCGCGTCCGGGGCGCTGAACATGTGGTGGGATGCCGATATCGACAGCGTGATGCGGCGGACCCAGGGCCGCCCCGTGCCGTCGGGCCGGGTCGCGCCGGGCGAGGCGCTGGGCCTGGGGCTGACCCTTTCGGGTTTTGCCGTTGTGATGCTTTGGCTCGCGTCGAACTGGGTCGCGGCGGGGCTGCTGGCCTTTACCATCTTCTTCTACGCGGTCATCTACACGATGTGGCTGAAGCGCTCGACGCCGCAGAACATCGTGATCGGCGGTGCCGCCGGGGCACTCCCCCCGATGATCGGCTGGGCCGTGGCGACCGGTGGTGTCAGCGTCGAGTCGGTGTTGATGTTCGCGCTGATCTTCATGTGGACGCCGCCGCATTTCTGGGCGCTGGCGCTGTTCATGAAGGATGACTATTCCAACGCCGGCGTGCCGATGCTGACCGTCACCCACGGGCGCCGCGCGACGCGGGTGCATATCCTCGTCTACACGCTGTTGCTGGCGCCGCTGGCGCTGGGGATCGCGGCAACCTCGATCGGCGGGCCGGTCTATCTGGCGGCTTCGCTGCTGCTGAACGTGGCCTTCATCCGGGGTGCGCTGCGCATCTGGCGGCGCGACGAGAGCGCGGCAGAGGCGGATGGCTACGCGGTTGAAAAATCATTCTTCAAATTGTCGCTCTATTATCTGTTCCTGCATTTTGTGGCGCTGATGGCCCAGTCGGGGCTGGCGGCTTACGGGCTGGGAGGCTGGTGATGGCTGCGTTTCACGAAGAACACGAGTTGCACAAGCGCCGCTTCGGGCGCAATCTCGGGCTGTTGGCGGTGCTGTCGGCCTTTGTCGCCATCGTCTTTGGCCTGACGATCGTCAAGGTGTCCGAAGGCGGCAAGATAGAGGCGTTCGATCACGCGGTGCGCCCCTCGCTGACGGTGCCGGAGGGCGGCGAATGACCCTGACAGGCAAATCTCGGACGGTGGTACAGCTTGTCGGCGTCGTGGTGCTGATGGGCTCGCTCGCCTGGGCGGCGGTGCCGGCCTACAACCTGTTTTGCAAGGTCACCGGTTTTGGCGGTGAAACCTCGGTCGCGGCCGAGGGCAGCGACGAGGTGCTTGAGCAAACCATCAAGATCCGGTTCGACGCCTCGAAAGAGCGGGACTTCCCGTGGGAATTCAAGCCCGTGCAGCGCGAGATGGTGTTGCGCATCGGCGAGACGGGGCTGGCCTTCTACGAGGCCTACAACCCGACCGACCGGGTCATTGCCGGGACGGCCAGCTATAACGTCGCGCCCTATTCGGCCGGCGGGTTCTTCACCAAGATCGACTGTTTCTGCTTCAGCATGCAGGTGCTGCAGCCGGGCGAGCGGGTGCAGATGCCGGTAACCTTCTATGTGGACCCTGAAATCGTGGATGACCGCGAAGGAAAATATGTCCACACCATCACTTTGAGCTATACGTTCCACGAATCCGAACTTCCGGACGACGTGGAACAGACACAGGCGGCGCTGGCGACGGGAACCGCCGGTACCGCAACACAATGACGGAACGTCACGACGAGGGAGCGTAAGACGAATGGCGCACGAAAAGAACCACGACTATCACATTCTGGAGCCGTCGATCTGGCCGCTGCTGGCCGCGGTCGGCGCGTTCATCATGCTCTATGGCGCGGTGATGCTGTTCCACGACAACGGGCCGTGGATGTTCCTGATCGGCCTGGCGATGGTGGGCTATGTCATGTACGGCTGGTGGTCCGACACCATCACAGAAGACCGGGCGGGCGATCACACGCCGGTGGTGCGGATCAGCCTGCGCTATGGGTTCATCCTGTTCATCATGTCGGAAGTGATGTTCTTCGCGGCCTGGTTCTGGAGCTTCTTCAAGCATGCGCTCTATCCGATGGGACCGGAGAGCCCGGCGGTGGACGGTGTCTGGCCCCCCGCGGGGATCGAGACCTTCGACCCCTGGCACCTGCCGCTGATCAACACGCTGATCCTGCTGTGTTCGGGCGCGGCGGCGACCTGGGCGCACCATGCGCTGGTGCATGAAAACAACCGCAAGGACATGCGCAACGGCCTGATCATCGCGATCCTGCTGGGGATGCTGTTCACCTTTTTCCAGGCCTATGAATACAGCCACGCCGCCTTCGGGTTTTCGGGCAACATCTATGGCGCGAACTTCTTCATGGCCACCGGGTTTCACGGTGCGCATGTGATCATCGGCACGATCTTCCTGTTCGTCTGCCTGATCCGGGTGATGAAGGGCGATTTCACACCGGAACAGCATGTCGGTTTCGAAGCGGCCGCCTGGTACTGGCATTTCGTGGATGTCGTCTGGCTGTTCCTGTTCGCCTCGATCTATATCTGGGGCGGCTGAGCCGGTCGGTCCTGACGGACCGATGCCTTCGGCGAGAGTATTTTTGCCAAGAAGAGGAAGGCGCGGCGGAAACCTGCGCCTTTTTCGCGAGGGGATGAGATGACACGACGCATGATTGTGCCGGTTCTGTTTGGCGTGTTCGGTATCGCCGTTCTGGTGGGGCTGGGCCTGTGGCAGGTGCAGCGGCTGGCGTGGAAAGAGGCCGTCCTGGCCGAGATCGACGCGCGTATCAGTGCCGCGCCGGTGGCCCTGCCCGCCGCGCCCGATCCTGTGGCCGACCGCTATCTGCCGGTGCGCGCCACGGGCACGCTGTTGCCGCAGGCCGTGCGGGTGCTGAGCAGCGTCAAGCAGGTGGGGGCGGGGTACCGGCTGATCCATGTGTTGGAAACCGGGGGGCGCCGGGTGATGGTGGACCGCGGTTTTCTGCCGCTGGAGGCCGATCCGGGTGCGTTGCCCGCCGGTGCCGTGACCGTGACCGGCAATCTGCACTGGCCACAGGAGACCGACAGTTTCACCCCGGCGCCGGATCTGGAAAAGAATATCTGGTTCGCCCGCGACGTGGAGGCCATGGCCGATGTGCTGGGCACCGAGCCGGTGTTGATCGTTACGCGGGGCGTCGATCCGGCCAGCCCGGCGATCCTGCCGCAGCCGGTCGATTCATCGGGCATTCCCAATGACCATCTGGAATATGCGATCACGTGGTTTTCGCTGGCTCTGGTCTGGCTGGGGATGACAGCGCTGCTTCTGTGGCGTATCAGGCGGAAAACCGTTTGAGGGCAGGGCAGATGCGCTATGTTTCCACGCGGGGGCAAGCCCCGGTTCTGAGTTTCGAAGAGGCGATGCTGACCGGCCTTGCCCGCGACGGCGGGCTTTACGTGCCCGAGACCATCCCGGCTGTGGCGCCCGGCGACATCGCGGCGCTGGCCGGGCAGAGCTATGAGGAGGCGGCCTTCCGCATCATGCGCCCGTTCATCGGTGATACCTTCACCGATGCCGAGTTCCGGGCCATCATCGCGCGGGCCTATGAGGGCTTTGGCCATGCGGCCCGTGCGCCGCTGGTGCAACTGGGGGCGAACCATTTCCTGCTGGAGCTGTTCCACGGCCCCACGCTGGCGTTCAAGGATTTCGCGATGCAGCTGATCGGCCAGCTGTTTCAGGCGTCGCTGGAACGGTCGGGCAAGCGGGTGACCATCGTGGGGGCGACCAGCGGCGATACCGGTTCGGCGGCGATCGAGGCGTTCCGGGGGCTGGACAATGTCGATGTGTTCATCCTGTTTCCGCATGGCCGGGTGTCGGAGGTTCAGCGCCGCCAGATGACCACGCCGGACGAGGCGAATGTGCATGCGCTGGCGGTGGATGGTGATTTCGATGATTGCCAGGCCGCCGTGAAGGACATGTTCAACGATTTCGAATTCCGCGATGGGGTGGGCCTTGCGGGGGTGAACTCGATCAACTGGGCGCGGGTGCTGGCGCAGGTAGTGTATTATTTCACCTCCGCCGTATCGCTGGGCGCGCCGCACCGCGAGGTGAGCTTTACGGTCCCCACCGGCAATTTCGGCGATATCTTTGCCGGCTATGTCGCGCGGCGCATGGGCCTGCCGATCGCGCAGCTTGTGGTTGCCACCAACCAGAACGACATTCTGCACCGCGCGCTCAGCACCGGGGGCTATGTCACACGGGGTGTCACCCCGTCGATCAGCCCGTCGATGGATATTCAGGTGTCGTCGAATTTCGAACGGGCGCTGTTTGACGTTTATGACCGTGACGGCGCCGCCGTGGCGCAGCTGATGGCCGAGTTGAAAGAGCAGGGCGGGTTCCGGATCAGCCAGGGCGCGCTGCAGCGGTTGCAGGATACCTTCGCCTCGGGCCGCGCGTCGGAGGAGGAGACCAGCGCCACGATCCGCGGCACATATGCCGCCACCGGCGAGGTCTTGTGCCCGCATTCCGCAGTTGGCGTGAAGGTGGCGCAGGAGCATCTGTCGGGTGCCACGCCGATGATCACGCTGGCCACGGCCCATCCCGCGAAGTTCCCCGACGCGGTCGAAGCGGCCACCGGCATACGCCCCCCCCTTCCAAATCGGATGGCGGGCCTGTATGAGCGGACAGAACGTTTGTCGCGCGTCGCCAACGACTTGGCCGCGATCGAAACGCTGATCAAGGAAAGGCGTACCGCTTGAGCGTAGAACTGCACCGGCTTGCCAATGGTTTCCGCATCGTCACCGAGGCGATGCCCGGCCTGAAATCCGCAGCCCTGGGCATATGGGTCACGGCGGGGGGGCGCCACGAACGGGTCGAGCAGAACGGCATTGCCCATTTCCTGGAACACATGGCCTTCAAGGGCACCAAGCGGCGCACGTCGCTTCAGATCGCCGAGCAGATCGAGGATGTGGGCGGCTATATCAACGCCTATACCAGCCGTGAAATGACCGCCTATTACGCCCGCGTGCTGGAGGCCGATGTGCCGCTGGCGCTGGATGTAATCGCCGATATCGTGCTGAACCCGCTGTTCGACCCGACCGAGATCGAGGTGGAGCGCGGCGTGATCCTGCAGGAAATCGGGCAGGTGATGGATACGCCAGACGATGTGGTGTTCGACTGGCTGCAGGAAGCGGCCTTTCCGGAACAGGCGCTGGGGCGCACCATCCTGGGCCCGACGGAACGGGTCAGCAGCTTTTCGCGCGATGATCTTTACGGGTTCGTGCAGGAACATTACGCGCCCGATCAGATGATCCTGTCGGCGGCGGGCGCGGTGGATCATGACGAGATCGTGCGCCTGGCCGAGGCTCTCTTTGGTCATCTCGAGCCCGCCGGGCATACCGATGCCAGCCCCGCGCAATTCGCCGGCGGCGAGCGGCGCGAGGTGAAGGCGCTGGAACAGGTGCATTTCGCGCTGGCCTTCGAAAGCCCCGGCTATCGCGATCCGGGCATCTATGCCGCGCAGATCTATGCCAGCGCCCTGGGCGGCGGCATGTCTTCGCGCCTGTTTCAGGAAGTACGCGAAAAGCGCGGGCTGTGCTATTCGATCTTCGCCCAGGCCGGCGCCTATGCCGATACCGGCATGATCACCATCTATGCCGGTACCTCCGAAGGCCAGATCGCCGAGCTGACCGATCTGACCATGGCCGAGTTGGCCCGCGCCGCCGAAGACATGACCCCGGCCGAAGTGTCACGCGCGCGGGCGCAGATGAAGGCGGGCCTGCTGATGGGGCTGGAAAGCCCCTCGTCGCGGGCGGAACGCCTGGCGCGGCTGGTTGCGATCTGGGACAGGGTGCCCGAACTGGAGGAAACCATCGCCCGGATCGACGCGGTGACAACGGGAGATGTCAAGGATTTTGCCGGTGGTTTGGTGACCGGCGGTCAGGCGGCGCTGGCGCTCTACGGGCCGGTCGGCAATGCGCCCGATCTGATGGCCCTGCAAGGCAGGCTTGCCGCCTGATGCTCAGCCGGCGGCGAAAGGTCAGGATCGAGACCGAACGCATGACCCTGCGACCGCCGCAGCACACCGATTTCACGGCCTGGACCGCGCTGCGCCGCAACAGCCGCGATTTTCTGATCCCGTGGGAGCCGTCCTGGGCCGATGATCACCTGTCGCGCAAGGCCTTTACCAACCGGGTCTATTGGGCGCAGCGGGCCTTGTCGTCGGGCACTGCGGCACCGCTTTTCCTGATCCGCCGCAGCGACAGCGCCCTGGTGGGGGCGATCACGCTGGACAATATCCGGCGGGGTCCGGCGCAGGCGGGCACGCTTGGCTATTGGGTGGGCGCGCCTTTCGCGCGGCAGGGTTTCATGCGCGAGGCGATTCAGGCCGTGGTGCATCACGCCTTCACCCAGCTCGATCTCAGCCGGATCGAGGCCGCCTGCCTGCCGGAAAACGTGGCCTCACGCGGGGTTCTGGAAAGCTGCGGCTTTAAATACGAGGGCGTCTCGCAAAGCTATCTGCAGATCAACGGGCGCTGGCGCAACCATGTGCTGTATGCCAACCTGCGCGGCGACCGGCGCGGGCGCACCGATATCGGCTGATCCCGTCACTTTCTTGTGAGCGGCGATGGTGGTTTCCGGGCGGCGGAACCTGCACAGAATCGTGCTAGGCTTCGGCAAAAGGAGCGTTTGCCGATGATCCGCCTTGCCCTTTTATGCCTGGTCCTCTTCCCCGTCTTGGCCACCGCGCAGGAGCGCCGGCCCAGCCATTGCATCGCGCTGGCCAATGCCGCGCCGGGGCTGGAATATGTTCAACTCGCCGCCTACGGCGCGCCGCTGGATGAGCATACGGTGCGGATCAACTATGTGGATCATTCCATGTTCCTGATCGAGACGCCGGGCGGGCTGACCGCCGCCACGGATTTTACCGGGTTCATGGGGCCGACGACACTGATCCCCGACGTGGTGACGATGAACAACGCCCACAACACCCACTGGACAGCGGCGCCCGATCCGGCGATCCCGCACGTGCTGCAGGGCTGGGCGAAGGGCGGGGTGGCGGCCGACCACTATCTCGACCTTGGCGAGATGCTGGTGCGCAACGTGCCCACCGATGTGCGCGGCTATGACAGCGGATCGGTCCGCGAGAACGGCAATTCCATCTTCGTGTTCGAGGTGGCGGGCCTGTGCATCGGCCATCTGGGCCATCTGCACCACGAACCCGATGCCGCGCAATATGCCGCGCTGGGGCGGCTGGATGTGGTGATGGCGCCCGTCGATGGTGGCCGGACGCTGGATCTGCCCACCATGATCCGGGTGGTGACGCGGCTGCGCTCGTCCATCGTGCTGCCCATGCACTGGTTCAGCGGCCATTCGCTGGAGCGGTTTCTGGAGGGGATCGCGGGCGATTTCGCGGTAGAACGGCCGGGCAGCGGTTTTATCGAGGTGTCGTTGCGCAGCCTGCCATCGCGGCCCACGGTGGTGGTGCTGGAGCCGACATTGCTTCGGGATGCGGAGTGAGCGTCTGGATTGCGCTGCTGCGCGGGGGGAAAGTGGGCGGTGCCACAAGCTGTCGATGGCCGGGGCTTCCGGGCGCTGTTGTCGGCGCAGGGCTTTGGGGATGCTGCGACTTACATGCAGTCGGGCAATGCCGTTTCCCCGGCTGACGGCACGCCGGATGGGCTGTCCGGCAGCATTCGTGAAGGCCGCGCGGCGCAGTTCGGCTTTCGCCCCGACGTGATCGCGCTGTCCCTCGACGGCGCCCTTGCGGCCAACCCGTTTCCGGAGGCTGACGACGCCCCCAGCCCGCTCCACCTGTTTTTTCTCCGCAGGCCCGACACGCTGGATATCGCACCCCTTCAGGGGGGGGCGCCACGGCGGACGAGCGGGTGGCGCAACGGGGGGCCCGTGCTGTATCTGCACATGCCGAGTGGCTTCGGGCGTTCGAAGCTGGCGGAAAAGTTGGCGCGCCACTTCAGCAGCGGTCCCAAGACGGGGCGCAACCTGCGCTCATGCCGGAAGATCGCCGAACTGGCGCGCGGGATCGGCTGAGCGGCCTTGCGCCGTGACCGGCGGACGGGCAGGAATAGCGCATGATGTTGAACCCCGTGACCGACGCCTTCGCCGCCACCCTGCGCGCGCGCCTGCCCGAGGCGGCATTCCGCCCGCTGACACCGGCCTATCTGCAAGAGCCGCGCGGGCGGTTTCACGGCAGTGGCGGCCTGCTTGTCTGCCCGGGCAGCACGCCCGAGGTGGTGGTGCTGATGCGCGCCTGCGCTGCGGCGCGGGTGGGCATCGTGCCCTATGGCGGCGGCACCGGCCTTGTCGGCGGGCAGATCATGACCGACGGCCCGGCGCCTGTGATCCTGTCGCTGGAACGGATGCGTGCCATTCGCGGCGTCTTTGCGCAGGAAAACGCGCTGGTGGCCGAGGCGGGCGCGATTCTGGCCGAGGTGCAGGCGGCGGCGGCGGCGCAGGGCCGGCTGTTCCCGCTGACGCTCGCGTCCGAAGGGTCGGCGCGGATCGGCGGGTGCCTGTCGACCAATGCGGGCGGGGTGAACGTGCTGCGCTACGGCAATGCGCGCGACCTGTGCCTGGGGCTCGAGGCGGTGCTGCCCGACGGATCGGTGCTGAACGGGCTGACGCGGCTGCGCAAGGACAACACCGGCTATGATCTGCGCAACCTGCTGATCGGGGCCGAGGGCACGCTGGGGGTGATCACCGCCGCCGCGCTGAAGCTCTACCCGCAGCCAGAGGCCGAGGGCGCGGCGCTGATGGTGGTGGAGAGCCCGGCGGCGGCGCTGGCGCTGCTCTCGATGGCGGGGCGCCGGATCGGCGGTGGCGTGTCGGGGTTTGAACTGATCGGGCGGATGGGTTTGCAGTTTCTGGCCGAAAAGATGCCGGAAATACGCCAGCCTTTTGCGGAAATGCCGGGCTGGATGGTTCTGATCGATCTTGGCCTGGGCGCCGGGCAGGATCCGGCCGCAGCGCTGGAAGGGCTGTTTGCCGAGGCGGCGGAGGCCGGACTGGTCAGCGACGGGGTGATCGCGCAGTCGGTGGCGCAGCGCGCGGCGTTCTGGGACATCCGCGAGCGCATACCGGAGGCGAACCGCAAGATCGGCTCGGTCTCGTCGCATGACATCTCTTTGCCGCTGAGCGTGATCCCCGAGTTCATCGCGCGCGGGGGGCCGGCGCTGGCGCGGATCGGCGATTTCCGTATCAATTGTTTCGGCCATCTGGGCGATGGCAACCTGCATTATAATGTCTTTCCGGCAGCGGGCAAAACCCGCGCCGCGTATGAGCATCTGCGCGGCGCGGTGAAGCGCTGTGTACATGATCTGGTGCATGACATGGGCGGTTCGGTCAGCGCCGAGCACGGGGTGGGGCGGTTCAAGGTCGAAGACCTGGAGCGCTATGGCGATCCCGCGAAGCTTGCCGCGATGCGCGCGATCAAGGGCGCGCTCGATCCGCTGGGCATCATGAACCCCGGCGCGGTGCTGCGGCAGGGATGAGTGCCGTGCCCGCGGAAAAATCTTCACGAAGATTTTTCAGGCCAAAGAATTTTCGGGAAAATTCTTCTTCACGCCCCCTCGAACGCGCATAGCGCATGCACATCCATCCCCAGCTCTTCCAGCCGTTTGCGTCCACCCAGCTCCGGCAGGTCGATGATGAAGGCACAACTGACGATCTCGCCCCCCAGCCGTTCGATCAGCCTGATCCCGGCCTCGGCCGTGCCGCCGGTGGCCAGCAGGTCATCGACCACCAGGATACGCTCGCCCGGCTGGATGGCGTCATCGTGGATTTCCA
Organism: Actibacterium naphthalenivorans; assembly: GCF_014196965.1. Lineage (GTDB taxonomy): Bacteria > Pseudomonadota > Alphaproteobacteria > Rhodobacterales > Rhodobacteraceae > Actibacterium_A > Actibacterium_A naphthalenivorans. Next base: position 359,103 of record NZ_JACIEQ010000001.1, on the reverse strand, counting down.
CGATCGCCTCGCCATATTCCAGCTTGTAGTCCTGGCTGATCGTGGTCCCGGGCAGCTTGCCTTTCTTGCGGATCGGCACGAAGCCGACGGTCAGCTGATGCGCGATGGCGCCGCCCAGGATGAAGCCGCGCGCCTCGAGCCCGACAACCTTGTCGATGGGCTGGCCGGCGAAGGGGTGAAGCATCTGGTCCACCGCCATGCGAAAGCCGCGCGGATCGGCGAACAGGGTTGTGACATCGCGGAACATGATCCCTTCATGGGGAAAGTCGACGATGGTGCGGATATAGTCCTTGACGGTCGGGCGGTTGATCATCGGTGGCGGCTTTCAGTAGCGGTCGGGCTGAAAACTGTTTGGCCGATGGGCGCCCCGCGCGCAAGAAGCTGCAGGGGGCGGGCACCGGATTTACCGGCGCCCGATGGTCATTTCTTCACGTTTCGGAACAGGCGATAGTTCCAATCGGGAACCCATGACAGATGCGGCTTGTGCCAATCCATCCGGTCCCGCACGAGCATGGTTTTTGCGGCCTGTAAAATCATTTCAATTTTTCCCTTTGTTGACTGTAATTATTTTGGTACTGCTCTTGCATAGGAAATGTATATACAACGCATCTCCAAATATCAAGTGCCACGGGAAGATCGCTGGTGAACAAGAAGACCGAAAAGAAATCCGCAAAGAAGAACAGCCAGCTCGTTTTGCGTCTGGACAAGGATGAGCGCGACGCGTTCGTTCAGCTTTGCAACCAGATGGATACAAGCGCCGCGCGGGAAATTCGCGGCTTTATCCGCCAGTTTCTGAAAGACCATCAGGCGGAGTGAGAGGGGGCGCTACAGCACCCGCCCCGCCACCGCATCCAGTTTCGCCACAACCTCGGGGTCGCGGGCATCCGGGCCGGTCAGGATGGCATAGTCCAGCGCCCTGTCGCAGCCATCGGAACAGGGCACATGCGCGCCCAGCAACGCCGGCAGGCGGGTGACAAGCGCGCGGGCCTTGTCGGCATTTCCCTTCAGCGTGGCGACAATATCGGTGATGTCGACCGCGCCGTGGTCGGGGTGCCAGCTGTCGTAATCGGTGATCATGGCGACGCTCGCATAGCAAAGCTCGGCTTCACGGGCCAGTTTGGCCTCGGGCATGTTGGTCATGCCGATCACGTCGCAGCCCCAGACATCGCGGTAGAGCCGCGATTCCGCAAGGCTGGAAAACTGCGGCCCTTCCATCGCCAGATAGGTGCCGCCGTCATGCATGGTGATGCCCGCGTCGAGGCCCGCGCTCAGGCAGGCGCCAGACAGCCGCGGGCAGGTGGGATGCGCGACAGACACGTGCGCCACGCAGCCGGTGCCGAAGAACGATTTCTCACGTGCGAAGGTGCGGTCGATGAACTGGTCGATTACCACGAAATCGCCCGGTGCCAGCTCCTCGCGAAACGATCCGCAGGCCGAGACAGAGACAATATCGGTCGCCCCCAGCCGCTTCAGCACGTCGATATTGGCGCGGTAGGGCACGGTCGAGGGGGAGTGCACGTGCCCCCGCCCGTGGCGCGGCAGAAACACCATGGCGGTGCCATCCAGCGTGCCGGTCAGAACCTGATCCGACGGCGTACCCCAGGGCGAGTGCACCGTCTTCCACTCCGCGTCCTGCAGACCGTCAATATCATAAACGCCCGAACCGCCGATTACCGCGATCTTCCGTGCCATGCAGACTCACCCCATGTTTTCCATTCCCCTCCGTTTTAGGGTGCGGGCCGGATTTGGGAAACCTTCCGGTTGAAGTTATGCGGTGTGGTCATGGCAGGCATGCGTAATCGGAGCGGTTTTCACAAAGCCCCGCGTCCGCTATGGACCTGTGGCGCATTCATCCGACCCCAATCACAGGATTCCCCCGTGGCCCGATCCCTTCTCGCCGCCTTTGCGGAGCGTTACTCGCCCGCCAGCCTTTCGATGTCGCCCCGCGGCCTGACGCCCGCGGGCGTGAAGACAGAGGTCCTGGCCGGGCTGACCGTGGCGCTGGCCCTGGTGCCTGAGGCGGTGGCCTTTGCCTTCGTGGCCGGGGTGCACCCACTGGTGGGGCTTTACGCGGCGTTTCTCGTCGGGCTGATCACGGCGCTGATCGGCGGGCGGCCCGGCATGATCTCGGGCGCGACCGGGGCGCTGGCGGTGGTCATGGTGTCGCTGGTCGCCGATCACGGGGTGGAATATTTGTTCGCGACGGTGGTGCTGATGGGCATCCTGCAGATCCTCGCCGGCATCTTCCGGCTGGGCAAGTTCATCCGGCTGGTGCCGCATCCGGTGATGCTGGGCTTTGTCAACGGGCTGGCCATCGTGATCTTCCTCGCCCAGCTCACCCAGTTCAAGGTGCCGGGCAGCGCCGAGGCATCGGGCCACGGCATGTCGGGCGGCACCTGGATGACGGGCTGGCCGCTCGTCACCATGCTGGCGCTGGTCGGCGCGACCATGGCGATCATCTGGGTGACCCCGCGGCTGACCCGGGCGATCCCGGCACCGCTGGCGGGGATCGGCATCGTGGCGGCGCTGGTCATCCTGTTCGGCATCGACGTGCCGCGCGTGGGTGACCTGGCCTCGATCGAGGGCGGCCTGCCCCGGTTCCACATGCCGGGCGTGCCGCTGAACCTCGAAACGCTGCAGATCATCTTTCCCTACGCGCTGATCCTGGCCGCGATCGGGCTGATCGAAAGCCTGCTGACCCTGAACCTGGTGGGCGAGATCACCGGCAAGCGTGGCGGGGCCAGCCAGGAATGCGTCGCGCAGGGCACGGCCAATGTGGTTACCGGCTTCTTTGGCGGTATGGGCGGCTGCGCAATGATCGGACAGTCGATGATCAACGTGAAATCCGGCGGCCGGATGCGCCTGTCGGGCATCTCCGCGGCGCTGTTTCTGCTGCTGTTCATCGTCGTCGCCTCGCCGCTGATCGAACAGATCCCGCTGGCGGCGCTGGTGGGGGTGATGTTCATGGTGGTCATCGGCACCTTCGCCTGGCAGTCCTTCAAGATCATGCGCAAGGTGCCGGTGGCCGATGCGCTGGTGATCGTGCTGGTGACGATCACGACGGTCTTCTACGACCTCGCCATCGCGGTCGTGGTCGGCGTCATCGTCTCAGCGCTGGAATACGCCTGGACCAATGCCAAGCGGATCCATGCCAAAACCTATGCAACCCCCGAAGGCGCCAAGGTCTATCAGATCCAGGGCCCGCTGTTCTTCGGCTCTGCCGAAGGGTTCGCCGAACTGTTCGATCCCGCCAATGATCCATCGCGGGTGGTGATCGACTTTGCCGACAGCCGCGTGGCAGACCAGTCCGCCCTGACGGCGATCGAAGGGGTGGCCGCGAAATACGAGGCCGCGGGCAAGCAGATCCAGCTGCGCCACCTCAGCCGCGACTGCCATCAGCTTCTGACCAAGGCGGGGCAACTGATGGTGGATTCCGATGACGACCCCGACTATCAGATCGCCACCAACTATTCCGTGCGTACCGGGGTGCTGGGCGGCGGCCACTGAACGGGCCTTCCGAAAAAGAGCGCCTGTGGCGCATTCCATTTGTTACGGCCCTGCGGGCCGGGATGCCTCCGGCGGGGATATTTTATCCAAAGCAAGGGTGTATGCGGCGCTGCCGATTGCTTTGGTGCAAATATCCCGGGGTTTGGGGCAGAGCCCCAATGAAAAATCCTTTGCGCCGCAGGCGCTCCTTTCCGCGAAGGGTTATTCCCCGGGCCGTTTCAGGGTGAACACTTCGGTCACCCGTGCGTAATCGCGGTAGCCCAGCCGTGCGAGCGGCTGAAAATGCGTGACATCGAATTTGCCCTCCTTCAGGCAATCGTCACGCAGGTGGATGCCCACGACTTCGCCGAACACGGCGAAGTTGCTGCGGCCTTCCAGCGGTACCACCCGGGTCAGCCTGCATTCCAGGCCCGCAGGCGCGCGCGCCACGCGCGAACAGGCGATGCTCTCGCATTCCGCCTTTGCGATCCCGGCTTTTTCGAATTCGTCCACGTCCTTGTCCCAGGGGCCGGAGGTGACGTTCATCGCGTCGCGCATCGCGTATTCGACGATATTCACGCAGAATACGCCGGTTTCGCGGATGTTGCCGAGGCTGTCCTTGGTATCGCCCCGGTCGGGCTTGGCCGAGGTCGTGGCGAACATCACCTGTGGCGGCACATAGGCCACCGCGTTGAAGAAGGAATAGGGCGCGAGGTTGTCCTGCCCGCTCGCGCCCCGGGTCGAGATCCAGCCGATCGGGCGCGGGGTCACGATGGCGTTGAACGGATTGTGCGGCAGGCCGTGGCCGTCTTCGGGGCGATAGAACATAGGCGCTCCTTCTGGGTCCTGTTTGCTCCAGACCTAGACCCGTGCTAGGGGCGTTTCCAGCAGGAAATCGAGAGGCAGGCTGTGATCCGGCTGGAACAGGAACGGGCGGAAGACTGGTGGGAGGTCGAGGCGCTTTATGACTTGTGCTTTGCGCCGGGGCGCGAGGCGCTGTCGTCCTATCGGCTGCGTGACGGGGTGCCGCCGGTGGCACCGCTGTGCCTTGTGGCGCGCGATCCGGACAATATCGTTGCCGGGGCAATCCGGTTCTGGCCGGTGTGTGTGGGCGGGGCCGATGCCCTGTTGCTGGGCCCTGTCGCCGTTCACCCGACCCATCAGGGCGAGGGGCTGGGTGCGCTCCTGATCCAGGAGGGGCTGCAGCGGGCCCGCGCCCTAGGCTGGGCGCGGGCGATGCTGGTGGGTGATGCGCCTTACTACGGGCGGTTCGGGTTCGCACGGCTGGAGGGGGTGGAGATGCCGCCGCCCACCAACCCGGATCGGATCCTGGGCGTGGCGCTTGTGCCCGGGGCGTGGGACGGTGTGGCCGGGCAGGTGGAGCGCCACGCGCAAGAGGCGGCTTGTTCGGCGGGGCGGGCCACCCCATCTTGATCGGGAAACCATGCTGGAGGCCCGATGACTGCGACGATGCTGAGTGTTGTTCCGACCGATCATGATGCCGCGCTTGATGCGCTGGCGCTTCGCTATCGTGCGGCGGGCGGGGTGGGCATGCAGGTGCTCAGCCTTGTGGGGGGCAGGGCCGAGAACCTGCTGGAGCGGCTTCCCGACCGGGTCAAGCTGCGGCTGGAGAGCGCGACGGAGCGCGCGCTTTATGTGGCGCTGGATGCGGCGGGGCGGTCTCGCGGCGGCAGGATTCCCGATGGCGGCAAGTGGCTGACCACCGCGGCGACCACGGCGATGGGCGCGGCGGGCGGCTTTGGCGGGCTGCCCTCGGCGCTGGCCGAACTTCCGGTGACGACGACGGTACTGCTGCGCGCCATTCACGGCATCGCCGAGGCGCATGGTTTCGATCCGGTGCAGGATCAGGTGCGGGCCGACTGCATTCAGGTCTTTGCCACGGCGGGGCCTCTGGCGCATGACAATGGCGCCGATCTGGGCTTTCTGGCGGCCCGTGTCACCCTGACCGGCCCGGCGATGCACGGGGTGATCGCGCGGGTGGCGCCACGGCTGGCCACGGCCCTGGGCCAGAAGCTGGCGGCGCAGACCGTGCCGGTGATCGGCGCGGTGGCGGGGGCGGCGACGAATTTCGCCTTTACCAGCTACTATCAGGAAATGGCCCATGTGCAGTTCGGGCTGAAACGGCTGAGCCTGGAAAGCGGCGTTGCCGAGGGCCTGCTGGTCGAGCAACTGCGCGCCCGGATGGCCGCGTCGCGCCGTCTGCGCCGGTAGGGGGCTAGACGGCCCAATTCTGGCTGCGCATCCAGTCCATGATCGCGGGGCGCACCGATTGATCGCCGCGTTCGCGCGCGGTTTCGATGATCGCCCGCGCCTCGCGCAGATCGCTTTTGCGCAGCAGGTGTTTCACCGGCCCGACCGAGGCCGGGCGCATCGACAGGGTGCGCATCCCGATCGCCGCAAAGCACAGCGCCTCGATCGGGCGGCCGGCATCCTCGCCGCAGAAGGACAGGTGGGTGCCGGTATCGCCGCAGCGCTTCACGATCTGCTCCAGGAAGGTCAGGAAGCTGACGTTCAGCGTGTCATAGCGGCGGCGCACACGCTCGTTTTCGCGGTCGGCGGCGAAGAAGAACTGTTTCAGGTCATTGCCGCCGATCGATATGAAATCGGTCAGCTCGAAGAACTGGCGCGGCGCATAGGCCAGGCTGGGCGTTTCCAGCATCGCCCCGATCTCGACCTTTTCGGGCAGGGGGCGGCCCAGCTTTTCCTCGCGGTCCAGTTCGCGCATCAGGTGATCGCGGGCGGCGGTGAATTCCTCGAACTGGGCGACGAAGGGGAACATCACCGTCAGCGGGCGGCCGTTCGCCGCCCGGATCAGCGCCTGAAGCTGCATCCGCATCACCCCGACCTTGTCCAGCCCGACGCGGATCGCGCGCCAGCCGAGGGCAGGGTTCGGTTCGTCTTCGCGCTTCATGTAGGGCAGCACCTTGTCGGATCCGATGTCGAGCGTCCGGAAGGCCACACGGCGCCCGCCCGACGCATCCAGAACCCGCGCGTAAAGCGCGGCCAGTTCGGCCCGGCGCGGCACCTTGTTGCGGACCAGAAACTGCAGCTCGGTGCGGAACAGCCCGACCCCTTCGGCGCCCGATCCTTCGAGTGACGGCAGATCGGCCATCAGGCCGGCATTCATGTGCAGCGAAATGCGCGTGCCGCACCGCGTTTCGGCGGGCTTGTCGCGGATCGAGCTGTAGCGTTCCTGCGCCTTGGCCTGCATCGCGATCTTGTCGTTGAAGGCGGCGGCCACGGTATCTTCGGGGCGCAGATGCACCACGCCCTGTTCGCCGTCCACCAGAATGGCATCGCCGTTCAGCGCCTCGGTGGTGATCCGTTCGGCATTGATGACCAGCGGGATTGCCAGCGCCCGGGCGACGATGGCCGCATGGCTGCCGACAGAGCCCTCTTCAAGCACGATCCCCTTGAGGCTCCGGCCATAGGCCAACAGCTCGCCCGGGCCGATGTTTCGGGCGATCAGGATCGGATCGGGCGGCATTTCGGCGCCGGTGTCCTGGCCCTGTCCGGTCAGGATACGCAGAAGGCGGTTCGACAGATCGTCAAGATCGTGCAGCCGTTCGCGCAGATAGGCATCGGGGACGGTCTGCAGCCGGGCGCGGGCGGTGGATTGTTCTTTCTCGACGGCGGCTTCGGCAGACAGGCCGCGGGCGATATCCTCTTCCATCCGGCGCAGCCAGCCGCGGGAATTGGCGAACATGCGATAGGCTTCCAGCACATCCTTCTGCTCGCCGTCGATCGTGTCGGCGCTGCTGAGCATGTCGTTCACCGATACCCGCAGCGCGTCCACCGCGGCACGCAGACGGGCCTGCTCGGACACGGGATCATCGGCGATCGGGTTGGTCACCACCACGCGCGGTTCGTGCAGCCAGACATGGCCCGCGGCCACGCCTTCCTGGCCGACACCGCCGCGGAACATGGCCGTGCGCTGATGCAGCGGCGACAGGGCCGCGCCCTCGCCGATGAAGGCGCCAAGCTCTGTCATTTCGGCCAGCACCATGGCGACCACTTCCAGCGCGTAAACCTCGTCGCCGGAAAATTCGCGGGCCTCCTTGGATTGCACGACCAGCACGCCCAGCCGTTCGCCCAGCCGCTGGATCGGCACCCCCAGGAACGAGGAATAAACCTCTTCCCCGGTTTCCGGCATGTAACGAAACCCCTTTGCGGCGGGGGCGTTGCCGGTGTTGATGGGCTGCGCGCTTTGCGCGACGCGGCCGACCAGGCCCTCGCCCACCCGCATCCGGGTCTTGTGGACGGCGGCGGCTTTCAGCCCCTCGGTGGCGCACAGCTCCAGCGTCTCGGCATCGCGGAACAGGTAGATCGAGCACACTTCGGTGCGCATGGAATCAGCGATGATATGGGTGATCCGGTCGAGCCGTTCCTGCCCCTTGCCGGGCTCGGCAAGAGTATCACGCAAACGCCGGAGCAGTTTGCGGCTTTCGCTTTCGGTCCGATCGGGCATCTGCCCCCGCTGTTCAGGCTGCTTTGTCCAGTCCGAACGCATCATGGAGGGCTTGCACGGCAAGTTCCATATATTTCCGGTCGATCAACACCGAAATCTTGATCTCGGAGGTTGTGATGACCTTGATGTTGATCCCCTCGGAGGAGAGTGCCTTGAACATCTGGCTGGCAACGCCCGCATGGCTGCGCATGCCGATCCCCACGACCGACACCTTGGCGACATCGGTGTCGGCGACCAGATCGTGAAAGTTGATCTCGCCCTTTTCCTTTGCGTCCTGCATCGCCTTTTCGGCGCGCGCGACCTGATTGACCGGGCAGGAAAAGGTCATGTCGGTGCGGCCTTCCTCGCTGATATTCTGCACGATCATGTCCACATTCACGCCCGCGTCGGACAGCGGGCCGAAGATGGCGGCGGCGATGCCAGGGCGGTCGGCGACCGAGATCAGGGTCATTTTGGCCTCGTCGCGCACATAGGCGACACCGGAGACGACGTTCTTTTCCATGATATCCTCCTCGTCACAGACGAGCGTGCCGGAGTTTTCGGTGTTTTCCTCGAAGCTGGACAGCACCCGCAGCCGCACCTTATAGCGCATCGCCAGTTCGACGGAACGGGTTTGCAGCACCTTCGCGCCCAGGCTGGCGAGTTCCAGCATTTCCTCGAAGGCGATCTTGTCGAGCTTGCGGGCCTTGTCCTCGATGCGCGGGTCGGTGGTATAGACGCCGTCCACGTCGGTGTAGATGTCACAGCGTTCGGCCCCGAAGGCGGCGGCAAAGGCCACGGCGGTGGTGTCGGAGCCGCCCCGGCCCAGCGTGGTGATCCGGCCCTCGGGGCTGATGCCCTGAAAGCCCGCGACCACGGCCACGCGCATGCCTTCGGCGAATTTGGCGTCGATATTGGCGCGCGGGATTTCCTCGATCCGGGCGGCGGAATGGGCGCTGGTGGTTTTCAGCGGCACCTGCCAGCCCTGCCAGCTGCGCGCCGGCACGTCCATTTCCTGAAGCGTCAGCGCCATCAACCCGGCGGTCACATTCTCGCCCGAACTGACCACGGCGTCATATTCACGCGCGTCGAACATGGGCGAGGTCTGCTCGACCCAGCCGACCAGCTCGTTGGTTTTGCCCGACATGGCCGACACGATGACGATCACGTCATAGCCGCGCTCGACCTCGCGGCGCACTTTTCCCGCCGCATTCCTGATGCGGTCAAGATCGGCCACCGAGGTGCCGCCGAATTTCATCACAAGAAGCGGCATCCGCGCCCCTCCGCCCGTTCAATTGCGCCGCTTCCTAGGTCAAGGGCGGGGGAAGGGCAAGTGGCAGTTGGTTTCGCCACAGCCCCGTCAGTAGGCGTGGGGGTGGCCATCCCAGGTTTCGAAACAGCCCGTGGTTTCCAGGCGCAGCGCCGCGAACCGGGCGCGCAGCCCCGCGCTCGCCTGTTCGGCGGTGATCTCGGCGCTTTCGCCGCCCATTTCGGTTTTCACCCAGCCGGGATGATAGATGCCCACCGCGATGCCCAGAGGCTTGAGGTCGGTGGCCAGGTTCCGGCCCAGGTTCAGCGCCGCCGCCTTGGAACTGCGATAGATATACGAGCGGCCCGGCGCGCGGGTGTGCGATGCCATCTGGGATGAGATGATCGCGATTTTCGGCGCGGCAGACAGTTGCAGGTTGGGCAGCAGGCTTTGCACCGTGAGGAACACGCCGGTCACGTTGGTCGCGAACATCTGCGCCCACATCTCCGGGGGGTAGCCGCCGGCGAGGTTTTCGCCGCCATCAAGGTAAAGGCCGGCGTTGCAGACCAGCAGGTCGATCGGGTGCGCCGCCAGCGTATGGGCCAGCGCCGCCTGCGAGGCCGGTTCGGCAACGTCGAGCGTTTCCCAGCGCACGCCCGGCACCTGCGGCGCGGCGCTGCCGCGGTGGGTGCCGATGGGGCTGTCACCGTCGGCGGCATAACCGCGGACGAGTTGCAGGCCGATGCCGCGATTCGCGCCGGTGACAAGGGCGGTCAGCGGCATCTCAGTTCGCCTTGCGGCCGGGCAGGAAGGGCAGGGGGGCCACCGGCACCCCGTCGTCGATCAGCTTGCGGGCCTCTTCGAGCCTGGCCTCGCCATAGATCGACCGTGCGGGGGCGTCGCCCTGATGCATGCGCCGCGCCTCTTTCACGAAATCACCACCGACGTAGTCAGAGGTTTCCTCGATCTTGCGCCGAATCTCTGCCAGGGCCTGTTCGGCGGGGCTGGCCGGTGCGCTGAGCGGGCGTTTGCGATCGGGCTGATCGGGTTCGGCCACGCTCGCGCCGATCCTGGGCGCCATCAGCTCCTTGCGAACGCCGCCGCCGCCACACACCGCGCAGGATACCATGCCACCCGTCTGAAGCTTTTCGAAAGCCTCAGCCGACTGGAACCAGCTTTCGAACTGGTGACCATCCTTGCAAGACAGGGCATAGCGGATCATGTGCGCTCCACAAATCGGGTATCTGACCAAGAAATAGGCAAAACCTCGGGGAAATCAATGCCCAAGCCGGATCACCAGCGCAGGCGATGGGGGTCGAACCCGGCGATGATCTGCGCCAGTTCGGCCTCGTTCACCCGTGCGGCGGCTTTCTTGAGCGAGTGCCATTTGCGCTTGCGCTGGCCTTTTTCGGGATAGTTCGCGGCCAGCCGCTTTACCCGCAGCGGGAACACGGCGACAACGCAGGGAAGGGCGGCTTCGTTCGGCATGATCTTGTCGTAGGAATAGACGCCCAACACCAGGTCGTGGGTGCGCCCTTCGGCGCCTGCCTCTTCCCACGCTTCCTGCGCGGCGGCCTTTGCCGGGCTTACCCCTTCCATCGGCCAGCCCTTGGGGATGATCCAGCGCCCGGTATCGCGGCTGGTGATCAGCAGCACCTGGGGCTTGTCCTTGACGATGCGGTAACACAGGGCGGCGAACTGTGTGCGTATGTCACGCTTCGCCGCTTGCCCGATCGAGATCGGCAGATGTGTCGTTTTCTGCACCGTCAATGTCTGCTCATCCCATGTTCGCGCTCTGTCTTGTCGCGACTTTATGTCCAATGTTCATAGTCGAAAATCACTTTTGGCAATAGCTGCGCGCACTGTTATCAGTAAAAATGTCCTGCTGCCCGCGCTTGACCTGCCTGCCTGAAGGGTTAACTGCCCATGCGGCGGATGATGCACGACAGAGGCCTTCCGATGCGAATTTTGCTTGCGCTGCTCCTTTTGCTTACCTTGGGTCATCCCGCCGCCGCGCGCAACGGGTTCGTCTTTGCATCCATCGATGGCGGCGAGATTGCGCTGGATGATTTCACCGGGCGCCCGGTTCTGGTGGTCAACAGCGCCTCGCTTTGTGGGTTCACGCCCCAGTATGAGGGGCTGCAGGCGCTGTACGACAGCTATCGAGACCGCGGGCTGGTGGTGCTGGCCGTGCCGTCGAACGATTTCCGGCAGGAGCTGGGAAGCGCCGAAGAGGTGAAGGATTTTTGCGCCACCACCTTTGATCTGGATCTGCCGATGACCGAGATCACTCATGTGCGCGGAGATCGGGCACATCCGTTCTATCAATGGGTGGCGGAAACCACGGGCTTTGTGCCAAGCTGGAATTTCAACAAGGTGCTGATCGGCACCGATGGCACGGTGGTAGAGGCATGGGGATCGCTGACCAGGCCGCAGGCGCGCGCGATCACCCGCGCGATCGAGGCGCAACTGGCGCCGTGACCGCCGAACCGCCGCGTTTCATAGGATCGGAGATATACCGCAAATCCAGCTTCGGGCCCTGGCATCCGCTGCGGATCCCGCGGGTTTCCACGGTGATTGATCTGACCCGCGCGATGGGATGGCTGCCGCCGGCGCGCTATGTCGCCAGCCCGCGCGCCAAGCCCGCGGCGCTGGGCATCTGGCATGACCCTGCCTATCTGGCGGCGCTGCAGCGGGCCGAGGCCGAGCAGGTGGTGAGTGACGAAACGCGGGCACGGTATCATATCGGCACCCATTCCAACCCGGTCTACCCCGAGATGTACCGGCGCCCCGCGACGGGGGCCGGCGGATCGCTTCTGGCGGGCGAGTTGCTGGCGGACGGCGGCGTGATCTATCACCCGGCGGGCGGCACCCATCACGGGATGCCGGACCGGGCCAACGGGTTCTGCTTTCTCAACGATCCGGTGCTGGCGATCCTGTCGCTCCGGCGGGCGGGGGCGCGGCGGGTGGCCTATGTGGATATCGACGCGCATCACCCCGACGGGGTCGAGCTGGCCTTCGCCGGCGATCCCGAAACGCTGCTGATTTCGGTGCATGAGGAGAAACGCTGGCCCTTTACCGGCGCACTTGGCGATGACGGGGGCGGCAATGTCTTCAACCTGCCGGTGCCGCGCGGGTTGAACGACAGTGAAATGGCCGCGGTTCTGGATGCGCTGATCCTGCCGCGCGTGGCGGCGTTCCGGGCTGATGCCATCGTGCTGCAATGCGGGGCCGACGCGGTGGAGGAAGACCCGCTGTCGCGTCTGTCGCTGTCGAACAACGCGCATTGGGCGGTGGTGGCGGCGCTGCGGCCCTTGTCGCCGCGCTATCTGGTGCTGGGCGGGGGCGGGTACAACCCGTGGTCGGTCGGGCGGCTGTGGGCCGGGGTCTGGGCGACGCTGGCGGGGCATGACATCCCCGACCGCCTGCCGAAGCCGGCCGAGGCAGTGCTGCGCTCCCTGAGCTGGGAGGGAAACAGGCGCGGCCGCGACGTGCCCGAACACCTGTTCACCACCCTGCGCGACGCGCCCCGCGCCGGTGCGGTGGGGGCGGAACTGCGGGCGCGGCTGGCGGTTCTGGGGCGGCGGGCCGCGCCGTGATCCGCGCCTTTGTCGCCCTGTCTCTGCCGGAGCCGGTGCTGGACGCTCTTGCCACGCTTCAACAGGGCATGCCCGCGCCCCGTGTGGTGCCGGTGGAAAACCTGCACCTGACACTGGCTTTTCTGGGCGAGGTTGACGAGACCGCGCTGGAAGAGGCGCATCACGCATTTCAGCATATCGCGGCGCCGGGGTTCGACCTGCGGCTTTCGGGGCTGGGAATGTTCGGGGGCGCCAGGCCGCGCGCCCTCTATGCCGGGGTGGTGGAAAGTGCGCCGTTGCGGCATCTGCAGGGCAAGGTTGAAACGGCGGCCCGAAACGCCGGTATCGCGATCGACGCGCGGCGGTTCGTGCCCCATGTCACGCTGGCGCGCCTCAATGCGGCCCGGCTCGACAAGCCCCGGATGGCGCATTTCATGGCCGGCCGCATGGGCTTTTCCTCGCACGCGATGACGGTAACGGATTTCCGGCTGTTACGCTCGCATCTGGGCCCGAGCGGCGCCAGCTATGAAGAGCTTGCACGCTATCCGTTGCAATAGCGCGGCCGCGGGGATCAGCTGCTCTGGCCGGGCGCCTGCAGGGCCACGCCCCTGGTCAGATCCGCGATCTTGTCCGCGATGGCGGTGAGCCCGGCGTCGCCCTGCAGCCCGGCAATCACCCTGTTCGCGCGCGCCGCCATTTCCGCCCGGTCTGCCGCACTCAGCGACAACAGTGCGTGGGCCAGCTCGGCCGATCCGGTGATCCGGATCGACGCGCCGTTTTCCTGCAACGCCGCGTAGACTTCGGCGAAATTGTCCAGATGCGGCCCGTGCAGCAGGGCGCTGCCATGGGCGGCGGGCTCAAGCGGGGTATGCCCCCCCCGCGTGACCAGAGAGCCGCCGACGAAGGTTGTCGCGGCCAGTTCGTACCACAGTGGCATCTCGCCCAGCGTATCGGCAAGATAGACCTGCGTCTGCGCATCCGGTTCCTCGCCCAGAGAACGCGTGGCGAAGCGCATGTCGTGGCCGGCCAGCAGCGCGCGAATTTCGGCGCTGCGCCGCGGGTGGCGCGGGGCGAGGATCAGCTTCAGGCCGGGCTGTTGTGCCTGCGCCTCTTTGAACCCGCGGATCAGAAGCGTTTCCTCTCCCTCGTGGGTAGAGGCGGCCAGCATGGTCTTGTCGCGGCTGAACACGCCCGACAGCCGGGTTTTCTCGGCCTTGTCAAACGCGCCTTTCCGCCCCTGAAGCTTCAGGTTCTGGGCCTCGCCGATCTGCGCGTCAGACAGGCCGAGTGTCACGAAACGCGCCTCTGATGCCGCGTCCTGCGCCGACAGAAAGCTGATGGTTCCCATCACCCGCCGCGCCAACCCCGGTAGCCGGCGCCAGAACGCGGCGCTTTTCTCCGACATCCGCGCCGACACGATCACCACCGGGCGTGACAGTTCGTTCATCGTCACCATCCGGTTCGGCCACAGCTCGCTTTCCACAAGGATCAGCGCATCGGGCTGCCAGTTGGCGATGAACCGGCGCAGGGTCAGCCGGTAATCCAGCGGCGCCAGCCGGGCGGAAACCCGGCCCAGCCCCCAGCGTTCGACCAGGGCACGGCCACTGTCGGAATTGCAGGTGACGACCAGTGAAAGGCGCGGATCGCGGGCCAGAAGCGTGTCGATCAGCGGCCGGGCCGCGGTCAGCTCGCCGTTCGAGGCGGCGTGCAGCCAGAAAACAGCCCCTGCGCGTGCACCCCCGCCATCGCCGCCGAGCCGCTGCTGCACGGCGCCCTCGGGCGCACCGCGCCACAGCTTCAGGGCGAAATAGGGGGCGGCGAGGCAAAGAAGAAGGCGATAGACAAACACGCGGCACGCTCTTGCGAAGGGTGGCCTAGGCTTACGCGGGGGGCGAGACGCAGGCAAGGGGCGGGTGACGCGCGATAAGTTAGAATGTTTCTAATAAAAATGATCTGGAGCAAGGCCGCCCCCTGAGGCGCAGGCATCCTGTGGCTGGACGCGCGAGAAATTCGAACACGAACGATAGGTGATCCTATGAAACGTCTTCTTGCGTCCTTCCTTGTGACAACCGCGATGACGGGCGCCGCTGCGGCCGACGATTTGCGCGACGCGGCGCTCGATTTTTTTCAGCCGCTACCCTCTACCGTGCCGCAAATCGCGGACAACCGGGTCACGCCCGAAAAGATCGCGCTGGGCAAATCGCTGTTCTTCGATCCGCGGCTGTCGGCCTCGGGCGTGTTCAGCTGTTATTCCTGCCACAACCTGGCCACCGGCGGGGATGACA
Source organism: Actibacterium naphthalenivorans (assembly GCF_014196965.1). Classification (GTDB taxonomy): domain Bacteria; phylum Pseudomonadota; class Alphaproteobacteria; order Rhodobacterales; family Rhodobacteraceae; genus Actibacterium_A; species Actibacterium_A naphthalenivorans. Next base: position 344,037 of record NZ_JACIEQ010000001.1, on the reverse strand, counting down.
ATCAAGAAACCTCGATCGGCCATGGCTGGCAGAAGGGGCCGCGCAATTCGCCGACCGTTCTGAACGCGGTGCTGAACGAGGCACAGTTCTGGGACGGCCGCGCCAACGACCTGAAGGCGCAGGCCAAGGGGCCGATCCAGGCCGGGGTCGAGATGGCGAACACGCCGGAAAACGTGGTGCTCACGCTGAATTCGATGACCGACTACGTGGCCTGGTTCAACGCTGCCTTCCCTGATGACGCCGAGCCGGTCTCGTTCGACAACATGGCCCGTGCGATCGAGGCGTTCGAGGCGACGCTGATCACCCCCGCGCCGTTCGACGCCTTCCTGAACGGCGATGACATGGCGCTGACCGAGATGGAGCGCGCGGGGCTGGAACTGTTCATGGACAAGGGCTGCATCGCCTGCCACAGCGGCGTGAATGTGGGTGGTGAGGGCTATCACCCGTTCGGCCTGATCGAGAAGCCCGGCGCCGATATCCTGCCGGTGGGCGATAAGGGCCGGTTCGCGGTGACCGACACCGCGGATGACGAATACGTGTTCCGGGCCGCACCTTTGCGCAACGTGGCCGTGACCGCGCCCTATTTCCATTCGGGCAAGGTGTGGGATCTGAAGGTCGCGGTGCAGATCATGGCCGAGTCGCAGCTGGGCGAGGAACTGGCCGACGAAGAGGCCGATCAGCTGGTGGCGTTCCTGGACACGCTGACCGGCACGGTGCCCGAGGTCACGGTACCTGTGCTGCCGACCGAAACCGCAGCCACGCCGCGCCCGACGGCCGAAGTGATCATCGAATAGCGCGGCCCGAAGCGACCCGTGGGAAAGGCCGGCCAGTGCGCCGGCCTTTTTCGCGGCGGACCGGCGCCGGGATCGTCAGGTGCGCGATCTTGTTGGAATAGGGAAGGTGGGACGACGGAGGAAGCGTGTCTCTTCAGGGCGGCTATCCCAGTTCCTCGGCGATAGCGCGTCGGACATGTTCCATCGTGTATGGCTTCCTGACCACGACTTTCTGTGGAAAGTCGGAAACCGCATTGCCGCTGCCGCCATACCCCGTGGCCAGAATGGCCGGAATACCCCGCGCGGCACACTCCTTTGCCGCCTTCAGAGACAGCTCGCTGCCCAGATTCACGTCCAAGAGCGCGAATGCGATATCTTTCGTCTCGAGAACCCGCAGCGCGTCGGCCACATTGCTGACCGCGTTCACATCACTTGCGCCCAGATCGCGCAGCATGTCCGAGGCATCCATCGAGATGATCATATTATCCTCGACCAACAGCACAGCGCCATGAAGGGTCACATCGGCCGGAGGCGTGTTCTCGGCTACAGCGATCTCGGCAGCCGACGGCGCCGCGAGCTTTGCGACATGGGACGCCGGCAGAACGAAATCCGCCTCCAGCCCGGTGATCTTGTACCGCGCTTGCGCGCTGCCTTTCAGCTCGAACGGGATGGAGCGCTCGATGATCGTGGTGCCGAAGCCCTTGCGCTTGGGGGGCTGGACAGGAGGGCCGTCAACTTCGCGCCAGGAGATGGAGCAGGCCCCATCCCGGTTGAGCGTGATGTCCAGATGCACCACCCCCGAACCGTCGCTGAGCGCGCCATATTTGGCGGAGTTCGTCACAAGCTCGTGGACGACAAGCGCCATCGTCGTGAAGGCGGCGGGCGAAAGAGAGATCTCATCCCCGCCGATGATAACGCGTTCGGCTTTGTGCGACAGGAACGCCTCGGTTTCGGTGCGGATCAATGACGTGAGCGACACCCAGCCCCACTCTTTCTGGGTCAGTTGATCATGCGCGCGGGCGAGCGAATGGATGCGGTGGTCAAGCACGCTGCTGTATTCCTCGATCGTCAGGGCATCGCCCTGTCCCTGCGAGATCAGGCCCCGGATCAGATTGAGGATGTTGCGGACCCGGTGGTTCAGCTCCGCGATCAGCAATTCTTGCTGCTCTTCCGCGCGTTTGCGGCTTGCGTTGGCCTCGTCGGCGAGTTTCAGGACGACTTCCAGAAGCGTGACACGCAGGGCGTCGGCGGCCCGCAGCTCGTTCACCTTCCAGGGGGCCGACTTGCCGCGCACGACTTCCTGCCAGGCCTCAAAGCTTTTTCGCGGTGTCAGCCGCACCCCGTTGGGCCCGGGCTCGACGGGCTTCTGGGGGTTGCCCGCCCAGTTCACGGACTGGGCGATCTCGCGTCGGAAAAGAACCAGGTAATCGCGAGGCGTGCGCGAGATCGGCAGGGCGAGAAGCCCGCAAGCACGATCAGCGAAGCCATTCGCCTTGTCATAGCGCGAGCTAATGCAGTCGAGCGCGTACACTTCCGAGCTTTGGGCGGTGTTCAGAAAACGCGCCAACCCCAGGAATTCTTCCTCTGTCGGAGTCGCACCCTTCGCGCGGAAGACCCCGTTTGAGAATATGACGATGCCGTCAAACGGGATCACCGCCGAAATCTCCGTGGCAACGGAGTCGAAGATGTCGACCAGGGTGACGCCCGCCGAGATCTGCGGCATGAGCCTGTCGTGAAGCGCACGTGCGCTGTCCACATCGGCCAGTTCGCGGTTTGTCTCGAGTTGGGCGAGTTCGTAGTTGAACAACTGCGCGAACAGCTCGACCGCGCTGCGGCGCTCATAGTCGATATGGAACGGTGTTGGGTTGTGGCAGGCAAACAGCCCCCACAGCTTGCCCCTGCGCAGGATGGATACCGACATGGACGACCCGACCCCCATGTTTCGAAGATATTCCAGATGGATCGGGGAAACCGCGCGCGTTGTGGCGAGTGACAAGTCGAGGGGTGCGCCTGCCGGGCTTTTTTCAGGAATGATCGGAAAGGTCTCGCCATCTGCATCCGGGATGATGCGCAACAGGCTGCGTTTGTAAAGCTCACGGGCCTGTTTCGGAATATCGCTCGCCGGATACCGAAGGCCAAGATAAGGTTCGTCCGCGCCGTACAGAGCCTCGGCGATCACGGTGCCCGTTCCGTCTTCCTCGAAGCGATAGACCATGACCCGCGACATGCCGATCAGGGCCTGCAAGGCGCGCGCCGCTTCTTGCGAAGCCTTTTCTACCGTATCATGGCGTTGCACACGGGCGATCAATGCCTGAACCAGGCCTGAGTCGTCGCGCTGGTTTTCGGCGTGGTGCCGCTCTTCGAATTCGAACACCAGATAGCGACCGGCCCGGTGGATCGATATGTCGAACAGACGACCGTCGCCGTTGAGATCATAGCGGAACACCCGCGCCACGCCGGTCTGATGCGCAAGGGTCTGAATCCGTGTCCGGAGATGATGCACGGTCTCTTGGTTGAAAAAGTCGATGAACCGCTTGCCGATCAGGTCCTCGGCGTCGCATCCCAGCAGGTCGGTACAATTGGTTGACGCATGCGCGATCATCCAGTCCGACGAAACGGCAAGCAGGCAGCCAAAGCCCTGAACGCGCCCCGGAATGTGGATCGGTTCGCGATCGCAGTTCGACAGATCGACCGTCTCCATCTGGCTGTCGGTTTTTGGGTCAGACATGTTGTGGCGTTTCCTGATGGGCCTTTTCGGCGGATGTCATGAAGAGGGCGAATATGTCTGCCGCGTCTCGCACGACATTGTCGGCGTAGGGCGTATCCGCAGCAAGCGTCAGCGCGTGTTCGCAGAAACTGCGCCAGGCGTCGAGATGACGTGGCGCGTTCATATACGCCGTGCCCGAGCCGGAGCGGGCGGTCGCGGATGCTTGCCACCGTCGCTTCAGAACCTCGGCGCCCAAGCGCGAACCACCGATGACATAGTCCACGGCGAGCGGCTGGATATTCCTGTTCAAGGGCCGGTCCAGGACCATCGGGCGCACCCCGAGAGTGGCAAGATCCAGGCGCGCGCGTTGCAAGAGGTCGCCAATAGCAGTCGCTGAGGCGGAGCTGAGATGCGTCATCGGTATGTTCTTCAAAGCTGCTTCGTGCATAAGCAGGAACGCTTTCAGACCGCCGTTTTCGCCAAGATCGAACCGCGAAACCAGCCCATCAAGGCCGTCATGGGCGGACTTCAGATCACGCAGCAACCTTTGCCGCAGATTTTCGGGGGATTTCAAAGGCGTGGTTCCTTAAATCACATGCGACTCGGATGTCGGATGTGCAGGCCGAGTCATAAAAAATGGGAGAGTTGACCGCAGCCATTCCCTTCGCGGAAAGAGAATGGATCACCAACAGGTGAACCACAAGCCCCCCAGGCATGTTTCCGGCGCGGACTTGCGCAGCGGCATGGAACACGCGACAAAACCCGCGACGCTTTGCGAGGGAGGGGCACGATGACAGGGACGACGCGCCGGATCGCGATCATCGGGTTCGGCCCCCGCGGCCTTGGCGCACTCGAAGCCCTTGTGCGATACGCCAGGCGTTCGTGTGCGTCATTCTCGGTCGATATATTCGATCCTGAGGCGTGGCCGGCAGCCGGCCCGAATTTCAGCCCTGACGAGCCGGAGGTTTGCCTTCTCAACCTGCCGCTCCGCATCATTGATCTCCCACCGCCCACCGGACAAGGGATCGCTGATTTCAGCAAATGGGCGGGCGCTGAGGGTGAAGAGCCCGAGGCTTATCTGCCCCGTGCCCGCCTGGGCGCCTATCTCAATACGCGTTTCTCCACCCTGTTGGCCTCTTTGCCGGCCGGTGTGACTGTCTCTCTTGATCAACGTCGGATCGACGCCGCGACGCGCAAGGACGGAGCGTGGCGGCTGGAGAGTGAAACTGCGTATTTCGGACCCTATGACGATGTGTTGTTGTCGCTCGGCCAGCCGCAAACCCGCCGCGATGAGCAAATGGCGTCATGGGAGACCCACGCCGGGAAACATCGCCTCGACATATTGCCGGCCTATCCTGGTAGGGCCGTGGTCGAGGCGGCGTCCGGTTGGCAGGGGAAGGTTGTCGCTATCCGCGGACTTGGCCTTTCGGCGATTGATGTTGTGCGCATGCTGACCATCGGCCTTGGTGGACAGTTTCAAGACGGATCTTATGTGCCCAGCGGGCGAGAGCCCGGAACCATCGCGCCCTTTTCGCTTGACGGACACGCCCCCGCGCCCAAACCCCAGACCGCCGCCATTGATGCCCGGTTCGAACCGTCGAAGGGCGAATGTGAAGCCTTCCGGGCCGCTCTGGTCGCGGCGCTGTCGAGCGATGCAGACGAACCCCTGACGGTTTTGACAGACGCCCTGATCGCACCGGCCCGGCGGATCCTCACAGAGACGAGGGCCTTCAGGCGGGCCGACGAGGTCGAGAACTGGCTCGCTGCCGAACGGAAGGAGCCTGGCAGTCAGGAGACCCGCGCCACCGTCGAGGCAATCAAGGGCAACATCGCTGAAGCGGAAGGCCGCGTGGCCCCGTCGCCCGGATATGTGATCGGGCAGCTCTGGCGCAAATGGCAGCCGCTGTTGCGAGAGATCTTCGATAGGGTACAGGCCGCGGCCGAAACGGCGGAGGCGATCGTCAAGTTCGACGAGGGGCTCAAACGCTACTCCTATGGCGCGCCTGTCGATACGCTTTACCAGATGCTTGCGTTGATCGATGTGGGGCTGGTTTACCCCTGCGCCACGGCCGATCCCGATATTACCCTGTTACCGCAGGGGTGGCGCCTACAGTCGGGGGGCCGGTCGGTGGTTGCGCAGGTGATGGTGGACAGCGTGCTGCCACCTCCCGTTCTCGAAATGGTCTCGGAACCGCTTCTCACCGGACTGCGGGAACGGAACATGCTGTCGCCCTTGAAGGGTGGCCTCGGAGTGCGCTGTGCACCCGATGGGGCGGTGATCCGACAAGATGGCGAACGGGTGCCGGGCCTTTGGCTTGCCGGCAGGCTGGCGAGCGGTAGCACCATTGCGAATGACTCGATCCACGACTGCTTTGCAGAGACCGTGGAGCGATGGTCTCAAGCGGTGTTCAAGGCCTGACGGATCATTGCCGTCGGGGGGCAACGCCGGGCAGGGGCGCGGCCCCGGAAGCGCGTTCTTCTGGTGCGGATGCTGCGAAACACGCGCAAGCAGATGCTTTCGTTCTAAAACCCCTGCTGTGCTTTCCGACCTGTCGCACGAAAGGTTCGCCGCGACCAGAGTATGACCACAATCCCGAACAACGCATAAAAACTCGGGAGAATCACAGATGAACAAATCGATCGCGGCGAGTGCATGGTCCGGCATGATCGCCATGATGTTTATGTTTGGCGCTATTATCTCCTGGCAGATTTTTCCGCCGCCCTCTCCTTCGTTGCCCATGGCCGAATGGGCCGCGCACTTTACTGAAAACCGCACCGGGGTTTTTGTGGGCTCGGTGTTGATGTGTATCGGGTCGAGTTTGTTCTTCCCGTTCTTTGGCGGATTTTATGGGTGCCTGAAAGTGGCCGAGGGCAAGCATACGCCGTTGACCTACGGCATGATGATGATTGTGCCGTTTGGTTTCCTGCCCTTGTTTCTGGTTATGATCTGCTTTGTGACCGCGGCCTATCGCCCCGAGATGAGCACCGAAATGACCGCTGCTCTGGCCGATGCGGGAATGTTCCTGCTGGTTATTCCGGGCTTTATTGGCCTGGCACAGTGGGTGGTGACGGGCATTATTATTTTGCGCGATGTGAACCCGCAGCCCATTTTTCCGCGCTGGCTTGGCTATGCGAACATCTGGGTGGGTATCTTGGCGGCGCCCGGCTCTTTCATTCCCTTCTTCAAAACAGGTCCCTTCGCCTGGAATGGCGTGTTCGCTTTCTGGGTTCCGGTATTCACCTTCGGCATGCTGCTTACCGCCGTGCTTTGGGCCATGTTGCGCGCGGCCAAGCACCCTGCCATGCAGCAGGATCAGTCGTGATCGCCGTGCCGATCAAGCAGCCGGCTGAGCGGCCCGCGAAACATATCCCCGGAGAAGAAGGCATTTGGGTGCTGATCTTCGGGGATATGGTCGTGTTCGCGATCTTCTTTGTGACCTTCCTGGTGTACAAAGCCGGCAATCCGGCCGCCTATGAAGCGGATCAGGCGCTTCTGAATCCCCATCTGGGATTGCTGAATACGTTGCTGTTGCTGACCAGCTCGTTGTTCATGGCGCAAGCGGTGCGCCTTGCGCGGCTGGGCGCGAAAGAAGCACCGGCCATGATCACCGCCACGATTGTGCTGGGGCTCGGGTTCGTGGTGGTCAAGGCTTTTGAATGGGGCGAGAAAATTCGAGCGGGGCTCACCCTTACGCACAGTGAGTTTTTTACCTACTACTACATGTTCACCGGAATTCATCTGATGCATGTATTGATTGGTCTGGGGGTGTTGCTGTGGTTGCGTTCAAGTTGCAAGCCGTCTGAACAATACCCTGTCGCCACCTTTGAGGGGTGCGGTGTGTTTTGGCACCTTGTCGATTTGCTTTGGGTGGTTCTTTTTGCGCTGCTCTACCTGATGAAATGACCATGCTGATAGCTCTGTTCAAAAATCGACTGACGGCCATTTGGGCGTTTCTGGTGCTGGCGACACTCATCTCGGTGGAAAGTGTGGGTTTCGGCGCGAACAGTCAGCGATTGGCAACGGCGTTGATTACCCTGATTGCCTTCGTCAAAGTACGCTTTATCGGGCTGGAATTCATGGAGCTGCGCCATGCGCCATTGTGGTTGCGCCTTGCCTTTGAGGGCTGGACGCTGGTGGTGTGCGTGGCGTTGGTTGTCTTGAATTACGTGGTGGCGAGTAACAGCGCGCCATAGGATGCGTGATCTCATGCGCCGCCGCGTCTGTCGCTGACAAGATATGCCAGCAAGCCCGCCGCAAAAGCGGCGGGCTGAGGGACAAGATAGTGCTCGATCACTCCGGCTTGCGAATGATCGCCTTCAGGCTGTCGATGCCGACCACGAAATTCGAGAAGCGGCGCTCGGGCTCGCCGGTGGTCTCGATGACCCATCCGCGCTTCAGGATCTCTTCCCACAGCACGCGAAGCTGAAGCTCGGCCATCCGGTTGCCAAGGCAACGGTGGATGCCGAACCCGAACGACACATGCTGGCGCGGGTTCTTGCGGTCGATCTTGAACGTATAGGGGTCTTCGATCACCTCGGGGTCCCGGTTGCCCGAGCAATACCACATGATGACCTTGTCGCCCTTCTTGATCTGCTGGCCGTGAAACTCGATATCTTCCAGCGCTGTGCGGCGCATATGCGCCACCGGGGTCACCCAGCGGATGATTTCCGGCACCATGCTTTCGACCAGCTCGGGGTTCTCGCGCAGCTTCTTGTATTCCTCGGGGAACTTGTTCAGCGCGTCCAGACCGCCGGAAATCGAGTTGCGGGTGGTGTCGTTGCCACCAACCATCAGCAGCACCAGCATGCCCACGAATTGCTGCGGCTCCATGTTCGCGGTTTCCTGCGAATGGGCCAGCATCGAGATCAGGTCGTTCTGCGGCGGCATGCCGGTGCGCTCGGCGAACAGTTCCTTGAACTTGATGATCATCGGCTTGAGCTTTTCAAGCTTGACGTATTCGTCGGTGATCTCGGTGCCGGCGTCGACATCGGTGTTCACGATATCCGACCAGGTGGTCAGATCCATGCGTTCCTCGACCGGGAAGTCCATCAGCTCGCACAGAACACGGCCGGTCACTTCGACCGAAACACGCTCCACCCAGTCGATCTCTTCGTTCAGCGGCAGATCATCGAGCACCAGCGTAACGATATCGCGGACTTTCTGCTCCATGTCGTTGAGGTTGGAGGGCGACACGATCGGGTTCACCACCTTGCGCTGCTGGTCATGCTCCGGCTGATCGGCGGTCATGAAGCTTTTGCGGATGGTGTCTTTCGGCTGTTCCTTGATCCAGATGCCGCCATAAGCCGCATCCGAGGAAAACACCTTCGGGTTTGCTTCGACCTCGATGATGTCCTTGTACTTCGAGATCGACCAGAAGGGCCCGTATTGGGTGGTCTCGTGGAAATAGACCGGGGCTTCGGCACGCAGGCGGTCGAAGACCTCGAAGTGTTCACCGCTTTGAAAACGGGTTTGGACCGACGGGTCCAGATCGCTCAGCGGGATATCCTTGATGCTTGTCATGGCTTTCTCCTTCACGCGACAATCAGAATTGTTCGATCGGCAAGTGCACAACCAGGCCATCCAGTTCGTCGGTGATCTCGATCTGGCAGCCCAGACGCGCTGTTTCGGCAATCTCGGGCAGGAAGGTCAGCATCGACTCTTCGTTTTCCGAACGGGCACCGGTCTTGGCAAACCACTCGGGGTCAACGGTGACGTGGCAGGTTGCGCAGGCGCACATGCCGCCGCAATCGCCATCGATGCCCTCGATGTTGTTGTCGACAGCGGCCTGCATCACATTGCTGCCGACCGAAGCTTCAACCTCGTGTTTGGTGCCGTCGTGGTCCACAAAGATAATCTTAGCCATGTTTCCTCCTCCAAAGCTGCGGCAGTTTGGTGCCGCCTTGTCGGGTTGATCCGGTTGCCGGGAAACCCGAAGTGATATTTGGCCTGATATACTAATGGCCGGACCATTATGTCAATTCAAGCCCCTGAGAGATCCTGCGGCACAACCTTGCTGAAATGCCGCAGGAAAAGGGTGATTTTGGACTTTCCGAGCCGGTCAGAAGGTCCAGCCGTAGGTGACGGCATAGGTGTCGATTCGGGTGTCCAGGTCGGTGCCCGTCGACGCGCCGGTGCCGGTCTGCTTGCGTGCGATGGCGCGGTTGAAGGCAAAGCTCCACTCGCGACCCTCGCGGGGTTTGTAGGTTGCGCCGATGGCGACGTGGGTGTCGGGCGTAACCGGGGTGAAATAGTTCAGGGCGTTATCGTCGGTTTCCCACAGGCGGTTCGATTTGCTGACGCCGCCGCGAACCGTCCACTTGTCGTTCAACGTGTACTCTGCGCCCAGCTTCAGGATGTTCTGCTCGTTCCATCCGGTGCCGGGGCCATCGGCCGCACCCAGAACAAAGCTGCCGGGGAAGCCGTTGCCCAGCGGCGTGACGTCTTTCCAGTTGATCCAGTGGTAGTCGGCCAGCAGGGTCAGCCTTGGGGTCGCATCCACGGCGATGCCCAGAATGGCCCGGGCGGGCAGGTCGACATCGGTCTCGTCCGCGAGGTGGCCTTCGTATCCTTCGAGGTCGCCCAGGTGGATCTGGCTGAAATAGCTGGCGGAGAGCCGGACCGTATCGCTGAGCCGGCCCATGTAGCCGAGGCTGAACCCGGCCCCGAACGAGCCGGTATCGCCGGGATCGGCAACGCCGTAGGCCTGCAGGCCGGTCAGATCGAAATACTGGCCCGCGAGCAGAAGCGAGGCACCGATCGCGTGATCCTCGTTCAGCTTGTACGAAACCGACGGCGCCACAACCAGCTGCATCAAGGTTGCGCCGGTATCGGTGACGCCGGGGGCAGGCGGGATCGGTTCGCCATAATCCACAAGGACGCCGACGCCATAGGACGACAGGCCGAAGGCCCATTTGTCATTGTACTGGTAGGAGACGCTGGGCAGCACTGCGGGCAGCAGCGGCTCGTCGCCATAGGGCGCGCCCAGCACGGTGGAATTGATGTCGACCGACAGCAGGGTGCCGGTGATATCGACGCGGTTGCCGGTAAAGGCGAAACCGGCGGGATTGACCGCCCCGATCTGGCTATCCGTCGGATTGGCGGCCCCGGCACCGGCCATGCCCAGAGTGGTGGCGCTGTAGCCCGAGAACATCAGGCCGTCATTCGCCTGGGCGGCCAGCGGCGCCAGAGCGGCCACGCCGGCGGCGGCGGCAATGCGTTTTGCGTGTGAAAAAGTCATGAGTTCCTCCCCTCGTGCGTGATCCCCCGGGCCGTTTCCTCCCCGGCCCGGGGCACACATCTTTTGTTGTTTGTTACTGGCTGAAGAAGATGCCGCCATCGACGATGATGTTCTGGCCGGTGATGTAACCGCCTTCATCAGACGCGAGGAAGGCCACCACATTGGCGATATCCTTGGGCTCGGACGCGCGCTCGATCAGCCGCATGGAGCTTGCGACACCTTCAAAGGCCTCGTGCTGGTCCGCGTTGGCCTTGGCGTTTTCCGAGTGGGTGTAGCCCGGCGAAACGGCATTCACGAGCACGCCGCTCTTGGTCACCGACATTTCGCGGGCCATGGCGCGGGTCATCGCGGCCACGGCACCTTTGGAGCTGACGTAGTGCAGCATCATCGGAATACCCAGATGCGCGATCACCGAGGCGATGTTGACGACACGGCCATAGTCCGATTTGCGCAGCGCGGGCAGGCAGGCCGAGGTGCAGATCCACGGGCCCATGACGTTCACGTCCATCAGCTTGCGCCAGTCGCTTTCCTCGATGGCTTCCATCGGGGTGTAGTTCAGGCCGGTGAAGATGCCGGCGTTGTTCACCAGGATGTCGATCCCGCCGAACTTTTCCTCGGCTGCTGCTGCTGCGGCGGTCATCGACTCCTTGCTGGTGACGTTGGCTTCGACACCGATGGTGTTGCCACCCATCTCGGCCGCGGCTTCGGCGGCGCCTGCGATGTCGGCGATGACGACGTTGGCGCCCTCTTTCTGGAACAGTTCGGCGATGGCGCGGCCGATGCCGGTGGCGGCGCCGGTGATGATGGCGGTTCTACCCTGAAGTTTCATGTAGTCTTCTCTCCTTGGAATTCTGTGGTGACTCAGCCGAACTGCTGATCTTCCAGTGCTGCGACGACCGATTTGGTTTCGGTGTAGAGGCTGATGCCCTCTTCCGAGACTTCGCGGCCCCAGCCGGAAGACTTGAACCCGCCGAAGGGCATCGACGGATCGACGATGCCGTGGCAGTTGATCCAGACCGACCCGGCATCCAGCTTGGCCGCGCTGGTGTGGGCGGTGCGCAGATCGTTGGTCCAGATGTTGGCGGCGAGGCCATAGACCGAGTCATTGGCCTCTTTGATCACGGCATCCATATCGTCGAACGGGGTGACGGACAGGACGGGGCCGAAGATCTCTTCCTTGACGATGGTCATGTCCTTGGTGGTGTTGCCGAAGATGGTGGGTTTGACGAAATAGCCCTCGTCGCCCACGGTTTCGCCGCCGCAGATCAGATCGGCGCCCTCGGCCTTGCCCTTTTCGACATAGCCCATCACGCGATCCTGCTGGGCCTGCGAGACGAGCGGGCCGAGCATGGTGGTCGCCTCGCGGCCATTGCCCATGGGGAAGCTTTCCACCACCTGGGCCAGGCCGCCCACGACCGCGTCATAGACCGAGCGGTGCACATAGAGCCGGGTCGCGGCGAAACAGATCTGGCCGGAGTTGAAGAAACAGGCCAGGGCGGCGCCCGGGATGGCCTGCGCCAGATCGGCGTCGGCGCAGATGATCGACGGCGACTTGCCGCCCAGTTCCAGGCTGACGCGCTTCATGTTGCCAAGGGCGGCGGTGGCGATCTTCTTGCCGGTGGCGGTCGAGCCGGTGAAGGCGATCTTGTCGATGCCCTCATGCGCGGCCATGGCCTGGCCGGCGATATGGCCAAAGCCGGTGACCACGTTGACCACACCTTCGGGCAGGCCGGCCTCGTGCATCAGCTGAACCAGCCGCAGGGTCGACAGCGAGGTAACCTCGGACGGTTTGAGCACGACGGTACAGCCGGCGGCCAGCGCCATGGCGAGTTTCCAGGATGCCATGGCCAGCGGATAGTTCCAGGGCGTGATGGCACCGACAACGCCGACCGGCTGACGCAGGGTATAGGCGTGGAACGCGCGGCCATCGCCACTGACCGGAATGGTCTTGCCGCCCAGTTTCGAACACCAGCCGCCCATGTAGCGGAAGATCTCGGCCGAGGCGGGCAGGTTGACCATCATCGCCATGCTGGCGGGCATGCCGTTGTCATAGCTTTCCAGCAGCGCCAGTTCCTGTGCGTGCTCTTCGATCTTGCGCGCGATATCTTCCAGCAGCTTGCCGCGGTCGATCGGGCGCATCCGGCTCCATGCGGCACCTTCAAAGGCGGCGCGGGCGGCGGCGACGGCCCGGTCGACATCTTCTTCGGTCGCTGCGGCAAGCTGGGCGATCGTGGCGCCGTTCGACGGATCCTCGACAGGAATGGATTCTTCCGATGCGGCGTTGACCCACTTGCCGCCGATCAGCATTTGGCCGGTCGGCGTGTGGATCAGATCCTTGATGTCTGTCATGTTTCAGGTGCTCTCACAGGTGATGTTCCGTACCGTTCAGACACAGCTTCCCAACCCCCTGCATGTGATGAAGAGATCGGTTCGCGTGAATGGCGAAACAGGTGTTGGCCAACCCCTCGGGGTGACCGTCAGGTCAGATTTTCGGCAATTTGTTTGATTGTCGTCGCGCGCCGGTTCGAACCGGGTCGGTCATGATGGCTCCTCCCTCTTGTGGCTGCGTACCTGACATCCCGCGCGCCCTCCCTTGGCGTTTGATGGCGGAATGCACAGCTCGTGTACGCTGCTGTATCGGCGAGCAAGGTAGGCGGGGCAGGGCAATACTGTCAATAAAAATGCGTATCAGCAGAACGCAAACCATCCCTATGCCGTGGCCCGGTGGGATCGTGGCTTGGGGCAGATTTCACCAACTTATTGAAAGAAATTAATTATTTCTGTTTCGAGGGGTGGTTTTGGTGTGAAAGGCCATCCAAAACAGCGCTTTTGCCTGATTTATGGCGGCATGACAGGGGCTGTACTGTCGATTCCTGACGCGCCGAATCGGCCGTGGTTCCACGGCGACCTTTTAAAGGATGATCCATAAGCCATGAGGGATGAGGGGTGGAACGAGCGATGCGATCGAGATCGGAAATGCTGCAAGCGCAGCGCTTGATGGGGCCAAATCTTGAAAAAATAAATTAAAACAACAAGAAATCGTGTTCTCGGCTTGAGTTTCGCAGCGTGCCTGGAGGGGGATCTGGCGGCAATATCCGCCGGAGGCCGGACCCCTCTGAAGGCGGCGTCAGGCCAGAAATACGGGAAAAGTTAAGCACTATGTTGACGAAAGCCGATTTTGCCGCGTATTTTGCGTATATTGAATGCGCAAAATGGGCAGGGAGGTCCAGCGCGTCGATGGGAGGAGAAATCACATGAATACCGCTACGAGTCTGAGCGGCGCCTGGTGGACCAGGGGTCGGACGATCAGGTGAAGCCGTTGATTTCGCTTCTTGAGTTACCTGCAATCAGCGGTCGCCGCCTTCACCGGTGCGTGGCCTCTTCAGACATGGAGTTGAAATGTCTCAGACGATGATCCCCGCCGAGCTTGTGGCACCTTTGTTCAATCCGCTGACCTTTGGCATTGGCAAACGTGACCAGGCGCACGAAATCCTGAAAACTCTGCGCCAGGACTATCCGCTGGGCAAAGCCGAGGTGCCGGGTTTCGATCCGATGTGGATCGTGTCGCGCTACAGCGACGTGCGCGAGGTGCTGCGCAAGGATGACGTGTTCCGCTCGGCCATCGAATCCAAGACGCTGGTGCCGCAAAGCGGCAAGGAGCTGGTGGCGCAATACACGGGTGGCAAAAAGAACATTCTGCGCACGCTGGTGCATATGGATGGCGAAGACCACATCAAGCACCGCAACCTGACCGCGCCCCAGTTCACCCCCGAGGGGCTGAGCAAGTTCAAACCGATGGTCGAGGAAAGCGCGGACCGCTGGATCAAGGTCATGGACGAGCAGGCGCCCGAGATCGACTTCGCCAAGGAGGTCGCGTTCCGCTACCCGCTCGAGGTCATGATGGATATCGTCGGGGTCGACCGCAAGGATCACCCGCGCATCCTGGAGCTGGTGCAGTGGTTCTTCAACTTCGCCGACCCCGATCTGATGCGCCCCGGCGCCGATCCGACCGACCCCACCGAGGTGGTGAAAACCTGGGATCTGGTGAACAACGAATTCGGCAAGATGTATTCCGAGGTGATCGCCGATCGTCGCGGCTGCCCGAAAGACGACGTCGCCACGATCCTGGCCAACAGCGAAAAGCATGGCTGCCCGATGGATCCGAATACGATGATCTCGTATTTCCTGATCTTCTCGTCGGCGGGGCACGATTCCGCGGCGGCCACCACCGCCACCGGTATGTGGTATCTGGCCGAACACCCCGAGCTTCTGGCGGAACTGAAGGCCGATCCCAAGCTGATCTCCGCCTTCGTGGAAGAAGCGATCCGCTGGACCTCGCCGGTGCAGCAGTTCATCCGCACCGCGAATGAGGATTACGAGCTGAGCGGCCAGCAGATCAAGAAGGGCGATCAGATGTATGTCTCGTACTTCTCCGCCAACTTCGACGAGGACATGTTCCCCGAGCCCTTCACCTTCAACATCCACCGCCGCCCGAACCGCCACATCACTTTCGGCGCCGGCAACCACATCTGTGTGGGCGCCAACCTGGCGCGCATGGAACTGAAGGTCTTCTGGGAGAAACTGATCCCGCGGCTCGAAAGTGTCGAGCTGGCCGGCGAGCCCAAAATGGCGAATTCCGAATTCGTCTGCGGGCCGAAAAGCGTGCCGATCCGGTACACGCTGACGGCCTGACCGGGTTTCCCGGGCTTCGAAGAGGCCCGGGAGTCTTCTCGTCGGCGGTAGTGGCCGCCGGCGGATTTTTAAGGGCGCGTGACGCCCGTTCACGCGCACAGACAACGAGACACGACATGGAAAGCTCGAACGAACAGAAAATTGTCATTCTTGGGGCAGGTCAGGCCGCAGGCACCGCCGTTGTGACGCTGCGCCAGATGGGGCACGAAGGCCCGATCACCCTGGTGGGTGACGAGGCCGCGCCGCCCTATCAGCGCCCGCCGCTGTCCAAGGCCTATTTCAAGGGCGAGCTTCCCGAGGCGCGGCTCTATGTGAAGCCCGCCGGCTTCTACGATGAGAAGAATGTCACGCTGAAGCTGGGGCAAAGGGCGGTTTCGCTGGATCGCACCGGAAAGGCCGTGACGTTGGAAAGCGGCGAGGTGCTGCCCTATGACAAGCTGATCATCGCCACCGGGTCGCGCCCGCGCGTGATCCCGGTTGCGGGGGCTGACCTCGACGGCGTCATGGTGCTGCGTACGCTCGAGGATGTCGACAAGCTGCAGCCGCTGGCCACCCGGGGCAAACGCCTGGTGGTGGTCGGGGCCGGCTATATCGGGCTGGAGGCAGCCGCTGTCGCCCGCCAGCTCGGGCTGGAGGTGACCGTGCTCGAGGCGATGGACCGTGTGCTGGCCCGTGTGACCAGCCCGGTGATTTCCGAGTTCTATCAGGAGGCGCATCGGAGCGCTGGTGTGGACGTACGGCTCAACGCCCGGATGAAGGGCTTCGTCGGCGAAGGCGGCCATCTGACCGGGGTCGAGATGGAGGATGGCGAGGTCATTCCCGCCGATATCGTGTTGGTCGGCATCGGCATTCTGCCGAACCAGGAGCTGGCGGAAGAGGCCGGGCTGACCTGCGAGAACGGTATCAACACCGACGCGCAGGCGCGCACCTCCGATCCCGATATCTATGCGATCGGCGACTGTGCAAACCGGGTCATCGTGCAATACGGTCATCGCGGGCGGCTGGAGAGCGTGCACAACGCCATCGAGACCGCCAAGATCGCGGCCGCGTCGATCTGCGGCAAACCGGCCCCGGCGCTGGATGCGCCTTGGTTCTGGTCGGATCAGTACGACATGAAATTGCAGACCGCGGGCCTGTTGGCGGGCTTCGATCGGGCGGTGGTGCGTGGCGACATGAGCGCGCGCAAGTTCTCGGTCTGGTACCTCAGGGACGGCGAGTTCCTGGCGCTGGACGCGGTGAACATGCCGGGCGAGTTCATGGCGGCCAAGCGGCTGGTGGGCAAGGGTGTCAGGCTCGATGCCGAGGCGCTGAAAGACCCGTCTTCGGACCTCAAGCTCATGATTGCCGGCGCTATGGCCTGACCGGCCGGCACCTCCTCCCACGGCAATCATGCGCGGCGCTCCTTGGGGCGCCGCGTTTTTATTCGGGCTTCCGGGGGGCTTCTGGGCCAATCTTCTTGAGGAAGCTCTTCAGGCGCAGCAGTCCGAAGAACTCGAGCATCAAGGACAGTGCCTGTTCCAGCATATCGACCGCCTTGTGCTCATCAATCCGGCCTTCCACGCGCTCACGGAAGAGGTGGGATTCATGGGTGGCGACATATTCCGCCGCATGGCGATAATAGCTGAGGATATCGGCTGAAAATCCATGCGCTTCGTCGAACCCCGCGGCCCGCATCTGCGACCACAGCTGAAGCATGCGCGCGTCGGACAGGCTGACGGTGGGGCCGTCCTTGCCGTCGATCAGCGTCACAAGCCCCTGGTTGGCCATCAGATGCGCGTCGCTAAGGGCCATCGGGTTCCGCTCGGCCAGGCTGTCGAGCGAGACGTTCCCGGTGCTGTCATATTCCACCCGCGTGGCCAGCAGCGTTTCCAGATTCTGAAAGGCGCGTGCGTCCAGCCGGCGGTTCATTTGCTTGCCGCTCAGCACGTCGCGGATCTGCGGCAAGGTCATGCCGGATTGTTTCTGCAGATTGCGCACGGCGCGTATCGTCTCGACATGGGTTTCATCATAGTCGGCGACATTGCGCTTGGGGCGCGACGGTTCTGGCAGCAGGCCGTGCCGGAAGTAGACTCGAATAGTCTCGCGATTTACGCCAGTTTGGGCCTCGAGATCACGCATTTTCATGAGATGTATATAGAAATTAACAGCGTACTGCGCCAGTCTTTTTCGCCTGTGCGCGCGCTGTAATGCGGCGCTCTGCCCGGTGCGGCCCGGGGTGATGTGCTGGCCCTGCAATGCCATCACAATTTGCAAAGGGGGTGCCATAGGCGGATGCGCATGAAAAAGCTGTTTCTGCCCAAATAAATGGCAGTTTTGAGGTGTTAATTGCGCTTGACGTTTGCTGCTTTGCCAATGGTACTACCAATTGAGCAATCTGCAAGGGGAGGAGCGGGCATGGCTGTCGCGGAAGTTTCACAAAGGAAAAAGGCGGAGGCCGGGCGGGCCGTCGCCGAGGCGCCCGTGGGCCTGATCCGGCGGGCACAGTTGAGCGTGGGGCTGCTGCGCAATTTTGCGTATGATGCATTGCGGTTCTGGCACCATTCCTACCTGCTGGGGGCAACGCGCCGCCAGCACCTGGCCGCGCGCATCCTGGCCGACGCCCATTTCCTGGAATACGGGATGGCGCTGAGCGATGCGCAGCCCGGCTTTGGCCGGGCACGGGCGGTAAGGCTGGCGCGGGATTTGTCCCGTTACGCCCCGCAGGCGGGCGAAGACGTGACGGTCACGACGGGTCTGGGCGTGCTGGAAGCCTATCTGGCGTTCAACGCCCCGGTGCCCGAAGGGCTGGGCCCCATCCGCGACGCCATGGCGGGTCTGAAGGCCCGCGGGGCCGAAGAGGTTCAGACCGGTGTTGAAACGGTGCGGCGTGCGCAGGTGCAGGCAGCGGCGAAGGTTGATTTTCTGGAATTTGTCCGCGCCCGCCATAGCGTGCGCAGCTTTGTACCCGGGCCCAGGCCTGACGAGGAAATCCGCCGGGCGGTGCTTGCCGCACGCGAGGTGCCCTCCAGCTGCAACCGGCAGACCTGCCATGTGCATGCCTATACCGACCCCGATTTGCTGAATCGGGTGCGCAAACTGCAGGCGGGCAACCGCACCTTCGGCCATCAGCTTTCGGGAATTCTGGTTGTCACCAGCGATCTTGGCCGGTGGGAAACCATCGGCGAGCGCTATCAGCCCTGGATCGACGGCGGCCTGTTCGCCATGACCTTGGCCTACGCCCTGCATGCCGAGGGGCTGGGCACCTGCATGCTCAACTGGTCCGTCGAGCGACAGCAGGACCGCAAGCTGCGCAAGCTGATGGGGCTGGACGACAGTCGGCTGGTGGTCGTGCTGATAGGAATCGGCTGGATGCCCGAAGAATTCTCGGTCTGCGCCTCTCAGAGGCTGCCGGTTTCAGAAATCCTGTCCTTAAACCAGCGCCTTGACGGATAATCCTGATATGCCCGGCGCGGATGAGCAAGGGGAATTGACATGCCTGCTCTGTTTTGTGTCTAATGGTTCGGCCATTAAAAAGAATGGACCTTGGGAGGGGAAATGTCGGACATCCAATTTGACTATGTTGTAATTGGCGCCGGTTCGGCCGGCTGTGTGATCGCAAACCGCCTGTCGGCGGACCCGAACCTGCGCGTCGCACTGATCGAGGCGGGGGAGTCCGACAAGCGTTTCCCCTTGAACCTGAAGGTCAAATTGCCGTTCGGAAACATCTTCCTGCTGCCCGATGATCGCTACAACTGGAAAGATGAATTCATCGCCTCCGAGGCGAACCCGGACAAACGCATTCCATGCCCGCGCGGCAAGCTGGTGGGCGGATGTTCGGCCGTGAACGGAACCGTCTACATGCGCGGCCATTCGTCGGATTATGACGAATGGGAGGCACAGGGGAACCCGGGCTGGAGCTATGACGAGGTGCTGCCCGCCTTCATCGCGCATGAAAACTGGGGCCTCGACGTCAACGACGGCTACCACGGCCGCGGCGGCGAGTTGAACGTGGGCCCGGTGCCCACGCCCAACGTGATTTCCGGCGCGATCATGGCGGCGGGCGAAGAGGCGGGCCACGCGGCCGTCGAAGATTTCAACGGGCCGGAGCAGGACGGGCTCGGCCTGTTTTCGGTGAACCAGAAAAACGGCATGCGGATGAGCAGCGCGCATGCGTTCCTGCATCCCGCCATGGGGCGGCGCAACCTGACGATCCTGGATCAGTCTCTGGTCGAGCGGATCAATGTTGAAAACGGTCGGGCCACGTCCCTGACCATTTCGCGCAAGGGCAAGCGCCAGACCGTGCGCGCCGCGCACGAGATCATTCTGTCCGCAGGAACTGTGAATTCCCCGCATTTGCTGATGCTCTCGGGCATCGGTCCGGCGGCCGAGTTGCAGAAACACGATATTCCGGTGGTCGCCGATCTTCCCGGCGTGGGCCAGAACCTGCAGGACCACCCCGCCGTTGGCGTCGCGTTCGAGGATATCTCGGGCAACACGCTGGCACTGTCGTGGAAGACCTTGCCGAAGCTGGCCGCGCAGGCGATGCGCTATGCCTTCACCCGCACCGGCGTCTTTGCCTCGAACGTGGCCGAGGTGGGCGGGTTCCTGCGCTCCAAGGCGGGGCTGAACCGCCCCGACGTGCAGGTCACCTGCCTGATGGGCCTGAAAACCGCCGCCTCTTTCATTCCGCGCCAGCACGGGTTCGTGACGCTGATCAACATCTGCCGGCCGGAAAGCCGCGGCCGGATCGAGCTGAAATCGGCCTCGCCGACGGATCGGCCGACGCTCATCGCCAATTTCCTCGACAGCCAGAATGACGTCGATACGCTGGTGCGTGGCGTGCGCGAGGTTCGCAAGATCATGCGCAAACCGGCCATGGCGGCCTATGCGGGCAAGGAGTTGGTGCCCGGTGCCCAAGTCGAAAGCGACGAGGCGCTTGAGGCTTATGTGCGCGAAACCGTGGCCACCGTCTATCACCCCGTGGGCACCTGCAAGATGGGCCCCGACACCGATCCGACGGCGGTCGTCGATGCGCGCCTGTGCGTGCGCGGGGTCGGCGGGTTGCGCGTGGCCGATGCCTCGATCATGCCCTCGATCGTGGCCGGCAACACGTCGGCGCCCGCGATGATGATTGGCGAGCGGGCGGCGGCCTTCATTCTGGAAGACCGCCAGGCCATGCGCCAGGTGGCCTGAACGCCATACTATTTTCCCCGCACTCATGCCGGGGCAGCATTCCAGGGAGAGACTCATGGGAATTCACGATCAACGCCTGCAGGATACGATCGCGCTGGCAAAATCCAAGCCGGGCCAGTTGCTGATCGACGGACAGTGGGTGAACGCGCTGTCGGGCGAGACCTTTACCACCGCGACGCCTGCCACCGGCCAGGTCATCCGCGAGGTGGCCAAGGGCGGCCCGGGTGACATCGACCTCGCTGTTGCCGCGGCCCGCCGCGCGCTGGAAGAGGGGCCGTGGTCCAGATTCTCGCCCTTCGAGCGGCAGGCGGTGTTGCTGAAACTGGCCGATCTGGTCGAGGAGCATTGGGACGATATCGCCAAGCTGGACTCGCTCGATCTGGGCAACCCGATCACGCGCACCGCAGCCGGCAAGCGCCGGTCTGTCGGCCTGTTGCGCTATTACGCCGGGCTTGCGACCGCGATCCACGGCCACACCATCGAAACCTCGGCCCCCGGCAACCCGCTGGCTTATACGCTGAAAGAGCCGGTGGGCGTGGTCGGTGCGATCAACCCGTGGAACGGCCCCTTCGGCATGAGCGTGTGGAAAATTGCGCCCGCGTTGGCCACCGGCTGCACCGTGGTGCTGAAACCCGCCGAACAGGCGCCGCTGTCGCCGATCTATTTCGGGCAACTGTGCCTCGAGGCCGGCGTGCCGCCCGGCGTGGTCAACGTGATCTCGGGCATGGGCGACGCGGGCGCGCATCTGGCCGCGCATCCGGGCGTCGACAAGGTGGCCTTCACCGGGTCGACCCATGTGGGGCAGCGCATCATCGAAGCTTCGGCCGGGAACGTGAAGCGGGTGACCCTGGAGCTGGGCGGCAAATCCCCCAACATCGTTTTCGCCGATGCCAACCTTGACAAGGCCGTGCCCGCCGCCGCGATGGCGGTGTTCCTGAACTCGGGCCAGATCTGTTCGGCCGGAACGCGCCTGTTTGTCGAAGAAGCGGTGTATGACGAATTCATCGAAAAGGTCGCCGCCTTCACCACGTCGCTGAAAGTGGGCGATCCGCTGGATCTGGAAACCCAGCTTGGCCCGGTGGTGTCGCAAGAGCAGATGGAGCGTATCATCGGCTATCTCGACATCGGGCGCGAGCAGGGCGCGACGGTTTCGGCCGGGGGCGGCCGTATTCTGGAGGACGGTCTGGAGAAAGGTTATTTCCTGCAGCCGACGGTGTTCAGCGGCGTCGATGACGATATGAAGATCGCCCGCGAAGAGATTTTCGGCCCGGTCCTGTCAGCCTTGAAATTCACCGATATCGACGATGTCGTGCGCCGTGCCAACGATACCAGCTTTGGTCTGGGCAGCGGTGTTTGGACCCGCGATATCAGCAAGGCCACCCAGATGTCGCGCCGCCTGAAGGCGGGCAGTGTCTGGGTCAATTCCTATCAGTTGATGGATCCCGCGGTGCCCTTCGGCGGCTACAAGATGAGCGGCTACGGGCGCGAATCCGGGGTCGAGCACATTGAGGAGTTCCTCAATACCAAGGCGGTCTGGATTGCCGAGGGATAAGCCAAGCGGGCGGCGCACTGGGAGGTGCGCCGCCCGTTGAATTTTTGATTTCCATATGAGGGAGGTATTGGAAATGCTCACGAACAAACTGCTGCGGGCCCCGGCGCGCGTTCTGGCCGCCGTCGCGTTTTGCGCCGGCATCATTCTGGGCGGCGCGGCCTTCGCGGCTGACGACAAGACAACCCTGTCGGTCTCGATCTTCACCCCGCCCAGCAGTGACCTGAACAAGCTGTTCCGCGTGATCGAAGAGCAGCTCGATGCCGAAACCGACGGGAAACTGGATCTCGAACTGTTCGAGGCCAGCCAGATGGGCCCGGCCCCGCGCCAGTTCGATCTGGTGCGCAAGGGTGTGGCCGATATCTCGGTCGCGCTGCTGGGCCTCACGCCGGGCCGCTTCCCCAAGATGGAACTGCTGGACATGGCCGGTGTGGTCGACACCGGTGTTGGCGTTGATGTTGCCGCGCCTGCCTCTGCCGCGGTTCTGGATCTGGCCGACAGCCACCTGAAAAAAGAGCTGGCCGGCGTCAAGCTGCTGAACATCGCCGTTCTGCCCAACCCGATCATCCTGACCAAGGAAGAGATCACCGGGCTGGACGAGCTGAAGAACAAGCGCATCCGCCACCCCGGCCCGGCCCATTCGAAAACGCTGGAGGCGCTCGGCGCTGTCCCGACCTTCGTGCCCTCGACCGAAATGTCCGAGGCCCTGGCGCGGGGCGCCGTTGATGGCATCCTGACCGGCTATGCGGGTATCCGCTCGTTCAAGCTTATGGACAGCGCGAAATATGTGATCGAGCTGGCCTCGGGTGGCATGACCTTTGCCGTGGTGATGAACCAGAAGGCCTATGACAAGATCCCCGCCGATCTCAAACCCGCCTTCGACAAGCACTTCGGCCCGCAAGGGCAGGGGGAATGGGGCCGCGTTCTGGCCCGTGCCGAGGTCGAAGTCCGTGACGAACTGATGGGGCAGGGGCTGGTCGTGAAAAGCCTGTCCGAGGCCGATACCGCAGCCTTCGCCGAGATGTCGGCAAAGCTGCGCGCCGATACGGCCCAGGCGTTGGACGCCAAAGGCCTGGATGCCACCGAGTTTCTGAACGCGCTGGATGTTGCAGCGGCCGCCTATCGCTAGGGGCAGGCACGGCCTGCGGGGAAGCACTCTGCGGGCCGTTGTCATGCCGGAGAAAATCATGTTGCTTCTGACCAAAATCAACCGGGTCATGCAGATCGGTGCCGCGCTGGCGATGTTCGCCATCATCGGGGTGACCCTGTATGACGTGATCCTGGGCGCGCTGACCGGGCGGCCCGTGAGCGGTGTCTATGACATCGTGGAAACCTGCCTGGCCTTCGTGATCTATCTCAGCGTGCCCGAGATCTTCCGGACCGAGGGCAACATCCGCATCGATCTGATCGATTTCGCGCTGCCGACGCCCGTGCTGCGGGTCGTCATCCTGTTCGGGCGGGTGCTGACGCTGGCCTTTGCGTTGCTGATCGCCATCGCGATCGTGGCCCCGTTTCGCGATGCGATCGTATTCGGAGATGCGAAATTCGAGACGGGCATCCCCGTCTGGTTCATCTGGCTGCCGATCCTGGCGGGCTCGTTCATGGCCGTGCTGGCCGCAATAGCCGTGCTGCTGTGGCCCAGCCACGACGCCAGAATTCAAAAGGACTGATCCAATGAGCGTTCAGATGATCGGCCAGCTTGGCATGCTGGTGCTAATCGCCCTTGTGTTTTTGCGGGTCCCGGTGGCCGTGGCCATGGGGCTGGTCGGCTTTGTCGGCTATGCGCTGATCAATGGCACGCAAAGCGCGCTGCTGGTCACCGGGCAGGTGCCTTATGACATCGCCACCAACTATACGCTGTCGCAGTTGCCCCTGTTCGTGCTGATGGGCGATCTGGCCGTGCGCTCGGGCATGTCGGGGCGGCTTTATTCCACGGCGCATGATCTTTTCGCGGGGCTGCGCGGCTCGCAGGCCTATGCGACGCTGGGCGCCAGCGCGGGCTTCGGCGCGGTCAGCGGTTCGTCGATCGCCACAGCGGCGACAATGACCCGGGTCGCGGTGCCATCGATGCGCGCGGCCAATTATGACGACCGTCTGTCGGCCGGCAGCATCGCGGCGGGGGGCACGCTGGGCATCCTGATCCCGCCCTCGATCGCGCTGGTGGTCTTTGCCATGATCGCCGAGCAATCGGTGCCGCGCCTCTATGCCGCCAGCCTGATCCCGGGCCTGCTGCTGTGCCTTCTCTATATCCTGATCGTGGTGATCCTGGTGCGGATATCGCCCGAATGGGCCCCCGAGCAAGAGGAACGTAGGGGGTTCCTCGCCCGGTTCCGCTCCATCTGGCAGGTGTGGGAAATCGTGCTGTTGTTCATCGTGGTGATCGGCGGGCTTTATGCCGGCATCCTGACCGCGACCGAGGCCGCCGCCGTCGGCGCCTTCGGGGCCTGGTTTCTGGGGGTGATCACCCGGCGGCTCGGCTGGGCCGACACTCGCGACGGGATCTTCGAGACGATCCGCACCACGGCGATGCTGTTCGTCATCCTTTGTGCAGCCCACATCTTCACCTATTTCGTGGTGCTTACCCAGATCCCGCAGGGGCTGGTGGGCGTGGTCGAGGGGCTGAACCTGAACCCCATCGTGCTGTTGCTTCTGATCGGTCTGTTCTATCTGATTCTGGGCTGCTTTCTGGAGGCGTTCGGCATGATCCTGATCACCGTGCCGATCCTGCTGCCACTGATCGAACAGGCCGGGTTCGATCCGATCTGGTACGGTGTCTTTCTGGTGATCATGATCGAGACCGGCATGATCACCCCGCCGGTGGGCATGAATATCTTCGTGATGCAAAGCCAGCTGCCGACGATGTCCTTGATGCGCCTCTATCAAAGCGTTCTGCCCTTCGTTCTGGCACCGGTCCTTCTGGGTGCGCTGATCATTTTCGTGCCCGAGATCGTCACCTGGCTGCCATCGACCCTGTTCGATTGACGTCATGGCGCCTGCGCGGCAGGGGGCCGTTGCCGCGCAGGCCCGGCGCTGACGGTTGCAAAGGAGACAGAAAACATAAAGATTGAATGGCCCGATCTATTTGCAAGGAATCTGTGGCGTGTCAGACAAGCAAGCGTTCAAGCCGGTTCGCACCAAACGCGCGTTCGAAGAGATCTGCGATCAGATTCGCCGCGAAATCCAGTCCGGCACATTGTCGGCGGGAGACAAGCTTCCCTCCGAGCGTGAGCTGGCCGAACAGTTCGAAGTCAGCCGTTCGACCGTGCGCGAGGCGTTTCGCACCCTGGAAATCGGCGGTGTTCTGTCGCTGCAGAAGGGGGTCAAGGGCGGGGCCGTCGTGATGCAGGGCGACATCAAGCCGATCACCCAGACGATGGAAGACCTGCTGTCTCTGGGCGGGTTGTCTTTGGAAGATTATACCGAGGCGCGTGTCATCCTGCAGCGTGAAATCATTCGCCTGGCCTGCGAGCGCGGCACCGAAGAGGATTTCGCCGCCATCGAGGCCAATATCGCCGAGCTGCGCGCCGCCGGCGCGGGGATCAGCAGCGATGAGCGGACCCGCCTGACGCAGGAGTTCTATCATCTTCTGGCCCTGGCCACGAAGAACCGTGCCATTTCCGTGGTCATGAGCGCGTTTACCGAGCCTTTGGTGTATTACATCCGCAAGATCGGGCCGGACAGGAGCTGGGATGTGGCCGCCTCACGCGCCAAATTCCTGGGCCATCTGAGGGAGCGCGACGTTGACGCCGCGATTGCCGAAATGGTGGACCACATGCAGCGCCTGCACAGTTATATACTGTCGCAAAACGCGGCGCCCGGCGCAGAGGCCTAGGGCCAGAACACCAGAAAACTGATGATCGCCACGGCCAGCGTGCCCAGGCAGAACAGGCCGTTCCACCGCAGCCCGATGGTGGCCGGTGTCTGATGCGCCGCCGACGACGTGATGGCGACGGTCGATGTCGCGGGCGACACGATCAGCGCCAGGGCCCATCCGGTCAGTGCCGAGAGCAGCAGAAGCGGCGGGTCGATCGCGATCTGGGCCGAGACGATGGCGCTGACGCAGACGGTGGCGGCGATCATCGGGTTGAGACCGGCGATGGATGTGACGAAAATCAGCAGGCTCAGAACGCAGGCCAGCCGCGCGCCCTCCAGCCCCGTGAGCAGGGCGAACTGGACGACGGCCTCGTTCGGGATCAACAGAGCGATCACCAGGCCGAGATAGCCGGCCGAAGCGATGATGGCGATCTCGTTGACCGCCACCGGGCCCTGTCGCAGGGTTTGAACGCCCAGAGCCGCGATGGCCCGCTGCGGGGAAAGCCCCGTGGGGCGCGCAATCGCGGCCCAGCCGATGGCAAACACCGGCACGATCATCAGGATCGCGCCGCGCAGCGGCAGGCCGAATGCGGTTTCCAGCGCCGAGGCGCCGCCGCTGATGGCCGCCAGAACCGCCAGCAAACCCAGCAATCCCCAAGGGCGCCCGGGGGTGTCCTTGGGGTGCGACTGGCGACCGGTGGGACTTTGCAGCCGGTCGAAAATCCAGCCGAGGCTCATGAAAACGGCGCTCGCGGTCAGGCCATAGGGCAGGAACTCTGTCCAGCTCAGCGCCGGCACCAGCGTCAGCAGCAGGTTGAGGCCCAGCCCCAGCGGCGACCAGAAAATGTTCGCGCCAAATCCGCGCAGAACGGCGTTCGTGATCCGGCGGATCTGAATCTGCGCGACCCGCTCGTCCGGGTTGCCCAACGGCCCGCGCAGGGCCACATGCAACAACAGCATGAGTCCGCCGATGTTCAGGAGAACACCGAAGACATGGCCGCCGGTGGCCAACAGCGCAAAGCGACGGGCCGGGGGTTGATGCACCACGAAACGCCCGGCCTGATCGACCATTGCGCTGCCCATAGCCGAAATGCGCAGGGGCAGCAGCACGGTGATCAGCGCCGGCAGATAGGCCGCGCGGCTGGCGACCCCGGTCAGCGCGCCCGGCGCCCGGCCGAGGATCAGATATGCGGCGGTGGCCGCGACAGCCGCCCCCAGCATCACCCGCGCGGCAAGGCCGGTTTTCCGCAGGCCCAGCAGGATATAGAAGGCAACCAGCGCCATGGCGGCGACGGCCCATTGGGGATTGCCCGTCAGGATCTCGAACAGCGACAGCACCGCCGCCGCGAAAATGGATAGTGCCGATATCAAGGTGGTCAGGGGCACGCGGTGGACTCCGGGTATTTCGCATTGGTTCTACCAACTGTGGCGATTTGAACAATGCCAAGTTTGGGCTGAGTTCTGGAATGGAGCCGGGAGACTTGGTAAGAAATGAAGTGAACAGAGCCGAAGGGGCAGCGCTGTGCCTGTAAAAGAAGAAGACAATCTGGATGTCGCGTTCAAGCCTGTCCAATCCCACCGGACCTTTGAACTGGTGTGCGAACGTGTGCGCGAAAAGCTGTTGCGTGGCGAACTGACGCCGGGCGACAAGCTGCCACCCGAGCGGGATCTGGCCGCGCAGCTTGGCGTCAGCCGCAATGTGGTGCGCGAAGCATTGCGCAGCCTGGAGATTGCCGGGGTCGTGGCGCTGCGCAAGGGGGTGAAGGGCGGCGCGTTCATTCAGGAGGGCGCGGCAAGCCGGATCACCCAGGCGCTAAGCGATCTGATCACGCTCAATGCCATCTCACTCAAGGATTTGTTCGAGGCGCGGATCATGATCCTCGAGATGGTCATCGACCACGCCTTCAAGGACGGCGTGCAACCGGATTTCTCGGGCCTCGAGGCGGTGATCGAAGATACGAAGAAGGCCACGTTGTCGGGAGATATCCCGCACAGAATCAAATGCGCATACCTTTTCTATCATGAGCTGGCGGCGCTCACCGGGAACAGCGCGATCATCTTTACGGTCGATTCCCAGACCGAGCTCGTGCAGACATTCCTGCGCTATCGCGTGTCCGACATGTCGGCGCAGACCCTGATTTCTTCGCGTGAGATTTTCCTTAAGCTGTTGAAAGCCGGAGAGATTGAGGCCGCGAAGATCGAGTTACGGGCGCATATGACACGGGTTCACACCAACCTCTGGTAGGGGAGGGCCGCTTTCTGGCATGCGCCGAGGGAGGGGTGGGTTTCTTACGCTTGACGCAAAAAGGTAGTACCTTTAATCCTTTCTTAAAGGGGAGGAGCGCACATGCTTGATTCACACGACCAGACCGCCGAGTTGGAAATGTTCCGGAGCGAGGTGCGCAAGCTCGCGCAGAAGGAATTCGCGCCCATCGCCCAGAAAATCGACGAAGAGGACGCGATGCCCGAGCACGTCGAGAAGCTGCTGGGGGATTTCGGCCTGATGCAGATCCAGGTGCCCGAGGCCTATGGCGGCCCCGGCGGCAGCCTGACCATGACCTGCGTCGCCAAAGAGGAAATCGCCCGTGCCTCGTTCTCGGTGTCGCATCTGGTGGGCAGCTCGGATTTTGCCGTCGTGCTGCCGCTGCTGCATTTCGGAACCGAAGAGCAGCGCCAGAAATACCTGCCCGATGTCGCCACCGGCACGATCTGTTCGGCCGTGGCGATGACCGAACCGGGCACCGGCTCGGACGTTTCGGGGATCAAGACAACTGCCCGGCGTGACGGGGACGACTGGGTCATCAACGGGCAGAAAACCTATATCACCAAGGGCGACAAGGCGAAGTATTTCATGATCTACGCCCGCACGTCCGAGGGTAAGGGCGGTGACGGGATTTCGACCTTCATCGTTGAATCCGGCACCCCCGGTCTTACCATTGGCAAGAGCCCCAGGAAGATGGGCCTGCGCGGGATCAAGAGCGTCGATCTGTTCTTCGACGACCTGCGGGTGCCTGCCGATACGTTGGTGGGCGAGGAGGGCAGGGGGTTCAAGAACGCCATGACCTGTCTGAACTACAACCGCCCGACCGTCGCGGCCTCGGCCCTTGGTGTGGCGCAGGGCGCCCTGGATATGGCGCTGGCCTATGCCAAGGAGCGGGTACAGTTCGGCAAGCCGATCGGGCACCATCAGGGCGTCGGCTTCCTGCTGGCCGACATGCGGATCCAGATCGAAGCGGCGCGGGCCCTGCTCTACAAGGTCACGGCCATGGCCGATGCCGGGGAAACGGCGCAACTGCCCGAAATGGCCTCGGTGGCCAAGGCGTTTTGCAGCGACACGGCGATGAAGGTGACGACGGATGCCGTGCAGGTCTTCGGCGGCGCGGGCTATCTGGTGGAAACCGGGATCGAGCGGCTGATGCGCGACGCCAAGGTGACCCAGATCTACGAGGGCACCAGCCAGATCCAGCGCATCGTCATCTCGCGCGCGATGATGGCTGATTGAGCGGGTCGGGGGAATGACGGACGAACCCGCCGACCGCCCGCTGCGCGTGATTGATTTCACGCTGGTCATGGCGGGGCCTTTCTGTACCCGGATGTTCGCCGATATGGGTGCCGAGGTGATCAAGGTCGAGCCACCCACCGGCGATACGATGCGGGGCCGCCCGCCGATGGAGGATGGCAAAAGCCGCTATTTCGGGCATCTCAACTGCGGCAAACACAGCCTTGCCGCCGACCTGAAAGACCCCGACGACCTGGCGCTGGTACGCGATCTGATCGCCACGGCCGATGTGGTGGTCGAAAACTATCGCCCCGG
Organism: Actibacterium naphthalenivorans; assembly: GCF_014196965.1. Classification (GTDB taxonomy): domain Bacteria; phylum Pseudomonadota; class Alphaproteobacteria; order Rhodobacterales; family Rhodobacteraceae; genus Actibacterium_A; species Actibacterium_A naphthalenivorans. Next base: position 314,279 of record NZ_JACIEQ010000001.1, on the reverse strand, counting down.
GGTGATGGAGCGGCTGGGGCTGGGCTATGAGACCTTGTGCGCGACCAATCCGCGGCTGATTTTCTGTTCGATCTCTGGCTTCGGGCAAGAGGGGCGTGCCGCGAAACAGCCCGCCTATGCCCCGATGATCCATGCCGCCAGCGGCTATGATCTGGCGTTGATGGGCTTCTCGCCCGATGCGGACCGCCCCGCGCCCACCGGCATGTTCGTGGCCGACGTCATGGCCGGCGTCTATGCCTTTGGCGCGGTTCAGGCGGCGCTCTATCAGCGCGAGAAAACCGGGGCGGGGCAGCAAATCGACGTGGCGCTGATGGACAGCATCTTGTCGATGATGGTCTATGAATGCCAGGAGGCACAGGCCCCACAGCCGCGCGCGCGCCACGTCTATGGGCCGCTTAAGGCAAGTGATGGTTTTGTCATTGCCGCGCCGCTGAGCCAGAAGAACTTTGACTGTCTGGGCGTGCTGCTGGGCGGGCCCGACTGGATCGCGGATGAACGCTTTGCCAGCGCGGCAGGGCGCGAGGCCAACTGGGCCGAGATCATGCGCCATATCGAGGGCTGGACCGCCACCCGCAGTGCGGCGGACTGTGAACGGCTGATGTTGGAGGCCGGCGTGCCCTGCGCGCGCTACCGCACCGTGGCCGAGGCCATGGCCGACCCGGCGCTGGGCGACCGCGGGTTGTTGCAGACGATCGGCGACGCCGGGGCCAGCTATCAGGTGTTCAACCCGCCGTTCCAGATGTCGGGTTGCGATGTGCGCGCGCGTGACCGGGTGCCAGAGCTGGATGGTGCGCGGGCGCGGCTGCAGCGGGAAATCAATGCGGCCTCTGTAGACGCGACGCTTGTGAAATCTACGTAAAGGAAGCTTATGACAACCCAATTTGACGCGATCGTCATCGGCTCGGGCGCTGGCGGCATAAGTGCCGCCGCCCGGCTGGCGCATGCCGGTTACAAGGTGCTGGTGGTCGAGGCGCTGGACCGGATCGGCGGGCGGGCGTCGACACGGGATGTGGACGGCTTCCTGCTCAACACCGGGGCGCTGGTGATCGAGCGCGGCGGCATGGTCGATCTGACGCTTCAGCACATCGGCAAATCGATGGATCTGTATATCGCCAAGCCCGAAACCTCTCTGATCTGGGGCAAGCGCGAAATCGCGATGGACAGCGGGCTGCCAGCATTCGCGCGCGATAAGGTGCCGGGCCTGTTGAAATTTCTGACCCGGGTCATTCCGGCAATTCGCCCGAAGCCTGGTCAGTCCACCCGTGAGTGGCTGAACAAATTTACCCGCAGCAAGACGATTCACGATCTGGTCGACAATGTCATCGGTGCAATGTTCGCAGCCACCGCTGACGAGTTCCCGGCGGATGTATTCTTGCTCTATTTCACCGAAGGGTCGGCCTATAAGCAGATCGGCCTGCCGCGCGGGGGCACCATCAAGGTGTGGGAGCCGATGGCGGATGTGGTCACGGCCAATGGGGGTGAGGTTTGGTTGAATGCCACAGTCAAACGCCTGACCTTTGACAACGAAAAGAGGGTCAATGGCGCCGAGATCGCGCGTGATGGCGAAGCGGTCAGCGTGTCCACCAAGCTTGCGATCAGCAATGCCGGGCCGCTGGCGACGGTGAAGATGTCCGGTGCGGATGCCTTCCCCGAGGGCTATGCCCAGGATGTCGCGGACAAGACCGACCCTGCCGCCATCATCACCGTGCATTTCGCGGCGCAAAAGCCTTTGGCAAGCTTTCAGGGGCTGGCGCTCTACGCCAAGACCCGGCGCATGGTGTATGCCGCCAACTTCTCGGAGCCTTCGCTGCGCCGCTGTCCGCCGGGTTGGTATTTGTACAGCGCGGCCTCGGTCCCGCGTCCGGCGACGGGCGCGTTCGACGAGGCGGCCGAGAAAAAGCTGCTGCTAGACGATATCCGCGATTATTTCCCCGGCTTCGACGACAGCATGGTCAAGGCGATCGACGTGACCGCCCATGACTGGCCCGCCCAGCGGGCGATCACCGGTTATGACCTGCCGAACGAAACCCCGGTTGCCAATCTGTGGAACGTGGGCGACGGGGTCAAACCCTATGGCCAAGGCGGCACCGCATCCTGTTCGGAAACCGCGCGGCTGGTGGTGGAGCAGATTTTCAAAACCTATCCACTGGCCCGGTTGAGGGGCTGAGCCGGTAAAATTCAAGGGAGACTGCCATGAAGGTAGCTGTGATCGGGGGCGGGCCAGCCGGTTGTACCGCCGCGTACAAACTCTGCAAAGCGGGGCATGAGGTGCATCTGTTCGAAGCGCAGGACCACGTCGGCGGGCGCACCAGTCAGGTGCAAAAAGAGGGATTCAATCTGGGCTCTGGCGCCTTGTTTCTCATGGGGGGCATCTATCCGCGCACGAATGCGGTGATCAAGGAGCTTGGCAAATACGACGAGCTTGTCGGCTGGGACGCCAAGACGCATATCATCGACGCGGATGGCAAACGCTACACGGTTGATTTCGATCAGGTTCTGAGTTTTCTCAAGATGCCGGTCTTTAACTGGGGCGATCGCATTCGCATTGCCTGGGGCGTTTTGAAACAGCTTCTGTCCAAAGGGGCGGGGGACTGTTTCGACGGGGAAAAGCTGGCGAAATTTGATGATGAAAGCGACACGCTCGAGGCGTGGTCCGAACGGGTGCTGGGCAAGAAGGGCACCAACTACATCACTTATCCCTATATGGGGTTTCTTTACGCGGTGCCGCTGCACTGGCTGTCGATGTCGATGTTCAAGACGATCATCCAGCAGTTCTACAAGCTTGCGCTGGCCGTCCCGCCCAAGGGGATGGGTCAGATCAGTGATTGGCTGGTCGAGGGCAGCACCGGGCTGAGCCTGCACCTGTCCAGCCCGGTCGAGGCGATTGCCCGTCAGGGGCAGGGCTATCGTGTGACGGCCAATGGCCAGAGCGTCGATGTCGACAAGATCGTGGTATCCTGCGAGCCGGGCGTGGCCGCCAAGCTGCTGCGCGGGCTGATCCCGGCCGAATCCGAGACCAAGCTGAAAGAGTGCCTCTATAGCGAATACGCCCATGTTCAGGTCTGCTACAAAAAGAACCCGTGGCCGGATTCCCCTGTCAGCGTGGCGTTGCCCGCGACCAAGCTGCGCGACTGGGGCGCCTGTGTGCTGCAAAGCCGACGCCACCCGGATGCCGTGCCGCCCGGAGGCGAGGCCGTGGGCGTCTATTTCTACACCCCCCCGCTGAGCAACATGAGCGATGACGAGATCAGGGCCGAGGCCGTATCGGCCGTGACCGAGGTGTTCGGAAAGGCCCCCGATCCCGATTTTGTCGAGCTTTTCCGTTATCGCCGTGGCCTGTCGATCGCGTCACCCGGTCATTACCGCACGCTGAATTCTTTGCATGCGGAAATGCCCGAAGGCATCTGTCTGGCGGGCGATTACTTTGCCCACGCCGGGGTGGAGGCCGCCGTGCTCAGCGGGGAGCGCGCCGCAAATACCCTGATGGGGAAGCCGTCCTAAGCCCGAGACGATCAACTGCCATAGAAAAAGGCCGGTGAGCATATGCTCGCCGGCCTTTTGATGTTCATGCCCGGATTTGGATCAGAGATCCAGCACCAGCCTCGGCGTTTTCGACCCGGAGCAGCACACCATCATGGTATCACAGGCGGCGCGCTCCTCGTCGGTCAGGATGGAATCCCGATGATCGGGGCGGCCTTCCAGCACGCGGGTTTCGCAGGTGCCGCACACTCCGTCGTTACAGGCAAAGGGCACGGACACGCCGTTTTCGATCAACACATCCAGGATGGACTTGCCAGCCGGGATCTCCAGCACCATGCCCGATTGCTCAAGCACGACCTCGTATCCGCCTTCCAAAGCGGCCTCTTCGGTGGCCGAGAAGTATTCGACATGCACCTGGCTGCGATCCACCGCGCGGCCGGCCTTTTCATAGGCCGCCAGCATCGGCTCGGGGCCGCAGCAATAGAAATGCGCGTTCGGGGCCGACGCGAAGATCGCGGCCAGATCCATCAGCGCGCCGCCCTTTTCATCGTCGAAATGGGTGATCACGGTGCCGCTGTCGGCGATGGCGGCGATGGCGTCCAGAAACGCCGCGTTCGCGCGGCTGCGCGCGCCGTAGTGCAGCTCCCACGGTTTGCCCAGCTCGGCCAGGCGCGTCAGCATGCACACCATGGGCGTGATGCCGATGCCCCCCGCGATGAAGATCGACTTTTCGGCATCTTCCTTCAGCGGAAAATTGTTCTTGGGCGTCGAGATCTTGATCTTCTGCCCCACGCGCAGCGTGTCGTGGATGTATTTCGATCCCCCACGGCTGTCGGGGTCCTTGTGCACCGCAACCGAATAGCTCTTGCCATCGGTATAGGGTTTATACAGCGAATAGCTGCGGCGCAGATCGTCCTTCAGGATCAGGTCGATATGCGCGCCAGCGTCGAAAGCGGGCAGGGTGGTGCCATCCGTCGGCGTGACCTCGACCGACACGATCGTCGCTGCCTCATAGCGGATCTGAGAGACCCGGACGGGAATTTCCTTGGCGGACATGGTTCTCCTCCTCTTGTCCTTGGCCCCCGGCGCATCACGCCGGGGGCAGTCGCCGGGTTACTGCAACAGACCCCTGTCGCGGAAACTGGCCAGATCGTCGGCGGTGAAGCCCAGGATCTCTGTCAGCACCTGATCAGTGTGTTCCCCAAGGCGCGGCGAGGCGGAACGCAGTTTGGCCGGGGTCTTGTTGTGGCGATAGGCGGGGCCGTTGTATTTCAACGTGCCCATCTCTTCGTGATGCAGCGGCCAGAAGTGATCGCGCGCCTCCAGGATCGGGTCTTCCAGCAGGTCCGAGCCCTTGTAGGCCACGCCGGCGGGAACCCCGGCTGCGCGGCAGGCTTTCATCAGCTCGAAGGCGTCCACCGGTGCCGTCAGCTGCGCCACGCGGCTGTCAAGGGCGTCGCGCCCCTGGGCCCGTGCAGCGTTGAGCCCCTCGGCATCGTTCAGAAGCGCGGCCAGCGCCTCCCACTGCGTTTCGTCTTCGCATTCGAGCGTGATCCAGCGTTCCTCGCCCGCGCAGGGATAGACGCCGTGCAGGATGGCCCCGGGTTTGAAGTTGCCGGCACGCTGCGCCTCGGTGCCTGTCACCTGCAGATCAAGCAGTTGCGGGGCGACCAGTTGCGCGGTGGCCTCGATCTGGCTCATCTCGACATACTGGCCTTCGCCGGTCTTCTCGCGATGGATCAGGGCCGCGGTCAGGGCCGCAAGCGCGTAGCGGGGCGAGACCGAATCCGAATAGGCGCCCTTGGGCACGGCCGGCGGCATGTCGGGCCAGCCGGTCATGTGCTGGATACCTGCAAGCGCCGCGCCCTGCGCGCCATAGCCGGGGTGCTGCGACCACGGGCCATCGGCACCATAAAGCGACGATGACAGCATGATGATGCGCGGATTGATCTTGCGCAGGCTGTCGTAATCCAGACCCCATTTCTTCATGATCCCGGGGCGGAAGCTTTCGGCGACGATATCGGCCCATTCGATCAGGGGGCGGATGATCTCCAGCGCTTCGGCGTGGTTCATGTCGACACCGATACCCAGCTTCGAGCTGTGGAAATCGGCGAAGAAGCCGGAACGGTTGATCCCCGGCTTGTCATCGATGAACGGCCCGCCCAGGCGGATCGAATCCGGATGCCTGAAGCTTTCGATCTTGACCACGGTCGCGCCGTTGTCGGCCAGTTGCTTGGTGGCGATCGGGCCGGCGGCGGCCCAGGTGAAATCGGCCACCTTCAGGCCCTCGAAGATACCTTTGGTCATGACGCCTCCTTTACCTTGCTCACGTCGGCCAGCAGGGCGTCCGTATCGGCGCCCACGGCCGGGGCCGGGGACATTTCCGCCAGGCCGGTTTCCGACATGCGCACCCAGTTGGCGGGCAGTTCGATATCCAGGCCCCGCGCTTCGTCATGCAGCGGTTTGAACAGGCCGCGGTCGCGGAACTGGACGTTCTCGTGGATGTCCTTGATCGAGTTGATCGGGGCCATCAGGATACGGTCGCGCACCGCGCGCGCGATCAGATCACCCGAGGTCTTGGTCTCGATGAAGCCTTTGATCACCTCGGTCACCGCATCGTAATCCTCTTGCGGGATCGCGAACTGGCCGTCGCCGTTCCAGTCGTGGCGGGTGAGGATTTCGTCGGTCACCCCCTCTTCGGCCATCCATTTCAGCAGTGCGGCATAGGATTTCATCCGCGCCGAGCCGCCGCCGCCGCCCACCGGGCCAAACACGACATAGCCATCCTGGCAGGGCCAGACGAGGCGGGTGTAGAACCGGTTGGCGCGTTCCTTGCGGATGGCGCCGCCGCGCATTTCGTTCAGCGACAGGATTTGCCAGGCCATGGTGGTGTTGAGCAGGGTCCAGATCACCACTTCCTGCACCGAAACGTCCACACGCTGGCCTTCGCCAGTGCGCAGGGCATGGTAATAGGCCATCAGCGCCGCGTTGCTCGCCTCGGCCCCGGCCTGGATCAGGCCAACGGGCAGGCCGACGCGAACCGGCGGGCGATCGACCTCGCCGTTCAGGTAGAGGTGGCCGCCCAACGCCTGCAGCGTCGTGTCGGTGGCGGGCATGTCTTCATATTCATGGCCGCGGCCGAACGGCAGGATCTCGGTCCAGATCACGGCGGGGTTGGCCTTGCGGGCTATGGCTTCCAGCCGGTCCATGTCAGCCAGCGACAGGCGCTGGAAATCCGTCACGATGATGTCGGCCGTCTTCGCCAGACAGGCGAAATCCGCAACGCCGGCGTCGCTGTCCAGCTCGGCCACAACGCTTTTCTTGCCGAAGTTGTAGGCCAGCCAGCTTGCGCTTTCCTCGCCATTCGCCGTCGGGATCAAAGGCGCGTCAAAACGCGCCTTTTCACCGCCCGGCGGCTCGAGCTTGATCACCTCGGCCCCAAGGTCCGCGAGCACACGCCCGCAGACCGCGCCGGACAGCGAGGAGACCTCCAGCACGCGCACCCCCTGGAGTGCGCCGCCGGAATTCACTGTATCCTTGCTCATAGGGCGTAACCGAAGTCCTTGCCAATCTCGGCCTTCATGTGTTCGCTGCCGGATTCAGTCCACTTTTCTTCCTTGGGAAGGGTCAGCGAAACGGCGCGCACCATGTAGAGATCGGGATCGTCGAACCGGTCGGGAAGTTCACCCGTCTCGGCAAAGGCGCCTGCCACTTCCAGCAGCATCCGGCGGGTCATGGCGATGCCGGTATCGGAGGTGCAGAGGTTTTCCTTGCTGCGGTCATAGACCTGGGCAACCCCGGACTGACAGGCGGCATCCTGCACCCACAGGCCCGGCAGACCCGAGAACCACTGGGTCTTCTGCAGCTCATAGTCGAAATGGTAGCCGGTTTCGCGGCGGAATTTCGAAACGTAGCGGCCGAAAGGAACCTCGGGGCCCTGGTTGTCGTGGGAATCTTTCGAATGATGCCCACCGTCACGGCCCTTGTAGCCTTCGTTGAAGACCTTGATCGATTTCGGATGCAGCGGCTCGACCGGGCGGTAAGAGAACATCAGGCAGATCGAGTTCTCGTCATCCATCGGCACCCAGGCATGGCCCGACAGTTCGTGGAACTCGCCGGCCTGCGGCGGGACCATGCTGTAGAAGGGCATGACGAACTGGTTCACACGCCAGTACAGGTTGTCCTCGTCAACGACGCGGCGCGACGCGATGGACATGCCGAAATCCTGACGGACGGATTCAAACGTCGGGCGCAGATCGCGGGCGGCAACCCAATCGTTGATGTAGCCGCTGCCGTCGATACGGCCATGCAGGATCGGCGCGTGGGCGGAGTCGATCTCGCCTTCGAGCGCCTGCAACCAGTTGCATTCCTGAACGCGGAAGGTGACGACCACGTTTTCCTCGGGAACCATGTTCCATTCGAAATTGGGCAGCGGCGGGCGGCTGGCCTCGTCTTCCTTGCCCATATAGGTCCAGACCACGCCGTTACGCTCGACGCAGGGATAGGACTTGATCTTGACGCGCTCTTTGAGGCGCGAGCGTACGGGCTCGGCGGGCATGTCGGTGACGTTGCCTTTGGTGTCGAATTTCCAGCCGTGGTAGACGCAGCGCAGGCCGCAATCTTCGTTCCGGCCATAGATCAGCGGCGCGCCGCGGTGCGGGCAGACATTGTCAACAAGGCCAACATTGTCTTCGCTGTCGCGAAAAACGATCAGGGTCTCGCCCAGCAGTTTCACGGTCTGCGGCTGGGCATCCTTTTCCAGATCCTTCGAGGCAAAGAAGGGGATCCAGTAGTTGCGGAACAGGTCGCCCATCGTGGTGCCGGGGCCAACCCGGACCAGGGTTTCATTGTCTTCTTTGGAAAGCATGTGTTTCTCCTCTCAGTTTGTTGGTTCGGCCGCCTCCTCGGCGCCGGGAAGGGGTCAGGCGCTGGCCAGTTCCGTGGCGTCCTTGTCCAGAAGCCCGTCGACCAGATCGGAAATGCCCAGGAACGCGGCCCACCAGGCCGGATCGGCTGTTTCGAGCGGGGCGCGGGGCACGGGCGGCGGATCGCCGGCCTTCAGACGCTTGACGATCTCGGCGTAGCGCAGGCGCTCGATTTCTAGGTAGACCTGCTCAACGTCCTGGCCTTCGGCCACGAAGTCACCCAGCTCTGGATAGGCCAGACGGCGCACCCATTCGCCTTCGCTGACTTCATAGGGTTGCGCCTGAATGATGTAAGGAATTGAAAGATACTCTTTCAGTTTCATAGTGTTACCTCCTCATAACGTCGGGGATGTGCGGCGCCGCGGCTCGGGCGTGAGCATCACGAAGGCCGAGTCGTCGAACGGGCCGATCTGCACCAGGCAGGGCCCCGATTTCGCGCCCTGACGCGCGCCCGCCTTGCCTGCGGTTTGCAGATAGGCCTCGCGCAGGTGGCCCATGCCGTGCATGCGCCCCTCACCCAAACTGCCGCCAAAGGTGTTCAGGGGCAGGTCGCCATCCAGATTGGCGCGACCGTCGCGGATGAAGGCGGGCGCTGTGCCCTCGGCACAAAATCCGAACCCTTCGAGCCACTCGTAGACCATCGACGAGAACCCGTCATAAAGCTGCGCCTGCGTGACATCGGCGGTGCTAAGCCCGCTCATGTCAAAAACCGTTTTCGGGTTCTGAAACCCGGCCCAGCCGGACACATAGGCCGGGGTGGCACCTGCGGGCAGATCCTCGGCCCGGCACATTATAAATGCCGCGGCCCCGCAAACCGGCATGTCGCAATCGAACAGGCAATGCGGCGTCGCGATCATCTGCGCGTCCAGATAGGCGTCACGGGTGACCGTGCGGTCCTTCCAGATGGCATCGGGGTTCAGGGCGGCATGGCGGCGGGCCAGCGCCACGACCTCGTAAAGATCATCGCGGCTGATGCCGTGCTGGGCCATGTAACGTTGCGCGCGGGCGGCGAAGCGGGCCCCGGCAATGTTATAGGCGAAGGGCTTGATGAACTGGTCATTGCCATAGGCCACCGGCACATCGGCCGTCGCATAGTTGATGCCCTGAAGGTTATAGAGCGCGCGGAGGCCGACGATATAGCGGCAATCGCCCGCGATCAGCGCGTGGGCAGCGCTGGCGACCATATCGGCGGGATAGCGGCGGTAAAGGTCGGTGCCATAGCGCAGCCCCTTGAACCCCATCGCCGCCGCCATGGTCTTGACCGAAACCTCGTCCCCGCCTTCGGCATGGGGTGAGCCGGCATTGGTGGCAAACGGCGCGCCGATATAGCCGTCGATATCGTCACGGCTCAGCCCGGCGTCCGCAAGCGCGGCAAGAATGGCGTCCTGCGCGAAGGCGATGATGCCGCGGTCGGATTTGCGTTCGACCGCCGAAGAGCCGAACCCGGAAATAACGATGTCCTGGCTCATGACGTGGCCTGCGTATCGACAGTGGCCTGCGGGTATCCCCAGCCATTGGAATCCATGCGCATCGAAATCGTCAGCGGCGTGTCGGGCGCGTGGCCGTGCACCGAGCCGGTTTCGTCGAGCATGGCGATCACGGTGCGCGGGTCTTCGGCCAGGGCGCATTCGACGATGCAGATCGGGCCTTCGCGCCCCGGCAGGGCGGGCAGGTGAACGTCGGTCCAGCCCCTAAGGAAGGCCTTGCCTGACATGTCGATCCATTCCAGCCTGTCCGACAGGCAATCAGGGCAACGCGGGCGCGGCGGATAGGGGATGCGGCCACAATCGCGGCATCTGGCAAGCGTCAGCGTGCCAGCCTTTGCGCCTTCCCAAAATGGCCTCGTCTCGGCGCTGGGTGCGGGAATGGGTCTTTGTGCTGTACTCATCGATGCCGTGTCTGTTTGACTTCCTGCGGTCCTGTATATAATGGTCAGACCATTAGATCAATAACAAGTCCAGCCATCCGAAAGCGGGGGAGTTGACAGCATGAAACCGCTTGAAAACCTGCATATCGTTGAGTTTTCCGGGTTGGGGCCGGGGCCGTTCGCCGCGATGGCTCTGGCGGATATGGGGGTGTCGGTTACGCGAATTACCCGCCCTGGATCATCGGCGCCGAATCCCGGGTCTGGCACGTTTCTGAACCGCGGGCGCCGCGATGTGCCGCTTGATCTGAAAACCCCCGAAGGCTTGGCTGCCGCGCGCGATCTGATCCGCGGGGCCGATGCGGTGATCGAAGGGTTCCGCCCGGGCAAGATGGAAAGCCTGGGGCTGGGCCCCGACGACCTTTTGCCGCTGAACCCGCGTCTGGTTTATGGCCGCATGACCGGCTGGGGCCAGACCGGCCCGATGGCGCATCTGGCCGGGCATGACCTCAATTATCTGGGCCTGACCGGGCTGCTCAGCCTGATGGGCGAAGAGGGTCGCCCGCCGATGCCACCGCTCAACCTGATCAGCGATTTCGGCGGCGGCGGTATGTATCTGGCCTTTGGCCTGATATGCGCGATCTGGCGGGCGCAGAGCACGGGGCAGGGGCAGGTGGTGGACGCCGCGATGATCCATGGTACCACCCATCTGGCCAGTTTCATCCACGGCAAGCGGGCGCAGGGCGCCTGGCATGAGGGGCGCGAAAACAACGCGGTGGATGGCGGCGCGCCGTTCTACCGTGTGTATGAAACCCGCGACGGGCGCTATATGGCGGTGGCGGCGCTGGAGCCGGTCTTTTTCGCCACCATGATCCGCACCCTGGGCCTGGACGCGCGGTTCATCGCCGGGCAGGGCGACCGCGCGCTTTGGCCCGAGATGGCCGAGGTTCTGCGCCAAACCTTCCTGACCCGCGATTTCGATCACTGGGTGGCGCTGTTTGCCGATGTCGATGCCTGCGTCACCCCGGTTCTGAACATGGACGAGGCGCAGAACCACCCGCAGATGGCGGGGTGCTTCACCACGGCGGGCGGCGTCACCCAGCCCGGCCCGGCCCCGCGCATAACCCCTTGGGCGCCCAAATCGTGAGCCGCCCGCTCCTTGACGCCTGCCTTGTGCTGGCGTTCGGCTATGCCACCGGGCTGGAGTTGGGAAAGATCGCCCCCTACGCGGTGCGTATCGCCGACAATTACGGAACCGGGCTGGCCTTCAGCGGGCTGCTGACCTCGGTGATAACATTGTTCGTGGCGATTTTTGCCGCGTTTCTGGGGCGGCCCCTGGTGCGGATCGGGCTGCTGCCATGCCTGCGGGCGGCGGTGCTTTTGATCGTGGCGGGGGCGGGGCTGTTTGTCTTGCCGCTGGGGCCTGCGGGCATGATGGTCGCGCGGCTGATCGAGGGGGCGGGCTATGTTCTGGCCGCCGTCGCCGCCCCGGCATGGCTGGCCAATGCGCCGATCGGATCAGCCCGGCCGATGTTCATGGCGCTGTGGGGCAGCGTGGTGCCGGTGGGGTTCGCGGCCGCCGCAGCCCTGGCGGGCGCTCTGCCTGCGCAGATGCCGATGGGGGCGCAGCTGGCCGTTTTCGCCGTGCCGGTCGCGCTGCTGTCTTTGCCCGTGCTGGCGGTGCGCGGGGTCGCGCCCATCCGCACGGTTCAGGCCGATGTCGCCAGATGGGGCGATGTCGCGTGGTCGCTGGCGGTGGCCTTCGGCCTCTACGTCTTTCTATCCATGGGGTTTTTCTCTTTCCTGCCCGCCTTCGCACAGGAAACGGGGCTTGCCGGATCGGGCCTTGTGCCGCTGATGGTGCCGTTGGGCAGCTTCGCCACCGCCGCCTTGCTGCCGGTTCTGCGGCGTGAAAACGGGCCGGCACTGGCGGTCGTGGGGTTCGCGATGGCCGCCCTCGGCGCGTTCTGGATGTTTTCCCACGGCAGCCTGGCGGCGCTGTTTCTCTATGCCTTTGCCTGCGGGGTCAGCTCCTCTGCGACGCTCGCGTCGGTTCTGGTGGCCGCGCCCGGCGAACATGCCTCGGCCCGCACCCTGGGCGTGATGGCCCAATGCGGCGGCGTGATTGCGTTTCTGGGGGTGCCCTTCGCCGGGGCGTTGCTGGACCATCTGGGATGGGAGGCGCTGGGCCTGGCGCTGGCTCTTGCGGCAGGGGGTGCGGGGGCGATCCTGCTGGGCGCGCGGCGGGCGCGCTAGCGCGCGCTATCAGCGACTTCGCGCAGAGCGTCGGCCATGCCGTGGTGCGCGTCCGACATGACGGTGTTGTCGCGCAGGCTCAGCCCCACGGGGCCGGCCAGAATTTCGGTGGGCAGAGTGATTTCGGCCAGTTGCCCGGTGCTGATTTCATGGATCACCACCCCGCGCGAGATGAACCAGACGCAATCCGACATCTGCAATATCCTGCGGCCAAAGGCGAGCGACACGTTCTGATAGGCTGGCGTCAGGCCCTGCGCACCGATGCTGAGCAGGAAATCCCGCACCACAGGCCCGATCAGCGCGCCCCTGGGGGGCAGCATCAACGGATGGTTCGCCAGTGTTTCGGGCGTGATGGGCTGGCCGATCAGCGGATGCCCCGGGCGCACGGCCAGCACCACGCGGTCGGAATAAAGATGCCGGAACGACAGGCCCGCCATATCTTCGGTCGGGGCCATCCGCCCCACGACCATATCCAGCGCCCCCTCGCGCAGCTGGGTCAGCAGCAGCCAGTTCGGGCCGGTCATCACCCGCAGGATGCAATGCGGGTTCTGCGCGCGGAATTTCATCGCGGCCAGCGGAAACACCTCGGACGCGACCGAGGGCAGCACGCCCACCGCCAGCTGCGTGCTTTCCTGCGCGCCCTTGCGCACGCTGCTCTCGGCCCGCGAAAGCGCCAGCATGGCAGCGCCGGCGTGTTGCTGAAACAGCTTGCCGGCACGATTTGTCACCATGCGGCGCCCGCTACGGTCAAACAGGGAGGTGCCCAGGGCCTCCTCCAGTTCCCGCAGGGTTTTCGAGGCGGCGGGCTGGCTGATATGCAGGCTTTCGGCGGCGGCGGACACGCTGTTCAGCCGGGCCGTTTCCAGGAAGCAGCGAATATGGCGCAGACGGATGCGAGGGTCCATGTATATCCTGAGGGTTATTGGTCAGGTCACTATAGATATTTGTCGGGAGGAGGAAATCCACTTATTCAAGGCGTCGAGGAGGATTCTATGCAGACCATTACGCATAACGATGCGGTGTTTCACATCGCCGTTCAGGGCGCCGAGAATGGCAGGCCTGTGGTGTTCGCCAACTCTCTGGGCACCGACCTGCGGGTGTGGGACGCTCTGCTGCCGCTGCTGCCGCAATCCCTTCGGTTTCACCGGTTCGATCTGCGGGGTCATGGCCTCAGCGACACGCCGCCGCCGCCCTACCGCATGGAAGATCTGGCCGATGACGCCGCGGCGCTGCTTGATGCGCAAGGGATCCGTGGTGCGGTTTTCGTGGGGCTTTCGATCGGCGGAATGATTGGCCAGATGCTGGCCGCGCGCCGGCCGGATCTGGTGTCGGCGCTTGTGCTGATGGATACGGCGGCCAAGATGGGCAGCGCCGAGATGTGGCAGGCGCGGATGGATGCGGTGGCCGCCGGCGGAATCGCCGCCCTGGCCGATCCGATCCTGGAGCGCTGGTTCGGCCCGGAGTTCCGGTCGCAGGAGAAAGGCCCCCTGGCCGCGTGGCGCAACATGCTGACCCGTACCCCGGCCGAGGGCTATATCGGCTGCTGCGCGGCCATTGCCGGCGCGGATCTGACCGATGAGACGCGCAAGCTGCGGCTGCCCGTTCTGGCCATCGTCGGCGCCGAGGATGGCGCCAGCCCACCCGAAATCGTTCAGGCCACCGCCGATCTGATACCGGGTGCAGAGTTTCATGTGATCGCGGGGGCGGGGCATCTGCCCTGCGTGGAGCGCCCCAAGGAAACCGCCGAGCTGATCACGGCCTTTCTGGAGAAGCACGACTATGTCTGACCGTATCGCAAATGGCATGAAGGTGCGCCGCTCGGTTCTGGGGGATGCCCATGTCGACCGGGCCGAGGCCGCCAAGACCCCGTTCGACGAACCGTTTCAGACCCTCATCACCGAAGGTGCCTGGGGCACGGTCTGGGCCAGCGACGGCATCAGCCTGCGCGAGCGGTCGATGCTGACCCTGGCGCTGCTGGCCGCAACCGGAAACTTCGAGGAAATCGCGATGCACGTCCGCGCCACCGCCAACACCGGCGCCAGCAAGCGCGATGTGCTCGAGGCGTTTCAGCATGTCGCCATCTACGCCGGTGTGCCGCGCGCCAACCACGCGCTGAAGATTGCCAAGCAAACCTATGCTGAAATGGAGGAGGCTACCGATGACTAATCTGGGCCCATTGATCCCGCGCAACCGGGAAATCCATCCCGTTGCCTATGACCCCGACTATAAGACCAGCGTCGCGCGCTCGCCGCGGCTGCCGCTGATCTCGATGGAATCCACGCCGGGCGAGGAAACCGGGCCGCGTTTTGGCCACGGTCTGATCGGACCGCTGGACAACAACCTGATCCTGAACTGGACCGGCGGCAAGGCCCCTGCCGTGGGCGAACGCGTGCTGATGCACGGTCGGGTGCTGGATGAAAACGCCCGCCCCGTGCCCAATACGTTGATCGAGATATGGCAGGCCAACGCCGGCGGTCGGTATCGCCACAAGAAAGACGGATACCTTGCCCCGCTCGACCCGAATTTCGGCGGCTGCGGGCGCACAATCACTGATGAGAACGGCTATTACGAATTCCTGACCGTCCGCCCCGGTGCCTATCCGTGGCCCAACCGCGGCAACGACTGGCGCCCGATGCACATCCACGTCTCGATCTTTGGCAACAGCTTTGGCCAGCGCCTGATCAGCCAGATGTATTTCGAGGGCGATCCGCTGATCGACCGCTGCCCGATCGCCGCGACGATCAAGGATCGCGGGCAGCTTGAAAGCCTGGTCGCGCCGCTGGATATCAACCGCTCACGGCCGCTCGATTTCCTCGCCTACAAATTCGACATCGTTCTGCGCGGTCGCCGCCAGACCATGTTCGAGAACAAGCTGGAAGGGATGTAAGTCATGGTACAAAAACTGGAAGCCCTGGTGGAAACCCCGTCGCAAACGGCGGGCCCGTATGTCCATATCGGGCTGATGCCCACCTATGCGGGCAACCCCGGCTATTACGATCAGGAGGTCGGAACCTCCCCCATCGCCGCTGGCGCGAAAGGCGAAATCATCGAGATTTCGGGCGAGGTGTTCGACGGAACCGGCTGGGCCCTGCGCGATGCGTTGCTGGAAAGCTGGCAGGCCGATGCCGCCGGCAAGTTCGCAGGTCAGGAGGGCGCCGATCCGGCGGTCTCGGGCCATTGCCGGTTCGCCGCCGATGCGGTCTCGGGCGAGTTTACCCTGCGCACGGTCAAACCCGGCGCGGTGCCCGCGCGCGGTGGCAAGATGCAGGCGCCGCATATCTGCCTGTGGATCGTGGCCCGCGGCATCAATATCGGCCTGCAGACCCGCATCTATTTCGACGATGAGGATAACAGCGCCGACCCGGTTCTTGCGCGGATCGAGCAGAAACCGCGGATCGACACGCTGATCGCCCGCAAGGTGGGGGATGGCAAATACCGCTTTGATATCCGCTTGCAAGGCGACGGCGAAACTGTCTTCTTCGATATGTAACCCCCTTTCCCTCCGTTCGGCCCCCGGGCCGGGCGGGGGCTTTCACGGAAGTACCATGACTGAAAAACCCTGTATCATCTGCGTTGCCATCACCGGCTCGCTGCCTACCAAGGCAAACAACCCCGCCGTGCCGATCACGATCGAGGAACAGATCGAAAGCACGCAGGAGGCGTTCGAGGCCGGCGCCACCATCGCCCATTGCCATGTGCGCAACGACGATCAGACGCCGACCTCGGACCCCGAGAAATTCGGCCGTCTGCTCGAGGGGTTGCGCAAGCATTGCCCGGGCATGATCGTGCAGCTTTCCACGGGCGGCCGTTCGGGGGCAGGGCGCGAGCGTGGCGGCATGCTGCCGCTGAAACCCGACATGGCCTCGCTCTCGGTCGGGTCGAACAACTTCCCCACCCGGGTTTATGAAAACAGCCCCGATCTGGTCGATTGGCTGGCCTCGGAGATGCTGAAATACGGCGTCAAGCCCGAGATCGAGGCCTTTGACCTCAGCCATATCGTGCAGGCCACACGGATGCAGGGCGACGGCCGGCTCAAGGGGCCGCTTTACGTGCAGTTCGTCATGGGCGTGAAGAATGCGATGCCGCCCGACGAGCCGATTTTCGACTTTTACATCGAGACGCTGAAACGCCTTGCGCCCGATGCGCAATGGTGCGCTGCCGGGATCGGGCCGGCGCAGCTTCTGATCAACGAATGGTCGATCGCGAAGGGCGGGCATACCCGCACCGGGCTGGAAGACAACGTGCGCCTTGACCGTGACACCCTTGCCCCGTCGAATGCGGCACTGGTTCAACGCGCTGTCGATATCTGTGCGAAATACGATCGCCCCGTGGCCACGTGGCAGCAGGCGCGCGAGATACTCAATCTTCCGGCGCAGGTCTGATCGCGAGAGGCAATGACAGTTTCCGCCTTTGAAAACCCGCTGCTTTCCGGCCTGTTCGGCGATGCCGAGCTGGCCGATTTACTGTGTGCCGAGGCTCAGGTTGACAGGATGATCGCGGTGGAGGCGGCGCTGGCGCGGGCGCAGGGCCGCACGGGTGTTATCCCCGTGCGGGCCGCGCAGGAGATTTCCGATGCGCTGGGCCTGTGTTCCGTGGCGCCCGCCGATCTGACACGCGGCACCGCATCGGCTGGCGTGCCCGTGCCGGCGCTGGTGGCTGCATTGCGCGGCCAGATCGGCGGCGAGGCGGCGCATTGGCTGCATTGGGGCGCCACCAGCCAGGATATCGTCGATTGTGCGACAGTGCTGCAACTGCGCGACGTGCTGGCCGTGATCGAAATCCGCCTGAGCGGTGTGATCGACGCTTTGCAAGCCGCCAGTCAGCAGCATGCCGGCCAGTTGATGGCCGCGCGCACCCGCAGCCAGATCGCCACGCCCATCACCTTTGGCCTGCGGATCGCGCGCTGGGCGCAACCTCTGATCGCCATAATGGGTGAGCTTCCGGCGTTGCGCGCCCGGCTGCTGCGCGTGCAGTTTGGTGGGGCCAGCGGGGCGAATACGGCGGTTGCGCCGCACGGGGCCGCCATCAGCGCGGCCCTGGCCGAAGAGTTGGGGCTGGCCGACAGCCCGTCCTGGCATGGCGACCGTTCCGCGATGATAGCCCTGTCCGCCTGGCTGGGGCAGATCGGCGCGGCTTTGGGCAAGCTGGGCCGGGATCTGATCCTCATGGGCCGCAGCGAGGCGGGCGAGGCCTTGGCCGGCGCCGGGGGCGGATCGTCCACCATGCCGCAAAAAGCCAATCCGGTTCAGGCCGAGGCGATCGTTTCGCTCGGCGGGTTCCTGGCGGCGCAGCAGGGGGCGATGGTCATGGCGGCCTCTCCCGCCGAGGAACGCGACGGCGCGCTTTGGGGGCTGGAGTGGCTGGTGCTGCCCAACATGCTGCTGGCCACCGGCGCCGCGCTTCGCCACGCCGTGGATCTGGCCGAGACGCTGAGGGCGCGCCCGGAGAACATGGCCGCGATGCTCGATCTGGGGAATGGCACTGTCTGGGCGGAGGCGTTGAGCTTTGCCTTGATGGCCCACATGCCCCGCGCCGAGGCGCAGGCGTGTATGAAGCAGGCCATCGCGCAGGCACGAACCACCGGAACCGGGCTGCAGCAGGCCCTCGCGGCCTTGCCCGAGGTCCGGCGTCTGAGCATCGATTGGGCGGTCTGGACCAGTCCTGAAACCGTGGCGGAGCCGTCGCGCCGCATGGCGCAAAGCGTGTTCGCCGACTGGCGCCCGGATCACGAAAAGACCTAGGTCAAGGCCGGCGCCCGCTGGAAAAGGTCACCGGGCCCGGCTTGGCAACCCCGTCAGGCGCTGCCGCGTGATCCGCCGGGCGTGCGGCCCCTTGGTCAGACCTTCTTCACCAGCTTGATCAGCACCAGCAGGATCACCGCCCCGATCGTGGAGTGAACGATTGCGTCGAAAAGGCCGCCGTCCAGATTCAATCCGATCCGGGGGAACAGGAAACCGGCGATAACCGCGCCGACGATGCCGATGGCGATGTTGCCCAGCAGGCCAAACCCATACCCCTTGACGATCAGCCCGGCCAGCCAGCCGGCAATCGCGCCGACGAACAGCATTGCAATGATGCTTTCGATACCCATGCTCTCGACACCCATAATCACCTCCAAAGGGTTGTTGCCGCGATGGTAGAGCCCTGCGGGCTGGCCGCAACCTGTTTTCGGCCGATGCGCGCGGGCGCCCGCGCCGGCGCGGTCAGGCGGGCAGGGGGCTTCATCGGTCGAATCCCGCCGCAAGCGGGCCCGGGCGCCGGCGATTTCCCGCGCTGCGGCATTCTGGCCGGTACGCCGGCGCGGTGGGCTGCCTGATACCGGCATTCGCGCGAACATTGTCCCAAGACCCTATCGAGAGGAAAACCAATGAAGAAACTGCTTGTCTGCCTGGCCCTGTCCGCGCCGATCGCTACACCGTTGTTCGCGGGCCATAACAACCCGTGGTCGTCCGAGACAGACACGATCCAGGAGCAGTACCACGACGAGAATCTGCAACAGAGCGTCGATACCCCCGGCGAGGATGAAATGAACGGCGTGATGGACCGCAACGCCCGCGGCAAGCTCGATGCGGATGTGCAGGAAGCAGACGCCAGCGGCGGGCGCGACGCTTCGGGCGGAAAGAAGCGCTGAGGCCCCGTGGCGGGGCGCCTGCCGGGCCCCGCCGCAAACGATTTTGCTTGCAATCGAGGCGGGAAAGCCCCATCTGACGGGTGCGACGTTATCTCTATCGACCACTGTCTTCCCTCACACGGCCGTCAGTCCTTCGATCTAGCCCTGACTAAGCCGGGCTGCCGCACCACCGCGGGCAGCATTGTAAAGGAGACTACGGATGGCTACTGGCACCGTAAAATGGTTCAACGAAACTAAAGGCTTCGGCTTTATCGCACCCGATGGCGGCAAGAAAGACGTGTTCGTGCACATCACCGCACTCGAGCGCGCCGGCCTGCGCACGCTGGCCGACAACCAGAAGGTGACCTTCGATATCGAAGCTGGCCGTGACGGCCGCGAGAGCGCGACCAATATCGCTCTGGCATAAGTCGCTGAACATATTCTCGGAAAAGGGCGCCTTGGGCGCCCTTTTTCATGCGCCGGGCGCGGCCCGTTCAGCGGCCCAGACCCAGCGGGTGGACAGCGCCGGCACCGGCGTGAACCCCGCCGCCCGCAGCAGATCCTTGCACCGCCGCATCCCGCTGACCTCATAGGCATTCGGGTGGAACTCGATCACCATCGCGCGGACCCGGTCCAGCACGGCGTGTTCCAGAAGTTCCAGCTCTCCGCCCTCGATATCCATCACGATGACGTCCGGCTTCAGCTCCGCGCAGATTGTCGCAAAACCGGCCGTGGGCACATCGACCGTCTCTTTCACCCGCACCGCCGTGGGGTTCAGGGATGATCCCAGAAAGCTTCTGTGTACATGGAACGGTAGCGTTTCCGGCCGGTCGGGCGCGCTGACAGCCACCTGATTCCGCACCGAAATCACATCTTCCAGGCCGTTCATCCGGTAAAGGGCGCGTATCGGTTCGATCAGCTCCGGGTTGGCCTCGAACGACAGCACCCGTGCGGGCGCGCAATTCCTGGCGATCACTGCCCCCACCAGCCCCAGCCCGGCCCCCAGCTCCAGCACCCTGTCGCCCTCGCGGATCAGATGCAGCGCACCCTGGATCTCTTCCGCCTCATATCGGCCACCATCGATTCTCGCGATCCGCGTCGCGTCGAGAAAGCGCGACTCGGGCACATTGATCCCCATGTGGCTGGCGGCCGCGCTCTGTTCGGTTTTGGGCATGTTTCTTCCGTCGGATGCTCCTGCCGTCAAACTCATGGCGGGCGCGGGCACGCGCCGCAAGAAGCCCGGCGCCCTATTCGGGCCGGCGCGGCTTATGGGCCACGCCGGATACTGGCGCAACGCCGTCGGCTCACCGCATGTGGCATATTTCCGACAGAGACGGCTAGATTTCCGATAAAAAAAATCAAGTTAAATAAAAATAAGTTGATAATTTTTGTCGCCTAAATACCCTAAGAGACGCCCCTCCCGGCAATACCCTTATTTTGTTGGCGCCGCGGCGGGGCGTAGCCAAATCCTTAGGGAAGAGAAGCCATGAAAATTTATGCATTGCCAATTACGGCAACCGTTGCTCTGCTATCCGCCCCCGTCAGCGCGGCTGAGCTGACCCCGATGGAGCAACTCGGCCGCGACTTGTTCTTTGACGCAGACCTTTCGCTGAACGGCAACCAGCCCTGCGCCTTCTGCCACGATCCGGGGATGGGCTTTTCCAGCCCGCACGGGCATTTCAACGAATCCGGCGCGGTGGTCGAAGGATCGGTTCCGGGCCTGTTCGGCAGCCGCAAGCCCCCCTCTGCCGCCTATGCCAGCCCCGCGCCTGTCTTTCACCACATGATCGAGGACGGCGATTACCTGTTCGTCGGGGGCGCCTTCGTGGACGGCCGCGCGACCGGCCATCAGCTTGGCAATGCCGCCGCCGACCAGGCGATGGGCCCGCCGCTGAACCCGGTGGAAATGGCCATGCCGCATCAGGCCTGCGTGGTCCGGGCCGTCTGCGAGGGCGAGAAAGAGCATAAATACGCGGTCTCGCTGAGCGATGTCTGGGGCGCCGGAATCTGCGACATCGCCTTCCCCGCGGCCCTGGCCGAAAGCTGCGGCACCCCGGGTGCGCATATCGTGGTGGAAGACGAGGAACTGGCCGAAAAGATCGAGACGGCCTTCGCCATGATCGGCCTTTCGCTCGGCGCTTTCGAAGCCTCGGCCGAGGTCAACCGCTTCAGCTCGCGCTACGACCGGTATCTGTCGGGCGCCGATACGCTGAGCGCGCTGGAGCTTCAGGGGCTCGAGCTGTTCGAGGGCAAGGCCCTTTGCGCCGAATGCCATGTCACGTCGCCAGGGCCGCGCGGCGAACCCGCGCTGCTGACCGATTTCACCTATGACAATCTGGGTGTTCCGCGAAATCCCGAAAACCCGATCTACACCCAGCCCGACAATCCCGACGGGCTGGCCTTTGCCGATCTGGGGCTTGGCGTGTTCCTGCGCTCTGATCCGCTCTACCGAACGGTGGCCGCATCGCAGGATGGCAAGTTCAAGGTCCCGACCCTGCGCAACGTCGATGCGCGGCTCTACCCCGAGATGCCGAAAGCCTTCATGCACAACGGCTATTTCAAGACGCTGGAGGGGGTCGTGAAATTCTACAACAAGCGCGACGTCTGGCCGCGCTGCGACAGCGATATGGTGACAGAGGCCGAAGCGCTCGAAAAACAATGCTGGCCCGGCCCCGAGGTTGCCGCGAACGTCAATACCGATGAGCTTGGCGACCTGAAGCTGACCGACGCGGAAGAACTGGCGCTCGTCGCCTTCATGCAGACGCTGACCGACGAATGAGCGCCCCCAGGCGGGGCGGCCCTGTTCGCCCCGTCGCCCCTGGCCGCGAAAACGGCTGTTCCGCTCGGGGCTGCCCCGCATTTTCGACGCTGAGAGAGAATGGTGGGCGACCCTGGAATCGAACCAGGCGTGCGTCTCCGCGAGGGAGTTACAGTCCCCTGCCACACCTTGCGGCCTGTCGCCCATCTCTTGCGGCTGAGCCGTTTCGAGTGACGGGTGGATACAAGCGCGGCCCGGACCCGTCAACAGGAAAATATCTTGCGGAGCACTGCCCGAGGCGGCATGGTCCGCGCTCTGTCAACGAAGGGGGCCGGGCGATGAAAAAGCCGACATGGGTGATCGACAAGGAGCGCGCGAAACGGGCGGCCGCGGCCGAGACCGTCTGGCTCTTCGGCCTGCATGCGGTGCGCGACGCGCTGATGAACCCGGCGCGCGAACGCCTGCGTCTTGTCCTCACCCGGAACGCCGCCGACCGGCTGGCCGACGCGATCGCGCAAAGCGGGATGGAGCCGGAGATTTCCGACCCCCGGAAATTCGCCGCCCCTCTGGATCCGGGTTCGGTGCACCAGGGCGCGGCGCTCGAGGTGAAACCGCTGGACTGGGGCAAGCTGGCGGATCTGTGCGAGCCGGGGCAGGGCGCGCCGCGCGTGGTGCTGCTGGACCGCGTCACCGATCCGCATAACGTGGGCGCGATCCTGCGCTCGGCCGAGGTGTTCGGCGCGCGCGCCGTCATCGCCCCCCACCGCCATTCCGCACCCGAGACCGGCGCATTGGCCAAGACAGCCTCGGGTGCGCTGGAGCGTCAGCCCTATCTGCAGGTGCAGAACCTCGCCGACGCGATGGAGACGCTGCGCAAGATGGGCTATATCCTGCTCGGGCTCGATGGCGAGGCTGACGAGACGCTGGAGACTGCCCTGGCCCGTGTCGGCAACCTGCCGGTGGGGCTGGTGCTGGGGGCCGAAGGGCCGGGCCTGCGGGAACGCACACGCAATACCTGCGACGCGCTGGTCAAGATCCCCTTTGCCGGCGCCTTCGGCTCGCTCAACGTCTCCAACGCGGCGGCGGTGGCGCTCTATGCGGCGGCCGCGACCGGGGCGGAGTAACCGGCGGGGTTCCCCATGTGTTCACATAATTATTACATGGGGTGGTAATGCGCCGCGCAGTGCCTAACTCTGAAGAGGAAGCGAGAATACGGAACTCTCTCGCTTCATTTCACTGTCCCTCGTTCCGTGACTGGCGCCCGGCCTTTTGGCCCGGGCGCTTTTTTGTGATTGGCTGCGACTCATGGAAAATATCAGCGACGTGATTCTCAAAGATGTGCTGACACGCACCCGCGTGGTGGCCGTGGTCGGCATGTCGCCCAATCCGGCGCGGCCGAGCCACTATGTCGCGCAATTCCTGCAATCAAAGGGAATGCATGTGATCCCGGTAAACCCGGTTCATGCCGGAAAGAAGTTGCTGGGAGAGGCGATCTACCCGGATCTCGCGTCGATCCCGCCACGGATCCCGGTCGATATGGTCGATATCTTCCGGCGCTCCGAATTCGTGCCGTCGATTGTCGAACAGGCGCTGGCGCATCTGCCGGCATTGCGCACGATCTGGATGCAGCTCGGGGTGCATCACGCCGCGGCGGCCGCCCGCGCCGAAGCCGCCGGCATCGCCGTGATCCAGAACCGCTGCCCCAAGATCGAATACCCGCGCCTCATCGGCGCATGAGCCGCTTCTTTTTCGCCTAAATATCCCCGCCGGAGGCACCTGAGCACCCGCAGGGTGCGAGGCGGGAAAACTGGCCCGGAACGGGCTGCGAGTGCCTCAGCGCGCCGCCTTCTCGGCAAGGCCCGAAACACCCTCGCGCCGCGCCAGCTCGTCCAGAACATCGCTCAGCGTCACGTCCCGCGCGGCCAGCATCACCAGCAGATGATAGAGCACGTCCGCCGCCTCCGCCGTCAGCTTTTGCCGGTCGCCCTTCACCGCCTCGATGATCGCCTCGATGGCTTCTTCCCCGAATTTCTCGGCGCATTTCTCGGGGCCGCTGGCCAACAGCTTCGCCGTCCATGAGCTGTCAGGCTCGGCCGTCTTGCGCGCCGCGATGGTGGCGGCCAGCCGCTCCAGCGCGCTCATGTCAGCCGTACCGGGATGCCGGCCCGGGCCATGTGCCGCTTGGCCTCGCCAATGGTGAATTCCCCGAAATGAAAGATCGACGCGGCCAGTACCGCGCTGGCCCCGCCCTTGGTCACGCCCTCGACCAGGTGGTCCAGCGTGCCGACACCGCCGCTCGCGATCACGGGGATGTCCACCGCGTCCGAAATCGCGCGGGTCAGGTCCAGGTTGAACCCGGCGCGGGTGCCGTCGCGGTCCATGCTGGTCAGCAATATCTCGCCCGCGCCCTTGGCGGCGACCGTTCTGGCAAAGTCCACCGCGTCGAGCCCCGTGGCCTTGCGCCCGCCATGGGTGAAGATCTCCCACTTGCCGGGCGCCACGGTCTTGGCGTCGATCGCGACCACGATACACTGGCTGCCGAATTTCTCGGCCGCTTCGCGCACCACATCGGGGTTGGCCACGGCGGCGGAGTTGAAGCTGACCTTGTCGGCGCCCGCCAGCAGCAGGGCGCGCACGTCTTCGATGGTGCGCACGCCGCCGCCCACGGTTAGCGGCATGAAACACTGCTCGGCGGTGCGGGTCACCAGGTCAAACATGGTGCCGCGGTTTTCATGCGTGGCGTGGATATCGAGGAAACACAGCTCGTCCGCGCCGGCGGCGTCATAGGCCTTGGCCGCCTCGACAGGGTCGCCCGCGTCGATCAGGTCCACGAAATTGACGCCCTTGACCACGCGGCCATCGGCCACGTCGAGGCAGGGGATGATGCGGGTTTTCAGCATGGTCAGCCCTTCAGAACCTTCAGCGCCTCGGCCAGATCAATCGCCCCGTCATAAAGCGCGCGCCCCGAGATTGCACCGTTCAGCGCCGCGCCGCAATCGCGCAGCGCGATCAGATCCGTCAGTGACGACACCCCGCCAGAGGCGATCACCGGGATTGTTACCGCGCGCGCCAGCGCCGCTGTCGCCGCCACGTTGGGCCCCTGCATCGCGCCATCGCGGTTGATGTCGGTATAGATGATCGCGGCCACGCCGGCGTCCTCGAACGATTTCGCCAGGTCGGTGACCATCACGTCGGTCTCTTCCGCCCAGCCTTTGGTGGCCACCCGGCCGTCGCGTGCGTCGATGCCCACGGCGATCTTGCCGGGAAAGGCCCGCGCCGCCTGCCGCACCAGATCGGGGTTTTCCACCGCAACCGTGCCAAGGATCACCCGCGCCAGCCCCTTTGCAAGCCAGGCTTCGATCGTGGCCATGTCGCGGATGCCGCCGCCCAACTGGGCGGGCACGGACGTTTCGGCCAGAATGGCCTCGACCGCCGCCGCATTGACAGGCTCCCCCGCGAAAGCGCCATTGAGATCCACCAGATGCAGCCACTCGCAGCCCGCATCCTGAAACGCGCGCGCCTGCGCGGCGGGGTTGTCGCTGAACACGGTGGCCTGATCCATCTCGCCTTTGTAAAGGCGCACGCATTGCCCGTCTTTCAGGTCGATGGCGGGGTAGAGGATCATCGCGGCTCTCCTGTCATTCATTGGGGGGCTCTTATGCACCTTCGGCACCGGAATGCAACGCGCCTGCGCCCGCAACCTGCCTGCCGCCGGAACGCCAGGCAAAGCTGACGCTACTGCGGGGAGGAACATAGTATATGAAGAAATTCGGCGCTCTCGCCGCGCTCAGGACAGAACCGCCCGCTGCGCGCTCAGGGCGCCCATGCCAGGAAATTGGCGATCAGGCGCAGCCCTGTCGCCTGGCTTTTCTCGGGGTGGAACTGGGTGCCGATCATGGTGCCCTTGCCGACGATCGCGGTAATGTCGCCGCCATAGTCGCAATGGGCCAGCCTGTCGGCCGGATCCGCGACCCTGAAGTGATAGGAATGCACGAAATAGGCGTGATCGCCGGTGGCAAGCCCCTCCAGCACCGGGTGGGGGTGGTCGATCACCAGATCGTTCCAGCCCATATGCGGCACTTTCAGCGCGGGGTCGGAGGGGGTGATGCGCACGACCTCTCCGCCGATCCAGTCAAAGCCGGGGGTTTCGCGGTATTCCAGCCCGCGCGTGGCCATCATCTGCATGCCGATGCAGATGCCCAGAAACGGCTTTCCGCCACGCACGACGGCCTCTTCGATCGCCTCGAACAGGCCGCGGTGATCGAACAGCTCTTCGCGGCAGGCCGGAAAGGCGCCATCGCCGGGCAGCACGATGCGGTCGGCGCCCCGCACGGTGTCGGGGTCCGACGTGACAGTGACAGTGCCCGCACCGGTTTCGCCCGCCACGCGTTCGAATGCTTTCTGGGCCGAATGCAGGTTGCCGGATTCGTAATCGACGATGGCGGTCAGCATGGTTTGTCCTCACGGCGTGTTCGTTGGCGCGGGCGCCCGCGCCCCGCTGACTAGGCGAGTTTCACGGGAAATCCAAGCCTGCTTCGCCCGCCGTGCTGGCCGGGTCGGTTCCGATACGCTCGAGCAGCGCTATCACCTGATCGAACAGCTCCCGTCCGGCCCCGGATGTGTCGCCGCTTTGAAATCGTCCCGACAGGTAAACTACGCCAAAGCCGTGGATCAGCGACCAGGCCCGGGTTTCCACGGTCGCGGGATCCAGGCCCGTGGGCACTTGGCGCGCGCAGGTCTGGTGCAGCACGTCATAGGCAACGGCCGTGTCCCGAACCTTCTGCCGGCCGAATGGATGCTGCGCAACCGGGCGCCCGCACGGTCTGACCGGCAAAGGCGCGCGTCAGAGCGCGCCCTTGGTCGAGGGGATGGCATCCGCCTTGCGCGGGTCGGTCTCGACCGCCTCGCGCAGGGCGCGGGCCACGGATTTGAACACGGCCTCGGCGATGTGGTGGCTGTTGAACCCATGCAGCGCATCCACATGCAGGGTGATCCCGCCATGGGTGCTGAGCGCCTGAAAGAACTCGCGCACCAGTTCGGTATCGAACGTGCCGATCTTCGCCGTGGGCAGATCGACGTTCCAAACCAGAAACGGACGGGCGGAAAGATCCAGCGCGCAGCGCACCAGCGCATCATCCATAGGCAGCAGGCAGGCGCCATAGCGGCGGATGCCCTTCTTGTCGCCCAGGGCCTGCGCCAGCGCCTGACCCAGCGCGATGCCGGTATCCTCGACCGTGTGGTGATCGTCGATATGCAGATCACCCTTGGCGCGGATGGTCATGTCGATCAGCGAATGGCGCGCAAGTTGATCCAGCATATGGTCGAAGAACCCGATACCGGTCTGCATGTCATACATGCCGGAGCCGTCGAGATTGACCTCGACCGAAATCTCCGTTTCCGCCGTTTTGCGCGTGATCTTTGCCGTCCGCATCCGCGGGCCTCCGCCTTGTTGCCTGGTGGCTTATATGCCGCACGCGCGGAGCTTCCAAGTGGGGCGGTGGCACGGGGTGGGGCCTGTCACCTTTTTGCAGAGGCGCTGCGGGGGTTTCCCCTGAAAGGGTACTGTCGCAATCTATATTCATGGCAGCACGTATTACCTATGATTGTGTCATTTTCTATTTACTCTCCAAAATTGACGGGTTCGGGATTGATGCAGGACGAATATTATCCGACACTGAACGCCGCAGAGGCGGGGGACAAACAGAAATTGACACGCGAAGACACCCGGGCGTTTTTCCAAGGCGTTGTCAGGAAAAATGCCAATTCCCTGTTTTTGGTCTATCTGATCGTGTCCCTGGTGATCATCGGGGTTGCCGTCGACCGGCTTCTCGCTGGCCGTTACCTGAGTGAGCTTCGGTTCTCGCTCAGCGACAAGACCAACACGATCCGCGCAGAGATCGAGGGCAATATCGTAGCCAAATCGCTTCTGACGCGCGGGCTTGTCGCATCGATCGAAGCGAACCCGGATATCACTCAGGAAGAATATGCCAACCTGGCCGCCAAGCTGATGCGCGACGATCCCGAGATCCTGAATATCGCGGCGGCCCCCGGCCTGGTCGTGCGCTATGTCTATCCGCTGGAGCCGAACAAGGGTGTGCTCGGGTTCGATTACCGCACCTCCCCCGAACAGCTCGAGGCGGTCGCCCGCACGCGGGCCAGCGGGCAAACCGTGGTCGCCGGTCCGCTCGAGCTGGTGCAGGGCGGGCAGGGTTATATCAGCCGGTCGCCTGTTTTCGTTACCGACCGGGTGACAGGAGACACGGAGTTCTGGGGCATCGTTTCTGTCGTTGTCGATCTGCAGGAATTCTACCGGAACACCGGCCTGCTGTCGCCGGATCTTCCGCTGGAGGTTGCGATCCGCGGGCGCGACGGGCTGGGCGCGCAGGGCGATGTGTTTTTCGGTGATGAGCGCGTATTTGCAAGCAACCCGATCATCGCAGAGGTGAACCTGCCGTTCGGATCCTGGTATCTCGGGGCGATCCCGAAGGGCGGCTGGCCGACCCAGGCCGAGAATTTCGTGATGTTTCGCATGGGCTTTCTGGTCGTTTCCGTCGCGTCGATCCTGTTCGCGCTCTATATCGTGCGCTTGATGGACAAGCGGCGCGAGGCGGAAAACAGGCTGTTCAGCGCGATCGAGGCGATCGACGACGGCTTCGCGCTTTACGATGCGAACGGGAAATTCGTGACATGCAACCAGAACTACAAGGAATTCTACAAGCTTTCCGAGGATCTCTTCGTGCCGGGCAATTCGTTCGAGTATATCATCCGCGAAGGCGTCCGGCGCGGGCAATATCCCGCAGCCGCCGGACAGGAGGAAAAGTGGATACGTCAGCGCCTGAGGGCACATAAAACGGCAGACACTCAGCTGGAACAACAGATCGCTGACGGTCGCTGGCTGAAGATCGCGGAGCGCAAGACCGACGACGGCAGCACCGTGGGATTCCGTGTCGACATCACCGAGTTGAAAAACGCCAAGGAGGCTGCGGAAAAGGCCAACAAGGCGAAATCCGATTTCCTGAGCGTCCTCAGCCACGAACTGCGGACACCGCTGACGGTGATCCTCGGCTATACCCGCATCATCGCCAGCAGCCGCATGCTGCCCAGCGTGAAGGCCCTTTTTGCCGCGATCGAGCAGGACAAGGGCACCGGCAGCGCCATCGAAAACCAGTTGGATGCCGTTCTGGACCAGCTCGCCGGGCAGGCGAAGCGGATCGAGGATTCGGGCGAGCATCTGCTGACGCTGATCAATGAAATGCTCGATTTCTCGACGATCGAAGCGGGGAAAATGGCGCTCGAGCGGGACGACGTCAACCTGGATCTCGTTGTCACCTCGGTGATCGAGAAGTTCCGGCTTGCGGCGGAACAGAAATCCTTGCGGATCGGGCAACAGACGCATGCAGAGTATGTCAACGCCGACGTGACGCGTCTGAAACAGGTTCTGATCAATCTGGTCGGGAACGCGGTCAAGTTCACCGACGAGGGCGCGATCGAGGTCCGGTCGCGGCGGGTGGGCGACATGATCGAGGTTTCGGTGGTGGACACGGGCTGCGGTATTCCGGAGAAGGACAGTCAGCTTGTCTTTGAAGAATTTCAGCAAGCCGATCTTTCGTCCACCCGAAAGGCCGGTGGCACCGGGTTGGGGCTGGCGATCTGCAAGCGCATCATCGAGCTTCATGGCGGCACCATCGAGTTGAGCAGCGTCGTCGGCGAGGGCAGCACGTTCCGTTTCACCATCCCGGCGGCGGCCGAATGACGGCCTGCTCTTTCGTGCGTCGGCCATTGCCTGCCGTTTTCGCGCGGTCACATCAGGCGGGCCTTGCCTTTATGGGCGAGTTGCGGTTTTCTGTACAATTAATGCTTGTATTCACGCGCCTCCGATTGAAAGTCTGATATTGGATATAGGTTTTCCGGACGATAACATCCCCTCGGGTGTCGATGACATCCGTCTGATCGCACCGGGGCCAGGCGAACATGAACAAGACCGGATACGCGCTACCATGCAAGAGCACCGATGACCTGTGCTGACACTTCGCGCTTTTCAGGAGCCACGATGATGTCGCGGTTTGATCCCATTCCCAAAAGGATGAGCCCTGCATGACACCGTGGATGACCTTCGTGCTTCTGTTCGGCGGCCTTTTGCTGTTGGCGCTGGCCGGGGCGCTGCTGGGCGGGTTGCGCAAGCGGATGGTCGCAGGCCGGACGGCCGCGCGCGCCCGTGCCCGGGAGGTGGCCGAAACCGCGGCCCTGAACCAGTCGATCCTGCGCATGGGGATGGTCGCCATTCTGGTGGTCGACCAGAACGGGGCGGTAATCTCTTCCAACCCCGAAGCGCGGCGGCTGTTCGCGGTGGAGGAGGGTGAAATCAAGGCCCGGCCGCTGGAGCGCTGGATAACCAATATGAGCGTTGCCCGGCTCAAGGCCATAGCGGGCCGGGGCGGCGACAAGACGGCGGGCAAGTATTTCAGCGCCAAGTCAAGCAACGGCACGGCGCTGGTTCTGGACATTCGCGCCGACTATTGGCTGAGCCCCGATGATCAGGAAAGGTTTACGGTTATGTTGCGGGATGCGACGGTTCTGAGCGAGATCGCAACCGCCCAGGAACGCTGGGATCGGGCGCTGAAAAGCGCGGGTATCGGTATCTTCGATGTCGATCTGCGGCACGGGCGATCGGTCGTGACCGAGACGTGGAAAACCATGTTCGGCTTTGATCCAAAAGGCGAAATCGACTCTCAGGCCGAGTGGGAATCGCGCATTCACCCCGAAGACAAGCCCCGTGTCTTCGCGGCGGATCAGGCATGCGTCGACGGCAAGGCCGAGCGTACGGACAACGAATACAGGTTTCTGCGCGCCGACGGCAAGTGGATCTGGACACGGTCGAACGCCGTTGTCACCGAATGGTCATCCGACGGCAAAGCGCTGCGGATGATTGGCGTGCAATCGGACATCACGGCGCTCAAAGAGGCCGAGGAGGCCCTGCGCAGCAGCGAGACACGGTTCCGCAACGCGATCGAGAATGCGCCGATGCCGATGGTCATCACCGATGAACACGGACACTGCCTGAACGCGAACCGCGCCTTCAAGGATTTCATCGGGTACGGGTTGGAGGATGTACGCGGAAAATCGTTTCTCGACATCGTGCACCCGGAGGACGGCGGGCAGAAAGAGGGCGGGCTGGATCTTGTGCAGCTTGACCGCCTCAGGGATGGCGAGGTCAGAGCCTACGAGGTCGAAATGCGCTTCGTTCACAAGAACGGCTCCGATCGGTGGGGCTACCTGACCGTTTCGATCGACAGGGATGCCAACGGCGTACCTCTCTATTTCATCGTCCAGATCAAGGATATCACCGAGCAAAAGGGTGTGGATCAGATCAAGAGCGATTTCGTGGCCACGGTCAGTCACGAGCTTCGCACGCCTCTGACATCGATCCACGGCGCGCTTCGCCTGCTGCAGGACACGACGCAGGGCAAGTTGCCCCAGAGCACCGACCGTCTGCTCAGCATCGCGCAGACCAACAGCAAGCGGCTGATCTCACTGGTCAACGACATTCTGGATCTCGAAAAGATTTCCTCTTCGGATTCGGTGTTCAAGCTGGCACCGCGGGATATCTGCAAACTGACGCGCGGCACGGTCGAGGCAAACATGCCGCTTGCCACCGACAGCGGCGTAACGCTGAACGTTGTTCATGATGCGGAGAGTTGTTTTGCGAATGTGGATGAGACCCGGTTCAGCCAAGTTCTGACCAACCTGATTTCCAATGCGGTGAAATTCTCGCCCGAAGGCGGCGTTGTGGAAATCGCGCTGGAAACCGATGCAGAGACGCTCCGCATCATCGTGACCGATCAGGGGCCGGGAATTCCGGAGGATTTCGAGGACAAGATCTTTCAACGGTTCTCGCAGGCGGATTCGTCGTCGACCCGGAAAAAGGGCGGCACCGGGCTTGGTCTTTTCATCTCCAAGCTGATGGTCGAAAAGATGGGCGGGCAGATCGGCTTCATCTCCGGCCGCAGCGAGGGCGCCTGCTTCTGGATAACCTTTCCACTTGAGAAAACCGTGATCAGCAGCGCACCGGGGGATGAGCTGGCCCCGGTCGAGCCGCAGAGAAGCTGCCCGCCGGCGATCCTGCATGTGGAGGATGACGCCGATTTTTCCGAAGTTCTGACAGCCTCGTTCAAGGAGCGGGCCAAGATTTTCACCGCGACGCATCTTTCGGAGGCGCGCGTGATGATCGGCAAAAGACCTTTCGATTTGATCATCATCGACTGGGATCTGCCCGACGGAAACGGACGTGCACTGATCCCAGAGATCGCGCAGGTCAACGGCGATACCCCCGTCATCGGGCTATCGTCAAGCGAGCCGGAGTGGGAGGATGAACACGTTCTGCACCATCTGGTAAAGACGCGTACCTCTGTCGAGGATATCGTGCAGATTGCCCTTTCAACCATCCATTCCTAGTCCGCCCGCTGCGCCGCGAAGCGGACGATTGCCTTATCTTGTCCATAATTCTGTCCGCAAAAACTCCATAAGCTCCGGTAACTTCTCTGCCAGAGGGAGGATATTCGGATGCGGCCATGTTCTGGCGGCACCTGTTCCCCCCAACGTGGATTTTTTTGGAAGCGGTGCTAATGGTCGGTTCGAAGTACAAAAAGCCTTTGCTGGTTGTCGTGATGGCCACGCTTGCTGCTTACGGAATGTCTGTTTTCTTCGGCCCCGAGCTGGGCGCGTGGCTCGAACGCCATTTTCCCAACCTCGAATCGGATCATCTTCGCGAGCATGTCCTGCTCAGCGTCCTGCTGATTTCGTGTTTCGCGCTGGCGGTCTTGCGGGGCGGGCAACTGAGCAAACTGGAATCCAAACTCCTCAAGATGAAAGATAACGAACTGGTCTTTCAGGAGCGCGCGATCAACGAACACGCGATCGTCAGCATCAGCAATCCCGACGGCAGGATCTTGGAAGTGAACGACAAATTCGTGGCGGCCTTCGGTTATGCGCGTGAAGAGATCCTGGGCCAGTCGCAGGGCATATTGTATGCGGATAACGAGGCCGACCAGAGCTTTGAGAAAGTCAAAGCGAAGGCTGCCGAAGGAAAGATCAGCTCCGGCGAGCAGGTGCTGCGCACCAAAAGTGGCGAAATCCGGCAGATGCAGTGTACCGTCGTTCCGCTGATGGATACCGATGGCAACCACATCAAGAACATTTCGGTCCGGACGGATGTGACGGTCGCGCGCCGGTCGGAGGCGCTGGAGCAGCTTACCTCGTTGCTCGACCGGCTGCAGGATCTGGTCTTGATCTTCCGTCCTGGCACTCTGGATATCATCTATGCAAACCAGGCGGCCCGCGATTGGTTCGTCGAACACATCGGCTGGGACGAAAAGGAATATCTGAACCGCAGCCTTTCGGATGAGAGCCTGGATTTCAACTACCAAGAGCTCGAAGACTATGCTGCCCTGCTCGGCATTGATGGCCGCGAGGCGATGATTTTTGAATCGATGCAGTATGGTCGTACCGTAGAGGTCAACCTGCAGATCGCGCAGGGTGGGTTCGACGAAGAGGTTTATATCGTCGTGGT
Source organism: Actibacterium naphthalenivorans (assembly GCF_014196965.1). Taxonomy (GTDB): domain Bacteria; phylum Pseudomonadota; class Alphaproteobacteria; order Rhodobacterales; family Rhodobacteraceae; genus Actibacterium_A; species Actibacterium_A naphthalenivorans. The sequence continues at coordinate 280,820 of NZ_JACIEQ010000001.1, read as the reverse complement.
GCGCGACATAACCGAACGCAAGGAGATCGAGCAGGCCAAGCGCGAATTCATCGCTGTGGTGAGCCATGAGCTGAGAACGCCGCTGACGGCCATCAAGGGCTCGCTGGGGCTGCTGCGGGCAGGGGTCGCCGGGGAGCTTCCGGAAAAAGCGGTGGCTGTTCTCGACGTTGCGTATCGCAACAGCGAGAGGCTGCTGCATATGGTCAACGACATGCTTGATCTGGAAAAGATCGAAGCCGGCAAGATGGATTGCGCCCTTGATATGCTGGATCTGACGGAACTGCTGCGCGAGGCGCTTCTGGTCAACAAAGGATATGGCGATGAATACGAGGTGCATTTCCGCAGTGTCGGATTCGACCAGCCCTGCCTTGTCCGGGGGAACGAGATGCGGTTGTTGCAGGTCATGACCAACCTCATGTCGAACGCCGCCAAATTCTCGCCCCGCCATGGGGTCGTCACGGTCCGGCTCTCCGACGAAACGGATGTCTGGCGCGTGTCGGTCAGTGATGACGGGCCGGGCATTTCCGAAGACGCGCGCGAGACGATCTTCGAGAAATTCCGTCAGGCCGAGGCCGTCGATGGCAAAAGCCGCAAGGGCACCGGGCTCGGGCTGAGCATCGTCAAGGCGATTGTCGAGCGCCACGGCGGTACGATCGGCGTGACAAGCGAAGTGGGCAGGGGCGCCACCTTCTTTGTCGATCTGCCAAAGCTCGATGCCGCGCCGCAGGCTATCGATGGCCCGGGCCATCTTCAGGCGGCGGAGTGAACCCGGCCCGTTTTTTTCAACCGGTTTGCGTCTATGCGTCATCTTGCAGGTGGTTGGCATTTGCGCGATGATGCCAAGGCGAACCGATCGGCAAACAATACCGCTCTGGTAGGCGTGCCCGCCAATGCGCGCTGCCGGATCGGGATGAAGGGAAATGCGCGTGAGCCAGCTTGAGAAAATCCTGCATGTCGATGATGACACGGATATCCAGTTTATCGTCAAGATGTCGCTGGAAACGGTCGGCGGGTTCACGGTCGAACAATGCAGCTCCGGCCATGAGGCTTTGGCCTGCGCCGCCGGTTTTCAGCCCGATCTGGTGTTGCTGGATCTGATGATGCCGGTGATGGACGGCGAAGAAACCTTTCAGGAGCTTCGAAAGCTTGACGGGCTTCAGGACACGCCGGTTATCTTCGTCACGGCAAAGGCGCATGACGCCTCGGTCAAGGATCTGATCTCCAAGGGGGCGCTGGACGTGGTCACCAAGCCGTTCGATCCGATGACCCTGCCGGATATCATCCGGGAAGCCTGGGAAAAGGCCTGATCCTCAATATCTGAAGCTGATTTTGGGGCCGCGCGCTGTATCCCGCGCCGGGGCCGGTCAATCGCCCGATTGCACCTGGTCCATCTGGTCCAGAAGGGCGTCGATCATGGCAAACAGCTCTGCGCGCGCCGGGGCGGCGTCGGCTTTCGCCAGAAATGCGTTCACGGCGTTTTCCACATTTCCCGCAAGCTCGCCCAGTTCGGCAAAGCCCAACGTTTTGGCCAGGCCGCGGATCTTGTGCGCATCGGCCGCGACATGCGTCAGCGCATCATCCGACACCAGCCCCGCTTCGAGTTGCAGCATGATGCGATCCATCGCCTCGAGGCGCCCGGCAAGCGAGCCGACGAACCGCCCCCGCACCGCCAGGATCGCGGTTTGCATCTTTTCATCATAACCGGAGGTACCCATCATCGCGATTTCTCCGGTCACGACGCGTGCTGCTGGCGCGGCGCCCGCAGGGCCACGCTCTTCTGCCGATTGTCAGAGGTGATGGCAAAGCCGCCCTTGCGGGCGGATTCGACGGCCGCCTCTACCATGCACATCGGGCCGCCGCCGAAGAACAGCGAATTGGTCTGCGGTTCGCCCATGCGCAGCGACACATTGCAGGCCGCGCCGTCATCATAGCAAAGCTCCATCTCGTCGATGGCCATTTGCGCCGCGACTTCCAGATCCGGGTTGATGACAGGGTTGTTGCGGTTGGTGACCACGACATAAACGCCGTTGCCCATGTAGGTCATCAGGAAGGAGGTATACTTGAACTGGGTCGCAATCGCTTCGGCGACGTCCGTCAGGGTATAGTAAAGATCCTCTGCCGTTGCCCGGGCGTAGATCGCATCGAAATTGCGGATGTGAAAGGCCACGGCCGAGGACAGATAGGATTTGCCGCGCGACAGCTGCAGCAGATAGTTTTCCAGCACAAGGTGATCGACGACACCTGGCACGTCTTCGATCGTGATCGGCTTGTCAGCCTCGATCCGGAACGCATCCTCGACCTTGGCTTTCAGAGAATTCAGGGCGAATATCTTGTCTGCCGAAACCTTCCGCTCGGTCACGATGCGCTGGGCCAGGCGCAGGCGCGTGCCCAGCTCCAGCCCGTCGAACGGCTTGGTGACATAGTCGATCGCCCCGGCGCTGAAGGCACGGTCAATGAACGAGCGTTCGGACATCGCGGTGATCATGACGACCGGAGAGGTCTTGTAGGTCTCCATCGAGCGGATGATCGAGCACAGCTCAATCCCGTCCATCTCGGGCATCTGGATATCAAGCAGAAAACAGTCGAACGGCACCGACGCGCCCGCGATCACGCGCAGCGCCTCCTGGGCGGATGATGCCGTTGTCACGTCCTGATGGCCCAGAACGCTCAATGTCTCGACCAGCAGCTCCAGCAGGATCTGATCGTCGTCAACAGCTAGTATGCGCACTCCAACGCCTCCTGTCTTTTCCCAAGGTGAACGGGAGTCTTCCGATGGGATCACCCTGGCCTTATCCGGCGATTTGCCGACTGCCTGTTTTCTCCCCCATTCTTCCGCTTAAAGATGGCGACATTAAGGCCAGGCTACTTAAGGTTGTGTTTTCACTGTGGCGGGGATGAAAGGGCATTCGCAGGGGGCGGCATGCTCGTGGCACAAGGCTCCCGGATCCGCAGCACCGGGCCCGGGCTTCGTGCGGAGAACCGCACGAAAGCACCGAGAGACCAGCCTGTCTGAAAGATACCCTCATCAGCGCAATGCGCTGATTTAATTGGAGCGGGCGAGGCGATTCGAACGCCCGACCCTAACCTTGGCAAGGTTATGCTCTACCCCTGAGCTACGCCCGCATCCTTGGGTGAGGCGTGATTTATAAACTCTGCCGCGGGGCTGCAAGGGAAAAATGCAAAACATCCGACGAAAACTTATCGGGCCTGCCTGCGCTTCGCCCGAAGCAGGTTCAGCACCTCGACCCCGCCGGCAAAAACCATCGCCGCATAGATGAAACCGCGTTCGATATGATGGTGCAGCCCGTCGGCCACCAGCGCCATGCCGACCATCACCAGAAACGCCAGCGCCAGCATCTTGGTCGAGGGGTGCGCCTCGACAAATCCCGCGATCGGCTCCGCAGCCACCATCATCACCAGCACGGCCAGCACCACGGCGGCCACCATCACCTCCAGATGATCGGCAATGCCCACGGCGGTGATCACGCTGTCGAGCGAAAACACCAGGTCCAGAACCATGATCTGCGCGATCACCCCGATGAAAGAGGCCGTGGCCCGCGCCGCTTCATGGTCTTCGGTGCCTTCGACCTCGTCGAAAATCTCGGTCGCGGCTTTCCAGATCAGGAACAGCCCGCCCGCCAGCAGAATCAGATCGCGCCAGGACAGGCCGAATCCCGCAACCGTCACGAAGGGCTCCGCCAGCGAAACGATCCAGGCGATCGAGAACAAAAGCCCCACCCGCAGCACCAGCGCCCCCGACAGCCCGATGACGCGCGCCCGGCCGCGCTGGGCGGCGGGCAGGCGTTGGGCGGCGATGGAAATGAAGATCACATTGTCCACCCCCAGCACGATTTCCAGCACGGTCAACGTCAGGAAAGAGGCCCAGACAGCCGGGTCGGTCAGCAAGTGCAGCATGCGGAAAATCCTTAAAACAGGGCCTGGCCGATATTGGCCAAAGCACCAAGAATGAGCATCACGAAGGTCAGCGTCATGCCACCGACGCGGGCCCGCATGGCAGAGGGCGTGCGGCTCACCGCCCAGGCGTGCAGCGCCCGCCCGGCAAGCAGCATCAGGCCCAGCAGATGCAGCGCCCAGACCGGCGCGCCCTGCACCTCGGCCATGCCCAGCAGGATCAGCCCGAGCGGCGCATATTCGGCGCAGTTGCCCTGCGCGCGAATGCGCTTGCGCAGCTCGTTGTCGTCCCCGTCGCCAAGGGAAACACCCGCTTCCCGCCGCCGCAGGATCACCCTGACGCTCAGCGCAACGAAAAGCAGGGTGATCAGCCCGGCGTAGAGCGGTGCGATGGTCAACATGAGGCGCCCCCGTTCCTGACACTCGAGCGCGAGCTTAGCCGATTCCGCGGCACATTCCAGTGCTCACGGGGGGCGGTCAAACCCGCCAGCCCCTTCATCTTTCCCCAAATATCCCCGCCGGAGGCACCTGAGCGCCCGTCAGGGCGCGAGACGAAAGGCGCGGCCCGTAACGGGCCTCATTCGGATCCCCCCTCCAGTTCGATCAGCAGATCCTTTGCGTCGATCTGCGCGCCCGGCACCACATGCACCACCTGCACGACCGCGTCGCGTTCGGCGTGAATGCCGGTTTCCATTTTCATCGCCTCGATGGTCAGCAGCATGTCGCCCTGCTTGACCTTCTGTCCGGCGGCAACGGCCACAGTGGCCACCACGCCGGGCATCGGCGCGCCCACATGGTTGGCATTGCCCGGTTCCGCCTTGGGGCGCTTGGCCGCCGTGGCCCGGGCCTTGCGGTCGGGCACGCGGATCACGCGGGGCTGGCCGTTCAGCTCGAAGAACACCTTGGCCTCGCCGTCATCGGTGGTCTCTCCCACCGCCTGCATGCGCACCTCGAGCGTCTTGCCGGGGTCGATCTCGGCGGTGATCTCCTCGCCCGGCTCCATGCCGTAAAAGAAAGTGCGGGTGGGCAGGGTCCGAACGGGGCCGTATTGCGCGTGCCGCGCGGCGTAATCGGTGAACACCTTGGGATACATCAGATAGCCGTTCAGATCCTCATTGTCGAAGTCCTGGCCCTCCAGCTTTTCGGCAAGCTCCCTGCGCGTGGCCTCCAGATCGACCGGTGGCAGATGCTTGCCGGGGCGTTCCAGATTGGGCCGCTCGTCCTTCAGCACCTTTTTCAGGATGGCTTCGGGAAAGCCGCCCGGCGGCTGGCCCAGGTTGCCGCGCATCATGTCGATCACGGAATCGGGGAAGGCCACATCGACCGCGGGGTCTTCGACCTGGGCCCGGCTCAACCCCTGCGACACCATCATCAGCGCCATGTCGCCCACCACTTTCGACGATGGCGTGACCTTCACGATATCGCCGAACATCGCGTTCACATCGGCATAGGTCTGGGCCACCTCGTGCCAGCGATCCTCCAGCCCCAGCGAACGCGCCTGCGCCTTGAGGTTGGTGAACTGGCCGCCGGGCATCTCGTGCAGATAGACCTCGGAAGCGGGGGCCTGAAGCCCGGATTCGAACGCCCGGTACTGGCTGCGCACCCCTTCCCAGTAGTCGCTGATCTCGCGGATTGCCCGCATGTCCAGCCCGGTGTCGCGGTCGGTGTTGCGCAGTGCCTCGACCACCGAACCCAGGCAGGGTTGCGAGGTGCCGCCGGAAAACGCATCCATCGCCGCGTCGGCCGCATCCACGCCCGCCTCTGCGGCGGCGAGGATCGTGGCGCCGGCGATGCCGCTGGTATCGTGGGTGTGGAAATGGATCGGCAGGCCTACCTCCTCCTTCAGCGCCTTGATCAGCACCCGCGCGGCGGCGGGCTTCAGCAGGCCGGCCATGTCTTTCAGCCCCAGCACATGGGCGCCGGCGGCCTTCAGTTCCTTGCCCATCGCCACATAGTAGTTCAGACCGTATTTGGCGCGGGCCGGGTCGAGGATATCGCCGGTGTAACAGATCGTGCCCTCGCAAACCTTGCCGCTTTCGATCACCGCATCCATCGCGATGCGCATGTTTTCCACCCAGTTCAGGCTGTCGAACACGCGGAACACGTCCACCCCGGTTTCCGCCGCCTGCGCCACGAAGCTTTGCACCACATTGTCGGGATAGTTGGTGTAGCCCACGCCGTTCGACGCGCGCAGCAGCATCTGCGTCATCACATTGGGCATGGCCGCGCGCAGGTCGCGCAGCCGCTGCCACGGGCATTCCTGCAAGAAGCGGTACGCCACGTCAAAGGTGGCCCCGCCCCAGCATTCGACGCTGAACAGGCCGGGCAGGTTGGCCGCATAGGCGGGGGCCACGCGGATCATGTCGATCGAACGCATGCGGGTCGCCAGCAGGCTCTGATGCCCGTCGCGCATCGTGGTGTCGGTCAGCAAAAGCCGCTTTTGATGCCCCATCCACTCGGCCAGGGCCTCGGGCCCGCCTTCTTCCAGAATCGTCCGGGTGCCGGGCTTTGGCGTATCCGCGCGCAAGGCCGGCGGGTGCGGGGCCTTGGCCTCGGCCGGCGGACGGGCGCGGCCTTCGGTTTCCGGATGCCCGTTCACGGTGATGTCGGCGATATAGGTCAGGATCCGGGTCGCCCGGTCGCGCCGCTTTTCAAAGCGGAACAGTTCGGGCGTCTGGTCGATGAACTTGGTGTGGTATTCGTTGTTCAGGAAGGTCGGGTGCTTCAGCAGGTTTTCGACAAAGGCGATGTTGGTGCTGACGCCGCGGATGCGAAACTCGCGCAGGGCGCGGTCCATCCGGGCGATGGCGGCCTCGGGGGTGGGGGCCCAGGCGGTGACCTTTTCCAGCAGGCTGTCGTAATACCGCGTGATCACGGCGCCGGAATAGGCGGTGCCGCCGTCCAGCCGGATGCCCATGCCGGTGGCGCCGCGATAGGCGGTGATGCGGCCGTAATCGGGAATGAAGTTGTTCAGCGGGTCCTCGGTGGTGATGCGGCATTGCAGGGCGTGGCCCGACAGTTCTACATCATACTGGCTGGCCACGCCGGTGGCCTCGACCAGGCTCTTGCCCTCGGCGATCAGGATCTGCGCGCGCACGATGTCGATGCCTGTCACCTCTTCGGTGACCGTATGCTCGACCTGCACGCGCGGGTTCACCTCGATGAAGTAGAAGGCGCCGCTGTCCATATCCATCAGGAATTCGACGGTGCCGGCGCATTCGTAATGCACATGCTCGCAGATCTTCTTGCCCAGATGGCACAGGTTCTCGCGCTGCGCGTCCGTCAAATAAGGGGCAGGGGCGCGCTCCACGACCTTCTGGTTGCGCCGCTGCACCGAGCAATCGCGCTCCCACAGATGATAGATGTTGCCGTGGCTGTCGCCCAGGATCTGCACCTCGACATGGCGGGCGCGGATGATCATCTTTTCCAGATACCCCTCGCCATTGCCGAACGCGGCCTCGGCCTCGCGCCGGCCCTCGCGCACCTTCTCCTCCAGTTCGTCCGGCCCCATGATCGGCCGCATCCCGCGCCCGCCGCCGCCCCAGCTGGCCTTGAGCATCAAGGGATAGCCGACCTCGGCCGCCTCCTTGCGGATCGCCTCCATGTCGTCGCCCAGAACCTCGGTGGCGGGGATCACCGGCACCCCGGCCTCGATCGCCACGCGCCGGGCGCTGGCCTTGTCGCCCAGCTTGCGCATGGTTTCGGCCTTGGGGCCGATGAATGTAAGGCCGGCGGCCTCGCAGGCCTCGACGAATTCCGGGTTTTCCGACAACAGCCCATAGCCGGGATGAATGGCATCCGCGCCCGACATCCGGGCCACGCGGATGATCTCTTCAATGCTCAGGTAGGCGGCAACCGGCCCCATCCCTTCGCCGATCCGGTAAGCCTCATCCGCCTTGAACCTGTGCAGGCTCAGCTTGTCTTCCTCGGCATAAACGGCAACGGTGCGCTTGCCCAGCTCGTTGGCCGCGCGCATCACCCGGATTGCGATCTCACCGCGGTTCGCGATCAGGATCTTCTGGAAATCAGGCATCGTCGGGGCTCTCCCTTGTCTTGGTTACGCTCTGGCCCGACGGGGCAGGGCGGATGTCTTCACCGGACGGATTATGCTGCATCGCGGCGGCATGGTCACTCCCTTCTATTGCACAACCTTCAGATCGGTGAAGGAATTTGTCCAATTGCGCCAAGAACAATTTGCGAACACTTCTTTAACTCGAAGCTGAACCAAGTTAGATTACCAAGTATGAGCAGGTTTGACGAAGATGAGGCCTTCGAGGCCGGGGCGAAGCAGTCGCTGGCGGCGCGCGCGATGGCGGCGCGGCCCGCGCCCTATCTGGACGGGCTGAACCCGGCGCAGCGCGCGGCGGTCGAGGCGCTGGAGGGGCCGGTGCTGATGCTGGCGGGGGCGGGCACGGGCAAGACCAGGGCGTTGACCGCGCGGATCGCGCATCTGCTGAACACAGGCACCGCACGCCCCAACGAAGTGCTTGCCGTGACCTTTACCAACAAGGCCGCCCGCGAGATGAAGGAACGGGTGGCCGGGCTGTTGGGGCAGACGATCGAGGGCATGCCCTGGCTGGGAACGTTTCATTCGATCAGCGTCAAGCTGTTGCGCCGCCATGCCGAACTCGTCGGGCTGAAATCGAATTTCACCATTCTGGATACGGATGATCAGATTCGGCTGCTCAAGCAACTGATCGTTGCGGCCAATATCGACGAAAAGCGTTGGCCCGCGCGGCAGCTGGCCGGCGTGATCGACAACTGGAAAAACCGCGCCTGGACGCCCGACAAGGTGCCCGCGGCCGAGGCGTCGGCCTTCAACGGGCGCGGCGTGGCGCTGTATGCCGCCTATCAAGACCGGTTGAAGACGCTGAACGCCGTCGATTTCGGCGATCTGCTGCTGCATGTGGTCACGATCTTTCAGGCCCATGATGACCTGTTGCAGCAGTATCAGCGCTGGTTCCGCTATATCCTGGTGGACGAGTATCAGGATACCAACGTTGCCCAATACCTGTGGCTGCGGCTTCTGGCGGGCGGGCATCGCAACATCTGCTGCGTGGGTGATGACGATCAGTCGATCTACGGCTGGCGCGGCGCCGAGGTGGGCAATATCCTGCGGTTCGAAAAGGATTTTCCCGGCGCGACGGTGGTTCGGCTGGAACAGAATTATCGGTCCACCGCGCATATTCTGGCCGCCGCTTCGGGCATCATTGATGCCAACAAGGGCCGGCTGGGCAAAACCCTGTGGACAGCGGCCGAGGGCGGCGAAAAGCTGCGCCTGATCGGCCATTGGGACGGCGAGGAAGAGGCGCGCTGGATTGGCGAAGAGGTCGAAGCGCTGCAGTCGGGCACGCGGGGGCTGGAGCCGCTTTCGCTGGATGACATGGCGATTCTGGTGCGCGCCTCGCATCAGATGCGCGCCTTCGAAGACCGGTTTCTGACCATCGGCCTACCGTACCGCGTGATCGGCGGCCCGCGATTCTATGAGCGGATGGAGATCCGGGATGCGATGGCCTATTTCCGCGTCGCCGTGTCGCCCGACGACGATCTGGCGTTCGAGCGCATTGTGAATACGCCCAAACGCGGCCTTGGCGACAAGGCGCAGCAGAAAATGCAGGCAATGGCCCGCGGCAATGGCGTTTCACTGGTCGAAGGGGCGCGCCTGTTGCTGGCCGCCAAAGGGCTGACGGGCAAGGGCGCGGTGGAGCTGAAGAAACTGCTGGACGGCATCGGCCGCTGGCATGGTGCAGCGCTGGGCGACAGGGCGGGCCATATTGAGCTGGCCGAGATGATTCTGGAGGAATCGGGCTATACCGAGCATTGGCAGAACGACAAGACGCCAGAGGCGCCGGGCCGACTGGAGAACCTCAAGGAGCTGGTCAAGGCGCTGGAACAGTTCGAGAATCTTCAAGGATTCCTCGAACATGTCGCGCTGATCATGGATAATGAAACCGAAGAGACGGGCGCCAAGGTCTCGATCATGACGCTGCACGGCGCCAAGGGGCTGGAATTCCCCGCCGTCTTTCTGCCCGGCTGGGAGGATGGCCTGTTCCCCAGCCAGCGCTCGATGGATGAAACCGGCCTCAAAGGGCTCGAGGAAGAGCGCCGCCTGGCCTATGTCGGCATTACCCGGGCCGAAAAGCTGTGCACGATTTCCTTTGCCGCCAACCGGCGTGTCTATGGCCAGTGGCAATCGGCGCTGCCTTCGCGCTTTATCGACGAACTGCCCGAGGATCACGTCGATGTGCTGACGCCGCCGGGGCTGTATGGCGGCGGCTATGGCGCCGCCGGAATGCAAGGTGGAATCGAAGAGCGGGCTGCCTCTGCCAATGTCTATAACTCTCCCGGCTGGAAGCGCCTGCAAGAGCGTAGCCAGACGCGGCCGGTCAGCCAGCCGCGGGAAAGCCGTAACATTGTGATTGATGCGCAGGCCGTATCCAGCTTCACCGCCGGTGACCGGGTGTTTCATCAGAAATTCGGCTACGGCACGGTGATGGGTATCGAGGGCGACAAGCTGGATATCGAGTTCGACAAGGCCGGTGCGAAAAAGGTTGTGGCGCGTTTCGTCGTGACCGCCGCCCAGGCCGATGACGTGCCCTTCTAGGTCAGATCCGGGATCAGCGGCAGCACTGTGGTCGCGTGGCCGGCGCCGCGAGGCCTGACTGCTGTGCCGTCATGAGCCTGCCCAAGGATGATTGCATCTGAGAAACAGAAAACGGCGACGCCAGGGAGGAGGAAGGCGCCGCCGTTCTGTTCTGCGAAGGCCTCAGGGAGGAGGAGGAAGCCTGCCGCATCTCGGAGGGGCTGGGTCGCGATGCGACCGGGCCCCGGTTGTTTGCGAACGACAGCGCCAGGGAGGAGGAGGGCGCTGCCGTTCTGAACTGCGAAGGCCTCAGGGAGGAGGAGGAGGCCTGCCGCATCTCGAAGGGGCTGGGTCGCGATGCGACCGGGCCCCGGTTGTTTGCGAACGACAGCGCCAGGGAGGAGGAGGGCGCTGCCGTTCTGATCTGCGGGGACCTCAGGGAGGAGGAGGAGGCCATCCGCAACTCGGTGGGGCATTTGCCCCGGTGTAAAAGGGCGGCGACATCAGGGAGGAGGAAGATGCCGCCGCTAAAGGCAGAAAACCCAGGGAGGAGGAAGGGTTTCCTGAACCGAATTCTTTATTTCCCGTGCGCCGCGTCGCGGGCCACGTAGTGTATCATCGACCTGCTGATGCCCAGGTCAGACAGCTCGCGCGCCGTCAGCGTCGAAAGCTCGTCGACCGTGCGGTTGTAGACACGCCGACGCGAAATCCATTCACGGGCTGCCGAGACGCCCGATTTCAGCCACTCAGCCAGGCCGCTCTGTGCGACATGTATTTGCTGTGCGTGTGCCATTTTCGTTATCCTGTATCGTATTCTAGTGTTTTCAGCGGGCTGCGTTCGTCCCCGCGTTTCGTTGATCTCAAGATACGGTAATGCTGCAGTTGCACAATGGGCGTTTAGGCAATGCCGCCATGCAGCATTTGCATAAGTTATGCTGACGTAGTTTTGAGCAACTGCCCGTAACCGAAGCAAACTATTTGCCCTTGTCCTTGCGTGTTGGATGGTCATGTTGGGGGCGCGCAACAAGGAGGCCCCAGATGCCGATATCCCGTGACGTCATTCTTGACACGCTCAGCGGAATTTCCCTGCCCGATGGTGGTGATCTGGTTTCGCGCGATCTGGTGCGCGCGCTTTCACTGGGCGAATCCTCGGTGAGTTTCGTGATCGAGGTGCCGGATGTGGCGGCGGCCCGCGCGATGGAGCCGTTGCGCCAGGCCGCCGAGGATGCGGTAAAGCGCCTTGCGGGGGTCGAAAAGGTGTCTGTGGTGATGACGGCGCATGAGCCCGCCGCGAAATCCGCGCCGAAGGGCGAGGCGCCATCGCTGAAGATCGGGCGCCACCCCGAAGGCGGGGGCGTGCAGAAGGTTGCCGGCGTTGACCGCATTCTGGCAATCGCCTCGGGCAAGGGCGGCGTGGGCAAATCCACCGTGTCTTCGAACCTGGCGGTGGCGCTGGCGCGTCAGGGGCGCCGGGTGGGGTTGCTGGACGCCGATATATACGGTCCGTCACAGCCGCGCATGATGGGGGTCAGCAAACGACCCGCTTCACCGGATGGCAAGACGATCATTCCGCTGACGGCGCATGGGGTCACGTTGATGTCGATCGGTCTGATGGTCGATCCCGATCAGGCCGTGGTCTGGCGCGGGCCGATGCTGATGGGCGCGCTGCAGCAGATGCTGGGGCAGGTGGCCTGGGGCGCGCTGGACGTGCTGATCGTCGATCTGCCGCCGGGCACCGGGGATGTGCAGCTGACCCTGTGCCAGCGTACCCACCTGACCGGGGCGATTGTCGTCTCTACCCCGCAGGACGTGGCGCTTCTGGATGCGCGCAAGGCGATCGACATGTTCGGCAAGCTGAACACGCCGGTGCTGGGCCTGATCGAGAATATGTCGATGTATATCTGCCCCAATTGCGGGCACGAGGCGCATATCTTCGGCCATGGCGGTGTAAAGGCCGAGGCGGAGCGGATCGGCGTGCCGTTTCTGGGTGAACTGCCGCTCGCGCTGGAGGTGCGGGAGGCCGGTGACGCCGGCAGCCCCGTCGCAGCGGGCGAGGGGCCGATCGCCGATGCCTATGCCGCGCTGGCGGCGCGGCTGGTCGCCGGCGGGATGGCCTGACCCCGTACGGGAACACATGGGAAATGGCTGCCCGCAGGGCGCCGCAGGGCGAATCAATCGCCCCGGGGCGGTTGATTTCGCCGCATTCCGGCGGGATTCGCCGTTGATTCCTCAAAAATTCGACACGGCGCCGTGATCTCGCGTATTTTTTCGGGAAATTACGGGAATTGTTGGCACGGCCGAAGATTCTCTACATTTTGTGTGTAAATCGACATGGGCATCTAGCTGCTGTGTTGTGATTGCGTCGGGCACCCCCAGAGCTTGTTTTCCACACCCTCTCAACCCATCATCTTGTGTCTTGTTCCCGTGAAAACCTGTTGATTTCCATGAAATCCCATGGCATCCCTTGGTCATCGGATGAAGACGGGCTTACAGGGGCGGTTCAAGAACCCCGAACAAAGGCACCAAGTCAGGTTTCATACAGGCACCCGCTTTCACCGAACACAAAGATCCGGCGCGCGAGCGAGCAGACATCCCCCCAGGTGGCATGCGTAGCCGGACACACCCAGAGATGGGACGAGGGCGGCGGATTGGGCAGTGGCAGCAGCTCAATCCGCCGTTTTCGTTTCAGACGGCCAAAGCGGCAGCAAAGGAGCGTCGGGACAGTGGCGCGCAGGTTCAGAGGCGAATACACCTTCAAGGTGGACGCAAAGGGCAGGGTCTCGATCCCGGCCCTGTTTCGCCGCGTGCTGGAGGCCGGCGATCCCAGCTGGACAGAGGGCCTGCGCCCCGAACTGGTCATCGTCTATGGCGATCACCGCCGCAAATTTCTCGAAGTTTACACGATCGAGGCGATCGAAGAGGTGTCTGACCAGATCGAGCAGATGCAGCGCGGCTCGCCCGAGCGGCGGATGCTCGAGCGCCTGATCAACGGCCAGTCCCACCCCACCGAGGTGGATGGCGACGGTCGCCTGGTGCTGCCGCAAAAGCTGCGCGAAAAGATCGGACTGGAGGGCGAGGCCTTCTTCATCGCCTCCGGCGACACGTTCCAGATATGGAAACCCGAAACCTTCGAGGCTGAAAACGCCGCCTTCATGGAAAGTTTCGAGGAAGACTACCCCGAGGATTTCGATCCGCTCACGCTTCTTCCCGGCAAGCCCAAGACGGTGCACTAGAAAATGGCCGCCGCTGAACGCCCCGCTTCAGACTCACGCCCCCACGTTCCCGTTCTGCTGCGTCCGCTTCTGGCGGCGGTGGCCCCGGTCGAGGGGCTGTGGCTGGATGGCACATTCGGCGCCGGCGGCTATTCCATCGGCCTGCTGGAGGCCGGCGCCGCACGGGTGATCGGCGTGGATCGCGACCCGGCCGTGTTCGACATGGCCGCGGGCTGGGCCGAAGCCTATGGCGACCGGCTGGTGCTGGTCGAAGGCACGTTTTCGAAGCTCGACACCTATTCCGACGTGCCGCTTGACGGGGTCGTGCTGGATCTCGGCGTGTCGTCAATGCAGCTCGATCAGGCGGAACGTGGCTTTTCCTTCATGAAAGAGGGGCCGCTGGACATGCGGATGAGCCAGTCCGGCCCGTCGGCCGCCGATCTGGTGAACGAGCTGGATGAAACCGCGCTGGCCGACATCCTGTATCACTACGGTGAAGAGCGTGCCTCGCGCCGCATCGCGCGCACCATCGTCGAGACGCGCAAGACCCAGCCGTTCGAGACCACCGCGCAGCTTGTCGCGGTGATCGAACGCTGCCTGCCGCGCCCCAAGCCGGGCCAGAGCCACCCCGCGACACGTTCGTTTCAGGCGATCCGCATCGCCGTGAACGATGAGCTGGGCGAGCTGGTCGAAGGGCTTTGCGCCGCCGAGCGGGCGCTCAAGCCGGGCGGCAAGCTGGCGGTCGTGTCCTTCCATTCGATCGAAGACCGGATCGTGAAGCGGTTTCTGCAGGCCCGGTCCGGCGGGGCGGGGCGGGCCAACCGTTATGCGCCCGAGACCGAAGAGCAGGCGCCGCAGTTCCGGCTGCTGTCGCGCCGCGCGATCGGGGCGGATGACCAGGAACTGGCGGAAAACCCCCGCGCGCGCTCGGCCAAGTTGCGGGTGGCGGTGCGCACCGACGCGCCTGCGGGTGATGTGGATCGGGCGGCATTGGGCCTGCCCGCGCTGATGACAGGGAGAAACGGATAATGCGCAGCCTCTTTTTCGTTCTGTCCGCGCTTGCGGTGATGGGGCTGGCCTTCTGGGCCTATCGCGAAAACTATGAAACCCAGCAGGTGATCAAGGAAACCGAGGCGTTGCAGCGCGACATCGCGCAGATGCGGGCCTCGCTTTCGATGCTGCGGGCCGAATGGGCCTATCTGAACCGGCCCGACCGGCTGCGCGAACTGGCCGACCTCAACTTCGATCGGCTGGGCCTGCTGCCGCTGCGCCCCGAACAGTTCGGCCTGATCGATCAGGTGGCCTATCCGCTGCCCGATCTGCCGCCGATCATCACCTCGGTCGAGGTGGTCGGAAAATGGGAGGCTTCGGAATGATCCGCACGCCGCTGCGCCCGCTGGCCCGTATCCTGGAAGCCCGCGCCAAGGGCGAAAACCCCGACGCGATCGAACGCGAGAACCTGCGCCTGCGCCAGGAGCAGATGCGCGATCAGGCCCGCACCCGGGCCGAGGGGCGGCTGCTGATCCTCGGGGTTCTGTTCTTCTGTGCCTTTTCGGCCGTGGGTGCGCGGATGGGCCTGCTGGCCGCGTCCGAGCCGCAGGAGCCGCGGGCCGCGGCCTCCGGCGCCGCCATCGTCGCGCAGCGTGCCGACATCACAGACCGCACCGGGCGCATCCTGGCCACCAACCTGGCCACGCATTCCCTTTATGCCCAGCCGCCGCTCATGATCGACAAGGAAGGTTCGGCGCGGGCGCTGGCCAAGATATTTCCCGACCTGAACGAGCAAAAGCTGCTGGCCCAGTTCACCGGCAAGCGCAAGTTCCTGTGGATCCGAAAGAAAATCAGCCCCGAGCAAATGCAGCAGGTGCATGACATCGGCGATCCCGGCCTTCTGTTCGGCCCGCGCGAGATGCGGCTTTATCCCAACGGCAAGCTGGCCGCGCATGTTCTGGGCGGCACCAGTTTCGGGCGCGAGGGTGTCCGCTCGGCCGAGGTGATCGGCACGGCCGGGGTGGAAAAGGCCTTTGACACCTACCTGCGCGATCCGGCCAACGGCGGCCAGCCGCTGCGGCTTTCGCTGGATCTGACGGTGCAGACGGCCGTGCGCCAGGTGCTGTTCGGCGGCATGAAGCTGATGAACGCCAAGGGCGCGGCGGCGGTGATGATGGATGCCCACACGGGCGAGATCGTCTCGATGGTGTCGCTGCCCGATTTCGACCCGAATGACCGCCCGCGCCCCCTGGTCGAGGGCGACGCGTCCGACAGCCCGCTGTTCAACCGCGCGGTTCAGGGCGTGTATGAGCTTGGCTCGACCTTCAAGATTTTCGCGGCGGCCCAGGCGATGGAGCTTGGCCTGGTCAACCCCGATACAATGGTCGATGCGGATGCGCCGCTGGTCTGGGGCAGGCACCGGATTGGCGAGTTCCACAACAAGAACTACGGCCCGCTTCTGTCGGTGACCGATGTGATCGTGAAATCCTCGAACGTTGGCACCGCGAAGATCGCGCTGCAGATCGGCACCGAACGTCAGCGTGATTTCCTCGGCAAGCTGGGCTTCTTCGAGGCCACCCCGGTTGAGCTGGTCGAGGCCCCGGGCGCCCGGCCGCTGTTGCCGCCGCGCTGGTCGGATATCAACACGATCACGGTGTCCTACGGCCACGGGCTCTCGGCCAGCCCGCTGCATCTGGCCACGGCCTATTCCTCGCTTCTGAACGGGGGCAAGCGGGTTCAGCCGACGCTTCTGGCCGGCGGGCGCCCGGCCACCGGCGAGCGTGTGGTCTCCGAGCGGACTTCGACCGCGGCGCGCGAAATGCTGCGTCAGGTGGTGGTGCGCGGCACCGCCAGCTTCGGCGAGGTGCCCGGCTATTCGGTGGGCGGCAAGACCGGTACCGCCGACAAGCCCAGACCGAGCGGCGGCTATTACGATAACAAGGTGATCACCACATTCGCCTCGGTCTTTCCGACGAACGATCCGAAATACGTGCTGGTCGTCACCCTCGATGAGCCCGAAGACACCACAGGCCCCGAACCGCGCCGGACCGCCGGCTGGACGGCGGTGCCCGTCGCCGCAGAGATCATCCGCCGCGCCGCGCCGCTGCTTGGCCTGCGACCAGAGATTGAACCCCAGCCCGGCTTCGCGGTAACACTCACCGGAAACTGACAGCCGTGGGGGCGAAAATGGCGACACAGCCACAGGCGAAATCACTGGCAGAGCTTGGGCTGACCGCAAAGGCCGGGCGCGAGGCGCAGATCACCGGCCTGTCGGTCGACAGCCGCCTGGTGAAACCGGGGCATCTGTTCGCCGCGCTTCCCGGTACGCGGGTGCATGGTGGCGCGTTCATCCAATACGCGCTGCGGATGGGCGCGGGCGCGGTGCTGACCGATGCCGAGGGCGCCCGCATCGCCAGGGAAGAGCTGGCCGCATCCGACGCCGCACTGGTGGTGGCCGAGGATCCGCGCCAGACGCTGGCCTATGCCGCGGCCCTGTGGTTCGGCGCGCAGCCCGAGGTGGTGGTGGCGGTGACCGGCACCAATGGCAAGACATCGGTGGCCAGCTTCACCCGGCAGATCTGGGCCCTGCTGGGTTACGAGGCGGCCAATCTGGGCACCACCGGGGTCGAAGGCGCCTATGAGGCGCCGCTGAACCATACCACGCCCGAACCCATCACCCTGCACCGCCTGCTGGCCGAGATGGCCCATGCCGGCGTCAGCCATGTGGCGATGGAGGCATCGTCACACGGGTTGGCGCAACGGCGGCTCGACGGGGTGGCGCTGACCGCGGCGGCGTTCACGAATTTCACCCAGGACCATCTGGATTACCACGCGGATTTCGATGAATATTTCGCGGCCAAGGCCGGCCTTTTTGCCCGCGTCCTGCCCGAGGAAGGCACCGCCGTCATCAACCTCGAGGATCCGCGCGGCCCCGAGATGGCGATGATCGCCCGCGCGCGCGGGCAGACCCTGCTGACCGTCGGCCGCTCGGACGAGGCCGATCTGCAGATCCTCGCACAGCGGTTCGACGCCACCGGGCAACAGCTCCGGTTCGAATGGCAGGGGCTGGCGCATCAGGTGCGGCTGGGGCTGATCGGCGGCTTTCAGGCCGAAAACGTGCTGGTCGCCGCCGCGCTGGCGATTGCCGGCGGGGCCGAGCCGCTGCATGTGTTCGACGCGCTGCCCGATCTGATCACCGTGCGCGGCCGGATGCAGCTTGCCGCCACCCGAGACAACGGCGCGTCGGTCTTTGTCGATTACGCCCACACGCCCGATGCGCTGAAGACGGCGCTGAGCGCGCTGCGCCCGCATGTAATGGGCCGTCTGATCGTCGTGTTCGGCGCGGGCGGTGACCGTGACAGGGGCAAGCGCCCGCTGATGGGGCGGGCGGCGGCGGAACACGCCGATGTTGTGTTCGTGACGGATGACAACCCGCGCAGCGAGGTTCCGGGCGATATTCGTGCAGAAATAATGCAAGCCTGCCCGGATGCGACAGAGGTCGGCGACCGCGCCGAGGCGATCCTGCGCGGCGTCGATGCGCTGCAGCCCGGCGATGCGCTGCTGATCGCGGGCAAGGGCCACGAGTCCGGGCAGATCATCGGCGATGACGTGTTTCCGTTCGACGATGTGGAGCAGGCCTCTGTCGCGGTCGCGGCGCTTGACGGGCGCGTGACATGACGCCGCTCTGGACCTCTGCGGATGCCGAGGCCGCGACCGGGGGGCGCAGCACGCGGCCCTGGCAGGCGGGTGGCGTGTCGATCGACACCCGCAGCCTGGTGCCGGGTGATCTGTTCGTGGCGCTGAAAGACGTGCGCGACGGCCATGATTTCGTGGCGCAGGCGCTGAAGAACGGCGCCGCCGCGGCGCTGGTGTCACACATTCCCGATGGCGTGGCGAAGGATGCGCCGCTGCTGATCGTCGATGACGTGTTGCGCGGGCTGGGGGCGCTGGCCCGGGCCGCACGGGCCCGCAGCGCAGCCAGGGTGGTCGCCGTGACCGGGTCGGTCGGCAAGACCTCGACCAAGGAAATGCTGCGCGCGGTTCTGGCCGGGCAGGGGCAGGTTCACGCCGCCGAGAAAAGCTTCAACAATCACTGGGGCGTGCCGCTGACCCTTGCGCGGATGCCGCGGGCGGCGGATTTCGCGGTGATCGAGATCGGCATGAACCATCCGGGCGAAATCGCCCCGCTGACGGCGATGACCCGGCCGCATGTGGCGCTGATCACCACCGTCGTCGCCGCGCATCTGGAGGCGTTCGACAGCATTGCCGCGATTGCCCGTGAAAAGGCCAGCATTCTCGACGGGCTGGAACCGGGCGGGGTTGCGGTGCTGAATGCCGATCTGGATGTCTCGCCGATCCTGATCGAAAAGGCGCGGCAGGTCGGCGCGCGTGTGGTCACCTTCGGCACCGGGGCCGAGGCCGACTATTGCCTGAAAGAGGTGACGCTGCGCGCGGATGCCACCATCGCCCAGGCGCGTGCCAGGGGCGACGACATTCTGTTCAAGATCCACACCCCCGGCCGGCATTTCGCGATGAATGCGTTGGGGGTGCTGGCGGTGGCCGATGCGCTGGGGGCCGACCGCGCCCTGACCGCCTGCGATCTGGCTGCCTGGCAGCCGCCCACGGGCCGCGGCGCGCGCGAAAAACTGCAGCTCGATCCGGTGGACGAACGCATGGCCTTCGAACTGATCGACGACGCGTTCAATGCCAACCCGGCCTCGTTGCGCGCCGCGCTGGAGGTTCTGGCCGCCGCCGAGCCGCGCGATGGCCTTGGCCGTGTGGCCAAGGGCCGGCGCATCGCCGTACTTGGCGACATGCTGGAGCTTGGCCCGACCGAGGCGGAGCTGCACCGCGCCGTCGCGGATGACCCGTCCTTGAAGCCTGTCAGCCTGGTGCATTGTGTCGGCCCCAGGATGCGGGCGCTCTACCAGGCGCTGCCCCGCGCACAGCGCGGCGAGTGGCATGAAACCGCCCAGTCGCTGGCCGCGCGGGCGCATGCGATCGCGGATGCTGGGGACGTCGTGCTGGTCAAAGGCTCCAAGGGCAGCCGCGTGTCGCTGGTGGTTGACGCCCTGCGAAAATTGGGACAAGCGGTCCCGAATGAAAAATGAGAGGCTGGGCGTATGCTCTATTGGCTGACCGGATTTTCCGATGGCGGCGATGTTTTCAACCTGTTTCGCTATATCACCTTCAGGGCGGGTGCGGCGTTTTTCACGGCGCTGATCTTCGGGTTCATCTTCGGGCGGCCGCTGATCAATCTGCTGCGCAAGCGCCAGCGGCATGGCCAGCCGATCCGCGATGACGGCCCGCAGAGCCACCTTGAAACCAAGGCCGGCACGCCCACCATGGGCGGTGTGCTGATCCTTGGCGCGCTGATCGTTTCAACCCTGCTCTGGGCGCGGCTCGACAATCCCTATATTTGGATCGTGCTGTTCGTCACGGTGGGGTTCGGGGCCATCGGCTTCGCCGACGACTACGCCAAGGTATCGAAGAACAACACCAAGGGCGTGCCCGGCAAGGTGCGGATGAGCCTGGGGCTGATCATCGCCGCCGTCGCCGGGTTCGCGGCCTCGATGGTGCATCCCGAAGGGTTGACCAACCAGCTGGCGCTGCCGGTATTCAAGGACACGCTGATCAACCTGGGGGTCTTCTTCGTGCCCTTCTCGATGATCGTGATCGTGGGATCGGCCAACGCGGTGAACCTGACCGACGGGCTGGACGGGCTGGCGATCATGCCGGTGATGATCGCGGCGGGCACATTGGGCGTGATCGCCTATGCGGTGGGCCGGGTCGACTTTACCGAATATCTCGATGTTCACTACGTGCCGGGTACCGGCGAGATCCTGATCTTCTGCGCCGGGCTGATCGGCGGCGGGCTGGGGTTTCTTTGGTATAACGCACCGCCCGCGGCCGTGTTCATGGGCGACACCGGTTCGCTGGCTCTGGGTGGCGCGCTGGGGGCGATCGCGGTTGCCACCAAGCACGAGATCGTTCTGGCCATCGTCGGCGGGCTGTTCGTGGTCGAGGCGCTGAGCGTCATCATCCAGGTGCTGTATTTCAAGCGCACCGGCAAGCGGGTGTTCCTGATGGCGCCGATCCACCATCATTTCGAGAAGAAGGGCTGGGCCGAGCCGCAGATCGTGATCCGGTTCTGGATCATTTCGCTCATCCTGGCGCTGATCGGGCTGGCGACGCTGAAGTTACGGTAGGGGAAAGGGGGCGCTGCCCCCCTCGCGCGCCTTGCGGCCCGCTCACCCCCCGGGATATTTGAACGAAGATGAAGGGGGCGGGGGTGCGCCCGCCCGAGCGGGGTTTGGGAGATGATTGCAGTTCGCGGATATAGTGGCGCGCGTATCGCGGTTCTGGGGCTGGGCCGGTCCGGTCTTGCCGCCGCGCGGGCGCTGCGGGCAGGCGGGGCCGAGCCGCTGGTCTGGGATGACAGCGCGGATGCGCGGGAGCGGGCCGGGGCGGAAGGGTTTGCTGTTCACGATCTGACGCGCGAGGGGGCGTGGCGGGATGTGGCGGCGCTGATCGTGTCGCCGGGGATCCCGCATCTTTATCCTGTGCCGAACCGGATCATCGCCTCTGCCTGGGCGGCGGGTGTGCCGGTGGACAATGACATCGGGCTGTTCTTTCGCTCGGTCGCCACCGATGAATGGGACAATCTGGAAACCGCGCCGCGGGTGATCGCGGTTACCGGATCGAATGGCAAATCCACCACAGCGGCGCTGATCCACCATGTGCTGACGTATGCCGGCCGCGAAAGCCAGCTGGCGGGTAATATCGGCCGCGGGGTCATGGATATCGACCCGCCGGGGGATGGCGGGGTGGTCGTGCTGGAACTGTCGAGCTATCAGACCGAACTGGCGCGCGCGCTGACCCCGGATGTGGCCGTGTTCACGAACCTGACGCCCGATCATCTGGACCGGCACGCAGGGCTGGGTGGCTATTTCGCCGCGAAACGCCGGCTGTTCGCCGAAGGCGGGCCGGACCGGGCGATCATCGGCGTGGATGAGGTCGAAGGGCAGTATCTGGCCAACCAGATGGCTGAGAGTGCCGCCGATGACCGGCTGATCCGCATCTCTGCCGCGCGAAAGCTGGACGGGCCGGGCTGGGCCGTGTTCGCCCGCAAGGGGTTCTTGTCGGAATACCGCAAGGGGCGGCAGATCGCGTCGCTCGACTTGCGGGGGATTGCCGGGCTGCCCGGTGCGCACAACCATCAGAACGCCTGCGCGGCCTATGCGGCGGTGCGCAGTTTGGGGTTGGCGCCGAAGATCATCGAACAGGCGTTCCACTCCTTTCAGGGGCTGCCCCACCGGTCGCAACTGGTGGCGGAGGCGGGGGGCGTCCGGTTCGTCAATGACAGCAAGGCCACAAACGCCGACAGCGCGGCCAAGGCGCTGGCCGCTTTCCCGCGCATCCGCTGGATCTGCGGCGGGCTGGAAAAAGAGGGCGGCCTGGGGCCGGTTCTCGAACAGCTCGGCCATGTGGTGAAGGCCTATGTCATCGGGCGCGAGGCAGGCCGGTTCGCTCTGCAACTGGGCGAGACGCCTCATGAGGTGAGCGAGACGATGGCCCGCGCCGTTGCCCGTGCTGCGGCCGAGGCGGCGGAGGGAGAAACCGTTCTGCTCGCCCCTGCGGCGGCAAGTTTCGACCAGTATGACAATTTCGAGAAACGCGGCGAGGATTTCATCGCCCAGGTCACCGCCGCGCTGGCGCGAACGGCCGAACCGGGATAAAACGCCTCCTTCTTTTTCGCCTGAATATCCCGGGGTTTGGGGCAGAGCCCCAATCCGCAAGCCGCAAAGTGACGCGCCCTACAGGCAGACCGCGTCGGCCGTATCCTTCAGAAGCTGCGCGCTTTTCATCAGCGCGGCGGCCTCGTCATCCGCCAGGTCGGGCATCAGATGGGCCGTCACGCCCGCGGCGCCGACGATGCGCGGCAGGGAAAGCGCCACATCGTGCACCCCGAGCACGTCCTGCGTGGCGATGGAGACCGAGAGCACCGCATTCTGATCCTGCGCGATGGCGCGCACGATCCGCGACAGGCCGGCGCCGATGCCATACCATGTGGCGCCCTTGCCCGCGATGATCGTATAGGCGGCATTGCGCACGCCATCGTCGATCGCGTCACGCACATGCCCGGTGATCGGGGCGCCCACCTGCGCGGCAAAGGATGCCAGCGGCGCCGACCCGGCACGGGCGCTGGACCAGGCCAGAACCTCGCTGTCGCCATGCTCACCCAGCACATAGGCATGGACGGAGCGCGGCGAGATCCCCAGATGCCGGCCCAGAAGGCTGCGGAACCGGGCGGTATCCAGGATCGTGCCCGAGCCGATGACCCGCTCCGGCGGCAGGCCGGTCAGGCGGGTGGTGATCTGGGTCATCACATCCACCGGGTTCGAGGCCACCAGAAGGATCGCATCCGGCGCGTGCTCCAGCACACGCGCCGTCACCTCGCGGAACACCGCGGCATTGCGGGCCAGCAGCGCCAGCCGGGTCTCGCCGGGTTTCTGGCCGACGCCCGCCGCCAGGATCACCACCGACGCGCCCGCCAGCGCGGGATAGTCGCCGTGCTCGATGACCGTGGAAGAGGCGAAAGGCACGGCATGGGCGATATCCTCGGCCTGGGCGCGGGCAAGCGCCGCGTCGAGATCGACCAGCACGACGCGGCTGACCGTTCCGGTCAGCGCCAGCGCATATCCGGCCGCGCTTCCCACCATTCCCGCCCCGACGATCCCGACTTTCATATCCGTACCCCGCTTGTGTCCAGAGCCACTATAGCAAGCGGGGCATCGAGCGGTGGTATTTCTGTGCCCCGGATCTGCGGCGCGGAGGCAACGCTTTGCGCTTCTGCGGAAATTTCGCGCGAAGATGAAAATACCCTCTTGCGCCGACTCATGCGCGGCCCTATCTGCGCCCTCACAGACGCCAACGCACGCGCCTCTGGCCGGCGGTTCCGCCGCCCGCGTTTATGTAGCGACGGTAACGTCTCCTTGGAAGTGAGCGGTCATTCTTTGGCCGGGTCTATTGGAGATGACCATGAACGCTACGATCACCGATTTCGTCGGCCGCACTGCTGTTGCGCCTGTTTCCCGAGTTGAGGCTTATATCCGGTCGAATGAGTTCGACCGCCCGACGCTGGTGCTGGACACGCAGGCCGTGGCCAAACAATACCGCGCGCTGAAAGCCGGGCTTGGCCATGCCGATATCCACTATGCCGTGAAGGCCAACCCCGCGCGCGAGATCGTCGAGACGCTGGTAAACCTCGGCTCGCATTTCGATGCCGCCTCGCGCGGGGAAATCGAGCTGTGCCTCGGCCTCGGCGCCGCGCCCGAAACGATTTCCTTCGGCAACACCATCAAACGCGCTTCCGACATTGCCTTCGCGCATCACGCTGGCATCACCCTGTTCGCCGCCGATGCCGAGGAAGAGCTGGAAAAGATCGCCAAGCACGCCCCCGGCGCGCAGGTCTATATCCGCCTGATCGTCGATGCGTCCGAGGCCGACTGGCCGCTGTCGCGCAAATTCGGCTGCGCCCGTGACAAGGCGCTGGATCTGCTGGCGCTGGCCGCCCGTCTGGGGCTGGAGCCGGTCGGCTTTTCGTTCCACGTGGGCTCGCAAACCCGCCGGGCCGAGATGTGGACCGCCACGCTCGACCAGATCGCCGAAATCTGGCACCGCGCCCGCGCCGAAGGCCACGCGCTGACCCTGCTGAACATCGGCGGCGGCTTTCCGGCCTTTTATGGCGAGGCGATTGATCACCCGACCAAATATTCCGCACGGGTGATGGAGCTGGTGACCGAACGCTTTGGCGATGTGCCCCGCGTGATGGCGGAGCCGGGCCGCGGCCTGGTGGCCGAGGCCGGCATGATCGCCGCGGAAGTGTTGCTGGTGTCGAAGAAATCCGAGGCCGACGCCTTCCGCTGGGTCTATCTGGACATCGGCAAGTTCTCGGGCCTGGCCGAAACCATGGACGAGGCGATCCGCTATCAGTTCGTCACCGACCGCGATCACGAGGCGACCGGCCCCTGCATCCTGGCCGGCCCCTCCTGCGACAGTGCCGATGTGCTTTATGAAAAGCGCCCGGTGCAACTGCCGCAGGGGCTGAAGGCGGGTGACCGCTTTATCATCCGCAACTGCGGCGCCTATACGTCGAGCTATTCGTCGGTCGGCTTCAACGGCTTCCCGCCGCTGGATGTCGTGGTGCTCTGAGCCGGGCTCATCTTCCGCGCCGCCTGCCAACGGTGGCGCGGCGGCGCGGTATTGACAGGCGGGCAGGGCGCCACGGGCAGCATCGCCCGGTGCGCCCGCACCACGGCGGCCAGCGCGCCATCATCCGGGGCCTGCAGCAGATTGGCATGTTCGAACGGGTCGGCCCGGTGATCATACAGTTCTTCATGACCGGTCCAGTAGCGGATGAAGCGAAAATCGCGGGACCGCGCCGAAAACGCCAGCTTCGGGCGATCGCTCATCAGATCATGGCCCCAGACCGACAGCGCGTGCCCGCGCAGCGCCTGCGCCTCGCCCCGCAGCAGCGGGGCCATGTCCTGCCCGGTGAAGCGGCCGGGCGCGGGCAGGCCGGCCAGTGAAAAGAGCGTCGGCGCGATGTCGGTCAGGCTGACCGGATCGCCGGCCCGGCCCGGGGCGATGCCCGGCCCGCCGATGAACAGCGGCACCCGCAGCGCGCGCTCCCACAGGGTGAATTTGCGGAAGGCCAGCTTTTCGCCCAGCTGCCAGCCGTGATCCGACCACAGCACCACGATGGTGTTGCCCCACAGCCCCTGTTCATCCATCCGGTCCAGAACCCGGCCCAGCAGCGCGTCGGCATAGGAGATCGAGGCAAGATACGCTTTCAGGAATGCCTTGTATTCCCCCTGCGCATGCAGCGCCTTTCCCAGCCCGGCGTTCTGGCGCACGAAGCTCATCGCCGGGCGCGGCAGCCCGGCCAGCGGCGCCGCGTTGTCGGGGGCGAACCCGTTGGCGCCCAGCCCCGGCGGATCGGCGACCACCGCCGGCAACTGGTCGAAAAAACGCTTCGGCACGATGAAGGGCAGATGCGGCCGATAGAGCCCCAGCGCCCAGAACTGCCCTTCGGCGCCGCCGGTCATGCGGCGGGTGATCCACTCGGTGTTCAACTCGTCATATTGCGGGGTATCGTCGGGCGCCGGGCCGAAATCGGAGTTGCTGCCCAGGGCGCCGGATTTCTGCGACCGGCTGATCGGGGCAAAGCTGTCTGGTTCCTGGCCATGGTATTCGGTCCATTCGTCGTGATCGAACTGGCCCTTGAGCACGTGGAACACCTTGCCCGCGCCAAAGGTCTTATACCCGGCGCTTTGCAGGCCGCCGACCAGCGACAGGCCCCGGCCGCGCGGAAACGCGTGGTTGGGCCGGTGTGCGTTGCCGTAGATCCCCGTTTCCCATGGGTTCCGGCCATAAAGCGTTGCCGCGCGCGAAGGCGAACAGGCCGGGGCCGCGGCATAGGCCCGTTCGAACACCACGCTGTGCCGGGCCAGCCGGGTCAGGTGCGGGGTGATCGTATCGGGATGGCCGCCCAGCGGCGCGATCCAGTCATTCAGATCCTCGATCGACAGGAACAGGATGTTGGGTCTGGTCACCGGCGGGTCTGTCCTTTGTGATGCGGCGCGGGTGCGCCCGTCGGGCCCTGCGGCTCTCTTCGCGGATCGCGGCGAGGAAACCTGCAAGGGTCGAGGAGCGGCCCGCGCGCGCGGATGGCGGCAGACTAGGGGGCGCGTGGCGGCGGTGCAATCCCGTCGGCCCGGGGTGTCAGATGGCTGGCGTTGCGGCGCAAATCGCGCTAGACTGCACCCGAGACCCGGCAAACGGGCAGAGGCAGGCAGAGCAAGGCGAACATTCATGACGGAAATGGTGTACGGCACCGTGCCGATGCGGGCCGGTGAACCGATTCTTCCCCGGTGGTGGCGGACGATCGACAAATGGACCCTGTCGTGCATCCTGCTTTTGTTCGGGATCGGGCTGTTGCTGGGGCTGGCCTCGTCGCCGCCACTGGCCGCGCGCAACGGGCTTGCGCCGTTCCATTACGTCGAACGGCAGGCGTTTTTCGGCACGCTGGCCCTGGGCGTGATGTTCTTCACCTCGATGATGTCGCCCGATCTGGTGCGCCGGTTGGGCGTGCTGGGCTTTTTCGGCGCCTTCGCGGCGCTGGCGCTGCTGCCGGTGCTGGGCACAGATTTCGGCAAGGGCGCGGTGCGCTGGTATTCGCTTGGCTTCGCCAGCGTGCAGCCCTCGGAATTCCTCAAGCCCGGGTTCATCATCCTGGCCGCCTGGCTGATGGCCGCCAGCCAGGAGGTGAACGGCCCGCCGGGCAGGCTGTTTTCCTTCGGCATCGCCATCGTGATCGTCGGGTTTCTGGCGATGCAGCCCGATTTCGGGCAAGCCGCGCTGATCCTGTTTGCCTGGGGCGTGATCTATTTCGTAGCCGGTGCGCCGTTCATGCTGTTGGTCGGGATGGCCGGGCTGACCGTCTTCGGCGGCACCATAGCCTATAACAATTCCGAACATTTCGCCCGCCGGATCGACGGCTTCCTGTCGGCTGATCTCGATCCGCGCACCCAGCTTGGCTATGCGACCAACGCCATCCGCGAGGGCGGCTTTTTCGGCGTCGGCGTCGGCGAGGGGCAGGTCAAGCAATCGCTGCCCGATGCCCATACCGATTTCATCATCGCCGTCGCCGCCGAGGAATACGGGCTGCTGCTGGTGCTGGCGATCATCGTGCTGTTCGCGGTCATCGTCATCCGCTCGCTGTTCCGCCTGATGAAAGAGCGCGATCCGTTCATCCGGCTGGCGGGCTCGGGGCTGGCCTGCGTGTTCGGCGTGCAGGCGCTGATCAACATGGGCGTGGCGGTGCGGCTGCTGCCGGCCAAGGGCATGACCCTGCCGTTCGTCAGCTATGGCGGCTCGTCGCTGATCGCGGGCGGCATCGCCGTCGGCATGTTGCTGGCCTTCACCCGGACCCGCCCGCAGGGTGAAATCGGCGATATCCTGATGCGGAAAGGGCGGTAGCAATGGCCGGCAAGGCGGCGCTTCTGGTCATCGCCGCGGGCGGGACCGGCGGGCATATGTTCCCCGCCCAGGCGCTGGCCGAGGCGATGATCCGCAAGGGCTGGCGGGTGAAGCTTTCGACCGACGCGCGCGGCGCGCGCTACGCGGGCGGCTTTCCGCATGTGGTGGAGGTGGAGCAGATCGCATCGGCCACCTTCGCGCGGGGCGGGGCGCTGGCCAGGGCGGCGGTGCCGTTCCGGCTGACAGGCGGCGTGATCTCGGCGGCGGCCAAGATGCTGCGGGACCGGCCCGATGTCGTTGTGGGCTTTGGCGGCTACCCGGCGATCCCGGCGGTGGCGGCGGCCACGATCCTGCGGCTGCCCCGGATGATCCACGAACAGAACGGCGTGCTGGGTCGGGTGAACCAGCTTTTCGCGACCCGCGTCCATGCGGTGGCCTGCGGCACCTGGCCGACCGAACTGCCCGAGGGTGTCGAGAGTTTTCATACCGGCAATCCGGTGCGCGCGACGGTGCTGGAACGCGCGGGCGCGCCCTATATCCCGCCGGGCGACTACCCGATGTCGCTGCTTGTGATGGGGGGCAGCCAGGGCGCGCGCATCCTGTCGGATGTGGTGCCCGCCGCCATCGCAGCCCTGCCCGAGGCGTTGCGCGGCAATATCCGCGTGTCGCACCAGGCGCGTGACGAGGATGGCGCGCGCGTGGCGCAATTCTACGCCGAACACGGGATCGGTGCCGATGTTCAGCCATTTTTCCACGACGTGCCCCGCCGCATGAGCGAGGCACAGCTTGTGATTTCGCGCGCCGGCGCATCCTCGGTCGCCGATATCAGCGTGATCGGCCGGCCGTCGATCCTGATCCCCTTCGCGGCCGCGGCGGCGGATCACCAGACAGCCAATGCCCGCGGGCTGGTAAAGGCGGATGCCGCGATCATGATCCCCGAATCCGCCCTTGAGCCTGCCGCGCTTTCAGAGCAGATAAGCGCGGTTCTCACCAACCCCGATGCGGCGGTGCATATGGCCCACGCGGCCCTGGGCGTCAGCCGCCCGGACGCGACCGAGCGGCTGGTGGAGATCGTCGAGGCGCTGGCAGGCAAGGGGCAACAGGCATGAACGCGGCAACAAAACTTCCCACCGATGTGGGCCCGATCCATTTCGTCGGTATCGGCGGCATCGGCATGTCCGGCATCGCCGAGGTGCTGCTGAACCTGGGCTATACCGTGCAGGGCTCTGATCTGAAGGCCAGCAAGATCACCGATCGGCTGGCCGGGCTCGGCGCCACGATCTTCGTCGGCCAGCGCGCCGAGAACCTGGAAAATGCCGAGGTGGTGGTAATCTCCTCCGCCATCAAGCCGGGAAACCCGGAACTGGACGCCGCCCGCCGCATGGGCCTGCCCGTGGTGCGCCGGGCCGAGATGCTGGCCGAGCTGATGCGCCTGAAATCCAATGTCGCCGTCGCCGGTACCCATGGCAAGACCACGACCACCACCATGGTCGCCACGCTGCTGGATGCGGGCGGGCTCGACCCCACGGTGATCAACGGCGGCATCATCCACGCCTATGGCTCCAACGCCCGGATGGGCGAGGGCGAGTGGATGGTGGTCGAGGCGGATGAAAGCGACGGCACCTTCAACCGTCTGCCCGCGACCATCGCCATCGTCACCAATATCGACCCCGAGCATATGGAGCATTGGGGCACGTTCGAAAACCTGCGCCAGGGCTTCTACGATTTCGTGTCGAACATCCCGTTCTACGGTCTGGCGGTCTGCTGCACCGATCACCCCGAGGTGCAGGCGCTGGTGGGCCGCGTCACCGACCGCCGCGTGGTGACCTTCGGCTTCAACGCGCAGGCCGATGTGCGGGCGGTGAACCTGACCTACAAGGCGGGTGTCGCGCATTTCGACATTGCGCTGCAGGCCGAGGACATGGTGATCGAGGGCTGCAGCCTGCCGATGCCCGGCGATCACAACGTCTCGAACGCCCTGGCCGCCGTGGCCGTGGCCCGGCAGCTTGGCATGAAGCGCGACGAGATCCGCGCCGCGCTGGCCGCGTTCGGCGGGGTGAACCGGCGTTTCACCAAGGTGGGCGAGGTGAACGGCGTGACCGTTATCGACGACTACGGCCATCACCCGGTCGAGATCGCCGCGGTGCTCAAGGCGGCGCGCCAGGCCACCGACGGCCGCGTGATCGCGGTGCATCAGCCGCACCGTTATTCCCGCCTGCATACGCTGTTCGACGATTTCTGCACCTGTTTCAACGATGCCGACGTGGTGGCCATCGCCGAGGTGTTCGCCGCCGGTGAAGACCCGATCGAAGGCGCGTCGCGCGATGATCTGGTCTCGGGGCTGATCCGCCACGGCCACCGCCACGCCCGCGCCATCGTCAGCGAAGACGATCTGGTGCGGCTGGTGCGTGAACAGGCCGGGCCCGGCGACATGGTGGTCTGCCTGGGCGCGGGCACGATTTCAGCCTGGGCCAACAACCTGCCCGCGCGGCTGGAAAAGGCCTGAGGCCGGTGGCGGAGGCGCTCAAGCGGCGGATCGGGCCGGGGCTGCTGACGGCCTATGGCATCGGGGTGATGATCGGCGCCGGGATCTATGTTCTGGTCGGCGCGGTGGCGGGGCAGGCCGGGGTTTATGCGCCGCTGTCGTTTCTGATTGCCGGGCTGGTCGCCGCGCCCTCGGCGCTGTCATATGCCGAACTGTCCACCCGCATCCCCGAAGCGGCGGGCGAGGCCGCCTATGTCGATCAGGGGCTGAAAATCCACTGGCTGTCGGTTGTGGTGGGGCTGGGCATCGTGCTGGCCGGCACGATCTCGGCCGCGGCGGTGCTGCGCGGCGGCGCCGGTTACCTGACCGCAGTCATCGACCTGCCGTTCGAATGGGTGGTGGCAGGGCTCGGCGCGGCACTGCTGGCCGTGGCGCTGATCGGGGTGCTGGAAAGCATGGCGGTGGCGGCGATCTTTACCGTGATAGAGCTGATCGGGCTTGGCCTGGTGATCTGGGCCGGCTCCACTGCGGCGCCGGTACCGGCCTGGAGCGCCCCGCCCGAGATTTTCTGGCCGGGTGTGGGCATGGGCGCGGTGCTGGCGTTTTTCGCCTTCATCGGCTTCGAGGATATCGTGAACATGGCCGAAGAGGTGGAGCATCCAGAGCGCACCCTGCCGCGCGCCATCCTGATTTCGCTGCTTGTGACCTCGCTGATCTACGCCGGGGTCAGCCTTGCCGCCGTCCGCGCCGTTCCGGTCGAGGCGCTGGCCAACAGCACGCGCCCGCTGTCGCTGGTGTGGGAGGCGCGCAAGGGCAACAACAGCGCGGGTTTTCTGTCGCTGATCGCGGGGGTGGCGGCGCTGAACGGGGTGCTGGCGCAGATCGTCATGGCCGCGCGGGTGCTGTTCGGCCTGGGCAAGCGCGACCGGCGGCTGGCGCTGTTCCATCACGCCCATCCGCGCTTCGGCACGCCGGTGAAGGCGACGTTGCTGGTTGGCGCGGCGGTGATCCTTGGCGCGCTGGCCCTGCCGGTGGCGGCGTTGGCGGAAATGACCTCTTCGCTGTTGCTGGCGGTGTTCGCGGTGGTCAATCTTTCGCTGATCGCGCTGAAGCGGCGCGCGCCGTTCGCGCCGTTCCGGGTGCCGATGTTCGTGCCCTATGCCGGGCTTCTGGCCGCGCTGGCCGCGCTGGCGATGACGCTGCTGGGGCCGGCATGACCCTGTCGCTCACACTGGCCTGCCTCTGGGCACTCGCGGCGACCATCACCGCGTTTCTGCCGATGCGGCTGCAATACGCGCCGGGCCTCGCGCTGCTGGTGTCGGCGCCGGTGCTGATCGGGTATCTGGGCTGGCAGCATGATGTCTGGGTCGTTCTTGCCGCTGTCGCGGGGGCCGCGTCGATGTTTCGCAGGCCGCTCTTCTATCTGCTGCGCCGGGCGTTGCGCCCCGGCGGCGGGGAGGGGCGGGAATGAACCTGTCGCTGATCCTGGCGTGTTTCTGGGCGCTTGCCGCCACCGGCATCGCCTTCCTTCCGGCCCGGCTGAACTGGCCGCTGGCCTATGGGCTGATCGCCGCCGGCATTCCGCTGCTTGGCTACGTCACCTATCAGAACGGGCCGGTCTGGGGGCTTCTGGTGCTGGCGGCGGGCATGTCGATGCTGCGCTGGCCGGTCTATTACTTCGCCCGCTGGTGCGCGCGGCTGTTGCGCGGTAAAGGTCCCTGAAAACGGGGGGCGCGATGGCGGGCTATACGGAAATTCTGGTTTACGGCACCTGGGCGGCGGCACCGGTGATCGCCTATCAGGCGCTGACCCACGGGCTGGCCCGCAAGGGGCGCGACTTTCTGGTGATCTTCGCGCTTTACTCGACGGCGGTAATCGTGACCTGGGCGGCGCTGCGCGCCGATCTGGCGCGCACGGGCTTCGGCGCGAACACGCCCCTCGGGGTGCTGTTGCCATGGATCGGAACCGGCGTGCTGTCGGCCGCGCTGTTCGCGCTGGGGCGCCGTAACGGCGAGGACGGGGCATGAGGGGCGCGATGCCACAGGTGCGCGGCACGCTGACGCCGGACCGGTCGCTGGATGATCTGACATGGCTGCGGGTCGGCGGCCCGGCGGACTGGCTCTTTCAGCCTGCGGATGTCGATGACCTGGCGGCGTTTCTGGCCGCGCTCGATCCTGCGGTGCCGGTGTTTCCGATGGGCGTGGGCAGCAACCTGATCGTGCGCGACGGCGGGCTGCGGGCGGTGGTGATCCGGCTGGGGCGCGGGTTCAACGGCATCGCGGTGCAGGGCGGCCGGGTGACGGCAGGCGCGGCGGCGCTGGACGCGCATGTGGCGCGCAAGGCGGCGCAGGCCGGGGTGGATCTGACCTTTCTGCGCACCATCCCCGGTGCCATCGGTGGCGCGGTGCGGATGAACGCCGGATGCTACGGTTCGTATGTTTCAGACGTTCTTTTGTACGCAAGGGCGGTGACGCGGGCCGGCGCGGTGGTGACGCTGACCCCCGAGGATCTGAAATTCGGCTATCGCCACAGCGACCTGCCCGACGGCTGGGTGCTGATCGAGGCGGTGTTCGAAGCGCCGGCGGGCGACCCCGCCGCGCTGGAGGCGCGCATGGCCGATCAGCTTGCCCGGCGCGACGCCAGCCAGCCCACCAGAGAGCGCAGCGCCGGATCGACCTTTCGCAACCCGGCCGGCTTCAGCTCGACCGGGCGGGCGGATGACACCCATGAGCTGAAGGCGTGGAAGGTGATCGACGATGCCGGGATGCGCGGCGCCACGGTGGGCGGCGCGCAGATGTCGCGGATGCATTCCAACTTCATGATCAACACCGGCGGGGCCACGGCGGCGGATCTGGAAAATCTGGGCGAGCAGGTGCGAAAAAAGGTTTTCCAAAAGAGCGGAATAGACCTACAATGGGAGATCATGCGGGTCGGTGAACCGGCACCGCGGAAATAATCAAATTCAGGGGCCACTTATAAGGCTCCGAATCGAGGCACCAGTGGTGGGTATGTCGAGCAGGGCAGCCCCCAAAGTAGCGGTTCTGATGGGCGGATCCTCGGCTGAGCGCGAGGTTTCGCTGGTATCGGGGCGGGATTGCGCCGCCGCGCTTGGGGAAGAAGGCTTTGAGGTTGTGCGCGTGGATGCGGGCGCCGACCTCTGTGCACGCCTTGCCGAGATTCAGCCCGATGTGGTTTTCAACGCGCTGCATGGTCGCTGGGGCGAGGATGGGTGCGTTCAGGGCCTGCTGGAATGGCTGCGCATCCCCTATACCCATTCGGGCGTCCTGGCCTCGGCCCTCGCGATGGACAAGGAACGCACCAAGATGGCCTTTCGCGCCGCCGGGCTGCCGGTGGCCGAAAGCCTGCTGGCCCCCGCCGTTGAGGTGCGCGCGCGTCACGTGATGGAGCCGCCCTATGTGGTCAAGCCGAACAGCGAGGGGTCTTCGGTCGGGGTCTATCTGGTGCATGAGGCGGCGAACGGGCCGCCGCAGCTTTCTGCGGAGATGCCGGATGTCGTGATGGTCGAGGCGTTCGTGCCGGGGCGCGAGCTGACCACCACGGTGATGGGCGACCGGGCGCTGGGGGTCACCGATATTCTGACCGACGGCTGGTATGATTACGAAGCCAAGTACACCGAGGGCGGCTCGCGCCATGTGCTGCCTGCCGACGTGCCGGCCGAGATTTTCGACGCCTGCATGGACTACGCCCTGCGCGCGCATGACGTGCTGGGCTGCCGGGGCGTGTCGCGCACCGATTTCCGCTGGGACGAGACGCGGGGCCTGCGCGGGCTGTTCCTGCTGGAGACGAACACCCAGCCGGGCATGACGCCGACATCGCTGTCGCCAGAGCAGGCGGCGCATTGCGGCATGTCCTTTGGCGCGCTGTGCCGCTGGATGGTGGAGGATGCGTCATGCAACCGGTAGCCGCGCCCGAACCTGCGAAGCGTGACCCGGCGCCGACGCGTCTGGCCTATCGGCTGCACCGGCTGTGGCTGACGCCGCTGTTCCGGTCTTTGCTGCGGGTGGGGCTACCCTCGTTCTGCATGGTGTTCGCGGTGGGCTGGTACCTGGCCGATCAGCAGCGGCGCGAGGAGCTGGGGCTGGTGTTTTCCGACCTGCGCCGCGCGATCGAGGAGCGGCCGGAGTTCATGGTCAAGCTCATGGCGATTGACGGCGCGTCTGGCGAGCTGGATCAGGATATCCGCGAGATCGTTCCGCTGGATTTCCCCGTCAGTTCGTTCGATCTGGAGCTTGAAGAGATGCGCCGCGCCATTCTGGGGCTGGATGCGGTGGCCGGGGCCGGGCTGCAGATCCGGCCGGGCGGCATTTTGCAGGTGTCGATCCAGGAGCGCATTCCCACCGTGATCTGGCGCAGCCGCGACGGGCTGGAACTGCTCGATGGCGAGGGTCACCGGGTGGCGCCGCTGGGCGCGCGTACCGACCGGCCCGACCTGCCGCTGATCGCCGGCGACGGGGCCGATGCGCAGGTGGCCGAGGCGCTGGCGCTGATCGAGGCGGCGCGGCCGCTGGCCGGGCGGCTGCGCGGGCTGGTGCGGATGGGCGAACGCCGCTGGGACGTGGTGCTGGACCGTGACCAGCGCATCCTGCTGCCCGAACGGGGCGCGGTCGAGGCGCTGGAGCGTGTGATCGCGCTGGATCAGGCCGAAGACATGCTGGAGCGGGATCTGATGGCGGTGGACATGCGCAATGCCGACCGCCCGACGCTGCGTATGTCGCCCGAAGCCGTGGAAGAACTGCGGCGCGTGAAAACATTGGAAACAGGAGCAATCAAGGGATGACCGATCTCTATCAGTCACAGCGCGCCATGCGGCGGATGCGCAAGCAGGCGATGGACCGGGGCGTGATCGCGATTCTGGATGTCGGCACCTCCAAGATCGCCTGTCTTGTGCTGCGTTTTGACGGGCCGGAGCGGTTTTCCGGCGGTGATGGCGTCGGCTCTCTGGCGGGGCAATCGTCGTTCCGGGTGATCGGGGCGGCCACCACCCGTTCGCGCGGGGTGCGCTTTGGCGAGATCGACGCGATGCAGGAAACCGAGCGCGCCATTCGCACCGCCGTTCAGGCGGCGCAGAAGATGGCCAACCTGCGGGTCGACCACGTGATCGCCTGCATGTCGGGGGCGCAGCCGCGGTCTTACGGGCTGGATGGCGAGATCGATCTGGTGGACAGCGTCGTCAGCGAGGATGACGTGGCCCGCGTTCTTGCCGCCTGCGACGTGCCCGATTTCGGCGACGGGCGCGAGGTGCTGCATGCCCAGCCGGTGAATTTCGCGCTGGACCACCGGTCGGGGATGAACGATCCGCGCGGGCAGATCGGCAACCGGCTGGCTTGCGACATGCATCTGCTGACGGTGGATGCGCATGTGGTGCAGAACCTGCTCTATTGCATCAAGCGCTGCGACCTGGAGCTGGCGGGGCTGGCAAGCTCGGCCTATGTCTCGGGCATCTCGTCGCTGGTCGAGGATGAGCAGGAGCTGGGCGCGGCCTGTATCGACATGGGCGGCGGCGCGACCGGCGTGTCGGTCTTCATGAAGAAACACATGATCTATGCCGATTCCGTGCGCATGGGCGGCGATCACGTGACGGCGGATATTTCCAAGGGGCTGCAGGTGCCGCTTTCGACGGCGGAGCGGATCAAGACCTTCTATGGCGGCGTGGTCGCCACCGGGATGGACGACCGCGAGATGATCGAGATCGGCGGCGACACCGGCGATTACGAGCATGACCGGCGCACCGTCAGCCGGGCCGAGCTGATCGGAATCATGCGCCCGCGCGTCGAGGAGATTCTGGAGGACGTGCGCGCCCGGCTCGATGCGGCCGGGTTCGAGCATCTGCCAAGCCAGCAGATCGTGCTGACCGGCGGCGGCAGCCAGATTCCGGGGCTCGACGGGCTGGCCAGCCGAATCCTTGGCCAGCAGGTGCGCCTTGGCCGGCCGCTGCGTGTGCAGGGCCTGCCGCAGGCGGCGACGGGCCCGGCCTTTTCGGGGGCGGTGGGGCTGTGCCTGTTTGCGGCACACCCACAGGATGAGTGGTGGGACTTTGAGATCCCGGCAGAGAGGTATCCGGCGAAATCGCTGAAAAGAGCGGTGCGCTGGTTTAAGGATAACTGGTGACCGCAAGATACTGTGTGAGCGGCGAAATACCGCCAATGCGGCCCTTCGGTCCCCAATATTTTGTGGGTTTTTTTGCGTTTTTTTCGTGACCAGCCCTGTTCGAAACGGTAGAATCAAGCGAATAAAGGACCACAGCGGCGTATTGTGCCGAGTAAAAGAACAACGCAGGCGGACAGATCAATGACATTGACACTCACAATGCCGGAGCATGAAGAACTCAAACCCCGGATCACTGTTTTCGGTGTGGGCGGGGCAGGCGGCAACGCCGTCAACAACATGATCGAGAAGCAGTTGGACGGGGTGGAATTCGTCACCGCGAACACCGATGCCCAGGCGCTGCAGCAATCGAACGCCCCGGCGAAGATCCAGATGGGCGTTAAGGTGACCGAAGGGCTGGGCGCGGGCGCGCGGCCGTCGGTCGGGTCCGCCGCCGCCGAAGAGGCGATCGAGGAAATCGTCGATCATCTGGCAGGCGCGCACATGTGCTTCATCACCGCCGGCATGGGTGGCGGCACCGGCACCGGCGCGGCGCCGATCATCGC
Source organism: Actibacterium naphthalenivorans (assembly GCF_014196965.1). Taxonomy (GTDB): domain Bacteria; phylum Pseudomonadota; class Alphaproteobacteria; order Rhodobacterales; family Rhodobacteraceae; genus Actibacterium_A; species Actibacterium_A naphthalenivorans. Next base: position 243,923 of record NZ_JACIEQ010000001.1, on the reverse strand, counting down.
GCAGGCCGCGCGCGAGCTGGGTGTTCTGACCGTCGGCGTCGTGACCAAGCCGTTCCAGTTCGAGGGCGCCAAGCGGATGCGCCAGGCCGAGGAGGGTGTCGAGGCCCTTCAGAAGGTTGTGGACACGCTGATCATCATTCCGAACCAGAACCTGTTCCGCCTGGCCAATGAAAAGACCACCTTCACCGACGCGTTCAGCCTGGCCGATGATGTGCTCTATCAGGGCGTGAAGGGCGTGACCGACCTGATGGTGCGCCCCGGCCTGATCAACCTGGATTTCGCCGACGTTCGCGCCGTGATGGACGAGATGGGCAAGGCGATGATGGGCACCGGCGAGGCCGAGGGCGAGGATCGCGCGGTTCAGGCTGCCGAAAAAGCCATCGCCAACCCGCTGCTCGATGAAATCAGCCTGCGCGGCGCCAAGGGTGTTCTGATCAACATCACCGGCGGCTACGACCTGACCCTGTTCGAACTCGACGAAGCCGCCAACCGCATTCGCGAGGAAGTGGATCAGGAGGCCAATATCATCGTCGGCTCGACGCTGGATACCGCCATGGAAGGGTTCATGCGGGTATCGGTTGTCGCCACCGGGATCGACGCCAGCAATGTGGTGATGGACACGCCGGTTCCGCGCCGCCGCATGGCCGAACCGCTGCAGCCCGCCGCCGTGGCGGAAGCGCCCGCGCCGGCGGTTGCGGAAACGCCTGCCGCCGCGGAAACGCCCGAGCCGTCGCTGTTCCCGGCGGAAGAGCCGCGTGCTGCCGCCCAGAGCTATGCGCAGGACGATGAGCTTCCGGCCCCGGCCTATCAGCCGCAATCGGAAGAAGACGCCGCGCTTGCCGCCGCGCTTGCCGATGATCCGCAGCCCGAGGAAGAGGTGTTTGTCGCGCCGCGCCCGCGCGCGCCGGGAACGCCGTCGCCCGAAGCCATGGCGCGCCTGCAGGCCGCCGTTGCCAAGGCGCCGCGCACCAGCTCTTCGGAGCATCACGCCGCGAGCGCCCGCCCGGCGAGCGCCGCCGACAAGGCGCGTTTCGGCATCGGCTCGCTGATCAACCGCATGGCCGGCAGCCCGCAGGAGGCCACCGCGCGCGCCGCGCAGCCGGAGCGCCGCCAGCCCCCGGTTCAAAGCCAGCAGGAAGCCGCGGAGACCGACCCGGATCAGGAGAGGATCGAGATCCCTGCGTTCCTGCGGCGTCAGGCCAACTAAAATCTGACTGCGAAAATTACGTGAAAAGGCCGGGTTGACCGGCCTTTTTTCATTTCTAAATCAGAGTTTTGCATCATATACCTCACCCCCGCGGCGGCAAATCGCCGATGCCTGACGCGCAATGTTTCAGCGCGTTACAATCTTTGAGTTGAGGTTCCGGGCCGGTGACCGTACCTCAAATGTGCAGCTGCGGCATGGTCCGCCTGCCGGGGCAAAAGAAAGACGGGTGCAAATTGCAGACCACTCTTAAATCGCAGGTTGGATTCGCCGGTATCGGTCTTCACACGGGGCGCCCCGTGCGGATGATGGTGCGCCCGGCCTCGGCTGAATATGGTGTGTGGTTCCGCCGCACCGACGTTTCCGACGCTGATCCGCTGATCGCCGCCCGCTGGGATGTGGTCTCGCCCGCGCGGCTTTGCACCCGGCTGGTGAATGACGCGGGCGTGTCGGTGTCGACCGTCGAACATCTGATGGCGGCGCTTGCCGGCTGCGGCATCCACAACGCGCTGATCGAGATCGACGGGCCGGAAGTGCCGATCCTCGACGGGTCGGCGGCGCCTTTCGTCAGCGCGTTCATCGCGCGCGGGCTGCAGGAGCTGGACGCGCCGAACCGCGCGATCGAGATCCTCGATACCGTGGAGGTGCGCGAAGGCGATGCCTGGGCCCGGCTTTCGCCCGCCCGGACGCTGGAAATTGATTTCCACATCGATTTCACCGATCCGGTGATCGGTGTGCAGAACAAACGCCTGAACATGGCCAACGGCGCCTTTGTCCGCGAATTGTGCGACAGCCGCACCTTTTGCCGCCAGAGCGATGTGGATGCGATGCGCGCCAACGGGCTGGCCCTTGGCGGCAGCCTGCTCAACGCGGTCGTGGTTGATGGCGACCGAATCCTCAGCCCCGGCGGGCTGCGCCACGCCGACGAGGCGGTGCGCCACAAGATGCTGGATGCGCTGGGCGACCTCGCGCTGGCCGGTGCGCCGATCCTGGGCCGCTATACCGGGCACCGCGCCGGCCACGCCATGACGAACGCGCTTTTGCGGGCGCTTTTCGCCCGGCCCGAGGCTTTTCGCATGGTAACATGCGACGCGCGGCTGGCGCGCAACCTTCCGGGCGTCGGCGTCAGCCGCACCGATCTGCGCGCCGTCGCCTGAGCAACCGGGTTTCGCGGTAAAAGCGTTTTTCCTCCGATTTTTATGTGCTAGGACACGGCGCAGGCCGCGCCGAACGCCACACGCGCGGAGCACTAGGAAAGAGGTATTGCGGGTCATGGGCAAAAGCAGATCGCTCAAGGGGCTTGTCGGGGCGTTGGCGGCGCTGGCCGTGCTGTCATCGTGTGGCGGCAACAAAGAGCCGGCGCTGGAAAGTCTGACCGCCGAGGATATCTACAAGAAGGCCGAGTTCGAGCTGGAAACCACGCGCAACGCCGATGACGCCGCCGTGCTGTTCGGCGAGGTCGAGCGGCTCTACCCCTATTCCGAATGGGCCAAGCGCGCGCTGATCATGCAGGCCTATGCCTATTACATCGACAAGGACTATGAAAACAGCCGCTCGTCGGCGCAGCGCTATATCGATTTCTATCCGGCCGATGAGGATGCGGCCTATGCGCAATATCTTCTGGCGCTCAGCTACTACGACCAGATCGACCTGATCGGCCGCGATCAGGGCCTGACCTATCAGGCGCTGCAGGCGCTGCGCACGGTGATCGAACGCTATCCCGACAGCGAATATGCGCAATCGGCGATCCTGAAATTCGATCTGGCCTTCAACCATCTCGCCGCCAAGGAGATGGAGATCGGGCGCTACTACCTCAAACGCGGCCATTACACCGCCGCGATCAACCGGTTCCGCGTGGTGGTCGAGGATTTCCAGACAACGACCCACACCGCCGAAGCGCTCTATCGCCTGATCGAGGCCTATCTGTCGCTGGGGCTGGATCACGAGGCACAGGCGGCGGGCGCGATTCTCGGCTTCAACTATCAGTCCACCGAATGGTATGAGGACGGGTACAAGCTGTTGCAGGGCAAGGGGCTGGAGCCGGATGTGCTCGGGACCGGCTGGCTGCAGGCGATCTATCGGCAAATGGTCAAGGGCGAATGGCTCTGACCCTGGGGCAGGGGGGCTTTCGATGCTGCGCAGTCTCGACATCCGGGACCTGCTGATCATCGACCGGCTGGAACTCGCGTTCCAGCCCGGCCTGAATGTGCTGACCGGCGAGACCGGGGCCGGCAAATCCATTCTTCTGGATGCTCTGGGCTTTGTGCTGGGCTGGCGCGGCCGGGCCGAGCTGGTGCGCGAAGGCGCCGCGCAGGGCGAGGTGGTGGCGGTGTTCGACCTGCCCGAATCCCATGCCGCCCGCGCAGTGCTGGCCGACGCGGGCTTTCCCGCCGGCGACGAGCTGATCCTGCGCAGGGTCAACAGCGCCGACGGGCGCAAGACCGCCTGGGTCAATGACCGCCGCGCCTCGGGCGAGGTGCTGCGCGCCCTGTCCGACACGCTGGTAGAGCTGCACGGCCAGCAGGATGACCGCGGGCTGCTGAACCCGCGCGGGCACCGGGTCTTGCTGGACGACTTCGCCGGCAACGCCGCGCCGCTGGCCGCCACCCGCGCCGCCTGGCGCCGCGTGGCCGAGGCCCGCCGCGCCCTGGCCGAGGCCGAGGCCGCGCTGGCCGCGCTGCGCGAAGAGGAGGATTTCCTGCGCCACGCCCTGGCCGAGCTCGACGCGCTCGATCCGCAACCGGGCGAAGAGGCCGAGCTGGACACGCGCCGCCGCATGATGCAGGCGGCCGACCGTATCCGCGAAGACATCGCGCGCGCCTTTACCGCCATGGGCGGCGACGGGGCCGAGGGCCTGCTGGGCGATGCCGTCCGCTGGCTGGAAGGCGCGTCGGACCGGGCCGAGGGCCGGCTCGACGGCGCCATCGACGCACTCTCCCGCGCCCTGTCGGATCTGGGCGAGGCGCAGCAGGGGGTGGAGGCCTGCCTTGATCACCTCAGCTTCAACCCCGCCGAGCTGGAAATGACAGAGGAGCGCCTCTTCGCCATCCGCGGCCTTGCGCGCAAACACGGGCAACAGCCCGACGATCTGGCAGAGTTCACCCGGACCCTGCGCGCCCGGCTCGCCGCGCTCGACGCCGGCGAGGGCGATATCGCCGCCCTGCACGCCGCCGTGGCGCAGGCCGAAGCGGGCTATCGCGCCGCTGCCGAAACCCTCACCGCCCGGCGCATCAGGGCGGCCAGGGCGCTCGACAAGGCGATGGCCGCCGAACTGGCCCCGCTGAAGATGGAGCGCGCGGTCTTCGCCACCGAAATCACCCCCGCCGATCCCGGCCCCGAGGGGCAGGATGGCGTGACCTTCACCGTCGCCACCAACCCCGGCGCGCCCTCCGGCCCGCTCGACAAGATCGCCTCGGGCGGCGAACTCAGCCGCTTCCTGCTGGCGCTCAAGGTCTGCCTCACGCGCGGCACCTCCGGCATCACCATGATCTTCGACGAGATCGACCGCGGCGTCGGCGGCGCCACCGCCGACGCGGTGGGCCGTCGCCTCGCCGCGCTGGCCGAAGGCGGGCAGGTGCTGGTCGTCACCCATTCGCCGCAGGTGGCGGCCCGGGGCGCGCATCACTGGCGGGTGGAGAAGCAGGTCAGCCGGGGCAAGACCCGTTCCACCGTCACGCCGGTTGCCGAAACCGGCCGTGTCGATGAAATCGCCCGCATGCTCGCCGGCGACACCATCACCGAAGAGGCCCGCGCCGCCGCCCGTGCCCTGCTCGGCGCCTGAGCTTCATCTTTCCGAAAATATCCCCGCCGGAGGCACCTGAGCGCCCGCCAGGGCGCGAGGCAGGAAACGGCCCGGAACGGGCCGCGACAATGGCCCCTCACCGGGCATGGCCGCGAAATGCGGCGCGCTTTCGCCCCCCTGCGCCCAGATCGGGCTTGGACCGGCCCGGCCGATCGCCTAAGAGGGAAGAGACGGCGCCAGGCGCTTCGGGGATGGGCGCGGGCGCGCGCTGCCGGGGATGCGCCGCAGCAGGGGCATCCTGTGCCAGGCGGGCGGCGCGGGAAAGGCCCGGGGAAACACGCCCGGCAGAATGGGTCCGCCTTGGGCGAGCGGCTTTCCGCATTTCTCGACCGGCAGCGCAGTGACGCGAAAACCGCCGTTCGCAACGGCTGGTCTGCGCTGCTGCGCGAGGGGCCGTCCAAGCTTCAGTTCTGGATCATCGCGCTGATCGTCGGCAGTGCCGCGGGCTTTGTGACGCTGGGCTTCCGTCATGCGATCGACGCGCTGCAGCGGGCGTTCTACGGCGTCGATGACCCGCGTCTGTTGCACAGCTTCGCCCAGACATTGCCGTGGTACTGGGTGCTGATCATTCCGATCTGCGGCGGGCTGGCGGTGGGTATCCTGCTGCGGCTGTTCACCGATGACGGCCGGGTCTGCAGCGTCGCCGACGTGATCGAGGGCGCGGCCCTGCATGACGGGCGGGTGGAGCGCAAGGCCGGGCTGGCCTCGGCGCTGGCCTCGCTGATCACGCTGTCATCGGGTGGCTCCACCGGGCGCGAGGGGCCGGTGGTGCATATGGCCGCGACCATCGCCTCCTGGGTGTCAGAGCGTATCCATGCCAATGGCATGACGGGGCGCGATCTGCTGGGCTGCGCGGTGGCGGCGGCGGTCTCGGCCTCGTTCAACGCGCCGATCGCCGGCGCGCTTTTCGCGCTGGAGGTGGTGCTGCGGCATTTCGCGGTGCACGCCTTCGCGCCCATCGCCATCGCCAGCGTGGCCGGCACGGTGATCTCGCGCCTGAGCTTCGGCAATGTCACCGAATTTTCGCTGCCGCTCGACAATGACCTGATCGTCTATGTCGAACTTCCGGCCTTTTTGCTTTTGGGGCTGGTCTGCGGTCTGGTCGCGGTGCTGCTGATGCGGGCGATCTTCTGGGCCGACGACGTCGGCAACTACCTGCAGGGCGAGATGCGGGTGCCGTCCTGGCTGCGCCCGGCGCTGGCGGGGGCGCTGCTTGGCGGGCTGGCGATCTATTTCCCGCATATCATCGGGGTGGGCTATGAAACCACATCCGCCGCGCTGACGGGGCAGCTCGTGTTTCACGAGGTTCTGATCTTCGCCGTGCTCAAGGGCGTGGCCGTGGCCATTACCATGGCCGGGCGGATGGGGGGCGGCATTTTCTCACCCTCACTGATGATGGGCGCGCTGACCGGGCTGGCCTTCGGCATCGTCGCGACCTCGGTCTTCCCCGATATCTCGGGCTCCGAAACCCTCTATGCGCTGGCCGGAATGGGGGCGGTGGCGGCCGCCGTGCTGGGCGCGCCGATCTCGACCACGCTGATCGTGTTCGAACTGACCGGCGACTGGCAGACCGGACTGGCGGTGATGGTGGCCGTGTCGGTCTCGACAGCGCTTGCCTCGCGCCTGGTGGATCGCTCGTTCTTCCTGACCCAGCTCGCGCGTGCCAACAAGCATGTGGCCGCCGGGCCGCAGGCCTATCTTCTGTCGCTCTACAAGGTGCGGGTGGTGATGCGCGGCAAGGACAAGCCCGGCGCGGCCTCGCCAGAGGCCTGTCTGGCGCTGATGGAGCAGGGGGTGTTCATCGGCCCCGACGCAACGCTGGAAACCGCTCTGCCGGTATTCGACGAAACCGGCCACAGTTTCATCCCGGTCGTCGCCCCGGCAACCGACAAGGCCCCGGCAACCCTGCTGGGCGCGCTGTTTCACGTGGATGCCCTGGGGGCCTATAACCGCGCCCTTGCGGCCATGGCGGCCGAAGAACATTCCTGACCGCGGATCAAAGCTGTTCGACGGCGACCTTTTCGGTGGAATAAAAGGCCAGATGGCCCTTTATCCGCGCAACCTCATCCTTCGGCTCTTCATAGGACCAGGCGGCGTCTTTCAGCGTTTCGCTTTTGGTGCCGATCGAGAAATAGCTCGCCTCGCCCTTGTGCGGGCAGGTCGTGCGCGTGTCGGACGCGTCCAGAAACGCCATCGCGACATCGCCGCGCGGGAAATAGATCACCGGCGGATAGGCCCCTTCGGACAGTTCCAGCGCATCGGTGCTTTCGGCCAGAACGGCGCCGCCGGCGCGCACCACCCATTTTCCGCCCGCCTTGCGTATCGCGATGTGGTTTGTCATGGCTGCTCTCCCCCGTCGGCCTGCGTTGCGGCCGCATACTAGTCGCCGCTTCATGACAGTTACATGTCGCCGTATCCAGCGTCCAGATGGTCACAGGGGGGCGGTGGCACGCCCGAGCCAGACGCGCGCCGCCTCTGACACGCGCGGCGCGATCCTGTCACGCACCTGCGCGTGATAGGCATCCAGCCAGGCCCGCTCCTCGGCGCTCAGCATATCGGCCAGAATGAGGCGCCGGTCGATCGGCACATAGGTCAGCGTGCCGAAGCACAGCATCGCCCGGTCATCGCCGCCGGGCAGGGCCGGGGCCTCCTGCACCACGATCAGGTTCTCGAGGCGGATGCCAAAGGCACCCTCGCGATAATATCCCGGCTCGTTCGACAGGATCATCCCCGGCTCCAGCGCCACCTCAGAGCTGCGCGACAGGCGCTGCGGCCCCTCATGCACGCTGAGATAGGCGCCGACGCCGTGGCCGGTGCCATGATCGTAGTCCTGCCCGGCCAGCCACAGCGGATACCGCGCCAGCGCCTCCAGATCCCGCCCCGACAATCCGCGCGGCCAGCGCGCGCGCGATATGGCGATCATGCCCTGCAACACGCGGGTGAAGCACAGCTTTTCCTCATGCCCCACATCGCCGATGGCAACCGTGCGGGTGATGTCGGTGGTGCCGTCGATATACTGCCCGCCGCTGTCGATCAGCAGCAGATCGCCCGGCGCAAGATCGCGATTGGTGTCCCGGGTCACCCGGTAATGCACGATGGCGCCATTCGGCCCGCTGCCCGCGATCGTGTCGAAGCTGATGTCGCGCAGCGCGTTCGTGGCGCGGCGGCAGACCTCGAGCTCGGTCGCCACGTCGATCTCGGTCAGGCGCGCGGTCGGAACGGTGGCGTCGAGCCATGACAGGAACTCCACCACCGCCGCGCCGTCGCGCAGATGCGCCTCGGTGGTGCCGGCAATCTCGGCCGGGGTCTTGCGGGCCTTGGGCAGGAGACAGGGGTCGGCGCCCCAGCGGATCTCTACCCCGGCCTCGTTCAGCAGCCCGGCCAGCGCGATCGGGGCGCTGGCCTTGTCGAGCCGCACCGGCCCGGGCAGGCTGCGCAGCGCCGCGTCAAAGGCCACGGGCGGGCGTAGCGTGACCTCGGCGCCCAGATGCGCCGCCAGCGCCGCATCGCATTTCGCCGGATCGGCAAACAGCGTCACCCGCCCGTCGTCATGCAGAATGGCAAAGGCATGCGGCACCGGATTGCGGGCGATATCGCTGCCCCTGACGTTCAGAAGCCAGGCGATGGAATCGGGCAGCGTCAGCACGGCAGCCTTCTGCCCGGCGGCGCGCAGCTCCGCGGCGATCCGGCCGCGCTTGGCGGCATGCTCTTCCCCGGCAAGCGCGGCGGGATAGGGCACAACCGGCCCCAGCGGCGGGCCGGGCTGATCGTCCCAGATCCGGTCGATCAGATTGTCGCTCTCGCACAGGCCGACACCGCTGCCCGCCAGCTCTTCCAACAGCTTGTCGATCTGCTCGAACGTGTGCAGCCAGGGATCGAACCCCACCACGCCGCCACCGGGCAGCGCCTCGCGCAGCCACGCCGCCAGCTTGGTCTCGGGCCAGGGCACGGGCGTGAAATGCGCCGGATCGACCTGCGCCCGGACCTGCACCCGGTAGCGCCCGTCGATGAACACCCCGGCCCGGTCGCGCAGGGCCACGGCAAACCCCGCCGAGCCGGTGAAGCCGGTTAGCCAGGCCAGCCGCTCGTCACGCGGCGCGACATATTCGCCCTGATGCGCATCGGCGCGCGGCACCATGAACCCGTCCAGCCCGGCGGCCGCCATCTGCCGGCGCAGATCCGCCAGCCGGGGCGGGCCGTCGGCAGGGCGGGTGGTGGCCTCGAACCTTTGAAACATGCGCCGCGCTCCTGCTTTCATCTTTCCCGAAATATCCCCGCCGGAGGCAAGAAAACTCTGGCTCCGGCCTCAGCTCGCCCTGCGGATGCCCATCACGCGGGCGCGCGCCCGCGGGTCGCTGTCGAACAGCCCGGCCAGCTGCTCGGTCATCGCACCGGCCAGCTGTTCCACATCGGTGATCGTCACCGCGCGGTCGTAATAGCGCGTCACATCATGGCCGATGCCGATCGCGATCAGCTCCACCAGCTTGCGTTTCTCGACCATGGCGATCACGTCGCGCAGGTGTTTTTCAAGATAATTCGCGGGGTTGACCGACAGGGTCGAATCGTCCACCGGCGCGCCGTCGGAAATCACCATCAGGATCTTGCGCGCCTCGTGCCGCGCGACCAGACGCCGGTGCGCCCATTCCAGCGCCTCGCCGTCGATATTTTCCTTCAGCAGGCCTTCCTTCATCATCAGCCCCAGATTGGGGCGCACCCGGCGCCAGGGCGCGTCGGCCTGTTTGTAGATGATGTGGCGCAGATCGTTCAGCCGGCCGGGCTGCTGGGCGCGGCCCTCGCCCAGCCAGCGTTCGCGCGATTGGCCGCCCTTCCAGGCGCGGGTGGTGAAGCCCAGAATCTCCACCTTCACCTGACAGCGTTCCAGCGTGCGCGCCAGCACATCGGCGCAGATCGCGGCGATCGAGATCGGGCGCCCGCGCATCGAACCGGAATTGTCCAGCAGCAGCGTCACGACGGTATCGCGAAACTCGGTATCCTTCTCGACCTTGAACGACAGCGGCGTCGTCGGGTTGGCCACCACGCGCGCCAGCCGCCCCGCATCCAGAATGCCCTCTTCGCGGTCGAACTCCCAGCTGCGGTTCTGCTGCGCCTGCAACCGGCGCTGCAGCTTGTTGGCCAGGCGGCTGACCGCGCCCTTCAGCGGCTCGAGCTGCTGGTCGAGATAGGCGCGCAGCCGCTCCAGCTCCGCCGCCTCGGCCAGATCCTCGGCGCGGATCTCCTCGTCGAAATCGGTGGTGAAGACATCGTAATTCGGATCGGCCTGCGAATGCGGCGGCGGCGGGGGCGGCTCCATCGGGGCGTCACCTTCGGGCAGCTCGGCCTCGTCCGACATTTCCATATCGGCCAGATCGTCCATCGACACCTGCGCCTCGGCGGCCTCCTGGGTGTCGTCCTGGCTTTGCTCGGGACTGGCCTCGCTCTCTTCCGACGATTGATCCTGATCGTCGCCGGTGCTTTCGGGCTGGTCTTCCTCCTCGTCGGACTGGGTGCTCTGATCGTCTTGTTCTTCGTCTTCCATGTCCGGGTCGTCGCCCAGCTGGTCGCCATATCCCAGATCGCGGATCACCTGCCGCGCGAAGCGGGCAAAGGCGGATTGATCCGTCAGCGTCTCTTCCAGATTGTCGAGCGTGTCGCCGGCCTGTTCCTCGATAAAGCCGCGCCACAGCTCCATCACATTCTGCGCGCCGGCGGGCAACACGCGGCCGGTGGCGAGGTGCCGGATCAGATAGCCCGCCGCGCGGGCCAGCGGCGCGTCGGCGGCATTGGTGATGTCGGCATAGCCCTTGCGCGCGGCCTCGGCCCCGATCATCGAGTCGATGTTGCCGGCGGTGCCGGGCATGGTGCGGGCGCCCACCGCCTCGCACCGGGCGGTTTCCATCGCCTCGTAGAGATCGCGCGCCATCTCGCCCTGCGGCTGATAGCGGCTGTGGGTGGCGGCATCATGGTATTTGCGGCGCAGCGCATAGGCATCGGCGGTGCCGCGCGCGAGCAGCACCTCGTCGCGGGTCATCCGGCGGCTGATCTGCGGCAGGCGCACGGCATCGTCGCTCATGCCCGGCGGATCGACAGAATAGCTGACGCCCAGATCGGGATCATCGGCCATGACCCGGGTGGCCTCGGCCAGCGCCTTCTTGAACGGATCGGCGGGGTTGTCGGATTTCTGGGTCATTTTATGCCGTCAGCCTTTCGCACCAGTTGATCCTTTTGCCACCGTCATAAGCAACCGCGAGCCCCTGCGCCATCATATCCTGCCCGATGTCGCGCCCATCGACATAGAGCTGCAGCAGCATCCTGCCATACTTGTCGCGCCCGCCACCAGGGGCGACGGAAATCTGCGCGGCCCCGTCGAGCCGCTGGGTCAGGTAGGCGGTTGCCTGCAGCCCGAGCCGCCGCTCCGCCGGGCACGCTGGTCGGTAGGTTTCGGGCGTATCAAAGCCGACAAGCCGGGCGGTGCCGCCCGAACCGTCGGGGCAGGCGATGCCGATGGTATCGCCATCGACAACCCGGTCGATGATACAACCCGGCCCCGACCGGGGAAGGGCAACCGTTCGCGACGGGGGCACGGAGTGGGTGCTGCATCCGGCAAGCAGGCTGGCCGCAACGAGCGCGGCTTTCACGGCGAGGCGACGGCTGGGGAGCGGCATCAGATCGGCCCGGGGGTTTCGGGCCGGGTCCGGGTGAAAGCATCGACGTCCCGGCCCAGCCGGTCGAACATGTCGCGGTTGTCGGTGCAGCCGTCAGCCATGCAATCCTTGTCCATCAACAGCATCAGCTGTTCGGCGATATGGGCGTCGATTGCCGCGGTATCACCGCCGCCACGGGCCGCGAACCGGGCACGGGCGGCGGCCTTTGCCGTGGTGATGCGGATGCAGGGCTGTGTCATCGGGGCCGTGACCTGAGGCTGAGGAACGCCCATCAACCTAGAGCCATTCCCGAGGCTTGGCCATAGGGGGGGCGCGAAAACCCGCCCCTCGGGATCAGTCGCCGGACGCGTTCGGCAGGATCAGCGCATTGCAATCCAGAATGCGCCTGTCGATCATCTGCCGGGCCCGCGCGGCGCGGCCGGCATCGAAGCTGTAATCGGCATCGGCGAGCAGGGTGGCGATCTCGCCCCAGCCGAGAGAGCGCCATTGCGTCGCCTGGGCGGGGGGCATGCCGTAATCGACGGCGTCGGGCAGGGTCGCCTCCAGCAGCAGGTCGAAATCCGCGCGCAGGGCTTCTGTCTTGCCGACATCGGGGCTTTGCGTGGCGCGCTGCCGGGTTTCGAGCGCCGCAAGGCGGCCGGCGCAGGTGGCAAAGAATTCAGCTCGCTGAGACGGAGAACCGGGCAGGGCGAGCGCGGCAGGGGCGGTGAGGATCAACAGCGCCACGCCACGAAGGGTGTTGAGGGCCGGATGTGTCATGTAACAAAGTTATGACGCTTCGATATCGAAAGTCAATACTTTGTATATACACCAGTGGTGCGGACGCGGGCGCCCGCCGCGGCAGGCCTCCGCATGAGGGCCCGCCCGAAGATCAGCCCAAGCTCATGCTGGCGGCGCTTTCCGGCAGTTCCTCGTCAAAGCAGCGCTGATAGAATTCGGCGACCGTCTGCCGCTCCAGCTCGTCGCATTTGTTCAGGAAGGTCAGCCGGAAGGCATAGCCGATATCGCGGAAGATCGTGGCGTTCTGCGCCCAGGCAATAACGGTTCGCGGGCTCATCACCGTGGACAGATCGCCGTTCATGAAGGCGGTGCGTGTCAGATCCGCGACCGTCACCATCTGGCTGACGATCCTGCGGCCCTTTTCGGTGTTGTAGGTGGGGTTCTTGGCCAGAACGATCGCCGATTCCGCGTCATGCGACAGGTAGTTCAGCGTCGCCACCAGCGACCAGCGGTCCATCTGGCCCTGGTTGATCTGCTGGGTGCCGTGATAGAGGCCCGTGGTATCGCCCAGACCCACGGTGTTGGCGGTGGCGAAGATGCGGAAATACTTGTGCGGGGTGATCACCTCGTTCTGGTCGAGCAGGGTCAGCTTGCCGTCGACCTCCAGCACCCGCTGGATCACGAACATCACATCGGCGCGGCCCGCGTCATATTCATCGAACACGATCGCGGTGGGGTTGCGCAGCGACCAGGGCAGGATGCCCTCCTGGAACTCGGTCACCTGCTTGCCGTCTTTCAGCTTGATCGCATCCTTGCCGATCAGGTCGATCCGGCTGATGTGGCTGTCGAGGTTAACGCGCACGGTGGGCCAGTTCAGGCGGCTGGCCACCTGTTCGATATGGGTGGATTTGCCGGTGCCGTGATAGCCTTGGATCATCACCCGGCGATTGTGGGAAAACCCGGCCAGAATCGCCAGCGTGGTGTCGGGATCGAACTTGTAGGTGCTGTCCAGTTCGGGCACCCGGTCGGTGCGGTTGGCAAAGCCCCGGACCACCATATCAGTGTCGATTCCGAAAACTTCGCGAACCGAGATCTCCTCAGAGGGTTTTGCGTCAATGTCCATGGTGCCGTCCGCCATTATCGCCATACCTTTCACACGGGATGTGCACGCGCGCCCGTCCCAGACGATTTAGTGGAACATATCGCCGGGGGGTTCAAGGGGAAGCCCGCCGGCCGCGTCACTTCCCGCGCATGTATCTTTGTCCTTCATTTCGCACCCAGGATGCGTATTCTGCCCACGGCGAACAGGAAAATTACAGGCACATGGCGACGCGGGCAGAGATTGAAGTTCTGATTGCACAGGTGGGCATGCGCGACCGTGCGGCGTTTTCGTCGCTTTATGCGCGCACCTCGGCGAAACTCTTTGGCGTCTGCCTGCGTATCTTGAAGGATCGGGCGGCGGCCGAAGACGCGTTGCAGGAGGTGTTCGTCAAGATCTGGTACAATGCCGACAAGTTCATCGCCGGGGGCTACAGCCCGATGACATGGCTGATCACCATCGCGCGCAACCACGCGATCGACCGGCTGCGCGCGGCCCAGGCCCTGACCCAGGGGATGGGCGCGGAGGCCGATGCGGTGCCCGACGGGGGGCCTGGGCCAGAGGCTCTGGCGGTGGCCGCGTCGCAGCGCGCGGCGATCGACGGGTGTCTGGAAGAGCTGGAGGATGACAAGGCCGATGCGGTGCGCGGCGCCTATCTGGAAGGCTACAGCTATCAGCAGCTTGCCGACCGCAGCGGCGTTCCTGTCAACACGATGCGAACCTGGCTCCGCCGGAGCCTGTTGAAACTGAGGGATTGCCTGACAAGATGACCGACGGGCGACAGATCACCGGAGACGACGCAAGCCGGGCGGCGGAATATGTGCTTGGCCTGATGGGCGCGTTCGAGCGGCGCGCCTTCGAGGCCGAGATGGCCGAGAGCGCGGTGCTGCGCGACGAGGTGCGCGCCTGGGACGAGGATCTGATTTCGCTGGCCCAGGGCTTTGACGAGGTGGCGCCGGGGCCGCATGTGCGGGGCGCGCTGGAGGACCGGCTGTTCGGCCGCGAGGCGCGGCGCGGGATCTGGTCGAGCCTGTCGTTGTGGCGCGGGCTGGCGGGGGCGGCGCTTGTCGGGGCGGCGGCGCTGGCATTTGTACTGATGCGCCCGGTGGTTCTGCTGCCGGCGGGGGATGCGCCGGTGTTCGTCAGCCAGATCGCCACCGAAGACAACGCGCTGCAGATGGCTGCGGTGTTCGATGCCGGGGCGGGTGTGCTTCAGATAAACCGGGTGGCGGGCGCCCCGGCCGAGGGGCGTGTGCTGGAGCTGTGGCTGATCGCGGGTGAAGGCGCGCCGGTGTCGCTTGGGGTGCTGCCCCCCGAACGGCGCGGCCGGATCGCGGTGCCCGAGGCGCTGGCCGATCAGTTCCGCAACGCGGTTATGGCCATCAGCGACGAGCCGCCCGGCGGCTCGCCCACCGGGGCGCCGACCGGGCGGGTTCTGGCGGTCGGCGTGGTTACCGCGCTGTAGAATTTGGAAAAAATTTGACCGGAACGTGAAACTATTTTCGTTCTGGTTCGTATAGTCTTCAACCTGGGGGCTGCGGGGCAGCGTGTGGTGAACCTTGTTCTGGTATCGCCCCGCGCCAATTGCCATCCGGGGCGTGCCGCCTGTTGTGATGTGTCGATGGTTAAATGGTAATACAGGCGGCACGCATAACCGCAGAGCGAGGAGTTCGGGAAATGAACCGTCGTGGATTGCTGAAGGCCACCTGTGCGGCCGCGCTGCTGGCGGGCGTGCCGCGCGCGCTGTTGGCCGCCTCTTTCGAGGTGACGCGCAGCGATGCGGAGTGGCGCGCGATGCTGAGCGATCTGGAATACAGCGTCATGCGCCGGGAGGGCACGGAGCGCCCCTTTACCAGCCCGCTGAACGATGAAAAGCGGGCCGGCCTGTTTCACTGCCGGGGCTGTGACCTGCCACTTTACGACGCGGCCGCGAAATACGACAGCGGCACCGGCTGGCCCAGCTTCTGGCAGGCCTTGCCCGGCGCGGTGCAAACCAAACAGGACCGCAAGTTCCTGATGCTGCGGACCGAGGTGCATTGCCGCCGCTGCGGCAGCCATCTGGGCCATATCTTCGATGACGGGCCGAAGCCGACGGGCAAGCGCCATTGCCTGAACGGGGTCAGCCTGCGGTTCGAGCCGGCCTAGTCAGGCATTTTGTAACGTCACGTCACACTGGCGTCTGCCGCGGGAATTCAGGGGTTTCGGCCCGATCCGCCGTTGATTTTCATATTCCGATACTTAGATTGGCGCGACTTGGCCAAGGCGGGAACCGATATGCGGGTCTCGGCGTTAACCAATGATTGTTGCCGTGAAGGCGGTGTCGGCCCGGAGGGGCCGGAGAGTATATAACTTTCAGTAAAGTGAGTTGCCGGCGTGAAACAGAACAAAGACATCGAGCGGTTGAACATGAACAGCGAATCGATGTGCGACTGTATCTTTCAGGAAATCGTCGATGCGACCGAAGGCTGGCCGCGCGCCGCGCAATACACTTTCGCGGTGCGCCTTGCGTCGCGTCTTGTGGAGCATACCGCTTATGAAGGGGCCGGGTGGTGGTCGAAACATGTGCTGAACGATCTGATCATGGTCGCCGCACAGCTTGACCGGGTCGCCAGTGACGGCGGCACCCTCACAAGCCACTGAGGCGCGTACGCCTCAGTCCTGAAAGCTGCGGCTTTCCTTGATCTGATCCCAGGCCCAGACGACCTCTTGCAGGCGATCCTCGTCGGCACGGTCGCCGCCGTTCATGTCGGGGTGCAGATCCTTGACCAGCGATTTGTACTGTTTGCGGATCTCGGTCTTGGTCCAGTGATCGCGCGCCTCGAGGATATCGAGCGCCTTGCGTTCGGTGGGGGGCAGGCGGCGGGTGCTGCCACCGCCCTTGCCGGGGTTGCGCGTGGCGTTTTCGCCCAGAACCTGATGCGGATCGTCCACGCCCAGCCGGGCCCAGGCGCGCTGTTCCTCTGTCGGTTTCCCGAAGGGCTTGGTTTCGCGTTCCCAGACGCGATCCTTTTCCATCTGGGCTTCCATCTCTTCCTCGGTGGTGCCGTGGAAGAAATTCCATTTCAGATTGTATTCGCGCACGTGATCCTTGCAGAACCACAAATACTGGTCGAGATGGTCGGGGGATTTGGGGGCGCGGTACTGCCCCTGTTCTTCACAGCCCGGATGCTCACACTTCTTGGTCGAGGTCTCGAAAGCCCCCGACATGCCGCGCCTGCCGCGGGTGCGTTTCTTTTTGTCGGACGAAACGGATATATCGAATCCGAACGGATCCCTCTTACTCATGGCCAGCCACCTTTTCGACTCGGACGTAAGAGTTTAGGCATTTGGAGCGAGGAATGAAGGGGGTCAGGAGTGAAAAATGACTGTCACTGACGAGATTAACACAAAGCTGACCGAAGCCTTCGGGCCGAGCCGCCTGCGGGTGGTGGATGAAAGCGATCTGCATGCCGGGCACGCCGGAAATACAGGCGGCGGCGAGAGCCATTTCCGGGTGGAGATCAGCGCGCCCGCCTTCGCCGGCATGAGCCGGATCGCGCGGCATCGTGCGGTGCATGCCGCGCTGGGCGCCGATCTTGTGGGCCGCATCCATGCGCTGGCCCTGCATATCGAGGGGTAGCGCCTATTCGGCGGCCACGTCGCCGGTTTTCTTTTCCGGGTCTTCGGTCAGCCGCGCCGGGCCAAGCAGCGGCGCGCGGCCTTCGGGGCGTGTCGTAAGGGCCGGCGGCGCCTTGCCCTCGGGCGCGTCGGCGGTCAGCGAGGCGGCGGCGCGGGCGGCGATCTCTTCGGGGGTCTTGGGGGCTTCCTCTGCCTGTGGCATCGGGGCCGGGGCCGCCTGTTCGGGCAGGGCGCGGCGGAAGATCAACATGTTCTGGAACGTCGTGGTCTTGCCGGTCAGGCCCTGCCGCTCTTCGCAGGGCAGGGTATCGGCGCGCTGATATTCCCAGCCGTCGCGGCCCAGATCGTTCATCAGGGTTGCCAGCACATGGGCGAACCGTTCCTGCGTGGTTTTCACGCCCTTGATTTTCTGGCCCCGGGTGGGGGCCGGAACGACCTTGTACTCAAATTTAGGCATCCGCCTCACATCCCCGTATTCAACGCATGACAAATTAACGCTTCTGGTGGCCGGAGTCCAAGCCCGGCGCGAATTTTCCGCCCGGCGCGGCGGTCAGGCCACAGGCCCGGCCGGCCCGAAACCGGCTAGCCCAGCTTTTTCGCGACGATCTCGTTCACCGCCTTGGGGTTGGCCTTGCCGCCGGTGGCCTTCATCACCTGTCCCACGAACCAGCCGGCCAGCTTGGGGTTCTGGCGGGCCTTTTCGACCTGCGCGGGGTTGTCGGCGATCACCTTGTCCACGGCGGCCTCGATCGCGCCGGTGTCGGTGACCTGTTTCATGCCGCGCTCTTCGACGATCTGCGCCGGATCGCCGCCGGTGGTATAGACGATCTCGAACAGGTCCTTGGCGATCTTGCCGGAAATGTCGCCCTTGGAGATCAGATCGAGGATGCCGCCAAGCTGCGCCGGGCTGACAGGGCTTTCGGTGATGTCATGCTCTTCCTTCTTCAGCCGGCCGAACAGCTCGTTGATCACCCAGTTGGCGGCCAGCTTGCCGTCGCGGCCTTCGGCCACCGCCTCGAAATAGGCGGCATTCTCGGCCTCGGCGGTCAGCACGCTCGCGTCATATTCCGTCAGCCCGAATTCCAGCACGAACCGCGCCCTCTTTTCATCGGGCAGTTCGGGCAGGCCGGCGGCGATGTCATCCACCCATGCCTGTTCGATCTCCAGCGGCAGCAGATCGGGGTCGGGGAAGTAGCGGTAATCATGCGCCTCTTCCTTGGACCGCATCGAACGCGTCTCGCCCTTGTCGGGATCGTAGAGCCGGGTTTCCTGCACCACCGCGCCGCCATCTTCCAGAATCGCGATCTGGCGCCGGGCCTCGTGTTCGATCGCCTGCTGGATGAAGCGCATGGAGTTCATGTTCTTGATCTCGCAGCGCGTGCCCAGATGGCCGAAATCCTGGGTTTCCTGATATTTTTCGTAATCGCCGGGGCGGCAGACGCTGACGTTCACATCGGCGCGCAGGTTGCCGTTCTGCATGTTGCCGTCGCAGGTGCCCAGATAGCGCAGGATCTGGCGGATCTTGGCGACATAGGCCGCGGCCTCCTCGGGGCCTCGGATGTCGGGGCGGCTGACGATCTCCATCAGCGCCACGCCGGTGCGGTTGAGATCGACGAAAGACATGTTCGGGTCCATGTCATGGATCGACTTGCCGGCGTCCTGCTCCAGGTGGATCCGTTCGATGCGCACCTTGCGGGCCACGCCGGGGCCCATGTTCACGAGCACCTCGCCCTCGCCCACGATCGGGTGGTAGAGCTGCGAAATCTGATAGCCCTGCGGCAGGTCGGGATAGAAATAGTTCTTGCGGTCGAAGGCCGACATCAGGTTGATCTGCGCCTTCAGCCCCAGCCCGGTGCGCACCGCCTGGGCCACACAGAATTCGTTGATCACCGGAAGCATGCCCGGCATTGCCGCGTCCACAAAGGACACGTTGGAATTGGGCTCGGCGCCGAATTGCGTCGAGGCGCCGGAAAACAGCTTGGCCTTGCTCGCGACCTGCGCGTGAATCTCGAGGCCGATCACAAGCTCCCAGTCGTGCTTTGCGCCGGCAATGACTTTGGGTTCGGGGGCGGTATAGCTGAGGTCGAGCATCTTTGGGCGTCCTGTCAGGGGTCACGGGGGCGTTCTAAGGCAGAAGCCCCGAGAGGGGCAAGGGGCAGCGGCCGTTGGCGGGGTTTCGCCGCCCTGTGCGCGCATGCATTGCACGGCGGCCGGTTTCGCCGCATTCTGTGCGCTGCGGGCGGTGTCGGCCCGTTTTACTTCGGGCCGCATCATGAAACATTTCGTCCTGTCCGCGCTGATCCTGCTTCTTCCCATGGGGTGCGGCCTGCCGGGGGGCGGCGAGCCCGCGACGATGAGCACATCCTCGCCGGTGCTGCCGGTGATGCGCTGGGATGATCAGCGCCCGCCGGATCAGGCGCGGAACTGGACATACGCCTCGCTTGCCGCGCTGCAGACCCATGGCGCCGGTCTGGCGGCGATCGTTCCGGCCGATATCGAAACCTATTGCCCCGGCTACCCGACCGCGTCGCCCGCCGACAGGCGCGCGTTCTGGGCCGGGCTGTTTTCGGCGCTGGCCAAGCACGAAAGCACCTGGAACCCCGGGGCGGTGGGCGGCGGCGGCCAGTGGTTCGGGCTGGTGCAGATCTCGCCCGCCACCGCGCGCGGCTACGGCTGCTCGGCGCAGACGGCCGAGGCGCTGAAGGATGGCGCGGCCAACCTGTCTTGCGCGATCCGCATCGCCGCGCGCACGGTGATGCGCGACGGCGTCGTGTCTGCCGGGGGGCGGGGTATCGCCGCCGACTGGGGGCCGTTCCACAATGCCGCGAAACGCGCCGAGATGGCGCGCTGGACCGGCGCGCAGGCTTATTGCCGCAACCGCGAATAGGTTTGACTGGCGCGGCGAACGGGTGCAGGCTGTTTGCATCGGGCCGCGCGCCGGGGGCATTCGGGTGTTGCGGTATTTTCCAGCAAAATGAAAAGGATTCAGGATATTGCGCATTCATCTTGGCTGTCAGATGACCTACGATCTGCCGCAGCCGACGCCGATGATCGTTCTGCTGAATGTGCATTATTCCCGCGCGGGAGATCTGGAGCGCCCCGATTGGCTGGTGACCTCTCCCGCGGTGCCGGTTCAGGCATACCGCGACGGGTTCGGCAACTGGTGCAACCGGCTGACCGCGCCGCCGGGGCGGATCACGCTGCGCACTGACGGGGTGATCCGCGATGAAGGGCTGCCGGACCCGGTGAAGCTCGACGCCTGGCAGCACCCGGTGGAAGAATTGCCCAGCGAGACGCTGCAATATCTGCTGGGCAGCCGCTATTGCGAAACCGATGTTCTGTCGGAGGTGGCCTGGGCCCTGTTCGGCGCGACGCCGCTGGGATGGGGGCGGGTGCAGGCGGTCTGCGATTTCGTCAACCGGCACGTGCGCTTCGGCTATGAGCATTCCAGCCCCTTCAGAACCGCCGCCGGCACCTATGCCGAACAGCGCGGCGTGTGCCGGGATTTCACCCATCTGGCGATTGCCTTCTGCCGCTGCCTGAACATCCCGGCGCGCTATTGCACCGGCTATGTCAGCGATATCCGCCAGCCGCCGCCCTATGCGCCGATGGATTTCGCGGCCTGGATGGAGGTTTACCTGTCTGGCCGGTGGTGGACCTTCGATCCGCGCAACAATGACACGCGTTTCGGGCGGGTGCTGATCGCGCAGGGGCGGGACGCGGCCGATGTGCCGCTGACCCATAGTTTCGGCACACATCAGCTTGCCGATTTCCAGGTGTGGATCAGCGAACTTCCGCCGGAATAGGGCGCGAGACGCTCAGCCCGACAGAACCGTGCGCGCCCAGCTCGGCCGCCGCGTGCTGTCGACCAGGCTGACCGTGGGCGCGTGCCGCCCGCCAAGGGCCAGCGTGGCCTGGCGCAGCATGTCGATACCCGCGTCCGATTTCACCGGCAGGGCCCCGGGCGAAATCGGCTGGCCCACCGTCATCCGGTAGGGCTGGCTGCCCTTGTTGAGCGTTTCGTGAAACAGGGTGATGTCGCGCAGGGTGGGGTGGATCAGGTCGAACAGGTAGAACAGCACCGAATTGCGCGCCCGGATGTTGATCGGGATCACCGGCAGATCGAACTTGCGCGCGATCATCGCGGCAGAGGCCATCCACGGCCGTTCATGCAGCTTCAGCCCGCGCCGCTTGGCCAGACGCCCAGACGGGAAGATCACGCCGACGCGCCCCTCGTCGATCGCCTTGCGGGTATAGGCCATGGTTTCGCGGGTCTTGCCGTGGCTGCGCTTTTCCTCGCGCCATTCCACCGGGGCGATGATCGTTTCCATCTGGGGGAGAACCCGCAGGATGTCGCAATTGGCATAGAAGAACAGATCGGGCCGAATCGGGGCCAGCAGGCTCCACAGCATGATGCCGTCGGCGATGCCGGTGGGGTGGTTGGCCACCACCAGCGCGGGGCCCGAACGGGGGATGTTTTCCAGCCCCGTCGCCTCGACATCCAGGGCCAGAAGCCGCGCCATTTCATCCATGATGACAGGCGAGGGGTGATGCTGAAGCGCCTCGCCCAGGGCAACGGTTCTGGGGTAGCCCAGAAGCCTTGTCAGCACATCCCGTGAAGGTGCGCTCCACGGATGCTGCGCGAAAAGCCAGGGCGCGCGTTCTTCTATAAGTGGATCTATTCTTTCCCGCATGAGCCTTGTCACCACAAAGGTGCGAAATTTATGTGACACCCCACCACATAGCCTACACGGCGCTCCGCGCCAATGGCGTTGCACGAAAAGCCGGCGGTTTCGTGCCGCGGTGTCATCCCTTCGCCCCCAGCATCCGGCCCACCATCTCGCCCATGTCGCGCGACAGCCCGTCGCGCGCGGCGATGCGCTCCAGCGCGCCCCGCATCAGCGCCTGGCGGTCGGCGTCATAGCGCGCCCAGGTCTCGAATGCGGTCGACATGCGGGCGGCGGTCTGCGGGTTGATCGCGTCGAGCCGGATCAACCAGTCGGCGACCAGATCGTAAGACGCGCCCGAAGGATCGTGAAACCCGGCCGCGTTGGTGGCCAGCGCGCCGATCACCGCGCGAAAGCGGTTGGGGTTCTTCCAGTCGAAATCCGGGTGCTCGGTCAGCGATCTGGCGACCGAGGCCGCCTTGTGCGGCGCGGCCAGCCCGGCCTGAAGCGCGAACCATTTGTCCATCACCAGACGATCCGCCGACCACTGCCGGAAAAATCCCGCGACCTCGGCCGCGCCTTCGCCGATCTCGAGCAGGCAGGACAGCGCGCCAAGCTGATCGGTCATGTTGTCGGCTTCCGCATAGCGGGCCGCCGCCAGCGCGCCGCCGTCCAGCCGCGACAGGTAGCCAAGCGCCGCCTGGCGCAGCGCCCGGCGGCCGGCGTTGCGCGCATCCGGCGCGTAGGGGCCGGGGCAGGCCATCGCATCGTGGAGCCGTGGCAAGAGATCCGACAGGTGCCGCGCGACCGCGGTTTTCAGCTTTTCGCAGGCGGCGTGAATCGCCAGCGGATCGGGGGTGATGCCGCTGTCGAACAGCGATTGCGCCATGTCATCCTCGGACGGCAGGCGCAGCGCCAGCGCGCGGAACGCGGGGTCCAGCGCATCGTCGCCGGCCATGGCGCGCAGCGCGTCCAGATAGGCCGGGCCGGGGGCGGCGCCATCGGCCACCATGCGCATCAGCACATCTTTGGCGAGGGTGCGGCCGGCCTCCCACTTGTTGAACGGGTCGGTGTCATGTGCCAGCAGGAAGGCGCGTTCTTCGGCGGTGGTGTCGCGCTGCACGATCACCGGCGCCGAAAACCCGCGCAGCAGCGAGGGAACGGGCCGGGTGGAGAGCCCCTCGAAGCTGAAGCTCTGCTCGGCCTCCGTCATTTCCAGCATGGTGGTCGGCAGCACTTCGTCGCCATTGGGGTTCAGCAGGCCCACGGCGATGGGGATCACCTGCGGCGCCTTTTCCGGCTGGCTGGGCGTTGGTGGTGTTTCCTGTTTGAAATGAAGCGTATACCGCCCGTCGTTGAAGTCATCCGTGAACGTCAGGCGCGGGGTGCCCGATTGAGAGTACCAGCGCTTGAACTGGCTCAGATCGCGGCCGGTGGCATCCTCGAACACCTTCAGCCAATCCTCGATCGTGGCGGCATCGCCATCGTGCCGTTCGAAATAGAGATCGAGCGCGCGGGCATAGCCATCGTCGCCGACCAGCCGCTTGAGCATCCCGATCAGCTCGGCGCCTTTTTCGTAAACGGTGGCGGTGTAGAAATTGTTGATCTCGACATAGCGCTCGGGGCGCACCGGATGGGCCAGCGGGCCGTTATCCTCGCGGAACTGGCGGGCGCGCAGCATCAGCACATCCTCGATCCGCTTCACCGCGTGCGATCGCATGTCGCCCGAGAATTGCTGATCGCGGAACACGGTCAGCCCTTCCTTGAGGCAAAGCTGGAACCAGTCGCGGCAGGTGATGCGGTTGCCTGTCCAGTTGTGGAAGTATTCATGGGCGATGATCGCCTCGATCCGGGCGAAATCGTCGTCGGTGGCGGTTTCGGGGCTGGCGAGCACGTATTTGGAGTTGAAGATGTTCAGCCCCTTGTTCTCCATCGCGCCCATGTTGAAATCATCGACGGCGACGATGTTGAACACGTCGAGATCATATTCCCGCCCGTAGACCTGCTCGTCCCAGACCATCGAGCGTTTCAGCGCATCCAGTGCATAGGCGCATTTATCCTCATCCCCCGGCCGAACCCAGATGTTCAGCATCACGTTCTTGCCGGAAGCTGTTGTGAAAACGTCGGATTTCGAGACGAGATCACCGGCCACGAGCGCGAAGAGATAGGCCGGTTTCGGCCACGGATCGTGCCATTCCGCCCAGCCTTCGCCGCGTGCCTCCGGGTTGCCGTTGGACAACAGCACCGGCGCCGCGCCCTCGATCCGCACATCGAACGGGGCCATCACGTCGGGGCGGTCGGGGTAGAAGGTGATTTTGCGGAACCCCTCGGCCTCGCATTGCGTGCAATACATGCCGTTCGACATGTAAAGCCCTTCCAGCGCGGTATTTTCTTCCGGCGCGATCTCGACCTCGGCCTCCCAGGTGAAGGGGCCGTCGGGGACAGCGCAGGTCAGCCCGGTATCGGTGATCTCGGGGCTGACAGGGGCGCCATTGATCCGCGCGCCGATCAGGCGAAGCTGTTCGCCGTGCAGGAAGAACCGGCGATCGGTGGCCGCGGGGTTCGGGCGAAAGGCGATTTTCGACAGCACGCGCGTGGCGGTGGGATGCAGGCGGAACGTCAGCGCCACCTGATCGATCAGAAACGCCGGGGGGGTGTAATCCGACAGGTGAACCGCCTGCGCGCTGGTATTCTTCATCACATGCTCCGGGAAAAGGGGAACTTCAGGTCTGTTCAGACGTTAGGGTTCCGTGCGGCGGGGTTCAACCGCCAGCAGAATTGTCTTTTGTCCGCCTTGCGGGAAGGAGGAGCATTCCATGTCCGCGCCTCAGACCGACGTCGAAACCCAGAAAAAGCGCCACCGTATCGCCCTGTGGGGCAGCGTGCTTACCGCCCTGTTCGGGTTTGTTCTTATCATGTGGTGGGTCATCGAAGAGGCCGCCAGCGTCGATAGCCCCGAGGGGGCCGATGTGCGCATCGACGGGCGCACCGGCGAAGAGATCCAGGCCGATGAACCGGCCCCGGTTGAAGAGCCGCAGTAACGCCCCCGAAATTGGTAAGTTGTTTTTACCGGACTGGTTGCCTATCGCAAACAAGTTTCCTAAGCGTAGTTCTCAGCGGGCCGGCGTGACCGGCGATACGGAGGATCACGGATGGAAATGCGCAGCGAACGCGACGGCCTTCAGGTGGATGCCGCTCTTGCACGGTTTGTCGAGGAGCAGGCGCTGCCGGGCACCGGCGTATCGGGCGCGGTGTTCTGGAGGGAACTGTCGGCGCTGATCCACGACCTGGGGCCGGAAAACCGCGCCCTGCTGGAGCGCCGCGAAGATCTGCAGGAACAGATCGACGCCTGGCATACCGCCCGTGCGGGCCAGCCGCACGACCATGCCGCCTATACGACCTTTTTGCGCCAGATCGGATATCTGTTGCCCGAGGGCCCTGATTTCACGCTGGAGACCGGCCCCACAGACCCCGAGATCGCCCGGCAGCCCGGGCCGCAACTCGTGGTGCCGATCATGAATGCACGCTACGCGTTGAACGCGGCCAATGCGCGCTGGGGCTCGCTCTATGATGCGCTTTACGGCACCGATGCGCTGGGCGATCTGCCTGCGGGCGGCGGCTATGACCCGGCGCGGGGCGCGCGGGTGGTGGCCTGGGCCAAGGCGTTTCTGGACGAGGCCGTGCCGCTGAGCGGGGCAAGCTGGGCCGATGTCACGGCGCTGTCGGTGGGGGATGGCGCGCTGAAGGGCGCCGCGCTGGCCGATCCGTTGCAGTTTGCGGGCCATATCGGTGACGCCGCCGCGCCCGACGAGGTGATCCTGCAAAACAACAACCTGCATATCCGCATCGTGATCGACCCGTCCACCCCGGTGGGCAAGACCGACCCGGCCGGGATCAGTGATGTGATCCTGGAGGCGGCGCTGTCGTCTATCATGGATTGCGAAGACAGCGTGGCCGCCGTCGACGGGGAGGACAAGGCGCTGGCCTATCGCAACTGGCTGGGCCTGATGAAGGGCGATCTGACCGAGCAGGTGGCCAAGGGCGGCGGCACCATCACCCGCCGGCTGAACGGCGATGTGGCCTTCACCGCGCCCGATGGCGGCCCGGCCACGCTGAAGGGCCGCGCGCTGATGCTGGTGCGCAACGTGGGGCATCTGATGACCACGCCCGCGATTCTGGATCGCGACGGCAACGAGGCCTTCGAGGGGCTGATGGATGCGATGATGACCACGCTCATCGCCATGCACGATCTGCAAAAGGCGGGCGGTGCGCGCAATTCCGTCACCGGGTCGGTTTATGTGGTCAAGCCCAAGATGCACGGGCCCGAAGAGGTCGCCTTTGCCGACCGTATCTTTACCCGTGTCGAGGCCGCGCTGGGCCTGCCGCGCTATACCGTGAAGCTGGGCATCATGGATGAGGAGCGGCGCACCAGTGCCAACCTCAAGGAATGCATCCGTGCCGCCAGACACCGGGTGGCCTTCATCAACACCGGTTTCCTCGACCGGACCGGCGACGAGATCCACACCTCGATGGAGGCCGGGCCGATGGTGCCCAAGGGCGAGATGAAATCGCAGCCATGGATCAGCTCTTACGAAGATCGCAATGTGGATATCGGGCTGGCCTGCGGGCTGAAGGGGCGGGCGCAGATCGGCAAGGGGATGTGGGCCATGCCCGATCTGATGGCCGACATGCTGGCCGCCAAGATCGGCCATCCGATGGCGGGGGCCACCTGCGCCTGGGTGCCCAGCCCGACGGCGGCGACGCTGCACGCCACCCATTACCACAAGGTCAACGTCCTTGCCCGGCAGGACGAGATCGCCGCCGGCGGGCCGCGCGGCACGCTGGACGATCTGCTGACCCTGCCCCTGGCCGAGGGCCGCAACTGGAGCGATGACGAATTGCGCGCCGAGATCGAGAATAACGCGCAGGGCATTCTGGGCTATGTCGTGCGCTGGGTCGATCAGGGGGTGGGCTGTTCCAAGGTGCCCGATATCCACGACGTGGGCCTGATGGAAGACCGCGCCACCTGCCGCATTTCCAGCCAGGCGCTGGCGAACTGGCTGCATCACGATGTGATCAGCGCCCCGCAGGTGATGGAGGCCATGCACAAGATGGCCGAGGTGGTGGATCGGCAGAACGCGGGTGATCCGGCCTATGTGCCGATGGCGCCGGGGTTTGATGGCGTCGCGTTTCAGGCGGCCTGCGATCTGGTGTTCCGGGGGCGGGTGCAGCCCTCCGGCTATACCGAACCGGTGCTGCACACGCGCCGCCTGCAGCTCAAATCCAGCCGCCGCACCTGAATTTCCGCAAACCGAAAGGAACATCCGACATGGCATCCGTTACCCTGCGCAAAGCCCGCACCATCATCCGCAAAACGCTCGAGAAGGGCCGCGAGATGGCGCTGAAACCGCTATCGGTCGTCGTGCTGGATGCGGGGGGCCATGTCATCGCCTTCGAACGCGAGGATGGCGCCAGCCCCGGCCGGTTCGTGATCGCCGAGGGCAAGGCCTTTGGCGCGGTGATGCTGGGCATGGGCGGCAAGGCGCAGATGGCGCGGGCCGAACAGCAGGCCTATTTCATGGCGGCGGTCAACGGTGCCTATGGCGGCAAGGTGGTGCCGGTGCCCGGCGGCATTCTGCTGCGCGATGGCAAGGGCGCCGTCGTCGGCGCCGTGGGGGTCACCGGCGACACGTCGGACAATGACACGATCGCCGGTCTGGCCGGCATCGCCGCCGCGGGTCTGGAGGGCGACGCCTGAGCGGCGCGCGCTGATCAAAAAACAGGCAGGTGCCCCTGCACAAGTCATGTGCGGCGCGGTGCCTCTTCACCCCGGCCCGTGATCGCTATATTGTTGTGGCAACGGGATAAGAGGACGAATATGGCGCGCCCCATTGTCGGCATCATCGGAAACCAGCATCTGATCAATGACAGCTACGAGGTTCACGCCGGCGGCGCGATGAATTCCGAGGCTGTGGCCGAAGTTTCGGGTGCGATGCCGCTGCTTATCCCCGCCGACCCGCGCTTTGTCACCGTGGCGGAGTTGTTGGAAACCTGCGACGGGTTCCTTTTCACCGGCGGCCGGCCCAACGTCCACCCCGAGGAATATGGCGAAGACCCGACCGAGGCGCATGGCGCCTTTGATCGTGCCCGCGATTCGATCGCGCTGCCGCTGATCCGGGCGCTGGTGGAGCGGGGCCAACCGCTTCTGGGTATCTGCCGCGGGTTTCAGGAGGTCAACGTGGCCATGGGCGGCACGCTCTACCCCGAAATCCGCGAGTTGCCGGGCCGGATGAACCACCGGATGCCCCCGGATGGCACGGTGGAAGAGAAATTCGCCCTCCGCCACATGGTACGGTTTTCCGAGGGCGGCCCCTTTGCCCGCCTGTTCGGCGCGACCGAGGTGATGACCAACACGCTGCACGGGCAGGGGATCAAGACCCCCGGCGCGCGGATCGTGGTGGATGGCTATGCGCCCGATGGCACGCCCGAAGCGATCTATGTGAAAGACGCGCCCGGCTTTACCATGTCGGTGCAGTGGCACCCGGAATATAACGCGGCCTGCGATCCGGTCTCGCGCCCGTTGTTCGAGGCGTTTGGCGAGGCGGTGCGGCAATGGGCGGAATGCCGGCGTGCGCCGGTTCTGAAAACCGCCTGAGCGGGCGGGCGGGTTCACCTTTCCGTGACTTGACCTTACCTTTACTGGAACCTTTAGGGTCTTCCCGGCGTAAAGGGAGGGTTTCATGAACGCGAAACTTGTTGCGGCGGCTGTTGCCGTCATCGCGCTGGGCGGGCTTGGCGCCTACGGAATTTTCGCGGGGCAGGGCGTTGCCGCGCCAACGGCGCAGGCCGCCGCAGGGCGCGCGATGGTCGAGGTTGCCCTTCCCGCACAGTTGAGCGCCACGGCGAAGCTGGGTGAAACCGCGTTCAATGCCAGATGCGCAAGCTGCCACGGGGTGAACGCCGCCGGGCGGGCGGGGGTTGCCCCGCCGCTGATCCACAAGATCTATGAACCCGGTCATCACGGTGACATGTCATTCCTGATGGCCGCCCGCAACGGCGCGCGGGCGCATCACTGGCGCTTTGGCGACATGCCCCCGGTGCCGGGCCTGACCGACGCCGAGATCGGCGCCATCATCACCTATGTGCGCGAAGTGCAGCGGGCGAACGGGATCTACTGACAGGCGCGCCCGCCGGCTCAGGCCGCGCGCAGGGCCAGCGCTTCGTGCTTTCGCAGCACGAGGCGCGAGGTCGGGCCATAAGATCCGATGTTCGAGCGCAGCTCGGGGAAGACCGCGAACAGCTCTTCGCGGGCCGGATCGGCGATGCCTTCCAGCCCCATGTGGCCGGGATGAAAGCTCTCGCTGGCCACGCCTTCGGCAAAGACGACCTCGTGCCGGTCGAACAGGATATGCACATAGGTCACCGTGCCGCCCGCCTCGCGCAGCACATCCTTGCCATCGACGAGGTGCAGCGCGGGTACCAGAACCTCGTTCTGGCTGAACAGAAGCTCGGCGCGATGACCCGTGCACAGCATCCGGTGCTGCGGTGATACGATCAGATCGCGGGTGTTGCCGAGAACGCCCTGACGGATGCGCACCGGGGCAAGATTGCCCTGCGCGGGCACCTCGCGCCGGCCGGTCCAGCGCACGCGCTGCAGCCCGCTGTCGGCGGTGATCACCAGATCGCCGGGGCGCAGGCTTTCCACCGGACGTTCGCCGCGCGGGGTCAGGATGTGGGTGCCGGCCGCGAAACAGATGATGATCGTCTCGATTTCCGAGAAGTTGACCACCGACCCGTCCGCCAGCGACGCAAACCCGCTGAGCCCGCCCGAGGCATCATCGGTATTGGTATAGGTGATGTCCTTGAAGCCGATCAGCCCCTGGAAATCGAGCGTGTCGCCCGCCGTTTCCGCGCCCTCGCCGCCGGTGATGGTGATACCGGCGGAACCGGCCTCGTCCAGATCGGTGAGGGTGAAGGTATCGTCGCCATCGCCGCCGGTGGCACTGTCGCCCTCGGCCACATGGATCGTATCGTCCCCGGTGCCGCCATCCACGATATCGGCGCCGGTGCCGCCGGCGATCGTGTCGTCGCCGGCATCGCCGTCGATTACATCGTCGCCCGATCCGCCGGAGATCACATCCGCCCCGGCACCCGCGTCGATATCGACGCCCGCGCTGTCGGCGGAGGCATCGACCGTATCATCCAGATCGGTCAGGACCAGATGTTCGATTTCCGAAAAGCTGACGCTGTTGGTGCCATCGCCGAGCGTGCCGGCCTCATCCCCGCCATAGCTGCCCGACACCGGCGCGCCGAGCGCCGAGAAATCCAGTGTGTCGTAGTCGGTGCCGCCTTCGCCGCCGGCCACGGTATCGCTGCCGAACCCGTCCTGGAACGTGATCGTGTCGGAGCCGTCGCCGGCGAAGATCGTGTCGTCACCGGTGCCGCCGTCGATGATGTCATCATCGCCGGAGGCGGGCATCGTCTGGAATTCGACATCGCTGACCCAGATCGCATGGGTGCCGGCATTGCCGCCCGACGGGGTGATGCCGTTGCGGTAGGCGATCTCGATCCGGGCGACGGGGCCGGCGATGCTGATCAGCGCCGAGCCGCTGGCGCTGTCGGGATCGTCATAGGAGCTGTCGGCGGTGATCGTGTAGCCAGAGGCCGTATCGCCGGAAACGGTGTCGCCGCCGCTGGGCGCGATGGAAACGGCGATGGGTTTGCCATCCGCACCATAGGCTCTGACGGTAACGATGTCCTGGTGGTTCCGGGCATAGGAATCGATGTCGTTGATGCGGAACTGCACGTTTTCCACGGCGTCGCTCAGCCCGCTGCCGGCGGCTGCGGAAAAATCCAGCGTGGTGGTCGAGGTCGCGGCGTCGCCCGCGCCGTAGAGATAGAGGTTGGAATTGGGATCGAAGCTTTCGCCCGAAGCGACATAGGCCGTATCGGAGGTTTCCACCTGGAAGGTCGGGCTGTTGTTGCCGTCGCTCGCGGTGGAGACCGATACGTTCATCTGGCCGGTGGACTGGGTGAAACCGCCCGCCACGCTGGTGCCATCGTTGCCCTCGGCCGCCCAGTTCAGGTCTTCGCTTTGCGCGGTGGCGGCGGGCGCGTCGCCATAGATCGTGTCATCGCCCGCGCCGCCGTCGATCGTATCGCGCCCCGCGCCGCCATAAACCGTATCCGCCCCGGCGCCGGCGGCAACCGTGTCATCACCCGCGCCCGCGTCGATGGTATCGCCCATTCCCGCGCCGCCGGTCCCGACGCCATCGTCGACCAGATCGTTCTCGGGATCGCCGGTATAGCCTGCGTCGATGATATCGTCGCCGGAGCTGCCCGCGACGACGCCGTCGCTTTCGACATAATCCGCATAGCTGAAGGCGATGTCGCCAGATGAGGCGTTGGGGTTGCTGTCATAGGCCATGACCTCATAGTCGCGCCCCGCGACCAGCGGCATTTCCGACAGTGTGTAATAACCCGACGCTCCGCCGTTTTCGACCTGGAACTGCGCCACCTGGAACTGCTGGCCGGTCACCGTGTCGCGCAGGGTCCAGACGAGTTCGGCATCGACGGTGCTGTTGGTGGAGGTCAGGCCATTGACGGTGACACTGGCCGTCGCGGCTTCGCGCCCGGCGCTATCGTCATCCAGTGTCTGGCCGCCGACGCCCGATTCATTGTCGGTGATCGTCGCGGCACCTGCGGGCGTGGCCGGGCCGCTCCATGTGACTGTGGCCCCCACGCTGCGCGAAAGGATACCCGATGGGTCCGCATCATAAAACTTGACGTCGAAAATCGCCATCTGTCTCCACTCGGTACCACGCGGGAGGAGGAAAGGCGCGTTGGAGATGAAAGGAGTTGCGTTCCTTCCCAAGCGGGCGGTTGCCCGTGCCCGTGTCCCCTGCGCCCCCGTGCCTTGCCCCGGTTGCTGTGCCTCATATTTCCTGTTCGAGCACCCGTGCGGGCACCCTGCGAAGCGCGGCAAAGCCCTTCACACGTTTCTTGCTATCGCCAGTGACTAAAGAATTAGTGAGGCCGGGTTTTGCTGGGGCCGTGACACGCGCGGGGCGATATCGTGGCGAAATCAGGGCAGGGGGCATTCCATACGGAAGTTGGTGATTGCCACGCCATCACGGATCGCGCTTTGCCGCGCCACGGTTGCCCAGCCGTGGCGGTGAAAGAACCGCCGCGCCAGATGGCTGGCCTCGGTGCTGAGCACCCGCAGCCCGGCTGCGCGCGCGATCGGTTCGAGAGCGGCATAAAGCGCATCGCCGACGCCCTTGCCCATCCAGCCCGGTGCGACATAGGCGAAATCGAGAAACCCGTCATGGCCCAGCGTCATGAATCCGATCATCGCGCCGGCCCGGTCTTCGGCCACCAGCGTGTGACCGGACAGCAGCCGCGGCTCCCAATCCGGGGCGGGCGGGCCGTCGGGGGCCCAGGCGGCCCGCTCTGCCGCGCTATAGAACGCGGCCGCCCCCTGATGCACCGCGGCATGCAGGACATGGTGTGCGGCGGGGCCGTCGCCGGGGTGGACGTGGCGGATCTGGTAGGGGGGCATGGCGCGGGTCCTTTCCGCGCCGATCAGAACCACCCGCGCGCGCCCTGGTCAATGCGGCGCGGCGGCCCGCCGGGGGCTTGCAAATCACGGCCCCGCATTGCCTAGTCGCGAGGCAATGACTTCGGGGAACCGCGAATTGATACGTTTCGTGCTGCGATGGATCGACCTTCCGCCGATGTGGCTGGCGCTGTTCGGCGGGCTGGCCTGGGGGCAGGCGCGCTGGCTTCCGGTTTTCCGGTTCGGCGGCTGGGCCGATGCGCTGGGCGCCGTTCTGATCGGCGCGGGTCTGTTGATCGGGGTCGCGGCCGTGGCGCAGTTCCTTGGCAATCGCACCACGGTCATCCCTCGCAGAACCCCCGGAACGCTGGTGCGGGGCGGCATCTACCGGCTGACACGCAATCCGATCTATCTGGGCGATGCGCTGATCCTGGGCGGGCTGATCCTGCGCTGGGACGCGGGGCTGAGCCTGGTGCTGATCCCGGCCTTCATGGCGCTGATCGAGAAGCGGTTCATCCGGGGCGAGGAGGTCCGGATCCGGCAGGAGTTCGGCGCCGCCTTCGACAGCTATGCCGCGCGTGTGCGACGCTGGTTGTAGGCCGCGAAACGACAGGATCGAAAATCAACACCGATATGCTTGTGAAATAATGTTACGCAATGGTAATAGTCTGGCGTCTTTTAGGGTAAAGGTTCGGCCGGGCCGGATAGAGAGGGATTGAGGACGTGAAAATCGGGGCACCGAAGGAGGTATTCGAAGGGGAAGCGCGCGTTGCGATGACCCCGGAGAGCGCCCTTCAGCTTCAGAAGCTGGGGTATGACTGTGCAATTGAAACCGGAGCGGGGGCAGCGGCGGGTTTTTCCGATGACGCCTATGCGCAAGCCGGGGTCGAGATCATCAAGACGCCCGCCGCACTTTGGAAAGCGGTGGATATCGTCATCAAGGTGCGCGAGCCCAACGAGACCGAGGCCAAGCGCCTGACCAAGGGGCAGACGCTGATTTCCTTCTTCTGGCCGGCGCAGAACGAGGCGCTGCTGGAGCTGTGCAAATCCAAGGGCGCCAATGTGATCGCCATGGACATGGTGCCGCGCATTTCCCGTGCGCAGAAGATGGACGCGCTGTCGTCGATGGCCAATATCGCGGGTTACCGCGCGGTGATCGAGGCCGGCAACAACTTTGGCCGCTTCTTCACCGGCCAGGTGACGGCGGCGGGCAAGGTGCCCCCGGCCAAGGTTCTGGTGGTGGGCGCTGGCGTGGCGGGCCTCGCCGCGATCGGCACGGCGACCTCGCTGGGCGCGATCGTCTATGCCTTCGACGTGCGCCCCGAAGTGGCCGAGCAGATCGAATCGATGGGTGCGAATTTCGTGTTCCTCGATTTCGAGGAGGCCGCGCAGGACGGCGCGGCGACGGGCGGCTATGCCGCGCCTTCCTCGCCCGAGTTCCGCGAAAAGCAGCTCGAGAAATTCCGCGAGCTGGCCCCCGACATGGATATCGTCATCACCACGGCGCTGATCCCGGGCCGCGATGCGCCCAAGCTGTGGCTCGAAGACATGGTCGCGGCGATGAAGCCGGGCTCGGTCGTGATCGATCTTGCCGCCGAAAAGGGTGGCAACTGCGATCTGACCGTCAAGGATCAGAAGGTTGTCAGCGAAAACGGTGTGACCATCGTCGGCTATACCGATTTCCCCAGCCGGATGGCCGCGCAGGCCTCCACGCTTTATGGCAACAACATCCGCCACATGATGTTCGATTTGACGCCCGAAAAAGACGGGCAGGTCGTGCATAACATGGAAGATGACGTGATCCGCGGCGCGACGGTCACCTATGACGGCGAAATCACCTTCCCGCCGCCGCCGCCGAAGGTGAAGGCGATTGCCGCCAAGCCCAAGGAAGCGGTCAAGGAGCTGACGCCGGAAGAAAAGCGCGCGCAGGAGGTTGCCGCCTTCAAGGCGCAGACCAAACAGCAGGTCACGCTGCTGGTGGTGGGTGCCGCGCTGATCCTGGGGGTGGGGCTGGTGGCCCCGGCCAGCTTCATGCAGCATTTCATCGTGTTCGTGCTGGCGGTGTTCGTGGGCTTCCAGGTGATCTGGAACGTCAGCCACAGCCTGCACACGCCCTTGATGGCGGTCACCAACGCGATTTCGTCGATCATCATCCTGGGGGCCCTGATGCAGATCGGATCGGATTCGGCGCTGGTGATCATTCTGGCGGCGCTGTCGGTCTTCATGGCCGGGATCAACATCTTCGGCGGCTTCCTCGTAACCCGGCGCATGCTTGCCATGTTCCAGAAATCTTAAGGAGGCCGGGACCATGGAATTCGGATTCACCACTGCCGCCTATGTTGTCGCGGCTGTTCTGTTCATCCTGTCGCTCGGCGGCCTGTCGGGGCAGGAAAGCGCCAAGCGCGCGGTCTGGTACGGGATCGCCGGCATGGCGCTGGCGGTGCTGGCAACGCTGATCGGACCCGGCTCGGGCCTGTGGCTGCTGTCGGTCATCCTGATCGCCGCCGGCGGCGCGATCGGCTATGTCGTGGCGCAACGCGTCCAGATGACAGAGATGCCGCAGCTTGTTGCGGCGATGCACTCTCTGGTCGGTCTCGCGGCGGTGTTCGTGGGCTATGTCGCCCATATCGAACTGGGCCGCGTGCTGGCGATGGACGATGCCGCCCGCCAAGGGCTGGACGGCTTTGCAGCCCTGCTGGCGCACAAGACCTCGGTCGAGGTCAACATCCTGCGGGTCGAGCTGTTTCTGGGCATCTTCATCGGTGCCGTGACCTTCACCGGCTCTGTCATCGCCTATGGCAAGCTGGCGGGCAAGGTCGGCTCGGCCGCGACCAAACTGCCGGGCGGGCATATGCTGAACGCGGGCGCCGCGGCGCTTTCGGTGCTGTGCCTGATCTGGTACTTCAACACCGGCGGCTTTTTCCCGCTGTTCCTGATGACGCTGGCCGCACTGTTCATCGGCTATCACCTGATCATGGGTATCGGCGGCGCCGACATGCCGGTGGTGGTGTCGATGCTCAACAGCTATTCCGGCTGGGCGGCGGCGGCCATCGGCTTCAGCCTTGGCAACGATCTGCTGATCGTGGTGGGCGCGCTGGTGGGCTCTTCGGGCGCGATCCTGTCGTACATCATGTGCAAGGCGATGAACCGCAGCTTCATCTCGGTCATTCTGGGCGGCTTCGGCGGCGCGGCGGGACCGGCGATGGAGGTCGAGGGCGAGCAGATCGCGATCGACGCCGAAGGCGTGGCAACGGCGCTGGACGAGGCCGACAGCATCATCATCATCCCCGGCTACGGCATGGCGGTGGCGCAGGCGCAGCAATCGGTATCCGAGCTGACCAAGCGGCTGCGCGCCAAGGGCAAGGAGGTGCGCTTTGCCATCCACCCGGTGGCGGGGCGTCTGCCCGGCCACATGAACGTGCTGCTGGCCGAGGCGCGGGTGCCCTATGACATCGTGCTGGAGATGGACGAGATCAACGACGATTTCCCGGACACGGATGTGGCGATCGTCATCGGTTCCAACGACATCGTGAACCCGGCGGCGCAGGAAGACCCCAACAGCCCCATTGCCGGCATGCCGGTGCTGGAATGCTGGAAGGCGAAACAGGTGTTCGTCAGCAAGCGCGGCCAGGGCACGGGCTATTCGGGCATCGAGAACCCGCTGTTCTACAAGGAAAACACGCGCATGTTCTATGGCGACGCCAAGGCCAGCATCGACAAGCTGCTGACGCTGATCCAGTAACCGGCAGCGCGCGAAAACCAAAGCCCCGGCCGTTGCGCCGGGGCTTTCTTGTTGCCCGGTGGCCGCGGCGGGCCTAGCGTTTGCCGTAACGCAAAGGGGGCAGCATGACCGACGGTGACAAGGGCAACTGGCGCGGCCTTCCGCGCAGTATCTGGGCGCTGGGCTTTGTGAGCATGCTGATGGATATCTCCTCCGAGATGATCCACGGGCTGCTGCCGGTGTTTCTGGTGACGGTCCTTGGGGCCAGCACCGTGACCGTCGGCCTGATCGAGGGGATCGGCGAGGCCACGGCCAATATCACCAAGCTGTTTTCCGGCGCGCTGAGCGACAGGATGGGCAAGCGCAAGCCGCTGACCATTCTGGGCTACGGGCTGGGCACCCTGTCAAAGCCGATCTTCGCGCTGGCGCCCACGGCGGGCTGGGTGCTGGGCGCGCGGTTTTCCGACCGGATCGGCAAGGGTATCCGCGGGGCGCCGCGCGATGCGCTGGTCGGCGATCTGGCCCCGCCCGACAAGCGCGGCGCGGCCTATGGCCTGCGCCAGTCGCTCGACAATATCGGCGCTTTTGTCGGGCCGCTGCTGGCGATGGCGCTGATGGCGCTGTTTTCCGATAACTTCCGGCTGGTGTTCTGGGTCGCGCTTGTGCCCGGCTGCATCGCGGTTTTCCTGCTCGTTACCTTCGTGCGCGAGCCAGAGCGCGCCCCGGCCGCCGCCCCGGTGCGCACCCCGATCGACCGCAAGATGCTGTCGCGGATGGGGCCGCTGTTCTGGGGTGTGGTGGCGTTGGGCGGGGTGATGACGCTGGCCCGGTTCACCGAGGCATTCATCATCCTGCGGGCCGAGGAGCAGGGGCTTGCCCTGGCCCTCGCGCCGATGATCCTGGTGATCATCAATCTGGTCTCCTCGGCCTCGGCCTATCCGGTCGGGGTGCTGTCCGACGGGATCGGCAAGCGCGGGCTGCTGATGCTGGGGTTCGCGGCGCTGGTGGTATCGGATGTGGTGCTGGCCATGGCGCAGGGCGTGGCGGCGGTTTTCATCGGCGCGGCGCTTTGGGGGCTGCATCTGGGCCTGACACAGGGGCTGTTGTCGGCGCTGGTGGCCGACAGCGCCCCGGTCGAGCTGCGCGCCACCGCCTTCGGCGTCTTCAACCTGACAAGCGGCGTGGCGCTGTTTCTGGCCAGCCTGCTGGCCGGCGTTCTGTGGGCCGGGCCCGGCCCGGCGGCGACCTTCTGGGCCAGCGCCGGGCTGGCGTTTCTGGGCCTTGCCGGGTTCATGCTGATCGCGCGTACACGGCGCGAGAAGGCTCCGCCCAAATCCGGCTGATCCCGCCGCAGTGTGCCATTGTATGCGTTCAACATATGGTTTTTGTTGAATGTTTATGTTTACACGGGCGCGTTTCCGGGTAGGGTCTGGGGACGTTTCAGAAGGCACCGGCATGAGCCCGATCGAAGACCACCCGCTGCGCTACATGATGGCCAACGAGCTGCACGCGCGCCCGTTCCCGGCGCTGGAAACGCCGTGCCACGCCGCCTATCTGGCGATAAAGCGCCCCCATGACGCCGCCAACCGCGACCGGGGCGCAGACCGCGCGCATCTGCTCGACCTGCTCGACCGGTTCGGCGCCCAGCATCCGCAGCCCGACGCCACCCATTTCTTCGGCGATATCGGGCGGCACAAGCTGAAATGGGAAAGCCATACGGAATTCGTGACCTACACGATCTTCACCGATGGCGTTGCCGACCGCCCGTTCGATCCGAGCGCGTTCGAGGTTTTCCCCGACGATTGGCTGGCCACCGCGCCGGGCCTGCGCATCACCTCTGCGCTGATCCGGATGGAGCAGTTGCGCGAGCCCGACGAAAGCATCGTGCGCCGTCTGGGCGACTGGTTCGTGCCCGAAAGCCTGGCCTGTTCGGGGGTGCTGGATGACAGCGCGGTCATGGCCTCGGATTTTCGCATCGACAGCGCCGGGCACATGCGCTTTGCCCTGTTCGTGCGCCCCGAGACGGGCGCGCGGCGCGTTGGCCGCATCGTGCAGCGCCTGACCGAGATCGAGACCTACAAGGCGATGTCGATGTTGGGCCTGCCCCGCGCGCGCGAACTTTCGGCGCAGATGGGCGCGATCGACCCGAAGCTGGTGACGCTGGTCGGCGATCTCAAAACCGGCGACCATACGCCCGAGGAAACGCTGCACGCGCTTCTGGCGATCTCTGCCGAGCTGGAGAACATGACCGCCCAGTCGCAGTTCCGCTTCGGTGCCACCGCCGCCTATGAGGCGATCGTGCATCAGCGGATCGAGGTGATGCGCGAATCGCGGTTCGAGGGGCGCCAGACCTTCCGCGAATTCATGATGCGCCGGTTCGACCCGGCGATGCGCACGGTCAAATCCACCGAACGGCGGCTGCATGAGATGACGGAACGCGCGATCCGGGCGGGCGAGTTGTTGCGCACCCAGGTGGATGTGGATCGTTCCGCCCAGAACCAGAAGCTGCTCGAAAGCATGGACCGGCGCGCTGATCTGCAGCTTCGCCTGCAAAAGACGGTCGAGGGGCTGTCCGTCGTCGCGATCAGCTATTATGCGGTCAGCCTGGCCTCGTACATGGCCTATCCCCTTGCCGAGCCGCTGGGGCTGAGCAAGGGGATGCTGACCGCGATGCTCACGCCGCTTGTCGTGCTGGGGGTGTGGCTGAT
Source organism: Actibacterium naphthalenivorans (assembly GCF_014196965.1). Taxonomy (GTDB): domain Bacteria; phylum Pseudomonadota; class Alphaproteobacteria; order Rhodobacterales; family Rhodobacteraceae; genus Actibacterium_A; species Actibacterium_A naphthalenivorans. The sequence goes on along the minus strand of NZ_JACIEQ010000001.1, from coordinate 205,164 downwards.
GATCCGCCGGATCCGGCACGAGATGGAGTAAGCGCGCGGTCGGCGATCACGCCGCCCGCCGCGATGGCCAGCACCGCCAGAAGCGCGGCAAAGCTGAGCGTCGGGATGCCCGACAGGCCCGCGCCCACGGTGCAGCCGCCCGCCAGCACACCCCCCACGCCCATCAGCAGCGCGCCGGCCATGTAGCGCCCGGTTTGCGCCGGGCTCTCGAAGCTTTGCCAGCGGAAGCGCCCGCCCAGCAGGGATGCCACCAGCGCGCCGGCCAGCACCCCGCCGATCAGCCCCACGCCGAACCGCGCCGGGATCGACGTGGCCGCGATGCCCCAGAACAGCGTGTCGGCGGCGGTCGAGGTGAAGGAGAGCGATTCCAGCGCGATCGGGTCGAAATCGTCGTAAAGCACAAAGCCGGTGCCGACCCAGCCTATCGCCGCCAGCAGACCGAGCGGCACCGCCAGCGCCGCCTTGCGCGGCGAAACGCCCGAGCGTGCCGCATAGGCCAGCGCCGGAAGCGCCAGCAGCGCCGTCCATACCCACGCCCCGCCGGGCAGGGCGGACAGGCCGGCGCTTTGCAGCGGCACCGTGACTGACCCGAGCGCCACGCGCAGCGGCGCCAGTACGCCTTTCAACGTGGCATGCGCGGTGATGGCAAAGACCACCAGCACCAGCAGCGCGCGCAGGTTGCCGGTGCCCGTCAGAACGGTCAGGCGCGAGACGCAGCCGCGTGTCAGCACCATTCCGGCGCCGAACAACAGCCCGCCCGCGATGATCGCCAGCACCGGCAGATCGGCGGCGAAGAACCGGTGCTCTTCGAAAGAAATCAGCCCGGCGGCCACCGCCCCCTGGGTGCCGATCAGCGCGGCCACCACGGCGACCAGCCACAGGCCAAGCGCCGGGCGGCGCTCCGCCACCGGGCCCGAGACGGTGCGGCGAAAGCAAAAGCCGGTGATCTCGGCCAGCAGGCCGAAGGCGGCGCCCAGGATCAGGCCGAACCAGATGGCGGCCTGCGGCGCGGTCAGGGTTTCGAACCCGAGGTCTTCGAACATATCCGCATCCTTGCAAACGTGAATGGGTGTGATCTGACCGCAACCGCGCCCCGGATCAAGCCGCAGGGCCCTTCGGCAAGGGCGGCGCGGCGGAACAGATTTTCGGCGCCGGCGGGCAGGGCCGGAACAGCGTTCCGCGCAGGCGCCCGGCGTCAAACCCGCCGCCACGCCGCCGCGCCTGCCGGGGGCGGGTGTTTTTATTCGCAGATTGGGCGAAACGCCGGGGCAACCGCGCCTCTGGTGGCTTGACCTTGCCGGCGCGGGGCATCACCCTGACGCTCAGGGAAACGCAGGGAGCACCCGATGGGCCGCCCGTTGACGCCGCGACAACTGCTTGAAAAACTTGTGTCATTCCCGACGGTCAGCCGGGACGGCAATCTTGCGCTGGTCGACTGGGTCGAGGATTACCTGTCGGGCTTCGGCATCGCCAGCACCCGCGTGCCCGACGCGCAGGATGCGCGCAAGGCCAGCCTCTATGCCCATGTCGGCCCGGCGCGGGCCGGGGGCATCGTGCTGTCGGGCCATACCGACGTTGTGCCGGTCGACGGGCAGGACTGGGCGAGCGACCCATGGACGGTGACCGAGCGTAACGGAAAATACCACGGCCGCGGCACCTGCGACATGAAGGGGTTTGACGCGCTGGCGCTCTGGGCGCTGGTGCGCGCGCAGGCCGAAGGCGTGCACCGCCCGCTGCAGATCGCCCTGTCGCATGACGAAGAGCTGGGCTGTATCGGCGCGCCGCAAATGATCGATCATATGGTTGCCAACGCCGACCTGCCGCGCGCCTCCGCCGCGATCATCGGCGAGCCCTCGGGGATGAAGGTGGTCACCGGCCACAAGGGGGGCGCCGGGTTCGCCACGCATCTGCGCGGGCACGAGGTGCATTCCTCGCTCATGCACCGGGGCGTCAGCGCGATCATGGAAGGGGCCCGGCTGATCGACTGGGCCAATCGCCGCAACGCCGAAAACCGCGCCCGCCCGCCCGCGCCGGAGGATGCGGTGTACGAGCCGCCCTTCACCACGATCCATGTCGGCACCATCTCGGGCGGTACCGCGCACAATATCACCGCCGCCGATTGCCGCTTCGGCCTCGATTTCCGCTGCGTGCCGGGCGAGAGCCTGGCCGACTGGCACAGCGCCTTTCTGCAGGAGGTCCGCCGGGTGGAGGCGGACATGAAGGCGATCCACCCCGGCGCCGGTATCGAGGTGAAGCAGTATTTCCACGTACCCCCCCTGCGCCCCGAGCCGAAGGGAGAGGCCGAAGCCATCGCCCGCGGCCTGACGGGCGACAATGCCACCCATGTGGTCAGCTACGGCACAGAGGCGGGCCAGTTTCAGGAACGCGGCTATTCGGCGGTGGTCTGCGGCCCCGGCAGCATCGAACAGGCCCACCAGCCGGACGAATACATCACCATCGAACAGTTCGTCGCGGGCGAGCGTTTCATGTCGCGCCTGATCGACCAGCTCAAGGAATAGCCCCATGCCCGTCAAGAACCGCTTTGCCGAACTGCACGGTGATATCACCGCCTGGCGCCACGATTTCCACGCCCATCCCGAACTGGATTATGACACCCACCGCACCGCCGCCCGCATCGCGGAGCTGCTGCGCGGATTTGGATGCGATCAGGTGGTCGAGGGGATCGGCCGCACCGGCGTGGTCGGCGTGATCCGGGGCCGGGCCGATACCACGGGCCGGGTCGTGGGCCTGCGCGCCGATATGGATGCGCTGCCCATCCATGAGCAAACCGGGGTGGCCTATGCCTCGAAAACACCGGGGCGGATGCATGCCTGCGGCCATGACGGGCACAGCGCCATGCTGCTTGGGGCGGCAAGCTACCTGGCCGAAACCCGCAATTTCGATGGCACCGCCGTGGTCATCTTCCAGCCCGCAGAAGAGGGCGGCGGCGGCGGCCGCGCGATGGTGAAAGACGGGCTGATGGAACGGTTCGGCATCCAGGAGGTTTACGGCATGCACAACCTGCCGGGCTTTCCCACCGGCCAGTTCGCCATCCGGCCCGGCCCGATGATGGCCGCCGCCGATGAGTTCGAAATCACCGTGACCGGCAAGGGCGGCCATGCCGCGCGGCCGCATGACTGTATCGACACCGCGCTGGTGGCCAGCCACATCGTGATCGCGCTGCAATCCATCGTGTCGCGCAATGTCGATCCGCTGCAACAGGCGGTCGTGTCGGTCTGTACCATCCGCACCGACAGCACCGCGCATAACGTGATCCCGCAGGTGGTGAACCTGTGCGGAACCGTGCGCACACTGGACCCAAAGGTGCAGGATTTCGTCGAAGAGCGGCTCAAGCAGGTCGCCACCGGCACCGCCGCGACCTTCGGCGCGACCGCCGAGGTCGCCTTTTCCCGCGGCTACCCCGTCACCGTCAACGCGCGCGATCAGACGGCCTTCGCCGCCGAGGCCGCCCGCAAGGTGGCCGGCCTGGTCGAGGATGACATCGCCCCGGTCATGGGGGCCGAGGATTTCAGCTTCATGCTGAACGAACGCCCCGGCGCCTATATCTTCATGGGCATCGGTGATGGGCCGGCCTGGCACACGCCCGACTACAACTTCAACGATGACGCCATCCCGGCCGGCTGCTCCTGGTGGGCCGAAATCGTCGAAAGCCGGATGCCCGCGGCCTGACCGCGCCGCGCCGCCGCATTGACGCCGCCCCGGCGATCGGGCACCAGACCCGGGTCCGCAACCAGCCCGGCCCGCCGATGAAACCGTTCCTGATCCTGCAACTGCGCCCCGAAGCCGAAGCCTCGGACGACGAATATGCCGCGCTCCTGCGCAAGGGCGGGCTGACCGCCGCCCGGACCCGCCGCATCCTGCTGGACCGCGACCCGATCCCGAAGGACCTGCATCTCGAGGATTACTCCGGTGTCATCATCGGCGGCGGGCCCGGCTGCGTCTCCGACCCGCCGGAAAAGAAGTCGCCGGTGGAAAAGCGGATCGAAGAGGCGGTTCTGGGCCTGATGCCGGCGATCACCGCCGCCGATTTCCCGTTGATGGGCTGCTGCTACGGCATCGGCGTGCTTGGGCACCACCTGGGCGCCGCCGTCACCAAGGAGAGGTTCAGCGAACCGGTGGGCACCGCCGACTGCCGCCAGACGGCGGAGGGCGCCGCCGACCCGCTTCTGCAGGGGCTGCCCGACCGGTTCGATGCATTCGTCGGCCATAAAGAGGCGCTGCAAACCCTGCCTACGGGTTGCGCGCATCTTCTGTCCTCCCCGACCTGCCCCTATCAGATGATCCGTTTCGGCCGGAACGTCTATGCCACCCAATTCCACCCCGAGGCCGACAGCGAAGGTTTCGCGCTGCGTATACGCATCTATCGCAACAAGGGGTATTTCGCGCCCGAAGAGGCCGACAGCCTGATCGCGATGTGCCATGCCGCAGACGTGCAGATGCCCGAACGCATCCTGCGGAACTTCGTGAAGACATATCAGCGTTGATGGCTTCATCTTTCTGAAAATATCCCCGCCGGAGGCAAGAAAACCTTTGGCGTGCCCAAAAGATTCCATGCCTCCGGCGGGGATATTTTCCGGAAAGATGAAGGGAAGGACTGTCAGCCGCCGGTGTGGCTCATATGGCGTGAGACCTGGCCGTCAGCTTTCTGGCGGGAGTAGTCAAAATCGTGGCCTTCGGGTTTCATCCCGATGGCCGCGTGTATCGCCGCGATCAATGGCCCGTCCTCGTCCGGATGATCGCGCAGCGGATTGCGCAGGTCGGCCATGTCTTCCTGGCCGAGGCACATGTAGAGCGCGCCGGTGCAGGTCATCCGCACCCGGTTGCAGCTTTCGCAGAAATTATGGCTGAGCGGCGTGATGAAGCCGATCTTCTGGCCGGTCTCCTCCAGCCGGACATAGCGCGCCGGGCCGCCGGTGCGCTCTGCCAGGTCTGTCACCGTGTATTCCCCGGCCAGCCGCGCGCGCAGGTCGGTCAGGGGCCAGTACTGGCCCAGCCGGTCTTCATTGCCCAGATCGCCCATCGGCATGACCTCGATGAAGGTCAGGTCCATGCCGCGTTCCGCGCACCAGCTGGTCAGGTGGAACAGTTCATCCTCGTTGAAGCCCTTGAGCGCTACCGTGTTGATCTTGATTTTCAGCCCTGCCGCCAGCGCCGCGTCGATGCCGCGCAGTACCTGGGACAGGCGGCCCCAGCGGGTGATGCGGGCGAATTTCGCCTCGTCCAGCGTGTCGAGCGAGACATTCACCCGGCGGATGCCGACGGCGAAGAGATCATCGGCAAAACGCTCGAGTTGTGAGCCGTTGGTTGTCAGCGTCAACTCTTGCAGCGCGCCTGACTCCAGATGCCGGGTCATCGCGCGGAAGAAGGTCATGATGCCCTTGCGCACCAGCGGTTCGCCCCCCGTGATGCGCAGTTTTTCGACGCCGAGCCCAATGAAGGTGGAACACATGCGGTCGAGCTCTTCCAGCGTCAGAAGCTCTTTCTTGGGCAGGAAGGTCATGTTTTCGGACATGCAGTAGACGCAGCGGAAATCGCATCGGTCGGTGACCGAGACGCGCAGATAGGTGACGGCGCGGGCGAAAGGGTCGATCAACTGCGGGGTCATGCGGGGCAACTTACGTCTGCCGGGGGATCAGGGCAAGCGGCATTCCGCGCGGTGTGCCCTGCGCGTTTGCGGCGGGTCAGGGCAGATATTTCCCCGCTTCCTTGCGCGCGAAGGGTTTCATCCTGTCGGCATGGGCCTGCAGGAAGGCGCGCGCCCGGTCGGGGTCGTGTTTCGACAGGTCGCGCAGCCACCAGGCCACGGCCTTCTGGATGAACCATTCCGGGTCGTCCGCATAGGCGGCGGCCCAGGTCAGCACCCGGTCCCGGATTTCCAGATCCCGCGGCTTGGGGTGGTTTTGCCGGGTCCAGGGCAGGGTGATCACCAGCGCCGCGCGGCGGGTCCACATGTGATCGGAGCGGGACCACGGTTCGACCTCGTCCAGCCGCGACGGATCGGCGACAAGGCGTTTCTGGCCCGCCATGCAGGCGTGGTCGGCAATCGCCCAGCTGTCGAAATCCGGCACCCAGGATCTGATCAGATCCCAGACCGCGCCGTCGGGGCGGATGCGCGCCTGGGTCAGCAGTTTCGCCGCCGCCAGCCGGGCCTCGAAGATGTCGGTGCCCCACAGGGCGCGGGCCAGCGCCACGCGCTCGTCGACGCTCAGCGCGCGGCGCCAGGCTTTCGTCAGGTCGTTGATCGCCGGGTTGGTCACCCCCAGATAGGCGCGCGGCACCTTGTGGTAGCGGGCCGAGCCTTCGGCGCGGCCGGGCACGGCATGGGCCTTCAGCGCATCGAGCGCGTCGTCCAGCGTCATGCTTGCGGGTCCAGAATTCCGGTTGGTGCGCCGTCGATCGTGGTCTGGTTCTTTTCTTCCCAATGGGCATGGATGCCCTTCGGCCCTTTGCCCTCCGCCCATTTCGCCAGCGTGTCGCGCGGGCCCGCGTGATCGAAGAAGGGCACCGCATAGCCGCAGGAGGTTTGCACCATTCCGACCCGCATATCGTAGATCTGCCGCGCCCCGGGATGGGGCGGGAACAGCCCGATCAGCCCGGCCCAATCCGCATCACGCGGGTGCAGGGCGCGCGCCGTGCCATAGGCGCGCAGGATCAGCGGGCGGGTGGTGAAGGAACACCACATCAGCGTCATCCTGTCAGCCTGATGCAGGTGCCCGGCGGTTTCATTGCCGCTGCCTGTCAGGTTCAGCCAGATGATGCGGTCGGGGCCAAGCACCCGCAGGCTGTCCATCCCCTTGGGCGAGATATTGACCCGGCCCTCGGGCGCGGCGGAGCCGACGAAGAACATGTGCTGCGCCTCGATGAAGGCGCGGTGCGGGGGCTCGATTCCGTCGAACTGCCTTGCCACCGGCCTACTCCACCGTTACGGATTTCGCCAGGTTGCGCGGCTGATCCACGTCCGTGCCCTTGGCCACGGCGGTGTGATAGGCCAGAAGCTGCGCCGGCAGGGCATAGAGGATGGGCGCCAGCAGGTCGGGCGCTTCGGGCAGGACGATGCTTTTCCAGGCGCCGTCACCCGCCTTGGCCGCGCCTTTGGGATCGGTGATCAGCACCACCTTGCCGCCGCGGGCCATCACCTCCTGCATGTTCGACACGGTCTTGTCGAACAGCCGGTCATGCGGGGCCATGACGATCACCGGCACATGCTTGTCGACCAGCGCGATGGGGCCGTGTTTCAGCTCTCCCGACGCATAGCCTTCGGCGTGGATGTAGCTGATTTCCTTGAGTTTCAATGCGCCCTCGAGCGCCAGCGGGAACATCGCGCCGCGACCAAGGAACAGCACGTCGCGCGCCTCGGCCAGCTTGCGGGCAACCGCCTTGATGTCGGCGCCCATCCCCAGTGCGATGTTCATCAGGCCGGGCAGGTTGCGCAGCCCGGCCAGATGCGCGGCCAGCGTGTCGGCGTCCAGCCGGCCCCGGGCCGCCGCAGCCTTCAGGGCCAGCAGCGCCAGAACCGTCAGCTGGCAGGTGAAGGCCTTGGTCGAGGCCACGCCGATTTCCACCCCGGCCAGCGTTGGCAACGCAAGGTCGCTTTCCCGCGCGATGGAGCTTTCGGGCACGTTCACCACCGCCACGATCTGTTCGGCCTTGCCTGACACATAGCGCAGCGCCGCCAGCGTGTCGGCGGTTTCGCCGGACTGGCTGACGAACAGCGCGAGCGTGCCGGCCGGTACCGGCGGTTCGCGATAGCGGAACTCCGACGCCACATCGACATCGACGGGGATGCCGGCAAGCTGTTCGAACCAGTATTTCGCGGTCAGGCAGGCCAGATAGGCCGTGCCGCAGGCCACCATGGTGATCCGCTCGAACCGGGTGAAATCGAGGCCGCCGTCGGGCAGGTCCACGTCGCGCCCGTCGGCCGACAGGTAGTGGCGCAGGGCGTCGCCCAGGACCACGGGCTGTTCGGCGATCTCCTTGGCCATGAAATGCTTGTGCCCGGCCTTTTCGACCCGCGCCGCATCGAGCTGGATGGTCTTGACCGGGCGGTTGGCCAGGCGCCCTTCGGCGTCGATGATCACGGCGCCCTCGCGGGTCAGGATGGCGCGGTCGCCTTCGGCCAGATAGGTGATCCGGTCGGTCAGCGGGGCCAGCGCGATGGCGTCGGAGCCCACGAACATCTCGCCGTCGCCATGGCCGATCGCCAGCGGCGAGCCCTTGCGCGCGGCGATCATCAGATCGTCTTCGCCGTCGAACAGAAAGCACAGCGCAAAGGCGCCCTCGAGCCGCGCGAGGGTGCGTTCTGTCGCCTCGCGCGGGGACAGGCCCTGATCGAGGTAGAACCGCGTCAGAAGGGCGACGGTTTCGGTGTCGGTTTCGGATTCGAAGCTCAGGCCGGCGGCCTTCAGCTCTTCGCGCAGCTCGCGGAAGTTCTCGATGATGCCGTTATGCACCACGGCCACGGGGCCCGATTTATGCGGATGCGCGTTGCCGACCGACGGCGCGCCATGGGTGGCCCAGCGTGTATGCCCGATGCCAGACTTGCCCGGCAGCGGATCATGCACCAGAAGGTCCGACAGGTTGACCAGCTTGCCCACCGCCCGGCGCCGGTCGAGCACGCCGTCGTTCACGGTGGCGATTCCGGCGCTGTCGTAGCCGCGATATTCAAGCCGTTTCAGGGCCTCGACGATAATGGGCGCGACTTCGTGGTTGCCGAGAACCCCTACAATACCGCACATTTTTAATCCCTTTTCTGCTGTCTTGCCTTGGCAGCCTTCAACTTTTCGAACAATTTGCGCGAAAGTCCCGGTTTGACCTCCTGGCGCGCGCGGCCAATCGCCAGCGCGTCGTCGGGCACGTCGGATGTGATGACGGAACCTGACGCCGTCATCGCACCGGCGCCCACCCGCACCGGCGCCACCAGCATCGTGTCGGAGCCGATGAAGGCCCGCGCGCCGATTTCCGTATGGTGTTTGAACACGCCGTCGTAATTGCAGGTCACCGTGCCCGCGCCGATGTTGGCACCGGCCCCGACCGAGGCATCGCCGATATAGCTCAGGTGGTTCACCTTCGCGCCCTCGGCGATCACCGCATTCTTGATCTCCACGAAATTGCCGATGCGCACATCCTCGGCCAGTTCGGCGCCGGGGCGCAGCCGGGCATAGGGGCCGACCACCGCGCCGCGCGACACGTGGCAGCCTTCCAGATGCGAAAAGGCGCGGATCAGGGCGCCGGATTCCACCGTCACGCCGGGGCCGAACACCACATTGGGCTCGATCACCGCATCGCGGCCGATCACCGTGTCATGGGCGAAGAACACGGTTTCCGGCGCGGCCAGCGTCACCCCGTCGTCCAGCGCCCCGGCCCGGGCACGGGCCTGAAACGCGGCGCCGGCGGCGGCCAGATCGGCGCGGGTGTTCACGCCCAGCGTCTCGGATTCGTCGCAGGCCACCGCCCCGGCCGACAGCCCGCGCGCGCGGGCCAGCGCCACGATATCGGTCAGGTAATATTCGCCGGCCGCGTTATCGTCGCTCAGCGCGTCGATCAGGCTGAACATCACCTCCGCCCGCGCCGCCATCACGCCGCTGTTGCAAAAGGTGATGGCGCGTTCCGCCGCGGTGGCGTCCTTGAATTCCACGATCCGCTCCAGGCTGTCGCCGGCCATCACCAGGCGGCCGTAGCGGCCCGGATCGGCGGCCTCGAACCCCAGCACGACCACGTCATGCACATCGCGCGCGGCGGCCATCGCGGCGAGCGTTTCGGGGCGGATGAACGGCGTGTCGCCGAACAGGACGATGACATCGCCGTCAAACCCTTCCAGCGCCGCGCGCGCCTGCGCCACGGCGTGGCCGGTGCCAAGCTGTTCGTCCTGGCGCACGACGATCACGTCGGGATCATGGTCGCGGGCGGCGGCCTCGACCGCTTCGGCGCCGTGCCCGGCGACGATCACGGTGCGGTCGGGCTCCAGCGCCGCGCCTGATTTCATCGCATGCACCAGAAGCGGCGCATGGGCGATAGGGTGCAGGACCTTGGGAAGGTCCGACTTCATCCGTGTCCCCTGGCCTGCGGCCAGGATGATCAGCGCTGTCGCCATGAATTCCGCTCTTTCCTTCCGTTCACGCTCCTTTTATCGGGGATGGGCCCGATCGCAAGAGCGGGCATTATCAAAAGGCGTTTCGCAAGGTTTCAGACCTCGGCGATAAGGTGCCGAAAGGGGGCGACATGCGCACGGTCATCTTCGATCTGGACGGCACGCTTGCCGATACCAGCGGCGATCTGATCGCGGCGGCCAATGCGTGTTTCGGCGGGCTCGGCCTTGGCGCGCCACTGGATCCGTCGGCCGATCAGGCCACCGCGTTCCGGGGCGGGCGGGCGATGCTGCGGCTGGGGTTCGAGCGGGCGCGGCCCGGCTGGGCCGAGGCGGATATCGACGCGCAATTCCCCCTGTTGCTGGATGCCTACGCGCGGCAGATTGACGTTTTCACCGCGCTCTATCCCGGCGCGCTGGAGGCTGTCGAGCGGCTGTGCGATGCCGGTTTTGCGGTGGGAATCTGCACCAACAAGCCCGAGGGGCTGGCCGAAACGCTTCTGGCGCGGCTGGGGATCCGCGACAGGTTTGCCTCGCTGATCGGGGCCGATACGCTGCCGGTGCGCAAGCCGGACCCGGCGCCGCTGCGCGCGGCTGTGGAACGGGCGGGCGGCAGTTTGACGCGGGCGATGCTGGTCGGCGATACGGTGACCGACCGCGAAACCGCGCGCGCGGCCGGGGTGCCTTGCGCCCTTGTCACCTTCGGGCCCGAGGGCGGTGCGGTGGCGGCACTGAAGCCCGAGGCGCTGCTGGACGATTTCGATTCGCTGTTCGACGTTGCGGCGCGGCTGCTTCCGGGATGACCTCGGGAACGCCCCTGAGGAGAGTGGCGGGAATTGTTTTCGCCGCTTGGGGCAGCGGCCCCGGCTGGGCGGTTTTGTCGCTGATCAATAAACGGCGCGGCGGCCCCACGGGCGATTGACCTGGCCCTGTCCGCCCCGCAATGTGACCTGATGAAAGAGGTTTTCACAGGCAGCTTCACCCAGCAGGAGCCGATCCCGGAAGAGGGCATCGCGGCGGCGGTAAAGGCAATGCGCCATGGCCGGCTGCACCGTTACAACCTTGTCGAGGGTGAGGTGGGCGAGGTTGCCGAGCTGGAGCAGGAATTCGCTGCCTTCACCGGCGCGAAATACTGCCTGGCCGTGGCCTCGGGCGGTTATGCGCTGGGATGCGCGATGCGGGCGGTGGGCGTGGCGCCGGGCGACAAGGTGCTGACCAACGCCTTTACCCTGGCCCCGGTGCCCGGCGCGATTGTCGGACTTGGCGCCGTTCCGGTGTTCGTTGAGGTGACGCAGGATCTGACCATTGATCTGGACGATCTGGAACGGCAGATCGCGGCCACCGGCGCGCGTACCCTGCTGCTCAGCCACATGCGCGGCCATATCTGCGACATGGACCGGCTGATGGTGCTGTGCGACCGGGCCGGTGTGACCGTGATCGAGGATTGCGCGCATACGATGGGGGCGGCGTGGAACGGCGTGCCCTCGGGGCGGCACGGGCGGGTCGGCTGTTATTCGACCCAGACCTACAAGCACATGAATTCCGGCGAGGGCGGGCTGCTGATTTCCGACGATCCCGAGGTGATGGCGCGGGCCATTTTTCTGTCGGGGTCCTACATGCTCTATGATCGCCACCGCGCCGCGCCGCCTGCCGAGGTGTTCGAGCGCGTGAAATTCGACACCCCGAATATCTCGGGTCGCATGGACAATCTGCGCGCCGCGATCCTGCGCCCGCAGCTGCGCGCGCTGCGCGGGCAATGCGAGAAATGGAACCGGCTTTACCGGGCGGTCGAGGCGGGGCTGGAGAACACGCCCGGCCTGACCCTGTTCCGTCGCCCGGCGGCGGAGCGCTTCGTAGGGTCTTCGTTCCAGTTCCTGCTCAAGGGATGGGTCACGGCGAAGCTGCAGGAGGTGCTGCGCCGCTGCGCCGCGCGCGGGGTCGAGCTGAAATGGTTCGGCGCGCAGGAGCCCGTGGCCTTCACCTCGCGCTATGATCACTGGCGCTATGCCGCCACGCCGGCCCTGCCGCAGACCGACGCGGTGCTGGCCGGGCTGATCGACATGCGCCTGCCGCTGACCTTTTCCACCGCCGATTGCGAGTTGATCGCGCGGATCATCCGGGCCGAGGTTTCGGCCCTGTGGCAGGCCGAGGAGGGCAGCGGCGCCGCGACCGGATAAACCGGCGCCGTTCAGTCGCCGGGGCGGTAGAGCGGCACCGTCGAGATCGACATCTTGGCCGAGCCCTCGGTCAGTTCGCGGGCATGGGCCAGATAGATCAGCGTCTGGTTTTCGGCATCGAATATCCGTTTGACGCGCAGCGACTTCAGGATGATCGAGCGGCGCTCCTGAAACACGTCTTCGCCGCGGGCGCTGCGGTCGATGTCGCCGATGGTGATCGGCCCGGTCTGGCGGCAGGCGATAGACGCGTTCGACGGATCCTCGAACCAGTTGCCCTGGGCCAGACGGTCCAGCACCGACCGGTCGAAATAGGCGATGTGGCAGGTCACGCCCGCGACCTTGGGATCGGCGATCGCCTCGATCACGATGTCATTGCCGACCCAGTCGACCCCGACCTTGCCAACCTCTTCGGCCCCGGCGGGCAGCGCAAGCGCAAGGCCCGCGGCGCATGTTGCAAGCATTTGTCTGATCATGATCCGCTGTGCCTCTGTTGCGACGGTGTCACCACTGTAATGCGCAGGCCCGCCATTTGGTTCAACCCGATTTATACGCCGGGGCGGGTGCCACATCCCGCGTGGCCACATGCGGGAGGATCGGTTACGCTTTGCTTCCGCACGTCCAGCCCTTTGCGCCCGGAGATCCGATGCCCCGCTTTCCCGCTTCGCATGCGTCACCCTGTTCGCAATCCGCGTGGTCGTGGGGCGGCGGGAGAGGTCGGGGGCATTGCCGGTCCGTCCTTGCGGTGGCGGCGTCTGCCTGGCCCGTCCTGTGCGCGGCGCAGCAGGATGACGCCACGACGCAGGCGCTGATCGACCGTTACGGCGGGCCGGTTCTTTCCTGCTACGAGGCCGCGCAGACGGCGCCGGCCAAAGAGGCATGTGCCGGTCGGCTGGCCTCTGCCTGCTCCGCGCAGGAGGAGGGTGGGCAGACCACCTTCGGGATCATGACCTGCCAACTGGCGGAGGCCGCGTTCTGGGACGCGCGCATGGCGCATGAATATGCCGGGACGCTGGCGTGGCTGGGCACCGTAGATCAGGCCGAGGCAGAGTACTTCCCGGAGTTCGCGCACAGTGCGGACGCGCTTCCTGCGATGCAGGAGGCGTGGCGGGCCTATCGCGACGCGAACTGCGCGTTGCAGTATGCGCTCTGGGGGTCGGGCTCCATGCGCATGATCGCGGGCGCCGACTGCCACAGGGCGATGACCGCCGCGCAGGCCATCGCGCTCTGGTCCCTGCGGGAAGAGATGTAGCGGCCCGCCCGCATCCCGCAAACGCGGGCGCTTTTCGGCGCAATGCGACTCGGCCGGGCGGCTTTGCGGCGCCAGGGAGTGTACCGCGCGGTTCACATTTTTCAAAATGTCCCGAAACCAAGGGGCTTTGCGCCGCCGCGCTTGGTTGACCCGGTATCATGCGAGGGGTAAACCTCGATCAGATAACAGTCGCGCGTCCCGTGGGGCGCGAGAAGGAGATGCGCCGTGGACGAGCTGCTGAGAGAGTATCTGCCCATCATCATTTTCCTCGGATTGGCAACCGCCCTTGGCGCGATCCTGATCCTTTCGGCGGTGGTTCTGGCCGTGCGCAACCCGGACCCGGAAAAAGTGTCGGCCTATGAATGCGGCTTCAACGCCTTCGACGACGCGCGCATGAAGTTCGACGTGCGGTTCTATCTCGTCTCGATCCTGTTCATCATCTTCGATCTTGAAATCGCGTTCCTTTTCCCCTGGGCCGTCGCTTTCGGCGATCTTGGGGATGTGGGCTTCTGGTCGATGATGGTGTTTCTGGCCGTGCTGACCATCGGCTTTGCCTATGAGTGGAAAAAAGGAGCCCTGGAATGGGAGTGAGCACCGCCGCCAACACCGCCGGGCCTGACCGCGAACATGCCACGCAGGCGCTGAACAAGGAGTTGCAGGACAAGGGTTTCCTGCTGACCTCGACAGAGGATGTCATCAACTGGGCGCGCACCGGCAGCCTGCACTGGATGACCTTCGGTCTGGCCTGCTGCGCCGTCGAGATGATGCACAGCTCGATGCCGCGCTATGACCTGGAACGCTACGGCACCGCGCCGCGCGCCAGCCCGCGCCAGTCGGATCTGATGATCGTGGCCGGCACGCTGACCAACAAGATGGCGCCGGCGCTGCGCAAGGTTTATGACCAGATGCCCGAGCCGCGTTATGTGATCTCGATGGGGTCTTGCGCCAATGGCGGCGGCTACTACCATTATTCCTATTCCGTCGTGCGCGGCTGCGACCGGATCGTGCCGGTGGATATCTATGTGCCCGGCTGCCCGCCCACGGCAGAGGCGCTGCTCTACGGCATCCTGCAGCTGTCACGCAAAATCCGCCGCACCGGCACGATCGCGAGGTAAGTCATGAGCGAGGCCCTCAACGAGCTTGGCACGCATATCAGCCTGAAGCGCCCCGATTGCGTGATCTCCTATTCGATCGCGCTGGACGAGCTGACGCTGGAGGTCGTTCCGTCGTCTCTGGTCGGTCTGGCGGAGTTTCTGAAAAGCGACGCCACCTGCCGGTTCTCGACGCTGGTGGACATCACCGCCATCGACCACCCGGAGCGTGAGGCGCGGTTCGATGTCGTCTATCACTTCCTGTCGATGTACCAGAACCACCGCATCCGCCTGAAATGCGCCGTGCGCGAAGACGAGATGGTTCCCTCGATCACCGAGATACACCCTTCGGCCGGCTGGTTCGAGCGCGAGGTGTTCGACATGTTCGGCATCCTGTTTTCGGGCCATCCCGACCTGCGCCGCCTGCTGACCGACTACGGCTTTCGCGGCCATCCGCTGCGCAAGGATTTCCCGACCACCGGCTATACCGAAGTGCGCTATGACGAGGCGCAGAAACGCGTGGTCTACGAACCCGTCAGCCTGGTGCAGGAATACCGGCAGTTCGATTTCATGAGTCCCTGGGAAGGGGCCGAATACATCCTTCCCGGCGACGAGAAAACCGATGGGGCAAAGGGGTAGGGCGGCGATGGCGGACGCAACGCTTCTGTTCGGGATAGGCGCTGCCAAGGCGGGCACGAGCTGGCTTTACCGCTATCTCTGCGCGCATCCCGATTGCCACCTGCGCACGATCAAGGAACTGCATTTCTTCGATGCGATCGACGACGGCCGCGCGGCAGAGCAGCTGCGCATGCTTGCCGAGCGCCGGCGCAAGCTGGCGCGGCGGCAGGCCGATGCCGCCGATGATGCGAACCGCGCGCGGCGCATCGCCGAGATAGAGGAATATGAGGGCGTGCTGGCATCCGCCGATCAGGGGCAATACCTGTCGTTTCTGAACCGTGGCCGGGGCGGGGAACGCCTTATTGCTGACATAACGCCGGCCTATGCTCTGCTGTCGGAGGGGCGTCTTGCAAGGATGGCCGGAATGTCGGCTGACGTGCGGTTCATATACCTCCTGCGGGACCCTGTCGCGCGGCTGTGGAGCCATGTGCGCATGATTGCGGGCCGCCGCGCGGCGAAGGGGCAGGAGCTTGCGCAGCGCGCCGGGGCGATCCTCGAGCGTGCCCTTTCGGGTGGCGAGGACCATATTCTTCAACGCGGCGATTATCGCGGTGCCCTGCGCCGGATGACTTCGGCGCTGGACCCGTCGCGCCTGTTTCTGGCCTTCTATGAAGAGTTGTTCACCGGCGCGACCATCGCCCGGCTGTGCGCATTTCTGGGCATCGCACCGGTTCCGGCCGATTTCGGGGCCAGGGCGCATGAGGGCGTGCCACTGAAGATGACCGACGCACAGCGCAACCGCGCCGCGGGTTTCCTGCGGCCGCAATATGAATTTGTCGAGGCCAGCCTCGGCCGGCTTCCCGGCGCCTGGGAAACGAACAGGGTGGGGGTGTAACACCATGGACGGAAATTTCGACGACGTACTGAGCGGCGAGCAGAAGATCCGCAATTTCAACATCAACTTCGGCCCGCAGCACCCGGCGGCGCATGGCGTGCTGCGCATGGTGCTGGAGCTGGACGGCGAGATCGTGGAACGCGCCGATCCGCATATCGGCCTGCTGCATCGCGGCACCGAAAAGCTGATGGAAAGCCGCACCTATCTGCAGAACCTGCCCTATCTGGACCGGCTGGATTACGTCGCGCCGATGAACCAGGAACATGCCTGGTGCATGGCGATCGAACGGCTGACCGGCACGCTGGTGCCGCGCCGCGCCAGCCTGATCCGGGTGCTGTTTTCCGAGATCGGGCGCGTGCTGAACCACCTGCTGAACGTCACCACCCAGGCGATGGACGTGGGCGCGCTGACCCCGCCGCTCTGGGGGTTCGAAGAGCGCGAGAAGCTGATGATCTTCTATGAGCGCGCCTGCGGTGCGCGGCTGCACGCCGCCTATTTCCGCCCCGGGGGGGTGCATCAGGATCTGCCGCCCAAGCTGATCGAGGATATCGACGAATGGGCCGAGGCCTTTCCGGCGGTACTGGATGACATCGACAGTCTGCTGACCGAGAACCGCATCTTCAAGCAGCGCAATGCCGATATCGGTATCGTCACCGAGGAAGACATTCAGAACTGGGGCTTTTCCGGCGTGATGGCGCGCGGATCGGGCCTGGCCTGGGATCTGCGCCGGGCGCAGCCCTATGAATGCTATGACGAGTTCGATTTCAAGATTCCCGTCGGCAAGAACGGCGATTGCTATGACCGCTATCTTGTCCGCATGGCCGAGATGCGCGAAGCGACGAAGATCATCCGGCAGGCCTGCGAAAAGCTGCGCAACGAGCCGGGCGACGTGCTGGCGCGTGGCAAGGTGACGCCGCCGCCGCGGGGCGAGATGAAGACCTCGATGGAAGCGCTGATCCACCATTTCAAGCTTTACACCGAAGGTTTCCACGTGCCCGCAGGCGAGGTTTACGCCGCGGTCGAGGCGCCGAAGGGCGAATTCGGCGTCTATCTGGTGGCCGATGGCAGCAACAAGCCCTACCGCGCCAAGCTGCGCGCGCCGGGTTTTCTGCATCTGCAGGCGATGGACTATGTCGCGAAAGGGCACCAGCTCGCCGATGTCGCGGCGATCATCGGAACCATGGATATCGTGTTCGGCGAGGTTGACCGGTGATGTGGCCGCTGCTTCGCCAAAGCTTTCTGGGTGGGGACCCAACCGGCCGTGGCGCATTTCGCCAGGGTCATACCCAAGTGCCGGGTTTGCCCGGAAAAACGGAGTTCTATCCATGAATACCACCCTGAAGATCGCGGCATTCTGCGCCGCATTGTGCCCGGTACCGGTTTTCGCCGATGGCGATACGGAACTGACGGAAGACCAGTTGAACGCCTTCCGCGCGGCCATCGTCGCCGTCGGCTGCACGATCAATGACGAAACCACCGCCAGCGCGGTTGAGGATGCCACCGGCTTCGATCCCGAAACCCTGCAGGCCGTGGTTGAACAGCTTCGCGTCTATGACGAAATCGTTGATGCCTCTGACGAGGGTGGCATCACCTATATATCGGGAGAGTGTGCCAGCTAATGCTCCGCCGCCTCAATCACGCCCAGCCTGAGTCCTTCGCCTTCACGCCAGACAACCTGGCCTGGGCGAGGGCGCAGGTCACGAAATACCCCGAAGGCCGTCAGGCCAGCGCAATCATCCCGCTGTTGTGGCGCGCGCAGGAGCAGGAAGGCTGGCTTTCCCGCCCGGCGATCGAATATGTGGCCGACATGCTGGGCATGGCGCATATCCGCGCGCTGGAGGTGGCGACCTTCTATTTCATGTTCCAGCTGCAGCCGGTGGGCGCGGTTGCGAATATCCAGATCTGCGGCACCACCTCCTGCATGATCTGCGGCGCCGAAGATCTGATCGGCGTTTGCCGCGAGAAGATCGCCGACAAGCCGCACCAGCTTTCGGCCGATGGCAAGTTCAGCTGGGAAGAGGTGGAATGCCTGGGCTCTTGCGCGAATGCGCCCATGGCCCAGATCGGCAAGGATTATTACGAAGACCTGACCGCCGAGAAACTGGCCGCGATCATCGACAGCCTGGCGAAGGGCGAGGTTCCGCTGCCCGGCCCGCAGAACGGCCGCTATGCCTCCGAGCCTCTGGCCGGGCTGACCAGCCTGAAGGAATTCGACAGCGGCCACACGCAATATAACGCCTCGGTTCAGCGGGCGGTGGATCTTGGCGATACCGTCAAGCGGATCGACGGGACGGAAGTGCCGCTGCTGACGCCTTGGGGCAAGCAGAGCGGCGTCACCGAAGAAACCGATACCGATGCGCCTGTGCTGTCGGGCGATGCGCCGATCGACGAAACCGGGATCGACCGACGGGAAGCCCCGGTCGAGAGCAAGGCCGAGCCGCAGGCGGTCGCGCCCGCGGTGGCGCCAGCCGCGGCTGCAGCGGGTGCGGGCACCAGGCCCGCCGCGCTGGAGGCGCCCAGAGAGGGCGGGGCGGATGATCTGAAGTTGATCAAGGGCGTTGGCCCGAAGCTGGAGCAGCTTTTGCACGAGCTTGGTTTTTATCACTTCGAGCAGGTCGCCGCCTGGACGGCGGATGAGGTTGCTTGGGTGGATCAGAACCTCCAGGGGTTCAAGGGCCGCGTCAGCCGTGATGACTGGGTGGAACAGGCCAAGGTTCTGGCATCCGGCGGCAACGCGGAATTCCCGGATCGCGTCAAGAAGGGTGACAACGAATAGGAACGCCCGGAACTGAATTCACGGGGAGAGGAACTATGGCGGAAACATCGAAGGACATGGGCTGTGCGCTGAAGCTGTGGATCGCTGCGGCGGTTGTCGGCTTCGTGGTCATGGTCTTTCTCCTGCTTGGCGACCTGTCGTGGCTGGCCGCGATGTTCGTCGGGCTTGTGGCCGCGATCCTTGTGGGAATGTTCCTGACCTGGCTGATCTGCCGCCCCGCCGAACGGGTGCGCACCGCCCCGGCGACCGAGCCGGTGGATCCGGTCGCGCTTGTGTCGGGCACGGCAGTGCCGGAACCGGCGCCGCAGCCGAAGGCGCGCGCAGTGGAACCGGCCCCCATAGCGACCGCGGAGCCGGCGCCCGTGCCGGTTGCCGCCATGGAACCTGCGGCTGAAACGCCCGGCGCCGCCGGAGAGGGCATCCGGCCCGCGGCTCTGACGGCGCCGCGCGGCGGCGGCGCGGATGACCTGAAGATGATCAAGGGCGTCGGCCCGAAGCTGGAGCAGCTTCTGCACGAGCTTGGCTTTTATCACTTCGATCAGGTCGCCGGGTGGAGCAAGGACGAGGTCGCATGGGTCGACCAGAACCTGAAAGGGTTCAAGGGCCGCGTCACCCGCGACGATTGGGTGGCGCAGGCAAAGCGTCTGGCCGAAGGCGGCGAGACGGCGTTTTCAAAGTAGGTCGGCAAGGGCGGCGTATACTGAGGTGAGCATGCCACGGGGGCAGGACACGGACAAAGACACAGCACGCCAGGGCCGCATCGCGGCGCTGGTGATTGCGGGTGCCATGCTTCTGTGGATGGGCGCCCAATGGCTTGGCGCCGCGCTGGGGCTTCCGGCCCGCTATGCGTTTCTGTTCGACTTTGCCGCGCTGGCGGCGCTGTTCTGGGCGCTGGTGGTGACATATCAGATCTGGCGCAAGCGCCGGGATAATTGAGGGTAAGCAATGCTGAAGGACGAAGACCGTATCTTCACCAATCTCTATGGCATGGACGAGCGCACGCTTGCCGGCGCCCGCCGTCGCGGTCACTGGGATGGCACATCGGGCATCATCGAGAAGGGCCGCGACTGGATCATCGACGAGATGAAGGCATCGGGCCTGCGCGGCCGGGGCGGGGCGGGGTTTCCCACCGGTCTGAAATGGTCTTTCATGCCGAAGGAAAGCGACGGCCGCCAGCATTACCTGGTGATCAACGCCGACGAATCCGAACCCGCGACCTGCAAGGACCGCGAGATCATGCGCCACGATCCGCACACGCTGATCGAGGGCGCGCTGATCGCCAGCTTCGCGATGGGCGCCCATGCCAGCTATATCTACATCCGCGGCGAATATATCCGCGAGCGCGAGGCGCTGCAGGCCGCGATCGACGAGGCCTATGATGCCGGGCTCCTGGGCAGGAATGCCGCCGGTTCCGGCTGGGATTTCGACCTGTATCTGGCGCATGGCGCCGGCGCCTATATCTGCGGCGAGGAAACCGCGCTTCTGGAAAGCCTCGAGGGCCGCAAGGGCATGCCGCGCATGAAGCCGCCCTTCCCGGCGGGGGCGGGCCTGTATGGCTGCCCGACCACGGTGAACAACGTCGAATCCATCGCCGTCGTGCCGACAATCCTGCGCCGGGGCGGCGCGTGGTTTTCCAGCTTCGGGCGGCCCAACAACGTGGGCACCAAGCTCTTTGCGATGACGGGCCATGTGAACACGCCCTGCGTGGTCGAGGAAGCCATGTCGATGTCGATGCGCGAGATGATCGAAAAGCACGGCGGCGGCATCCGCGGCGGCTGGGATAACCTCAAGGCGATCATCCCCGGCGGCGCGTCCTGCCCGATTCTGCCCAAGGACATGTGCGAAGACGCGATCATGGATTTCGACTGGATGCGCGAGAACAAGTCCTCGCTCGGCACCGGCTGCATGATCGTGATGGATCAGAGCACCGATGTGATTAAGGCGGTCTGGCGCCTGTCGAAATTCTTCAAGCATGAATCCTGCGGGCAATGCACGCCCTGCCGCGAAGGCACCGGCTGGATGATGCGGGTGATGGAACGGCTGGTCACGGGCGAGGCCGAGGTCGAGGAGATCGACATGCTGCTGGACGTGACAAAGCAGGTCGAGGGCCACACGATCTGCGCGCTCGGCGATGCGGCGGCCTGGCCCATTCAGGGCCTGATCCGGCATTTCCGTGACGAGATCGAAGACCGGATTAAGTACAAGCGCACCGGGCGCGTCAGCGCCGTGGCAGCGGAGTAGAACTCATGAGATCACACTATTACGAAGTAACAGGTTTCCCGGCGCTGGTGATGATGACCATCCCGGCGCTGATCCTGATCATCCCGTTCTTCCAGTTGTGGAAGCGCACCGGCCACAGCGGCTGGATCTCGCTTCTGATGCTGATCCCGGTCGTCAACCTGATCATTGTGTACGTGCTGGCGTTCAAGGCATGGCCGGTGGATACGGCGAAAGGACCAGACGTCTGATGATGAAACAGAGCCAGCATGGACAAGGCGCGGGGCGGCGGCTGGCGGGCGGTGGTCTGGCGGCGGCGCTGGCGCTGTGCCTGACGGCGGCGACAGGCGCGGCCGGGGCCAACAGCCTGCGCGACCACAAGGAAATCAACAACGGCCTGACGGTCATCGCCGTCGGCGATCTGATCCGCACCAACTGCAGCACGATCTCGGCCCGGATGGTCAGCGCGTATTTCTTTGCCCGCGGCCTGGAGGCCAAGGCCAAGGCGGCCGGTTTTTCGGATGACGAGATCGAAGCCTTTGTCGAGGACAAGGCCGAAAAGGCGCGCGTCATGAGTGCCGCGCGCCGCTATCTGGTGGCCAGGGGGGTGGACCTTGATGTGCCCGACTCCTATTGCCAGGCAGGGTATTACGAAATCGAACGGAACAGCCAGATCGGCGTTCTTTTGAAAGCGAAGTGAGAGATCATGGCGGACCTGCGCAAGATTATCATTGATGGCACCGAGATCGAGGTCGATCCCGCCATGACCCTGATTCAGGCCTGCGAGCAGGCGGGCATCGAAGTGCCGCGCTTTTGCTATCACGAACGGCTTTCGATCGCGGGCAACTGCCGGATGTGCCTCGTCGAGGTCGTGGGCGGCCCGCCCAAGCCCGCCGCGAGCTGCGCGATGCAGGTCAAGGATCTGCGCCCCGGCCCCGAAGGCGCGCCGCCGGTGATCAAGACCAATTCGCCCATGGTCAAGAAGGCCCGCGAAGGGGTGATGGAATTCCTGCTGATCAACCACCCGCTCGATTGCCCGATCTGCGATCAGGGCGGCGAATGCGACCTGCAGGATCAGGCGATGGCGTATGGCGTTGATTTCAGCCGCTACCGCGAGCCCAAGCGCGCGACCGAGGATCTCGATCTCGGCCCGCTGGTCGAAACCCACATGACGCGCTGCATTTCCTGCACGCGCTGCGTTCGCTTCACCACCGAGGTGGCCGGGATTGCCCAGATGGGCCAGACAGGACGCGGCGAGGATGCCGAGATCACCAGCTATCTGGGCGAGACGCTCGACAGCAACCTGCAGGGCAACATCATCGACCTGTGCCCGGTCGGTGCCCTGGTTTCAAAGCCTTACGCCTTTACCGCCCGTCCGTGGGAGCTGACCAAGACGGAAAGCATCGACGTGATGGATGCGCTCGGCTCGAACATCCGGGTGGATACCAGGGGCCGCGAAGTGATGCGGTTCTTGCCGCGCAACCACGACGGCGTGAACGAGGAATGGATTTCCGACAAGACGCGGTTCGTCTGGGACGGGCTGCGCCGCCAGCGGCTGGATCGCCCGTATATCCGTGAAAACGGCAAGCTGCGCCCCGCAAGCTGGGGCGAGGCGCTTTCGCAGGCCGCTGCGGCGATGAAGGGGGGCAAGCTTACCGGGCTTATCGGCGATCTGGCCCCGGTCGAGGCCGCCTTCGCGCTCAAGCAGCTTGTCGAGGGGCTGGGCGGCACGGTCGAATGCCGCACCGACGGCGCGAAGCTGCCCGCCGGAAACCGCTCTGCCTATGTCGGGACCGCCGCGATCGAGGAGATCGACACGGCACGGCAGATCTACCTGATCGGCTCCGATCCGCGGCAAGAGGCGCCGGTGCTGAACGCGCGCATCCGCAAGGCCTGGCTGGCCGGGGCCGAGGTGCATCTGATCGGGCAGGCGGAAGACCTGACCTATGACGTGGTAAACCACGGGCCGGGCCGGGGCGTGCTGAACCGGCTGGTCGGCAGCGCCGAAAAGCAGCCGGGCGCGCTTGTCATCCTGGGGCAGGGCGCGATTCAGGAAGGCGATGGCGAGGCCGTTCTGGGCCAGGCGATGACGCTGGCCGGCAAGCTGGGCGCCGGGTTCCTGGTGCTGCACACCGCCGCCGGGCGCGTAGGCGCGATGGATGCGGGCTGTGTGACCGAAGGCGGCATCGACGCTGCGCTGGACGGGGCGGAGGTGGTCTATAACCTCGGCGCTGACGAGATCGAGATCGCCGAGGGGCCCATGGTGATCTATCAGGGCAGCCATGGTGACCGGGGCGCGCATCGCGCCGACATCATCCTGCCGGGCGCGGCCTATACCGAAGAGCAGGGCCTGTTCGTGAACACCGAAGGCCGGCCCCAGCTGGCGCTGCGCGCCGGTTTTCCGCCGGGCGAGGCCAAGGAAAACTGGGCGATCCTGCGGGCGCTGTCGGGCGAACTGGGGCAGGCGCTGCCCTATGACAGCCTTGCGCAGCTGCGGCAGGCGCTGGTGGCCGAGGTGCCGCATCTGGCGATGATCGATCAGGTGCCGGCGAATGACTGGGCGCCGCTGCCCGCCGTCCGGCTCGACAAGGGCTGGTTCCGCGCGGCGATCACGGATTTCTATCTGACCAACCCGATCGCGCGCGCCTCGGCCCTGATGGCCGAGTTGAGCGCGAATGAACGGGCGCGCCGCGACGCGCCGGTGGCGGCGGAGTAGGGCGCGCATGGCATACCGCCATCTTTCCCTGCCGCTCAGCCTTGCCCTTGCGGGCGGGGCGGCGGCCTGTGCGCCGGCGGCCGAAGACGGGGCCGCCCAGGCGCCGTTCGCGCCGGCTTATCACGGGGTGGAAACGCGGCTTCTGGACGGCGATCTGGTGAATGTCGTGGTCCGTATGGAAGGCGCGCGCGGGCAGGAAGACGTGACGCGCTATGCGAAATGCGCGGCGGCGCAATACACGCTGATCCGGGGCTACGGTTTTGCGCGTCATGTGCGCACGAATGTGGCAGAAGAGGGTGGCGTTTGGCAGGCGGATGCTGTTTACACAATCTCGCCTGCGCTGCCTCGCGGCGTGCAGACCATCGACGCCGAAGTAGCGGTGGCGAACTGCGCCGATGAAGGAATACCGACGGTGTGAAAGGCTGAATAATGGTCGAATTCTTCACGACAACCAACCTGGGGATCGCATTGCTTGTATTGGGGCAATGCCTGTTGCTTGTTGTTCCGCTGCTGGTTGCGCTGGCCTTCCTGATGTATGCCGACCGCAAGGTCTGGGCCGCGGTGCAGATGCGCAAGGGCCCCAACGTCGTGGGGGCGTTCGGCCTGTTGCAGTCCTTCGCCGATTTCATCAAGTACATCGTCAAGGAAGTGGTCATTCCCGCAGGATCCGACAAGGTCGTGTTCCTGCTGGCGCCGATGATCAGCTTCGTTCTGGCGATGATCGCCTGGGCGGTGGTGCCGTTCAATGACGGCTGGGTGATTTCCGACCTGAACGTGGCCATCCTCTATATCCTCGCGATCTCGTCGCTCGAGGTATATGGCGTGATCATGGGCGGCTGGGCGTCGAACTCCAAATACGCGTTTCTGGGTTCGCTCCGCTCCGCCGCGCAGATGATTTCCTATGAGGTGTCGATCGGCCTGATCATCATAGGCGTGATCCTGTCCACCGGCTCGCTGAACCTGAGCGATATCGTGCAGGCGCAGGAGGGCCGCTATGGGCTGTTCAGCTGGTACTGGCTGCCGCATCTGCCGATGGTGGTGCTGTTCTTCGTCTCGGCCCTGGCCGAAACCAACCGCCCGCCCTTCGATCTGCCCGAGGCCGAGTCGGAGCTGGTGGCAGGTTATCAGGTGGAATATTCCGCGACGCCCTTCCTGCTGTTCATGATCGGCGAACTGACGGCGGTGGTTCTGATGTGCGCGCTGACCACGCTGCTGTTCTTCGGCGGCTGGCTGTCGCCGGTGCCGGGCCTGCCCGACGGTTTTCTGTGGATGGTCGGGAAGATGACGCTCGTTTTCTTCATGTTCGCCATGGTGAAGGCGATCGTACCGCGCTATCGCTATGACCAGCTGATGCGGCTGGGCTGGAAGGTGTTCCTGCCGATGTCGCTGATCTGGGTCGTGCTGGTGGCATTCGCCGCGCATTTCGAACTTTTCGGCGGCGCATACGCCCGCTGGGCTATCGGAGGCTGACATGGCAATCGACTATACCCGCGCGACCCGCTACTTTTTGCTGGCCGATTTCATCAACGGCTTCCGGCTGGGCTTCAAGTATTTCTTCGCCCCCAAGGCCACGATCAACTACCCGCATGAAAAGGGCCCGCTCTCGCCCCGGTTCCGCGGCGAGCATGCGCTGCGCCGCTATCCGAATGGCGAAGAGCGCTGCATCGCCTGCAAGCTGTGCGAGGCGATCTGCCCCGCACAGGCCATCACCATCGACGCCGAACCGCGCGAGGACGGCAGCCGCCGCACCACACGCTATGACATCGACATGACCAAATGCATCTATTGCGGCTTCTGTCAGGAAGCCTGTCCGGTGGATGCCATCGTCGAGGGCCCGAATTTCGAGTTCTCTACCGAGACGCGCGAAGAGCTGTTCTATGACAAGGCGAAACTGCTCGAAAACGGAGAGCAGTGGGAGGCCGAGATCGCGCGCAACCTCGAACTGGATGCACCGTACCGATGAGCGATTTCACAAAGATGTTTGAGCGGATGCTGGAGCAGAGCCACGCGATGGCCAAGGCTTTCAATCCGGCGCTGGAAAGCTTTCAGGTGCACGGGTTCGACAAGCTGATGCCGACCATGCCGCGCAACTTCATGGACATGATGTGGGGCAACGCCTTCAACAAGGACGGGCTGGATGCCAAGACCCGTCTTTTGGTGGTGCTGGCCGGGCTGACCGTGCTGGGTGCCCAGGCCGAACCGCAGTTCAAGCTGACCGTGCGCCACGCGCTGGAGGCCGGCGCTAGCCAGCAGGAGATCGCCGAGGTGATCTATCAGATGGCGATGCTGGGCGGTATTCCCGCCATGACCCACGCCCTGCGCCTGGCGCAGGAGGTGTTCAAGGATCTCGAGGAGGACAGCGCATGAGCGTGGCCGATTTCGCCTTCTACTGCTTTGCCATCGTGGTGGTCGCGGCGGGGATGTTCGTGGTGGTTTCGAAAAACCCGGTGCATTCGGTCCTGTGGCTGATCCTGGCGTTCCTGTCCTCGGCCGGGCTGTTCGTGCTGCTGGGCGCCGAGTTCGTGGCGATGCTGATGATCATCGTCTATGTCGGCGCGGTGGCGGTGCTGTTCCTGTTCGTGGTGATGATGCTGGATGTCGATTTCGCCGAGCTGAAGGCGGAAATGGCGCGCTATGTGCCGCTGGCCGGGCTGATCGGCGTCGTGCTGCTGATGGAGCTGGGCATGGTGTTCGGCGTCTGGGATTTCGCCGATCAGGCGCAGGCGCTGCGCGGCGCGGTAACGCCGGACGCGGATCAGGTGCACAACACCGCCGCGCTGGGGCAGCTTATCTATGACGACTATATCTATATGTTCCAGGCGGCGGGTCTGATCCTGCTGGTGGCGATGATCGGGGCCATCGTGCTGACGCTGCGCCACCGCACGGATATCAAGCGCCAGGACATTCTGGCGCAGATCTATCGCGACCCGGCCAAGGCGATGGAGCTGAAGGACGTGAAGCCGGGGCAGGGGCTTTGATCCCCGCCTGGGCGGGATGACGGGCGCGGCGGTTTAGGCTGTGGCCTTCGCCACCTTCGCGAAAGCGGGGGCGGGGGCCAGGGAAAGACGGAAATCGGGCGAAACGCCCGGAGGGACGACATGATTGGACTGGAACACTACCTGGCGGTTGCCGCAGCGCTTTTTGTCATCGGGATTTTCGGCATCTTCCTCAATCGGAAGAACGTCATCGTCATCCTGATGTCGATCGAACTGATGTTGCTGGCGGTCAACATCAACTTCGTCGCCTTCTCTTCCTATCTGGGGGATCTGGCCGGGCAGGTCTTCACGCTGTTCGTGCTGACGGTGGCCGCCGCCGAGGCCGCCATCGGCCTGGCCATTCTGGTCTGCTTCTTCCGGACCCGCGGCACGATCGCGGTCGAAGACGTCAACGTGATGAAGGGGTAAGCGACCATGACAAGCATCATCCTCTTCGCGCCGCTGATCGGCGCGATCATCGCGGGCTTCGGCTGGCGCCTGATCGGCGAGGCCGCGGCGCAATGGATCACCACCGGCCTGCTGTTCCTGGCCTGCCTGCTCAGCTGGATCGTTTTCCTGTCGTTCGACGGCGAGATGGTGCAGATCCCGATCATGCGCTGGGTGGAAAGCGGTTCGCTGGCAACCGAATGGGCGATCCGGCTGGACCGGCTGACGGCGATCATGCTGATCGTGGTCACCACGGTATCGTCGCTCGTGCATCTCTACAGCTTCGGCTACATGGCGCATGACCCGCAATGGGGCGAGGACGAACCCTACAAGGCCCGCTTTTTCGCCTATCTGTCGTTCTTCACCTTCGCCATGCTGGCGCTGGTCACCGCCGACAACCTGCTGCAGATGTTCTTCGGCTGGGAAGGGGTCGGCGTTGCCTCTTACCTGCTGATCGGCTTCTACTGGAAGAAACCTTCGGCCAACAACGCGGCGATGAAGGCGTTCATCGTCAACCGGGTCGGCGATTTCGGTTTCCTGCTGGGCATGTTCGCGCTGTTCTTCGTGACCGACAGCCTGCTGTTCGATGATGTCTTCGCCGCCGGCCCGATGCTGGCCGAAACGCAGCTGAGCTTTCTGTGGCGCGACTGGAACGCGGCCAACCTGATCGGGGTTCTGCTGTTCATCGGCGCGATGGGCAAATCGGCGCAGCTGTTCCTGCACACCTGGCTGCCCGACGCGATGGAAGGCCCGACACCGGTGTCGGCGCTGATTCACGCCGCGACGATGGTCACCGCCGGGGTGTTCCTGGTCTGCCGCATGTCGCCGCTCTATGAATACGCGCCGGGCGCCACCGGGTTCATCGTGTTCCTGGGCGCCAGCACCGCGTTCTTCGCGGCCACCGTCGGGCTGGTACAGAATGACATCAAGCGGGTGATTGCATATTCGACCTGCTCGCAGCTCGGCTACATGTTCGTGGCGGCGGGGGTCGGCGTCTATTCGGCGGCGATGTTCCACCTGCTGACCCACGCGTTCTTCAAGGCGATGCTGTTCCTTGGCGCGGGATCGGTGATCCACGCGATGCATCACGAACAGGACATGCGGAATTATGGCGGCCTGCGCAAAAAGATCCCGCTGACTTACTGGGCGATGATGATCGGCACGCTGGCCATCACCGGTGTCGGCATCCCGCTGACCAGCATCGGCTTTGCCGGTTTCCTGTCGAAAGACGCGATCATCGAAAGCGCCTATGCGGGCGGCACCGGCTATGCCTTCTGGATGCTGGTCATCGCGGCCTGTTTCACCAGCTTCTACAGCTGGCGGCTGATGTTCATGACCTTCTTCGGCACCGCGCGGGGCGACAAGCACACCCATGATCACGCGCATGAAAGCCCGCGGGTCATGCTGATCCCGCTCGGGGTTCTGGCCATCGGCGCCATCTTCTCCGGCATGGTGTTTTACGGCCCGTTCTTCGGCGATCATGACAAGCTGAACCGCTTCTTCGGCATCCCCGCGCATGAGGTTGCGGCAGAGGCCGGGCATGGCACGGAGGAGACGGCGGGCGACGCCGCGCATGGCGAGGTCGCCACGGATAACGCCGCCACCATGGCCGACACAGGACCTGCAGAGACGGCGGCGGCGCATTCCGCCGGCACCGCGCCCGTTGGCGCTATCTTCATGGGCCCGGACAATCACGTGATCGACGACGCGCACCACGCGCCCGCATGGGTCAAGGTCTCGCCCTTCATCGCGATGCTGATCGGGCTGGCCGTCGCCTATCTGTTCTATATCGTGAACCCGGCGCTGCCGAAGAAACTGGCCGAAAGCCAGCGGCCGCTCTACCTGTTCCTGCTGAACAAATGGTATTTCGACGAGGTCTACGATTTTCTCTTCGTGCGGCCGGCCAGATGGCTGGGCGGTTTCCTGTGGCGGCGCGGCGACGGCAACGTGATCGACGGGTCGATCAACGGGGTCGCGATGGGGGTCATTCCCTTCTTCACGCGCCTCGCGGGGCGGGCCCAGTCGGGCTATCTGTTCCACTATGCCTTTGCCATGGTGATCGGGGTTGTTGTCCTGATCACGTGGATGGCGATCAGCGGGGGGGCTGAGTGATGGAAAACCTTCTGTCGATGATCACCTTCATTCCGCTGATCGCGGCGGTGGTGCTGGCGTTTTTCCTGCGCGGAGAAGATGAGGCGGCGCAGCGCAATGCCAAATGGGTCGCGCTGATCGCCACCACCTTCACCTTCCTGGTGTCGCTGTTTCTGCTGTTCGGGTTCGACCCGGCCGACACCGGCTTTCAGTTCGTCGAGGAACGTGACTGGCTGATGGGGCTGAAGTACAAGATGGGCGTCGATGGCATTTCGGTGCTGTTCGTGATGCTGACCACCTTCCTGATGCCGCTGACCATCGCGGCCTGCTGGGATGTGAAGGTGCGGGTCAAGGAATACATGATCGCCTTTCTGGTGCTGGAAACCCTGATGCTGGGCGTGTTCTGCGCGCTTGATCTGGTGTTGTTCTACCTGTTCTTCGAAGGCGGGCTGATCCCGATGTTCCTGATCATCGGCATCTGGGGCGGCAAGAATCGCATCTATGCGGCGTTCAAGTTCTTCCTCTACACCTTCCTCGGGTCCGTCCTGATGCTGGTCGCCATGATCGCCATGTATATGGAGGCGGGAACGACAGACATTCCGACGCTGCTGACCCATCAGTTCAGCACCGGTGCGATCAGCCTGCTGGGCTGGCAGATCGTCGGCGGGATGCAGACGTTGCTGTGGCTGGCCTTCTTCGCCAGCTTCGCGGTGAAGATGCCGATGTGGCCGGTGCATACCTGGCTGCCCGACGCGCACGTGCAGGCGCCCACCGCGGGTTCGGTCGTGCTGGCCGCGATCCTGCTGAAGATGGGGGGCTACGGCTTTCTGCGGTTCAGCCTGCCGATGTTCCCGGTGGCAAGCGATCTGCTGGCGCCGCTGGTGCTGTGGCTGTCGGCCATCGCCATCGTCTATACCAGCCTCGTGGCGCTGGTGCAGTCGGACATGAAAAAGCTGATCGCCTATTCCTCGGTCGCGCATATGGGCTTTGTCACCATGGGGATTTTCGCAGCCAACCAGCAGGGGCTGGATGGCGCGATCTTCCAGATGATCAGCCACGGGTTCGTGTCTGGCGCGCTGTTCCTGTGCGTCGGCGTGATCTATGACCGGATGCACACGCGCGAGATCGACGCTTACGGCGGCCTCGTGAACCGGATGCCGGCCTATGCGCTGGTGTTCATGCTGTTCACCATGGCCAATGTCGGCCTGCCGGGCACCAGCGGGTTCGTGGGCGAGTTTCTGACCCTGACGGGTGTCTTCCAGGTCAACACCTGGGTGGCGGTGGTGGCGACATCGGGTGTGATCCTGTCGGCCTGCTATGCGCTGTGGCTCTATCGCCGGGTGGTGTTCGGCGACCTGATCAAGGAGAGCCTGCGCACGATCACCGACATGACCGGGCGCGAGCGGGCGATCTTTGCCCCGCTGATCGTCATGACCCTGCTGCTGGGCGTCTATCCCAGCCTGATCACCGATATCATCGGCCCCTCGGTCGAGGCCCTCGTTTCAACCCACCAGACGGCGCTGCATGACAGCGACATCGCCGTCCGGCTTGCACAGCACTGAAGGGGAGCGCGATGACCTCTGCCGATTTCTCCGTTATCCTGCCCGAGATCCTGCTGGCGGTCTTCGCCATGGGGGCGCTGCTCTTCGGGGTCTATACCGGCAAGGACAAGACCGCGCCGCTGCTTGTCTGGATCACCGCGGCGGTGTTCCTGGCGCTGGCGGTCTGGGTCGGTTTCTCCGGCGGCGGCACCGATACCGCGTTCAACGGCGCCTTCATCGACGACGGCTTCGCGCGGTTCGCCAAGGTGGTGATCCTGGTGTCGGGCGCGGCGGTGCTGTTGATGGCACAGGATTACATGGCGCGTCTGGGGCTGCTGCGGTTCGAGTTTCCCGTTCTGGTGGCGCTGGCGATCGTCGGCATGATGATGATGGTCTCGTCCGGCGATCTGATGTCGCTCTATATGGGGCTGGAGCTGCAGTCGCTCTCGCTCTATGTCGTCGCGTCGCTGCGGCGCGACAGCGCGAAATCGACAGAGGCCGGGCTGAAGTATTTCGTCCTCGGCGCGCTCAGCTCGGGCATGCTGCTTTACGGGGCGTCGCTGACCTATGGCTATAGCGGCACCACGCTGTTCTCGGGCATCATCACCACCGCGTCGGAAGACGGGATCTCGCTCGGCCTGCTGTTCGGGCTGGTCTTCATGATCTGCGGTCTGGCGTTCAAGGTGTCGGCGGTGCCGTTCCACATGTGGACGCCGGATGTCTACGAAGGCTCGCCCACGCCCGTCACCGCCTTCTTTTCCACCGCGCCCAAGATGGCGGCGATGGGCCTGTTCGCCCGCGTGATGTTCGACGCGTTCGGCCATGTCACCCATGACTGGGGGCAGGTGATCGCGCTGCTGTCGTTGCTGTCGATGTTCCTCGGGGCTGTCGCTGCGATCAGCCAGCGCAACATCAAGCGGCTGATGGCCTATTCGTCGATCGCGCATATGGGCTATGCGCTGATGGGGCTGGCCGCCGGAACCGCGGGCGGTGTTCAGGCTATGCTGATCTACATGGCGATCTACGTCACCATGAATGTCGGCACCTTCGCCTTTATCCTTGCGATGGAAAAGGACGGGCAGCCGGTGACAGATATCGGCGCGCTCAACATGTATTCGAAGCGCGAGCCGCTGCGGGCGCTGGCGATGATGGTGCTTCTGTTCAGCCTGGCGGGTGTGCCGCCGCTGGTCGGCTTTTTCGGCAAGTTCTACGTGCTGATGGCAGCGGTCGACGCGGGCTATGCCTGGCTGGCCATCGCGGGCGTGATCGCCTCGGTGATCGGGGCGTTCTACTATCTGCGGATCGTCTATTACATGTATTTCGGCCAGGAGCAGGAAGCGGGGCTCGACGGCACCATGAACCCGGTGCTCTGGGCCTTTCTGATGGCTTCGGCGGCGATCATGGTGGTGGGGGTTGTGAACCTGTTCGGGGTCGAAGGGCTGGCGCTGAGCGCGGCCGAAACCCTTGTCAACTGACATCGACTCGACGGGCTGGCCTGACGGGTACGACCGGATCATCCTTGATGAGGTCGACAGCACGATGGCCGAGGCGGCGCGCCGCGCGCCGTCGCTTGCCGGGCCGACCTGGATCCTGGCCCGGCGCCAGACCGCCGCGCGCGGGCGGCGGGGAAGGGCCTGGGCGAACCCCGAGGGCAATTTCGCCGCCACCCTGGTGATGCAGCCGAACGGCCCTGCGGATCAGGCGGCGCTGCGCTCCTTCGTTGCCTCGCTGGCACTTTACGACACGCTGCGCAAGGTTGTGGATGCGCGCCAGCTTGCGCTGAAATGGCCCAATGACGTGCTGCTGGCCGGCGGCAAGGTGGCCGGAATACTGCTCGAGGCGCAGGGCGCCGGCGGGGCGGCTGACAGGCTGAGCATCGGCATCGGCATCAATCTGATCTCCGCCCCGGCGCCGGTCGAGGTCGAGCCGGGGGCGGTGCCACCGGTGGCGCTGGCCGATTACAGCCAGGCGAAGCTGCCGGCGCAAGGCGTGCTTTTCGAACTGGCCTGCGCCTTTGCCGAATGGGAAACCCGCTTTGGCCAGTTCGGCTTCGATCCGGTCCGGCGCATGTGGCTGAGCAAGGCCGCGCGGCTGGGCGAGGTGATCACCGCGCGCACCGGCCGCGAAGACGTGACCGGCACGTTCGAGACGGTGGACGAGGCCGGCAATCTCATCCTAAAGACGGCGCAGGGCCGCCGGGCCATCGCGGCGGCGGACATCTATTTCTAGGGAGGGGTTCATGCTCCTTTGCATCGACTGCGGCAATACCAACACGGTTTTCTCGATCTGGGACGGCACGCGCTTCTTGTGCACGCTGCGCACCTCGACCGAGCATCAGCGCACGGCGGATCAGTATTTCACCTGGTACACCACGCTGGTGCGCCACCACGGTATCGATGCCGACATCACCGATGTGATCATTTCCTCCACGGTGCCGCGCGTGGTGTTCAACCTGCGCGTCTTCACCGACCGCTATTTCAATACGCGGCCATTGGTCGTGGGGCGGCCCGACTGCCTGTTGCCGGTCGCGCCGCGGGTCGATCCGGGCACCGCGGTCGGGCCCGACCGGCTGGCCAATGCGGCCGGCGCGTTCGACCGGCATGGCGGCGATGTCGTGGTGGTCGATTTCGGCACCGCCACCAATTTCGATGTGGTTGCCGGGGATGGCGCCTATGTGGGCGGGGTGATCGCGCCGGGGGTGAACCTGAGCCTCGAGGCGCTGCACCAGGGCGCTGCGGCGCTTCCGCATGTGGACATCACCAAGCCGGACAGGGTAATAGGCACCAACACCGTGGCCTGTATCCAATCCGGCATTTTCTGGGGCTATATCGGCCTGATCCAGGGAATATCCGAACGTATCCGTGCAGAATACGGAAAACCGATGAAGGTTGTGGGCACCGGCGGGCTGGCCCCTTTGTTCGCCACCGGCGACGGCCTGTTTGACACGATTGAAGATGATTTGACGATGCACGGCCTGACCGTGATTCACGCCTATAACAAGGAAAACGGCGCTTTATGAGCAGTAAGAACCGACTGATTTACCTGCCCCTCGGTGGAGCGGGAGAGATCGGGATGAATGCCTATGTCTACGGCTACGGGCCGGCAGACAACGAACGGCTGATCCTGGTCGATGTGGGGGTGACTTTCCCCGAGATGGAAAATACCCCCGGCGTCGATCTGATCTTCGCCGATATCGCCTGGCTGGAGGCCCGTGCCGACCGGCTTGAGGCGATTTTCATCACCCATGCCCATGAAGATCACGTGGGGGCCCTGGGCCTGTTGTGGCCGCGCCTGAAGGCGCCGGTCTATACCCGCGCCTTCACCGGCAATATCGCCGCGCGCAAGCTCGAGGAAAAAGGGCAGGATCCGTCGATCATCCGGGTCGTCGCGGCATATCCCGAAAAGATCAAGGCGGGGCCGTTCACGGTGTCGTTCCTGCCGGTCTCGCACTCGATCCCCGAAAGCTCTGGCATGGTGATCGATACGCCGGCCGGGCGGCTGGTGCATACCGGCGACTTCAAGCTTGATGAAACCCCCGGCGTCGGTGACCCGTTCGATCCGGCCTTGTGGGCCGAGGTCGCGGGCAAGGGCGTCAAGGCGCTGATCTGCGATTCAACCAATGTGTTCTCGCCCAATGCGGGGCGGTCGGAATCGTCTGTCGGCCCGGCGATCCGCCAGCTTGTGCAAAAAGCCGAGGGCATGGTGGTTGCAACCACCTTCGCCTCCAACATCGCGCGGGTAAAGACGCTGGCCGAGGCCGGGCGCGATGCCGGGCGTTCGGTGGTGCTGCTGGGGCGGGCGATGCGACGCATGGTCGAGGCCGGGGTGGAAAGCGGCGTGCTGACCGATTTCCCGACGACGGTGCCGCCAGAGGATGCCGTCAGTATTCCGCGCGATCACCTGATGCTGATCGTCACCGGCAGCCAGGGCGAACGGCGCGCGGCTTCGGCGCAGCTTTCGCGCGGCAAATACCTGGGCCTGTCGATGAAAGAAGGGGACATGTTCCTGTTCTCGTCAAAGACCATTCCGGGGAACGAAAAGGGCGTGATCCATATCGTCAACGCGTTTTCGGAAATGGGCGTGGATGTGGTGGATGACGCGGCCGATCTCTATCACGTGTCCGGGCACGCCAACCGCCCAGATCTGGAGACGGTGCACAAGATCATGAAGCCGCAGATGGTGGTGCCGATGCACGGCGAACACCGGCACCTGCGTGAGCATGTCAAGCTGGCCGCCGAAAACGGATTTGCCGCCGCCATCGCGACCAACGGCACCATGCTTGACCTCAGCGGCAAGGCGCCGCGCGTCGTCGGGCAGATCGAGGCCGGGCGCACCTATCTCGATGGCAGCGTTCAGATCGGCGCGCTGGATGGCATCGTGCGCGACCGTATCCGGCTGGCGCTGAACGGGCTGGTGATGGTCACGCTGATCATCGACGAAGACGACGAGCCGCTGGGCGAACCCTGGGTCGAGCTGAAGGGCCTGCCGGAAACCGGCAGTTCGAACGCCGCGCTGGCCGAGGTGCTGGAGGGCGATCTGGCCCAGTTGATCGCACGGGCCGACGACAAGACGCTGGCCGATGACGACAAGCTGGAAGACCTGCTGCGCCGCCGCACCCGCCAGGTGGCGCTGCAGGAGATCGGGCGCAAGCCCGAGGTCGTGGTGGTGATCAGCCGTCTGGTGGCCTGAACCGGCAAGGTTTTCCGCGAAAATTCGCTATGATTTTCGCGGAAAATTCCGAACTGCCCTGTGCCCCGGCTTAGTCTGCCGGGGCCTTGAACGAACGGGTCAGGAAGGCGGGCATGTGATCGCCCATGCCGACCACCGGTTCGTCACGGCGGCTGCCGGAACGGCTCGACGAGGATTTCGACGATTTCGATCCGTTGCCGCGTGTGGAGGAAGATGATTTCGACGGGGGCGTCGACGCCTGGGCGGGGGCTGCGGTCTCTGTGGATTTCGCGCTGGACGTGCGGGACGACCGTTTGCGGCTGCTCGTCGGGGTCGGTTTTTCAGCCTTTTCGCCCGGTTCGCTTTGCTCTTCGGGGGCAGGGGCGCCCTTGATCGGGCTTTCCACGCGCGGGATCGGCTTGCCTACCAGCGTTTCGATATTGGCGAAATTCTTTTCGTCATGCGGCACGCAGATCATCAGCGTCTTGCCCTTGCGCCCGGCGCGGCCGGTGCGACCGATGCGGTGCACGTAATCCTCGGCATGGCTGGGCACGTCGTAGTTGAAGACATGGCTGACGGCGGGCACGTCCAGCCCGCGCGCGGCCACATCAGAGGCGACGAGAAAGCGCAGCTTGCCCTCGCGGAACGAATCCAGTGTCTTGGTGCGCTGCGACTGATCCAGATCGCCATGGATGGGGGCCGCGTCATAACCATATTTGGTCAGCGATTTGGCCACCACATCGACCTCGGTCTTGCGGTTGCAGAAGATGATGGCGTTGGTGCAGGCGTCGCCCTCCTGCTCGATCAGCGCGCGCAGCAGCTCGCGCTTTTCGCTGGCCTGCCGGTCCTTGCGGCTGGCGCGGAACATCACCACGCCCTGTTCGATATTCTCGCCGGTGGTCGCGGCGCGGGCGACCTCGATCTTCACCGGGTTGGACAGAAAGGTGTTGGTGATCCGCTCGATCTCGGGCGCCATGGTGGCCGAGAAGAACAGGGTCTGCCGGGTGAAGGGCGTCATCTGGAAGATACGCTCGATATCGGGGATGAAACCCATGTCGAGCATCCGGTCGGCCTCATCCACCACCATGATCTGCACGCCGGTGAGCAGCAGCTTGCCGCGCTCGAAATGATCAAGCAGGCGGCCGGGGGTGGCGATCAGCACATCGACGCCCTTGTCGATCAGCTGGTCCTGTTCCTTGAACGACACGCCGCCGATCAGCAGCGCCTTGGTCAGCTTGGTGTTCTTGGCGTAGATGTCGAAGTTTTCGGCGACCTGCGCGGCCAGTTCCCGTGTGGGGGCCAGCACCAGGCTGCGGGGCATGCGGGCACGGGCGCGGCCCTTGGCCAGCATCGTGATCATCGGCAGGGTGAAGCTGGCGGTCTTGCCGGTGCCGGTCTGGGCAATGCCCAGAACATCGCGGCCGGCAAGGGCGGGGGGGATGGCCCCGGCCTGGATCGGGGTCGGGGTTTCATAGCTGGCGTCGGATACGGCTGAAAGCACTTTGGGGTCCAGCCCCAAGTCTGCGAATTCGGTCATGTAGGCCCTTTGGGTTTGCGGCGTTCAAATCGGCCGCAACTCCACGCGGCCTGACCGGCCGTATTGCCGATCCTTCAACT
Organism: Actibacterium naphthalenivorans; assembly: GCF_014196965.1. Classification (GTDB taxonomy): domain Bacteria; phylum Pseudomonadota; class Alphaproteobacteria; order Rhodobacterales; family Rhodobacteraceae; genus Actibacterium_A; species Actibacterium_A naphthalenivorans. Next base: position 167,981 of record NZ_JACIEQ010000001.1, on the reverse strand, counting down.
TGGCCGGATGCATAGGCCAAAGGGCGCGCCGCGTCAAGGAAACAGGCCGTGTGCGCTCATCGGAAGGCGGCGGCGATGTCGGCCACCACCTGGCGGGCGATGGCGTCACGGCCGAGGCTGTTGAAATGGCAGCCATCCTTGCGAAAGTCATTGTCCAGCTGATCTGTGTCCATCCCGCGCATGATCCTGTCATTCGCATCCGCGACCGCGCGTTGCACGGCCACCACCTCCGGCACGCCGTTGGCACGGTTTGCGCCGATGCATTTCGACGCGCCAAAGAGATAAAGCCTGCTCTGCGGCATCAGCGTCAGAAGGCGCCCCGTCAGCGCCCGGAACAGTGCGTCGAGCGCGGCCATGTCGGTCATGGCGCCCGCGTCGGTTTCGCCCTGATGCCAGAGCACCAGATCCGGCTCGAATCCCGCAGCCTGCGCCGATCCGATCCGGCGCTCCAGCGCGCCGAGATAGCCCGAGCGTTCGTCCAGCCAGTCGCTGACCTGGGTGCCGCCGATCGCGCCGTTGATGAACAGCACGGGCCGGCCCAGTTCGGCCGCCACCCCCTTGCCGATCACGGGCCAGAGGCTGCCGCCCGTGGCCGAGGCCCCGAGCACGGGATCGCGCGTAGTGAAACACTGGCCCGCGAACCAGGTGAAAACGCCATCGCCCGGCGCGGTTTCGGTCTGGCGGCTGTTGGTGTTGGCGGCGTTCGATTGGCCGCCCGTCACCACCACGAAGGTGGCCTCGGGGTCGGGGCAGGGCACGGGCGTGCGGCCCAGCGGATCAGCCTCGTCCGGCGGCGGCGCCCAGAGTTTCGGCAGGCCGAGCATCTGCCGGATATTGCTCTTGGTGCTGGCGAAAAGCTGTGCCGGCCGGTTGGAAGTGCTGCTCCAGATGGCTCCGGCGGTGAAGGCACAGAACAACAGAGCGACGAGCAAAAGCAGGCGCAGGAATGTGAGCACGATCCAATTCCGGCATGGCAAGGAATATGCGCTGAACTATAGAAGCGGCGCGCAATCTGTCCAGCGTTAACCTTTTGCCGGGCCGGATCAGACCTGCATTTCTTTCGTGGCGCTCAGGGTTACCTCTGGATAGTCGCGTGCGATCCGGTCGATATCCCACTGCAGACGGGTCATGTAGACGATATCACCGTCGTTGTCGTGGCTGATATGGCCCTTGTTGGCGTTCACGAACTTGTCCACCGCCGCCTTCGGCCCGGTCACCCAGCGCGCGCTGGTGAACTGCGAGGATTCGAACCGCACCGGCAGCCCGTATTCCAGCTCGATCCGGCTGGCCAGCACCTCGAACTGAAGCTGGCCGACAACGCCCACCACGAAGCCCGACCCGATCGCCGGTTTGAACACTTTCGCAGCACCTTCCTCGGCGAATTGCATCAGCGCCTTTTCCAGATGCTTGGCCTTCATCGGGTCGCCTGCGCGGCAGTTTTGCAAAAGTTCGGGTGCGAAGCTTGGAATGCCGCTGACGCGCAGGGATTCCCCCTCGGTCAGCGTGTCGCCGATGCGCAATTGCCCGTGGTTGGGGATGCCGATGATATCGCCGGCCCAGGCCTCTTCGGCCAGCTCGCGGTCGGAGGCGAGGAACAGCACCGGGTTCGACACGGCCATCGGCTTTTTGGTGCGCACATGGGTCAGCTTCATGCCGCGCTGGAAATGGCCCGAGGCCAGGCGCAGGAACGCCACGCGGTCGCGGTGCTTTGGGTCCATGTTGGCCTGTACCTTGAACACGAAACCGGTGACCTTGGTCTCCTCGGGGGCGATCTGGCGCGGCTCTGCGGCCTGCACCTGCGGCTCGGGGCCATAGATACCGATGCCGTCCATCAGCTCCTTGACGCCGAAAGAGTTGATCGCCGATCCGAACCAGATCGGCGTCAGCGTACCCTCCAGCAGCGCCTGGCTGTCCATCGGCGGCAACAGCGCGCGCGCCATCTCGACCTCTTCGCGCAGCTTGTCCAGCAGGTCGGCGGGGATGTGCCGCTCCAGCAGCGGGTCGTCCAGCCCTTCGATCTTGATGCTCTCGGCCACCTTGTTGCGATCGGCGCGGTCCATCAGTTCCAGCCGGTCGCGCAGCAGGTCATAACAGCCCAGAAAATCGCGCCCGGTGCCGATCGGCCAGCTTGCCGGGGTCACGTCGATCGCCAGGTTTTCCTGAATTTCGTCGATGATCTCGAACGTGTCGCGGCTTTCGCGGTCCATCTTGTTGCAGAAGGTCAGGATCGGCAGATCGCGCAGCCGGCAAACCTCGAACAGCTTCTGCGTCTGGCTTTCCACGCCCTTGGCGCCGTCGATCACCATCACCGCCGCGTCCACCGCCGTGAGCGTGCGATACGTGTCTTCGGAAAAGTCGCTGTGGCCGGGCGTGTCCACCAGGTTGAAGCGGAAGTCGCCATAATCGAACGACATCGCCGAGGCCGAGACCGAGATCCCCCGGTCCTTTTCCATCTGCATGAAATCCGATCGCGTACGCCGTGCCTCGCCCTTGGCGCGTACCTGCCCGGCCATCTGGATCGCGCCACCATAGAGCAGGAACTTTTCGGTCAGCGTCGTCTTGCCCGCATCGGGATGCGAGATGATGGCAAAGGTGCGCCGCCGGGCGATTTCGGCGGGCAGGTCGGGGCGGTTTTTGGGTGCGTCCAGCATGGGGCCGGATATAGGCAAGCGGCGGCGGGCCAGCAATAGCGGAGCGGCGCGCCGTGCGAACTATCTGCAGCGCGGGCACCCCGTGCCGGGGTGCCCGCAGGTTCGGTTCAAGGGGCCTCAGATGAAATCGATGGTGTCGGCCAGCAGCTCCAGATCAAGCACCCCGTCAAGAGCGATGGTCCCCTTGCGGCCGAAGTCCAGAACCGTGTCGGGGCCGACGATCGAGGCGAACTGATCAACCACCTCATCGGCGGTCAGCGTGCCTTTCCACAGCCGGGTGTCGAGCTGCAGGATATCCTCATCCACCGAGAAATCGGTGATGAAATCGGTGCCTTCCTTTTTCATGAAGACGAAAGTATCGGCGCCCTTGCCGCCGGTCAGCGTGTCGACCCCCTTGCCACCGGCCAGCGTGTCGTTGCCGCCGTTGCCCTTCAGGGTATCTTTCTGGCCGCCGCCCTTGAGCACATCATTCCCGGAGCCGCCGATCAGTTTGTCGTTGCCGGTGCGCCCCAGCAGGATGTCGTTGCCGCCCAGCCCGCTGAGGCTGTCGTCACCGTCGAGCCCGTCCAGCGTGTTGGCGCCCTTGCTGCCGACCAGAATGTCGTCAACCTCCGACCCGATAACGCCTTCGATCTCGATCGCGGTGTCGCCCTCGGCATCGCCCTGGCGGAACACAGATTTCCCCAGTTTGACGATGACGCCAACGGTCGACAGGCTGTAATCCGCGAAATCCGTTCCCGCGCCGCCGTTCAGGATATCGGCGCCCACTCCGCCGTTCAGCGTGTCGCTGCCCGCACCGCCCCTGAGATCGTCATCACCGGCATCGCCGAACAGCTTGTCGGCGCCGCCCTTGCCGGAAATGATTTCGCGGCCGATGTCGCCAACCAGCGTGTCTTTCTTGTTCGACCCGAAGATCTTGGTGATGGGCAGATCGTCGTTCATGATCAGCGCGTTGCCGATCGTGTCATCCGTGCCGCCGGCAACCAGAGCAGCGGTGGCAACGGTGGGCGAGATCTTCAGCGAGAAGCTTTCATTGGCTTCGAATTTATCATCGCCGAAGACCGGAACACGCACATAGGCCACCGTCTGGCCGGGAAGAAACTCGACCGTGCCCGACGCCTTCTTATAGTCCTTGCGGGCGACGGCGCTGCCGTTCAGCGTCAGATAGTCGAACTGCATCACGGTATCGGCGGGCTCGGAGAGGCGAATCTCGAAGATGGCTTCGGTGTCACCGCCGGTGCCTTCCACGATTTCCGGGTCGCCGACGAAAACCGCGCGGCCGCCCTCTTCGATGATGCCGGTCACCTTGATCTTGGAAACGCCGCCCGCAAGCACCGCATTCACCGGGTCGGTCACTTCGATGATATAGTTTTCATCGACCTCGCCGGCGGTGTTGTCATGGTGGCTGACGTAGGCATACACCGTCGTCTGGCCGGCGGGAATTGTGTAGGTCTTCAACGTCTCGAAGGTCGAGTAATAGTTGAAATCGGCATCGGTGGCCAGATCCGCGGTCTGGCCGACCAGCCGCAGCGTCACCTGCACGTCGACCAGGGATGGCTCTGAAAGCCGGATCGCGTAATAGCCGTCTTCGCCTTCGGACCCCGCGCCGGGCTCCATCGAAAGCACGGGCAGGTTGGTGTCGGTGTCATCGTCGCGGATAGTGGCGATGCCGGTGGAATCCGCCACACCATTGTCGATCTTGCCGTCGGAGTTCTTGCCCGGCGTCACGACCAGAGAGAAATCCTCGAACTGTTCGATCCGGGTGTCGCCTTTCACGGGCACGCGCACCGTGGCGTAGGTCTGGCCGCTGACGAATTTGAGCGTGCCCGATTTCGCGGTGTAGTCGCTGCCGGCCAGGGCGGTTCCGTCTACCGTTGTGTAGTCGAGCCAGAGGTCGGTCGCCGCGGGGCGCGAGAGCTGAACCTCGAACACCGCATGGCTGCTGCCGCCGTCGCCCTCTTCGATCGTCGGGTCGCTGACGAACAGGCTGACGCCGGATTCCTCGATGATGCCGGTGGTGCGGATGACATCGGACCCGCCCGCCAGCGTGGCGTTCACCGGGTCGGTGACTTCGACAACGTAGTTTTCGTCAAGCTCGCCCGCGATACTGTCATGGTGGCTTACGTATACGTCCACCGAGGTTTGGCCTGCCGGAATGGTATAGTTCTTTACCGTCTCGAAGGTCGAGTAATAGTTGAAATCGGCGTCACTCGCCAGATCCGCCGTTTGCCCGATCAGGCGCAGCGTTACGGTTACATCGACGTTCGTGGCGGCGGAAAGCTGAAGCTCGAAATGGCCGTCATTCGCTTCGGTGCCCGAGCTGGGGTTAAGAGATACTTCTACCATGAATTTCTCCGGGGTTCTGGTTTCAATCAAATGGCTGGCGCTTTTAGAGCGCGTGCTAAGCAGGGAGGAACATTAAAATATTCCCGCGTCGCGGGGAGTTCACATAATGGGCGCGATTCTGTCAACATTTCGCCCCAATTAACTTTTCGCCCAATGGTTGCACGGGTAGACGAAAATCGATTTTGTATATGCATTGCATATCTAATTGATTTGCAATACGGTTTCAGAATGCCCCAAAACAGCAAAAATCGAGAGCCGCCAGCTCCTGAACGGCACTGTCATCGGAGGCGCAACAGTCTTGTGGCAATTCGTGAAAAGCCGGATTTCCCCGGTCTGGGGCGGGTGAGGCATCGGACGATCGCAACGAACAAGAGAGAGGCGCAGTGAAAACCGTACTAATCGCGAATCGGAAAGGCGGATGCGGCAAGACGACCGTGGCCATCAACCTGGCGGCCGCGCTGGCCGATGGGGGCTGGAAGGTGGCGCTGGCCGATGCGGATCCGCAGAAATCCTCGCTGCGCTGGCTGAAGCGGCGGCCGAAGGGGGTGGCGAAGATCACCGGGCTGGATTGGTCATCGCCGAAATCGCTGGGGGACGTGCCGAAGGGGGTGCAGTTCGTGGTGATCGACGCGCCCGGTTCGATCTACGACGAAGAGGCGCAAGAGCTGGTGGCTGAAGCCAAGGCGGTGATCACGCCGGTGATGCCATCGTTCTTTGATGAGGACGCGACCAAGCGGTTCCTGGCCGAGATGCAGGAGATCAAGCGCATCCGCAAGGGCAAGGTCGGGCTGGAATTGCTGGCCAACCGGGTGCGGCCGCGGGCGCGCGCGAACGCCCGGCTGGAGATGTTCTTTGAAAAGATCGGCCAGCCGCCCGTCGCGATGATATCCGAACGCGTGGCCTATGGCGATCTGGCGGAGCAGGGGCTGACGATCTTCGACCGTCCGCAGAAGGTGTATGATCCGATGCGGGCGCAATGGGCGCCGCTGATCCGGTCGCTGGTCTAGGCTCTTCCGACCGAAGGGTTTACCGGCCCGCGCGCGGCTTGCGGCGCGCTGTGACAAGAACAGGCGCGCCGGGGGCGTCCCTGCCATATTCGGCGCGCTGCGTGAGATCGGGGAACCTTTGCGAAACTTCCTGTGCCAGATCCTCTGGCAGGCGGCCCAGCGTGCGCTCGTTCAGCAGCAGGCTTTCGGTGGGGGTGCATTCGGCATAGATGATTTCATGCCGGTCGAAGATCAGGTGGAAATAGTCCACAAACCCGCCCTCGCGGATGAAGACCGCGCCGTCATCGACCAGATCGCGCGCCTTGACCATCACTTCGGCCGAACTGATCAGAAGCTGCGTGCCGCGCTGATAGATGAACAGCCGCTGGTCCTGGCTGACGATCAGATCGCTTTCATTCGAAAGCGTGCCCTTGGTCACGACCACCGGCGCGTAGGGGCCGATCGCGCGCACCGTGCGCCGGCCGATCCAGCGCAGTTGCTGGGCGCCATGGTCGCGGGTCAGAACCTTTTCGCCGATCCGCAGTTCCTCGACCGGGCATTGCCGCCCGTCCGACAGGGTGATCAGCGTGCCGCGGGTGAAGGCGACCGGGGTGATGTCCGTCAGCCGCACCTCGCCCGGGTCGGGCCTGGCGGTGACCAGGGCATAGGGCTCTCCCGGGGCGAGCGGCGCCATCGGCAGGAAATAAAGCGCGGCCTCGGGCCCGGCGTCCGGCATGTGGGTGATCAGCAACAGCTCCACCTTGTCGCCATCGGGCGCCATGAAGGTCAGCCGCCCGGTCAGCGACAGCGGGTCGCCCGGCGTGCCGATCTCCGACCCGCTCGCCACGCTGGGGGTCATGGCGCTGGCCTGCAGGAACCGGCCGGTGCCCGCCTGCGCGGCCTGAGCGTCGCGGATGGTCAGGGCCAGCGGCGCGGCCTCGGCCGCCAGCCTGTAGGTATCGCCCAGGCAAAGCTCGTCCAGCGGCATCAGGGGATCGCCGCTGTTGGCCCCGGCGACCGCCTGCAGATCGGAGGCGGAAAACACGTGCACCGAATAGCTTGGGGTGAACTCTGGCCGGGAGGTGTCATTCATCGCGGCGGTGTGCTCCATACATCGAGCTGTTCCATGATGCCGGGCCAGCCCCTGTGCCGCGCATAGTTTCAACTGGTTGAATATCCTTTGAAACTAACCGCGCCGCGCTGGCCCGTCAATCGAGGGGCTGCCGGTTGCCGCTGGGGCGTTGGCCGGGCGCAACAGATCACATGCGCGGGCAGCCGGCCATCGTGGGCTTTTCCCCGGCCGGGCGGAGTGATACCGACAACCCTGTGCCGGAACAAGGGAGCAGACGGATGGAACTGGGAATTGCCGGAAAGCGCGCATTGATCTGCGCGTCGTCAAAGGGGCTGGGGCTGGGCTGTGCCCGCGCGCTGGCCGAAGCCGGGGCGAACATCGTGATGAATGCCCGCGGCGAAGAGGCGCTGGCCCTGGCGGCCGAGGGTATCCGCAGCACCTGCGAGGTCGAGGTCACGGCCGTGGCCGCCGACATCACCACCGAAGAGGGGCGCGCGCAGGTGCTGCAGGCGGCGGGGATGTCGATATCCTGGTCACCAACGCCGGCGGGCCGCCGCCGGGCGTCTGGTCCGACTGGGACCGGGAGGATTTCATCGCCGCGCTGGACGCCAACATGCTGACCCCGATCGCGCTGATGAAGGCGTTGCTGCCGGGCATGATTGACCGGGGCTGGGGCAGGGTGGTCAACATCACCTCGCAATCGGTCAAGGCGCCGATCGCCGCGCTTGGCCTGTCGAACTCGGCTCGTGCCGGCCTGACCGGCTATGTCGCCGGCACGTCGCGCCAGGTGGCGCCCTACGGCGTGGTCATCAATAACATGCTGCCGGGCATCCATGCCACCGACCGGGCCGTGGCGCTGGATACCGGGGTGGCCCAGCAAGAGGAATTGACGCTGGAACAGGCCCGCGCGCGGCGGGAGCAGAGCATCCCCGCAGGCCGCTACGGAACGCCAGAGGAATTCGGGGCGATGTGCGCCTTCCTGTGTTCGCAGCACGCGGGCTTCATCATCGGCCAGAATATCCTGCTGGATGGCGGTGCCACGAATGCGACGCTGTGACAGGCGGGCAAGGCTTGCGGCAGGGCTTCGGGGTTGATATTTCCGAACAAATCCCGATTTTTTCGCTCGGGAATGAGGTGAGGCAGCGGTGAGCGACACGACCCCCCGGCTGGAAATTCGGAACATCACCCGGCGCTTCGGCGGCCGGGCGGTGGTGGATGACGTGTCGCTGGCGGTGATGCCTGGGCAGGTCACCTGCCTGCTGGGCCCGTCGGGCTGTGGCAAGTCCACCACGCTGCGTATCATCGCTGGCGTCGACATGCAGGACGAAGGCACGATCTTTGTCGACGGCGCGCTGGTCTGCGACACGATTTTCCGGGTCCCGCCCGAGGGCCGCTCGATCGGGTTGATGTTTCAGGATTTCGCGCTGTTCCCGCATCTGAGCGTGGCCGATAACGTGGCCTTCGGGCTGAAGGGCCCCAAGGCGGCCCGGCGCGCCCGTGTCGAAGAGCTTCTGGCGCGGGTCGAGATGCTGCGCTTCATCGACGATTATCCGCACGAGCTTTCGGGCGGCGAGCAGCAGCGCGTGGCGCTGGCCCGCGCCCTGGCGCCGCGCCCCGGCATCATGCTGATGGACGAGCCGTTTTCGGGGCTCGACAACCGCCTGCGCGACGATATCCGCGACCAGACCCTGAGTGTGCTTAAGGAAGAGGGCGCCGCGGTGCTTCTGGTGACGCATGAGCCGGAAGAGGCGATGCGCATGGCTGACGAGATCGCGCTGATGCGCGGCGGACGGATCGTGCAGCAGGGCGCGCCCTACAACATCTACAACGCGCCCGTGGACAAGGCCGCCGCCGGCTTCTTTTCCGACATCAACGTGATCCGCGGCCGGGTTCACGGCTTTCTGACCGATACCCCTTTCGGGCAGTTCATGACCCCGGCCGTGCCCGAGGATACCGAAGTCGAAATCATCATCCGGCCGCAGCATCTGAAGATCGAGTTCGACCGTAACGGGGTCGGCCCCGCGCCGACGCCGGAAAACGGCGCCGCCGCGCGCGCCGTCGTCGACCGGGCCCGGTTCATGGGCAGCGAAAGCCTGCTGGAATTCCGGATGGAATATGACGGCTCGATGCTCAAGGCCACGGTGCCGGGCGTCTTCCTGCCCAAGCCCGGCACGCCGATGTGGCTGATGATTCGCCGCGAACGGTGCTTTGTATTTCCCGCGACCGGCAGCACGCAATCCCGCCCGGCGGGTTAACCGCCGACCTTGCGCGGCGCCCCGGTGGCCGGATCGGTGCCCATATAGGGCTTGGCGGCCACTTTCCACGCTGCGAAACCGCCATCCAGATGGGCGATCCGGTCATGGCCCGCGGCCAGATACTGTTCCGCCACCTTGCGAGAGCGCACGCCCGAGCCGCAGTGAAACACGATCTGCCGTTCGTCGGTTTGCGGCGGCATGAAGGCCGGATCGAACCCGGCCATCGGTGCCAGCAGCGCGCCGTGGATGTATTCGAACATGTATTCCTGCGGCGTCCGCACGTCGATCAGAATGATCTTGCCGTCGCGCAGTGCCTGCTCGACGTCATCGACCGTCCAGTGTTCCAGGGTTTTGCCGCCAATGTCTTCGGTATGCATGTTTCACGTTCCTTTGCCAGTGACTCGTTCGCGCCCATAGGCCCCGTGTAGACGCGCCCGCGCCGCAACAAAAGCGCGCAGCCTGCGGCCTGCCGCCGCGCTTATGGGGAATTCTGCAAGAAATCCGGTATCTGCGGCGGAATGGGGCTTTGATCTCCCCTTCATAACTCATAAATGTGTTTGACAGATTTCAAAACGGGTGTCCGGGCGAACGGCCCCCAAGGGAGAAGACCATGCTGAACAATATCGGCCTTCCCGGCCTGCTTCTGATCGCCGTCGTGGTGCTGGTGCTTTTCGGCCGCGGCAAGATTTCTTCGCTGATGGGCGAGGTCGGCAAAGGCATCACCGCGTTCAAGAAGGGCGTGAAAGACGGCAGCGAAGAGATTGAGAACAATCTCGAAAGCGCACGGGATGTCACGCCCGAAGCCACCGAAAAGGACAAGGTGTAAGCGCGCCAGCGCCGCACCGGGGGCGGGACGCACATGTTTGATCTCGGCTGGACCGAACTTCTGGTCATCGGTATCGTTGCGCTGATCGTGGTGGGGCCCAAGGACCTGCCCGGCATGTTCCGCACGCTGGGCCGGTTTACCGCCAAGGCCCGCAACATGGCGCGCGAGTTTCAGCGCGCGATGGACGATGCCGCCGACGAGGCCGGCATCAACGAAGCGACCAAGAGCCTGAAAGACATCGCCAACCCGCGCAAGATGGGGCTGGACGCGATCAAGGACGCCGCCGACAAGTTCGAGAAATGGGAGCCGAAAGTGCCCTCGGCCACCGCAAAAGGCCCCGCGACCGCGGCACTGAGCGAAGAGCGCGCCGAGGCGGCGGCGAAGATCAAGCAGGCCGCCGCCGAGAAGGCCAGCGCCCGGATCGCCGCCGAAGAAGCCGCGAAAACCGCCGAAGCCGCCCCGGCGCCCAAACCTGCCGCCAAACCCGCCGCAAAGAAATCCGCGGCCCGCAAGGCTCCCGCCAAGAAAACGCCCGCCAAAAAGGCCGTGAGCAAGAAACCGGCGGCGAAAACCGCCGCCAAACCCCGCGCCAGCCGCAAGGCCGCCGCGAAGAGTGACGACGCATGAGCAACGCCGACGAGATCGAGGATTCCAGCGCTCCGCTGATCGAGCATCTGGCAGAGCTGCGCACGCGGCTGATCCGCGCCGCGCTGGCCTTCATCATCGGCATGGTGATCTGCTTTTCGGTGGGCCGGTATATCCTGGATTTCCTGCTGATCCCGATCGAAGACACGATGCGGGATCTCGGCAACCCCAACCCTGTGATGCAATACACCGCACCGCAGGAGTATTTCTTCACGCTGATCCGGATTTCGATGGTCGGCGGTCTGGCCCTGTCGTTCCCGGTGATCGGCTATCAGCTTTGGCGCTTTGTGGCGCCGGGCCTTTACAAGGCTGAAAAGAATGCCTTTCTGCCGTTCCTGATCGCCTCGCCGCTGCTGTTCCTGTTGGGCGCCGCCTTTGCCCAGTTCGTGGTCGTGCCGCTGGCGATGGCGTTTTTCCTTGGTTTCGCCGATCTGCCCTCGATGGTGGCCGCTTACGTGGCCGGCACCGAAGGGGCGGAGGTTGCGGCGGGCACGGACCGGGGCATCGACATCGTGTTCAACGGCAAGGTCAACGAAACCCTCGATATCACGCTGAAAATGATCGTCGCCTTCGGGGTGTGCTTTCAGCTTCCGGTGTTGCTGACGTTGATGGGCAAGGCCGGGCTGACCTCTGCCGCCGGGCTGCGTTCCGTGCGGAAATATGCCGTGGTGGGCATTCTGACCGTCGCCGCGCTGGTCACGCCGCCCGATGTCACCACGCAGGCGATTTTGTTCGTGGTGGTCTACGGTCTCTACGAGATCTCGATTTTTCTTGTCGCCTGGGTAGAGCGCAAGCGCGAGGCCGATCTGCGTGCCCAGGGGCTGTGGTTCGAGGACGACGAAGATGAAGAGCCGGAGGCCGCAGAGGATGCCGCCGATGCGTTCGATCCCGAAGCCGCCGCCGATGATCCGCTGCTCAAAGAGTTCGAAGAAGAAGATGACGAAGACGGCGAGGACAACAAACCCGCATGAGTGACGGCGACACCCTGACCCGGATCGCAGCGGCGCTGGAGCGGATCAGCCCGCCCGCCGCCGCAGCACCCGATTTCGCCACCGCCGATGCGTTCGTCTGGCATGTTTCGCCGGATCGCCTTGCGCCGGTCGGGTCGGTCAACCGGGTCGAGCTGGGGCTGCTTCTGGGCATCAACCGCGCCCGCGACACGCTGCTGGAAAACACGCTTCGCTTCGCGCGCGGCCTGCCGGCCAACAACGCCTTGCTCTGGGGCGCGCGGGGGATGGGGAAATCCTCGCTCGTCAAAGCCGTCCATGCCGAGGTTCTGCGCCAGGGGCATGCGCTGAAGATCGTCGAGGTGCAGCGCGAAGACCTGCCGTCGATCGGGCGGCTGCTGACCCTGCTGCGCGGTGCCGACGCGCGTTTCCTGCTGTTTTGCGACGACCTGTCGTTTTCCCACGACGATCAGCACTACAAATCTCTGAAAGCGGTTCTGGATGGCGGGATCGAGGGGCGGCCCGACAATGTGGTGTTCTATGCCACCTCCAACCGCCGCCACCTGATGCCCCGCGACATGATCGAGAACGAGCGTGGCAGCGCCATCAACCCGTCCGAGGCGGTGGAAGAGAAGGTTTCGCTTTCCGATCGTTTCGGGCTGTGGCTGGGCTTTCACCCCTGCGATCAGGACGAGTATCTGGCGATGATCCGCGGCTATTGCGATGCGCATGGGCTGCAGATCGACGATGCCACCCTGCGCGCCGAGGCCATCGAATGGCAGGCCACCCGCGGCAGCCGTTCGGGCCGGGTGGCGTGGCAGTATTTCACGGATCTGGCCGGGCGGCGCGGCATAACGCTCTGACCGCCGCCGCCGGGCTTTGGATCAGTTGAGATAGCTCATCGGATCGACGCTTTCGAAGCCTTCGCGCACCTCGAAATGCAGAAACGCCGGATCGCTGGCGCGAACGGTGGCCACTTGCTGGCCGCGCGTCACCGTATCGCCCTTGGCGACGCTGATATCGGCGATGTTGGCATAGACAGTCAACAGGTTGTCGGAATGGCGCAGCACAAGGATCGGCACCTGATCGGTGTCGCGGGTGATGGCGGCCACGGTTCCGGCTTCGGCTGCCTTGATCGCGGAGCCGGCGGGGGCGGAAATGTCGATACCGTCGTTCTTCTTCTTCTCGTAGCCACGGAAGATCTGGCCCTCCACCGGGAAGGCGAGGCGGGCGGTGACGGTCTTTTCCTCTTCCAGATCGGGCGAGGGCGGCGGCGTGACGGGGGCCGCGGCGGGGGCGGTCTGCTCATCGGGCAGCGGGCGTGCGGCGGTGGGCGGCACCGGAATGCGCGAAATCGCCCCCGGCGGGGTTGTCGTTTCGGGGGGGGCCGGGGCGGCGGCCGTGGTGACGACGGGGATCAGCAGATACTGCCCTTCGCGCACCGAAAGATCGGGGGCGAGCCCGTTCCAGTCGGCCAGAGACCGCACCGACACGTTGTAGAGCCGGGCGATGGAATAGGCGGTTTCGCCACGCTCCACCCGGTGGCGGATCGGTTCGGCCTGGGTGGCGGTGGCCGGGGTGGTGGTCGTGGCGGGCGTGATCGCCCCGTCGGCGCGTTCGATGGCGCCCCCGGCCAGCGTGGTGATGTCGATCGTATCGTCCGGCGCGGTTTCGCGGGCACTGGCGGGCAGGGCCAGAAGCTCGCCTTCGCGCAGCGCGACATCCTGCGGCAGCCCGTTGAACGTGGCCAGTTCGCCGGCCGGCAGCCCGACACGGGCGGCCACATCGGCCACGCTGTCGCCGCGCCGCGCCACGGCCACCTGATAGTTGGGGTAGGAGATCACGCCGCGCGCATCCGGCGCGGGCCGGGGGGCCGTCTGCTGGCGCACCGCGTCAGAGGTGTTGGCATCGTTGCTGCGCAGGTCCAGGTCGAAGTCCTGGCAGGCGGCAAGCGCCAGAACGGAACAGCCCAGGGTCAGGGCGCGCAGGCGGGGGCGTCGGCGGGCTGTCATGGCTCACTCCTCAATCGCGGGCCCCGTGTTGGTCCGGGCACTCCGCTGTGGTCCGTCATTCCTGTCCGAGCCCTTCGACCAGCGGCACGAACCGCACCGGCCGAAGCTCGTCATACTCAAAACCATGGGGCGTGCGCGTCACCCTGATCAGGCTTTGCACCGTATCCGACTGCCCCACGGGCAACACCATGATACCCCCCTCGCGCAGCTGCGCCAATAGGGGGCCGGGCGTATCTTCGGCCGCGGCGGTCACCAGAATCCGGTCGAACGGCGCCTGTTCGGGCAACCCGTGCGACCCGTCGCCCAGGATCGCGGTGACATTGGTCAGATCCAGCCGGTCGAAATGGCGCTGCGCCTCTTTCACCAGCCGGCGGTGCCGCTCCACCGTATAGACCCGCCGCGCCAGCTTGCTGAGGATCGCGGCCTGATAGCCGGAGCCGGTGCCCACCTCGAGCACCTTGTCACGCGGCCGCACGTTCAGCGCCTGGGTCATCAGCCCGACCACCGAAGGCTGGCTGATGGTCTGACCACAGGCGATGGGCAGCGGCATATCCTCATAGGCGCGATCGGCGAACAGGCCGCCGCGCACGAACTCGCCCCGGTCGATTTCCTCCATCGCCGTCAGAACACGCTTGTCCGTCACGCCCTTGGACCGGAGCGCGTAGAGAAACTGCATCTTCTGTTCGGCGGTTCCGCTCATTCCAGCTGGTCTTTCAGCCAGGCGATCGTGTCATGCGCCGTCAGATCCGCGCGCATCGGCGTGACCGAGATATACCCCTCGAGGCAATCGCTGACATCGGTGCCCGGCGTCGTCGGGTGGTGTTGCGGGCCGCCCTTGATCCACAGAAACTTGCGGCCCGAGGGTGACATATGCGGCTCCACCCCGAAAAAGCAATCCTGGCGATAGCCCTGCGGGCTGACGCGCAGCCCCATCACCTTGTCGCCGGTGATGGGCGGAAAGTTGACGTTGTAGAAGATGCGGTAATCCTCGCCATCCCACAGCCCGTTGTTCAGCAGGTTGCGCACCGTGGCGGCGCCATGCGCGGCGGCGGCATCGAACTGGAAATTCTCGCGATAATTCTGCGGGCCCATGTATTGCGACAGGGCGATGGCGGGCAGCCCCTGCAGCGCCGCCTCCATCGCGCCGCCGATCGTGCCGGAGTAAAGCGCATTCTCGCCCGCGTTGTTGCCCCGGTTCACACCTGAAAGCACCAGGTCGGGCCTTGCGTCGGGCATCACATCGTAAAGCCCGGCCAGCACGCAATCGGCCGGAGAGCCTTCGGCGGCGAACCGGCGCGGGCCAAGCTCGGCGATCATCATCGGATGGGTATAGGAAATCTTGTGCGCCACGCCCGATTGCTCGAAGGCGGGCGCCACTGTCCAGACCTCGCCGCCGGGGCCGGCAATCTCCTGGGCGATGGCCTCGAGCACTTTCAGGCCGGGCGCGTTGATACCGTCGTCATTTGTGATGAGAATGCGCATGGATGCCTGCCGCTGTTGCCGTTGCATCCTCAATAGTAGAGGCGGGGCAGGGCGGCAAGCGGCGGCGGCCCGATTCGGCGGCCCTGTGCCCCGTCGCGGGATTGGCGGTGAGCTTCGGGCTATCCGCCTGCCTGTTCCAGTTCCATCACGGCGGCCAGCAGGCGCGCGGCCTGATCGGCGGGCCGGGCCAGTACGGTGCGATCCTCGCCCGGATAGAACCGGGCGCGGGTGGCGGTGGCCATGGGCGCGGGCGTAAAGCTGATCACGCGCGGCCTAGCGGTCTTGGCGGTTTCGGCGGCCCAGCTTGCGAACAGCGCCCGTTGCGCCGATTTCGCGGCGGCATAGGCGGCAAGAAACTTGCCCGCATTCGGATCGTCCACATGCACCGCCGTTCCGGCCCCCGAGGCCTGCAGCAGCGGCGAGATGAAGGGGATCAGGATACCCGGCGCGGTGATGCCGGTGGCCACGACCTTTGCCCAGTCCTTTTCGTCCAGATGGTCGGCCGGCGTCATCGGCGGCACGTGGATGGCGGTATGCACCCACAGATCAAGCCGCCCCCAGCGATCATGGATCGACCGGCACAGATGGCGCATCGCATCGGTTTCGGTCACGTCCATCGGCGCCAGCGTGGCATGGCCGCCGCGCGCCTTGATGCGGTCGTCCAGTTCTTCCAGCGCGCCCACGGTGCGGGCCACGGCGATGACATGCCAGCCCTCGGCGGCCAGTTCTTCGGCCACGGCGGCGCCAAGCCCGCGCGAGGCGCCGGTGATCAGGGCAATCTTTTCGCTCATTCCGCCGCCTTCAGCTCGAACCCGTTCGCGATCATGTCGCTCGGCGCCACCGGGTATTCGCCCGAGAAGCAGGCATCGCAATATTGCGGCGCCTCGGAGTTGCGGCCCTTTGCTTCGCCCACGGCGCGGTACAGCCCGTCGAGCGAGATGAACTTCAGGCTGTCCACCTCCAGATAGGCGCGCATCTCTTCCTCGGACATGTTCGCGGCCAGAAGCTTGCTGCGCTCGGGCGTATCGACGCCGTAAAAGCAGGGCCACGCGGTGGGGGGCGAGGCGATGCGGAAATGCACCTCGGCCGCACCGGCATCCAGGATCATCTGCTTGATCTTGCGGCTGGTGGTGCCGCGCACCACCGAGTCGTCAACCAGGATCACCCGCTTGCCCCTGATCAGCGCGCGGTTGACATTGAGCTTCAGCCGCACGCCCATGTTGCGGATCTGCTCTGTCGGTTCGATGAAGGTCCGGCCCATATACTGGTTGCGGATGATCCCCATCGCATAGGGGATGCCGCTTTGCTGGCTGAACCCGATGGCGGCCGGCGTGCCGCTATCGGGTACCGGACAGACAAGATCAGCGTCGACAGGGGCTTCCTTGGCCAGTTCCACGCCGATCGCATGGCGCGTTTCATAGACCGAACGCCCGCCAAGAATGCTGTCGGGGCGCGAGAAATACACATGTTCGAAGATGCAGAACCGCGGCTTTGTGCGCTCGAAGGGCTGAAAGCTCTCCACGCCCTTGTCCGCGGAAATCACCACCATCTCACCAGGGGCGATCTCGCGGATGAACTCGGCCCCGAGGATATCGAGCGCGCAAGTCTCCGACGACAGAACCCAGCCGTCGCCGAGCCTGCCCAGAACCAGCGGGCGCACGCCCAGCGGATCGCGCACGCCGATCAGCTTGGTACGGGTCATCGCAACGATGGAAAACGCGCCCTCGACCCGGCGCAGCGCATCCTTCATCCGTTCGGGGATGTTGCGCTGCAGCGAGCGGGCCATCAGGTGGATGATACATTCACTGTCCGACGAAGACTGGAAGATCGAACCGCGCTCGATCAGCTCCTTGCGCAGGGCGTTGGCGTTGGTGATGTTGCCGTTGTGGGCAATCGCCGCGCCGCCCATGGAAAACTCGCCGAAAAAAGGCTGAACGTCGCGAATCTGCGTCTGCCCCTTCGATCCGGCGGTGGAATAGCGCACATGGCCGATGGCAAGCGGCCCGGGCAGGGTGTCCATCAGGCTGGCCTTGGTGAAATTGTCGCGCACATATCCGAAACGACGGGCGGAGTTGAAGCCGACCTCGGGGTCGTGAGACACGATGCCGCCGGCCTCCTGCCCGCGATGCTGAAGCGCATGCAGGCCGAGGGCCACGAAATTCGCCGCATCGGTCAGGCCGATCGCGCCGAACACGCCGCATTCCTCTTTCAGTTTATCGTCGTCGAACGGGTGGCTTGGGGGCATCTCGCGCATTTCAGCGGGGCTCCGAATCCGATAGGGACAAGTTGTTCTTTCCTTAGTGCCTCTGGCGGGCGGTGTCACGAAAGGATCACACTTTGTGAAACACGCCGGCGGTGTGATGCGGTTTTGATCGAAAGACAACCCGTCATGGTGGGGTCAGGGTCGTTTTGGCGCAGGGCCTGCACGGGGGGTGGCGCTATTCGGGCAAGCCGCACGTTCCCACCAGCGCGTCATAGCGGTTCGTCAGCCAGCCCAGGGCATCTTCCGGGTCGCGCTCTTCGATCTTGTCGGTCAGCTTGGCGAACACGCTGGCCGAACGGCTGTCATCGACCATCGGCAAAGGCTCTGACGTGACAACGGTGTTATAGGCGAAGAACGCCACGGCCACCAGAACGATGCCGCGCAGCACGCCGAACAGAAACCCGAGCCCCTGATCCACGCCACCAAGGGCGGAGCGTTGCACGACCGAGGAAAACAGGGGCGCGAAGATCGACACCACCACAAGCGCCACCGCGAAGACGGCGGCGAAGGCGGCGATGATCGAAATTTCGCAACTGTCGGCGATGAACTCGCCCAGCACCGGCACCTGCTTGATCAGCGGTTCGACCGCGGGCGCGAAGACAAAGGCCAGAAACGCGGCGGCCACCCAGCCCAGGATCGCCATCGCCTCGCGCATCAACCCGCGCGAATAGGCCAGGATCGCCGACAGCACGACGACCACGGCCACGACCGCATCAATAATGGTGAAACCTTCCATGCCTCGCTCCTTCGGGGGATTAGCCGGCCCCGAACATATCTCCAACAAATTCCGCCAGATCCGCCATCTCGCGCAGCTTCAACCCGGCGTTCCCCCCCGGCTTTCCGCGCGCAGGAGCGATCGCCTGTGTGAAACCAAGTTTTCGCGCTTCTTTCAACCTGTTTTCGGTCTGGCCCACGGGGCGCAGGGCGCCCGACAGGCTGATTTCGCCGAAAATCACCGTATCGGCGGGCAGGGCCACATCCTCGCGCGCGCTCAGCAACGCGGCGGCGACGGCCAGATCGGCGGCAGGTTCGGTAACCCGCATCCCGCCGGCCACGTTCAGAAACACGTCGAGCCCGGTAAAGGGAATGCCACAGCGCGCCTCGAGCACCGCAAGCGTGGTCGACAGCCGCCCGGCGTCCAGCCCCACCACGGTGCGACGCGGGGTGCCCAGCGGCGATGGCGCGACCAGCGCCTGAATCTCGGTCAGCACCGGGCGGGTGCCCTCGATCCCGGAAAAGACCGCCGAGCCGGGCACCGGCTTGTTGCGATCCGACAGGAACAGGGCCGAAGGGTTCGCGACCTCGGCCAGCCCGGCGCCCGTCATTTCGAACACGCCGATCTCATCGGCGGGGCCGAAACGGTTCTTGACCGCGCGCAGGATGCGGAACTGATGGCCCCGCTCGCCCTCGAAATAAAGCACGGTGTCGACCATATGCTCGACAACGCGGGGGCCCGCGATCTGCCCGTCCTTGGTGACATGCCCCACCAGAATGACGGCGGTGCCGGTGCGTTTGGCGAAGGTCACCAGCTCATGGGCGCAGGCCCGGACCTGAGAGACCGAGCCGGGGGCGCTCTCCACATTGTCTGCCCACATGGTCTGGATCGAGTCGATGATCGCGAGCGCCGGGCGCTCCGCGTCGAGCGTGGTCAGAATGTCGCGCAGGTTGGTTTCGGTCGCCAGTTTGAGCGGCGCATCAGCCAGCCCCAGACGCTGCGCGCGCATCCGGATCTGCGCGCCGGCCTCTTCGCCCGACACGTAGATGCAGGGTAGGCCGGCCCGCGCAAAGCTGGCCGCGGCCTGCAGCAACAGTGTGGATTTGCCGATACCCGGATCGCCGCCCACCAGAATGGCCGAGGCGGGAACAAGCCCGCCGCCGAGCACCCGGTCAAGCTCCGACAGGCCCGATCCGGTGCGCGGCGGCGGCGGCTCGCGCGACGACAGATCCGTCAGCGCGATCGCCTTGCCCCGCGCGCCCCCCAGCGATTTCGCGGCCGGGCCGGCGGAGAGCGGCGCCTCTTCGACAATGGAATTCCACGCGCCGCACGCATCGCAACGCCCGGCCCATTTCTTGTGAACCGCGCCGCAGGACGTACAGGTGAAGGAGGTTACAGGTTTTGCCATCCGCGCCTTTCTGCCCGACTGCCGCGCCCGGATCAAGCGGCAGACGGGGGCGCCGCCCCCGCGCCCCGGATCGGATCCGGGGCTTCCCCCGGGATATTTCGCCCAAAGCAATTGAAACGGAGAGCGCCCTGCCTCAGGCAAGAGACAGGGCGCCTTGCTTTGGGCGGTCATCGGCGTCCCCGCCTGTACCGCGGCCCCCTTCTCGCACCAAATCCTTTTGCTTTGGTTAAAATATCCCCGCCGGAGGCAAACCCGCGTCAGCGGGTTTTGTTGTCACCGCGCCCGAAACCGGCGCTCCGTCAGGATCGACAGGGCAAGTGAGGTCAGAATGCAGAAGCTCAGCAGGTAGAGACCCCAGGCGATTTCGATCTTGCCCACGCCCACGCCCTTGGCGATGACGATGTAAAGCGCGATCAGAAACACATCCGCCATCGCCAGCTTGCCCAGCAGTTGAACCGGCGCCAGAAGGCGGGGTGGGGCCAGGCCGAACTGGATCAGCGCCAGCCCCAGGGTTTTCAGGTAGGGGGCCAGCAAGGCGAAGAGCGCTACGACGAGGGCCAGGAAGACATCCGTGCGCCACAGGCTCTGCAGGCCCGACATCACCGAGATGTCGCTCATCCCGAAAAGCGGCAGCAGGCCGGCGCGCAGGAGCGGGGCGAACCAGGCGACCGGGAAAAGGAGGAGAAGGGCGAGATTGGCCAGCCGGAGCCGCGCCATCAGCGCACCGCCTCGATCGGCCCCTCTGCGCGGCCGTGGATGAACTGGTCCAGATAGGGATCACCCGAATTGTCCAGCCGGCTGACCGGCCCGGACCATTTGATCACCCCGTCATGCAGCATCGCCACGTCATCGGCGATGGCGCGGACCGAGCTCATGTCATGGGTGATGGTCATCGCCGTGGCGCCCATTTCCACCACGATCTCGCGGATCAGTTCGTTGATGACGCCGGCCATGATCGGGTCCAGGCCGGTGGTGGGCTCGTCGAAAAAGATGATATCGGGATCGGCGGCGATGGCACGGGCCAGGCCCACGCGTTTCTGCATGCCGCCCGACAGCTCGGCCGGGAAGAGATCAGCGACAGAGGATTTCAGCCCGACGCGGCGCAGCTTTTCGATCGCGATCGCGCGCGCCTCGTCCTTGGGGCGCTTCTGCGACCCGCGCAGCAGGCGGAAGGCCACGTTCTGCCAGACACTCAGCGAGTCGAACAGCGCGCCGCCCTGAAACAGCATTCCGAAGCTGGCGAGGAATGCGTCGCGGTCGGCCTTGGTCACATCCTGCCCGTTCACCAAGATCTCGCCCGCGTCGGGCTTCACCAGCCCGAGCACACATTTCAGCGTCACCGATTTGCCGGTGCCCGAGCCGCCGATGATGACCATGCTCTTGCCCTTGGGGACGGTCAGATCCACCCCGCGCAGCACCTTGTTGGCGCCGAAGGCCTTATGTATTCCGCGAAGCTCGATCATCCGGTGAAAAACAGTTCTGTCAGAATGTAATTGGAGGCCAGGATGAAGACCGAGGCCATGACGACCGCCGTTTTCGTGGCCCGGCCCACGCCCTGCGCGCCGCGGTTGGAATGCATGCCGTAGTAGCAGCCCACCAGCGCGATCAGGCATCCGAACACCGCGCCCTTGATCATGCCCGAGGTGACATCCCAGGTTTCGAGGAAATCCACCGTATTCTTGAGATAGGCCGCGCGGTTGAAGCCCAGCCGCTCGGTTCCTACCAGATACCCGCCGAAAATCCCGATGATATCGCCCAGGCCGACCAGGACCGGCATGGTGATCGTGGCTGCCAGCACCCGCGGGGCGGTCAGGTATCGCATCGGGTTGGTTGACAGGGTCACCAGCGCGTCGAGCTGTTCGGTCACCTTCATCGTGCCGATCTCGGCGGCGATGGACGAGGTGACGCGCGCCGCCACCATCAGCCCGCCCAGCACCGGGCCAAGCTCGCGCGTCATGCCGATGGCGACAATCGAGGGGACAACGGATTCGGCCTGAAACCGGCTGCCGCCGGCATAGACCTGAATGGCCAGCGCCGCGCCGGTGAACACCGCCGTCATGCCCACCACCGGCAGGCTGAAATACCCGATGGTCAGCAGCGCATGGCCGAATTCGCGGAAGTAGAAGGGAGGCGAAAACATCGCCGCCAATGCGCGCAGGAAGAACAGCGTGGCCCGGCCGATCTCGGCCAACAGCCGCAGCGTGGACCGGCCGATCCCGGCAACAGTGTCAATCAGCATCAGCCCGCACCCCCTGTGTACAGTCGTTTGTAGCGCCCGCCCAGCGAGGTCAGGATCTCATATCCGACCGTGCCGGCCGCATCGGCCAGGTCATCCACCGATTGGTCCGGTCCCAGGATATCAAGCGCCTTTGGCGCCGCGGTCAGGTGCGAAATATCCACCGTGATCAGATCCATCGACACGCGCCCCACGATCGCGCAGGGCACGCCGTCGAAAAACAGGTGGCCGGTGTTGCCCATGGCGCGGATCAGCCCGTCGGCATAGCCGCCCGAAACGGTGGCGATCACCCCCGGCTCTTCCGCGACCCAGGCGCTGCCGTAGCCCACGCTCTCGCCCTGTTCCACTTCGCGCGTCTGGATCACCGGAAGCGAAAGATGCGCCACCGGCGTGGCGTCTTCGAAGGGCAGCCCGCCGTAAAGGCCGATGCCGGGGCGGGTCAGATCGAAGTGATAGTCTTCGCCCAGCAGAATGCCGCCCGTCGCGGAGAGCGAGCGGGGCACGTCGATGCCGTCGGTCATGGCATGGAACATCTCCAGCTGCTGGCGGTTCTGCGCGTGGTCGGGCGTGTCGGCGCAGGCTAGGTGGCTCATCACAAGCTTCGGCCCGGCGGTCAGCGCAACTTCGGCCACGGCGGCCCATTCGCCGGGCTCCATGCCCAGGCGGTTCATGCCTGTGTCGAGCTGAATGCCGAAGGAGGTGCCGGCCAGCGCCTCGAAATGCCGGGTCAGCTGATCCACCGAATTCAGCATCGGGATCAGATCCAGATCACCCAGCATGTCGGCATCGCCGGGCATGTGGCCGCCGAACACGTAGATCTCGGGGGCGCGCCCCAGAACCTCGCGCAGGGCGGCGCCTTCCTCGGCCACGGCCACGAAAAACCGCCGCGCCCCGGCCCGGGCCAGCGCCCGTGCCACCTGCGCGGCACCCAGGCCATAGCCATCGGCCTTGACCACCGCACCGGTTTCAACGCCACTGCCGGACGCCTTGTCCAGCGCCTGCCAGTTGCGCACCAGCGCGTCGAGATCGATCGTCAGAGAACCAGTAGCCATGGGCGAGGTTTCGACCGGCACGCGGGCAAGGTCAAGCGGAAACCGGCGCGGCGCCGCGGGCGGGGCTCACTGGAACCCGTCGCCGCCGCCGGCGCCTTGCTGCCAGGGTTTAACGAGATTGCCGAAACGGGTGAAGCGCCCCTCGAAGCTCAGCTCGACGGTGCCGATCGGGCCATGCCGCTGCTTGCCGATGATGACCTCCGCCTTGCCATGCAGCGCCTCCATCTCCTCCTGCCACTTGGCCATGCCTTCCAGATTGTCATCACCCGGTTTTTCGCGCTCTTTGTAATATTCACCGCGATAGACGAACATCACCACATCGGCGTCCTGCTCGATCGAGCCGGATTCGCGAAGATCCGAGAGCTGCGGCCGCTTGTCCTCGCGGCTTTCGACCTGACGCGAAAGCTGCGACAGGGCGATCACCGGGATATCCAGCTCCTTGGCGATGGCCTTCAGGCCCTGGGTGATTTCCGACACCTCGTTCACCCGGCTGTCCTTGGCGGTGGCCGGGCGCACAAGCTGCAGATAGTCGACGATCAGCACATCCAGCCCGTGGGTCCGCTTCAGCCGCCGCGCACGGGCGGCCAGCTGGCTGATCGGCAGGGCGGGGGTGTCGTCAATGTACAGCGGGCAGGCCTCCAGCTGCTTGGCGGCATCCACGAAACGGCGGAACTCGGCCTCCGTCATGTCGCCGCGGCGAATCTGCTCGCTGGGCACTTCGGAGGCTTCGGAAAGAATACGCGCGGCCAGCTGCTCGGCGCTCATCTCCAGCGAATAAAACCCCACGACCCCGCCTTCGACCGCGCCCTCGGTGCCATCGGTCAGCGTGCCCTTCTTGTAGGCCTTGGCGATGTTGAACGCGATATTGGTCGCCAGCGAGGTCTTGCCCATCGACGGGCGCCCGGCCAGGATCAGAAGGTCGGACCGATGCAGCCCGCCCAGCTTGCGGTCCATGTCGACCAGCCCGGTGGACACCCCGGCCAGGCCGCCCTCGCGCTGAAAGGCGGCATTGGCCACGTTCACCGCATCGGTGACGGCCTTCAGAAACGACTGAAACCCGGTTTCCGCCTGCCCCTGCTCGCCCAGCTTGTAGAGCGCCTGCTCGGCCTCGACGATCTGGGTCTTGGGCTCGCTGTCCACGGCCACTTTCGCGGCCTTGCCCGAAATATCCTGACCCAGCCGGATCAACTCGCGCCGGATGGCGAAATCATAGATCATCTGCGCATAGTCACGCGCCGCGAAAGACGAAATCGCCGCCCCGGCAAGACGCGCCAGATAGGCCGGCCCGCCCAGCTCCTTCAGCCCTTCGTCATCTTCCAGAAAGGATTTCAGCGTGACCGGAGAGGCCAGCGCGTTCTTCTGAATCCGCGCCGCGGCAATCTCGTAGATCCGGGCATGCACCGGCTCGTAGAAATGCGCCGGCTGAAGAATGGACGCGATCCTGTCATACACATCGTTGTTTGTCAGAATCGCGCCCAGGAGCTGCTGCTCAGCCTCTGTGTTATGCGGCAATGTGCCGCTGCTCTCACTGCCCGAGTCTTCCTGCCGGATCGCTGCGATCTCGTTCATCTCTTGTCCCTGTCGCCCGTGAAGAGGGGGTATAGGCTCAGCCAACATCTGCAATCAATCTGGATATCCTGTGGATATCCTGTGGGGAAAAGGCGTAGCTTTCACCCGGGCTCATATTGAGGCCGACAAAGCCTCCGCGTCAACATATAGTGGCGACCGCACGCGGGAACCCGCCGGTCGCCTCTGCCATTTACGCTTCGCAAACGGGATCAGCCCTGTTTGCGCGCATCCTGCCAGGCGCGCGGCCCGTTCAGAAACGACTCAACCTCGCCCAGAGTCGCGCCGTCGAACGCCCCGGACGCACGCGCCTCTTTCAGCACATCCCACCAGGTGCACAGGGAATGCAACGCGACCCCGTGATCGGCCAGCCGCTGCTCGGTCTCCGGGAAGATCCCGTAGTGGAAGATCACCGCCGTATGGGCGCAGCTCGCCCCGGTCTCGCGGATCGCATCGACAAAGCCGAGCTTCGAGCCGCCGTCGGTAGTCAGATCCTCGACCAGCAGCACCCGCTCGCCTTCCCGCATGACCCCTTCGATCCGCGCGTTGCGGCCATAGCCCTTGGGCTTCTTGCGCACATAAGTCATCGGCAGCGCCAGCCGCTCGGCCACCATGGCGCCAAACGGAATGCCCGCGGTTTCGCCGCCGGCGACATTGTCGAACGCCTCGAACCCGGCCTCGCGCATTATCGTTACCGCCATGAAATCCATCAACGCCGACCGGATCCGCGGATAGGAGATCAGCTTGCGGCAGTCGATATACGTGGGGGAAGGCAGCCCCGAGGCCAGCGTGAAGGGTTCATCCGCATTGAAATGCACCGCCTGTATCTCCAGCAGCATCCGGGCGGTCAGTCGGGCTATCTCTGTTTTTTCGGGAAAGGAGGAGGGGATCATGTCATCACCGTCTTGTTCGTCATCTTTCCGGAAATATCCCCGCCGGAGGCAAGAAAACCTCTGGCGCGCCCGAAAGATTCCATGCCTCCGGCGGGGATATTTGGGGAAAGATGAAGCTGGGTTTTCATCAGGAGGACACGCGCCAGTGCAGCGGGAAGCCCGGGTCGAAGAGTGTCACGGGCCCCGCGCCGGTGTCGATCTTGGCGGGATAGGTCACCGGCGCGCCCTTTGTCAGGGTGAGCGTGGCGTCGTTCGGCGGCAGCCCGTAGAAGGCGGGGCCGTGCAGCGAGGTGAAGCCTTCGAGCCTGTCCAGCGCGTTCTGGACGTCGAACACCTCTGCCAGGCAGGACAGGGTGTTGCTGGCCGAGAAGACGCCGGCGCAGCCGCAGGCGCTTTCTTTGGCCGGATCGGCATGGGGGGCGCTGTCCGTGCCCAGGAAGAACCGCGCGTCGCCCGAGGTGGCGGCCCGCACCAGCGCGACGCGGTGGGCTTCGCGTTTGGCGACCGGCAGGCAGTAGTAGTGCGGCTTGATCCCGCCGACCAGGATGTGATTGCGGTTGATGATCAGGTGGTGCGTGGTGATCGTCGCGCCCAGGTTTCCGTTGGCGGATTGCACATAGTCCACCCCGTCGGCGGTGGTGATATGTTCCATCACCACTTTCAGCCCCGGTGTGGCACGGCGGAGCGGGTCGAGGACGCGGTCGATGAACACGGCTTCGCGGTCGAAGATATCCACCGTGGGGTTCGTCACCTCGCCATGCACGCAGAGCGGCAGGCCGATCTGCGCCATTTTCTCGAGCACGGGGCGAATCCTGTCGAAATCCGTAACCCCCGAGGCGGAGTTGGTGGTGGCCCCCGCCGGGTAGAGCTTGACCGCCGTGATCAGGCCGCTGGCATGGGCGGCGGCGACATCCGCCGGGTCGGTGTCTTCGGTCAGGTAGAGCGTCATCAGCGGGGTGAAATCCGCGCCCTCGGGCAGGGCCGTCAGAATCCGCTCGCGATAGGCGGCGGCCTGTGCGCCGGTTACCACCGGTGGCACCAGATTTGGCATGATGATGGCGCGGCCGAAATGGCGGGCGGTTTCGGGCAGCACGCCCTGCAGCATCGCGCCGTCGCGCAGGTGCAGGTGCCAGTCATCGGGGCGGCGGAGTGTCAGCGTCTGTGTCATGGCCCCGGCGTTACACAATTGGCGGCGTGCTTTCCAGTGGCATTCGGGTGGGGCGGCCGGGAATGCCCCCGTGCGGATGCCCGGGAATTCAGCGTTTGCGATGAAAGAAGGGGCGGCGAGGGCGAAAATCGGGCATTGCTGCAGTGCGGCGAAGTGCTATGCTGGGCGTGACGCGTAAAGTGGATATGAAGAGGCCATGTTGGACGGCGCGGACCCAGTTACAGTCATGCAGCGCACACGCGGGCGGGCGGCCGTCACGCTTGCGGCGGCGCCGGGTGGGGCGCGTCTGACGCATCTGCATCAGTCCGGTTCGGCCAAGGCGATGCTTCCGCGCATCCACACGCCCCGGCCCGAGGTTGTTTTTCTGAACACGGCGGGGGGGCTGACCGGCGGCGACCGGATGAGTTTCGCGCTGACGCTGGCCCCCGGCGCCAGCGCCACGGCGACCACCCAGACGGCCGAGCGGGCCTATGCCTCGTCGGGCGGGGTGGCGGAGCTGGCCATCGATATGCGGGTGGGCGCGGGCGGCGCGCTGGACTGGCTGCCGCAGGAGACGATTCTGTTCGAGGGCTCGGCCCTGTCGCGCCGAACCGTGATCGCGCTGGAGGGTGACGCGCGGCTGCTGATGCTGGAAACCGTGGTTCTGGGCCGGATCGCGATGGGCGAGACCCTGACATCGGCCTATCTGCATGACAGCCGCAGCGTGACGCGCGATGGCCGGCCCGTGTTGATGGAGCCGCTGCGCCTGACCGCCGAAACCCTGCGCCGTGGCGGCGCGTCGGCGGGTCTTCGCGGGGCGCGGGCGATCGCGACGCTTGCACTTGTGGCGCCGGGGGCGGAAGATGCTCTGGGGCCGTTGCGCGCGGCCTTTCCCGGCGACGGGGTGGAGGCTGCGGCATCGGCCTGGAACGGAAAATGCGTGGCGCGGTTCATGGGCTCGGATGCGGCCCTGTTGCGCCGGGCGCTGGTGCGGGCGATCACGACACTCAGGGGCGGCCCGCTGCCCCGGGTCTGGCAGATATGAGGAGACGGCATGAACCTGACGCCGCGTGAGAAAGACAAGCTTCTGGTCAGCCTGGCGGCAATGGTCGCGCGCGGACGGCTGGCGCGGGGGGTGAAGCTGAACCACCCCGAGGCGATTGCGCTGATCACCGATTACGTGGTCGAGGGCGCGCGCGACGGCCGCGCCGTGTCGGAGCTGATGGAGGATGGCGCCCATGTGGTGGCTGCCGCCCAGTGCATGCCGGGCATTCCCGAAATGATTCACGAGGTGCAGGTCGAGGCGACATTCCCCGACGGCACCAAACTTGTCACCGTTCACCACCCGATCCGCTGAGGAGACGCCGATGAAGACATTCTTTCTGACTGCAGCCACCCTTTTTGCCGCAACCCCTTTGCTGGCCCACGACGGGATGCATCTGCACCCGCATGGCATTGATGCGGCGACGCTGATCCTCGGGGCCTCGCTGGTCGCGGGGGGCGTGGTGGCCGTGGTGATCCGGGCGCGCAAATGATCCCCGGTGAGATTTTCACGAAATCAGGGGATATCACCCTGAACGAAGGCAGGGAGGCCATAAGGCTCACCGTTTCCAATACCGGCGACAGGCCGGTTCAGGTGGGCAGTCACTATCATTTCGCCGAAACCAACAGCGCGTTGGAGTTCGACCGGGACGCGGCGCGTGGCATGCGGCTTGATATCGCCGCCGGCACCGCCGTTCGGTTCGAACCCGGCCAGACCCGCGACGTGGCGCTTGTGCCGCTGGCCGGGGCGCGGCGCGTGTTCGGCTTCAACCAAAAGGTCATGGGCGATCTGGACGCCTGACCGGAAAGGAAATTGATTATGGTTTGTGTTGCTCCTGCAGGATTTACCAACCCGTATACCGAGATTTTGAAGTTCTGGGCCAAGGGCGTGGAGATGCAGATGGCCGCCGTGAGTTCGTGGTGCGATTTTGCGTTCCGCCTGAACCCGCTGTTGTCCGCCTATTCGGTGGATGAACTGGCGGCGCCCCATGCAGCGCCAGAACCGGCACCGGCTGCAACGATCGCACCGGCGCCCGCACCCGCCGCAGATGTCGCTCCTGCGCCCGCGTCGGCCGCGAAGGTCGCGCCGGAGCCGGAGGCGCCGACGCCCGCGCCGAAAAAGCCTGCCGCGCGGCGCAAGCCTGCCGCGAAGCCGGCGGCCGCGGCAACGGTGGAAACGCCCGGACCCGCCGCCGAAGCGCCCGAAACGCCGGAGACGAAACCGGCCCCCACGCCCAGAAAGCCCACGTCGCAGGCCGCCGGGACGGCCGAAGCGGTAACAACCAAGGCGGTCGAAGCACCGGAACCGCCCAAGCCGGCCAAGAAGGCCGCGCCGCGCCGCGCGACCGCGTCGGCCGCCGCTGATCCCGACAAGCCCGCCCCGCGCCGCCGCCGCAAGGCGCCCTCCAAACCCAGCCAGCCTTTTGAGGAATAGGCCGGGTGATGGTGAATTCTCCCTCTCTCCTTGATCTGTGGCGTGTTCAACTGGAGCTTTGGCACCTGTCGATCGAGGCGCAGATGGTTGTCACCATGCGGCTTCTTGGCATGGCGGGGGTCTGGTCTGTCACCTCGTCCGAAACCGAACGGATGTTCGGTGAAAAGCTGCCCGCCTTCACCAACGCCGCCTTTGCCGCCAGCCGGTCTGCCTGGAAGGGCGAGCGGCCCGACCAGATACTGGTGGCCGCGATCCGGCCGATCCGGGGCAAGACCTATGCCAACTCGCGCCGCCTGTCGCGGCGCGGGTTGCGGTACTGAGCGCGGGCGACGATGCGGGAGGGGTGTTCGATAGCTGCGCCACCACATGGCCGGTCGGCGCGCACGGGCGCTGCGACGGCACCGCCTGTGCTGGCCCCGTTTCATCGCGCATGACACATTGAGCCTGCCCATCTCCTGACGTTCGAAAGGTTTCTCCCATGCCCGCAAAAATCTCCCGCGCCGCCTATGCCGACATGTATGGCCCCACCACCGGCGACCGGCTGCGCCTTGCCGATACCGATCTTGTCATAGAGGTTGAGAAAGACCTGACAACCTACGGGGAAGAGGTGAAATTCGGCGGCGGCAAGGTGATCCGTGACGGGATGGGGCAAAGCCAGGTCACGCGCGCGGGCGGTGCCGTGGACACGGTAATCACCAATGCACTGATCCTGGATTACACCGGGATCTACAAGGCCGACGTGGGGCTGAAAGACGGGCGTATCCACAAGATCGGCAAGGCGGGCAACCCCGACACCCAGCCCGGCGTGGATATCATCATCGGCCCCGGCACCGAGGCGATCGCGGGCGAGGGCAAGATCCTGACCGCCGGCGGGTTTGACAGCCATATCCACTTCATCTGCCCGCAGCAGGTGGACGACGCGCTGCATTCGGGCCTGACCACCATGCTGGGCGGCGGCACCGGGCCTGCGCATGGCACTTTGGCCACCACCTGCACGCCGGGTCCGTGGCATCTGGGGCGGATGCTTCAGGCGCTGGATGGCCTGCCGATGAATTTCGGCCTGTCGGGCAAGGGCAACGCCAGCCAGCCCGCCGCTCTGGTGGAGATGATCAGGGCCGGCGCCTGCGCGATGAAGCTGCACGAGGATTGGGGCACCACGCCGGGCGCCATTGATTGCTGCCTGTCGGTGGCCGACGACATGGATGTGCAGGTGATGATCCACACCGACACGCTGAACGAAAGCGGTTTTGTCGAAAACACCATCGCCGCCCTCAAGGGGCGCACCATCCATGCCTTCCACACCGAAGGCGCGGGCGGTGGCCACGCGCCCGACATCATCAAGATCTGCGGCGAGGCGCATGTGATCCCGTCCTCGACCAACCCGACACGCCCCTATACGGTGAACACGCTGGAAGAGCATCTGGATATGCTCATGGTCTGCCACCACCTCGACAAGGCGATCCCCGAGGATGTGGCCTTTGCCGAATCCCGCATCCGCAAGGAAACCATCGCCGCCGAGGATATCCTGCATGACATGGGCGCGTTCTCGATCATCGCGTCCGACAGTCAGGCCATGGGCCGGATCGGCGAGGTGATCATTCGCACCTGGCAGACCGCCCACAAGATGAAGGTGCAGCGCGGGCGGCTGGCCGAGGAGGCGGGCGAGAACGACAATGTCCGCGTCAAGCGCTATGTGGCGAAATACACGATCAACCCGGCCATCACCCACGGCATGTCGGCCCATATCGGCAGCATCGAAGAGGGCAAGCGCGCCGATCTGGTGCTCTGGTCGCCCGCGTTTTTCGGCGTGAAGACCGAGATGGTGCTGATCGGCGGCACCATTGCCGTGGCGCAGATGGGCGATCCCAACGCCTCCATCCCGACGCCGCAACCGGTGTACACGCGGCCGATGTTCGGCGCGCTGGGCCGTTCCTTGGAGAACTCGTCGGTCAGCTTCGTGTCGGCGGCGGCTCAGGCCGACGGGATCGGCGCGGCGCTGGGGCTGCGCAAGCAGACCGTCGCGGTGGAAAACACCCGCAATATCGGCAAGGCCGACATGGTGATGAACGCCTTGACCCCAACGATCGAAGTGAACCCCGAAACCTATGAGGTGCGCGCCAATGGCGAGTTGCTGACTTGCGAGCCGGCCAGCGAACTGCCCATGGCGCAGCGGTATTTCATGTTCTGAAAACGCGCGGCCCGGTTGCCGGGCCTCCGGGGCGTCAGGTGCAATGCTGCATTGCAGAATTTGCGATGGAAATGTCCATGGGGCTGACCTATTCTCGGGGCAAGGGAGGAAACCTTGTAGAGCAGACAGGAGTTTCCAAATGGCACTGACAAACACAGCGCAAAGCGCAACGCATATTTCCTTCTCCGCCCCTTTCGCGGCTTTCGGCCGGGCCGTGGTGCGGATGGCCGAACGCCACCCGTGCATGCGGCAGATCGAAAAGCTCAACAACACGAGCGACGAAGAACTGGCCGCCCGTGGCCTGACCCGCGATGACGTGGTGCGCCATATTTTCCGCGAGCGTTTCTATATCTGAGCGGATTCGGCTTTTCCCGGAGTTTCCCGCCGCCTATGCTGTTCTGACACTTCATACGAGATACGAGCAGAGCGGATAATGGCGGCGGAAACAGTTTGCGCATATGAAATCGCCCGGCGCGGGCAGTGGTCCGGCCCGGCCGAAACGGTCACCCTCAGCTATGATGACCGGTTCCTGCGGCGCAAGCGGCTGACCTCCGATGACGGCACCGTCTTTCGTGTCGATCTGCCGGAGGTCACGAATCTCGAGGCGGGCGATGCCCTGATCCTGACGGATGGCCGCAAGATCGCCATCGCCGCCGCCGACGAAGCCCTGCTGCAGGTCACCGGCCCCGGCCTGACCCGGCTGGCCTGGCATATCGGCAACCGCCACACCCCCTGCCAGATCGCGGAAGATTGCCTGCTGATCCGGCACGACCATGTGCTGGCCGACATGCTGGCGGGGCTTGGTGCCACGCTCATGCCTGTCACCGCGCCCTTCACGCCCGAGGGCGGCGCCTATGGTCATGGCCGCACGATGGGCCATTCGCACGGGCCGGAAGACCACGATCAAGACCACGATCACGGCGATCATCACGACCATTCCCACGCATGAACCCGGATCTTCTGACCCTGACGCAATGGCTTTCCCCGGCCTTTCCGGTTGGCGGCTTTGCCTATTCGCACGGGTTGGAACAGGTGATCGCGGCGGGCGAGGTGACGGATGCCGCCGGGCTGCGGGCCTGGCTGCGCGTGGTGCTGGAGGAAGGCGCGGGCGCGGCGGATGCAACGCTTTTGTGCCTGGCGATGAAGGGCGGCGATCTGGCCGATGTGGCGCGGGCGCTGGCCCCGTCGCGCGAGCGGCTGGAAGAGGCCGAAGCCCAGGGCGCGGCCTTTGTCGCCACGGTGAACGGCATCTACGGTGAAGAACTGGAGCCGGCACCGCTGCCGGTGGCGGTGGGGATCGCCGCGCGCCGCCTGTCGCTGTCGGCGCCGCAGGTCGCGGCGCTTTACCTGCATGGCTTCGCCTCGAACCTGGTGTCGGCCGCTGTGCGCTTCGTTCCGCTGGGCCAGACAGAGGGGCAGCGCGTGTTGCAGGCCCTGCATGCCCCCATCACCGCGATTGCCGCCCGCGCCGCCGACGCTACGCTCGATGATATCGGCACCGCCGCGCTTGGGGCCGATCTGGCGGCCATGCGGCACGAGACAATGGATGTGAGGATATTCAAGACATGACCAGCCCGAACGGCCCCCTGCGCATCGGCATCGGCGGCCCGGTGGGCGCCGGGAAAACCACGCTGACCGAACAGCTTTGCCGGGCGCTTTCGCCGAAATACTCCGTCGCTGTCATCACCAATGACATTTATACCGCCGAGGATGCAGAATATCTGATGCGGGTTCAGGCCCTGCCGTCAGAACGGATCAAAGGCGTCGAAACCGGCGGCTGCCCGCATACCGCGATCCGCGAGGATGCGTCGATCAACCTGGCCGCCGTGGCCGCCTTCCGGCGTGAACTGCCCGATCTGGATGTGATCCTGATCGAAAGCGGCGGCGACAATCTGGCCGCGACCTTCAGCCCGGAACTGGCCGACCTGACGCTTTACGTCATCGATACCGCCGCCGGGCAGGACATTCCGCGCAAACGGGGGCCGGGCATCACCCGCTCGGATCTGCTGATCATCAACAAGACCGATCTGGCGCCCTATGTGGGGGTGGACCCGGTGCTGCTGGAAAGCGATGCGCGCGCGGCGCGTGGCGCCCGGCCGTTCGTGATGGCGGCGCTGAAATCCGGCAAGGGCGTGGATGAGATCGTCAGCTTTGTCGTGGCGGAAGCAGGGCTCTGAGCGGCAGTTCGCCGCCGTTTCCGTCTTCCCAATAGGCGCCGTTCGGGGTGGCCTCGTTCACGCCGAGATCCTTGAGCCGCCTGCGAAACCGCGGCGCGCGCATCCGTTCGGTGACATTGCGGCACAGGTAGACCATCAGCAGATCGCGCTCCGCCGCCTCGAGCCGCTCGAGAAGCCGCCGCAGATAGGGCGCGTAATCGCGCCGCGCGCGATAGAGGCGGTGGAACACGTGATCGTTCAGCTTGCCCTCGCAGGCGGCGTCGATCAGCTCTGACAGCACGCCCATGCGCAGCAGGTCGGCCTCGATCTCGGGGCCGAGCCAGGGGCAACGCAGACGCGAGACATTGGCCTTGCGGAACATGGCCGCATGTTTGGCATCAAGATCGCAGTCGGGGTCGAACAGGATATAGGCGCGCTCTGCCGCGTCGAGCATGTCGGGGGCAAAGGCGTAGCGGCTGGAGAAATCGGCCCGGCGCTGGTTCGGGAAGCGGCGGTCCCAGCCGGCGGTGCGCGGCTCCAGCGTGGCCTGGGGCGCGATGGCGATCACCGTGGCCCCTGGGGCGGCAACCGAATAGGCGGCGGCGGCATAGCCGCACGGACCGGTGCCGAAAAACACCACCCTGTCGAACCCGTCGAAAAAGCCATCGTCGGTCAGCCGGTCGAAATAGGCGAAGACCTCGGGGTCGCGGAACCATGTGTCGCCATTGCTGACCAGCGACAGGTAGGACCAGCCGGCCTCTTCCGCCAGCGATAGGGGCAGCGGCAGCTTTTCGGGCCTTGTGCGGGCGGTGGCGGCGTTTTCGAAACCCACCAGCAGCGTGGGTGCGCCTTCCTGGAAAAACGCGGCGTGATGCGCGCCCAGCCGCGTGGTGGAAACAGCGCCTTCCGCCGTCTCCGGAAAATGCGCATACCACCCATTTTCCCCGGTCTGCCCGGATTGTTCCGATTCAGCTTCCATCGCGGTTTTTTCCATTTCGGTAGCGTCGGCGTCGCTGCCCCGCGGCGCGCCTTATCTGGTGTAGCTATCCGAATTTGCCTTCGCAATGGGGCAGAACTTCGATGCCCGTATGGGGAATTTATGCGGCCGCCGCGGGGCTATTGTTCACGATTTCGCGCCCGGTTCGCAAAATGCGTCAGGAAGCGGGCCGCCTGCAGCGGGACGGGGCGCGCCGGCGGGGTCAGCAGCAGCCGGCCGAACAGGGCGCGATAGGGTTCTTGCTCCATCAGCGCTTCGAATCGCGCCTTGCGCCAGCGCACGGCGTCGCGGTGCAGCCGGGCAAGCGCGTCGTCCGCCTTCAGGGCGGCCAGGGCAGTCTCGCGGGCAGGGGCGGTGGCCGCGATCGTCAGATCTTCTTCCGCCGCGAAATTCCGCTCTGCCCAGTAATCCATGCCCAGCCTGTCGCCGCCATGCACGGCGCGGCCACGGTCGCATTTCACGATGTAGCTTTCCATCGCGCCGAGCGGATAGTGGTTGAGCTGCACCAGCGCGGTGTTGGACTGGCCCATGTTGGAGAAGATGCGCTGACGGTTGAATTTCTCTGGGAGTTCGCGGCCTTCGCCGTCAAACCAGACCGTCTGCCCGATCCTACTGGCATCCGGGCTGCGCGGGCGGTGGACGCCGAGTTTGCCGTAGGTGCCATCGTTGCGGTAGAGCGTCTTGAACATGGTCGCGCGCCACGGCCAATAGATGACGGCGGGCGCGGCGCGGGTGAATTGCCCCGTCACCGGGCGGTCATCGTAGCGCACGACGCCGCCATTGCCGAACAGCCGCCAAGTCAGCGTGATCGCCGTCGCGCGGGGCAGGGCGGCCAACAGCGCGGGCAGCGTGTGATCGCCCACGTGGATGTTCACGAATTCATCCACATCCAGCGGCAGGATCCAGTCGGCCTGCCGCACCAGCGGATGCCGGTCCGCCTGTTTCAGCGCCGCCCATTGCACACCGCCCTCATGCGGGCCGTCATTGCGCAGATGGGTCAGATGGCCCAACCTCTGCAACCGGTCCAGAATCGCGTCGGTGCCGTCGTCGCAATCGTTTGAAAATACTAGAAAATCGGTAAACCCCACCGCCTTGTGATGGGCCAGCCATTCCAGCAGGAAGGCACCTTCGTTGCGAACGGTCAGAACGGCAAGGGCGCGCATCCGCCGCTACCAGCCCTTGCGGAAGGTCACGACCTTTGCATTCGACATGCGCGGGTAATAGGTCAGCCCGCCCGCCTGCATCGCATCGAACACCCCCTGCACGCCGGCCTGCCCGATCCATTGCGGGTGCAGCTCGACAATGGCGCAGCGCAGCCCCGACAGATCGATCAGCGGCAGCAGATCGGCCTCGGCCCCTTCGATATCACAGACCAGAACGCTCGGCGATATCTCGTCGAACACGGCCTGGGCGTTGCGGATGT
Source organism: Actibacterium naphthalenivorans (assembly GCF_014196965.1). GTDB lineage: Bacteria > Pseudomonadota > Alphaproteobacteria > Rhodobacterales > Rhodobacteraceae > Actibacterium_A > Actibacterium_A naphthalenivorans. The sequence goes on along the minus strand of NZ_JACIEQ010000001.1, from coordinate 132,239 downwards.
CGATCTCTTCTTCCGCGATCACGCCGCCATGGGCGTCTTCCAGATTGTCTGCCAGCGAAGAGGCCACGAAATCGCCGCGCACATAGAACTTGGCCCGGCCGTCGGCGGCCCCGAGGATCGCGTTGTGAACCGTCACGCCTTCGACCCCGTTCGCCGCATGCACCGCGTGGATATAGGGGATCATGCGCGGGTTCGCCTCGAACGCATGCACGGTTTTCACGCCCAGCTTTTTCGTCAGCAGGGTAGACATATAGCCCATCCCGGCGCCCAGTTCGATCACCGTGTCATCGGCCTTGACCACGCGCAGCACCGCTTCGCTTTCCTTGTGTTCGTAGTGATCGTCACGCATCAGCCGGCGCCGTTTGCGGGTGATGATCTGCGGATCATAGGGAAAGCGAAGCCCGCGGGTGCGGATGAATTTCGGCAAGGTCGGGGCGTCTTTCATGTCAGTTGTCCACTTCCAGCGCCAGGGCGAAGGCCACCCGCTCCAGCTCGGTCAGTTTGGTGGCGAGGGCCTGATCGTAGAGTTCGCGGAACTCGGGCGTGGCCTGCAGGTCGGCGGCCTTGGCCGTGTGCCAGGCCACGGCCGCCGCATGTAGCCGCGCCAGTTCGGGGTCGGCCATCAACCGGGCCAGCGTGGCCCGCGTGCGGGGGATGTTGCGCTTGATCGTCACGTCGCGGTAATCGCCCCAATCCATCCGCACCCAGTAGTTCAGCCCGATCGACCGATCCACATGCAGCGCGCGGCCGCGCTGCCGCTTGATCAGAAAGCTCTCGGCGGAGCGAAGGGCATAGTGGTTCAGTTGCAAAAGGTCGTAGCCGATGGATTTCTTCGACGACCGCCAGCCGTTGTCCAGCACATCGTCGACCATCGGCAGGCCCGACCCGTTGACCCATTTCACCTTGTCGCGGAATGCGTCGGACAGTTTGTTGGGCCTGTGGCAGCTGATCTTTTCATAGGCGCCGATGTTGCGGAACATGGTCTTGAAGCCCCAGGCCGTGTGCGGCTTGGGCAGGTATTTCGGGGCGCATGTGTCGAACTGGTCGATCACCAGATCGTCGCGGAATTCCTGAATGCCGTTATGTCCGAACAGCCGCCAGGTCATGGCCACGTTGGTGGCATCCGGCACGCGGGCAAGGAAATCGGCCAGGGTGCCGTTGCCGCAGCGCACGTTCATGAACTCGTCCACGTCGATATGGATGATCCATTCGGCGTTTCGGATCACATCTTCCTTCAGCGATTTGTTCAGCGCGTGCTGTTGGGGCGAGTTGCCCTTCCATTCATCGTTGTTGCGGTGCTGAACCACGCCAAGCGCCTGCAGGCGATCCAGAATTTCGCTGGTGCCATCCTCGCAGCCATTGGTGTAGATCAGGAAATTATCCACCCCGATGGCGCGGTGATAGGCGACCCATTCCAGGATGTAGGGCGCCTCGTTCTTCATGCAGCCGACGATCACGTTGCCGCTGTTGCCGGGGGGCAGTTCGCGCTGCAGCACCTCGGCGAAGGCGGCGGCCAGCGCCTCTTCGTTCACGCTGCCGATCTTGTTATGCGGCGCGAAGGGGCCGCCGCGCAGCTTTTTGACATTGGCCTTGGCGCTGTCGGGCATGATCTTTTCGGCAACCGGCGAAAGCCGGTCGGCGGGCGGTTTGGCCGCCGGCGCGGCATCGGCCGGGGCCTGACCGGCGGCAGTCTGCTTGCGGAACCGTTTTTCCTGACGGGTCGCCTTTTCGATCCGGGGCAGGAAGGCGGCGACATATTGGGTGGCGCGAAAGCCGAACCCGGGGTCGGCCTCGTGCCAGTCGGGCAGGGCCGGGTCGGGGTGCAGGGCGGGCCCGGCCAGCGCCGGATGCGCCTTGGCAAGCCGCGCGTTCGACGCGGCGAAGCAGGCCGAGACGGCAGACAGGCTGCCCGGCGCGATCGGGGCGCCAGGCACCGCGATCTCGTCCATCAGCCGGCGCCAGAGCTTGCGCGGGATGAATTTGCCCTTGTCCAGAAGCGCGCCGAGAACCGTGTTCAGCAACCGGGCCCGCGCCAGCCATGCGGCCGAGGGCGGGGGCGCCAGCGCCGCCGCCCTGGTCTTGCCGATATTCTGGGGCAGATCGAAGGCGGCGCAGATTTCCCGGGTCAGATCCTCGCTGGCGAAGAGCGCGGGATCATAGGGGCGCAGGGTAAGCGTGCCCGCCCCGAACACCTCCTCCCAACGGGTCTGAAGCGCGGCATAGTCCAGCCAGAACGGCGGCGCCTGAATTTCGGGGAAGCGGTTGCGGTCGGGTTCCACCGCGCCCCAATGCTCAAGACAGCCCGCGCGCCAGTCGGCACCGGACCGTGCCAGCGCCAGTTCGGCCTCAAGCGCGGCGGTGCGGCCGGAAAACAGCTGATCGGCATAGTGGCGGGCCAGAACGCGGGCCTGTTCATCCACATGGGCGACGACGCGGATATCGTCGGAAAAAGGGGTGAGCAGGGCGCGCAGCCGCTCCAGATCACTTTTGCGGGTCAGGGACCCGGCCAGTTGCGAGGCGGACAGGATCAGCGTATCGGGCTGCACCCGGTCAACCTCGGTGCGCAGTTCGGCGCTGAACGCCTCGCGCAGCGCCGCCTGATCCTGAGGCGTGGCATAGCCACGCGCGGCGCGCAGAGGGTCGGGGTGATCGGGGTCGGTGACGGCCATGAACAGCCGGGTGTGGTTCTTGCGCCCCGGCGAACCGGGATAGAGCACGCCCTTGCCCGCCAGTTGATCGCGCTTGTCGCTCAGGGTGGCCTGAATGCGGGGGGCGCCGCAGGTCTCGGTGCCTATGTGCAGGTGGATCCGCATCAGCGCTGCGCCCCTTCGGCCTGTTTGCGGGGGTTGGCGTTGGCTACGCCCCACCAGGGCAGGCCGATCCCGAGGAAGGCCGCGACCTGTTCAGGGGCGGCGCTGTCTTCCATGTCATATTCCAGAAAGTCGGGGTCGTTGCCGAACACCCGGCGGCAAAAGGCGTAATGCCCTTCGATCCAGCGGATGCGCTGGGCATCCGTGGCGCCAAAGCCGGCGGGCAGGCCGGGCACCGCGTTTTCGGGCAGGCGGGTGCGGCCCATGTTGGACCAGCGCCCCATGCTGTCGGACAGTTTCACCGGGTCGCGATAGGTCAGCACGAATTTCGCGCCGGGGTGATGTGCGCGGATCGCCGCAAGCAGGCCCCAATCGGTCTGGGGCCACAGGTTCAGCCCGTTGCGCACCACGTCGATCTCGGTGAAGGCGTCGAATTCGGCCATCTCGGCCAGCGGGTCGCCGGTTTCGAAATAAGCGTCATACATCAGCTTGCCGACAAAGCGCCGGTTGATACGGTCGCCGGTGCTCTGGCCCGCGCGGATGCGCCAGTCGGCCACCCGCAGCCCGGCACGCTTCAGCGCCTCGCCCAGCGTTGTGGTGCCCGATTTCGGCAGGCCCAGGTTGATGACCTTCAGCGCGCTCATGCCGCGAGCATCGCCATCAGCGCCTCTTCCTGCGGGCAGATCTTCGGTGCCCGCTGCAACTGTGCGCGCAGCGCCTGATAGGCCGGGCTTTGCATCAGCCGGTCCCGCGCGGCGCGATGGGCGGCGACGCTGGCGTCATGCAGCGCCGCGATCTCGGGGTCCGATTTCAGCGCGGCGATCCCGGCTTCCAGCTTCGGCAGATGCCGCAGGATCGAACGGTCTTCATGGCTGTCATCGTTGCGTTCGCGCCAATAGGTATCGTCGAAGGCGCGGTTGTCGCGGTTCACGTCGCCGCGGTCATTCTTGACCAGATAGCTGTCGAGCGAGCGCAGCGCATAGTGGTTCAGCGTGGCAAAGCGGCGCGCCCCGTGCGCCTTGAAATCGCGGATCGGCTGTTTTGCGGGGGCAAGATAGAATTTCTCGGGCACCGGGCGGCCTGAGCCGTCGGTCCATTTCGGGCGCTTCTTCTCGGGCAGGGTGGGGCGCAGGTAGGGGCGGTGGGCGCCGTAGAAATGCACCGGGAAATCGCCCCGCACCAGGGATTTGGTCTCGATCTCGAGCGTGTCACACCAGATATCGGGGTTGTGCGAGCGAAGGAACTGGGTGATGACCGGCCTGTCTTCATAGGCCGCAACCCCGCAATTGGCGAAGAACTGGAAATTCAGCGAAATCGCCTGAGGGTCGCCGCAGGCGCTGGCCAGTTCCGGGATCGTGCCATCGCCCACATGGATGTTCAGAAACTCGTCCACATCGGCGATCCAGACCCAATCGGCCTCGCGCGCGATAGGCTGCTGGCGGGCGTGGCGCAGCGCCTCCATCTGATAGTTGCGGCCCTGGGCGGGGTTCGCCAGGTGCTGAACCAGTCCGCGCCGGGCCAGCGCATTCAGCAGGGTGTCGGTGCCATCGGTGCAGTCGTTGGAATAGAACAGGTGATCGGTGACCCCGATCATCCGGTTGAAGGCGATCCATTCCAGCAGGAACGGCCCCTCGTTCTTGACGCAGGTAACGGCGGTTATGCGCATGGGCGCACCTCTGGCCGCAACGGCCCGCTGGAACTCATATCGACTGCCCGTCCGTCTGTTGCGCGGTTTCGCCCGCTTGTCACGGAATTCTTACCGTATATGTGCCAAATCCGGGCGAATCCGTCAATTGCGCATGGCTCAGGACCGGCTCATCGTGGCGGTCAGCGCGCCCATGCCCACCAGCGCGCCGCCACCGGCGCGGTTCATCCACTGCAGAACCGACGGGCGGCGGATGCGGGCGCGCAGCCTGTCGGCCAGAAGCGCATAGATCAGCGCGTTCAATGCCGCCAGCGAGACGAAAGTGGCGATCAGGATGCCGAATTGCGGGGCAAGGGCGGCTTCGGGGCGGAGGAACTGCGGCACGAAGGCGATGAAAAAGGCGATGGATTTCGGGTTCAGCGCCGTTACCGCCGCCGCATGGCCAAAGATCGCGCGCGCCGGTTTGCGTTCGGGCGACAGATCGTCGGGCATCAGCGCCGGGCGGCTGCGCAGCAGCTTGACACCCAGATAGACCAGATAGACCGCGCCCACCCATTTCAGCACCGTGAACACCATGGCCGAGGCCAGGACCAGCGCGCCAAGCCCGGCCAGAGAGGCCGACATCGCGATGAAATCCCCCAGGGCCACCCCCAGCGCCATGGCCACGGCCACCCGGCGCCCCTGCGTCAGCGCGTAGGACATCACGAGCAGGATGGTCGGGCCGGGGATGATCAGCAAGACGGTCGAGGCGGCAACGAAGGCCAGCCACAGGTCAAAGGGCATCGGTTCGTTCCTGTCCGGGGCGCTCATCGGGTTTGCGGGCCCGGCGGGCGCAGGCGCCTGTCAGGGTGGATGAGCGGCGGGTTGAAAAACGCCGGCTCCCCGGTTGCGCGCACCCCCCGCAACCGGTGCGCGCCTTTCACGGGGCCCTCATATCTAGCCATGATTTTCCGCCGTGTCTCGGTTTGAATCAACTTTTTCGTCTTGTCAGGGCCGCGCTTTTTCGGCGCGACTTCGCGCTCAGTCATGGCCATATGCCACGGGCGGGGGGCGAAGCGGGCGCCGCTTTTCGGGTGGCAAACTGCCGGAAATTGGTGTCACCTGCGACGGAACCGGTATGTGCCACCGTTTAATCAGGATTGAATATCGGGGAAAATATGAGTGAGCGCCGCGAAAACATCGAGAAAACGCTGAAAATCGGAAAGCATCGGCGCAAGACCCCACTTTGGGCCAGGATCGGCGTGGTTGCGATTGTCGGCCTGCTTGCCCTCTGGTTCTTTGTTCTGCGTGGCGATCAGGGCGGCGGGCTGAGCTATCAGACAGAGCCGGTGCGGCGCGGCGATCTGTCGGTCACCGTTTCGGCCACCGGCACGGTAGAGCCCACCAACCTTGTGGAAATATCCTCCGAACTTTCGGGCACACTGGCCAGCGTCGAGGTGGATTACAACGATACGGTCGAGGTGGGGCAGGTGCTGGCCCGGCTCGACACGACCAAGCTCGAGGCGCAATATGCGGTGCAGGAGGCCTCGCTGGTCGCGGCCGAGGCGCGGGTCGAGCAGGCGCAGGCCACGCTGCACGAAACCTTCGACAAGTACGAGACCGCCCGGCAGCTCTATGAACGCGGCGTCGGCACGCATCAGGCCTTCATCACCGCCCGCGCCACGCAGGAACGCGCGGAAGCGGAGTTGCAGATCGCCGATGCCGACCGGGCGCTGGCCTACGCCCAGCTTGATCTTTACGGGGCCGATCTGCAAAAGGCGGTGATCCATGCGCCGATCAAGGGTGTGGTGCTGGAACGCAACGCGGATGCCGGGCAGATCGTCGCCTCGTCGCTGTCGGCACCGGTGCTGTTCACCATCGCCGAGGATCTGGCCAGCATGGAGCTGCAGGTGGATATCGACGAGGCCGATATCGGCCGGGTCGCGGTTGGCAACAGCGCGACCTTCACGGTGGATGCCTACGACGACGAAACCTTTCCCGCCGAGATCTCTCAGGTTCGCTATGCGCCCGAAGAGATTGACGGGGTGGTCAATTACAAGGCCATCCTCGTGATCGACAACTCGTCGCTGCGGCTGCGCCCGGGCATGACGGCCACCGCCGATATCGTGGTGGCAGAGCTTTCGGACGTACTGATGGTGCCCAACGCCGCGCTGCGCTTCGCACCGCCCCGGGTGGCCGAGAGCGGCGGCGGCGGCGATTCCTCGGGCAGCGGGCTTCTGGGCCTGATCATGCCCGACCGCCCCGGCCGTGACGCGGGCATGGGCGAAGCCGCGCAAAAGACGCTGTGGCTGCTGCGCGCGGGCCAGGCCGTGGAAATTCCGGTGACGCTCGGGCAAAGCGACGGGCGTTTCACGGCGGTGTTGGACGGTGCGTTGGCCGAGGGCGATCAGGTGATCACGGATCAGACCGGGGCTGAGTAACATGGCTGGCACCGCACCCCTGATCGAACTCAGAGGGATCACCAAGGTTTACGGCGCGGGCGAGGCCGAAGTGCGGGCGCTGCGCGGCGTTGACCTGACGATCACGGCCGGCGAATTCGTGGCGATCATGGGGCCGTCGGGCTCTGGCAAATCCACGGTGATGAACGTGCTCGGCTGCCTCGATACACCCACCTCCGGCACGTTCCTGTTCGAAGGGGTGGATGTGGGCAAGCTGGATCACGACCAGCGGGCGCTGCTGCGGCGCAACTATCTGGGGTTCGTGTTTCAGGGCTACAATCTTCTGCCCCGGACCACGGCGCTGGAAAACGTCGAGCTGCCGCTGATCTACAAGGGCCTGCCGCGCGGCGAGCGGCAGCGGATGGCGCTGGAGGCGCTGGACAAGGTCGGCCTGTCGCACCGGGCGGATCACGACCCGTCGCAGTTGTCCGGCGGCCAGCAACAGCGGGTGGCGATCGCGCGCGCGCTGGCGGGCGGACCGGATGTGATCCTGGCCGACGAGCCGACGGGCAACCTGGATACCGAGCGTTCGCGTGAGATCATGGATCTGCTGTCGGGGCTGAACAAGACCGAGAATATCACCATCGTCATGGTCACCCACGAAGAGGACATGGCCGAATATGCCCGGCGGCTGGTCTCTTTCGTCGATGGCCATATCGAGCAGGATACGAAAACGCCGGGGAAGGGCTGAACCATGCTGTGGGAAACCATCCGCCTTGCCGTTCAGGCCATTTTTCGCAACATGCTGCGCTCGTTCCTGACGGTGCTGGGCATCGTCATCGGCGTCGGCGCCGTCATCGCGATGGTCACGGTCGGGCAGGGATCGCAGACCCAGGTGACAGCGGATGTGGAATCACTCGGCAGCAACACGCTGATCATCCGGCCGGGAGTGGGCGGCATGGGCGGCGGGGGCGGGCTCAGCGCCGACCGGTCGTTCGTGCGCGCCGATGCCGAGGCGCTGAGGGAAGAGTTGTCGAGCATCGAAATCGCCGCCCCCTATTCGATGACCAACATCACTGCGGTTTACGGCAACGAAAACCACTTCACCCAGCTCGCCGGCGCGGAAACGACGCTCATGGATGCGATGAACTGGTCGATCGCCGAGGGGCGCATATTCACCGATGCCGAAGAAAAGGCCGGTCGCGCGGTCTGCGTCATCGGTGAAACGATCATTGAAGAACTGTTCTTCAATATCAATCCCATCGGAGAGAAACTTCGCCTCAGATCCCTGTCCTGCGAGGTTGTCGGCATCCTGGCCGCGAAAGGCGTGACAAGCTATGGCGATGATCAGGACGATATCGTGGCGATCCCGCTGAAGACCTTCCAGCGCCGTGTGGCGGGCAACAACGACGTGTCGCTGATCTATGTCACGGTGCGCGATGGCGTCTCCACCGACCGGGCGATACGCGACATCGAGATCCTGATGCGCGAACGCCGCCGCATTTCCGCGGGCGAGGAGGACGACTTCTCTGTCATGGACATGAAACAGATCGCCTCTGTCCTGTCGGGGATCACTGCGGTCCTGACCGGGCTCTTGTCATCCGTGGCGGCTGTCAGCCTGCTGGTGGGGGGTATCGGCATCATGAACATCATGCTGGTGTCGGTGACGGAGCGCACGCGCGAGATCGGCATTCGGCTGGCCGTGGGCGCGCAGACCGGGCAGGTCATGCTGCAGTTTCTGGTCGAGGCGATCGTGCTGTCGTTGCTGGGCGGGCTGCTTGGCATCGTGCTGGGGCTCGGGCTGGGGGCGCTGGCATCGAACCTGATGTCGATCCCGTTTGTGCCCGATCCGCGGGTGATCCTGATCGCCTTTGCGTTTTCGGCCGGCGTCGGGGTGATTTTCGGCTATTTCCCGGCGCGCCGGGCCGCCCAGATGGATCCGATCGAAGCATTGCGGCATCAATAGCCCGGCCGCCGGAAAATATATTTAATTTTCTTTGCTGCCAGATGGTTATTCGCGCCCGTTTTGACCTGCATCAAAGTTGGCTCTTGAACCACATGCGAAAAAGCCAATGTGAGTTGCAGCGGAAGACCAGATTCTTTTCTGTCTGCAATTTCCCGAATGCCGTGGCGTTCCCTGCGCGGCATAAAAGGCATCAAGGGCCCTCCCTCCCGCGATGCCGGACTTAAAGGCGCTGCGGGCCCTCCCTCCTGCAGCGCCTAAAATTTTTTCATCCCTTGCAGCGGACCCCGCGAAAACCGCCGGCCCGGAACGAAAAACCCCCGCTCTGTGGCGGGGGCTTGTTGTATCTCTTGGTGGGCGCCGGGGTTATTTCGGCATCGGGCCGATCATCATGATCATCTGGCGGCCTTCCATCTTCGGCATGTTCTCGATCTTGCCGATTTCCTTGACGTCTTCCGCCACACGCTCCAGCAGCTCCCGACCGAGATTCTGGTGCGCCATTTCGCGGCCCCGGAAGCGCAGGGTGACTTTCACCTTGTCGCCGTTCTCCAGGAATTTCACCACGTTGCGCATCTTGACCTCATAGTCATGAGTGTCGGTGTTCGGGCGGAACTTGACCTCCTTGACCTCGATGATCTTCTGCTTCTTGCGCGCCTCGGATTCTCGTTTCTGCTGTTCGTATTTGAACTTGCCGAAATCCATGATCTTGCAGACCGGCGGCGAGGCGTTGGGGGAGATCTCCACCAGATCAAGGCCGGCCTGTTCGGCCAGTTGCATCCCGCGCTCCGGGGTGACGACGCCGACGTTTTCGCCTTCGGCGCCGATTAACCGGATTTCCGGGCACCGGATACGTTCGTTCACGCGGGGGCCGGTTTCGCGCGTTGGCGGCGCGTTGTGAGGTCTGCGGGCTATGGTGGTGTTCCTTGTGTGGTTTATGGTTTGGCGGAAAATAGACTTGGCGGGGATGTGTTTCAACCCGGTTTTCGCGGCGGCTTTCCGCAGGGCGCTTTCGGGCGCGCCGAAATCTGTTTCCATTCCATGGCAGCTTTGCCACAAGGGCGCTCGGAAACACGCGCTATGCGATCTTGAAAGGACAATGAGATGAAGAACACGGCAATTACGGTCGTCATTCTGGCTGCAGTCGGGATCGGAGGCTTCGTCTGGTATCAAAGCAGATCGAAAGAAGAGGCGCTGCCGCCCGCCGAGACCGCGCTCGAGGCACCGACGCCCATGGAAAACGCCGCCGAGGCGGTTGACGATGCGGCCGAGAGCGTCAGCGAGAAGGTCGAAGGCGCGGTCGAGAGTACCGCCGAGGCGGTGGAAGGGGCGGCCGATAACGCCGCCAAGGCGCTTGGCGACATCACCGAAAGCGTAAGCGAGGCCGCGAGCGATGCCGTCGAGGCGGTGAGCGACGCTGTCACCGGCGGCGAGTCGATGGAGGCGACGCAGGGCGCTGTGACCGAGGCCACCGATGCGGTGACCGACACCGCCGCCGATGCGGCGCAGACGGGGGCTGCGGCGGCGACGGATGCCGCCGATACCGCTGGCGAGACGATGGATGCCGGCGTGGCCACGGTCACCGATGCGCCGGTCACCGACGTTCCGGCCGATGCACCGCTGACGCAGGAAGGGTTCGACGCCGACAAGATCATCGAGATGATCAACGCCTCCGATCTTGACGCGATGCGCAAGTCGGTGCTGCGCTCGGCGGTCGAACAGGCGCGCAGCAACCCCGCGCTGGTCGATGCCACCATCACGCAGGTCAAGACCGCGCTCGGCATGTAAGTTCTTCAAAATCGCAACGCCGCGCGGGGCCGCCCCTGCGCGGCGTTTTTCATGGCCTAGCCCACGAACGCCTTCTCGACGACATATTCCCTTGGCTCTGAATTCGCGCCCTCGCGCAGGCCGAAGGTTTCGAGGATGGCCATGATATCCTTGTTGAACTGCAGCGATCCGCAGACCATGCCCCTGTCGGTTTCGGGCGACATCGGCGGCAGGCCCAGATCGGCGAACACCTTGCCCGTGCGCAGGTTGTCGGTGATCCGGCCCATGAACGGGCTCTGCTCGCGGGTTGTGGTGGGATAGTAACGCAATTTGCCGGCGACGATCTCGCCGATCAGCGGATCGTCGGGCAGCCCCTCGACCAGTTCGCGACCATAGTCCAGCTCTGCCAGATCCCGGCAGGTGTGCATCATGATGACCTCGTCGTAACGCTCATAGGTGTCGGGGTCGCGCATCAGGCTGGCGAAGGGGGCGATGCCGGTGCCGGTGGCGAACAGCCACAGCCGCTTGCCCGGCAGCAGCGCGTCGAGCACCAGGGTGCCGACTGGCTTGGGGCGCAGGATGATCTGATCGCCGGGCCGGATATGCTGCAGCCGGCTGGTCAGGGGGCCGTCGGGCACCTTGATCGAGTAGAACTCCAGCTCTTCGTCCCAGGCGGGGCTGGCGATGGAATAGGCGCGCAGCAGGGGTTTGCCGGTGTCGCCCATCAGGCCGATCATGACGAACTCGCCCGAGCGGAAGCGCAGGCTGCGCGGCCGCGTGACGCGGAACGAAAACAGCCGGTCGGTCCAGTGACGTACCGTAGTCACGGTTTGCGCGTCGGGGAGGGTGGCGGGCTTGGGGGCGGTATCGGTCAAATGCGTGTGCTCGGTCATGTTGCGATGGGCCTTTCGGCCGGTTTTCTGTTTCTAGGATGCCTTGCGCGGGGCCGAAACCCCCAGTCTTGCCCGATAAACCGCCGAGGGGCGCGGGCGCTCCATGATTTCGATCAAAGATGCATCTCAGATTGGCGTTGGATGCGGGAAATCGTTCTGCTATGCGGGGGAATATGCCGTATCAACAGACGTATTTCCCGATGGGGTGGTGATGGCCGCGAAACTGGACAAGACCGACCGCAAGATCCTGGCGGAGTTGCAGCGCGATGCGGGGCAGTCTCTGGATGAGATCGCCCGGACGGTGGGATCGTCGAAAACCCCTGTCTGGAACCGTATCCGCAAGATGCGAGAGACCGGGGTGATCCGTGGCCAGACCGTGATCGTCGAGCCCGAGGCGCTGGGGCTGGAGGCCTGTTTCTTCGTGCTGATCCGCACCGCCGAGCATGAGGCCGACTGGCAGCTGCGGTTCCTCGAGGCGCTGCGCGCCCGCCCCGAGGTGCAGGAGGCGCACCGGCTGGCCGGCGATATCGACTATATCCTGAAGGTGCGTGTGGCCAATGCGCGTGCCTATGACGCGTTCTATCAGGCGCTGATCGCGGATGTGAAAATCCACAACGTCACGGCGCTCTTGTCGATGGAGGAAATCAAGGCGACAACCGCGCTGCCGCTCTAGGCGCGGTTGAAACCCGGCCGCTCCGGGGTTAGGTGATTGCAACCCGGCCAGCAGGGGCGCCCGATGACATCGGAACTGATCATCTCGACCTACAACAGCCCGCGCGCGCTGCTGCTGACGCTGCTTTCGGTGGCGCGGCAGGATGTGCGGCCGGGCAGCGTGTGCATCGCCGACGATGGCTCCGGCCCCGAAACCGCTGCCGCGATCGCGGCGGTTCAGGCGCGCTACCCCGATCTGCCGATCCGCCATGTCTGGCACGACGATCGCGGGTTCGAGAAGAACGTGATCCTGAACAAGGCCATCGCCACGTCGGATGCCGATTACCTGATCTTCATCGACGGTGATTGCCTGATCCACCCCGGCTTCATCGCCCGCCATCTGGAGGTCGCCCGGCGCGACCGTTTCTGTTCGGGCAGCCTGATCCGGCTGGATGACGCGACCACGAAATCGGTGACCGAAGTGGATGTGCTGGAAGGCCGGGTGTTCGACATCGGCTGGCTGAGGCGCAGCGGCGCGCTGCGCAGGTTCACCGCCTGGCTGAAGGCGGCACCCCTGCCCAAGCCGGTTCTGGCGGCGCTGGAACATGTCTATCCGGTCGGGCGCAACTGGTGCGGCGGCAACGGATCGGCCTATCGCGACGCGATCCTGGCGGTGAACGGTCTCGACGAGACGATGAAATATGGCGGCGGCGACAAGGAGTTCGGCATTCGCCTGGCCAATTCGGGGGTCAAGGGGCGGCATCTGCGCTTTACCGCGCCGCTGGTGCATCTGGATCATCCGCGCGGCTACAAGGACCCCGAAAAGATCAGGGCGCACCGGCTGAAGATCGCCGAGGCGCGCCGCACCGGCAAGATCTGGGCCGAGGCGGGCATCCGCCCGCCGGAGCCTGCGGCATGATCATCGCCAACATGGCGACCTACCCGCCACGCCGCGCCGCGTTCCTGCGGGCGGTGGCGGCGGTGGCGCCGCAGGTCGATCAGCTGAACCTCGTGCTGAATGAATATGACGCGATTCCGCGCGAACTGGCCGGGTTCGGCAATGTCACGGCGGTGATCCCCGATGAGGATCTGAAGGATGTGGGCAAGTACCTGCCCGACAGTTCCGCCGCCGAGCATGTGTTCACCATGGATGACGACATCCTGTACCCCGCCGATTACGTTGCCACCACGCTGAGCCGGCTGGCGGCGCTGCGGCACAAGCGGGTGCTGGCGGGCTATCACGGCTCGCTCTACCGGGGCTGGCCGCGGCTGGCGGCGCGGCTGGGCATCCGGCCGAACCGTATCGCCGCGCATCGCCGCCAGTTCCGCTTCCGCGACGGGCTGGCCGCGCCTGTGGTGGTCGATCAGCTCGGTTCCGGCGTTTCAGTGATGCGCGGCTGCGATTTTCCTCCCTTCGATTTCATGAAGGGCTCTCAGGGGTTTGTCGATGTGCGGCTGGCGCGCTGGTGCCATGAACACGGCATCCTGCCTGTCTGCCTGCCGCGCGCGGCGGGGTGGCTGAGCGCCGAAAGCTTTGACGAGGCGCTGTTCTACTCTGTCACCCAGGCGTCGCCGCCGCATGTGGCGCGCGAGATTTGGGAATATGCCTTCCGGGTTCGGGGGCGGGGCAGGCACCCCGACCGGATCGACGATCCCGTTCAGTAAAGCCGCCGCGACCGGGCGCGCTTGATCTTCAGCGCCCAGTATCCGCGCGAGAGCAGGCGTGCGCGGCCCTTGGGCAGGGTATCCTGCTTGTGCCGCGCGCGGCTGCCCTGAAGATGGGTCCAGCCTTCACCCTGTTCATAATGCCCGACGATGCGCGGTGCGGCGGCGATGGCACCCAGCCGGGAAATGTCGCAGGGCCAGTCCGCCGTTCCCGAAAGCGGCGTGCAGGCGTCCAGCATCCAGCGCGCACCGGCGGCCGACAGCACATAGCCTGTGGCAAGGGTCGGCGGCAGGATCACGCGATAGGCCGCCACCCCCGGCATCAGCATCGCTACCGGCCGCCGGGTGAAACGGCCGCAGCGATGATCGAGCAATATCATGTCGGCCTGCGTATGGGGGCCGGTTTGCATGAACCGCCCGAAGGGCGCATCCACGATCGCGTCATCCTCGAGGATCACGGCGCCGGGCAACCCGCGGGTCAGGATGGCGCGGTAGATCGCCTGATGCGACAGGGCGCAGGCCAGTTCCGCGTCGCAAAGGTCACGGCGCAAGGCCCGTCTGATGGCGGGCCTGTCGATCATGGCGTCCTGCGCCGGGCTCAAACCCTCGCGCCCGTCGATACCGAAGAAAAGCTCATGACCCAGGCCCATGCCGGCCAGCCGGTCCAGCAGCGGCTGCCGCCGCGCCTCGTCGCCGGGAAGGGTGAGCACGAAGATCGGGTAGGGGGCGTCGGCGGCGGGCATACTCTGTACTCGTGGGCTATACGACGGGCTGCCGGTCCAGCCCGTGAAAACAATAGATCTGCCCATAGCGCGGCGGCGTAGAAAGGGCCAGCCCGGTGCGGCGGGCGGGTTCGGGGCATGGGCGGAAAGCAGCGCGCTTTACCGGGCGCAGCCTGATCAGGGCGCAATTCTTACCTGGAAGGTGACGGAACCTTCGGTTCCCGGCTGATAGAGGCCGGCGCAATCCCACCGCAGTTCACCCGCATAGCCAGAGCCGCCGGAGCCCGATGTCGCGCTGGTGCAGGTGACGCCGTTGCCCAGGTTCACCGGGCTCGGGATCGCCGCAGCCAGCACCGTGTAGGGCGGCGTTCTGTCGTGGATGACGATGTCGGACGCCGGCAGGGTGCCCGTATTCCTCAGATAGATCCGATACTCCAGAACATCACCGGCCGAGGCGCCGTTGCTTACACCTTCCGGCGTTCCCTGCGACAGGTTGCGCACGGTTTTGGAGAGCGTCAGCGCCCCTTGGGCCGATTCCACCGTCAGCCGGTCGGTATTGCTGTCCACCTCGCTCAGGCCGGACGCCCCATAGGCCGTGTTGGCCACCAGATCGAAGCTGTAGGATGCGCCCGGGCCCACGGCCGAAGAGGCCGACACGCGTGCGATCAGACATATGAGCGTCTCCGCCTGTATCGCGACCGGGCTGGTTGCCGGGGTGTCGGCGGTGCCATCACAACCGGTGTCGACAAACAGTGCGGTGGAAAACGCCCCCGGCGTTGCGCCGGACTGGGCGCTGATATCGAAGCTGACCGTGCCCGGCGCGTCTGCCATGTATTCATGCCGCAAAGAGACGACTTGCCCGGGCAGGATCGCGCTTTGCTGGCTCTGGTTCAGCCGCGCCTCGGTGATCACACCCACGTTGAGATCAGCGTAAGAGGTGCCCGGCGCGGGGGTGAAGGTAAAGGCGCCGTCTCGCGCGTCTGCATTCACCAGCGCGGGCAGGGTGGCTGCGGTTTCCGATGCCGTGCGCAGCCCTTCTGCGGGCAGCACCGAAACGGTGACCGCATCGGCGTAGCCATCCGGCAGGGTCAGGCTCCAGCTGCCATCGGCGGCGAGCGCGGGTGTGTCGAGCAGCCCGCCGGCACCGTCGAGGATCTGCACCACGGCTTTGTCCGTGCCGGTTTCCGCCCCGGAGTGAAGGCCGTCATAGGCCGTGGCGCCCGCCCCGTTGTCGAAGAAAACCACGCCCGAGAGCGTTGCCCCGGTGCCGGTGTAGGCAACGGTGGCGCTGGCCTCGTCATCATCGGCCAGCCCGTCGGACAGATCGTCCACCAGCGGGCCGGTTGCCGGGTCGCTGTCGGGATCGGTCAGCGAACTGGCGACGATTTCCGCTGTGTTGGTGTGCTCGCCGCTGTCGCGCATGGTGACGCGGATGGTCAGCGCATGGCTGCTGCCCGCCGGCACGTCGCCGAGCGCCCAGATGCCCGTTCCGGGGTCGTAGCTGTCGCCCTGCGTGGCGGCATCGTCCGCGACATAGGCAAAGCCGTCGGGCAGCAGATCCCGAACCCGCACATCGCTGGCGCTGCCCGGCCCGTCATTGGTGACGGTCAGAACGACGTCCAGCGCCTCTCCGTTGGTTGCCTGGGGGGCGGGCTGGCCATCCGCCGCGCGGATGACGCTTTTGCTCAGCGACAGATCGGCGGAAGCGACGGCGGTGACAAAGCCGAAGTCCTGATCGGCCGTGTCGGCGCCGGTGGTGACGGGCACGCCGGTCAGCGGATTGGCCGTTGACAGGGTCAGGCCCGCGGGGATTTCGGGGTCTGTCTCGTCCACCTCGATCCGGTAGGTCCGTGTCGCGTTGACGGTGGCGAAACCATAGCTGCCATCGGCGGCGGTTTCGGTCGTCTGTGCCAGCGTATCGTCGCCGGGATCGGAGGGCGTGCCGTTGTCGTCATACAGCGTGACGGTGATGCCGGCGGGCAGGCCCGCCTCTGCGCCGTCGCGCGTGCCCGAGCCGTTCGTATCCTGATAGAGCGTGCCCGAGATCGACCCTTCCTGGAACACGGTCGACACAAACGGCCCCGGCGCGCGGCAGGATGCGCCGTCATTGCCCTGATAGGTCACGTTGTCGATGGTGCCCTGCACTTCGATGAACTCATAGCTTGCGGGGCGGTTGCCCTCGGAGCCGACCTCGATACCGAAGACCTGCCGCGACTGGTTGTCGAACGTGTACATGAAACCGCTGGAATCGAACCACACAGAATCGAAATCAATCGCGAATTTGCCCGCAGGCAGCGGAACATTGGCGACAAGCGCAACCGTCGTCGCGCCCGGCGTGCCGTTCCTTGGATCGAGGGCATGCAGATTGCGCGACGAGTCGAAGAAATACATCAGCCCGTCGCGCGGGTTATAGGCCATGTCACGCCCATAGGCCGCGCCTGCGCCCGCGCTCAGCACCCCCAGCGCCACCGGGTTGGCGGGGTCGCTGATGTCAAGCAACTGATAGCGGCTGAAATCCGTGCCGGACATGTAGACCAGAATGCCGTTGGGCAGGATGTCGGTGCTGGTGTCGGGGGATTCGAGGCTGAGCCCCGACAGATCCGCAACCTCCCGCACCGCGCCCGAGGCGTCGATCCGCATGAGCGAGCGCGGGCTCTGGCGAATGCCGTAGATATAACCGTCCAGCTCGTTATAGCCCCAGCCGGTCACGAGGTAGTTGCCGGTGTAGTCGGGCGGCAGGGCGGTGTGGTTCAACGTATAGCTGCCGGCGTTTTCGCTGATCGACAGCGCGTTCAGCGACGGAAGGTTCTGCGTGGTTTCCGTGGCGATCATGTAGAAGGTGGAGGAACAGGTCAGCGGCCCGTTCGGGTTCGACAAGGTCACGACATAATCCTCGACCTCGCCATCCAGGTTCAGCCCGTCGAACGGGTCGGCGGTGACCGCGCTGCTGGTCGACCAGCGCAGCCGGGCATAGGTGGTGCCGTTGCCGATATCCGCCGGCACGGGGATATTCAGGTTGATCTGGTTGTTGAAGGTGCCGTCGGTATCGCCGGTGCCGCCATCGCGGTAGTCGGTGGCGATCTGCTCGGCGGCGTCGAACAGGCCGTTCTGGTTGAAGTCGATCCAGAGTTGCAGATTGGTGATGCCCGACAGCACCGGCAGCCCAAGGTCAAGCTGCAGGCTCAGCGTTTCGTGGGTTTGCACGGACAGCGGCACGGTGGTGCCCGCCACCAGGGTCGGGAACGCCGCGACGCCGTCTTCGTCATCGATGCCGGCCAGGTCGTCGGCATCGGCGGCCGCGCTGTTCTGGGGGGTCGTTTCGGTGTCTGGCAGGCCGCCGCCAAGATAGATCTCGGGCACGACCACATGGCGCGGGTCGCCATAGCTGGCCGGGGCATCGCCACGGTCCACCAGATCGGCGGCGGCGATGATCAGCGAATAGTCCTCGACCTCGCCATCGACGGCGAAGCCCGCGAAGCCAAGCCCGGCCTCGCCCCCGTAGCGGAAGCGCGCGAAGGTGGTCGAGGTGGTGGCGTCGGTCGGCACGCTCACGTCGATCTGGATCACTCCGTCGCCGGGGATATTGTCGTGAACGGTGCCGTCATCACGCAGGTCGCTGGCGATCCGCTCGCCCAGGGCGTCTTCGAACAGCCCGTCACCGTTGAAATCTATCCATCCCTGCAAATAGCCTGCGCCCGTTACCGTCACGTCGAGCGTGCTGATCGTTCCCTGTGTCAGCACGGGGAAGGTGATGGCGTCTTCGTCGTCGGTGTCGAACAGGTCATCCGCGGTGGCCGTGCCGTCCGACTGCGCCACGAGTTCGGTATCGGGGGCGACGGCACCCAGATAGACAGTCGGCGCGGCAGGCACATCGTGGATCGCCGCAACATAGCTGACCGGGGCATCGCCGTAGTCGACCCCGTTGCCCTCGAACACGGCGATCGTGGCGGTCGCGGTGTCGCAATCGGCGGGGTCGACCGCATCGCACAGCCGGTAGTCGATCGTGTAAACCCCCGACGCAACGCCGGCCGGGACGACAACCCGCCCGGCATCAAGGCCGCTGGTAACGAGCGTGGGCACCGGATCGCCCGCATTCGCCGGCACGGCCTCTGTGACAACCTCCAGCGTTACGCCCGGGAAGGCGGCGGGCAGCCCGCCGACCGTGTCGTTGGCCAGAACCTCGCCCGCCGTTCCGCCGACCAGCGCGTTCACCGGGCTTGCGGTATAGTCGTCGTCAACCGCCACGACATTGGTGCTGGCGGGGAGTGTTCCGGAAACCACCACGGTCGCGGTCGCGGTGTCGGTATTGGCGGGAACGCCGCCGGCCGGCCGGTCGGTCAGGCTGTATTCGACGGAATATGTGCCTGGGGTGGTGCCCTGGGCAACCACGATCTCGCCGGTATCTGTGTTCAGGCTGATCGAGCCGGCGGCGGGCGCGGGGGCGGAGACGACCGCCAGATCGACGTTGCCGACAAGCGGTGCGGTGTCGACGCCGCCGCCGTTCAGGATGTCGCCGGCCAGCACGCTGCCGGTCGTCCCGCCGGAGGATGTGTCGATCGGGGCCGCCGAGAAATCATCGTCGGCGGCCTCGATGCAGGATTTCAGGCGCGCCTGAATCCCCAGCGCGACAGTCGGGCCCACGCCGATGCCGACCTGGCGCATGGTGAGCTGCGTGACCGTTTCGGACGCGCCCGAGATCACGCCGGGCGGGTTATAGGCCAGGTCGATCATGCCGTAGGCCTGATCCTGCCCGCCGAGATTGACGTCGCCGGGCACGACGTTGGGGTCATGTACCCAGAAGCGGCCATCCAGCGGCAATCCGTCGGCCCCTGTCCCCGTCAGCGTGGTCACGGCGATGCCCTCGCTGTCGGAGCCGAAGGTCTGGAAATATCCCTGATTGTCGAGCGGTGCGACGGTGCCGAACAGATTGCTGACCGAACCGTTCCCCGACAGCGCCATGTTGAAATCGCCGATGATCCCCGAGCTGAGAGGCTCGAGCGCGTTGCGCCCCGCATTGCCGATGAAGACGTTGAGATCGTGGATGACCGGGGCGTTGAAACTCACCGAATAGGTGCCGCGGCCTTCCGACAGTTCCGAAATCCGGATGATCGAGGTCTCGGTCCCCGGAACGAACTGCGGGCCGGAAATCGTGATGTCGGTATTGGCCGAGCCCCATTGCAGGCTGGCTGACTGATCCGTGTTCAGGCCGCCGATCGTGCCGGGCGTGACCCAGTTCACGAAACCCGGCGAAACGGAGCAGGTTTCGGCCAAAGCCGCCGACCCTGTGGAGAGCCCGGCCACCGCGGCCAGAAATGTGAACGACGCCCGGCGCGTGGAAAAACGATTGCGCCGGATAAACGGATTCATGTTCATACCCAAAACCCTGAACTTTCAGTTTGGCCCGCAGCGGTCCGGGGGAGCGGCTCAACAGAAGGCAAGCGCCGTGAGTGGTGGCCAAACGGGCCCCCTGTTGCCCAGGAGCGCCACTATCTGATCTGCGTTCTTTCGCGCGCCGTTTCGTGGCGCTTGCCTTCTGACATCCCGCTTTCGGGCCGGAATGTGGATCTACTATAGACCAGCCTGCCGCGGGCGGCGCGGGGGCGGTGGTATATTCGGGCTATGCGAAGGGATAGTGCATGGCTTTGCCACGGGTGGCCGGGCGGAGGCGTTTCCACCTCATGCAACGCATGAACACTTTGCTTTAGAATATTGTGTTATTGAAGAATTCTCTGGCGCCATGCGGATTGCGTGTGGTGCCATGCGGCCGGCAGCAGTTCCACGAGCGCGCGCGCCTTTTGCGCGTTACCGTCCTTGCAGGCCGTTTCGATATCTTCGAGCAGGCCGTGCAGACGATCCGCCCCGAACATCCCGCACATGCCCGCCATGGCATGGGAACGTATTTGCAGATCCCGCACCGCCTGGGCGCCAACCAGGGCGGGAAGATCCTGATCCACACGCTGCACCAGGGTCGTGAGACGCTCGGAAAGCTTGTCTCGCCCCAGCACCTCGAGCAGCTCCGAAACCTGGGTTTCGTCGAGAACCGGCCGGTCAAACGCGTGTTCCGGGGCCGCGGCGCCCCATTCCCCGGTGACGGCCGCCCCGTTCGCCGATGCCAGGTCGCTCAGCGCGGTATCGAGCGCTTTCATGTCCAGCGGTTTGAGCAGCAAACCCGACATGCCGACCGCCTTGAACTCTTCGCGCTCATTGGGCAGGGCATGGGCCGTGACCGCCAGAACCGGGGTCTTTCTGTTCGGCCCTGTGCCCGACAGGATCGCCCGGGTTGCCTGAATGCCGTTCATCCCGGGCATGGAGATATCCATAAGAATTACGTCGAACCTGGTGTTTTCGGCCAGCGCCACGGCCTCCCGGCCACCGGTGGCAAGCGTGACCTGATGCCCCAGCCGCTTCAACATTGCCTGAAGCAGATCCCGGTTGATCTCATTGTCATCCACGACAAGCAGTTGCAGGGGGGCACGCCGCGCCTGCGCGACTACCGGCAAGGGCGGGGCGGGAAGGGCCGGCGCCACGGCCGGGGTGGCGGGCAACCGGACAGTGAAACGGGCGCCCGCGCCGGGGGCCGACGCGCAATGGATTTCGCCGCCGAGGCGCCTGACCAGCCGGCGGACGATCCCGAGCCCCAGGCCGGTTCCGCCCGTGCGCCGCTCGTAACGGCTGTCCAGCGAAACAAAATCCTCGAAAATCCTTTCGATGTCTTCAGGCGGGATGCCGGGGCCATCGTCGACGACCTCGAGATGCAGCGCCATCCCGCCGCTGTCGTCTTCGGATGTCTTGTAGAAGGCGCGCAGCGTGACATCTCCGTCGGGGCTGAACTTGATCGCGATGCTGAGAAGATTCACCAGAATCTGCTGTATCGCGCGCGGGTCAGTCATGATCGGCCGGTCGTTCAGGCCCCTCTGATCAAGATGCAGCCGCGTTCCCGAGGTCTTGGCGAGGGGATCGATCGTGCCGATCAGGCCGGATGTCAGCGCGGTGAGGTCACAGGGCTGCAGTTGCTGATCGTCCGTATCCGCCTCGCTTCGCTCGATCGCGAGTACGTCGTTGATATGGCCGAGCAGGATGTCGCCGGAGGTGATGGCCGCGTCGAGGTATTTCTGCTGCTCATCATCGAGGCGGCCGTCTTTCAGAAGCTGCAGGGCGGAGAGCACGCCGTTCAGCGGGGTGCGCATCTCATGGCTCATCATGGCGAAAAACCGGGATTTCTCGGAGTAGGCGGCAAGCGCCTCGTCCCGGGCGCGGGTGATTTCCGCCTCTTTCTGCCGCTTGTCGGTTATGTCGCGGATATAGCTGACGAATATCGGCCCGTCGGCCGAACGCGCAAGCGAGACCGACAACTCGACCGGAAAGACGCGGCCGCGGCAATCGATCATCTCGAGTTCCCGCCGCCCGGCTTCGGCAAAGAAAGTCTGACCGGTAGAGCGAAAGGCCGCGAGATTGCGGCGTTGCTGCTCGCGCAGGTGGGGGGGGATGAGAAGCTCGATGAAGTTCTGGCCCAGAGCGGCCGCGCGGGAGAGGCCGAATATCTCTTCGGCCGAGCCGTTGAAATCCCTGATCAGCCCCTCGTCATCGATAACCACGACCGCATCCAGAGAGGCGCGCAGCGTGGTGGCCAATCTCAGGTGGTTTTCCTCGGCCTGGCGGGAGGTCCGGTTCAGCGCGGTGGCCTGGCGTGAAAGACGTATGATCGCGCCGACAAGGGCGATGGTGACGACCAGCACGACCAGGACGAGTATCTCGATCAGCCGGACGATCTTTTGCCGTTCGGTCTGCGCGGCTTCGGCGGCGATGGCAATGGAGGCAAGGGCAATGTCCCTCGGAACCTCTTCGACCTGGCGCAGAGCGCGCTGCAGCCTGTCCAACCCGTCGAAGAGCGGCGCATCGCCTGTATCGATCAGCGCGGTCTGCGTGTCGAGCATGCGGCGCAGCCGAAGGATCTCGGGTGCCACGTTTCCAGTGTTCTGGAGGCTCTCGGCGATTTCCACCCGGCTGAAGAAGATGTCGAACCGCTTGCGAAGGTTCTCCAGATCCTCGGGCGCGCCGGATCGTGCCTGATCAAGGGCGCGGTCCAGCTTCAGGTATTCGATCTCGAGCTGCGAGAAGACCCATTCGGTATGATCCTTCTGCGCACTGTCGAGCGCCCGGATCCTGTTCCAGACATTGAAGGCGAGATAGCCCGAGAAAATCATCCCGGCGAACAGCGCCAGAACCAGCAGGTATCTGACCCATGTGCCGCGCGGAACCGGATTTGTCTTGTCGCCCATCAATGCTCCCAAGCCGTGACTTTATTCGATTGTAAGCCGGTCCAGCTGCCAGATCGACCGGCTGTAGATGGTTTCCGTCTGAAACTTCAGATCGCTGTCATAGGGGTACACAATCCAGAGCGGGCCCTTGCCCCTGCGCGACATGGGGGCGTCATTCGCGGCATAGGCGATGATGGGCCCGTCGGCTGTTGCGTCCGTCATCGGGATGGTCACGGAATAGTCGTTGATCGCCGTCGCGTGAATCACGCCTTCCGTTACATCGAGTGACTCCAGCAGGGCCTTCAGCGAAACGCCGCGGAAGGTTTGCGCGCCTTCCGTCCAGATTGTCGTCGTCTGGAAGGACGACGCGGGCAGGGCCTGCAAATCCTCCAGGTTGAACGCGTGGCGCGTGTCGCCCACCGTCACCAGGAGCACAACGGGGCCCTGCGCGCTTGCCGCCGCGACGAATGCGATGCTGCAAACCCATGCCAAAACCGCTCGGAAAAACCTTTGCCAACTCATTTCGGAGCCCCTTCTTTCAAAGATATGAGGCGACTTTAGGGCCCTTGGCGGGAAGTCGTGAGTGATCAGAAGATCATTTCCCCTATACGAAGGTATAGTTCGCGGAGAATTTGGTACAGGAAAGCCGGGAGCGTGCGATCTACACTGTTCTTTGCGAAAAAGCCGCTCTATCAGTAAGATCACTCCAACCGGGTGGCGGCGCTGGAGGATAACGAAGAATGACTTTGCAGATACTGATCGCCGATGATCACGATATGGTCCGTGAGACCATAGCGATGTTCCTGGATGCCGATGGCGCGACCAATACGGTGGCGGCAAGCGATTTGAGCGAGGCGCTCGAGAAGATCAGGGCCGAGGGGCCCTTCGATCTGGTTTTGCTGGATTACACCATGCCGGGGATGAAAGGGCTGGACGGGTTGCAGATCGCGCTAGAGGCGAACGGCGGCAAACCTGTCGGCCTGATCTCGGGCACCGCGACCCGGCTCATCGCCGAGCGGGCGCTGGAAATGGGCGCGATCGGGTTCCTGCCCAAGACCCTGCCGGCGAAATCACTGGTCAACGCCGTGCGCTTCATGGCGGCCGGCGAAACCTATGCGCCGGTGAACTTCATGTCGGGCAAGGACAGCCCCGAGGAAACCGATTTCGAAAAAGCACTTTCGGATCGTGAGAAACAGGTTCTAAGGGGCTTGATGAGCGCGAAATCCAACAAGGAGATCGCACGAGACCTCGATCTTCAGGAAGTGACGATCAAGCTGCACGTCAAGTCGCTTTGCCGAAAGCTCGATGCGAAGAACCGGACGGACGCGGCGATGATCGCGCGCGACGCCGGCTTCGTCTAGATCAGCCACAAGTTCCGCAACTATCCTTTTCGGCCAAGGGGGCGTTCGCATCACGAGCGCCCCCTTTGGCATGGGGCCGGACAGGCCCGCCCCGCCAGCCGCCGGCGTTCGTGTGCCCCCGCCCGGCGGCCTCGGCACCCGTCCGAATGCGCCATAGCGCCTTCCGGTGCGGTAGCCGCGACTATCCTTAAGGTTAGAGAACTGCCTGCACGCTCAAGCACTTAGACCTAAGTGCAAATGCATCCCTGCGTCTTTCCCGAAATCATGTGCGTAGGACGGCTCCGCTCGTGAGCCCGTTCACCGCAACCGCCGGCGCTCGCTCCGGCCTTTATGGGAAGATGTAGATGTTTGTTCAAATCCCCAGAACCTCCCGGGCCGTGCTGGCCGGGGTGGCGCTGTCTCTGGTCGGGCTGCCAGCCTTCGCAGAAGCCCTTTCCAGCACCTTCTCCTTTCTTGTCGTCGAAACCGGTGACGACGGGCAGGAACAACTTGTCGAGCGCGGCACGGTCCGGCCCGGCGAAGTCATCCACTATCAGCTGCACCACGAGAACATGACCGAAGCCGCCATGGGCGGCATCGTCATCGCGGCCCCCGTGCCCGAGGGTGTCTCGTTGCAGATCGGCGGCGAAACCACTTCGGTGGCCGCCGTTTTCGAAGTGCAGGCCGAGCTCGACCCCGAACAGGACGGGCTTGAATGGTCGACCCTGCCGGCGATGCGCAAGGTTGCCGACGCGGATGGCTCCCTGCGCGAAGAGCCGCTGCCCCAAGAGGCCGTGGCCGCTGTCCGGTGGGTCTTTTCCGAACTGCTCGAGCCGGGCGCAAGCGCCCTCAACACCTATCGCGTCCGCGTCGACTGATCCGGCCCGCCGGGTCCGTTCTCCTAACCCAAAATCCTGGAACAGAGGAAATTAAACAGTGACTTATCAATCCCTTTTCATGCGCTCTGCCAGCGCCGTGGCGCTCAGTGCCGCTGTCGGGGCCGCAGCCTTCGCAGCCGCGCCCGAGGCGGGCTCTGTCATCGGCAACCAGGCCGTGGCGACCTATACGAACTCGGCCGGCGACACGATCACCGTGACCTCGAACACGGTCGAGACGATCGTGCAGCAGGTGGCCGGTGTCACGCTGACATCCGACAACACCGAGACGATCGCGCCGGGCGGCAAGGCGTTCCTGCCGCATATCATCACCAACGAAGGCAACGGCCCCGACAACTTCCTGCTGACCGCCGTCGAGGATGACAGCGGCACGCTCGATACCTCGCAGCTGGTCTTCTACCCCGACGCCAACATGGACGGCGTGGCCGACAGCGCGACGCCGCTGACCGAAACGCCCACCCTGGCGCCGGGCGAGCAGTTCGGCGTGGTGATCGAAGCCTCCGTGCCCTCGACCGCGACCGGATCGGACACGATCACCGTCACGGCGGTGTCGGCTCTGAATGGTGCCGAAACAAGCGTCAACACGGATACGCTGACGATCTCGAACGATGCCATCGTGGAGCTGGTCAAGTCGATGGTGGCCGATGCAGCGTCGGGCGGCAATCCCAACATCATCGATGCCGGCGATACCGTGACCATCACCCTGACCTATTCAAGCACGGGCCTGACCGCCGCGAACAACTACGTGGTGCAGGATATTCTCGAGGGCAACCTGACCTATGTGCCGGGATCGGCGAGCTGGTCGGATGCCGCCGGTGCTCTGGATGATAACAATGCCTCCACCTCGGTCGATGCCACGAACGGCGCGGGCGAGACCCTGGCGTGGGATTACGACGATGCGCAGACGGTCAACTTCTCGCTGTCCTCGGTCGGGTCGGGTCGGTCGGGCAGCGTGACCTTCCAGGCGGTCGTGGCCAGCACCGCCAATGCCGGCGTGATCACCAATACCGCCAGCCAGCAAGTCAACGGCGTGGCCTTCCCGCCGTCGAACACCGCTTCGATCGTGGTCGACAACCAGTATGCGGTTGCCGTGGCGGATACGGCCATCAACGCCGATGGCTCGGCGAACACCGCCATCGCCTCGGCAACCGATGACGATGCAGCCAGCAACGACGTCGTGACCGAAGCGGGCGATGTCTATCAGGGCGGCGTGATCAAGCAGGAATTCGTGCTCACGAACCTGTCCAACCAGGCCGACAGCCTGTCGCTTCAGGTCGCCAATGTGGACTTCCCCGCCGGCACCACCTTCCGCTTCGTCGGGGCCGATGGCGTGACGCCCGTTGTCGGGTCGGTCGGGCCGCTGGCCATCGGCGAAAGCGCCAAGGTGACCCTGATCGCGACGCTTCCGACCGATCTGGCGCCGACGGCGAGCACCAACTACACCGCCACCGTCACCACGACCTCGGATGGTTCGGGTGTCTCTGATGTCTCGACCGCCGAGTTCACCGGCGCCGTTCTCGCGGCTTCGGTCGATCTGGAGAATGCGGTGACAGGCGCCGAAGGTGATGGCGCGGCACCGACGAATGCCGGCGCGCCCTGGGTGACCAGCGCCACCGATCCCGGCCAGCCGGTGACCTTCGACATGGTCGTCCAGAACGAAGGCCCCGTGTCCGACAGCTATAACCTGTCGCTGGCGCAGCCGCTGCCCGAAGGCTGGACGGTCGAGTTCCGCCTCGCCGATGGTTCGGTGGTCAGCAACACCGGCACCATTCCGGCCGGTGGCAGCCAGGCCTTCCAGGTGATCGTGACGCCGACCGACGATGCCCTTTCGGGTGATACGCTGGTCGATATCGCGCTTGTCTCGTCGGTTTCGGGGCAGGGCGACCGGATCGTGAACCAGGTGACGGTCAACGAGATCTTTGACGTGCAGATCATCGACGACCAGAGCGCACAGGCAGCCCCCGGCGGGATCGTCGATCTGCTGCATACGATCACCAACAACGGCAACGTGGCCGTTACCGAAGGCTCGATCGCGGAAAGTGGTCTCACCAACTTCTCGGGCGCCATCTTCTGGGATCAGAACGGCAACGGCGTGCTTGATGCCTCGGAGCCGGTGATCGACAACTTCAACGATCTGACCGACGGGGTTTCGGCCGGTGTGAACGGTCTGGCCCCCGGTGAAAGCATCTCGGTGATCTACCGTGTGCAATCGCCCTCGACGGCAACCACGGGCGTTTCGGAGATCGGCACGCTCAGCCTGGGAACCGCGCTCAACAGCGGCGCCGCGACCGATGGCAACACCGCCGACAACGCGGTGGAAGACCGGATCGTCATCATCTCGGGCGATATGGCGCTGAGCAAGTATCAGTATGTCGATCCGAACTGTGACGGCTCGGTGGGCACCTTCACCAAGACCCGTCAGGACGTCGCGCCCGGTCAGTGCATCCGCTATCTGGTCGAGGCCGAGAATACCGGCGCGGCCACGGCCACGAACGTGACCATCTCGGACGCGGCACCGGCCTACACATCGATCACCAACTGTGGTGGCGCATGCGGCGAAGCCCTCTTCCCGGCAGGCAGCACCGCCACGATCACCTCGACCAACGTGTCGAGCGATCATGGCTCGGTTCTGCCCGGCGGGTTCGCCCGGCTCGAGTTCACCGTGAAGGTGAGCGAGTAAGCGACCCCCTGGCGCCCCCGGCCTGTCCCCCTTCCGGGGGCGCCTCATTCCCCGAAGTTCATTTTTTTTGCAAGGAGCAAGCTGATGCGCAGTTTTCTTCAGACAATCGGCGCACGCGCCACGATATCGGTTCGGGCTGCCGCACTGATGCTTGCTCTTCTCCCCCAAACCGCGGCAGCAGACCCCGCGCCCGCCGGCGCCCTGATCCGCAACATCGCCCAGACGAGCTATTTCAACACCGCTCTGGGGATCGTCGAAACGGTGCTTTCCAACGCGGTCGAGGCAAGGGTGGCGGCCGTCGCCGATATCGAGGTCATCGGATATTCCGATCTGCTCCTGACCCGCGGCGCGATGGCACAATATTACTTCGAGGTGCTGAACACCGGCAACGTGCCGCTCGAGGCGGCGCTGGCCGTCGAAGACAGGGCCGGCGCCGGGCTGATCGGGGAGGCCCGGCTGGTGCCGGATCTCAATGGCAATGGCCGCATTGATGAGGGCGAGGCGGCGTTCGATCTCTCCACCCCCTTTTCCCTGCTGGCGGGCGAACGTGTTCAGCTCATCTACGAATTCCGCGTCTCCTTCAACGCAGCGCCGGGCGCCACGCTGGGGTCGACCCTGACGGTCACGGCGACAACCGCCGAGGGCGCCACAGCGGATGCGGACCTCGCAGGCGAGGCGCTCGGGGTGACGAAGATTGTCAGCGGCGCGCTGGAGCTTGAAAAGGAGCAGTCGATCCGGGAAACCGATACTGCGGCGCTTCTTACCTACACGCTGCGCCTGCGCAACAATTCCGAACTTGACGTGCCGGGCTATTCCGCCATCGGCGACGCGCCGATCCGCATCGACGGCGAGGTGCGTTCCGGCGTGCTGGTGCGCGACGCGATCCCGCTGAACACGACATTCGTCAGCATCGCCGACCCGGGCGGCCTGCTGCCGCTCTTTCACCGCAGCGGCGACGCCCCGCAGGACTACCGGACCGCCCAGCCAGGCGTGGCCGGGGAAATCGACGCCGTCGCGTTTTTCATGGAGGGGGATTACCCCGTCGGGCATGCGAGCGATCCCGCGTTTTCGGTGCGCCTGCCTGCCGCTCTGGGCGATGTCAGCATCGCAAACACCGCCGCGACCTTTCTGGAAGGCGAGGACTCCGGCATCGTTCTGGCTTCGAACACGACTGTCTACAGCCGGGAGAATTCCGGTTCGGGCGAGCTTCGGTTCGAAAGCCCCGAAACGGGCGCCGCGCAGCCCCACGCCAGCCCGGGGAGCGATACGCGCCTGCGGCTGACCGCCGGCGGCTGCAACCTGTCTGCGGGCGTCGACAGTGCCGTGATCACGGTTCGCAGCGTGCTGACCGGGGATGTCGAAACGCTCACGGCAACCGAGATCGCCCCGAATGCGGGGGTATTCCTGACCGCGGCGCTCCCGCTTGCGCGGATGGAGCTTGCCCTGGCCGGCGACAATGTCATGGCGACCGAGCATGGCGATAGGCTGGTCGCGGCCACGCAATGCGCCGGTGCCGCCCTCGAGGATGATCTGCTGATCAATCCGGGGAATTTTCTCTTCAACTCGGTGACAAACGCGCCCATCGACGGGATTGCCATCGCCCTGGTCGATGCGGCCACCGGCGCGGAACTGGCCCGCAGCATGACGGACCCGCGCGGGTTCTTCGCCTTCGGCGACATGCCCGCCGGCCGCTATCGCTATGCGGTGGTCGATGCGCCGGCCTGGGAATTCCCGTCGGTCCGGCTGGATTTTCCCGGGCAGGGCCGCCGGATGACAGAGGCCGGCTATGGCGCCGCCTTCGATCACGGGGGGGGCCTGCTTTTCGTATCCGACATCCCCGTCGATCCGCATTACGGCGCGCCGTTGTCGCTGCGGAAAGCGGCCGAACGTGAACGCGTTTCCAATGGCGAATACGTGATTTATACGCTGAGCTTCACCAACAACATGCATCAGGCCCTGATCGGTGCCGAATTGCTAGACCGGCCGCCCCACGGCGTCACGCTCGTTCCGGGCTCGGCCGTGCTGAACGGTCAGCCTCTGGCCGATCCCGCCACCGATCAAAGCGGCGATCTGGTCTATGCGCTCGGCACGCTGGGGCCGCTTTCCAGCCATGAGCTGAGCTATGTCATGCATTTCACCGCCGCCGCCCGTGAAGGCCGCAACGAGAACACCGCCGTGCTTTCGGGCCGGCAGGCGGGCACGGGCACGCCGCGCCAGTCGCCCGTCGCGCGGGCCATGGTCCGGCTCGACAATTCCGGGGGCGTTTTCGCGCGCCAGGGCACCGTCGTCGGGTCGGTGTTCATGGATTGCAATGGTGACGGTATTCGCGGCGGCGCATCCGAACCCGGTATCCCGGGGGTGCGGATCGTCACCCAGGAGGGGCTTTCGGTCGTCACCGATATCGACGGTAAATATTTGCTCTACGGCCTGCGCCCCGTTACCCATGCGTTCCTCGTGCAGAGCGAGACGCTGCCCCGAGGCACCGAGGTCGGCGTGACCCGGACCAACGATCTGCGGCGGGGCGGCTCCCGGCTGATCCCGCTCAGGAAAGGGGAGATGCGGGCCGAGCATTTCGCCGTGGCCGCGTGCACGCCAGAGGCCCTGGAAGAGGTTGAACAGCGCCGTGCGCATTTCGAAGAGAAGCGGCAGCCGGCGTCGCTGAACGCGGCGGATCTTCCGATCGAGGGGCAGCGCGCGCCCGTGCGTTCAGCCCGCAGCGAGGCCGGTATCGCGACGACGACGCAGATCACCCCCGGCATGCTGTCGGGTGGCGACGCAGAGGCGGGGCAGGCCCGCAATGTGGCCGAGAAGGCCGAGGCGTCGGCACGCCGCCAGCCGCTCGACGCGCTGATCCGGGCGCTGGACGCCGCGCCCGGCTTCATCGATTTCGCGGACGGGCAAACCGTTGCACGGCGCACGCAGAACATCCGCGTCAAGGGCAAGGCCGACCTGTCGCTGTCTCTGATGCTCAACGGTCGCGCGCTGGGCTCCGACAGGGTGGGGGAAAGAACCAGCTGGGCAAGCAACAATGTTCAGGCGCTCGAATATATCGCGGTCAAGCTCGATCCGGGTGAAAACCGGCTGACCCTGATCGGAAGCGACGGTTTCGGGATCGAGCGTGCGCGCAACGAGATCCGCCTGATCGCGCCCGGAAAACCCGCGAGGTTCGAGATCATCATGCCCCGGACGGCCCCGGCGAACCCGGCCTCTGTCGTGCCTGTCGTGGTGCGTGTACTCGATGCGCGCGGGCTGCCCGTTCCGGCCTCGGGCACGGTAACGCTCAATGCGCGGCGCGCGCTGTGGGACGTGACCGACATCCGCACCGGCACGCCCGGCGTGCAGGCCTATCTCGACAATGGCGAGGCAACGTTCGGGCTGATCCCGCCGCAGGTTTCGGGGCCCGATCGTATCTCCGTAACGGGAGCGTTCGGCAGTGCCGAAGCGGCCATCACCTTCACGCCGGATCTTCAGGAGCGTATCCTCGTCGGGGTCATCGAAGGCGCGGTTTCGCTGGGTGGCGGCGGCGGCGCCGTGCTGGAGCCGGACCGTTTCAGCTCTTTCGAGGAGACCACGACGGGGGTTCGCGGAGAGCTTTATCTCAAAGGTGTGGTCCGCGGCGACGCCCTGCTGACGCTGCGCTACAGTTCCGACCGCGACACCGAAGACCGGCTGTTCCGCGACATCCGCGGCGACGAATATTACCCGGTCTACGGCGACAATTCCGAGCGCGGCCATGACGCGCAATCGTCGGAGAACCTCTATGTGAAGGTCGAAAAGGGGCGCTCCTACATCCTTTACGGGGATATCGCGATCGAACCCGAGGCCAGCGCGCTGAAGCTCGGCGGCCTGCGCCGTGTGGCCACCGGGGCCCGTGCGCACTGGGAGGACGACAAGGTTTCCGTCACGGTGTTCGGCGCGCGCACCGCGCAGGAGCAGATGGTGAAGGAGATGCCGGGCCGTGGAGTCTCGGGGCCCTATGATCTGGACCTGGGCGGGTATGTTCAGGGGTCCGAGCGGGTGGAGATCCTGGTACGTGACGAAGAGGGCGGCGATGTGCTTTCGGCAACGCCCCTGCGCCGTGGCACGGATTACCTGCTCGATTTCTTCCGCAACACGATCACCTTCGACAGCCCCGTGCGCCAGCTCGATGCGGATGGCAACCCGGTGTCGATCCGTGTCACCTATGAGGTAGAGGCCGAGGGCGCCGAACGCTATTGGCTCTATGGCGGCGAGGTGAACTATGCCCTGAGCGACCGGACGACCATCGGCGCGCGGGCCGTTCACGCCGACGCGGCCACCGGCAATCCCGCCCGCGAGCGGCTGCAATCGGGCTATATCCGCCATGAAGACGCGGCCGGAGGGATCTGGGAGGCGGAAATCGCGCGGTCGGAAGATGCGCAGGGAGACGCGGATGCCGCGGCCCGGTTGTCTTACGAATACCAGTCGGACGTCGTGCGCTTCAGCGCCGAGGCGATCCATACCGGGCGCGATTTCCTGTCGCACGGCGGGCTGGCGCGGCCGGGGACGGATCAGGTTCGGCTGAGCTATGGCCACGAACTCGGCCGCGACAGCGACGTTCTGGTGGGGGCCGAATTCGTTCGTGACCGGATCAATGACGTCGAAAGGCTGACGGTGGATACGCTCTACTCCCGGCAATTCACCAACCAATTCCGCGGGGATATCGGGCTGGAGTACCGCCGCGACCGTCAGGCAGATGGCACGGAGGCGGAAACGGCGCTGGTTCTGGGCGGCCACTGGACGCCGCGCGATCGGCCCGGCACCGTCATCGAGGCGCAGCTGCGCCATCCCGTGAGCGGGCGCGAGCATCTCACAGAGCTGACCCTGGGCATGCACCGCGAGCCGAAGGCGGGCTGGCGCACCTATAACGAGGTTGAGCTGAGCTTCGGCGACGAGACGGCCATGACGCGCTCGAAACTCGGGTTTTCCTATGAGTTGAACGAATGGCTGAGCGGCCGGACCGAACTGAGCCGCGACGCGGCCGAGACGGACAGCACGCTCAATCAGGCGGTTTCGGCCGGTTGGGAGATGAACGAGACCACCGCGCTCAGCCTCGACATCGAACACGTGCGCCGCATGGAGGCCGATGAACACGAGCTGACGAGCGTCGCGCTTGGCGTGAAGTGGGCCTCGGCCGACGGAAACCGGGTGGGCGATGCGGATTTCGACACGACCTTCGAGGAAAGCGGCAGAACCCACTATGCAAGCCTAGGTCTTGCCGGAAGGATCACGCCCGATCTCACGTTGCTCGGGCGCAGCCGGGTGGCCGTGGATCGACGCAACGGTGATGTCCACCGCCGGATCAGAACGCGCGCCGGCATCGCCTACCGCCCGGTGAGCGACCCGCGCCTTGAGGTTCTGGCATGGTATGAGCACCGTCTCGAGCAGAAGTACAACAAGTCGAAGACCCATCTGTGGTCTGTCGATGCGTCCTATGAGGTGGATCAGGACCTGCGCCTGAACGGAAAATACGCGGGCCAGTATCAGGACATCCGCGTTTCGGGGGGCGCTTCCGCCAGTTCGACCACCCAGTTGCTTCAGGCCGGGCTGAACTACGAGTTCGGGGAAGACCGGTTCCAGATCGGCGTGAACGTGGCGCATCTTTGGGACAGCGCCGAAAACGCGACAAGCGGCCTAGGCGCCGAATTCGGCGTCGCGCCCGCAAAAGGAACACTGATCGCCATTGGCTACAACAAGGCCGCCGGGCGGGTGGCCGGCCAAAGCGCGCTTTATCAGGAGGGGTTCTATTTGCGCCTCAATCTGCTGCTCGACAATTCCCTGTGGGATCAGCTCGACGGGTTCCTGGGCAACTGACCAACGGGTCATTTGCCGGGAAGAGCCACGCCGCATGCGCATCTGCGGCGTGGCTCGTTTATCAGCCGTTCGATCGCGGGCGCGAACGATGCCGGCCCCGGCACAAGGCGTTCTTCAGGGCGGGGCAGCTATGCTTTAGCGGCCGCGATTACCCGCTTGAGCGCATGAATTCTCGCGGGCCAACCGGCAAACTCTGCTCATTGTCGCATTTACGAATGGAGTGTCCCATGAAGGCGAGAGGAGCCACCGCCGCCCTTTGCCTGTCCGCAATATTTGCCGCGCAGCAGGCGCCGGCCGAGACGTTTTCACTTGCGGGCCATGGCAGGATGCAGGGGGGCGATATTTCATTCGCCCTTCTGCCGGACGCGCCGCAAAACCGGATTCATCTGGATCAGTCGATGCGAAAGCGGGCAGGGGCCGTGCGGATGCGTGACATCCCGCTTGGCACCGGTTCCGGCCCGGCCGCGTATCTCAAGCACCTGATCGGCTGGACCGAAGCGGGCCGGAAGGGATATGACGCGGTTCAGCTCGGCGCCAGAAAGCCACCGGGAAAGCCGCCGACCCACATGACGATCGGCGAGATATATCAATGGATCCGCGAAACGCCGGGGCAGCCGCATGCGATCGGCCGCTATCAGTTCATACCGCCCACCCTGAAACGCCTGGTGCGCGAGGCCGGGCTGACTCCGGGCACGGTGTTCTCAAGCCAGGTTCAGGATCTTCTGGCCGATATCCTTCTCGAAGATGCAGGCTATGGCGCGTTCTTGGCGGGACGGATCGGCAGGCATCGGTTCATGGAGAACCTGGCAGGCATCTGGGCCGGTTTTCCAACGTCGACGGGCCGCTCTTACTATCACGGTCATGCCGGCAACCGGGCCGTGATCACCTGGCATGAGTTCGACGCCCACATGAGAAAGATATTCCCGAGCGAAAGGGGATAGCCTGTCAGCGGGGTGACGCAGAAAGGTGATGTGGCGGCCGTGGCCGCCATTTTCGTTTGTTCGAGCTGCGCGGGCCTTCCTTCGGGGCGGGCATATATACCGAAGCATAGGGCGATTAGCCGAGCGAAAGGGCGAAAAAAACCTCACGGCCTGCAACACTGATGGCAGTTGAAACAGGAGGTTGAAAGATGGTTGTTCAGTTCAGAAGCTTGCATGGCAAAAATCATGAGGCCATGCGCGTTCCCCGTGAGCAGATCGTGTGCGTCAAGACCGGCGATTACAGCAGTGCCCAAGGCGTTCTTGTCTGGGAACATAGCGGGCTGGCTTGTGTCCAGGTCTTTTCGCGGCAGGTCATCGGCGAGCGCATCTGACGATGTCTCAAAAACGCGGAGCAAGCGTGCTGCCATAATTCTCGCTTGTTCCAGATCCTGCCGCCCTGTCGGATGAGGTCGGCGCGCGTGTCTTGTCCAGGACGGAGCTGCCGCCGGATCCTGTAGTCGAATAGCGGTTCCACGCGTCGCGCTTGTCGCCGCTGGTGGGGTCGTATTTGCGTTGAAACAGGTGGGTGTTCTGTGTCTTGAGCCGGGAATGCTCTCAGAATTCTGGATAATGCTTTGTTATGAATAAAACTTATTGCTTGGAAAATAATTCCTGAGTATTTTATTCAGAAAGCTTGCAGGATTGCGGAGGCCCCGCTAAAAACCTTCCTCAACCAGCCAGCATTTGCCAGCGAAACCAACCCCTCAGAAAAAGAGGTTTCGCATGGCCCTGCGGTCCAAGGCGCTCGTTGCCTCGCTTGTCGGTCTGTATGTCGCGCAAAGCGTGCCGCTTTACATGGTGGCTGCGGCCCTGCCGCCGATCCTGCGCGCGCGTGGGGTCGATCTGGCGGTGATCGGGGCGTTCGGCGTGTTGCTGGCGCCATGGGTCTTCAAGTTTCTCTGGGCGCCGCTGATCGACCGGCTGTCGCGCAGGCCGGCCATCGGGCGCAAGCGCATCGTGCTGGCCGCGCAGACCGTCACGATCCTGTGCATCGCCGCGCTGGCGCTGCTCGATCCGGCCGCCGACGCCGTGCGTTTCTTTCCGATCCTGATGTTGATGTCGTTCAGCAGTGCCACACAGGACGTGGCCGCCGATGGATACGCGGTAGAGCATTTGCCGCCGGAGCAGCAGCACATCGGCAATGCCATTCAAGGCGGCGCTGTGGCTGCGGGCGTGTTGCTGGGCGGATCGGGGACCTTGCTGCTGCATGATGCGATCGGATGGAGCGGGGCCCTGGCGGTGGTGGCGGCACTCACGCTGCTTATCCTGCTGCCCTTCGTGCTTTTGCCGGAATCCCATGCCCGCCGCGAGGTGCCGGTATCGGCGCGGCCGGCATCGTTGCGCCGTTTCTTCACGCGGCCCGGGGCGTGGGCGATCTTTGCCTTCGCGATCCTGTTCCGCCTGCCCGAGGGCCTGATCAAATCGCTTGAACAGTCGTTCCTTGTCGATGCGGGCCTGTCGCTGTCTCAGATCGGGCTGATCTCGGGGGCGTCGGCGGCGCTGGTCGGGCTGGCGGGATCGGCGGCGGGGGCGTTCGTGATCGCGCGCTATGGCTTGCGCGCCTTCTTTCTGGGGCTGGTGATCGCGCGCACGCTTATCTTTGCGGGGTACGGGCTGGCCGATGCGGGCGATCCGGGGCTCTGGCCGCTGGTCGTGCTTTCGGCCGCGAACACCTTCACCCGGTATATCGAGATCGTCGGCCTGTTCACCGCTTTCATGCGCTTTTCGTCGCTGGCGCAGGCGGGCACCGATTTCACGCTGCTGTCGGGTGTGAACCTGCTGATGTACATGGTCGGTTCGATGACGGCGGGGCTGTTGGCTTCGTCCTTCGGATACGGTCCGGTTTTCTGGGCCGCGACGCTGTTGTCTGGTGTCGTTGGCACCTTGGCCCTGCGGCTGCTGCGCGGTGCCGCCCTTCACCCCCCTGAAAAGCAAGCAACCCGTTCTTCCGCGCCCTGCGCGGATGTCAACTGATGGAGTCTGGATTGAGAAACCTTCGAACGACCGTTTGCCGCATGGTCCTGATGTCTGCGGCCGGCGCGCCGGGCCTGGCTCTGGCGCAAAGCGATGAACCCTTCCAGCTGGACGAGATCGTGATCTCTTCCACCCGGAGCAACAGCGCGCAAAGCGCGATTCCGGGGGCGGTGCAGGTCATCTCGGGCGACGCGCTGGAAACCGCGCGCGCGGGGGGCAAGACGCTGGAGCAGATGCTGTCGGCGCTGATCCCCGGTTTCGCCCCCTCGAACGGCACGATTTCGGGGGCCAGCCAGACGTTGCGTGGCCGCAGCGCGCAGATCCTGATCGACGGCGTGTCCCGCACCAGCGAGCTGCGCGGTTTTTCGCGGGAACTGGCGCTGATCGATCCGGCATCGGTCGAACGAGTCGAAGTCATCAAGGGCTCGTCCGCGCGGTTCGGCAATGGCGCGACGGGCGGGATCATCAACATCATCACCAAGAAACCCGCCGATGCCGATGCCGCCAGCGTATCGGTGCGCCTGTCGGCCCAGGAGGACGATCTCGGGGACAGCCTGGGTTATGAGGTGTCGGTGACCAGCGACAAGCGGGTGAACGATCTTGGCCTGCATCTGGAACTGACCGGCAAAACAATGGGCGATCGTTTCGACGGCAACGGCGATCTGCTGGCGGGCGATCCGCTGGTGGGGCAGGGCGGCTCGAGCGACTATGATCAGTACGCGCTGGGGTTCGCCGCCGATTATGCCGTCGGCCCGCATGAGTTCGATCTGCGGTTCGACGTCTCGCGCTTCACCCAGGACAGCGACTATTTCACCGACTATCTGACAAGGCCCGTCAGTGTCGATGAGGACAACCCCTATACCGGCGCCGATGTTAAGGACGAGTCCGAGGCGCTGACACTGACCTACCGCAACGATACGCTGAGCTTCGGCGAGATGGAGCTGACGGCCTATGCCACCAGCACCAAGCGCCGCGCGGCCTTTGTGGAGCCGGGCATCGCCAACAGCCAGTATTACGTCGATACCGGCAGCGCCGCCGTCATCGTCTATCCGCCCGGCGTGCCCGGCTATGCCCAGGACGCGGATGCGCAGACCGAGCTGAACACCGACACATACGGCGTCAACCTCACCTTCCGCTCGGGGCTGGATCAGTTGGCCGCCGGGGCAAAGCTGACCTGGGGCTTCGATTTCGGGCGCGACGAGGTCGAGCAGGCCCTGCTCGACGGCGCCGATGTGATCGCGCCGATGACGCAGGACAGCATGGCCGCCTTCGCCCAGCTTGAGGTTCCGGTGGGCAACCGCTTCGATCTGTCGATGGGGATGCGCGCCGAACGGTTCGAACTGGATGTCGACGATTTCATCCGCCCCGCCGCGTCGGATCTGGGGCGCAGCCTTCAGGCCATTCAGCTTGGCTATCCCGCCGATGTGGCGGCGGCCTATGCCCTGCTTCCGGCAGCGGACGTGACCGGCGGCGAAGAGGATTACTCGGCCACCGTGTTCAACATTGGCGGCGTCTATCACGCCACCCCGGCGGTTGATCTGTATGCGGGGTTCAGCCAGGGCTTTTCGTTGCCCGACGTGGGGGCCTTCACCCGCCGCGCGGGGCTTGACGGCTCCACCAGCGTGTCCTTCGCGGATATCAAGCCCAAGGCACAGATTGTCGATACCTATGAAATCGGCACGCGCTATCGCAACGGTGCGCTGCGGGTCGACGCCTCGGCCTTCCTGTCCACATCCGATGACGGCACGACCTTCGATTCCGTGACCAACTCGGTGTCGCAGCAGAAAGAGCGGGTCTGGGGCGGTGAGGTGACGGTGGATTACACCAACGCCGCCGGGCTGAACTATGGCCTGATCGCCAGCTACACCGAAGGCAAGTATGACAGCGACGACGACGGCGATATCGACGATTACCTGCCGAACAACCGCATCGTGTCGCCCTTCACCGCAACGCTCTATACCGGCTATGGTTTCGGCTCCGGCCTAGAGCTGGGGGGCGAGGTGATCTATGCCAGCGCCCGCGATGTCGAAGACTACCCCGAGGTCGAGGAAAACATCCGCGTGAACCTGCGCGGCGCCTATCCGGTCGGGCGTGGCAGCATGAGCTTCGGTGTCGAGAACCTGTTCAACCGCGACCAGTACAACAGCACCGCCAGCGTGGTGCGCACCAACCCGCTGACGGGAGAGGCGATCCTGGTGGCCGACGAGGGCCGCCGCTTCTGGATCGGGTATGACGTCAGCTTCTGACACCGTCGCGGCGGGGCGTGGCCCTGCCGTGTCTTTTCCGGGAGAACAGGAATGCGCCACACCACAAGCGCCACACTCGCCGGGTACGATCCCGCCGGTCTGCTGGCCTTTTTTGCGGCCGAACTGGCCGAGCACGGCCTGCCGTTCGAACAGGCGCAGCCGGGCCGGTATCAAAGCGTGATGCCCGCCGGGGCGCTGTATCTGCTGCGGGAACAGGGCGCGCTGCGGCTGACGTTGCAGGCCGGCGGTCTCGCGCAGCTGCACGGCCTGCGTGACCTGGTGATCGAGCATCTTGCGGAATATTCCGCCGATCTGGCGGCCGGGCTGGTCTGGTCCGACCTTGCGGGGGCGGGCGCCGCGCCGCCGAACTTCAGGCTGATGCGGGCCCTATCAGTCACGCGCCCCTCGCCGATCTATCTGCGTGTGCGGCTGGCGGGTGAGGATCTGCACAGCTTCGACGCGGACGAGATGCATTTCCGCCTGTTGCTGCCCCCTGCCGGGCGCCCGGCGCAATGGCCGGTTCTGTCGGCCAACGGGCAGACCCTTTGGCCAAAGGGCGAGGCCGCGCTGCACCGGCCCGCCTATACCATCCGGCAGATCGACGCCAAGGCGGGATGGCTGGAATTCGACGTGTTCCGCCACGCGGGCGGCAGGGCAACCGCATGGGCCGAAGCGTTGCGGCCCGGCGATGCGGTCGGGGTCATCGGCCCCGGCGGGGGTGGGTTCCCCTGCGCGCCTTGGCTGCTGATGGCGGGGGATGAAACCGCGCTGCCGGCCATCGCCCGCATCGCGGAGCGCCTGCCGGCGCAAACGCGCGGCCACGTGATCGTGGAGCTTGGCGATCCGGCGGGGCGCCAGCCGCTGGCCGCGCCCGCGGGCATGCGGGTCGAATGGCGCATCCGCCGGGGCCATAGCGGCCTGTTCGCCGCCGCACAGGCGGTGGCGGTGCCCGATGCTGGCCGCTATGTCTGGTTCGCCGGGGAAAAGGCACAGGCGCAGCAGGCGCGAAGCTGGTTCCGCGAAAGCTGTGGCCTGACCGCCGATGAAAGCTATATCTCGGGCTACTGGAAGGCGCGCTAACGCGCCTTGCAGATGTAAAGCGGGTTCACCAGATCGGTGCCCAGGCCGGGCAGGGGCCGCGCCGCATCATCGCCATAGCCGATTGCCAGCCTCACCTTGTTGATACAGACGCGCGGCAGGGTCGGTGTGAACAGGTCGAACATCGCGAACCGTTCGCCAAGTTCCGGGTGGGCCTTCATATGGGCCTGCAGCTCTTCGCCCAAGATCCGATAGAATGTCTCTTCGCCCATCGCGCCGCAGGCCGACAGCCGGGCTGACAGAAACCGCAGAACCGTTACGAAATGCGCGGTCTGAATGTCATGAATGATATGGGTTGCAGGTTTGCGGGGCAGGGTGGCCCGAATTTCGGGATCGAGGCCCGCAAGTTCGGGAAAGTCCTGATCGATCAGGTCCAGATCGCCCTGAAGATCCTTCACCGCCATACCCACCGGCACGTCATTTTCCAGCACCAATGTCACGTTCTGCCCATGCGCGATGAAGCCCACGCCATAGCGCGTGAGGTAATGATAAAGTGGCACGACAGTGACGCGGAAGAGGGCGCGCAGCCAATCCTCCATCCCCATGCCGGCGCGGCGGGCATGGGCGGCGGCCAGCGGGGTGCCGTCGGTGGCCCGGTGCAGCAGCGCCGCCATCAGACAGGCGCGGCGCCCACCGGCCACCCGCCCCGATGCGCTGTCGCGCCAGATCACGCCCAGCGTTTCGGCGAACTGATAGGGCAGGTCGGGCACCTGTGCATAGACCGGATGCTCGTACCAGATGCCGCGCAGTTCGCGCAGAACGGTCACGCGGCTGGAAAGCAGCGGGTCGGCCTGCGTGATCCCCTCCAGCCAGTCGGACAGGGCGCCGCCCACGGCAATGTATTTGCCTGGAATGCCGCGCCAGGCCGAGGTGTTCAGGATGGTCAGCGCCAGTTTCACATCAGGGCTGCCGGGCCTGTCGATGCTGGTCAGCGTGCGCAGGCTGGGCGTGGCCGTATAGCGCCCGCCGAAATAGCCCAGAGGGATCAGGCGGCGCTCGGCCAACTCGCCCACATAGGCCTGTTGCACAACGTTGTTCCATTGCCACGGGTGTACCGGGATCAGCGCATGGGTGTCGGCAGTTACCCCTGCCGCGGTGCGGGCCGCAAACAGCCTGCAGGTTTCCTCGATGCCAAGGCAGTTTTCGATCAGGGCGCGCTCGGTGCTGCCGTCACTGGTGCCGATCTTGCAATGGCGCCGGTCAGCGGCCAGCCAGAACAACTGGAACGTACCGCCCGCTTCCGGCGCAAACCGCGCCAGGTCGTCTGCGCCCCAGCCCATGCGCCCCTTGTTGGCCACCGCTTTGGGGTGGCCTTCCAGCGCGGCATGCAGCGCATGAACCGGCAGGTCGATCAGCGCGTCGGCAGACAGGGTGCCAAATTTCTCGGCGGTTTCGATATCCTGGCGCAGGGTGTTGGACAGCTCGCGCAGGAAATTCGCCTCGGTCGCGGGGGTCATGCCCAGCTCGGCCCGTGCGTCGGGCACGAATTGCAGCGGGGTCGGCACCCCTGCGGCGGGCGTGCGCGAAAGGGTTTCGGGGTCGATCAGCAGATTGCCCCAGATGCCCTTGGTGCAGGCGAAACGGTAGACCACGCCCGAAGCAAGGCGCAGCTCGGCACCTCCGTCGGCGCATTCGGGGGCCAGTACCTGCTCATAGCTCAACTCGCTGATCATCTTGGCCAGCGCAGCGCGCCCGGCGCGGGCCCAGGCATCGGGCTTGACGGGCGTGGGCACGGGCGCGTTCACAGCCGCACCTCGGCAAAGAAGCGGTCGCGGCGGCACTGCATCAGGGCCGAGCGCTTGTGCGGAAAGTCGAATTCCTTGAGCTTTTCGTAGGCCATCGTATCGGCATAGGCCAGCAGCTTGGCATTGTCGGCGCGCGGCTCGCCCATGATGTTTTCGGTCATCGGGCAATCGAGGAACAGGTAATGCGTCAGCCCCCTGATCCACGCGCCGGTCTTGTTCCGGCCCAGATGCCTGCGCTCGCCGATCAGCGCGTGCCAGCCTCGATCCCACGGGCCGCTGTCGTAATAGGGGCCAAGCCGGTCCTCGCGCACCCAGTAGGTTTCGAAATAGCCTGCCTCGTCCCCGTCGAAACAGCCGATCAGCGGATAGGTGTGCGGGTCGGCGGCACGTTCGTGCAGGTATTCGGCAAGCGCGTCCCTGGGCTGTGCCAGTTCCCAGAAATGGGCGACGCGGCCGTCGTTCATCCATTTGTGGAAGCGGTCCAGATCACGCTCGGGATCGACCGCGCGGAAGGATACGGTGACCCCGGCGACCGGATCGAACCGCTCATAGCACACCCCTCGCGGGGCGGGGGCGCGGCGCGGATGGTCGCGTCCGTCGGGGCCTGGTATCAGCCCGGTCTGGATGCGCCCGGTCGGCGCATGCGCAAGCCACAGACCGGGATCCTGATAGAACCCCGCGCGATAGGCGGTCAGCGCGCCGTCCTCGATCACAAGGCAGGGCAGCGCGCGCGGATCGGGCGCGGGGCCATCAACGCGCAGCACGATGCGGTCAAGCCCCGGATCGCCCGCAAAGGCCCATTCCAGCGCGCGGGCCGCGGTTTCGGCCCAGTGTGGGCCGGGGGCGGCGGGTGCCACGCGCAGTTCGTCGCCATGGCGTTCAGCGCGCCCCATCAGGCGTTGCCCGTCCTTGATCGTGGTTTCCGCCTCGGGGCGGGTCATCGCTGCGGCAAGGGTCATTTCTGTGTCTCCTGGCTGAGAGGGTTGGGCAGCATGAGGAAGGCGGCAAGCTGGCCCGAGGCATCGCCCGCCGCTTCGTTCACGCCGCTCAGGCTG
Source organism: Actibacterium naphthalenivorans (assembly GCF_014196965.1). Lineage (GTDB taxonomy): Bacteria > Pseudomonadota > Alphaproteobacteria > Rhodobacterales > Rhodobacteraceae > Actibacterium_A > Actibacterium_A naphthalenivorans. Next base: position 89,644 of record NZ_JACIEQ010000001.1, on the reverse strand, counting down.
GTTCGGTAGTTGCCCTTGCTGGTCAGGCTGGGTGCGGTAAGGAGCATGTCGATCAGGCCGGTATCGCCCGGCTCGGTCGCGCGCTGTTCCTGAAGAAAGCGGCGCAGCACGTCGTGCAAGCCGGCCTCGGTCGCGCCGGTGTCCAGTGCGAGCGTGCTGGCGACGTTCATCATGTTGTTGACGATCACGTAGTAGCAGAACAGCCCGTCGCCCAGTTCCGGGCTTGCCTCGTTTTCCGCGAAGGCCCCGATATCGGGGACGTAACGCGCCAGATGGTCGTGGAACGTGGTCAGGTGCCCGGTGCCCTGGCAGTCGCGCACCACCAGCCGCGCGGGCCAGCCATCGCAAAGGCCGATCATCATGTTCTGCTGATGCGCGCCCATCAAGAGCCCGTGGCGCGCGCGCAGCCTGAGCAGGGGGGCAAGCGCCACGCCCAGAAACCGCGCGAACCAGTCCTGTGCGATCTCGCCGGTGCCACGCCCGCTGCTGCACGAAAGGGTCTCGATCACCGCGCCCAGCGGCGATAGCCCGGCCGTGCCTTCCTCGCACAGGCTGGCCAGCATCACCGGGCCGGGCTGTGCCGGATCGCGAAACGGGTTTTCGCGGAAGACCGCGATGCTTTCGGCAAGCGGCCCGCCATCGGCGCCGCGCAGCGCGATATGCGCGGGTTCCTGAAGGATGGTCATTTCCGGGTTTTCGGCCCGGATTTGCGCGCCCAGCGGGCTTTGGAACAGGCGGTACATCTGCTCGCCCCGCGCCACCTCCTTGGGGGCCAGAACCCGGCGCGAGTTCGTCAGCCGCAGGCTGAGCGAGAATTTCAGCATATAGGGCGCATGCCAGCCGTGGACGCTGCGCATAGAGCCGGTGGGGGCCCAGTCACGCCCGGCTTCGCCGATGATGCGCAGGCGGCCCTGCGCGATCCAGCCCGCCACATCGGGCCGCGCCAGAAGGCGCGCCGCCTGCCATGGGTGCCAGGGCAGGGCGACGAAGCCTTCGGGCGGCCTGCGCAGCGCGCCGGGAAGCGTGTCATCCGAGGCAATCAGCGCGGTGCACATCTCTTCCGCGCTCCGGTCGGCCGCGCTTTCCTGCGACAGGACACTGCGCTCTGCCAGAACCCAGAACAGCGGGAAACGGCCGCGCATCTCGGGGGCGAAACGCTGCGCGTCCTCGGGGCTCATCTCGTCGCGACTGCGCGGGTTGGGGTGCATCGGGTGCCCCGAGCGCAGCGCCTGTTCGGCATCGACGAAATTCCATTCGGTGGCCGGTTCCGGCAGCGGTTCGGGGCTGGCGGCGATGGTTTGCAGGCTGTCGAGAACCCGCGCCAGAAGTTGCCGCTGTTTTTGCGCCGGGCCGGGGCTGGCGCCGGTATCGAAGCACAGCAGGGATATGGCCGTATGCGCCGACAGCGGCGCGAGCGCTCCGTCGTCGCCGCGCCAGATCAGCCTGCCGCTGAAGCTGCGCCGGAAGGCCCCGTCCTGCCGAAGCCCGGCGATGATCTCACCGCGCGGGGACACGACGGGCAGGGCGACGGCAGCTCCGGGCAGGGCCAGTGAGTCCGTCTGCTCGGGCGGCAGGTGATACCAGCCGTCCCATTCGCGCATCAGCGCATTCAAAAAGGCGCTCAGCCCCGCCAGATCGGCGGTATCGTGCTGAAAGCCCTGCGTTTCCTGGGCGGATTTCCGTGCATGCGCGTTCATGTTCTTCCCTGCAATCAGCCGCTTTCCCCGAAGCCATAAAAAGACCCATAAAAAATATCAACTATTATCTTGATAAAAATAGTAAGGTAATGGAAGAGGGTGTCATGACATTTGCCGAAACTGCCCCAACCCCATCCGCCGCGCTGGCCATTCGGCTGGCCCTGCTGGCGAATGCGATTCATCAGTCGGTGCTGATCGCCCTGGTGCCGGTGCTGCAGCAGGAACTGGGGCTGGGGCTGGGGCAGCTCGGGCTGATCGTGGGGCTCGGGCTGGGGGTTTCGATGATTTCGATGCCCGTCCTGGCATGGCGCGCGGGCGAGGGGCGCACCGGCCGGGTGCTGCTTTGGGCGGTGCTGGGTGGCGGTGTCAGCGCCGCCGTTCTGGCCGGTGCGATCATGCTGGGCGCGCGCGGGATGCTTCAGGGGGCGGCGTTGTTCGCGGTGCTTCTGGCGGCGCGCGCGGCCTATGGTCTGAGCGCGCCGGCGGTCCTGCCCGTGGCCCAGGCGCTGACCGGGGTGCAGGGGCGCGGCGGCAACGTGATCGGCGGGCTGGGCCGTCTGGGGGCGATCGCGGGTGCCGGCCGTATCCTGGGCAGCGGCATGGTCGCGCCGCTCGTCTTTCTGGGGCCGGCGGCGCCGGTGCTGGCCGTGCTGCCGCTTTATGCCGCCGCGGCGCTGTGGCTTGTTCCGGCGGGGCGGTTGCAAGCCGCGCCCCTCGTGATGCGCCGCTCCACGGGCGCGGGCGGTATGCCCCGGCTGTCGTTTCTGGCCGTTCCGTTTCTGGCGCAGGGCGGGATCGGCATGGTGCATATCGCCTTTGGCGCGGCCCTTGTGGCCCGGTTCGGTCTGGGGGCCGAGGCCGCCAGCGCCATGACAGGCTTCAGCCTGATGGCGGCGTCGCTGGCGGCCCTTGCCATGCAGCTGCTGCTGATCCCGCGGTTCCACGGGCGTGAGCGGCGCGGCCGGCAGGGCGGCGCGGTGCTGTGCCTGCTGGGCGCGGGATGCGCGCTGCTGCCGGGGGCGCCCTGGCTGCTGACTGCCGCCGCGGTGCTGCTGGCGGGCGGCGCCGCGCTGCTGCTGAGCGCCAACCTCGCGCTTGCGCTCGATCAGACCGCGCCGGCCGGGCGCGGGCGCTTGGCCGGGATGTTTTCCGGCGCACAGCTTGCCGGTCTGGCGCTGGGCACCACCCTGGCCGGGTTTCTGGCCGAGATTTCAACCACGCTGCCGCTCTGGGCGGCGTTTCTACTGACCATCGCAGTTGTCGCCTTCAGTGCCGTCACACCGGCGCGCGCCACGGCCTTGCAGCCCCAGCCAGCCATTGGCGGCGATCGACTGTGTCAACAAAAGGGGACATCGGAATGACAATCGACCATTCGGCCACGGGCCGGGAAAACGACACCGGGCCGCTGGACCTGGCGGGGATCGGCGTGGGGCCGTTCAACCTGAGCCTTGCGGCCGTGCTCGACGGCCTGCCTGGCGTTTCGGCGCGGTTCTTCGAACGCAAACCGGTCTTTTCGTGGCATCCGGGGCTGATGCTGCCGGGATCGGTTCTGCAGACCTCGTTCCTGAAGGATCTGGTCACGCCGCTGATGCCGACCAGCCCGCATTCCTTCACCAACTTCCTTGTGGCGAAGAAGCGGTTCTATGATTTCGCGTCGGGCCGTTTCGGCGGGGTGTCGCGGGCCGAGTTCTCTGAATACCTGGCCTGGGCGGCGGAGCGCATCGCGTCGGTCGAGATGGGCGCGCAGATCGAAGAGGTCACGCTGGGCAAAGGCGGTTTTCACCTGCGCCGCGCCGATGGAGAGCAGGTGACCGCGCGCAACCTGTCGCTGGGCACGGGCATGCGCCCGCATGTTCCGGCCAGCGCCGCGCCGCATCTGGGCGATCGCTGTTTCCATGCGTCAGAGTTCGTGCTGCGCGCGCCGCGCGTGGCCGGGCGGCGCGTCGCGGTCGTCGGTGGCGGGCAGACCGGGGCCGAGATCGTGCTGCACCTTCTCGGGCTTGGCGACGGGCCTGCCCATGTCAGCTGGATCAATCGGCGCCCACGTTTCGCCCCGCTGGAAGAGGGCGCCTTTGTCGATCAGGTGTTCACCCCGGCCTATGTGGCGGCCTATCGCAGCCTGCCGGCCGCCGCGCAGCGTGCAGAGACGGCCGACCTGAAACTGGCGAGCGACGGGTTGACCCCCTCGACGATCGAGGCGCTTTACACCGAGCTTTACCGCCGCACCCATCTGGGCGACCAGCCGGACAGTTTCGCCCTGTTGCCCGGCCGGTCGATGACGCGCATGATGCCCGGAGCGGCGGGGTTCCGGTTGTCGCTATGGGCCGAGGCCGCCGCGCGCGAAGAACAGCTCGAGGCCGATCTGGTCATCCTTGCCACTGGCGCCGAGCCGTTCGTGCCCGCCTGTCTGGACCCGATCCGCGAACGGCTGGAGATCGACGCGACCGGGCGGTTGAAACTGGATGAAACCTACCGGGCGGCATGGGATGGCCCCGAGGGGCACAACATCTTTGCGCTGAACCACGGCGGTGCCTCGCATGGCATCGTCGATCCGCAGCTCAGCCTGATGGCCTGGCGCAGCGGGGTGATCGCCAATACGCTGGTCAGGCGCCCCCAGTTCGACGTAAGCGCCGGCCCGAGCCTTGTGGACTGGGCGGGCGGCCAGCCGGGCGCATCGGCGGAAATGGCGCTGCGCATGGCGGGTTGAACAGGTGGGGCGCGGCGCCCGCGCCACCGATGCCCGACCTCACCCCGCCCCAGGCGAAGCCGCCGCCGCCGCCCGCACCGGCACCCGCGCCGAAGGCAGAGTCCGAACCGCGCCCGGCAGCCGAACCCAAACCGCGGCCGAAGGCCAGGCCGGCGCCGCCGGCCAAACCCTCGGGGGCCAGCCAGGCACAGCGGGCCGCCGGGTCCGGCGGGGGCGCTACGGCGGGCGAGGCACGTTCGGCCAGCGCGGCAACGCTGAACCCGGCCAAGGCGCAGAGCCTCAAGTCCAGCTGGGGGGCGGCCATTCGCGCGCGCGTTGAACGGCGCAAACGCTATCCATCGTCGGCGCGCGGTGCGTCGGGCAGCGCGGTGTTGCGGATCACGGTGGGACGCGACGGGTCGTTGCACGGCGTATCGGTCGGGCGCAGCTCCGGCAACCGGGCGCTGGACCAGGCGGCGGTGCAGGCCGTGCGCGCGGCCAGGCGCTTCCCGGCGGCGCCCAAAGGGCTGGGAGACGCGTCCTACACCTTCAGCCTTCCCGTGCAGTTCAACGGCTAGCCAACGGGTGGGTGTGTCCGGGCGCGTCCGGGCGAGGTCTTGTGCGTTTACCCTATCCAAGCCTTTGATGATCGGACTCATGCAACGGCATAGGCCGATATCGGCGATTTTCCGCACGGCCATGAACGAACTGCGAAGCATCGGCAGGGCGCGGTTATTGCATCGTGTGATCGGCCCGGGCTGTTTGCCGACGGGTGATCCACAGCGCGACCGCCATCAGCAACCCGGCGACGATGAACGTCAACCGCATCCCGTCGGCAATTGCGCCGGATGCGGCCTCTTCGATCACGCTGGTTCCGACGCCGAAGGAAAAGACCGCTCCCATCGCCGAAGCGCCGATAATGAGCCCCAGATTGCGGGACAGGCTGAGCATGCCGGAGATCGTGCCACGCTGATCGGGCGGGACCTCTGCCATGACCATTGTGTTGTTCGCGGATTGAAACAGTTGATAGCCCGGGGTCAGGATGGCAATGGCGGCGATATAGCCACCGACCCCGAAAAGCGCGGGCAGCGCCGAGAGCGAAAACGCGCCGACGGCCATCGCGACAAGCCCGACCCGAAGAACACGCCGGGGCCCCCATCCATCGACCAATCGACCGGAGGGCACGCCGCTGAGTATCGAGATGACCGGCCCGACCGACATCACCAGCCCCACCATCGCCGCGCGCAGGCCCAGCCCGTGGCCGAGATAGAACGGCCCGACGATCAGGGTTGTCATCATGACGCTCGCCACCAGAAGATTTGCGATCAGGCTGGGCCAGACGTGGTCATCGCGAAGCGCGGCGAAGCGGATTGGCGACGATTTCGCGCCTGCCACGCCCGGTGTCAGCGCGCGGCGCGCAAGGCCGGTGGCCAGCAGACCGATCGGCACAAGAACAGCGAACACCATGCGCCAATCGAATGTTGCCAGGAGAGCACCGCCAAGTGACGGGCCAAGCGCCGTTCCGACGGCGGACATGGTGCCGAGCATTCCCATGGCCCGTCCGACCCGATCGCCGCTGATGGTTTCGCGCACCAGCGCGATGGTCAACGTCATCAGGAAGGCTGCCCCGATGCCCTGAAGCGCCCGTGCCCCGACCAGCAGCCAAAGACTGGGGGCCAGGGCGCATAGCAACGATGCCAACGAAAACAGCACGAGCCCCGCAACAAGCATCCGCTGACGTCCGAACATGTCGCCAAGTCGCCCGGCAAACACGGCACAAAGCGTGAGGGCCGCAAGATAGGCGATGACAACCCACTGAACCTGATGGAACGGGGCATCGAACGCCAGCGCGAGCCGCGGGAGGGCGATATTGGCGATGCTGGTCCCCAGAGAGGCGAGCAGCATGGATAGCGAAAGGCAAAGAAGCGCGCCCCGGCTTGCTTTGGCTTGGTTTGCGGCACCGGCCTGTTCCATTCGCGTGTCTCTCTTGTCAGAATCAGCGGGAGCGCCCACTTTACGAATTCAAGTCGACTTGAGGTCAAGCATGAAGCTTCTGGATATCGGCGAGGTGTCAAGGACGACCGGGGTTCCGCCCTCGACCCTGCGCTATTACGATGAGATCGGCCTGATCTCGTCGGCCGGCCGCCATGGCCTCAGGCGGCAGTTTCCGCCCGAGGTGCTGCTGCAACTGACACTGATCGCCTGGGGCAAATCCGCGGGGTTTTCGCTTGATGAGATTTCGGGAATGTTCGGGCGGAATGGCGAACCGGACCTGCCGCGCGAGGCGCTGCACGCGCGCGCGGATGAACTGGATCGGCACATCCGCGCGCTGATGGCGCTGCGTGATACCCTGCGCCACGTTGCGGACTGTCCGGCGCCGTCACATATGGAATGCCCGTCGTTCAGGCGCCTTGTCAGCGATGCCGGGACTGAAAGGAGGAATGCGGGCGACAGACGATCAGGCGGGTAAGACCGTCAGCCCTTACTTTATCAAAGCTCTTATGTACTCCCGCAAGGTGATGGCCCCACGTTCCGGATCGTCCGGCCCCGGGGTTTGCCCGTCGATGACCGCCGCGGTCATGCAGGCGTAGGAGGCCGCGGCTTCTTGCGAGAACCCGAACTGAAGAAACGTTGCCGCCCATGCCTCACGCGGGATCACCGCGACCTCCACCCGCATGCCGAATGCGTCAGAGACCGCATCGGCCACATCCTTCGGGGTATAGCGCTCTGGTCCTTCGATGAATTTCAGGCCGATGTCGCTGACCGGGGCCAGAAGTCTTTCCGCAGCAGCTTTCCCAAGATCATCCGGCGCGACCATGGGCAGCACCAAATCGGCCGGAAAGAAGCTGGGCAAGCTGCCGCTTTCACGCACGGACCCGAGCATCCCGGCCCAGTTGCTCATATAATACGCGCCCCGATTGATCGCCACGGGGATCGGTTGCGCGCGCAGCTTTTGCTCGAACTCATACAACACCGTCAGGTCGCCGCAACGTTCGCCGGGCCGCGCGCCATAGGTCGAGGCCGCGACGAGTTTTTCCAGACCGGACCCCTCCAGCGCCGCGACGATGGCCGCGACATTGGCCCGTTCTTCGGCATCGGTGTCGCCGGTGGGATCGGCGGGCGGGTTCAGAAGAAAGGCCCGCGTGCCGGCGCGAAACACCTCGCGCAAGTGGTCCACGTCTCGGATGTCCACAACCGCAACCTTTGCGCCCGCGGCCTTCAGGTCTGCGGCATGATCGGCATTGCGGGTGACGATCGTGACCGACTCGTCGCGCGCGAGCAACGCGCGCGCCACAGCCGATCCGACCCGCCCTGTTCCTCCGAGAATAATATGCATCTACGCATTCCTTCCGCCGATTCCGCCTGGATCAGGATAGCAGACCTCTGCGTCAGAACATGTCAGGAGCATTTCAGAAGCCGGCCTCTTCCAAGCGGTATTCCGCGAGCAGCATCCGGCGCAGGGTCGGTATCCCGTCGTCAGGCGGGGGGAGCGCCGGGATGCGATCCAGGTGGAAATGACGTATTGCACCCGATTTGATCGACCAGAATTTCCAGGCCGAGAAGCCTGATCAAACTCAAAAAAGCAATTCTGATATCTCACACATCCGGGCCACACGCGGCTGGCGGCATCTCGTGGTGATAATCGATCTGTTCTCCTGGCGGGTTGTCGGCGGGGCCCCAAGTGATCGGCTCAAGATGGATCTTGCGCTGCAGGCTCTGCAACGGGCTGTGCGCCGCCGACAACCAACAGCAGGGTTGATCCATTATGCCGATCGCCGCTGCCGGGCTTCCAGCCGGGCGAACAGCCGTGACAGGGCGAAGCACAGCAGGAAATAGAACAGCGCAACGACGATATAGGTCTCGAACCGCCGCTGGGATGAGACGGCCAGCTCTGTTCCCACGAAGGTCAGCTCCTGCACCGAAATCAGCGATACGATGGAACTGTCCTTCACCAGCATGATGAACTGGTTGGCCAGTGACGGCGTCACCGCCTGCAGCGCCTGCGGAAAAACCACCAGCCGGAACGCCTGCCCCGGCCGCAGCCCGAGGCTTTCAGCCGCCTCGATTTGCTGTTGCGACACAGACTCGATGCCGCTGCGCACGATCACCGCGATATAGGCCGCCTCGAACATCGCAAGGCTGATGACGCCGGCGATGAAATTTTCCAGCAGCGCGGGTGGACCCACCAGGAAACCGACGATCCGCTCGGCGCCGGGGCCCAAGTTGCGCGACCAGGTGTCGATGCCCAGCATCGGAATGATCTGCGACGACACGAAGAAATAGAAGACGAACAGAAAGACCAGTGGCGGCACGTTCCGGATCAGACCGACATAGGCCGAACTCGTCAGCCGCGGCAGCAGGCGCACGCAGCTTGCCATGATGCCCAGTACCAGCCCCAGCAAACTGGCAATCAGCATCGCCCAGATGGACAGCCGGAACGTGGTGAACAATCCCTCGAGCAGCAGGTTCGGCTCCCACCCGCCGGTTTCCGCGTTCGGGCGGAACAGGGCGCGAGGCAGGAACGACCAGTCCCAGCGATAGACCAGCACGTCCGATACGCGGTACCACAGAAAGCCGGCGAACCCGGCAACCGCCCCGATAATGATCAGGTCGAGCAGGCCGAAGCGGCTCTTGCGATTTGGATCTGGATACATGCCGGTCGTGTCCTTGGGAAAAGGGCAGGGCGGCCGGAACCGCCCCGCGCGCAACGCTTAGTCGGGCACCAGATCCGCCCAGGGGCGGCCGCCGAACCAGTAGTCGTGACGCCCGGCCAGCCAACCGTCGCCTGTCCGCATCAGGATCCAGTTGTTGAAGAAGTTCAGCGCGTCCGGGTCGCCCTTGCGCAGCGCAAACGCCTCGTTCGACGGGTCGATCGGCGCGTCGGTGGGTGAGAACACGACATCGGGGTTCTCATAGATGGTGAAGGCCGGCAGCGGCTGCGAAGACAGCATCACCGTGGCGTTGCCGTTCAGCACTTCCTGCACCACCTGGGCCTGGTCGTCGAACAGGCGCAGCGTTGCCTTGGGGAAATGCGTCTTGATGTACTCGCAGGGCGTTGCGCCGCGGCGGCAAGAAAAGGTGACGTCGGTGGCGTTGAAATCGTCGGGCCAGGTCTTGCCCTCGGATTCCGCGATATGCGCCATGACGCCGACAGAGCTATGGGCGTAGGGATCGGTGAAGTTCACCGTCAGGTTTCGCGCCGGGGTGATCGACATGCCGCCGATGATCACGTCGAACTTGCCGGAAATCAGCGCCGGAATGATGCCGTCCCACGCGGTGGGCACGAATTCGACCTCGACACCCATGTCTTCGGCCAGCTTCGTGGCCACGTCGATCTCGAACCCGATCAGGTCGCCGTTCTTGTCGCGCATCGCCCAGGGCACGAAGGTGGCCATGCCGACCTTCAGCACGCCGCGCCGCTTGATCGTTTCGATCACGCTGTCCTGCGCGACAGCCTGCTGGGTATCCTGCGCGCGAACCGCTTGCGGCCCGGCGATGCTGAGCGCGGCCACGGCCGCCAGCATCAGGTTTCGGATCAGTTTCATAGTGAGTCTCCTGTTGAAAATTGGGTTAGATTGGTTGCTCAGCGTTGGTGCAACCGGCGCGACCGTCGTTCCATCCAGGCGGCAAGGACCGACATGCTGACCGTGAGCACCAGGTAAATCCCCGCCACTGTCAGCCAGATCTCGAATGTCATGAAGGTGTCGGCGATCACATTCCGGCCTTCGTTGGTCAGGTCAAAGATCGCGATGGTCGACACGATGGCCGAACTTTTCGTCAGGTTCACCAACGAAGACGTGAGCGGCGGCAGCATCAGCGGCACCGCCTGCGGCAGCACCACCTTCAGATAGGTCACCGACGGTTTCAGCCCCAAAGAGGATGCGGCCTCCCACTGCGACTTCGGCACCGACAGGATGCCGCCCCGGATAATCTCCGAGATGAAAGACGCCTCGAAGACCGCCAGACACAGGACCCCGGTCCAGAACCGTTCGATCCCAAGGATCGGGGACAGAACGAAATAGAACAGATACATCTGCACCAGCAGCGGTGTGTTGCGGATCGCTTCCAGATATACAGTCGAAAGCCAACGCCCGGAAAACGACCGCGACAGGCGCAGCAGCGCCACAGACAGCCCCAGAGCAAAGGCCAGCAGCGCCCCCCACAGCGTGATCTGCAGCGTCACCATCAGCCCGCGCACCAGAGGCCCCCAGATCAGCTCTCCGTCGATGATACGATAAAAGAACTGCGGCACGCGGTACCATTGCCAGTTATACCGCATCGCGTCGGCCCCGGCCAAGACGCCCCAGACGATCACCCCCGCACCGACGAGGAACAGCGCAAGGTCAGACATGTTCCGGCGCCGCAGGCTTAGCCGTGCCTTGCGCTCGTAACTCTCATAACTCTGCAGAGCCGTTTCGGTATTGATTTCGGTCGTGGCCATGCCCCCTCGCTTTGTTCGGATCAATATTGGCTCGGTTTCAGCAAGCCTAGATCAAGTTATGAATTTTCCCATCATGAAACTGTTTTACTGAGAGGATGTCTTTTTTTTGTGCAAGATGGCCGCCGTCGCTTGCAGATCATATGAGGAGGCGCCATGTCAAACCGTGCGACCGCTGACCGCAGCGTTCCCTCGCGGCGCATTTTTTCGCACCCACGCAGGCGCCGGGGCGATTCCCGGCGGGCGTCGAGACCCGCTCTTGAATTCGCCGGGCGGATCGGCTCTGAACCTGGGGACAATTCGAAGGACAGTGATATGCCGCAGACAAAGACCGCTGCCGTAACGCAAAAGCACGGGCTTGACCTGCTGGTCGGTCTGGCCGTCCGCAATGAACGGACCCAGTCCGGCCTGACTCTGGCAGAGCTTTCCGCGAAATCCGGCGTCTCGACGCCGATGATTTCCAAGATCGAACGCGGCCAGGTCTCGGCCTCGCTCTCCACGCTCAATGCGCTGGCCGTCGCCATGGCCGTTCCGATCATCAACTTCTTCGCCGAGACGGTCGAGATCCACGAGGTGTCCCTTGTCCGCGCCGGAGAGGGCATATCGGTCAAGCGCGCCGGATCTACCTATGGGCACAACTACAAGCAGCTTGGGCGCGTCACCACCGATCATCAGGATCTGGAATCCTACATGATTACGCTGGATCAGCCGGTTACCGGGACGCCGATATTCCAGCACACGGGTATCGAGCTGATGCATATCATCGAAGGCGACATATCCTACCGCATCGGGGACGAAGTCTACGATCTGAAATCCGGTGACACGCTGACCTTCGAGGCGACCGTCCCCCATGGTCCGGTGCGTATCAATTCAGCACCCACACGCTTCTTGACGGTGATTTCCAAGCCGAAGTGAATTTTCCCTTGAAGATAAAAGTTTCACGTTAGTATATTTGCCCTCAAGAGATCCAGAGGGCGCTTGACCATGACCACAGCGGTGCTGACCCCGATCACTCAGGCGCTGAACGAAGGCGCGCTGACCCGGCAGGAATTAAAGGCGCTGATGCGGCGTTCGAACTGGCCCGCCTTCCGGCGCCTTGCCGTCTGGATTGTCGCGCTGTGCGTGACCGGCACGCTGGTCTGGCTCAGCATGGGCACCTGGCTGGTATGGCCGGCGATGTTCGTCCACGGCATCCTGATGGTCCACCATTTTTCACTACAGCACGAATGTGTGCATTACACACCGTTCAAGACCCGCTGGCTGAACGACGTGGCCGGAAATGCCTGCGGTTTCATCATCGCTCTGCCGCACCAGTATTTCCGCTACGAACATTGCGACCATCACACCCACACCCAACTCAAGGGCTATGACCCGGAACTGATCGAGCTGCCAATCTCGCTATGGAACTATCTGTGGTACATCTCTTCGGTCCCCTACTGGTCGGCCAAGATCAAGGAATTCTCCCGCCATATCGCCGGCCGCATGTCCGATGGTGACAAGGTCTTCGTGCCGAAAGAAGCCTATAACGCTGTCTTTTGGGAGGCCCGCATCATGGCTGGTCTCTACGCTGCCATCCTGATCCTGTGCCTCGCGACCGGCTGGTGGGCGCCGTTGTGGTACTGGTGGCTGCCGGTACTGCTGGGCGAGCCGGTGATGCGCTGGATCCGCCTGACCGAACATGTCGGCCGCCCCAACGTCCGCGACATGCGTGAGAATACCCGCACCAACCTCATCTCGGCGCCGCTGGCTTTCCTCAGCTGGAACATGAACTACCACGCGGAACATCACTACGCCGCCTCTGTCCCGTTCCATGCCCTTCCCAAGCTGCACAAGAAGCTCGAAGGCTATGTCTATGTCGAACCGCGCGGCTATCTCGGCGCCCATATCGACATCATTTCGCAGCTGATCGGCCGCAGACCCCGCAGCGACAAGACCCAAGAACAAGAGATCGCCGGGGCATGAATACGCAGGGCCATCAAAAGACCTGGCAGGACCTGATCGCCCTGGCCGACCTTGAAACGGGCGACGCTACGCCTGTCACCCTTGGCCGCCGCGACCTGGCCGTGTTCGATACTGTCGACGGCATCTTCGTCAGCCTTGCCCGCTGTACCCACGGGGCCGCCAATCTGTGCGACGGATATTTCGACGGAAAATATATCGAGTGTCCGCTGCACCAGGGGCTTTTCGATGCGCGCACCGGTCAGCCGAGGGCCGCGCCCGCCCGCATCCCGCTCAGGATGATAAAAGCGCGTGTGGTTGACAGCCGCGTACAAGTTTTTCTCTAGGAAAGGAAATCCATGTCTGCCTGGATCAGGATGATCGCTGACGAGGATGCCGACGATACCCTGCAAGAGGTCCTGAACCTCGCCCGTACGCCGCACGGTACCGTCGACAACGTGATGCGCGTCCACTCGCTGCGCCCGAGCACGATGAAGGGCCATGTCATCCTGTATCGTGCCGCGCTGCATGACGATGCAAATACCATCCCGATGTGGCTGCAGGAAACGATAAGCGCCTATGTCTCGATCCTGAACGACTGCGACTATTCGCTGGCCAACCATTGGAAGAACGCCGCCCACCTCATCGGCGATGAAGATCGCGCGGCAAGGATCGGGCGGGCGCTTCATGACCGCGACCCCGCAGCCGTCTTCGAGGGTGCCGAACTGGCGCTGATGCGCTATGCTGAAAAGCTGACCGTGAACCCCGGGCAGATGGAAGAGAGCGATGTCACCGCCCTGCGCGAGGCCGGGCTCGACGACGGCCAGATCCTCGAGGCGAACCAGATCGTCGGCTATTTCAACTACGTCAACCGCCTGCTGAACGGGCTTGGCGTCAGCACCGCCGGCGACGTCGTCGGCTACTATGCCAAGGCAGAGGGCTGATGCCTTCCGCGTCCTTCCGGCAACCCGATTTCACCGCCTCCCGGATTCAGGCCGAAATCGACCTGGCCAGTCCCGGAAAGCGCGGCGGTCATCTCGGGCTGCTCTGGTCGGACAACGCGAACCCCCTTGGCGTCTACCAGTTCCCCGCCGCGTGCATCGTGGGCTCGCCCGGGCCCACCGTGCTGTTGCTCGCCGGCGTCCACGGGGACGAATACGAAGGCCCCGTGGCCCTGGATCGTCTTTACAAGTCGCTCGACCCCGAGCAGATCCGGGGTCGGCTTATCATCCTGCCGATGCTCAACGCGCCGGCCTGCCGGGCCGGGACACGCTGTTCGCCGCTGGACGGTGGCAATCTGAACCGTGCCTTTCCCGGCGATCCCGACGAGAGACCGACCCAGGCCATCGCCCATTTGGTCTCGGCCTGCCTGCTGCCGGTCGCGGATGCGGTCATCGACCTGCATTCCGGCGGGCGGGCCTCCTGGTTCGTGCCTTGCGCGCTGGCCGCGCGGGGCAGGGACGGGGCGCTCGACCCGGCCAATCTGGCGATGGCCACCGCCTTCGGGGCCGATGTCGTCTGGGTCCTCGGCGCCGCCAATGACAACCGCTCGGTCAACGGCGCGGCGACCGCCGCGGGCGTTCCGTGCATCGCGGCCGAACTCGGCGGCGGCGGCCATGTCGGCATCGCACCCCTGCAAGCCGCCGAAACCGGCCTGCGCCGCACCCTGACCCACCTTGGCGTTCTGGGCGACAGCCACGATCCGCTTGCCGCGCCGCCGCGCCTTGTCGAGCTCGCCCATGCCGGTCACCGCGTCACCGCGCCAGAGCCCGGTCTTTACCAGCCCGCCAGACAAGCGGGTGACAGCGTCGCCGCGGGCGATCTGCTGGGCTGGATCGTCCGGCCCGACTGCCCCGACGACAAACCCACCGAAATCCGTGCCCGCATCCCGGGCCTGATCCTCGCCGAAACCCGCCACGCATGGGCTGTGCCCGGCAGTTTCCTGGCATTCATCGCCTCGGATCTCGCCTGATCCCGCCCGCCCGTAGAAGGAGCCAGAGATGAGTTACGCCCTTGCCCGCAAGACCGATGCCGACGAAATCCCGGTCATCGACATCACTCCGCTTCGCGACGGCACCGATCCCGCCGGCGTCGCCAAGGCGCTGCATGATGCCTCCAAAGGCCTTGGGTTCATCTACGTCAAGGGCCACGGCATCCCCGAACCCATCATCGAGGACGCCCGCGCCGCCGCCTACGATTTCTTCCATGCCGATGCCGCAGACAAGGAAACCGTCCGCGTCTCCGCAAGCCATCGCGGCTGGCTGGGGCAGGGCGGCGCCAGGATGCAGGACGATGCCAAAGCCGACCTGAAGGAAAGCTTCATCTGGGGTTTCCAGGACATCGACGGCGTCACCCCCGATGACCATCCCCTGCGCGGGGACAACAGGTGGCCTGCCTTTCAGCCCGGTCTCGAAGATGCCGCGATGGCCTATTTTCGTCACGCGCACGAGGTCGCCCACCACCTGATGCGCGGCTTCGCACGGGGGCTTGCCCTGCCCGAGGATTTCTTTCTCAAGACCGCCGATATGCCGCTGTCGCGCTGTTCCTTCGTCTATTACCCGCCGCAGGAAGCCTCGGCCGGCACCGAACAGTTCGGCGTCGGGCCGCATACCGATTTCGGCGTGCTGACGGTGCTCTGCCAGGACAATGTCGGCGGCCTGCAGGTCGAAGACGTGAACGGCGAATGGATCGAGGCGCCGCCAATCGCCGGAACGCTGCTGGTCAACGTGGCCGACCTTCTGGCCCGCTGGACCGACGGCGAATACAAGTCCACCCCGCACCGCGTTGTGAACTCCTCGGGGCGCGAGCGGATGTCGCTGGTTCTTGCCTTCGATCCGAACCCGGAGACGGTGATCGACGCGCGTGAGGTCTATGGTGCCAGCCACAGATCATCCAACGCGCAGATCACCTGCGGCGACTATCTGATCTGGCGTTTTGGCAAGGCCTTTGCCTACCGAAAGGCCTGACCCGCATGCACGGCATCATCCGGCCAGATCCGGTCTCTCTTTCCACGGCGGCCCGCAATCTGCTTTGCGATTGCGGCGGTCTGCAGTCAGGCGACCCTCTGGTGATCTGCTACGAAGATCCGCGCCATGGCTGGTACGATGCCGCCGTCGCAAGCGCCGTCGCGCTGGAGGCGCAGCTTATGGGCATGACGGTTCAGTTTTGCGAAGTGCTGCCGCCCGACATGGAACAGCCCGCCGAGGTGGCTGCCAAGCTGTCCCGGGCCAGCAACATCATCTATTTCGCCCGCCTCGGCGATCAGGGCCGGTTTTCCGGTGACGGCGGACCGCGACAGATCATGGTCTATGCCCGCAACGCCTCCGACCTTGCCTCGGACTTCGGCTGTGCGCCGCACAGGGCGATGACGATGTTGAAAACGGCGGTGGACGACGTGTTGTTCACTGCCCGCACGATCCGGATCACCTGTCCGAACGGCACTCTGGTCGAGGGGCACGCGCCCCGCATCGCAAGCAACGCCAACGGTGCGATCGCCGACGTCACCACCCGCCGCTTCCCGCTTGGCGTTCCCGCCCCGGTTCCGGCGATCCATTTTTCGGGCCGCGTCGTCCTGACGGATTCCCTTACCCCCACCGGCAACCGTGCCTATGTCCCGGCCGTGCTGCCACTTTCCGGCAACGTCACGGCGATTGTGGAAAAGGGCCGCATCACGGGGTTCGAGGGCGATGCCCGGGATCTGGCAGCCATCCGCGGCCATTACATGTCGGTCGCGGAGCGCTTCGGCGTCGACCCTTTCGTCGTCCATAGCTGGCACGCCGGCCTGCATCCCGGGTGCCGCTTCTTCGGCCCGCAGGGCCAGAATCGCGACTACTGGTCCAATACCGTCTTCTCCAATCCGCGGATGCTGCACTTTCACACGTGCGGCACCGAAGCACCGGGCGAGATCAGCTGGAACCTGGTCGATGCCACGGTCACCGTCGACGACGTCCCCCTGTGGGAGAACGGCGTCCTGCGCGCCCGGGCCTTTCCGCGCCTCGCAGACTGCCTCGATGCCGAGCCCGCGCTGGATGATCTGTTCTAGGCGCGAAAGGTCAAAGATCCTGCCGGGGTTCGGGATGCCCGCCGGGTCCAGCGCGCGCTTGCTCGCCCGTGGTGGTGGACAGTTCTATGATTTCCGTCGTCATCTGCTCTTGCCGCGCACGCTGAAACGCCACCTTCAGGTCTGTCGCGATCCGTTTCACGTTTGATTGCGCGCGTGACATCGCCGCGGCGCGGGCGGCATTCTCGGCCGAAAAGCCCAGCATCAGGGCTTCGCACAATTCGGCGAAGACATATTCCTCGACCAGCGCCGAAACGAGCGCGGATGCCGATAGCGTCGTCAACGGGGGCGATCCGTGCAGGGGCGGAAACCGGCTGAAATCGAATGGAAACAAGGTGCGCCGGATCGGCGCCGGATCCGCCGTTGCCGGATCCGCGAACAACAGCGTGACCGGGGCGCCCGAGGTTTTTCCCAGCCTTTCGAACAGGATGTCGGAAAGGCGGCTGGCCAGTGCTGGCACCTCGAGCGCGTGGGGCGCCATTTCGGTGGACCAGACCGGGATCTGTCCGCGTTCGACGATCGCGCTCAGGGTGCGGCCGCCGATCACCATCAGCTCGGCCCCGCCCGCGACTTCGGCCATCGCGGCATCGGCCATCCGCTCTCCGAAGGCGCCGGAAAAGCCCTGCGCCGCCCCGACCACGATGGTCAGGCCCGGTTCGCCCGTCGGTTTCGGCCCGCCGGCATCCGCGCCCGACAGGACAGCGGACAGCGCCTGCGCGACGATCGCCTCATGGGCGCGGATCGCCTCGAGATGCGCGCGCGCCTCGAGCTGATGGGCAACGGCGAGGGCGCGCAGCGTCGACACGATGCTTTCGATCTCGCGGATGTTGGCCATCCGGTCACGGATTTCCTCTGGACGGGTCATGGCGTTTCGGGCGCCCGGCCGAGGGGCAGTTTGGAAATCGCCGCGCTGACGCAGCCGATCAGAGCCTCGCGCGCCGTGCCATCAACCGCGTCGGGCGCCGCGCGAAAGGCGGCAAGCTGCGGCTCGGCCTCGATCAGGGGCGCGAGGGTCGCCTTCAGGGCGGCAAACCCGTCAACCGGTACGCGGTCGAGCACGCCATCGGACAAGGCCGCCAGCAGCGCCACCTGCGCGGCGGTCGACAAGGGCGCATAGCGCCCCTGCGCCAGAAGCGCGCCGATGCGCTCTCCCCGCTCCAGCCGCTTTTTCATCGCCGCATCGCCAAAGCCGCCGAACCGCGAGAACATCTTCATTTCCAGAAATTGCGCATAGTCCAGCCGGACCCGTCCGGCCACCGCCTTCAGCGCACCCGATTGCGCCTTGCCGCCGACCCGGCTGACCGACAGGCCGATGTCGACGGCCGGGCGCTGGTTTCCGGCAAACAGCGCGGCCGAGGTCACGATCTGCCCGTCAGCGATCGAGATCAGGTTGGTGGGGATATAGGCCGAGAGGTTGCCGGCCTCGATCTCTGCGATCGGCAGCGCGGTCAGGCTTCCGCCGCCCCTTGCCTTCGACAGTTTGGCCGAGCGTTCGAGCAATCGCGCGTGCAGGTAGAAGATGTCGCCCGGATAGGCCTCGCGCCCCGGCGGCTGGCGCGACAAGAGCGCAAGCTCTCGGTGGACGGCGGCGTGTTTGGTCAGGTCATCATAGACGATCAGCGCATGGCCGCCCCCGTCGCGCACCCATTCCGCCATCGAGGTCGCGGCGAAGGGGGCGAGCCAGCGCAGGCCCGGTTCCGCCGTGGCCGGGGCCACCACAAAGATCGTCCGGGCAAAGGCGCCCTTGGCCCGCACCGCCTCGATCACGCGGCGCACGGCAGTGGTACGCTGGCCGATGGCGACATAGATGCAGGTGATGTCGCTGTTCTTCTGGTTCAGGATCGCATCCACCGCGATCGAGGTCTTGCCGGTGCCGCGTTCGCCGATGATCAGCTCGCGCTGGCCGCGCCCGATGGCGAACAGGGCATCGACCACCAGAAGCCCGGTTGCCACCGGCTCGGTCACGAAATCGCGTTCGATGATCGCGGGGGCGGGGCGTTCGGTTTCGGCCGTCCGGGCGGTTTTGACCGGGCCGAGATCGTCAAGCGGCCGACCGAGCGGATCCACGACGCGGCCCATCAGTTCCGCGCCCACCGGAACCCTCAGAAGCTGCCCCGTCCGGGTCACGGTGCTGCCCGCGTCGACTCCGGTCATCGAGTCGAGAAACGCCACCTGAAGCGTTGCCTCGCCGAGGTTCAGCACGAACCCGCGCGCGCCGCCGGTAAAGGTAATGACCTCGCCCAGACGCGCGCCGGGCAGGCCGGAGACATGCGCAAGACCGTCGGCGATTTCGGTCACCGTGCCGGTCTCTTCGGTCTCGGGGCCGAGCTGCGCGGCGGCCACGCGGGCCTTGAGGGCCTCGAGCCCGGGGTCAGTCGCCATTGCGCAGCGCCTCCGATATCCGGTGCAGGTCATGCGCCAGCGAGTTGTGGACGATGCCGGTGCCGGATTTCAGGTCCAGCCCCGCGATCAGGGCCGGATCGACATCGGCGGCCAGTTCGGTGATGCCGAAGGGGCGCAAGGCGGCGCTGGCTGTCTCGAGATCGGCGGGCGACAAGGCGCAAGGCGCGACCAGCCGCAGGTCGCCCCCCGAGAGCAGGGCCTTGCGCTGGTCGGGGGCCATGGTGGCCAGTTCCTTCACGAGCAGGTTGGTAAACCCTGCCACGTCGGGTGGCGCGGGCAGGGCGGAGAGGGCATTCCGGGCGATGGTCTCGGCCAGATCACGAGCGCGGCGCAGGGTGTCCGCCTCGGCGTCGGCGACGACTTTCGCGGCCTCGGCCCGCGCATCGGCCACGATCCTGGTGGCCTCGGCGCGCGCGGCTTCGACAAGATCCTTGTGCTTCGCCGCTGCATCGGACTGCGCGGCGGCAAGGATATCATGACGCGCCGTCGCGTTCTTTTCGGCCTCGGCCCGTGCCTCGAGCCTGGCCTTGGCGGCGGCCTCCCGCGCGGCCTCGGCGGCGTCCTTCGCGGCGACGATTTCGGTTTGCCGCTGCGCGATGATCGCGGCGACGGGACGAAACAGAAAATGCCGCAGGATCGCCAAAAGAACGAGGACGTTGACGATCTGAAGGGCGAAGGTGACCCAGTCAAACTGCATGGCGCTATTGGACGAACGGGTTGGCGAACAAAAGCAGCAGCGCGATCACCAGACAGTAGATCGCCATCGTCTCGATCATGGCGAGCCCGACGAACAGCGTGCGCGAGATGGTGCCGGCGGCCTCGGGCTGACGGGCGATGGCCTCCATTGCTGCCGCCACGGCCCTGCCTTCGGCGAGCGCCGGGCCGATGGCGCCGAACGACACGGCCAACGCGGCCGCGATGATGCTGACAAGATCGACGTAGTTCATGGTTGGGGCTCCTTTTGAGTCTTCTCGGCGGGGTCTTCCTCGACCGCGGACGCGATGAAGACGAGTGCGAGGATGGCGAAAATATAGGCGATTGTATATTTGACAAACCCAATCGGACGGCCTATATTTAACTCAACAAGTTAGAGGTCTCCGCAATGTCCGTTCTCTCCGCCCCCTACATGCACGACGAAGCCGCCGCCTTCGCCCACGTCGAGGCCATGCTTTGGGCGGATGGCCCGGTTTGCCCGCACTGTGGCGTGGTGGATCGCGCCTATCGCCTTGATGGCGTCAGGACCAAGCCGAGCAAGAAGAACCCGGAAGGAAAAGAGCGCTACGGCCTCTGGAAGTGCCGTGAGTGCCGCAAGCAGTTCACCGTGCGCAAGGGCACCATCTTCGAGGAAAGCCACCTACCGCTTCACCTGTGGCTGCAAGCTATTCACCTGATGGTGTCGAGCAAGAAGGGTATCAGCAGCCACCAGCTTCATCGCGTTCTGGGCATTACCTACAAGTCTGCATGGTTCCTGACCCACCGCATTCGCGAGTGTATGCGCTCTGGCGATCTGGCAACACCCATGGGCAGCGGTGGCGGCACGGTGGAGGTAGACGAGACCTTCATCGGCAATGACCGCACCAAGAAGCCCCACGGCGAGAAGAAGGGCCGTGGTTACGCACACAAGCACAAAATGCTGACACTGGTGGACCGTCAGACCAAGCAAGCCAGGAGCATCATTGTGGACGACCTGAAAGCCGCAACCCTAGTTCCGATCCTGCGCGAGAACATCGCCGCCGAAGCCGTGGTCTACACAGACGAAGCGGGCCAGTATAAGAAGCTGGCCGATGAATTCGCGGGCCATGACTTCACCCGTCACGGCGCTGGCGAGTACGTCCGTCGCGAGGCCCCGGAGGTCCACACGAATACCGTCGAGGGCTTTTACAGCATCTTCAAGCGCGGCATGAAGGGTGTCTATCAGCACTGCGGAAAGCAACACCTGCACCGTTATGCTGCGGAGTTTGACTTCCGTTACAACAATCGCAAAGCCAATGGTGTTGAGGATGTGGAGCGTGGCGAGATCGCGCTGCGCGCTGTGGTTGGTAGGCGCCTGACGTATCGGCGGGCTGACGCAGAAGTGCGCGCGGTCTAATGGCAATGGATAGCCCCCTTACCGTCGCCGACATTATCCGCGCGGACAAACAGGATGTAAGAATCGGCAAATGGGAAACCGGGCCAGTTCCGAAAGCGAAGTTCCCGCTTACGCGAAACAAGTTGTCCTTGGGGCGCGGCTGGAAATGGCGCGTGGTGACTTTTCAAGCGTTACGGCAGCAATTCGTAGTCCTTGTGGCCATCAATGAAGAGAAGGAGTACTACCGCGCCACCTTGGCCATGAAGGACGGGAAAACGTTAAAAGTCATATGCTTCCACGAGCTACACGCAGATCATTGGAATTGGCATTGTCACCTCATCCGTGGTAATGTTCACGAGACGTTCCCAGGTGTTCTGAGGGACAAAAATCTTATGTCGGCGTGGCCTGTCTTCACGAAACGTGAATGCACGGTGCCGTTCAATGTAACAGAGGAAAGCGCGCTGACCGTCGCGGCAGCGCGCTTTCGATTCGCAGAAGGAGGAGGCTTACTGTGAACTTGCAGAAAGAAATCTGCGCCGCCTTCTGTGATGGTTTGGTGGTCCGCCAAGTCCCGATGGGCTACGCGATCTCGACGCCTGTCACTTGGTTCTCTGGTGACACCCTAAGTTTCTATGCGAGGGTAGAGGGTGAACGTGCGCGCTTGGAAGACAGCGGAAGTCTACTCTTTGACCTGGAGGGGCAAGGTGTCGATTTTTCATCTGAGAACCGCATGGAGTTGCTGTCTGGGCTGCTTGAAGAGCACGGTGTCATGTTGTCGGAAGATGATGGACTGTTCTGCACTGAGTGGGTCCAAAAAGCGCGGATTGCCAAACTAGCTCTGCCATTTCTGACGTTTTTGACGAGGGTTCAGGATCTGCTCTTCCTCAACCGGGAAATCGTAAAGAGCACATTTCGAGAGGACTTGATAAGCGCCCTTGAGGACACGTTCACAGAGCAACGCGTTTCATTTTCTGAGGCGCTGATCCCGTCGCTGCCGCACTACACGGTAGACATTGTGGTGCGTGCGCCGAGCGGAAAAGTTGCCGCCATCTTCCCAGCCACCAACGATGTGAGTGTTTTGCGTGCGGTCTTGTTCTCAATGGAGGTTCAAAAGCATGACGTTGCGGGTGTCGTCCCGTTCTTGATCTACGAGAACTTGGACAAGGCAGCGATCACACAACAGAGCCGAGAGATTGCGTTCAATTCTGATCTGACGCCGGCGGTCTGGTCGGGTGGCAGGGACGAAGTTATTCAAAAGGTGCAACGCTATGTGCAGTGACAAGAAATCCCAACTCGACAAGTTCAAAGAAGCCGCCCGCGAGCTAGAGACGGACGAAGACGAAGAGCGGTTCAACGAGAAGCTGCGCAAACTGGCGAAGCAGAAGCCGGACAAGAAGTCCGACGACTGATCCGGCCTGTCACGCAGGCTTATAATCGACTGCATGGGCTTGGTTTGTCAAATATACAATCGCCAAAATATAGGCCTGCACGGCGCCGGTCACCAGATCGAGCGCCATCAGCGGGATCGGCACCAGAAGGCCCGCCAGCGACAGGACGATGCCGACCACGAAGACCCCGCTCATCACGTTGCCGAACAGACGCACCATCAGAGAGAAGGCGCGGGTGATCTGTTCGATCAGGTTGAGCGGGACCATCACCCAGCTGGGCCGGGCGAAGCTTTTCAGATAGCCCCACGGGCCCTGTGTGTGGATGCCGTAGCCGATGGTCGCCACGAACACGATCAGCGCCAGCGCCGCGTCGGTTTCCAGATGCGCGGTGGGCGGTTCCACGCCGGGGATCAGCGACGACCAGTTCGCCGTCAGGATGAACAGCAGAAGCGTGCCGATCAACGCGCGGTAGCGGCCGGGATCGCCGGGGATGGTCGCGCGGATCTGATCGTCTATGGCGCCGACCACAAGCTCGACCACCGCCTGGGTCTTGCTGGGCCGGATCGCGAGGCGGCGGGTCAGCACGAACGCCCCCAGCCCAAGAAACGCGAGGATGCCCCATGTCGTCAGCACAACCCAGCTGATCCTCAGGGCGCCGATCGAGAAGGCATAGGTCAGATCAAGGGGGGAACCGGTCATGACGGGCTCCTGTCCGGGCGGCGCAGAACGATGGCCCGCCCCGCCATGATCCCTGCGGCGCCTGTCAGCAACGGCACCGCGCCGAAGCGGGCGCAAACGTAGAGAAAGAGCGCGAGTGCCGCGATGCGCGCCATCTGAAGCGTGACCGCGGAAAGCTGCCCGGCCACAAGCCGCTCGGTCACCGCGCGCAGGGAACGGAAATGCAGCCAGCCGACAAGCGTGCCGGCCAGCGCCGCAAGCATGGCATATCCGGCGGAAATCACCACACCGCTCATTGCTGGTGCATCCAGCGCAGGGCGAACCAGAGCCCCAGCGCCGCGCCGAGCAGGGTCAGCGCCGCGGTCAGCGTCACCCCCGTGCCCAGCAGATGATCGAGCCAGTTGCCGAGGAGGATGCCAAAGATCGTCGGCCCGACGATCACCCAGCCCAGCACTCCGATCTGGCCGAAGCGGCGCGCGAGCGTGGGCTCGGGATCGTGCTTTCCGGCCTGCTCGCGGTCATGTGTGCGTCGGGCGGCGTCGGCAAGGTGGCTGTCCGGTTCCTGGTCCGGTTGGGTCATCGAAAATCCTCCGCAAGGTCTTTGCCGTCCGGGTTCGGGCCGAGCCGTTGCATCAGCCCGCGGATCGCGCTGGTGTGCAGGCGGGTCTGTTCGGCGCGTGCGCGCCGCGCCGCGTCGGACTGATCGGCGCTCTTCTTCTTGACCAGCGCTTCCAGCGAGGCCAGATCATCCCCCGTCACGGCCTCGCGGCAGGCGATCTCGACCTTCGCGCCATCGCTGACCCGCAGGATGCCGCCGCGCAGGGCGCAATACTGCCAGGCTTGATCCGCACCGCGCCAGCGCAGGACCGACGCGTCCAGCACGGTCAGGAAATCGGCATGGCCTGGACGGATGCCAAACCCGCCGCTGGCATCCTCGGTGCGGATCGAGGTCACCCCGGCCGCGTCCACCTTTACCGCAAGTGGCGTGGTCACGCGCAGGGTCAGGGCCGCCGCGCTCATGCCGCAGCCCCCTTGCGCTGTGCCTCGCGGGCGCGGGCCTCGTCCAGCGTGCCGATCATGTAGAGCGATGCCTCATCCCAGTCGTCGCATTCGCCGGCAAGGATCGCGGCACAGCCCGCCACCGTATCGGCGACCGGCACGGAACGGCCCTCCATCCCCGTATAGGCGGCGGCGACGAAAAAGGGCTGGGTGAGGAACCGCTGCAGGCGGCGCGCGCGCCCGACCAGCAGGCGCTCCTCGCGGCCCAGTTCCTCGACCCCCAGCAGCGCGATGACGTCGCGCAGTTCCTGATAGTGCTCGATCAGTTCGCGGATGCGGCCCGCGACGCGGGCATGTTCTTCGCCCACCACCTGCGGGTCGAGCAGCACCGAGGTGGTGGCGATGGGGTCGATGGCGGGATAGATCCCCTCGGCCGCGAGTTGCCGGGACAGGACCACCGTGCTGTCCACATGTGCGCTGATCGCGGAAACGGCCGGGTCTGTGAAATCGTCGGCGGGCACATAGACCGCCTCGATCGCGGTGACGGAGGCGCGCCCGACCGACGCGATACGCTCCTGCAGATCGGCGACTTCGGTTTCCAGCGTCGGCTGATAACCCACGCGCGACGGCATCCTCCCCAAAAGGCCCGAAACCTCGGACCCGGCTTGTACGAAGCGAAAAACATTATCCATCAGCAGCAGCACGTTGCGATCTTCTTCGTCGCGGAAATGCTCTGCGATGCTCATCGCGGTCAGGGGCACGCGCCAGCGCGCGCCGGGCGGTTCGTTCATCTGGCCATAGACCAGAACGGTCTGGTCCAGCACGCCGCTGTCGTGCATCTCGTGCAGCATCTCATGGCCTTCGCGCGACCGCTCGCCGATACCCGCAAAGACCGATATGCCGTCATAGCCCGACACCATCGCCCGGATGAGTTCGGTCACCAGAACGGTCTTGCCGACGCCGGCGCCACCGAACATGGCCGACTTGCCGCCCTGCGCCAGCGGCGCCAGCAGGTCCAGCACCTTGATCCCGGTCGAAAAGACCTTGGTCTGGCCGCGCTGGTCGGACAGCGAAGGGGCGGCCCGGTGGATCGGGCGGCGCGGTGCGTCGGCGGGCAGGGCGCCCTTGCCATCGCCGACCCGGCCCATCACGTCGACAAGGCGGCCCAGAACCGCGGACCCGACCGGCACGCTCAGCGGCCCGCCGGTCAGCCGGGCCGGCGCACCGCGCGCAATCCCCTGCGTCGATTGCAAGGCAATGACACGGGCGTGGCGGGTATCGAGATGCGCCTGCACCTCGGCATAGATGGCGTCCTGTCCGGTGCCGATCTCGACCGCATCGTGAATCGCGGGCAATTCGCCCTCGACCCGGATATCCAGAACCGGGCCGCGTACCGCAGTGACTTCGGCGCGGTCAGTCATGGGGCGCGCTTTCGGTCTTTTGCGGCGCGGCCGCCGCGCCACCGGCGCGGGTGTTCGCCAGAAGCCACGCACCGATGTGCGGCCACGCTTCCTTGAGCGTCCGCGACCCCATGAACAGACCAATATGCCCGCCCGGCATCAGTTTCTTCACGATATGCCCCCTTGGCGTTGCAACCAGATGTTCGGCCGCAAAGACCTGTTCCTTGGTCGTGATGTCGTCGGAGGCGCCGGCGAGCAGATAGAGCGGGCAGGTGATCGTCTTTAGCGAGAGTGTCTGGCCAAGGCCCACGAATTCCCCCTTGGCAAAGCGGTTTTCCTTGAACAGCCATTGGATGGACTGAAGGTAAGAGCGGCCTGCCAGGTCGATAGGGTTTTCATCCCAACGCTCGAATTCTTCGGTGCGCTGGATGTAGGAATTGTCTTCGATATTTGCGTACAGGTCAATGAATTTGCCGACATACTGCTCGTCCGGATGCATGTCTTTCCAGCCAGCCAGCATGTATTGTCCCAGCATGCGACCGCCGCCAGCGGCGACCATTTCCTCATAGAAACTCAGGGGCAGCTCATGCGCCATTCTCTTGATCGGCCCGTTGCCCGTGTCGGTGTCGACGCGCGATCCGGCCAGTACCAGCGCCAGCACCTTTTCGGGGAACAGACAGGCGTACATCGCCGAAAGCCAGCCGCCCTGGCAAAGCCCGACAAGCGCGACCCGCCCGCCAAGCGCGTCCACCGCACGATCAAGGGTGGAAAGATACGTGTCGCTCCCGAAATCCCGCATGGCGCGGGTCGCGGGCTTCCAGTCAGCGCACGGCACCCGGGGCAGGCCGGTGGCCAGCAGGCTTTCGACAAGGCTTTGGCCCTTTGTATAATCCGCGATGGTCGACGAACGCCCGGCGTAGGGCGCGTCGATCAACACCGGCACGGCCGTCTTCTCGGCGTCGGCACCCGAGACGTCGCGAAGGCGCATCGTGTCGAGGTTGCGGATCACCCGGTTCGGCGTGGGCCGGGCGGGCGGGGGCGGCGCTTCGATCTTCGCGGCCTCGGCGATGTAACGCATGTTGTCCGGAAACAGCCGCAGGTCCTCCTCCTCCATCTCAATGGCGCTGGCCATCGGCCAGAACCACGGGATCGAATGTTCGGTTTTGGATATTTTCGATGTTCTGGTCATCGTGAGGTTGCCCCTGCTTTTCGGGCGGCCGGCCGGGTCGGCGCGAAACTGTGCCTTGCGACCGTCGGCTGCTCACGCGCCGGGGCCGCCCCGACCCGGGCCGCGCTGCCATCGAGGCCGGTCGCTTGCTCCCGAGACAGGCGCGGCCCAGGCCAATTGCAGCGGCCACAGGGGCGCACGCGGAATTCGGGAGCGTGCCCATCAATCGCGGATGCGAAAACAATCATATCAAGACCGCCGAGCATCGCCGTCAGCGCGCCGATCCTGCCGGTGATGTTGTAGCTCATCAGGCCTGTTGCCTCTACCGCGCCCCGCGGCGTCACGTTGCTGCGGGGCGCGGCGACAGGGGCCGGGGCGGGTTCCGGACCACTCATCTTTTCAAACCTGGCGGAAAAGAGGTGGCGGCCCTGCGCATGAACCCGACCCCCGAATTGTTTCAAATTCACGTCATGAAGTTAATCGGCATTTGGCGGATTTTCGTTGTTCTAGATCAATCCACGACATGGTCACGATTGTTGCGGTTGAAGTGTACGCGTCCTTTCTCGCGACCTCGGGGATATGTGAGATAAGGGGCTGTGGTCTTTAGCCCGGACCTGGCCGATTCACGGCGTGTTCGAGTGCGCTAGCTGCGCATCGCCGAAGGCGCCAAGCCCGCGCGCGAAAACGCGGGCTCGACGCCCTATTCGTGCTGCGCGATGATGATGGCAGCGGAAGGGGCGCGGGAGTCGGACGGCTTTTCTCCGAAAACCGGCGGCGATCCCCTCAGCCGAGGGGAAATGAGCCGTATGGAAGAGACACGCACCGACCGGCTGAAAACAGCGCTGCTGGTGGTTGCGGTCGCGGGGTTGCTCGCGGGCCTTGCCCTATATTTTACCGAAAAAGGCGATATGGCCGACCTTGTCTGGTTCGCCGGGGTCGTTCCGGTGCTGGCGGCCCTTCTGGTCGAGATTTTGCGCAGCCTTTGGCGGGGCGAGGTCGGGCTCGATATCGTGGCGGCGCTGTCCATGACCGCCGCTCTCGCCTTCGGCGAGACGCTCGCGGCGGCGGTTGTCGCGGTGATGTATTCCGGGGGCACGTTTCTGGAAAGCTTCGCCGAGGGGCGCGCGCGGCGCGAGATGCATGATCTCCTGTCCCGCGTTCCCCGGACGGCCATGCGGCACCGCGACGGCGGGTTCGAGGATGTGCCGCTCGATCAGATCGCGCCGGGCGACCGGCTTTTGATCCGACAGGGCGACGTGGTGCCGGTGGACGGCACGGTGGCCTCCGACGGGGCCTTTGTGGACACCTCGGCGCTGACCGGCGAGTCGCTGCCGGTGCGGCTCTCGCGCGGGGCCGAGGCCATGAGCGGATCGACCAACGCGGGCGAAGCCTTCGACCTCGCGGCCACGCGCCGCGCTGCGGAAAGCACCTATGCCGGGATCGTCTGCCTGGTCGAGGAGGCGCAGCGGTCGAAGGCGCCGATGTCGCGTCTGGCGGACCGCTGGTCGCTGGGGTTTCTGGTGGTCACAATCGCCATCGCATTTGCCGCCTGGTGGTTCACGGGCGACCCGATCCGCGCCGTTGCCGTGCTGGTGGTGGCCACGCCCTGTCCGCTGATCCTGGCCGTTCCGGTGGCGCTGGTCGCGGGGCTGTCGCGGGCAGCGCATTTCGGCGTTCTCATCAAGGGCGCGAGGCCGCTCGAAACGATGGCGCGCATCCGCACCCTGATCCTCGATAAGACCGGAACCCTGACAGACGGGCGCCCGCAGATCGTATCGATCGACAGCCACGGCGGCATGGCCGAGGATGAGATCCTTCGGCTTGCCGCGGCGCTCGACCAGGCGTCGAAGCACCCGGTTGCCCTGGCCATCGTTGCGGCGGCGCGGGCGCGCGGTCTCGTTTTGCCCGTGCCTTCTGAGGTGGCCGAGATCCCCGGTGAAGGGGTTGTCGGCAGCGTCGAGGGTCACAAGATCATCGTAGGCGGCGATGCATTCGTCGCGAGGCGCGTGGGGCGCGCGGAAGATGACCATGCGGCCCTTGCCGCGGGTTCCGTTCTTGTCGCCGTGGCGGTCGACGGCCACATGACGGGGCATCTCGTGATGGCCGATCCCTTGCGCGACGGCACCGCCGCGATGCTTGCCGAACTCCGCCGCGAGGGGATCGAGCGGATTCTGCTGGCGACAGGCGATCGGGTCGATGTGGCGGAGCGCGTGGCCGACGGGCTCGGCCTTGACGGGATTCGGGCGGGCCTGACGCCCGACCAGAAGGTTCTGCTGGTTCTGACTGAACGCAAGAACGGCCCCGTGATGATGGTCGGAGACGGCGTGAACGACGCGCCCGCGCTCGCGGCGGCCGATGTGGGCGTGGCCATGGGCGCGCGGGGCGCTGCCGCCTCGGCCGAGGCCGCCGATGTCGTGCTGCTGGTCGACCGGGTAGATCGGCTGGGGCCGGGGATAGAGATCGCCCGCAGATCCCGCCGCATCGCCGTCGAAAGCGTGATCGCGGGGATCGGATTGTCGGTCGCGGGCATGATCGCGGCGGCCTGCGGATATCTGTCGCCGGTGCAGGGCGCGCTGCTGCAGGAGGCGATCGACGTGGCCGTGATCCTGAACGCGCTGCGCGCTCTGGGCATCAAACCCGACGCGCCAGTCGCCCCGGAAGCGGCGGTCGATGCGTCGCGGGGGCGCACTGAACTGACCGACCAAATCTCATGAGCCGCCCGGCACGTTCCAACAGCGTCTCGGCCTCGCTTCGGTGCGCCGGTTTCCCTGTCTGACGTCCGCGCTTAAGAGGCCAAATGAGAGACTGAGGCGTGAGCGCTTGGGGTGACCAATTGGTTTGAGTGCCATCCGTTTCATCTGAAATGCCGCTTTTGCGACATCCGGAAATCCTCGTAACATCCGGAAATTATATGATGCTGCATGATTTCAAGAACCGACAGGTCGCCGGCAACAGGCCTGGCAGCCCGGTTTATTTCGCAGTCTCTGTCCGCAGCATCAGCGCGAGAGCGGGATCGTCGGTGGTAAGGTGACCGATCCCCCGAGAGAGCCACTCTTGCACGAGGCCCGGGGTGTTGATGGTCCAGACACATAGACGGTCCTTTGGCCAGAGCTGGGTCACCTGATCGAAGACTTCAAAAAAATAGTCGTGTCGTAAGGCGACAATATCGGCGAGATCCGCCGCGTCGGCCAAAAACGCCTCTAGTCCACCATGTTTGTCCACCCAGGCCGCATCCGCGGAAACAAGTCGTCGGATCTCGGGGTTAAGCCTCTGACATTCCTTCAGAGCAGTGATGTCAAATGACGTCAGGTGCGAGCGGGCGGCAACTCCGTGCGCTTTGAGGCGATCGGCCACAAGGCCGCTGATCCCGGTATAGCCATGGCCGGCAGCATCCCGCTTGATCTCGACATGCAGATTTACACCAGAGGGAGCCAGGACCTCCAGAACGTCATCGAGCGTCGGGATTGTCTCGATGCTGTCTTTCAGGCGCGTGTCGGCCCGGACTTCGGGCCGCAGAGCCGCGACTTCGCCCGTACCTTCGGTGGTCCGTTCCAACGTCGGGTCGTGTATCACGATCAGCTCGCCGGCGCGCGTCAGGTGGACATCGAACTCGATCGCGTCGCACCCGAGTTTTGCCGCTTCACGGAAACCGGTCAGAGAGTTCTCGGGCCACAGGCCGCGGCCCCCGCGATGACCTGTGATTGCTGTCATGTGTCTCTCGTCCTTAAAGCAGTCAGCGAATGGTGGGATCGAGCTTGTCGCGCAGCCAGTCCCCGACAAGCGAGATCGATAGCGTGGTAAACATGATAACAACGGCGGGCCCCAGCATGATCCAGGGAGCGGTGGTCAGATACTCGCGCCCAAAACCGACCATGTTGCCAAGACTGGTATCCGGTGGCTGTACCCCCAGCCCGAGAAATGACAGGCCGGACTCCATCAGGATGATCTCCGGGAAGGTCAGCGTCATCGAGACGATCAGCGTCGAGGCAACATTCGGCAGGATGTGGTTGAGATACACCCGCCGCGGGGTTGCGCCCAGTTGAACCACCGCTGCCGCATAGCCTTGCGCCCCGGCCGAGATGGCAAGCCCGCGGGCAATCCGCGCATAGCGTTCCCATCCGTAAAAGCCCATCAGTCCAACCAGCAGGATCATGGACGATCCGAAGAAAGCGAGTACGGCAAGCGACATGATGAGGAACGGCAGCGCGGCTTGGAAATCCGCCAGCATCACCACCAAATGTTCAATGATCCCCCGAAACTGCGCCGCGAGAAAACCAAGCGTGGTGCCAAACACCGCCGAGATGATTGTGGCGCCGAATGCGATCACCAGCGAGACGCGAACCGACTGAAACAGGCGAGAAAGCACATCGCGGCCCAATTCGTCGGTGCCAAGCCAATGCCCCGGCGTTCCCGGTGGTGACAACCGCGCGGACAGGTCCATCTGGGTGATATCGTAAGGCCGGATCAGATCGGCAAAAACAGCGCAGATCACCATCAGTGCCAGCCATCCTAGCCCAGCGGCGACGGCGAGCGGAATCCGGCGTTTCCTCGGCAGGGTAACGACGCGATGGGGGGCAGTTTCGGTTGGGGTGACAAGAGACATCTGACCTTTCCTTTCAATGCGCTGGCTGTGCACGCAAGCGCGGGTCGAGCCAGCCGTAAAGCAGGTCCACGATCAAGTTCGAACACACCATCACGGCGGCGATCAACAAAAGGATGCATTGCACGACGGCCAAGTCCCGGTTCGACACAGAGACGATCAGCAACCGCCCGATCCCGGGCCAGGAGAAAATGGTTTCCACAACCACCGCCCCGGCAATCAGCGACCCGACCATGAATCCCACGATGGTCACGATCGGCACAGCGGCATTCGGCAAGGCATGGCCCCAAACCACATCGCGCCATTTGACACCCTTGGCCGAGGCTGTGCGGATAAAAGGTTGCCCCATGACCTCGATCATCGCTGACCGTGAAAAGCGGGCCAGCAAGCCGATCCCCCCGACCGAGATCGTAAGCGCCGGAAGGATCGCATGTAGCCATGTCCCGAATCCCCCCGAGGGAAGCAGACCCAGCTGGATCGAGAAGATCAGCACGAGCACTAGCCCCATGACAAAAGAGGGCACGGTGAACCCCAGAATGGCGAGCACGATCACCCCCCGGTCGATGGTGCTGTCCCGGTGCAGGGCCGCGTAAATCCCGGCGGGAATTCCGATGCTGAGCTTCAGAAACAGTGCCGGAATGGTGAGGATCAACGTCGCGGGCACCCGCTCCAGAACAAGATCGAGCGCGGGCGCCCCCCCTCGCATCGACAGGCCGAAATCGCCGGTTAGAATGGCCCCGAGGTAGGCCAGATATTGACGCCATAGCGGCTTGTCGAGGCCCCAGTCGGCCCGGAAATCGTCGATGACATTCTGCGGCACATCCGGCCCCAGAAGCACCTGCGCGGGATCACCGGACATGCGTAGAACAACAAAGGCGAACGTCATGACTGCCAGCACGGTCAGCGCGGCGCGGAACAATCGGAGGGAAATGAAACGGATCATGAGAAACCTCTTAGGCGACCTCTGCGCGGGTCTCACCGGCAACAAGGTGACAGGCGGCGGTGCGGTCTGTTCCGAGCGGCTGTAGCGCAGGAATGCCGCTGCGGCAGATGTCGGTGGCCCTGAGGCAGCGTGGATGAAACGCACAGCCCGGCGGTCGTTTCGCCGGGTTTGGCGGTTCGCCTTGCAAAATCACGCGCCCATCAAGTCGACGGCCCGGTTCTGGCACGGAGGACACGAGCGCCTGCGTGTAAGGATGCCGGGGATTGGCGAAAAGATGTTCGGACGGGCCTTCCTCGACGATCCGCCCCAGATACATCACCGCGACCCGGTCACAAAGGTTGCGGACCACTTTCAGGTCATGGCTGATGAACACCATGCTCAGGCCGGTCTGTTTTTGAAGCATGCGCAAGAGGTTCACCACTTGCGCTTGAATTGACACGTCAAGTGCCGAGACTGGTTCGTCGCACACCAGCATGTCGGCCTTGGTGGCCAGCGCCCGGGCAATCACCACGCGCTGGCGCTGACCGCCGGAGAGCTCATGCGGGAAACGCTTCGCCTGATCGGGGCGCAAGCCGACCGCATGCATCAGTTCGGTCACACGCGTGGCGCGGCTCGCCTCGGTGCCGATCCTGTGAATGTCCAGCGGTTCGCGGATCTGCGCGGCGATGGTCAGCCGCCGATCGAGCGCGGCCAGAGGATCCTGAAATACCATTTGCATCCGCGCCCGCAGTGCGCGCCATTCAGTCGTGTTGCGGGCCGGCATCGGGCGTCCGTCGAACCGCACAGTGCCGCCCTGTGCCGGGTCCACGCCCAGAAGCATCCGTCCGAGGGTCGATTTCCCCGACCCGCTTTCTCCCACGATGCCCAAGGTTTCGCCGCGCCCGAGCCGCAGGCTCACACCATCGACTGCCCGCACGGGCTGGGCCTTGCCCAAAAGGCCGCCGCGTCCGGTGTAAACCCGGACCAGATCATCCGCTTCGAGAAGAAAACTCATGATGTTACTTTTTCCATCGTGGTCTTGTGTGCCCCGGCCTCGGGCAACGGATAGGCACAGGCCAGCGCCCGCCCGTCACGCTGCCGCAAAAGCTCGGGGCGTTCCTTGTGGCAAAAATCCTGCGCGTGGCTGCAGCGTGGGGAAAAGGCGCAGCCCATCGGCAGATTGTACGGATCGGGTACAGTGCCGGGAATCGGTGCGAGTAGCGTGCGCGGCCCGTCGAGACGCGGGATCGCATCGAAAAGGCCCCGCGTGTAGGGATGGCGCGGTCGGTCGAAAAGCTGCGCTACCGGTCCCTGTTCCACGATCCTCCCGGCATACATGACGCTGACCCGTTCGCAAACCTGTGCGACCGCACCAAGATCGTGGCTGATGAAAACCAGTCCCATCCGCATTTCTTCGCGCAGTCGTGCGAGCAGATCGAGGATTTGCGCCTGAATCGTCGCATCGAGCGCCGTCGTTGGTTCATCGGCGATCAAAAGATCCGGCTCGCCGGCCAAGGCCATGGCGATCATGATCCGCTGACATTGCCCCCCCGAAAACTCATGCGGGTAAAGGTTGAAACGGCCTTTCGCGTCGGGAATTCCGACGAGATCCATCAGCCGAAGCGCCTCTGTGCGGGCCGCGTTACCGCGCAGCCCGCGATGCAGTTTTAGTGCTTCCGTCATCTGACGTCCGACCTGGATCACGGGGTTCAGCGCGCTGGATGGGTCCTGAAAGATCATCGCGATCCGTCCGCCGCGCACGTTTTCCAGTGCCGGGCGGGGCGCATTAACCAACTCCGTCTGTCCCAGTGTCACAGACCCGGTGATCGTGGCTTTGGACGGCAAAAGCCCGAGGGCGGCCAGCCAAGTCACCGATTTCCCGCAGCCGCTTTCCCCGACAAGCCCCAGCGCCTCACCCTGGGCGACCTGCAAATCGACACTGTGCAACACCGGCACACCATCGAAGGAGACGCTCAGGTTTCGGATTTCGACGAGATTTCCCATTGATCATCCTTTGGTTGCCGATCTGCCGCGTTCCCGGCGATCGAACGCCACCTCCCCGCAGTTCTGCACAAGTCAACGCCCCGGCGGGCCATGGTGCGCCGGGGCGTTCACTTTTCTTCGGCTTAACCGTTCGACGGCCAGTTCGAGGCGCGGAAGTCCATCGCAAAGGCAGGAGCGGCTTTCCAGCCCAGATCCGAGCGCATGCCGGTGAAGACCGCGTTCTGATGCAGGAGCTGATAGGCCGGGTCTTCGCGTTCGGCGATTTCCAGCATCCGGGCAATGGCCTTTTTGCGCAGGCCGCGGTCAGTTGAGGTTTCCATGACCACCGAGAGATCATTGAGCTCTGCGTTGGACCAGTCTTTTTTCTGCTGGACCTCACCGTTCGGACCGAACTGTACCACCATCGGCGTGATCGGATCGTTGATAGTGTTCGACGCGGACCAGTCGCGCACGCCCTTGATGCCTGCCGGATCGTGGATCTGGCCCCAGTTCTCTTTCATTTCGATCTCGACGTTCAGGCCAACCTGTTTCCACATCTCAACCATGATCTGACCATTCGCAGTCTGGTTGGTGTAGTAGTTGTTGAGCAGGCGGTAGGGGATCGCGTCTCCCTTGTAGCCGGCCTGCTTCAGCAGATCCCGCGCCAGCGTCGGATTGTATTCAGGAACCTTCCAGCCCTCGATGAACATGTCCGAGCTCCGAAAACTCTCGAACTGAAGACCGGCGGGGACGTTGGTCATGCCACCCCAAAGCGCCTGAACGATTGCCTCGCGGTCAATCGCATGTGTCATCGCGCGACGCACCAACGGATC
This sequence comes from Actibacterium naphthalenivorans, assembly GCF_014196965.1. Taxonomy (GTDB): domain Bacteria; phylum Pseudomonadota; class Alphaproteobacteria; order Rhodobacterales; family Rhodobacteraceae; genus Actibacterium_A; species Actibacterium_A naphthalenivorans. The sequence continues at coordinate 54,382 of NZ_JACIEQ010000001.1, read as the reverse complement.
GGCCAGAATTTCGTTTTCAGTGTTAAAAACCGAAATGCGGTGGTTCCAGATGGTCGAGTTTTGGACCTCAAAGCCATCGACGTTCATCACGGTGCCAATCTGATCCGGGGGCAGGTCACAGGCAAAATCGTATTCGCCGGACAAAAGCCCGTTCACACGGCTGGCCACTTCGGGCACCTCTACGAAGGTGATGCTTTCAAGCGGCGGACGCCCGCCCCAGTAATCATCGAAAGCCACAAGCGTCAGGGAAACGTCGGGGCGATACTCGCCAACCATGTAGGGGCCGGTGGTGATCGGCTTGGCGGCCCAATCGGAATAGGTGGCGGCTTCGTCCCAGGCGCGCCGGTTCAGAATCTGGCTGCCGCCAGCATAAAGGCGGCCTTCGAGGGTGACGTCCGGCGTGGCGTTGTGAAACCGGACGGTGTATTTGTCGATCACTTCGACACCGGCCAGCGAGGGCCATTTGCGGCGGCCAATGCCGGGTACGTTCGCCGGGATATCCTTGGCTGTTTCGGGTTTGAAATTCTCGGCAAAGATCGTTTTCCCACCGGCCGGCTCGGTATCGCCGAACACCCGTTCCTTCGAGAACGAGAACGCCACGTCTTCGGCCGTCATCTCGTCACCGTTGTGAAACTTGACGCCCGGGCGGAGCTTCAGCTCGAGCGTCTGTTCATCAATACGTTTCCACTCGGTGGCGAGGCCCGGCACCGGCCCCTGGTCACCCATCCAGTCGCGCAAGATCAGGCCTTCCCAGAGGTTCGGATAGAGCACGCGCTCCCCGACGTTGGACTGTTCGTTCCACGGATCGAGCGTGTTGTTGTTGGTGATTTTCTGCACCGCGATCGTCACAGAGGGGCGGGTGCCCTGCGCGCGAAGATAGCCGGGCAGCAGGAGGCTGCCGGCGGTGGCGCCCATCAGGCCAAGCGCATGGCGTCGATTAAGTCTGATCATTTTTCTGTCCTTGGAATGCTGGACATCCGGGGGATGTGCCGGGGGTGAACTGCGAGTGTCGGCTTTGCGTCGCCGCCGTCAGTACCTCTTTGAAACCCGTTGGATGTGACAGTTCCGAGAAGCTTTGATTACCGTTCCAAGAAATGCGGAGTAATACTCCATTTTGATCTATAAAAATGGAGCACTGCAATCAAATCGTCATACAGCCGCCGTAGTTAAGTGGCGCCGGAAGCATCTATCTGAACCTTCCATGCGCAATCCCCCGTCGGCTTGGGTCGGCGATTCCCGAAGATACGGAGCTTTCTATGGCGTCACTTCCCTTGCTCGGAGCGGCCATGCCGCTCGATGTTCTTGAGGCCCATCGCGATTGGATTATTGCCGATCAGCGCGATCTCGAACTTCAAGACTTCATTACCGCCGACGTTCTCAATGGTGACTGGATGCCGCTCGTTCACCGTGCCCGCACATTGCTTGACGGCTACGCGGGCCGACTTGGCATTCACGGGCCATTCTGGGGTCTTTCTCTGGCCAATCCCGACCCTGACCTGCGGGCATTGGTCACCAGACGTATGGAGCAGGGGCTGGAGATTTGCGAAGCCGTCGGCGCGACGCAAATGGTCATTCACAGCCCTTATTCCACTTGGATGCACCACAATCTCGACGGTCTTCCGAACGCCAGGCAGAACGTGGTGGACCTTGTGCATGCCACGCTCGACCCGATAATCTCCCGCGCCGAGGGAGCCAACGTGACGATGGTCCTCGAAAATATCGAGGACAAGGACCCCGATGCCCGTTGCGACCTCGCCCGCAGTTTCGACAGCTCGGCGGTCAAGGTCTCGATCGACACCGGCCATGCGCATTACGCGCATGGTTCGACCGGCGCCCCGCCTGTTGACTATTTTGTCCACCGGGCGGGAGATCTGTTGGAACACATCCATATTCAGGATGCCGATGGCTATGCCGACCGTCATTGGGCGGTGGGCAAGGGCACCGTGAACTGGCACGCGATCTTCACCGCAATCGCCAAGCTGGAAAGCGAACCCCGCCTGATCATGGAGATCCGTGACAAGGCGGGCATCCTGCCGTCGGCGGAGTATCTCAGCAGCCTTCAACTCGCTCGTTGAAATCGTGGCGAGCGTGCTGCACCATGCGAAGGGAAATCAGAGGGCCGATCTGATCTGCTTCGATTGTGACGGAGTTCTCGTGGACAGCGAACTGCTGGCCGCCCAGAACACGGCCGAATGTCTTTCGGAACTCGGGATCAACTTGACGCTGCCCGAAGCCTCGGCGCTTTTCACCGGTAAAAGCGCCGCGGCTGGGCAACAGATCATACGCGATACTTACGGGGTCGATTTGCCCGCGGCCTACTTTGCACGTTTCGATCTGTTGCTGTTCCAGCGGTTCCGTCAACAGTTGAAACCCGTGCCCGGCATCGCGGATGTCCTGGCCGGGTTGCGTCTTCCTTCTTGCGTGACGTCGAATAGTGGCAAGGTGCGCCTTGCTCTGACGCTCGGCCTCACCGGGCTGGCCGGGCATTTCGGCTACCGCGTTTTCAGTGCCGAGGATGTTTCGCGGGGCAAGCCAGCCCCCGACCTGTTCTTTCTTGCCGCCAATCGCCTCGGCGCGGATGTTCGGCGCTGTCTCGTGATCGATGATAGCGTAACCGGCGTCACCGGTGCGGTGGCCGCCGGGGCGCGGGCTGTCGGGTTTACCGGCGCCGGCCATGTCGAACAGGACCATGCCGCCCGACTGAAGGATGCCGGGGCCTCATGCGTCGTGAATTCGGCGCAGGAACTGGCGGCGTTTCTGCACGCGGAGACTGCGTGAGCGCCGAAGAGCTACGACGGCGTGATGACAGCCCCTGTTTAAGTGGTAGTGTGCCGGAACGGAGCAGGGCTCGACGCTGAAGGAATACTCTTACCATGTCCGACAAGCCCATACTGATGCGTCACGTTCTTGGGGTGATCGAGGCTAGTCGGGATGACATGCCCGACGCGCTGGCACGGATCGCTGATTTCATCGTGAGGGAACCCGAGGTGGCGGTGCGCGCCTCGATGTCGGACCTGGCGGTTCTGTCGGGCAGTGGCGAGGCCAGCATCGCCCGGTTCTGTCGCAAGCTGGGGTACGACGGATTCTCGGCCTTCAAGATATCCCTGGCGTCGGATATCGCCTATCGCAGCGGTGCCGAACCCCGCGAAACAGACTTCGGCACACGGATCACCGATGCGGTGCGCGCCACTGTGGACGGAAACCCGGCAGCGGATCTGCGCGAGGTCGCAGACCGGCTTATCTCCGCCCGGCATATTGATATCTTCGGCGCGGGTGTCTCGGGCATGGTGGCTCAGCTCTACGCCTATCGGCTCTCCCGTATCGGGCTGGTGGCGCGCAGCCTTCAGGACCCGGTGGTGGCAGAAGAGATTGTCGGCGCGCTCGACGAAAGCTCGGTCTACATGACCATTTCGGAAACAGGACTCACCGCGCAGACCGAACACATGCTGTCTGCCGCGGGCGAGCAGGGGGCTTACCGGGTCGCGATCTCGGGACGCCGGATTGCCGATCTTAACCGGCTTTGCGAAAAGATGCTGATCGCAACCCCGCTGTCTCCTCTGCCGGAACGCGGCGAGATTGGCCCGACCGTCGCCAAAGTCGTGCTGTGCGAGCTGCTTGCCGAGCAAATCAAGCGCCGCAGATAGGTTGTCAATGGATGCCGTCTTTGATCGCGTGGCAACGGAACGCTTGTGGGATGTCCGTCGTCGGATGATTGGGGACACGAGCGCTTGATCTGGAACGGAGGGTCTGGCTGGTTGGGGTTTCAGTCTACGCTGCGTTCTGGCGCTGCAGTTTCGGCGTTGTGCGCGAAGTCAGGTCTTCGCCTCCGGTTTCGGCGGCTCGATCCGCGCCGCGGCGCTCGCCAGGGGCAGCGGAAGGACTCGCCGTCATCCTCGCGCGAAGGCATCACGTCCACAATCCGGCGCAGTCTGCGCCGCTGATCGGCGGTATGGGGCTGATCGCCTGGGCCTGGACGGAAGGAGCGCAGGTTCCGATCGTTGCGGGCGCCATGCTCGTCGCGGCGCCTGCTGCTCTCATTCTATAACGCGCACAGGCTTGGTGGTGAGGATCTTCCGAGGGCGTCCACCTGATGGGGGCCCTGGCGTGCCGGGCCGGTTCGCCGAGTGACCGGAACTCTACTTCATGCCCAGCCGCCTGCCCAACGCATTCGCAGTCGGTGCGCCGGAGGAGCGCGCGGTCTGCATCGCCGACGGCCTGCTGCTGTGGCTCGACCAGCAGGAATTGCAGGGCGTGCTTGCGCACGAGGTCGCGCACACCGTCCATCGCGACCTCTGAAACATGGGGCCGGCCGACGCGATGTCGCGGGCAGTGTTCGGCGTTTTCTGGCTCGGCGAGATGCTTCTGCTGCTGAACCCGCCGCTGTTTCTGGCCGGGCGTCCCGAAGTTCCGGGATTTGAGCATTATTGGTAAGCTGGAAATGGACTTGAAACCTGGAGAGGACTTTCTAATTGAAACCCTCGCAGGGGTTTCCTGCTATCTGACATCGCTGTTTTGCGCAGGAGGTTTTGCCGGGCAAGGCCATCTCGCGTTCCGGAACCATGGTCCGGCGGTTGGCAGTGATCTTGTGTCACGCTTGTCCCTGAAGATCGCCGCCAAGATCGGTGATGCGGACCGCAAGAATTGGGAGGAGATCATCGCGCCGATGATCGACGCCCATGGGGGGTGCGGACCGTTCGCGGCCTGACTGGAACTCTTCTCTACCGGGCGATGCGGTGGCTCGGATCTGGAAGCCAGCGAAATCAGCCACGACCGAGGGGAAGGCGCGCGCACAGGCATGGAAGATGAGCTTCCCGCGCCGGACCGATGCCTGGCTGGAGCCTTTGATGGATAGGGTGATTTGTATTCTAAATCAAGTACTTGATGACTTCTTTGTGCAGTATTTGCACACGAGTTTTCGTGCTTTGTTTCCTTCTTATTCGCGCGATGCGTCGCGATTCAGCCGCCGTAGCCTCGATCTTCATGCGACCTGCGCAAGCTCAATGAACTTCGTCCGAATGAGGTGTCCGTCCCGCCGTGAGACTGGACCGATCGTCATTGTCGATATGGCTTGCTGATCCATGATCCCCAACTGGGGCTGGTCTGGAAATTCCCGACCTCGGTCGCCCGGTCACCCGACCAGAACGGCCGTCATTGTCCGGACATGGGCGTCGATGCGCTCCAGGACCGCGCCGGGTACGACGGCGCGTTCGGGCAGATCCCACCAATGCGCATCGACCGCCTGAACGGTTTCGGCAACCGCCTTCAAAACGGCGGGTTCGGGGAGCTTGGCGCGGTTGGCGAAAGCCTTCCAGCGCGCTGAGGTCAGTGCTTTGAAGGCGCGCTCGCCGCCGAGCGATAGGGCCAGGTCGTCCGCAGGAAGATAAGGGATGGTCGAGAGCAGGTCGTAGACGGGCGCGAGGGCAGGGGTGTTGCCGTCTCCGGGGTAGATCAGCGACCAGTTTTTCAGGTGCATGTCGCCGTTGCCCATGATCACCGAGAGCGCGAGACGCCGGACGAACTCCAGCGCCGCCAACGGAGAAATGGCTATGCTGAGCGCTGATGCTATGTCGTGATAGGCTGCGCCCTCGTATTTGCGCGCGGGGGGAATGCCGAACACTTGGGCGAAATCCTTGATATGGATGCGCTGGCCGCCCGGCCCGCGATCGAAGCGGCGCAGCAGCAGGACCCGCCCCTCGGTCATGGTCTCGAATTCTTCCGGGATGCCGTCGAACTGGTCACGGGTAACCAGCTCGCGCTCGGGCACCTCCATGCCGATCGCTTCGGCCAGTGCGAGGTTGGCAAATTCGTTCTCCGACACCGCCGGAAAAGCCGTGGAGGGGAACTTGGCGATATATTCTCCGTCGCCGTCGCCGAGTGGCACGGTCAGCCCGCCACCTTTGCCGGTGTTCTTCATCACCGAGAGCTTCATCTGGACGCCGGCCAGCGAGAAGCGGGCTTTCGGTGCCGTCTGCGTGGGCTTCGCCGGGGCCAGGGCAGGGCCGTCTCCCGGCAGAGCGCGCACCGCGCCAGGCAGATCGGCCCCGAGCGCTGCGAGCAGGTCGAAGTCATTGCCGGGACGGACGCGCCCGGCGTGATGCTTTTCCATCGCGTCGCGCAGCTTGTCCTCGGGAAGCAGGTTGGCGAAGAAGGCCGGCAGGGCACCTGCGATTGGCCGCGGATCCTTGCGCAGCCCGCCATTCGCCGCCCGGAAGGATAGACTGAGGATGGGGTATCCACCTGTCGCGCGATAGGCCGGATCAAAGCTGAAGGCGTTGAAATCGCCCGGGGTTCGGATGATGGTACCGACCCTGTGCTCGTTCAGGAAGATATCCAGCGCCTGAACGTTGGTGGCGGTGCGTTCAGCGCTCATCGTCAGGCTCCGGCTGGGGGACGAAGGCCGGGGCATCCTCCCCGGATTCGGGGCTGAGCAGTGTGTCGACCGCCGGCACCAGGAATTGCGGGATCAACATCATCTCGAGCCCGAGCGCACGCGCGACATTCATCAGCGTGGTGGCGCGCGCGGCGGCGGCGCCTGTCTCGATGTCGCGGTAGCGCGGGCGGGAAATGCCGGCCAACTCGGCGACCTGTTCCTGGGTCAACCCGGCGGCCAGTCGCGCCCGGCGAAGCTGCGCGCCGATCGTGTGAAGAGAGGCTGTTTCGGGCACGAAGGATACCTTTGCGATTCATGTGATCGATATTGATCCGAAAACATATCATTGTTTCGCTTGAATGGCAAGAACATGATCTGTATACATATCTTTGTTTGACCTGAAGATATGTATAGATATCATTGGTGTGGGGCCAGGGAACGAGGGCAAGATGCGCAATCCGGTCGCATAGCAACAGTATCTGATGGGGGCGGCCTTCAGGCGTGGGCGACGATCTGTTGCACGACGGGATGCATCCAGGCGGGCACATCTTTGCTCTGCTTCAAGAGCAAGTTCCGGTCATTGCCATGCAGTGCTGTTGCGAGCTTGGCGATGACGTGATCGTCGATGCGATCCTTGCCCATGTAGCGCAGGGCTTGGAACACGGCACCAGTCTTCTGGCCCGCACCGACGAGAGTCTTGGCGGACGCCTTCCTGAGCTGGATCACCTGCTTGCCGATGGCCTTCGTGTGGGTCGGGCCGTCGGTCCTGTAGGTCGGCTTCGAGGGTATCTTTTTCGTCTCCCATATCCATCTTTCTATTAGTAAGCATCCGGCGTAGGCCGCGGTCAGGCGGCTTGGTGGACTTCCGAGGGCTTCCAGTTCCACGGTAGCAGTGTCGGCACCTGCGAGGCTGTCATGTCGGGCAGCCGGGCGAGGACATCGGCCAGCCAGGCCTGCGGATCGATGTCGTTCATCTTGGCCGTGACGATCAGGGAATACATGAAGGCGGCTCGGTCGCCGCCCCGCTCCGAGCCCGCGAAGAGCCATGACTTCCGGCCGAGGGCCACGCCGCGGAGCGCCCGTTCGGCGGCATTGTTCGTGATGCAGATCCGGCCATCCTCGAGGAAGCGCGTGAAGGCCTCCCAGCGGTCCGCCTTGAACACGTAAGCGATCGCCTTTGCGACGGGGTTGTGCTTCGACATCGTGTCGCGCTCGGCGCGCATCCAGTCGTGCAACTCTTCGACCAGCGGACGGGACAGTCGTTGCCGGGCCGCGAGCCGTGATGTGTCATCCAGACCGTTGATCTGACGTTCGACGTCGAAGAGGGCATCGATCCGCGTCACCGCTTCGAGTGCCACGGGCGAGATGTCATGGGCGGGCTTGCCCTTCCGGACATTTCCCTTGATGTCGGCCAGTTCGAAGAACTTGCGCCGGGCATGGCTCCAGCAGAGCGCGCTCTCCACCGGGCCGGGATCACGGTCGTCGCGGTAGAGGTCGTTGTAACCGCCATAGGCATCGGCCTGGAGAACCCCTTGCCAGTCCGCGAGATGCCGGTTGGGGTGGGCCATTTCGCGATCGCGTGAGAAGTGGAACAGCGCCGCCGGCGGCGCGCCACCCGCGAACGGGCGATCGTCACGGACATAGGTCCACAGACGAGCCGTCTTGGTCCCGCCTTTCGCCAGCAGCGGCACCGTCGTGTCGTCCCCATGTAGCCGGTCGGCTTTCAGGACATGTTCGCGGATCAGCGCATGAACGGGCGCGAGCGTGGCGGCACAGGCGCCGACCTGGTCGGCCAGGGTGGACAGGCTGAGTTCGACGCCTTCCCGCGTATAACGCTCGGCCTGCCGGTTCAGGGGCTGATGCTGGCCAAACTTCTCGAAGAGGATCGTCGCCAAAAGGTTCGGCCCGGCCCAGCCGCGTGGAGTGGGATGGAACGGTGCCGGAGCCTGCGAGATCTTCTCGCAGTGGCGGCAGGTAAACTTCTCGCGCACCGTCTGGACCACCTTCCACTGCCGCGGAATGACCTCCAGCGTATCGGTGACGTCCTCGCCCATCTTCACGATGCGGTCGGAGCCACAGCAGGTGCAAGTCGTCGGCGCCTCGATCACCACCCGTTCTCTTGGGAGATGCTCCGGGAAAGGCTTGCGGGCCGGGCGACGACGCTGGCCCCCCGCGACGGGCGTGGTCCTTGCCACCATCTCGGCGACGAGTTCGTCCTCGGTGGCGGCGGCCTCGAGTTCCTCGAGTTGCAGCTCCATCTGATCGATCAGACGCGCGCGGCGTTCAGAGCTGCGTCCGTATTGTTCGCGCCGGAGCTTGGCGATCTCGAGCCGGAGGTGCTTGATCATCGCTTCCGAGGTCGAGACCACCGCGCGGGCCTGCGCCAACTCGCTCTCGGCGGCCTCGGCACGGGCCTCCGAGGCCGCGAGCGCGGCACGCAATCCGGCGATCTCGGAGGCGGTCTCTGACATGGCGGAAACCTATCACACCGACATCGGAAAGCCCATGCAAATAGGACCGACCAGACCAATTTATCCCGCCTTTGCAGGACGTTGGGTCCAGCGCGGGTTGCGCCAGTCGATGCCTTCCAGAAGGTAGCCCAGCTGGGCCGCGGAGATCTGCACCGCCTCGCCACTTCCGCTCGCCGGCCAGATGAACTTCCCGGCCTCGAGGCGCTTTGTATAGAGCGACATGCCGACCCCGTCGTGCCAGAGCAGTTTGACCAGGTCGCCTTTGCGCCCGCGAAAGCAGAAAATCTCCCCCGCATGCGGATCGCGCCCGAGACCCTGCTGCACCGTCAGCGCCAAGGTGTTCATGCCGCGCCGCATGTCCGTCACACCGCCCGCAATCCAGACCTTCACGCCCGCCGGAAACGCGATCATGCGCGCTCCACGAGCTGGATAAGCCGGACCAACGCCTCCGAGGCCAGCTCGGCCGGCACGACAAGCCGACGGCCATTTCGTAGCGCGATCTCGACTTGGGCATCTCGCGCAGGCTCAAACGGATCAACCGGACCTGGCCGCGAGACTGGGCTGTCCTGCGTTACGCTGACCGGCGAAAAGGCTGCAGATCGGGATGCGCCAAGTTCGCCGTTCCGGTACTCACGGCGCCAGATCGTCAGCAACGAGCGGCAAACGCCATGCCGCCGTGCCGTGGCAGCACATTGCCGATGGCCGACAAAGCTCTCCTCGACAATCCGGAGCTTGTCCTCGTCCGACCAGTGCCGGCGGCGGCCACCGTCAGCGGCGGCAAGAACTTCGATCTGCGGGCGGTTATTGAAGTCGGACATAACGTCGGACTTATCATCGGATCGTAGCCGCGATCAGGAGCCGGAAACGGAGACAAAATTTGGTCTTCCCCAATGCCGGCCGAAACTCAATCCCGCACGAAGCGGGGAGTGTGTCGTCTCAGTCGGAACAGGAATCAAACTTCGATATCGATACCGGTCTGAAGCAAGGCCGCGACTTCGGACTGGATGGGCGTCATCAGATAGACATCGACCTCCGGGGTCTCGATGCCGACAACCAGCGCATAGCGGGCCTTGCTGTTCGCTCGCCCCAGGGCTCGCCTTTCGCGCCACCAGCCCGAGATCGGGTAGACATAGAGGAGATCGCGCTCCACGAGCTCGACGGCGCTGCCCTCCCAGATATCCATGTGAATGGAGCCGGCTGAGATCGACTTCGGCCCGAAGAACCAGCCGTCGTTGTCTTCGTTGATCGGGCGAGGGTCGTTTTCGCCACGGTCATCCTTGTTCACCCGGCGCAGGAAATTCCCGTCGGTTTCGCGTGCCCGCTTGAGGTCGAAGCGCAGCCCAAAAGACTGATATCGGGCAGGATCGATCGCGCTTGCAAAGCTTGGGTTCGGCTCGACAAAATACGAAAGCGTCACCTTGAGGCGCACAGGCTGGTCGCCCAAATCTTCAAGGACTTGTCGGGGCCAGGGCAAGCGATAGACATGAGCATCCGAGAAGCGCACGCTGCCATTCTCGACCCGGAACGGTTGGATATAATGCTCGGCAACCAACGCAAGATCATCGCGGGCCGAAGCAAGGGCGCGCCGAAGATCCGGTACGCCGTATCCGTATTTTCTCGCGAGCGCTTTTCTGTCCGACTTTGACGCGGTCGCGTTGAATTCCGCAAGCATATGCGGCGTCCACCGGGCGCTGTGCACGGTCAGGGCGCGGATGGTTTCAGGCCAATACTCCGGGTGCTCAGCCATGATCCGCGTCGTAAGCCGTGCCGCTTGCGCTGTCGCTGCACTGGTTGCCCAGAACGGTGTCACCGGATGCGGAGCGACCGATTTCGCTGTGGTGAGCACCGAGAGGGAAGGGAGGCCCGACAGTGCTTCGAGCCCCGATCTGCTCAGCGCGCGGTTTCCAGCTTCAAAGACGATCTCCGGCTTGATCGGCGACTGCCCCGCGCGCCAAAGCGCGCTCGTCCGACTGTAGGGGCTGCGGTCCCCGGGAGGTGATCATCCGCGCCAGTCTCGGTAACCGGCTTCTGCGATTTCTGATTTCAGAGTTGTGCCGCCGACTGTCAGGACATTCAATGCCTGTGCAGGATCTTCTCCCGGAAACGCGTCGCCATCGGCGATGTCCTGGGCGCGCGAGCTGTCCGCGATGTTGCAGATTGCCTGGACGAAAAGGCGCCGAATATGGTCCGGGCCCTCCTCGATTGCGTCCACACCCGCCGAGATCTGGTCGAGAGCAGAGCTCCAGGCCGTCGGCTCCGCTCCCGACCGGTTTTCATTCGTTACGGCCATGCAAAAGACCCTCGGCCGCTCGGCAGCCGATATCTCCGGAAGCGAGCTGGCGGAGGTTGTGATCGCACCATAGGAGCCGGGATCATTCTGCTCGAAGCCGTCCGGCGGAAGGATTTTGACGGACTCGAGGCGATGTGCAAGCATTGGACGCGACGCATCTCCCAACGGCATTGTCAGGTCGCCGTGGAGCGCCAGCCCGGCCATTCCGGATCCATGCCCGCTGGGACTATCATCATCCACACCCCAATCTGCATGCACAGCGTGCATGTCACCCGGAGCCAGGGCAGGTTCAATCAGCGGATGGCCGCGGTTCACACCCGTATCAAGGAGGCAAACCGCGGGCACGTCGCGGCCTGGCCAGGTGATCCTTTCGGCCAGATCATCCACGAACGCGTTCGCCATCTCCTCGAGTTCATCCGTGAACACCGTCGGCGTATCGCTCGCTCGCCGGATTTCGGAAATGCCTCCCGTTGAAAACAGCAGCATCTCGATCGCTGCTCTGCGCCCATGCACCGGAAGAACCACGACTTCGGGGAAGTGCAGCCAGCTGTCTTCACCCCCGACGGTCAGGCCGAGCCGCTGAGCGCTGGTCTCGACACGTTCGAGGCGGTCGGCAAAACACCATAAGGCCCACCACATTTCCGCCTGCGGATCATCGGGCAGAGCCAGAGGATCGTCGCGCCAGAACGTTCGCAAGCGCGCGGCGCGGATATGCTCGACAGGCTCGACGCGGGACTTCTTCGGGGCCTCGGCACCTTCGTCAACTTCCGTAAAGGCGTAATCCCGGAAAACCGCCTCAAAGACATCTCTGGTCTCGTCGGGGACGAAGAGGGCGATGCGACGCGCACCGGTTTCGGAAAGTGTGACAGCGCCCTGGCGTGTCCCCTCGCGTTTCTTCTCCAGCGTGGTCGGTCCCACAGAGGGTGCGAGCTCCACCTCAAGGTAGACGCCGTCGGATGGTGGAGCTCCCTCTGGTGTCCCCAAATCCGCTCGTCCGAGATCAGAAGCCTCGAAGGCGGCTTCCAGTTTGCCGACAATGCGCTGGCCATGTTCCTCGCGGATGCGCTGGAGCGGCCGTTGTCGGGCGTTACTGCCTGGGGACTTGTAGTCACGGGTTGTCGAAAGACCGCTCAGGTCGATATGTCGGTGCTCGTACTCAGCCAATGTGTCCCTGTTCTTCAGAGAACACCGTTCTCATGGCCTGGCGTTTGCGAAGTTCGCGCGTCAGATCGGCGGTGGAAATCTGATTTCGTTCTGAAAGGATCGCCGCTTTCACGGCCTCTTCTGCCGCATGGACAATCTCCGCCTGACTGAGGCAGGTGGCCGCGGCAACAATGGTTTTCCAATTGATCTTGGGATATTTCATCGGCGACAGATGTGCCTTGATAATGGCGCGCACTTCATCTGCTGATGGCATCTCGAACTGCAGAACTTCATCGAAGCGTCGTAATAGCGCGCGGTCGAGAAGAGAGGGATGGTTCGTGGCGGCCACCAGAACACTGTCGGTCGCAGAGGGCTCTTCCATGAACTGCAGGAAGCTGTTCAGTACCCGCCGCATTTCTGCGACATCATTCGTCGCCAACCTGTTGCTGCCCACGGCATCGAATTCATCAAAGAGATAAACACCTCTGCGCTTCTGCGCTTCGTCGAAAACAAGACGCAGTTTGGCGGCCGTTTCTCCCATAAAGCGCGTGATCAGGGTTTCGAGACGGATCACGAACAGAGGCAGATGGAGTTCGCCCGCGAGTGCCTCGGCGGTCATCGTCTTCCCCGATCCGGGAGGTCCGGCAAAGAGGAGGCGACGGCTCGGTGTCTTTCCATGTGCCCGGAGCCAATCCCGACGCTGTTGCTGAAGCACAACCGCTTCGAGATGACCTTTCACGTCTGCATTCAGCACCACATCGGCAAGATGGATCTGCGGGTCCCGCAGATCGAGAAGGCTGTCGAGGTCTCCACGCGGCCGAGAAAAGGCGATCGGGACAGACGCCCGCGTCCCGCGCTGTGAACGTGCGGCATCCACTGCCGCGCGGATATCCTCTGCGGTCGCACGGTGTCCTTGGCGGGCCTCGCCAGCCGCAACCTGAAGCGCGATGGAGAAGAACTGTTCTTCATCGCCTTCCGCCTGGCTTCTGAGCATCGCCAGTATCTGCTTCGCATTCGACACTGCGCCGCCCCAGTCATCTATCTTTTCGTCGAATCCTAATTGACTCTCGCGGTTTTGGAAAGCTCAGCGTGATCAAAACAAGCCGCACATGGGCGTATTTGTTCTGCCCGCAGGTGCGCGTTGCGGGGCTTTTCCCGGCGGATTGCCCTGTATTCACATCATTCGAGCGCTGTGACTTGGCCTCCCTAACCACTGTCGCACCACCGCCCATCAAGCGGTCAGGCCGCATGACCGTCATGCCGTGTGCAGACGTCGGAGGGTCATGGAGCGGCTCCAGTTCCAACTTCACCATGTCCCCATCATCCCATCAAGGCACGTGCCATGGGTTGGTTCCGTCTCCGGCCTGTAACGCGGTTCCTCTGTTGATGCCGCGGCAGGGTGGGCACGGCAAAACATCTGCAAGGGGGGATCCGGCGCCTGTCAGATGCAAGACACCACCCCCGCTTCCATTCGCTAACCTTGGTCTGATCCGTCTCTTTGACAATTAACCCATGAAGGGTCGGCTTACGCATGCGTGCCGCCCTCGGGACTTCGGAGCCAGTCCGAACGCCCGAGGGTGAGTGCAGATCCGGTCAGACACGTCGGCTGGCTTGCCATCGTGCTGGACGGAGGCGATCCCTATGCCTGATATTATCGAAACCACCGTCTATCGCCTCAACGAGTTGTCCGGGGACGCGAAGGACAAGGCCCGCGCCTGGTATCGTGAGGGCGACTTCGACCATGACTGGTACGATGCCGTCTATGAGGATTTCCAGCGTATTGCCGAAATCCTAGGGCTGAACCTCAAGACCCGAACCGTCCGGTTAAGGGGCGGCGGCACACGGCAGGAACCCTGCATCTGGTTCCGGGGCTTCTGGAGCCAGGGGGACGGCGCGTGCTTCGAAACCTTCTATGCCTACCGCAAGGACACGCCGCGGCGGATCAGGGAATACGCGCCGCAGGATACCGAGGTGCACCGCATCGCCGATGCCCTGCAGGCGGTCCAGCGGCGCAATTTCTACCAGCTTCGCGCCGAAGCCACCCATCGCGGCCATTATTACCATGAGTATTGCATGGCGATCTCGGTAGAGCGTGACAGTCCGAGTTGGCAGGACTTGACCGCCGACGCCGAGGAGGTGGTTATCGAGGCGTTGCGCGATCTGGCTCGCTGGCTCTATCGCCAGCTCGAGCGCGAGTTTGGCTATCTGTCGTCGGCCGACGTCGTCGATGAGACCATCATCGCCAACGGCTACACCTTCACCGAGGCCGGACGCAGGTTCGGTTGATCAGGTGGGTTCAGAGGTCCTTCTGCAACTGCGCATAGATGGCCTCGATCCGGCCTGTCTCCTCTTCGGTCAAAGCCCCAAACTCCCTGGCTCTGGCCCGTTCGGACAGCCTCCCGTCATTCTGGTGCAGAAAGCGGAAGAGCAGGTCGAGGGTTCGGTCGGGCATATCGATCAGGCCCGAGACGCGGGACTTGAACCCGTCATAGACGCGCAGGAACCGGGTCTCTGCTGGAAGGTCGCTGTCGATGGTCTGTGCCACGCAGGCGAAGAGGAATTCGGCATGGGGCGTGGCATCGAAGAAGCGGTAGAAATCGCCGGTGTCGTTCAGCACCTCGACGTTTCCGCGATCGGTTGGGCGCCAGCTGACATGGGGCAGCAGTCGACGCGAATAGCTCTCGAGCACCTGCCGATAGGCCTCGATCCGTTCGAGGATCACCGCCGACACCGGGAAGACCAGCCCGGGCGGATTGAAGCCGCGTGCAGCAAGCACGTGGTGGATCAGGTAGCGATGAAGGCGCCCATTGCCGTCCTCGAACGGGTGGATATAGACGAAGCCGAAGGCGAGGCCGGCAGCCGCCAGAACAGGGTCGAGCCCCGGGGCGACGTCGCGGTCGAACGCTTCGAGCCCGGCGATCAGCGCAGGCAGGTCTTCATGCCGGGCGCTGACGTGATCGGGCAGGGGGGCGCCGGTCGTGCGGTCATGCTCGCCAATGAAGCCGCCCTCCTGCCGCAGGCCCAGATGGACGAAGCGGGCATCGCCGATGACGATGCGTTGCAGGCGTTCGAGTTCTGCCCGGTCGATTGGATGCCGTCCGGCTTCGCCGATGATCTGGCCCCAGCGCCGGATGCGATCCTGGGGCGGGTTCTCGCCTTCGATCTGGAAACTCGACCGTGAATCCTTGAGCAGCAGGAAGGCCGCAGTGCGCGCGAGCAGATCGGCGGGCACCTCGGCCAGCACCGCGCGGGCCTCGGCTGCCAGATCGCGGGCGATGAAGGCCTCGATTGCCGGAGTGCGGAAGATCATCGGGCAGAAATCCGGGGTGCCGGGCAGGTTGTTGCGGACCCGGTGGCGCGGCGAGGGGGCGCCCTCTGCATCCCATTGGAGCTTGGCATCGACCACGGGCGCGTAATTTCCGCGCGTTGCGTCGGGCAGATCCAATTCTGCGCCGAGGAGCCACTCATAGAGGAACCAGATCCTGCGCGCGTAGCTGCCCGTCGGGGCGGCCTCGACAATGGCCTGGATCGGCTCCGGGCCGGTTGCCTTGAACAGCCGCTTGAGAACTGCCAGATCCAGCCCCTCGTAACGCAGCGCGAAGGTCAGATGGCCGATGAGGCTCGCCTCGGGTTCATGGCGGGGCGTGTAGAGGCGCCAGCCGTCGGCCGCGTAGACCTTGTGACGTGGGCCGATGGCGGAAAGTGTCCGGGGCAGGGGCGCTGCGAGCGCGTAGGCATCGATCAGCGCAGCATAGCCCGCAGGTGTGGCCTTCTCGGGAAGCCAGCGTTCGTGAAAAACAGTTACGGCACCTGAAAATGGATTCCTTCGCGCGTGCTCCATGAATTTCAGTTCTCGGCTCCGATGATTGATTTCAAATCGATGTATCTCATGAATATCGATTACAATCAATGATATTCTGCGAAATCGGATGGCGGGCGCGCTGTCGCCCTCGAGCGGGCGGGGCGATGGGGCCTGTGGTGCAGAGGCAGAGAGGTGCAGGGACGGGGTGAGTCCGGGTGGTCGAGAGAGAGCGCCGTCCGGGTCTTCTCGTTCCTGCTCTCCGAGGTTCCCCGATATGAACATTTCGTCTCCCGTGACAGATCCGGTCACGCCGCTCGGCGCCGCACCCGCGATCCTGGCCGCCGCCAATCTCCTCCTTCCCCATCTCGAACGCGGCCAGCGCGTCGATACCGCGGCCCTGCGAAGCGCCATGGAGACCGCTTTCGGCGCGTCCGATGCCAACGGCGCCTGGGACTGGAAGCTCGCCTATGAGGCCTGCGAGGTCGCCACGGTGCTGTTCCTGCGCAAATACGGAAAGGCGCTGTTCCGCAAAGCCGCCTCTCCGGCGTCCCGGCTCGGTCCTCTGGCGAAGATCGCGGGGTTACTACCGACGCAGACCCGCCGCTCCGAAGAAAGTCAGAGCTTCCAGCAGTTCAGCACGCCTCTGCCACTCGGCCTTGCCGCGTTGGCGGCGGCCGCGATCACGCCGGACGATGTGGTACTGGAGCCCTCGGCCGGCACCGGCCTGATGGCGATCCTGGCACAGGCTGCCGGCGGCTCGCTGATCCTCAACGAGCTTGCCGAGACCCGCGCAGATCTTCTCTCGTCCCTCTTTCCGGCCTTTCCCGTCACCCGGTTCGACGCCACCCAGATCGACGACTATCTGACCACGGACGCCATGCCGTCCGTGGTTCTGATGAACCCACCTTTCTCGGTCATGGCCAATGTCGAGGGACGGATGGCGGATGCTGCATATCGTCATGTCGTCTCGGCGCTGGCCCGTCTCACCCCCGGTGGACGGCTGGTCACGATCACCGGCGCGAATTTCGGACCGGAAGCCAAGGCTTGGCGCGACGCCTTCATACGCCTGCAGGACCGCGGCCGCGTGGTCTTCACCGCGGCCATCGATGGCGCGGTCTTTGCGAAGCATGGCACCAGCATCGACACGCGGCTGACAGTGATCGACAAGTTGCCTGCCGACGATCCGTCGGTCTTCCAGGCCTCGCCGGGGATCGCACCCGACGTCGCCACGCTGCTCGGCTGGATCGAAAGCCAGCTTCCGCCGCGCTTGCCGGTCTCGCAGCTGAAGGTCGTTTCTCCTGTTCGGACGGCCGCCCCGAAGACCGTGCGCGGTTCTCTCGCCCGCGCTGCCTCTTCTCGGCCGGCTGTTGCTCCTGCTTTCGATCCCGAGGGTGTGGAACTGACCTATGAGACCGTGGACTGGACGCCGCCCGAGGGCGCGCGCCTGTCGGACGCGATCTATGAGGAATATGCGCTGCAATCGCTGCGCATTCCCGGTGCCGAGCCGCATCCGACCAGGCTGGTGCAATCGGCGGCCATGGCCTCGGTTGCACCGCCAAAACCGTCCTACCGGCCGATGTTGCCCGCCGACATCCGTACTCGGCTCTCCAACGCCCAGCTTGAAACGGTGATCTATGCGGGGGAAGCTCATGCCGATCATCTCGCCGGTGTCTGGACCGTGGTCGCCTATTCTCCGCACCCCGGAGTAGAGTGGCAGCTTTCATGGCAGGAGACCAGTAAGCGCTCCCTTGATAGGGCGTTCGGCGAAGTGATCCGCAAGCTTGAAGGCTCGGTCGAAGAATTGAAGGCTCTCATGGACGCGGCCGATGACGAGGCTGCCCGGAAGAAAAGGGAACAGGAGCTTCAATGGGAGCGGTGGCGGAGGGAAGAGGATAAGCGCAGTGAGGCGAAGGCCCGCTCCGAGAGCCTTCAACAGCTTTCGGATATCATGGCGGATTGGACCAAGGCGCTCTCCGTCGAGATGTTCTTCGTCGAGGCCGAAAAGCGTATGCAGATGGTGGACGGAGAGCGGCGCGTGCATCTGGAGTCCCGGCTGCGTTTGGCGCGTTCGATGCTGGGCGATCTCGATCCGCTATCATTCATCGAGCAGTGGGTTTCGCCAGAGGAACGCTACCAGCGAAAGTTCATGGATGAATAGGGTGCCAATAGGATGGACGGCATATCGCTAACTTGCCTCTATCTCAGCATTCAGCGGCTATGAAAGTTGATGTCTGTACTTGGCAAAACCTAGGGTGATGCGCGGGTCCTTTCGATGAGATTGACGTACTGGCGCATCACGTGTTGCCGATCGCGAACTGCATTCCACGCCAGTTTGCATATTTGTCGCCTGTTTCCCGGATGTGCGTATAGCGTTTCAGGCTAACCCAAGACCTGTGTCCGCTGACGGCCGCGACATGGGGAATGTTCCAACCCATCTCGAACAGCCGAGAAATGCCTTCGTGGCGCAGATCGTGGAAGTGCAGATCTTCGATCCCGAGCAGCTTGCAAGCGCGGGTGAAGTTGGCCGTGATTGCGTCCGGTGAGTAGGGGAAGATCTCAGCTTTATGCTCGGGCATGCTGTCGATGATCCGAATGGCCTCGTCGGGTAGATCGACCCAGGTATCGTTTCCGCGCTTTTCGCCGGGATGCTTCATGTCACGGACCAGAATGCGCTTGTGCTCCTTCTGGAAGTCATCCCAGGTGAGGCGGGTGATCTCTGCCTGGCGGCGCGTCGAGAAGAGAGCGAAAATGATCACCTTGTGCATGGGCATGGCCTGAGGTGTTCTCTGGCGCCGATCAATGAAATGGGTCAGCAGCCGGTCGAGTTCATCGAGGGTGGGCCTGCGGTTCCGCTGCGCGGAACGGGAGATGATCCCCATGCGGCGCGCGACGGTGATCGCGTCTCTCATCTCCCGGTCATCCAGCCGGAAGTCCCACATCGGTCGAGCTATCGCGAATATGGAGGCGAGATGGCTCGCGTAGTTCCCGACTGTTTGCGGTTGTCCGGGCAGAGACTGAAGGAACTCGATGATATCCTTCGACTTGATGGTGGAGCAGGGCAGATCGGCGATCGGGTAGGTGGCGATGGTCCTGAGGACCTGCGCCTTTGTGCGACCGATGTCCTGCACCGTTTCTTCGGTGTAGCGCTCGATCGCTTTCGAGAGCGGAGGGTCAGATACGTTCAGCTCCTCCAAGGCACCAGGTTTTGCTAGCTCTTTCTCGCGCTTCTTTATCCAGGCGGTTGCGGCAGGGCGTCTGTCAAAGGTCTTCGTCTCATGATAGGAGGTTCCTTCTCGCGTCACTCGCACGCGCGCAAGGTAGCTACTGCTGCCATCCTTTCGTTTGCGTGTACTGATCGAGCCCATGATGACCTCCTGACTTGGTACATGGGAATCTTGTTTGGTACATTGTGCCAAGTCCAGCGTCGAAATCGGCGTATTTGGTACAGAACGGGCTGGAACGAGACGAAGGCGAGGAGAGCATAAGTGGATGATAATAATATAAAAAAAGACTTGTCAACGGCCTCCCGCCTGTCCGTTGCACCCATGATGGACTGGACAGACAATTCGAAAAGTCTGTGATTTTTCAATTTTCTAAGGTCGTGTTGTAACCCGTGTTGTACATCATGTTGTAAGTCCGTCCCGGTCGTGCGCACAAAAAAGTAGGCAGAAAATCTGATAGGCCATCGTCGAGCGGCCCCGTTTTCGAATTTAATTTCAGAGGGTTGGGGTCGGTCTGGAAAGTTTTTGCCCAGTTTTTCACCGACGAAGCTTTGGCCAGCTGGATTGGACGGATCGAGGTGGTCACAAAACCCCTCGGCGGGTTGCTCCCAGCGGGTGCTCTGAGCCACAAGACGAGCCTTCTCTGAAGAGCCAAAGATGATGCTGTCCCGTGGAGTGGTGTAGCTGGCGCTGATCGTCACCGTGATGCTCGGCGCGGGCCTGCTTGATCAGGATGCCGCGGCGGGCAGGCTGATGACGGCATCATCGCCCATCGGTGCGATGGTTTCCAGCGTCATGTATCTGGCGCGCTGGACGGCCCATTCGTCATTCTGTTCCAGCAGCAAGGCCCCGACCAGGCGGATGATGGCCTCGTCGTTGGGGAAGATGCCGACGACATCCGTGCGACGCTTGATCTCGCCGTTCAGACGCTCGATCGGGTTCGTCGAGTGTAGCTTGGCCCTGTGCTCCTTGGGGAAGGACATGTAGGCCAGCACGTCGTGCTCGGCGTCATCCATCAGCGTGGCCAGCTTCGGCACTTTGGGCCGGATCTGATCGGCCACGGTGCGCCACTGGGTACTGGCGGCCTCGGCGGTGTCTTGGGCGAAGGCTGTGGCGATGAAGGCAGACACGACCCGCCGCCCGCTTTTCCCGGCATGGGCAAGGGCGTTGCGCTGGAAGTGAACCCGGCACCGCTGCCAGGTGGCGCAGAGAACCTTCGAGACGGCAGCCTTGATGCCCTCGTGCGCATCGCTGATGACCAGCTTCACGCCCCGAAGGCCGCGGCGGGTCAGCTTACGCAGGAACTCGGTCCAGATCGGCTCGGCCTCGGAAGTGCCGATGTCCAAACCCAAAACCTCGCGCCTGCCATCGGTGTTAACCCCGATGGCGATGATGACGGCGACCGACACGATCCGCCCGCCGCGCCGGACCTTGAGGTAGGTGGCGTCAATCCAGAGGTAGGGCCAGTCGTCTTCGATCGGCCGGTTCAGAAAGGCCTTCACCTTTCCGTCAATCTCTTCGCAGAGCCGCGAGACCTGGCTCTTGCTGATCCCCGACATGCCCATCGCCTTGACGAGGTCATCGACGGACCGCGTCGAGATGCCTTGAACATAGGCCTCCTGGATCACCGCCGTCAGGGCCTTCTCGGCCATGCGCCGCGGTTCGAGAAAACCCGGAAAGTAGCTGCCTTTCCGCAGCTTCGGGATCCGCAGCTCGACCGTCCCGGCACGCGTCTCCCAGTCACGGTCGCGATACCCGTTGCGCTGCGCACGCCGCGTGGGGTCCTTCTCGCCATAGGCCGCGCCCGTCACAGCGCCTACCTCCAGCTCCATCAGCCGCTCGGCGGCAAAGCCGATCATCTCGCGCAGCAGATCAGCGTCGGGGGCCTTCTCCACGAGGTCGCGGAAATTCATCATGTCGGTGGTCATCGGTGGTCATCGGTGGTCCTCTTGGTCTTGGGGTGGCGTTAGCAACCAGACCCTAACCGAACATCGCCGGTGACCACCTCAGCCAGAACCTACACCACGCCCCGGGACAGCATCCCAAAGATCACTACTTGAAGGCGTCCCGCTCGTACAGCGCGACCTCGCGACGCTTGTCGAGATAGGTGGCGAGATCCGAGAGGTGGACGCCCTTCGCGCTTTTCTGACTGCGCTCCGATCGCACCAGCGGCAGATCGATTTCGCCGGAACTGACCTTCCTGAGGAACTTGGGCAAGGTCAGATGGGAAAAGTAGTCTTTGCAGACCGCATCGACCGGTACGACCGCGCGGCCATCATACTGAGCCATAAGGAGAAAAAGCGTGTTCATCGGTCAGTCTCGGTGGTTTCTCTGCTCCGCATCCTGACCTCAACCAAGTTGTCCATCAATGCGAGCGGGGGGCGGCGTTTGGCGGGATCAGGGTCCTTGATCGTGCAAAGGGCGGCAAGCGGCGGCGAAAAGTGGCGAACAAATGGGACAGAATGCGATCAAATCGGCGGACTTCCTGCGGACGTTCACCCGGTTTCAGAGAGCAAGAGGCGGGCAGGGGAGCCGTGACGGGTTAGTGGCTGGAGGAGAGGCCTCCGGCGCCCGTCGCGGGAGAAAACCCATGAATACCGAGATTATCGATGCCGGGCGTGACATGAGCGGCGGCTACAAGGTGGATGTGTCGCGCGGCACGAACGTGGACCGTGTGTCGTCCGAGTGGTTCTCGCGGCCGGATGACGAGCGGTATCTGTCGCTCGACGATCTTTTCGCATCGGTCAAGGGCCGGGTGGAGCGGAGCCGGACGCGCACTGTGGAGAGTGCGGCGATCCGGGTCGAGGCGCATCGCGACAACCCGGAGAAGCTGGGCCTTGTCCTGCCGGGCACCGATGAACCCATCGCGCCGACGCATTGGTCCTTCGGCCAGCTCTCGAGCCTCGTCGGTGCGCCCGCGGCCTATCTGCGGCAACTTCCCGCGCCGCTGGCCGGGATCAACCTGCAATACGGGCTGACCAACCACCGGGCCGAGCAGATCAAGACCATGGAGGTCGCAAACGGCCGCACCGAACTGCGCGCCGTGACCGGCCCCGACTATGGCCGCATCTACGACCACGAACTGGTCTCCGCCGTCCAGCGCATCGCGGGCAACGGCACGGGCGACACGCGCTGGAAGGTGCCGGGCGTACTCGACTGGTCGACCGGCATGTACAACCCGCGCGTGGACGTGACGAAGGACACGACGACGCTCTACGCCTCCGACCGCGACGTGTTCCTGTTCCTCGTCGATGACCTGAATCCCATCGAGGCGGGGCTGCTGCCCGATGGCTCGCCCGACCTCTATTTCCGAGGGTTCTACTGCTGGAATTCCGAAGTGGGGGCCAAAACGTTGGGCATCGCCAGCTTCTACCTGCGCGCGGTCTGCCAGAACCGCAACCTCTGGGGCGTCGAGGACTTCCAGGAGATCACGATCCGGCATTCTAAACACGCCGCCTCCCGTTTCGCGCATGAGGCCGCCCCGGCGCTCAGCCGCTTCGCCGAGTCCTCGCCCGCACCTTTCATCGACGGCATCCGCGCGGCGCGCGAGAAGATCGTCGCGCGGTCCGACGAGGACCGTCAGGACTTCCTGCGCAAACGCGGGTTCTCGAAGGCGGAGACGGGGCGGATCGTCGAGACGGTGCTGACCGAGGAAGGCCGCCCGCCCGAGAGCGTGTTCGATTTTGTGCAAGGGATCACGGCGGTCGCGCGGTCGAAGCCGCAGCAGGATGCGCGACTTGTGATGGAGGGGAAGGCGAAGGTGTTGTTGGAGAAGGTCGTTTAAGAACATTCGGGTGGCGGCTTTCGAACAGCGTCGCCGCCCGTTAAGGACACGATAGATCGCCGCCTTGCACGAAAGCCTCAATCTCGCCAAGTTGTTGATGAAGGTAAGTTTGAATTGCGACCGCGTCACCGCAGGCCTCTTTGGTCAATGTAAGGCGTTCGGTCGAAATAGGGGCCAGTTCACTCGGGAGAGCTAGTTGTCTTACATTATTGCGCATGTGGCATTCGATAAGTCAGGGAAGACCTATCCAGTTAATTGCCTCCGAACCGACATCGAAGTTGGAGACGAGGTTGTCGTGAAAATGAACAATCGCCCGCTTAAATGGGCGCGAGTTGATGATATCAACTACCTAAACTGGGATTGCCAAAATACTATCGAATGCCTCGCGAGCGAAGCCAAGTTTACTGCAGAAGGAATAGCTCTTCCACCTGGAGAATCCCTGAGCATTAAGGGTTTAGCACGCCCATACGAACTAGCCGTCCAGCTATTCAAGATGGGATGGCTACCCCGCAGAGCCGCCAGTAAGATGTACCGAAAAGCCTATTCTGCTGTAAACCAAACACAAACTGCCCTCATCTTGATTCGAAAAAATGGCATTGATGTTCAGATAATTGATGGTTTCCCTTCTGAAGAGGTGAAGCCGAATTCCGTGTTATCGATCAGCCGTACGGACGGTCCGTTTATTGGACAACCGTTTCATGGGAGCCGCCATAACATCTTAAAGCGCACTGCTTCATTTGCAGAAGCTTTCTTACGCGACGCCACGGGTCTAGAAGAGATGATAACTCCCTTGAAGACAACAAAAGTCCTGCCATCGCCGCCCCCTCGAACCCGCTCAGGAGAAGACGATCTCTATTCTGCCCTTGGTGGTTCAGGGGAGCCAATCTACTTGTCGGATGGTGTATGGCTAACATCGGGTGGAGGCGCACACGACTGGGGAAGGTAGCACTTGGCGCGCACATTCAACACATCAGAACATTAACACGACGGAGTCTATCCATGGCAATCATTACGAAATCAGACAAACTTGAAACGACCGGCGAGTTTAACCAGACAAAGATGGTGTCTGAGCAATATGTCTTGCTTCGCATTATCCACGAAACGAACAGCTACACGTTGATGACGGCCACGGCAAAGGAAGACGACGGCTCTTACATTGCATTTCCTGACCTAAACAAATTGGTTGCCGCCGCAGAAAATGTGCTGGGTCGAGGTGAGCGTTGCACCGACAATTGGGGTCGCCCGTATTTCATCTGCAAAGAAATTGATCACCCGAGAGGGATCCGGGATCTCGCTAATAGGATCGCTGAGTTACTCGATCTTCCCCCAGTCAATGCACCTTGGGCTGACGAAGAAATGCGAGATATATATGACGAATTCTCAGTTAGCGAAGACGGTGAGCCTGCTTATCTTTCGGATGGCGTTTACGTTAGCTCGCGTGGCCGACTGGAGGACTAGTACTGACCAATCTAGCAGAGATGTCCAGCCGACAGGTTTTTCCCCAATGCGCCTAGAGTAAGAGGGGTGCCGGGTTTTCCGTGACGGGTTTGGAGGTCGGGAGAGAGGCTCCCGGCTGGCCCGTCGCGGAGATATCCCGATGACCAAGCAACAGAAAATCACCCTCAGCGCCTCGCGCGACATTCCCTTCAACAGGCTGATGCTCAGCCAGTCGAACGTGCGCCACGTCAAGGCGGGCGTGTCGATCGAGGAACTGGCCGAGGACATCGCACGGCGGACGCTGCTCAGTTCCATCACCGTGCGGCCCGTGCTGGACGACAACGGTGCCGAGACCGGCATGTTCACGATCCCCGCCGGCGGGCGGCGGTTCAGGGCGCTGGAACTGCTGGTGAAGCAAAAACGCATGAACAAGACCGCGCTGGTGCCCTGCATCGTGCGCACGGACGGGCTCGCCGAGGAGGACAGCCTGGCCGAGAACGTCCAGCGGGCACCCCTGCACCCGCTCGACCAGTTCCGCGCCTTCCAGGCGATGCGCGAGAAGGGCCGCACCGAGGAAGAGATCGCCGCGGCCTTCTTCGTCTCGGCCAGCGTGGTCAAGCAGCGGCTGAAGCTTGCCGCCGTGGCACCCTCGCTGCTCGACACCTATGCCGAGGAGGAGATGACGCTCGACCAGCTCATGGCCTTCACGGTCAACCCCGATCATGCGCGGCAGGAGCAGGTCTGGGAGGCCCTGCAGCGGCACTATTCCCGGCAGCCCTACGAAATCCGCCGCATGCTGACCGAGGGTGCGGTGCGCGCCTCGGACAAGCGGGCGCAGTTCGTCGGGCTCGACGATTACGTCGAGGCAGGGGGCGAGATCCTGCGCGACCTGTTCCAACAGGACGACGGCGGATGGCTGCAGGATGCCGCCCTGCTCGACGTCATGGTGCGCGAGAAGCTCGCCGAGGAGGCCGAGGCGGCCCGCGCTGAGGGCTGGAAATGGGTCGAAGTCGATACCGAATTCCCCTATGGCCACAGTTTCGGGATGCGCCGGGTCCATGGCGAGGCGGTGCCCATGAGCGACGAGGAGGAGGCCCGCTACCAGGCGCTGAAGGCCGAGTACGATGCGCTCGAGGCCGAGCACGCAGAAGCCGACGAGTTGCCCGACGACATCGATACCCGGTTGGGCGAGATCGAGGAGGCGATGGAGGCACTCGAGGCGCGTCCGATCCAGTACGAGGCCGACGATCTCGCTCTGGCCGGGGCCTTCGTCAGCATCGACAGCTCCGGGCGACTGCGGGTCGAGCGCGGCTACGTGCGGCCCGAGGATGAACCGGTCGAGGAGGTGGAGGACACCGGCGAGGTCGCACCGCACGCGGCACCGGACGAGGATATCGATGACACCGTCGCGTCTACCATGGACGAGGAGGAAGAGGACGACGGCCTCAAGCCGCTTTCCGACCGCCTCGTCATGGAACTGACGGCCCATCGGACCCTGGCACTGCGCAATGCGCTGGCCCAGGACCCGCAGGTCGCCTTCCTCGCGGCCCTGCACGCGATGGTCCTGCGGCTCTTCTACCGCTACGCCGTCGACAGCTGCGTCGAGATCGAACCACGCAACGCCGCCTTCGGATCGCAGGTGCCGGGCCTCGGCGACACGGCCTATGCGCAGGCCATCGAGCAGCGCCACGAGACCTGGGCGCGGAACCTGCCGAAGGCATCCGAGGACCTCTGGGATGTGCTCACCGAGTTCGACAGCTGCAGCCGCGAGGCGCTTTTCGCCCATTGCGTCGCGATGAGCGTGAATGCCGTCCACGATCCCTACCAGCGCCGGCCGCGCGCCATCGCGCATGCGGATGTGCTGGCCGGAACCGTCGGGCTCGACATGGCCAAGGCGGGCTGGACGGTGACAGGCGACAGCTACCTTGGCCGCGTGACCAAGGCGCGCATCATCGAGGCCGTATCCGAGGCGAAGGGTGAGGACGCCGCTGACCGCATCGCGGGGCTGAAGAAGGCCGAGATGGTGACCGCCGCCGAGGACCTGCTCGTGGGCACGGGCTGGCTGCCCGACCCGCTGCGCACGCCGCTGCTGCCGGAAGAGGACGCGCCTGAGATCGAATTGATCGACGACGCCGACACCGGCGAAGCGCAATCGGCGGAAGACGGCGGCGAACCGGCTATCGGAGATTCCGACCCCTCGGGAGAAGATGATCCCGTCGCCGGTGACGCCTTTGTCCGGACCGCCGCTGAGTGACCTTCGAGCAGCACGGGACCTTCCACCTAGGTTCCTAACACAGGGGTCCGTCAGTCATGGCGGGCCCCTGATTTCGTCCAAGCCTGATGGAGGTCGACATGACAAGCTCCGCCGCCGATCTCTCGCGCCAGCTTGCCGAAAATGCCGAGGCGGTGTGCCGGCATTATCTCTCGAACGGACGGAAGCAGGGCCATTACTGGCTGGTTGGTGATGTTCAGAACACCACTGGGCGGTCCATGTTCGTTCGCTTGTCCGGGCCAGCCACCGGCACCCGTGCTGCCGGAAAATGGACAGATGCGGCCACGGGGCAGCATGGCGACTTGCTCGATGTCATCCGCGAAACCTGCGGCTTGGTCGACTTCAAGGACGTTGCCGTTGAGGCCCGACGTTTCTTGAGCCTGCCTTTGCCCGACCCGGATCGACAGCATTCTCCACGGTCACAGACACCGGCTGCCACAGGATCTCAGGAAGCGGCGCGGCGTCTGTTCGCAATGGGTGCGCCGATCCGCGAAACTCCAGTGGAAACCTATCTCCGCGGGCGTGGCATCGGAGCGATTGACCAAACGCCAGGCCTGCGGTTCCATCCCGCCTGCTACTACCGGCCGGAGGGCGGCGGGCCAGTTGCGCGGCTTCCGGCCATGCTCGCTGCCATCACCGATCTTGAAGGCCGGCAGACCGGGACCCACCGCACCTGGCTACGCCCGGACGGGAGCGCAAAGGCAGATGTCGACACGCCGCGGCGCGCGATGGGCGCCTTGCTCGGAAACGGAGTGCGGTTCGGCGCGCCCGGTGACGTGCTCGTCGCGGGTGAGGGGATCGAGACGGCTCTTTCCGTGCGCTCGGCCTTGCCAGACATGCCGGCCCTCGCGGCTCTGTCATCGGGGCACCTGGCCGCCATCCAGTTTCCCGCTGGCTTGCGGCGGCTCTACGTGTTGCGCGACCGTGATCCCGCAGGCGCGGCGGCGAGGGATCGACTTGAGGCACGCGCAGCCGAGGCCGGAATCGAAGCTCTGACCCTCACGCCGCGATTGGCCGACTTCAACGATGATCTCCGGCGCTATGGTCTGGTAGCCTTGCAATCGCGGCTGCGGCTTCAACTGCACGCCGAGGACGCCGCGCGGTTCGTGCCGGTGTGACAGGTCGGCAATCTCTCTGGCGCTGGACGGCTCACGGCGTCGCTTTCGGAGGGTTTTCCCGCGCCGGGTCCCGTCAACGGGAAACGCCGGCGCGCACGGCCTTCTCAGAGGGCAGGAGGCCCACAATCGGGACGGCCCGGCAATGGCCGCGCTCCGGCTATTTTCCGCCACGCCCCGGCGGGGCGCTTTGCATCGCGAGGCAAAATAGCCGGGTTTGGCCATCAAGGCCCTCGCGAAAGGCTCGGGCTGCCAGGCCGTCCCGCCCGTGGGCGCGTTCCTGCCACGAAGGCCGCGTGTGGCGCGCGGCTCCCCCGAGGAAGGAACCCGCAGATGACCCTTGATCCCGAAACCGATGCCCATGAGCCGCAGCACAGCACGTCCTCGACCGCCCATGTCCTGACCGAACTCCAGCTCTACGGCTGGCGCCCCTACGAGGATGAACCCGATCCGCGCCCCTTGCCCGAGGGCGACCAGATCGCCGGTGCCGTCGCCGATATCCTCGACGCCCTTGTCGCGACGCTTGGTGACACGCGGCTCGAGCCCGATCTCGACGAACTGCTCTGGGGCGCCGTCAACCTCTTTCACCGCGCGCTGGTCCGCGCCGAGCGGCAGCTCGACGACAACGAACAGGCGCAGCGGCGGCTGCAGCGGGAGCAGGACGGCTCCGAGGTGAAATCCCTCGAACTCGAACGCCTCGTGGCCGAGGGGCAGAGCATGGTCGAACGGCGCACAGCGCTGGAACTCTTCCGTGACCTCGCCGCCGAAGGCTTCGAACATCACCTCGGCAAGCCCTGGCACCCCCGGACCGGCTCGCGCGTCAGCCATCGCAACCTGACCGCCGCGATGATCGATAGCAGGGATTTCATCGCCGCCCGTCGCCGGGCCGAGACGCAACTGCTTCTGCCCGAAGGTCCCAAGGTGGCCGTGACCGGCGGGGCGGATTTCAACGATCACCGGTTGATCTGGGCGCGGCTGGACCGCGTCCATGCCAAGCACCCGGATATGGTGCTGCTGCACGGCGGGTCACCCAAGGGCGCGGAACTCATCGCCTCCCGATGGGCCGATCACCGCAAGGTGCCGCAGGTTGCCTTCCGGCCCGACTGGACCAAGCACGGCCGCTCGGCCCCATTCAAGCGCAACGACGCGATGTTGGACGTCCTGCCAATTGGGGTCCTGGTCTTCCCGGGCACAGGGATCCAGGAGAACCTCGCCGACAAGGCGCGCAAGCTGGGCATTCCGGTCCTGAAGCATGAGGGCGGCGCGTGAGCGCTGCTTTCTTCTCGACATGCACATCATGCGGCTACCGCGTCAGACCGGACGTTCATGCCCATCGCAGCAAACTGCCGGTTCGAGCCCAAACCTACTGAATGCTGCAGGATGCACGGATGTCTGCAATCACGGAGAAACCAAAGACATTAGACCGTTTCGTGGGGTTTGAACTGGGTTTGTTTTTTGAGCTCTAGCACTGGACTATTCACAAGGACTTTTAGCCTCAATACTTCACATCGATGGTTCCAACCAGATCATAAAGAGCTGTTAAGCTTGCGTCTGAAAGCGGGGTGTCGTTCGCACGCATCATGTCGATTTCCGTTTTCTGGTTGCGGATATCGAGCTTCTTAAGTGATCGCATCCGAGAGATGTCAGGCGTGACATGAGTCAGCCTATTTCCGCTCAGGTCGATCGCATTTACATCCGCGAGCCTATGAATTCCATCTTCCACCCGGCTGATTTGATTGTCCTCAAGGTCAAGCCTCTGCAGCGATACGCAATGGTATAGTTCGGTCGGAATGGCGGTAATCTTGTTGTTTGTGATGCAGATGCCTTGGAGCAAGGGAAGTTTTGCAATTTCGGCCGGGATCTCCGTGATCCCATGGCCTTCGGTCACCAACAAGAAACGCAAATTGTTGAGATCACGAACATTCCGGGGCACTCCAGCCTGCTTGTAGAAAGTTGCATCAAAGCGCTGAAGTTGAGGCAGGTTGTGGTCATTTGCCCACTCAATGATGCGGCTGAAGTTGCGAGACGTATCTACGGCACGTTCGTTGAGGGCGCTGCTGCTACGATGCAGCTTGTTATTGATTGCTGTATAGTCGCCGCTCTTGGCAGCATCGACAAGCGCCGATGAACTCACCCCCGCCATAGAGGTGATCGTATATGACAGGTTGATGGCTTCTTGGACTTCGAATGCGACATCAAGGGGAAGCCCCATATTCCAACCGCCAGCTACATTTTCAAACCACTCCAGACATTTGGCATTCTCCATTAGTGCGCTGAACTGTTTGATCAGGGGATGTATTTCACTGTTGGATTTCGTTTTTGAAAAGGGCCACATACTTTTTTCTCACAGTAATTTTTTGAACGGGCCGAGTGGCCTGTCTCTTTTGGTTACACTTGCACAGCTGAACCCAAGGGATCGATCCGTTTGCGCTAGCTCTCTTGGCTCAAAAAATCCGCTGCCGATTGAACGACCTCTGGCTGCGGATTTGTCATCGACCAAAGTTGGTCACCGTAATCACGGCGCAAAAGGTATTCATGGATGTCGTAAAGCATCAAGCGCCGCAGCTGGCGCATGTCAGGTTCGTCGTAGGAACATAGAAACATGTTGAGCAAGGCTTCCGAGTGGGAGTATGCTGCGAAATCAACAGGGCCATTCACCTTTTGAGCGATGAATCTCGCAGGGTAGAGCGCAAGAAACTCTTTGGCTTCCGGGTAGACATCGGGGTCTTCAAATCGCGCGACATTGTCCAATTCGTTGAAGAAATGGTATTCTGAAAGTGGGTGGCGATATGGCTCATACTCGCTTCCAGCGCCCCTGAAAGTTACCCCCCAAATGCGTTGTGCGACATACCGCAAGTCGGAGAATGATTCATTGTGGGCACGGAAATCTTCAACCAGTTTTTCCCTTGTCCCGTTCCGATAGTTTTCCACGTAGGGGGATACTTCTTTGATATCGGCCTCTATCTCGCTGATCATCTCTTGATTTTGTTCTTGATCTAAGCGCAGCGCCTGCCAGAGATCGTCAAGCGCTTCTTTGTGGCGAATCTTTTTTACCAAAACTCTTGCGCGATTGAGATAAGGGGCGGGATTTGGGCAGGCCTCAATCGAAGCTGAGTAGAGCAGAAACGCATCGTGAAAATGTTCTTGGGCCGCTGCGGCAACGCCAAGGTCAAAAAGACGTTGGCCCTCGGCGTAGCCTTCCGGTGTCTGAGGAGAGGTCTTTCGAAATTTTTTAAACAACCGAGTTCTCCTGAGGAATCTACGAGTGATTTCCGTCTGTTGAAGTTACAGGGATCCAGTCAAGTGAGCTACGATCAAAATCAAGAACCGTCATCCTGCCTCCACCTGCAGGTGTAACTTCTACCCGGATACGCCCTTCTGTTTCTTTGTGAGATATCGCCTTCGCAAGCGCGTCATCAAGGCTTATGCAGCGAATGAAATCCTCGTTTTCGAAGGTAAGCAAAACGAGGTCGTGCATAGTTGTTTAGTCCTTATTGCTTATTCGTTACCGGCACTTCCGAAGCAAAACACCGATAAGAGAGCCTTACCGCTATCTTGTCATTGAACGCGGTTCCGGAGCACCCTACGCTGCTGCTCTTGTATCTGACAAGACCGTCGAACCGGCTAGCCTTAACTGCACGCCCTTCTATCTGCGCTTTCGCAAACCCTAAGAATATAACGGTTCGTTGAACGGCTTTCATTGAAGCCTACATGGGCGCAGCCGCAGCGAAAGTTCACTTTGTCCCGCACTGCCGTCCTTGGCTGGATCATGCGCGAAGGTCCGCTTCTGTATGATGCTCGGCTTGGGCAGCACATGGAATTGGGGCATAATCCAAACAGCAGAACCGGCGAAGCAGCATAGTCGCAGGCGGTGCGCACATTCGGGCAGCCTGTCGTGAACCCCACAGTCACCGACCCCTGGAGGCGTCCATGTCGCTTGTTCTTCTGGCTATTTCTCTGTCCATCGCTCTTGGCCTGCTGGCCTTTCGCTTCGCGATCTTCGCACTGCCGGTCATGGCCGGGACCGCCGCGTTCCTGCAGGTTCATGGTGGCGGTGCCGGTTTCGGCCTGTCCTTCCTTGCCGGCCTGGCGGGGGCTGCTGCATCCGTCGCGCTTGTGATCGCCATTCTCGGCTTCGCCCGAAACCCCTTCCTCCGCCTCGGGGCGCTTGGTCTCTTTGCGGTGCCCGCCGCCGTGGCGGGCTATGCGCTGGCTCATGGCGTCGCGAAACATGCGCTCGAGCCGGGTGTGATGCTGACGCTGATCTGCGGCGGCTGCGGCGCAGTCGTGGCGGTTGCGGCGATGATTAACCTCAATGCCTTGGGGCAGGGGCTTCTCGACCCGTAGACCTTGGTTGCCGTCGAACCTCTTCGTGTCGTCGCAGGGGCGGTTCCGACCCGTGCTGCGGCGGTCCTTGGGTGCGCGCAGGCCGGGGCCCAGAAACATCCCTCTCTCGTGACAGGGCCTCTGACCTGTCGACCCCTTGCATCAGGTGATGCTGCGAACGGTGCCGGATGCGCTTGGGTCTGCCCGCGGTCTCTGGCCTTCGGATACGCACAATGGTGGCAGGTATCAGGGTAGGTGAGAGGTTCATCGCCTTTGGGTGCGTGATCTGGGGTCTCTGGTTGCCATTCGCGAGGAAGATTG
The DNA here is from genome assembly GCF_014196965.1 of Actibacterium naphthalenivorans. GTDB lineage: Bacteria > Pseudomonadota > Alphaproteobacteria > Rhodobacterales > Rhodobacteraceae > Actibacterium_A > Actibacterium_A naphthalenivorans. The sequence continues at coordinate 21,830 of NZ_JACIEQ010000001.1, read as the reverse complement.
TTCGGTACTGCGTCCCCGTTGGCGCTCCCCCGAGAAGACCTGTCCCTCCTCCTGATTGATCCCCTAAGCCCGTCCGTCCGAGGCCAGCAACCCCGCGCGGCGGGACCCGTGTTGGCGTGTGCCACGCCTGCCCGCGCCACCGTCCCGCCTTGGGGGTCGAGCGGACGCCGGGGGCGTCCGTGCAGGCCACGTCCCGCGGTCTTTGACGGGCCTCATCGGAGGGACGGTCCCTCCGGATGAAGCAACGGAGACATACCATGCAGAACATCGTCATCCTCGCCGGCAACATCGGCCAGTCCCCCGAGACCCGCACCACCCAGGGCGGCACCTCGATCACCTCCTTCACCCTTGCCACCTCCCGCCCGCGCTATTCCGAAGGCCGGGTCGTCCGCGACGAGAACGGCTACCGCGTCCAGGACACCGAATGGCACCGCATCACCTGCTTCAACGGCCTCGGCAAAACGGTCCAGCAGTATTGCGAGAAGGGGATGAAGCTCCTGGTCCGGGGTCGCATCCACTACACCAAGTGGACCGATGCCGCCGGGGTCGACCGCTACGGCTGCGAGATCATCGCCGAGACGGTCGACTTCCTGACCAAGGCCAAGCAGACCGAGGACGAGGAGCCCTCCTTAATCGACGATGAGGAAGACCAGTCCTGACCCCGCAGTGAAACCCGGCGGCGCGAGCCGCCGGGTTTCTCCGATGGTCCTGTCCGCCCCCGATCACAATTCGTATCATTCGGCGACATCCCGCCGCGCGCCGCGGCCGGATTGGCAGTGAGTCGCGCTTCGGTCGGCTCCCACGCGATCCGGTGCCCGATACGCCCGCTGACCGCGATGATCACTGGCAAGCCCCGGGGAATGCGACTAAAATAGTCGCAGTTCTGGCATGTGTGAATGGCCGGGTGGGAGGTGATCATCATGATCACCGCCCGACAATCACGGGCCGCGCGCGCATTGCTGGGATGGACGCAGCAGGAGCTAGCCGATAAGGCCCTGGTATCACTGACCGCACTGAAAAGGCTCGAGTCCGAGAAGGATCTTCGTGTCTACGAGTCGACCGAAGATCAGGTGCGCCGGGTGTTCGAGGATGCAGGCATCACCTTTCTGCGTTCGGACAAGGGTGAAGGCGTCTTGATCGACTTGAACAAGGCGGAAAAGGCCAAGTGATCGTAGCCGGTTGACGTGGGTTTCGGTGGCGCGCCTGTACGAAAAGGCAACTTCGGGAGGGGGGTCGTTTCTGCGATCCTGTAGGGACATGGCACAGGGCGAGACGACATTTCTGGATGCGCCACCGGACAGCGACACGCTGACCGAGTATGACCGATCACACATGGTCCTATACCTCCGCCTGTTCGATGCTGCCGAGGAAGGTGCTGATTGGCGGGAAGTAGTCGAAGTCCTGTTCGGCCTTGATCCGAAAGCGGAACCCCAGCGCTGCAGGGGCGTCTATGATAGTCATCTTGCCCGAGCGCGCTGGATGACCGAACACGGCTATCGTGAACTGCTCAAGAGCGGTGGTGACGGCCCGACCGGCTGAGTCACGCCGAAACCCGCCGATACCGGCTGGCCCAGACTCCTGAAAATCAATCAGTACGTGTATAGTTTCCGGCGTTTCAGAGAAGTTGGCGAACGGGATTTGTCATGCCGTCGGATCAGTCCGGCTGGCGTTCCACGGCCGATTACGACTACGTCGAGCGCCTTGGCGCATCTGATCTGGCATGGGAATGGCTGCGCCGCAACAAGCACTACGCAAAAGACTACGCGACCCTCTCCAAGGCCGCACCGGACGACGCGTCTCTGAGGCAAGCGCTCCTCGACAAATGGGGGTTACGATTTCGCGGCCAATCCAAAGCTCCCGGCTCCAAAAGCCTGCGCGCTCTGGCATCCTCGCATCGATCCCTCGGTGGTCGTGCTGCAGAAGGTTCCGGAGGTCCTGGACAACGCGGCCTCACCGACGATCCTGCCCACAGGGACAACCAGACACGCCCAAGAAGGACTCCACCATCTTCTTGATGCCGGTGAACTGCATCGCCTGCAGCTTCTGCAAGAAGATCCTGATGCCAAGGCGCTCGTGGCGATCGTGCCGCTCGATCAAGACTCCTTTGCACGTCTCGACGCTATCTACAGGTTGCTCGCGCAGTTTCACGGCAGAGCGTTTCCTGCCGACAAGCGCCTTACCCGCCAGAAACGACTGCGCGCCAAGCGCATGTTGCAGGCATTTGACGGGCGCGTGGCCGGCGCGTCGCAGCGCGAGATCGCCGAGGTGGTCTTTCGGCTATCTCGGGTCAGCCGGGACGAGTGGCAAAGCGCGCCGGAGCGCTTCGCGGTCATGGCGTTGCTGCGCGACGCGCGGAAATTGGTTGACGGCGGGTATCGAGTGCTGCTGCGTTCGAGGAGCGTGCGTCGATGACAACCCGACAAGGGCTCCGTGGCCTCCCTCTGCGCCACGACGAAAGGTCTTTCGATAGTTTTTGTGGAACTAGCACTGATGCCACTTCTCTCTTTTGCGCCGTCAGGAAGCCCTTGCGGGCGCAATTGAGCGATACATGCGCATCGCCATGAAGGTTGGTATTTGCTGGCTAAGACGCTGTAGAGCGTCACTATGACACTGCCGGAGCCTTCTTCCGCTTCCGCAGGGACAAAGCACGTGTCCCTTTATTTTCTGCCGCGACAGCAACTGCAAGTAGTTTGAGATAGTCTTTTCGTCTGGGGGAACTCCGAGAAGATCCCCATATGCTTCTAGCACACCGAGCTTTCCATGTGATCTTTCACCGAAGGGCCACACGCCGTGGGTCTCGTAGTACGTCTGGCTGACAAAATAGTCGTGCATCGGCCCATTGAGAAAAGTCGCGAACCGGTGATTTGGAGCTTTCATAAGCCATTCAATCCAAACACCGAGGCAGCAGTCCCCATCTTTCGGGAAGATATGGCGATCCACTATCTTTGGGATGCGCCCTCCAATCTCAAATACCACCGGCTCCTGCGCTGGAAATAGCTCGGTCACTTCGGCTCTGATTGCGTAGGAATCAAAGACCCCGTTAGACGAGTCTATCGGGCCATCGCTGCCATAGACTAGGAACCGCCCCTCGAGGATGATTGAGCTATCCGTCCTCGACACGGACAGCTCCGGCTGATGCTTGGCGACTGCTTGCTGGACCTCAGAATAGAAATCGTCCGAAATTGTCACTTCGACCAAGGTTTGCCGCCACTCCCGCTTTCTTTCCGGGCGCTCACTGCCGCCTCCATCCGCGAATGCTTGTCGCTGTCCGAGAGGGCAGCCGCTGCCTGTGAGGCCAAAAACGGCGCGGCCAGTCCCGCTGCCCCGAGCGCGCTCTTCTTCTCCAAGGGGGCAGAAGCACTGTTTGCCGCTTCCTTGGTCTCTTCTTCGAAGAAGCTGTGGCGGAAGACACTCTTCCAGACTTTATTGGCATCAGTGTCCGTCGCGTCGTCGGCGTCGAGCTTGTCGAGCTCCTTGACCGACTCTTCCGCCTGATCGATCAGACGCCCGATCCGGTCGGTGTCCTTGTCATCGGAGACCTGGATTCCATTGGCGTAAACCGGGGAATACCTGGACCGGTTGGACAGCGCCCGCAGCGTCTCCCGGAAGGCCTCGTCGTCGCGGCCATCCACGGAGGTGTAGGCTTCGATGAAGAGGGCAGTGGCTACAAGGCCGCCGGGGAATTTCCGGTTCAGCCGACTTGAATGAGTCTTCGAAAAGAACTTGCCCAACCGGATGATCCGACGAAGCTGATAGCTTCCCGACGTCTCCGGGCTCTTCGCCGACACCGTCGTCTCGATCCACTTGTTCATCGCGGCAGGATCAGAACTGACCCATTCGTCGCCCGACGACAGTTCATACTTCCAACCCACTTCGGACCATTTACGGCGGAAGACAGGGAAGTCGCACTGATACCCGTCCGCGTATACGACGCGGACGCACTTCTTCTTAGTTTCTGGTTCGTTCTTCAGATTGGTCGCTTTGCGGGCGATGGCGTCCCTGACCCAGTTACGGGTCGTCCTCGGTCCGGCGGCATCGTCCTCTTCGAACACCACACCAAGATCAATGTCGTAGCGGCTCTCCTCGTCGTTCTCCGGAGGCTGCGTCATCGTCTTCTGCGCGTAACCACCCTGATTGATAGTCTCGGCAAGGGACGGTTTGTTGGTCTCTTCCAGCCCTTTCTCGATCCGCTCAAGGTTGGTTTCGCGCCGACGCCGCATATCTGCCCGCTGGCCGTTCGTCAGCCTAACTTGGTCTTGATGGAACTTGGAAATTCGCTTCGAGAAATCATACATCTTGCGCCCTCACTCTGCCGTGGGGTTAGATGTGGGGTATCCGGCCCAGCCGTTCAAGGGCCAAGACAAAGTTTCGAATCGGAGAACGAATCGTGTATCCGCTGCTACCTTGGAAATGGATTGGGGGAGGCCTCACCCTGGTCACGATGTTCGCCGTCTACGCCGACGAAGTGCAGCGATTGACCGGGGTGCCGATACCGGATCGATATGTCGTTCGCTACCTGCCTCTCGGGGTGCTGCTCATCCTCGGCGGCTTCTTCGGTCCGACCGGCTATTGGGCACCCTGGCGCATTCTTTGGCGCTTGATCCCGAAGCTGAACAACTGGTTCCCAGATCTGAATGGCGTTTGGGTGGGTAGCACGAGTTCCAACTGGCCGACCATCAAGAGGTTGGTCGAGGCGGCGCAATCCGAGGACAGGACGACGGAGCAGGAACTCCACGACCTTCCGGAGCAACAGGACGCAATGGCGGTCAGGTTCACTAACTCGCTCTTCAAATTTCAGGTTCGAGCTGGCTTGAGTTCCACCAACGGAGAGTCCTTTTCGATCACGGCAAAGCCGTGGAGGAACCAGCATACGGGTCGGATACATCTCTCATATGTTTACCGGCAGCAGACACCAAACCACGCGATCACCGATGAGGAGGCACACCTCGGGGCCGCAGACCTGGAGTTGGTCGCCGAGGACTATCGCCGTGCAGAGGGGACCTACTGGACGAAGCGCGCATGGCGGACAGGACGCAACACGGCTGGCATCTTAGAGCTCGCTATGCTCACTACGAAAGGCGACGAACACAAGTCTCTCCAGCAATACGCGCAGGAACACAGCGAAAATTTGACCAAGTAACTGGCATAGCATGCGCCGCCAGATGACAGCATTTCGGCCAATGCCGCTATCAATGTAAGCCGTATGCATGATTTGTCTGTCACGAAGGGCGGTTTTGGGCTGTTCATACTGAGCCCTGGAGCGCGCTGTTTGCAGAAGGCTGTTTGATGTGCATCGTTGCCCCCTCGGAGGAGGTGGCGAACGGCAGCTATCCTGGATTTCTACGAATGCGATGCCGCAGCGTCACAAGCAGCTATCCGCCCGACTTGCAGGGTTCTCGCGTCAGCGAACTGGCACCATAGGCATCTGAACAAGCGCAGCACGAGGACTGCCGCCGTTCAAGTCTCATGTATCGTTGCCCTCCAGAACATCTGCCATCATGTCTAGAATAGATCGTGGTGTGCGTTTTCCGCACCTCCATCTTCGCACTCCATCCCACCCGTCGCACTTCGCCATCGTGGCCCTAATCAGCCGCCAATGACCGGCGGCCTCACGGACCCCACGGAGGCCTTCCATGCGACCCGATCACGCTCCCCTGCCGCCGCGCTATCTGCGCACCAAGGAGGCCGCGCAATTTCTCAGCCTGTCGGCCCGCACTCTCGAGAAGCACCGCACCTATGGCACTGGTCCGGCGTATCACAAGCTCGGTGGGCGCGTCGTTTATTCGATCGAGGACCTCGAAGCCTGGGTCCAGCGCGGTGCCGTGACCTCGACGTCCGATCCGCGCGGAGGCCGTGTGCTGCCCGCAAAGCGCCACGTGCTGAGCGCGACCCCGCCTGCGGGTCGAGCCTTCCGCTGATAAGGTCGAGGCAGCTCCAATGTCCCGCAACGCATCAGAACGCGGCCAACTCGATCTGTTCCATGCCCTCCCGGGCGAATTCGCCGTGCGGGACGCGCAGGATCTCATGTCCTTTCCCTTCTTTTCCTTGTCCAAGAGCCATCGCACCCGGCCCATCGAGTTCGCGGCGGGCGGTGTTGAAATCCGCGTCGAGGCCGTGGCCGATCATGGGATGGCCACGATCTGGGACGCCGATATCCTGATCTGGGCGGCCAGTCAGATCGTCGAGGCGCGCGACGCCGGGCTTCGCACATCGCGGCTCATGGCGGCGACGCCTTACCAAATTCTCACCTTCATCGGTCGGGGCACTTCGGCCCGCGATTATCATCGGTTGAAGGCCGCGCTGGACCGGCTGCAATCAACGACGGTCTGCACCTCGATCCGCCAGCCCGCCGAAGGACGTCGTCACCGGTTCTCCTGGATCAACGAGTGGCAGGAACGGACCGATGCCAGCGGCCGCCCCGACGGGATCGAGCTGATCGTGCCGGACTGGTTCTACCGGGCGGTCCTCGATGACGCGCTGATCCTGACCATCGACCGCGCCTACTTCGACCTGACCGGTGGCCTCGATCGTTGGCTATACCGGCTGGTGCGCAAGCATGGCGGCCGCCAAAGGGCAGGGTGGCGGTTCGAACTCCGGCACCTTCACGTCAAATCCGGCAGCCTGTCACCCTTCAAACGGTTCGCGTTCGAACTGCGGCAGATCATCCGCCGCCAGCCCCTGCCGGGCTATCGCCTGGCGCTCGAGATCGAGGCGCGGGGGCGACGACTGCTCGCCTTCGAGCCCTGTGGACACGCTGTGGACGGGCTCGTGCCATCGGGAACCCCCGGTATCGTGCCATCGGGAACCGGACCCTCGTGCTATTGGGAACCCGGTTCAGGTTCATCCATCTCAAAAGAAGACAGAATTCGGGGCCGTAACTTAGACTCTAACTCAGAATCTAACTCTTGTTGCGCTGCCCTCGCTGGGGACAAGCCCGCACGCGGACGTACTCAATCCCTCGACACGGGCCCTCGGAATGACAGGCCCGAGCGACCTCTCGGCACGTCGAGGAGGACGACGACATGAGCCCGATCCGCTCCGAACCGCGCCACGTTGATGCACAGAGTATCGGTAGCGCAGGCGACCTGACCTTCGTCGAGCTGACCTGGAAAGAGGGCCAGATCGAACAGTGGGTCCGCTTCGGTCATCCAGTCTGCGAAGAGCGCATTGATCATCACCGGCGCCGCTTCGGCTTCGCGCCAGGCGCCGTCTTCGGGGTCAATCGTTGGGCGGCCAACGCCTATGGCACGGTCCTCTCGCGCTTCGACATCCTGAGGGCCGCACGGCCCGGAACCCCCATGCAAACGCTGCCCTATATGTGGCCGGGAGGGACCTTGCTGCTCTCCACCCATGGCTGGCCCAAGGTTGAGCGCGTGTTGCAGGCTGTCGACGCCATCAAGGCGCTCGGCATCGATCCGGCGGATGTGTCACCGGACTACTGGCGGCACCTGCACAATCGCCTGGCCGCCGCGCAACCGGGCCATGCCTATACGCGTTTCCAGCACCGGGCCTGGCTCAAGCGGCGGAGCCTCGGGCCATGAAAGCGCGGCACATCCCCGTCTGGGCGACGACCCTGTCGGTCACCCTGATCGTCCTGCCCGCCTTTGCTACCTGGTCGCCGCGCGTGCTGTGGAATGCCAGCGCGAGTATTCCCATCGGGCTCTATCGCGCTCTGCCCGCCGATGCCGTGACCATCGGCGATCTGGTGGCCGTTCAGCCGCCTCCGGCGCTTTCGGACTATCTCGAAGCGCGGGATTACCTGCCGCGCGGCGTGCCGCTGCTCAAGCATGTCGTTGCGCTTGAAGGAGCGTTAGTCTGCCGCTCGGGTGACCGGATCATCGTCGACTACGTCCTTCTTGGCCATGCCTTCGCGCAGGACCGGAACCGCCGCGACCTGCCTATCTGGCAAGGCTGTCATCGGCTAGGCGCTGGCGAAGTCTTCCTCATGAACCCGGATGCGCCGGATAGCCTCGACGGGCGGTATTTCGGCCCCTTGCCCCGTACCGCGATCACCGCCCGGCTAACGCCGCTTTGGACCGTCGACGGTGCCATCGCAGGGTCGGCGCATCCGGATCCCACACCGCACAACAACAGAAAGGAGGCACGCCATGCCCCAGATCGGTGAATTCACCCGCACGAAATCCGGTTTTGCCGGCTACGTCCGAACACTCACACTCGACCTCGAGATCACTCTGAGCAAGGCCGAGCCGACCGAAGTCGAGAACGCACCCGACTACCGCCTGTTTCACGGTGACGGCGACCTCGCCCGTGAAATCGGCGCGGCCTGGGCGCGCACCGGGGAGAAGGCCGGGGAGTATTTCTCGGTGCTGATCGACGATCCGATGCTGGCGCAACCGATCCGCGCGAACCTTTTCCGCAACGGCGAGAGCTCGGTCTGGTCGCTGCAATGGACCCGTGCGCCGAAGCGCAACGGGGCGGCGTGAGCGATGTCGCCGATCAGCCAAAAGCGCAGCAATCGGAGAACGGTTGAGCGACCCCGCATCGTTCATGTCTTCGCTGCGTTTCTTCTTTCCGGCCTTGCCGCGACGGGGCCGGTCAGCGGTCAGGCTCTCGCGGAAGCACCGACCGTTCTACGCGATCCGATGCGCGATCCCTATACGGCCGCCATTGCCGAAGCCTCTGCGCGCTTCGCGATCCCGGAGCACTGGATCCGTGCCGTAATGCAGGTCGAAAGCGCAGGCGATCCGGGCGTCGTCAGCCGGGCCGGGGCCATGGGGCTGATGCAGGTCATGCCCGGAACATGGGCCGTCTTACGGCAGGACCACGGTCTCGGCGCGGACCCGTTCGGTCCGCGCGACAACATCCTCGCGGGCACAGCCTATCTGCGCGCCATGCTTGATCGCTATGGCACCGTCGGCGGCATGCTTGCCGCCTACAATGCGGGGCCAGGGCGGTACGATGCATACCTCTCGGAGGGCCGTCCGCTGCCCGCCGAAACCCGCGCCTATGTCGCGATGCTGGCCCCGCGCATGGACGGAACGGCGCCGCTGCCGAACCGCGCAACCGTCGCCGATTGGCGAGAGGCGGCGCTGTTCACCGACAGATCGGCGGATCATCCACAACAAAATGGCGGCAGCCCGGATGCAGATCGACCGCCCCGCGAAACGGGTCCGGTCGGCCCCAATTCCGGCATTTTCGTTGTCCGGCCCGGCGTGGAGACACTGCCATGAGCGTGATCGCGGTTTTGCGGGCTCTGGCGGGCCGTGTCGTAGAGTCGGCGGCAGGGCGTGCTCGGACAGCGGGCGGGAAGGGAGATGCGCAAGATAAAAGGGCATGCCACGAATGCCGCAAGTCCCTGACAGGACTGGCGTTTTCGCGTGCATGGCGGTCGGTCGTGTGCAGGTTTCCGAGATTTTTCCTGCGATTTCAATGCTCCGGCATGCACAGGGGCGTTCCGAACAACGGGAGGGTCTTCGAATGACCGAACCCGAGCGCGAATTCCGGATCAGGCCGGGTAAGCCGCGCAGCACGCGCGCCCCGCGTCCGAAAGCCTTCGTCGACCAGGTGCTGAGGGCGGCCCACAAGGCTGGCCACGTTTCAACGCGGCCAAGCGGCAAACAGCGAAGCCATTCGAGCTTCGGGCGCGGGCAAGGCCGATTTGGTAGATCGCGGCTTTTCTCATCATCGCGCCGGGTCATGGTTGCTGCGCGCATTGCCCGCCACAAGGGCCGGGCCTTTCGCGCGGCACCGCTCTCGACCCATCTCGCCTACCTGCGTCGCGACGGGGTCAGCCGGTACGGGGAGAGGGGGCTGCTCTTCGATGCCGAAACCGACGGTCTAAACGGATCCGACTTCGCGGCTCGATGTGAGGACGACCGGCACCATTTCCGTTTCATCATCTCGCCCGAGGATGCGGCAGAGATGGAGGACGTGCGCGGCTTCACCCGCGACCTTGCGCGCCGGATGGAGGTCGATCTCGGAACGCGGCTCGACTGGGTCGCTGTCGACCACTGGAACACCGACAATCCGCATGTGCATCTGATCGTTCGCGGCGTGGATGATCGTGGCGGCGATCTCGTCATCGCGCGCGACTACATCAGCAGCGGGCTGCGGTCCCGTGCTGAGGATCTGGTCGCGCTGGAACTCGGGCCCAAGCCGGAGCACGAAATCCGGCAGGCCCTCGAACGGGAGGTCACGGCTGAACGCTGGACGCGCCTCGACCGAGAGCTGCGCCAGCATGCCGACGATCTCGGCTTCATTGATTTGCGGCCCTCAGCACCCGGACCCGAGGATTCGCAAATCCGCCGGTTGATGATCGGTCGACTTCAGCACCTTCGGAAACTCGGTCTCGCGTCGGAAGGCCGAACCGGTGAATGGATGCTGGGGCTCGAGGCGGAGCGCACGCTCCGCGATCTGGGTGAACGCGGCGACATCATCAAGACGATGCACCGGGCCTTTGCCGAGCGCGGGCAGGACCGCGGCTTCTCGGACTTCGCCATCGACGGGGGCGGGGCAAGGGACCCGATCATCGGGCGGCTGGTCACAACCGGATTGCATGACGAGCAGTCCGGCACCGCCTATGCCGTGATCGACGGCACGGACGGACGCGCGCATCATGTCCGCTTTCGCGGTCTCGACGCCTTCGATCACGCGCCTGCGCCGGGCGGCATCGTCGAGGTACGCCGCTTCGGCGGTCCGGACGATCCGCGCCCGACGCTTGTCCTGGCCAACCGCTCCGATCTCGACCTGCAAGGCCAGGTCACCGCGCCCGGCGCGACCTGGCTCGATCACCGGCTCGTCGAACGATCCCGGATGCCGCTCGCGATGGGCGGGTTCGGCGCGGAGGTGCGGGACGCGCTCGATGCCCGCGCCGTGCATCTGGCAGACGAGGGGCTGGCTCAAAGGCAGGGACAGCGGATCATCCTTCAACGAAATCTTCTCGCCACCCTGCGGCGCCGTGAACTCGATGCCGTGGGCCAGACGCTTGAGGCCGAAACAGGCCTCCAGCATCGCCCTTCGAAGACTGGCGAGCATGTGTCCGGCACCTACACCCGCCAGCTGCGCCTGTCCTCGGGCCGATACGCGATGATCGAAGGCATCGGCCCTGACGGCGGGCGCAGTTTCCAGCTCGTCCCTTGGTCCGGCGAAATCGAGCCCCGCCTCGGCCAGCACATCACAGGGATCGCGCGCAACGGAGGCGGGATCGATTGGAGCCTCGGGCGCAAGCGCGGGCTCGGCATCTGACGAAAGGACCCTGACCATGACCGCTACGAAAATCCTCTGGGGCCAGATCCTCGCCGTCTTCCTGATCGTGCTCACGACAACCTGGGGCGCGACGCAATGGGTGGCCTGGCGGCTGGGGTTTCAGGCGCAGCTGGGCAGCCCGTGGTTCGAGGCCTTCGGCATGCCGATCTACCCGCCGCCCGCCTTCTTCTGGTGGTGGTATTTCTACGACGCCTATGCGCGAACGGTGTTCTGGGAGGGCGGCGCGATCGCGGCCTCGGGTGGGTTCATCTCCATCGCCGTGGCCATCACCATGTCCGTCATCCGCGCCCGCGAGGCCGCCGATGTCGACACTTATGGCTCAGCCCGCTGGGCGAACAGGTCCGAGGTTGAGGCTGCCGGGCTGCTCGGCTCCGATGGTGTCGTGCTGGGCAAGTTGGATCACGATTACCTGCGACATGATGGGCCAGAGCATGTGCTCTGCTTCGCGCCGACCCGGTCAGGCAAGGGGGTGGGGCTCGTGGTTCCGTCGCTCCTGACCTGGCCAGGCTCCGCCATCGTCCACGACATCAAGGGCGAGAACTGGGACCTGACGGCCGGGTTCCGCGCACGCCATGGACGGGTGCTGCGCTTCGATCCGACCAGCATGACCTCTGCGGCCTACAACCCGCTGCTCAAAGTCCGCCGGGGTGAGTGGGAGGTCCGAGACGTACAGAACGTGGCCGACGTGCTGGTCGACCCCGAAGGCTCGCTGGAAAAGCGCAACCATTGGGAAAAGACCTCGCACTCACTGCTGGTTGGCGCGATCCTGCATGTGCTCTATGCCGAACGCGACAAGACCCTCGCGGGCGTCGCGGCCTTCCTGTCCGACCCGCGCCGCCCGATCGAGCAGACCCTCGAGGCCATGATGGCAGCGCACCACCTGGGCGAGGCGGGGCCGCATCCCGTGATCGCCTCCACGGCGCGGGAGCTTCTGAACAAGTCCGACAACGAACGCTCGGGCGTTCTGTCGACGGCCATGTCCTTCCTCGGCCTCTACCGTGACCCCGTCGTCGCCCATGTGACCCGGCGCTGCGACTGGCGCATTGACGATCTCATTGGCGCGGACCAACCGACGACCCTCTACCTCGTCGTGCCGCCATCGGACATATCCCGTACCAAGCCGCTGATCCGATTGGTCCTGAACCAGATCGGTCGCCGCCTGACCGAGGACCTGAAGGACACGCGTCGCCGCCATCGCGTGCTGATGATGCTGGATGAATTCCCGGCGCTCGGGCGGCTCGACTTTTTTGAAAGCGCACTGGCCTTCATGGCCGGCTACGGGATCAAGAGCTTTCTGATCGCCCAATCCTTGAACCAGATCGAGAAAGCTTACGGACAGAACAACGCCATTCTCGACAACTGCCATGTCCGGGTGAGCTTCGCGACCAATGACGAACGGACCGCCAAGCGCGTGTCGGATGCGCTCGGCACGGCAACCGAGATGAAGGCGATGCGCAATTATGCCGGGCACCGGCTGGCGCCCTGGCTGGGTCACCTCATGGTCTCGCGCTCCGAGACCGCGCGCCAGTTGCTGACCCCGGGCGAGATCATGCAGCTGCCGCCCGACGACGAGATCGTCATGGTCGCGGGGTCGCCGCCGATCCGGGCGAAGAAGGCGCGGTATTTCAAGGACCAGAGGTTTGTTGATCGCGTGGTGCCTACACCAGAACCACAGCAAGGCGATCCGGCGATACAGGATGATCCATGGTCATCACTCCCGATAATCGGAGCCGATACACCGACGGGCGCGTCGGCGCCGTCAGCCAATGCCGATGAAGCGAACGCAGGCCTGCGTCGGGAACCGGACTTGGCTGAGCATGTGGCCGTAGCCTCGGAAAAGACGGCTGAACCGGCGCGAGAATTCGAGATGATGCTCGATGACGAACCGGAAGAGGCCGCGCGGCAAAGGCAAGCCCTGCGCAAGCAGATGGGGCAGGTGGCCCGACAGGCCTCAATGGACCGAAACGATGGCATCGATCTTTGAGGACTGACCCATGCGCGACCGCCTCAACCTGTCCCTGCCAGCCGAACTCATCGGCCGGATCAACGACATCGCCGACCGTAAACGGGTGACCCGTTCCGCCATCGTGGAGGCCGCGGTCGAATCCTTCCTGTCTCCCGATCATGCCGACATGCAGGAGGCCGCCCTGACGCGCCGCCTCGACCGCCTCTCACGGCATGTCGCCCGTCTCGAACGTGATCAGCGGATCACGACCGAGACCCTCGCGCTCTTCGTCCGCTTCTGGCTCACCATCACGCCGCCGGTCGCGCCGGAGCAGCAGGCTGCTGCACAGGCCAAAGGGCGCGAACGGTTTGATGGCTTCGTCGAGACGCTGGGCAAGCGGGTGCAGAAGGGAAGGTGGTTTGCAGATGAGCTCACTGGGGATCATGATCTGAATGGTGGAACCCAACCAACGGACTGATGCACAAACCCGGTGCCCATACGCTCAGAAAAATCGCAGTAACGAAAATACTGCAAGCATACTTTGACTTCGCGAGATCTCGTTGCTATCTCTGTACGTATGATACAGAGCTTTCAAGAATCAAGGCTTGGCAGGGTTTGCGACCTGAGTACGGGCTATACAGCCAGAGGGCGCATGGATGTTGCTGAAGCTGGCGGCACTCTCGCCATTCAGATGCGCGACGTTCATGCCGATGTCGATCTCACGGCCGATAAGCTCCTGAGGTATGTGCTCGATGACTTGCCAGAGCGCTACATGGTACGCGGCGGCGAAGTCATCTTCAGATCACGTGGTGCACCCAACGCAGCTGCCGTCGTGAGTCACAAGCTTACTGAGCCAGTGGCGATCACCTTGCCGCTCGTCATCCTGCGTCCCAAAGTCGAATTTGTGCTGCCGGATTACCTCGCTTGGGTGATCAACCAGCCTCAAGCGCAGCGGTACTTCGATTCAGAGGCGCAGGGCACAAACATGCGCATGATTCCGAAAGCCGTGCTCGAGCAACTGGAGGTTCCATTGCCGGACCTCCAAACCCAATCCCTTATCGTTTCGGTCCACAAGCTGGCGAAGCGCGAGGGATCACTGCTTCGCGATCTGGCCGACCGCCGCGAACAATTGTCCTCCATCATTCTTGCTGAGCGCGCGCGCGATGCTCGTCAAAAGGAACTCGTCCAATGACTGATCAGGTTACCCAGCAGCAAATCAACCAGACCGCCTGGGCGGCTTGCGACACCTTCCGGGGCGCCGTCGATGCCGGTCAGTACAAGGACTACATCCTCGTGATGTTGTTCCTGAAGTACATTTCGGACCTCTGGAATGATCATATCGAGACCTACCGCAAGCAATACGGGGACGATGATGCGCGCATCCGTCGGCGGTTGGAACGTGAACGCTTCATCCTGCCCGAGGGTGCCAGCTTCTACGATCTCTATGCGCAGCGAAACGAGCCCAACATCGGCGAGCTGATCAATATCGCGCTTGAAAAGATCGAAGACGCGAACCGCGCGAAGCTCGAGGGCGTCTTCCGCAATATCGACTTCAATTCCGAGGCCAATCTCGGCCGCCCGAAGGATCGCAACCGCCGCCTCAAGAACATGCTTGAGGACTTTGCCAAGCCCGCCCTCGACCTGCGCCCGTCGCGGGTGACCGAGGACATCATCGGCGAGTGCTACATCTACCTGATTTCCCGCTTCGCCTCGGACGCCGGTAAGAAGGCGGGCGAATTCTATACCCCGACCGCTGTTTCCGGTCTGCTGGCCAAGCTGGCCGCGCCTCAGCCCGGCGATACCATTTGCGATCCGGCATGTGGGTCGGGCTCTCTGCTTATTCAGGCATCACAGGAAGTCGGGTCCGAAAACTTCGCCCTCTACGGGCAGGAGGTGAACGGCGCGACTTGGGCACTGGCCCGCATGAACATGTTCTTGCACGCCAAGGACGCGGCCCGCATCGAATGGTGCGACACGCTGAACAGCCCGACGCTGGTTGAGGGCGATCACCTCATGCGTTTCGATGTGGTGCTCGCGAATCCGCCTTTCTCGCTCGACAAGTGGGGTGCGGAGGATGCGGACAGCGATCAGTACAAGCGCTTCTGGCGCGGTGTGCCGCCCAAGTCCAAGGGCGACTACGCCTTCATCACCCACATGATCGAGATCGCCAAGCGGCAGTCCGGACGCGTCGCGGTGATCGTCCCGCATGGCGTGCTGTTCCGGGGCGGGGCCGAGGGGCGCATCCGCCAGCAGCTGATCGAGGAGAACCTGCTCGACGCCGTCGTCGGCCTGCCCGCCAACCTGTTCACCACCACGGGGATCCCGGTTGCCATCCTGATCTTCGACCGCTCGCGCGAGGAAGACGGCGCGAACGCGGACCGGCGCGATGTGCTGTTCATCGACGCCAGCAAGGAGTTCACGCCGGGCAAGACCCAGAACGTGATGGACGAGGCACACGTGGCCAAGGTGCTGGAGACCTACGCCACCCGCGCCGAGGTCGAGCGGTATTCGCATCGGGCGAGCCCAGAGGAGATCGCCGAGAACGGCTACAACCTCAACATCCCCCGCTATGTCGACACCTTCGAGCCCGAGGAGGAGATCGACGTCGTCGCCGTGCAGAAGGACATCCTGCGGATCGAGGCCGAACTGGCGGATGTGCGGGCGAAGATGGCCGGGTACCTGAAGGAGCTCGGCGTTGATGCTTGAGGGATGGCAACACCTTTCCCTGATAGAGCTGACCAAAGAAAAGGGCCTACAAATCGGTCCGTTCGGCAGCCAGCTCAAAGCAGAGGAATACACTGAAGACCCTGATGGGGTTCCTGTGGTTATGCCTCGCGATATCTTGGCAGGAAGAATTGTTTCGACGCAGATAAATCGTGTTCCGAAGACCAAGGCTGAAAAGCTGAAGAAGCACAAACTTGAAACGGGCGACATCTTGTTCCCACGCCGAGGTGACTTGAGCCGCATTGCACTGGTTGACGATGAGCAAGGTGGATGGTTGTGCGGTACAGGTTGCTTGAGAGCCCGCCTGACATCCGGAACTGACCCGAAATTTCTAATCACGTATTTGAATCAAAAGGCTGTAATTGACTGGCTAGAGGCCAATGCCGTTGGCCAAACGATGCTCAATTTGAATACTGAGATCATTTCTGACCTTCCGGTTCTGGCACCACCACTTCCCGAACAGCGCAAGATCGCCGAGATCCTGCAGACCTGGGACGAGGCGCTCGAAAAGCTCACCGCCCTCCGCGCTGCAAAGGACAAGCGCCTGGGTGCCCTTCGCTACGCGATGCTTTTCGGCGAACTGCGCCTCGACGACCAGCGCCGCAATTGGGTGCCGACACGCCTTGCATCTATCACCCATGAGTTGACCGCCCGAAATGGGGCAAAGGGGCTTGGACGCGACTACGTGATGGGCGTCACCAAGGCCCAAGGTGTCGTGCCCATGCGTGAGCAGACCATCGCCGGTGACATCAGCCGCTACAAACGCCTTCCCCCGCGCGCTTTCGCCTACAACCCGATGCGCATCAACGTCGGCTCCATCGCGATGAACGTGCGCGACGAGGAAGTCCTTGTCAGCCCTGACTACGTCGTCTTCGCCTGTAATGCCGACGGCCTCGATCCCGATTACCTCGATCATCTGCGCAAGACGTCCTGGTGGACCCATTACATCAACAGCGGCGGCTCCGGCAGT
This sequence comes from Actibacterium naphthalenivorans, assembly GCF_014196965.1. Taxonomy (GTDB): domain Bacteria; phylum Pseudomonadota; class Alphaproteobacteria; order Rhodobacterales; family Rhodobacteraceae; genus Actibacterium_A; species Actibacterium_A naphthalenivorans. The sequence continues at coordinate 4,965 of NZ_JACIEQ010000001.1, read as the reverse complement.
GTGCGACAGCGGACCTACTACGACGACCTCGCCGCGCTGAAGCTGCCCCTGCCGGAACTGGACGAGCAGAAGGCTATCGCCACCGTCCTGAACACAGCGCGAGACGACCTCGCCGCAACTGAGCGCGAAATCGACGCGGTCACCCGCCAGAAGCGCGGCCTGATGCAGAAGCTGCTGACAGGCGAATGGCGCGTTCCGCTCGACCACACCGAAATCTCAGCAACCACCGAGGAGGCCGAACATGCCGGATAAGAAGAACTATTGGACCCAGCAGCGCCCGGACGGGAAGTGGGAATCCAAACGCGAAGGCGCGACGCGCGCCAGTAAGGTCACCGATACCCAGTCCGATGCCTGGGCCCATTCGCGCGAGAAGGCGACTGAGACCAAAGGAGAAGCCTTCCTGAAGGGCCGTGACGGGAAAATCCGTGAGAGGAACACCTATGGCAAGGACCCGTATCCGCCGAAGGGCTGACGCCAGCCGCTAGGAATTTGAAGAAGCAATTTGCCGAAGGAGGGCATAGACGATGGACGAGCCGAAACGGACGGCACTGATTTACGATTTCGACGGAACGCTCGCCCGCGGCAATTTGCAGGAGACGAGCTTCATTCCGAACATCGGCATGACCAAGGAAGATTTCTGGGCAGAGGTGAAGGCGCGCACGCGGGATCACGATGCCGATGAAATCCTCGTCTATATGCATCTGATGCTCGACAAGGCGCGCGAGCAAGGCGTTCAAGTTACGGTTGAAGACCTGAGACGAAATGGTGAGGAAGCCCCGCTGTTCCCCGGGCTCGCGGACAAATCGTGGTTTGACCGTATCAACGCGCATGCTAGCGAGCGCGGGCTGGTTCTCGAGCATTTCATTGTCTCGTCCGGCATCCACGAGATGATTGAGGGCTGCGCGATCCGCGATGCTTTCCGTCAGGTATTCGCTTCAAAGTTCATCTACGTCGACGGCGTGGCGGCGTGGCCGGGGGTCGGCATCAATTACACCACCAAGACCCAGTACCTGTTCCGGATCAACAAGGGCATCGACAACCACTGGGACAATGTCTCCATCAACAGCTACATGCCCGAAGACGAACGCCCGATACCATTCGAGCGGATGATCTTCCTAGGAGACGGCGACACCGACATTCCGACAATGAAAATGCTTACCCACAAGGGTGGGCATTCGGTCGCCGTATACGATCCGGACAGGACGGATCGCGATCTCAAGAAGATTCACAAGCTGATCTCGGACGGTCGCGTCGAATTCGTAGCTCCAGCTGACTACGAGGAAAATTCGCAAATCGACATCATCGTGAAGGGCATTCTCGGTCGGATTGCGCGAGAGCACGGATACAGGCCGAAATCATGACCTTCGACGCCGCCGAGAAACATCAGTCCCAGGTTCCGGCGCTGCAGCTTCTGGTGGCGCTCGGATTCACTCCGCTCTCGCAGGAAGAGGCGCTTCGTCTGCGCGGCGGTCGGCTGCGGAACGTGGTTCTGGACGATATCCTTGCCGAGCAGCTTATGCGCATCAACCGCTTCACGCATCGGGGCCGTGAGTACGGATTTGACCTCGAGGACGCGCACGAGGCGATGCGGCGGCTCAAACCCACGCCGGACCGTCTCAAGGGGCTTCGTGGGACGAACCAGGACATCTACGACACGCTCGTCCTCGGGACGACGATCACGAAGTCCATCGACGGCGATTCAAAGAGCTACTCATTTCGGTACATCGACTGGGACCAGCCTGAGAACAACGTCTTCCACGTGACTGCCGAGTTTTCGGTGGAGAGGACCGCGTCCAGCCAGACCAAGCGTTGCGACATCGTTGCCTTCGTGAATGGTGTTCCAATCCTGGTGATCGAAAACAAGCGGCCGACCGAAAGCCTGAAGAAGGCGGACAGCCAACTGATTGGCTACCAGAACGAAGACAATATCCCGCAGCTCTTCCACTTCGCCCAGCTGCTAGTCTCTATGAACCGCAACAGCGCGCGCTATGCGACGGTCGGGACCAAATCGAAATTCTGGGCCGAGTGGCGCGACGAGGAAGACGCCGACGAGGCCATCGCGCCTTTCGTCAACCGCGTCCTTGCGGCGGCGGAAAAAGACTCGATTTTTTCTGGCGACTTCGTCGACGCGCGCGTCTACTTCGACTCAATGGAGGCAGAGGGCGACCGCGCGGTCACGGTTCAAGACCGGACGGTGTACGCGCTGTGCCGACCCGCGCGGCTGCTTGATCTCATCCGCCGCTTCACGGTATTCGATGGCGGCGTTCGCAAGGTCGCGCGCCACCAGCAGTTCTTCGGAATCCGCCGCGCGGTCGAGACGGTCAAGCAGCACGACGTCAGCGGCGCCCGCAAAGGCGGCGTGATATGGCATACACAGGGCTCAGGCAAGTCGCTGACGATGGTGATGCTGGGGCGTTCACTCGCGCTCGAGCGCAGCATCGAGAACCCGCGCATTATCATCGTCACGGACCGAGATGATCTCGACAAGCAGATCAAGGACACCTTCAAGTCCTGCGATCTTGAGCCGGCCCGCGCAACGAGTGGGTCGCACCTTCTCGAGCTCGTCCAAAACAAGACTCCGCTGATCACCACGATCATCAACAAGTTCGACACGGCGCTGAAGAACAGCAAGCTGGCGGACGATGATCCCAACATCTTCGTGCTGGTGGACGAGAGCCACAGGACGCAGACGGGGCGCTACGGCGGCCACAGCCAGTTCGCCGCCAAAATGCGCCGCCTCCTGCCCAAAGCCTGCTACCTCGGTTTCACCGGCACGCCCCTGCTGAAGAAGGAGAAGAACACGCTGTCGACCTTCGGACGGCTGATCCACCGCTACGCCATCGACGAGGCAGTTGCCGACGGTGCCGTCGTGCCGCTGCTATACGAAGGACGGCTTGTCGAGCAGCAGGTTTCGGGCGCCGTAATCGACCGCTGGTTCGAGAAGATCAGCGAGGGCCTCACCGAAAACCAGAAGCGCGATCTGAAGCGGAAGTTCTCTCGGATGGACGCTTTGGCCAAGACCGACCAGGCCATTCGAGCCAAGGCTTTCGACATCTCCGAGCACTATCGCCAGCACTGGCAGGGCACTGGCTTCAAGGCACAACTCGTTGCCCCCTCGAAGGCGGCCGCCGTCCGCTTCAAGGAAGTACTCGACGAGATCGGCCACGTCTCGAGTGCGATCGTCATCTCGCCGCCGGATGAGAACGAGGGCAACGAGGAGGTCGACCAAGAGTCCAAGGACCTCGTGCGCCGCTTCTGGTCGCAGATGATGGCACGGCACAAGACCGAAGAGGACTACAACCGCCAGATCATCGATGCATTCAAAGGTTCCGGCGATCCGGAGATCCTGATCGTCGTTTCCAAGCTGCTCACCGGCTTCGACGCGCCCCGTAACACGGTCCTTTACGTCTGCAAGTCCCTGAAGGAACATAACCTCCTGCAGGCGATTGCGCGCGTAAACCGCCTCTACGAGTACGGTGGCACGGAGAAGCAGTTCGGCTTCATCATCGAGTACGAAGGGCTGCTAGGCGAGCTCGACAGCGCCCTGACGACCTATAGCGCATTCGAGGGGTACGAGGCGGCGGACCTCGCCGAGACGGTGCATGACGTTCGCGAGGAGATCCGCAAGCTGCCCCAGCTGCACGATCAGCTCTGGGACCTGTTCAAGCCGGTCAGGAACAAGAAGGACATGGAGCAGTTCGAGCAGCACCTTGCCGACGAGTCGCTTCGCCATGAGTTCTACGCGCGCCTCAAGGCTTTCAGCCGATGCCTGCACATATCGCTCTCGTCGGACAAGCTGTTCGATGTCTTCGACGAGGCCAAGATCGATGCTCTGAAACGCGACTGGAAACAGTTCTCCGAACTCAAGCGCTCGGTCCAGCTCCGCTACCAGGAGACGGTCGATGTCCGCGAGTTCGAGCCGAAGATCCAGAAGCTGCTTGATGACCATGTCGTGGCGATGCCTGCCGAGACCATCATCGAGGTGGTGAACATCAACGATCCTGATGCGCTGAAGGCGGTCGTCGAGGAGACGGGCGTCTCAGAAGCCTCGAGGGCGGACCGCATCGCCAGCGCCACCCGGCGGGCAATCACCGAGAAGATGGATGAGGACCCGACGTTCTACAAACAGTTCTCCGAGCTGCTCGAAGAGACCATTCGCGCCTATCGCGAGAAGCGGCTCTCCGAGCGCGAGTACCTGAACAGCGTCGTGGACCTCGCGAGCAAGGTGGCACGCAAGGATCGGGGCCGAGATGTTCCCGAAAGCATCCGGGGCGATGAGGATGCACAGGCGTTCTTCGGCGTCCTGGAAGGTCAGCTCAAGATCAAGGACGATGAGCCGGTGTCCGGCGACGAAGCAGCATCCATCGCCCTGGAGATCATCGACATCATCAAGTCCCAACTGATCGTCGACATCTGGTCGAACGAAGTGGCCCAGAACAAACTGCGCAATGCTATCGATGACTACTTCTTCGACGTTCTGCGTGACGAGAGGGGCGTCGACCTGCCCGTGCAGGTGCTCGACGATCTCGAACTCAAGATCATGGATCTTGCTCGGGCCCGGTTCGCGGTATGACGCGGGAACTGCACTGCCTGCAGTACGGCGAGCAGGAGATCCGGTACGAGATCGTCCGCCGTCCGAGGAAGACGCTAGAGATCGCTGTCGAGCCGGATGCTTCGGTGGTGATCGCGGCCCCGGAGGACGCGACGCTCGACGCCATAGAAGCCAAGCTGCGGAAGCGCGCGGCATGGGTGACGCGGCAGCAGCGGTACTTCGCCCAGTTCCTTCCAAGAACACCGGAGCGCAGGTTTGTCGCCGGTGAGACCCATCTCTACCTCGGGCGCCAGTATCGGCTGAAAGTCGTCCCGCATGGTAAGCATCCGCCGAGGGCCGTCTGACCGACCCACCCGGCTGCCTGTAAGAGCATGAAGCTATGACAGATCATAGCTTCATATCCCAAGTAGAGG